>NZ_JABMKX010000010.1 GCF_013204885.1 Paenibacillus tritici
TACCAAGAAATAGACGTCTCACTAGGCGATGAGACGTCCAAGAAAAACCCGTTGGATCGGTACGTGCAATATATCCAGCAGTTAGGATATAGCGTGCAATTAAATCCTATCCAATAGTCTCCCCTTTTTCAAAAAAAACGAAACGTAATTTTGGGGCGGTGGGTCTTTTTTTGTCAAAATCCAGTCTGCGGCGCATTTTCCGATACTTTTATTTTCGTATTAAACCCAAAGACAAGCCCCTGAAAAAAGCCGTTCGGAAGTTGCGTAAGGATTTGCTCCCTCGACTGCAGAAGTACGAACGATATCAAAAGCTGCTTGGGGACCGGAACAGTTTCAGCAAGACCGATCCAGAGGCAACGTTTATGCGGATGAAAGAAGACCACATGCGAAATGGCCAGCTGAAACCGGCATACAATGTGCAAATCGGGACCGAAAACCAATTTATTTTAACCTACAGTATACATCAAAGACCAACCGACACCCGCTGTTTAGAGCCGCATCTGGAAAAATCCCAGCAGATCCTAGGAAAATGGCCAAAGACAGTCATTGCGGATGCAGGCTACGGCAGCGAAGAAAACTACGCCTATCTGGAAAATAGAGGGATACAGGCGGTGGTGAAGTACGGTAGTTACCACAAGGAAAAAACTAAAGCCTGGAAAGCGAATGTTGGTAAAATCGAAAACTGGACATACGATACAGGCGAGGATCACTGGGTGTGCCCAGCTGGGAACATGCTGCGTTTCCAAAGGGAAAGCAAGGAGACCCTAGAAAGCGGCTATGAAATTCGCAGACGGCATTACCGAAGCAGCTCCTGTGAAGGCTGCCCTCTAAAGGAGCGTTGCACGAAAGCGGCAGGAAATCGGGAGGTGGTCGTCAGTCTGGAACGGCTGCGATACCAGAACCAGGCACGGAAAATTCTACGGAGTGAAGAGGGCTACGCCTTGGCCGTACGCCGAATGACGGAGCCGGAAAGTGTATTCGGACAACTGAAGAACAACCGGGGGTTCCGGCGATTTCTGCTTCGCGGCATGGAGAAAGTGACGCTTGAGGTCGGGTGGCTTTCCCTTGCACATAATCTGCTGAAGCAAGCCGCCAATGACCAAAAACGCAGAGCAGCGATCCTCCAATAACGGGAGAATCGCTGCTCTGCTCACTTTTTGTAGCATTAAGAATATGAAGAGAACGGTCTTCCGCCGTAGAAAATCTACTTTTGGGACAGCCCCTTTTTTTTGGGATCTATTCTGCTCCGTCTACCGGTTCTGCCTAAGTCTCTTCCGGTAATCCATCGGCCGGCAGCCGTAGGTTTTCTTGAACATCTCCGTGAAACGGTTAACATTGCTGAAGCCGGTCATCCCGGAGATCTCCATGATTTTCTTATCTGTGGTTTCCAGCAGGCTCACCGCCTCCGAGATCCGGTATTCGTTCAGGAAGTCCATCGGAGACAGGTCGAATTGCTTCTTCATGAAGCGGCAAAAGTACGATGGGCTCATATTGACCTGCTGCGCCATATCGGAGAGTGTGATCCGCTTGCTGTAGTTCTGCTGGACGTAGGCCAGCGTTTTTTTGGCCAGCATGGAACTGTTGCCGCCCCTGGACTGCCCGGGCAACCCCGTAGGCGGATACTCGGCCGCACACTTCTCCAGACGACACAGCACCTCGAACATCCTCGCCTTGATCAGCATCTCATAGCCGTGAGCCTCCTGCTGATAGAGATCCCGCACTTCCTCCAGCAGTGGAATAAGCCGCAGCTTCTCCTCCAGCTCCCGCTTGATCAGCAGCGGATAACGGCGGTTATTCAAGAACAACGGGAAGACATACTGCTGCTGTATCTGATCATTCTCCAGGCTGGAGAGGAAATTGAAGTGCACCAGCACCGCGCAGAAGATAATCTCCTCCTGATTCAGCCGGATCGCAGAATGCAGCATATTCGGCTGAATGAATACCACCTCTCCGCTCTGCACGACCATCTTCTCTTGCCCCACATGGAACTTGGCCGCCCCCTTGACCATGAACAGCAGCTCCAGCTCTTCATGCCAGTGGGAATACAGCACCAGATTATTCATGGGAGGTACCTTGGTCACATGCACGCTCATGCGGAACTGTCTGCTGCCATGAGTAAGTTTCTCTTTCATATCCTGAGAGACGGGCTCGCCGATGGGTTCCAGCAGTTCAAGCGTTTTTTTCACCGAAGTTCTCTCCCTCCCGGCCCGCAAGATGCAGCCCGCAGCATGACTCAGCCTTTCACTGCACCGATCATTACACCCTTCTCAAAATACTTCTGGATAAACGGATAGATAATCAGCACCGGCACCGTCGATACGATAATGACCGCATATTTGATCTGATCCGCGAACTGCTGGGCATAGCTGCCCGCACCGGCTCCCGCACCTGATCCGGCTCCGCCGGCGAACGCCTGATTGGACAGCAGAATATTGCGGAGGACAATCTGCAGCGGCTGTAAGCTATCCGTATTGATATAGAGCAACGCGTTGAAGAAGTCGTTCCAGTGACCGACCATATAATAGAGCGTAATGACTGAAATTACCGCCTTGGACAGCGGGACCACAACCGATACGAAGTAACGGAAATGCGAGCAGCCATCCAGGGTAGCCGCTTCGTGCAGCTCTTCCGGAATTGAAGTCTCGAAGAACGTTCTCGTAATAATCAGATTGTAAACGCTAATCGCTCCATTCACAATCATTACCCATGGCGTATTGAGCAGATTCAGATCCCGGATCAGCAGATAGGTAGGAATCATGCCGCCGCCGAAGTACATCGTGATGACGAATAGCGGCATAATGAACCTGCGTGCCTTGAACTTCCGCTGGGACAAGGCATAAGCCGCAGGAAGCGTAACCAGCAGATTCAGCAGTGTGCCCAGCACCGTGTAGATGATCGTATTCATATATCCCTGCCAGATCCGGGTGTCCTTGAAAATCTGCTCATAGCCGTAAAAATTAACCGCCTTCGGCCATAAAATAACCTGTCCCTGGTTCACCATGGTGGAGTTGCTGACCGAGGCGATGATGATGAAATACAATGGATAGGCGACCATCACGAACGCTGCAATGCTTATAACCGCAACTACCAGCGTATACAGCCTGTCTGCAATCCCGCCCGAAACATTCAAGCTTTGTGAATGAGACGCTTGTCGGCGTGACATCCCATCCCCTCCTTACATCAGACTTATTTTTGAAGTTTTTTTGGCCAGTGCATTCGCCAGCATCAGGAACGTAAAGTTAATCAGGGTGTTGAATAGTCCGACCGCTGAACCGAAGCTGAACTGGTTGGATTTCACGCCTACGTTGAACACATACGTGGAGATGACCTCCGAGACCGGTTTGTTGAGACTGTTTTGCATCAGAAAAGTCTTCTCGAAGCCCACACTGAGGATGCTGCCCATATTCATAATTAGCAGGATAATAATCGTCGGCAGGATGGCCGGAAGCTCCACATGCCAGACCGTCTGCCAGCGGTTGGCCCCGTCAATTCTGGCAGCATCGTACTGCTGTGAATCCACCGAGGAGAGGGCTGCGATGAAGATAATGCTGTTCCAGCCGCACGCCTGCCAGATGGCAGAGATCACATACACAGGGACGAAGGCGCCGGGATCACCGATAAGATTCGTATCCGCAGGGATCAGATGCAGCGCTTTCAGGAAGCCGTCGATCAGTCCGGTGGTAGGAGACAGCATAATCTGCAGCAACGCTACCAGAACTACGGTTGAAATGAAGTAAGGCATATATACGGTAGTCTGGAGGATGCGCTTGCGTCTGTTGCTGCGGATCGAGTTGACAACCAGCGCCAGCAATATAGGCATCGGAAAGCCCAGCAGGATGGAGAAAAAAGCGATGATAAAGGTATTTCTCAGCGTGGGCCAGAACATCGGGCTGGTGAAATATTGCTCGAAATATTTAAATCCGGCCCAGTCTCCCCCCGTCAGCCCTTTGCTGAAATCAAATTCACGGAAAGCAAGCTGAATGCCATACATCGGACCATAGCAGAATATGGCGATATAGATAACCGCAGGAAGCACCATCAGCCATAGCTGAACATGCCCGGCTTGCTTACGTAACCATCCGTTCCCGCGAAGGGTCTGAGGCGGCACCGTCGTCTGTGCTGGTTTCATTTAAGAGCGCTCCTTCCATTCAAGTCCGCTATTTCAAGGTCGAGAGATATTCCTCATAGGCTTTTTGACGGATTTGCAGGTTCTGCTCAAGACCGGAGCTATTGACGGATGCAACATACGCGGCCCATTCCTTCTCGATATCTACCTTCGTTGTCAGCCAGTTGGCCCACTTCTGATCGGTGATATTATTAATGTTCGCCTGATTCATAGCCAGGGTATTGGTGTCCTCCGTACTGTATTTCATGAAGTTCTGCGGATAGACATTCGTTTTCTGGTCCGCCTTATTCAGCAGCTCGTCATAGACGGCTTTTTCTTTGAGGACATTCTGCATATCCGAGCCGAGAGTCAGCTTGTCTTTCAGCGCATCGGCAATATACATCGGACCGTTGTCGGCGAATGAATTCGTCCATTTCCAGGAGCCCGGGTCAAGCGAAGCATCCGCCGGAGGAAGAACCTCATAGGTGCCATCCCCGTTGTCCTTCATGCCCTTGTCCGTGTCATTCATCCCGCCAAACAATACCTGCAGGCTGACAACCGGCTCATAAAAAGCATCAATGAAACGGATCGCGGCTTCCTTGTTCTTCGAGCTGGCACTGACCGACACGGCATTGGAGCCGTAATTCTGATAGTAGTAATCATCGCTCCAGTACAGCTCATCTGTAGAGTCTGCATGGTGCTTAAGCTGCGGCAAAGTAATATACTGATCCTTCAGCTCGTTGCCGAAGCGGTCCCCCGTCTCCCAGCCCCAGGTAAATCCGACTTTGGCAGTAGCGCCGCTGCCCCGGGCAACGGACTGGAATTTGGAGTAATCCTGTGTGACGGCCTCTTTGTTGATCAGGTTCTGGCTGTACAGCTTCTGCAGGAATTGCATCAATGTCTTGAACCGCTCATCCACGTAGAAATTCTTAACCTGCGCCCCTTCCGTGAAGTAGCCGTCGCTTGCCCCATTGGACAGAGGAAGCCCCAGGCTGCCCAGCAGCAGCTTCGGCGTGAAGTCCCAGCCTATCGGATTGAAGTCCATCGGAATCTCATCCGTCTTATCCCCGTTCTGATTCGGATCTCCGTCGCGGAAGGCAATCAGCACGGCTTCAAGCTCATCCCAGGTCGTAGGCACCTGAAGGCCCAGATTGTTCAGCCAGGTTTTATTAATGAACATGGAGGCCGTGGAGCCGGGCCAAATCCCTTTATATCGCGGAGTGCCATAGAGCTTACCGTCAATTTGTGTAGCAAGCGTTTTCAATTCCGGGTGCTCGCTGAACATCTTTTGGATATTGGGTGCACCTTGGTCGATCAGCGGACCTAAGTCCTCAAATAATCCGTTGAATTGGACGAAATCCGAATTGGACGTAGCATTAAACAGCAAATCTGGAATTTCACCGCTGGCAAAAAGAGCGCTTTTCTTCTGATCCCAGTCGGCGGAGATCTGCTGCCATTCGATGTCTACGTTCGCCTTCTCTTCTAAATCTGTAAGCCATTTCATTTCCCCGACGTCTTTGGTGAGCGAGTGCTTCACAATAATGGCCTTCAGCTTCGTCTTCCCCTCCGGTGAGCTGTTGCCCGAATCCGGCCCATCCGAACTATTCTCCTTGCTGCTGCAACCCGCCAATGATAGTCCCGCCAGACAGCCTGCCAAAAGTAAGGCAAGAACACTCTTTTTTCTCATTTAATCTACCCCCTCAGATGGAATATAAGAATTAACAATTTATACATTTAATTCTTTCTTTATTAAGGTAAGCGTTATCATTATTATAATTTTTCTTCTTGCCCATGTCTCACCGTATATTACCTTTTAATCATCGTATTTTGACCTTTTTGGCAGAGAGAATGTGATATTACAAGGGTTCTACCGGCTTGAAGTAGGTGAAAATTGACACATAGGGATTCTTGCGAGGAACAGGAATCACTTGTGCGCGGATGGAGAATAATAATTCCTGTTTATGTAGCTCTGACTGCAACCTTTTACCCCGTAATGCCATCTAAGAGTATACGAGGTGAGGCACAATGAAGAATAAATCTTTCCAGATGCGTACTGCAAAATTCACTCTGGCATGCAGCATTCTGGCGTCAACGGTAACTTTCGGAGCATCGGCTTCTGCCTTTTCGGATCTGAAGGGCCATGCTTCCGAATCCAAAATCAATGCCCTTCATCAAGAGGGCGCCCTTAACGGAGTGACCAGCGATAAGTTCGCACCGAAATCCAAGCTGACTTATGCCCAAGGCCTGCAGTTCATTGTAAGCGGCCTGAAGCTCTCTCCGCAGAACACCTCCGGCAAGCAAGCCGGTGATTACTTCGACAAAGTGAAGAATACGGCCTGGTATGCCCCCGCATTCCTGACGGCCAAAGAGAGCGGCTTGCCGCTGGACAGGTCCATTGATCCTAACGCCGTCATGACCCGTATCCAGTTCGCACATTTGCTGCTTCAGACGCTCCAGAACAAAGGGGACTTCGCGTATACGGAGAGGTACGCAGAGATTTCGGACGGCGGCAAGCTATCCGCCGCGGAGATGAACAGCCTGCAGATCCTGGTCAACACCCGGCTGATCGCACTGGAGAAGAATAACACCTTCCGTCCGAATGAACCGGTTACCCGCGCGGAGGCTGCGGTATGGGTCTATGATGCCGCCAAATTCGCCAAGGAAGTGATTAACATGGATAACAGCAATACAGCTCCCGCTTACACCTACGAAGCCGCAGTTACGCTGGACAAAGCCGCAACTGGTGTGAACAAAGCCACTGTGACTGTCTCCAATCTGCCGAACCCGGGGTACGGCCTGTTCATTGAACGGATTGAATTCGGCGCGGACCACACCGCAGTGATCTACTTCAGGGTGACTAAGCCGGCTCCCGGTTCCATGAACCCGCAGGTAATCTCGGCAGGCACCGCAGTCACTTATCTGCCGGAAGGCTACACAGCAGTAGCCCAACCCGTAGCAGGCCAGGAGACTTCGACCACTCCTCCAGTTAGATAAGTTGATATTTATATAAAAACAGCGCACCGTCCGGACATCCGGCGGTGCGCTGTTTGCAGTTGGTTCTATTCACATGCTGCGGGAATCAGGGAGTCCACTGATCGTGGATAATGCCAACCAGCGTGTGGTCCTGGCCGATTTTCTCAAAAACCAGACGCAGGCTGCTCCAGTCCATCCCCTCTGCCGAAGGATCTACACCGGCAATGTGATATTCTACGAAATCATGGCTGTCTGCAGGGTATACCTCCCTCAGATTGTTGAGTGTCGTCCCTTGGCCCAGACCCTGGTTCAGCGCAATCTCAGCCTTGCCGGCGAAATCAGCATCGTACACAAAGTCTTTGTAGTAGTCGGCAAAGGTTAGCTCAATGATCTCGCCAGTACCCGCGAACTCCCGCCATTCCCGCTTGCGGGTATCCTGCATCGCCTGTTCGAGCTCCTCCCTGCTAAGCACAACGTCCCGCTTCGTATCGACATAGGCGTAGGGGGAGAATCGTACTCCGCGCTCCGGGTGCACCCAGGCCGCCAGCGTCTCCATATTGCCGCTCTTCAGTGCCCGCATCACCGTTGCTGCCGCTTCCAATGCTGTAGGCGGGGTGCCTTCCTCCGGCGGTCCGGGATCTTCCGCTACCGGCGGTGCTTCCGTGGCCGCAGGACTTGGAGCAGCCGTTGATGAAGGTGCCGGGGAAGACGCGGTCTCCGCAGGTGCCAGCGTAGGGGCCTGAGTCTGCTCTGGAGCAGACGTAGCTTCCGGCGCCGTATTCTCTGCAGAACCGCAAGCGGCCAGAACCAGCGTTAGAGCCAGCAGTGCAGTAAAACCAATAGTTCTGGATGTATTCATGAACCTGCAATTCCTCCTTATGATGCTATTCTTATTCTATTTAGACGCTTGCCGGGCGGAGATAGTTGCAGGTTGATTGCTCCCTTACCCCAGCTCCGTATAATATCTGATCTCCTGCCGTCCCGTCTGGAACCCGACTGACTTATATAGGGACAAGGCCGAGTCATTGTCCGTCAGTACGACAAGCTGCGCCTGCTCCAGCCCCTGCTCCTTCAGATACGACAGCGCATGGCTCAGCAGAGCCTTGGCGATGCCCCGTCTTCTCCAGGGCTCACGGACAAATACATCTTCAATAATGCCGGTCTCTTCTTCCTGCCAGACCATCAGACTGCCGGCTACTTGGCCTGCATCCCTCACAACAATGGAGGTCCAGAGCGGATGCTCCTGGTATTCCAGCAGACGTTCCATACCCAGTGGTGTATCCGGCCAGATTTCAGCCTCCAGCTCCAGATAAGCCTCTCTCTGCTCCGGTGAATCCAGCGGAGCAAAAACCGCCTCCAACCCTGAATCGGGCTCCGCCGCCGCTATAGGTTCATTCAAGTCACGATGGAGCGTATACAAGCGGCTATACGGCAGGTAACCCAGATGCTTGTCAAAATAAGTATGGTAGCTCTCCTCCGCAGCATAATTCCCTGTACACAGAATTGTGCCATATTCCCTGGACAGCGTACCGCGCAGTTCATGTGCCCGTTTCAGCAGACGGGAGTAGAGGCCGTCCAGCAGTTCAAGATCCTTTTCCCGTCCGGGCAGCGTCTTCAGATTCATAAAAATCTTGTGTTTGCTCTCTGCCGCCCGTCCCGGAGGTACCACATTGAAGATCTGTAGCTGGCCTTTCGCCACCATCTTATCCCCCTCAAAGGCGCAGAACACATTCTCCCAGTTCTCCTCGTCCCCCACCCACCAGAACAGCACATCCTCCTGCGCCGACACCAGCGCGTACATCTCCCCAAGTGCCTCCATATCGCCCTGCTCAAACTGCCGGATCCTTCTGTTCACCATTTCCATCCCGCCACCTTGTCTCTAATTTCCCCCATCCTACCACTTCCAACGCTCATCCAGTTGATCCTAAACGACTATAGTTGTTTTCTACTGTTGCTCGTTTAACATAACCTTATATTGTTCCGTTCAGACTACTTTCCTGGGACATATCGGGAGCAACGTGGTGCACTTCTGCTCTTCGTTTGCTCATTTGGCATGTAGCCGCTGCATTCTGGTGCACTATTGCTCTTCGTTTGCTCATTTGGCTCGTACCCGCTGCATTCTGGTGCACTATTGCTCTTCGTTTGCTCATTTGGCTCGTAGCCGCTGCATTCTGATGCACTATTGCTCTTCGTTTGCTCATTTGGCTCGTAGCCGCTGCATTCTGGTGCACTATTGCTCTTCGTTTGCTCATTTGGCACGTGTCTCTGGCTTAGTCATTGGGATTTATCCCTCTCATTCCCACATACCGTCCACTTTCGGTGGGACCAGAGGGATTTATCCCTCTCATTTCCACATACTATCCACTTTCGGCGGGACCAGAGGGATTTATCCCTCTCATTTCCACATACCGTCCACTTTCGGCGGGATCAGAGGGATTTATCCCTCTCATTTCCACATACCGTCCACTTTCGGTGGGACCAGAGGGATTTATCCCTCTCATTTCCACATACTATCCACTTTCGGCGGGACCAGAGGGATTTATCCCTCTCATTTCCACATACTATCCACTTTCGGCGGGACCAGAGGGATTTATCCCTCTCATTTCCACATACCGTCCACTTTCGGCGGGACCAGAGGGATTTATCCCTCTCATTTTCCCATATCGCCTACTTTCGGCGGGATCAGAGGGATTTATCCCTTTCATTTCCACATACTATCCACTTTCGGCGGGACCAGAGGGATTTATCCCTCTCATTTCCACATACCGTCCACTTTCGGCGGGACCAGAGGGATTTATCCCTCTCATTTCCTCGTTCCGCCCACTTTCGGCTTGACCAGAGGGATTTATCCCTCTCATTTCCCCGTACCGCCTACTTTCGGCGGGATCAGAGGGTTTCTTGGGATATCTTAATTTCTTATACAACCAAAACGGCTGCGCTCCTAATGAAGGAAGCGCAGCCGGGGCTGCTGGTTGATTAGTTGGTTGGGCCCTAAAGTTTGTACTATAGCTAGTGCTCTGGTTTATGCTTTGGTTTGTACTTGGTTTGCACTTGGTTTGTACTTGGTTTGTACTTGGTTTGTACTTGGTTTGTGCATTGGTTTGTACTTGGTTTATGCTTTGATTTGTAGTTTGTGTTCTTGTTTGTACTCTTGTTTGTACTCTTGTTTGTGCTCTTGTTTGTGCTCTTGTTTGTGCTCTTGTTTGTGCTCTTGTTTGTGCTCTTGTTTGTGCTCTTGTTTGTGCTCTTGTTTGTGCTCTTGTTTGTGCTCTTGTTTGTACTTTGGATCATACTTTGGTTCGTGCTCTGGTTTTACTTGGTTTGTACTTGATTTATACTTTGGTTTGAACTTGTAGTTTGTACTCTTGTTTGTACTTTGGTACTTGGTACCTGCTTTGTTCTCTTATAGTACCCTGATTCGTGCTCGCCTTACTTCCCGCTGCCCGCGGCCTCACGAGGCTGGCGCATGGTCAGGCTGACGCGGCCTTTCTTCAGGTCTACGCCCATCACCCATACGGTGACATTGTCGCCAACGGAGACTACATCCATCGGGTGCTTCACGAAGCTGCCGCTGAGCTGGGAGATATGGACCAGCCCGTCGTTCTTGATCCCGATATCGACAAAAGCGCCAAAGTCGATCACGTTGCGCACGGTTCCCTGCATCTCCATGCCGGGCACCAGGTCCTCGATCTTCAGCACATCCGTGCGGAAGATCGGCAGCGGCAGCTCCTCGCGCGGGTCGCGGCCCGGGCGCTGCAGGCTCTCCAGAATGTCGCGCAGCGTAGGTACGCCGACCTCCAGCTTCGCCGCCAGCTCTGCCGCATCCTGGGCACTCAGCTGTGCTGCAACCTCCTTGCTGCCAAGCTGCTTCACATCCAGCCCCAGCTCGCGGAACAACCGGTCCACCACCGGATAGGATTCCGGGTGGATCGGCGTGCGGTCCAGCGTATTGTCCCCTCCGGGGATACGCAGGAAGCCGATGCACTGCTCGTACGATTTCGCGCCCAGGCGCGGAACCTTCTGCAGTGCCTTGCGGGTAGAGAACTTGCCGTTCTCTTCGCGGAACTTCACAATATTCTTGGCGATCGTCGTATTCACTCCCGCCACATAGGACAGCAGGGAGGCCGAGGCGGTATTGACGTCGACACCGACGTGGTTAACCGCCGACTCCACGACGCCCTTCAAGCTCTCCTCCAGATGCTTCTGCGACACATCATGCTGGTACTGCCCGACACCGATGGCCTTCGGGTCAATCTTCACCAGCTCCGCGAGCGGGTCCTGCACGCGGCGGGCGATGGAGGCGGCGCTGCGCTCCGCCACATCCAGATCCGGGAACTCCTCCTGCGCCAGCTTGGAGGCCGAATACACGCTGGCCCCTGCCTCGTTGACGATCAGGTAGGCCAGCTCCGGGTTACCGACCTCGGCAATGACCTCGGCCGTGAACTGCTCCGTCTCCCGCGAGCCGGTGCCGTTGCCGATCACGATGAGCTGGATGCCATATTTGGCAATCAGCTCCTTGAACTTGGCCGCCGCCTCTTTCTTCTTGTTGTTCGGCGGCGTCGGATAAGTGACCGCTACCTCCAGCAGCTTGCCGGTATCGTCCACTACGGCCAGCTTGCAGCCGGTGCGGTAGGCCGGGTCGACACCAAGTACATGTCGTCCCTTCACCGGCGGCTGCAGCAGCAGGCTGCGCAGATTTCCGGAGAAGATGGAAATCGCTTGCGTCTCCCCCTTTTCCGTCATCTCCCCGCGCACCTCGCGCTCGACGGAAGGGGCCAGCAGCCGTTTGTACGCATCCTCGGTCACCGCTTCGAGCAGCTCCTTGACCGGGGAAGGCCCCTTCACCAGCTTGCGGATAATGAACGCATGGATCTTGTCGGCCACAACCTCAATGCCGACCTTCAGCACATTCTCCCGCTCCCCGCGGTTGATGGCGAGAATACGGTGCGGCGGCATTTTGTGCACAGGCTCCCGGTACGAATAATAATTCTCGTATACACTCTCCTGCTGCGCATCCTTGGCCTCGGAGACGAGAATCCCCTGGCTCGCCGTATACTGACGCACCCACGAACGGATTGCAGGATCATCGGCAATATTCTCGGCAATGATGTCCATCGCCCCTTGCAGCGCAAGCTCCGCACTATCTACACCTTTGTCTGCATCAATATACTTAGCGGCCTCTTCCAGCGGAACACCCTGCCGGCGCTGCTCCATCACCCAATCCGCCAGCGGCTCCAGTCCCCGTTCCTTCGCCACACTTGCTCTTGTCTTACGCTTCTGCTTGAACGGGCGGTACAGATCCTCTACTTCCTGCAGCTTGACCGCTCTCATGATCTGCTCCTGCAGCTCCGGGGTCAGCTTGCCCTGCTCCTCAATACTGCGGATAACATCCTTCTTGCGGTCACCCAGATTGCGCAGATAGCCCAGCCGTTCTTCGATGTCACGCAGCGCGTTCTCATCCAGCTCCCCGGTCATTTCCTTGCGGTAGCGGGCGATGAACGGAATGGTATTGCCTTCATCCAGCAGCCCCACCGTAGTCCGCACCTGCTTCAGGCTGATGCTCAGTTCCTTCGCAATGGCTGCAAGTATCAATTCCTGCTCCTGACGGGCAGCAGCATCCTCTGCTGCCTTCCCCGCCTGATTCGTATCAACGCTCAAGTAGATCCCTCTTTCTATACACAGTCTGAGTTCATAGCTCTCTACTGAAATACTATCACAGTTTGCCGCCGGACCAAAGTCCGGCACCACCAGGCAGGCATACAGAATTCAGCAGCAGGCAAGTGGACAAACGTATCTTAATTCGCCGATTTCTGAGAAATATGCTTGAACAAGTGGATAAACAACATCTGCTATAGAGCGTTTCCCCTATTTCGGCTGAAAAGAGATTATTAAATGCCTTTTATCCACTCGCTGTTCCAGCAGCATTCAATCGTTCATCAGCAAGTGGAAGAAATCCAGCTATCTTCGACCGAAATCCAGCTATCTTCAACCCTTAAGTTTATATACGAAATACGGCTACGCCGCCCCTTCCGGGATGACATAGCCGTATTCTTATTTTATAGGAATTTTTATCTTATTGGCATGTAAAGTGGTCTGAATCCCTCTCCAATGTTACCGTACCACCGGAATCCCCTTGCTTCTTCTCCGTCTGCCATAGCTCACTGACAACAGGAAGCTGAGGAACATGACCAGCGCAGCCGCCGCATAAGGGAAATTCAGATTCATATCGAACAGGATGCCCGCTACAATCGGTCCGGCAATGTTGCCAAGGCTGGTATACGCGGAATTCATTCCCATTACAAGGCCCTGCTGCGTCTCGTCCGCCATCTTGGACAGTTGTGTCCCGACAGCCGGGCGAAGGATATCCATGGCGAGGAACACAACAAAGGTCACAGATACAATCGCCACGAAGCCATGCACGAACAGCGTCAACAGGATCGACAGGCCCGAGACCAGCAGACAGGCGGAAATGACCCGGCTCTCCCCGAACTTGTTCAGAATCCAGCTGAATGCGGTAACCTGTACCACAGCCCCGGCAATCGAGCCAAACGTCAGGACAAACGCAATATCCTTGGGCGTGAACCCGAATTTATGATCCACAAACAGTCCGAATACCGTTTCATAGTTAGCCAGCCCGAAAGACAGTACGAATACAATAATAAGTCCGAAAAAGTAAGGCTCACGATAAGAGCGTACAAGCTGGAGAATTAGATTATCCTTATTCCCCTTCTGGTCTCTGGCTTCTTCACGCAGCTCCGCCGAACGCGATTCCGGCAGGACGATTAACGTAATGACGGCCACAATCCCGGCAGCACCCGCAGCAACGAAGAATGGAACACGGATGCCCAGCTCGGCCAGATAGCCGCCGATTCCCGGCCCGATGATGAAGCCCGTAGTAATGGCCGCATTGATGAAGCCCATACCTTTGGCCCGCTCCTCCGAGGAGGTGGTGTCCGCCACATAAGCCATAACAGCAGGCATAATCATCGCTGCACCGATCCCGCCAAGCATTCTCGAGACGAACAGCACCCATGATGCGTTAGCCAGACCGAACAGAAGCTCCGAGAACGCAAACACCACCAGACCGCCGACAATGATTTTTTTGCGGCCCATTTTGTCCGAGAGTCTTCCGGCGAAGGGCGAGACCAGCAGCTGAGTCAGCGAGAATGCGGCCACCAGCAGCCCGACCATACTCCCGCCGATACCCAGCTCGTTCATATAGGTAGGCATAATAGGGACAACCAGACCGATCCCCGTAAACGCCAAAAAGATATTCAGCATGAGAAGCAGCATCGCTCCCCGGTTCCTTAACAGTAATGACATTGTGATTCCCTCCGAATTTCCTAGATTCATCTATCTATATCTATCTGTATCTGTTGATTATCGTTCCCCGGCGCGTATCCCCTGCAGCAGGATCTGAACGGCTGCACGGTAGTATGCCCTGATCTCCTCACGGGTATTGGCGATGGTTGTAATCTCATTGACCCGGCCGATTCCTTCTAGCATCCCGCTGAGTGTGATTACACAGCTCTCCAGATTCATGTTGTTCAGGTACCCGGAATCCATTCCCTCCTGCAGCAGCTCACGGCAGACCCGTGCAACCAACTCATAGATCTGCGAGAGACGCTGGCGGATATCGTCCGGAAGTGTGCGGGATCTGGCGTATTCCTCCAGTGCGTGAATCAGCGGATTCTGAAAATCATTCGCATAATGATCCCCCAGCGCGAACAGGCGGGCTTCCGTTCCGCTGAGCTTGCTCTTCAGCTCCTCCCACTCACAGATCCATTTCTGTGTATCCTCTTCCACCACATGCAGGAACAACTCATCCTTACTGGGAAAATGGTGATATAAACTGCCCTTGCTGACCTTCGCAGCCAGGCAGACCTCATTCATGCTTACTGCTCCGTAGCCCTTTTGCGCGAATAGACTGGAAGCATTGTGCAGAATACGGCTTTTGGTTTCTTCTCCATCTGAACGTCCTCTGATCATTACCCCTCCTCTAGACCGACCGATCGGTCCAATTATATCACGCAGATATAACCTTACACAACCCCGGCTGAAATATACCCAGCAGCACCCGTAACAGATGTTTATCCATCATTCCGTCTATCACTTTACGTATATCCATACACGCAAGTGGAAACGGCATTGCCGTCCTTTTTAAAGGACGGTACCGTTTCAGCGAGAAAGATAAGGATAATTATAGCGCGAAGCATATAAATTCTTATCTTTTTAAATAACCCCACAAAGTGGGGCTTTGCTTCGATGTTTACTCAGGTACTTTGCGGGGGCCCAAAATATATAAATTCTTATCTTATTAAAAAAGGCAGCACCGGGATTCATCCGGCCTGCCTTTTGTTACGATTATTGATGTTCGATCCAATCCCCGGAGGGTTCAGAAATCAATCAGCCCCAGGCTGATTTGCAGCGAATCATCCACCAGCTTCATGGTCTCATCGTCCAGGTGGGTGATCTTATCGGTCAAGCGTTGTTTGTCAATTGTCCGAACCTGCTCCAGCAAGATCACGGAATCCCGGTCAAAGCCATGTGCAGCCGCATCAATCTCTACATGCGTCGGCAGTTTGGCCTTCTGGATCTGGGCGGTGATAGCTGCCACAATCACAGTCGGGCTGAAGCGATTGCCAATATCGTTCTGAATGACCAGTACCGGCCTTACTCCACCTTGCTCAGAACCTACAACCGGTGAAAGGTCGGCAAAAAAAACGTCGCCGCGTTTAACAATCAATATTTACACCCCGCTTACTAAGCGGCCAAGAGTACTGTCTGCATCTTCCTCCGCGAGAAAGGCCTCGCATGCCATGGTCAAATTAATCTTAGCCATTTCCATATAGCCACGCTGCATGGACTCACGGATGGTACGTTTCCTCCGGTCGCTCAGATACAGCTTCATGGCCTGCCTGATCAATTCACTACGGTTAGAGTTCTCCAATTGAACGATCCCATCTACTTCCTGCAAGAGATGATCGGGCAAGCTGATCATGATTCTTTTGGTGTTCTGCAAATTGGCCACCTTCTCTTCCACCCCCACAAACCTTCTGCCCTTGTGTTCCAGTGTTACAATATACAAGGAATTTTATACAAGGAATATATGCCGCCAGTATATCAAGTATGCTGCATCCCATTATAAACTAGAAATGGCGGTTCGTATAGACTATAAGTCACATGCTCTATACGGTACGTTCCTTATATTCAATTCCTCTACTGGGTAATCTGGTCAGGGGCTTAAGCCTGCAGCAAGGGATTCACAAGATGAGGCGGTGTACCGCTGCGTACATATACGCGCGGTACCCGGTGAGCCAGCATACAGATAACTTCGTAGTGAATCGTCCCTAAATGGAGCGCCAGTTCATCTGCCGTGATCGACTCGGTTCCCTGGCGGCCGATGAGTACAACCTCTTCGCCTGCTTGGATTTGTTCCGCTTCTGCAGCGAAAGATTTGAGTGATACCATACACTGGTCCATGCAGATGGTTCCGACGACAGGAACGCGGCGTCCGCGTATAAGCACCTCCGCTTTGCCTGTTAGCATGCGGGAATATCCGTCAGCGTACCCCACGGGGAGCGTAGCGATGATCTCATCGCCTGCCGTGAAGTACCGGGTGCCGTAGCTGATGCCTGAGTCAGGCGGCAGGGTCTTGATATAGACAGCCTGCGTCTTCAGCGTCATTACCGGGTGTAGAGCCACCAGCTCACGGTTCACCTCAGCCGAGGGGTAGAATCCGTACAAGCTTATGCCTACACGCACCATGTTAATGGATAGGAGAGGTGTATCAATGGCCGTAGCGCTATTGCCCGTATGTATGATCGGGATCTTAATGTCCATGTCCCGAAGCGCTTCCACCACGTTCATGAATCGTCGGTACTGCATGAGTGTATAGCTTTTGACACGTTCGTCTGCTCTGGCAAAATGGGTAAACATGCCCTCCAGCTCCGCCTGTGCTACAGAATGCACTTCAGCGATGAATGCAGGTGCATCCGCCGGCAATAATCCCAGCCTGCCCATTCCGCTGTCAATCTTGATGTGTACCTTCAGCCGGTGCTCCGGGTCTACAGGAAGCGCTCTAACCGCCTCCAGTACCTCCGGTGTGAACAGTGTAACGGTAACATTGTTCTTCCAGGCAACGGCTATTCCTTCCGGTGAGGTGTAGCCCAGCACCAGAATAGGAAGTAGTATTCCCGCCTGACGCAGCTCCAATGCCTCATCCAAAAAGGCAACACTGACATAATCCGCTCCAAGCCGCTGGAGCTCCCGCGTTACTTCCACGGCTCCGTGTCCATACGCATTTCCTTTGACGCATCCCATGAACTTGGTCTCCTGCGGCAATGCCGCGCGGAAAGCCTCGTAATTGGCACGCAAGTCATCCAGGTTAATCTCGGCAACTGTCGGCCGATAGCTTGCCCCCACTACAGGTCACCTTCTTACATTGTAGTAAAACATCTCTGCTTTTTTCGCACAGAATCAGAAGTCTTACTGCAATGGTAATGCTCGGGAAGGCCGCTGTCAATGTGAGCAAAGGTAGCAAAAAACGGACACTGCGGGTAGAGGAATGATTCCCACCTTGCGCAGTATCCGCCCACTGAACTTTATTTACCCGATTGTTCCTCCATAGAAGCGGCTATTTGCATCATTTCCGTAACTGGCAGATTTGCGCTTGTAATCCGGTACTCCACGCCCTCGCTCATCCAGGTCAGTGTCTGCTGCTCATCCCCGCTAAGCAGGCCGACCGTGAACCCGAGATCAATCAGTGATCCTGGAGCCAGTGATACCGCACGGTCCAGCGGACGGGCTTCCATAATCGTATACTGGTAAAGCCCGTCATAACGAATCAGCACCGCATGATCCTTGCTGTCTTCAATTTTGTTGGTATCCTTCAGCTTCACGC
Organism: Paenibacillus tritici; assembly: GCF_013204885.1. Lineage (GTDB taxonomy): Bacteria > Bacillota > Bacilli > Paenibacillales > Paenibacillaceae > Paenibacillus_AQ > Paenibacillus_AQ tritici. The sequence goes on from NZ_JABMKX010000010.1 coordinate 17,982, forward strand.
CGGCCGGGATATAATCCGGCTCAATGATGCCGAAGTCGCCCTGATCTGCTGTAACCGGTTCTCCGGTCTCTTCACCGTCTGCAGGGACCACCGGGTTGCCGTTGATGTCCACTTCAGCCATCGTGTTCTCGGAAGGGCTGCCGGCCGCCATATTCTTTTGCATGTCAAAAGAATCTGCGGTGAACTCCGGATCAAACTTGAAGCTGTCGAAGCTCACGTTCACCACAACCTTGGCTTCAGAGTCTGAGACCTGAACCTGCTTCGGCTCATACGTCTTTTTGGCCAGCCATATCTTCTGACGGACCAATGCGCTGCTCTGGTAGTTCGCGGCTACCTCAAATACATAATTATCCCCGTCCTCCACGAACTGGCGGTTGTTGTCGGAGACAATACCCTTGAGCAGCGTCTGGTACAGGTATACCTGACCTTGTTTGTCCGGCCAGTCGCTCTGGAAGCGGAAGCTTTTGCCAAGGCTTGGGGTCAGAACGAATACGCCCTCATCATTGCGCAGCACAATCTGCTTCACATCCTTCTGGACATTCGACAGGCTGATCCGGTAGTACGAAGGATTCTTGTACCATACCTCCACCTTGTATTCCTGCGGCTGCTCCCCGGTGTACAAGGTCATTGTGCCTGAGCCCTGATAAGCTCCCTGCTTGCTCTCCAGCTTGTCAGACACATTGTTCAGATCCTTGACCACAGAGGCGGCATCCTTCTTCCCGCACCCCGTCAATACTAAGGCCACGCTCATAATGATCGCGAGTACCCATGTTATCCGGCGCATGACATCATCCCCTTAACCTGTTTTGAATGCATTGATTAGTACATGTCTATGAGGGACTTGGCCCCAATATGCAGACGGGCATGACAAGCTTGAAGAGAAGTATTTCTTCCCGGGCGGATTTTCAGGCAAAAAAACACCAGAGCCGCATTCCCTCTCGGGCTGCAGTCTGGTGTTACAGAGAACCGGAGTCCTCTGCCTACTCTATTCTGATCTGGAATTACCCGCTATGCCGTTTATAGCTCCTTCTTCTCCGTCAAGAAGTACACCAGTGCCAGCGCCGGAAGCGCCAGCCCGATTAAGGTGGTCAGATTCCAGCCGCCATAAGCATAGGCCCAGCCGCCCAGCGAGGAGCCGACAGCCCCGCCTACAAAAAAGATCGCCATAAACAATCCGTTCAGCCGCCCCCGGGTCTCATTGCCTAGTGAATAAATTGCCCGCTGCCCCAGAACCAGATTACCGGACACACTCATATCGAGCAGAATGGCCGTAAGCACCAGCAGACCGAGTGTAAGATTGGAGGAGTCCCGCAGCAGATAGGCCAGAATGAAGGAGACCGCCGCCAGTGAAATGCCAAGACCGGTCAGCAGTCTGGTCCAGCCCTTGTCGGCCAAGCGGCCCGCAATGGGCGCGGCTACCGCTCCACCTACTCCGGCCAGAGCAAACAGGGCAATTCCTTGCTGGGACAGGTGATAATAGCTGGCCAAGTGAAGGGGAACCGTTGTCCAGAACAGGCTGAAGGCTCCGAATAAGCTGGCCTGGTATAATGCCCGGCGCCGCAGAACCGGGGTATGCATGAACAGTGTGCCCAGGGAACGGATCAGTTGCCCGTAATTCAAGGTAGGAACCGGCTTGCGGACCGGCAGAATACGGGACAGGAGAAGCGTCAGCAATGCAGTTACTACAGCAGAGACCATAAATATAGATTTCCAGCCCCACAGTCCGGCCATGAAGCTGGCTACCGGACGGGCAAACATAATTCCCAGCAACAATCCGCTCATTACGTTGCCGACCACCCGGCCGCGAGCTTCCTCAGTCGCCAGATAGGAAGCATATGGAACCAGGATCTGCGCTGCTACGGAACCCAGCCCGATCAGCAGGGAGGCTGCAAGGAACAGCGGAGCATTCGGCGCCAGGACCGCCAGGGCCAGTGCGGCTACCACCAATACAAGTGACGTCACGGCGAGCCGCCGGTTCTCGATAATATCACTCAGCGGGACAATGAACAGCAGCCCGGCCACGTAACCGATTTGTGTCAGCGTAACGATCAGCCCCGTCGCCCCGGCCGACAGATGAATCGCCTGCCCGATTGGTCCGACCAGTGTTTGCGCATAATAGAGATTCGCCACAATCAGTCCGCAGGAGACGGCCAGCAGAAAAGTGATCCAGCCGGGAACCGCTTTTTGAATCACAGGAGACGCTGTTTGTTGTTTCATTATGAATTCCACCTTTCAAATTTAAATACTGAACGTTCAGTTCAATAATTACCATGACCAAATAATATACTATACGTTCAGTATTGTAAATAGGCAATTTTATGTTATACTCCAGTTATAGTTGGTCAAGCTCTATTATAGGAGGAATCGCAATGGATAAGAAGAGAGGCCGCCCGCGCAATACCGAGGCGAAGAACGCTATTCTAAATGCTTCATATGATTTATTGCTGGAGATGGGATTCGGTGCAGTTACCGTGGAGAAAATTGCGGAGCAGGCCCAGGTCAGTAAAGCAACGATCTATAAATGGTGGCCCAATAAAGCTGCTGTCGTGATGGATGGATATCTTTTTGCCGCGTCTGCCAGACTGCCCTTACCGGACACCGGCTCCGTGAAGGAGGATATACTGATTCATGCAGGGACCCTTGCCCAGTTCCTGACCAGCAGGGAAGGCAAAGTCATTACGGAGCTGATTGGTGAAGGGCAATTCGATGCGGGACTAGCCGACGCTTACCGGAGCAGATACTTCGGCCCGCGCCGCCAGGAAGCCTGGAAGCTGCTTGAACGGGGTATTGCCAAGGGGGAATTGAAGCAGGAACTTGATATTGGGAGTTGTATCGACTTGATCTATGGCCCTATTTTTTACCGGCTGCTGTTGACCGGGGATGAACTGAGTGAAGCCTCTGTCAGATCCCTGGTGTTACTCGCATTTGAGGGGATTGAAGCCTGACCGCTATTCCATCCTGGAATCCCGGTTTTTGCCGGAAGGGTCTGCCTTGTGATATTCATTAATCAGCTCATCCAGGATTCTGGACTGTCTGATGACGCTGGGATGCAGCCGGCCGTACTGCTCTTCCAGCTGATTCAATCTGATCCGTTCTGCTTCTATATGCTGCACGATCGCTTCCAATTGATCCATTTATATACCCTCCTGCAAGTATTCTATAAGGATATGGCGAATTGCAGGGGAGCTGGCACAGTGCAGCATGGACTGGAGCGGAGAGCGCATCTTTGTTGAAGTCCGGTGATAGGCTATGTGCCTAGAACAGGTCCGTAACAGGCTTGTCTTATCTTTGTTATCAGAACGTGACCCGCAAGCGGAGTTTTTCATTTATAATATAATGGATTGGAATTTCCAGACTCCGGAGGTTATCTTATGAAAAAATTAATTGCTGCTTCCGCCATCGCCCTGCTCTTCGCAGGCCATGCGGCAGTATCATCCATAAATATTGCCCATTCTGCCCCTGCCCCCCTATCCCTTGTTGTAGACGGACAAGCCGTCCTTCCCCAAGCTCCTCCCTTTCGGTCCAATGGAGTATTATATATTCCGGCCCGTGCTCTGCTGGAGTACTTCCCTGTACAACTGCAATGGAATAACAGCCGCAAGCAGCTTACGCTTTCGACCTCCTGGGACAAAACTGTTCTTACACCGGGCAGCGCTTCCATGCAGGTAAGTTATACGCAAACGGACGGAGGTTATAATGAAGAGCTGGACGCCCCAGTCCTGTTGAAGGCCGGCCGGGTCTATATCGCGGCAGCTAGCTTGGACTCCCTTACGGGAGCGGTCACGGAGCTGAAGACGGGAGGAAGCCGGGTTACCGTTACACCGGGCGATGTCAGCACAACTGTCAGGGTCCCCGCAGCCCCCCTTGCTGTCGCAGACAATAATGCCAAGGTGAAGCTGTACGCCGCGCTGAAGGACGGCAATACCTACAAAGGATTCATCCTTGAAGTGAACGGCCGCAAGCAACGCTTCAACTGGAACGTACCCCGGGATTACTCACATCCGCCCCAGCTTTTCTACGCTGATATAGATGCTGACGGCAAACCGGAGGCAACGGTTGTATTCACACTCGGCACCGGAACCTCAGTGGTCGCGCAGGAGGTTCATGTCGTTAAGCCGGAGCAGTGGAAGGAACTCTCCGTGCCTGCTGCGGACAAAGCAGCAGCCGCCGCTGTATCCTCCAGTATTTCCATAGATCAGAACGATGTCCTGCTGAAGCTCGATCTCAAAGGACCCACGCCCTCCAAGGTGACGATGAGAATTCCGGACCGTGCGGAGGACGGGCTGAAATATTTTGGCAAAACAGCGGCGATTGGTGCGGTCACCTATTACACGGTGGAGAAAAACAAGCTGCTCGCCGATACCAGCCTGATGCTAGGCATGAGCGAGAGCATGGGAACACTGAGACTGGAATACAAAGCAGGACTAACGGGGATGGAGTCTGGCTCCATTACTTTTGAGCCGCATGATACCACTGAAGCATTCGTTGAGAAATAATCCGCTGCGGAAGGAGCCGCTTACCTATGATTGATGCCCATATTCATCTCGAACAATATGAGGATAACGAACGGTCCTCCCTCCTGGCGGGCCTGCCCCAGCAGGGCATCGAGTCCCTGATAGCCGTCTCGATGAACCTTGCTTCCAGCAGGCGTACGCGGGAGATTGCCGCCCGTTATCCCGGCTTGGTGAAGCCTGCTTATGGCTTCCATCCTGAACAGACGCTGCCTGAGGCAGAGGAGCTGACAGCGCTGCTGGACTGGATTACAGCTCATGCCGGGGACATGGCTGCCATAGGTGAAATCGGGCTTCCCTACTATTCCCGGGCCGAGGCTGCAGCCCGAGGCGAAGCTTGGGATATGGGGCCCTACATAGAGCTTCTCGACAGGCTACTTGGCTTGGCCGCACAGGTTGGCAAGCCGGTTGTGCTTCATGCTGTCTATGAAGATGCCTGGACCGTATGCGATTTGCTGGAGCGGCATAACATTACACAAGCCCATTTCCATTGGTTCAAGGGTCCTGAGGCTACTGTCCAGCGTATGATCAGTTGCGGCTATTATATCTCCTTCACTCCTGACATCCTCTATGAGCAAGAGATTCAAGACCTTGCCCGCCGCTACCCGCCGGAGCTAGTCATGGCCGAAACGGACGGCCCCTGGCCGTTTGAAGGGCCGTTCACCGGGCGCGCCACCCATCCGGCAATGGTACATGACGTTGCCGCCGCCTGGGGCACCCTGCATGGCTACTCCATTCCCGAGGCCAAGGCCATATTGACGGCGAATACAAGGTGCTTCTATGGAATTTAGGTTCGGCTACAGACATTATTCATTCAATGAATCCCCGTGCCTCACCAAGTAAATATAAGTTATCATAGCTTCCTCCTGAGTATGTAGTGCGGGCAGCTTAATCTGGACTCGGAGCTGCCCGCCTCTCTCCCTAGTTGGCCTTCACTACAGACTGTACGCCTTCCACTGCACTCCTCGCCACAGGCCAGAGCTGCCGCCCGAACAGCACCCCGGTCAGACCCAGAAGCAGCAGCAGCAGACCAATGTTGACAAAAATCCGGCCAGGACCTGCATACTGCACAAGCATACCGCCCAGCAAGGGCGCAACAATGAGTACTGTGCTGAGTATGGTGTTCTGGATGCCGAAGATGCGGCCGGTCATGTGCGGCGGGGTTTCTTTTTGCAGACAATAATTGAAAGTAATCATGAACACCCCGTTGCCGATCCCCAGCACAAATCCGATCAGCAGCACCCAGAGAATGGAAGCCCCCGGCTGAAGCAGCCCAAGTGCAGCAACAGACCCGCCAATCAGGACATATCCGCTGCCGAGCCGCCAGCCATACCCTATAGCCGATTGCAGCTTGTTCAGGACCAGAATAATCATCACCGCTCCGATTCCTGAAGCCGCTACCATCCAGCCGAGCAGCGATTCCCGCTCCGGTGCGAACACCCGGAACAGGCTGGTGAATTGAAAGTCGACCACCTGAATCACCAGCGCTCCGGCCAGCCCGAACAACATCGTATTCAGCAGCAAGCGGCTGCGCAGCATGAAGCTCCAGCCCTCCCTCCACATCAGATGAAGCGGGATGGCCTCCTCCTGGCGGGCTTCACGCTGCTTACTGTCCTCTTCTTCCGCAGGGATGTTCTTCACCGATAGCAGCAGCAGATAAGAGCAGCCGCGCAGCAAAGCATTGAGCAGGATGCACCATTGCGGCGTAAGGAAGGCCAGGGCCAGACCTCCGAGCAGCGGGCCGGCGATTTTGGAGCCCTGGTTGACGAGCCCGTTGAGCGATGAGGCTTGCAGCAGCTGATCCTCCCTGACCAGGCTGCGGGTCAAAGACTGCTGGGCAGGCATGTTCAGCGTGGATAGCGCCGAACGCACCGCCAGCAGCGGCAGCAGCCAGGCCATACTCGGTGCGAATAACACCAGCACCGTCAGCAGCGCCGTCAGCAGATCGCAGACACGCATCAGCTTCAGCTTGTTCAGCCGGTCAGCGGCTACTCCGGCAACCGAGCCGAGCAGAATGCTCGGCAGCGCCAGCGCTACCGGAATGAGTGACAGCATCAGCGGTCCGGCCTGCCAGCGGTAGCCGACCAGCACCTGAATGGCGAGTGTATCGAACCAGTCGCCAAAGCTTGCCGTGGCAAAAGCGCTGTACACCCGCATATACGTTTTGTTATGAAGCAAGCTGGTTCCTTGCTTGGTTGAGAGCTCCATCTGACATTCCTCCAGGTTCCTTGTAATCGTAGATGGTGATCCATCTATGATCTTAAGGTAACGGAGAATTGTCAGAGAATAATCATGGGGCCTCCAGCAGCCGCAGCAGCAGGTCTTCGAGGGACTGCTCCAGCCTTGTCAGACCACAGGCTTCAAGCTCCGCTGTGAACAGGCGCTCATACTTGCGGTCCAAGGCGCTCCCGGTCAGGAACATGCGGCAAAAATGATGAGTCCGGTACAGCGCATAGAGCCGCAGCGGGATGAAGCCTGACATCTCCAGCACCTGCAATCCCTCATGGATCAGCTTCTCCCCCTCCGCCCACTGTGCACGGCGCAGCTTCCAGAGCCCTTTCACTACTTTGTACCCGCCAATCTCCCTCAAAAAAGGCTTGTCCTGGAGAATCCGGCTGGCGGCTTCATCCATCCGTTCCAGCTCCACATCACCGGCGCCCGCTACGAGATGAATGAACAGCTCGGTAATCACCGTAACCGGAACGAAGTTCTCGAAGCCGGGTTCAGAGATTACCTGATAGGAACGCTTAAGGCGTTCCAGCGCTTTTTCCGGCTGACCTGCCAGGGTATAGAGATCCAGCATGGTCAGTATCTCCAGCTCCAGCTGTTCCGGTTCATTCAGCAGTTTCTTCTTGATCAGCCGCTCGGCATATTCTACCTTCACGCCGGGTTCGCCAATGAAGAAGTAGAACAGATTGAGATAAAAAAGCCGGTCCTTCAGCGGAACCTCATCGGTATGGATCAGCCAGTCCAAATCTCCCTGCACGAAATGAACGACCATGGAATAATGCGGGTCCAGCTCGTAGCCGAGGATGTCCTGCTGGCGGGCAAGGGTGAGCATGGATTGCCCCTGACCGTAGACATGGAACTTCATGAACACCTCACGCATCGTATTGCGCAGCTCCGGGTCATTCGTTGCCGGATTCATCGCCACCCCTTCAAGACTGCCGGGGATAGCCAGACTATAGCCGAATCCGCGAATCGTCTTAATGTCGATCCCGCCCAGTTGGCGCAGCTTCTTGCGCAGCCGGTAGATATGATCGTCAACCGTCCGCTCCACCGGATACTCCATAGGCCACACTTTATCGAGCAGCTGCTCGCGGCTGAAGGTCCGCCCCCGGTTCCGGTAGAGAAACTGCAGAAGCGCAAACTCCTTGGGCAGCAGTTCAATCGTCAATCCGCCGGAGGATACCTTATATTCACTTCCGTTCAATTCGAGATGCATGGCTGTGCCTCTTTTCTTCTGCTTTTCAACGCTGTGATTCTTTATCCATGCACTCTATACGGAGTGCGACTTGGAAGCCCAAACACATCGTCTGTGCCGATCAATCTACGCACTCTATAGTGCTTGTTCCGTATGAATCCGTACTATTCCCCTTATGTATTACAAGAAAAAGTATACATCAATCATTGACTTCTTATAAACACTTACAGTTACATAAGGTTTCGACAAATTCTGAAGTGCGAAGGACCTGTGGATTTCATGGGAGCTTGCCATTCGCACCAGTTTTCAGCTCCTTTTAAACTAGGAACTACACCGCCCGGCCGAGTTTGCTCCTAACGGACCTGAGAGACTTTATTCCCCGGAAAACACCACGTTTTGCAGTTTAACGGACGGAGTGGACCTTATCGTCTCTCTACAAGAGGTTTAAGCGTAGAAATTCCAAGAATACGCTCCGTGGGGTCCGTTCCATTGCCCAAGGGGTGTCTTTCATCCGGAATACGTGCGCCTCAGTCCGTTACGCCTTGCCAAACGCCCGAATGAACAACTCCCCTCTTCATCTGGGAATGGCACGTGAAGGGGGGCCTCCACTCCTGTACTCCTTCAGGCATTATAGAGCCCCCTCCACTAGTCTAAATCTGACGCTGTACTGCAAACTCTGCATTTCAGCATTCTGTGGCTTCGGTTAAAGTGAGGTTGAAAATCAAAAGTCCTCCACGCAGTTGCCGCTGCGGGAGGACTCTTTGTTCGGTTTGAAGTGAAAATTCGGTGATAGCTGTATTCTGTACAGTTAAAAACAGTGAAAAGGAAGGCTTGCCACGTATAGCTGTAGTCTGTACAACTAAATCTGCCCGAATGGGCGAAAACAAAGGGACAGATGCTTTTTAATTGTACGAAATACAGCTAAGCGGATATTCGGTGGAATATCAGACGATATAGTTGTACAGAGTGCAATTGAGCAAGCGCATACCGCATGTACCGTAATTGTTCCAAGAACAGCTAACCCCCAGCCAGCGAGTTACCTACCCCGCCATATTGTTGATTGAATCCTGTTCGGAGAATACTGAGATATGATCTACGGTACCGGTCGATTCCGGGATGATGAACTTGAGCTGATACTGCTTGCCGGCCTGATATATATAGATCTTGTCACTGCCCAGTGAGGAGGTTGCATCCGGCTTGCCGAGAACCTCTTCAATCTGCTCCAGCGTCAGGCTCTGGAGGTTCGAAGCGTTGGAGCGCACATCGAAAATCTTGCTGCCCTTATTGAAACCAATTACTGCATTCTTGCCTGAATAGGTGGAATACATCCCTTTGCCTGCCGACTCCTTGAGATCCGGCTCTCCCCATGCGGCTTCCACCTCGTCGATGAGTCCGCTGTGCGCAGCATATTCTACGCCGGGCACTTTGCCCTGCTTGGCAAGCTCCAGCAGCTCCTTCAGCTGCTTGCTCCGCTCCTCCGGGGTGGCGGGAGCCACCAGTTCCGCTTCAGCCTCTGCGGCCTCAGTGACTGTAGAGGCTCCGGCCGCTGCTCCCGGATCTGCCGTTACCGGCTCTGCCCCCGCCGCAGCGCCGTCATCTGCACCGGGCTCACTGACCGTTCCCGCATCCGCTGCCGGTGACGGACTGGCTTCCGGCTGCACAGCTGCCGGCGCTTCCGTTGCCGAAGTGACTTCGCCGGACGACGCATCCGGCTTGCCGGAATTACAAGCGGTAAGGCTGAGCATTCCTCCAAGTATGAGAATGCCAGCTATTGTTTTGAATGAGGTAATCATGATGCCATCTCCTTCGTTATTGGGAAATATCCTCTTATGTCTACTGTGTCCTAAGACGCTGAGGCAGTGACAAAGGTTGCACCATATAGGATGCGGTATTGGATTCTAGCGATTGAAGTGTCCTATAGAATGGCTTATCCTCAGACCAGATGGTCGAGTGAAGTTTTCTTCACCACATACGTTCCGGCCACCATATCATGCAGTGCCCGGTTGCGCTGGGTGAAGGCAACGATCAGGCAATCTACGACTACAACCCAGCCTAAGATGGCATTCAGGTCGGTAGCGAGCGGACTCCAGTTGGCAAGACTGCTGGATACGGCGGATAACTCCTCAGAATTCAGGCTCACAATCACGGCCAGGAAGCCGTTGATGATGAATAAACAATCCCTGATCAATGCCTGCTTCAGTCCCGGATACCTCCCATCCCCATCGACAATTCTCATTCCGAGAATCAGCTTGCCCGGTGTCCCTCCATACTTGACGACCATGAATACATTGAACCCCATAAGCAGCGCAAATTGGATAAAGAGTGGAAATACCGAACCAGCAGACACTGTAACCGAAATAGACAGCCGGTCCAGCACAAAGGTAGGAAGCGCCAGAATCACGAAGTCGATGAAGGTGACCAGCACTCTTGACCAAAAGCCCACATAGTCGCTCCAATCCAGCTGCTGCTCGATCCGCTGCTCCATATTGTTCCTCCTCAGATAGAAGTTAGACTTTTACCTACGAGCTCAGCACTACCGGAATAGCAAACGGCAGCAGAACCAGCAGCAGCGCGGCAATACTCAGACTTCGGGTCCATACCGGCTTCAGCCGCTGATTCTTCTCCGACCGGTACCAGCCCTTGAACTGCCAATAGTTCCGGTACAGGACAAAGAACACCAGCAGATTACCGGGCACAGCCGTATACAAATTCCCTTCCCATCCATACAACAGCTTGAACACCCACTGCTCCACGCCTCCCAGCACGAGTAACGTAAGCATCAGCAGAATGACTACACGCAGCATCTCGATACCAAAAGTTGCTAATTTGCCCATAAGTACCTCCGGTTCATTGAATAGATTGGCCCGCCACCCGGGCGTTGGCCCCTTCCTGACATGCTGCAGAATCTCACGGTTATGACGTACGGTGATCCGAATTCTAATCTTCAATCCCTCCCTGAAATATTTGGAAGATCTGGGGTATCTGGAATATGAACTATTCTATATGTATTCTGGTAATCCTGCTTAAGCCCTGAAGCCGGCCCATCAGTGATTGGCCGGCTTCAGGGCCGCAAGGACTGCGGCGGGGAATTCTATTGATAACAAACTTGTGCATCGTTCACGGGTCTTAGAGTTTTACCGCTGCCTCTTTGGCACTCCATGTGAACGGTAGGCCGAACAGAGGCGTTAAGCTGCCCAGAGGAATATACAGACGGCCGTCCACACTTTTGGAGGGCAGCATCTCCACTGTTTTTCCGTTTACTTTTGCCGTATTGCTGAGCGGTCTATGAACTGCTGTATTTTTACCAATGTGGATGATAAGTGATCCGGTTCCCTTCTCCTGCATCAGGCTTCCGCCCAGCAGCATCACGGATTCGCGCAGCGGAATGTACACCCGCGAATCCTCCAGCAGGAAGGAATCCTTCACCGGAAGCTTCTGCCCGCCCCTGATAAAAGCTCCGGCAAACATCGTTGATCCCAGCCGGTAGCCATTCTTCTCGGCAATGCCGGCCATATCAAGCCCGGAGGTGGTAATAATCACTCTCGTATTCTTGGCGATCTTCGGGTACAGCCAGTGAATATCTTCATTATGCATCCGGATGCATCCGGCGCTGACATACTTACCGATAGAGGACTCATTATTATTGCCGTGAATGGCATAGGTTGTGCCGTAGGTATCGTTAACCTCCAGCCCCAGCCAGCGGTCGCCCAGCGGATTGGCCGGATCGCCCCCGGGGATTTTTTCCTTGTAATAGGGTCTGTTCTTGATTTTGACCACCATTCGGAAGCTGCCTTCAGGAGTCAGGCTCTTGGTCTTGCCGGTAGCGACCGGAAAAATCTTCACCAGCTTGCCGTCACTGTAATAGGCCAGTTTGTTCGTTTTTTTGTTCACAATAATCAGATCTGAGGATGACGATGCTGCGGCTGATCCTGTGAAGCACGCTGTCAATAGCATTACAAATACTATTGTCAACGCGATGCTTTTGGGAAAATACTTCTTCATTCGGCTTGCCTGTTCACGCTGATTCATGGTTGCCCCACCTCCGGGTTATGGATGATTCTGGATCGTCTTTCTACATAGACGTTCATCTGCCGTAATAGTTGCACAGCAGCTTGTTCCTATTCTTATCAACTCGTCCCGCCTGGATTGACGCAACGTTTGCAGAATTGTAACCGTTCCGCGGGACTCCTGCTATATACACAAGAACAATGAATATTTGCTAACTGCGTCAGAGATAATAAGGCCGCATGACCATAAACCTTAGTGCCAAGGAGGCCAAATATTTTGAATTCCAACCCATCCGGACAGATCAGAGAATGTGAACAGATCATTCAGCAGCTGATGGCACAGACCCAGCAGGGAACACAGCTGTATCAGCAGATGCTTCAGCAGGAGCAACAGGATGCTGCCAAGCTCCAGGAGCTTAGCCAGCACAACAACAAGGCGATTCAGATGATCCAGCAGGCGATGCAGGGCCATCAGACAGCGATGCAGCAGATGCAGCAGATTCTGCAGACCGTCAAATCGCTTGAGCAGTTCCCGCAGACAACCGGCTTCAATACAAGTGATATGCACAGAATGAATCCAGAGCATCAGAGCTTTGGCACTGGCATCCAGAGCAGTACAGGCATGTCGGGCTTCAACTCTGGAAGTATGAACTCTAGCATGGGAAGCGGGAACTCTAGCATGGGGAGCATGAACTCTAACATGGGAAGCATGAATTCCAGCATGGGAAGCGGGAGTATCGGCTCTTCGTTCAGCCCGTCCTTCACTTCAGGCAGCCAACCGGTGAACCCGCTGCACCGTCCAATGAACTCTTTCAACCCGCAGCCGATGCATACACCAATGTCGGCAGGTTCGTCCTTCAGCTCACCAATGAACCAGGGACGCAGCTTCCAGCAGTAGGAGCGGTAAGCATCGGCGGATTCATCTGAACCGCCGGTTTATTATTTAGAAAGGGGTTCTCGCAGACCGCATAGGCGGACACTGCAGAGAACCCCTTTTTCGTGTACCTCGGGCTGAGCGGTCCATACATAATCTACACTACCAGCCTCCCCGTCTTCTCCGCGAGTCCGACCGTCGCCTCCACACCGGAGTTGAACTCCAGATAATCACTCTCTACTCCATCACTGAAGATCACGCCGTCCTCCGGCATCTGCGAGGTGATGCGCAGCGGCAGCTTGCTGCTAATTCTCCCGAATACCAGCTCTGCTGAAGTCGTCCGGCTCGGAAAAGGCTCCCGCACTGTAAAATACAGCTCCGGGTGGTCCCAGGCCAGCCCCCTGCCGGCACTCACCCCGGCAATATCGGCCAGGGCCGCTGCTGTCCGTTCAGCATCCTCAGTCTGCATCTGTGCGGCACGGCTGACAATGCCTGCTGCTCCGGCGAGAACACTCTTGAGCCAGCCTGTTGAGCCCATGCCGGTGGAGACAATAATGCCGCTGGAGGACTGCTGCTCCTGCACCCCGTTCAGCTCAAGCTGATAGCGGGCCGAGACATGGGTCCGGCGGCCGATGAACAGATCGTTCACTCCATACAGGCTCTGTCCGTCGTTCAGCTCCACCTTGGCGAGGCTCACCTCACGGACCTGACGCTGGCCGCGCAGCACCTCCGGCACGAGCTGCCCCAGCTCCTTCACCCTGAAGGGCAGCAGTACGCCATCCCAACGCAGCGGATCAGGATTCACACCGATCAACGGCTGCTCATGGAGGTACTTCAGCGTGTTGGCTACCAGGCCGTCCTGTCCCAGGACCACCACTGTATCCTGAGCCCCAAAAATAAAGTTCGGCACATGCTGCCGCTCCAGAACCTGCAGGCGGCCAATGGCGCTCAGCTGGGTCACAGCAGTCTCTACTGCCTTGCGGTACTGAAAGTCCTCGCTCAGATAATCGCTGAAGTCGGCCCCCAGCCGTTCAATATAGAACTGGGCCTGCTGAATCGTATTGTAGCGGACCACCAGCTCCTCCAGGCGTGTCTTGCGCTTAATCAGAATAATCTTATTCTCCGATCCCCGGCTGCTGCTCATCGGCCGTTGCCTCCTCTTGCCGTGCCAGCCCCGTTACCCGACGACCCGGCCATAATTCCCTGCAATAGATCCGGTGTAATATTAAGCTGCCCGATCTTCCCGGCATTCTCCGCCAGCTCCTGGAACGCGATGGCAATCAGCTTATCCGGGTTCATGCCGACATTGGTCAACGCCTGCAGAACATTAGGCGATACCCCCTGCAGCGAATTCATCACTGCTAACAGCTCATAGGCCTTGGCATCTGCTTCAGCTCTCTTATTCGCAATCGCCAGCTCAATCAGCGCCTGCTTTTTCTCCTCCAGCTCCGTATCGAAGCTAAGCTGTTCTTCCTTCATCTCGTTCTGCTTCTGCTTCACCGAACGTTCGGCGTCAAGCTGGGTTTCGCGGATCTGTCTCTTCTTCGTTTCGACAGCGATCTCCGTATTCAGCTCATTCTCCTTCACCCGCCGCTCCTGTTGAATCGAGGCGTTGCGCCGTTCATAGAGCGCATCGTCGGCGCTGCGGAGAATCTCCTCTCTGGCCTGCGCCTCCAAGGCACGCAGCGTTTCCTTATTCGGCACAATAGCCAGAATGGACAGCCCCATCAGCTCGATGCCCAGCTTCTCGATCTCTGCACTCTGTCCGATCTCATGGGTGATAGTCTTGGCGAGACGTTCACTCGACTGGATGGCTTCCTTCAGCGGCAGCTGCCCCAGCTGCTTCTTGGTCAGGACCTTGGCGATATTAATCACCCGCTGGGCCAGCTTGTGCGGATCATCGGAGAGATAGGTATTCTTTTTCAAATTGTAGGTGTAGTTGAGAATCTGCGTGGTCTTGCGGTAATCGACGATCCGGTAAGTCAGTTGCCCCTGCACGGTCACCGTCTGATAGTCTGCCGTAATCTCTTCGAACATGAAGGGGACATCAATCGAGGAGACCGGCACTACAACAACCGAAGTCGTCGGCGCATAATAACGAAAAGAAAGTCCAACCCCCTCACGCACTACCTTGCCGTTCTTCACCTTAAGCACATAATCACTGGGCTGAAATTTCACGAACCGGAATCCGAACATGGTCATTACCTCCTATAGTAGGTTTGAGAGTCACTTGGGTTAGCGGAGCTGCATTTTGTTAATCATATTATGTTATTATTAATTCGTTATTAACAACATCATAACAGGAAATTTTGATATTATCAATATGTTAATAACAAATTTCGCGAAAAAAATTATTGTACAAACTCAAATCCTGCATTGGGTTTTGTCTATTGAGTAACAGTCGGTCATCCTTTATGATGACTTAAACGAGAATGATTATCATTATTGGTAATCACCATACCTTTGGGGAGGCCTATCTACCATGAACAAAGCAAGACCATTTTTCGCGATTCCATGCATCATCGTCCTGATGGGCACCTTACTGCTCGCCTGCAGCAGCAATAAGAATAATCAGGGGAGCAGTGCAGCAACCACCGCACCTGCCGCGCAAGCCACTGCTGAACCTGCCGCTACTACCCGTTCACACACGGATTACAAAGGCCATACGGCGGAGATTCCAGTGAATCCGCAGCGGATTATCTATTCCGGGGAAACTTATGGCGATCTGCTGGCACTTGGTGTACAGGCCATCGGCTATCCGCTCTCCATGGGGGACGGCCAGGTCTTCGAGGATAAGCTGACCGGAATTGCAGATGTCGGGTTCCCGATCAATCTGGAGAAGACATTGGAGCTTCAGCCCGATCTGATTATCTATGCCGGGATTGATGAAGCTGATTACGACGCTCTCTCCAAAATTGCTCCAACGATTATCTTCGATACCTTCGCCCCCCTGAAGGAGCGGATGCTGGATATTGGGGATATTTTAGGCAAGAAGCAGGAAGCGGAGGACTGGCTGGCCCAGTATCAGGCGAAGGAGGATGCGATGTGGGTTCAGCTTAAGGCTTCGGGGATGAAGGATGGCGAGACCGCTTCGGTCTTCACTTATTATCCGGGAGACCGGCTGTTCGTAATGGCAACGACGGGCCTCTCGCAGGTACTGTACGGAGAGCAAGGCTTCAAGCCTACCCCGGCCATTCAAAAGGTGCTGGATGCCGATATGGGCTTCCAGGAAATCTCGCTGGAAGTGCTCCGGGAATACGCTGGAGACCGCATCTTCCTGCTGACTCCGGTAGCAGACGAAGCCAAGCAATCGACCAGCAATCTGCTGAAAAGCGCGGTGTGGAACAGCCTGCCTGCCGTTAAGAACGGCTACGTCTACACGCAGGACATCACAAAGACCTCCAGTGATGCTACCACTAGAGAATGGCTGCTGGGCGAGATTCCTGCAATGCTCAGCGAGCAACAGTAACGGACACACTGTTCAAGCAGCTTATCAACCCTGTTGATAAGCTGCTTTATTTTATATACAATGATCTTTATTGATAATTGTTCTCAATACAAGCCTGAAAGGAGTACCGACCCTTGCGCCAGACTGCCCGCAACCCTGAACAACTGCCTGCACTCCCGCCTACCCCGCCTTCACACCTGACGTCCGTCCCTCTGCGGTCCCTGCTGTTTCAACTGAGGGAGTTGGAGCTGGTGATGCAGAGCGCTGACACAGTGTCCGCAGTGCAGACTGTGAAGGAGCATACCCTCCTGCTGTTCACGGGCGGCCGCGGTGAGCTCAGTATCCCGGAACAGACTTCAATTTCCGTACATGAAGACAAATGCTGTCTGCTCTCTCCCGGAACCTCATACAGCATAGATAATCAGGAGCTGACGCTCTATTATTATCTGCTTCGATTCACCGCTATTGCTACAGGGGATTCCCCTGCGACCTATCTGGATGAATTATTTCCGGGCCGGCAAGAGCTGCTCGTCCACCCCTTCACCAGAGTGATCCGGCTGGCGGAGGAGCTGCTTGTGCACCATAACAGCGGGGACGAACTCCAGCATCTCAGGCAACAGCTGCGGTTCCAGGAGCTGCTGCTCCTGCTGTTTGAACAGAACCACTCCACCCGACAGCTGCCAAGTCCGGCGCAATCGGTGGAGCGCACGATACATTTTATGCAGGATCATTATAGGGAGAGTATTACGGTGAAGCAGCTTGCAGAGCTGGCCGGCGTCTCCCCCTGGCAATACACGCCCATCTTCCAGAAGCTGACCGGCAAAAGGCCGCTCGATTATCTGACCGATCTGCGCATCGCGCACTCGAAGAACTATCTGCTCGAAGCTGCCGAGCCGCTGCGCGAGATCGCCCGGCTGGTCGGCTTCTCGGATGAATACTACTTCAGCCGCCGCTTCCGGCAGAAGACGGGGGTGACTCCCGGGCAATATGCCCAGTCACGGCAGCGCAAGATTACCGTCAAGGATTGGACCGGACATTCGGTAGACATTCCTGAACGTCCGAAGCGGGTGGTCTATCACGGGGAGACACTGGGCGATGTGCTGGCACTGGGGGTGAAGCCTGCGGGAGGCGACGAGGCTTGTGCCCGGGGCAGCGTCTATAGCCACCGGCTTAAGCATCTGGTCAATGTGGGATTTCCGCTGGACCCGCAACTGGCCCGGTCCATACGCCCTGACCTGATCATCCTCGCAAGCCCGGATGAGGAGGTGTACCGGGGCGTATCCGGCATTGCACCGGCACTCACCTTCGACTCCTTCGCACCGCTTGAGCAGCGGCTGCGGATTCTCGGGGAGTGGCTCGGGAAGCAACGCGAAGCAGAGGCCTGGCTGGAAGCCTACCATGTCAAAAACGCCGCCATGTGGCAGCGTCTGTACGACGGGGGGCTTCAAGCGGGTGAAACGGCCTCGGCGCTGTTCTATGACCATGGCAACCGTCTGTTCGCCATGGGAATGACCGGCTTGTCCGCGGCCTTGTACGCCCCCGGCGGCTTGCAGCCGACGGCGGAGATCAAGGACATCCTGGACAAGGGTCTGGGGTTCCGCGAGGTGGAGCCCGCGAGGCTGCACAGCTACGCCGGAGACCGCGTCTTCATGCTGATCCCGGAGCGCGAAGACTCGCGGGAAGCGATGGAGCTGCTGCTACAGTCGCAGCTCTGGAGCAGTCTGCCCGCCGTACAGCAGGGCCATGCCTACATGCTGGACGGAGCCAAATGGAATTCCGGCGATGCCCTGACCCGGGAGCGGCTGCTGACTCTGCTGCCCAGGCTGCTGGGCGGGCAGAGCGGTCATGCAGGGCAGCCTAAGGCTTGAGAATCTTGCATACGGCTTCCAGCCGCTTCGGGTCCACAGGCTTCAGCGGATCGCCATCCTCCCGGACCGCCGAGCCGAAATGTACCCGGCGAACCCCGGTCCGTGTAATGAAGTCCTTCAGCGCTGCGGCATTCAGGCCGCTGCCTGCAAGGATGGATAACGAAGAACCGGCAGACAGCCGTTCCAATACGGCGAGCCTCACCATGCCGCCAGGTGTAGTGGCGGCGGCAGTGCCGCCGGAGGTTAATATATCCGTAATCTGCGGATACCGCTTCAGGACTTCGAGGGCTTCAAGCTGGTCCTGCACCTCGTCAAACGCACGGTGAAAGGTAACCTCCATCCCCTCTGCCTGCTCCAGCAGCCGGGTCAGCAGCTCTTCATCTATAGTATGATTCTCGCGGAGCATCCCCGTGACCAGGGAGAGCCCGCCCACTCCGGCAATATGCCGGATATCTCGCAGCATCGTCCCCGCATCGGACGCATCATATATGAAGGAACGCGCATGGGGTCTGACCATCACTCTCACAGGAATCGCGACTTTCGCCCGGACCGCTTCAATCAGCCCGAGACTTGGCGTTAATCCGCCTTCACCGATTGCCGTGATCAGCTCGAT
Organism: Paenibacillus tritici; assembly: GCF_013204885.1. Taxonomy (GTDB): domain Bacteria; phylum Bacillota; class Bacilli; order Paenibacillales; family Paenibacillaceae; genus Paenibacillus_AQ; species Paenibacillus_AQ tritici. Next base: position 36,727 of record NZ_JABMKX010000010.1, read on the forward strand.
CCGGTCAGCACCATAACGTTCCGCTGTGACTGCATCACTTACTGTAGTAGCTATAACCTCTAACAGCATAGTTTGCTCTACTCCCCTTCTTGGCTCGTAATGATCCGTACCGTATATATCAATTGTAACCGGCCCTACTCCCAGTATAATGATAATCATAGTAAATAGCAGAAAGGAATGTTTGCAGAATGAGTATGGGCCATGAATTAAAGATTGTATCCCTTCAGGAGCTTAGCCCGCAGCTTGTACCGCAATTAAGTAGCTTATTGATTGCTGTAGTGGAGGATGGTGCTTCCATCGGATTTCTGCCTCCGCTGGGACAGGAGGAAGCGGCTACGTATTGGCAGAATGTCCCCGGGCCTGCTGTCCGGCTGTGGGCAGCGCTGGAGGGCGATACCATTGTCGGTTCAGTGCAGCTCCATGTGGTACTGAAGCCCAACGCCCTGCACCGGGCGGAAATCGCCAAGCTGATGGTCCATCCGGCTCACCGCCGCAAGGGTATCGCGGGAGTGCTGCTGGAGACCGCCGAGCAGGCTGCTGCTGCGGGGGGCCGGACACTGCTGGTACTGGACACCTGGGAAGGCGATCCGTCCAATCTATTGTATCAGTCACGGGGATATATAGAGGCCGGAAGGATTCCCGACTATGTCGTTTCTGCCAGCGGAGGAATGGATGCCACAGTGATCTATTACAAGCAGCAGTGAACAGGGCATACCTGTTCACTGCAGGATAAGTGGGACAAGGTATCCTGATTCGCCCATCACTTGAGCAGACAAGCTGAAACGGTTGTACCGGTCCCGAAGGATCAGTATGGCCGTTTTTATTTTTGCAAGTAATGTTCACATTTCTGCTTGAACAGCTTCTACGGTAACCTCACCCTTCTCCAGCGGCATACTTCTGGCGGCAGCATCCGAGTTCTCGACTGCTGCCCACTTTCAGTGGATTGAGAGGGATTTATCCCTTTCATTTCTACGCGTAGCCTGCTTTGGGCAGATTCGGAGGGACTTCTCCCTTTCATTTCCACACGTAGCCCACTTTGGGCGGATTCAGAGGGATTTATCCCTTTCATTTCCACACGTAGTCTGCTTTCGGCGGATTGAGAGGGATTTATCCCTTCCATTTCTACACGTAGCCTGCTTTGGGCAGATTCAGAGGGATTTATCCCTTTCATTTCCACGCGTGGCCCACTTTCGACGGATTCGGAGGGATTTATCCCTTTCATTTCCACGTGTGGCCCACTTTCGACGGATTCGGAGGGATTTATCCCTTTCATTTCTATGCGTAGCCTGCTTTGGGCGGATTGAGAGGGATTTATCCCTTCCATTTCTACACGTAGCCTGCTTTGGGCAGATTCAGAGGGATTTATCCCTTTCATTTTCACGCGTGGCCCACCTTTTTTTGGCCGCGCCTGCTGAATTCAGGTGTACTAATGCTCCTCATTGGCTCAGTTGGCCCGCATCCAGTAAATTCAGGTGCACCAATGCTCCTCCTTGGCTCATGTAGCCTAAATCCGCTGAATTCAGGTGCACTAATGCTCCTCCTTAGCTCATTTAGCCCGCATCCGCTGAATTCAGGTGCACTAATGCTCCTCCTTGGCTCATATAGCCCGCATCCGCTGAATTCAGGTGCACTATTGCTCCTCCTTGGCTCATATAGCCCACATCAGTTGAATTCAGGTGCACTATTGCTCCTCATTGGCTCATGTAGCCCACATCCGCTGAATTCAGGTGCACTCCGAAGCCCTCCTGCCCGCAGCAGGTGCATGAACGTATCCGCGATATCGTGTCGGCCTAAATTCACGCTTACCGGGCAACGGCTGTAAAATCCTCCAGAACCCGTCCCTGTCTCAGCTTATCAATGATCGTCAGCAGGAAGCTCTCCGCGAGACTGCCTTGTAATATAGCCTCCGCAGCTTCCTCCAGCGTGAACCAGGCGGCATGATCCAGTTCGTCACTCATCGCGCTTAAGTCCTCCGTGTCCGCCACACTAATGAAATTAAGCATAAGCGTATTGGACGGCGCGAAATACTGGCTGCGCATATATTCATAGGCAATGACCTCTAGGCCCGCTTCTTCCTTCACTTCACGGACCAGAGCAGCTTCGGCGTTCTCTCCTTTATTCACATACCCGGCAAGCAGAATGTAATCCTTGCGTGTATATTGCTGAATGAGCAGAATTCTGTCCAGTTCCCGGTTCAGTACGGCTGTGCTTATCGCTGTACTGAACACAGGGAATCTGAACATGGCACATGCTTCACAGTACGGCACCTCTCCCTCCCCGTTACATTCCTTCAGTACCAGCCGGCTTCCGCACTCCAGACAAAATTTCAACCCTATCACTTCTTTCTGTATTTGTTCCCTGCGGACAGGGTTTCTTAAGAGACTGTGGAATATACTATAAGGGGCCCGTCCACACGGGCAGTATTACATCACAGAGATGGAGGGAACTACACAACATGAACATTATTAATTTCGCGCATCGCGGCGCATCCGCAGTCGCCCCGGAGAACACAATGGCGGCATTCCGTAAGGCTCTTGAGCTTGGTGCAACCGGCATCGAGACAGACGTACAGCTGACGAGTGACGGAGCTGTGGTAGTCATTCATGATGAAAGTCTCAACCGCACCACCACAGGCAGCGGTTATGTGAAGGATAAGACGCTTCGTGAAGTGCTGGAGGTCGATGCAGGCTCCTGGTTCAACCCTGAGTTCACGGGAGAACGGATTCCGACACTGGACGAGCTGCTGGATCTGCTTCAGGGCCGGGAGACGATTCTTAATATAGAACTGAAGAACGGGACTTTCCTCTACCCCGGCATGGAAGAAAAGGTCATCGCCGCTGTCCGGGAACAGGGCATGAGTGAGCGGGTTGTCATCTCCAGCTTCAACCATTACTCCCTGGCTTACTGCAAGTCCCTGGCACCAGAGATCCGTACGGGTATTCTCTACGGGGAGGGGCTGTACCGCCCATGGAATTATGCTGCGTCCCTGCAGGCGGATGCCCTGCATGCCCATCATTCCTCGGTTCTGGCGGAGTTCGTCAATGCAGCAGCAGAGAAAGGTGTCGTCTACCATCCCTGGACTGTAAATGATCCCGAGCGGATGCAGGCCTTGATCGAAGCTGAGGTGGCGGGGATCATCACCGATTATCCGGATGTTCTGGCCGGGCTTCTGGCAGCCACGGGAGTCTGAAAAAATGACAACAGGCGTAAGCATTAAACTGCTTACGCCTGACATAACCCTGTTATTGTGCCCTTGAGCTGCTAACCAGCTTCACGGGCGGAACATGACTCTCCTGCTTGTATACAGCATAACGCCCGCTTCCAAGCTGCTTCGCATTGTACATGGCGGTATCCGCTTCCTGGAGCAGCCGTTTCGGGTTGAGTCTGCCCTGGCTCATCGTGATGCCGACACTGGCGGACACGAATAATTCCTGCGCCTCCAGCTTGTAGTTCCGGGTGATGTATTCCAGAACCTTAAGGGCAAGCTGTTCGGCTTCCTTCCGGCTGCAGCGTTTGGCGATAATGACGAATTCATCTCCGCCTACCCGGAAAATATGCCGTTTGCCTTTGCGGGTGAACTGCTGGAGGCTGGTACCTACAGCCTCCAGCAGCAAATCCCCTGTATGATGGCCGAGAGTGTCATTGATGGACTTGAAACGGTTCAGGTCCAGATATAATACCGCAAGCTGCTCGCTTGCTTTGCAGTGATCCCAGAAATGATCCATTCCGTTCTTGTTAAGCAGACCGGTCAAGGTATCCCGGTAAGCCAATTCCTTCAATTGCTCGCGCTCCCCAAGGAGCTGGCGCAACCGCAGGAACAGGTACAGGATACCTGCGAGTGTCAGCAGATACAACGCCAGTGCCATGAACAGGCTCCCGTCTTCAGGAGCGGAACCGGACAGGGATCTCCTGCCGAGCAGGTGCATACCCCCAAGGCCGGCACTAATAACCAGAACAACAAGACTCGAGCATACCGCCCGGGTTCTTTGTTGTTGCCTGGAGAAGTTCCGGGTCAGTCTGTACGCACTGTATACAGTCACGACGCCTATCAGTAGGGATAGAATCGTCAGCATATAATTACGGGCCTCTTCCATTAATCCTGCGCCCTCCTTTTGTCTATCATAGAATCCATCACTTTCAAGCGCTACTGTACATGGTCAGACTAAACATTTTCTGAACATCACCGGCTGGGTATGCCGGGCCGTCTATCTTTATAACATCTATTATCGGCAGAACCTGTATGTTTTTGAGCGGGGATGTCTCTTCTATCCATCCATATGTTCTGCGCTATTGTAGATTTCGCAGCTCCAGCCACCCTCTTCTTGTACAAGACAGGTGATAGAGGTATTCTTCAGCAGAATGCCAACGTCAAGTGAAGGCACCAGCCCGGCCAGCGTACTCCGCAGAATGGCACCATGGCTGACGATGAGCACATTGCTGCGGGGATGGCGGTCAGCAATCTCTTCGATAGCCTTCACCCCCCGTTCCCGTGCCACCTCCTGACTCTCCAGCTTCATATCCATCGTCTTCCACTGGCTGCCGAAGCGCTCCACCCGCTCTTGCTCGGTGGTTCCTTCAATTAATCCGCCATTCATTTCCCGCAGGCCCGGAACCAGACCTGCCAGCGGAATCCCCAGCTTCCCGGCGATTACCTCTGCCGTCTGCCTGGCCCGCAGCAGATCACTTGCATAGATGTACTCCCACGATTCCCTGCTGAGCCGTTCCGCAAGTACGGCAGCCTGCCGGAAGCCTTCCTCGTCCAGAGGGTTATCCGTGTGCCCCTGTACCCGGCCCTCCTGATTCCAGCGTGTGCTGCCGTGCCGGATTAAGCCTATCCTTGTCATCGTCGCTAACCGCCTTTTATTCTGATATCCATATGTCATCCTATTATAAACTAACCGCCCCCTGGATGCATGCTCCATTGACGGTAACGGGAGACGATTATATGATGGTATCTCAACTGATACTGCTATCATTCTAAAGGAGATTCTGTGTACTATGAGAAAAACACTTACCCTCTTCACCGCCTTCTGTCTGCTGGCGGCACTTCTTCCTGCATTGCAGAGCGGGGCCGCTGCGGCGCCGCAGACCAAACTTGCCGCATATGTGGACAAGGAGAATCATTCCTTCATCCCGCTCCGCTCTCTTAACGAATTCGCCGGGATCCAGTCTGTCCTCGCCGCTTCCGGCGGCCAGATCCAGATCACACGCGGGGATACTTCCATTACCTTCAATCCAGGTGGGGGTGCCACAGTTAACGGCAAGCCCGCTGCATCCGGTCAGCGGCCCTTCAGTCAGAATGGGACAACCTATGTCCCTTTGTCTCTCGTAAGCCAAACGCTCGGCATCCAGCTCCAGTGGAATAGAGAAGCAGGCTCGCTCACCCTTACAATCGGTGAAGAAGCTGCCACCTTGCCTGTCCAGAACGGTGCCCTGATCAAGAACGGTACGCCTGCTATGGTCAGCGGGAAACATACATACAAGGTTGGCGGCCGCTCCTTCAGCGTACAGACGGTTACGGTCTCCCTGCTGCATCCTTCGGTGAAGCTGGATGCCGTTCTGGCCGGCAATACCGTCGGCAAGACAGAAGCCTTGGCCAGTATTGCCAAGCGCAGTCAGGCAACCGCTGCTATCAACGGCACATTTTTCGATGCTTATACTAATGGCGCCTTCAAAGCCCCTTACGGTTACATCATCAGCGGCGGCAAAATGCTGAAGAACAGCTCCGGGGACAAGCGGACCGTCTTCGCCTATGACCGCAATCTCCTGGCTGAGCTGATCCCGGGAAGCCAGTTCCGGGAACGCTTCGACGCCGGTTCCATCCAGGGCGCAATTCAGGCTGGCCCGCGCCTGCTGGTGAATGGAAAGGTGGCCCTGAATGTGCTCGCCGAGGGCTTCAAGGACCCTAAGATCCTGACAGGCGGAGGCTCCCGCAGCGCGCTGGGTCTGACCCGCGACCATAAGCTGATTCTGCTGACCTCCGGCGGGGCAACCATCCCCCAGCTTGCAGAAATCATGAAGCAGGCCGGAGCCTACCAGGCAATGAATCTGGATGGCGGCGCCTCAAGCGGCCTGTACTACAACGGCAAATATCTGACCACGCCGGGCCGCCTGATCAGCAATGCGCTGGTTGTTCAGACTAGATAATACGAGTTCAATCTATCGTAAATACGTATGTTCATTATGAAACTGCTTTTATGGAATGGTGGGAAGATACCATGCCTAAAGGGCAGTTTCTTTTTTGTCGTAAACGCTCTCTATTATACGATTATATCAGCCAGAATAAGGAATCCCATTGCGGGGGATAATACAGGGATCACATCCAGATTTCAGCAGAAAGGGGTATCCGAGATGCCTCACAATCAGAAGAAAAGTACCCGAACAACCAAAGATCCCGCAGAGACCTCTGTACCTGCGCCGCTGCCGCTGAATCTCTCACTGGAGGCCAATTTGCAGGAAATCAGCCGCCGGATCGGTGACAGCTCGGATATCGTTATCCGTAAGTTCAATAGTGAATCCCCGCATTCTCTCTCTCTATGCTTCATCTATATTGACGGCCTGGTGAATGCCGATGCGGTTAACCAGATGGTGCTTCAGCCGATCATGGAGAATGGCGCGCTGAATGGGGGCACGCTTACAACCGGGGCGGCCTTCACCCTGATTAAGGATCATATGCTGCCGGTCGGGGGAGTCAAGGAAGGGGCAACCCTGGAAGGGCTGCTGCCCCTGCTTTTTGAAGGCTACACCCTGATTCTATTCGAGGGGCTTCAGACCGCTGTGGCCGCCGATACTGCCGGTTGGGAGAAAAGAAGCATTAACGAGCCCACCTCCCAAGGGGTTATCCGCGGGCCCAAGGAAGGCTTCACGGAAAGCCTGCGCACAGGGACTTCTATGCTGCGCCGGAGGCTGAAAACTACCGATCTGCGGATTGAGGAATATAAAATCGGCCAGCGGACCGGGACCGGCATTGCCCTCGTCTATTTGAAGGGCCTTGCCAGTGAGCAGGTGCTGGCCGAATTACGCCGCCGGTTGAACGCCATTGATACCGACGCTATTCTGGAGAGCAACTATATCGAAGAATTTATCCAGGACGGCGGTCTGACGCCTTTTCCCACCATTCAGAATACAGAGCGGCCTGACGCTATGGCCGGGGGTATCCTGGAAGGACAAGTAGGAATTATTATCGACGGTACTCCCTTTGCCCTGCTGGCACCGTCTACCTTTTTCAATTTCTTTCAATCCAGCGAGGATTACTACCAGCGGTATGATATTTCATCCTTTCTGCGGCTGATACGCTACGGTGCGTTCTTCGTATCCATGCTGCTGCCTGCGCTCTATATTGCAGTGACCACCTTTCATCAGGAGATGCTGCCGACCACCCTGCTGATCAGTCTGGCTGCCCAGCGCGAAGGAGTGCCGCTTCCCGCCTTCGCGGAGGCGCTGCTCATGGAGCTGACCTTCGATGTGCTGCGCGAAGCGGGGGTACGTATGCCCCGCACCATCGGTCCGGCCATCTCTATTGTCGGCGCACTGGTGCTGGGACAGGCTGCCGTTCAGGCAGGGCTTGTCTCTGCGGCGATGGTCATTGTCGTCTCTTTTACCGCGATCTCGAACTTTGTGATCCCGTCACTCGCTATCGCTAACTCCATCCGGCTGATACGCTTTGTAATGATGTTTATCGCCGCATCGCTTGGGCTGTTCGGCATCATGTCCTTCTTGATGGTGCTGCTGATTCATATGGCGGGCCTGCGTTCCTTCGGGGTGCCCTACCTGTCTCCGGTAGCGCCGATGATTCCGCGTTATCTGAAGGATATCTTCATCCGCGTTCCGCTGTGGAGCATGGACATACGTCCTAAGACTAACCTGGGTAAAGAAACCCGCAGACAAGCACCGCACCAGAAGCCCAAGCCTGCGGAAAGCGCGAACGGGCCCTCCCGGGAGCAGCAGAATCCGCAGGGGGAGGGGCCGGCATGAACGGAAAAATCGGCACTACCCAGGCAGCCATGCTCATCGTCAATACCATATTGCCGACGGCCACCGTCGTGCTGCCCATCATTATCAGCACCTATGCCGAACAAGATGCACCGCTGGCCATCATTATGTCCACCCTGGCCGGTCTGCTGATTGCTGCCATCGTCGGGACTGTGATTCGCAGCAGCAACGGCGCTCCTTTTCTGGACTGGGTCGGGGAGAAAAGCTCTCCGGTTGTCTCAACCATCCTGGGCCTGCTGATGCTGCAATTCTATCTGGATACCTCGGCAACGATCCTGCGCGAATTCGTCAATTTCATCAAAGACAATGTACTGATCAACACGCCGGTCACGGTGCTCGTGATTCTGATCCTGTGCATTTCAATCTATATGGTAAGACAAGGCATCGAAGCCATTGCCCGGGTGAACAGCCTGGTTATTCTGCTCTACCTGTTCTTCGCACCGCTGTACCTGTTCGGGTTATATCATGATCTGAATGTGCACCAGCTGCTGCCGATGTTCGATCATACCCTGGCGGAGCTGACACTAGCCAGCCTGACGCCAACGGCCTGGATGTCCGAAGTAGCCGTGATGCTGTTCCTGGCGCCCTACCTGCGGTATCCGCAGAGGGCGCGGATCATCGGCTGGATGGGCCTGCTGTTCGTCGCTACGCTGATGATGCTCTCTCTGGTCTCCGCTCTGATGGTATTCGGGAGCCAGTTTATCAAGCTGACGGCCTATCCGGGCTTCTCCACCGTGGGGATCGTCCGCATCGGCCGGTTCGTGGAGAAGCTGGATATTCTCTTCATCTCCTACTGGGTGCTGTCGATCTATCTCAAATTCGGGATCTTCCTGTTCGTCACGGTAGAGTGCTTCAAGCAGACGTTCCGGGTCAGCAGCAGCCGGCCCTTCATCGGGGCGCTGGGCCTGGTCATTGCGCTGGAATGCCTGTTCTCCTGGCAAAGCTCAGCCGAGCTTAATGACTACAACAAGGAAGGGCGGTTCGTGGTCTTCTTCCTGTTCAATGTGCTGGTTCCGCTGGGGGCGGTTCTGCTGAACAGGGTGCAGAAGGCCAGGTCCAGGCGGAAGGAGCTGGAGACATGAAGAGCAAACAGAGAACCCTGCTGTGCCTGATCCTCTGTCTTCCGCTGCTGTCTGTACTTCTCTCCGGCTGCTGGGATGACCGTGAGCTGAATGAACTGGGCATTACCTCCGGCTCCGCCTATGACTGGGAGAACAATCAGTGGAAAGCGACCTATCAGGTGATCAACCCTTCATCGGGGGCCAGCGGTATGGGAGGCGGCGGAGGCGGCAGTACCAGCTCACCGCCGTTCCTCACCTTCACCGTCAAAGGCCGGACGATCATGGAGGCCATTGAACGAACCAATCTGACCAGTACGCGGGAGATGTTCTTCTCCCACTCCAGAATAACCGTCATTGGCGAGAGCCTCGCCAGGCACGGGATCAATCAGCTGATTGATATGTTCCTGCGTAAGCAGGATGCCAGGGAAACTGTATTCGTATTCATAACCCAGGGAGAAGCCGGGGATATCCTGGATCAGCTCATGCAGATGACCAAAAATCAGGGGGCCGGTATCCAGCTCATGATTGAACAGGAAGCGAAGCTTATGTCCTATTATCCCGGAACCCGCCTGTATGAGCTGGCTATGGCCCTCTCCTCCGAGTCAAGAAGTGCCGTATTGCCGGAGATTCTCCTGACCGGTCCCCAGACGATGGATGAGACGAGCGAGACAGGCGTTACAGATCTGCCTTCACGCCTGGCGCTGGGAAGACTGGGCGTCATCAAGGGGGACACGTTCGTGGGGTGGCTTAGCCAGAAGCAGGCTTTTGGCCTCTCTTTTCTGACCAATAACATCGACTCTGCGACCCTCGCCTTCGCCTCTCAGCCCACGAAGAGTGACAAGCTGGACGCCTCATTTATTCTGCAGAATTCGGCTACTACGGTCCATCCCGTCTGGGATAAGGATCATTATGTGATGAATATTGAGGTCCAAGGCAGCGGCGTACTCACCGAGCTTGGGAGTGTCATGGATCTGAATGACCGCAAGGCCATCCGTGAGATGGAAGCCTCTCTTGAACAGCAGGTGCTGAGTCTCGTCAATGATTCATGGACAGAGGTCAAGCGGCTGGGTGCCGACGTTACGGGATTTGCCGTGAGAATCCACCGGAGCGACCGCAAGCGCTGGAAGCAGATCGAAGAGGAGCGAAGCTGGGACCGCATATTTCAGGAGATTGAGATCCGCCCGCAGGTCTCGATCGAGATTGAACGGACCGGCCTCAGCAATAAATCGTTCAAATCCGTCCAACAGGAGTAAAGGAGCCTATCTATGAAAATAGCTATAACTCTAATACTCTACGCGATTGCTTATCTCTGGGGGTGGACGAAGCTGCGCGGAAAAGGCCGCCGCCTGCAGCGGCTCTGGTTCGGCTGTATTCTTGGCTACTGTGCCTACATTAACCTATGCGGGATAACCAGAACCCCTCATGTATCACTGAGCCTTCTATATACGGCGTTCTTCCAGCCTGTCGGCAGAGCCATCATCTATTGGTTAGGAGGCTAATTCGTAATCATGCCCAACAAAGAACAGGTCTCTTCCCTCCAGATTGCGTTCATGATTATGCTGTTTGAGATCGGCAGCACGCCATTGTTCCTACTCGGAGGCACGGCGAAGCAGGACTCCTGGCTGGCGATGTGTACAGGCTCCGCCGCCGGATTCATCCTGCTTCTGCTGCTGATGTGGATTCAGTGGCGCTCTCCGGGTACAGACCTGATCGGGATGCTTAAGCTCCATTTCGGCAAGCTTCCGGGAGCCGTCATCGGCGGGGTCTATAGCCTGTATTTTGCCTATCAGTCCATGCGTAATGTCCGCGATCTCGGTGAACTGACGGCGATGACCATGCTGCCAAGAACACCTATGTCTGTCACGATGCTTGTTTTTGTGTTGCTTGCGCTATACGCCATCTGGAAGGGGGCCGAGGTTGTATTCAGGCTGCCCGAGGTCCTGCTGCCGGTGATGCTTGTCTTCTATATCCTGCTCGTTATCATGCTTGGAATAATGGGGGCTATCGACTTCGGCCGTCTGTCCCCTGTCCTTGGGGGCGGGCTAATGCCGGTGATTGAAGCTGCGCTGCCGGAAATCGTCTCGTTCCCCTTCGGGCAGATGATTGTTTTTTTGATGCTGTGGTCCTTATGGGAGAAGCCCGGGCTGCCTGTAAAATATACGGTGAACGCTTATCTGCTCATCAGCCTGTTCCTGATCTTCATGAACGCGCTTAATGTGGCGGTCCTTGGCCCGGCTATCGCGGGAATCAGCCAGCTGCCTTTTCTCAAAACCGTCCGCACCTTATCCAATCTCAAATTCGTGGAACGGCTTGATATCCTGGTAACCGCCCAGCTCTTCGTGGGGCTGCTGATCAAGATGATGATCTTCTATTTCTGTTCGGTAAAAGCCATGGCCGGGCTGACCGGCAAACCCGCCAAATGGTGGGTGTTCCCCGTGGGTGCGGTTATCTACGGCGCTTCCTTCCTGGAGCGGGACTATACCCAGCACATTGCCATCGGCCTCGGGCCAAGCCTTAAGCTTGACCCGGTATTCCAGGTCGCCATTCCGCTGCTCCTGGCGGTTTCTATCTGGGTGCGGGGGCGGTTCGGGCGGTCAGGGAATTTTTGATAAATCTTGCTGTATTTTTTCTTTCCCGAGGGCAACATTATTGTTGCAAGGACAAATTTATTTACTTATACTAATATTGTGGCAGGCTGCAATATTCTATGCCCTGCACAATATACTATACAAGTGCATACTTCATACTAATGGATAACGATTCATTTATTATTTTTAATACGAAAGTAGGAGATGGTATGGCTGGAGCCGTAATTCCATTGTCAGAAGCCGTGAACGGCAGCACGCTGCGCATCAGCGGCATCGAAGTTCAGGGTGTGCTGCGGAGAAGACTGCTGGATCTTGGATTTGTCGCCGGGAATAGCGTGGAAGTGCTGCGGCGCAGCCCGCTTGGAGACCCTACGGCTTTTCGGGTTAGCAATACAACGATTGCCCTGCGCCGGGAAGAGAGCTCCCTCATCTACGGGGAACTGATTGGGGGCGGTGAAGGATGAGCCGCTATACGGTCGCTTTTGCAGGCAATCCCAACACAGGCAAGAGCACGCTGTTCAATCTGCTGACGGGTATGCGCCAGCACACCGGCAATTGGGCGGGCAAAACCGTGGTCACCGCCGAAGGACAGTTCACCCATAAGGATCATACTTACCTGGCCGTTGATCTTCCGGGCACCTATTCCCTGTACTCCAATTCCGCCGATGAAGAGGCCGCGCGAGACTATATTATCTTTGAGCAGCCTGATGTAACGCTGGTGGTTCTGGATGCAACCTCGCTGGAACGCAACCTCAATCTTGCCCTGCAGGTGCTGGAGATTACCGGACGCGCAGTGGTTTGCATCAACCTGATTGATGAAGCCCGGCGCCTGGGCATTGATATTAATCTGAAGCGGATCGCCAAAAGACTCGGGGTTCCGGTAACAGCTATTTCTGCCCGGGGCCGGATCGGCATTGATGAACTGCTGGATCAGATCGAGCGCGTGGCTACCGGTGAATTCAGGGCTGAACCGCTGAAGATCACCTATAACGATGAGATTGAGCAAGGTATTGCGGAGCTGATCCCGATGGTGGAGCAGACTGTCGGCGCAAGATATCCGGCGCGCTGGATTGCCCTGCGGCTGCTGGACGGTGATCACAGCCTGCTTGCTTCCCTCAAAGCCCATATGGGCCGCAAGGATATTCACGTAAGCGAGGAGGTGGCCAGCCATGGAATCACCGCATGCCATTAACGGGCACGACCCGATGGATTCCCTGCTCACTGCCGCGAAAAAGCTGGCTGACCATGGGGGAATCCGCGATGAGATTGTCAGCGGAATCTACGGTGTATCCGCAGACATCTGCAGGGATGCCGTCATCTACCAAGACAAGAAGAAGCTCGGCAGCACCTACAAGCTGGACAATATCGTTACCTCCAGGATCTGGGGCTTCCCCATTATGCTTGCCGGGCTTGGCCTGGTCTTCTGGATTACGATTGCCGGAGCCAATTATCCTTCGAGCTGGATTGCCTCCTTCTTCAGCTGGATCGAAGGTTATCTGACCTCAGGCTTCGCGGCGGTTCATGCACCAGCCTGGCTGCATGGCGTCCTTGTCCTTGGACTGTACCGAGGAACCTCATGGGTCATCAGCGTCATGCTGCCGCCCATGATGATTTTCTTCCCGGTGTTTGCGCTGCTGGAGAATTTCGGGTATCTGCCCCGGGTAGCTTTTAATATGGACCGCCTGTTCAAGAAATCCGGGGGGCACGGCAAGCAGGCCTTGACGATGTCGATGGGCTTCGGCTGTAACGCCGCGGCTATTCTGTCCACCCGCATTATTGAATCGCCCCGCGAACGGATGCTGGCCATTCTGACCAACAACTTCGTTCCGTGCAACGGCCGCTGGCCGACACTTATTCTGCTCTCTTCCATGTTCATGGTCGGGGCTGCCACCACCGGGGCATTGCGTACCTTCTCCACTGCGCTGGTATTGATGGGGATCGTACTGGTCGGTATTGTTGTCACCCTGAGCGTATCGTGGGTCATGTCCAAAACCGCGCTGCGCGGTGTCCCTACCCACTACACCCTTGAGCTTCCGCCTTACCGCCGTCCGCAGATCTGGAAGACGATTGTCCGCTCCTCCAAGGAGAAGTCGCTGAATGTACTGACCCGTGCCATCATCGTGGCCGCTCCGGCAGGCATCATCACCTGGATTCTCGGCAATGTCTTCGTCGGCGGGGAGAGCGTGCTTAACCATATGGCGGCCTGGTTCGATCCGTTCGCCCAGCTGCTCGGTATGGACGGCTTCATCATCATGGCCTTCATCCTCGGCCTGCCGGCCAACGAAATTGTGCTGCCGATCCTGCTGATGGGCTATATGTCCTCCGGGGCTATGGTCGATATTGAAGGCCTGGGCAGCATCAAGGATATCTTCCTTAGCCACGGCTGGACCTGGCTGACCGCGCTGAATATGATGCTGTTCTCCCTGCTTCACTATCCTTGCGGCACCACGCTGGTGAACATCTACAAGGAGACCAAAAGCATGAAGTGGGCCGTACTCTCCGCTGTGATCCCACTCGCCATCGCAATCGGCGTAACCTTCACCGTAGCTTCGGCGGCCCGGCTGTTCGGCTGGGTGTGATGCGGGATGTGGCGTGATGCGGGATGTGGTGCGATGCGGGATGCGGGATGTGAAGTATGAGATGCGAAATATGAGATGTGAGCACCGCGCGCGGGGGATGCTGCTTGTCTATGCAGCACCCCGCGCGCGGTGTGCGTCTGTCCCCCGTATTTGCCCCCCACATGACAACGTTCATGACGCTACATATAAATGAGAGCTAATAAATGAGAGCCACACTAACGAGTACCACACTGATGGGAGACACACTAACGAGAATCACACTTATGGGAGACACGCTAACGAGAGCCACACTGATGGGAGACACACTAACGAGTGCCACACTGACGGGAGACACACTGATGGGGGCTAACCAACGGGAGCTAACCGGGACGTTACCCGCTCCCGCCACAAACAAGTTAACGAGAACCACACTAACAAGAGTCACACTGATGAGAGCCACACTGATGAGAGCCATACTAACGAGTGCTAACCGGCACGATACCGCGCTCCCGTCACAAACAAGTGGACAAACGTATCTTAATTTGCCAATTTCCGAACAATGCAAGGAAGCAAGTGGAAAAAGGGCATCTACTATTGGCGGTAACGGGCACTTTGGGCAAAATGCGAGAATTTAAGTGCTGTTTCTCCAACTGCTATCCAGAAGCGCCCGATTCGTTCATCAGCAAGTGGAGGAAATCCATCTGTTTTCGGTCAACACACGGGTAAAGTACAAGGACATTAAAGTACCAGAACGGGTAAATCACAAGAACAGTAAGGTAACAGAACGTTAAAGTGCCAGAACCAGTAAAGTAACAGAACGTTAAAATGCAACAACTTTACAGTACAAGAACTGAAGGTACAGGACTGTTAGGTACACGAGCATATTTGTTTAACCTCCCAAGTCTTCCACTTAGCTTTCGCCCCCTTTGCTTAGCTCCCCTTCATTCGCTCTTCCCCTCCGTTGTACCTCCCGCTCAAACCCTGTCAATTACAACCAACAAATTCCAAATAAGGGGTATTCCATTCCTCTCTCACAACCTTCCATCGCGGTAATTTGACTCCCTTTCCGCTAAATGATAGGGTGATTTGGAAGCCATAATATTACCTTGGAGGGATGTTCATGACAGCAGTGAAGCTCAGTATTGATTACGATGGATTTGAAGAAGGCAAGCGGATGGAGACGGAGATTGAACGCTTAAGCGCAAGCCCGGAGGCAGCTGATCTGACCAGTCTTACGATTGGCGACTGGGGACAAGCCTATGAGAACAGCTCAGAGGAAACCGTTCAGGCGCTTGTGAAGCATAGCGCAAGCTTCCCGGCACTGCGTAAGCTGTTCATCGGTGAAATGGGCTACGAGGAATGTGAGATCTCGTGGATTACCCAGAGCGATCTCTCACCGCTGCTCCCTGCTTATCCGGAGCTTCAGTCATTGACGATCCAAGGGGGCACCAGTCTGCGGCTAAGCCAATTGCAGCATGAGAAGCTCGAAGAACTGATTATTATTACAGGCGGACTCGGCAAAGTTGTACTGGCCGATATTGCCGCCTCAACTCTGCCTAATCTGCAGAAGCTTGAACTGTATCTCGGGGTGGACAACTATGGTTTCGATGGCGGACTGGAAGACCTCTATCCGCTTATTGAGCCTGCAAAGTTCCCTAAGCTTACCTATCTCGGACTCAAAAACAGTGAAATCCAGGATGAAATTGCCTCAGCCTTGGCGGATGCGCCGATTCTGGATCAGCTCCACACCCTTGATCTGTCACTGGGAACGCTTAGTGACACCGGTGCTGAGGCTCTGCTCGCCAGCGAGCGGATCAAAGGACTGAAGCTGCTCAACCTGAGCCATCATTACCTGTCTGATGAGATGATGCTGCGCCTGAAAAACAGCGGACTGCCGGTCGATATCAGCGACCAGCAAAAAGCCGATGACGATGATGACTGGCGTTATCCGTCCATCACTGAATAATGCCGGCTTCAGAGCCGTTGATTGTCTTCTGTAGTCCCGGCGACAGGCGCTCGGCAGGCATTCAGCAGGCGCGGCTGCGCCTCGGGATGCCCCCCGCGCTCCTGATTCCGTACGCCGGGCTGCTGGAGGGCCAGCCGCTGGCCGATCTGCTGGAGCAGGCTGTGCAGCAGCAGGTCCGGGACGGAATGCCGGAACAGGCGGGGCTGCCCACACCGGGGCTGAACGGAGCGCCGGGGCGAGCGCAGCTGGAACAGCCGGATTCCCTAGACGGCAGCAACGGACGTCCTACGCCGGATTTCCCGGACGGCAGCGGCGGACGCCCCGCGCTGGATTCCCCAGCGCAAGCAGGCCCGCCGCTGCTACGGCTCGAATCTTCCGACGGCAGCTTCAGCAGGCACCCCGCGCTGGATTCCTCAGCGCAAGCGCGCCCCCCGCTGCTGCGGCTGGAATCTCCCGGCGGCAGCTTCGGGCTGGAACGGGCACTCATCGCGCTGGGCGCGCCGGATGCGCCGGATACGGACGACTCGCTGCACCCGTTCGGGCAGCAGCCGGACCTCCGGCCGCTGAGCTTCAAGGCGGCCGCAGCCCTTAAGGACATGCCTGGGGTGCTGCATCATCCATCCCAATGGTTCCGCGGCTACTGCCGCCTGCTCGCACACATTCGGCGGGAGGCCGGGCAGCTCCTGCCAGCCTCCCGCTGGACCAATGATCCGGCGGAGATCGCCGCCATGACAGATAAACGCCGGACCCAGCAGATTCTGGCTGAGGCAGGCGTTCCTGTGCCCCGGCCGCTCTGCGGCAGCGGCGGGCAGGCCCCTGTGGATTATGCCTCCCTGCGTGAGCTCATGCTTACGCAGCGGATGCACCGCGTGTTCATCAAGCTGGCCAGCGGCTCCGCAGCCTCCGGCGTTATTGCTTATCAGCTCAACCCGGCAACAGGAGCCGAGGTGGCCGTTACCACCATCGGGGTCGAGAACTATATCACCCGTCCCCCGGTATATTATAATTCCGGCAAGCTGCAGCGCTATACGGATTCGGCCCGCCTTGCCGGAATCATCAACTGGCTCTACCGCCACGGCGCTTATGCCGAGCAGTGGATTCCGAAGCCCGGCATAAGCGGGCATTCCTTCGACATCCGCCAGCTGGTGGTTGCCGGTGAAGCCTGCCATGCCGTCGCCAGGGTCAGCACCACACCGATTACGAATCTGCATCTGCGCAGCCAGAGGATGACTCCGGCGGAAGCGGGTCTCCCGGAGGAAATGCAGGCCCAGGTACGCCGCAGCGCGGAGGCGTCGCTGGCGGCTTTTCCGCGCTGCTCTATCGCCGGGATTGATGTGCTGGTGGGAAGCTCCGGGCGGACATATACGGCGGATGTGAACCCTTTTGGCGACTTATTGTACGATGTTGAATACCAGGGCTGCAGCACCTATGAATGGGAAATGAAGCAGCTCTCCGGGAGGAACCTGTCCCTATGACAGATATGAATGCCGTCGTCGGCACCCACGATATCTTAATGATTACACTCGATACCCTGCGTTATGATGCGGCTGTTCTGGAGGAGGCGAATTGCCCTAACCTCTGCGGCAGCGGCTCCTGGGAGCAGCGGCATACCCCCGGCAGCTTCACTTACGCGGCTCATCACGCCTTCTTCGGCGGCTTCCTGCCTACTCCGGCCACTACGAATAAGGCGGAGCATGTGCGGCTGTTCCATTCCAGAAATACCGGGATGAAGACCCATCCCCATACCTGGCTGTTCGATACGCCGGATATGGTGTCAGGGCTGGCGGCGGCCGGTTATCAGACGGTGTGTATCGGAGGCGTCATCTTTTTCAGCAAAAAAGTGCCTCTCGCCCGTGTCCTGCCCGGCTACTTCCAGCACAGCTACTGGCGGATGACGTTCGGGGTGACTAACCCCCGCTCGACGGAGCATCAGGTCAACCACGCGCTCAAGCTGCTGGGCAATACCCCGCTGGATCAGCGGCTATTCATGTTCCTCAATGTGTCAGCGATCCACGGCCCGAATCATATGTTCCTTCCGGGTGCCCGCCGGGATTCTGTGGACAGCCAGCGCGCGGCCCTCCGCTATGCCGACGGAGAGCTGGGGCGGCTGTTCGATGCGTTCCGTGAGCGCGGGAATCCGGTTCTTTGTCTGGCTTTTTCCGATCACGGTACGGCTTACGGCGAAGACGGCTATCAGGGCCACCGGCTGGCGCATGACACGGTATGGAATGTTCCTTACCGCGAATTCATGCTGTAACAAGTTAATCCAAATCTGATCCCGCACAAGGAAGGAGAACGTATGACGTCCATCCGGCAATCTCTGTACCACACGAACCAAGACGGACAACCTCCCTTCTCTTCAGGGGAGCTTCAGCAGTGGACCGGGCATATTACGGCCCATCCCTACCGCAATTATCTCTATTCCTATCCGCACAAAACCGCTTACCGCGAGTTCGCCTCCCCCCTCTCTTTAGCGGAGCTGTGGCGGGATGAGCCTGCGGAGAGTTTCTTCTTATATATGCATATTCCCTTCTGCGGCGCCCGCTGCGGCTTCTGCAACCTGTTCACGCTGCCCGATAAAAGAGCGAATGTCCACGCCGAATACGTGGATGCGCTGGAACGTCAGGCGAAGCAGTGGGCCGCCTTCACCAGACACAAGCCTTACGCGCGCTTCGCCATCGGCGGCGGCACACCAAGCCTGCTGGCCCCTGCGCAGTTGAACCGGCTGTTCAGCATCGCCACAGATATTATGGGAGTAGACCTCAGCACCACCTCCATCTCCGTGGAGACCTCGCCCGAGACTCTGACCGAGGAGAAGCTGTCGATTCTGAAGGAGCATACGGTGGACCGGGTCAGCATGGGCATCCAGAGCTTCGTCGCCGCCGAATCGGCTGCCATCTACCGGCCGCAGGACCCGGAGGTGGTCTACCGTGCGCTGGAGCTGCTGGGCCAATATGATTTTCCGGTCCTCAATCTGGATCTGATCTACGGACTCCCGGGGCAGACGGTGGATTCCTGGCTCTATTCGCTGAATCAGGCGCTGCTGCAGGAACCGGAGGAAATCTTCATCTACCCGCTCTACACCCGTGAGCATACCATTGTGAAGCCGGGCGATCTGCTCAGCCAGAGTGATATCCGCCATGACTGTTATCAGGCTGCATGTGCGCTGCTGGCAGCGCATGGCTACCGCCAATATTCGATGCGGCGGTTCGCCAAGGAGGATGCAGGAACCAGTAAGGAGCTTCTCGATTACAGCTGCCAGGAGGAAGGGATGGTCGGCCTCGGCTGCGGCGCGCGGTCCTATACCCGGAATGTACATTATGCCTCCCGCTACGGCGTCAGCCGCAAAGCTACGGAGAGCATCATCGCCGATTATGTTGCAGCTGAGCGTTACGATACGGCCGATTACGGCATCGTGCTGAGCCTTGCGGAGCAGAAACGGCGCTTCATTCTAAAAGCCATCCTGCACAGCGAAGGACTCACCGTGGCAGATTACAACCGGCGGTTTGGATCTTCGCTGTGGGAAGATCATCCCGAGCTGGGCCTGCTGGTGCAGAGCGGGTTCGCTACGGAGGAAGAGGGCATTCTGCGGCTGACACCGGATGGGCTGGGATACTCCGATTCGATCGGGGACTGGTTCATCTCCGGTGAGATCAGGGAGCAGATGCAGGAGTTCATCGTGCCATGAAGGCGGTCCTCTACTATCGCGGCTCCCTCTCTTCCTGTAACTACGACTGCCCTTACTGCCCCTTCGGCAAAACCAAAGACAGCGCCGCCACCCTCGCCAAAGACCGTGCGGGCCTGGACACCTTCGTTCGCTGGGTATCGGAGCAGGAGGCGGCAGGCCACCGTCTGTCTATATTCTTCAATCCTTACGGTGAGGGATTGACTCACCGCTGGTACCGTGACGCGCTGATTACGCTGTCCCATATGGAGCATGTGGACAAAGTCGCCATCCAGACCAATCTGTCAGCCCGGCTTGACTTCACCGCTGAGCTGAACCCGGCCAAAGCTGCCTTCTGGGCGACTTATCATCCCGGTCAGGTGAGTGAGGAAAAGTTCCTGGCGCAGTGCATGACGGTATACCGGCAGGGCATTCCTTTCAGTGTGGGCAGTGTGGGGGTGCGCGGCGCTTTTCCGGCCATTGCCTCGCTGCGGGCCGCCTTGCCGGAGGATGTCTATCTGTGGGTGAACGCCTACAAGGACAAGCCGGATTATTATACCGCTGAGGACATAAGCTTCCTTAGCGGCATCGACCCGCATTTTCAGATTAATGCGATGGACTACGACAGCCTCGGCGCAAGCTGCAACGCCGGCCGCAACGTGTTCTATGTGCAGGGGCCCGGCCTGGTCAAACGGTGCTACAAGGACCGTGCAGTCATCGGCAACCTCTACCGCGACGGACTGGAAGGACTGGCTGCCCAGCGGAGCTGCCGCATGAAGGTATGCGACTGCTACATCGGCTATATTCATATGCCGGAGCTTGGTTTGGAGCAGGTCTACGGCTCCGGCCTGCTGGAGCGGATTCCTTACGGCGCGGGGCTTCTTCCCGCCCTGAAGAGATCATTCCCCATGAACTGAGGAAATGAAGGTTCCGCAGGAACCGGGTGCGAGGAGTGGCTATCGCCTTAGCTACAAGAGCTGAAACATGGCGGCAGGGCGGCGGATCGCGCATAGTTGTATTTCGTACATCTAAAATCAGGTTTAAACATCAATTTGTTCTGATAAGTGTATTTCGTACAGCTAAAATTGGTGTTAAGTGGTCTTTCGAGGTAATACGGACTTTTTAAGTGTAGAAAGTGCAACTAAAGTGCTTGCCTTCCGTTATCTGGTGATTTTAGTTGCAGCAAATACAGTTATATTCCGGTGGGGGCCATAAGCGGGGTTCATAAGCGAGGTCTATAAGCAAGGTCCATCAGCAAGGTTCATAAGCGAGGTCTATAAGCAAAGTCCATCAGCAAGGTCCATAAGCGAGGTCTATAGCTAAGGTTCCTTAGCTTGGCTTCATGCCTAAGTATAGCCCGCTCCCGAAACGTTACCGCTCAACTGGCTCCATTATTATAGCAATTGTGACTATCTATAACGACATGAGACGGAGGACAGAGCAATGACGGCTCAGGTACATGCACACACACCTAATGGATTAACGATCTGGCTTACCGGTCTGTCGGGGGCAGGCAAGTCCACGCTTGCCGCACTGCTCACAGACCGGCTGCGGGAACAGGGGCAGGCGGTGGAATGGCTGGACGGCGATGAGCTGCGGCGCAGCCTGGGCCGGGGGCTTGGCTTCAGCCGTGAGGACCGGTTCGAGAATATCCGCCGGGCCGTCTACATCGCCGGGCTGCTGAACCGGCATGGCGTGATCACTGTGGTCTCGGTGATCAGCCCTTATGCCGACATGCGCAGCTATGCCCGGCAGGAGCTGCCGGGCTTCGTGGAGGTCTATGTCGACTGCCCGCTCCCCGTCTGTGAAGTACGGGATGTCAAAGGGCTGTACGCCAAGGCCCGCACCGGTGAGATTCCGTGCTTCACCGGAATCTCCGATCCTTACGAGGCTCCGGCTGACCCGGAGCTGAAACTGCACACGGCGGAGCGTACGCCGGAACAATGTATGGAAAAGCTGATAAGCTGGCTGACAGAGCATAGGCTTTACCAGCTCTGATGGAAAAGGAGCAACGGAATAAGGAGGGGCGATAATGCCCCTCCTTTGTTTATTTGGCGCGTATCTGCTGCATTCAGGGGCACTAGTGCTCCTCATTCGTTCATTTAGCCCGCATCCGCTGCATTCAGGGGCACTAGTGCTCCTCATTCGCTCATTTAGCGCGCATCCGGCAAATTCAGGTGCACTTCAGTTCTTCCTATGCCCATCGCTCCCCGTCCGCTGCATTCTGGAGTTAAGGATACTCCAGATGCTCTAGATTACTTGCGCGAGTTAGATTGGCGGCGCAGGAGAATCAGTGCGGCGGTTCCAAGGACTATGATTCCGGCACCCGCTCCGGCGTATGGCAGCCAAGATGCAGATGTGGTTTCAGGCTCAGTTGTTGGGTTATTTTCAGAAGCTGGATGGTTAGTTGAGGTTGGATGGTTACCAGAGACCGCCCCTTGATCGTCAGGGATCCCAGGCGGCTCCGTGGGCGAGCCCCCCGACATCCCTGCACCAAGCGCGTTCAGATCCTCCTGCGCTCCAGAGAACAGCGCCGTCCGGCTGCAAAGGCTGACTGTAAGCTTAGTGGTTCCCCCATTGCCCTCTGCTTCCTCTCCACTTGCATATACCATGTAGCGTTCACCCTCGGTGAACTCGAATCCGCAGCTAGCATCCGACAATGCCGTCGTTACAGTCACCTGCTCCCCCACTTCTCCCTTCCAGCGGGAGCCCACTTGAAAGGTTACGGACACCGGGTCCATGCTGGACTGCATAGGCTTAACTTCCTCTTCAATCCTGACCACCGTTCCTTCAAAAATAGCCGCACTCTTCTCCATCGCCTCCAGCGGCGGAGCTGGCATGACACAGGAACAGGCATAAGTTACCTGCGGGCGTACAGTCAACAGAGTTATGAAGACCATCAAGGCACAGAGAAGCATGAGCATAACGCCCCGGATTTTCCTTATCGCAAACATCGCAATCACTCTCCTTATTAACAAGACGGAAAAACAGGAGAAAGGTTACCGCTCCAGCCAAAATAAAACAAAATTGGCAAACAGCAGCAGAGAGAACAATCGGAACAGCTATTACCTGCCTAGACTCCCGGTTGCTGTTGTCCGGGGGATTAAACGCAGGCCCTTCTGCATTTCCTCCCTGCATCTATCTTCTGCTCTCAGCTTCCCTCTTCAGCCTCAATCTCCCGCGCAATCGCGGTGAGCCGCCGCACCCCCTCGCGGAGCAGCGCTTCGCTGGCGAAGGAGTAGCTAAGGCGCAGCCAGGACTTCATCTCCCCCAGCGGATCACAGATTTCACCCGGAACGAAGGAGATCGAATGTTCCAGGCAGCGGGCTAACAGCTTATCTACCGGGACCGCCTCCGGCAGCTTCACCCATAGGCTCAGGCCGCCCTGCGGGGTGAGCCATTCCCAGCCGGTGGCTGCAAGCTCCTCCTCCATAATCTCCTTGTGCACCTGGAGCGCAATCCGCAGCTTCCCGAGATGCTGCTGTAAGCGCGGCGAGGTGTAGTAATGCAGGAATATCTTCTGGTTCAGCAGCGGCGTCCCGTTATCCGCCAAGGACTTGGCGGCGATTAGCCGCTCCATGAACGGATAACGGCAGGCCACCGCACAGATCCGCAGGCCGGGGGCCACATATTTGCTGAAGCTGCTGATATACATAACCCATCCCTCCGTATCATAAGCGAAGAACGGCGGGGGCGGCTCCTCTAAGAAGTACATGTCGCGGAACGGATCATCCTCTACGATCAGGCAGCGGTAACGCTCCGCCAGCTCCACCAGCAGCTTGCGCTGCTTCGCAGGAACCGTATACCCCGTCGGATTATGATGGGTCGGGTTGATATAGAACATCCGGGGCTTGTGCCTACGCATCAGCTCTTCCACCGCCGCCAGATCGTACCCCTGGGGCGAGATCTCTACCGCTACGAGCCGCGCCCCTGCCCGCCGAAAAATATCCAGCGCCACACTATACGTAGGCCGCTCCACCAATACGGCATCCATCGGGCCGAGCATGATCCCGGCAATCAGATTAATGGCCTGCTGTGCGCCGGAAGTAATCAGCAGCTCACGGGCCGACAGCTGCAGCCTGTACCGTTCGTGGAAATGGCTGCTCAGTGTAGTGCGCAGCTCCTCATCCCCCTGCACGGAGGAATAGGTGCCCATCACCTTCGGGTAGAGGTCGAATACTTTTTTGACATAGTCGGACAGAAAAAGGTTCGGCAGCAGGCCCGGATCAATCAATGCCTGTGAGAACTGGTAAGTGACCGGCAGCCGCTGGATGTCGGACATCGGACTGCGGACCCTATACCCTGCCACGCCTGCTCCCTCCTCGATATTCCTGTCCAGCTTGCTGCCGGGGGTAACATAATAACCGGATTTATCCTTGACATACAGCTTGCCATTCTCGCTCAGCGCCCGGTAAGCCTTGAAGACTGTCAGCCGGTGGACACCCAGTTCATCCGCCAGTTGCCGGATCGACGGCAGCTTGTCATCGGCCTTCCATTCCCCGCGCTCAATCCGCTTCAGCATGAATTCATAGACTTGGCGAAATAAGGGATGACTTGGCTCGGCTCCCGCCGTTTTTCTCATAATTACACCGCCTCTCCTTCATTTAACCGCAATCGCTTCACAGCTCACTGGTTACTCCTGCTAGCTCCTGCACACTCTACCGCTAACTTCTCTCCGCCTTATTGTACAGCATTCCGCCCGGTAACTGTTCTGTGTTCTGCAATCTGTTCTGTGCCTATGAGGATATGATGAACAGAATACTTTAAGAGGCTGCCTCATTACCACCGCAAAGGGGAACTGAATCATGATTATGTTAGCTTATTCACTGGTCTGTCTGATCTTCGGCACTACCTTCCTGGCCATCAAAATCGGCGTAGACGCCGGAGCGCCGCCCTTCTTCTCTGCCGGACTGCGTTTTTTCACGGCGGGTGCGGTGCTGTTCCTGTTCATGGTCCTGCGGGGCAAAGCCCGCTTCTCCCTGCTGCTGCGCAAGGAAATGCTGCTCACAGGAGCTGCGCTGACCTTCGGCACCTTCGCCGCTCTCTACTGGGCGGAACAATATGTATCCTCCGGGCTTGCCGCCGTATTGTCTGCCACCGGGCCGATGATGATTCTGCTCATGCAGATGGCCTTTATGCGGCAAAAAGCGCCCGCCTATTCTCTATTCGGCTGTATCATCGGCTTCACCGGCGTCCTGCTGCTGGTGCTGCCCAGCCTTGCGGCTGATGTCACTCCGCTCTGGCTGATCGGCTGTGTGGTTGTGCTGATCGGAGAACTCTGCTATGCGGCAGGGGCCATTTACTCCAAAAAAGTAATCACCACCTTCTCTGGAGTATCCCCTGTGGCCCTAAACGCAGCCCAGATGATGTACGGCGGGGTGCTGCTGTTTATCCTGTCCCTGTTCACCGAGCCGCTGCACCCTTCCTACCTGTTGTCGTTCCAAACCGCCGGCTCTCTGCTCTACCTGACCATTATCGGCTCCATGGTTGGACATACCCTGTTCTACTGGCTCGTCTCGAAGACGAATCCCGTCTTTCCGTCCACCTGGCTGTACATCTCTCCGCCGATTGCCGTCGGTGTAGGCTTCCTGTTCTATAACGAGGCGGTCACCTGGGTAACGTTGCTTGGTGTAATTACCATTATCGCCGGAACCATCCTGGTGAATGCGGGCGCCCTGAGGCAATTAATATTCAAGCCGAAACCGGTAATCCCCGTGCTGCCAAAAGCGGGCATTGAAGCACTTCCGCAGGAGTAAGGGTAGCACTTAAGTTTTTAACTTGAAGCTTCATCGTCACTGCGGTGAACATTTGGACTTTCGGCCGCTGTTGTCCCCAGATTTCTTGATTCATACCGCTCTTCGCGGTGGAAATCCGGTGACTGCTGATGCTTCCGAAGCGAGCTTTCCTGCGGAAAGCTTTCAGGCGGTCGCTGTCGCTCCTACAGTTCCAAATTTCCCCTCCGCTTCTTTTACTTTTTGTTTATTTCTTTAGTGCTTCTTATAGACAGTACTCCTTATAGGTGTCCTGCAGAAACACAAACAGCCTGTACCCTGACTTTAAGGGTTACAGGCTGTTCTGTTGTCTTTTCATAGGGCTTGGGGTGCCCTGGAGTTTAATGCTTCTCTTCCGAACTGAAATACAAATTCAGCGGCAATTCCTCATCACTCTGGTTGCTGTTCGATATCTTGTAGGTGATATACAGCTTCTTCTCACCCTCGCCATAAGTCCATGATTCTTCGATGGATCCAGTCAGCGGCTTAAGCGGAAGCGTCATCCGGTCAATCTTCTGGATGGATTGCTGAGCTTTGGCCGCCTCTTCCTTATCCGCAGGCCTGTAATGTTCCAAGAATACGCGCACAAGCTCTCTCGCATTCTCATATCCGGACTCTGATCTGGGAAATACTGTCCCGATCCGGTAGCCAATGATCTTATCCGTTGGTACATCTGCCGTAATCTGCTGGATGAATTCCATATCATTCACGGTCAGGATTTCATCCTGCATCACTGTCCCCAGAGTTGTATCGTATTCCCCTACGGCATCCGTAATTTCCAGAGCAGCAAGCCCTTCTTCGAGTGGCTGCTTGAACACAGCCTGGTGCTTGTCCACCTGTGTGAACAGTTCTGCATACTTTGGGGTGTCCTTGCTGCATCCGGCAACTAACAATGATAGTAGGACCACGCTATACAATAGAATGAAGCATGATTTCCTCAAATGAATACACCTCCTTGCCTGAACATCTCTCCAAACCTTACCATATTTCCCAACGTCGGACACAACTCGCCTATCTTTTGTTTGCCCAAGGCTCAATAATTTTATATATGACGTACTATATGTTGCATTTATGATCATTATTGCGTATTATATAACCAAGTTAGGGAATAAGCTTCCATTAGGACGTCTGATTGAAAGGGGGAATCGGCAGAACGGTACTCCTTTTCTATAGAGAAGTACCTGCATCTATTCGTATACCGGAAAGCGGAGGAACATTGTGATCGAACTGACAACCCGACAATTGCAAATTATTGAGATTGTGAAAAAAAGAGCGCCGATTACCGGTGACCAAATCGCCGAAAGCCTGGGCCTCAGCCGGCCGACCATCCGGGGAGACTTGTCCATCCTGGTCATGCTTGAATATGTGGACGCGAAGCCCAAGGTCGGCTACTTCCCCGGCACCAAGGCGGCAGCGCGCCATAACAGCCGGGGCCTGCTTCAGGATACCAAGGTTAGCGATATCCAGAGCATCCCGGTCATTATCCGCGAGAATACGACGATTCAGGATGCTGTAGTTACACTGTTCCTGCAGGATGTCGGTACGCTGATCATCTGCGATAGCAACGGTAAGCTAACCGGGGTCGCCTCGCGCAAGGACTTCCTGAAGGTCACGCTCGGTAATCCCGGAGCGGTAACCATGCCTGTGAGCATGGTCATGACGCGTCAGCCCAAGGTAGTCACTGTTTCGCCCGATGACACGGTGCTTGACGCCGCGCAGCGCATGATATATCACGAGGTAGACAGTCTGCCGGTAGTTATTCCCGGCAGCGGGGAAGGGTCCGCCACCGGGCTGGACGTAGTCGGGCGGTTGACCAAGACTTCCATCGTAAAGCTTCTCCTCGAGCTTGAAGCCAAAGGATAACGGAGGAATTGATAGAGCATGGAGCCATCCACCCATTTCATTACGATATGCTCGGATTCTATTGGAGATACGGCGGAGGCTGTTGTGCAGGCCGTGATACACCAATTTCAGAATCAGCGTGTCACCATCAGAAGATACGGTAATGTCAGACATGAAGATGAACTGCGCAAGTTAATGGAAGAGGCCGCTCAACACCAGGGCTTCGTAGCTTATACTCTCGTTCAGCCTGAACTGCGGGAGGTGATCCGTGAAGAGGCCGTCCGCCTCGATCTGAGAGTGGTTGACATCATGGGGCCGATGATGCAGGCCTTCATTGATACCTTCGACGATGCGCCCCAGGCTCGTCCGGGACTGCTGCACCAGCTGGACGAGGATTACTTCCGGCGGATGGAGGCTATTGAATTCACCGTCGCCTGCGATGACGGGCGCGACCTCGGTGCGATGCTGAAGGCGGATATCGTCCTGCTCGGCATGTCCCGCACCTCGAAGACGCCGCTTAGTATCTTTCTGGCCCACCGGGGCAAAAAGGTTGTGAATTATCCGGTTGTGCCGGAGGTAGGCCCGCCGCAGCAGCTCCTTAGCCTGCCTGCAGGACGGATCATCGGACTAACCATGAAATCCGAATATATGCTGAAGATCCGTTCCGAGCGGCTGAAGATGCTGGGTCTGCCCACAGGCTCACAGTATGCCAGCCTTGAACGTATTACAGAGGAAATGGAATATGCGGCAGCCCTATTCGCCAAGCTGGGTTGTCCGGTCATTGATATTACGGATAAGGCCATTGAAGAAACGGCCGGCATTATTATGGGTTATATCTAATCAGACTGAACTGGAGGGAATCTTATGGAACGCGAATTGGCACTGGAAATTGTACGGGTCACTGAACTTGGGGCATTATCCTCAGCCCGCTGGATCGGCCGGGGCGACAAGCACGCGGCAGATGAAGCTGCCACAACTGCAATCCGTTCCATGTTCGATTCCGTCTCCATTGACGGGACCGTCGTGATCGGTGAAGGAGAAATGGACGAAGCCCCGATGCTCTACATCGGGGAACGGGTCGGCAACCGTAACGGCCCTTCCGTCGATGTGGCGGTGGACCCGCTGGAAGGCACTGAGGTGGTGGCCTGCGGGCTGCATAATGCCCAGTCTGTCATTGCAATTGCGGATAAGGGCAGCCTTCTTCATGCGCCTGACATCTATATGGAGAAGCTGGCCTGCGGCCCCGAGCTGGCCGGCAGGCTCAGCCTCGGGGACCCGGCGGAAGTAACGCTGCACAAGGCCGCCCGGATTACCGGCAAATCGCTCTCCGAGCTGACGGTGATGGTGCTGGACCGCAAGCGGCATGAGCGGCTGATCGCCATTCTGCGCGAAGCGGGCGTCCGCATCAAGCTGCTGGGCCATGGCGATGTTGCCGGAGCGATTGCCGCCGCGCTGCCGGACAGCGATGTCGATCTGTACATGGGCTCCGGCGGTGCACCGGAGGGCGTACTGGCTGCTGCCGCACTGCGCTGCCTGGGCGGGGAGCTTCAGGGCAGGCTGCTGCCCGAAGGCCCTGCAGAGATGCAGCGCTGCCAGCAGATGGGCCTGGACCATCCGGCACGGGTGCTGTCCATGGAGGACATGGTCGGCACCGGTGATGTGATCTTCGCCGCAACCGGAGTGACCTCCGGCGAGTTCCTCAGCGGCGTCCGCTTCATCGGCAAGGAACGCGCCGAGACCCATTCCGTGATCATGCGGGCGCAGAGCCGCACGATCCGTTACATCCGCAGCATCCATTTCCTGCCCGGCAAGGAGATCCCGCAGATTGCTGCGGCCAGGCAGGATGCGGCTTGGATGTAGGTTTCTGCCCGGCAGCTTATCCATCAAGCAGGAACAGGCTCCGCCATCCTTTTAATAGACGTCATTCGTTGCAGCGACAAACAAGGGTTTCCCTGAAGTCCGGCGGGACTTCGGGAAACCCTTGTTTGTGTCATTCACATGTTACATTCATCGCTTGCCAGCTGCGACCATGCTCTGGTCTAGCAGCAGTTCACTACAACCGTCCGCCCTCACGGCTCTGGCCGGCTCGTGCTCCTTCATTCCTTGCAGCATTCTGTGCCTGCTTCTCCTCCAGATCCGCCAGTCTGCGGTCCGCTGTATGATCCGGTGTCTTGTCTATGCCGTTACGCGTGCCAGAATACAGGTCTCCTGTCATCCCCGGCCGGTTCATGTCCTCCACCGCTCTTCTCTCCGGGAGATCATGCTCCGTAGCGGAATTCATGGTATCCAGCCCTGTATCATGTCTGCCTTCAAGACCAGAGCCGTTGAACGCCGCATCCACAGCATCTGTGACGGAGTCCCGCGGGGCATCCCCGGCAGCACTTGTATCAGTCATATAACGGTCAGCGTTCGCTGAATTATGATTGCGGAATACAGAATACACTTCACTTTCCCGCTTGTTATCTGCATCCACCATGACCAGAATGCGGCCTTCATCCACATCATTATCGTAGCTTGCCGCTTCATCCTCAGGAATACCCAGCCCGATCAGACCGCCCACGAGACCTCCCGTTCCTGCTCCAACGGCCACTCCGGTCAATGTCGCTGCGATCGGTCCCGCTGCGATAATCGGCCCGATTCCCGGAATTGCCAGGGCGCCGATGCCTGCCAACAGCCCCGTCACACCGCCAAGAATACCTCCTGTCGCCGCCCCGGATGCCAGCCCCTCAGGCGCTTTGGTTCCTGTCTCTTCATTGATTGCTTCTGCATCGCGTCTATTTCTCGCTATCACTGAGATATCCTCTGTCAGAAATCCATGTGCCTTCAGGTCTTCAATAGCCCGCGAAGCTTCATGCTCCGTATGGAATACCCCTACAATTTTCTTATTCATAACGATTCCCTCCTGGTAGCTGATTTGTAATTTAGTTCTCGCTTAACTTTCACACCCCTTACTTAACCAAACGCTCCTCCGCGAAACTGGTAACTTTCAATCTTTGCCCGGGTTCCACAAAAAAATTTATGAAACAGAAAACTGCACGCTGGAACTTTTTAGGGTTGTTTGGCTCTCACCAGGCTGATGTATAATGGAGATAACCGCTTTCATGCGGAGCACGATCTTACTACCCGGAAATGAGGCTGCAAAGCATGACTGTATTCAAATATAACGCCCATCGCCCCCACCGGGCCAGTCCTGACCTGTATCTGCATTACTGGGGCCAGGAGCAGTGCGCACCCGGTCATTCGTTCGGACCCGGAGTGCGAAGCCTGTACAAAATCCACTTCATACACGCCGGAACCGGCAAGATAACCGTCGGTGAAGCCACACATACACTGGGCGCAGGGCAGGCCTTCCTCACTTATCCGCATGTGGTAACGCATTATGCTGCAGATCAAGATGACCCTTGGCTGTATTCCTGGATTGCTTTTACCGGGGAGGAAGCCGGGTATCTGCTCTCACGGACTTCACTAACCCCGGAGCAGCCGGTGTTCCCGATGGACCAGGTGCTGATGCCCTCTCTGTCTGCCAGGTTATCTGAAACGGGGAGCAGCAGGGATCTGCTGGATCTGCCGCTGAAGGTGATGCTCTATGAGTTCTTCTCCCTGCTGCTGCGCACGGTCCCGGCTGCCGAAAGCCCGGTTCCGCGCAGCAGAAGTGTCTATGTCGAGCAGTGCCTGCATTACCTTCAAGCCCACTACGCCGAGAATGTGACGATGGAGAGCCTGTCCGCTTCCCTGAAGCTGGACCGCAAATATATGTCGGCGCTGTTCAAGCGGACGGTTGGCTTGCCTCCGCAGCAATATCTGCTCCAATTTCGTATGTCCAAAGCCTGTGAGCTGCTGACGGAGACCGGTTGCACCATAGGGGAGATCTCGCAATCGGTTGGGTATCAGGATGCTCTGCTCTTTTCCCGGATGTTCAAGAAGGTGAAGGGCTGCTCGCCCAAAGAATACCGGCTCCGCCATACAGATACGGACATTGTGCTATAAAAATCATCCATGCTGACATACGATTGAAAGCGTTTATCCTCTACAATTAGGGAGGTATCCAGTCTGCACAACTTAAACTTAGGAGGAATCCAATATGTATATTGCCAGTCCTGAACGCTATGACACTATGAAATATAACCGCACCGGCCGCAGTGGCCTGCTGCTCCCGGCGATTTCGCTCGGGCTGTGGCATAACTTCGGCGGCCAGGATGTATTTGAGAACGGCCGCGCTATGGTCCGGCGGGCATTCGATCTGGGGATTACCCACTTCGACCTCGCCAATAACTACGGCCCGCCCGCCGGCTCTGCTGAAGAGAGCTTCGGACAGATGCTGAAGAAGGACCTCGCCCCTTACCGCGATGAGCTGATCATCTCCAGCAAAGCCGGGTATTATATGTGGCCTGGCCCTTACGGGGAATGGGGCTCCAAAAAGAATCTGGTATCCAGTCTGGATCAGAGCCTGAAGCGGCTGGGACTGGATTATGTCGATATCTACTACCACCACCGCCCGGACCCGAATACGCCGCTGGAAGAAACGATGTCCGCCCTTGATCTGCTGGTGCGGCAGGGCAAGGCGCTGTATGTCGGCATCTCGAACTACAGACCTGAAGAGGCGCGCGAAGCGGCGCAGATTCTCCGCCGCCTGGGCACGCCTTGCCTGATTCATCAGCCGAACTACTCGATGATGTCGCGCTGGATCGAAGACGGCCTGCAGGATGTGCTCGAAGAAGAAGGCATCGGCACCATTGCCTTCTCTCCGCTACAGAAGGGCATCCTGACCGACCGTTACCTGAACGGCATCACCGCCGATTCCCGTGCCGCCGGACCGAGTGTGTTCCTCTCCGAGAAGGAGATCACTGCCGAGGTGATCGCCAAGGTAAGCAAGCTGAACGAAATTGCCGCAGCCCGCGGACAGAAGATGTCCCAGCTTGCCTTGTCCTGGGTCCTGCGCGGCGGCAAAGTGACCTCTGCACTGATCGGTGCGAGCAAGGTAAGCCAGATCGAAGATGCTGTAGCCTCACTGAATGCGCCTGAGCTAAGTGCGGAAGAACTGGAGCAGATCGAGCAGATTCTGCGCGGATAAGTTAAGCAGGCACTCCACCTATAGATCATGACGGCAATCCTCCCCATCCGCTTATCCGCGCGGTGGTGCAGGATTGCCGTTTTGGTGTAATGGGATTACAGAACGCGCTGAATGCTATAATGGATTCAACTATAACTGCACTAACGAAAGGACATCCGATGAAGACTAACCGATTGGGATCATCCGATTTAGACGTAAGTGCCATGGGCCTCGGCTGCATGTCACTGGGCACCGATGAAGCGCAGGCAACGGCCATTATCCACGAAGCGCTGGACCGCGGGATCAACTTCCTGGATACCGCCGACCTCTACGATGAGGGCCGCAATGAAGAGATCATCGGCCGGGCCATCCGGCACCGCCGCGCAGATGTTATCTTGGCGACCAAGGTGGGCAACCGCAGAATTCCCGGTAAAGAGGGCTGGAGCTGGGATGCTTCCAAGGCCTATATCCGCTCCGCGGTGAAGGAGAGTCTGCGCAGGCTGCAGACCGATTATATTGACCTGTATCAGCTTCACGGGGGAACGCTGGAGGATAATATTGACGAGACGATTGAAGCCTTCGAAGAGCTGAAGCGCGAAGGGGTTATCCGGCATTACGGCATCTCCTCCATCCGGCCGAATGTAATCCGTGAATATGTACAGCGTTCCGGCATAGTCAGCGTGATGAGCCAGTACAGCATCCTCGACAGACGCCCGGAGGAGAGCATCCTTCCGCTGCTGGCCCGCGCAGGCATCAGCCTGATTGCACGGGGGCCGCTGGCGAGCGGCATCCTGACAGAGCATGGCAGCAGCAAGGCTAAGCGGGCATATCTGGATTATACCGAGGCTGAGCTTACAGAGCTTCACGGACAGCTAATGAGCCAGACCACCCTCACCCGGACACTGACGCAGACCGCGCTGCAATATCCGCTGGCCGATCCGGCGGTGGCCGCCATTATTCCGGGGGCCAGCAGCCTGGAGCAGTTGCGGCAGAATATGGCCGCAGCCCGTTCACAGCCCCTCTCTGCGCTGGAGCTTGAGGCGGTACAGGAGGCCAGCAAGGCGGGCCGGTATACACTGCATGTGTAGAGCGGCCGATCGATAAAGAGGAACACACAGAAGAAGCTGCCTGGATACTGTAGACAATACAGTCTCTGGACAGCTTCATTTTCTTGTTTCTTAATTCTTAGGATGTACGCTTTCTTGCCTTAACGATCCAGGTGATCAGTGCAGCCACCAATACTATTGCGCTAATGAGCCATGTAAGCAGGAACGCCATGCCTAACCCGATATTGGCATCCAGCGCTTCCCTCCTGCTCTCCAGGATCAGCATGACCGCCAGCGGTGCTCCACTGGCTACGAGGAGAACTATCATACTGTAGCGGGCGAAATTCGTCCGTTTGTGAATGGCAGCATACAAGCACAGGTACGAAGCAATCAATAATACGAAGGATAATACAGCTTCCCATTCCAGACTAATCATCCTGTCATCACTCCTCATCCATAGGAACCGGGGATTGCGTAATAGTATAGCGGCTACCGCCGGCAGATGCAAATGACAGTGCTACAGAAGCAGCTTAGCCAAAGAACTGTGTAATATAGACCATCGCCAGCAGCCCAAATATAAACGAATACGTCGAGGGCCGCTCAAAGCCGTGGCCGTGACTCTCCGGGATCAGCTCCTTATACACGATGAAGAGCATCGCTCCGGCAGCGAATGCCAATCCGTATCCAACCACATTCTGTACATAGCTGGCTGTGAAATATCCGATCACGGCCGATACCATCTCCATGAGACCGGTCAGGGCGGCTATAGTCAGGGCTTTGCGCCGGGTGGCGCGGGCATTCATCAGGAAGATCGCCAGAATCAGCCCTTCCGGCATATTCTGTGCTCCGATGGCAATCGCCACCATCGGGCCAAGGCTTGTCTGCTCGCTGGCATAACTGAAGCCTGTGCTGAGCCCTTCAGGAATGTTATGGATGAACAGCGCAATCATTACGAGCAGCGCTTTGGAATCCAGATTGCTGAGGCCCGGCTTGTTCTCTACATCAATATGCGGAATATGGCTCTCAATCAGATCAAGCAGCAGCACACCGGTAATCAGCCCGAGGGTCAGCGCAATAATGCCTGACTCCTTAATCGCTTGCGGCATCAGCCCGAAGGTGCTTGCAGAGACCATAATCCCGGCAGTAAAGGCAACCAGCACATCCTTCCACAGCTCGGACAGCCGCCTTACGAACAGAATTGGAATAACGCCCAGCACCGTTGCCATTGCAGAACAAAAGCTGCCTAAAAGTGCACCCGCCAAATCTTCAACCCCTTTTGTGGACAGGACTATAGATCAAGCATATGCTCCCGGCAGCTATAAATATGACCAAGCTTTCACTTCGTGGAAAATAGTCCCAAATACCGCCCCAGCCCTCTGTCCTTAAGCTCCGCCTTAGGGACAAACTCCAGCGCGGCGGAATTGACATGGTAATGCTGCTTCGCCGGCTCCGGGCCATCAAAGGTTAAATATCCCAGATAAGCTCCGCTCAGCCTGCTGCGCAGCACGGTCCGTACCTGCCCGCCGCTATAATCGGCCTCCCGCCGGATCAGTCCGTCTTCCACCGGCCCCGTGAAGCTGGGCCAGCCCGTACCGGAATCGAATTTGTCCGCCGAGCTGAACAGCGGATCACCGCTGATGATATCCGTGTAGATACCTTCCTCGAAGTGATTCCAATACGCATTCTGGTAGGCAGGCTCCGTGCCTTTATGCTGGGTGACCTCATATTGCAGCTCCGTCAGCCGCTTGCGCAGCCGCTGCTTGTCCTCACGACCATTCCAGTGCAGCGCGGTGAAGTCATCGCGGCCCGAGCCTTTCTGATATAACTTATAATCCAGCGGATGGGTCCGGTAATACTGCTGATGCTCCGCTTCAGCCGGATAGAAGGGCGCAGCAGGCAATATCGGCGTCACAATCGGCGCCTTGAAGCGCTTGCTGGCCTTAAGCCGCTCCTTCGACAGCTCCGCTGTCTTCCGCTGCTCCTCATTGTGAACGAAGATGGCCGCCGCATACGAATGCCCCCGGTCCATGAATTGCCCGCCGTCATCCGTCGGATCAATCAGCTGCCAGTAGATGTCCAGCAGCCGTTCATAGGGGAACAGCTCCGGGTCGAAGACGATCTGCACCGCCTCCCGGTGGCCGGTGGTTTCTGACCCCACCTCCTCATAGGTTGGACTCTCCGTATGCCCGCCCGTATACCCTGACACCACCGAGACGATTCCCGGCAGCTCGTCGAACGGCTTAACCATACACCAGAAGCAGCCCCCGGCAAAGGTAGCCAGCTGCAGCGTAGTCTCTTCAGTCAAACAGACCGCCTCCCTGCACGCTTTTCTCCTATTATATATGAATATCTTTGTTCTCCAAAGCAAGCAGGGCAGCTCTCAGGCAAACAGCGATCCAAATTACAGGAATAAGCACCGCACGTATATAATCTCCCGCGTCCGACAGGAGTACAAGCCGGGCTTGCGCCACGTAGATCCCTGAGAATTTGAGAATCTGCGTCATCAGGGAATACTCTGAGATCACACGCAGAACCGCAGAGGATGAATCCTTGAGATATCCGCTGAGCAGAAGGTTCCCGAAAATAAAGAAAAAAGCAGCTACCACCGCCGAGGCCGGTTTGCGGAACAGCATCCCCAGCATCATGACTGCCGCACAATAGGCAGCCAGATAGAGCAGGTTCAGCCCCAATGCCGTCATACCGGCCATCAGATCAGCTGTAAATCCGGCATGACCCATTGGCGCTCCCGTGATCAGCGCTGCCGCGAGATAGAAGAGATAGAATAATCCGTAGAACTCCAGCAGCCAACCCAGAGCTGCAAGCAACTCCAGCACATATTTACTGGTGAAGTATTTCATCCGGCTGTGCCCGGCACCAATAATATTTTGCACCGAGCCATGCTCAAAGCCTTCCGTTGCGAAGAAGCAGGCATGTAGCGGAATAACCAGATAGAACAGGATGGAGAACGAAGCAGCGGACTTTAGCGGCTCCGCATAACTCCTTAAGGCATAACCTCCATTGCTGCCCAGGATAAGAACAAGCACGAAGCTGGCGAGCGCGAAGACGGCAGTGACGCTTTTGAACGCCAGATCTTTACGCAAATAGTAGATTTCTGCCTGCCACAAGTTTCTCATCTTCCGCCGCCCCCGATCAAATCCATATAATACTGTTCCAGGTTGGGCGCTGTCAGGTTAAAACCGTCAATCGGAACTCCCCGCTGTACAAGAAGAGACATCAGGTGCTCCAGATCTACCCCGTCCCGTGGAAGTTCAATTTCTCCGGCCTTGTTGATCCGAATATCCTCACGCTGCAGCTCCTGCTTCAGCATATTTGCTGCTGCTGCAGGAGCTGATGTCGTAATACAGATCATGACCTGCGCAGACTGCTGCAATTCCGTAGCGGAAATCTCTTTAATCAGCCTGCCCTGATGAATGAAGCCATATTTGCCGGCCAGTAACTGCAGCTCACTCAGAATATGACTGGAGATTAGAATAGTCACCCCTCGTTCATGGGCCAACTGCTCCAGGATATGCCTGATTTCCACGATCCCGGCAGGATCTAATCCGTTCACCGGCTCGTCCAGCACCAGGAAATCCGGCCGATTCAGCAGAGCAACGGCAATCCCTAGCCGCTGGCGCATCCCTAGCGAATACTCTCCGGCTTTCTTCGGTCCAGATTCACTAAGACCTACCATCCGCAGCACTTCAGCGCTCCTGCCCTTATCCCTGACTCCAAATATCCGGCAATAAAAGCCCAGATTCTCCAGCGCATTCATATGCGGGTAGAGTGAAGGCCGTTCGATCAGGAATCCGATCCGGCGTCTGGCCGCAATCAGCCTCTCTTTGGCCTGCTCTCCGAACAAGGCTATTGTCCCGGCTGTCGGCTGCACGACACCGCCGATCATTCTCATCAGCGTAGTTTTTCCCGCCCCGTTCTCTCCTACGAATCCATACACATCCCCTGCCTCAATCCTCATGTTGAGCTGATCCAGCGCATAACCCGAAGGGTACTTCTTGGATAAGCCCTCAGCCTCAAATACCGCTGCCGTCAAACCAAACACTCCTTCTCTATCTCATTTCTGTTCCAGGCTTAACCCTAACACCGCCCTCTCCCTCCGGTGCAGCCAGTGTCATATTCACGGGAGATCATGTCGTTTTTAAGGGATAAATTGTATAATGAAGGAATACTTGCAGAGGTGGAGAAGACGATGATTCATATTGCCGTGTGTGATGATGAGCCCCGCGCAGCCGGAGAAGCCGAGCGCCTGATCATGGAATCCGGGGAAAGCTTGGACGAGCACATTGAAATTTCTTTATATTATTCAGGAGAAAGCTTCGCCCGTGCCCTCCGGGACGGCCGGTGCTTCGATATTATATTGATGGATATTGAGCTGGGTGGACTCGATGGCATTACAGCGGGCCAGCTTCTGCGCGAGGACGACGGCAATGATCCGGTGCAGCTGATCTATATTTCCAGCCATGAAGAGTACCATATGCAGCTGTTTGACCTGCGTCCGTCAGGGTTCATCAAGAAGCCTGTGGAGCCGGAGAGCTTCAGACAGAAGCTGGCCGGAGCTATACACAAAACCATCCGCACCAGGCAGCAGGGCCGGACGAACTTCCTTGCAGTGCAGCTAAAGAACCAGGAATTGCGGATTCCCCACCGGGAAATTCACTATCTGGAGAGCAGTATAAGGCGGATCACGCTGGTTGCCCGGGATAGCACGCTGCAATATTACGGGAAGCTGGCCCTGGAGGAGCAGAAGCTGGCGGCCAGCCATTTTGTGCGGATTCACCAATCCTATATTGTCAACTTCTATTCAATCAAGGCTATTAGTGCCAAAAAGATCATTCTGATCACCGGCTGCGAGCTGCCGGTGAGTGATAAATACAGCCACGCATTACGTAAGGCTTATCTGCGTTTCAGGGGGGAGCTTGCTTGAATCCTGTCCTCCTGGATGAACTGATCTATTTAGCTGTACTTCCGCTGATGCCAGTCATACTGCATCTCTTCTTCGGCCGCTTCTTCACCTGTCTGACGGAGTCCCGGCTGCGGCTGATGACGCTATATATTCTGTACATAGTTGTCCATATTCTGCTCCATTACAGTTCCCTGCCCGCCCTGCTGCTGATGGCAGGCAATGTCGGACTTATCCTCGGTCTGTCCCTGTTCTACAGGGGCGAGCTTAAATGGCGGCTGTACGCTGCGCTCTTTATCTCAGCTGTGATTATTCTCAGCGATGCGGGGATTCCGCTTATCCCGACAGACAATGGCTACAGGCTTGGCCTGCTGCTCTCCAAGCTGCTGATGCTCTTCATCGTTCTATTGCTGCACCGGGTCGTTAGAGGCGAAGGCCGGGGCCAGCCGACCGGATGGTTAGGGTCTGCCATTTGGCTCTGTCCTTTTCTGAGTATTGCCGCTCTGCTCCAGTTGTCCGGCAATCCCTTCTTTCGGCTATATCCGCGGTTATTCCCTGTAGTTCCGGCACTGCTGCTCACCATTAATGTCCTGATCTTCATTCTGACGGACCGCGTGCTAAGTGCACGCTCTGAGCGCAGCCAGCGCCTGCTGCTGGAGCAGCAGAACAGCTATTATGTGAACCAGTATCACCGGAACCGGGAATTTCAGGAGGAAGCCCTCCGATTCCGCCATGACCTCAATCATATCCTGCTAGGCCTGCGGGCCAGCGTGCTTAACGGAGAAGAAGCGGCCACCAAAGCCGAGCTGGATGCTCTACTGGGCTGGACCGGGCAGTCCGGCGCTTTCTGCAATACCGGCAACCCGGTCATTGATTCCATTCTGGACTACAAACGGCGGGAGGCAGACACCGCGGAGATCGCCCTGCGCCTGGAGCTGAACCTTCCGCCCCGGATGATGCTTGATACCGCTGTGATCAGCGTTATTCTGGGCAATGCCCTTGATAATGCGTTAGAGGCTGCCTGCCAGGTACAGAAGGAATCAGGAGCGGAGCGGTACATCGCTGTACATATGCATTATCTGAATGACAGCTTATTTATACGAATTCAGAATCCTTACTCCGGTCCTATTCGCCTAAGCCCGCACGGTGAGCTTCTGACCACCAAAGGCGATAAGCGTGCCCACGGTATCGGACTGCGAAACATGCGCCAGACGATTGAGAGAGCCGGAGGATTGTTTAATCTTTCTTACAGCGGTCAGCGGTTTCAACTGGAGCTGGTGCTTTTTCATATAGAGAGATTATAGGGCTGAATAGCCGTAGGCTGGCCGGGAGTGATCCCTTAAGGATTATCTATTCAAGTTCCCGCTGTTTGGTACGCTTCGGACGGGTCTTGTTCTTCCGGTTGGTGTCCCATAGCTCCTTGTGCATCCAGCCAGCGAATACCAGCATCACGAGGGTCAGAACCAGTACATACTCCCGCATGATATTGGATAGAGCGCCGTCTGCACTGTATCCGAGAATGATATTTAACCTTCCCCACAACAGATTAAGACATAGCAGCGCTACAGCACCGTAAGTTACCCATACACTGCGGAGATACAAATTATACGTGCGCATAGGACCCCGTCCCATGAAATACCTGCTGTAGCGGATAACATAAGCGGTAAAAGCAATCAAGGCTATCGTCTCCAGTGTGATCAGGATCAAATCAATAATGTCCATGCAGATCATCTCCCCTTCTACCTAAACCGGTGCGGTGCAGATCAATAAGCCGCTCTAGATCATTGGATTCATACGCCTCTTGAATTTGGCCCAAAGTCTCAATTTCGCGTTTGACCCGGCTGGGCTTGAGCTCGTGTTTTCGGAATATATCGAGGAGCTTCACTTGTTGACGACCTCCTCATCATTAGGTTTTGTCTGAGCGGTACCTCTCTCAATCAGCAGCTTCACTAATGTGCGGTTATATTCGCTCAGTTGCTTCTCATTGTCCTCATCCCGCTTCTGATAGTTCTGGATCACTTTCTCTTTGTTCGCAATTTGCTTAACACTCCAGATCAAGGCAGTAGATAACAGAACATTCAGTACGACTGAACCATTGTTATCCACGAAAAGGCCAGTCAACGCACTGAAATCCATCTGTATCCCCCATTTCCTAATGGAATCGGAACGGATTGCATCTTAACCCCTGTCCACATTTTTGGCGCAATCCATTGCCGCGAGTCTAACAAAACCACCCTCAAGCCAGTCTACTCCAGGACTTGCTATTTGGATTGGGTAGAGCGGTATATTGTTAGTGCAGCCGGGTAGGAGCGGAACGGTTCCGGCGACAACAAGAAAAAGCACGCCCCCCTACAGGGCGTGCTTCCTAACTGGTTCATTGAGCTTAATTGGTAATCTTCACATTGCCGAACACGGCCTTACTCCCGGAGGCATCCCCCGGATTACTGAGCGCTATTCCAATATACACCTGGCTGTTCATGGGAATCTGCACGGTTCCGACCGTCTGCCAGCTGCTTCCATTAGATGAGATAAAGCCTTTGAAGGTATTTCCGGTTCTCTTCAGCTTTAGCCACTTCGGAACCGAAGCCGCCGCAGTCTGATCGGTCATAGTGCCCGCAGTCGCTGTCCGGTACTGGAAGGTTGCCCCATTCTCTGGGGTAAGCATCATATCCGCGTGCTTGGAATTCGAACTCAGCGACTCCCGAATCATAATACCGGCCTTGGCCCAGCCGTCCAGCCCGCTAGTGGACTGCACCTTAACTATAATCTCCGCATTGCCGCTCACGGATTGATAGATATAATTCAGCTGGTCTCCATTTCCCCAAATATCCGTAGTGCTGCTGCTGAGCGTAAATTGCTTTTTGGAAGTATTATAGGTGGCACTCCCCGGCTTGGAGCCGATATTTCTGGCCTTCCAGCCTGCCGGTAACTGGGCCGGATAATCATGTTCCCCCGGTGCTGTCCAGTCAGGGGTCGGCCAGGTAGTACGTTCATTGATTTTGATTAACTCGGATTCAGGCCAGGCTCCATAGGAGAAGAACGACAGGCGCTTCACGCCAGGATAATTCTGGCGGATTCCCTGGTAGATCTCCTGATATTGATCATTCGTCCAATCATTATCCAGCGTCGGCACAATGTCTACTGGGCTGCCGCTGATCCGGTCGCTCGTATCCTTCAGGATACCGTAGGAAGTGCTGTACACCCAGTCGCTGTTGAATTCCCAGTCATCAAAATACGCCATCGGGGCGACGAAGTCGATATCATCCTTGAATTTGGCCACATTCTGCCCCACCTCAGTGAATTCCGGCGGCAAAATATACACGCCAAGCTCCACATCCGGATTCGAGGACCCGGTAATGTCCTGCCGGATATCACCTACATACTGGCCGATTTGTTCGGTTCTCCATTCATTCCACTGCCGCCGCTTCGCAGAATCCACATCGAAATTAATAGTGAGCGGAGAATATCCGAACGCTGCCTGATATTTGGCTACCGTATAATTGCTGACATCCATGTTGTAATTATCGAAGCGAATCCAGTCTAACACCACACCATCCACCGCATAATTCTCAATGACCTCCTGAATGATGGAGCGCTCATACTGCTGCACTTCATGATGCAGCGGATTGACGAAGTATTCGTTGCCGTTCGCGCCAGTGAACGGAGTCTGAACCCCGCCCACCAGCGACTGCATCTGCCATTCATCGTGCGCCAGGAAGGCCTCCTGGTCATGGAATTGCGGAATCCACGCATGAACCTTAATTCCTGCGGCGTGTGCGGCTGTAATTACCTCCTGAAGGGCATCGAAGTTCTCGTAGCCTTGGGCAATCGGAGCGATATCACTCTGATAGAATACCCGCCCGGACGGGACCTCATCATCTTCATCCTGCTTCACGTTCAAGCTGATGACATCCACTCCGTGCTGTTCGGACAGCTCAATAAAGTCCTCGACATCCGCCACATTTTTGAACTGGTTAACGGTTCGTACAATGACTTCCGTCTCAAAAGGCGGATTGCTCTCCTCCTCGGCCATAGCCGGAACCGAAGCACCTATTCCAGAGAAAACCAACGCCAAGCTTAACACCGCAGTGAACCTTGCTCTCAGGGTAATTGTCATAGACACGCCTCCATAATAATAGTCTTATTCGGGTCACAACAAGAATTATTTCTTCGCGTTAATCTTCTGGACATTCTCCTGCCATCTTTGCGTTTTGAACTCGAGCAGCTTATCCAGCCCGGCTTTTTTGGCGTTCTTTCTAGCCGTTTCCAGCGCGGACAGCACCTCTTCATCCGACTTCGCCTGAACCATCTGGGCAAAAGCAAGGGTATGAATATTCTGAACATTCTGGGCGATGATCCCCATCTCCGTATCGGGAACCGGATCGGTATTCACGAATTCCGTAATGTCCAGAGCGGTTTTCCAGGTCACCGTGGACTGCGCTACCGTCTCCCATGATTTCTGGTTGGCGGCAAGCGAAGCCTCCAGGCTCATTTTTGCCGTATCAATAAGAGTCGTGTTGCCCGCCCAGTTGAAATCTTCGAACTTCCGCATAGTTTCCGTACGCTCATTAGCAGGTGTTGTCTTGTATTTCTCATTCGGAACCGGGGCGCCGTCTGCATCCTCTTCATCCCAATACAGACCCTTCGGACCGAAGAACAGGACCTTCTGTCCCTCCGGACCCGTGATCCAGTCATAGTAGGCGAAGATGGCCTCCGGGTTCTTGGCGGAGGTGGTAATGACATTGACGTTCCAGCCCAGTGTCTCGAAGCCGCTGACAAACACCTTATTCTTGTCTATTCCCGCCTTATGCACCGGCCAAATAATCTCATATCCGCTGTCCGGGTTGCCCGCAGTCAGTGCCCGGTGCCCCTCGGCGCCGTACGTAGTGATGTTGGATTCGACCATGACCGCCACCCGGCCGGTATTCACCTTCTCCTTCACCGCATCCTGGACCTGCTGCAGCGCATCCTGGGTAACCAGGCGTTCGCGGAACAGCTTATTAATATAGAGCATCATGTCCTCAAAAGCAGGATCGTCATAGATCGGAATCAGCCTGTCGCCTTCCGGATAACCCATAAGGGAGATGAATTTGCTGGTGGCATTCTCCTTGAAACCACCGTACATAATGTCAAGGCCGCCTCCCTTCTCACCAACCTCCAGAGGCACTACATCCGGGTACTTGTCTCGCACCTGGAGCAAATATTGATACAGATCCTCGAAGGTCTCAAGCTTCGGTCTGCCGAGTGCGTTATAGATATCCTTATTGACCATATAGCCCCCGTTGCCGAACTGCCCGGAGGTGTACCAGTTGGGGATTTGATAGATTTTGCCGTCCTCAGAACGAAGCAGGTTCAGGGTGGATTCCTTTACATATTTCTTGAAATTCGGATACTTCTCATAATACTCATCGAGCGCTACGAGCCTTCCTGCCTGCACCAGCCGTTCCACTGTGGCTCCCCGGTCCGTGAAGATCACATCCGGCAGAGCGCCGCTGACAATCATCGTGTTAAGCTTTTCTGCGGCCGCCCCCCCGGATTGCACCGGCTCAACGGTAACCTTGCGGTTCTCCTGAATCCATCTCGTCGCCTCATTCTCCCCCCAAGAGGCTGTTGTAAGCCAGTCGTAGTTCCCATAGAAGCTGAAGGTAGTAGGCTTAATGCCGCCGTCATCTGTGGCTGCCCCGGCCTCTCCCTCACTTGTGTTCTGCGGAGTGCCGGATTCCCCGCCACTGCTGCAGGCAGTGAGCAGCAGCAGGCCGGTAAGCAGAAGCGATACCCATTTCAACCGAATGCGCATGTTGTCCCCTTCTTTCTACACGATATGAAAGACTGCTATTCTTTCAATGAACCGATCAGTACGCCCTTAACAAAATACTTCTGGAGAAAGGGGTACGTCAAAATAATCGGGATAGTGGCGATCATCATCGTAGCCATAGTCAATGACTTCGTGGTGACCGTGCGATTCCGGTTCATATGATCCAGTGCAATGGCATTCGATGAGCCGATCTCAGTCATAATGTTGGAGTTCATGATCTGCCGCAGCAGAGTCTGTATAGGAAGCAGATTGTCCTTCGTAATATAGATGGCTCCCGTGAACCAGTCGTTCCAGTACCCCACCGCTGTAAATAATGCAATCGTAGCGAGGACCGGGCCGGAGACGGGAATGACAATTTTGAAGAAAATCCCATAGTTGCCGCAGCCGTCGATCTTGGCCGATTCCTCCAGCCCGTCAGGCAGCGCAGCGAAGAAGGTGCGGATCACAATCATATTGTAGACGCTGATGATTCCCGGGATAATCAGTACCCAGAAGGTATCCAGCATATGCAGAGAGCGGATGAGCAGATAAGTGGGGATCAGCCCGCCGCTGAAGAACATCGTAACCATGAAGAATACCATATACTGCTTACGGTACAGCAATG
Source organism: Paenibacillus tritici (assembly GCF_013204885.1). GTDB lineage: Bacteria > Bacillota > Bacilli > Paenibacillales > Paenibacillaceae > Paenibacillus_AQ > Paenibacillus_AQ tritici. The sequence goes on from NZ_JABMKX010000010.1 coordinate 81,602, forward strand.
TCTTTTTGGACATGCCGTAGGCTAACAGGGCCGTGAAGAAGACCGACAAGGCCGTGCCGCTCAAGGTTCTAAGGACGGTGATCAGAAAAGAGTTCAGCAGGCGGTGATCCTGAAACACAATATAATAATTCTCGAAGGTGTACACTCTCGGCCACAGGGTTACGCCGCCCAGCGCCGTATCGCTCCCCTGATTAAAGGAGATCACAAGCGCATTCCAAAACGGATAGAGCATAATAACAGCCATCAGTGTCAAGAGGATATAGATCGTCCGCTGCATGATTTTGTCGCCCAGGCTTAGTCTCATTGTTCACTCCTCCTATAGATTGTAGGTCTACCAGAGACTAACATCTGCCCGGCGGGCGATTTTGTTGGCTGTCACCAGCAGAATTACACTGATCACCGCTTTGAACAGTCCTACCGCTGTCGCATAAGAGAATCTGGCATTCAATATCCCGACACGGTATACGTAGGTGTCAATGACATCGGAGTATGGCCGCAAGACCGGATTGGTCGCCAGCAGCAAAATGTCCTCAAATCCTGCACTGAGCAGATTACCGATGGCAAGAATCATAAAGATGATAATAATAGAAGCAATACTGGGGAGGGTAATCAGGTAGATTTGCTTAAAGCGGCTTGCACCGTCTATAGAGGCTGCCTCATACAAGGCCGGATCAACACCCGCTATCGCGGCCAGATAGACAATGCTCCCGAATCCGATCTCCTTCCACACATTGACACTCACCAGAATGGACCAGAAGTATTTCGGAATCGCCAGAAAGTTAACCGGTTCTACAATCAGGTCCAGCCGTTCCAGCAAATAATTCAGCGTTCCGTTATCCACAGATAACAGCGAGAATACGAACCCGGATACAATGACCCAGGACAGGAAATACGGCAGATAGCTGACGGTCTGGATGAACCGTTTGAACGCCATATTCCCGATTTCATTCAGCATGAGCGCAAACAGAATGGGGGCCGGGAACGTAATCAGCAGCTTCAGCAAGCTAATCACAATTGTATTTCTCATCACATTCCAGAACTCCGGCGCTTCAAAGAACATTTTGAAATTCATCAATCCGACCCACGGACTCTTCATCATGCCGCCAAAGATATCATACTGCTGGAAGGCCATAACCACGCCATACATTGGAATGTAGCTGAATATAAGAACAAAGATAATGCCCGGCCAAACCATGGACTGTAAATCTAACTGATCCCTAAACTTATGCCTTACCCTTGATTTCTCAGCCATCTTCATCCGTCTTCCCCCCGGCGTTAAGTCTAATGAAATAATGGCAAAAACGGTTTGTTGTGCTCCAGCATCTCATCCAGCAGCTGTTCAGCTACGGTGACTGAAGGGATTAGCGGATGATGCACCAGGGCTTGCAGGGCAATATCCCGGTCTCCGCGAACGGCTGCTTCGATGGTCAGACTCTCATATTGCTTAACCGCCGCCAGCAGACCTCTGACGGATGGTGGAATGCGGCGCAGCGGGACCGGCAGCGGACCTTGCTTGGTCACCAGACAGTTCACCTCGATGGAAGCATCATCCGGCAGGAAATCAATGATTCCGTTATTTCGTACGTTCAGCGTCTGGATGTCGCGCGAATCATTATAGATAGACCGCATCAGCAGTACCGCCGCCTCCGAATAATAGGCTCCGCCGCGCTGCTCCAGCTGCTTCGGCTTCTCCTTCAGCTCTACGTTCCGGTACAGCTCGAACAGCTCTTCCTCCACCTGCTTCACCACCTCAGCCCGCGAGCCGGTTGATGCTGCCGCTTCCTTCTGTTCCGCAAGCATGTCGTCTGTCATATAGTAATAGCTTAGATAATAGGAAGGGATCGCTTTTAACCCATTCAGGAACCGGTGGTCCCAGGAATCAAACGGTACATTGCTGGCCTTGTAATTCTGAGGATAGTCAATCAGCTCCTGCAGCTTGCTCTTTCCGTCAATCACCACATCAGATACCCAGTGCAGATGATTGATGCCCACGAACTCGGCGTAAATCTTCTCCGTAGGGAGTCCGAAGAACTCGGAGAGCCACTTTTGAAAACCGATGGGAGAGTTGCACAGCCCTACGCTCTTTACCGAAGAATATTTGTGTACCGCCTCGGTCACCATGCCCGCCGGATTGGTGAAATTCAGCAGCCAGGCCTCTGGGGCCAGCTCCTCCATATCCCTGCAGATATCCAGAATGACCGGGATCGTCCGCAGGCCTTTCATCATCCCACCGGGGCCTGTCGTCTCCTGACCGATCACATTGTACTTCAGCGGAATCAATTCGTCCCATTTCCGCGCTTCCAGCATACCTACCCGGATCTGTGTGCAGACAAAGTGCGCTCCGGCGATGGCTTCCCTGCGGTTAAGCGTTTCCGTTAATGTGATCGGCAGGCCGGACTCCGCAATCATACGCTTGCTTAGTTCCGTAATCGTATGCAGCTTCTCCCGCCCCTCCTCAATATCCACGAGCCATACTTCGCCGATGGGCAGCTCTTGGTGGTGCTTGATAATCCCCTCGATAAGCTCAGGTGTATACGATGACCCGGCTCCGATTACAACCAGCTTCAATGTTTCCTCCATGATAGAACCTTCCTTCACCATTTTCATTTGATTACCTGCTCCAGAGACAGGCGGTCCAGGATTTCATGATTCACATCCATTCCGCTGCTTTCCATCGCCAGAACGACCGAACCAACCACCGGCTCACGGTTTAATATCTTTAAGGTGCCATTCGGAGCCGACTGTTTCACTCTCTGCTCAATGGCGCGCTTGATGATTCCCGAACGGTCTCCCTTGGTCAGCAGGCTGCCAGCCAGTACAACGTCAAAAGTATCCTTCTCCATCGCCAGTTGGCGGATTGTCGCCGCCGCAGCCAGCCCCAATTCCTCGCCTTGTCTGATCAGTAATTCAGTGGCAACCTCGTCCCCGTCCTCTGCCGCCTGAAACAGCAGCTCGGCAATATCAGCCGGTAATTCCCGGTAATGATCCAGATACTCCTCCCGCAGCTCCGTAACGCTGGAATAGCCCAGCCGCCGGGTCAAGCGCTCTGCCAGCACCGTCTTGCCCGCTCTTCCATCATGCGCCCGCATCACGCTGCGGAATACCTCCATACTTAGATCATAGCCGCCGCCAAAATCACCAAACCGGTAACCGAACCCCCCGCATTGATGCATAACACCCATCGGATTCTTGCCGGCACAATTCACACCTGAACCGCAAATCAGTACAACTCCATAATTCTCCCCGGTGCCGGAGCGCAGTGCATTCCAGGTATCGCAGGAAATCTCCGTCCGGGGAAGGCTGAGGCGGCTGATGATCGGCCGCAGAATCCTGAAGTCAGCCTCTCTGTCGGCTCCTGCCATTCCGAACCAGGAATACTCCAGCTGGTCCTTCGTCAACCCTGACGCCATGACCGCTTCCGATACCGCCTGCTGTAAGCTCTCTTCTGCCTGCTCGCAATTCTTTTGGTGATTTCCGTTTCCTCCCCGGCCTACAGCAATAACCTGACCTTGTTCACTTGCAATCATGGCATAGGTTTTGCTGCCCCCAGCATCCACTCCCAAGTAATACTTCACAGATCATTTCACTCCTAATATTCAGGTTAATCTTACATTTGCTGACGATTCGCGCACGAGAAGCTGAGGAGCGAGCTTCGTTACAGCGGGCGGCATCACCTCCCCATGGATTAATTGCATCAGCAGATCAACCCCGATGCTGCCCATTTGCGCTTCAGGCTGCCTGACCGTCGTGAGCCGCGGGTAGAATTCGCCTGCGAACTGCTGATCATCGAATCCCACGACCGAGAGATCATGAGGAACCCGAATCCCCTCGTCGCGCAGCGCCTGGACTACTCCAAGAGCAATGAAGTCATCTCCGCAAAAAAAGGCTGTCGGAAGCTTATCTTCACGGACCCAGCGTTTGGCGACCTCATACCCCCCACTTACGGTGAACCCGCAGGAATCTGTGCCGAACGACGTTAGCCCTGCTTCCTCCAGTGCCTGGCTGTACCCCCGCTTACGTTCCGCAACGCTCAGGAATACCGAAGGGCCGCCGATAAAGGCAATCTGCGTGTGTCCAAGATTAATCAAATGCTTGGTTGCCTCATAACCACCCTGGTAATTATCGACCACGACACTGGGAACATCCTCATGCTGGAACTGGTTATCCAGCAGTACAAACGGAATATTTTTTCTTTTCAGTTCCTCTACAGATGCTTCCTCTTCCAGCGGGGACAACAGGATAATCCCGTCCACACGGTCCTTCTGAAACAGGAAGTTATCCCCTTCATCCTCATTCTCGGCAATGGATAACGCCAAGAAATACCCTTGCTCCGTCAGCTTACGGTTGACCACACGAATTACGCGGTCATAAAAAGAATCATTAAAGTTGTTAATCGACATCCCGATGACTCCCGTCTTGCCGCGTACCAGACTCCGCGCTGCGGAATTGGGCTGATAATTCAGCTCCTCCATCGCTTTAAGCACCTTCTGTCTATTGGACTCACGCACAGACGGTGAGTGGTTAAGCACTCTGGATACAGTCACTACCGAGAGCCCCGACTTTTTGGCTACATCATGAATATTCATCTAAGATTACCCGCCTCCTTCACTCCAAAGTTTAAACGATTAAACTTTCAGTGAAAATAAAAAATTCCTTACATATCATGATATATCCTTGTCCTCACTGATAATAGAACATTTAATGTCAGCTTTATCTCCATACAAACCTTATTAATCTTTACAAAAGTTTAAAGGTTTTTACTTTGGGTTAATATTACCACCGTTCTAAATATCCGTCAATCCAAAACCTGTTAATATACCTATCTCCAACTCCCTGACCGTCTGCTCTACTTCGGACACTGCTGAATGATCTGAACAAAAAGGGAGTGAATTGCGGACGATACCAACGGCTCCAACAAGCAAGTGGATAAACGTATCTTAATTAGTGGATTTGGGCGGATTTGGGGCAAGCAAGTGGAAAAACAACATTTAATGTTTGGGGTTTCTGCTACTTGGGCTGAAATGCGAATATTTAAGTGCTCTTTATCCAACTGCTGTTTGAGCAGAGTCTATTTGTTCCTCAGCAAGTGGAGTAAATCCACCTATTTCCTCCCATAGTGTCCCGACATAATATGAACGTTGACACCGGGAAGAAATTCACCGGCCATGCAAAAAGAAGCCTCCCACAAGTTCAATGAACTCATGAGAAGCTTCTAATTGTGTTACCCCTTGTGGGGGAAATGTGGGGAAATAACCTTCCCCTAACGCCAAACCCTTGTGACTACAAGGGTTTGGCGTTAATTTACATCATGCCGCCCATTCCGCCCATGCCGCCCATATCCGGCATGCCGCCGCCTTTTTCAGGCTCTGGCTTGTCAGCGATAACCGCTTCGGTAGTCAGGAACATAGCCGCTACGGAAGCTGCGTTCTGCAGCGCATAACGGGTTACCTTGGCAGGGTCAACGATCCCTGCTTCGAACATGTTTACCCACTCATCGGTAGCAGCGTTGTAGCCGATGCCGATAGCTTCTTTTTTCAGGCGGTCCACGATTACGGAACCTTCCTGGCCTGCGTTAGCAGCGATGGTGCGAACTGGCTCTTCCAATGCGCGCAGCACCAGGTTAACGCCAGTTCTTTCGTCGCCTTCAGCTACAACAGCAGCTACAGCAGCATATACGTTCACAAGAGCAGTACCCCCACCGGATACGATACCTTCTTCAACCGCAGCGCGGGTTGCGTTCAGGGCATCTTCGATGCGGAGCTTGCGCTCTTTGAGTTCAGTTTCAGTAGCAGCACCGACTTTGACAACGGCTACGCCGCCAGCCAATTTAGCCAGACGCTCCTGCAGTTTTTCTTTGTCGAACTCGGAAGTAGTTTCTTCCAGCTGGGAGCGGATTTGGCTTACACGTGCATTGATATCCGCTTTGTCGCCGCTTCCGTCTACGATGGTAGTGTTTTCTTTGGTTACGCGCACTTGACGGGCGTTACCCAGTTGCTCGATGGAAGTGCTCTTGAGATCAAGGCCCAGCTTCTCAGTGATCACTTGGCCGCCTGTCAGAGCAGCGATATCCTGCAGCATAGCTTCACGGCGGTCGCCGAATCCAGGAGCTTTAACCGCTACAGCATTGAAGGTTCCACGCAGCTTGTTCACGATCAGCATCGCCTGAGCTTCGCCTTCGATGTCTTCAGCGATGATCACCAGCGGACGCGCCTGCTGAACGATCTTCTCCAAGAGTGGAAGGATTTCCTGTGTGCTGCTGATTTTCTTGTCCGTGATCAGGATGTACGGGTTCTCCAGAACAGCTTCCATCTTGTCCGTATCCGTAATCATGTACGGGGAGATGTAACCGCGGTCGAACTGCATACCTTCTACCACTTCAAGCTCAGTCAGGAATCCGCGGGATTCTTCAACGGTGATTACGCCGTCCTTGCCCACTTTTTCCATAGCTTCAGCAATCAGTTGGCCCACTTCTTCATCCGCAGCGGAGATAGCCGCTACTTGAGCGATCGCTTGGGAATCTACAATCGGCTTAGCAATATTCTGCAGCTCAATTACAGCAGCCTTCACTGCTTTGTCGATACCTTTACGCATAACCATCGGGTTAGCGCCTGCAGTTACGTTCTTCAGACCTTCGCGGATCATCGCCTGAGCCAGAACAGTTGCAGTCGTAGTACCGTCACCGGCAACATCGTTGGTCTTGGTAGCTACTTCTTTAACGAGCTGTGCGCCCATGTTCTCGAAGGCATCTTCGAGTTCGATTTCTTTGGCGATCGTCACACCGTCATTAGTGATCAGCGGGCTGCCGAATTTCTTCTCAAGCACCACGTTACGGCCTTTTGGACCCAGTGTAACCTTTACTGCATTTGCCAAAGCATCAACCCCGCGCAGCATTGCACGGCGAGCATCTTCACTGAACTTAATTTCTTTTGCCATTGTATAGTTAACCTCCTAATAGTATTGTGAGCATTCACTTGCCTTGAATATAAGTACTCTGAAACTAACTTATGAGAAGCATCCCGGACTAGTCAAGAATAGCGTGAATGTCGCTTTCTTTCATAATCAGATACTCTTTGCCTTCGTATTTGATTTCAGTTCCGGCATATTTAGAGAAAAGCACACGGTCGCCTTCTTTAACTTCCAGCGCTACACGGACTCCGTCTTTCAAAGCTCCGCTGCCTACAGCGATAATAGTGCCTTCTTGCGGTTTCTCTTTGGAAGAGTCCGGAAGCACGATCCCGAAAGAAGTGGTTTCCTGTTGCTCGCTTGGTTCTACCAATACGCGTTCACCTAGTGGTTTAATCATGAAAAAATAGCCTCCTTTGAAATTATGTTATTTGCCTTGAAAACATAGATTGAACTGCGGGGATCTGCCGTTAGGCGGCAATATAGCTGATCAGCACCTTGAAAAAGGATGTTGCTCCGGCTATTCCCGGTTTTTTTCGCAGCGTTAGCACTCAACCCTCTGTAGTGCTAACAACAATTTTTATGATACTCAACTTGAAGACGAATTTCAAGTCCTTTTACGTAAAATCGTATTTGTTTTTGGTAAAATTATGGTTTCAGCGCTTGTCCGACACACACTCTACTACATTCTATCCCCCAAGGGGCAAAATATGCCCCTCCCCTATTCCGCCTTAACATAACGTGCTTCCCGCTCCGCATCTTCAGCCAGTTGCCTGCGGTAGACGAACGCAGACAGAAACACGCTGAATTCATACAGCGCCAGCAGCGGAATCGTCACGAGGAAGTCCGAGATGAAGTCAGGCGGCGTAATCACCACAGCGATAAACACAAGCGCAAAGTACGCATACCGGCGCATCCGGCGCAGACGCAGCGGGTTCAGCACCCTGAGCTTGGTCAGAAACATGACAATCAGCGGCAGCTCGAAGAGCAGGGCCAGCGGAATCACGAGACCGAACAGGAAGCTGAAGTATTCCGCGATGCCGTAGGTCTCCTCAAGTCCCATGCTGCGCGTAATCGAAATGGTGAAGGATAAGGCCATAGGGAACACTATGTAATAGGCAAAAGCGATACCAAGAATAAACAAAACGAACACATACGGCACATAACGCAGTGCAGCGCTCCGCTCCACGGGACGCAGGCCGGGGCTGATGAACGCCCATAGCTGAAAAACAATAAACGGCACAGAGAAGACCAGCGATACCGCCATCGCAATCTTCACGTACATGCCGATCCCGTCCCAGAAGGAGAAGGCATGAAGCACGAAGCCCTGCGCCGCGTCAGCGTCGATAAGGTACAGATAGATTGGTTTGGCAACGAACAAGCCCAGCACAAGCCCGGCCACGAACACGATCAGCACGTAGATAAGCCGTCTGCGCAGCTCCGTCAGATGATCGACCAGGGACATTTCTTCCGCTTCCAGAGACATGACTGACACCACCCGAATATGAATATGGCTATATACATTAGAGAAAAAAAGAGCGCCGCCCCGGTCTGAAGAAGACCTGGGAAAGACGCCCCTGCATGGGTAACCTGAAGATTATTCCGGCAGACGGCGGTCCTGCGGAAGTTCTGTTGCTACAGTCTGCGGAGCCGCAGGAGCAGGTGATTCGCTCCGTTTGGCCGGTTCCGGCTCATTCACAATCTCCCGCGCGCCGTCCTTGAATTCACGGAAGGTACGCCCGACTGCCCGCCCAAGCTCAGGAAGCTTATTGGGGCCGAAGAGCAGCAACGCCAAGATCACGAGCAAAATAATTCCGGGTGCGCCAATACCACTTATCATTCCGGTTTCCTCCCATCCTTCTGTCCGTTCATGATATCGTTAACAATAAAATAATAATACCATAACTTATATCACACATCCATCTTCTATCATGAACGTTTTATACAAAAGGAGATGGAATTACTGGCGGTATTGTCCTGTAACCATCAACAAGGCTTCCGGCAGCTGATCCATAATCGCCGCCAGGTTCTCATGGACCCCCTTCGGGGTACCGGGCAGATTGACAATCAATGTTCTTCCGCGAATCCCGCAGATCCCCCTGAACAGCATGGCTGCGCGGTTCTTCTGCATAACCGTACTGCGCATCGCCTCGGAGAGTCCGGGTACTTCGCGCTCAATGACACGCCTCGTCGCCTCCGGCGTAACATCGCGGATAGCCAGATCGGTTCCGCCGGTGGTCAACACCAGATCTGCCTGGAAATAATCTGTAAGCTCAATCAGTGCAGCAATAATCTCATCCTGCTCATCGGGCACGATCCGGTATTCAATGATCTCACCGCCAAGCTCCTCTTCCACCAGCTCCCGAATGACCTGGGCGCTCGTGTCTTCCCGTTCGCCTCTGGCCCCTTTATCACTGGCCGTCAGGATTGCTGTTTTCCACGCCATAGGTTGTCCCTCCCTCTCTATGTACTATGTATGTCCGGCTTCTGAAGAAGCTGCCGCTGCGCCTTCTGCTGTACAAATAATTCCATGCTGCTCTCTATTCTGCTTCCAGCGCGTAATCCCCATTCTTGCCGCCGCTCTTGGACACCAGCAGTGTTGGCCCGATAATCATGTCCTTCTGCAGCGCCTTGCACATATCATATACGGTCAGCGCCGCTGCTGAAACGGCAGTCAGCGCCTCCATCTCCACCCCGGTCTTACCCGTTGTGCTGACGGTTGCTTCTATATATAGTTCATCTTTGCTGTTATCCGAGAAGCGGATATCCACTCCCGTAAGCGGCAGCGGGTGGCACATCGGAATCCAGCTTGAGGTCTGCTTCGCAGCCATAATGCCAGCAACCTGTGCTACAGCTAACACATCGCCTTTGCGGATCGTGCCCGCCTTAATCGCGCTCAGCGTCTCCGGGGCCATACGCACCAGGCTGCGGGCAGCAGCTGTCCGCTTGGTAACTTCCTTATCGCTGACATCCACCATGCGGGCTCTGCCCTGCTCGTTGAAATGAGTTAACTCCATCTAACCCTCTCCTTCCGGCAATCCCAGATGCCGTTCTCCGTAATCAGCAGATCCATCAGGGCATCATGCTCTTCAAGCGGTACTTCAGGGACCAGCTGCAGGTCATAGGCCAGGCCAATCCACAGCGGCCTGGCAGCCCCCTTGGGAAGCCCGGCTTCACTTGCCGCGCGCAAGCGGTCGTAATACCCCCGTCCGTAGCCGAGGCGGCCGCCCTTCCGGTCAAAGGCCAGACCCGGCACGAAAACGGCCTCCGGCCAGCTGGTCCTCCCGCCTGCCGCCGTGCCGGGTCCGGTTAGAGCGGTACCCACAGCTGCAGGCTCCAGTATTCCGTAAGCGCCCGGGACAAGCTCTTCCCAGGAGCGGACGCGGTGGAGACTTAAGTCCCCGCTCTCCCGGTTCACACGGGGAAGCAGCACCTCACACCCGCCCGCCCATGCCTCCGCAAGGAGCGGACGGCAGTCCAGCTCCGAGCGGAACGGGGCATAAGCGAGCAGGGAAGCCGCTTTTGCCTGCGAGAACCAGCTCCAGGCATGACTGCATACCCGGGCAGATAACAGCGCCCGCTGCTCTATAGACAGGGCGTCCCGGAGCGCGGTATTCCCGGCCCGCAGCCTGCGCTTCCACTCGGTAAGCTGCATGCTCTGCTCCTGCATGGGCAGCCTCCTCCTTAACTTGTTCCTAGCTTATCATAGTTTGTAAGCTCAGTTTACCACTCTTCTCACTGGTTCGCCAAGGTTGATCCATTACCCTTGTTAGAAGAATGAACCTCGCACGGCAAACCTTTTTCATGTAAACTGGAGAATAAGATTATGATATAGCCGGGGCACAAGCTGCCAAGGCCAATTTGCAAGGGCGGAGGTTTCATACAGAATGCTTCTTCAAGCGACAGGAATTACGAAATCATACGGAATACAAAGTGTGCTGGACGGCATCAGCCTCATGGTGAATGAGAAGGAACGAGTCGGTCTCGTCGGCGTTAACGGAGCGGGCAAATCGACTTTTCTGCAGATTCTGGCCGGGGAAATGTCTTACGACAGCGGGCAAATTCATAAGTCCAAAGAGACTACGATTGGCTATCTGGCCCAGAACAGCGGCTTGCAGTCGGATAAAACCATACAGGAAGAGATGCTGGCCGTATTTGCGCCGCTGCTGGAGGCCGAGGCTGAGCTGCGGCAGCTGGAGACGGATATAGCCGATCCGGCACTCGCCGAAGATCCGAAGCGTTATGAGGATCTGCTGGAGCGCTACGCCAGACGTTCCGACTGGTTCAAGGATCATGGCGGCTACGAGATGAATACGCGTATCCGCAGCGTTCTTCATGGTATGGGCTTCGGGGAGTTCGCACCTGAAACTCCCATCTCGACCTTAAGCGGAGGCCAGAAGACGCGTCTGGCACTGGCCCGCATTTTGCTCCAGGCTCCTGACCTGCTCATGCTCGATGAGCCGACCAACCACCTGGACATCGAGACACTCACCTGGCTGGAGGATTATCTGCGCGGATACCCGGGAGGTATTCTGGTCGTATCCCATGACCGGTATTTCCTTGACCGTCTGGTGACGACCATCGTGGAGATTGAACGGCACCAGTCCCGCAGATACACGGGCAATTACAGCCGGTATATGGAGCTGAAGGCTGCGGAATATGAGATCCGCATGAAGCAATACGAGAAACAGCAGGATGAAATATCACGGATGGAGGATTTCGTGCAGCGCAACATTGTGCGGGCCTCCACCACCAAGCGGGCACAGAGCCGCCGCAAGGCACTCGACAAAATGGAACGCATCGACAGGCCGCTGGGCGACCTCAAGAAAGCCAGCTTCTCCTTCGAACCGGACTTCATGTCCGGCAAGGAAGTGCTGCAGGTCCGCAGCGTGGCTGTGGCTTTTAGTGAAGAAGCTGCCCCGCTGTTCCGCAATGCCTCCTTCGAGCTGCGGCGCGGCGAGACAGCGGCACTGATCGGGCCGAACGGAATCGGGAAGTCCACGCTGCTGCAGTGTATGACCGGCACCCGCGAGCCCTCCGCCGGAAGCGTGAACTGGGGAACCAAAGTGAAGATCGCTTACTACGACCAGGAGCAGACAAGGCTGAACCCGCGCAACACCGTGCTGGAAGAGCTGTGGAGTGAGTACCCGATGCTGGAGGAGGCCCGGATCCGCACGATTCTCGGCAACTTCCTGTTCAGCGGCGAAGATGTGCTGAAGAAGGTGGCTGCCCTGAGCGGCGGCGAGAAAGCACGGGTGGCCTTGTCCAAGCTGATGCTGCGGGGAGCCAACATGCTGATTTTGGATGAGCCGACCAACCATCTGGATCTCGTCAGCCGTGAAGTGCTGGAATCGGCCCTGATTGATTTCGAAGGCACACTGCTGTTCATTTCCCATGACCGTTATTTCCTGAATAAAATGGCTGAACGGGTTCTGGAGCTGCATCCGGACGGAATTGATCAGTATTTGGGTAATTATGACGACTATATTGAGAAAAAACGCGAGCTCGAAGCGATTGCCGAGGAGCAAGCCGAGCTGGCGGCCGCCAAGAGCTCGCGGAATGCCGATAATGAAGCCAGTTCAGCGGAGAAAGGCACCTCCCTCTCCTATGAAGCGGACAAGCAGGCCAAACGTGAGGAGCGTAACCGCCAGCGGCGTATCTCCGAATTAGAGGATCAGATCGCCAAGCTGGAGGAAGCCATCTCGGTAGTCGAGCATGAAATGACCAAACCTGAGGTCTATCAGGATTATCTGGCCCTTCAGGAGCATGAAAGTGATCTTAAAGACAAAAAACGGCAGCTGGGAGATTTATTTAGCGAATGGGAGAAACTGGCTGAAGAATAAGCTAAAGGAAGCTATAAATAAATTTTAACGGTTTCCAATTTGTTCAAATAAAGTTATCCACAGCGCCATCCACAGTTTTCGTGCATAACTATTGGTTAAAAATAGCCCTTCGGGGCTTTTTTCATGCGTAAAATCGCTATTCCGCTTGTCAAGGACTTTTTATCCACCGAATTATCCACATTATCCACAATTCCCACAAATATGTTTCATTGTATAACCTCCTGTTTATAGGGTTCAGAAAAAAGGCGTTATTGCTGATTTTACACGGTTTTTACACAATTCGTGCGGAATATGTGGATAACGTTGTCCACAGCTTGACAAAAGCCGCTGAGAGTAAAAATCATGTTAGTTTTTTGGAACAACAGCTGGATTTTCTACACTTGCTGAGGCACGAACGGGTTCTGCTGCAAGAGTAGTTGGATAAACATCACTTACTGGATCACAATTCAGGTCAAAGCGGCAAAATCAGCAGCATTAGATGCTGTTATTCCACTTGCTTACGGATAAACGTCAGAAATCGAGAAATTAAGCTACGTTTGTCCAACTAACTCTATAAAACGTTAAAGACGTAGTCACTGAGATCAGCAAAAAACATCTGCCATGTCAGCACTGACATGGGCAGATGCATTTAGAAACAGACAGCTCTGAAGCTGTGGGGAACTTCGCTCTAGCCGTTCACAGCCGCGTCTGGATACACGACCGCTGAATCCGACAGCAGCGCCGCATTGCAGGCCGCAATATAAGCAATCCCCGCAGCCATCACAATATCATGATGAATGGCTGTGCCGCGGAATTTGGCGTCCTTCCACTCCACCATTACAGCAGCCTCTGCCTGGGCATTCCCGCCGCTGCCCAGAGAATGCAGCTCCAGGCCGTCAAAGCGGATATCCTCAGCGATGCCTTGCCCGATGGCGGCAATGATCGCTTCCAGCGGACCGTCTCCGGTGCTGGTCTGCGTAGTCTCTGCGCCGCTCTGCAGATGACGCACCGTCACTGCGGCCACCCGGCGCGGCGCGCTGCCGGCCAGCACCTGCACTTCGCCCAGCTCATATACCTGGGCGAGCTGCCCGGTGGTGCTGCTGACCATCCGCAGCAGCTCATCATCGCTGACGGCCTTCTGGCGGTCAGCCGTCTCCTTGAAGGATTCGTACAACGCGTCGAGCTCCGCCGAATCCAGGGCAATTCCATACTTCGCGGCGCGGTCCTTCAGCGCATGTCTGCCGGAATGCTTGCCCAGGATAATCATGCTGCGCGGGATGCCCAGCCGTTCCGGGTCCATAATCTCGTAGGTGCTGCGGTCCTTAAGCAGGCCGTCCTGATGGATACCGGATTCATGCTGGAAGGCGTTGCGGCCGACAACCGGCTTGTTGTAGGCAATCGGGAAATGCATCGCTCCGCTGATCATACGCGAAGTGTCATACAGCTTGTCGAGTACAATTCCTGTCTCGGCGCCAATAGAATCGCCGCGCGTCTCCAGAGCCATAACCAGCTCCTCCAGCGCACAGTTGCCGGTACGTTCCCCCACTCCGTTCACCGTGACCTCAATCTGCGTTGCGCCGCCTTCAATCGCAGCCAGGCTGTTCGCCACGGCCAGACCCAGATCGTTATGACAATGGGCACTGTAGATGACTTTGTCGCCGCCTCTCGCCCCAAGCCGTACCCGCCGGAACATCTCGCCGTATTCCTGCGGCAGCGCATACCCTACGGTGTCGGGCAGATTGATAATCGACGCGCCCTCTTCAATCACGGCTTCGACCATCTCGATCAGATCGTCGATTCCGGTCCGCGCGGCATCCATGGCGGTGAATTCCACCACATCACAGAACTGGCGGGCGTAAGCCGTCATCTCACGCGCGGCAGCCACAACCTCAGGGCGGCTCATGCGCAGCTGATGGCGCAGATGAATGTCGGAGGAGGAGATGAACAGATGAATCCGCCGCCGCTCAGCATCGCGGGTGGCCCGGACAGCAGCATCAATATCCCCTTTGACCGCGCGGGCGAAGCCGCAGATCTCCAGGCCCTGGATTTTGCGGGAGATGGTCTCCACCGCTGCAAAGTCGCCCGGACTGGATACAGGGAATCCCGGTTCCAGCACATCTACTCCCAGCTCGGCAAGCTTCGCAGCCAGAATAATCTTCTGTTCGGGCGTAAGACTGGCCCCCGGAGCCTGTTCTCCATCACGCAGCGTGGTGTCAAAGATCTGAATTCGTTTCTTTACCGGAATAATCATCGTTAGTTCCTCCTCAAATTGGGTTGATCCTTCAAGGGTCACCATCTAAAAAAACACAAAGACCCGCCGTCTCGTATAAGAGACGGCGGGTCACCCCTCCGCGGTACCACTCTTGTTGACGCATAAGGCTCCTGCTTGCAAGCCCAAGCTGCGTCCAGCTCAGCATCATATCCCCCTGCTCCGTAACGCGAAGCCCGGGAGATATGAACCGTCCTGTAACGGGGACATCCGTAGCGGCGTACCTGGTGCTCTTTCCGCCGCTCCGCTTACGGGCGAGATTCGCCGGCCTCCGGTGTCTGCGTCGCACCTCCCCGCAGCTCTCTGTTCACCTTGGCCGTCTACTGCTCCCGATCATTGCGTGTCATTCTATGTGTGCCTGGATAAGCGCACAAAAAAGCCTGTCGTCTCATTCAAGAGACGACAGGCTGTTAACTGTCGCGGTACCACTCTTGTTGATATCCGGCTTCAGCCACTTGCTTCGGCTGTCCTGCGATACCCACTCCAAGTCCTGCAGGATTCTCCGGAAGTTCTCACTCCGTCATTCCCTGCTTGACCACCCTCTCACGGAGGTTAACCGTAACGGTGTACATAAGGCCACCGGATTAAGGATTACTCCGGTCAGTGCTCCTGTTACAACGAGCTGCCTGCTTCCACCGCTCCGCTCCCGGACGAGTTCAGGTCTCCTTCGACTGCGTCGCACCATACCGCAGCTCTCTTATCCCGGAGTTACCTTACTGCTTCCGATCATTGCGTTTGTTCAAATATAAGTTTCTTGAATTGAACTGATTATAACCGCCTGCTTCTCCCAAAGTCAATAGGCAGTTACCGACCACTTCTCCAGCGAGAAGCCGGGATCGGCGACCATATCCAGCGGAATCCCGCCTTCATGTCTCCATTTCACATAGGCCGCGGCACCGATCATCGCCGCATTATCCGTACAATAGACCGGCGGCGGGATGATTAGCTCGATGCCCTCTGCCCCGCAGCGCCGGATCAGGGCTTCACGCAGACCCCTATTCGCCGCTACGCCTCCACAGAGCAGCAGCTGCCCTGCGTTGTACTCGCGGACCGCACGGACTGCCTTCTCCACCAGCACCTCCACTACGGATTCCTGGAACCCGCGGGCGATTCCGGCCACATCCGGCGTAAGTCCCTTCATCTTGCTCTGATTCACCGCGTTCAGCACCGCAGACTTCAGGCCGCTGAAGCTGAAGTCATAGGAGCCCGGCTCCAGCCAGACACGCGGCAGTACAAAGGCCTCCTCCGCTTCATGGGCCAGCCTGTCCACATGCGGGCCTCCCGGGTAAGGAAAGCCGAGGGCACGCGCCACTTTGTCATAGGCTTCGCCCACCGCATCGTCGCGGGTGCGCCCGATGATCCGGAACTCGCCCTCCCGCTCCATATGGACCAGCTCCGTATGCCCGCCGGACACTACCAGTGTCATATTGGGATACTTCAATTCCCGGACCAGCCGGTTGGCATAGATATGGCCGGCAATATGATGGGTACCGATGAGCGGCTTGCCCCAGGCCAGCGCAAGGCTTTTGGCAGCCACTACCCCAACCAGCAGCGCCCCCACAAGTCCCGGACCCTGGGTTACCGCCACTGCCGTCAGCTCCTGCGGACGTATGCCAGCCGTGCTTAAGGCTTCTTCAATCACCAGCGTAATCACCTCGACATGCTTGCGGGAGGCCACTTCAGGCACTACCCCCCCGAATGCGCGGTGGGTCTCGATCTGGCTGGAGATGATATTGGACAACACCTCACAGCCGTCCTTCACGATCGCTACAGAGGTCTCGTCACAGCTCGTCTCAATGGCAAGAATTAATACAGGCTCAAGTAAGCCCGTGTCTGTCTTCATTTCAAGTCCACGCTTCCTTCCGTTACAGCTTGCTCCCCGTAGTCCGGCAGATCCGCCCACATGATGAGCGCATCCTCACGGTTGTCCGAATAATAACCCTTGCGGGTACCGGCCGGCCGGAAGCCTTTTTTGCGATATAAATTCTGGGCCACCTCGTTCGAGACCCGTACTTCAAGTGTGATCGACTGCATCCCGAGATAAGCTGCCGTTCTCATCAGCTCGTCCAGCAGCCGTTCTCCCCATTTGCGCCCCCGGTAAGCCTCCAGCAGAGCGATGTTGGTGACATGAGCCTCATCCACAATGGCCCACATTCCGGCATAGCCGATTAACCGCCCTTCCAGCTCCATCACCATATATTTGGCGAAATGATTATGGTTCAGCTCGTTGCGGAAGGCTTCCTCCGTCCAGGGCATGGTGAAGGCCTCCCGTTCAATCACAAGAATCTCAGGGATATCCTCAAGACGCATCAGCCGAAAAACAAGGTCAGCCCCCTGAGCCCTTACTGGTTCCGGTTCTATCATCGTGTGTTCAGGCTCCCTTCGCTGCTGCGGCGCAGATTGGCCTCCGCTTCCGACAGCTGCGTATAATTGGGAATCAGCGTGTGCAGATCTCCGCTCTCCGCGTAGATGCCCGCTTCGGCCAGGAAGCCGGTCCAGCGGCCTTCAAGCTCATACGGCAGGGTGCGGACATTGCCCGCTTCCATAAGCGGAGCCAGTGATTCCGCACTTCCGTGCAGCGCCGTCTCGCCTACGAACCACAGGCTGCCCGGCATTCTGCCTTCGCCTGCGGTTTCCGTAAGCCGCGTGGCCAGCTCCTGTACCCAGTCCGCCATCAGCCGGATGGCATCCGGCGCCAGCCGCCGGGGAGGCTTGTCCCCGTCTGCCGCGAATACAGCGGTGTAGACCTGTCCCCGCCGGGCGTCAATCAGCGGAATGATCCAGTCAGGTCCTGCTGCCGGGGGCACCGATGGCTGCTCCGTGTGCTGAGCTTCCTGCTGCAGCACAGAAGCTGCATGGTATCCGCCCCAGGCCAGCGCATGAAGGCTGGATACGCCGGTAACCGGGACGTTCCAGGCCCAGGCCAGCGTCTTCGCTGCGGTTACGGCGATCCGCGTTCCGGTGTAGGAGCCCGGGCCGATGCCGACCGAGATTCCGCCGATTCTATCTGCAGTAGTTGCTGAAGCCTGAAGCGCCTGTTCAATGATGGGCAGCAGATGGACAGAGTGGTTCCGCTCCCCGGAAGCATTAATCTCATGCAGCAGCTCCCCGCCTGCCGTCACTGCCACTCCCAGAACAGCCGTCGAGGTATCCAGCGCCAAAAACCGCTTGCGCGGCTCAATATTCGAGTTTGTCATATTTATTTACCCCACTTCTGGATCAGCGTCCGGCACACTTCGCCGTATGGCTCTCCGATTCCGGTCACCGTAATCTCCCGTTCGTCCGGGCCGGCTGTCTTCAGCTCTATATGGAGATGCCGCGGCGGCATCAGGTCTGCAATAATCCGGCTCCATTCCACCAGGCTCACACCCTGGCCGTAGAAATACTCTTCCAGTCCCAGCTCATCTGCTTCCTGCACCGAAATCCGGTAGACATCCATATGATACAGCGGCAGACGTCCTTCATACTCTTTGATAATTGTAAAAGTAGGGCTGTTCACAATACCCTCCACACCGAGATGGCGCGCATATCCTTGCGAGAACGCCGTTTTGCCCGCGCCCAAATCCCCGTCCAGGCCGATCACCATGCCCGCCGATGACGCATCAGCAATAGCGGCCGCCAGCGCCTCCGTATCCTGAAGGCCGAATGAACGGTACGTGAACACCGTTTCTGTATTATTGTCCAAGACTGCAACGACCACCTTAATTTAAATATCCCTTACCGGTTAACAATATATTTAATTATATCGGTATGATACTTGCACCGCAACAGGCCGCAGGCCGTCCTGGAGTGACCACACAACAAAAAAGCAGGGGTATTCCCGGAATAACGATCCCAGGAGGTTCCCCTGCTCTATTACCTTAATGTCCCTGCTCCTCCAGCCGGTCTACCCCGACAGTCTGTGTATTAGTCGGCCTGGAGCCTACCTGAACCGTAGCCATGCCGTTATCCGTATCCACATGCTCAATCCAGACCGGCTCTCCGTCAAGATGCACCGCGATCTTGTCTTTGGAGTCGTAAATATCCTTTGCCCGTGTTATATCCATTCTGCTCTTCCCTCCTTATTCATCCTCGTCCTCCGCCGGAAGTTCGCCTATCGTTGCTTCGGCATCCAGCAGCCCTGCAGCTTCATCCAGTCCGGCATCCTCCGGGTCCGAAATAATATTCTCCCACTGGACAGCCTCTGCCGGAATATCCTGCTCTGACAAGGCATCGCTCCAGTGATTCAGCTCTTTGTCCATGGCGCCTCCTTTAACAAGGGCAGACTCTGCCTCTTTCTAAGCGGAACCGCTTTATTTTTTCCCATACTTCTCAATTCATGCATCCGGCTAGAAACAGCCCTGACGCTCCATACTAAGCCATAACACACATCATCAGGAGGCGATTCTCATGCATACTGTTTGGAAAGGAGCCATCAGCTTCGGGCTTGTGCATGTACCGGTCAAAATGTTCTCCGCTACGGAGGACAAAGACATCTCGCTGCGTTATATCCACAAAGAATGCGGCAGCCCGCTGTCCTATGTACGCAAATGTCCTGTCTGTGACAAGGAAGTCACCTGGGAGGAGATCGGCAAGGGGTACGAATATGAGAAGGGGAAGTTCGTCCTGTTCGACAAGGAAGAGCTGGACCAGCTGAGCGAGGAGAGCAGCAAGAGCATCACGATTCTGGATTTCGTGGATTTGACGGAGATCGACCCGATTTATTTCCAGAAAACCTACTACCTCTCTCCAGATCAGGCTGGCGCCAACGCATACCGTCTGCTGATGGAGGCCATGCGCCAGACCGGAAAGATCGGCATCGCCAAAATCTCCATCCGCTCCAAAAGCAGTCTGGCCGCCATCCGCGTCCTGGCTGACTGCCTCGCGATTGAGACGATCTACTACCCGGACGAGGTCCGTCCGGTATCGCAGGTACCCGGCCTGCCTGAGCCGGGAACGGTCAACGACAAAGAGCTGGACATGGCCAAGCTGCTCATCTCCCAGCTGTCCCAGCCTTTTGAGCCGGCCAAATATACCGATGATTACCGCCAGCGGATGCTTGATCTGATTACGCACAAGATTGCCGGAGAAGAGTTCCATATTGCCCCGGCCCGCCAGGAGAACAATGTCATCGACCTGATGGCGGCCCTCCAGGCCAGTATCGAGGCCGTGCAGCATATCCCTTCCGATCCCGGCCCCTCCAAGGCAGGCAGCGGTGCGAAACCCCGGACAGCCGCCGGTGCGAAGAAGCGGGCAGCCAAGTCCAAAGACACCGGTACAGACGCCGGCGCCCCTGCTGCTCCGGTTGCAGATGATGCCACCGGACCTATTCCGGTGATCGCCCCGAAGCCGAAACGCCGGACGGCCAAGAGCAAGGGTACCGGTGCCTAGAAGCCGGACGCTCGGGGCGGCAGGCACCTACCCTTCGTTGAAGCTGCAGCCGCTCACTCCGTTTGAACCTGTGCTGGCATACGGGATTCCTTCCGGGAGCCAGTGGATCGCCCAGATCAAGTGGGACGGAGTACGGATGCTCGCCTATTATGACGGAACCAGCGCTGAGCTGATTAACCGGAGGGGCAACCGGCGCACCCTACAGTATCCCGAGCTCGCCAGGCCCGAGGCCTACTGCCGGGCCGGCTCTGTCATTCTGGATGGCGAGATTATAGCGCTAAGCGGCGGCAAGCCTTCCTTCCACGAGGTCATGCGGCGCGACAGCCTGAAGAATGAGGCCGCGATTGCGGTGGCAGTGCCCCGGGTTCCGGTGCTGTATATGGTGTTTGATATTCTGTACTGCAACGGCTCATGGCTGCTGGACGAGCCGCTGTCCCGGCGGCAGGAGCTGCTGAAGGAGCACCTGCTGCCCCATCCCCATGTGCAGCAGGTGCCGAGCTATCATGATCCTGCCCAGCTGTTCTCCGCAGCCCGTAAGGGCAGTCTGGAGGGAATTGTCTGCAAGGACCTGAACAGCACCTATGCCCCCGGCGGCAAAGACAAACGCTGGCAGAAGCTCAAAATTATCTCCGATGTCACCGCTGTCGCCGGGGGCGTCACCTTCCGCGACGGCCAGGTCAACGCGCTGCTCTTCGGACTGTATGATGATGCAGGCAAGCTGCATTATATCGGACATGCCGGGGCGGGCAGGATGACCGTCCAGGACTGGCGGACGCTGACGGCACAGATAGAGGGACTAATTACGGAGCGTATGCCTTTTGCAGAGCTTCCTGAGCGCAGCAAAGGTGCAGTCTGGATTAAGCCGGAGCTGGTGTTCAAGCTGCATTTCCTGGAGTGGAATCCCTCCGGCACCTTCCGCCAGCCAGTGATTCAAGCCCAGGTCGGGCTGCCGCCATTATCCTGCCGGATGGATCAGAAGAGTTAGTCATTAAGCTCAGAAGGAGGAACCGGGTTATGCCGCAGAAGGTTAGAGGCACCATTACCGCAGAGGGACATGAGATTACCATTACGAACCCGGATAAGCCGCTGTGGCCTGAACGCGGCATCACCAAGCAGATTTATCTGCAAAAGCTGGCCGCCCTCTCCCCCTATCTGCTGCGCTATTGCAAAGACAGGCTGCTGACGGTGATCCGTTATCCCCACGGTGTGCCGGGAATGTCCTTTTATCAGAAGAACGCCCCGGAGCCGCTACCGGAATACGTCCATACGGCTGTGCATGAGAATATTACCTACATTGTGCTGCAAGGGCTGCCGGAGCTGCTCTGGCTGGGCAATCTGGCCGCACTCGAATTTCATCCCTCGCTACATTACGCCGGCAGTACACTGCCCTGCGAATGGATGATTGATCTGGACCCTTCGCTTGAAGAGGAGCCGCGTATCATGGAGGCAGCCGCCCTTGTGGGGGAGGTGCTGAAGTCGCTTGGTCTGGAATCCGTTCCGAAGACCTCCGGAGCCACCGGAGTACAGATTATCGTTCCGGTGGAGCCGGGCGTAACCTTCGATGGCCTGCGCCGGATCGGGCATTTCGTAGGCCGTTATGTTACGGAGAAGCGGCCTGATCTCTTCACCCTGGAGCGCCTGAAGAAACACCGCGGGGACAAAATATACTTTGATTACCTGCAGCACTACGGCGGCAAAACACTTGCTGCACCTTATACTCCGCGTGCCAGGCCGCTTGCCACCGTCTCAACGCCCCTCCTGTGGGAGGAAGTGCAGCGGGACGTCAAGCCTACAGATTACCACTTGCTGAATATTGAGGACCGTCTGGCCCGGACAGGAGATCTGATCGCAGGGGTTCCTCCACAGCCAGTGGAAGCAATTATTGCCAAGCTGCCCCCAGGACAGCAATAAGCCCGCAATGCCTTATCAGGCTGCGGGCTTATCCTGGCGTCCAAATCTTGGACGGAAGGTATTCTATATGAGAATACGGCGCAGCATGTCAGAACCGCCGTATTGGTTAATCTGTCGTTCGTAAATATACCTTCCTTCGGAAGCGTTCCAGCTCGGGCTGACTACGCTAATGAATTGCTTTTTTCTTGAATCGGCCGCCCTTAACATCATGGATATTGCCGATTGCGATGAATGCTTCGGTATCCCAATCCTCCACAATAGACTTAAGCTTAGCTTCTTCCAACCGGGTAATGACTACAAAAATCACTTTCTTGTTATCGCCGGAGAATCCGCCTTCACCATCCAGATAGGTTACTCCGCGTCCCAGACGCTCCGTCAGGGCTTCGCCGATATCGCGGAACTTATCACTGATAATCCATACTGATTTCGACTGATCCAGACCTTCAAGTGTAATATCTATCAGTTTAAAAGCAATGTAATAAGCAATAAGTGAGAACATCGCATTGTTCCACCCGAACACAAAACCAGCGCCGGACAGAATAAACAGATTGAAGAACATGACGACTTCCCCTACAGAGAACGGAAGCCTCTTGGACACAAGAATGGCTACAATCTCCGTGCCGTCAAGCGATCCGCCATAACGGACAACGAGTCCAACCCCTACGCCGAGGATTACCCCTCCGAATACGGCTGCCAGCAGCGGCTCAACCGTAATAGGATGAACAGGATGGAGCAGCTGGGTTCCGATGGACATCACAATTACAGCGAATAGCGTAGATAAAGCAAATGTCTTACCGATCTGCTTATAACCGATAACCAGGAACGGCAGGTTAAGCAGGGTTAACAAAATACCAAGCGGTATATTAAAAATATGGGACAACATAATGGAAATACCGGTGATTCCGCCATCAATCAACTTATTGGGAACAAGAAAAATCTCAAGCGCAACAGACATCATAGCCGCTCCGATGATAATCATCACAATCCGCTGGGCCAGTCTTGCCGTCTTAAAAACTCCGGACTTCTGTGGCTTCTTCTGTTCTTCACTCGTAAAGATATGTTGGCTTACAGTCATAGAACTCCCCCTCTAAATAGTGTATCTAAGAAGTATACGAAAGCAGTGCTGACAGGCGTGCCTTCTCCCCTGTTCTTCTTATATTCACATTATATCATAAAGGAACCTCAAATAACGCATGTAAATTGATATAACCTTCGATAAACGATGATTCCGCCATCTTTTCTCTCATAATAGCGGAGATAAGAGCTGACATAGACTCTCAATCCGTTTGACATTACGGCCGCGCTCCCTGAACTTTATCGGATCAATGTATTCGCTATGCTTCAAATCTCTGCTAAAGTCCTCAGCCAGCTCGGCAATAACCTCCGGCTGGAGCAGCACCGCCGTCAGCTCGAAGTTGGAATAAAAGCTGCGCATATCCAGATTGGCACTGCCGACCGTTGCCAGCAGGCTGTCGATAATCATTACTTTGGCATGCATGAACCCTGCGGTGTAGCGGTAAAACTTCACCCCGGCATCCTGCAGATTCTCCAGGTAAGACAGCGTTGCATAATAGACCAGCCTGTTATCCGGCTTCGCCGGGATGATGATCCTTACGTCCACTCCGCTGAGCACCGCATTCTTAAGCGCCCTGCAAACTGCGGGGTCCGGGATGAAATACGGCGAGGTCATCCAGACGCGCTGCTTCGCTGCACAGATGGACGCGAAGTACATCTCCTGAGTGACATCAATCGCCCCATCCGGGCCGCCGGCTACAATCTGAACCGCCTCCCTGCCGCTGCAGGCATGATCAGGGAAAAACCGCGGATGGCTGAGAACGTCTCCGGTTACCAGCCTCCAGTCCTTAAGAAACACATATTGCAGCTGATATACAGCATCCCCTTCAAGCCGCAGATGCGTATCCCGCCACTCCCCCATCTTCGGGTTTTTGCCCAGATAATCATCCCCGATATTCATTCCTCCGGTGAATCCGGCCAGTCCGTCAACGACGAGGATTTTGCGGTGATTCCGGAAATTGAAGCGGCGGTCCGGCAGCGCAGTCAGCGGAGGCAAGAAAAAATGCACCTGCACCCCCGCATTCCTCAGCGTATTCACGAAGCTCCGGCTCAGCTTATGGCTCCCAAGGCCATCACACAGCAGACGTACTCTCACCCCCTGGCGTGCCTTACGGATCATCAGCTCCTGAAACCGCCTGCCGATCCCATCCTCCCGGAAAATATAAAATTCCATGTGGATATGCTCATGCGCGCCCTCCATAGCCTCCAGCATAGACTTATAAGCCTCCTGCGCGCCGGAGAGCACCTCACACCGGTTATATTGCGTAACGTGGCTCTCTGCCAGTCCGTTCAGCAGATGCAGCAGCTCAGGGCGGTCCACAAACCCGGGATTACCCGTCTCCTCCACATTTTTGACCCTGTGAATTTTACCGGTGATATGGGCGCGGATTTCGCGCAGCAGGGAGACACATCTTGTGCCGAGCTTGCGGCTCTGCCAGTAATCGCGTCCCAGGAAATAATAGAACAGCAGCCCCAGCGGCGGGCAGCAGAATGTTATACATAGCCAGGCGACGGCTCTCTGCGGACGCCGGTATTCCGAACCTAATATGATGGCAAGCTGCACAATAAATAAGCATAATATAACGGCAAATATCCTCATCCTAGGCCTCCTGAAAAATGCATGACTACTACAGGTTTTGCCTTAACTCTCCTTCTTTATTCAAGTAAACCGTTGTCATGTTCACCTTAGTTATGGAATACATAGAGTAGTAGGACGAACCGGATAAGCCCCAGCACCATGAACAGGTTGCAATCAGTCATTCATACCAAGCGGCTGCCCAAGCCGCAGTAAGGAGACGTTATGAAGAGTCAGCCAGGTCATAAAAAGATTAAGCTGCTCGTTATGCGTGAGGCCGGAAGGCCCGTCAGACAGCTGGAGATGTCGAAGTCCTACGCGCTGGCCCTGCCTGCCGCAGCCGCCCTGTCCCTCTCCAGTCTGGTCACCTCCATGCATATTCATGCCTCCCGGTCCATCGCAGAGCTGGAGGCCGAAGCAGCAGCATTATCGCTGACTAATATCCGCATGGAGCTGAAGGTTGCCGATAAGGATCAGGCGCTCCAGCAGCTTCGCGGCCAGGTGACCGAGCTCTCGGAGGAAGCTGAGGACATTAAAGACAAGCTGAAGAGTGTGACGGAGCTGGAGCAGCAGCTTCAATCGCTGATCGACAAGGAGACCGGCTCTCCTGCTGGTGTAGGTGCCGATGCCGGTGACGGAACGTACGACGCCGATACGACATCCTCCGCAGCTTCCGCTTCCGGTAAAGGCAGCCAGCCGTTACTCCCGGCCCCGCCGGAACTCAGCGCCGCAGCCGCGGGAACCTACGGAAGAGTCAGCCGGTTAAGCGCCGGTCCATTCATTCAGGAGCAGCCCGAAGCTGTACCTTCCGCCGGCTCGCCTGCCGCTATTTTTCGGATCAGAGCTGCCGGGAAGGCCCTGCGCAGTACGGTTAATCCGCAGGTTGGCGGTGAATACATCGCCGTCTATGAGGAAGATCCGCAGAAGCTGGTCCAGGAAGCGAAAGACGATTTCGAGGAGATCCACAGCCTGCTGGATGAGATGATCAACAGTATCCCGATCACCATTTCACAGGCAGAGAAGGCCAATAAGGTGAAGGCAGACCTTCAGGCAAAGCAATCACAGGAGAAGCAATCCAGGCTCGCCCGGGCCGTAATGTGGCCAACCGGCTCGAGGATCATCACCTCCAGCTTCGGTTACCGCTCCGATCCTTTCAAGGGGAGCTCCGCCTATCATTCCGGAATTGACATTGCGGGGAATATCGGAGATGCGGTATACGCGGCATTGGGTGGAGTGGTCATCTCCGCAGAGCAGGTGGGGGCCAGAGGCAAATATGTTGTGATCCGTCATGATAACGGACTCGAGACCTGGTACATGCATTTGAATCATATGCTGGTCTCCCCTGGTGACACGGTCAGCAAGGGCGAGCAGATCGGAATGCTGGGCAGCACCGGACGCAGCACCGGTCCCCATCTTCATTTTCAGGTCGTGAAGCAGAACAAGCCGGTGAATCCGCTCAATTATGTGAATCCTTAAGAACAGAAAGGGGAATGCAGGCATGTGGAACAGACGGCAGACTAGCTCATACCCGTCCACCGACTCGCTTATCGGGTATGGAGGCACGCTCGAAGGGAAGGTACATTGCGATACCAACCTGCGGATTGAAGGGAACTTCAGCGGGGAGATTCTGTGCGAAGGCACAGTGACGGTTGGTGAACAAGGCACGGTCCATTCCAGTATCGAGGCGCAGGAGATCATTGTCGCCGGCAAGGTCTACGGCAACGTAACGGCCCAGCGGAAGCTGATCCTTACCGGAACCGGACAACTGCACGGCAACATTACAGCTGGCTCCCTGAGCATTACGGAAGGCAGCCTTGTTAACGGGGCTGTGGCTATGACCATGACCGAACAGCCCGCCACTGAGACAGCGGGCGGGCTGCATACGGTCACTCCCAAGAATAAGGCAGGCAAACGCAGAGCGGATAAACAGAGCAGTCTGGAAGGCGCATGAGCCGCTTATTTCCAGCCTCCTATACGCTTGTACCGCCCGGCTGCCTAATTAGGCAGCGACATCTCTTTTACGGAATACAATCCATGATACCGCCATGAGAATAACATAGTACACGGCCAGGACCGCAATGGCGAACCCCAGCGTAGCTCCTCCCGGACCGGTGTCCGTCAGCAGATAGTTGCTCAGATTCATATGGGCAAAGATCAGATAATTCGCCCATTCATACCGTTCCGGGCTGAAGATGGCGATAAAGATATCTTTGGTGAACATGATGGACAGCGACAGCACAATCGCCAGGCCGCTTGAACGGAAGACGCTGGAGATCATGAAGGCAATAGCTGCCGTCAGGAACAGCTCAATATAGCTGCACAGAATCAGCAGGAAGACATATTCCCCCTGACTCCAGCTCATCACATTCCCGCCTAACGGCTCTACTGCCGAGGAAGAGAAGATCAGCGCGGAGCCATACCCGAATCCGATCAGCACCGCTGTACTAATCAGACTGAAGATGACCATGGACAGATATTTCGAGAGCAGAATCTTGGAGCGGCTCCAAGGGCGGATCAGCAGCAGCTTAATCGTTCCCCAGGTGAATTCGCCCGCAACGGAGTCAGCAGCCACCAGAGCTGTGAAAATAGTGTTCAGGAAAAAAGCGATAGCCATTGTGGTCTGAAAGCTGTCCCAAATCCCGGTGACATCATTGCCATTGCTGGTGAAATGAATCAGCGCAGGAAACAGCGCACTTATCAGTGCCAGAATGAACAGCATAATCCATGTCCGCAGACGTCTGAAAATCTTGATATTCTCATTATGTATGAGAGCAGCGAACTCACCCAATGCCTTCACCTCCTGTAATTTCCAAGAATTGATCTTCGAGCGAACGGGACAGCGCCTTGATGCTGTACACTTTAATGCCGCCGGCTACCAGCCTCGCATTCAGCTCGGCAATCTCCTCACGTGCCGCCCCTACCGCCACTCCGCCTTCCTTCAGCACACCTTGGCCGATCAGGGCCAGCGCAGCTTCAGGATTATCCACCTCGAAGAAGGTTTCGCCCACCGGTATCAATACATCACCAACCGTCTTCAGCTGCTTCACATCAATCAGACGGCCGTTCTGGATAATGGCTACACTATCGCACATCAGCTCCATCTCGGATAACAGATGGCTGGAGACAAACACCGTTGTGCCCTCGGTCTGACACAGCTGACGCAGATAATCGCGCAGCTCGCGGATGCCCTGCGGGTCCAGTCCGTTGGTCGGTTCATCCAGAATCAGCAGCTTCGGCCGGTGCAAGAGGGCCTGGGCTACCCCCAGACGCTGGCGCATCCCCAAGGAATAGGTTTTGACCTTGTCATTGATCCGCTGTCCAAGACCGACCAGCTTGACCACTTCATTAATACGCTCTTTGGTTACTCCGGGCACCATGCGGGCATACTGGCGCAGATTCTGGTATCCGGTAAGGAACTTGTACATCTCCGGATTCTCTACGATGGCCCCTACATTGGCTATGGCCTCTTCAAAATGGTCTTTAATACTGCGTCCGCAGATCAGAATATCTCCGCGGCTGATGGAGATAAGTCCTACCATCATGCGGATGGTTGTTGTTTTACCGGCTCCGTTCGGTCCCAGGAATCCGAAGATTTGCCCGGGTGGAATATCGAGTGTCAAGTCGCTGACCAGCGTTTTGGAGCCGATCTTTTTGGTGACCCCCATCAGACTGGCCACCGGCTTTACCACTTCTGCCGTATTCGGCATAACTTCACTTCCTTTCGTCGGTTTGGATGAAACGGCCTTGCGCTTTCGGATACGGTAAATAATAAGAGAACTGAAAAGGCTCTAATCTAGATGTTAGCCGTAACTGCGGGTAATGTTTGGACTTCCGGCCGCTGTTAGGTTTGAATTTCCTGATTAAAACCGCTGTTGCGGTAGAAATCCAAACCTAAAGGCGGACGCTACCGCTCCTACAGTTCCAAAATTCCCCTCCGTTACTCCCATCTTCATATTATCTTTTTCAGTTCAAGCTATTATTAACCTTATCGCTGTATCAACAACCCGTTTCAACCATTTTTATATTTTACCACAGTTTACCTTTTTCCTGAAAACCGGAAAAATATGCAGGAATAGCAAGTTGAAACGGCTACGCCGTCCTTTAAAGGACAGCGTAGCCGTTTCAGCGAGAAATAGAAGGATAATTTATCATGTGGAACATATAAATTTTTATATTTTAAAGAAAGACCACATCCTTCCGCAATGGAAAGACATGGTCTCTTGAATAACTTAGATTAGAATCTTAACCGCCCACACGGGCAAGCTCACGCATATTCGCTTCAAAAGCAGCCATCAGCGCAGCCTCACCGGTCAGCCCGCTGCTCTCCACCTTGCGGATCTGCTCAAGCATCCGTTTGTAATCCTTCGGAATGACCCGGGCAAACTTCGGCAGCGCCTGATCCCATGAATCAAGAATTGCTCTGCCTGCATTACTGTCCGTAAGCTCGGTATGACGGGTAATCAGGGCATGCAGCTCAGCGATCTCATCCGCTTCCTCCACACGCTCCAGCAGCACCATCTCCAGGTTACAGCGTCTGATGAACGTGCCGTCAGGATCATAGACATAGGCGATACCGCCTGACATCCCAGCCGCGAAGTTGCGGCCCGTTGCACCCAGCACCACCACACGGCCGCCGGTCATGTATTCACAGCCGTGGTCGCCCACGCCTTCCACGACTACATTCGCCCCGGAGTTGCGGACGGCGAACCGTTCACCGGCGATGCCGCTAACGTAGGCCTCGCCGCCGGTCGCTCCGTACAGCGCGGTATTCCCGATGATGATATTATCTTCCGCCGCAAAGGTTGCCTTGCGGGAAGGCCGGATAATCAGCTTGCCTCCGGACAGCCCTTTGCCGACATAGTCATTGGAGTCGCCTTCGACCGTAATGGTGATGCCCTTCGGTACGAATGCGCCCAGACTCTGTCCGGCCGATCCGGTGAAATGCAGCCGGATAGTGTCATCCGGCAGCCCTGCCGCGCCGTACTTGCGTGTCAGCTCACTGCCCAGAATCGTCCCCACTGCACGGTTGACGTTCGTGATCGGCAGGGAGGCTTCAACTGCAGTGCCGGATTCCAGCGCAGGTGCAGCGATATCCAGCAGATGAGTTACATCCAGCGTTTCGTCCAGGCCGTGGTTCTGGAATTTGCTGCGGAAGCGGGTGCTTCCTTCCGGCATAGCCGGAGTATGCAGGAGACTGCTCAGATCGACGCCCTTCTTCTTCCAGTGCGCGGAAGCCTTCACCGCATCGAGGCAATCGGTGCGGCCGACCATCTCTTCAATGGTGCGGAAGCCCAGCTCTGCCATAATCTCGCGCAGATCCTGTGCTACAAAGGTCATGAAGTTCACTACATGCTGCGGATCGCCCATGAAGTTCTTGCGAAGCTCCGGGTTCTGTGTAGCTACGCCCACCGGGCAGGTATCCATCTGGCATACGCGCATCATGATGCAGCCTACAGCAACCAGCGGCGCAGTGGCGAAGCCGTATTCTTCAGCGCCGAGCAGAACAGCTACCGCGAGGTCGCGTCCGCTCAGCATCTTGCCGTCTGTCTCCAGCACGACACGGTCACGCAGATTATTCAGCATCAGCGTCTGGTGAGTCTCCGCCAGCCCCAGCTCCCAAGGGAGTCCGGCATGACGGATGGAGTTCATCGGCGAAGCGCCGGTACCGCCGTCATAACCGCTGATCAGAATAATATCAGCGCGGCCCTTGGCCACACCGGCGGCGATGGTGCCTACGCCGACTTCAGAGACCAGCTTCACGTTAATACTGGCACGCGGATTGGCATTCTTCAGATCATAGATCAGCTCCGCCAGATCCTCGATCGAGTAAATATCATGATGCGGCGGCGGCGAGATCAGCCCTACGCCCGCTGTGGAGCCGCGGACCTCTGCCACCCAAGGATATACCTTGCGGCCCGGAAGCTGTCCGCCTTCGCCAGGCTTGGCTCCTTGTGCCATCTTGATCTGAATCTCGTCGGCATTCACCAGGTAGTTAGAGGTTACGCCGAACCGTCCCGATGCCACCTGCTTGATCGCACTGCGGCGGGAATCGCCGTTGGCATCCGGAATGAAGCGCGCCGGATCTTCCCCGCCTTCACCGGTGTTGCTCTTGCCGCCGATACGGTTCATCGCAATCGCAAGTGTCTCATGCGCTTCCTTGCTGATCGAACCAAAGGACATCGCGCCGGTCTTGAAGCGTTTCATGATCGACTCAGCCGATTCTACCTCATCCAGGGATATAGGGGCATTCGTACTTCTGAACTGCAGCATCGAACGCAGCGTCTGGTGCTTCTCGCTTTCGCCCTGAACGAGTGCCGCATACTTCTTGTACATCTCATAATCTCCGCTGCGCACCGAATGCTGCAGCAGATGAATGGTCTGCGGATTGAATAGATGCTCTTCCCCGTCACTGCGCCACTGGTATTCACCGCCGGAATCGAGCACCTTGTCGTTGCCGTCTTTGTCGGTGAAGGCGCGGTTATGGCTGGCAAGCGCTTCTTGAGCCACTTCCGCAAGGCCAATCCCGCCGATCCGGGAAGGTGTCCAGGTGAAGTAGCGGTCCACGAACTCCGAATTCAGCCCGACCGCTTCAAAAATCTGTGCGCCGCGGTAGGATTGAATGGTGGAGATCCCCATTTTGGACAGGATTTTGACAACACTCTTCGTAGCTGCCTTGATATAGTTCTTCACAGCCTTCTCATGCGAGATTCCGCGGAGCAGGCCCTGGCCGATCATATCATCCAGACTCTCGAAGGCCAGATAAGGATTGACCGCACTGACGCCATATCCAAGCAGCAGCGCATAATGATGAACTTCACGCGGTTCACCGGACTCCAGCAGAATGCTGACCTTGGTCCGTGTTCCCGAGCGGATCAGATGGTGATGCAGGCTGGAGACAGCCAGCAGTGCCGGAATAGCGGCATTCTCGCGGTCTACACCCCGGTCGGACAGAATAAGAATATTATGACCTTTGCCCATAACGCGGTCTGCCGCCTCATTCATACGCTCAAGCGCGATGCGCAGTCCTTCTGCCCCCAGCTCAGCCGGGAAAAGAATCGGGATCGACATCGACTTGAAGCCTGCACGGCGAACATGGCGCAGCTTGGCGAAATCCTCGTTCGAGAGAATCGGGGAAGCCAGCGAGATCTGCCGGCAGCTCTCCGGTTCAGCCTTCAGCAGGTTGCGTTCCGGTCCGATGGTGGTGGCCGTGGAGGTTACCAGCTCTTCACGGATGGCATCAATCGGCGGATTGGTTACCTGGGCGAACATTTGCTTGAAGTAATTGTAGAGACGCTGCGGACGGTCTGACAGCACCGCCAGCGGTGAATCGTAACCCATGGAGCCGACAGCTTCAGCGCCAGTCGAAGCCATAGGCTCCAGCACCTTGCGCAGATCCTCAAAGGTGTAGCCGAAGGACTGCTGCAGCTGCTGCACGTTATCATGCTTCGGATTCGGCAGCTCCGGCGCATCCGGAAGCTCATCGAGGCCGATCAGATGCTCATCCAGCCACTCTTGATAAGGCTGCTCGGAGGCAATCTCCGCCTTGACCTCTTCGTCAGAGATGATCCGGCCCTGCTTCGTATCCACGAGCAGCATACGGCCTGGTCTCAGCCGGTCTTTGTATAGTACATCCTCAGCCGGAATATCAAGGACACCCGCTTCGGAGGAGAGAATAATCAGATCATCCTTCGTTACATAGTAGCGTGCAGGACGCAGGCCGTTACGGTCAAGAATCGCCCCGATCTGCACACCGTCCGTGAAGCCCATTGCGGCAGGCCCGTCCCATGGCTCCATCAGGGTGCTGTGGTATTCGTAGAAGGCTTTCTTCTTCGCGTCCATGCTGTCATGATTGCTCCAAGGCTCAGGAACCATCATCATCGCCACATGCGGCAGGGAGCGTCCGCTCAGGTACAGGAATTCAAAGGTATTATCGAACATTGCGGTATCGGAGCCGTCGGGATTCACAACCGGTTTGATTTTGCCGAGATCCTCTCCGAACACCTCGCTCTTGAACAGCGACTGGCGGGCATGCATCCAGTTGACGTTGCCGCGAAGGGTATTAATTTCACCGTTGTGGATCATGAAGCGGTAAGGGTGGGCACGTTCCCAGCTAGGGAAGGTGTTGGTGCTGAAGCGGGAGTGGACAAGCGCAATTGCAGATTCCAGGTTCTCATCCTGAAGGTCCAGATAGAATTGTCCTACCTGAACAGTGGTGAGCATACCTTTGTATACGATCTTCTTGCAGGATAAGCTTGGCACATAGAAGGATTCGCCTTCTTCTCCCCCGCCGTAGCGGATTGACAGCTCCGCGCGTTTGCGGATTACATACAGCTTGCGTTCAAAAGAAAGGTCGTCCTTGATTCCTTCAGAGCGGCCGATGAATACCTGGCGTACATAAGGCTTGGCAGCCTTAGCCGTCTTGCCGAGCATCTCATCAAAGGTAGGCACATCGCGGTAGCCGAGGATCTGCTGGCCTTCTTCAGCGATAATCTCGCTCAGGAGTGCCTCATGGCGGGCCCGGATCTCCTCGTTATGAGACAGAAAGATCATGCCCACGCCATAATGGCCCTGTGCCGGAAGCTCGAAGCCCAGCTTGGCGGCTTCGCTGGCGAAGAACCGGTGAGGAATCTGCAGCATGATGCCGGCTCCGTCACCGGAATTCGGCTCGCTTCCCTGGCCTCCCCGATGCTCCATATTGAAGAGCATAGTCAGAGCATTGCTAACAATATCATGGGACGGTTTGCCTTTAATATGGGCGACAAATCCCATGCCGCAAGCGTCTTTTTCGAACTGGGGATCATAAAGGCCCTGTTTGCCGGGCAGTTCAGTGTGTCTCATCATACGCAACCTTTCTATTATAAAGTAGACGGAATTCCAGGAAAATTTTTCAGCGGAAAATCTTAATAATTATTCAGGCAGAATTGGTGTTATTATTTTATCATCGCGCTGACATCAGTGCAATTTAAACTTTTTTATGAGCTTGATTAACAAATGCTTTTGCAGCGCAGCTTTAGCGAATAGAAGCGTAAAAAAACTTTCGAATGTATATTTATGCATAAATGACGAATAAGCACTTATGCATTGAAAACGTTTCAACTTTTTTCCTGCCATGGAGATGGCACTTTTATAAGCTGTTTATTTTTCTCTATAAACCAAAAACGCCCCCTTAGGGGGCGTTTCAAGTTCACACGGTTTACAGGAAATAATGTTCTTTTATACAGTCAAAACTTGTTCACTTTTCAGCACAGCCTCATTGCCCCGGTCACGGGTCATGAAGTAGGTGAAGGTAAGCGCAAGGAATATAATTCCATATACGCCAAGCATTCCCGCATCACTCCACATGGAGCCGAAGTCCCCTGTCGAGATCACTGCCTTGAAGCCTTGGACACTGTAAGTCATTGGCAGCAGCGGATTGAAAATCTTCATCCAGTCCGGAATCAATTCCAGAGGGAAGGTTCCGGCACTTGTAGTCAGCTGGAAGATCAGAATCAGGATGACTACGAAACGGCCCGGCTGGTCCAGCCAGGTTACAATCGCCTGGATCATCCACATGAAGGCAAGGCTGGTAATGAAGGAGAAGGCGTAGAACAAGGGCACATTCTGTACTTCAAGTCCCAGACCGTACAAGACAATCAGGATAGCGAGCAGAGCCTGGAGCACACTCATCAAGGAGAACGTAAGCGTACGGCTCATGAACCGGTTGAACCGGCTGGCTCCAATCACTTCGGATTCCCTCATCGGAATAACAATGGTGCAGATCAGTGCACCTACGAACAATCCAAGTGACAGGAAGTAAGGAGCGAACCCTGTACCGTAGTTAGGCACCTCGTTGACCTTCACTTCTTCGATCTGTACCGGCTGGGCGAACATAGATACCATTCCATCGGTCTTATTCACCGATTTCGTCTGCGCTGCGGCATCGCCCAGTTTGCTTGCCAGCTCACCGGAGCCTGTCTTCAGCTCATCCAGGCCGTCCTTCAGCTGGCCTGCTCCGTCACTCAGCTTCTTCGACCCGTCGGCTACCGAGCTGAGGCCGCTGCCAAGCTGGCCTGCCCCGTTCAGCAGCTTCGCTGTGCCGGCTTCCAGCGCTTTGCCGCCGTCTGCCAGCTTCGTGCCGCCTGCTGCCGCTTCGCCCAGCTTGGCGCCGAACTGCTTCATGCCTGCTGCAAGCTTGCCGCCGCCGGTTTCAAGCGTCCCGGCACCGGCTACGAGCTGCTGCTGGCCTTCCAGCAGCTGTGCGCTGCCAGCGCTTAGCTGCTGCGCTCCGTCATGCAGCTGCGTTACCCCTGCATCCAGCTGCTGCGTTCCGCTGTGCAGCTGATTCGCGCCCTGCAGTAGCTGCTGCTGGCCGCTGTTCAGGGCTGCCGCTCCGTCCAGGAGCTGCTGCTGGCCCTGGTCCAGCTGGGCTGTACCCGCAGCTACTGCGGTGCTTGCCGCCAGCAGCTTCTGTACATCCGGGCTAGCCGCAAGCTGAGGATTCGACTTCGCCAGCGCCTGCAGGCCATCGGCTACCGCCTTGGCTCCGGCTGCTGCCTTCGCACTGCCGTCCTTCGATGCCGTAAGTCCGGCTTCGAGCTTCGCGCTGCCCTCGGCGGCGGAGGATAATCCGGCGGCAAGCTTCGCACTGCCGTCAACAGCCGACTTCGTACCCGCCTGCAGCTTCTCGGTACCGACTACAGCCGACTGTGTTCCATCCTTGAGCGCAGATGCTCCGGCCGTTGTCTTCTGCAGCCCAGCATGAAGCTGCTTGCTGCCTGCCGCCGACTGCGCCACCCCGTCCTGGAGCTGCTTATGCGCTGCGGACAACTGCTGAAGCCCTCCGGCCAGCGTGCTGCTGCCTGTTTTCAGTGCGGCTGCTCCGTTATTCAGATCACTCACACCCTGGGTAAGCGGCGCTACTCCGTCAAGCAGCTTGCCGGTGCCTTCTGTCAGCACAAGCAGATTGTCTTTCAGCTTAAGTGCACCGTCATCCAGCTTGGTGGCACCGTCTGCAATCTTGGCTGCGCCGTCTCCGGCTTCGCCAAGACCGCTGGCGATTTCAGTAATTTTATCAAATACAGAATTAGTGTAAGCCTCTGTGACTTTGGCGGATACTTTGGTCTTGATATCCTTCACCGCCGTGCCGCCAATCTGACCCGCCAGGAAGTTGTAGCCTTCATTCGGCTCATAGATAATTTTGGCCGGCTGGGGATCCGCATCAAGCAGTGTAGTTGCTTTGGCCGAGAAGTCTTCCGGAACCACAATCGCCATATAATAAGTATTATCGGCAAGTCCGGCTTCCGCAGTCTCCCGGCTGACGAAATTCCACTTGAACCCGTCCGTCTTCTTCAGCTCCGCGACCAGGTCTGATCCTGCGCTCAGCTTGGAGCCCTCATAATCGGCACCCTTGTCTTCATTGACAACAGCCACCGGAAGCTCGTTCATTTTGCCGTAAGGATCCCAGAATGCCTTCAGGAACAATCCGCTGTACAGTACAGGAATAAACAGAATGGCAAACATGGAAATACGCATCTTGGGATTCTTAAAAACCGCGCCAAGATCCTTCATAAACACGGATAAAGATTTCATTCTGGTTCTCTCCTTATGATCATATGCTCTCTTTAAAATGCTTTTCGAAATGATAGTTTCGTGAATGTTACAGTAACACCAGATGACCGTTTTCCCCATTTAGTCATTCAAGGGCAAAAAAAATTATTCCGGGATAGCGCAGTGCGGTGCACACGCCGTCCCTATACTGAACTTATAATCTACTGTGCCAGCCCCTCTACCAAAAAAAGCTGAAAATAGCTCTTGATCTGTTCTTTGGTCAAAGGCACGTGTACCTTACTCAGTTCAGCCGTAAGCACAATATATAACCTGAACATTACCACCGATACAATCTGGGGGTCGCAGGGTTTGATCTCCCCTTGACGAATGGCCTGCTCCACCTCCCGTTCCAGATATTCAAGCACTACACTCTCGATCTTGTCGAGTCCTTCACCGGCCTGCGGCGTTCCGAAGTCATGACTTTCCTGGGACAGCTTGATGAATAGCTCGTGTTCGCTGCGAAATTCCAGCAGGGCATCCAGTACGCGGTGCAGATTATCAAAAAACGGCTTGTCGCGCTTAATCTCCCGCTCGGCGATAATCTTCATCTCGGTAATAACATCACGCAGGATCTCATCAAATAACTGTTCCTTGTTTGTAAAAAAGGTGTAAATCGTCCCTTTGCCGACATTGGCAATCTTAGCGACCTGATCCATGGTTGTTGCCTTATAGCCGAATAATGAAAAAGATTTGGTCGCCGCCTGCAGCACCTGCTGCCTTCGATCTACCACAGCCATTCATACACTTCCTTTCCCTCAGGAATGTCTTACATCCTCGTTATGACCATTTTACTGATCCGGTCATTCGGTCAAGACCAACTTTATCATGTTGCCTATGTCTTTGCAATACTTTTGTATAATTTTTTTTATTTTATTGCAGTGTTTTAACTTTCTATTTACGTCTTATTTGTATAATGTGAGAAAAGAAGCAAAATCCCTAGTATAATATTAGGAGTAAGAGAACAAGCACGCAGGATAAGCACATGGACTAATGAAGAGAATTCGTAAATCTACCTATATGGAAAGTTGCAGGTGAACTTATGCGAAAGAAAAGAGTACTGCTGTTTTCGGAAGGCTTCGGCACGGGCCATACAGGGGCAGCCTATGCTCTGGCTGAAGGAATAAGACTGCTGAACCCGGATGTTCAGTGCCGGGTCATTGAGCTCGGGAAATTCCTAAATCCTACGGTCGCTCCTTGGATTCTTTCCGCTTACCGCAAAACCGTCAGCAGCCAGCCCAAGCTGGTCGGCATGATGTATAAGACCCAATATCATAAATCACTGAACCGGTTGACCCAGCTGGCACTTCACCGGATTTTTTATACACATGCCTCACAGGTCATTGAACAGCTGAAGCCGGATCTGATTATCTGTACGCATCCGATTCCCGCTGCTGTCATCTCCAGGCTGAAGCGCCAGGGGCTGGATGTACCGTTCTATACGCTGATTACTGATTATGATGCCCACGGAAGCTGGGTGAATGCGGAGTCGGACCGCTATCTGGTATCGACTTCCCGGGTCAAGTCGATCCTTACCGGACGCGGCGTAGCTTCCGAGCTTGTGACGGTTACCGGGATTCCGGTGCATCCGAAGTTCTGGGAGTGCCAGGGCAAGACCCAGCTGCGCAAAGAGCTGGGTCTTGCCGACATCCCGACTGCGCTTATTATGGGCGGCGGCTGGGGGCTGATGTTCGGCAAGGATATCATGGACTCGCTCACGGCCCGGATTGATGAGATTCAGCTTATCTTCTGTATGGGCAGCAATGACAAGGCGGTAGCCAAGATGGAAGCCAACCCCCTGCTGAACCATCCCAATGTAAGAATACTGGGGTACAGCAGTGAGATTAACAAGCTGATGGATGCCTCCGATCTGCTGATTACCAAGCCCGGCGGAATGACCTGCACCGAAGGTCAGGCTAAGGGCATCCCGATGTTGTTCTACAACGCAATACCGGGACAGGAAGAGAAGAACAGCCAATATTTCGTTGAGCTGGGGCTGGCTGAGATGCTGGATTCGGCCGTCGTGGACAAATGGTTCACGATGCTCCTGCGTGAATATGCCGGACAGGGGGCACCGCACAGACGCCGGACCTCCCCGGACCGCCAGCAGCCGCAGCACTGCGCAGCGACCGTACTTCAGCTGCTGGGCAAGCCCGCCGCTGCTGCAGCCGTCTCAGAGGCCTGGAATGTC
This sequence comes from Paenibacillus tritici, assembly GCF_013204885.1. Classification (GTDB taxonomy): domain Bacteria; phylum Bacillota; class Bacilli; order Paenibacillales; family Paenibacillaceae; genus Paenibacillus_AQ; species Paenibacillus_AQ tritici. The sequence continues at coordinate 120,301 of NZ_JABMKX010000010.1, forward strand.
CCTCCGCAAAAGGTGCGGAATGAAGAAGCTGTCTATGTCACTCCTTAAGCGGATTATAGGAACCAAGCCGCAAAGAACCTCCAATCCACCGGTAAGCGTGGAGTTGGAGGTTCTTTTTTTGCGCGGAAATGCTGAATGGCCGTAATAGAATAGACTTATAGCGTCCTAATGTATTGTGTCCTTGTTTATTTATAGAATGTATGATTGCCGATCGTCTTGGCGAGTGTCCGTGAATGATGCACAGTAAGGTCCTGGGCCAGCGTCAGCGACAGGAAGAAGTACGTATCATCCGTCACTTCCTTAACTCCCAGCAGCGCTGCATTAACAGCCTTAATGCTGTCCTTATTAGGCTTCACACGTTTAAGACGCCCGTTGGCCACAGGACTGAATTGTCTTTTTTGATAGATTACTTCTCTGATTGTGTCGGGAAAATTGGCTGACCGCAGCCGGTTTAGAACAACGTTGGCAACTGCCACCTTGCCCTTGTACGGTTCGCCTTCTGCCTCTGCCATAACGATTTTTTGCAGCAGATGCAGGTCTTCTTCGGATACGGCGTAGCTCCAGGTAGCTTCAGCTTGCTGCTCCTTGGTTAGTAGCTTGGTCCGAGAGAAGAACAATGTTGCGGGGGGATGATACTGAGTTACAGCTTTGCTTGGAATGACACTCGTTGTCCCCGTTGCCGCTATCTTCGGCACTTGCGCCGCTGGCGGCGATGCTTTCACCACAGTTACCTTAGGCTTCGGCGGAATGGCAGTCTTCTGTGCAGCGTCTTTACGCTGAAGCTTCTCGGGACTTAACCATCCTGCATGAACCGTGCGGGTCCAGGTATGGGCCGGTTTGGCGGCTGTGGTGTAAAGCATGGGTGTAATCGTGCTGGCTGAAGGGCTTGTCCTATGCAGGACTGATGCAGCTTGCGGGACAAGCCGCTCCACAGACTGGTGGCTTGCAGAATTCAATTTACCCATTTCTATCATATTCTCCCCGGTAGCAGCAGATCCTGCGGGGTTCATCAAACTTATCGCTGAGAAAGACACTAGGATTACACCAACCAGCAGCGCAATATAGCGGCTCTGTTTAAAAATCAACATAATTTACCTCCTATTTTACGGCACACTCCTATTGTATGTAACCGAAAATGGAAGCCTTGAAAACTCACTTGTCGATTTATGTTGAGAAAAATGTAAATTTTTCGGTCATTTCATACATAGGAATGGCATACATCCTGGTAGCATACACCACAAAAGCATCAACCGTCCAGCCTATGTCTGGAAGTGCTTGTCCCGCAGGACGCCCTTGCATCCGTAAATTTTCCAGCCGCTCCAGCGTAAAAGAGCCTTCTCCGCGGTATTTGCGGGCGAGTGTTAAATGGGGATTGTACGTTCGCATCTCTGCCGTATATCCTAATGGAAGGGTCGCGGAAACCACCCGTTTCTGCAGCTCCTTCAGCGGCTCCAATTCGCCGGAAACCCCTGTCCAGAGTACTCTTGGCGAATCCGGGAGACCGAAAGTGCCCCACTCCCCGAGCTTCAGCTGAAAGCCTTTACTTGACTTCGCAACCTCCCGGAGTGCCTGATAAAGAGCTGGAATATGTTCCCTGGGGGTATCTCCAAGAAATTGCAGCGTAATATGGAAATCTTTAAAATGTGTCCATCTGGCAAAATGAAGCCCGGACGACACATGGGCAGACTCATTTTTCAGATAATCGCATAGCGCATCAGGCAGCGGTATTGCCACAAACAGGCGCTCAACTTCTTGCTCCGGTTCTATAGGTCTCATGCTAATTTCACCTTTCCAGGCAGATTTGTTATGCTTATTCTATACTTATCGTCCATTTCTCTACTGAAATGTAGAACAGGAGGGCACCAACATGACTAAATCCATCGTTTGTCTGCAGCACCTCTCGTCCGGCCAGCAGGAGATGATCCGCGCTGCTGCACCAGATTACACCCTGACCCTTGGAGACTCCAGGAACCCTGATCTTGAGCTGCTCTCCGGCGCAGAGATTATTATCGGCTGGGGCAAAGGCATCCGCGATACCGTACTGCGGCAGGATTCGCCGCTCCGCTGGGTACAAGCCTGGTCTGCCGGTGTAGAGAAGCTTCCGCTGGAAGCGCTGAAGGAACGCGAAATCCTGCTGACGAATGCCAGCGGTGTACATGCTGAACCGATTACGGCGGTCATCCTAAGCTTCATGCTGATGTTCACGCGCAATATGCATACCGCTATCCGCAACCAGCAGAGCCGACGCTGGCACTCGGACGGGCAAGAGAGTGAGTTGACCGGCAAGACCGTGGTCATTGCCGGAACCGGCGCCATCGGCAGCGAGACCGCCAGAATTGCCAAGGCCTTCCGGATGAAGACGATCGGTGTCAGCCGCTCTGGGCGGCCGGTGGAGAACTTCGATCAAGTCTTGACCACCGGGGAGCTGAAGCATTCCGTCCGCGAGGCTGACTTCGTGATCAACACGCTTCCGCTGACAGACGAGACCCGTGGACTGTTCGATGCAGAGATCTTCTCCGCCTGCAAGCAGGGGGCATATTATATTAATATTGGCCGGGGAGTGACTACCCATACGGACGATCTGATCGCTGCGCTGAACAGCGGACAGCTCGCCGGTGCGGGCCTCGATGTATTCGAGACCGAGCCGCTGCCTGAGGATCACCCGCTCTGGGGGATGGAGCAGGTCATCATGACCCCTCACTGTGCCGGGGTAACCGACCGCTATGCTGACCGGGTCGTGGACATCTTTGTGGAGAACATGAAAGCGTATCTGGAATCCGGCAAGCCTTCGCGCAATCTGGTGGATTACAGCCGCCAGTATTAGGCTGGTGCTCCGGCGAAATGTTGCACTAATTACAACTCCGGTTCGCTGATAACGCACACCCGATACAATTGTTGCATCAAATGCAATAATTTGTCATGATTACCTGCTGGACGTGGACAAAATGCTGCCTTTTCTGCAACAAACTTCGATTTAGGGTTGATTTAATGAGCGAATGTTGCAATTTGTGCAGGATTCACCTATACAAATACAAACAGCCTCTGCTGAACCTAAGCAGAGGCTGTTTAATATATACATACACACTATATAGACTGAACTTGAAATTTAAATTTAGGGAGAAGTGGCGGAGGGGAATTTTGGAACTGTAGGAGCGGTAGCGACCGCCTTTGTTCCCGGATTTCTACCACGACAGTGGTTTCAAATCAGGAAATCCGGGAACAACAGCGGCCGGAAGTCCAAATATTCTCTGTAGTCACGGCGTATCCCTAAGTACTATATTTCACCTTCAGCCTATATCCCCCTACACCTGAAATCGCGTAACAGACTCCCGAAGCTCAGTAAGCAGCACCTTCAGCTGCCCGATGCCGTTAGCCACTTCCGTAGTGGCAGTGAACTGCTGATGCGCTGATGCCGAGGTCTCCTCCACACCTGCCGCAGATTGCTGGGAAAGGGCCGAGATATGCTGGCTGAACTCATTCATGGTCTCGCTGGCTCCAGTCATTTGCTGCAGGTCCTGGCTCATCTCATCAATGGTTACCGCCATCCCAAGGACCGAGCCGTTGATTTCAGCCAGGGCTTCGCCTGTCTCAACAATTTGCCGGCTGCCCTCCTCTGTCTTGGCTACGCCTCCGCGAAGCTGCTCCACCATGGTTCTGGAGTCGAGCTGGATTCCCTGCGTAATCTCCGTGATCTCCGATACGGTCCGCTGCACATCCTCCGAGAGCTTACGCACCTCCTGAGCCACTACCGCGAAGCCGCGTCCGCTGTCACCGGCCCTGGCGGCTTCAATCGCAGCATTAATGGCCAGCAGATGCGTCTGCTCCGAGATGCTCCGGATGGCACCTACCAGCTGGAAGATGCCTTCATTCTTGCGGTTCAGCTCCTCCACGGTTCCCATGGACAGTGAGACGGTCTCGGCAATCTGGTTCATCTGCGATACGGAGCTTTCCATGAGCGCCCGACCTTTCTCACCCTTAAGCCGCACCTGTTCCGAATGAAGGGAGAGATCCGTGCCTCTGCCGGCAAAATTCTCGATCAGCTTATTTAAGTCCTCAACTGCCTTGGAGGCTTCCACCGCTGCTTCAGCCTGGCTTCCCGAGGCTGTAGCCAGTTCTTCCATCGTCAAGGCAATCTGACTGCTGCCTTCCCTGGTTTCGGCAATCGTATGCATCAGCTCATCACCCTGCTCGGATATGACGTTGGACACATTGCGAATCCGGCTGACCATCTCCAGCAGGGTGCGGTTGGTTTCATTCACAGTCTTGGCCAGCAGGCCAATCTCATCCTTATTGCTGATCACGGTCTCTTCCGCCGTCAGATCCCCGTTTGCGATCTGCTGGAGCTGGGCGGTTACCTTCTTCAGCGGACGGATGATCGTTCTGCGGATCACCATGTTAATGATTCCGATGACCAACAAGACAATCAGTACAGTTACAATATTCAATGTCAGCGAAGTGTGGAAAATTTGCTCGGAAACTTTCCCCTCTTTCGCTGCTTCGTCCTGAGTGTGCTTAACTAGTGCATCGAGATCAACCTGCATGGAATTAAACGCCGCGATCCCCTTGCGCGATACCTCCAGGGCCAATGCCTCGTCACTCGAGCTGCTGAGCAGGATCGCCTGATTATTGACGGTCAGGAACTCCGCCCATTTCCCGACGAGCGACTGTAATTGCCCCAGTTCCTTATTCCCGTGCAAGGTGAGCTTGTATTCCTTCATCGTATCTGACACTTTGCTGATGAATTTGGCCCGCTCTTCCGCAAGTACGCTTTTCTCCGCAATATCCGAGTTCAGGATATGCTGCATACTGAGCGCCATCACATGCTCTGTGAGATAATTAACATTGTGGATTTTATCCAGTGCAGGAATGCTCTGATTAAGAATACTACCTGTGTTCTTCTGCATACCGTACATTTGATAGAGCGAGACCCCGCCGGTCACCAGAACCAGCACAGCCAGAGCCGCGTACCCGGAGGCAATCTTGAAGCCAATACTTTTACCGCGCCCGGTCAGGCTGACCCGCTGCTTCTTATCCGCTTCATTCCTCCCTTTACTAAACCAATCCTTCAGTCGCTGACCCTTACCCATACCTGTATGCCCCCTTGATAATTGCCGAGAATATTACACCATTTTCCATCTGTTACCCTTTCTTTTTCATAAAAAGACAAAAAAAAATAGTATATACGTACTATTTCGGCAACAGGGGATTAAAAATTTATACATCTCACTATGTAAGGTTGTACCTGCCGGCCCAAACGGCCGACAAGTAAATAGAACCACAGGTTCTCTAACCCAATATTTAGTCCAGATCGTAAATCGAACCGACCTTCAGCCCGTATAGCTCGTTGTATATTTTCTCGGCAAAGGCATCGGTCATTCCGGCAATATAGTCGATCACCATATGCTCCCAGGTCCAGATCGGCTTCGCCGACTTCTGGTCCTTCTCAAAGCGCTGGAGCCAGTCGGTTGGAATAATATTCCGCGACGTCTCGGGATCAAGAAAGGCCTCCCACAGCCGCCGGAGAATCCATTCGCTCCGTTTCTGCAGACGCTGCACGCGCAAATCACGGATCATGGTCACCCAGGCGAAGCTTTTGAGCACACTGACGGTCCGCAGCATGTCCTCATCTTCCTTGCCTTCCTTAATGAACGTGACCTTCTTCCAGTCCCCGTCCTCAATGACGCCGAGACTGGCGACAAAGGTACTAACCCAATAGGCCTTGACTTCACGGCGGGTGCGGGAATAGTCATTCTCACAGGTCGGCATCTTCTCCATCCATACGCGAAGGAAGGAGCTAAGCACATCCTCTACCTTGAAGCGGATTGCCGCCTCGTTCCAGCCTGACCAGAAGGCATCCTCCAGCGTGGTAATTTTCTCCACAATCAGCCGCTGGATATAGTCGTCATGCATGAAATGCTCATGCACCTCAATCTTCCCGGCCTTAATGCCGTCTTCCAGGTCATGCGCCGAATAGGCAATATCATCACACAGATCCATCAGCTGGGCTTCAAGCGTCTTCTTGCCCGCCGGAACCCCCCACTGGCTGCGGATCTCGTTGATGTAGTTCCATTCATGCAGATACATGCCCTTCTTCAGGACCGTACCGGGAAAAGGATATTTGTTAATCCCCAGCAGCACCGCATCAGAGAGGTTCAGACCGTCGATATTCTCCCGTTTCTCCAGGAACATGATCAGGCGGAAGTTATGGGCATTGCCTTCAAAATGCTCGTATTTGCGCTTCAGGCTCTCATAGATGGTCTGCTTCTGGACCGGACCGGCGCCGGATTTGGCTGCAGCCTCCGCAGTTTTCTTGACAATGAGGCTCTCCAGCAGGCTGTCCAGCACTTCCTCTCCCTTATGCCCAAATGGAGGATGGCCGAAATCATGCGCGATAGCGGCGCATTCCACTACTTCCGGGTCAATGACCAGCCCCGGGTTCCCGGCCGCCCCTGTCTCTACCTCCGGGTAAGAGCGCAGCAGGCTCTTGGCCGCTTCGCGGGCGATCTGCGCCACCTCCAGCGAGTGAGTCAGGCGTGTCCGGTAATAATCCCCGGTCCCGGCTCCGAACACCTGGGATTTGCCTTGCAGCCGGCGGAAGGTCGGCGAATGGATCAGACGCGAATAGTCGCGTTCATATGCGGCTCTGGAGGTTTCCAGCTTGGTAATTTCCGGATATTGTCTATGTTCTCTTTGCTCAATCAGTGTCATCTCCGCCGCTCCTGTTCCTTGATCTGTATTTAGTAACTTATTATAAGTCATTTCCGCCGGAACTTTCACTCTAAAATGCAATTCACTGTGCAGGCGCTTGTAAATGCATAGTAACCGGGGACGATAGAGCATTCTAAGACTTAAACTGCAGGAGCAGCTTATAACGACACAAGTGTGGAGTGAACCCGAGACTATGACAACAGCTTCCAGACTAACCGCAGCAGTTCTTGCAGCCCTCACCTTGATGCACACCTCCTCAGCGCTTGCCCAGGGCAGTCTGGACAAGCCCAAGAACCGCTACTACTATGAGGAGCGGGGCGACATGATCTGGGAAGTGCGCACCAGTCAGAAGGTCATTGCCCTGACCTTCGACGATGGCCCGGACCCGCTGGAGACGGACGGCATTCTGGAGGTGCTGCATGAGTATCATGCGAAATGCACGTTTTTTGCCATTGGCAAACGGATCGCCGCTTATCCCGAGGTCGCCAGACGCGTTATTAATGAAGGACATGAGCTGGCGAACCATACCTATAACCATGTGTATTTCAAAAAACCCATCTCCGGGGAGCAGATTCAGCAGGAGCTGGAGCTGACGGAGAAGGAGATTGTGAAGATATCCGGCAGACACAGCAGCCTGTTCAGGCCGCCGGGCGGAATGTATGACGAGACCCTGATTGATGTGTCCAACAGCATGGGTCTGAAGCCGGTGCTCTGGTCCTGGCATCAGGATACACGCGACTGGAACCGCCCCGGTGTATGGAGTATCTCCAGCCGGGTGATCCGCAATGCGAGGAGCGGTGATATTGTCCTGTTCCACGATCATGTCCACGGAAGATCGCAGACCAAGGAAGCGCTGAAGATCATTCTGCCTGAGCTGGAGAAGCAGGGCTTCCGGTTCGTCACCGTCTCGGAGCTGATTGGGTTATCCGATGTGCAGCAGGCGAAGACAGACCGGCAGATCACCTATTGAAGTCCAGGGCGTCTTTCATTGCACAGGCTTACGAAATAAGGTAGTCTTGAGCATGATAAGGCTGCCTGCGGCTATACCGCAGGGCATCCCCCAGGAGGGTTAACAGATGTCCGAGAATACTTCCTATACAACCGAGGAGATTGCCCGCCTGCTCAAGATCTCCAAGCTTAAGGTCTATGACCTGATCAAAAAAGGAGAGCTGCCCTCTTACCGGGTGGGCAAGCAGATGCGGGTGGACCTCTCAGATCTGGAGAGGTACAAGCAGAACTCGCGCAGCAGCGGGGCTTACAGTCATCCGCTTCCCGAGAGCGGATTCCCTGAGGCATACCAGCCGCAGACCCAGCAGCCACAGCAGACTGCCCCGTTCGCGGCTCCGTATCAGGCCTTTGCTTCTCCGCCGCCGCACAGCCTTAAGCACAGCGGACTGAATGTAGTCATCACCGGACAGGATATGTCGCTGGATATTCTGGCGACCCATCTGGAGCGGACCCTGCCGTCCACCCGCCCTCTCCGTTCCTATGCCGGCAGTCTGGACAGCCTCATTGCCATGTATCAGGGGGAATCCGATATTGTAAGCACTCATCTGCTGGACGGCGACAGCGGCGAATATAATCTGCCCTATATCCGCAAGCTGCTTGTGGGCTTCTCCTATATTGTTGTGCATCTGCTGACACGCAGCGCAGGCTTCTATGTGCAGAAGGGCAATCCGAAGGGCATCCGCAGCTGGAGTGACCTCCGGCAGCACGGGCTGACGCTGATCAACCGGGAGCGCGGCTCCGGCGCCCGGGTGCTGCTGGATGAACAGCTCCGCCTGCATGATATTCCGTCATCCCGCTTAAACGGATACAGTAATGAAGAGAACAGCCATCTGGCCGTAGCGGGCCTCGTGGCGCGGGGCGGCGCGGATGTGGGTATCGGCATAGAGAAAGCCGCCCGGATCGTGGACGGCATCGACTTCATCCCGCTGATCCGCGAGCGCTATGACCTGGTGATGATCAAGAAGCCGGAGAATGAACCGTGGATCAGCACGGTCATTGATATTCTGCGTTCGGAAGCCTTCCGCAGTGAGCTGAGCTCGATTCACAGCTACGACCTGTCCGAGACCGGGAATATCATTTACGAGACTTGAAGCCATAGACAAATAGTCAAAGGGACATTCAGCAGCAGAATTGCCGCCGGATGTCCCTTTGACTGTGCCTACAGCTATTTGCAGGGCTGCCCCTCTGGTCTAACGGACCGCAGCCGCCTGCTTCCCTGCCGGTTAGCCTGGCGGCCTTCCGGCCCTACTGCTGCTCCATCCGGTCTACGATCCCGGTGAATAGAATGCCTATCGCTGTAGCGCCGGCATCCGGGTGGCTGAGGCTCCGCTCGCCCACATAGCTTGCCCTGCCTTTGGAGGCAACGATGTCTTTGGTCTGTTCGGCACCCTGTACCGCTGCTTCTGCCCCCTTGCGCATGCTGACCAACAGGGCCTCGCCATTCTCCGCACTCTTCCGCTGGGCTGCAGCCGCAGGAATCAGCGCATCAAGCAGCGTCTTGTCGCCAAGCTTGGCCCCGCCCCGCTTCTGGATGCCCTCTACCGCGTTCTCCAGCAGCTCCGCCAGCTCAAGTCCGCTTAATTCGGTCTTGCCCTTGGCATATTTCGCCGCACTGCGGAAGGCCGAGCCCCAGATCGGACCCGAAGCTCCTCCGCAGTGTTCGATAATGACCATTGCACAGCCCTTGAGGAATTCGCCGATGTCTTCCTGCGGCAGCTCGGCCCATTCCAGCTTGAGCTGCCGGAAGCCTTTGGCCAGCGACATGCCGAAGTCCCCGTCTCCGGCGAAGGAGTCCAGTTCGCAGAACTCGACTTCCTTATCTATGATAAGCTTCGCCATCTCCTCTACCATCCCTACGATATCCGCTGTATGCAGCTTCTCCATTCCATCCGCCTCCTAACATCTGTATGCTGCTGTCTCCGCACCGTAATCCAGCGCCTGCTTCAGCTCTTCATCCAGCTTCAGCAGGGTGAGCGATGCTCCCGCCATATCAATGGCACTCATATAATTGCCGACAAAGGTCCGGTACACCTTGATCTTAGCTTCCGCAAGCAGCAGGCTGACGGACCGGTTCAAGATATACAGCTCCTGCAGGGGCGTTGCCCCGAAGCCGTTAATCATCAGCGCAACCTCTTCCTCCGGGTTAACCGGCATATCGGCGAGGAGCGCCTGTAATGCCTTCGCGGCCAGCTCGTCGGCCGGAACCAGCTTCTCCCGGGCAATGCCAGGCTCGCCATGAATCCCAACCCCGAACTCTATCTCATCGTCGCCAAGCAGGAATGTCGGCGAGCCTTTGGCCGGTACGGTACAGGAGGTTAGCGCGAAGCCGATCGAGCGGACATTCCGTACCGTTTTCTCCGCGATGGCCTTCACCTCCGGCAATGTATCTCCCCGCTCGGCAGCGGCTCCGGCAATTTTATGCACAAATACTGTTCCGGCTACCCCTCTTCTGCCTGCTGTAGATTGATCATCGGCCACCGATACATCATCATTAACGTATACCTTCTCCACGAGGAGATCATCATCCTCAACCGCCATCTCCGCCGCCGCATCGAAGTTCATGCAGTCCCCGGAATAGTTCTTGATAATCAGCAGGGTGCCTTGGGAGGAGGCTGTCTTCGTGATGGCCTGATAGACCTGCACCGTCGAAGGCGAAGCAAACACATCACCGCATACCGCCGCGTCAAGCATCCCCTTGCCCACATACCCGCCATGCGCCGGTTCATGGCCGCTGCCGCCGCCGCTGATCAGGGTGACCTTATCCGGGTTCAGCTCCTTGCGGGTAATAATCTTGTACTTCCTGTTCCACTCCAGCAGCTCCGGGTGGGCCAGCACCATGCCTTCGATCATTTGCACTACAACATCTTCAGGAGCATTGATGATCTTCTTCACCTAAATATCGCCTCCGCTTCCGCCCAGCCGGTCCGCTGCCAGAATGGCGGCATACACACCATACGGTGTGACCGGGAACGGCATATTATGAATGGACTCCCCTTCGGCACAGGCTCTTTCGGCCACCGGCATCAGCCGGGCTTCACTAATATCCGTAACGCCGAGATCCTTCAGGCAGGTAGGCAACCCGAGCGACTTGCAGAAGCCAAGCACGGTATCCAGTTCCGCCTGCGGCGCATTCTCCAGCACCATGTGAACCAGTGTGCCGAACGCCACCTTTTCACCGTGATAATAATGATGGGTCTCCTCCAGAAGGGTCAGCCCGTTATGCACCGCATGTGCCGCCGCAAGCCCGCCGCTCTCGAAGCCAAGCCCGCTGAGCAGGATATTCGTCTCGATAATGTTCTCCAGTGCCTGGGTGACCACCTTGCTGTCATTGGCCGCCTTGGCCTTCAGTCCGTCCTCCAGCAGGGTCTCGTAGCAGAGCCGGGCCAGCTCCATTGCCGCCTTGGTGCTTACCGCCCCGGAATTGTTATAGGTAAACCCGCGGACACAGGATCTCGCTTCAAAAAAAGTAGACAGCGCATCCCCCATCCCGGCTACCAGAAACCGCGTCGGCGCTTTGGCGATAATTCCGGTATCCACCAGCACGACATTCGGATTCTGCCGGGCGTACAGGTAGGATTCGAACTCGCCGTGCTCGGAATAGATTACGGAGGAACCGCTGCACGGCGCATCGGTCGCTGCAATTGTCGGCACGACAATTATCGCAATTCTCGCCCGGTTGGCGATGGCTTTGGCTGTATCCAGCGCTTTGCCGCCGCCGAGGCCGACAATAACGTCACAGCCATGCTCCGCTGCGAACTGCTCCAGCCGGTCAATCTCCTTCAGTGTGCACTCCCCGCCGAAGCCGCCGGTTACAAATTCAAATCCGCCGGTGGCCACTGCCTTGTCCAGGTACTCCTGCACTCTGGCCTGGTCATCCTTATGCGCGACCAGCAGCGCCTTCCGTCCATAGATCGTTACATAGTCCCCAATGTTATACAGTTCATCCTTGCCCTGAACATATTTAGAGGGAGAGGTCAGAATAGTTCTCATGTCACAGCACTCCTTAAGCAGGATTTGTAAACGCTTCCTATTCAGTATAAGCGATTTGCTGTTATTCTACATTGCACGATCCCGTATAGAACTTTTCCGTTATTATGGACTATATATTACCATCTATATAGATTGTACTTGTAAGTTTTCCGTTCTGGGATGGCCGTGACTCCAGAGAATGTTTGGCCCTCCGGCCGAGTTTGCTCCTAACGGACCTGAGAGACCCTATTCCCAAGAAAATAACACGTTTTGCGGGTTAACGGACGGAGTGGACCTTATCGTCTCTCTACGAGAGGTTTAAGCATAGAAATTCCAAGAATAAGGTCTATTCTAGTCGCATGGTGTCCGCAACTTGCCCAAGTTGTGACTCTCCTTCGAAATAAGCGCGTCTCAGTCCGTTACGCCTTGCCAAACGCCCGAATGAGCAGCTCCCATCTTCATCTGGGAATGCCACTTGAAGGGGGAACCTCCACTCCTGTACTCTTTCGGGCATTATAGAGCTCCAGCCACTAGTTTAAATCTGACGCTCTACTAAGCTTCTCCCCGTCTCTTCAGCCGGTAGGCTGCCGGAGTCTCCCCGGTGGATTTCTTGAAGGTGCGGATGAAGTACCCGCAGTCCTCGAAGCCCAGGGCATAAGCGATGCTCACCACCGAATCCTCTCCGTCCACCAGACAACGCTTCGCTTCCTCCAGCCTAAGGCTACTTATATAGGAAGAAAAAGTACTGCCCGTCTCCTGCCGGAACAGTCTGCTGAAATAATCCGCGCTGATCCAGCATAACTTCGCCATCCCGGCCAGCGTCAGCCGCTCCCGGAAATGCTCATGAATATACTCCAGCGCCGGCTTCAGCCTGATGCTGCCGCCTACCGTGCCCGGAGCCTGCTTCCTGCCAGCCGGTGGGCCTGCTTCCTGTACCTGCTGCCGGGGAACCTTCTGCTCCTGCACTGCTTGTTCTGGCTTCACATCCGTAGCATCTGTAGCAGCCCCAGCAGCCGCAGTACTGCCAAATCCATAGGTCCGGTTCTTGGCGCCTATCCGCCCGGTAATATAGTGGCTCATATGGGTGACGAGCTGGGCTACGGATTCAATCCGCTCATACGACATCACCGGAAGGCTGCGGTAATATTCCTCCAGCATGGTGTCATATTCCCGCTGGCCGGTACCGCCGCCTGCACCCAGCAGATCCAGCTCTCTGGCTGCCTCTTGTCCAGGAATTGAGATCTGGCCCAGCATAATTGAGCCGAGGTATCGGCTCCCGGCTACCAGCGGTACAGCCATATCGACGATACCCATGTGGCATTTGTAGACATAGGGACGCTGCATGCTCTGCGCGGCATGGCCTCCCCGGTAATCACAGCTCTCGCATAACCGCGAGGAGCGGGTAGCCGATCTCATCGCCCGGCAGAAATCCGTACATTTGCTGTGCCTGGTGACCGGCTTGCCTGCCGCGTCTACCGTAAGCACAGCCATATCCGTCACCGCTGCCAGGTCATCCTGAATGACCTGCAACGCCTGTGTATCCACGACCTGTTCGAACTGTTCCAGAGAGTTCCGCATGAGTCCCTCCTTTAATTCATTCAAATTATATCTAAAATTATAACATGATAACGGTTGCAATAACCAAATGATTCCCTCTATAACCGGCATTGTCAGAATTATCGTATACTATGAAGGTGAGCAGAAAGGAGAGGAACCTGTGATATCCGATATTCCGCAATCAACGCTTAGGCTGGAGCGCTTATTTTTCTCAAGTGTGCACAGCTATTTCTGCAGTCATGCAGAAGGGAAGGCATTGCCCCGAAGGTTCCTTACCCACTATGCATTGTGTTATGTGACCGAGGGTAAAGGGCAACTGACCCTTAATGGAGTGCTGCTCACGGCGAATAAAGGGGACTTCTTTTTATTGTTGCCCGGGACGGCAGTGGAAGGCAAAGCTCTGACTACAGAGCCTGTACGTTACATGATCATTTTCTTCTCCTGTATGCAGCTTCGGAAGGACCGCAGACATCAGGAGCTTCATCCTCCGGCATTCCCCGTTAGCGGGAAGCTTGAAGCATCCGGCCAGCCGCGGGCTGCTGAGATCATGAATCAAATGACAGTACGCAGCCGAACCCGTGAACCGGAGGATATCATACGCGCTAAGTACCGGCTGCAGCGGCTGCTCTTCATGCTTCTTCAACCAAGTGAGCGCACTGCGCAGGACAAGGCCGTAGGGATGGATATGGTGCTGGCCCACATGAAGAACAACTACAACCAGGAGCTTAGAGTCGGGCAGCTGGCTCTAATGGCCGGGCTAAGCACCAATCATTTCATCAGAGCTTTCAAACAGCTTACTGACAAGACACCCATGACCTATTTGCTGGAGGAACGGATTAAAAAAGCCAAGCAGCTCTTGTTCTCTTCCGAACGGGTCAAGCAGATCGCCAAGGAAGTAGGCTACAAGGACGAGCATTATTTCAGCCGGGTGTTCAAGAAATCCGAAGGGGTAGCACCGGCCAGCTATCTGAAAAACAGTCATCTCCGTATCGCTGTTCTATATTATGGACTGGATGATTACCTGATGACACTTGGACTGACGCCGGTGGCTGCGCTGTCTTACCTGGAGCGGGTGTCCAGAAATTATGCCCTTCCCCATCCGGGTGTGCTGCAGCAGGATATTGTCCGCCTGAACGGTTCCCGGCTGAATTATGAGGAGCTTGTACGGCTGAAGCCTGATCTGATCATTGGGAGCGACCGCTTCTTACCAGGAGAGATGTTGGAGTCCATCGCACCCACGGTTGTCCTTAAGCATACCGATAATGTTGAGCAGCAGCTGTCCCGGCTGTCCCGTATTCTCGGCAGAGAGCAACAGGCTGACGATTGGATGAACAGCTACACCGAGCAGAAATACCTCATTAGATCGGGGCTTGAAAAACGGGACAGGCTGCCAACGGTTTCTTTTATCAGAGTCAGCTCTGAATTCTACCGCCTGTACGGTGCCTCCAATCAGACAGGAACCCTACTATACAGAGATCTTGGACTACGCCCTTCCCTCTCATTCCCTGAACAGACCGAGGCGGTGGATTTTGAGATTGATGAGCTTCCGCGGTATAACCCGGGGTACATCTTTTTGGCTGCGGACCCTACCCTGGAATCGAGACAACGGCTGGAGACGCTGCTGTCATCCCAAGAATGGTCTTCACTGGATGCAGTGAGGCAGCGCCGGGTGTTCGATGCAGGAGATCTGCTGTTCAAAACCCTTGGACCCACAGGCCGGATGTGGGCCATGTCTTATGTTGCATCCCGGATAGGTACGCTGAACGATAGAATTATCCATGCCAACAGAGGGTTATAATCCATTGTAAAGTATGCATCGTTCTCCTATCATAATGATAATGATTATTATTATCTATCGCACAAAGGAGAATAGAAACCCATGAATAGAAAGAAATCCATCCAGATCCTGCTCCTTGCCGTTCTGCTGCTGATACTGGCCGCTTGCAGCAATGGAGCGGGACAACCGGCTTCCGGAGAGCAGAGTCCCTCCGCTTCCCAAACCAAGGATCAGGCGGCTGCGGAACCGGGCACACGCACAATTACCCATCTTAAGGGAGAAGCCGTGATTCCGTCCAAAATCGAAAAGATCGTTGTTCTCTCGGCAGAGTACATAGATCATCTGTTGACTATCGGAGAGAAGCCCTCCGGTGTGAACACCGAGGTCCGGTACGGAGGAGAGTATCTTCCCTATCTGGCTGACAAGCTGCAGGGGGTACAAACCGTAGGTTCGGCGGATAATCCCAACCTTGAGGCCATTACCTTGCTTGATCCGGATGTGATTCTTATTGAGAGCCGGACGGCCGAGAATAAGTATGAGCAACTGAACAAAATCGCTCCTACCATCGTTCTTGGAAATGAATGGCTTGATTATGGCGACGATACTTCCTTTTGGACCAAGGATCTGCTAACCATTGCGGAGATGTATGACAAGACGGACCTGGCGAAGGAAAAAATTGCTGAACTGGAACAGAAAACGGTCCAGGCCAGCGAGAAAATCAAAGTGCTGGACAACAAAAAACTCGCCTACCTCCGTGTACGCGAAAAGACCCTCCAAGTGTATGCCCAAAAAGGTCATCCGACCAATGCTTTGCTCTACCAGGATCTCGGATTTGAGCCTGCAGCACTTACGCCGGAAGAGCAAAGAGCGGATTTATCTCTGGAGAAAACGCCGGAGCTTGGGGCAGACATTATCGTCCTCGAGACGGACCCGAATGCCCGGGATTTTTTGGGCAATATGCAGAAGAGCGCGCTCTGGAAGAACATCCCCGCCGTACAGGAGGGAAGGGTCCATGAGACTGATTCCTTTTGGCTCTTCAAGGGCTGGGGGGTTATTGGCCGGGGTGAGATTATAGATGAAATCATGGCCTGGATAGAGCAATGAGTGGCGGTCAACCTGTTGACAACGAGTGGATAAAAGTATTTTTGCAGCAGCACTTTGCCGTTACTGTCAGGGAGAACCGGAGTGTTGCTTATCCTTACAGCACCGAAGATCTATTGGACGAAGCGAAACTCCCGCTAATCCTCCGTCAGCAATCGGTTCAGCTTGGTGAGCCGGCAGGACTTGTGGTAGGAACTTTGTTCGCCAAGCGATATTCCGTATTAATTATGGGGCTGGCCGCCTCGATCAGCCTGTTCGACACTTCACTGTCTCTGCTGCCCGGCGCTTTGCGGTTCCGGCCGGCTGACAGAGGGATCATGCATTATGAAGCGGAATTGGCAGCCTCGGGCACAGTTCCTGTTCACGCAGCGGAAGCCCGTCAGGCGTGCCTTGCCGGATATCTGGAGCACCTGCTGGAGCATTTGCGGCAGGTGTTCGCAGCAGTATCCAGTTATACAGGAGCCAAGGAACGAGTCATGTGGTCGTTGGTCTCGCATAATCTGCATGACCTGTATGGAAGACTGCGCACGGACAGGGGACTCTGGGACTCCGGGGAGCGGGGCTTAATTATCAGCCAGGACTATAATACGCTGCTTCAGCCGGAGAAGCCTGATGAATTATCCATGCGGTTCCGCAAGGTGGAGCATCCGAAGCTGCAAGGCCGTCCCTTCTATCTGCGCAAGCATTGCTGCCTGGCCTACCGGATCAAGACTACACCTGATGCAGAAGAGTATTGCAGCACCTGCCCCAAGCTATCCGCTGAGGAGCGGTGGGATATATTGAATTCCTGAAGTAACGCCCATCCCTGGTTCAGGATGGGCGTTGCTCATTTCAGCTGCTTTATGATTTGGAATCCCTAATAACAATGACATCCCGGTTAAAGAGGCCTCCGGCAAATTCAACGGCCTCCGGCTCCGTCTTGCGGGGCAGCAGCCCTTCGGAGATGATATTGCCGGTATGGTCGAGGTAGCTGGTTACATCTACACTCTTATGGAACAGGCAGATCTCATCCACCCGGTCTTCCATGACAATACGCAGAGCCGTTGCCTCCTGTACCGAGAGCAGCTCCCCGTTCTGCCGCACAGGCAGGCGTTCTGCGCTCACCTGCGGCTTCTCTGCTCCGAATGGAACGGCAAGTGTAACGATGGCGGCACTCCCTGTCACCGTTAACGAACGCTTCACCACCGGACTCTCGTCATACTGGCCCTGCTTGAAGATCAGGCCCGGCTCAAGCGTCAGCTGGTCGTCCGCCAGCCCGGCTGGCAGATGCTTCAGCAGCAGATTGGCTTCCTCCAGCCGGGTAGAGACTTCCCTGCTGATAGAATCGTAGCCCGCTATCCCCGGCGGCAGATGGAAATACTGCTCATAGCGGTGCTGCCCCTTGGCTTCAAACAGGTCCACGATCAGCCAATAGCTGTTCTTGATGAACAGCACCTTGCGGGAATGGATCACCGGATCTTCGTAACGGGTATACCCGTATTGGCTCGCAAAGGTATAATCGTAGGCTTCCTTAAACTGGGTATCCCAGATTCTGCAGCTCGCGGTTGGCGGTGTATTCCAGTGAAAGCTGCGCACATGCTGATCCTGGCCGTCCACAACCACAGTGTTATGGGCCCTGGTAGAGACTGTATATTTACGTTCCTTGTTCCATTCGAATAATCCCATGCCCGAGTCGGCCAGCAGTTCGCGCCCGCCGGCATACAGCACCAGACTTAGCGCATCGGAATGCGCATGTCCGCCGATGCCTACGCCTGCGCGCATAGCCATGTACATATCACTGTGGTTCCAGCCCTGCCGGGAAGTCACATAACCGCCGACCGGGAAGCAGGCTGCCGTCTCGGCTGGCATGGCGGCCTGCAGCTGATCATACTGCGCTGCGGCATCCGGCCCGACTCTCCACAGCAGAGAGAACGGCAGCCGCTCATACCCCAGCGCTTTGAAATCTCCCCGCTGATACAGGTAAGCGCCCAGACTCATAATATTGTGCAGCTCGCTGACCACCTGCACATCGGTATCGCCGAATTTGACCAGCTGACCGTCGGGTGCCAGGAGATGCATCGTAACGACGAACATTTTCTCCAGCAGCTCCCGGTATTCTCCGGCATCCAGGCCAAGCTTATGGAACAATGTCACCAGCTCGTACAGATCACGCATCACGATCAGGTGATAATTGGGGCTTCCTTCAAACTGCACTCCATCCGGGTAGACGTTCTGGCGGATATATCCCGGCAGCTCACGCCCCCCATAATCCAGCCATTCTGCGGAATCCTTCAGCTCCGGCAGGAGCAGCGCGGTCTGAATCAGCCCCCGGAGCTGCATGCAGACATGATTACCGCCGCTCGCATGATATTTGCGCACATACTCCCCATGCTGATGGAAGGACTTAATCAGCTTCAGCTTCACCGCAGGCTCAAAGGCCGGAGAGCCGAAGAAGGTAATGAAGGCTTCCGGCAGCATGAACAGCCGAACACCCACTGAGAGGGGGTCCCAGGTGGAATGCTCCGCCCGGAACGTATCCTCTACCGGCATGGGGTTATCATCAATGAAGTGGCTGATCATATCATTGAAGCATTTGGCGTATTTCTCATCACCGGTCAGCGCATAGGCTCTCGCCAGGCGCTTCACATACACGAACCGGGTCAGATGAAGCTGATACTGCGAGCTGTCGAAGAGCCAGCTGTTCCAGTCATAGGCTCCATTGCGGAAGACCACTCTTTTCCCTTTGAACAGCGGAATATCGCCTTCCACAATCCGGTCCGCCTCGGCGATATCCTGCTGCGCCTCCTCCTCCCCGCTGTAACGGCTTGCGGCATACACGCGCAGCTTGGGAACATCCTTCACCTCAAAGTAATATCTCCCGTTGTTACCCGCTGCAATAACTTCTAAATAGGCATCCCGTGCACCGGGAATATCGCCTTGATTCAACTGGGCAGCCACACCGGCAAGCTCCGGCTGATCCAGATCCAGCATCGTGCGCAAGAAGGCTTCGTCGGACATCTGCGGCTTCGTATACTTCGGATTATGGCGTAACTCTTTATATCCAATCTTCATTTGAACCCTCACCCTTGCTTCGTTTAGCGGAGCGGCTCCGCGTCTATTCCTTAATCGAACCGAGCATAGCACCCTTGGCAAAATACTTCTGCAGGAACGGATACACAATCACAATCGGCAGCATCGCCAGCAATATAGCCGCATTCTGGACATTCGGCCCAAGGTTGGCGGCAAGCTGCGCATCCACTGCCGCTTCTGCCGAAATATTGGAGGCGCTAATCGCCACCATCTGCCGCAGGAGCGGCTGAATCGGCCAGCGTGACGTATCATTCAGGTAGATCACCGCAGAGAAGAACTCATTCCAGAACTGCACCATGAAGAATAACGTAAAGGTGGCAATAATCGGCTTGGACAGCGGAAGCACGATGGAATACAGAATCCTGAACTCCCCCGCCCCGTCAATTCTTGCCGCTTCATCCAGGCTTTCAGGCAGACTCTGGAAGAAGGAGCGGATAACCATAATATTAAAAGCACTGGAGGCTGCCGGTAGCACCACCGCCCAGTAGGAATCAATCAGACCCAGATTCTTGACCACCAGATAGCTCGGAATCATCCCCCCGTGAAAGATCATCGTGAAGAAAATAACCAGCAGCATAATGCGGCGGCCGGGCAGGAACTTCTTCGACAGGGCATAAGCCAGTGTAATGGAGACAAACAGGCTGAGCAGCGTCCCCATAGCCGTGATAATCACGGAGTTCTTGACCGAGGTCAGGAACGTATTGGCATTCAGCAGATAGCTGTAAGCATCCAGCGTCCAGTGCTTGGGCCAGATGAAGAAATTCCCGGCCATGGAATCCCCCGGCGGACTGAAGGAAACCGCGATAATATATAGAAAAGGCAGAATAACCAGCAGGCTGATTAAGCAAATAATAACTACAATAATGGTGTCAAACCAGGTTGCCTTAAGCTTCATAACCTCTCCACTCCTGTTCTCGTTCTAGAATATGCCTTCCTCGCCAAGCAGCCTTGCCGCATAATTGGCCCCCAGGACAAGGATCAGACTGGCAACGGATTTGAACATGCCCACGGTAATCGCGAAGCTGTAATTGAATTGCTCCAGACCGATATGGTAGACGAACAGATCGAACACATTGGAGACATCCAGGTTGAGGCTGTTGGTCATCAGGAAGATCTGCATGAAGTTGGAGTCCATGGAGGAACCCAGACGGAGCAGCAGCAGAATGACAATCGTGCCCTTGATGCCAGGGAGGGTAATATGCCAGATGCTCTGCAGCCGGCTTGCTCCATCCACCTTGGCTGCCTCATACTGCTCGGGATTAATCCCCGCCAGTGCCGCCAGGAATATAATCGTCCCCCAGCCTGCATCCTTCCAGATGGACTGGAAGATTACCAGCGGCCGGAACCACTCATTGCTGACCAGGAAGTTGGCACTGCTGCCGAACCACTGCTCGAGATAATGGTTAATCACGCCCGAAGGTCCGAAGAAGGAAATCGTGATCCCGTAGATAACGACCCAGGAGAGGAAATGGGGCAGATACACGATGGTCTGCGACACACGCTTGAATACCTTAAGCCGTACCTCATTCAGGAGCAGCGACAGAAGAATCGTGAAGGGAAAATAAATGATCAGATTCAGCAGGCTGATCAGCAGCGTATTTTTGAGCAACATATAGAAATCGGAGGTTCCGAAAAACTGTCTGAAATTATCCAGCCCCACCCACGGGCTGTCCATAATGCCTTTGAACGGGCTGTATTCCTTGAAAGCCAGAATGAGTCCCGACATCGGGATGTAATGAAATACGAGAAAATAGAGAATACCCGGTGCTGCCAGTAAATAAAAGGGCCATAGCTGATGAAACCGTTTCGGTCGTAAAGCTCTCTGCACAGGCTAAACCTCCTTATCCATGGGCAAATTCAGCGAGAAACATAAGGATGATGGGGAAAGCGAACCCTTACATCCTTATATTTCAAGAGAAAGGGGGAAGCCCCCCTCTTTGCCTTTGTTTATATGTTATTTTTCTGTGTAAGCTGTTATTTATTGATGCTCTGCCTTGTACTGATCCAGCAGTTCCTTGGTAATCTGCACCCCTGCACCGGTAGTCCAGGCATCAATCTCCTTCTGCACATCCTCCCAAGCTCCTTCACCCAGCACATATTTCGTCATGACCGCACTCATCTTCTTATAGCTGTCCGGATTCTTGCTGGCATACTGTGAATTGTAGCTGAGGAACGGATTCTCCACCCCGATCTTGCTGATCGTATCGAGTGTAGCCTTTTGGAGCGCCAGGATGTCCGGTTCCTTGGAGTTGGCGTACACATATGGATCTGACCGGTTCTCCAGAATGAAGTTATTCGGCTTATCCAGCTCATACTGCTTCTTCTGCTCCTCAGTCTGAACAGCCATTCCATCCTTGAACTCACTGGAATGAATGCCAGTGACTCCGGCTTTGGAGAACGCTACATTCTCCTCGGAAGCGGAGAAATCAAGGAAATCGACAATCTGCTGCACCTTGTCTTCCGGCACAGAGCTTGGAATCGCCCACAGTCCGTAGTATCCGGAGAGGATAGAAACGCCCTTCTGTCCGTTCGCGCCTTCAAGCACATCCACAATCGCGATTTCAGCCTTCGGGTCTGTCTGCTTCAGCTTCTCGACATTAGTCTCTACGATATCACTGACATTCCCGACAAAAGCCCCCGCTGTGCCTGCCAGGAATTTGCTCCGTGCCTGACCCTGGTTCTTCAGTACCGGCGCATCCTTGTCAATCAGGCCTTTGCTCCAGGAATCTCTCAGCCACTCCAGGAATGCCTTGTATTCAGGAGTCTGGAAATCACGGACAACCTTCTCTCCGTCCAGCTTCCACACATTAGGAATGCCGAAGGCATATTGGATCGGGAGTACGCCCGAGAAGGGACCGGGGCTGCTCACACCGTCTGAACCGTAGATCGTGAACGGAATGGTTTTGCCGCCGCCTGCCGGATCTTTCTCCTTGAACACCGCAAGTGCATTCGTCAGCTCATCCATCGTCTTCGGTACGGGCAGATTATATTTGTCCAGCCAGTCCTTACGGATCAGGATATTGGCTTCGCCTCCGCCGTAGAGGCCGCGCGGCCGGGGAACGCCGTATATTTTGCCTTCAATCTTGGCACCGTTCCAGACCACCTCATCAATCTGGCTGATATTCTTGGTCTTCTCCAGATATGGGGTCAGGTCATGGAAGGCACCCATCTTCACCAGGTTGTTGAACTTGTCGTCCTTCCCTCCGTCCATCAGCAGCAGGTCATAGGAATCTCCGGCGGATACCGCCACGGAGAGCTTATCGGTGTAGGCCTCAGAGGGCACGAAGGTTACGTTCAGATCTACGTTGCCGCGCTTCTCCAGGTCCTCCAGGGCTTTGTTGTTCGTCATCTCCGGCGGATTGCCGAAGAGAATGGTCATCGCCTTGATGCTGGCCGGCTTGGCGGCTGTACCGTTCTGGCTTCCACCCTCCGGTGCCGCTGTGCTGCCTGCCGCTGAATTTTTATCGCCGGAGCAGCCCGCCAGGGTAGTTACCATCAACGCCGCTGTGGCTACAAGCGGTACAAGCTTTCTTTTGAAACTCATTGTCATCCCCCATTTGCTTGTATTGATTGCGTTTACATCGTGCTTACACTTTGGATTATAGAAGACGTCAGGACTTAAGAACATGCCGGATTCCAGCCAAAGTGTCACCATTTTTAAGATTTGCCGGGTTCGATGTTTCTCCCGTTTCTACAATGTACTATAATCTGTATAGGATAGCCTGCCCGGTATCCGTATTCCAAAACCCAGTAACGGATGTGGCCCTTATGAATTCACCCTTCTTCAGCTTTTTGCGGCGGAGCTTCTATATTAAGATGATTGTGGTCATGTTCGCCATCTCTGTGATCCCGCTGATTGTCTTGTCCTTTATCTCTGTAAGCGTATCCAGTACAACTGTAGAGCAGCAGGTGAACCGCCTGAATGCCCAGCTTGTCAATCAGGTCGTGGACCGTATCGAATTAACGATGACCCGGTTGAGGGAATTAAGTGAGCAATACTCACGGATCTCGTCCATTCAAGGGGCACTGGTGTCGCCTTCGGCCCAGTATTTTGAAGAGGTTGTCCGCAAAAAGGATCTGATCTCGGTGCTCAGCAGCGCCTCAGCCATTATCGGGAATGTGGAAGGCCTGCAGGTCTATTCGGCCGTTACAGGAGAAGTCCTCTCCTCCACGGAAGCCCCGGCCACCCTGGAAGCGTCCCCGTACCGTCCGCTGATTGAAGCGTATCTCGCTTCGGGACGGCCGAATCTGTTCCTGGACAAACACTCGCTGCCGGAGCTTGCCATCCTGAATTCCTCCACCTATTATATCTCACGGGTTCCCTTCGATTTATATAAGGACCTTAAGGGAGTGCTGCTGATCTCCATGAGCAACAGCCAATACCAGCAGCAGATCGAGAATATTCAGCTTGGGAGCAAGGGCTCTATTTCGCTGCTGACCGAAGACGGCCTGAGCATTGCCACCACCAGTAAGCTGGAGAAACAGGAGGATACGCAGCGGGTGCAGGAGATTCTGAAGCGCTGGAAGGAGCTGAACCGCCCGGACCAGTTCGCAGCTGGCTCCTCCATTGTCTCAGTGAAACAGACCTCCACCTACGACAAGTGGATCGTGCTCTCGGAGATTCCGTCCAAGGAGCTTACAGCCAGCGCCGAGATTATTCGCCGGACCGTCACTTATTTCCTGGTGCTTCTGGCCTTGCTCGGGGCGCTGTGCGTGGTCGGCTTCGGGTATCAGCTCTACCGGCCTCTACAGGCTGTAAAGCGGCAGGTCGATGCACTGAAGAAAGGGCATTTTGATGCCCGGGTCACGCATTTCGCTAACAATGAGATCGGCGATCTGGGGCGGATGCTCAATACAATGGCCGTCCGCATTCAGGATCTGCTGGCCGACCTGCATGATTCCGAGGACCTGAAGCGCAAGCTGGAGATCCGGGCGCTGCAATCGCAGATCAACCCCCATTTCATGTACAATACCTTAAATACGATCCGCATGTTCGCCATGATGAAGGATTATGAGAAGATTAACTCGCTGATGGGACGGCTGGTGGCCTTGCTGCGGTATTCGATGGAGAACTTCGAGCAGACGGTGCAGCTGCAGCAGGAGCTTGATTATCTGGCGGATTATGTCGGACTGCTCAATATGCGCTACAAGTGCCAGATCCATCTGGAGGCTGAAATTGAGGAGCCGCTGAGAGGGATGCAGATTCCTAAGCTGAGTCTTCAGCCGCTGATTGAGAACTCCGTGTTCCACGGCATTCTCCCGCGCAAGGCAACGGAAGGACATATCACTGTGCGCGTGTTCAGCAGTCCGGGCGGGAGCCATATTATCCTTGAGGTCAAGGATGATGGTACAGGTCTTGAAGAGGCTGAACTGAAGAAGCTGCAGCTCCATCTCCAGCAGGAAGAGTCCACGGAGAATATCGGGCTGCAGAATGTATGGATGCGGATGAAGCTGCTATTCGGATCAGGTACCCAGATTCTGCTCTCCAGTACGCCGGGCGAAGGCTTGATCATCCGTATGCTGCTGCCGTCCGAGACCGTTCTTATTAGGGAGGAACATCATGAATCACTATAGAGTTGTCCTGGTAGAAGACGAGATTCCGGCAAGAACGGTATTCCGCCATTTCATTGAAGAACGTGCAGATCTGTTCACCCTTGTCGGCGAAGCTGAAGATGGCCGGGACGGGCTGGAGCTGTTCCTGAAGCATAAGCCGGAGCTTGTCGTCACCGATATTACGATGCCGGGAATGAACGGGCTGGAGATGCTGCGCGAGATTGAGCGAAGCGGGGTGCGTGCGCCGCAGATTATTATCCTGACCTGTCATCAGGACTTCCACTATGCCCAGCAGGCCATTCATCTGAAGGCAGCCTCCTATCTGATTAAGGATGACTGCCTCTCTGATCCGGGCCTGTTAACCCGGACGATGGAAGAGCTGGCGGTCCTGGCGGATTCACGCGATGAGACAAGGGATAATTACCTGCAGCTGGAGCAGCAGGTGCGGCTGAGTGAAGTGGAGATCGAGCAAAGCCTGTT
This sequence comes from Paenibacillus tritici, assembly GCF_013204885.1. GTDB lineage: Bacteria > Bacillota > Bacilli > Paenibacillales > Paenibacillaceae > Paenibacillus_AQ > Paenibacillus_AQ tritici. The sequence goes on from NZ_JABMKX010000010.1 coordinate 145,523, forward strand.
CCTGGACATGCTGCGCAGTCCGGCGGCCGAAGCCAAGTGGCTGCGCAGCCTGGAGGAATCCCAGCTTCCGCTTCACGGCCAAGGCTTCAAGACCCTGCTGCTGGAGCTGGACCGCAACTCCCTGCGCTTCCCGTTAGACCAGCTGGAGGAGCTGAAGCTGTGGCAATTTGCCGGCGTGAACGTGCTGAAGGAGCTGCTTGGCAGCATAGGTCCGCATAAAGTCATCGCCCTCGACAAAGGGCGGTTCCTCGCCTTATATACCGATACCTTGAGGACAGGGCGCCCGAGCCTGTTGGAGCAGGTGCTGGAGTCTTTTGCCGCGAATCTCAAAATGAGATGCATCGCTCTGCTGTGCAGCTTCGAACAGGGTCTGGGGGAATGGCCGGAGGCGCTGAAGCGGCTGGCTTCTGCACCCTACCCGTTCTTTTACCGCTGTGATGAGAGCATCGGCATTGGAGAGTGGGAGCAGCTCTCCAGCTTCCAGCGGATTCCCGAGCCGCTCAGCCGGTTCTGGAGCAAGGTGCTGAAGAAAGCGCTGCTGGAGCCGCATCTCAATACGGCGGCACTGGAGCAGGAGCGCCTGTCCCTGTACCGTCAGGCCATGGAGCAATCCTGGGACCCGGAGCAGGTCAAATCGCTGTATCTGAGAGTCTTCCTGGATATGAGCCATAACGTAATCGGAGCCGATGGCGGTGCGGAGCTTGAAGCCGACCTGCGCAAAAAAATAGAGCGGTGTCAGACCTTCAACTCCGTGCACGAGATGACCTGCGATTATTTCCGCAAGCTCCAGCAGCTCCAGGAGGGCGGCCGGAAGATTGACGCCTCCATCACAAGAATCATTCAGCAGATGCGCGAAGACCTCAGCTATCCCTACAAGCTGGAGGAGCTGGCGGCTTCGATCAATTACAGCGTGCCTTATTTCAGCTCCATGTTCAAGAAAGCCGTCGGGGAGAGCTTCATCCAATATCTGACCCGCCTGCGGATTGAACAGGCCAAGCTGCTGCTGCTCACCACCGATCAGAAAACCTTCGAAATCTCCGAATCCATCGGATTCGAGAACTACCGCTCCTTCAACCGCATCTTCAAAAAAGAGGCCGGGGTCTCCCCATCCGATTACCGCCGGCAGGGTACGGTGATGTAACAACCTCCGGTGGTGGCGGAAGCGTCTACTCCGGACGAAATCCTTGCTAAGCAAAGTGGGGCGTCCGCTAGCTGACTAGCGTCTTATGAGGACCCCATTTATGAGGTTACTGATATGAGGCGCCTCTTATGAGTTTCCTGTTATGAGGTTACTGTTATGAGGTGCCTGTTACTGGCTTCCTCTTATATAGTTGGAAAAATGTATCTTAATTTGGATGTTTGGCAGTATTTGAGGGGATTAGTTGGATAAATGCTATTTAATTTCATGCATATCCTCGAATCCGATCCATACGTAGCCTAGTAAGTGCCTTTTTTCCAACTATGTCCTCCAAAGGGTTATTTTGTTCCTAAGCAAGTGGAGGAAATCCATCTATTACCGTCAATCACCTGTTACTACCGGATACTGCAGGCGCATCCAAAAACCTTGCTATTGCTGTTCCCGGCATCTTTCACTGTCTCTTAACGAAAAGGCCCCTATCCTCACCCGAAATCCAGGTGAAGACAGGGGCCTTGCTTGTAGCCTATCAGGAACGGCGGTTCACGAACATCAGCATAAGCGCGGAAATGACGATTATCGAGCCTACCCACATCCAGGCCAGGGTCATGTTGCCTCCGTCCACCGCTACATAGATTGCAGTGGGCACCGTCTGTGTGCGTCCCGGAATATTCCCGGCCACCATAATCGTTGCCCCGAACTCACCCAGCCCGCGGGCAAATCCAAGCACATAACCGGCAGCCAGTGAGCGGCCCGCCAGCGGGAGGGTAACATAACGCAGCACCTGCAGCTCGCTGGCACCCTGCGCACGCGCCGCATCCTCCAGGTCCTTCTCCACACCCTCGAAGCCTGCTTTGACTGTGCGGTATACGAGCGGAAAAGCCACCACGACTGCGGCAATGACCGCCGCCCCCCAGGTGAACAGAATCGTCTGCTCCGTGAATTGTTCATACAGCCTGCCGATCCAGCTCCGCCGCCCGAGGATCACCAGCAGTACGAAGCCGACTACTGTCGGCGGGAGAACCAGCGGAAGCAGCAGGACCGTCTCGACCAGGTTGTGTCCGAAGAACCTGCGTCCAGCCATCTTACGGGCAGCTAGCACTGCGAGCAGGAATACGATGAGACTGGTTAATACCGAAATCTTAAGCGACAGCCAGACCGGGGCGAAAAAATCAGTCCAATTGATCTCCATTTCTTCCACCCCATCTACTCAGAATTACTTATTGGGCCAATTGAAAACCGTAGCTGCTAAAGACCGAACTTGCAGCAGAAGTCTGTACATACCGATAGAAGGCTGTGGCTTCCGCCTGATGCCGGGAATCCTTCACAACTCCGGCCGGATAATGAATCGTCTTATGTACATGTTCCCCTACGGTCAGGGCAATCTTCACTTTCTTCGAGGTTAACGCGTCCGTCTTGTAGACGAAGCCGGCATCTGCATTCCCTGTTTCCACATAGGACAGTACCTGGCGGACATCCTTGGCGAAGACCAGCTTGCCTTGCAGCGTATCCCATACCTTCTTCGCTGTTAAGGACTGCTGGGCGTATTGTCCGGCTGGTACCGATTCCGGCTGCCCTAGGGCAATCTTTCGGAAGGGTTGCCCGGTAAGGTCTGTAAGGGTTGTAAGCTTCGTGTTCGAGTCCGAAGGAACGACTACGACCAGCTGGTTCTTCAGCAGCATCTTGTGCTGCCCGATCAAGCCCTTGTCCACCAGCGCCTTCATCTGCTTATCGCCTGCCGAGAAGAATACATCTGCCGGTGCGCCCTGTTCGATCTGTTTCTGCAACGTACCGGAGGCGCCGTAATTGAACACCAGCTTAATCTCAGGATGCTGCTGCTCATATTGAACCGCGATCTTGTCGAGACTGTCCTGCAGACTCGCCGCTGCGGAGACCATAATCTCCGTCTTCTTAACTGCCGCCTCTGCATCCCCTAACGAACCGGCAGACACTCCCGCTACCAGGATAAGCACCAGCAATCCCACAATCCACTTCTTCAGCAAGCCCATACCTCCCTAAATACATCCATGTATATTTAGGTGATATTCTATCATATGAATTTTCATTATTCTATATATTTAGTTATGTTTGTATATGTTTAGCTATAAATAGTATCGAATTTATGAAGTTTAATCCCCAATAACAAATAAAAGACCCCGTCCTATGATTAAGGAAAGGGCCCGTCAACTTTAGGATTAACCTCATAATTCTTGTTCCTTGAATATCCGTTGGCTAAGCAAGACCGACAATATGGAGAGTAGCAGTGTAATGCCCAGAGGAATAGTCCAGTGATCGGGCAGGGTTTTCTCCGAGAGGATATCGGACATAATGGTGTTCAGCCTTCCGGGCAAGTAGCGGTTAAGATAAGGTACCATATTCAAAAGGCTTATAACGAAATAGGCCACGAATCCGGCAAAAAAGGCTTGCGTAAACGTTCGGGCAAGCACGCTGACCAATATGGAAACACAGATTATAAAAACCCCATAAATCCAGTACAACAGAAAAGCCAAATACAGATTCGGAATGGAAAACTCACCAAAAATGATAAAGGTATACAAGATACATACGAAGCTGGCTGCACCGCAAGCAAGAGTGAAGATCAGTACTCTTGAAGCAATTTTGCTTAATAAAAAAGAAGACCTGGAGAGTCCCTTGGTCAACAGAAAGGCGGCTGTCCCGTTTCTTTTCTCATCAACAATTGTACTGCAAACCAAGAGAATCACTACTATAATTCCCGCCTGCTTCAGATTATTAAAAGTATCCTTGTAGGCATCGGTGTATACAGGAGCGGGGACATTAATGATGCTGCCGGGACCTAATTTACTGGAGTAAGCCTTCATTAATTCCGGTTCGAACTTCGCTGAAAGCGGCCCTGACAGGGCAAAAAATACGAATACACCCAATAAGATCAGCATTTTTTTGCTCACGATCAGCTCTTTCAGATCTTTTCTAAAAAGCACCTTAACATTCATCGGGCCGTCACCATTTTCAGAAAAAATTGTTCAAGGGTTGGTTCCGTCACTTTAAACAAGGAAAGGGGAATCCCGGCACTCGACATCATACTGGGAATATAGATTTGTGCTGCCCTTAAATTAACTACACTTATGCTTAATGATTGCTTGTCTTCCAGAATCTCTACTTCCAGCACCTCTGAATGCCCGCTTAACAAGGAAGCTGCGGACTGTAGAAGATACATGTCCTCAGTCTGAAGCTCAAGTGTATTTAAGGCGAATTGGCTCTTAATGCTAAGCAGCGAATCATCTGCAATCACCCTCCCCTGATCCATCATCAGAATCCGGTCGCAGATTTCTTCAACATCATGAAGATTATGTGAGGACAATAATACGGTCAGTTCACCCGCAAGGGACCGGATAAGATCCATTACTTCACTTCTGCCGATCGGATCGAGCGCGGAGGTCGGTTCGTCAAGTACAAGAATCGTAGGCTCAGAGATCAAAGCTTGAGCAATGCCAAGCCGCTGTTTCATTCCCCGCGAGAGGCTTCCTATCTTTTGGTTGCACCCTTCAAGTCCAACCTTATGGAGCAGCTCATCAATTCGGCTGGTTAACGAAGGCCCCTGCTTATGATGCAGATTCCCTACAAACAGCATGAGCTCTCTGGGCTTCATCCATTTATAATATTGCGGGACATCCGGTACGAAACCAAGCCGGGAATCGTGAGTCTTACCGAATTGCAATTCTTCTCCATCAATCCGGATACTCCCCGAAGTCGGACGCGACAGCCCGCAGAGCATTTTCAAGGTAGTTGTTTTCCCTGCTCCGTTGGCTCCCAATATGCCATAAACCGATAGTGCGGGGACCTTTACAGTGATATTATTTACAGCCGTGAAGGCTCCGAATTTTTTGCATAACTGCCCGGTTTCCAGAATATAACTCACTCTTCTTCTCCTTTGAATAGAAAGTAAGCTACAGGTCCAAGAAAATTGCCAAGGAGTATAATCAGTGACCATATCCACTTATTTCCGAAGCGAAACCGGGTTCGTCTGCTCATATCTACGAACGCGACGATCCACAACACAAGCTGAAGAACTATGAGTGGCGATAACATCAGCCAGAATTTCGAATCCACATTCTCCCCGATTGTAAATGTACCAAATTCCATACTCCCACATCCCCTTGTAGACTATTATTCCACCTTGAATGCAACCTCGAAGCTTCCTTTGGCTTCTTCACCCTTAATTTCAATCCGGTATTTCCCATCCTTGTCGGCAGCTACCTTCTCGGTTCCGGATTCATTGGTTCCCAGTTCAGTAAGCACCGTATTGTCCGGGCCATACAACTTCATAGACAGTTGCCCCTCTTCCACCTTGGAACTGTAATCCATGCTGATGGTTTCGCCGCTTTTCATGCTCAGCTTCTTCTCCTCCGTACCCGTAAAAAGCTTGTAGGATGCACTTATCTTACTCTTGGTACTGGACCCGACGAACATTAATCTCTTATCGCAGGCTGTCAGCAACATAGAAGCCGTTAATACTACAATCCCCAGTGTGATCCATTTCTTGTGCATAATCTTCAGCACTCCCCGGTTTAGATTAGATGCCCGCAGTGCGGACATTGGATACCCTTAACTTCATCAGACGCTGTGTGAATGTGATGCTGTTTTCTGGCCAGGAGGTAGAGGATCAGGCCGATGAAGTTAGGAATATAGATGACCGCAGTCATCCATAACCAGGCATTCATCCTCCGCCGTGAAGCGTCCTTGTAAATGAATACTGCAATTAGAATATTGAGGCTCAGGAACAGCAAGGCCAGCAGGCTCATCACGATAAGCCAGGTCCGATTCTCCTCCAGAAACTCATCCATATAAGGACTTATGCCATATCCCAGTGCAATGCAGCTGAACAGAATGATTAGCGTAAGCGCCCAAAACACGAATTTCTCAACGGTTAGGTGAACTTTCATAAGATCCTCCCCCGCTTCCCATAGTACGGTACATTACTAAGGCTGCTGCAATCATTGGAAGTAGGATGAACAGCAGCCCCATGCTGATTTTCCATTGCAGGGCAGCCGGACCGGCCAGGAAACATATGCCTGACAGGACTAGAATTAGCCATTGCAGGCTCATTAACCCGGCAAGCATTCTTATCCTCCCGCGCCCATGTATCCGCTGAATCGTATTAGAGACAAGCTCTGGCGATGGTGTGACAGATATATTGAAATATTCCGTCAGCAGTTGGTCTTCGTCTCTGGGCTCCTTCAATTATTTCATCTCCTTCATTAGATTGTGCAGCAGCTTCTTCCCTTGATTCAATCTGGATTTGACAGTTCCGATGGGAACACCAAGTACCTCCGCAATGCCCTCATAGCTGAACTCCTCATAGTAATACAACACTAAGGGCGCAAGATAACGTTTGGGCAGACTCCGCAGGCATTCCTCAAGTAACCGGTGCTCCTCATTTCGCAGCAGCTTCTCTTCTGCCGAAGAAGCCGGGTCTCTGATCTGAATAAGCTCAGCATCTGAGGACAACCATGTCCAAAGGGCATATACACTTTTCCACTTCCGGTAGTGATCGCGGTACATATTAAAGGCCACCTGGAAAAGCCAAGGCTTAAAGGGACGCTGTGCATCATACTTCTCCAGCTTGCGGACCACCCGAACCCATACCTCCTGGAACAGATCCTCCGCATCCTGTCGGTTCAGTGTAAGGTGGCGGCAGAACCGGTACAAATCATCCCTATACCTGACAATGAGAAGCTCAAGATGCTCCTGCTGACCGGACTTGCATCCTTCAACAAGCTGTTTGTCGGTCATCATCTGTTCTCCGCCACCCTTTCAATCTACATTACGAAGTGATTTCAATATTGTTCGGAATTTCACAAAAAAACCAACCAGGCCCTTACGGCCTAATTGGTTATTTGACCTACCGACAACGTCTCTCCCTCTTTTGTTTAAATTGAACGAAGGTCAAATGCCCGGTTAGAAAAGTATTTTAGAGGACGATAATCATTTGTATAGCGACAGCCATTTCTCAAGCTGATGTCTCAGCACATCCCGGTAATACTCCGGCTCCATAATCTCAGCTTCTTCCTTGTATTTCATAATCCAGTGGACGAAGCCGATATCCTGTTCCACAGCGACCTTGAAGTGCAGGCTGCGGTTCTGGCGGTCCACCCTGCTCGGCTTCACGAACATCTCTTCATGCTTCAGCTGTTCCATCATGCGCTGTGAGAATTTGACCCGGAATTCAACCTGCAGGCTATCCTGCTCGAGGGACCACTTCTGCTCCATGAAGGACTGCAGATCAAATTGATCCTTGGAGAACCATCGGTCCAGCGGATTCACACTGGAAAAACCGTTAATATGAAAGGTGCGGATAATTCCGAAGCGGTGACAAAAACCAATCAGGTGAAAACGATTCTCGAGCGGGACCAGGCAATAGGGATCAATTCGGATACCTTTTTCTTCGTATGCGTTCTCCCTGTAGTCGGCCTGTATGCTTCTCTGCTTCATAACGGCATCCAGAATGTCAGTCAGAAAGAATGGCTGATCTCCCTGAGATCCGTTCTTCTCCACCCAATGCTGTCCGGCTTCCTTTTTAGTACGTTCCATTGTTTCTTCCCTTTCTGCCTTTTGCTTATAATCAGCGGCCATCACTTTCTCATATGCATCCTCGAAGCTGGGGGGCAGTAAAGGCTTGATATCCGTCATAATACTGCGCAACTGTGAAAAGGCCTCTTCTTCCTCTTCTGACCAATCCAGGGGGTACAATGCGAAATTCCCGATAAAAGCATACCCTTTACCGTGCCCCATATGGGTAATGGGGATATGCATGGCACTCAGCGCATCCATATCCCGATAAATCGTTCTCTCGCTGTTGCCGCATCGTTCCGCCAGCTCACGGGCCAGAATTCCCGGTTTGGCCTGAACTAGCGTAATGATGCGCATCAGCCTGATTAATCGGTCTGTCATATTCAGTTCTCCTTGACTTATGGTAAAATAGACCCATTATTTTTAAATAAATTAGTTATATATATCTATAACCAAGGATGTAATAACCGAGATAAGAAAATATAATAGAACTATTTTACTATATTACCACATTTATATATTACGCAATTTGTTATCTGTTCCGGGAGTGAGATTCTTAGTTTGAGTCCTATGTATAAGTAATGCCTATTATATCTACGCAGCGTTCCTGTAATTATCTCATCCCCGTCCTGCTCCATGGCAGATTCTCCACCTCCAGCTTTTTATACAGTGTCTCCGCTTCCTTAAGGAGCTGCATATCACCGGAGCGCGCGGCCATCAGCAGCAGTTGGTCGGCCTGTCTGCGCAGCTTGTCAGAGGGTACATCCGGCTTGTTCCTGATCCGGGCCTCCCCGGCTTCCGCCAGCAGCGCCGCTGTGTGCAGCAGCTCCAGATGCTTCTCTACATGGAAGCAGCAGCGGGAGCCCAGCAGGTCGGTATGGTGGGAATATTCAATCCCCAGCTTCTTGAGGGGCAGCTCGCGGATTCGTTCCACTGAAGGCTGCTTGAACTGCCACTGCAGCCACAGGGCTTCATGGATGCCTGCAGGCATCCCCTTCATCATAAATTCCAGGGCGATGTACCTGCGCTGTCCGGAATGGATTTTGCCAAGCTTCAGGAGTAGTGACCGTCCCTCTCCTTCTTCTGCACTACAACCGTAACATCCTGTTATTTTGACATGGCTTTCCAGCCACACTCTCAGCTCAATATCCCGGGCTACTACCTTGCGGCTTCTCTTGCGGAAATCCTCACCTTGGGCTACTCCTGTCCACTCCACAAGCAGAACGACTTTCTTCGCGCCGCCTGCCAAAATACGATCCTGACTCCATGTAAACAGGGTCTGAATACTTGCTTGCATATTTCCACCTCTTTCTTTTTTTGGGTCTTCTATTAATGTACCAATATTGGCGGACAACTCCTTGTCATGGAATGTATGTTCGGTCCTATAATATCGACAAAAAAAGAGCCAACCTCCCCCTAAAGGGGATTGCCTCTTTGCGAAAGTCTATTCTTTTGTCAAATTATGACGAACAAAATGTTGCGCATTATAATCTTCTTGCCCGCCTGCCGGCTTGCTCCTTCCTGAAGAACAGCCCCAGCGCCCAGGTTGCGCACAGCAGCGCGAAGAGAAAAAACAGCAGGGACCACAGGACCGCCGGTAATGGGGTCAACCGGGCAAGGTTCGCTGCATCCCCTGCACGGGAGGGGGTCAGAATGGAAGCAGAGACCAGGAATAACGTACCCATTACAGATTCTTCCAGAGTCAGAAACGCCAGAAATAAGTAATAATATTTGCTGACCTTCGGCCAGAGGAACAGCATGGCAGCATTCAATAGAATGAATCCGCTCAGCCAGAGCATCCCGAAGCCGCCCCGCACATACAGCACAAGCATGATCAGCGCTACGAGACTGGCCAGGATCAGCCCCCATTGCCGCTTGTCTCTACTATATAAGTAGAACAGCAGCACTGCGAACAGTGAAGCCAGAGGATATCCCGCCAGCGACACCAGTATCGCCTTGCCCCCGGCTGCAATTGCTGAATAGGTTACACCGCTATGATCGGAATACAGCTCGATGCGCAGCACATTTCCGGAGAGCAGCAGGGTCATCAGGGCATGGCCGAACTCATGGAACATCGTATCCAGATTACGGAATAAGGAGGAGAACGGAATAAACCGGGTCAATAGGGCGGAGCCCGCCAGGATCAGCAGTGTTTTGAGCCATCTATTCATAAGTAACAGCCCCTTTCCGTTCACAGTATACGTTAATTTGCACCGACACTCAATATAACAGAAACCATCACTGCCTGTACGCTGTATTACTTCTATGGTTCTCTCTATGGGCAGTACGGGTAATTATGCCTACAGCACGTGTTGTCCAAACGGCAGGCAGCTATGATAAAATAGGAAGACAACTAGCTATACAGGTGGTGATCTGCTAATGAAAAGACGGTTAACAGGAGTTATGCTGAAGCTGCTGGGTTCCTCCCTGCTGCTGCTCGGCATTACCTTCACTTTCGATATGCCTCAGGCCAAGGCCAATTATCTCAATGACATATACAACGGATTACAGAGCTTCTCAGAGCTTCCGGGAGAAGTCACCAAGCTGCAGGAGAGCTACCAGAAGACTGCGGAGGAGCTTCAGCAGACGAAGGAGGATCTGGGTGAAGCCAAGGACCAGCTGACGGACAGCCTGCAGCAGATGCAGACGTATCAGGCCCAGAATGCTGCCCTGCAGGAGCAGAACCGCCAGCTCAGCCAGGTCGTCGATGAGCTGAAGAACGACCGGACGGCGAGGGAGAATTACTTCAACCGGATTAAGGTGACGGTCATCGCCGGACTCGCCCTGGTCCTGGGGTACTTCCTGCTGATCCGGCTGCTGCGCTTCACAATGCGCCACCGTTCCAGAAAGAGTGACCGGCTGCGTTAAGCCCGGAGCAGGCAGCGGCTGCGTAAATACCGGCACAGCATGAAGGGAGGCTCCAAGATGAACATTGATATTCAGGATGAAGGCGACAGCGGCAGCGGACAAGCTGTTGCTTTTAGCGTTGCGGAGAATGAAGAGGTCCATGTGCTGCATCCGCAGCAGATCATAGCGTATCAGGGTCCTTCATCGGGACGGGCCGACCGGTTCATGGATGTGAAGGGCATGTACCGCAAGCGGAAGCTGATCCGCTCGGACATGACCGGCCCTTGCCGGTTCACAGCCGCGCTTCCGCCCGGCTACCGGGTCAAGACGATCCAGCTCGACAGCAAAAGTGATCTGCTCTATGATTTCAGGCATCTCTTCTTCTACAGCAAAGGAGTGACGATGCAGACGAGAGTGCTGAGCATGAAAAACGCGTTGATTACCCGGGATATCGTCAAGGTCAAATTCTCCGGCCGTGGCAGCATCGGCATTCTGACAGAGGGCACGGTCTGTGAAGCCGAGCTGCATCCCTTTGACCCGCTGTATGTGGATGCCGGCAGTATTATCGCCTATCCCGAGAATGCCAAGCTTGAGCTTACGGTCTACGGCAACCATCTTGCCAGCCAGCATATGAGCTATCACTGGAAGATGACCGGTCACGGGCCGGTACTGTTCCAGGCCGGGCGCCAGAGCAGGCGCTTCGAGCGCGACAATAATGAAGACGGCATTATCAAACGGTTTCTGCGTGAAGCGCTGCCCTTTGGCGGTGTCTTTATTAAGTAGGCTCCCGCTGATGTACCTGTGCCATTCAACAGCAAAGAGCGCCCGCGTGAAGTCTAACGCGGGCGCTCTTCTATCTGTAACTGTATGGGAGTAATCCCCGGAATTTAACCCAGGTAAGCGTTCAGCATCCAGGCCGATTTCTCTACACTGGTCCGGATTCCGATCAGCAGATCCGCCGTCGGCTGATCGCTAAGCTCCTCAGCGGCAGAGATTCCCTGCTTCAGCTCTTCAGCGATAGCAGCAAAGTCCTTAACCAGCTGTGAGACCATCTCCTTCGCACTCTCTCCGCCGGCAGCTTCCTTCAGTCCGGAGAGCTCAAGGTATTGCGCCATGGTGGAAGCCGGTTGTCCGCCAATCGCGAGCAGCCGTTCAGCCAGCTCATCGACATACCCGGCAGCTTCATTGTACAGCTCTTCAAATTTCTCATGCAGTGTGAAGAACTGGGTTCCGCTGACGTACCAGTGGTAGTGATGCAGCTTCACTCCAAGCAAAGTCCAGTTCGCGGTCTGACGATTCAATGCAGCATGTAGTTCAGTGTGGCTCTTGACTTGTGTACTCATTTTAATAACCTCCCGGGATGTGTATTCAAATTTCGATGTATTTAGACTCGATCTAAATCTATATACAATTTAACATATTTTTTGATGGAATGCAATCTGGTTGTCCTCAATCTTTGATCTACTCCAGATTTTAGCATTTCTCTTAGTCATAATCCTGTTATTTCTGTCACAATCCAGTAAATACACCGCAATGATCTCCCTAGAGTACCCTTTAGATTGAAGTGATATCCGCTTCCGCCGCCTTCCCTTTCCCGCTCCGGAAGATCGCGCGCATCTCCTCCCGCTTACTCTTGGGGCTGAGCACATATACCGTATCCCCCGGCTCAATAACCGTACTGCCATGCGGCGTTACGATGCTCTTGTTCCGTATAATCGCTGTGAACAGAATATCATCCGGCAGACCAATGTCTGCAATCTGCATTCCGGCTACCGGCATCTGCGGGTTAATCCCGATATGGTTGAATTCAGAGTCTGTCTTGCCGAGCGCCACCAGCTCCATCAGGGACGGCTGGGCCTCTCCCTCCCGGCCAACCAGCCTCAGCCGCGAGGCGAGGGGCGAAATGGTTGTGCCCTGAATCACCGCCGAAGTCAGCACTACGAAGAAGACTACATTGAAGAACAGCCTGCCTTGCGGCAGCCCTGCGAGCAGCGGGTAGGTCGCCAGTACAATCGGGACGGCTCCTTTGAGTCCGGCCCAGGAGATCAGTGTCTTTTCCCGGAAGGAGAACCGGCTGAACAAGAGACTGATGAAGACCCCCAGCGGCCTTGCGATGATCATCAGAATTACAGACAGCAGAAGCCCCTGCCAGGCGACAGCCGCCAGCTCCTGCGGGAAGACCAGCAGTCCGAGCAGAATGAACATGGCAATCTGCATCATCCAGGCAAAGCCATGATTGAAATTCATTATGGTGCGGTGGTACATCAGCTCGGAATTCCCCAGCACCAGCCCCATAACATAGACGGCGAGCAGTCCGCTGCTGTGTACCATAGCCGAGACCCCGTAAGTCAGAACGGCAAAACCGACCGCCATCACCGGATAGAGTCCAGTTGAGTCCAGATTAATCCGGTTGATCAGGTATACAGCCAGCTTACCCACCACAATCCCGATCAGGAGACCCACTCCCATCTCCCAAAAGAAAGCCAGCACCAGACTCCATACCGCCATACCTGGATGCTGCACCCATTCAATCAGTGACACGGTGAGAAATACCGCCATTGGATCATTGCTGCCGGATTCCGCTTCAAGCGTCGAGGTCAGCCGTTTCTCAATATTCTTGCCGCCGAGGACAGAGAACACTGCTGCCGCATCCGTTGAGCCGACAATGGCCCCGAACAGGAAGCTCTCCGCCCAGGGCACACCTAACACCAATCTGGCAGCAATACCGACGATTACGGTGGTAAGCAGCACTCCGAGTGTAGCCAGCGACAACGCGGGCTTCATGATCGGGCGGATATCCTTCATGCTCGTCTGCATTCCGCCTTCGAACAATATCACCACCAGTGCAAAAATTCCGGCAATCTGCGTGAGCGAAGCATTGTTGAAATAAATGAAATGGCTGAGTATCATTCCGGCTGCAATAAACAGGACCAGCGCGGGCATTCCAAAACGGGTGGAGAATTTGGTGGAGAGCACGGCGATCAGCAGCAACGCCGCCAGCAGCAGAATAATTTGATCTGCAAGATGAGTCATGGTTCCGGTTCACACCTTTCCCGGGAGCAGGGTATGCGCCTAAGCCCCTTGATATATAGTATATTTATGAATCTTCGGACAGAAAAAAACCCCGGTGGGCGCTGTAATCCACGGAGGTTATTATGCCGTCCTTCATTCCCTTGAATACACCTGCAGCTCCTGGATGGACCAGTAGTTGCCGCCGGAGCCTGTCTGGACAATCCGGATATGCCGGGTGCTGACCGGAGTAAACCCGATTTTGGTCATTCCCAGCTGGCCTTTGCCCGTTGCAACCTGTCGCCAGCTCTTGGCATCCTCCGAGACCTGGACCATGTAACCGCGCGGATAGTCATAGGGGGATAAATGATAATCAAGATCTATTGCTTCTACCGTATGTTCTGCGCCCAGATCAATCTGGAAGTACTCCCCTGAAGCCTGGTGCTTGACTGTATCCCAGCGGGTACGCCGGTCTCCGTCAATCGCCCCTGCCGGATTGGAGGCCTCCTTATCAACACTCGACGTCACTGTCCAGTCCGCCCGCGCCAGCGGGACAAGTCCGGTGGCTGTAATCTGTGTCTTCTCTGACATCACGCCAGAGCCGGACACTCTTACAGCATAAGTATAAAGTGTACCTTCCTTCAGCTTGCTGTCCTTGTACTCCGTTCTCTTCACTCCTGCTGCAATCACCTTCAATGCCTCGCCGGGGCCGTCAGCCCGGAGCACTTCATAGCTTGCTCCGGGAGCTTCCAGCCAGCTCAGCTGCATGGACAATCCTTTGACGGCAGCAGCCTTCAAGCCTTGCGGCGCCCTGACCGCCACCTCGGAAGAAGGCTCCAGGATATACTGTACGCCTTCTCCCGGGGCCAGCGTCTCCGTGAATTCCAGCTCAGGGGAAGCCATTCTGCCGGATATATAACTGCGGGCCTCTTCATACGTGTCCCCGTTGCCGAACCGCTCCCCTTCATACATTGTCTTCTTGGGCAGGGTCACCTTCACCTTGACGGTCTGCTCTGTTTTTTCAAAATTCACGAAATTGACAAGCACCTTGTTGGACTTCGCCTTGCTGCCTGCCAGCGGCTCCAGCGTAGAGGTATCCACGGCCCTAACGTAGACCAGCTTATTGGCCAATTCCTCTTTGTTGCTGATCTGGTAGGTCAGCGGAGCCCCGTGCGTAGCATAAGCCAGATCCAGCCGGCGCATGATACTGACGCGGGAGTCCTCGCCTTCCTTCGTGTAGTAGATCTCTGTAGCGGCCGGATCATGCTCCTCCAGATTGAAGCCGTACTTGAAGAGGCTGAAGTTCTTGAAGAAGGCGGCATGCTGGACGAACATATCGGCATAGCCGAGATGTGCCCGCATAATCCGGTCGAAGACAGCCGAAGTCCGCTCCTTGGCGCCGTATTGATAAGCATCGACATGGGAGTCGGAGGTACCGAATTCGGTGGCAAGCATTTTTTTGCTAAGTCCGTCCGCCGCTCCGCCAAAGGTCTTCAGGTTCTCTGTGAAGCTCCCGCCTTGGCTGAAAATATAAGAATCGCCATAGGAGTGTCCATTCGTCAAGTCCGTTACGGCCTCCAGCTCGTCACGCTGTGCCGGGTCACGTTCCCAGCCGTCCGGGTCCCCGCACTGCTTGAGCGGCCCCTTCTGGTTGCCGCAGGAATCTTCGCTGTATCCCGGCCAGTAGGCCCATCCGGGGGCCACGGTCTGCAGATGCGGAGCAATCGTCTTGCCCTTGCTGTTCAGCCATTCGGCGATGGCCAGATTGACCGCCTTGGAACGGTTGAACAGACCCGGTTCATTATCCACCTCATAGTACTGGAAATAAGGGCTGTATTTCTGGAAATAATCCGTCAGCTTCTTCTCAGCATCATCCGGAAGTGTCCCGTCAGCCTTAAGCTTGATATCCCCTGTATGCAGATAGAGCGCAACGGCCTGCATATTGTAATCCTTCAATACCTTATAGTATTCCTCCATGTTCTCACAGGAACGGCCTACATCACTGGCACAGCTGGTGCGCATAATATTGCCGCTGTAGGCAACACCGAGCCATTTCATAATATAAGGCAGATGGGTAACCGCACCCTCGTCAAAATAAAACTGCTTGTTGTTCACGACGGTTCCGGTCAACGTATAGCTGCCGTGAATCGGCTCCTTGATCGGAGACTTCAGCGCCTCCAGACTGAGATTATCCCATGTAAACCAGTTGTACTTATCCTCTGCTTCCGAGGAATAGATGCCGCGCGCAGTCCGCAGCGTCAGTTCGTTGGTGCCTTTGATCAGCTGCTCTTTGGGAATGTACAGCTCATAGCTTTTGCGGAAATCATACTTGCTGCCTGTTCCGGCAATACCGGCAATCTGGATGATGCCTGACAGCTGACTGTTGGAGAATACACTCATC
Organism: Paenibacillus tritici; assembly: GCF_013204885.1. GTDB lineage: Bacteria > Bacillota > Bacilli > Paenibacillales > Paenibacillaceae > Paenibacillus_AQ > Paenibacillus_AQ tritici. The sequence continues at coordinate 161,464 of NZ_JABMKX010000010.1, forward strand.
TGCGGTACGGCTTTGTAAGCATCTATAATGCTGACGCGAAATAAGACCCCGTTAACCGGGATCTTATCCAGCTCGTACTGAATCCGCAGCTCCGGATTGGTCTCGCCGTGCAGGCCGGAGGGCAGCGTCTTAAGCTCTGCCGACTTCGCTGCGGATGAAGCCATGCGGGCATTCTTTTTCACCCCCGCAGAACCTGCGGACCTGAACTCCGACGCTGAACCGTCATGCTTGCCGAGCTTCCATATCACAGTCCCTTCCGGCAGTTCCGGCCCGGCATCCTTGGCTGTTGGCAATGTAGACAAATCGGCTCCCTCCTCGCCGGTATTCGTCCCATCCTCTCCGAAAACAGACACGGACAACAGTAACAGAATGATCAATGCTGCAAATTTAAGTAGTCGGTGAAGTTGCTTGTTGGGTTTCTTTTTTAGTCTAGTCCTCATTCCCTTGTCCTCGCTTTCTTCCGGGGTCTCCTGCACTATACCGGGCTTACGTAACGTTTCCTTAAGGAAGCGTCAGTGCACTCTGGGGAACAATCATCTGCTTCTGGCTGGGACTTCTCCACATCAGACTGACGCTGGCATCCCCGCGGTTCTCGTAATACTCCACTTTGATCGAGTAGGGGGTATTCGCGGAGAGCGTAATGCTGCCCTCCCTGCTGGCGCTGCTCTGGTTCTTCCAGCTGTCAATAATCAGCTTGCCGCCGATCCATACACGAACGCCGTCATCTGAGGAAGCCGTGAACGTGTACTTTTCACTGTAGAGGGGCTTCAGCGTCCCGGTCCAGCGCACCGAGAATGAATCCTTGGCAATGCCGGTTGCCGGTGAATTCCCGTGCCAGTTGAACTGAATCCTGCTGTCGTTACGGGTAAGCAGCGGTGAGCCGGACAGGTCCATATTGCCGAAATACTGCCCTCTCAGACCCTTCCGGGAACCTGCAGCGAACGCAGGGAGTCTGGGGCCCATCGCAAGCTTGTAATCCTCCCGGGATACCGTGTATTTATGGTTCATGAAGCTTTGGATTTTCAGGGGCGGGTTATTCTCAACCAGCATTTTCCCCCATGTCATCGTATATACCCATTTACTTTGCTGTTGAGCCATGATGACAGGGTCTGGAAGCTCTCCGCTCTCCCCGATTCCGATCGGTTTGCCGTCGGCCAGCTTCAGGAGGCTGTCATAGTAAGACTGCTTGAAATCATTGTCATAGATATCGGCGGCTAGAATATCCACCTTGGCGGCACCCGGATAATAATCGGCGTAAGGCTGTGACGACTTGTTCGGGGCATTCGGATTCCACACCCACAGCAGGTTGTTGAGCTTATGCGTGTTCACCATGCGGTCGTACACCAGGTCCCAGAGCTTAACGAAGTTATCCTTCTGCCCCCACCAGAACCAGCCGCCGTTCATTTCATGATAAGGACGCCATAAGACAGGGACTCCGGCATCCCGCAGCTCACCCAAATATTTCGCCACCTCATCCAGCTCCGCAACCAGCGCTTTGTACTGCGCAGTCCCGGGGGTCACATAAGCATTGAACTTATCCTGGCTAAGCTGCATATGGACATTGGTCCATATGGGGGAGGTTCCCGGCAGATTCTGATGGAAGGTCATGGCGACAATCCCGCCGTTCTCATGCCACCGGATGGCGCTGTTTACGACAGCCTGCCGCTGCCTGGCGATGGTCTCCTTGGACTGGTTGCCTATCGCTCCCAGCTCATAGCCATGCAGAACGGCATACTGGCCGCTTGTGTTTTTGAGCTTGTTGTTGAATTCATCGGGGCTCTCCAGGTAATCATGCTGGCCGGAAATCATGCCTTTGCCGCTGAGATCACTGAGATAACTGAGCAATGCGGAAGCCTCCTTGGAGGCCGAGGGATTAATGGGCTTGACGGGTACGGAGGCGGCAGATGTCGTAACCTTGGCGGTTGCGGGAAGACTGCGCCCCTCCCCCGTCCCCCATGGGATCAGTGAAAGGATAAGGATAAGAGGAAGAATGGTTATATATAGCCTGTATTTACGGTAAGTGTTCAATGTAATCTCCTTTCTCCAGCCGCACTGCTCCGGTAGACTAGGTCTCCCGGGAGGCTAAGCCTTCCCGGAATCGTCTATAGCTTAGTAGCCCTGCTGATCAGCAGGGCCATTAAGAGTGGGCTTACAGGATTTATAATTGTAACGTCTTAACCAGTAACAGCGCCAAGAATGAACACAGTTGCGGACCTTATAAGCTTAGGAAGCGGAAGGGAGGAATAGTGCGCTTGCCGGAACCGTTCCTTTGGCCTGGCTAGGACTCTGCCACATCAGGCGCGCTTTCGCATCCCCTTGATTCTCATAATACTCTACTTGAATATCATACAGCTCGCCTGCGGTCAGGCTTATGCTGCCCGAGCGTTCGGTCCCGCTCTGCTTCACCCAGCTGTCGATCACAAGCTCACCGTTAACCCGTACGCGGATACCGTCATCCGAAGTGGTATAGATCTGATAAGTTTCAGTATACAGCGGCTTAATCTTGCCGCTCCAGCGTACGGAGAAGAAATCTATGCCGATGGCGGCATCCGGCGAGCCTTGACGCCAGTTGAAATCAAGTACAGCATCGGTGCGCACTACAGCGGGATCGCCCGATAGCGTCATATTAGTGAAGTATTCCGCGTACAATCCGTTTGCAGCCGGAGGATTCTCCGGTACTGCTGTAGGAGTGGGTACCGGAGCAGGTGCCGCTGTCGGCGTTGGTGTCGGCACTGGTGTTGGCGTCGGTGTAGTTACTGGTGCCGGCGTTGCTGTTGGTGTTGGCGTTGGTACTGGTGCCGGCGTTGCTGTTGGCGTTAGTGTTGGTACTGGTGCCGGCGTTGCTGTTGGCGTTGGTGCTGCCGATGGAGCAGGTATGGAGGTATTGCTTGTTTTTATATATAATGCACTGGCCGGAACGGTAGCCTTCACCTGACTCGGGCTCTGCCACATCAGATGGACATTCGCATCGCCAGCGTTCTCATAATATTCCAGCTTGATATCGTACTGTTGCCCAGCAGTAAGGGCTATGCTTCCGGTACGGACTGTCCCGCTCTGCTTGACCCAGCTGTCAATGACTGCTGTGCCGTTCACCCATAAGCGGATACCATCATCCGAGGTAGTGTAGAACTGATAGGTTTCGCTGTAAGCAGGCTTAATCTGGCCGGTCCAGCGGATCGAAAAGGCATCTGTACCCAGCGCAGCAGCCGGAGTTCCCTGGCGCCAGTTGAAGCTGACCACATTATCACCGCGCACCATCACTGGCGTGCCTGAGAGGGTCATATTCTTGAAATATTCTCCCGTCAGACCGTTCTGGAGGGGCGGCTGTTCCGTATCACTGGGAACGGGGACTGGCTTCGGTACCGGAGGGACTGTTGGTGCTGCTAACGTTGGTACAGGCGTTGGCGTTGGCGTTGCTGTTGGTACTGGCGTAGGTGTTGCTGTTGGTACTGGCGTAGGCGTTGCTGTTGGTACAGGTGTAGGCGTTGCTGTTGGCGATAGTGTCGGTCTTGCCACAGGTCCTGCCCAGGCTTTATATTGGTCACGAGTCAGGGTATAGCTGTCATTCATGAAATTCTTGATTGTCGCCGTGCTGTTGTTCTCATAGAGCATCTTGCCCCAGTTCATCATAAACACATAATTCTGCTGGGTAAGCTTCAGCTTGGATATACTTGGCATTTCACCGTTCTCCCCGATGCCAATCGGTTTACCGGCAGCCAGGCTGGACAGTTCATCATGATATTTATTCGAGTAGTCATTATTGTATATATCTGCTGCCAGCACATCTACTTTGTCCGCACCCGGATAGGTCCGTTCGTAGGGGTCTGAGTTGGAATTGGGCGCATTCGGGTTCCACACCCACAGCAAATTATTTAATTGATGAACGTTAACGAAACGGTCATACATTATATTCCACAGTGCAACAAAATTGTTCTTCTTCCCCCACCAGAACCAGCCGCCGTTCATCTCATGGTAAGGTCTCCATAGAATCGGAACACCTGCATCCCGCAGGCTTTTCAGGGAAACGGCCACTTTATCGAGATCCGCAATCAGCGCTTTATACTCAGTCGTGCCGGGGGTTACGTACTTGTCGAATTGCGCTTGGGTGATTGGCTTCTGCACATTGGACCATTCATATCTGGTGCCCGGAAGGCTCTGGTGAAACGTCATAGCGACAATCCCGCCCGCTCTGGACCAGTTCGTCGCACTCCAGACGATATTCTTGCGCTGCTTGGCAACTCCGCTCTCCGTCTGTCCGCCAATCGCTCCAAGCTCATAACCATGCAGTGCTGCGTAATGTCCGCTTGTTCCCTTCAGCTTATTGCTTAGCTCATCCGGGCTCTCGAAATAGTCATGCTGCCCTGTGATAATTCCATTTCCCGAGATCTCATAGAGATCGTTCAGCAGCTTGACAGCCTGGGCTGAAGCATTGGGATTCACAGGTGCTCCGGAAGCAGAAGCAGCCTTGACCGATGACGGGGCTATTCCGAGTCCTGCAGGTACAGCAGACAATAATACGGCCAGCGACAACACAGTGCAGAGCAAACGAGACTTACGGTAAGTTTTCACAATATTCTCTTCCTTTCGGTAGCCAGGCTGCCACTCTTGCGAAGGCCCTATAGCTTTGCGTCCCTATCTTTCGATTAGGTTTGCCTTTGTCGTTTTGGAAGGATCAATCCCTCTTACCGTAAGTATCGTCAGTATGCAAATTTAATGTATAGTATTGGCGAAATTTATCCAAAAAATAGTTCTCAGTGCCTGATTTAAAATCGTAACAATTGGTTAAATAGATAAGTTGGACCTACGAAATGAACTGATGTAGACCTATATCCTCCCAGTCCAGAGTAATACGAATGTTATCCTCTTCTACCAGCTCAGAGCCGGTCTGCACCTCAATAAATTCCACATCTGTAAGCGCCAGAATCGCGTGCTTGGTCCCTTCCGGTATCCTTACCACATCTCCTGCCTTCACGTTGTGCATCTTCTCGTTAATCACAATGCTTGCTTCCCCACTGACAAAAGTCCAGATTTCACAGCGCTTGTGATGCAGCTGGTAACTGATGTTTTTGCCCTCGTTGATGAAGATCCGCTTGGTCAGCACCTCATTGCCTTCGTCATATTTCACATAATCAATCACCTTGTAGTGGCCCCAGCGGCGCTCTTCGTACATCGGTCTTTGTTCAAAAGACTTCAGCACTTCCTTAATCCGCGGACTTTCTGCCTTATGCGTCACCAGAATGCCGTCCGGGCTGGCGGCAATAATCAGATCCTTCGCCCCGATCACCGTGATCGGAATATCCAGCTCGTTAATGAGGCAGGTGCCCTCGGAGTCAGCGGTCACGAACCCTTTGCCGACATGGTTGCTGGTCATTTCCTCCGTTAAGGTGTTCCAGGTCCCCAGGTCCTTCCAGAATCCGGCATACGGCTGGACAACGATATTATCCTCTTTCTCCACCACTTCGTAATCAAAGCTAATGGAGGACAAGAGCTTATACTGCTTCTGCAGCTCCTCGTAATTCAGCGGCAGCCCTTTGCGCTGCAGGATATCGAGCAGGTAGCCCAGACGGAAAGCGAATACCCCGCAGTTCCAGAGGGCATTCCGGCTGATCAGCTCCTCGGCCTGCTTGCGGTCCGGCTTCTCCTGGAAGTGGCTCACCTGCAGGTAACCGCTCGCCCCTGCCTCTGCGCTCGTTGGAATGATATAGCCGTATTTCTCTGAAGCATGTTCTGGAACTACGCCCATCAGCGCCAGATTCGCTCCGCTCACCAGCATGGTGTTCTCCAGCTGTAATACCGTTTCGAAGAAGGAGGATTCCACATAAGGGTCCACCGGCAGGATCGCCACCGTCTCGCTTGGGGAGACTCCGGCGATGGAATACAGGTAGGCTGCCGTCAGCGCAATAGCGGGGAAGGTATCCCGCCGCTCCGGCTCAACGATTATCGGCACCTCGCTGCCGAGCTGGCTCTGAATCATCTCCACCTGGCTGCGGCCGGTCGCAAGGTACGACGACTCCGCCATTCCTGTCTCCTGCAGTTGTCTCCATACGCGTTGTACCATGGATTCCGGTTCACCTGCCGGGCTTTCCAGTACCTTCAGAAATTGCTTCGAACGTGAATCATTGGACAACGGCCAGAGCCGTTTACCAGAACCGCCTGATAGAAGTACCAGTTTCATATGTGAACCCTCCATATCGTATTGTTATTGGGTATTTCTTGTTGCGGAGCTGTGAGTTAAAATCCCGCCTGTTATGAGGGTCGCTGCAAGGAATTTTGGGCTTACGGCCGCTGTTGTCTCCAGATGCTGTTGATTATATTGCTTGCAGCAGATAACATCCGGAGACAAAGGCGGACGCTAACGCTCCTACAGCTCCAAAATTCCTCTCCGCTCCATTTCATAACAGGCTGTGCTTTTACATCCGCTTCGCCCGCAGGCGAAGCTCCCGGCTAAAGATCCGATATTGCCGCTTGTGGTAGCGGCAAGGGGAGCGGCGCGGCCGCTATGCTTGCGCGGCAGCAGTTGAATCCCTGGTTGCCGCCTACTGTTGCGGCGGAGAAAAATCCAAAGGCTCAAAGACTCTTAAGTGCCGCTTGTTCCAAGGCGTCGCCGCTGATTTAGCGGCTAGAGAAAACAAGAGTATAAGGCAACAGAATCCAAGACAATGGAATTCAACACGGCAATTCAAGACCGGAATTCAAGATCGGAATTCAAGACTCTTGTGCCAAGGGCTCGCCGCACAAGTTCGCGGCGGCAGAAGCTAGTTAGTTAAGTACTAGGCATTTGTGCTCCTCATTTGCTCCATTCGGCCAGCATCCGATAAATCAAGGGTACTTATACTCTTCATTTCACCACTCAGCCGACTTTCGGCGCATCCAGAGGGATTTTTCCCTCTCATTCCACCACACAGCCCACTTTCGGCGCATTCAGAGGGATTTTCCCCTCTCATTCCACCACTCAGCCGACTTTCGGCGCGTAATCAGCTAAACCGCGCCAGCCACGCTGGCGGAGAAGCCGCTGAGGCCGCCCATCTGCGGGCGTCCGACAGAGATATACTCCAGGCCGGTGCCTTCGATCTGGTCTTTGGTATAGATATTGCGGCCGTCGATCAGCACCTGACGGCGCATGGTCTTTGCCAGCTGATGCAGGTTGATCTCTTTGAACTGGTTCCAGTCGGTCAGGAGGCAGACGGCGTCGCTGCCTTCAGCGGCTTCTTCAGCCAGACCGCACCAGCGCAGCTGCGGATGATCGTATTCCTTACGGAAGTTGTCGGCGGCAATGGGATCATACAGCTTCACGGTAGCCCCCTCGGCGACGAGTGCCTCCACGATCTCGCGGGCCGGTGCCTCGCGGACATCATCGGTATTGGGCTTGAACGCAAGCCCCCAGATACCGATCACGGCGCCGCGCAGGCTGCCCAGCGATTCATGCAGCTTGGAGATGATCATGAACCGCTGGCCTTTGTTCACCTCGACGACCGATTTGAGCAGCTTGAACTCATAATCCACATTGCCGGCGATCTGGATCAGCGCATTGGTATCCTTCGGGAAACAGGAGCCTCCATAGCCGATTCCGGCCTGCAGGAAGGTAGATCCGATTCTCCGGTCCATGCCCATCCCCTCTGCCACCTCGGTTACATCAGCTCCTACCTTTTCGCAAATGTTGGCAATTTCGTTAATGAACGATATCTTCGTCGCCAGAAAAGCGTTAGACGCATATTTGATCATCTCTGCGCTGCGGATATCGGTAACGAACACGTTGTCCGTGAATCCCTTATGAAGCTCGCGCATGGTCGGCTCAAGCGCCGAATTATCCAGTCCGATCACGATCCGGTCGGGATGAAGGGTGTCGCGGATTGCAGAGCCTTCACGGAGGAATTCAGGGGCAGAGACGATATCGAAGGGATGATTCGTATGGGAGGCGATCAGCTTGCGGATCCGCTCATTGGTGCCAACGGGAACCGTCGACTTGGTCATGATGATCTTGTAGCCCTCCATCGCCTGGGCAATCTCGGTTGCCGCCCCTTCGATGTATCTCAGATCGGCTTCGCCGCCCGGAAGTGAAGGAGTACCCACTGCAAGAATAACGATATCGGAGCGGCGGACCGACTCCTGAAGATCGGACGAGAAGCTTAGGCGGCCCTCGCGCAGATTCATTTCGATCAGGGCCTCAATGCCCGGCTCATAGATGGGGGATTCCATCCGGTTCAGCTTATTGATTTTCTCCTCATCCTTATCCACACAGATGACATGATTCCCGTTCAAGGTGAAGCAGACGCCTGATACAAGTCCTACATAGCCGGTACCAATTACTGCGAGTTTCATAGTTTCATCCTCCTTTTAGGAAATTGACGTAGGCCTGTTCCACATACTGCTTGAACTGAACCATAAACGCCTGCTCATCGAATTTGCGTGCATGGCCCATAATCTGGTCAATATCCCATGCATAGGACTCCACCTCATCAATGGCCCGGAGCAGATCATCAACCTCCTGGTGCTGGAAGAATACGCCGTTGACGTAAGGAATAATCGTGTCCAGCGCTCCTCCGGCCTGATAGGCGATAACCGGTCTTCCTGCGGCATTCGCCTCCAGCGGCGTGATACCGAAATCCTCTTCCCCAGGGAAAACAAACGCCCGGCACTGTGACATCAGCCCTGTAACTTCCTCATCCTCCAGCCGGCCCAGAAAAGATACATTCCCTTTGGCCATGCCTTCCAGACGCTTCCGGTCCGGTCCGTCCCCGACAATATACAGCTTAAGACCGTTACGGTTGAATGCCTCCACCGCCAGATCGATCCGCTTGTAGGAAACCAGCCGCGAGACAATCAGATAATAATCGCCAATGTTCGAGGAGCTGCTGAAACGGGCTGTATTGATCGGCGGGAAAATAACATCGGAATCCCGGTGATAATAATTTTGAATCCGCGTTTTCACGACAGAAGAGTTGGCTACGAACTGGTTTACATTTTTGGAGGTGCGCTGGTCCCAGCTCTTGAGCCGCTGCATATACACCTTCAGCAGTCTTTTGAACAATCCTGAATTCGACTGCCGCTCCATGTACGTGTCATAATCCCAGGCGAAACGCATCGGCGTATGACAGTAGCACAGATGGAAGGTGGACTCGGGCACCTGGATGCTTTTCATAAAAGCACTGCTGGAGCTAAGGACGATATCATACCCGCTGAAGTCCAAATCGCGGACAGCCATAGGGTAGAGCGGCAGCACCCCTTTGAAATTCCGCTTCACTCCCGGAATGTTCTGCAGCCAGGAGGCGCGGATATCCGCGTCTTTGAGGTTATCGGTCAGGCGGCTTCCGTTAAAAACCGTTGTGAAGATCGGAGCTTCCGGATACATGTGATGAAAGACCTCCACCACCCGTTCCGCCCCGCCCATCTGGATTAAATAATCGTGCGCTATCGCAATTTTCATGTGAATCATCCTCAAAGTTTTTTGGAGCAGCATCATCAAGCAGTGAACGCATGGCTGAAACAGATGTGATGCAAGCCTTAATCATTATCGTGAGCGGGAGGATCAGGTGACAGCCAGCAGACCTTTGTAGTAAGCGACGATGTCCTTGACCGTGTTCTCGATGACAAAATGCTCTTTCACCCGTCTCATTCCATTGTCCGCCATGCGTCTACGCTCTTCGGGATGGTTCAGCATCCAGGTGATGGAATCTGCAAGTACAGTAGCATCTCCAGGTTGGATCAGCAGTCCTGTTTCGCCAGGAACCACAATCTCCACCGGTCCGCCTTCATTGGAGGCGATCACCGGCAGTCCGGCCGCCATACCTTCGACGATAACCTGGCCGAACGGCTCAGGGGTGATCGACGTATGAATCAGTAAATCCGCTTTATTCATGAGTCCTTGTATATCATCCACATGACCCAGCAGGCTGACATTGTTGATGTCCCCTTGCTGCATCTGCTGAATTAATCCCTGTTTGTATTCCTCTTCGCCGAACAGCGCGTCACCGGCAAGCCAGAACTTCACGCGGCTGTCATGCTTGAAGGCCTTCGCCGCTTCCAGCACAATATGCTGGCCCTTCCAGTGGGCGAGCCGGCCGACCAGCAGGACGTTGAAGTCCTTCTGGTCCCGCTTGCCGATGCCTTCACCGATGGCTTTGGCAAAAGCGGAGTAGACGACCAGCGTCTTCTTCGAGCGCGGCAGCTCCAGCGCATTCAGCGTGGAATGGGAGTTGGCAATCACCCCGTTCGGCAGCAGGCGCGACAGCAGCCGGATCGCCTTGGCGACAACCGGCTTAAGGTAAGGCGCACCGATATGGTCCCGGATGTGCCAGATCAGCGGCACTCCTGCTTTTTTGGCAGCTACTGCTCCGTAAAAGGCTGATTTCAGGGAATTGGTATGCACACAATCCACCTTCTCCTCCTTAAGCAGCGGAGCCAGCTTGCGGCCATACGCCAGCAGCTTAAGCGCAGCCGCCGGGGCACCGAGGTTCAAGGCATTGCGCCCACGGCTGCGGATGCTCTCGTCCAGCGGGATGATACGGACGTCTATGCCCTTCTCCCGCAGACGTTCAGCAAGCGCGCCTTCCTCTGCGAGGATAACCAGCGGTTCAATCTGCTCACCGATATTGGTGAGAATGTTGAACAAGGCGACCTCTCCCCCGCTCCATTTGGCGGTGTGATCAATATAAGCGACTTTGATCATCCTACGCTCACACCCTTTCCCAAGGTTTCGAGGAACACAGATTCCACTTGATCGCCTACATGCTGCCAGGTGTACTTCTCCAGCACATGATTCCGGCATTCATCCCGGCCGGGCAGCAGCTTGCGGTTGCTCAGCATATGAATCATGCCTTCCGCCATATCTTCGCTGGCGGCACTCTTGAACAGCAGCTCCGGGCGGAAGCCCTGGAGAATCTCCTTGTTGCCGCCGACCGGAGTCGCCATCACCGGCAGCCCCGAGGCCAGGGCCTCAACGGTGATCAGGCCGAAGCCTTCCAGCGCCTGAGAAGGAACGACGAACATATCCGCTGCCTGATAATAGGAGGCCAGCTCATGATCGGGAATGTAGCCGAGCAGCCGGACCTTGTTGCCCAGCCCGTAATCGGCTATTCTCTCTTCCAGTTCCCCGCGCAGCGGGCCTTTGCCTCCGATCAGCAGAATCGCGTTCGGAAACCGCTCGGCGACCTGCTTCCAGGCTTCCAGCAATTGCAGCAGCCCCATCCGGTTCATCAGCCGCCGGACCGTCAGGACCGTGGTGGCGCCTTCCGGCAGATTCAGCGTCCGGCGGATCGCCAGCCGGTTCGTGGCAGGCATGAACCGCTCCACATTGGCCGCTCCCGGAATGACGGTAATCTTGTGCAGCGGCACTCCGTGCAGCTCGTGCAGCATATTACGGAAGTATTCGCTGAGGACGATGAATTTGTCCGCCAGCTTGTAAGCCTTATGTTCTATCGACTTGGCAATCGTTGTTTTGACCTTATGCTTGATGCCTTGACCTTCGATCTTCATCTCTTCGTTCCAGGGTCCGTGGAAGGTCATGACCACCGGAATCCCCCGCTTCTTCGCTTCAATCGCCGGACCGATGCCGTAAGGTGCGAAGTGGGTATAGAGGATATCAATCCGCCCGCTCCCATCCCCCATCAGGGACGCCGCCTTGCGCTGAAAAGCATCCTTGCGCTTCCAGATCGTCTCCTTCGGGTCGCCGGCATTATGGATGATCAGTTCCTTGTTAGTCTCCGGCGTCTCCTGGCTGCAGATCAGGGCATGCACCTGATTCCGTGTGGAGAGCTGCTCACATACCGATTTGAAATAAGTATTCAATCCTCCGGGCTGTAACGAGGGCCAGCTGAGGCCGGTCGTCATAATGTTCAATCCGTCATTGTACGACATAGCTTCTCTCCCCCTTGTTCTCCTTCTCCGCCTGGCCTTCTGCGTTATGCCGGGCCAGCTTGCCGGAGCTGTGCAATTCGTAATGCTTGAAGCCGACCATGAATTCATACATCACCCAGAATACAGATACCGCGAATCCCGAGATTCCTTTCTTGAACAGGCCATGGAGGAAATACTTCTGCAGGAACCGTGCCGGCGGCCGCAGCAGCAGATGACTGAGCTTGAACGGCTTGCCGCTGGCGAATGCGCTTTGCGCTTCCAGATCCGTGTATTTGTTGAACCGGGCGACATGATCGTTGATGCTGCGGAAGCCTTGATGCCACAGTATTCCGCTGAGCTTCACAGTCCGCTCCTCGGACACCTCCGGCATCTCATGCACCAGACTGTTGCGGATTCCATATTCCTTGCGGTTATAGAGCCGCACCAGGTATTCGCCCTTATCCAGCCATCTGCCGAGAAAATCACCGATCCGGTACAATGAGAACGCCACGGTAGCATCGGTCAGTCCCGGTTTGCGCTCCAGGATATCCTGCGCCAGCTCTTCGCTGACCACTTCGTCGGTATCAATCAGGAAGACCCAATCATGGCTGGCGCGTTCCACTCCGAATTCCCTTTGCTTCGCATATCCGGGCCATGGGTTGACATACACCCGGCACCCCAGGCTCTCGGACAGCTGGACTGTCCCGTCTTTGCTTCCTCCGTCGATAACTACCACCTCGTCGGCGAACAACCGGCAGGACTGAATGGCTTTGGTGATTCGAACTTCGTCGTCCTGGGCGATGATGATTGCCGAGATCGGGTAACTGCCCCGGCCGCCGAGCACGCTTGTCAGTGAATCCATGAAGGGTTCCTCCTTTTATGGTCCGGTGTGTGTCGTCGCTGCGAGAAAAATTTGGGCTTCCGGACGCTGACGCTCCTACAGCTCCAAATTTTCTCTACGCTCCTCCAAGCACCGTCCCATGGTTTTTTAGCAGAAGGGCAGTTCGCATCGTGCCTCTGCTCACTTTCCACTTACACATCCATAGGTTTCTTGCGAATATACGAATTCATCGTCGTCTTCATCCACTGAAGGTCCTGGGCGTTAATGAGTAGCCGCGGAAGCTTAACCTTCAGGTTGTATCTGATATTAAGAATAATGAACAGGAACCGCAGCACAGCCGATGAGAGCATAGCCACTCCGGCTCCGAACAATCCGAACTTCGGCACCAGCAGGAACAGCAGCGGAATCACGAGGATCAGGCCGACTCCCTGAAGGATGGATACGAACTTCGGCTTGCCCAGCGCCATGAACACCTGAGCCAGAATCAGCGTCCCGCCGCTGATGGTAACTTCCAGCAGCAGCAGGCGGAACACGGTGAGCGCGGTATTGAAATCCTTGCCGTAGAGCAGCGGGATGACAAACGGCGCTACCACCATCAGGAATACTGCACCAAGCAAAGTACAGGTAGTACTGATCCGGAAAGCCTTGAAGGTAAGGGCAACCGCTTCGTCCTTCGCCATCTCGGAGGCTTTCGGGAAGAGCACCACCGTTATGGAATTCGCGAAGAAGTTAACCATACGCGACAGGCTGACCGCTACCGCATAGAGCCCCAGATCCGCCGGTCTAAGCAGTCCGGCGATGATGATCTGGTCTATGTACACTGAGAACTGGCCGAGCAGATCATTACCGTATGAGCCCAGGCCGTAAGTAAATAATCTTTTGAAATTGCGGTAGGAATCCCGAAGCTTCACCTTGTAGGTCCGCAGCAGCAGGATGGTCATTCCAATGAACAACGGAACTGACGGGACCAGATAGGCCAGTGCGGTCGTATAAGGATTCATGTAGCCGGTCAGGATCAGAATGCCTATGGCTCCCAGTGTCAGCAGCGGCACCAGGTACCGCATCCAGTTGAAGGTTTTGTAATCCCCTCTGAACTGGAAGGCCGCATTGTTAATCTGTGAGATTACAATCAGCGGGCAGAGGATCATGGACCACTGGGCGAAGACCACTACCTCATGGCTGAAGGAGCCCAGCCAATAAGGGAGCACGAGTATCCCTACAGTCATTGCAAGGGTTCCGAACACAAGGCCGATCAGCAGGGCGATTCTGTACAGCACCCCGGCCTCCTGCGGATTCTTCTTGGCGTTGTAGATCAGCGCCGAAGGAATGCCGAAGCTCATGCTGAACGCCAGGAACTGCGACCAGTTCACCATGGCGGTCTGTTCCCCCCGCCCGGCCGGACCGAGATAACGGGCGGTCAGCACACCGGTCAGCATATTGACCAGCAGGATCAGCACGCTGACGAACATTGTTTTGACAGCAGCCGAGCTATTGTCCTTACTCTTCGTGAATCTCCGGAAGGTGGACCATACCCTGTTAGCGGGAAGTGATTTGGCGTTCGACTGCTGCATGCGGTGTTCCCTTCTTTCTGCTCTGAGTAAACTCTTTGGCGCTGAGTCCAAGTCCGATCAGCATCCAGATCAGATATCCCTTAAGACCGGGAAAACCGTTATCTGATACCAGGCTTACCACAGCTCCCATCCATGCTGCCAGCGACAGCCTGGCGTAGGGCTGCAGCTCATTCTTACGTGTAACTCTGGCGCCTATCTCCTTGATGACTGCGCCCAGCGCGCCGAAGAAGAACAAGGCGCCGAGGACTCCGAAGGTAAGCAGCAGGGCGATGAAGCCGTTATCCATGTTGCCATATTCGCCAAGCTCTCCGCCGTTGCCAAGCTTGGTACCCTGGCCGACACTGCCGATCCCCTGCCCCACCGGATTGCCTGCCACCATCGGGAGCATATTCGTCCAGAGGCTGAGACGTTCATTATAGGAGTGATCCTCCTGCACCGAGGTGAGCGTCTCGACCCGGGCCACCAGACCCTCTGCTCCAGGCAGCTTGGGAACAATCCAGAAAAGCGCCGCGGCTACGAAGACCAGCTGAAGCAGAGACTTCCATTTGCCCTTGGAGGGAGAGGAAGCAATGTAGACCAGCAGCATCACCAGCAGGACCAGCCAAGCGGAGCGGACCAGCGTAGTCAGCAGGCAGACCACTACGAGCAGAACCCCGATCCAGCGCAGCGTGCCCTGCCATCTTTTCTCCAGAATCATCGGCACCAGGGCAAAGACCAGGAAGGTTGCCGCCGGACCCGGAGAGTTCAGGGTCGAGAAGACCCGGATCTCCAGCGGATACGGAGTACCGATCGAGATCATATCCGCATTGCGCATCCAGAAGGCATCCCAGGGCGGAACGGTCAGATACTGCACAATCCCGTAGATCGCAACCAGCACGGCTATATTGGCAAAAGCGTACAGCAGCCGGTCTATATCCTTCGGCTTGAACGGCGTTACCGCGAAGAATGGAATCAGCAGCAGCGGTACGATGTAATTCGCCAGATCGTATACCGAGCCGATCCCATTCTTCGCCAGGCCGATGATCGCGCCGTAAGCCAGTGCGATGGAGAACAGCAGAATGATCCGGGTCGAAGATTTGCGAATCCGGTGAATCTCCTTCAGTACCGGAATGGCTAAGGTAGCTCCGGTCAGCAGCGGTGCCAGACTGAGCAGGGATACGGAGTGATACACGCCTTCATACCAGTCGGCGATCCGCCGCAGTTCCGGGGCCACTGCCCAGATCAGCAAAGTGTACGGGATGAGCATCCGTGTATTCAGCAGGGCCAGCAGAAAGGCCGGAAAGAGGATACCTGCCAGAATGACACCCTGCAGACTGTTCGATGAGCTTAGCTTCGCACTGGCGAAGCCGATCAGCAGCGGCAGAATTACGGCTGCACCGCAGATCAAGGTCATCATGGCTGCCGACTTCACGGCTGTTGCCGATGGAAGACTCAGACTATTCTCATCTCTGCTTAGCATCTTCATTCCTGCCTCCTGTCTCCGCCGCTTTCGCTTCAATCTGTACTGCTGTTCTTCACTTTATCCCGTTTGCGCAGCTCCTTGAGCAGCAGCACCAGGAACTGGGCATCGTCGACCAGGTATCTCTTCCAGAGCCGGCCCGGCTCCTGGCTAAGCCGCCAGAGCCATTCCATTCCCGTTCTCTGCATGAAATACGGTGCCCGTTTCACCGAGCCTGACAGGAAGTCGAAGGTTGCGCCCACACCGATCGAGATCGGCGCCTGATAGGAGGTATAGTGACGATAGATCCATTTCTCCTGCTTCGGCGCTCCCACGCCTACGAACACAATATCCGGCTGGCTCTCGGTCAGCATCCGGATAATCCGCTGGTTCTCTTCTTCGTTGTGCTCAAAGCCGTAGGAAGGAGAATAACAGCCGACAACATTGATGCCCGGGAAGGCTGCCTTCAGATTCTTCGTTGCCTGCTCTGCGACGCCTTCGGCGGCCCCCAGGAAGAACAACCGGTATTGTCTTTGTTCAAATGCGTTACCCAGCTGGCTGAACAGATCAGCCCCGGATACCTTTTGCTTCAGCGGCTTACCGAGCATCTTGGACGCCCAGATCAGCGGCATTCCGTCGGCTACAACAGCCCCTGCTTCGGAATAGACCTCCCGAAACTCTTTGTCCTTGCGGAGCTTGATCACATGATCGACATTGCAGGTCAGGATGTAGGATTGGCTCCTTTCCTGAATGGTTCTGTCTATGTAATCAAGCAGGTCCATGAAATCATAGTTATCGAAATTGACATCGAACATATTCACTTGGTTCATCGTATCACTTCTTTTTGTGGGGAATCGGCCAGCTGTGAAGATCGATACAGGCAGTTCAGGTACCAACAGAACGGAATGATGAATTGGACCGTCGACAGCGTGTTATCCGTGAAAGAGTAGATCAGAAAAGCTGCAATAAAGAGCAGATAATAAGGTTTCACCGCTGGCAAAAGCACCCTGTACACCAGAATAAACACAGCGAGTAAAGACAGCAGCAGCAGAATGGCACCGATGTATCCTCCGTCGTAGTAGAAGCGGATATACTCATTGTGAGGAACAACAAACCCGCCGTACAGCGTTCCGTCATTCGCCACCGTTACCGCTCCAAGCCCCCGCCCGGCATAAGGTGAATCCGCGGCTTTGTTCAAAAAGTACTCCCAGGCCTCCGCCCGTCCCGACAGGTCTATCCCGGTCTCGGTCGTCCGTTCAAAGGAGCGCTTCTTGATGTTGTCCAGCTGCATGTATACGGCCGAGGTAATGACCAGCAGCGAACACAGCAGCGGGATCAGAAATTTCTTCTTGCCCTTCAGGAAGGCGCGGGAGATATCGTAGAAATAATAGAGTACCATCAGCACCAGAGCCAGAATCGGCCCCCGTGTCCCCGTGATCACCAGAATGAAGAAATTCAGACCCAGCATGATGTAATTGAACCGGATATACTGCGGGCTGCGTTTGATCTCAATGAATGCGATCGCTACTCCCATGAAGGCCAGCATAGCCAGGTGGGGCGGAATGTTCGCCCCCTGCACCCGCACCGCGCCTGTGAACTCAACAGCTACAAGTGAATGCAAGTTCGCAGCCTGCAGAACCACGCCCAGTAACATGCTGACCAGAGGCAGCAGGGTAATGATCCGGATCTGCTTCTCGGCTACTTCCTTCTTCCAGTTGATCAGCAGCAGGACGAAGGGCAGGGACAATCCGATGAAGGCTTTGACTGCAATCGACGCGCTCATCTCCGGCAGCCAGATCGAGAAGCTGAAGGTGAGGAGAATCAGGGCCAGCATAGCCCATAAGGGAGGACTGAGACGGAACTTCAGACCATTGACCAGAATACACGGCACGAGCAGCATCAGAATAACCAGCTTGTAGAGCGACAGGATTTCGATACCGAACATACTGCCGCTGAACAAAAAGTTAATGGATACCGCCGTAGTCAGCAGAACGAAATAGCTGATCAGTTCGGGGCGTGACAGAGACGCTACCAGCAACAGAATGAGAAGTACGGCTGCTACCGCAATTACCGGCTGGAAGATGACGGCTGTTCCCAGGAACAGTGCAGATACGAGATAGAGCATTCCGTATGGCAAAATATTTATTTTGGAGCCCCACTCAAAGTTAGTCATCTCTCGCCCTCCCCTCACCCCGCTGCGGATTCCCTCTTCCGGTTCCAGATCATATGGAGAGTTCCGCGAATACTCTCCAGCCGGCACTTATTGAGCAGCTTTCTTCCCTTACTGCGGGAGAGAACGGAGTCAGCCAGGATGTAGATGACTTTGGCTCCTGTTTTTCCCAGCAGCAGCAGGTGATCCTTCATCCCTTCGCTTTTCATGGCGTTCGATATGCCTTGGCTGTAGTACCGCTTCATGATCCAGTCCTCCGTCAGACGGTTCGCCGGAACGAAATGATCGACCTCCATCTCAGGATGGTAGAGGATAGAATGTCCCTCCTGCTGCAGCTGGCTGAACAGCCAGGTCTCCTCACCCGAGAGCAGCGAGTCGCCTTTGCGGCCCAGCTCCAGCGGGAACAGGCTGATATCGAACACCGGCTTGCGCATCGCCATATTGGCGCCGCAGGGATGAAGCCGCTTCGGATATTCTCTGATCCGGTTGCCCAGATCAACAATCGTGTAAGGAAGCTCGAACGGCTTAATCAGCCAATCCGGGCGTTTGCTCTCGAAGATCGGAGCGATTTTGCCGCCCATAGCCATCACTTCCGGCTTAGCCGCAAATGTGCTGACAATGGTCGAAATCCAGGTCCGGCAAGGAATCGCATCATCATCCAGAAAAGCAATGAGCTGCGATTTGGAAGCCAGAATGCCCGTATTGCGGGCTGCTGACAGCCCTTGAACCGGCTCCAGCAGATAACGGATATCCATATCATTACCATAGGTCCCGATGAACCCCTTGATAGCGGCCGCCGTATCATCCGTAGACTGATTATCCACCACGATGATTTCGGCCTGGTGCAAATTCTCCAGCGGCAGCAGCGAGTGAAGAGTCTTAACCAGCAGAGCTGACCGGTTATAGGTGCAAATGATAATGGAAATCTCAGGTACATCTCCGTGTACAAACATCGGCATCACCCAATTCCCATATTTTTAATACGCATTTTTGGAACCGAGCAGCATCAGGGCAGTCTTGACAATGATCTTCAGATCCAGCATCGTGCTCCGCATATGGATGTACGTCAGATCCAGTTGAACCATCTCGTCAAAGCCGACACTGTTTCTGGCGTTCACCTGCCAGTAGCCGGTGCAGCCTGGCGTAACCATCAGCCGCTGCTTGTCGTATTCCGTATACTGCTCCACCTCTTCAACGAGCGGAGGACGGGGACCTACGAGACTCATATGGCCCATCAGCACGTTCCAGAGCTGCGGCAGTTCATCAATACTTGTCTTGCGCAGGAATCTTCCGATCCGTGTAATGCGGGGATCATTCTTGATTTTGAACATCGCTCCGCTTACTTCGTTATACGCCATGAGATTCGCCTTCAGCTCCTCGGCATTGGAGACCATAGATCTGAACTTGTACATGGGGAACTGCTTCTCGTCCTTGCCTACCCGATTCTGGCGGAAGAACACTTTGCCCTTCGGGTCCTCCAGCTTAATCAGGACAGCCACCACTGCGAACAGCGGTAACAGGAACAGAAGACCCAGGGCGGAGAAAAGGATGTCAATCATCCGCTTCATGACCAGATAGGATTCCATTCCCTTTCCTTCATTGGCATGCAGCATGTAAAGTTTCGGCAGGACGGCCTCGTAGTCTTCCGGCAGTTTTTGCATGCTCATCTCTCCTCACTTCTCCTTAAAGGTTTATGCAGCATTTGGGAGCCATTCCCGCATCCGGGTTGACCGGCTTAGCTGCTGAGTGTGGTCTGTTCCGCTTTTTTCAGCCATTCCGCCATAGCATCCATGACCTGATAGCGTAAATCCTCGCTCGCAAGGGCAAATTCCAGTGTGGTCAAAATATAGCCCAGCCGTTCACCGACATCATATCTTGTACCGTCAAAGTTATAAGCATAGACACGTTCGCTCTGGTTCAGCTTCTGGATGGCATCCGTAAGCTGAATCTCGCCGCCGGCGCCCTTCTCCTGAAGGTCCAGATATTTGAAGATCTTCGGGGTGAAAACATACCGGCCCATGATCGCCAGATTGGAAGGCGCTGTTCCAAGCGCAGGCTTCTCTACGAAATTGTTAACCCGGTAGAGCCGTCCGTCCTGCAGATCCGGTTCGATAATCCCGTAGCGGTTCGTGAATTCATCAGGAATGACCTGAACCCCGATCACCGAATTCTGCGTTTCCTCATACTGGTCAATAAGCTGCTTCAGGCAAGGGACCGCGCCGGTTACAATATCATCGCCGAGCATGACGCCGAACGGCTCATCGCCGATGAACCGTCTGGCACACCATACGGCATGTCCCAGACCCTTCGGCTCCTTTTGCCGGATATAGTGAATTTCAACCTTGGAGGACCGTTGAACCTCCTTGAGCAGCTCCAGCTTGCCGTCTTCCAGCAGTCTGGATTCAAGTTCAAAGGCGTTGTCGAAATGATCCTCAATCGCCCGTTTGCCTTTACCGGTAACAATGATGATGTCTTCGATCCCGGAAGCAATGGCTTCCTCTACGATGTACTGGATCGTTGGTTTGTTGATAATGGGCAGCATTTCCTTAGGCATAGCTTTAGTAGCCGGAAGGAAACGTGTGCCTAACCCGGCCGCCGGGATAATTACCTTTTTTACCTTTTTCATCACACATACCTCCCAAGTAGTATCATTCACATGCCGATTCCGTGTTCTATTTGGTCTGGTTCATCGCTATCCCAAGAATCCTTACACCTGTCTGCTCCATGAGGCCCTTCAGCTTGCGGAGAGATTCACGCTTCGTTCTGCCGTGTCTGGCGACAATGATCACCCCGTCCGAGAGCGGGGCCAGAATCCGTGCATCACTGTAATCCACCGCCTGTGGCGAATCCAGCAGAATCAGATCAAAGCTGGCCTTCAGTTCCTCCAGCAGCCCGGCCATCTTCTCACTGCCGAGCAGGTCCGGCGGACTGACATGGGTGATTCCGGCAGGAATCACGGCCAGATTCGCCAGGCTGCCATAGACAGCAATATCCTTGGCTTCTTCGTAGCCGCTTAAGTAAGCGGCCAGCCCTTGGCTGCCTTCCACATCGAACACGCTGTGCAGGCCGGGCTTCCGCAGGTTGCAATCCACCACCGCCACCTTCTTGCCATCCTGGACGAAGGATACCGCCAGATTGGAGAGGATCGTTGTCTTGCCTTCGCCGCCTTCAGCAGAAGTGAAGAGCAGCACCTGTCCGCCTGCGCCCTTCAGCAACCCGAGCTGGCGGATATAGGTACGCAGCGAGCGGAAGGATTCGGAGACATGCGAGGACGGGTTCATGTCTGTAATTAGACTTCTATTCAGCCGTAACATATTTGCCCTCCCCTACTCTTGCCTTGTCGTTGGCCGCTTTGCCTAAATCGCGTTTCCGGATCGCCGGGATACTGGCAATGACCGGGATGCCAAGATCGAATTCGGCTTCCTTCTCGTTTCTCAGTGTACCGTTGAGCGTCTCCATCAGCAGAATGATGCCGACCGCTGCCATCAGTGAAACTACGAAGCTGATGAGAATGTTCATGGTCGATCCGCCGTTGACCGGCAGAGGCTGTGCTGTAGGATCAGCCGGGGTGAGGAACGTTACATTATCCAGGTTCATCAGTGCCGGCAGGCTGCGGATGAACGTCTGCGAGACCGCATTTACTATAGTAGCTGCGGTAGCGTAGTTGTCATCCTCCACGCTCAGGTTGATCACCTGGCTTTTATCCGAGGATTTGATCTGCAGCTTGGCGGCCAGTTGGCCCGCTGTCAGGCCGAATTCCGGATGCTCCGCGATGACACTCTTCATAATCGTTGGTGACTTCATGATTTCCTTATAGCTCTCGATGAGGTTAAGACTGAAGTTCAGTGCGTTGAGATTATTGCTCTCGGGGACATTTACAACATTGTTGACCAGTAGCTGTCCAGAGGCGGAGTAGACGGGTGCAACGAAGTTTTTGCTGACATAGAAGGTGGTGGCGCAGGAGATAAGCACAAACACCATGATTAACCATAATTTTTTCTTTATCAGGTTAATGTAATCCAGAATCGTCTTTTCCACAGTAACCCTCCTTCCGCTTGTGTTCGTTTTGAAAGCAATCATGAAAGTTTCAGATGTCTTGCTATAATTCTAACAATGCGCAGCATTTATCACATGCCCCCTAGCATCACTTTACACTTCACTTTCGAGTAACCCCGTTTGGTTCGATTGAGGGGGCGGATGGTATACTTTAGTACCATATGACTGGAAAATACTAACACCAACTGTGAGCCATACCGACTCCAGGTGTAACAGTGAGTGGTTTGAGCGCCCGGATCATGGGCAGCTCATGTTAATTTTCAGAGCGAATATACAGGCCTCATTCACCCAGGCTTCATTCACTCCGGCCAGGATGCGTGTACTAGAACACAAGTGGAAACGGTACCGCCCTTCAGAAGGACGGTACCGTTTCAGCGAGAAATAGAAGGATAAGTTATCGTGTGCAACCTATAAATTCTTATATTTCAAATAACCCCGCAGAGCAGAGCCTTATCTTCATTAACGAATCCCAAGAACCAGACGCCTTAACTAATTAAACAAACTAAACAAACTAAACATAACATCCTACACCCTGCGAATGATTGGCTGAAGCTAGACGCAGGTATTACAGCCTTCAAGTAACTCGGGGGTTGTTCCATTTGGACTGATTCCCTCCTATAGGCCGCGTGATGGGGCTAGTCCGAATCCGGGGGAATCAGGTGCAATTTTGCTCCTCCTTGGCTCGTTTGGGCCGCATCTGGGGGATTAGGTGCACTAATGCTCCTCCTTGGCTCATTTGGGGCGCATCCCAGGAATTCAGGTGCACTAATGCTCCTCCTTGGCTCATTTGGGCCGCATCCCAGGAATTCAGGTGCACTAATGCTCCTCATTAGCTCATTTGTGCCGTATGCCAGGAAATTAGGTGCACTAATGCTCCTCCTTGGCTCAATTAGGGCGCATCCCAGGAATTCAGGTGCACTTTTGCACCTCCTTGGCTCATTTGGGGCGCATCCCAGGAATTCAGGTGCACTTTTGCACCTCATTAGCTCATTTGGGCCGCATCCCAGGAATTCAGGTGCACTTTTACTCTTCATTGACTCCTTTGGCCCGCATTCGGCGGATTCAGAGGGATTTATCCCTTCCATTTCTGCACCCCGTCCACTTTCGGCGAATCCAAAGGGATTTATCCCTTTCCTTTCCACTCCCCGCCCACTTTCGGCGAATTCAAAGGGATTTGTCCCTTTCATTTCCACTTCCCGCCCACTTTCGGCGGATTCAGAGGGATTTATCCCTTTCGTTTCTGCACCTCGCCAACTTTCGGCGGATTCAGAGGGATTTATCCCTTTCATTTCCACTCCCCGCCCACTTTCGGCGGATTCAGAGGGATTTATCCCTTCCATTTCCACTCTCCGCCCACTTGCGGCGGATTCAGAGGGATTTATCCCTTTCATTTCTGCACCTCGCCAACTTTCGGCGGATTCAGAGGGATTTATCCCTTCCATTTCCGCTCCTCGCCAACTTTCGGCGGATTCAAAGGGATTTATCCCTTCCATTTCCGCACCTCGCCCACTTTTGGCGGATTCAAAGGGATTTATCCCTTTCATTTCCGCACCCCGCCCACTTGCGGCGGAACCTCGCTAACCTCCCACTTTCGCAGGATTCAGAGACGGGAACTAAAATCACATTTTCCCAAAATGCAAAAAAAACCAAAACGCAAAAAAACACGGACAGCATTGTCCGTGTTCCATTCCCTCATTCGTGCCATGTACTTTTCCTAAACGTGCTATGTTCCATTCCTCAACAGCGTTATGTTCCATTCCCCATCACGTTCTTAGGTATAATTAATCGTATGACATCTCGTATTTGGTAAGCCCGACCGCATTGGCATATAAGGCCGCCTGTGTCCGGTCTGCCACCTGCAGCTTCGCCAGAATCTGGCTGACATGCTTCTTGACGGTGAATTCACTGATGAACAGGCGTGAAGCGATTTCCCGGTTGCAGGCACCCTGTCCAAGCTCGATCAGGACTTCCTTCTCTTTGGGGGTAAGCTCATCCGTTGGACTGTTCCCGCTCATCCGCATCTTGTCTTCCATCAGTCCGGGATCGTAATACTTCCTGCCCTTGTGGACCAGTTGAATCGCAAACAGCAATTCCTCGGGCAGAGCTTCCTTCAGTACATAACCGTCTACCAGCACTTCTTCCGCCTTGAGGAAATCTTCCCGGCTGGCCGAGGACGTAAGCAGGATGAACTTGCACGAGAATCCGCGTACGCGTGCTTCTTTGATAATGTCGAGGCCTGATTCATCGGCAAGCTTCAGATCAATCAGCACAAGATCAGGCTGTATCTCCTCTATAACGAGAAGAGCTTCCTGGCCATTCGTTGCTTCGCCGGCAAACTGCAGATTGGACTGCATGGAAATTACAGATGCCAATCCTCTTCTCACCAAAGGGTGATCATCAACAATGACGATTTTCACTTGGAACGACCTCCTGCCTAAAGTTTATGCATTTTTCAGTTCAGCCACACCGACAGGTATAGAGATTAAAATTCGGGTCCCAGCATTCTCACTGCTGGACAACTGGAAATCGCCGCCAAGGGACTGTGCCAGATATTGCATATTCTTCATTCCCAGTCCGCCTGAGTGCTCCTCAGACTCGGTCCAGATCAAGTCCGTATCGAATCCGACGCCATCGTCAACAATCGATAGTCTGATCCATTTCGGCTTCAGTGACAGTTCAACATCCACCCGGCTGGCAGCACCATGTCGTATGGCATTGCCTGTAGCTTCCGAAATAATCCGGAAGAGTGCCTTGTGGTAAGGATAAGGGAGACTGAAATCATCCCCCGTTATTTTCAGTTCAATTTCCACATCGTTAAGTCTGGACAGGCTTTTGAGATGTGAGCGCACCATCCCAAGCCAGCTGGGGCCGCCGCTCTTCTTGGAGCTGAGACTGTAGATCGTAATCCGCAGCTCCTTGGCAACCTTGGTGGCTGAATCATGGATAAGCTCAATTTGCTCCTCCAGCTCCCTGTCGGACATTTTGCGCCAGGTCTGCTTCAGGGAATGGGTCGCATACACGATGCCAAAAAGACTCTGGGAGACACTGTCATGCATCTCATCGGCGATCCGGTTCTGCTCGTTCGTGATGATCAGCCGGTTCTCGATCACGCCCAGTTCATGGCGCTCAAGAATAATCGCACTCAGCTCCGACAGGAACATCAACTGCTGGATGTACCATCTGCGGCCTTCAAGCCCTTCCGAGGCTTCCAGCTTCACTCCAATCATACCGACGAACCTGGTGCTCATCCTTACCGGCATCAGCAGGAAGTCCCCGAGTCCCGGCATACTCTTGAATACCGGTTCCCGCTGCAGCCTCCATTCATGCTCATGCTTCTCCAGTTCCATGAACAGAGAGCGCTCCTCCTCATGCTGCCAACCGGTCTGGCGGCTCTGCGGAGCGGGCTCCCCGCTCTTTTTGGCGAACCAGAACAGGGCCTTCTCCAGCTTGGTAAGCTTGACTACATAGTCGGTAATCACCTGGCCAATATTCATGAAGTCATGCTGGCTCGAGGTTTCTACGATGTGATACAGTGATTTGATATGTTCCATGGTATCGTTCGTCCGCGCGTTTGCTTCCTCCCGCTGCCGCTTTATCCCGTTAACCATTTGCATAACTATAACCGCAAGTGCCAGGGCTAGAAACAGGTTACCATTGGCAATCATAATTTCGGCGAAGGTTATACCGCTGGAATCCGAATAAATATAGCCGGCAGCAGCCACAATGGCGACATAACCAAGGGTCAGCGTCCAGGCAAAATAAAAAGAGAGCGAACCCGCCGCAATCAGCACCGGGTTAAGTGCATATAGCTTAAAAGGACTATCGTATCCTCCAGTAAATAACATCAACACCACAATTAATGCCGTCTCCATGCCGATAACAAGCATAAGAGTCCGCGTTCTTGCACGAAACCTCCGGTAATACAACGTAAAGAGTTGAGCAAATAAGAATAGCACAATGATTAGTAGGGATTTGTATATTACGGAAGGCCCCGCGGAAACCATGAGGTACATCAATGATGTGAGGGACAAAGAAAAGATTCTGAAAAAGGCGATAGTTCTGTCTTCGGCTGTTAATTTAATTTTCATCCCACCACCCTATTCTCCAGTTTGTGGAAAATTCGAGTTTATTCTAAGCTATGTTTAAAAGCATCATACATGAGAAAAATCACAATAACAAGTTTCGCTTTTTAATGACAGCGTTTACTTTTAAAATAAAAAGATTATTCGCAATCTTTTTTTATAAAAAAAGAATCATTCCTATCCATATCTGCTAATGATAGCGTATGCACAGTTATAGAGCGCTTTCCCGCTCAAGACAAAGAGCCTCTCCCACGGGGACAGGCTCCTCTCAACATACAGGATGTCTTCTATCATCAGGATCATTCCGTTATGCACAGTCTATTCGGTCACCGCCGGCAAGGCTTGCTGCAGCTTGGCCTTATTACAGATACAAATTTGATAACGTTGTTCGCCAACGATATGATACCCGGTGGACAGAATACGTAAGGTATGGTTTCGTGCTTCCACCTTATGGAGACTGCGGCAACTGATGCAGTAATATTCTCTCATGGTTTCATCTCCGGCATAGTCTAGAAGAACTACTCTAGAACTGCTAATATTATCTAGATGATAGCATTTTCTTTTTCTGCATGTCAACAAAAATCAGCAAAAAACGACATTCTTCTAAACAAAACGTAGAATTATGTCGTTTATTATTTCACACCTGATTACGGCAGGTCTGAGGAGAGAGCCCCATATATTTCTTGAACAGTCTGGAGAAATAAAAGGTATCCCTATAATGAAGCATCCCCGCAATCTCCTGCACCTGAAGTGAGGTGTTGAGGAGCAGGTGTTTGGCCTCAGCCATTTTTAGCCGGTGGATATAATCATGCAGGGGATAACCGCTGCTGTGCCGCACCGTGCGGCGGAGTGTGGACATGGAGATATGCAGGCCCGCAGCAATTCCCGGCAGATCCGGCTTCTCATAGATGCAGGCGTTCAACGCTTCACGGATCAGCGGCATGGTCCCCTGCTCCCACTGGCGGTTACTGCCTTGAATATGAAGCGAACATTCCAGCAGCATCTCTTCAAGAAGCAGTGCAGCCCGGTCAGCGTCTCCGGCTATGCCTCCTTCCATCCAGCCCAGGATGTCTTCGAATGAAGTCTCCAGACCCTCGATTCCCTGGGCCACGAAGACGTCTCCCCCGGCGATCAGGCCCGTCTCCAGCCATTCTGAGACACGGCTCCCGCTGAAATTAACATAATATTCATCCCAATACCCTCCCGGCGGCGGTCCGAAGCTGTAGCTGCAGCCCGGACGAAAAAAAAACAAGCTTCCCCCGCGAACCTGCTGCTCTCTGCCTCCGTTCTCCGCATAAGTCCCGTCTCCGGATACTATATATACAAGTGCCCATTGATCAAACACCGCACCGGAACGAAACAGCGTTCTTCCCGGCAAATGGCCCGCTTGCCCTACACGTATCGACCGGAGCCGGAGCCTGGAAGCCTCCACCTTCGGATCAATAATTCTAATGGGATAAGAACTGATCATATAATCCATGAGCTTGGGCATACATTGCATTCCTCCACCCGTTCAGGAGTGATATGTTTGTAATGAAGATGATCATATTCTACATGAATAAGAGGTGTTCACGCTATGCCTGAAGTTGTTCATTTACAGCTGCTTCCCCGCCCGCAGAAGGTCATGGTATCCGAAGGTCTGTTCCACATTCCCGCTAAGGGCAGCATTGTTCTAACCGGTGAGGCCCGGATGTCCGCACTTCCCGCGGCCCGCAGGCTTCAACAGACTGCTTCCGAGGTGATCCGGCTCCGTCCCCCCGTGTCCATAGGACTGCGGCCTGCCACCGTTCCGGCCTTTATATTCAGCTATAATGCCCTGCTTACAGAAGGGGCTTATGAGCTTCATGTTAATGAGGCTGGCATCACCGCCGCTTACGGCTCCCCGCAGGGCGCTTATTATGCAGCCGCAACGCTGAAGCAGCTTCTTGTGCAGTACGGCAGAACTGTGCCTTATCTGCTTATTCAAGATCAGCCGGACTTCGCCGCCAGAGGACTGATGCTTGATATCAGCCGCAACAAAATCCCCAAGCTGGAAACACTGTACCGGATCATTGACTTAATGTCAGATCTGAAGCTGAATCAGCTGCAGCTATATATAGAAGGAGCACCCTTTGCCTATGAATCCTTCCCGCAGGTGTGGGAGCTGGAAACCCCTATAACCGGCGAGGAAATTCTGCTGCTGGATGCCTATTGCCGGGAGCGCTATATCGAGCTTGTGCCTAATCAGAACAGCTTCGGCCATATGGAGGGCTGGCTCACCCGGCCGGAGTTCAATAGCCTGGCAGAAGCCCCTGACGGCTTCATGCTCCCGGATCATATGTACAACAGCGATTTATATCCGGACGGACTGTTCATGCATCCCGGAACCTTCGATACGGAAGATCCGGAAGTGCTGAAGCTCCTGGGTACTATGTACGATGACCTCCTTCCGTACTTCACCTCGGACATATTCAATGTCGGATGTGATGAGACCTATGAAGTGGGACTAGGTAAAAACAAAGCCTTGGCGGAAACCTCAGGCAAGGGGGAGCTCTACCTGTCCTTCCTGCAGAAAATTCAGGATCTCGTCAAGCAACGCGGCAAAACCATGCAATTCTGGGGAGATATCATTATCCAGTATCCGGAGCTGATTCCCCGGCTGCCGAAGGACATGATCGCTATGGAATGGGGCTACGGCGATACGCATCCCTTTGAAGCCGATACCCTGAAATTCCGCGAAGCGGGGATTCCGTTCTACGTCTGCCCGGGGACCAGCTCCTGGAACTCCCTTACCGGACGGACCGATAATATGCTGGCTAACCTGCGCAATGCTGCGGTTCATGGCAAACGAAATGGTGCGCTCGGCTACCTCATTACCGATTGGGGCGATTTCGGCCACTGGCAGCATCTGCCGGTCAGCTATGCCGGCTTCGTCTACGGCGCAGCTCTGGCCTGGAATGTAGAGGGGAATCTTGAAGCGGATGTGGCGCAATATCTGAATACTGCTATCTTCCGGGACCGTTCCGGCACGATCGGACAATTGCTGCTGGATCTCGGTAATTATTACAAGCTTGAATCAGGAACCCTCCATCCGAACGATACCGAGATGTCCATGCTGCTGCGCAGCAATCTGGAGAATGTGCGATTGTCCGGCAAGCTCTCGGGAGAGCAGCTTGATCAGTTAGAAGAGTACGTCGGCAGCCTTGAAGCCAGGCTGGAACCATTGGCCCTCGAATGTGACGATGCCGGTCTTGTCGTCGAAGAACTAAATAGCGGCATCCATTTCGTGAAGCATGCGGTTAAGCTGACACGGCTCAAGCATCAGCTGGCGGGAGACCCTCCGCAGCTTGACGCAGCACTCATTCAGGAGCAGATTCACGATCTGGATCTGCTGCTCCATCAGTACCGCCAGCTATGGACCCGGCGCAACCGGCTGGGCGGCCTGGAGCAAAGTGTCTCGAAGCTGGTCCGCCTGCGGGGGGAATATGCTGCGCTTGCCGCTAAGCTGAGTGGGGCGGCTGTGGAGTAAAGCTTCTAAGTGTAGACCAATGGAAAACGTCTTATGTCAAGAGTTCTATCAACTGGTTGCTGGGTGATCCAAATGAAGCCCCATCACATGGTATAAGGTCCGCTCCAGATAATCATGCAGGAAGAAACGCGAGCTTACAAAATGAGCAGCCATATCGGGAGACTGATACTGTTCCAATGCTGCTGTCATTCGCGGGCGGACCGCCTCTCGCCCGCAGCGGTTATGCCGATAACTGTTCAGCAGGGACTGCCATTCCGCCTCATCCCCCGGATACATCTCCCAGCGGTAGACGTATTTATGGATAGCCCGCGAACGATCTGTAGCATCTTCAAAATCATGCATTACCGCAATCAGTCCGGCTGAATCTTTGTTCAGCCGGACTTCATCAACCAGCTTCCAGATCAGATTATAATAATCCTCCAGCCTGTACCTTCCCTGAAGCTCATGCGCCTTCCCGGCGGGAATGCCGTGGAACCGCTCCAGGAAGCGGTCAATAAAAGTCTCCGTATCCGCCTTCCGGTTCCAGGCCAGCTCAGCATGAAGCAGCATGGGATACCAGGTCGTTTCAAAGATTCCGTAAGGGACTCCCAGACTGAACGGGCCGGTCCAGTTCGTAGCCACCACGCAATCAAGGTGGAGACGACCGGCTGCTTCAGCCCACTGCCGCAGATTATCCGTCCGGTTATCCAGCACGGGATAATTCTGATGCTCTGCCGAGTCGAAGCTGCGGACCGCCGGTGCACCCATCACTTCAATGCCGAGAGCTCGGAATTTGTCCGCAAGCCCTGAGACCTCCGCTTCAATATTGCGGCCGTTATAGATCCAGATCATCGCTACACTGCGCGGGTCCAGCTTCGCCAGTTCCTCAGGCGGGCATTTATCCAGCATATCATGCCAGAATACCGGCGTTCTGCCCCGGCTTGAAGTGAATTCAATCAGCCGGTTCAGAAAGGCGATGAACGCCCGCTCCCGGATTCCGCCGAAGGCTTCCCGGCATTGCGCACACTCACACAAGCTATACACTTCATCACAGCCTAGATGAATATAAGGGGAGTCCGGATGGGCCTCCATCATCTCCTCCAGCAAATCCGTAATGAGCTGATAGGATTCCGGACGGGACGGGCAGATTTCTCCGGTGGAAGACTCGGTCTCCCGGAGATGCCGCCAACGGTCGTGCCGAAGCACATATTCCAGATGCCCGAAGCTCTGCTGAAGCGGAATAATCTCGATAAAATGCTCCTTCGCAGCGTCGTGCAGCGCCTCCAGCTGCTCCGGATTCAGCGCATGCTGCGGGTGCGTCAGCTCCGGATACTTCCGGAACGGAAACTTGTCTTCGTATTCGATCAGGACCGCATTGATCTTGTAGTTGGAGAAATCAGCCAAATAACGGACCAGCAGCTCCGGCTTCGAGAAGGTCTGGCGGAGGTCATAGTTCATCGCACGCAAACGGGTATCCGGCCAGTCCATAATGGTGACTGCGGCGATCTCTCCCTGCGGATTCCGCAGCTGCAGCAAGGTCTGGAGCCCATAATACAGCCCGGCGGCATCCGTAGCCCGGATGCGAACGCGATGCTCAGACACCTCCAGCAGGTAACTCTCCTTCCGGCCTTCCAGCAGCGAAAGCTCCGCTTCCGGCACTCCAACTGGCCCGGCTCCCGCTATGCCGTTCTCACCGCTGCCCCCTCCTGACGCACCTTTCTGCAGACGCTCTCCAGCAGATGTTCCCGCCGCGCTGTGCAGCAGCAGAGAATAGCCGCTGCCTTCTGTGGAGCTGGCCAGCTTCGCCCCGGGAAAAGCACGGCGGCAATGCCGCTCCAGCCTTGGCTCCTCCTGCTCCATCATCAGACTCAGCCATACTCCGTCATTGATCTGAAAAGCGCTGCCGTCCTCAAGCTTCAACTGTTGCGGTTCTGGCAGTAAATGATACATGGCTCTCCTCCTTATCTTGCAGCTTCATTCTACGCTGCACCTGCTCTTCACTCCGTTCTTCCAGCAGTCCAGCAGCTTCAGCCGTGCTCCTTCCCGGCGGAAGCTCACGATATCGGCAGCTACATCCGCCATTCCGTCCAGCAGCTCCACCCTGCCGGGCTTCACCCGGCTGAACAGCCTGGCGGTCAGATACGTTCCGAAGCTCTGCGGTGCCGCGCTGTCCAGTCCGATATATTCATCCATATGAAAGGCTTCGACCCGGGACCAGTCAATCCCCTGCTCCCGTACCAGCCCCTCATACAGCTCGCTTTGCGAAGGCGCGGCAGCAAATACCATCCGTACACGCCTGTCCTTCTCTTCCAGCAGCCTGCGCATATATTCTCCAACCTGCACCGCCGCAGCGGCGCCCATGAGGCTACGGCTGCTATAGATTTGGATGGACATCCGCTCCGCTTTTTTTACCGCAAGCAGCCCTTCTCTATCGTCCATACCGCACTGCACTTCCTTTCCCTCCAACCCGCCCGTATATCCCATTCCTCATTCCCCGCTCAGCTGCACGTTCTGCATACGGTCGTAAGCTTCCTTATATACGCCTACCAGCTTATCCACGCCCAGATTGTTCATTTCCTCCACATACTTATCCCATTCGGCCAGATTTCTGGAGCCGGTGACGAATTTGGCGAAGCTCTCATCCCGGTGCTTGTTGATCGCTTCCCCGGTAAGCGAGATCACTTCATTCTCCTGCTCGGTGAAGGCCGGGCGGGGCTGCATGGCGGACGGGTCATACTTGGCCGCTTCTTCATAAGCATGCTTCAGGTTATCGGAGAACAGCGACAGATGGGCATCGAAGTCGATCCAGGTATACGTGCCGCTGGTCTGCAGCCCGGTCTGCTTGCGCATTTCGGTCACATCGCTGTATTCCGGCTTGAACTTGATCGTATCGCCTTCTTTGGTATAGGTCTCCCC
Source organism: Paenibacillus tritici (assembly GCF_013204885.1). Taxonomy (GTDB): domain Bacteria; phylum Bacillota; class Bacilli; order Paenibacillales; family Paenibacillaceae; genus Paenibacillus_AQ; species Paenibacillus_AQ tritici. The sequence continues at coordinate 193,857 of NZ_JABMKX010000010.1, forward strand.
CTCCTTGCCCCAGCTGGCAAGTGTACGCCCTTCCTCTGTATAGAAGAAATCCATATAGGCCATGATGTCTTCAATCTGCTTCGAAGTCGAAGCCACTGTCAGACCGCTCTCCAGATAGTGAAAATAAGGATTCAGCTGCTTGCCGTCCGCCAGACCTGCGGGTGGAGCCAGGAACTGCATGTTGAATTCAGGGTTGTCTTTCTGCATCGCATTGTTGAAGAAATCAATCCGGCTGATATAATCGACGGTGACAAAAGACTTGCTGGTAGATACCATATCCTGCCACTGCTTGGTCTGCAGCGAGAGGAAATCCGGAGGAATCAGCCCTTCATCATAGAAGCTTTTCCACATGCCGAGCATTTCCTTATAAGCGGGCTCCGTTGGCCCGTAATGCCACTCACTGTTATCAAAATTAAAATATGCGCCCTCACTGGTCCCGAAGTTTATCGTCATGCTGGCATTCAGCTCATCGGGGTTCTGCCCGTAACGGATGGAGAGCGGAAAGCTATCCGGGTATTTCGCCTTCAGCACCTGAAGAGCTTCATGAAGCTCCTTATAGGTCTTTGGCGCCTTCAAGCCTTCCTTGTCAAAAACATCCTTCCGGTACATCCAGACTAAGCGGTTCGTCTCTCCGAAGCCCTGGTTCGGGAACATATACATCTTCCCGTCTGCGGACAAAGCCGCCTTAGCTTCATCAGGATACTGCTGGATCCACTTGCTCAGGTTCGGCATCTTGTCCATATACTCCTTGATATCCACCAGAGCACCTTGCTGGCCGAATTTGTTAGATTCCTTACGGTTCGGCATATATAGGATGTCCGGCAGGTTTTTGGAGGCAATCGCCAGATTGAGGCTTTCTTCAAGCTCCCCGGAAGGCGTCTGCACCTTCAGGGTGACACCGGTCTTCTCCTTCAGCCAGCTCCAGACCGGCCAGGACTCCGAATAAGGAAACGTAGCATTGTTGTCCAGCAGCGCCGTGAAGGTCTTGACCGGCAATGCAGACGGACTTCCCGAACCTTCACTGCCCTCCTGCACAGCAGCTTCCGGCACGGCTGCATTATTATTGTTGCCGCTGCAGCCGGACAGAAGCAGCGATGCCATCACGGTAAGCAGACTTGCAGTCATCCATTTTCTCATATAAGCCACTCCCATTCCTATGAATTGTACTGTTCGTTGTCAGCCTTTGACGGCTCCAATCATTGCGCCTTGGACGAAATACTTCTGGATAAACGGATACACGGCTAGAATCGGAAGTGTTGATACCATAATCGTCGCATATTTCAGCGATTCTTCAACAATCTGATTATCCCCCCCAATACCGGTTACATCTCCTGAGCTGGAGGTGCCGGCAAGGACCATATTGCGCAGCAGTACCTGCAGCGGGAACAGCTCCGAGGAGCGCAGATACAAGAGCGGGCCGAGGAAATTATTCCACATACTCACCGCATAGAAGAGCGCAATCGTCGCAAATGAAGCTTTGGACAAGGGCACGATGATACGGGCAAAGATACCGATGTCATTCAATCCGTCCATACGCCCCGACTCCTCCAGCTCCTTCGGAATGCCCGCGAAGAACGTGCGCATCAGAATCAGATTCCAGGTGCTCACCGCACCCGGCAGCACCATCCCCCATACGGTATCGACCAGATTCAGAGAGCGGACCACGAGGAAGGTGGGAATCATCCCGCCGCTGAAGAACATGGTGACCACAATCAGCATGGTCAAGCTTTTGCGCAGCGCCATATCGCTCCGCGACAAGGCGTAAGCTCCCGTGGAGGTGATGAGCAGGGAGATCAGTGTACCCGTGAAGGTGTAGATGATCGTGTTCTTGTAAGCTGCCCAGATCTTGGAGTCCTCCAGTACCACTTTATACATGTCAAGGTTAAAGCCCTTGGGCCAGATGGACACTGTATTCTGGATGACATAAGAATCACTGCTAAGCGACACCGCCAGCATGTGTACAAACGGATACAGCGTAGCGGCCACAACCATCAGCAGCGCAATCCCATTGATTATACTGAACAGGTTAATCCGGAATTTCATAATAAGCACCTCTTTTCTACCATAGACTGGTTTCACTTATGCGGCGGCTGATCCAGTTGGCACTGTAGATGAAGACCAGACTGATAACCCCCATGAATAGGTCTATGGAAGCACCGTAGCTGAAATTACCTTGCTGCATACCGACTCTGTATACATAAGTGCTGATAATATCCGCAGTTTCGTAAATCGCCGGATTCTGCATCAAGAAGACCTTCTCGAAGCCTATCTCCAGCACCTGCCCGATATTCAGAATGAGTGTAATGACAATCGCGGGAGAGATACCCGGCAGCGTAATATGCCAGATCCTCCGCAGTCTGCCTGCTCCGTCCATTTCTGCCGCTTCATACAGCTGGGGATCAATGGCGGTTAGCGCAGCCAGATAGATGATGGTCTCCCAGCCGATATGCTGCCAGATTTCGGAGAGTACATAAATGATACGGAAGAAACCCGGCTCGTTCATGAAGTTAACAGGCCCGATGCCAAGGCCGCCGAGCAGATTATTAATCAGCCCTCCCGTTGGCGAGAGAAACATAATCACCATACTGGCAACAATGACATTGGAGATGAAATGCGGAAGATAGCTTACCGTCTGCACGAGGCGTTTGAAGGATGCTTTCCTTACCTCATTCAGCAGAATCGCAAGCAGGATCGGGGCAGGAAAGCCGAATACCAGCCGGTATAATCCAAGTAGGAAGGTATTCTTCATCAGCAGCAGGAAGTCCGGGTTCTCCAGAAACATCCGGTAATATTTGAAGCCCACCCAGCTGCTGGCCCAGATCCCCTTGAACAGATTGTAATCCTTAAACGTGATCACCAGCCCGAACATCGGCAGATACTTGAAAATCAAATAATACAGCAGACAGGGAAGAAACAGCAGCCATAATAATTTGTTTCTTCTCCAGATCTTCATCACCCGTTCCCTCAGCTGCGGCCGTTCCCGGTTTCTCCCGGCGGTTGTCTCCGGCAGTGCATTTGCTTGCCCCATACGCATTCCCCCTAAATACTGTAGTGATGTTAGCTTATTTCCCCTTTCAAGCCGGGAGTTATGGTTGAATTATAGAAATAAAATCAGTGACAGCGCTATCAGCATGTTATATTTCATATCGCCCGATTAGCGATTTTCTTAGAATCGGCGTATAAAAAGAAGAAAGTGCATATTGTCCGTGTGAGCTTTCGGGAGCTATGATGGTATAAAAAGAATGTCCATAGCAAGGGGGAACATCATGCGCAGAAGAACAGACTTTAAATTTGCTTTCAACGCCTTGTTCGTGAAGCTAATGCTGAGCTTTCTCAGCGTTATCCTGCTGCTGGCTTCTTTCAACCTTTTCTCTCATCTATATCTGAGCAAGAAGGTCTATCAGGAGATGGTCCGCCAGAATGAGCTGGGTCTCAAGCAGACCGCCCTGAGCTACGAGAATCATTTCCGGCTGACACAGAACATCATTCTGACCCTTAACCGATCGCATACATGGACGGCCAACCTGGGTCTCTTGAGCCAGGTCCGCGAGAACAGGCGTTATGATGTGGTCCGTGAGGTCAAATCGGATCTGGCGAACGTCTACTCCAACCCGTTCCTGCATATTGAGAACTTCATTCTCTATTTCAAAGAAGCGGATTATGTTTTTGAAAAGGACGGCACCAGCAGTATGAACGATATGTTCTCCAAATATTATGCCAGCAAGGAGTATCCGCCGGATTATTGGAGCCGGCAGACGATGGGCAATCAGTACATGAGGGTCCTGCCTGCAGCTAATTTTAGAGAGAGTACGATGAATTCCTCGCGTCCGCTCGGGTCGCTGCTGCCGCTGGTCACCCAGGTTCTGCCCTATAAGGAGGTCTATGGCATTGTCATGCTGAATGCACGCGAACTGCAAACGGCTTACGGGGATGGGAGTTCCAATCCGTTCTATATTCTGGATGCAGACGGCGTCATGCTGTTCTCCACCTCGGCAGACCGGCCGGCATTAGGCCACATCTCCGGGAGCATCAGCTACCATGAGCAGGTCGGAGACCAATATTATTTCTATCAAAAAGGCGGGCAGACCGGATTCACTTATGTCCAGGTTACACCAGCCGCTGCAGTCGCTTCCGGAATGCGCCAGATGCAGCTGCTGCTGGCCGCCCTGCTGACTGCCGCCGTGCTCACCAGTATTCTGTTCTCGCTGTTCTTCAGTTACCGTCTTAACCGGCCGCTGCAGCGGCTGATTGCAGCACTGGAGCGCAAATCGGGTACAGGCGCGGGTAAGCTAAGCAGCGTGAAGGAATTCGCTATCATCGGGGACCGCATGAGCCGTATTCTGGAGACCAACCAATTCATTCAGACCGATCTGGAGCATAAAAATTCGCTGGTGCGCCAGTACGCCTACTCCCATAAAATTAAGAACATCCCCCTGAACCCCAATCTGCTGGATCTGGAGGATGCCCAAGCGGAAGACCGGCCGTATGCAGCCGTGCTGTTCAAGCTCAGCTTCAAGCAGCCGTCCCAGAGCCCGGAGAAGGATACCCTGATGCTGTGGCAGCTGATCCAGCACCTGTTCCTGGGCAGCGAAGGGGATCTAGTGGCTGTGCAGCCGGAGCAGAACCAGCTCCTGCTGCTGCTGTTCCAATGCGGACCGCAGAGCGCTATTCTTCAGACGCTCCAGACTCTGAAGGAGCTGCTGGAGGTGGAGCCCGCCTTTTATTTGACCATCGCGGTAAGTCCTGTCTACTCCGGAGAAACTCTGATTACCGGTGCTTATGGGATTCTCTCCTCACTGCTTAAAGAACGCAGGCTGAACGAAGAAACCCAGGTTATCGTGGAGCCGCGCGCTTCATCGGCCCGTTCCTTTCATGTCAAGGTAACCCATGGGGAGGAGCTGTCGGGCCTACTGCTGTCAGGCAATGAGGAAGCGGTGCTGGGATGGCTGGCCAGACAGCTGGAGCAGTTGAACCAGAAGGACGCTGCGGCCGAAGATTTCCGGGCCTTTGCCGCGGGAGCGGTGGAGCAGGCGGGCAAGACGGTAATGAAGCTGGGGTTGGAGGAGGCTGTACTGATTCAGCCAGCTCTTAAGGAGAACTTCGAGAGCTTCTATTCCACCGGGCAGTATAAGGAATGGCTTCACGCAATGGTCCGGCCGATCCTTGCCGCCATGCGGGCCAAATCCGAGACCAGGGACCCCGTACTTGCCTATATGCTGGACTATCTGGATAAGCATTACGGAGAGAATATCAATCTGAATCTTGTTGCAGACAAGCTGAATCTGAGTCCGGGCTATCTGTCTACCTTCTTCAAGGAGAAGCAAGGCATTAATTTCAGCGACTATCTGAACAACCTGCGGATCGGGCATGCCAAGGAGCTGCTGATGAACCTCGACCTGCGCATTCAGGAGATCGCACTCCAGGTCGGCTACCTGAATGTCAATTCCTTCATCCGTATGTTCAAACGCGCCTCCGGCCTTACTCCCGGCGAATACCGCAAAAGCCATGCCAGCGGAGGACTGCCCGCTGCGGAAGACGGGCCTTGAGGCGGTCCGCTTCCTCTGCTTCGATGGTCCATACGCACGCAAGTGGAAACGGCTTTGCCGTCCTTTTAAAGGACGGTACCGTTTCAGCGAGAAATAGAAGGATAATTTATCGTGTGAAACATATAAATTCTTATATTTCAAAGAAAAGGCTGCTGATCTAAGCTCAGCAGCCTTCCGTTCCAGTCTGGATTCCCTGTGGTTCCTATTTAATCACCTGCCTAACTCACAGTCAGAACCGGTTTATTGGCTGTGTTTTCTTTGCTGTTGAAGCTTATCGTTGCACCGTTATTGTTCTCAACCTGCAGCTTGAAGGTCATTTTCTTATCACCGCCGAGCTGGCTATTCACAAAACCCGCTGCATCGATAGTGTACCAGCCGGCTGTAGATACATTAATGGTTCCAACCAGCACTGCACCTGTACTGCCCGGCTGATTGTTCCAGGTGATGCCTCCTGTTCCCGACTCTATCCATTCATCACTGCCGGTAAGTCCGTATACCTTCACAGGCGTTGACGCAGATACGGCATTACAGTACATCTTCAAGAGAGCAGAAGCAACGGGTGATCCAGTACGACCGGTAAGATCGAATCTTACAAACCCTTTCCGGTTATAGCCCTCATCCGCATCTCCCTTTACATCGACTGTTGCTGCTGTTCCATAGTTGGTTGCCGCATAGGTGCCGTCTCTTACATAGGCATCTCCATTTGTAATATAGTCGGTTGGTGCACCTGAGGATGCGCCTCCTCCCATGAAGGCGACCATCGCCATGCCCGCTGCATTGCCTGATATGGTAACCTCATTGGTAGCATAATCTCTGCGGTTATCATGCCAGATCATCCGGTTGTCATTGAACTGCACGATACCCGGATCTTCCTGCCCGGCCAGCAGCGGGTCCTGCTGGTCTACAACGTACTGGCTGCTGGTCTCAAACCCCTCGCTCCAGGCTCCGCGGAGCTGATAATTCGGGTTATTCACACGGTTCAATGTGGTTACACGGTGGCGGGGATTTTTAAACCAGGTTGTACCCGCACCATTTAACTTACTAACACCCCACGGATTCCTTCCCAGCATGAAATCAATCTGCTGCTGGGCCAGAGCCACATATGTGGTATTTCCGGTTAATTCCTGATACATCATCGCTTCTACCGCATTATTGCTCATGGCTTCATACGTACCCCATTTGGGTTCACTGCTGGTATTCCAGAATTGCCCGTCAGCATAATTCTTTTTCAGGTTCAGATGATTATTCATCCGGCCTGCGGCAGTATTCTTATAAGCCGGATCAAGGGAGGCGACCTCATAGTTTGCCCAGTGATAGGCTCTGGACCAGTTGAGGCTTGTGTTACTTTTGTTGTACCATTCTCCCGCACTGTCACAGAACGATTTCGCTTCTGTTAAATAGGCGGCGGTACCTGTGGCCCGGTAGAGTTCGGCAGCCGCCCAGGCCATATCGTCTTTATAGTCCGTATCCACGTAGAATCCGTCCGCATCCCCAGCAATTCCCGTCCTTGTCTTCCCCCAGGTGTAGATTTGCTGGGCTGCGGTCAAATAGCCGGCAGCTAATGCAGTATTATTGACCGGTCCGGCAGAATCTCCCCATATTTTAGCTCCTAGTGCTAAGGCAGCTGCAGCTTTTCCGGCCAAGTTTGCGCCTGTACCGGCAGGGCATGGATGCACCGGACGCGCCGCGCCATAGATCGTATTGTCATTTTGCGGCCAGGTTTTGCTGCGGGAATCCAGATCATCATTCTCGACATCATGGTCCAGGCCGTCGGCTACTTCCATATACAGAATCTGGTTGGTGTTGTCCCACAGCTTGAGAATGAAATCAAGACCTACCTTCGCTTCCGTCAATGCTCCGGCCGCGCCTCCGGGAGCAGGAAAAGCTTCCGGATGGTGGATATAAGTCGTTAGCATCACATCCGTAACATGTCCGATGGTGCTCAGAAATTTGATATAATCTGAGGCATCATGCCAGCCCCCGGTAAAGTCCTTGGTGCCGGAAGCACCATCCGGCTTTCCGTCAATGGATGAGTTCGTTCCCGTCATATGGCATACGCCATGATCCTGCGGACTGGTATTTCCACACCGCTGCACTTTGAAGAACTGCATGGACAGATCGGCCAGACTGCTGTAAACCGAATTGCTTATAGCGAAGACCGGGGACTTATAGGCGTTGATTTTTATATAATATCCGCTTCCGGCAGTAGTTAGTGTACTGAAATCTATAGCATAGGAATAAGCACAATTTGCGCCACCCGCGTCACCCCAGCTCCCTTTACTGGCTGTGGTAATGGTTCCGTTCAATACCGAGGTGTTGTTTGAATTGAACACATCATATCTAACTCCGCTCAAGCCCGTGCTTGATAATACGATGGCTATTTTACCCGCAGCCGGACTGTATCCAACCTGGTTAACCCTTATAAATATGCCGCTTACACTAGCTTGAACCGAATCCGGTGAATTCATATCTTTGTACACGCCCTTTCATTTTTCACGTGCAAGGTGCTGTAATTTATATGAAGCCGCCCGCCTCACCCCATCCCCTCCATGAAGTCATTTAAATGTCAGGCTGTACACCGCTGTGCCTTGGAGCGGTGTACCTGCATTATAACCAGTCATATCATGGGAATTAAATCCTCATATGTTATTTATATCGTCTTTTTTACGAATAGCGAAGAAAATGAATACATACAGGGCATAGTGTATATGGTCAGTTCACCGTTTCCGTGATGCTGCTATGAAGCCCCTCAGGCAGGTGATGACTGTGCATCCTATACAACAAGCAAAGAAACCTTTCCGCCAACATGGAAAGGTTTCTTAGTACGTCACTCCGCCGCCCAAGGCTGGGCAACGGACAGGACCGTCTCCCCGCTGGCCGCCGCCTGCTCCATGAGCAGGGCGAGGTATTGGTCCTGGCAGCCCTCTGCCAGACTGTAGAATGAAGGGCCGCCCTCTACATGCTGCTGCATTCTATCCAGACACTCGGCAATAGCAATCTCCTCATCCGTAAGCCGGGCAGGAATACATGGATTGCGGTACAGCCACTCCCCCTCCCCCATGATTCCCCGGAGATACAAGCCTTCCAGATTGCCGCCATGACCGGCATCTATCCGCCGCAGCTTGGTGTAGACCGGAGTATCATAGCTTTGTAGCCAGGCTACCTCGTCATTCATGATCTCACCGCGCTCTCCCCGGACGAGCAGCCTGCTGGCCCGGATCCAGGAGAAGTACTGGTCACGGGTGAAATCATAGACTCCAAGCTTGTCCCCGAAATCAAGGGTAGCCAGTGTCTGCCCGGTCTGTATTAGTTCCTCCGCAAGAGGAGGCCCGCTGCGCTGCGGCCCCTTCATAATAGCTGAACCGAAGCTCCGGGCCCGGATAGCCGCCTTCTCGAAGCGGACATCCAGCAGCTTGCGGATCAGGCTGATCCCGTGATAGCCATGGGCCACCGATACCTGCACCTGGCTGATCCTCCCGAGGCGTCCCGAGCAGGCCAGCCTGATTCTGGCTGCGTGCATCGGCTGGAACATATACTGCTCTGCAATCTGGATGACAGCTGAACGGTCCACCGCATTCCATAGCTGAATAAGCTGTTCCAGATCCGGCGCAGGAGGCGTCTCGGCCAGGACGGGAACCCCCTCGGCAGCCAGTCTAATGATGCTATCTTTGCTGACCTCGCGGTTCAGGCAGATTACCGCGAAGGAATAACCGCCCGCTGCAACAAATAGATCCAGTGAGGTGTACACTTCCACGCCCCATATTCTCTTCAATTCTTCGGCTTTATCCTTATTGCGGACGTACATGGCCGCAATAGCAAAGCGCTCAGGAAGGGCCTTGGCGATCCGCAGATAGAATTCTGCCCGCCAGCCTCCGCCCACCAGTCCAAATCTGATGATTCCCATGACCCCACTCCCCTTCTGTAATTACTCACTATGGTCTATTTCTGGTATTTCCCTGCCCCGCCAGCACTAAGTTTCGTGGGTAGAATAGCCCGATTACCCTTCCCGGACCCACTTTCCAAATTTTGATTGAAATAGGACGGACGTAGGATTATAATCAGGTCACATACCCACTTTTTACCTATTGTTAGTAAGACAATACATAATTGACAGGGGACAAGCCCATGGATTGGCTTCATGCTTATGAGGACGAACTCCGTTTGGTATTTGAGGAGAGCCGCAAGGTGATCTCCGCGTTTCCAGAACCGCTTAATGCTTATGGACAGTCCTATCTGGACCAGTTCAACGTATTTAAGTTAGACAGTCATAAGAATTACATCTGTTATCTGCTGCCCTTCTGGCTTCAGGACAGATGCAGTCTAAGCCCTGCGCTGACCCGCTCCATGTCTGCCGGGAACGTCTTCTTCATGCTCTACTTCTTCCTCCAGGATGATCTGATGGACAGCCGGGAGACCCCGGCAGACCAGGCGCTGCCGCTCGCCAATCTTCTCTATGTGGAATTTCTTAGCATCTACCTGCCATTGTTCCCGGCGGATTCCCCGTTCTGGTCCTATTTCAACCGTTACATTACGGAGTGGGCAGACAGTGTGAGCGGCGAAGCCGGGCGGGACTACTTCCTGAACGACCGTATCCGTATCTCGCACAAGGCAAGTCCGCTTAAGCTCAGTCTTACGGCTGCGCTGCTGCTCTCAGGCCAGTCCCCGCTTATTGCCGGGGCCGAGGAGATGCTTCATACTGTACTGCTGACCCTGCAGATGCTGGACGACTATGAAGATTGGGAAGAGGATCTGAGGGACGGCAATTACAACTGCCTGCTGTCGCTGGCGCGTACCTATGCCGGTGCTGCCGGAGAACCGCTGACCGAAGCGGCCGTGAAGGACTTCATCTATATCACAGGCGGACTTGCGGCTTATGCAGCGACTGCAGAGGCTAACCACCTTATGCTGGAAGACTTCCCGTGGCAGCTGCCCCGGCTGTTATCCTTCCATCTGGTGCTGGTGAAGAACCTGCAGCAGATCGCTGCAGCCATTGAAGCGGAGAAGCAATTACTGCAGGCCGGGGGACTGGATTACTGGTTATCCAGACACGGAAATCTCTCATAATCTATATAAAAAGCAATAGAATTATAGAATGGGCTATGCTATACTAAAAAGGTAATTATAACCATTTTGAAAGGGTGATTGTATTGTCAGTAGGAGTTCTTAAGAATCAGGTGATTCAGAAGGCATGGGAAGATCCGGCTTTCAAACAAAGACTGCTCACAGATCCTAAGGCAGCCCTCCAAGAAGCGTTAGGCATTAACCTGCCGGACGACATTACACTGAAGACCGTAGAAGAAGGCTCCAATGAATTCTATCTGGTGATCCCTCCGAGCCCGTCTTCCGGTGTGCTGAAGACAAACATTGCCCCTCTTAGTTCCTGGTAGATTACTCAAGCCTTATCATCAACGGGAGTTGGAATCGTCCGGACCCTCTGCACGCGGCAGAATGGTGATGGACTCGGTTCCGGCTCCTTTTTTGCTCATAAACCGGATTTCACCCTCCATCGCTTCAATAATCCGGAAGGTAACCATCAGCCCGAGACCCGTGCCCTTCGTCTTATTGGAGGAGAAATACGGTTCCCCCAGACGGCTAAGCACCCCCGGCTCCATTCCCACCCCATTATCCTTGATGTGAATATGTATGCTGTCTCCCCGGCTGTAGGCCAGCAGATGAATAGTGCCTTCCTCCCCCAGTGATTCGATGCTGTTCTTGATGATATTAATCAATGCCTGCTTGAACTTCGAGGAATTCCCTTTGACCCACAGGTCCTCTTCCACCTCCAGGATCATTTTGCCCCCGTTCAAATGGCATAAAGGCAGCAAAATGCTCTGGATATGCATGAACTCTTCATTGACATTAAGCAGGGAGACCTGTTCAAATTCCGGTTTGGCAAAGGTCAGGAAATCTGTAATAATACTGGCTGCCCGGTCCAGCTCGCTTAGAGCCATGAACAAATATCTCTGCTCATCCCCGCTCGACTTCTCGCTGAGCAGCTGGAGGAACCCGCGTGTGACCTGGAGCGGATTGCGGACCTCATGGGCCACCGAAGCTGCCAGCTCGCTGATGATTTCCATTTTCTCGGAACGCTGCAGTTCATTATTGAACAGCTCCAGCTCCTGCGAATACTTCACCACTTGGCTGTGGTTCTGCGCCAGCCGCCGCCCCAGAATCACTATCAGCGAGAGAATGAACACGACCAGCGCCCACTTCCAGTACTGCAGATCATAATTCCCGCTATTGAAATAATACCAGATCAGCTCCAGGACCCCGGTTAACGCAGCCGTGCCGAAGCCGCAGGCGAAGATAATCGCATCCTTATTGCGCTTCAGCGAGAACACGATCACGCAGCCGATGAGCAGAATGAATTGAAGAATCATAATAATTCCGATGATTTTGGTAGAGACGAAGAAATAGAATTCCACATATCTGTCGCCGGAGAGCCCGTTGATAATCAGGCAGATCAGGCAGAATAAGGAGTAGGCCGTCTGGAACTTGCGGAATCTGCGGATAATGCCATACCTGCCGGGGCCGAATATATTCTCGAACAGAAAGGTCAGTGCAGGCAACAGCGACAATAGCGCCACATCGAAAAAAACCACGCTTATCGCTCCCAGATAGCTGTAGAAGGTATAGGTGAAGGGGGAATAGGTGATGGACAGCACCCCCGTCGAGGCTATCACTATGGAAAGGGAGGTCGCAATCGGGAAATACTCTCTGTTCAGGAAAAATGCGCATACAAAAAGGACTGCCGCCACGAAAAGAAAGGCACCGCCCAGAATGACATCGGTGAGTCCGTTTTTGATATAGTCCTTGATAAGCATACTATGCTCGCCAATCACGACCTTCTCCTTGATCCCGATCCGGTCCTGCAGCGTTTGCGTCCAAATATAGATGGTCTTGCCGTTATCCTGGAAATCCAGCGGCAGCAGCAGGGAATAGTTATCCTTAATGAAGCTGCGGTCCCCCTCAAAAATCAGCCGCTCCTCCACATACACCTTAACATGCAGCGCGTAGATCGCCTGAATATAGACAGCGGGAGACACGTAACTATACGATGGCAATGTAATCTTCGTCCAGGCGGAGGATACTCCGGCAGGCATCTGCGGCATCTTGGCCTGTGCCTCCACATCCATCCACCCCTCGGTCTCCGTTACGGGAGCCTTGCGTCCGTTGTCCTCAGGTCCCTCCTGCCACTTCATCTGCCATTGTCTGATCTCACCGGCAGGGTAGGAGCCTTGGGCCGATACCAGAAACGTTCCGCAGGTAATGGAGAGTAGCAGAAACACCAACGCTATATGTAAACTTTTGACCGTCAAAGACATGCAAGCACCTCAGAGGAAAGTTTCAGAAGCAAAGTTCTGTTAGTGTTAATATTTCGCTTCATACTCCGCCCATCCCTTCAAAAAAACGGAATAAACAAAAATATTTTCTAATTATCGGCAAAGGCCGGCAATGTAATCATAACCTCTGTTCCTTCGCCTTTGCGGCTGTGGAACTCAATCGACCCGTCCATCGCTTCAATAATACGGAAGGTGACCATGAGACCGAGTCCTGTTCCCTTGGTCTTGTTGGAATAATAAGGCTCTCCCAGTCTCGCCAGCTCACTGACCCTCATGCCCTCGCCGTTATCCTTAACGCTGACGATGATAGATTCGCCTGATCTCCAGGCCGTTACCACAATCAGCCCCTCCTCCTGCAAGGACTCGATACTGTTCTTGATCAGATTAATGAACGCCTGCTTGAATTTGGCCGGGCTGCCTGTGACTTGAAGATCCTTCTGCAGACGCAGCTCGATGGACCCGCCCTGCAGGTTGGCCAGCGGAACCAGGATACCCGCCACATGCTTCAGCTCGCCGGAGACTTCGAATACATCTACTGTATCCATACCCGGCTTCGCAAAGGTTAAAAAATCGGTTATGATCACCGAGGCCCGGTCCAGCTCCTCCACGGCCATCTGCAGGTATTCCTTCTCCTTGTTGCCGGAGCGCTCCCCCAGGATCTGCAGGAACCCGCGGGTGACCTGAAGCGGATTGCGCACCTCATGGGCTACCGAGGCGGCGAGCTCGCTGATAATCTCCATTTTCTCCGAACGCTGCAGATCATTGTTGAACTTCTCCAGCTCCCTGGAGTATTCCACAGCCTTCTCATGGCTTCCCGCAAACCGTCTCCCCAGAATGACGATCAGGGAAATGACAAACACCACCATCCCCCACTTCCACCAATACAGATGGTATCTCTCCGTGGAGAGGAAGTAATGTAACAGCTCACTCAAGGAAACAACGGCGAACACCGTGAAGCCGCAGGAGAACACAATGGCATCTGTATTGCCCCTGCGGGCATAAGAAAGCGCCAGATACAGCAGGTACATAAACTGCGCAATCATCAGCGTACCGGTTACGTTAATGGTCAGGAAGGAATACAGGGCATCCAGCCGGAAAGAGAGCACTGCATTCAGGATAAGCGCACCTGCACATAACAGGGAATAGGTTAGTTGAAAATTGCGCACACGGGTTGTGAGTCCACGCTTGCCGGGTCCGAATAACTGTTCAAAATAGAGCGTGAACGCCGGCATAAGCGTAAACAATGCCAGATCAAAGCAAATCCCCCTCAGCCGTTCCCCGCCGCTTATGATCAGCGGCAGGAACGGGGAGTAGGTAATCAGCAGCACACCAAAGGATATAATGACAAGAATCAGATAGAAACCGCTATAGAAAAATTCCGGCTTGAGAAATAGCAGGCAGACCAATAAGGCCCCGGCCATAAAGATCATGGCAGCTCCGAGAACAAGGTCTACCAGATCCTGCTTCACATAGAAGGACAGCAGCTTATTATAGCTGCCTACTCTTACCTCGCCTTCAATCCCAAACTCTTTGCTGCCTGCGTTCCACAGATAGAGCTGCTTGGCACTGTCTTGTGCCGGCAGCGGTATCAGCACTTTGTTGCCGCTGTATTCCACATCCCCGTCAGAATCGTAGATAAGGCGGTTGTCTATATAAGCTTTTAGGCTATCGCCGTATACTTTATCAATCAGAATAGCCGGGTTCGCACCGGCAGGGGGCAAAGATAACCGCAGCCAGGCGGAAGCTGTACCTGGAGGAGGAAGCGGCCGGGCTCCGCTCGCCTGTATGAAGCTCCACTCCCCGGCAGGCCATGCCGCCGCCTCTTCTATGCCATTGATCCCGGCTGTCTCCCACTTCAGTTCCCATGCTGGAATCTCAGCTTCTGTATGTCCGTCCCATTCCATGGCGATACCCACCGGAATTATGGCTATCACGAGCAGCAGCATAATCAAGACTGCTGCCATTTTGGTTGATGGCAACTTCATTTGTGGCACCTCAGTGAATCATTCGTTGTATTTATGTAGTCCATATGATTCTTATTTTCGACAACGTTTGCACAATACCTGCCTTATCCTGCAAATAACCTCGAATGAGCTCGGTTATTCTGGTTATTCCGCCGGAGGAATGAATATATTAAGCAGAACGCCAGAACGGGCGGCCGGGCAGATTCGCCGCTGGCTGAACGGGTATAGATGTACTAACGGACTAACAACAAAGGGAGCTGAATAGCAATGGGTAATGAATTCAATAAGACGGAAGCCGACTTCACCTATGAGCGTTATACCAAAATGGGCGGTATTTCCCCGGAGCAGGATATCCCGCTGGAAGAACTGCGTCCGCTTGGCACCATTACAGAACAAAGTCCCAGCGAGGCGGCGGCGGATGCCGGGAACCGTCCGCTGGAATCTGCACTGGCCAGTCATGATCCTGCCCATTTCACACCTATAGATTTCGACGGGGTAGTGGATGACGGTTCTGATCCGGCGTTGGAGAGCGACCCTATTCTTGCTGCAGACATCGGTCTGAACGTACCGGACGCCGGGCTGGGACCGCGGGCGGATCGTCCCCTTCCTTCTGCCGGGACCCCGGGCCCGGAACGGGACGAGCTGCTGGAATCCGACGCCATCTATACCGCCGGAGCAGCTGGGTTAACCGGCAGTGTCATTGATTATGCCGACGGCGAAGATGGGAGTGATGAAGGAGAGCTGACGGATGAAGCGGATGAACCCGCTCCGCTGGAGGATGTCCCTGATGCGGACGAACTGGTTCCCGGAAGCCGCATAGACCCGGTCTCCCCGGACCCTGACGCTATGCCCGGTACCGATGTGTTGAACGGCTCCAGCGGTGAAGACCAGTAGAGCGGTCCATATTGACTTTTGGAGAGAATCAACTTACTATAATCTCATTCCATATGGCGATGGAGTTCGCCATAACCGTTCTTCGGGACTAATGACTCCTACCAGTGCTTACTCTGCTGGTAGGAGTCTGTTTCGTTTCAGAAGTCTGTTTCACGTCAGGAGTATATTTCAGGTACGGGGGCTTAAGCAGAATGAAAAGTAAGTATGCACGGTGGACAGAGCTTGCAGCGCGTCAGAGTCAGCTGGCGCTCTGGAGTACGTTCGTGAAGTGGGTGATTCTCGGAGGAATGGTGGGCCTGCTGTCAGGAAGTGCTTCCGCTCTGTTCCTGACCGCTCTGGAGGCGGTCACCAGGGTAAGGCTCGAGCATGCCTGGCTGCTCTTCCTGCTTCCGTTAGGGGGCGCTATCGTTAGCGGGCTGTATATGCGTTACGGCAAGAGCAGTATCAAGGGAAACAACCTGATTCTGGAGCAGATTCAGCAGGGCAATGAAGCCATTCCGCTGCGGATGGCTCCTCTGGTCCTTGCCGGAACTCTGATTACCCATCTCTTCGGCGGCTCGGCCGGTCGCGAAGGCACCGCAGTACAAATGGGCGGCAGCTTGGCCGACGCCCTCGGAAGATGGATCAGGATCAGTCCGCTCGACCGCAGAATCCTGCTGATGTGCGGAATCAGCGGCGGCTTCGGCTCCATCTTCGGAACCCCGCTGGCCGGAACGGTGTTCGGCCTGGAGGTTATCGCTATTGGCCTGATCAGCCATAAGGCGCTGCTGCCCTGTTTTGTAGCCAGCTTCACCGGGGATCTTACCGCTTCCCGCTTGTGGGGCGTGCATCATATCCATTATCAGGTGGATGCCTTCCCCGGTATGGATGCGCTGGTGCTGGTCAAAGTCATTGCCGCCTCCATCGTATTCGGTCTATGCAGCCTGCTGTTCAGTGAGCTTACCCATTATCTGAAGCGGACCTTCACAGCCCTCATCCGTAATCCTATGCTCAAAAGCGCCGCCGGCGGTCTCATCATCATCGCCCTGGTGTATATTGCCGGTACACGGGACTATCTCGGCCTCGGAATTCCGCTAATCAGCGGTTCGTTTACGGCGGATGTACCCCCCTTCGCTTTTCTGTGGAAGCTTATCTTCACCGCCTTCACCCTGGGGACCGGCTTCCAGGGCGGCGAAGTGACGCCGCTATTCGCTATCGGAGCTTCTCTGGGGAATAGCCTGGCCGGGCTCCTTCATCTCTACGGCCCTTTTCTGGCTTCGCTCGGCTTCATCGCCGTCTTCTGCGGAGCGGTCAATACACCGATCGCCTGCTTCATTATGGGCATTGAGCTGTTCGGCTCCGGCGGGGCGGTCTATATGTTCATTGCCTGTATCATCAGCTATTTGTTCTCGGGACACAGCGGCATCTACAGCTCCCAGCTTATCGGCAGCTCCAAAAGTGCGCTGCTCCCGGTTCCTGATGGAACGACACTGGCAACCGCTAAAAAGCATCACAGCAAGGACAAGGCTTAAGGATGGCAATGAATGCTTCCTATATGAGAAGCACTAAAGAAATTAACAAAAAGCAAAAGAAGCGGAGGGGAAATTTGGAACTGTAGGAGCGGTAGCGACCGCCTTTGTCACCGGATTTCCACCGCGAAGAGCGGTTTAAATCAAGAAATCTGGGGACAACAGCGGCCGGAAGTCCAAATGTTCACCGTAGTGACGATGAAGCTTTAAGTTCAAAACCTAAGTGCATCTTATATAGCAGGCTTTGCATGATGCAAGGCAAAGAAGGTATGATACAGAGGTGATTGTACCAGATTATTCAAGCATAAAAGGAGAGATTCTGAAGTGAAGCTTACAACAAGACAACCCGTCATCCTGCTGGCGATAATGTGCCTGATGCTCGTGATTCTGGCGGGCTGCGGCAACAAGCCAACCAGTAATACTGCCGGGAACGGAAACGGCAGTCCCACAACAGGCAGCGAGCTGCCACAGAATAATCCTGCAGCAGCTACGGAAGGCGTACCTTCAGCCACCGCGAGCCACCCGGTGGTTACGATTGAGATGGATAACGGCAGCATCATTAAGGCGGAGCTGTATCCTGAGGTTGCCCCCAACACAGTCAACAACTTCATTTCACTGATCCAGAAGGGCTTCTATGACGGAACCATCTTCCATCGGGTTATTCCCGGATTCATGATTCAGGGCGGTGACCCTGACGGTAAGGGGACTGGAGGTCCGGGCTACAGCATCGCGGGAGAGTTCAATAACAACGGCTTCACTAACAACCTGCTGCATACGGAAGGCGTGCTGTCCATGGCCAGGGGCAAGGAGATGGATACGGCGGGCTCACAGTTCTTCATTATGGCGGATTCTTATCCGAGCCTTGACGGCGAGTATGCCGCCTTCGGCAAAGTTACCGAAGGACTTGACGCCGTGCAGGCTATCGTCAATCTGCCGCGTGGCGAGAATGACCGTCCTGACCAGCCGCCGGTGATGAAGAAGGTCAGCGTGGATACGCTTGGCGTGACTTATCCAGAGCCGCAGAAGGTGCAATAACGCTTCTTGCCGCCAGCGGCAGCGAGAATTCAACACAAGACGAAGAGCCATCCTCCGGTAACGGGAGATGGCTCTTCGTGTATCTTCATTGCTCTTAAGTCCTAAATCATTGCGAATTATTGGAAATGGGTATTCTTCGTTCTCCACTGCTCCAGCTTGATTACCACCCAGAAGCCGTAGATTCCCAGCGTAATCACCGATAGCAGGAACCACTTGATCCATTGTCCGAACAGGCTGACGGCCGTACCGTCAAACCGCAGGCGCTGGCCCTCCACCACGGTATGCTCCACCTTCCACCGGTAGATCATCACTATAGACCAGGGATAGCATATACCGATTGTACAGACCGTAACCAGCCACCCCGCCAGACACCAGCCGATATACTCAATGAGCTTCCCGTCAAAATAAGACTCCCTGTTGCCGTAATTCGCTGCCGCATTCATATGAAGTGCTCCCATGGGCCTCCGCCTTTCAGTAATCCATAATCTTTCCTGGTTCTATTTTCCTTATTATCCATGCTGCACTCTGCTACATTTCTCACTATTATGTATAAAAAGCTAAATTTTTGTCGAAAACTATCTTTTTCTCCTACATACTGTGAAGGTTTAGATTAAGATGAACCCTTGTATTTTTGTAGATTAACTTAAGCACTTAGTGTGGACGCTCCGCGAACGGACCGTTCACCCAAGTGCTTACTTTGATCCTAAATAAAGAACTGATCTCCAGAAACCTAAAGCGTGCCAAATTGATGTCTCTTAAAGCCTTATGCCCAGTATTGATCAGGCCGGTATTCGATCTCGGACTGCACAGCTATCGTAAGGCGCCCGGAGTCCGAATCATACGTAACCGGATTATCCCCTACGTAATACCAATGCTTAATGACAGGTCCGTCCGCAGGCTCCTCGAACCGGAATACATTAAGCTCGGTCTTCAGCTCGACCACCGCCGCGCCTTGATCAGCCGTAACCCCTGTCAGGGTAATCAAGGTCAGGCCGCCCTGCTCATCGAAGGTGTAACCGACTCCCTCCATACTGCTCACCAGCATGCGTCCTGTTACGGAATGCTTCACCAGCACTCGTTCCTGTTCTGCCATCAGAAGTTCCTCCTCCTTGTCTGCATTCGGGTCTTGAATTACGGCAGATCAATCACCATGACCAGTATATTCTCATCCGCCTTCAGCTCCAGCTTGTCCACTCCGTCTATTCTCGCAGAATCTCCAGGCTTCAGCACCGCGTCCCCGTTCAGGGTGAGCTGTCCTTCCACCAGATAGACGAAGCTGCGCCGTCCCGGCTCCTGCCGGAAGTCCAGTTGTCCGCCTGCCTGAGCCCTGCCGAGATAAATCGTCATATCCTGGGCAATATCCACAATCTCCGCTGAGGCTTCAGCCGCTACAACCGGGAGCAATCTTCCTTCAAGCTTCGCCGGATCGAATCGTCCTGTAGCATAGGATGGAGCGGTTCCCCGTGTCCTTGGCATGAACCACAGCTGCAGCAGCCGTACCGGCTCACTGTCCGAAGGGTTATGCTCTGTATGAATCGCACCTGTCCCGGCCGACATCCGCTGAATTCCGCCGAAAGACGTCTGTGCCACATTGCCCAGGTTGTCTTCATGACGCAGGGTGCCGGACAGGACAATAGAGACAATCTCCATGTCACTGTGCGGGTGGGCGCCGAAGCCCCGGCCCGGGGAGATCGTATCGTCGTTGCAGACCCGCATCGGGCCGAATGCCGTGTTGTCCGGGTCATAGAAATCCCCAAACGAGAACACATGACTGCCCTTCAGCCAGCCGTGATCGAACCGGTGCGCAGACTCGGCAGGATATACTTTTATCAATAGGATCGCCTCCTGTATGGTTATCAGATTGAAGCCTTGGCAGTCTTCAAGTAGTCGAGATTTGCAGCTCTGAAACGATGAACCATTTCTTGGATGCCGCATCTTTGAAATACACCTGGATCATATAATTCCCCTTATCGGTGACCTTATAATTATAGGCTGCCGATTTGAACCAGAAGCTGTCTTTCTTCTCGGTAATCGGCTGGTTATCCACGATATCCGTCTTGCCCGCAGGATCAGTGATGGTAATCTTCAGATCCGATATCTCTGTCTTCAAGTGATCCACCTGTACCAGGGCAGAGAAGGTGCTGCTGGAGTCACTTCTTACTTTGCCGAAAATCTTCCCCTGGTCATCAAGCAGTACCGTGTTCACATTCGGCTTGTAGATCCGGACCGTCCCTGCCGACTCGTCCACGGACATGATCGCCTGCAGATTCTCCGGAAGCTGCTCCACAGGCAGGTAGACCCCGCCGTCGGAGGATAAGGCCGGCTGCTTGAGCAGCACATTATTCACATACATTGAGAGATCTGTCTTGCCGGCAGCGGCGTACAGCAAGCCTCCTCCCGAGACCATCATCAGGCAGAGTGTTGAAGCAACCAGCTTGCGCATCTTCCCCATTTTTTCCCGTCCCCCTTGAATGTCCTATGCTGTTTATACCCTTCAGACGCCAAGGAGTTGCTCTGAATTGTAAAATAAAACCGCCTGTACAATTTCCTGGGGAAATGCACAGACGGTTAAGGCGGTTAAGGCACAATTATAGCGGGTACGCAGCCCGGTTAACTCCGGGAACCTCTTTTACAGCTTGGCGATGGTCTCCGTAAGAACCGGTACAATCTGTGATTTACGGGAGACTACACCCTTAAGCACAGCCTTATTGTCATCCAGCTTCACATTGTAAGCCTGCTCTACAGCTCCGGCTACACGGCCCAGAGCCAAGCCCACGGAATCATTGTTCAGGATATCGGTAACCACGAACAGGAACAGATCGAGTCCCTTGTCGTCGATAATTGCAGCAAGTGCCGTTTCCAGTTCAGCCTGCTTGGATAACACATCATTCACATCCACTGCGTTGACCTGGGCAATCTCCACCTTGTAATCACCCATCTTGAATTCCTTAGCATCCAGAGAGATCAGCTGGGCGATAGTCTTATCGCTCAGGTCTGCACCGGCTTTGAGCATGTCCAGGCCGTAGCTCTCAGCGTCCACTCCGGCAATCTCAGCCAGCTCACGCGCAGCGGCCACATCCTGCTCTGTGCAGGTCGGCGACTTGAACAGCAAGGAGTCGGAAATGATTGCGGACAGCATCAGCCCGGCGATGTTCTTCGGAATGGCTACGCCGTTCTCTTTGTACAGCTTGTTCAGGATAGTGGCAGTACAGCCTACAGGCTCGGCCCGGTAGTACAGCGGGTAGGCCGTCTCAAAGTTCGCAATCCGGTGATGATCAATGACCTCAACCACACGGACCTGATCGATATCATTCGCGCTTTGCTGGCGTTCATTATGGTCAACCAGGATCACTTGTTTGGCTTCTGCGGCTACGTTCTCTACCAGACGCGGTGCTTCTACCGCAAAATAGTCAAGGGCGAACTGCGTCTCCCCGCTGATGTCTCCAAGCCGGACCGGCTCGGCATCCCAGCCTAATTCCTTCTTGAGTGACGCATAGGCAATTGCTGAGCAGATGGTATCTGTATCCGGGTTTTTGTGTCCAAAGATCAATGTTTTTTCCATTTCCAATCTCCTTACTATGTTTTTTGTGAGAATAATATACCATACATTGATAGAAACCTGCCAGAAGCAGTAGATATCTTGCCTGAATTAACCTTCCGTACGCCTCATTGCTGCCTGTAAAGGTTGTTCCCGCTTCGTCTTGGGCAGCGCCTCGGGTACGTCCTCCCCGCCGAGCGGCTCATTGTCTGAGAACAAATCCGGATTCTCCTCCAGCATGGCGCTCAGGATGCGGGTTGTCTCCACAGTCCCGCAGAGCATGACCGCCGCATCGCCGAAGCTCCCCCTGCGCAGAGCCCCGCCATCCTCCAGCACAGACTCTACCTTCCAAAAATGCTGCGACCAGGACAACCCGCTATGCCTGCGTGAAGGGACGGGAATCTCCTGTCCTCCGGGGGTCACGGTACAGAGCGGTTCATGCCCGTCCGTCATCCGGCCGGGGATATCCACCCACTCTTCAATCCCATGGATGAAGGTGTTCCTCCGCAGATCGACACCAAGCAGCATAATATCTGCCTTGCGGTCCAGCAGCTTGCCATATACCGATTTGCGTGCGCACGGTGTATCCCAGCGTTCATCTCCGGCTGTGAAGCCAGCCGCATCTGCGCCAAGCGCAGCTACCGAATGTGTCGGATGCCAGGAGCGGATGACGCCCGGCCGCGCCCGGAACAGTTCCGGCAGAATGCCGACGCAGGAAGGCGACTCCAGCACGGAGAAACGCGGATTCTCCCCGTTAATATACGACCAGGTATGTGTCGGCAGAACTAACAGACCCTCCTTCATATATTCGGAGAGAACATCGAGTACGGTATCTGCTCCCCCTTCGACTTCACCGATGCTTTTAAACGAGGAATGAACCAGCAGTGTTCCCTGCGGATCTATTCCCAGGCTCTCCAGCTGCTTCAGCAGACTTGATCTGGTGTGCATGATTAACCCCGCTTTCTTGAATAATAAATTGTATATAAGACGCACATAAGATTGAACTTGAAGCTTATCGTCACTACGGTGAACATTTGGACTTCCGGCCGCTGTTGTCCCCAGATTTCTTGATCTACTCCGCTGTTCGCGGATGAAATCCGGGGACTGCTGATGCTTCCGAAGCGAGCTTTCCTGCGGAAAGCTTTCAGGCGGTCGCTACCGCTCCTCCAGTTCCAAATTTCCCCTCCGCTTCTTTTGCTTTTTGTTTATTTCTTTATTGCCTCTTATATACTTGGAATACCTCTTGCAAAATTACTCATTTACTATTAAAATTATAGTAACTTAATATTAATAAGTAATTTGCAGCTTTAATAATATAGCAGCATAACACAACATTCAGGAGGTATTCTTATGAGTTTAACATTAAAAGGGCTTCATCATGTATCCGCCATTACAGCCAAAGCACCGGAAAACTACAAATTCTACACCGAAGTACTTGGACTCCGCTTGATCAAGAAGACCGTCAACCAGGACGATGTGTCTGTCTATCACCTGTTCTATGGGGATGAGACAGGGAATCCGGGCACAGAGCTTACCTTCTTCGAGCTGCCTAATGCAGGGCGGAACCGCGACGGCAACAACAGCATCTCCGCGCTCTCCCTACGCGTTCCCAGTGATGAAGCCCTGCTCTTCTGGACACAGCGGTTCACGGTGCTCGGCGTTGAGCATGAGGAAATCACCGAACGCGGCGGCCGCAAGACGCTGGCCTTCACCGACCATGAGGGCCAGCGCCTGATCCTCGTCTCGGATGAGCATAACGAGGGCATGGCCGGCGGCAAGCCCTGGGCCAAGAGTCCCGTTCCAGCCGAATACGCCATAATTGGACTCGGACCAGCGCATCTGACCGTCGAGACTGCTGAACACACCGCCCTGATCCTGGAGGACCTGCTTGGCTTCCGCCGTAAGGGAACCTACCCTTCGCCTGTTGCCGGTCAGCCGGAGGTAATCGTGTTCGAGACCGGTGAAGGCGGCTCCGGCACGGAGATCCATCTGGAGGAACGCAGCGACCTCCCGCAGGAGCGGCTGGGACGGGGCGGCGTGCATCATGTGGCCTTCCGCGTGGATAACGAAGAGGAGCTGAAGCAGTGGATCGAACGCATCCGTACCGTACAGCTGCCCAACTCGGGATTTGTTGACCGCTTCTATTTCCGCTCACTGTATTTCCGTGAGCCGAATGGCATCCTGTTCGAGCTGGCTACAGACGGACCGGGATTCGCCACGGATGAAGAGGTTGAGCATCTGGGCGAATCCCTGGCTCTGCCTCCGTTCCTGGAATCGAAGCGGGCACAGATTGAGGCCCACCTGAAACCGCTGGATACCCGCCCACAGGCTTAACGATATCGAGCATTCCATGCTGAAGAACTCCGGCTGACTTCCTCGCCGGAGTTCTTTAGTAGGTCTGGCTGCATAACGGACTACCTTATCGGCTTCAGCTCAGCTCTCCGACCAGGTAATCGTGAAGAGATTATAGCCTGGCCGGGTTGTGGATGCTTTGCCTGTAATGGATACCGGGCTTGTCCCGCCGAGTCTGCCTGTAATTCTGACATTGCTGGCTGATACTGACTCAGAAGCATTATCCAGCGTTTTAATCCGCGAATATTCACTGTACACGAAGCCCATAGTCTCCAGTGTTTCCTGCGTGGAATAGGTGAAGGCTGACTTCTTCAAGCCGCCGGCATCCGTATCCAGGGTAATTGCAATCAAGGCGTCGACCGGAATCGGGAAATCCTTAGGCAGATTAACCGGTCTGGCCGTCCCCTCAACTACTGGGGCAGTATTCCCCCCGCCGGTGGAAGTTCCTGGAGCAGGAGTCGGAGTCGGGGCAGGAGCCGGAATATCCCCGCTGCCGGCGCCGATTCTCACTTTATAATTGGCCGCATCGTAATTGATAGGCACCTTCAGCACAGAAGCAATCGACTGGACCGGCAGGTACGTGAGGCCATTATAGGTGATCGGCGTCAAGGTTTTGCCGTTACCGTCCTTCATCCAATAAGGAGTTCCATCCACCACAATCCCTAAGCTGTGGTTCAGATAAGCTTTGATTTCCTGCAATTTGGTGCCTGCGTACACGCCTGCTGAACCTGTTACCGTAAGGCCGGTGACAACAGCGGCAATCAACCATTTTTTTCTCATACAATATCCTCTCCCGTGTGTTGTTATGATTAAAGAAGGAATCTAGCGCACCTATATATTTAACACAAGAACGAAACTTTCAACCTTCCTGCGCTGTTCAAGCCCTATTCATTCACAATCTCCAGAAGCTCATCCAGGCTGCGAATCTCATAGGTAGGCGTTATCTCAGGATTACCCGGCTTGCCCAGCGGATTGAACCAGCACGTATCAATACCATAATTGATCCCGCCCTGAATATCCGAGGTCAGGGAGTCGCCAACCATCAGCACCTTACGTTTATCGGCAAGCTTAAGCTTCTCAAATGCATAGTCAAAAATCCCGGTCTCCGGCTTCTGATAGCCCGTCTCCTCCGAAATAATAATCGCCTCGAACACCTCGCTAAGCGGGGAGCCCTTGATTCTGGATTGCTGCACATCCTTGATTCCGTTAGTTATAATAGCCAGCCTGCATCCGGCAAGCTCACCGCAGAGCTCGGCTGCTCCTTGAATCAGGAAGGTACCCTCCCCCAGAAAGCGCAGATACGCTTCACTGAATTCATCCGGCTTAAACTTAAGCTCATGGGCGGCAAACAGCCGGTTGAACCGTTCCACCCGCAGGGCGGCAGAGGTAATCTTCCCTTGCTCCAGATCCTTCCACAACGAGCGGTTAATCTCCTGGTAGCTGGCGGCATACTCCTGCGCGCCTGTCGGCAGCCCGAAGTGGGAGAAGGCATGGGACAGGGCGTGGCTCTCTGCCATCCCGTAATCATACAGCGTATCATCAGCATCAAATAAAACACAATCGTACCTCATAATTCCCTCCATCTCATTTGCAGGTTCGACAACATACAACCTTCTGCGATATAATCTTGGGTAGAGCAGCTAAGCAGAAATGGCTTTGCCGTCCAATTCATTCTTTATTTCAAAAAAATCAACGGGGTGATTGTCATTTTTTACGGTTTAGCTTTTTTGGTGTCATTTTTTATCGTTTATCTGCTGATTCCTCCTCTTGGCAAGCTGGCTTTCCGGCTGGATTTCGTGGATAGGCCGCGGGAAGATGTGGAACGTAAGATCCACAGGGAGCCAATCCCGCTTACAGCGAGCTATGCTATATTCGTAGGTTTTTTCATTACATATCTGCTCTTCGCCCGTGAATTCACTCTGGAGACGCTCGCCCTGTTCATCGGCGGTGTGCTTCTGCTGA
The DNA here is from genome assembly GCF_013204885.1 of Paenibacillus tritici. Taxonomy (GTDB): domain Bacteria; phylum Bacillota; class Bacilli; order Paenibacillales; family Paenibacillaceae; genus Paenibacillus_AQ; species Paenibacillus_AQ tritici. The sequence continues at coordinate 219,999 of NZ_JABMKX010000010.1, forward strand.
CGATAGGAACCATCGACGACTGGTACAAAACCAAAGGCAAGGACTTCCCGGCGCTGCCCAAGTTCATCGTGCAGATTGCCGCCGCCGTTCTGGTCTTCTTTTCAGGCAATGCCTTTACCGGGTTCATCAATCCGTTCTCAGGTGATTATATCTCACTGCCGTTCATTTTGCAGTTCCTGCTGACGATTATCTGGATCTTCGGTGTCACAACGGTCATTAATTTCTCGGACGGCATGGACGGTCTGGCTGGCGGGCTAACTGCGATTTCGGCTGTAACCCTGTTCGTAGTCGCCCTTGCAATGGGCCAATCCACCTCTGCGTTCATGGCAGTTTCCTTGATCGGGGTAACCCTGGCATACTTACGCTTCAACAAGGCTCCGGCCAAAATCTTCATGGGCGATGCCGGCGCCACCTTCCTCGGCTTCATTCTGGCCGTGATTGCACTGGACGGCGCTTTCAAGCAGGCCACCGTATTATCGCTGTTCATTCCGATTCTCGCGCTGGGCGTGCCGATCTTCGACAATATTTTTGTCGTCGTCAAACGGTTCCTCAAAGGACAAGCCATCTATCAGGCCGATGCCTCTCAGGTTCATTACCGGCTGCTGAAGGCCGGCCTCAATCAGAAACAAGTGGTCGCCGTGCTCTATCTCGTCAGCGTCTGCCTGTCTCTGTCCTCCATCATCCTGCTGCTGATCCAGATATAGGCAGGCTGCTATTTAAGGGCTGTTCCCAAAGGTCATGAAATGACTGATGGGGGCAGCTTTTTTTGGTTTGGGTGGGCGCTGCGTAAATGGAATTGGTTACTTCGGAGAACCTTTTACTTTGGAGCAGGATCAGCGTAGGCGCTTGGGTGGACGCTGCGTGAACAGAACGTTGTTTAAGCGGGACACGAAATAAATCGTAAGACCCTGCCACTCCCCCTCGCGCCAGCGCAATGTATTCGGTTTTTCTGTGAAAATACGTCTGGCACTGCAATAAACGCACGGCCTACGCGGCGCTCCCAGTCCAAATGTGTTCGGTTTTTCGATTACATTTGGTCTATGCGGCCCTTTTTCATACTGGAGTAGTCCCAATTGTGTTCGGTTTTTAATATTTCACACGCGCCCATATGACGGATATCTCCGGCCTCAAGGCTCCTGCTCCTCGGTGAAGTCACGCAGTTGCGAGTAGATCCCTACGATCTCCGGCATCGGCATGCGGACCAGGCCGCTGGATGATGGGGCGACGAACTCGCGGACTCCGTCCACCACGGGAGTAATGCCCTCCTGGAAGCCCCAGGCGGCTGTAGTTCTGCGGCTGAACTCTGTGTACACGCCCTTGCCGACAAAGCAGGCAATCTCCGGGCGGTATTCCTCCAGCTTGGCCCGCAGAAGCTCACGGCCCTTGGCGTACTCCTCCCGGGTGATATCTTCGGCCCCTACCGTGGGACGAGCGACAATATTGGTGAACCCGTAGCCCAGCTTCAGCAGGTCCCCGTCCTCTGAGGCCTCGTATAGCCGCGGCGTCAGCCCGGACTTATGCAGTATGCGCCAGAAGTTATTGCGCGGGTTCGCGTAGTGATGGCCCAACTCCCCTGACCTTATGCTGGGGTTGAAGCCTATGAACACAATCTGGAGTCCGTGATCCAGATGATCTTGTACCTCTTCCATTCCTGTTCCTCCTTACATAGACCTCTATATACTCAATATCCTTTACTTAATATAACCCAGAATCAAGTGCTGCTTGTCCCCAGGACATAACAGAGCAATGCCCCCGCACAGGAAAATCTCCAGTGTGCAGGGGCGTAGATAGGACTATTATTCACTTCAATAGGATAAGCAGACTATGGGAGAAGGGCCTTAAGCGCCGGTGTCATCTCTTGTTCGTCCAGTGAAACAAAATCAGTATTTCCGCTCTTATATTCTATCATCACTACATACCTTCCCTCTTGGCTGGTAAATTTACGCTGGTGCAGCATAACATCTTCCAGAAGGGCCTTGTCTGTAATGACAACCGACCGCTTCTCATCGCGCGCCAGTTGCAGACGGGTGTGAGCATTGTAAAGCTGCCGGGAGGGGATAGCACTATGATGGATATCCTTGAACATCTCAGCGGATACCACTTCCTTTGCAGTAACCCTGAGCTTGTCCGCATAGCCCTTCTGTTCCATCCAGGCGGTCATTTCCTTGTAAGAAGGATTCCAGTTATACGTATAGGAGTTCTGCTGGAACCGGGATGAATCCGGCTTATAGACGATTTGAATGGATGCCTTCTCCCGTTGATCAGAGATCTCATCCTCAAAGGACTTATTAAGAATCTCCCGTTTCAGAAGCCCGGTGAACTCCAGTACTTCCTGCGGATCGGAAATGACAACTGTCTTGTTCCTGTTATTCAGTCTGAAGCTCTCAATATTCTCATTCATCCGGGTAAGGAGATACCTGTCGCGCTTGTATTCCTCATGTTCCATGACCGCTTTCAGCTCCGGTTCGAAGCCCGCTATAGGAACATTGTAGGTCCGCATAAGCTTCCGTCCGCTCTCCAGCCGGTACACCAGCGTAAAATTCCGGGATCTAGGATACTCACTCCAAGGACCGTTCTTCTGATCCGGTTTAGCAGTGACCACAGCATGATGTAATGCAGTTACAGCTTCGATGTACTTCCGGTCTGCGGAGAATACCTCATCCTCCATTTCCTTCCGGGTAGTGTCACCCACCTGGTTCTCTGTTAATTCACGGTAATTGCCCCCGGCAAATACTTCAGCTACCTTATCATTCTGCGGGACCCGGTTCTCGTAGCCGGTTAGTCCGGAGACCGGGATATAGATTAGCAGAGCCATCAGCACGCCATACACCGCGAATTCCAGCACCAGTCTGCGGGTCATAATATGCCAGGTTTTGCGTAGAATCATCTCGACTACGATATAACCAATCAGCCCTCCGGCAATCACACTGCCGATGATCCAGCCGGGCTGCCGCTTAAGGCTGCCGAAGTAAGTGCTGGCCAGCAGCATGGTGCAGAGCATAACCCCCGCTTTGAACAGCGGATTGAAGTACGTGAAGGCCAGCGCTTGTCCGGCTTGTTCACTGTGGCGTACACGATAGAGTAAGAAGGACCCTGCCAGGAACAGAGCGGAGAAGATCGCATAACCCCATTTCTCGGTCAAGCTGAGGGGAGCGACGGGTAAATCTACCACACGCAGAATTGGTGCCCACTTCGTCTGAACATCGTACAGCCCGGACCAATCGGGATAGCCGTACAAATATCTCCCCAGGTGAATGTTGACGAATTGCAGCAGTCCAGCCGGAAGTAACAGCAGAATGATGATCAGGATTCCCTGCAGAATGGTCTGTCCCGTGCAAATGCCTACAAAAACAGTGAAAACAAACAGAAACAGCGTTAACAGACTGAGGGTCAGGCACCACTCCCAGATCTCCGCTCCTTGAAAAATGTACATGTTGCCATGAAGAGGGCGGACGAGCGATGTAACCGCAGCCGTAATCCACACGGGCGGCAGCAGCAGAAGCAGGCCGCTTGCCGCATGGGAAGCCAGCAGATGAGCTCGGCGCAGCGGAAGGCTGTGCATTAGATCAGACGACCGTTTGGACTGCAGATAACGGAACAGGAACAATCCGGCTCCTATTGGAAAAATAATTAGAATAACCCCAATATCAATGCCCAGACCGAACAGATTGTCCATGGCAACAGGCTCCTCCAGCCGGTCACCATTAATGAAGAGCTGTAACGGGAGCACAAACAAGAGGACCAGGGTATATAAAATTCCAATCCAGCCATGCTGGCGCAGATTCTGGCGGATGATACTGGTGTTAAAGAATAATCGGCTGCGCGTCATAACCGGCATCCCCCATTTCGTAAATAAAGATTTCTTCCAGCGTCAGCGGCAGCAGATCAAACACATACGGATCGTAGACATGAAAAGCCTGGCTGATCCGCTCCCGGTCCCCTTTTACAATATACAGGCTGACACTTCCCCGCTGCTCCTGATGGAGAATCTGCAGCTTGGCCTCCAGTGCCGCCGCATGACGTGCGTCGCGGAACGCTACCTGAATCTTATGCGTGTCCGCCTTAAGATCATCCAGATCCTTCTCAACCAGCATCCGGCCCTCATGCATAATGCCGACATGGTCGCATAAATCCTCAATCTCCCGCAGATTATGCGAAGAGATCAGTACGGTCAGCTCCCGCTCAGCCACTTCCTGGAACAATAGATTCTTGATCTGGCGGCGCATCACCGGGTCCAGCCCGTCAATCGGCTCATCCATAATCAGCACATCCGGCTTACAGCTAAGCGCCAGGAGGAAGGCGGCCTGACGCTGCATCCCCTTGGAGAACCGGCTCAGCTTACGCCGGGCATCCAGGCGGAACACGGTTACAAGCTCCTCATACCGCTTCTGGCTCCATCCCGGGTAGATGGAACGGTAGAATGCCGCCATACTCCTAATCGTGGCCTGGGTGAAGAAATAGGGACTGTCCGGCATGAAGATCAGCCTGCGCTTCACCTCAGGTGACTCTAAGACCGCCTCCCCGCTTATCTTCACACTGCCTGCATCCGGACGATAAATACCCGCGAGAGTCTTCAGAAGCGTTGTTTTGCCTGCTCCGTTCGATCCCAGCAATCCATAGATGGCACCTTTATGTACGGTCAGTGAAATGTTGTCAACGGCCTTGTCCTCCAGGAAAATCTTGCTCACTCCGCGTATCTCAATCATGGCTGTTCTCCCCTCTTCTATGATCCAGTGCCTGACGGTACAGTGCACTCATCTCACTTTCTGTAAATCCAAGGTAGACTGCCTCCGCCATCAGCCGCAGCAGTTCTTCCTTCAGCTCTGCCCGTTTGCTCTCATTATGTCCCTGCTGCAGCGCAGCCACGAAATTTCCTTTGCCCTGCAGTGAATAGATATAACCCTCCCGTTCCAGCTCCCTGTAGGCTTTCTGGATCGTATTGGGGTTCACCGTGAGCTGCGAGGATAAGGCTCGCACTGAAGGCAATTGCTCATCCGCCTGCAGAATACCATGCATAATCATTTCTTTGACCTTGCTGGTCAGCTGTTCATAGATCGGCTTGCGGCTGCGTACATCCAACTCGAACATGACAGTCCCCCCTTCCTATGATGTATAATCCTGGTGCGCTAAAGTGTATTAACTGTACTACTATTATTAATACAGTCGACTCTATATGTCAATCATTAACATGAAATTCCAAACATCTATCAACACAGGTTCCGCGATCGCGCTGCATTTGGCGTAATGGGATGCATTTATGCTCTTCATTCGCTCATTTAGCCTGCGTCCGCTGAATTCAGGTGCACTTATGCTCTTCATTTGCTCATTTGGCCCGCGTCCAGTGAATTGAGGTGCACTTATGCTCTTCATTTACTCATTTGGCCCGCGTCCGCTGAATTCAGGTGCACTTATGCTCTTCATTTGCTCATTTAGCCCGCGTCCAGTGTATTCAGGTGCACTTATGCTCTTCATTGCTTCTCTCGAGCTATACTCAGCCGATTCCGAGGGATTTATCCCTTTCATTTCCACGCCTGGCCTACTTTCAGCCGATTCAGAGGGATTTATCCCTTTCCTTTCTGCGACAGGTTCCTTATCCACAAAAAAAAGCAAGCCATCGGGGATCTCCCCCGCAGCTTGCTCCTTAACGTACCTATGCTCTTAGCGGCTACTCTTCTCAGCTACTCTTATCAACTACTCTTCTCAGCGTTTATCCTTCCAGAAATTGAGCGGCTCCATATCCTTCGTGATGAGCTTGAAGGTATAGCCTTCCTTCTTCAGCTTCTCCAGAATACGCGGCAGCACCTTGAGTGTAGCCTTCTGGTCATGCATCAGAATGACCGGATTGGTCTTGGATGCCTTCAGCTTATTCACCTGGTCCATCACGGTGTTATAGATTCTGTCACTGTTCTGTTTGTATTTCCAGTCATAGGAGTCCACGTTCCAGTCCCAGAGATGATATCCCTGCGTCAGGACTTTATCGCGGAAGGACTTGGTGAAATAGGGCTTGCTTCCGTATGGCGTACGGATCAGGGTGGTGCTGACTCCCGTCAGCTTCTTCAATGTCGCATTGGCCCCTGACATCTCGGCAAGCGCCGCCGAAGGGGAGGCATAGAACTTCTCCTTGCGGTGGGTCACGCCATGCAGCGCTAAGCCATAGCCTTCCTTCGCAATCCGTTTCACCTGGGCGGGATGCTCATTCATGTTGTTCCCCAGCATGAAGAAGGTCGCCTCTACGTTATATTTGTGCAGGATATCCAGCAGCTCGCCAGTAGTGGCCGACGGGCCGTCGTCGAAGGTAAGATACACAGTCCGGCCCGGTTTGCCCGGTTCAGCCGGAGTTACAGGAGTCACTGGAACCACTGGAGCCTTCGGCTTCAGCTCAGCAGCATATTTATCGGTAAAGGCCCCATCTGTCAGCTGCGCCGAGCTGTCCTTGACACGAAGTAAATATTTATCCCCCGCATAGGAAATGCTATACCCGAGAGAAGCGCTGACCTTCAGTGGAACCATTAGCTTGCCATTTTGCACAAATGTACTCATAGGCACCACTTTGCCGTCTTTGAGCATAGCCCCGCCGTCGTTCTTCAGCAAGGTCAGGGAGCCGGAGCCGCCAGAGATGTGAATCCCGTTAGCCAGACCGGTGAGGGTCCATTTCAGCTCATCCGCCAGAGAGCGCAGCGGAACATAATAGGTGCCTTTGTCAGATACAGCTTCGATCGCACTTAATTTATCGTTTACTCCAAGCTTCAGAGTAGTGCTATTGCCTTCAGCGTTAGCCGGGATCTGCACAAGACCCATAATTAGGAATAAGGACATGAATAACAGCATTATTTTTTTGATACGCACAGCAGCAGTCTCCAATCTATGTATATTTGTCTATCACTTTATCACATATAGATATAACGTAATTTGAGAGATTGTAACCGTAAGCTAAAAAATTGTTACTCTCTGCAATGGGAAATGAGGGTTCGTCACTATTTTCAGAAAGTAGGCATTTTTCGTCGAATGCTGTCGCAGCAAGCAATAAGCGGTTAAATTACGGGTTTTTTACCCCAAATAATTGTGACAAAATTAATAACAATCATGAAATATTGAACAAAAATTGAACAACCTTAAAATTAGCTAAAGTGCGCCACTACAGTGATCTTTATCATACCCTTAGGTAGTTGTAACAATTTGATCACACATATTTAACTTGTTCGCCATTTTTAAGGACTTTATTAGCTTATTATACAAAATATGTATTTTGCATTATGGGTAAGTAGTTCTTACTATAGATACAGATCAATGTAAGTCCGTTAATGAACGGCGAATGAAAAGTAGTATTGAAGGAAGGAGTTCTATATGAAAAAAAAGGGACCGTTATACGCTTTGTTTCTAAGCCTGATCCTTCTCCTGCCGGGATGCAGCTCGATCGCTGTTCTGAACCCGAAGGGGCCGTCTGCAAGAACGTTATCTGACACCATTATTCTCTCTATCATTGTTATGCTTGGTGTTCTGGCTGTTGTCTACATTCTATACATCTTTGTACTGGTGAAGTATCGTGCGAAGAAGAGTAATGAGGATTACATCCCTAAGCATGAGGAAGGCAACGTGGTACTGGAGGCCATCTGGATTATCATCCCGATCATTATCGTAGCCTTCCTGTCCGTTGTAACCGTCAAGACAACTACTGAAGTGGAGAATGTGGCTGCGGACTATAAAGATCAGACTCCGCTGGTCATCTATGCTTCCTCTTCCAACTGGAAATGGCATTTCAGCTATCCTGAAGAAGGAATTGAGACGGTGAACTACGTGAATATGCCGGTTCATCGTGCAGTTGAATTCAGAATGTACTCATTCGGCACCATTACCAGCTTATGGATTCCACAGCTTGCCGGTCAAAAGTACGCCATGAGCGACATGCTGACAACGCTTCATCTGTCCGCAGATACCGAAGGCTCTTATATCGGCAAAAATGCGAACTTCAGCGGTAAGGGCTTTGCACACATGGAGTTTGAAGCGCTTGTCTTAAGTAACAAGGGTTACGAGGACTGGGTCAAGGAAGTGAAGGAAACCGCGCCTAAGCTTACTGAGGAAGAGTTCAAGGGCTTGCTGGCCACTGACTACCTTGGACGCAAAACCTATTCTTCCACCCATCTGGAGTTCAGCCCTCCACCGGGAGACCACAGTGAGCATATGAGTGGTCACGGTAAGGAGATGGATATGGACAACGGCAATCCGGAGCATAAGGATAACAAAGAAATCCATCCTTCTCCCGAGCCGTCCAGCGGAACGGAATTTGACAGCGAACCTGATCCGGAGGTCGATCAGCCGCTGCCAAGCTCACCGGTGGATGAAAGTACACATGAAGGACACTAGCTCTGAAAGAGCTTGATGCAACACACTGAAAGGAGCTACCCTAATGGATTTAGACAAATTTAAGGTTCACGGCGAACCCTTGATATACGGGGCCATGATCAGTATTGCACTGGCCACCATCGGGATTCTCGTAGGGCTTACCTATTTCAAGAAATGGGGATACCTGTGGCGCGAGTGGCTGACAACGGTTGACCACAAAAAAATCGGGATCATGTATATCCTCGCAGCGCTGCTGATGCTGTTCCGCGGCGGCGTAGATGCAATGATGATGCGTCTGCAGACGGCTGCGCCGGAAATGAAATTCCTCGATGCGCAGCATTACAATGAGGTCTTCACCACCCATGGCCTGATCATGATTCTATTCATGGCCATGCCGTTCATCATCGGTCTGATGAACGTGATTATCCCGCTGCAGATTGGTGCACGGGACGTTGCCTTCCCGCGGCTTAACGCCGTCAGCTTCTGGCTCTTCTTCATGGGTGCCATGCTGCTGAACATCTCCTTCGTCATCGGGGGATCGCCGGACGCCGGATGGTCAGCCTACTTCCCGCTGGCGAGTATTGAGTTCAGCCCGACCGTCGGTAACAACTACTACTCCCTGGCCTTGCAGATTTCCGGTATCGGTACTCTGATTACAGGGGTCAACTTCATCGTAACGATTCTGAAGATGCGCGCACCAGGCATGACGCTGATGAAAATGCCGATGTTCACCTGGTCCGTACTCATCACCAACGTTATTATCGTCTTCGCCTTCCCGGTCCTTACCGTAGCGCTGGCGCTGATGATGTTCGACCGCCTTTTCGGCTCCCAGTTCTTCACGATGGCCAACGGCGGGATGGATATGCTCTGGGCCAACCTGTTCTGGGTCTGGGGACATCCGGAGGTATATATCGTTATCCTGCCGGCGTTCGGTATCTATAGCGAAATTATCGCCACCTTCTCCAAAAAGAACCTGTACGGCTATACCTCCATGGTATTCAGTATGGTGATCATCTCGCTCCTCTCCTTCCTTGTATGGGCGCATCACTTCTATACAATGGGTCAAGGGGCAATGGTCAACAGCTTCTTCTCGATTACCACGATGGCCATTGCCGTCCCTACAGGGGTCAAGATATTTAACTGGCTATTCACCCTGCGAAAGGGCAGGATTACCTTCACGACACCAATGCTATACACGCTTGCCTTCATCCCGATCTTTACGATCGGCGGCGTGACGGGTGTCATGCTGGCTATGGCCAGTGCCGATTACCAGTATCACAACACCATGTTCCTGGTGGCACATTTCCACTACGTGCTGATTCCGGGCGCCGTATTCGCCGTCATCGCCGGATTCCACTATTGGTTCCCGAAAGTGTTCGGCTTCCGCCTGAATGAACGTCTGGGTAAACATGCCTTCTGGTGGATCATTATTTCCTTCAACGTCACCTTCTTCCCGCTGTTCTTCCTGGGACTGATGGGAATGACGCGTCGTCTGTATACTTACTCGGAGGAATCAGGCTTTGGTCCGCTCAATATGCTGTCCTTCGTGGGGGCCGTCGGGCTGGCTATCGGCTTCCTGATACTGGTCTATAATATTTACTGGAGTACCCGCTACATGCCGAGAGATACGACCAACGATCCTTGGGATGGCCGGACGCTCGAATGGGCTACACACAGTCCGATACCGCTCTACAACTTTGCGATTGTGCCTAAGGTTGAGACACGTGATGCCTTATGGTCTGCGAAGCATGACAATATCCCGTTGTATACGGATAACAAAATCACTAAAATTCATATGCCAAGCAATACCGGCAAGCCGTTCATATTGGGTGTAATCTTCTTCTTCCTGGGCTTCTTCCTGGTCTTCAGCATGTGGATTCCGGCCATTGTCGCAGGAATTGGAGTTATAGTGATGCTGGGCTTCATGTCCTTTGACAAGGATCAGGGCTACTATATTTCCGCAGAAGAGGTTAAGGCTACAGAAAAGAAATTGATGCGGGGTGAGACTGTATGAAAATAGATGCGTCCAAGCCGCTCGAATATTCAACGGAAGAGAACAGTAACAAGATCTTCGGCTTCTGGGTCTTTCTCGGAGCCGAGATCCCTCTCTTCGCAACGCTGTTCACTGTATATTTCGTAATGGTTAACCGGTTCGCCAGCGGACCGAGCGGCAGCGAGCTGTTTGAAATCGGACCTGTGCTGATGGAAACCTTCCTGCTGCTCTCCAGTTCATTCACGATCGGCCTTGCTGTCCATGCCATGCGGCTTGGCTACAAGAAGGCGACCATGGTCTTCATGGCGATTACGCTGCTCATGGGCCTGGCCTTTGTCGGTATTGAAATCGACGAGTTCTTCACGTATGTACATGAGGGTGCAACCCTGCAAACCAGCGGTTTCCTCTCCAGTCTGTTCGTGTTACTCGGAACGCATGGTCTCCATGTCAGCTTTGGCTTCCTGTGGGGAGTGGGGATTATGATTCAGCTGTGGCGCCGCGGCATTACACCGGCCACCGCCAACAAAACGTTCATCTTCTCCTTGTTCTGGCATTTCTTAGACGTAGTATGGATCTTTATCTTCAGCTTCGTCTACCTGAAAGGACTGATGTGACATGATGAAGCAACTATTTCCAATTCGCCATGTGATGGGCTATCTGGCCTCTCTCGTCCTCTCTGCCGCTGCGCTGATCGTTATCTATGGAGATCTGTCCTCCAGTGCTAATATGGTCGTGCTGCTAGTCACAGCGCTGATACAGGCCTCATTGCAGCTGTTTGTGTTCATGCACATTGGAGAATCGGCCGATTCCAAAAAAGAGCTATACCTCAACATCGCCTACGCCATGTTCGTAGCTCTGGTCACCATCTTCGGCACCCTGTTCATCTTCGTATGGGGCTGGTATGCTTAACCTGAAGTAGAAGGATAAGTTATCAGGTGAAATTTTAATAAAAGCGGTCCGTTTCCGGTATGTTACCGGAGCGGGCCGCTTTTTTATTTATATAGGCCGACCTTCAAGCATTAACTCAAGGCTCCGCTCTACTTCAACTGGACTATACTGCTGCTGTTTCCACCCTCGCTCCACTCGGTATACGAAAGTTGCTTGCCAGATGGGCTCCAGGAGGTTGTCATAGTCCCGCTGCTCTCTGCAATCTGGACAGACTTGTCAGAAGAAAGATCGTAGACATATAAAGTATTATTCGTTGTACCATTCTCTTCAAGGGCTACGCTATAGGCAATCAGCCGCTGATCCGGGGACCATGAAAGAGCGCCTAGCTCGGCACCTTCCACAAGAGTCCGCTGATTCTTACCGTCTGCATCACTAAGGAGCAGCGTTTGGGTATTTTCCTTATATTGCAGTATTAGCAGTTGTTCTTCATCCGGTGAAGGGATTACGCTGCCAGCAGGATCAACAGGCAAGGTGGCCTTCTCCTTAGTGTTCAGGTCCAGGGTTTGCAAGGCTTCATTCGCATTGGAAGTGTAATACATCTTATCCTTGATTTGCTTCACAACAATCAGGCCTTCCCCGCTTAATCCCTCGACCGGAGCGATCTTCCCGGAGGTACTGGCTGTGTAGGCACCACCGCTGTAAGCCGGACCCACTACCGTATCCTTATCGGCCCATGACGCCCCCATCGCTCCGGCAATGGTATCGCCCGTGATGCTGAAGGTCTTCTTCGACCCTAGGTCCATCACGTGATAGACCGGATCACCTAACGAGAATTCGCTATACAGCAGGTACAAGTTATCCGAGGACAGCCTGGCATCGCCCAGCATTGTATTTTTCTTTTCTTTGATCAGCTCGTATTCCCCGGTATCCAGGTGGTAGAAATACAGGCTGTGGGGATAAGCCCCCGACAGCTCCTCCAGACTCATGGGGCCCAGCTTGTCGTTCTCCTTGGACACTACAACCGTGGTGTCGTCCTTCCAGTCGTTAATGGCTATATCCTTATACTCTTTGATGTCCCCTACTGCTATACCAGCAGCTTCAGAAGGTGCCGGGGTTGCCTCAGGCGCTGCCGTCGGCTGGGCAGATGCTTCAACCGGTGCCGGACTACTCTCCGGCTTCGGGCTTACCGCCGCATTGCCGCCCTGCTCGCTGCTACAGGCAACCAGCGTCATCAGCAGGGCAGGAACTAAGGCCAGCTTCAATGGGTGATTGTTCATATAGGAACCGCCTCCTTAAAGTGATATTAGGGTAAGAATGGGTGTGTGAGAACTGAGGAATGTATGATGTATGTGCTGGTGGACTGGGGTAGGTGCTGGGCTGGTGTGGGATTGGACCGATGCTGGATGTGCGCTGGGCTGGTGCTCAATTGGTGCTGGACTGGTGCTGGATTGGACCCATGCTGGATGTGCGCTGGGCTGGTGTGGGATTGATGCTGGGCTAGTGCTCGATTGGTGCTGGACTCATGCTGGATGTGCGCCGGGCTAGTGCAGGATTGGTGCTGGACCCATGCTGGATGTACGCTGGGCTGGTGCTGGATTGGCGCTGGACACATGCTGGATGTGCGCCTGGCTAGTGCTGGCGCCTTGCTTACTAATACCCGGTTTTTGCCCCCGGGCAACATTAATGACGCAAACTAACTGCTATTTGTTGCACACGCTGCAGCCTACTTTTGGCGGGATCAGAGGGATTTATACACCTGATTCCGCCATGCGGCCTACTTTTGCGGGGATCAGAGGGATTTATACATCTGATTTTGCTAGACGGCCTACTTTTGCGAGGATCAGAGGGATTTATACACTTGATTCCACCATGCGGCCGACTTTTGGCGGGACCAGAGGGATTTATACACCTGATTCCGCTATGCGGCATACTTTTGGCGGGATCAGAGGGATATATACATCTGATTCCGCCATGCGGCCCACTTTTGGCGGGATCAGAGGGATTTATACACTTGATTCTGCTATGCGGCCGACTTTTACGAGGATCAGATGGATTTATACATCTGATTCCGCCATATGGCCTACTTTTGCGAGGATCAGAGGGTTTTATACATCTGATTTTGCTAGACGGCCTACTTTTGGCGGGATCAGAGGGATTTTTGCTCTTCATTCGCTCCCATGGGCCGTATCCAGCGGAATCAAGTGCATTTATGCTCCTCATTTGCCTCCTCCAGGGAGTATCTGGCAGAATCAGGTGCACTTATGCTCCTCATTCGCTGCTGTGGACCGTATCCGGGAAAATCAAGAGCACTAATGCACCTCCTACCACCTTCCCTTAGGTATACACACTGGGAGGAGTCAGAGTATGGTGTTCATTTGACCTCGCGCACAGCCCAAATGGGAACGGCTACACAGTCCTTACGAGGACTGGACCTTTCTCAGTGGGGCATGGAGGATATAGAGGGACATAGAATAAGAGAGTTAGAGTGAACAGGATGAGGGTCAGAGTGAATCTTATAAATCCTTAGATTAAATACATATTAAAAAGCCCGGCCCAGCCGAAGAAACCCCAGATTCTACTGAGTTCTCCGGCCGCACCGGGCCTTGTTGATGTCTATTCTAGTGGTTAGAGCCGGAACCGGGCCAGATGCTTCTGCAGATCCTCGGCCAAGGTAGCCAGATACTGGGCAGACGAGGACATCTCACCCATCGCGGTTAGCTGCTCCCTGCTCGCTTCGCTGGTCCCCTGGACATCCTGCGCTCCCTTACGCGAGATTTCATTCACTCCAGCCATGGACTTGGCTACGCTCTCCGATTCCTGCGCGACATGTCCGATCACCTCCGTGATCTGTTCTGTCTGTTCACTGGCAGCCTGTATGGAGGACTGGATCGCAGCAAAGGCCGCAGACACCACTTCGCTCTGTGCCACCCCATGGGAGACGATCCCAGAGCCAATCTCCATGGATTCAACGGCACTCGCGGTCTGCTCCCGGATATGGTTAATAATCTCCGTAATCTGCAGCGAGCTTCTTCCAGTAGCCTCCGCCAGCTTGCGGATCTCACCGGCAACTACAGCGAAGCCAAGGCCATGCTCTCCCGCCCTGGCCGCTTCGATGGAAGCGTTCAGAGACAACAGATTCGTCTGTGTTGCAATCTCATTGATGGTCGTTATGATCGTGTTGATCTCTTCCGACAGGCTGCCCAGACTGCCGACAATACGCTGGCTCGCCGAGACGCTGGAATCAATCTCCCGCATCTGGACAAGAATCTGCTCCACCGCTTCCACCCCGCGGTCCGTGGAGGCGGCGGCCTGTCCCATCAGATTAGTCATTTCATTCCCGCTATGCAGGGCTTCAGCAATATCGTAGGTCATCGTCCGCACAGACTGGGTCGTAATGGCAATGCTATCCGCCTGCACATCGAATCCGGCAGCAATCCCGCTTGAGGTTTCGGCGATCAGCAGTGAGGCGTGTGCCGTCTGATCGGCACTGGCGCTCATCTGCTGTGAGGATGCCGACAGGATCTCGGCACTCTCGGAGACTCCGCGCATCATATTTTTGAGGCCTTCCAGCATTGTATTGAAGGACGTATTAATCTGGCCAATCTCATCCTTGGACTGGTACGAGGCCGACGCTGTCAGATCCCCTGCCTCCGCCCGCTTCATTAGCCCCTGCAGCTCCTTAAGCGGTCTCGTAATCAGCCGCGTAATAATAATGCTGAGGACAATACTGAGCAGCAAGGCCATCGTAATCAGAACGCCGCTCAAAGTAACGGAGCTCTTGGCACTCTCCACAGTCTCCGTATTATGGGCAGACGCATCCTGGATGAACAGGGCCGCTGTCTCTTCAAGCAGCCGGACCATTTTGCCGCGCAGTTCATTGAAGGCCTGGCCTGTAAAAACCTGATAACCCTCATCATTAAGGTCATTGTCGGCCAGATGTATAATATTATCACGCTGTGAACGGTAATCCGGCAGGAGCAGGCTATACTCGTTCACATAAGCTGCAATCTTGTCGTTGTTGAAGTCGATCATCTTCAGTTGGGCCAAAAGCTCATTGTTGGTCTTGATATTCGCCTCAATAGCTGTCTTAAGCTCCCGGCTCTTCGCAGAATCCGTTGTAATCAGATCCTCCAGCAAAAAAGCTTCGATCGCCCGGTTATTCCCCCGGATCTCGGTAATGAAGTAAATAGGCTGCAGATTCTGCTGGTAAGTCTCCTTGGACCTCTCTGCCATCCTGGTTGTAGTAAGGATACCTGTTGTCCCGATTCCAATAAGCAGGATTATAATCACTGCTATCAGCACTATCATTTTATGCTTAATCTTCAGATGTCTCATTCCCGTAATCCCGCCTTCTCGATATCTTGCTGTAACATTATTTATCGGAGAATTACGTCGAATTGTTGATGGTCCGCTAAAAATAATGTCGAAAAAAGAAGAATTTTATCTTTTTTTATTCAGCCACACAGTTTAGCAACAATCGCCCTCGTCACTCTTGAAGCAGTCCGTACTTCTTGCGGAATCTCTGCAGGACCTTGGTCCATCCTCCGGCAAGCACGGCCAGGAAGAACACATTCGACAAGGCATGAGCCAGATCGAAATAAAAGCTTGCGGCAAACGTAGCGGCAACCAGCCGCCAATTGAAGGCATCCGGCAGACTGATAATGACCCAGATATTCATAATCCAGCCGAACAGGAAGCCCCAGAGGAAGCCGAAGACCAAAAGTCCGGCCCGTTTGCTCAGCAACCAGCTTGTCCGCAGCCATCCGGCTGTAAGTCCGATCATGCCCCAGGCAAACATCTGCCACGGCGTCCAGGGACCCTGCCCGAAGTATATATTGGAGACCAGCGCGGCCACTGCCCCAATGACGAATCCCGCCTCTGCCCCGAAGACATAAGCCGAGAGAATGACAACGGCCGACACAGGCTTCACACTAGGCAACGCGGCAAAAGGAATCCGGCTGACCGCGGCAATCGCCGATAACACAGCCAGCAGCACCAGTTCACGGGACTGGAGAGGGCGGCGCTCCAGACGGATAAATAACGGCAGCAGCGCTGCCAGAAGCAATACTACACTAAGCAGCATATAATGCCGGTCCGTGAACGCGGCGGCAAGTGCAAGTACAGCCACAAATAAGCCGAGAGCCGTCAGGAGCGGTAAGCGGAAGCGGGCCATAATGAAATCACATCCTCCATTGTCAATGCCTGCGGCAGCCAGTCCCGCACCATCCGGTTCACTGCCGTGGTATAGAAATAATTGCTGCTGAAGAACTCAGCCGGCGTTCCCTCTGCTGTTATCCCCCCGTCAAAGAGCAGCGCGCAGCGCGAAGCATGTCTAGCGGCAAACTCCACATCATGAGTAACGATCAGGATAGTTGCCCCCTGCCCGCGCAATTGCTGAAGCAGAACAGCCAGCCGGTCCTTGGCTGCCGGATCAAGCCCCTTGGTCGGCTCGTCCAGGAGCAGAATATCCGGCTTCATCAGCATCATCATGGCAAGAGCCGTCTGCTGCTGCTGCCCGCCGCTGAGGTCATGCGGATGGCTCTGCAGCACCTCGCGGAGCCGGAACACCTCCAGCAGAGCCTCAATCTCACGCTCAGCTCCCTCTGGTGACAGCCCGGCATAGCTGCCCATATGCTGCAATTCCTCAGCCACCGTATCATAGCTGAAATAGAGCAGCGGATTCTGTGCCAGAAGGCCGGTTGTTCTGCCCTTGGCGAGCTCTGTTTTGCCGCGCTGCGGCTTCAGCAGCCCGTTCAGCACATGCAACAGGGTGGACTTGCCCGCCCCGTTCCCGCCCATGACCGCAAGCAATTCCCCCTGCTTAAGCGTCAGCGAGAGCTTCCGCAGTACCTCCCGGCCTTCCTTCTCATAGCGGAAGGTCACTTCCCGGCAGGTGAGCAGAGGCGCGGCAGCGGCAGGGAATTCCGCAGAGTCGGGCCTGTTGGATAGGGTGGACGGGACTTCAGGTGAATACGCACTGGCTGCAGTGACAGAATCAATGCGTGCATGAGCATTAGGAGCTAACGCAGGCTTAGGGCTGGGAGCATGATCTGCTCGGTTTGCTCGGTTTGCTCGGTTTGCTCGGTTTGCTTGGTCTGCTTGGTCTTCTCGGTCTGCGATGGAACCAGCAGCGGCGGCGGCCTTCTCCGCCCCCTCCGTCAGGGAATGCAGCCAGCGTCTGCCCTCGCGCATGGTCAGCGGGATATTCTCCGGAGCGGCTGAATCCGCTTCCGGGCTCAGCGACAAATAGAGGCGCGAAGCTGCCGGCAGATAATACTGGCCCGAAGTCAACTCTCCACTGCCGGCATACCGGGCGAACAGGCGGGGGGCCGCATCAGCAAGAAGCTTGCCCTCTTCCAGCATCAGCACACGATCCGCCAGCGGGAGCACCTCCTCCAGCCGGTGCTCGCTGATGATCACCGTCACGGACATCTCTTCGTTCAGCCGCTGCAGGGCCATAATGAATTCCCGCGCAGCTACAGGATCCAGCTGTGAGGTGGGCTCATCCAGTAGCAGCACCTTCGGCTGGAGCAGCAGGACGGACGCCAGGTTCAGCAATTGTTTTTGTCCGCCTGACAGCTCATGGACGGACTTGTACAGCAGCGGCTCCAGCCCGAATAATCCGCAGATCTCAGCCAGCCGGGTCCGCATTACAGCAGGTGGAATTCCCAGATTCTCCATGGAGAAGGCCAGCTCATGCCAGACGGTATCCATCACGATCTGGGCCTCGGGGTTCTGGAAGACCATCCCTATCTCTCCGGCAGCCACTGCCGCAGGAAGACTGGATACAAGCTGCCCTCTGTAGGTTAAGGTTCCGCTGAACGTGCCCACTGGTGTAAGCTCTCGCTTCAGATGACGCAGGAGGGTGGTTTTGCCGCTGCCTGACGGGCCGCATAGCACTACGAATTCACCCTCTTTTATTGTGAACGATAACTCATGGAGCGAGTCCCTGTCTTCTTCAGGATATCGGAAGGATAAGTGCTGTGCTTTGAGGATCTCCATAACCATTTCTCCTTTCCTTCCAGCCCCGCAGGGATCAGGACGAACAGGCAGAAGCTGCCGTACATCACTGCATCCTGCCAGCCGAAATCCATGTTGTTCATGCGGGGATAGATCTCCAGCTTGCCGTATCCCTGCAGCCAGAACAGCAGCGTAACCATACCGCTAACCGTTAACAGCAGCATAACCAGCTTATCCTGCAGATCAGCCTTGAATATACTATAAGTGCTGCGTTTGGTGCTGCCATAGCCGCGGGCCGTCATAGAATCGCCTGTCTGCAAGGCTTCCTCAAGCGACCAGGTGAGCAGTACTTTTAGCAGCGTCATCCCGTCTCTCATCCGTTTCTTCAGACTTCCCGTGCCGGTATCCACCCCGCGCAGACGCTGGATCAGGGTAATCTGGCGCAGCCGCCGCTGGAACAACGGGACGAACCGTATCGCCATCAGCGTCAACAGAGCCGTTCTCGGCGCAGCCGCCGCGAATAGATACATGAATTTATCTGTTGTTACCGTGTAATTGTAGGAAATGAACCAGATCAGGATGGTCAGCAGCATAATCATCATCATGAGTCCATACAGCACAGCTTCCAGGGTAATCGGCTGGTCCAGGAAGTAGAACAGGATATGCGCCCCTCTGTGCGAGAACAGCGGATTCAGCAGGGCCACCGAAGCAGCCATCAGCAGTATAAAAGGCAAGCCGCGCAAAAGCAGTCTTCCCTGGCCTTGCAGCAGCAGGAGCGCCAGCAGTCCGGCCATCTCTGTTGCCAGAAATAACGGGTGAAACACCAGCAGAGCGAAGAGCAGCAGCCCTGCATAGTACAGCAGCGCTACCCCTGGATGCATGGAACGGAAGCCGCTGTTCATGGTGCCTTGGCCCCCAGATCCTTGCCGAGATCAAGCGTATACAGCCACTCAATGGTATCTCCGGGTTGAACGATCCAGCTGCCTGCCGCCTTGGACGGGAATTCTCCGTTCACCTTGTACATCCAGCCGCTCTCTGAGCCGTGATCATTTTCGTACAAATTATCAATACCTTCCACATAAGCAAAAGCCTTGCTGCCCTGATATTCCATCTGGATCTTCTGCTTCCGCGTAATCCGCTTAGTCAGCTCCAGCACACTCTCGTCCTTCACGATCTCATAATCCGCAGCGGCCAGGATAACCCCGTGCTCCTCATCTCCGGTAATGGAGAGGGTCACCCGGTTCTCCGGCTTGGCTGTGTCTGCCGGGCGCGGCGTTGCGGCACTGACCGGCGGGGATTGGGTGGCAGGCTTGCTGCTGCCCGCCGGAGATGGCGTGGCAGGCTTGCTGACGCCTGCCGAAGATGGCGCGGCGGGCTTGACGCTGCCTGCCGGAGATGGCGCGGCGGGCTTGACGCTGCCCGCCGGAGATGGCGTGGCAGGCTTGCTGACGCCTGCTGGAGATGGTGCGGCGGGCTTGACGCTGCCCGCCGGAGATGGCGTGGCAGGCTCGCTGACGCCTGCCGAAGATGGCGCGGCGGGCTTGCTGCTGCCCGCCGAAGGCTGCGCGGCAGGCTCGCTGGCGCGTGCCTGTGCTGGAGCTGGCGTAACGGAAGGCTTCCCCGTTACGTCAGCGGCAGCGGCTCCGGCGGGCGCAGCGCCGGAGGTTGAAGCTGCCATGCCGTCCGCCGTAGCGGACGGTATGGCAGTGCCCTCAGCGGCTCCCGGCAGCGGAGCCGCTTCGTCTGGAGGCCGCGTCGTCTGCGCGGCCTGGGACCCGGCGGGCGGCTGCGGCCCGCCGGCTGTCTCATCCGGCTGCGCGTTGGAGCAGCCGGGGAGCAGCAATACCAGCAGGAGCAGAAGCAGTGTAGCGAGCCTGCCCCGGCCTGATTTTGATAGACTGAACATTACCTTCACACCTCCACAAAAAGGGAAAAGAACGGGGGCAGTCAGCCTGTTCCCCGTTCCTCCATACACCTTATGTTTTCTTTTTCGAGTTACTATTAATTCTAAACAGTTTCCAGGCAAAGTGCCACCCATCCCACCGCTGAATATCCGCTTCCCTCCGACCCCTTCGGTCTGCAGCCACCCAACCGGCAGCATAAGCTAGTCGCTTCAGGGATACTTCAGGTCCCTACAGGTCAGCTTCAAGTCACTTCAGATCGCTTCAGATCGCTTCAGGTCACTTCAGATCGCTTCAGGGTGACTTCAGGTCACTTCAGAGTAGCTTCAGTATCACTTCAGATCGCTTCAGGTTCACTTCAGTATCGCTTCAGGGTTACTTCAAGATCACTTTACTTTAGATCACTTCATCCGGCTTATCCGCTTCAGTAACCAGTAACCCCATTACATCAGCCTTAGCCGCTTCAACAGTCATTTGCTACTGGAGCAACAGCAGTTGGATTTTGTACACTTAATTGTTTCCGTTCTACTGTTTCACGGACTTTAGGTGGATTAACAGCATCTAATTCAGCCAATCATCCATCCTTTTGCCATTTGGCCGAATTTAAGTGCTGTTTATCCAACTGCTTCAGGGTGTGCTGAATTTCCTCTGCAATTAGATGTCATTTATCCACTTACATAAGACGCACTAAGATTGTACTTCAAGCTAAGCCGTCACTGCGGTGAACCCTCAGTCTTCCGGCCGCTGCCCATCACCCGATTTCTTGCTCCTAAGGCAATCTAACAGCCACAGCAGCGGCCATTTCCCGGGTTACAGCACCGGAAGGATCAAATGCGCCGCCGGTTCCGCTCATATATCCAAGGCCAGTCACCGTGCGTACCGCAGACAAGGCATAATCGCTGATCTCGTCTTCGTCGGTGAATGTACCTGCTCCTGCTCCGGCAGATGCCATATCCAGCTTAAAAGCTCGCGCAATCATCACAGCCATATCCTCGCGGCTTACCAGCCCGTCCGGTTTGAAGGTGGTGCTGGTTACTCCGCTGATGATCCCGAGCTCCTTCGCTTTGTTCACTGTTCCATAATACCATGCATCCGCCTTAACATCACTGAAGGCCCCAGCGGAAGCCGCCGCAGACGTCTCCTTGCCGGTTAACCGCAGCAGCAGCGCTGCGAATTCAGCGCGGGTAATGTTCTTTTTCGGTGCGAAGACCAGCGTCCCCTCACTCACGCCATTCATCAGCTTGCGGTCATACGCCGTGTATACCGACTCCAGCGCCCAAGGCGAGATCGACTTCACATCGCCAAAAGCAGGACGGCTAGACGCAGCAGAAGCCACGGTCAACGCCAGCGTATGACGAACGATTGCAGGTGTGTTGTCCTTCTGATATCCCGTAATTGCGAGTGTATATTTATTCGCTGGCAGGCCCCCTGTAACAACAGCCAGGCCGTCAGCATTCGTAGTTGCCGTTTTGCCGCCGATGGTTACCTGCACTCCTGCCGCCGGTGAAGTGACCGGATCGGAGGTGAAGGTCGCTTCATTCCATACCCATTTCTTTTGGGTGATTTTGATTGAAATATCTTGTCCAGGCTGCGGCTGTGCAGGAGTAAGGATCACGGAATCTACCACCTGCGTGTTATCTCCGCCATAATAGACAACGATGCGGTCATTCTCCTCCAGCACGAAATCTCCCATACCTACACTTGGATAGATCCATGCTCCGCCGCGGGCTACCACATACATCCAGCCATCATATCCGCCAAAAGCACCCGCGCTCACACCGCCGATCCCCGTCACGTAATTGCCTGCTTCATTGACCAGGGTGACGCGTTTGTCCGCTGCCGCTTTCTCAAGCGCCTTAAGTACATTTCCAGCGTACACGCTGCCCTCAGCCACGGTTCCCTTTGGACCTTCAATAGTAACCGAGACGCTGACCTGCGGATTCTTCACAGCAGTACCGCTAAGATCAAAGAACTTGCCGCCTGTACCCAGCAGCTTGTAGGCTACCAATGCCTCCAGTGCCTGCTCTGTAGAGAGCTGATTGTAGCTGCCGCCTGCAGTATGGGCGAACCCGCCGCCTGCTGCACTGAAGCTAAGAAGCTTGCTGACCAGATTCACATTCCCTTTGGTATAGTCTGCTCCTGCCGGGTCAATGCCGAAGGAAGACAGGCCAATCACGGCCTGAGCAACACTCTCGCTGCTGTCACCGTATCCGCCGTTCTTGTCCTGAGCCTTAGCAAGCCAGGCTGCCGCCCGCTGACCGGCAGTGTTCACAGCCGCTTCCTGCTTATGACCAGCCAGTGCGGTCAGCACCATCGCTGTCATATCCGGATCACTCGCACCCGTAGTCAGAGTGAAGCCGCCGTCGGTATTCTGCTTAGCCAGAATTTCTGCCAGCAGCTTGGCCTGCGTCCATTTCGCATCTGCCGGAATGGTATAGCTTCCAGAATCCAGCGCCAGCAGCACATAGACTGGATTGTTCAGCGTCTGGCCCGTGATTTTATCGTTGTTGTACAGCTTCTCGATCAGGTTATATCCTGCCACATTCGCCGGGTCGCCGCCCAGCGCCTTAACGGCAAGTGTGATCCGGGCATAGTCCGTAGCTCTGGCAAAAACACCCTTAGCCTCAGCTACCTTACCTTCAAGCGCCTTCAGATAGCTGGCCGGAACCTTGTAGCCAGCTTGGGCAAGGCCCATAGCCTGCCAGTCCGACTGGACTCCGTTCTTCAGCACGAACTCCGCAGTGGCATAGACTGCATCGGTTACGCTGGCTGCCGTACCTGCGGACAGAGCGGATGATGCCGATGCGGCAGTTCCGCCTGCCTGTGCAGCAGCCCCCGCCAATGCAGAAGCTTGTCCTGCCGGGGCCACGGCTGCTCCCAGAATGGCGAACAGCATAACTACCGCCAACCCCAGCCGTGTGAACTTAGATGATAAAGAATGGTTCTTCATAACTAACCTCTTTCCTGAAATAGAATGGATGAATCCTGCTTCCTCCGCCGGTACGGCGGCAACCTAAAGACCGCCCTGTACAGGGCGGCCGGGGAAGAATACAACACAGGGCGGCTGCCTGGGCGATTTCTCTTCGACCCG
Source organism: Paenibacillus tritici (assembly GCF_013204885.1). Classification (GTDB taxonomy): domain Bacteria; phylum Bacillota; class Bacilli; order Paenibacillales; family Paenibacillaceae; genus Paenibacillus_AQ; species Paenibacillus_AQ tritici. Next base: position 243,172 of record NZ_JABMKX010000010.1, read on the forward strand.
CAGCCTTAGCCTATATCGGCATCTGCTTCCACATTCTTACCCCCGAAGAATAGAAACAACAACGGAACAGGCAGGTCTCCTGGCTCATACTTCACCGCTTCCCCCGCCTTCCCATCCAGTTAGCAGACAGTGGCTTCTTCAGGAGTCGCTCCGTATTTACAGTGGCGGGACCGCGCCGGACTTGCACCGGACTTCCCTTTTAAGCAGATCCTCTCTTAGAAACGCTAAGCCCTCTGATAGCAACAACACATTGTTTCTAAGGAATCCGCACCTTTTCCCAAAGCTTATTAAATTTAAATATTCTCAAACAATCATATCTACTATTCCCCTGTATGTCTATAGACAAGCTGTTTCTATTGCCGACAATCTAATGCTCCATTCCGCCAAGACGAAACGCTGCACTGTCCTTTAAAAGGATGACCTTCGTTTCCGCGAAAACACAAAAATCCTGAACAGTACGTACCCGCTCCCCAGGCAACTCGTATTGTTCAGGACAAATTTGGTTGTTCTTCTGCTTCCGGTCAAGCGGTGGGGCATCTTCGGAGTCAACAGCAGAAGGCTGATTGTATTATGTACATCAGAATTGGAATAAAAGGTGCCGATAACACCTTCTGCTGTATTTCATGCATTAGAATGTGGCATATCCTGCTCATACGGGCAAAATACCCAAAACCGAATGTACTCAATACAACAGAACGCCCAATAACACGAAATATAGCTGATTTGAGTGTACAAAGTGCAATAGAGAGCATTCTTCCAAGTGTGTTAACGGACAAGCAGCCCTAATTTCTCTCCATAGCCAACGTTACGCAAGCATACGACACCAGCGCACTTACACTTATATCCTAACATCCAACTCACTTCAATCTGCTGGTGCCAGAATAAGTCCGCTAGTCACGACTCCGAACCGAAAAAGGAACTTCATTCAGGTAATACAGCAATGGATGAAGCTCAGTTTGAAGAGAACATTCGGTGATAGAAGAGAACATTCCGTGATAGTTGTACTCTGCGCAATTAAAAACAGTAAAAAGGAAGGCTTCCCTCCTATAACTGTAGTCTGTACAACTAAATTTGCCCGAATGGGTGAAACCAAGCTACAGATGCTAGTTTAAGTGTACGAAATACATCTAAGCGTGTATTCAGTGATAGATCAGACGGTTTAGTTGTACAGAGTGCATTAAGCATAAGTAAGTACCGCAATCGTTCGGGACACGGCAAACCCTCAACCAGCGAGCTGCTAAAGTAGTTTACACTAGTATAAATCTTTGTTCTACTAAGGCCCGTCACCCGGCGAAATGCTGTCTCTTCGATAAATACCGGAGCAACAGGGATTACAAGACGTTCTAAGCCGTTTGTTAAAAGCTTAAGCCCAGCTTGCAGCCAGGGAACCCCCGCTGCTTCATTCCGCGTCCGCTTCCGGGCTTGCGGAAGCGGACGGCTCCGCGCTAGGTGCCGCTGTGGCTGTACTTCCCGGAATGCTGTCCGGATCAGCCTGCAGCTTCAGCGTATAGCCTCCGGCGGTGATCATATCACCCACGGCCAGCTTCGCGCTTTGCTCCAGCTCCACCGTCACCTCGTATACGCGTGCCGGAGTTCCCGCCGCCGCTCCTGCGGTAGCGGCTCCACCTTTCGCGTCGCCGTCCGTTCCGGCGCCTGCTTCACCCTTCGCGCCGCCGTCCGTTCCAGCGCCCTCTTCACCCTTCACGCCGCCGTCCGTTCCGGCACCCTCTTCACCCTTCGCGCCGCCATCTGTTCCGGCGTCTGTCTCACCCTTCACGCCGCCCTCCGTTTCGGCGTCTGTCTCACCCTTCACGCCGCCATCCGTTCCAGCGCCCTCTTCACCCTTCACGCCGCCGTCCGTTCCGGCACCCTCTTCAACTTGGCAACTTTGAACCGTTGCCTTGACCTTGTAAGTGTCCGTAACGCTGTTATCGGACACCACACCGATCTGCTCCGGCTTGAAGGCCGAGCAGTCCGCCGCAGCGGCAAAGCTGAACACCAGCTTGCCACTTCCGCCGCTGCCTGCATCGCCGCCAGTATTCCCGCCGCCTCCTGCATCACCACCAGTATTCCCGCCGCTTCCCGCATCGCCGCCAGTATTCCCGCCGTCTCCTGCATCACCGCCGGTATTCCCGCCGCTGCCTTCATCGCCGCCGGTATTCCCGCCGCTGCCTGCATCGCCGCTGACTTTCGCGCCGATAAGCCGGACAGAGACCGGGGCCGGTCCGCCGGCCTCTCCGGTCACTGCCGGAAGCGGGCTGGGACTGGCAACCGGCGCAGCGATATCCGTACCGCCTTGCCGCAGCTGACCCATAACGATGATGCCTATAACCAGCACGATCCCGAGAATGCTGCCGGAGATCAGGAGTTGAAATCGGCTGCGGCTGATCCACCGCGCCAGCGGCGAAGCGAGCTGGGCGCTGGCTTCATTATAGACACTCTGCATGGCAGGCGTTGCTGCCGAGATATAGCTTTTGCGGAACTCCCGGTTCTTGAACGCTTCGCGGTCGCTCTTCAGGAAATATCTCAGCACTGCCCGCCGGTAATTCGGCCACAGCTTCTTGTTCGAGATGCTGAACAGCCGGTTATGCTGCGCCCAGACCAGGAACCGGTATACCGTCTCCTTATCATTCCCCGCCTTGCGGGCCACCAGGTCCAGCAGCGCATCATAATCCAGCGGACCGCCTTCGCGTTCACTGCTGTGATAGAAGGCCAGCGGCAGCCGGTCGAACGGCTCGATGCTCCGCGAATCCTTGAGCCAGCGTGCACCGAGCAATTGTACATCGTCGAGCTCCCGCGGGGACAATCCGTCAAAGATCTCCTCATCCGGCCGCTCCTCCCCGAACCAGCGGTAGGCCGCGCGCAGCGCGTTGGCTTTGCGCTTCGCGATCGCATCGAGCGGCGGCTGCCAGTCCGCCGTATCACGGTAGCGCAGGAATGAAATCTCCAGCAGCTGCTCCATGGACAGCTCGTCCAGTGAGATCCGGTTCAGCAGGAAGCGGTCGGCCGAGGTCCCCAGCTCCTGCATCAGCGACAAGGCCTCAGGATGCACTCCGCCGCCTCTGCGGCGCTGCTTCTCTGCCTGCTGGACCGATTCGTGAACAGCGGCTACAGCCGCTACCGGATCAGGCTCCCGCTGCAGCTTCTCCAGTAAATATTCCTTGAGAGTATCGCGCACAGAACCCTGCTGCAGCACCTCCGGAAGACTCCGGCCGAAGTGGCCTACGAGGCGGAGCACATCCGCCGTTCCGGCTGCCGCCGCAAGCCGGGACTCCAGATACGGCTCGAACAGCGCTCTGCGGAAGAGCGATTGAGACAGCACTTTTTTGAAGAAAGCCTCACTGAGGGCAGCATCGCTGTCAATAATGCCATACGCCGCAGCCAGCACATCCTCCCGTCCAGCGGATCGGCAGTTCAGCATTCCGTTGATGAAGTAATCCACAATTTTGACCCGGTAATTATGGCCCGGCAGCGCAAAATACTCCTTGAACCGTTCCAGGATCTCCGGCGACGGAATCCCTTTTTGACGGATCAGCTCATATTCGCGGTCGAACCGCTCCAGGAACATATCGTTCAGCCGCGCCCGCGAGTCCAGCTTCCCCTCCGGCTTCAGATAGGAGAGCAGGCCGCCCAGCACAGCGTTTTTATTCTCCGGATATAAGGCTTCATTGCCTTGCTCGATTTCATAAAAGACAGCCAGCTCATTATAGAGGGCCAGCGACAGCTTGCGGTCCACACTCTCCCCGAGCAGCAGGGAGTCGGCAAATTTGGCGAAATCCCTGAGATTCCCGCCCTTTTGCCCCAGCATATTCCAGGCCAGATCGGCATAAATCTGCTGGGATTCTCCGAAGTCGGCATTCAGAATCCTGGAGCCTGCCAGATCGAAGATATAATCCTTCTCAATATTCCGGTCCCCCGGACGCAGCGAGCCCTTCTCCACGAAGGTCAGGTGGATGTATTTGCGGCTCTGCGGCTCCTTGGCATAAGTGATCACTCCCAGCCTGCGGCGGAAGTCATACGGCAATGAAGCGTAGAGGACCTCCGTCAGCTCCACCGCACGCTGCGACAACTCACTGACGGGCACATCCAGCGCTACATAAATCTTCTTCTTCCCGGCTACGGACAGCATAACCGCCTGCAGCAGGGCTTTGAACAGCTCTTCGGTGAACCCGAGACCGCTCAGCACTGTCCGCGGGTCTGCAGGTTCTGTACGCTCACGGGGTTCCACCGGAATAGACTCCAGTTCAGGCAGTGTCCCGCCCGGCTCCCCCTCATAACTCCGGGCGAATCCGGCATGCAGCCAGCCCCCGTATCCTTCCACAATCTCCTCCGAGCGGATAGGCGGCACCACGAAATTATGGGCAAAAAAAGCGCTCCGCTGTCCGGTGAAATCCGCCGCCAGATACCGGCTGAGGCCGATCACCGTCTCATTGCTCTCCGTGTGGAACAGGTGCAGCGCGGCAGGATACAGCTCCTCATCCTTCTCGCCGCGTGCCGTAAGCTCGGCCGGTGCATCGTAGAGACAGAAGGGATGCAGAATTTTTTTGACAAAATTATTGTCCAGACCCTCCGATTTCGCTACCGTATCGAATCCCTCTGTCGCCCGGTATACGCCCCGGCGCTCGCGGGTATACATCTGCTGGGTGATCATGGACCCTGAGAATCTGTTCACGGCCCGTCGCTCCCCTCAATATAATTCAGCTTGTGCAGCAGCCAGATGAACGGCTCATCCACCCGGATCGGACTGACCACGCCCTCCACCTTCTGATTGACCGGATTGCTGCCCAGCGCAGATACGGCGAAATAACCGGTATTCGCAAAATACACATCCATCGTATCCTTGAACGGGCGGTCCACCTTCTCGATAAAGCGGCGGATTTCACCGTCGATGTTGTGGAACTCGTCCAGATTCAGCGTTTTGCGGTGCACGTAGTTGTTGAACACATTGCTGTTAGACTTAATATAATCGCCATCCTCATCCTTGAGGGAGTGCAGCATATCGCTTTTGGCCAGAACCACCGCCGTTGGAATCTCAGTCTTGCTCTTCTCCTGATAAGCGATGAAATCGCCGAACATGGTCAGCACCACATCACGCGGCTCATCATACTGCGATACCCATTCGCCCGGACGGTCACCGAAGTTGATGCGGATCTTCTCCCGGACCGAACGGATCTGCAGCGGATCGACCATGAACAGAATCCCTGCGGAGTTCTTGATATGCTGGCCGTGCAGGCCCAGGTAATCCTGATCGACCATCCCTTCACCGGCCACATCGAAGAATACCAGCGTCAGCGGGGGCTTGGATTCATCCTTGAATACGAACTGGAAAATAAACGGCTCCTGCATCTTCTCCTTCTGGGTAGATGCCAGCAGATCCCCCCGCTCGAACAGCGGCTCTTCATACAAGGTGCGGAACTTGCGGCTGATCTCGGCATTCAGCGGCATACAGGCCGCGTCGAAATGCCCTGCCGTTGTATGCTGCAGCGTATGGATCAGCGAGGTCATATAGACAGACTTCCCTACCTGGGAAGCCCCGATGATCGAGATAATATTGCTAGGAACCTTGCCGGCAGTCACCGGCAGCTCATTATGGCAGGACGGGCAGAGCCGTCTGCGGGTCATCACGCCATAGCGGTCGGTCAACCCGGTCAGCACATGGTCCGTGTAATGATGATACTCCTCCGGGATCTCCGCCGGATTCAGAATCGCTTCCATATCGTCCACCGAATCGAGCCCGAAGCGCTCACGGTACTTATTCAGCAGATCATCCTCACCGAGTGCGTAATTCTCATCATCCTCACGGCTGTGCATGGCCCGGAACACCACTTCCTCCGGCTCAAAGCGGGAGAAGCAGAACGGGCAGACGATATCGTAATACAGCGGCCTCGCGGCGGGCTGATTCTTCTTCATGAAACGGCTAAAAAAAGACATCTCTCATCCTCCTCAAAGTTTTGTCCGCACCGCCCGGGTAAGGAGCTGCTTACAAAACTGCTATATAAGACGCACATTTCTTGAATTATTCCGCTGTACTTTAATCTTCTTATATAGCTCACATCCTGCTTGTATGTGGTCCCTGCAGTGTAATATAACTGCACTTTGTACAGCTATATTACCGTTCCAGCCGGCTTGCGTCCGAATAGCTGCAGTTCGTACAACTATAATGGAGCAAATTGTATCTCTAGAGCTCCCGCACTGTTCATTCCGGGACCAGCTCATAATACACGCCATACTTACGGCCGTCCGTGAAAAAAATACGGATGAAGTCGTCTTTGCCGACCTCAATCGGCGGGAGCTGGTTCCGGCCGGGGGCGAAATCCTGGACGAACGGGAAGAGTGCGCCGTCGTCTTTGGAGGACGGGTGGGCATCCCGTTTTTTAACGTAGCAGAGCACTTCCTTCGGGACCGGAACCTCGGCAGTAATCGTCATCTGCACCGTCTTCAGTTTGCTGAACAATCCTTTTTTGTGCTGGATGGAATAGTAGATTCTCGCTTTGCCTGCGCTGACGGTCGTCCGGTTGCCGCCGTCCCGCTGACGGACCAGCAGCGTCTCCCCGTTCCCGCTAAGCCGCACATATATGGTATACGCCACCAGCCCGATCTCGTCCAGCCGGTCACGGTAGCCGTTATTCGCTTTGTACTCTTCCCGTGTATAGAGCTTCATGCCCGAAGGCGGAAGCTCTGGATCGTCCGGTGCCTCTGCAGAGGCCTTGTGTATACAGACCGCCTGCACGCCATCCGGCCAGCGCCAGCGCAGCGTACAGAACCGGTCTTCCACTCTGGATACAATCTCGGTAATCACCGGTGTGGATGCATCCACCTCAGCGTACTTCATGGCAACTGGCTCCTCTCCTTGCATTTCACTTAGAATCCCTTACTGCCGCGGTTACGGCGGGGTGAACCCGGGCCATCCGCAGGCGCATGGGCAGCTCCGGCCGCTCTTCCCCGGCGCAACAGGCGCCCTTCTCCAACCGGCACTATATAAGTGAACAAGGTAAGAATTGCAGCAAGCACGAGCAGAGCCAGCAGCCGGGTGATAGGGTCCCAGACTGTATTTCCGTTAAGGCCTGCTTCCAGAATCAGTCCCGCAGCGAGTCCCGATACCGCACCCCCGATACTGAAGCTCCGGGCCAGATGGCGGTTATCGAACACAATGCCCAGCCCCAGGCCCAGCGCCGTGCCGAGCAGCATCAGTGCCAGAACACGGACCACAGCATAATAAGGACTGTCCGCCGTTTCGTCGCTGCGCTCGGTGAGCAGGCTCCGGTCTCCCAGACGGTCATAGATCTGCTGGAATACTTCCCCCAGCCGGTTCGCATCGGCAACATCATAATACTGCCCGCCGGTGTTGCCCGCGATATCCTGCAACAGAGTGGCGCCGGAAGGATCATCCAGGGCAAGCCCGATCGTATTCACCGCAATGCCCCGCTCCCGGTAGGCTGTCAGCTCCGTAGAGGTATTGAACTGGCTGACACCGTCGGACAAAAGAATGACCATCGCTCCCCGGTCCACTCCGTCTTCATGGATGACAGTCATCGCTTCTGCCAGCGCACCGCTGATATTCGTACCGCCCTCGGTGGTCTTCAGACTGCCGATGACCTCCATGACCTTCTCGCGGTTCTCCGCTTTGGAGAGCGGGATCAGCGGCTGGACGACGGAGGCCTCATTGCTGAAGGTGACTACAGCCACCCGGTTGTCTTTTTTGAGCTGGCCTACCAAATCCTTGGCCGCCGCATAACGCCGGTCCGACGGATCGCTCTGCATCATACTGCCGGAATCATCAATCACCATGACGACATTCTTCACCGGCTTAATGCCGCCGAAATTCAGCTCATACACAAACTCTGTCAGCGTACCGACACCCAGCAGCAGCACGACCATCAGCGGGAACATTTTCCACGAGGAGCCCAGGTAACGCAGCTTCCAGGACTGCCCGTTCAGCTTAGGTGAGATGGTCTCCGCTACCAGGCAGCCTATCCCCACACACAGGGCCACGATGGCAAAATAGATGCCGACCAGCACCATCTGGGGCAGATCATACGGCCTGCGGTCCAGCAGCAGCTCGCCCAGAACAAAAGCTACGCCACCGCCCAGCAGACTGAACAGCAGCACGAGCAGATTGATTTTTCGCTGCATTGCATTTCATCCTTTCCGGGAACATCTTATTAATCATGCGCTTGAAGCTTACGCCTATCTCATCTCCGGCAGCTCTTCCTCTTCCAGCCCGTGCAGCGAGTAGCCGTTGCCGGCATAGGTCTCGTAATAGACCTTGCCGTTGCGGTAATAGAGCAGGTCCTCCAGATGGAAGCCGCCCATCAGATTCAGCTTCTCCACTCCGCTTCTGCGCTGCTCATGCACCAGTCCCAGCCGGTAGATCCGGGTGGTCTCGTCAGCTCCGAAGGCGTAGCGCAGGAATTCGGAGTCACTGTCGCCGAAGAAATACTTCTCCTCATGCCGGTGCTCCTGCGTGTATTCAAACAGGCGGACATTCATCGCAGCCTCCTCTTCCAGACTGCGGTAGAGCTGCTTGAACAGCTCCTCCTTGGAGACAATCCCCCGGTTCTCATAAGCTGCCGCGACATTGGCCCGCCGCAGCAGCTCTTCCTCGAACGGAAGCGTGAACGGTCCTGCGCTCAGCAGCTCCCGGCGGCAAATGCCGATCAGCCGGTCAGCCACTACATCGCCGCCGCGGTCCAGCAGCTCCGACAGACTCCCCATGAACCGCTCACTGAAGAAGATCCCTGTACCGCGCTGCGTTTCGATATCCTTCATTACCTCATCCGTCACACCACGGTAATACTCCATGATGTTCTGGTCCACAGTCTCGTTGCTGCGGCCGATGCTGGCGAGCGCAATGCCGTGCAGTTCTGCCTCCAGCGCTTCCATCGCTGCGACCTTGGCCTTGCTTGTAGCGTGCAGCTGCTCCAGGGCAGTATCGTATAGCAGACAGAGGGCAAGCTCGCTTTCCAGCAGCAGAATCTCATATTTCTTGCCGTAGACGGCACCGAACAGATAATGAATGAAGTTACGCACCGTCCGTTTGTCCAGCAGCGGTACCCGCTGGAACGGCTGGCGCTCCACACTCTCCGCATAGAGCCGTTCCAGCTCCTCCTGCGCGGAGAGAAGTGCGGAACGCAGGCCGCCCATATGCTGGCGCAAGGCGTGCAGCACGCTGCCTCCTTCGCCCGTTCTCTCCCCCGTCCATTCCGCGAGCTGATAGAAGGTCAGCGGTGAAGCTCCCTGCTCCCCGGCCGCCAGAACCCCTGCCCACTCCCGGGCCGGGTCGATGCCCTCCGCTCTTCTTGCAGACACCTCCGTAAAGTTGCTGCGGAAATACGCCTGCGCCCCGTCACCGAAGAGCAGCTCCTCGGCTTCGCGCAGCGACAGCATCTTCAGCTGCGAGTAGGACGGACGTCCATGGCTCATCAGTCCGGTCATCTCCGAGAGACCGGATTCATCCGGCAGCAATTCCGCCGCACGGGCCCGCAGGGAATCGGCTCCAAGGCCCAGCAGCGCCTGCCGCTCCTTAAGGCTCCGGGTCTGGCCTGTCTTCAGCCTCCCGGCCAGATAATGCAGGGCATGGTACAGCACCGCCAGCGCAATCTGCTTGTTCGGCCTGCGGACCGCCGAGAATCCGGCCGACGCGTAGCCTTGTCTGCCGGTGCTGCCCCGGATGCCGCTTTTGAAGGTCATATTATTATAGCCGCCATGACCGGAGGCCTGATCGGCGGCAGGCCGGACCCGGTTCTTCAGCAGGCTGATATGGGCGATAATCTCATAATTGTCGTCCATCCCGTGAACCGACATCAGTCCGCGCTCATTCTTATCGGAGAGCAGATAGACCAGATCGAACAGTGCGGAAGGGCCATGATTCACAGGGATCGACAGCCCTTCCTCCGTAACGAGCAGCGGAGCACTTAAGGCATAATCCGCCGCCTGCATCCCGTCCAGCTCACGCAGAAAAGCCAGCCCTACCGAGCTGGAATAGCCGAAGTTATCCCCTTGCTCCCGCTCATTGATCAGCGCATACAGATCGGTCTGCACCGATTTGAACGACTGGCTGAGTATCGCCCGGGCCAGCAGGGCAATCTCCGGCAGCAGCACATTCTGCGGGTCATCGACACGCGTAACGACCGACAGATGGATGACGTCAAAGGATGAATACAGCCGTCCATAGTCCGCTATGCTGTTGCTTAACTGGCGCAGCGTCCGGTTCATCCCGGCCAGGTACTGGCTGTCCTCATGAAATTCACGGTACAGCTCCCGCCGGACCGTCCGGGGATCACGGCCCGCCGTGTTCGGCAGGGCCATATGCATCACACGTTCATGAACGCTGCTGTTCCCGCTGCCGATCCATCCCTTGATGCCATCCTTCTCCTGCGTACTGCCGCTGCCGCTGGGAGAACCCGCATGCAGCGCCATGACACCGCCTGCATTGTCCCATTTGCGCTCGCAGCGCTCCAGCACCGGACCGATGGCCGGGGTCACCTTGTCGCCGAGGAACAGAAACAGAGCGGGGTAATGGATGCTGCTGCGCCCATCCCCCTTATTATGCTGTGCTTCCTCCTGCGCAGCGTATTGCTCTGCATATTGTAAGGCCTGGTCTCTGATCATAGGCTTACTTCAGCTTTCTGCGGATGCTGCCGAGCTTGCCGGTCAGGCTCTTGTAGAAGCCGTACATTTCATCGCCGTCCGCATGCTCAACCCGCTCATATTCCAGGCTGTCGCGCGCTTCCAGGAACGATACATACATCCCTTCCAGCTTATACAGCAGCGGAGTCACATCCTCCGCCGCCGTCATCTCTCCGGCCCGGCGTGCCGCCTTGCGCAGCAGGACACTGCGGCTCTTCTCATCAAGCGCACGGAAATGGCGGTAGACGGCATACTCCACGTAGCTGCGTTCCTTCATCAGGTTGGCGAACGGCTCCCAGGCATCTTCGTCCTCGTCGCGGTCATAGACATACAGCGCGCCTTTTTTGGTAATGGTATCGGTGTACAGCGCTTCGATGAACTGGTCGATCCATTTGTCTTCATCCAGATGCTGGTGGACCAGTACTTCCAGCTCCGCCGCCTTAGCCGTGAGCGCGTCGTATTTCGCCAGCTCTTCACGGACACGGGCAATGAGCTGCGGTGAACGGATCAGGTTCTCCTGAGCCAGCTCCAGGTTGATACTGCCGAAGATATCCTTCACGCTCTCACGTTCCAGCCCGCTGGTGCGGAGTGCCTTCAGCTCTTCAGCGGCTTTGCGCACTTCCCCCAGATTCGGACGCGGGGAGTCGAGCTGCAGATCATATCCCCCGAGCAGCTTGGTGAGGTCAAACGGCTTCGTGAAGATCACCGAGAAGCGGCTGCTCGTATTCTCGTCAACGCCCTTCTCGATAATGACACCGGCTTCCAGTGCCCGGGCGAAATCCGCACGGACTCTGGCATTATAGTCACGGACCCGCGGGTTCATATAGGTATCGCCCCATGATTTCTCCGGAATCGGTGAAGGCAGATAAGTCCAGTTGTCCTTGTCGGTCATCACCAGATGGCGGCCGATCCCTTCTTTGTCCAGGATGGTCCGTTCATAATTCTCCTCGAACACCCGCAGCGGCGTGTATACAAACAGCGGTACCCCATTGCGCGTATTCAGCCAGAAGATCCGGTTCTTCACCTGGCTCTCCTTGATCGTGAACTGTGATTTGCCCAGCGCATTGTTCTGATAATTGCGGATACCCTTCAGAATCCCCGGCGCCTTCACCGGCACAGATACGAAGCCCCATGACGGGAAGTGCAGGCTGCCCGAGCTGTTGCTGAGATGGAAGATCGGCACGGCATCCTCGTCCAGACGTCCGGCAATAATCCGCTCCACGAACTTATCCAGCGGCTCCTCGCGCCCGTATTTCATCACCAGGAAATCCTCCATGGAGCGGGTAATAAGATCGCCGAACTTGTCGCTGAGGAATTCCGAGATCGAACGGACGATGTCGATCTCCTGCTCCTTGACCCAGCGGCCCGAATGCTTCAGCATCTCGCGTGTGAAGTCGCGGATCAGATCGTCGCCGTCCTTCTGGTCCATGACCTTGGAGATCGTCGCCGAGATATCCGGCACATTGACGATATTCCAGTAGTAGGTCTTGTTGCCCTTGTGGTCAGCCTGCTCTTCACCATTGATCAGAATGTCGCCGTTCTTCTCGAAGATCGAGCTGAGCGCCGTCAGGATCTCTGTGAATACGCCGTAAATCCGGCTGTTCTCCTCATTCAGCAGCTCATACAGATCCTCATAGAACTGGATCATCTGCTCGGTGCGCTCCACATCGGCATGCAGCCAGTATTCATTGATCTTGGCTTCAATATAAGCATTCTTCTTCTTCTCCTTGGAGACAAAAGCGCTGCGCGCATCGCCCAGCTTCTCCTCCGCACTGTCCTGTGCGGTCTCAATATCACGCGGCAGGCGCAGGAGACTCTCACGCAGCGCTTCGATATACGACTGGATCAGCTTCAGGATGCAGAAGCCCTTCTCGGTATAGAGCAGCCGCGATACATAGAACGGACCCTGCTCGGGATGCAGGAAGATGCGCTCCAGCTCTTCGCTGAACCGTCCGGTAATCTCGCCCGGCAGCTGCTTCTTCGCTTTGATATATTCTTCGCGCGCACGGGCCAGGAAGTTCTGCTCCAGCTCCGTGTCCATGCTGACTACCTGATTCTTAACGACATTGGCATGGCTGAGGCGCTCACTGTTCTGATAGCCCGGCAGCGGCTCCGGCACACGGGACTCGAACGTCTTGATCATGGTGTCCAGATCAATGCCGAGCTTGCGCGCCATCTTCTCCACATCTTCCTGCCCGGGAGCGTGATGGAACATCTTGTCCATCTTGTCGAACAGGCGGTAAGCCAGATAAGTCGTCATTTCCTCAATCGGCAGCACGGCCGAGGACGCACCGATAATGTTATATTCATAGTTCGCAGGATACGTCTTGTTCATCTGCGCAATGTTCGTACGGATGTTGCTGATATAGTCATGGATGGCGAATTCTTCGCCGGAGGCCTTCTCTTCACTGGCCATGAAATTGGTGATATTCTCGGCCGTCACATTCATGCAGTAATCATAGGCGTTCTCCAGCAGCTTGCCTTCGGTATTGGTTGCGGAGATCAGATGACAGAGATTGAACGGCGGCAGCGGCGAATTCACGTTCAGGATATTGCCGTACTGCTGGCGGAACCGTTCGCCCCGGCTGTCCACGTTCATCCAGTAATCCAGCTCTTTGAGCGCAGCATAGCCGTTCTTGCGGATATACTCGCGGGTATGCTCGCTGAGGCTCTTGTTCGCCAGATTCACATCCGGTGTGAAGAGATAACCCAGCGTGTTCACACGGTCAATTCCGGCTGCGCCGTAATCCCGTTCAATAATACCGCGTACGATATAGGCGATGTCCAGGAATGCCCCGCTGCCGGTTCCGCCGGACAAGCCGGTGAGCAGGAAGACCATCAGCTTCTTGCTGGTGCCCACGGACAGCGTCTTGATCTTCTTGTCGATGGCTGCAACCACCTGGTTAATCTTCGTGAACAGCAGCAGGCGCCCGGCCTGGCGCACCCCGGCGGCCCCGTTCATGCCGTCTGTGATGCTCAGCTCCGGCGACAGCCAGTCTGTAATATAAGAATCCAGAATGCTGCGGTTCTGCAGCAGGCCGCCAATCTCGGCATTGGCCAGCAGCACGAATTCATTCTGCGGGTCGAGGCCGATGCCTTTGTATTTTTTGCCGCGGTCCTGTTCATTAGTCTCGAACGCCAGGAATTCCACGTTGTCGGGCTTATCCCGCTTCTTCTTGGACAACGGGTCTTCCGGCAGCTTGAAGCGGCGGTTAATCTGGTATTTGAGCCGCAGCAGGGCATCTATGCCCGTGCCGCCAAGTCCGATGATCAGAATCGGGTTGTCAATGGTGTCCACTCTGATCTTGTCGCTGACGATCCCGCCGCCCAGCGACACATCAAGCTGCTGAATATGTTCTCTTACTACCGGTTTCATAGGTTTTCCCCCTAAAGTTGTATGAAGCATAGTCTGCTGTTAGCTCTTATATCAAATATTCCAGTAAAATCGTCTTGTCTACCGTCTGCAGCGAGACCGTAACCCGGTCACCGCTCTTCATCTCCAGCCCCCGTGAGGTATCGGCGGCACGCCCCGAACGCTCCACGGAGATCCCTTCGCCCCCGCGCAGCAGCAGCCGGTCATTGGTTCCCGGAGTGAAGACCAGCTTCTCGCTCTCCTTCAGTTCAGGCGCAAGCTGCAAGAGCTGGTGCAGCGTGAATTTGCCGCGGAATCCGGCAAGCTTCTTATACTGCGGATAAGTCTTCTCTCCGGTATTGCCGTCCAGCACTTCCACAACCAGCTGTCCGACGAACCCGCGGTTTGAGCCGCGGCGCAGCAGCCAGAATGCAGCAGCGGCTGCCAGCAGCAGAACAATTCCGCCAATGATATAGTACAGCGTGTTCGATGACTTCTCATCTGTTACCGGGTTATCGCCCGGAGCAGGGCCTGTTGACGGCGGGGTGGTAGCCACCGTTCCCGTCTTGGCGTTAATGGTCAGCACATCGCTCTCGCGGTAGAAGCTGCTCTCTTCTGCCCGGACCTTCAGTTCATATTCATGATTATCCTTTATTTCAAAAGCACCCTTGAACTCGGCGCCCGAATTGTCCAGCGGAATCTCCTGCACCTGGCCGGTATCCACATCGGTCGCAAGCAGTACTGCCTTCATCTCCTTGTACAGGCTGCTCTCCGTTACCTCTATCCCGTTGCTGAACAGATGGGAGGAGATGTCTACCGTGTCGCCTTTGCGATAAGACTGGGAAGGCAGGGCATCCAGCTTAAGCTCCAGATCGTAGTTGAATACCAGGTTGATGTCGATCTTGTCCTTCGGCACCCCCTTGACCCGGAGCTTCCAGTCTCCTTCGTCCGGAGAGAGCAGCTTGATCAGCGTGTAGGTGGACGATTTCGACAGCAGGACCTGATCCGAGGGGATCGCTACTTCCTTCCCTGACGGATCACTGAGCTTCGCCGTAACCGGCTTCGAGGACATGATTGAGATATTGGCTTCCAGCACGCTGCCGTTCGGCACATTGACCGTCACTTCCTGATAATCGCCGTTCGCCGTAATCGACGGCACAGGCACAACCTTCAGCTTCAAGTGGCTGGCAAAAATCTCGCTGAGAATCTGCGGCAGATCATCCGCAGAATTCGTCGTGAACGCCTTGCCGCCTGTCTGATCGGACAGGCCCGTCAGAATATTCTTGTTCAGCTTGCCATCGGCATTCAGCCCGATGGTATATACGGGATAACCCTTCTGCTTGGCCGCTTCTACGGCTGCCTTCAGCTCCTGATCGGAATCGGACTGCTTCCGGCCGCTGGCTTCATTCAGGTCATTATTGCCGTCCGCCAGCATGACGATCATCGGCTCATGGCCGGGATCGCTGCCGTTCTCAAGCACCTTCACAGCCTCTTGCATCCCGACTGCCAGATCTGTGTAAGGCCCGCGGCTTAGCCCGTCAATGAAATCCTTCAGATCCTGCTTGTCACCGGCTGAATTGATACCAAGCAGCGCCTTCTCACGCTGCACCTTGTCGGTGTAGGCCACGATGCCGACCTTGTCGCCCTGCGCAGACAGCATATCAATGAACATCTTCATCGCTTCATTGGCAATCTTGTTCTTGTCACTCTTGTTCATCGAGTTGCTGACATCAATCAGCAGTACAGCGTCGATATGCGAGGGCGCGGCAGAAGCAGCGTTCGCTCTCGAAGCGTAGAAAGGGGATACGGTGAGACACAGGATCATGATCAGTGCAGGCAAGATGCGCTGCAGTCTATTCTTGGCCGTTCTGTAATTACGTTCTGTACGAAGCATAAATAGGGCTCCTCTTGTGTTAAATTCGGCGGATCTGGCAGATCCGAAAAGCATAGCTAAATTCTGTCAATTACATGTCATTATGATATAATTAAACCTTGTAAACTTCAACACAGTGACCGCTGGACCGGCACTTCCTTCACTTACAATCGCCATTCTGAGCCGGATGAACTATTCTAAGTATACGCCGCAATCCTGAATATTTGATTAAAAGACCGTAACCATCACAGAAAGGACGACTTCCATGATTACATACGCCATACTCGGGATAACGTTTCTTTATGCTGTTATTCAGATTATTCTTTATGCTTCACGCCAGCGGAAGCCGCTGACCCGTGAGGATATTGACGAGCGGCTGCTTGCTGCATTGAACGGAGGGGACACGGCCCGTGAATAAAAAGAAACCGGCCATCTTCCGGCCCTTCAAGGCACCCCGCTACGCCTTCGGGAAGCTCCGCATCTGCCGCCGCTGCGGCCGTTACACTGCACTTGGCGAAGAACGCTGCACCCGCTGCGGGCGGGCCGCGCTGATTCCGGTGGAGAAGCATGCGGCAGCCCTGGCCGGGCGCCGGATGCATACCCGGCTGCTGTTCATTCTCCTGCTCACTCTGGCGGGAATCTATTTCGGTCAGAGTCTCCAGGAGATGATATTATGCGGTGCAGGCGGCATCGTATTAGCGGGACTGGTCTACTATACGCAGCGAAAAGTGCGGCAGAACGAAAATCTGTACGCCCTTAACAAACTGCTCGGCCGTAACATCTTCAGCATTAAGGAGGATCTGGAGCTCAACCGCCAGGAAGCCGTGTCTGTCCTGCGCGAGAACGATGTGCTCGCTTATGAGAAGCTGCGCGAGATCTCCATTCTGCTGCGCGGAGACCGGATCTCCCGCCAGCGTGTCGCCCTGCTGCACGGCTTCCAGCTTCGCAAAGACATGAATCTGGAGCTGGAGCAGCTGCTGCTGAAGGACTTCGAGCCGCTGCTGGCTGAATATATTGGCGAAATTGCCAAGGTCCGGCCCGAATTGATCAAGGACCGCACCCTGCGCTATGTCAAGAATTATGAGGTGCAGATCCTCGAAATGGACAGAGGGCTGATCATTCTGACCGCCGTTGCCGGTGCGGCTGTACGGATGAAGCGGTACGCGCTGCTCTATTCGGGAATGATCGGGAGATATGTGCAGGATCTGCCCAAGGACCGCTTCCTGCGCTTATCCAGACTCATTGCCGCCAACCCCTACGAGCCCTGGAACGGGCTGGATGCCAAGGTCGAGGAAATTCGTGAGCTTAAATACCGCTGGGACCCTGAAATGTAAGGTTTAGAAGCTGTCTGCCGCTCTAATCCTTATATATGAATAAAGGGGCTATATTATATGACGATCAAACAGGCTTTAACCCTGCGGAATATTATGATCATTCTGTGTATCTTCATGCTGGTCCTGCTCGGACAGAAGGCTCTGGGGATCAGGGACAAGATTCAGGACATACAGGAAGCCGGGCGGCTATACGCTGCCGGAGAGCTGATCGCCGCCGAGAACCGGTACCGGCTGGCAGCGGCCAATACGGCGATTTCCTATAAGGAAGAAGAGGTTGCCGCAAGACTTGCAGAGCTTGCCCCGATTACGGATATACGCAGCAGTCTGAGCAGACTTTCCTTAACCCTGGAAGACCAGCTGACCGTTAAGGATTTCACCGGATACATGGAGAGTTATGCCGCCCTGCTCAGCCTGAAGGGCAAGTATATGATTGCGGGCGGGCCTTATGAGGTCTATTATCGCCAGCTCTCAGCCGAATCAGGCCTTTCGGACAAGATGACAGCAGGGTTCCGGCAGTTCAAGGAGCAGTTTCTTGCCGGACTCGCGGCGGGACCGCAGACGGGAACGTCCGCCGGTACGGGCAGCGGCAATAGCGATAATACCGACAGCTTCAAATGGCGCCTGCTGCAGATTCCGGATGGCTATTACGGAGGAGAAGCAGCCAAGGAAGAACTGCTGGCGGCGGAGTTCAAGGCCCATGATACCGCCAGACTCCAGGCGCTCGCCGCAGCCGGAAGCTTCGGGCCTATGCTGGACAGTGCCTTATCTATGGAAGAAGCTTATAGGAGTCATAGTTATACGGCGCCCTGGATCAGGAAGCAGGTGCAGGAGAGCGCAGCGCTCATCCTGAACAAAGATCTGGACGGCGATTATACCGCAGCCTTCGCCGGACACGCGCTCAGCTACCGCAGCTATGCCGCATCAGCAGGCATTACCTCCTCCAAGGTGCTGAAGCTGATCGACAACGGCATTACCCGGCTGCTTCGCGCCGGAGCGCGGCAAGTGCGCAGCGGCCAGTATGCCGAAGCGATCAGGCTCTATACCGGGCTGGCCCCGGTGCAGGATACCTCCGGGGCCATCGCTGCCGCAACCCTGGCCTGGAATACCGCCGAGCCGGTAAGACTGCTTCCGGGCGGCGAAGTCCCGGGCAGCTACTCCCTTACAGCCTCCGTCACCGGACGCTACGGGGCCCAGATTGCTGTAGCCGGAGTGGATTCCGGCAGCAGGCTGGTCTACGCTGAGATGAGCGGAGACGGGACGGTCTCCACCCGTACCGGAGACGTCATCCCGGATGCGGCGGCACTGAGCAGTCTTGCTTTTGACGAAGCGCTGTCCGCTTACTCTGAGGTTCCGGTAGTTGTGGCTACCGGCAGCCCAGCTAACGAACGCAGCACCTTCACTGCTTATACGATCCGGCCGGAGGGCATCGCCCTGCTGTTCAGCTTCACCGGCAGCGGCTACGAGCTAATGGCAGAGGACGGCTCCATTCGGGTAATGAATACGGATCTGACAGATGGCGCAGCGGATCGGACCGCCATCTTCCGTCAGGTGAACGGGGTCTATGAATTCTTGGAAATCTACCAGGAGTTCACCTATACCACGATAGATGCTTCGCAGCTTGAGCTTCATCCTTATGAGAAAGTAACGTTATCCTGCGAGGAAATGTATATCGACTCTGCCGGAAGAACCGTTGCCCGCTCGAACGGCCGTTACCTGGTGCTCCAGGGCGAGGTAGGCCAGCTCACCGGACCAGCCATGATCAGCGGCCAGTTCGAGAACAGCTATAATAATGTAGAGACTGAGATCGGTGAGCAGTCTGTACCTGTGTTTATGGTAGATTCGCTGGGGAGTCTAAGCTTGACCTTACCTTGATTCTGCGGGGCTTGCGGAAGCGGCGTAACCGGCTGAACTAACGGCTCTCCAGTTCGCATCATTCAAAAAGACGCAAGAGCGGAACGGTATTTATACCGTTTGACTCTTGCGTCTTTTTGGCAATATAAGGATTTATAGGCTTCGCGCAATAAAAATCCCTCATCTTTCTCGCTGAAACGTATGTCATCCTTTTGGAGGACAGCGTGGCCGTTTCCACTTGTTGCATGGGGCTGGTTAACGCGCAGCTTGCTGTCTTCAGGCAAGGCAAACTTCCATCCCCTGTTAAACTGCTGCTTACATTGGAACGATAACTTCATAGGCGAAGCAGCTGCTCTGCCGCAGGCAGGTGCTTGGTTTACAAACGCCGGGCCTTGGCGGTTAGCGGTTTTCTTTTACGGCCGAACAGTCTTACATATCGCTTCCTGGTATACAGCACATCCGCCGATGCCGTAAGGGTGTCCTTTACCTCGACGAGTACGGCCTGCGTTTCCTTCACCGCCTGCTTCATCCGTCCCAGCTCTGACTTGACCCCTTCTTGTCTCAGCTTCGCCTCATCCAGCGTCTCCTGCACATTCGTCTTGAACTCATCCACCGGGGCCTTCAGCCCGTCCACTGATTGCTTCACACCGTCCAGCGACTGCTTCAGGCCATTGATGCTGCTCTTGAATTCCTTCAGCGGGTTGCCCATGTCGTCTCCTCCTCAATTCTCTTATAACTATATTACCCAAAATGGAGGGGCGGTTTACATTACTTGCGTATCATCGTCCGGAAGACGAATTTGGGCAGAGCAGATTGTCTGCGCCAGCGTGATTTCTGGCCTTTGGCGACAGGTGAGAACAACAGCCTGTGCGCCCACTCCAGATTAAGCTTTTTCCAGATGGCCGGTGCCAGCTTTACTTTGCCCGAAATCACATCCAGACTCCCTCCAACACCAAACACAACCTTAACCCCCCGCAATTCTTCTTTATTCTTATACAGCCATTTGTCGGAATAGGGTGCACCCATGGCAAGAATGAGAACCTCCGGCTTGGCCTGCCGAATATCGGTGATGATATCGGATTCCTCTTCTAGTGTAAAGAATCCATGATGCCTTCCGGCAATCTTCACCTGCGGATAGCGCAGGGTAATCTGCTCCACCGCCTGTACGCTCGTTAGTTCATCTGTCCCCAGAAAATAAAAACTCCACCCACGCTCATTACCCTGTGCAAGTAAGCTCAGCAGCAAATCGTAGCCGGTTACCCGTTCCGGAATAGGCTCTCCTTGTCTTCTTGCCGCCATCACAATGCCGATCCCGTCAGGCACAATCAGATCTGCCGAGCCGATAATCTCCCGGAGTTGTTCATCTGTCTGGCTCGCAAGTGTTATCTCCGGATTCGCCGTAATGAGATGAAACATTCCTCCCTGAGCGTCCATAATATGTTCGTCCAGCAGCGAGGTCGTCTGTTCAAGCGTAAGTTTGGAGAATGGAACTCCAAGAATGCAAACCTTGTCCTTCATTCTATCACCTGTCCTTCCCAATCCTGCAGAATTGCCCACTGTATCGCAGGCTCTCCCAGAACCGAATGCATCGTACCCGTATATAACTGCTTGTTATGTATCCCTGTCTCAAGATAATGTGCTATCACTTCTCTGGTGGAGGCGGTTACAGGATATTGATTAAGCGCACTGCCGTTCACCCACATCAGCCGTCCCTCGTCACTCTCAAGTATTCTACTGCCCACTACTACCCTGCCTATAAAAACATACTGAATACGAATCTCCCGATTCTCCTTCACCCGGTGAATAATATAACGCAGTGACAGATCATTAATACTGTGAGAAGTTAATCCGGTTTCTTCCGCAATCTCTCTCAGGCAGGCCTTCTGCGGATCACTGATTTCCTGCTCTTCGAGATGCCCGCCAACAGGGACGAGATGCCCGGAGAGGAATGTAGCCTCTGTTTTCTTTTGAAGAAATAATATCTCTTGCTGCTCATTGAATAACAATGCCACAGCCATTTGTCTTAACTGCATTAAGGATCGCCTCCAGCAAATATGACAATCATCCCTCCATATACTTCCACCACTCCACCAGCCAAGGCTCCTCTATGCCGCGCAGGCGTAACTCCTCCAGTAGCACCTTGCGGACCCGCTTCTCCATCTTCACAAAGCTGTTATCCTCCTGATACATTGCCACATAGGATGCATCTTCTCTGAGATATAACCAGAAGTCGTTCATACAATCAAGTACCCTCTTCCCCACCGGGAGCTGCTCCGCTACTGGCACAAGCCATTTGTCATACGGGTAGGGGTACCCCTCCACTGTGATCGCACAACGTAGAGCCCACTTGAACACCTCCACCGCCTGAAAAAGAATCGGAAAGGCAGCTCCGCGGCGCACCGGGTTATCCAGGCTTTTGGCAGCACTTCGAAGGTCTATGTAGGCATTTTTCCGTATGCTCATTAGAAGCTCCGGAGGAAGCGGGAGGAATTGCGCGAACAGCGCCTTCACGTCCAGCGGGTCATGGTATATACAGGAGACAGAGGCGTTCCACAGCCAATCCATTTGCCCCTTCAATAGTGCCTGCTCCAGCCCGGATAATCTCAAAAGGGTATAGTGTCCCGTCTTCCCGCCGGGCAGATGCACATCAACAAATAGACTGCTCTGCTCCGGGATCAGCCCCGCTCGTTCGAATCGTCCAGTAATGGATTCATAACATTCCTCCCGGCAAATAAGGATAATATCGATATCCGAGATGTCATCTACGATTCCGAGGGCGGTTGATCCATCCAGCAGTATGCTGATATTCATGGAATCCTCTACGATAAGCGGATGATTCAATATGTCGGTTAGGATATAGCTGCCGATTTCCTGAAGTAATTCGTTATTCTGCTGGTGGTTATCCGGCTTCAGTAACAGATTGGATAGACTTGCAGTCAACAATACACGCCCCCTCCGCATAAATGAATAGCCTCAGCCTGCAACTAATCCGCACAGCTAAGGGTGTCCGAGTATTATAACATATTTTAGGAGAGTCGCAGTCTTGTCCTTACGGACGAACCATTAATTGGATTTTCAACACTTATTGATTCTGGCATTTCTGCTTTATTGGATTTAGTTGGATTTTCAACACTTAATTATAGCCATATCTGCCATATCAGCTAAATCAAGCCGAAGTAAGCTGCATTTTTCCAACTACTGCCCCTACATTACGGGTTCGCCCAGAATTAAATGACGTTTTTCCACTTAATGGAGTTAAGGGCACCTTAAAGTTTCCAGAGTTTCCAGAGTTTCCAGAGTCGCCAGAGTCGCCAGAGCCGCAGCCATACCAGCACTTTCCGCCTCCTTACTTTTTCCTGTAGCCCCGTCCCGTCCCCTCTCTCTCCTTATGCAAAAAAAGGCTGAGTGCCCCATTACAGATGCACCCAGCCTGCCTCATGCCAGCTCCCGGTTATTTTACCCGTTATGCCAACTATTCCCCGTCATTTCACCCGCTCGGTATACAACCGCCCGGCGTAGTCGCTGATCCGCTCACGCATCGCCAGCTTGCGGCTCCATTCGGCGGGGATGCCTTCAAGCCCGTAGTACGCACCGGCGATCTGGCCGTAGACTGCACCGGTGGTGTCGGCGTCATTGCCGAGATTCACGGCGAGCAGTGCGCCTTCAGCGAAGCTGGAGGATTTGTGAAAAGCCCATAGCGCCGCTTCAAGCGACTCAACCACATAACCCGAGCCTTGAATCTCCGGCGGCTCTTTCATCCGGTAGGAGCCATGCTTAATATTCAGCATATGCGGCGTCAGACTATCCTCCTGCAGCCACCCGCCAAAAGCATCCGCAGCCAGCATATCCTGCTTGCTCCAGCCGTGCAGCCCGGCGAGAATATACGCCGCCAGCAACCGGCAAGCAGAGACACACTCAGCCGCACCATGCGTGGTCCTTGAACTAAGCGCCGCTTTGCGGATGGCCTCGGCGGGATGCTCCGCATAGTACATCACCACCGGAGCCAAGCGCATAATCGAACCGTTACCGGCCGAATGAGGATCATCTGAACCGCTGAACCCCTCACCGCTCCTTTCAAACTGATGCAGTGCTGCACGCGTCGCATTCCCGATATCGAAGCATTTCCCTGTACTGCTAAGGACGCCTTCGCGGTACCACTTCACATAACGCTTCATCTGATCTACAGGATCACAGGCCTGCACCGTTAGCAGACTCTCCGCAAGGCAGAGCGCCATCGAGGTGTCGTCCGTCCACTGACCCGGCTGCAGGGCAAAAACCCCGCCGCCCACAATATCCGTAAGCGGCTCGAAGGTTCCAGGTGCCTGGAACTCCACAGTAGTTCCCAGCGCATCGCCAGCGGCCAGACCTTGCAGGCAACCCTGATAGCGGTCAGCAATCAATGTCATCTGATATCCCCCCTTCCTCATCAGCTTATAGATGGATAACACGAACAGCGGGTTTATTCACCGGGATACTTCAGCCCCCACTGTTCACGGACTTTATCCAGCAGCTTCATTAGCGCCACGGATTCATCCAATGTCATCACCGGGCTCTCGGTAAGCCCAGCCTGGAGACAGCGGCCCACCTCTTCCGCCTCGAAGGAATACCCGACCGAAGAACGGTCATCTTCAAAGGTCTCTACCAATTCGCCGTCCACATAGAGCTCAGCCGATTTCGGATTGACCAGAGTGCCTTTGACTATGATATGACCTTCGGTTCCGTAGACATAGGCTTCCTCGTGCATATTCAGACGGATGCCGCCGTTCAGTGATGCCGATACACCATCGCCGTAGGATAGCAGCAGCGAGAAATGCTCGTCCACACCGGTCTCCCCGATATGAACGGTACTGGATACCGCTTCGGGATGGGGCCCGAGGACCATCGAGGCGAAGGAGACAGGATAGATCCCGACATCCAGCAGTGCCCCGCCGCCAAGAGCCGGATTCAGCAGACGCCCTTCCGGGTTCCAGTCCGCACGGAAGCCCAGATCCGCCTTAACCAGCCGAACCTCACCAATACGTCCTGCCCCCAGCCATTCTCTAACCTTGACATTGGCAGGCAGATAGCGGCTCCACATGGCTTCCATCAGGAACAGCTTTTGCTCCCGGGCATAGGCTACGACTTCTTCCAGTTCGGCGCTGTTCACAGTAAAAGGCTTCTCGCAAAGCACAGCCTTGCCTGCACGCAGCGCGAGCAGCGCATTCTCTTTGTGGAACGGATGCGGCGTTCCGATATATACAGCGTCTACTTCAGGATCGTTCACCAGTTCTTCGTAGGTTGCATACGCCACCGGGATGCCGTGATTCCGGGCGAACTCATCTGCGCTTGCCTGCGTACGTGAGCCTACCGCATAAGCCACGCCATTGCTGGCATGGGCCAGATCTGTTGCGAACTGATGGGCGATCCAGCCTGTGCTGAGAATGCCCCATTTTATCGTGTAAGCGTTATCTTCTGTCATTAGTGTGATCCTCCTCTTAATGAAGCTCAGGTCCCTCTGATTCTATCAAAATCTCTCCGGCGTGTACATGTTCCCATCCTGCCTGACCCAACATTTAGTCATATCGCTCCATTTTGATTTTGCCATGCAGACCACTTTTGGCCTTTCTTGCGCAATCAGAGGGATTTGTCCCTCTCCTATTTAAGTACCTCCCACTTCCGGCGGAGCTAGAGGATGTCCTCGATATCTTATTTTCCTATTACATCAAAAAACTCCCCCCGCAGCCGCGAATCCACGGTAACGGGGAGAGTTCCCTTTGTCATTCTTGCAACTTTATATTATTTGCTCAGTACAAGCTCCAGACGCACCTCAAGGTTATTCTCGGTGTCCAGCACGATGGAATGCGGATTGCTCATGCCGAAATCTTCAAACGTGACCATGGTGGTGCCGGACAGCTTAAGCTGTCCGCCGCTGTATACGGCTTGTGAGTCGAACGTAACTTCCTTCGCTATGCCTTTAACTGTCAGCGTACCCTGCAACTGAACCGGCATTGCTGTGCCCTCCGTCCATTCCTTCGGAAGCTCGGAGAAGGACTTCACCACAAAGGTGGACTCCGGGAACTCCGCAACGGACAGGAAGTCCGTTCCCTTGACATGCTCGTCCCGCTGGCCGTTGCCGGAATCCAGCGCACTCATCTCTACCGTCCCTTCGCCCGTCATGGCGCTGGCATCCTCCAGCTGTACATTCCAGGTTCCCTTAACGGAAGGGTCAACGAAGTTCACGGTTTCTTTGGATGTGGTCACGGACAAGTAGACTTTGGACGGTTCGGCAATGGTCCAGGCACCGTTCAGCTGTTCTGCCGTAACCGCAGCACCTGTTGCTGCGGCCGCATTTGCAGTTCCCGCCTTCTGGGTCTCCGTTCCCTGGCTCTGCTCAGGAATAACAGATTCGATCTCAACATTATTGCCCAGACTATTGTTAAGTAACACGAATGCTGTGATGGCTCCTGCGATGACGACTACGGCTGCACTTAAGGCAATGGTTTTCTTCTTCATTGTATTCCTCCATCCTATTTCTCTGTATCCCTATCAGGCTTGATTCCTATTCTAACAAAGCAATATGTCGGGAATAAGTCAAAGCAGACAAGCCGGCAATATGATAGAATTGTCGTAATTTTAACTAGGAGATTGAATGCTATGAAATCAATTCTAATTGTAGAGGATGAGGAGGCCATCGCACGGGTGCTTAGTGCCTATCTGCGAAAAGCGGGCTTCCACGTTACCCGTGCCGCAGACGGCCGGAGTGCCCTGGAAGCCTTCGAGGAAGCGCCGCCCTCGCTGATCCTGCTCGATATTATGCTGCCGGAGATAGACGGCTTCGAGCTGCTCGCACAGATCCGCGAGAAAAGCAGCTGCCCTGTCATCATGCTCACTGCCCGGGACGGCATCAAGGACCGGCTCGCAGGGCTGGACGGGGGAGCCGATGACTATATGTCCAAGCCCTTCATTCCCGAGGAGGTTGTCGCACGGGTGAATGCAGTGCTGCGCCGCCCCTCCCAGTGGTCGGACGGCAGCCGCAAACGCCATTTCGGCAGCCTGTTCATTGATTACTCGGCCCGCAGTATATTTCTGAACGGGGCGGAGGTCAGCCTTAGCCCGCGTGACATGTCGGTGCTGCTGTTCCTGGCCGAGCGCCCGAATCAGATCTGCACCCGGGACCAGCTGCTGGAGCATGTGTGGGAGATGGATTATGAGGGAAGTGACCGGGCCGTCGATCTCTCCATCAAAAGACTGCGCCAGGCGCTCTCCCACTGGCCGGACAGTGAAGGCGAAATCCGCACCCTGAGAGGAACAGGTTATCAATTATGGACAACATGAATAAGAGAGCCAGGAAGCATACCTCCATCCTCTCGTACTGGACGCTGCGTTATCTGCTGATCATCAGCATCGGGCTGCTGCTGACCGCGCTGTTCACCTTCTGGTGGATACAGCAGGAGGCCATGAACAACCGGATGCAGACTACCGGTCTGCTGGCACAGGAGATTGCCGACCGCAGCGTGGGTACAGACGGCAAATTAGCCATTAACCCCAGCCTAGATAAGCTGGTTGAGGACCGCAAGCGCTTTTTCAAAGTGACCACAGAGATGTGCGTAATCATCACCGGACCTGCGGGCGAACTGCTATACTCCTCGCCACCGATGACCGGAGAAGAAATGCGTTATAAGCTGAACGATAGCCTGACCGATTCACGTACTCCGGAATACAAAGCTGCTGCGGCACAGATCCGGGGAGACCAGGCCACACTCGGGCAAGTACTGGTCATGCAGTCCAAACGCTCCCTGCGTCACATCCCGCAGGAGGAGATTACCTTCTTCTCCATTATCATCGTCTTTCTGATCATCTTAAGCTGGCTGACGATCTACCTCCTATCCATCAAGCTGGCCAAGCCGGTGCAGCGGGTGGCCGCTGCCGCCGCGCAGATCAGCAGCGGCCAGTATAATATTGTGCTTGAGACCGGAGCCAAAGAGCGGGAGATTCATGAACTGCTGGTCTCCTTCCAGGAGATGGCCGCCAAGCTGCAGCAGTTCGAGCAGTCGCGGGCCATTATGCTGGCCGGAGTGTCCCATGAACTCAAGACCCCGGTTACCTCGATCAAAGGACTGCTTCATGCGGTCCGCGAGGGAGTCGTTGAAGGCGAAGAGGCCGGAGAATTCCTTGATATCGCTTTGCTTGAAACCGGAAGGCTGCAGCATATGGTTGCCGATCTGCTGGACTACAATGCGCTGACCGCCGGCATGGTTGCCGTCCGCCACGACAAGCTGGAGGCTGCCCCGCTGCTGGAGGAAATTCTCTATCAATGGAAGCTGACCCAGAGTGAAGACGTCTGTGAGCCCATCCTTCATCTGCCGGAGGCCCACCTCCTTCTGCGGGGTGATCCGCTGCGTATCCAGCAGATTATCGTGAATCTGCTGAACAACAGCGTGCAGGCGAAGGCCCCGGACCGCAGGCTTCAGCTGAAGCTTACGCTTACAGCCACACCGCAGGGAATGGCCGAAATCATTGTCTCGGATAACGGGCCGGGTATCCATCCGGACAACCGGGAGCGGATATTCGAAGCCTTCTTCCGCAGCTCCGGCAAGCAGAGCGTGCTGCGCGGACTCGGGCTTGGCCTCACCTTCAGCAGGCTGCTGGCCGAGGCGATGGGTGGCACTCTGGAGCTTGGCAGCACTCCGCAGCAGGGCTGCTCCTTCGTGCTGCGGCTGCCGCTTGTAGTGTGAAGCCTTGGGGAGCGGGCACAGCAAGCTGCTATGTAGTTCAGCCCCCACTGCCATGCTATAATCAACTGATGATTTATATTCAAATGGAAACCGGAGGCTGTATATGCTTACTTTTGAACAGAAATTAGCGATTCTTGATTCCTATCCCCAGCTTGAGGCGCGCAAGGTCTCGCTAGGACGGGTGAATTACCACCTGGAGCAGAGCCGGCATGACAAGAAGACGGTGGCTTCGCATATTCATCCTAACGGCAACGGCTTTGTCTATGCCGGTCTGCTGCGGGGCTACGAGACCGATGATAAGGGACTGGTGAATATCCGCGATTATTCGGAGGCTGCGCTGCGCGAGCTGCTGGATGCTTCGATCACTTCGCTGCTGATGTACATTCCCGTGGCCCCTGCTCCAGCCAAAAGAAAGAAAAAAGCGCAGCAGGGTGCTGCCGAAGCGGAATCGCTGTGGAACAACGAAGACGGACATACGCTGAGTCTGAGATTCGAGGAGGATCTGTGGTACCTTTATGCCGGGCTCCAGCTGGAGATGGCGTTTGAAACGGTAGAGGAGGCCGAGGAATACTTGGCTGAAGAGGGTTTTGTCCGCACAGAAGACTGACAGCTCCAGCTATAGCATATGCTATACTAAAGTGAATGGTGATTTCCATATATTTCACAACAAGGAGGAACAGCAATGAACAACCCGGAAGGCGGAACGCCCTTCTCGAACCCAGGGGGGCCGGGCCAGGAGCCTGGAGGACCTCAGCCCCAGCGTAAAGTATCCGAGCAATGGAACACCCTGCTCCAAGATGAACGTGTACAGCAGGCGCAGCAGGTAGGCAAACAGTATTGGAGCTTTTATCTGAACGCCCTTACCCGTCCGTACAGCACCATGAAAGAAGTCACGGCGGCTCATTTCATGAACAGTCTGATCACAATGGGTCTGACGGCAGTACTGACAGCCTTGTATTTCCTTACCTGGTTCATCAAGTGGGACGTCTCGGCAGTCTTCGGTCCCGGATTTCTGAAGCCGCTTCTATTAACTGCAGTAGGCCTTGCTGTTGCCTGTGCAGCTACCTATGCCGTACTCCGGGTGGAGAAGGTCAGCTTCGAGCTCAAACTGCTGATCACACGGCTAGGGACTCTACTCGTTCCAGCAGTGGCGCTGCTGGTACTGGCTATTCTGTCGCTGATGATC
Organism: Paenibacillus tritici; assembly: GCF_013204885.1. Taxonomy (GTDB): domain Bacteria; phylum Bacillota; class Bacilli; order Paenibacillales; family Paenibacillaceae; genus Paenibacillus_AQ; species Paenibacillus_AQ tritici. The sequence continues at coordinate 272,111 of NZ_JABMKX010000010.1, forward strand.
AGCCTGCACTCTTTCTCGACTACACTGCTAGTGCTGTCTTTCCTGTTTGTCTTCATCAGCATCAACACGGTGATGTTCCAATATCCGCTCCATACCACCAGCCGCAGATTTGACACGCTGTATCTGATTGCCATCGCCAATATGGTTACCGGATATATTTTCTACAAGCTGATCGCATCCGTCATTGCCGGAGCAGCCTTCGGACTGTTGAACAGTATCTCGCCGTTTGGTCTATAATCCGCTTTACAAGCAGAAACGGCGTTGCCGCCCCTTAAGAGGGTGGCAACGCCGTTTCTGCTTGTTGTTCTATTGTTCAGCTCGATACGCTCGATTAAGGAGTTGTCGGAGCTGCGGGAGCTGCCGGCATCTCGATTTCTTTGGCATCCAGTGCTTCCTGCGGAATCTTGATTTCGGTAACCTTGTTATGATCTTTGATGGTTGCAGTCATATTCATATCCATCGACATGGTTTGTTCTCCGCTGGTCATATCCATGACCATGGTAACATCCGTCTTGGTTGGATAATACGTCTTCTTGTCTACAGCGTAAGAGATGTTCATGCTCTTGATGTTCATCTGCTCCATCATCGCAGCCATCTGCGGGTCAGCGCTGCCGCCCTGGTTCATGTAACTCTTCGCCAGTTCCTTGACACTGTCACCGGATACCTCTGCGGCCAGCAGATAATTATCGCCATCCTCAGTGATCTTCGTTTGCTCGGAGATCGCCTTGAACTGCTCCAGCTGCTTCTCAGGACTTGCGGACTGCTGCATCGCGGCAACAACCTGCTCACTCATCGAAGAAGGCATCTTCATCCATTGGCCGTTCGTCATGGAGTAGAAGCCGTCCGCAGTCACGTACTGCTCCATCTTCTGATCGCCTTGGCCTGCCAGCTTCATCTCAATCTCCTGATGCATTTGCAGCGGGTCCTTCGTGAATTGAGATTTAATAGTCATATCTGTAGCTTGCTCTGTGTTCTGATCCCCTTGTTTCATCACGATCTTCTGCTTCACCTGCGAATCCATAGCGAAGCCCTTCAGCTCTGCTCCGGCAGCAGCCGTCTTCTGAATCAATTCATCTACCGTTGGAACTCCATCCGTAGTCTGTTCAGCAGGCGCTGCCGATGCGGAAGCTTCAGGCGCCGTGGTTGCAGCAGCTGAAGATGGAGCGGCGGTTGCAGCCCCCTCCGATGGTTTGGCCTCCTCATTATTGCCGCAGGCAGCCAGGGCAACGGATAGAGCAACACCCATACATAACGTAGTCCATTTCTTCAAGTTCGATTCCTCCTAGTGATATTGGCAAGTCTTGTTAAATCATGTCATGTATTTAACCACAGTAGGGTACTTCTTAATCACCTTTTAAAGTTAACACGCAAAGTGAAGGTCCGCCGGACGGCAAAAACAACACTATGAACACAGCCAAAACTGTGTTTAGATGTAGGAGAAACTACACAATCATAAAGGGAAAGAAGCGTGAACCCGCATGAGTTTTGAAATCGTAGAGGCTACTATATCTGAGATTGGGGCTGCTCTGGATACCGGAGAGATCACTTCCAGACAATTAGTCCTGATGTATCTTGAACGCATAGCCGATCATGACAAAAGCGGCCTGACGGTTAACTCCGTGCTGGAGATTAATCCAGATGCGCTGTTCATCGCTGAATCCCTCGACACGGAGCGCCAGCTTCAGGGTCCGCGCGGACCGCTGCACGGCATCCCGGTGCTGCTGAAGGATAACATTAATACCGGGGACAACATGCATACCAGTGCGGGCTCGCTCGCGTTGGCGGATTCTTTTGCCGGAGAGGATGCCTTCATCATCAGCAGGCTGCGCGAGGCGGGAGCTATCATTATGGGCAAAGCCAACATGACGGAATTCGCCAACTTCATGACGAACGGCATGCCCTCCGGCTACAGCTCCCGGGGCGGGCAGGTGCTTAACCCCTACAATATCTCCACTCCGACAGGCGGCTCCAGCGCCGGGTCTGCGGTAGCGGTCGCCTGCAATTTCTGCACGGTATCCGTTGGAACAGAAACCTCCGGCTCCATCCTCAACCCCGGCAACCTCGGCTCTATTATAGGTATTAAGCCCACGGTGGGGCTGATCAGCCGCTCCGGCATTCTGCCGCTCTCCAGTACGCAGGATACCGCTGGACCTATGGCTAGAACGGTCCGTGATGCTGTGCTTCTGCTGAATGCCCTGCTCGGGCAGGATGAGAAGGATGCCGCCATGGGCACTAACAGAGGCAAGGTTCATGAGGATTATACTGTCTTCCTGGATGCCAACGGACTGCAAGGGGCCCGCATCGGAATTCCGCGCGATTATTACTTCGAGGAGCTGACAGAGGAGCAGCTGGCGCTGTTCAATGCCTCTGTGGACAGAATGCGCGAGCTTGGAGCAACTATCATAGATCCGGCAGAGATTACCACGGCGCGGGAGATCAGCTATTCGTCCGTGGTGCTGAATGAATTCAAAACCTCGCTGAACGCTTACCTGGCGCGCCTGGGTCCGGGTGCCCCCATGCGCACCCTGAAGGATATTATAGACTTCAACCATGCCCATCCGGTGCAAACGCTGAAGTTCGGGCAAGCTACGCTGCTGGATGCTGAATATACGACCTCGGGCACCTTCACCGAGCCGCAATATCTGCGTGACCGCATGACGGATCTCCGGCTCTGCAAGGAGCAGGGGATCGACGCCACGATGCGTGAGCATCAGCTCGACGCCCTATTGTTTCCCGCTGACTTCGGCGCACGGATTACCTCAAGAGCCGGCTACCCGTCCATCGTTGTACCGTCAGGCTATACCTCAGCCGGGGCCCCTTTTGGCGTAACCTTCTCTGCCCGCGCTTATGAGGAGCCGGTGCTGATCAGGCTCGCTTACGCGTATGAACAGAACTATAAGGTGCGGAAGGCCCCCTCGCTGAAAAGCTTCATCTGACCCGGCCCGCCCTAATCTGCGGCTATACCCATATGCCTGTTGCCTTCATGGGACAGGCCCCAGGTGCGCAGCTCGTAGCTGCGGATACCTGATGTAACATACGGGTCCCGCTGGGCGATGACTTCCGCTGCCTCCCGGGAGGCAGCACGGATAATGACCATCCCGCCGGGACTGTCGCTGAACGGTCCGCACAGCACCAGCTGTCCGCTGCGCTCCAGCTCCTGCAGATGCTTGACATGCGCCCGGATAATATCCATATCCCTGCGGTCCTGCGCTGTTGGACTCAGCAGAATAACATAACAAACATCCTCAGTGTATACTGCTTCCCGGTTCATAAATCTCCCCCTTATTCATAATCCCGTTGGCTCTCTTCGTCAGCGATGTTCTGAATCTCCTCTGCGTGCATCAGATACAGCTCGTACTCGCCTTCGGCATGCAGCTTCATGGCGCGCTCCTTGGTGAACTTCGCAGTGCCTTCTGCAGCATCCTCGTCATAGAACAACAGTATCCCGTCGCTTTTCCGGAAGAGAAGATCATCTCTGGCCCGGAACTGCCAGCTTCCGTCATAGGGCGCATTACTTACGGCACCGTAGTAGTCAGCTCCGGCAATAATACGGCGGTACTCATTCTGCTTCTCTTCCTTCCACTTCTCCTCCGGCGCCGCATGTGCCGTAATAATGCCCAGCTTCAGTCCGGGGTATTGCTGCTTCAGCTCCAGTACCACCTCGCAGGCCCACAGATCGACGCCATATTGTCCGGGCGTGATGATCCATTCTAGCCCCTCCTCCACCAGCGGTACAATCCGGTTCGTGAGCGCTTTTTTGATATAGGGAATGCCCTGATGCTTGCTGTCATAAATGCCCAGCTCGTGGGCACGGTAGCCTGTGACTAGTAACGTTTTCATGTGCTGCCTCTTTCCTGAACGCATAATTTCCGCTGTGCTGAACAATCAGCTCTATTAAATATTATATACCCTGTAACTCATCCGGTTTTGATTTATATTTTTCGGTAAAATGACTAAATTCAAACAAACTTTGGAAAACTTCATGAACAAGGATATGTTCGCGTCAAGGATTCTTAATTTCTACGGCTGGGGATGATCATACTGTTCGCTACCATTGTATCGTTTGTACCCGGCTGGGCAGTCTTTGGTCAGGCGGGTGCGGCTCTGCTTGTTCCATTGTTCCTTAGATATATATACAGATCGCTCTACCGGTTCGTAGGAAGCGGACGGGGGCAGATTGGCCATGGCACCAAAACCGCCCGCCAGTCACAGCCGCCGGTTCCTGCGCATTCTGACACACCACGCCCGGCTTCCTTCAGCGGTAACTACAATTCGGACCTGCTTGCAGTGAGAGCCGCCATCGGAGGCAATAGCGATCTGCATTTCAGAGAATTCACGATCGCCCATTCCGGTGCCCGGGCCGTGCTTATCCATATTAGCGGCATGCAGAATGACCGGGTGCTGAATATGCAAATCATGCAGTTTCTGATGTACGACTTGCCCGCCGGTTCTCTGTCTTCCGCAGAAATTGCCGGCCGGCTGCTCCCCTTCAGTGAGCTTAAAGAAGAGGCGGCTATAGACAACTTCAATAAACTCCTCCTCTTCGGACATGGCGGCCTGCTGATTGAGGGCCTGCCCTGCGGGCTCCTGGTAGAGCTGCCCGGATCTGCTAACCGCACGATTGGCGAGCCGGTCTCCGAAGCGCTGCTTCGCGGCCCCCGGCTGGGCTTCTCGGAGGTGCTCAGCGAGAATACGGCCATGCTCCGCCGCCAGGGCTTCAATGACCAGCTTGAGATGAAGTCTTACCGGGCAGGCAACACGATTCAGCGGGACATTGTGCTCGCCTACATGAAGGATATCGTCAATCCCGACCTGCTGGAGGAGGTCAAGAACCGGATCTGCAAAATCGACTTTGATTTCCTGGCTGAATCCGGTTATATCGAGCAGCTGATTGAGGATAATTACCTCAGTCCCTTCCAGCAGCTTCAGAACACCGAACGGCCGGACAGAGTCATCAGCGCCCTGCTCGAAGGACGGATTGCCATTATGCTGGATGGTACGCCCTTCGTGCTCATCGCGCCGGTGACCTTCAGTATGCTGCTGCAGTCGCCGGAAGACTACTATGAACGCTGGCTTCCGGGCACCCTGCTGCGGCTGCTGCGGTTCACCGCCTCCTTCCTGGCCCTGATGGCTCCGGCCCTGTATATCTCGTTCATCTCCTATCATCCGGGACTGATTCCTACGGAGCTGGCGATTACAATCATCAAGACCCGGCAGGGCGTGCCCTTCCCTTCATTAATTGAAGTGCTGATTCTGGAGATCTCCATCGAGATCCTGCGCGAAGCCGGCATCCGGCTGCCGAAGCCGATCGGTCCGGCGATGGGCATCGTCGGCGGTCTGATTATCGGCGATGCTGCGGTACAGGCGGGTATCGTCAGTCCGTTCCTGGTGATTACGGTTGCCGTAACCGCCATCTCCTCCTTCTCCATTCCCATGTACAGTGCGGGGATTACACTGCGGATGCTGCGCTTCGTTGGCATGCTGTTTGCGTCAGTGCTGGGGATGTACGGTACCATTCTGTTCTTCCTGCTGATCTGCTGCCATCTGAGCAAGCTCAAGAGCTTCGGCGTGCCTTATCTGTCGCCGATCTCCCCTTTCCGGATAAGTGACTGGAAGGATCTGTTCCTGCGCGCCCCGATGGCTCTGATGAAACGCAGACCCGTCATGATGAAGACCCGGCAGAACAAACGTAAGTCATAACCGCGCCCGCGCGTAAGGAGGACGTATCATGTTCATACGTACTGATGACAAAATCACTGCTGCACAAACCGCCGTTTTCTTGAACAATACGCTGCTGGGCGCGGGAATTCTTACGCTGCCGCGCAGTGTAAGCCAGACTGTCAAAACTCCGGATGCCTGGATTTCCGTCCTGCTGGGCGGAGTGATTGTGATGCTCGCTGTACTTGTCATGGTGAAGATCAGCCAGCAGTTCCCGGGACAAACCGTCTTCCAGTATGCCGGCCGGCTCACCGGCCGGTTCATCGGGGGAGCCCTATCCCTGCTGCTCATTCTGTATTTCATCACGATCGCCGGCTTTGAGATCCGCACACTGGCTGAGGTCACCCTGTTCTTCCTGCTGGAGGGGACCCCCATCTGGGCGGTGATTCTGCCTTTTCTCTGGCTGAGCACCTATCTGGTGTCTGGAGGGATCAACTCTATTGCCCGTGTCTATACTATTGTGTTTCCCATTAGCATTATGATTCTGCTAATCTCCTTCTTGCTCAGCCTGCGGATATTTGACATTGAGCATCTGCGGCCTGTGCTTGGGAATGGAGTAGCCCCCGTATTCGCAGGCCTGAAATCCACAGTGCTTATCTTCACGGGCTGTGAAGTTACTATGACGCTTGTAGCATTCATGCAGGACCCTAAGCAAGCTGTCAAAGCTATTCTGGGAGGTCTTGCCGTTCTGATGGGAATCTATCTCCTTACCGTTGTTATAGTCATCGGCGGGATTTCTATTGGTTCCGCCAGCACCAGCACCTGGCCCACCATCGACCTGATGCGCAGCTTTGAGGTGCCGGGATTTTTCTTCGAGCGGATGGAATTCCCGTTCATGGTCATCTGGCTGATGCAGATGTTCTGCAACTTCAGCAGCTTTTTCTTTCAGGCCTCGCTGGGCCTTTCACAGATCTTCAAGCTTAAGGTCCATCCGATTATCTATGCCTTGGTTCCGCTTCTGTTCATCTCGGCGATGGTGCCGAAGTCCTTAAGCGACCTGTTTGCACTGGGGGATGCCATCGGCAGGATGGGCGTGGTTCTGTTCCTGCTCGTGCCTGTCCTGCTGTCCATTGTGTGGCTCATCCGGGCGAAGGGGCTGAAGCAGCATGTGTAGACGAATTCTGGTACTGCTATCCAGCCTGATGATCCTTGCTACGCAGACCTCCTGCTGGAGCAGCAAGGAGATTGAGGATCTGGCGTTATACGCCGGGCTGGCTCTCGATACTGCGGAGCTGTCTCCCACAGAGCAGAAGCTGGAGGAGCAAGGCTCGACTTATACCAAGCGGAATAGGATTACAGCCACGGTTCAGGTGGTTCCGGCTAATTCTGTAGGGGGTATAGAGAGTACGGACGGGAGCGTGTCTCCTTATATGAATGTAACAGGAACCGGTGACTCTGTGCTGGAGATCTTCCGCCAGTATTCCATCCTGCGGGAACGGCCCATTATCGGGCATCACCTGAAGGTGATTGTCGTGTCCAGCGAGCTGCTTAAGCAGCAGAGTATGAACCAGCTAATGGATTTTGTACTTCGGGACAATGACATCCGCCCCAGTACGATGGTATTCATCAGCCACGGCCGGGCGGAGGAGACGATGATTTCCAAGCAAAAGGGTGTCATTCCCGCCTTTCACATCAGAGATATGATGCGGAATCAGAAGAGAACCAGCAAGGTACTGGCCCCGGTTATTTTATCCAAGCTGGATTCCTTCATGTATTCCAAACGCAGTTATGCGCTGCAGAACCTGGTGACAGCGAACGGCGAGGTGGAGTTCTCCGGAGCCGGGGTGATCAAGGGAAATACCGGGCACTGGGTGGGAGCGCTGAGTCAGGAGGATACCGAATGCCTGTCCTGGCTGACCAATAGGGGGCAGAGCGGTGTCATCAAAACCTATGATTGGAGCAATGAGCCGATCACTTACGAAGTAAAGTCTCTGAAAAGTAAAATCACTGCCAAAGTAGACGGTGACCATCTGTCCTTCGACGTCAAGCTGACCACGGAAGGACGGCTGAGTGAGACCTGGAACGAAGAGGAATACCCTGCGGCCACACATCTTCCCCAAAAAGCTGAGAAGCTGTTCAATAAGCGGCTGGAGCAGATGATGCAGAGCCTATTTCACAAGCTGCAGTCGGATTACAAAGCAGATGCCATCGGCTTCTCCAGCATGCTCAAGATTCAGGAACCCGCCTTATGGCGCAAGCTGGAGGATCACTGGGACGAGGTGTTCAGCCGGACGCCCATCCACCTTGAAGTTGATTTGAAGATTACGGACTTCGGTTCTTTTACGCTATAGCACAAAGCAGGATCAACTTAAGCACTTGGATGGACGCTGCGTGAACGGACCGATGTTCCAATCGCTGTGATCTCCAGATTTTATTTATTTTCCTAATCGGTGAGAATCCGGAGACCAAGGCGACCGCTATCGCTTTTCCACATTCGTTCCGTCCTCTCCGCTGTTTAAGCGGGAAAAGGTTCTTCAATCTTTCTAAAATCACAAAAATCGTCCTTTGTTAAACGGCTGGACGACGCTACTTTGACGCTGCTTATCACGGCGGAGACCGCGACAGCTATCAACCTAAGATGCTGACCAAAGTCATGATTTACGCCTATACTCAGCGAATCTGTTCGTTCGTCAAATCGCTAAGGCCATGCGAGTTTTCCGATTACATTCGGCCTACGCGGCGCTCCCAGTCCAATTGTGTTCGGTTTTTCGATTACATTCGGACTACGTGGTGCTCCCAGTCCAATTGTGTTCGGTTTTCCGTCTACATTCGGCCTACGTGGCGCTCACAGTCCAATTGTGTTCGGTTTTCCGATTACATTTGGCCTACGCGGCGCCTCCAGTCCAATTGTGTTCGGTTTTCCGTCTACATTCGGCCTACGCGGTACTCCCAGTCCAATTGTGTTCGGTTTTCCGATTACATTCGGGCTACGTGGCGCTCACAGTCCAATTGTGTTCGGTTTTTCGTTTACATTCGGCCTACGCGGCGCTCACAGTCCAATTGTGTTAGGTTTTTCGTTAAATTTGTTAAATAGATGAACAGACGACGTTCTGTTTTTAGGCGCGCTGCTCATTTTCATGCTGGAGTATACAAAAACAAAAAGCAGCGATTCTCCTATTACGGGAATCGCTGCTTTTTTAACGTCGGTCTAGCCGATTACTGTTTGTCTGAGAGAATCAGCACTCCACGGCCAGGAACTACAGTGGAGCCGCTGAACTTCTTGCCGGTAAGCAGATCGGTCCGCTCGCCGGTGCCGATATCCGCACTAAGCTCCTCTGCGGCGTGGTTCAGCAGGAACAGGTAGGATACGCCATCCTTCACACGCTGAACAGACTCGATGCCTTCCGGTGCGCTGACCAGTGGAGCAATGCCGTTATCAGCGCACAGGTTACCCAGGAATCCGCGCAGGAAGGCGGAATCCGGGCTTGTCGCCACATAATAGGCTTGGCCTGCACCGAAGCGGTTCACGGTCAGGGCCGGCATTCCTTTATAGAAGTCCGTACCATATTCAGCGAGGACTTCTGCGCCTTCGGTATGAATCAGGTCACAGAGCAGATCGCAGCCATATGAACGGTTAAGGGAGCCCCATTCCTTGTTCATCACGATCTCATTGCTCATGCCCGGCAGCAGGGCGTCGATCTCCTCGGCCCAGATGCCGAGAACCTTGCGCAGCTCTCCAGGGTAACCGCCAACCGTGACCAGATCATTCTCATTCACGATGCCGCTGAAATAAGTTGTAATGAAGGTTCCGCCTGCCTGAACGAAGGCTTCGACCTTCTCGGCAAACCCCGGCTTCACCATATACAGCACGGGTGCAATGACAATCTTGTATTTCGACAGGTCCTCTTCCACGCCGATCATATCCGCTTCGATATTCTGCTGATAGAGCGCATCATAATATTTATGAACCTCGTTCACATAATTCAGCGCTACGGACGGGCCGCTGGAGAGATCAAGGGCCCAGCGGTTCTCCCAGTCATAGATAATCCCGATCTGCGCCGCGCTGCGTGCATCCAGCAGCTCATCGCCAAGCTGCTCCAGCTCCCGGCCAAGCTCGGCACATTCACGGAATACCCGGGTATGCTCATGCCCTACATGCTCAATCACTGCACCATGATACTTCTCGCAGGCCCCGATGGACCGGCGGAGCTGGAAGAACAGCACGGTGTCTGCACCGCGCGCAACCGCCTGATAGCTCCAGAGGCGCATGACGCCGGGACGCTTCAGCGTATTGTACGGCTGCCAGTTCTGCTGGCTTGGCGTCTGCTCCATCAGCATGAACGGCTGGCCGTTCTTCAGGCCGCGCATAAGATCATGCGTCATGGCTGTGTGGCTGACCGGCGTGTCGAGGGACGGATAGTTGTCCCAGGAGATCACATCCAGGTATTTGGCCCACTTGAAATAGTCCAGCTCCGGGTAGAAGCCCATCAGATTGGTCGTAACCGGGATATCCGTGCTGTGCTGCTTAATGGCCTCATACTCGAGGATATAGCATTCCAGTAGGCTATCCGACATGAATCTCCGGTAGTCCAGGGATATGCCCTGGAAGTTCGTCCGGTTGCCGTTCCACTCTTCACTGAGCTCATTCGGGACTACGATTTCCTCCCAGTCATAGAAGGTATGGCCCCAGAACCGGGTATTCCAGGCTTTGTTGAGCGCTTCAAGCGTTCCATAACGGTTCTTCAGCCATACGCGGAAGGCCGCTTCAGACTGCTCGGAATAATCATATCCCCCGTATTCATTGGAGATATGCCAGGCCACCAGTCCCGGATGATCCTTGTAGCGTTCAGCCAGCTTGCCAGCCAGCAAGGTTGCATATTTGCGGTAGACCGCGCTGTTCGGGTTGGAGTTATGGCGTCCGCCGAATTTACGCTTACGGCCTTGGACATCTACCCGTGTAACCTCAGGATAGCGGTGTGCCATCCAAGCCGGATGGGCGCCGGTACCGGTAGCCAGACATACATAGGTTCCATTCTTATATAAGCGGTCAATTAATTCATCCAGACCGGTGAAATCATACGTATCCTCAGACGGCTGGATCAACGCCCAGGAGAACACGTTAATGGTGGCAACGTCAATTCCGGCAAGCTTGAACATCCGCTCGTCCTCTGCCCATACCGGTGCATCCCATTGCTCCGGGTTATAATCTCCACCGTACCAAATCTTAGGTAACCTCTCGTTGATCACACTTAGCACATCCTTTATAGTATAAGTATATTCTTATTCTAATCTCTATTCTTGTCGCTATAAATATAATATTAATGAAATCCTATATAATAATATGGAACAACAGGAGATGACCCTTCTATGTCAGTAGACGCCGTCCGCAGAATCGTATTCGCCCAGGAGAGCGGCCAGCTGCTCCCCATTACCCTGGACAGTATGGGCTATAACCCCGATCAGGAGAAAGTCTCCCGTCCGCAAGGCTATCACACCTATCACTGGCTGCAGACTGCGAATGGCGAAGGGCTTGTCCACTTCGACAACAAAAAGATCACCCTTCCCGAAGGCAGCGGCATTCTCCTGATGCCGGGTACGCCGCATCGTTATGAATCGCTCTCCTCCGAGGCATGGCGCACCTATTATCTCACCTTCGGCGGGACATCAGCCCGGCATATATTGGATTCGCTTGGCATGAATACCAGCCTCCTCTTCCGCTGGGAGAGTGAGGCGCCGCTGCACCAGATGCTGAAGGAGATGCTGGACCGCCACGATGCTTCAAGCGATATGTTCAGCCTGGGTGAATCCAGCGATGCCTACCGCTTCCTGCTGACCCTGAATACCTACGGGCAACTGCATAATAACACCGCGATCTCCCGCAATGTAGACAAGCTTCAGCCGCTGCTGAAATGGATGGACAGCCATTATGGCGATCCCGGGCTCGGTCTCCATGATCTCGCTTCCCAGCTTGGAGTATCCGGGAGATATCTGAACAGCCTGTTCCTGAAGACCTTCGGGCTATCGCCCTATGCCTACTTCGTCCGGCTACGTATCCGCAAGAGCAAGGAATTGCTTGTCGCCCAGCCCCAGCTTACGGTAAAAGCCATCTCGCAGCGGGTCGGCTTCCGCGATGTCAGCCATTTCGTCGCCACCTTCCGCAAGCAGTCGGCCGTTACGCCGGAGCAGTTCAGAAGGCTGCACTAGCCGATAGCCGTCTCTTCCTTCTCTACGTCTTTTCCGCTCTTGCTCCACAGCTCCGCCGCCACCCAACCGGAAAGAACGCCCCCGCCTCACCTCATATGCTGAGATAGACGGGAGCGTCCGGGCAAATCCACTTTATCCATTCAGATTATTTCTTAAGCTTATCCCAGGCGGCCTGCATGCTCTTTTCCCAGCCTGCTTCGTCAACTTTGCCGGCGATCATCTCTTGAATGGAGCTGGCGAATTCTTGCGTCACCCCATCAGGGAATTTGGAAGCCTGCAGTCCGTAGACCTTGCCTTCTTGAACGTAGTTCCAGACGTCCGCACCCAGAAGACCGATATCTTCAGGCGTTGCCGGAATGGTGGACAGGGCAGGAATGAATTTCCACTTTTTGACGATATACTCTTTGCCCATATCCGAAGTGACGAGCCAGTTCAGGAAGGTCTTGGCTTCTTCCTTGGAGCCGGATTCCTTGTTCACTACCAGGTTCGCAGGAACCCCCACCGACAGCTTGTCGTTCATCGCAGCGTCGTCGTTGATTGGCATAGGGAACATTCCGATGTTCATGTCAGGCGTAATGTTGTCCACCAGAGTCTGTGCCCAGTTGCCTTCCTGCATCATAGCCGTTTCGCCGTTGGCGAACAGCGCCAGGTGAGTGTTTGCATCGGTAGTCAGCGGATTCTTCTGGCCGTATTTTACCGTCAGATTCAGCAGGTTGCTCCAATCCTTGAATTTCTCGTTACCCACAATGGATGCTGTTCCGGCGTTCAGACCGCTGATGAATTCATCCACATTATCCTGCTGTGCAAAAGCTACGCTAATGCCCTGGATACCCAGCAGCCACCATTCCTGATAGGCGTTGCCGAAAGGTGTAACGTCAATGGCCTGCAGCTTCTTGGCGGCTTCTTCAAGCTCTGTGATTGTTTTGGGCGTTTCCTTGATTCCGGCCTTGGCGAACAGATCCTTGTTGTAGACATAACCGATCCCTTCAAGGTTCATGGGCATCCCGTAGGTTTTGCCGTCCTTGGTCATCGGCTCCGCTGCAAGTGGAATCAGATCCTTCACCCAAGGCTGATCGGACAGATCCTCAAGCTTGTCAGCCCACAGCTCCATTTCAGCGTACCCGCCGTTACTGAAAATATCAGGAGCATCGCCGGAAGCGAATTTGGTCTTCAGCGCTGCACCATAGTCTGCGCCGCCGCCCACGGTTTGAATGTCCAGCTTGATGTTCGGGTGCTCCTTCTCGAATTCAACCTTCAGCTCATTCAGGCCTTCTACGATTTCGGTTTTGAACTGGAAGATCTTAACCGTTTTCACTTCACCGGAAGGTTTGCCAGCGCTTCCATTAGAAGCACTATTCGAAGCATTATTATTAGTGCTGTTGCCGCCGCATGCCGCAAGCACGAGCGACATCAGCATCACGCTGGACAGCATCACTGCAGAGCGTTTCTTCATCATTTGTATTTCCCCCTTGAAATAATGTAACTGCTTAATATGTGGAACGGGAGCCCGGTGATTAACCCTTCACCGAGCCGGCCGCTATTCCCTCAACAATATAACGCTGCATGAACAGATAGAAAATTACGATTGGAGCTACACCGATGGTCAATGCCGGAAGCGCCATATCCCACTGCTTCGTATATTGGCCGAAGAAGGAGAAGGTCGCCAGCGGAATGGTCCGCAGTTCAGGTGCCTGTAGAATCAGGGATGGCAGCAGATAGTCATTCCAGATCCCCAGGGCATTCAGCACGATGATGGTCATCAGCATCGGCTTCAGCAGAGGCAATACAATCCGGAAGAACGCCGAGATCGGGTTACAGCCATCCACTGTAGCCGCCTCTTCGATCTCCAGCGGCACGGACTTGATGAAGCCGTGGAACAGGAAGATCGCCATCGGAATGCTTAATCCCAGATTGGAGATAATGAGACCCGTGAAGGAGTTGTTAACGCCCAGGATGTTCACGACCTTCAGAATCGGAATCATAATGGTCTGGAAGGGAACCACCATGGCCGCTACGAACAGCAGCAGCAGAATCTGATTTAACCGGTTATTGGCACGCACCATACGGTACGCCGCCATCGCACTGAACAATGAGATTAGCACCACACTGATCACCGTAACAATCAGCGAGTTGCGGAAAGCCTCAGAGAAGCGGGCCAGCTTCCAGGCATTCGCATAGTTCGACCACATGAAGGTCTGCGGCCAGCTTGCCGCGTCGCTCAGAATTTCACCGAAGGATTTCACCGAGTTCGCAATCAGGAAATAGAACGGAGAGAGGAACAGAAGCGCCAGCAGAATCATGATGACTTCAATTCCGATATTCCATCGGCTTTTGGACTTGGCATTCATTAAGCTTCTACCTCCTTACTCTTGGTTATACGAACCTGAATGACAGTGATCAGCGCCACGATGAGGAAGAACAACAGCGCTTTTGCCGTACCCAGACCATAACGGTTATTCAGGAAGGCTTCATTATAGATGTTCATGGCTACAGACTCCGTCGATTTGAACGGCCCGCCTTTGGTCAGCGACAAGTTCAGATCGAACATTTTGAAGGACCAGGAGATCGCCAGGAAAAGACCGATGGTTACCGCAGGCATGATCAGCGGAACGATAATGTTACGCAGCACCTGCATCCGGGAGGCGCCGTCAATCTCGGCCGCTTCGAGCACTTCTTTGGACACGTTGCTCAGCGAAGCGATATAGATGACCATCAGATAGCCGGAGGACTGCCAGATAAATACCATGACGATCGCCCAGAACCCGGTTGTCGCATCCCCAAGCCAAGGAAGATTGAAGAAGGACCAGCCTGTAATATCGCCCATGGTGGCGAAGCCTTTGATGAAGATGAACTGCCAGATGAAGCCCAGCAGCAAGCCCCCGATCACATTCGGCATGAAGAAGATCGTCCGGAGCATATTGCGTGTTTTTAAAGGTTTGGTCAGCAGATAGGCCAGGAAGAAGCCTACTACATTAGTCAATATAACGCCCAGCACGGTGAATCTCACGGTAAACCAGAAGGATGACCAGAAATCGGGATCATGGGTAAAAATCTTTTTAAAATTCTCAAAGCCGACCCAGCTAACCTGACCAGATACCCCGTTCCAGTCTGTGAAGGAGTAGTACATCCCCATCAGAAACGGAATAATCGTGATCAAGGTAAAAAACAATAATGCCGGGCCAACGAAAAATGCCTGTTGACCGAACTGGGACAACTTATTGCCGCGCATTTAAAGGCCCCCCTTTCTTTTGCTCACTTACTTGTTTATGATCTAAAGATATTATCTGTTTTTTAGAGCGCCTCTTACACCTACGCAAGTGATCTTTAGGGTGTAAAATATTGATCGGAGTGACAAGCCCCTTGAAATGGAACAGTATCCGCACGAAACTGATTGTTTTCCTGCTCCTGCCCACCTTAATCTGCATAATGGCTACTATGTACGTCAGCTATTCTCATACCACCAAGTCGCTAAGAACCCGCGCGGTTGATGAGAATACGAATCTGCTGTATCAGGGCTCCAAGAACATTAACAGTCTGCTTCAGGAGATCAACCGCCTGTCGCTGAACGTATACGCCGACGGGGATTTCTACCGGCTGCTTGAAGCCGGGTACGACGATCTGTCCTCCGACATTGCCATTTACAACTCGCTCAGCTACATTTCTACTTCACTTCCGAATATCTCGCAGGTGTACTTATATGGCGTGAAAGACGCCAAAGCTACATTGATTACCGACAACACCACGCCCAAGCGCTGGCTGAGAAGTACGCCGTACCGGGAATCCCGGATTACAGGCAGCCCCCCGGTGAAGGTGCAAAGCACCCATCTGAGCAATGCTTACGGGCTGAACCTGCCGTTAACACAGTTCGTGCCGGAGCCGGTTTTTACGATGCACCGCAGGATTGAGCGTATCCCTTCCTCAGAGGCCATCGGCTATCTGTCGATTGATGTCAAGCTGGCCGCCCTCGGCGATATTGTGGACGAGCTGTACGACCAGGATCAGGAGCAGATCTATCTGCTGGACAGCAGCGGCAAGCTGGTATACGGCCAGGATGCCAAGGCTCTGGGCAAACCGCTGAATGCAGCGTGGTACAACAGGCAGATTGCTGACAGCACCGGGACCCAGGGCTATTTCGAGCAGGAAGGCGCTGTGTTCATCTATCAGCAGATCAGCAGCATCGGCTATAGCTGGACGCTCGTCAAGCAGATCCCCGTCTCTTATCTGTTCCGGGAAGCCAAGGAGGCCGCAGGCATCAATATCTTGCTGCTGGTTCTGCTGCTCATTACGATCATTATCTTAACCGTGCTGGTCTCCTTCCGGATCACCGCCCCGATCAAGCAGCTGGTCCGGTACATGAATCAGGTGCAGACCGGGAATCTGGAGATTGAGATCCGCCCGGCGGGCAAGGATGAGATCGGTGTCGTCACCGAGCGCTTCCGCAGTATGATGGACACGATCAACAATCTGATCCTGCGGGAGTACAGGCTGGAGCTGACGAACCGAACCAATGAGCTAAGGGCGCTACAGTCTCAGATTAATCCGCATTTCCTGAACAATACGCTGCAGATTATCGGCACACTCGCCCTGGAGCTGAAGGTGCCGCAGATCTACGGCCTGCTCTCTGCGCTGGCCAAGATGATGCGCTACAGCATGTACAATGATGAGAAGATTGTGACGATACAGAATGAGCTGGACCATGTCAAAGCCTATATCGAGCTGCAGAAGGAGCGTTTCGAGAATAAGTTCAGCTTCCGCTACGATATAGAAGAATCGCTGCAGCAGGCGCTGATGCCCAAGATGATTCTCCAGCCGATTGTGGAGAATTATTTCAAGCACGGGTTCAATCGCGCCCGCAGTGACGGATTCATTGAGATTACCGCCGCTCGGCTATCCCCGGACCGGATGGAGATCAGCATAAGCAATAACGGCCTCCCCATTCCGGCAAGCCGGCTGGAGACATTGCGCAAGGAGCTGCAGCAGCCCCTGCCGCCAGAGGAAATGGACATGCTGAAGAACTCGGGCCAGGACGGCTACAGCAGGCGTGATGCTCCCGGAGCGGGCATCGGCCTGGGGAATGTTCTGGCCAGGCTGCGGCTGGTATGCGGAGATGATTCCCTGCTGAGCGTAGATAATCTGAAGGCAGGCGGGGTCATCATCCGGCTGGAAATTGATATATTAGTGGAGAGTGAACCGATATGAAGGCGCTTATTGTGGACGATGAAGCAAGAGTCCGGAAGGCGGTCCGCCTGCTGGTGGACTGGGAGGTCCATCAGATAGAGGAGATTCTGGAAGCCGGCAGCGGCAATGAAGCCATGGGTCTGATCCGCAAGGAGAAGCCTGCACTGGTCATTATGGATATGATGATGGAATCCGGGAGCGGCCTGGAGCTGATGAGCTGGGTGGATGAATTCGCCGGCAATACCAAATTCGTTGTGGTCAGCGGACATGATGATTTCGACTTCGTCCGCCAGACCGTCCGTCACGGCGGCATTGACTATATTCTGAAGCCGATTGAAGCAGAGATGATTAACAATGCGGTATCCAAGGCGGTATCCGCCTGGCGTGCCGAAGAGGAGGAGCGCAACCACCGCCAGCGCCAGAGCCTCCGGCTGAATGAGATCAAGCCGATCTACGGGGAGAAGCTGCTCTCCGCATTAATAGATGATAAGGTCAATGCCGAGGCCTCGCTGCGCCGCCTGATTCATGACGGCATTATTCCGCAGGACATCCGGACCTCGCGCCTGATCCTCCTGCAGACCGACAGCGGCAACAACCCGCTGCTGAGGCGGTTCGGCGGCGACAGCGAGCTGATGTATTACGCCATCGTTAACATCTGCAATGAATTCCTGCAATCGCAGCGCAAAGGCATTGCCTTCCGGTATTGGGGCGGTCCGCCGGAGATTGCCATCATTCTCTGGGATCTGGAGGAATCCGTAACCGGGCTGATCAGCCGGATGAATCAGGGGCTCTACCTGACCCTGCAGTTCCGGATGCACTTCGGAATCAGCACAGCGGGAGAGTTCCCGGGACAACTCCCCGCAGGACGCGCAGAAGCCGCCGAAGCACTGCTCCGGCGGAATCTGTTAAGGCATGAGGATTACTGTCACTTCTCTCCGGCTGAACCGGCCGCAGGGCTGGTCCCGGACGGCCAGCGGTCCGGCAAGCCCGGCACAGCAGCGCCGCTGAATTTCGCCGATGTCCAGGAGGACTGGCGGCTGGCTGTTATCAGCGGGACTCCTGAGGCCCTGTCCGCTGCTGCGCATTATTGGACCCAGGAGCTTAGCCGCCGGGGTGTGGTTACCCCGCAGATGCTGAACGCCTGGAAGGCGGACGCTATGCTGCTGCGCTCCCGTCTCGTCCGTGCAGCGCTTGGCAGCCAGGCGGACAGCGTATTGGCCGAGCTTGAGCAACAGGACCGGCAGAACCCCTCTCCGCAGCCCGGCGGTTATTCCTTCTCCCTGTTCGCCTGGCGCGACTGGTCCTTCACATTCATGCAGCAGCTATCGCAGATGCTCTCAGCGAGACACATGAATGAGCAGAATATAGTGACGGAGATTATTAAGTATATCGAGCAAAATTACGCATCCGATCTCTCCTTGCAGGAGATCGCCGGCAAATTCCAGGTCAGCCGCGAGTACGTCTCACGCCGGTTCAAGCAGGAATACGGCATCAACTTCTCCGACTATATCGTCAGCGTCCGCATCGAGAAGGCCAAGCTGCTGCTGCCCAATCCGGGCCTCAAGCTGGCCCAGATCTCGGAGATGGTCGGCTTCCACGACGTCAAATACTTCAGCAAGGTCTTCAAGAAGCTGACCGGCCTCTCGCCGAAGGATTACCGGGGGCGGGCGGAGTAATGAGTGCAGGCGATTTTGCGAAGCATATAAATCTTTCGAAAAAAAGATAAGCGTCTGCAAACCCGCAGGCCCTTATCCTTGGGTAATCCGCATAAACTGTCCTGCTGCACGATCACTGTCGGCATAACGCGTTTAACGTGAGAATCCTGCCCGGAATGCAACATTCCCCTCACGGAGTACGGCCGTATTTCGGATTTGTTGTACGAAAGGCAGCATTCCACCCCGTCCAAGCGGCTTGGCGGAACAATTCCTGCCTTATGTACAACAATCCTCCCGTGCCCCCGGTACCCGGGATTCAATGCTGCATTACTTACAACATTTCCTACCTGTTGCCTTGCCTAAGCAGTATTAGGGTCTGCCTGAAGACGCAGATTTCCCGGATTCCCCATACCATGCCAGAAAAGCATCCGCCACGGCCTTCCCGGCCGTGCCGTTCGGGTGCGGGTCGAACTCGTCACTCATATACTCCGGTCTGATTCTGTGCTCTTCCGGAGCCGGTGCAGACAGCACTGCGGCTATGTCGAACACGCGGTCCACACCGGCAGGCGGGCTGTTAAGAATCGCCGCATTCACCGTACGCCAAGCCGTTTCGCGTGCACCCTCGAAATTGAACGGCGGCACGGTACTCAGAATCACGGCAGTCTCTGGCCGCGCTTCCTTGATCTCAGAAATAATATGCGTAAGGTCTGCCAGCAGCTCCTCTGCCGAGCGTTGACCGATATCCAGATCATTCACCCCGAGCACGATCAGCAGCTCATCGCCCTGCTTCGCTTTGTCCAGCCAGGCGCCATCCGTGGCGACATCATAAGCCCGGCCCCAGCCGGAGCCGATATTCCACAGCCCGTAGCCCGTTCCCAGTCCTTCGGCGATTCTTGCCGCCCAATAGGCGTATTCATTCTTCGCTGTCCGTACTCCCTGCGTAATCGAATCCCCCAGGAAGACCAGCTTCTTCGTTACCTCTGCCCTGTATCCCAAGAAGCTTGGGAGGACCAGCAGCTTGTCCGATTCGTTGAATGCAGCGGCCGATTCCTGAGCGGCCAGGTGGCCCGGCGCATCGTAGCCGGAGACCAGCATTCCTTCCACGTTGAACGGAATCGACTTCCCGGCTGCCGCCTTCAGCGTCCAGGTGAACGCCAGAACATGCCCTTCGGGCAGCTCCAGCAGCGCTTCGTCGCTCCAGAACTGCTCGCCCGGCTCCACCAGCCGCGAGGCTTCGCCTCCGAAGGTTACCGGGACCTGTGATCCCGATACAACCGTACCGTCCGGCACGGTGCCCCCATCGGCGATATACGCCGCTTCAATACTCCACGCCCCGCCCGGCTCACTGGCCCTTGACTCCGCCCCCAGGTCCCAGGTCGAATCCACGGCATTACTGTGCCAGAACTTCAGCGTCAGGCGGCCATTCTCCCGGAGCCGGATGTAAGTCCGGTACGTACGAGTGAAGGGCTCGGACGAGTTCATAATATAATTGGCGGCTGTGGACAGCGCTGTGGCTGAAGTGAACTCCGGCTGGCTCAGGACTCCGCTATTCTCTGTATCGCTAATCTCTTTACCACTATCCTCTTGAATATTCATAGTTCTCCATTCTCCTGTTCTGATGACTCCGCCTGCAAAAAACTCTCCAATGCACCAGGGACGGATGTCCCCTGTCATCAGAGAGCTTAAGCATCAGCTATTCTTATTTCAGCATCAGCGTGAACGATACGGACTTCGCTCCGGCGCCCACTGTCACTGTAGTCTCATCTGCCTGAGCCGCACCTTCTACGGAAGCGATAGCGCCGAGATCCTTCACTGCAAAGGTGAACGCTTTGCCGCTGCCTTCGGCAGTTACAGTTACCGTGCTGCCGCTGCGCGCAGCTTCCACCTTCAGCTCGGGAGCGCCATTGATATCGCGTACCGTTGCCGTTGCCGTCTTGCCGTCCTCCAGGGAGTACAGGCTAAGCTTCACGCCTTCGGCAAAATCATAATCCGGACGGCTATCCTCGCTGCCTACGGCAAGCAGGGAATTCTGGCGTACGAACAGCGGCAGGCTGAAGAAGTCATACTTCTCTTTGCGCCAGGATCCGCCTTCTACAGTCTCACCGCTTAGCAGGTGTGTCCAGCGGCCGGCCGGCAGGTAGTATTTCACTTCGCCGTTCTCCTGGAAGATCGGGGCCACCAGCAGGGAATCCCCCAGCATGTACTGGCGGTCCAGTACCTCGCAGGTCGGATCTTCCGGGAATTCCATCACCATGGCCCGCATCGAAGCCCAGCCCTGCTCATGTGCCTGTCCGGCAACATCATACAGGTACGGCATCAGGCTGCATTTGAGCTTGGTGAAGAAGCGGGTAACATCCACAGCTTCGTCATCGTAAGCCCAAGGCACACGGTACGAGGTGCTGCCGTGCAGACGGCTGTGGCTGGAGAGCAGGCCGAAGGCCAGCCAGCGCTTGAAGACATGCGCCGGAGCCGTATTCTCGAAGCCGCCGATATCATGGCTCCAGAAGCCGAAGCCGGACAGGCCGAGCGACAGGCCGCCGCGCAGGCTCTCTGCCATGGATTCATAGTCAGCGTAACAGTCGCCGCCCCAGTGAACCGGGAACTGCTGCCCGCCGGCTGTAGCGGAACGTGCGAACACGGCAGCTTCATTTTTGCCGAGCTTCTCTTCCAGGACTTCAAAGACAACCTTGTTATACAACTGGGTATAATAATTATGCATTTTGTACGGATCAGAGCCGTCGAAGTACACCACATCGGTAGGAATCCGCTCGCCGAAGTCCGTCTTGAAGCTGTCTACGCCCATATCCACCAGGTCACGCAGGTAACCGGCATACCATTCACAAGCTGCAGGGTTAGTGAAGTCCACCAGACCCATGCCCGCTTGCCAGAGGTCCGTCTGATAGACGTCGCCATTCGGTCTTTTGAGCAGATAACCGTTCTTCCGGCCTTCTTCAAACAACGGGGAACGCTGTCCGATATACGAGTTGATCCAGACGCAAATCTTCAGCCCTTTGTCATGCAGACGCTTCAGCATCCCCACCGGGTCCGGGAATACACGGGAATCCCACTGGAAATCGGTCCATTGGTACTCGCGCATCCAGAAGCAGTCGAAGTGGAATACATGCAGCGGCAGATCGCGCTCCGCCATCCCTTCCACGAAGGAATTCACCGTAGCTTCATCGTAGTCCGTAGTGAACGAAGTGGTCAGCCACAGGCCGAAGGTCCATGCCGGAGGAAGCGCAGGCTTGCCGGTCAGGGAAGTGTATTTAGTAATAACCTCTTTAATCGTCGGCCCTTCAATCACGAAGTATTCCAGGCTCTCTCCGGCTACGCTGAATTGGGCTTTTTTCACCTTCTCCGAAGCGATTTCGTAAGACACCAGTTCCGGCTGGTTGACGAACACGCCATAGCCTTTGCTGGTCACATAGAACGGAACGTTCTTGTAGGCCTGCTCGGAGCTTGTACCGCCATCCTTGTTCCACAGGTCAACCACCTGGCCGTTTTTCACAAAAGCAGTGAAGCGCTCGCCCAGACCATACACGAATTCGCCAACGCCAATATCCAGCTCTTCACGCATGAACGTGTTGCCGGCCTGATCCGTGATATAGGCCATCGACTTGTAACCGCTGCCGGTAATGCGCTCGTCGCCGCGGTAAAAGTCCACAGACCAGTGAGTGCCCTTGTTGATGACCACACGGAGTCCGCCGCTGATCAGCACCGTCTGTGCTTCCGTCTCTTCAATCTGAACATGATCGCCCGTTCCCTGGGTCAGTTCAAACGAAGGCCCCCGGTTAATTACGCCATCATTATGAATAATCTTAATACCAACCACACCCGGCAGCGGAGAATGGAATTTTACGGTAAGCAGTGTAGAGTTAAGTGTGGCCGAACGACCTGTAATTGGAGTTGTCTGCGTAATGGCTGTCAGACCTTCTGTAGTTTTCTCTACCACATAGTTCTGAACTGCACCATTGATGGTAATTCCGTCACGTACCAGCCAAAGGCCGTCTGTAAATTTCATATGTGCACTTGCCACCCTTCAATTTGGTGTTTATAGTTGCATTATACCGATAACAAAATCACAAAACTAATAATATATAGCTCATTTATAACACTATTTTGATATCATTCATCCAAGGAGGGCTACAATGGACCGCACATCACAGCGTTTGCTGAAGGAAGACCGTGAACACGGGGATGCCATGTTTCCCTTAGCTGCCTACTGGATCGAGCTTCCGGCCGGAGCGCCTGTCCTTGACACTCACTGGCATGAGGAAGCGGAATTCTTCCTGCTGCTTGAAGGCGAGATTCTCTTTCAGGTGGATACCGACTATTTCACCCTCCGCCCCGGCGAAGCCGTGTTTATTGAATCCGGTGATATTCATGCCGCTTATGCGGTCAAGGACACTCCCTGCCGGTTCTGCGCACTGGTCTTTCACCCCGATCTCCTGGCCAGCGCCCAATATGATACCATCCAGCAGACCGTCATTCTGCCGCTTCAGGAGAAGCGCCAGAGCTTTCCGCGTCACCTCACTCCCTCCATTCCCTGGCAAGGAGAGCTGCTTCGGCATCTGGAGCGGATGATGGAGGCGTATGATCATACGATGCCCGGATTTGAAGCCTTTATGAAAGGAACCCTGCTGATCATGCTCTCCCAGATTGCCGCGCCCGGACGTTCGGTCAACCACAGCCAGTCCGGGGAAGCGGATACGGCGAAGGTGGACCGGCTGAAGAAGGTGATTCTCTATATCCAGGACAACTATCAGGAGCCGATTCGCACCCGCGACCTGTCCGGGCTGATTCCGATGAGCGAAGGGCAATTCTGCCGGTTCTTCAAAAGCATGACGCGCAAAACGCCCGTGGATTACATCAACTCCTACCGGGTCCGCCAGGCCGCAGCCCTGCTTAAGCAGGGGGACCGCAAAATCTCCGACATCGCCATGGATGTCGGCTTCGACAATGTCAGCTACTTCATCAAAGTATTCCGCAAAATGATGAACTGCTCGCCTTCCGAATTCCGCAAGGACGCCGGTCAACTCTCCGGGCAGAACCAGCTATACCCATAGCTCAGCCCCCGTCCAAACGAGAATGTCTGCTTACGGATGCCCGGATACGTTTAAGTTAGTGTAAGGATGGCATCTCACCAATCTACTTACAGGAGGCAGATATCCATGAATCAACATGTTACCTTGCCCAGTGAAGTACAGGACTTTTACAATGCGATCAACCAATATCAGCCCGAGGTCTTCATTGAATTGTTCTCTCCCGGCGCAAGCGTGAAGGATAACGGCAAAACGGCCGAAGGTAAAGAAGCCATAGCGGCTTGGGGTGAATCCGAGCTGTTCTCTGCCAAGGTCCGCTTCACTATTATGGAGATCGAAGAAGCCGGCGATCACATCGCCGTAACAGCCGAGATGGAGGGGGAATTCAATAAGAACCGCGTTCCCGCCCCGCAGCTGTTCCGGCATGAGTTCGAGGTACAAGGCGGTAAAATCAGCACCCTGATCAGCACACTTAAGTAAGCAGAGGCTGCTTTTCATGTGACACCTATACCTTCTTCTATTTCAAAAAAGCTGTCCCCTAAGTCATGAAATGACTGTGTGGGACAGCTTTTTATTTTCGAGCAGGATCAACGTGTGCCTATGAGTGGACGCTCCGCGAACGGGCCGTTGTTCCAACCGCCGCTGGGCTCCCCGGATTTCTTCACTGATTGCACTTTCTGCAATAGATTCCGCTTTATTTTGCCTTAAAATTCATTCTGTTGTATTTCATACATCAGATTTCTGAATATAGGCTCCAAAAGGCCATTTCCAGGAAATTCTAGTGTATAGAGTGCAATAGAAGCCATTTCCTCGTGCTTGTTAGAGAAATCTATTGCACAAAGCGCAACAGAAGTGGGCTAAATGTGGAAATGAAGAGCAATAGTGCACCTTATTTCACTAGACGCGGGCCCAATGAGCCAATAAGGCGCATTAGTGCACCTGAATTTACTGGGCGCGGGCCAAATGAGCCGACAGAGAGCAATAGTGCACCTCAATTTACTGGGCGCGGGCCAAATGGGCCAATAAGGTGCAATAGTGCACCTGAATTTACTGGGCGCGGGCCAAATGAGCCAATAAGGCGCAATAGTGCACCTGAATTTACTGGGCGCTAACCAAATGAGCTGACAGAGAGCAATAGTACACCTCACTTCACTGGACGCGGGCCCAATGAGCCACTAAGGAGCAATAGTACACCTCACTTTACTGGACGCGGGCCAAATGAGCCGACAGAGAGCAATAGTGCACCTCATTTCACTAGGCGCAGGCCCAATGAGCTAATCAGGATCAATAGTGCACCTCATTTCACTGGGCGCGGGCCAAAAATCGACCGCTCAAGCAGAAGCCCCAGCCCCAGCCCCCGCCCTCACCCCGCCTTGCGGATCACGATGAAGCAGGTGCTGTCCGGCAGGGCGATTGCCTGCCCGCTCTCATCCATCACCACAACCCTATCCTGCAGCGCCTCCGTATAGCCCTCCTGCAAGTAGTGGCGGAACACCTCAATCTTCGCCTGCGGTCCAAGCGTCTGCTCAATGAACGCAGCATACTGCGACGGAGTGAAGTATCCGAACTGCTCCTGCACCTCATGGATGTAGGCTTCTTCCCCCCACGTATACGTGTACAGAAACTCCATCGCATCATTCACCGGCATCAGCACCTCCTGCCCGCTAAGCTGCTCATACCGGATACTCCGGCCGTCAAAATCCTTCGCATACCGCTCCAGCCACGCCATTCCGTCATCCTCCAGGAACCGCACTCTTCGCATCTGATCCTCCGGCTCGGTCATAATCCCGTCACGGATAATGATGGCTCCGCCGTCCGCCAGTACCCCGAAGGCGCTGGCCAACGCTGCCGACACCGTTCCATGATTGAACTTCTTCCCGTCCAGCGGGACATAAGAATACAGCTCATGCAGAATAGATGAGAAAATCACCGTATCCACCGTCCCCGGCTCCACATAGTCCTTCAGGTTCAGCGCATCGCCCTGCAGCACCTCCCAGCGGCGGTCTTCCCGCTGCTTGCGCTGCCGCAGCGCTTCAATCACATTGCTGGAGATATCAATGCCGACCGGAACCACCTCCGGCATCCGCTCCTCGATCAGGTCCAGCAGCACCCCGCCGCCCGGCCCGATGTCCAGTACTTTACGGCCGGTGACATAATCCAGAATCACCGCCTTGTAATCTGCTGTATCATTCATCTGGCTTAAGTACGTATCCTCATTGTGGAACCGGTCAAAGGCGTCCCGCCGCAGATCAAACAAGTCGAACAGCAGCAGCACCGCCCGTTCATAGAGCGCCGACTTCTCGGCCTCTATACAGAATTCGATCAGCTTCTCCGCTGCCGGAGAGAACTCGAAATGGAAGAACAGCGTACCCGGCAGATGCTCCTTGCGCAGCAGCCGGTGTACCAGATGCGGATTGGCGCCGGAAGGCTCCGCTCCGCTGTAGATCTCCTCCCAGCTCAGCCCGGAGAGGTATTTCTCGATAATCCGTTTCTTGTACACGTTGATCTTCTTGCTGCCCTTATAATCATAGTGGATACTGTTCATCACCGCCTCGAAGCTGAGGTGATGAATATGAAGCGGGCTGCTGGCAGCGGCCAGGCTGATGACCTTCAGGAATTGCTCCAGCGTGAAGGTCTGCAGCGCTGACTCCACATACCAGAAGGTAGCAGGCTGCAGCGGCTCCAGTGCGTCAGGAAGGAACCCTTCCCGCATAAGGAGCTCCCATTCCGTCTCATAATCTTCGCCCTGCGCAATCGACTCTGCGCGCATTCTCCGCAGGCGTTCCTTCATCGGCAGCTCAGGCTGCAGATTCCCCGAGGAGATGACAGCGATCAGCTCCATCACCTGCGGACGGACCTCCTGCCACAGCTCCGGGGAGACGGCAGCGATGATGCAGTGATTCAGCGCGAACAGCAGACGCTCCAATTCATCGGCGCTTAGCACACCCTGCTCCACCAGCCGGGACAACGGAAGATTGACGGAAGGCGGAACCTCGCCGCGGATTTGCTGCCCGATCAGCCCGTGCGTTTCGATCAGGGTGTGTACGACCAGTCTTTTCTCAACCGACCCTGCCTGCTCCTGCCCGGTACCGTCCACATACCGCTGGTATAGCTGTGCAGAGCCGATATTATGAACGAAAATATTAATGCCTTCCTCCTGCCAGCTCCGGCGCTGCCGTAGAGTACCACCCTTGGCCGTCTCCGACCAGACCAGGGTCTCTTCAACCAATTCCCTGATCCAATAGGACAGAGGAAGACTGTCCAGTATACGCAGACTCCGCTCTACATAATCCAGCACCGGGTTCTGCTGTTCCAATTCCCGGAGCGATTCCACCCGTTCCAGATTGACAATCGTCTGTTCGGCCTGAACGATGTATTCGAGCCACCGCCAGCCTTCACCGGAGGGCTGCCCCCCTTCACGGTACGCTTCTATAGCCTGCAATGATTTCAGCATTTCCATGCCTCCCTATGTATTAACAATCTCTATACAATAGCCCTGCTGCCTGTAGTTTGAAACATTAAAAACAGCGGCAATCCAGGAAATATTACGATCCCGTGCTGCCGCTGCTTTAGTAATCTAGGTTTAAGTTCAAGTTATTTGATGCCTGCCATGAAATCCTTGTAATCCTTAGCAATTTCTTTGGACAGGGTATGATGCAGATAATGTTCACCTACAAGCGGCACCAGCTTACCATACGCGGAATTCTTCACTTGCTCTTCATGCAGCGTCTGCCAGCCCTCAACATCCGTATTATTAGCCTGTATGAAGAGAAGCAGCGGCAGCTCCTTCGGGAAGCTGAGCGCCTGGGCGGCAGTGAAATTCTCATTGAAATGCTTCATTTCATTCAGTGTAGTATCGTTGCTGGAGTTCTTGTTCGAGATCATTCTCATCTGCTGCTTGGTGTGGTCATCAAAAGGAAGTCCGGCATAAGCGTCACCGCCCACCTTTTTGAGCAATCTCATGATCCCTGACTGGTCGAGGAATTTGAACATCCCCACCGGCATTTCATCGTCCATTCCCCCTTGGGTCGGCACACTGCTGTCGATTCCTACAAAAGCGGTCACTTCATCAGTGTACTTGTTCACATAATTCAGCCCGTAAATCCCGGCTATGGAGTGCCCCATTAAAGTGTAACGCTTAATCCCAAGCTGTTGTAACGCTTCATGAATCTCGCTGGCGATATTGTCGTTCGTCCGTTCCTTATCCGTCCGGTCACTTAATCCATAGCCGAACGGCTCGACAACCACTACTCTGTAGGAAGGAGACAGCTCATCTACCAGCGGTTTGAAATCAAGTGCCGGCGCCCCTGTTCCGTAACCCGGGATCAATACAACGGTCTCTTTACCCGACCCCTGGATCAATACATTCATTTTTTTGCCGTCCACAGGCACTAACTGGCCATAGGCTTCAATCTTGCCCTGCTCCGATTTGTTGCTGATGATATTGACTACAAACACTACGGCAAAAAATAGCACGATGACAATCATTACTGCGGCTATTGACTTAAGCGTGACCCTCAGCCATTTTTTCATGATCCATTCACCTGTCCTTATCGCTGAAATCTAACTTAATTGAACTGCTAAGGAGAGCTTACCCCATGGAAATGTACTCCTCGTGAAGGCAATATGAACGGAGGATGAACTGTATGAATGAACTATATTCTCCCTGTCTGTTTATTTTCAAGTTCAATTTATATAGTCAGCTGGTATATTGACCGGTAAAGTGACGGTAACATGTTATTATTCTGCCTGATATTGACATGAATTACTCCTTCATTTCCGGAAAACTTCAAGCGGCACTTGATCCTGCGGCTGTGTCAAATCCGTCATAGCGCAAAAAGAAGCAGACGACTTAGCGGATATTCGCATCATCGTCTGCATCAAGACAGGCATCTATTCTTGTATAGAATAACTTTACGTTCCAAACCGCTGCCGGTATCCGCATTTGCGGCACAGCTCCTCGACCGCTTCCCGGCGCGAGAAGCCGTAGAACAGATTGTTCGCCCGCTCCCCCTCGACAATCTCGGAGAACGGCTGCTCGTGGATATTGCCGAGGTTGATTACCCCTTCGCCATCCAGACAGCACGGCACAACTGTGCCGTCCACCAGAACAGCCGCCTGACTGCGAAGCGCGTGGCAGAAGCCCTTGCCGTCATCCTCCGGCTCATGCAGCGCCGGCCATTTGAACTCATGGTCCTGGTTCAGATACACACGCGGGGCGATCTTCACTCCGCTGCCGGGGACCACCTTCTCTTCAATCCTGTAGTCGAGCGAGAAGGCCTCTTCCAGCAGGGCCAGTGTCTCGCGGTTGCGGCTTTTCTCCAGATTCGTCCGGTTGTCCTCCGTCAGGTTCCACAGCCGGAAGGAGACAATGACGCCTTGGGCCGAGATCTCCCGGACGAACCGGATAATCTCCGACAGATAGCCCTGGCGGTTCTCCGAGCCTGCATGGCCGTCGAAGCTGTGCAGCGAGAAGTTCATCTGCCGCAGCGCCGGCTTGCCGAGCAGCTTCGGACCCGCCTTATGAATCAACGTGCCGTTGGTCGTGATGTTGACCTTGAAGCCCTTCGCATGTGCTGCATCCAGGAGGTCACCAAGCTTCGGATGCAGCAGCGGCTCTCCTTTGACATGAAGATAGATATGATTGCTATGCGGTTTGATCTCATCGAGGATCTTATCAAACGTCTCCAGCTTCATGAAATTCTTCTGCCGCTCCGTGGGCGGACAGAAGCTGCAGGCCAGGTTGCAGACGCTTGTGATCTCGATATACACTTTTTTGAACGTCTTCAAGTTCCGCTCCCCATTTCAATGATAAATACAGGCTATTCCACCTGTGCAGCTACAGATCCGAAGCATAGCGGAGGCCGATCTGGGCTCTTGCTTCTTCCATCAGCTCCGCAACCGCCAGGGAATTGGCATGGCTGTTGGTCACGCTCTCCCGGTGTCCGCTTTTCAGCAGATGAATGAACTCCTGAACCTCATAATACATCGGCTCGTATACCTGCGGCAGTGTAAGCTCTTCGACAGTCCCGTCACGGTAGTGGATCTTGACCTGATACGGCTGGTTGATCTTGTCGATCACCATCGTCCCGTTCTCTCCCTGAATCTCGGCCGGCAGATAGGAATCCGCAATCTTGGAATGCATAACTACAGCGTCCATGTCCTTATAGCGCATAACCATACTGCCTTCACCATCTACTCCCGAGGAAAGCATCAGACCTACGGCCTTCACCGAATCCGGCTTGCCGAACAAGGCGACCATAGGGTACAAGCAATAGATGCCCAGGTCCATCAGCGAACCGTTGGAATATTCAGGATTGAAGGCATTCAGGATGGTCCCCTGACGATAAGCATCATATCTGGAGGAGTATTGACAATAACCGGCGAAATACCGCCGTACCTGGCCCAGCTTATATAGATTATCCCGGATAACGCCGAAATTCGGCATAAAGGTTGATTTCATCGCTTCCATCAGCAGAACATCATTGCTGCGCGCAGCCTCGATCATCGCCTTCAGCTCTCTGCTGTTGGAGGCCGCCGGCTTCTCGCAGATCACATGCTTGCCATGGTTCAGACAGATCAATGACTGCTCCGCATGCATGGAATTGGGGCTGGCAATATAGACCGCGTCCACCTCTGCTCCCGATACCATCTGCTCCAGATCGGTATAGATCGAAGCCCCCGCATACTTAGCGGCAAAAGCCCGGCCCTTCTCCTCTGAGCGGGAGTACACAGCCGTGAGCAGAAACTCCTCATTCTCAAGTCCCGCTTGAATAAAACGGTCTGTAATCCAGTTAGTCCCTACAACCCCAAAACGAATAGTCATGAATGATCCCGTCCTTTTTTGTAAATATAAGATTTTATATGTTTCCCATGATCAACGTATACTAATACTGCGCTATAACAGCTATTTTCTCACTCCGTGGTAGGTATGTCCACTTTTCCGCCGTAATTTCCGACAAATTCCGCTAGATTTCGCTTGTGAAAAAAAGCACCTGCATAAATAGAGGCGCTTTGTCTTTCATGAGTCTTTTATCCTAAGCATAAACAAACAGCCCAGCTCTACTCGGAGCCGGGCTGTTTGTTACTATTCAGACGGCGAGTCACTCCAGACCCGCAGCTATTCTAACCGTAAAAAGCCTGAAGCTGGCATACAATCTCCGCCTTGTCATGATCGACCACGACCTGATGCTGCGGCTGCTCGAACAGGGCAGCAATCTGCGCCGGGAATTCCTGCTTGATGCCGGTCAGGGCAATCGCCTCGTCGAACTTGGCCGGATGTGCCGTAGCGAAGGCAATGCTCGTCTCCTCCGGGGTGCTGAACTTCTCATACGCTGCTACGCCGCAGGCGGTATGCGGGTCCAGCAGGTAGCCGTATTCCTGCTCGTATCTGCCGATGGTCTCCAGGCACTGTGCGTTCTTCACGCCCAGCGCGGAGAAATCTTCCTGCACGCGGGCGAACAGCTCGCCGTCCACAGTAATGGCGCCCTCGCTCTGCAAGGCTGCCATATACGCGGACAGCTTCTCCGCATCCCCGTCCAGCAGATAATACAGATAGCGTTCGAAATTGCTCGCTACCTGGATATCCATCGACGGGCTGTAGGTGCCTGTGAAGCTGCCCGGTTTGTATTCGCCGGTGACGACGAACCGTTCGAGAATGTTGTTCTCATTGGTGGCGATGATCAGCTTGTGGATCGGCAGTCCCATTCGCTGCGCCAGGAAGCCTGAGAAAATATTGCCGAAGTTGCCCGAAGGCACGCTGATATTCACTTTTTTGCGGTCACTGCCTTCAAGCTGGAGATACGCATAGAAATAATAGACCGACTGCGCCAGAATACGCACGAAGTTGATCGAGTTGATCGCCCGCAGGTGATACCGCCCTTTGAAGTCGAGATCGGCGAACAGCTCCTTGATAATCTTCTGACAGTCGTCGAAATTGCCCTCCACGGACAGATTCAGCACGTTGCTGTCATCCACGGTGGTCATTTGCAGCTCCTGCACCTTGCTGACCTTACCGTGCGGATGAAGGATACAGATCTTGATGCCTTCCTTGCCGCGGACACCCTGGATGGCAGCCGCTCCGGTATCGCCGGAGGTTGCGCCGAGAATGTGGATAATCTCGCCCCGCACCTTGGCAATGTAGGAGTACAGCTCACCCATGAACTGCAGTGCCACATCCTTGAAGGCAAACGTCGGCCCGTGGAACAGCTCCAGTACATACAGGGAATCATTCACCCGGTGCAGCGGCGTAACCTCCGGGGCGCGGAAATTGCCGTAGCTGGTGTAGACCATTTTTTTCAAGTCATCGTAGGGAATTTCATCATTGGTATAGTAGGAGAAAATCTCAAGGAACAGCTCCTGAAAGCTCAGGCTTCTCCATTCCTCCAGCTTCTCAGGGGAAATTACCGGAATCTGAGCAGGAACCATCAACCCGCCGTCATCCGCCAGCCCCATCAGAACCGTATCAATAAAGCCTCTGGCTGCCACCTTGCCTCTTGTGCTTATATACTCCATGCCTGCCTCATCCTCCTGAACCCCTCTTTAATTTACTCTACATAGTACCACGTTTACGCGCTAAAGTCCGCATATTCTATTCAAAATGATGGTTAGCTGTTGGCGCTTGTCTATCTTTTCATGGGACGCGCTTCATGTTATTTGTTCTGAAGCTCTTTCCAGACGGTCTTGTTGCTGTACTTCTTCTCCGTACTGACATCCTGGCCGAACCATTCCGGGGCGGTGAAGCTCTCCGCTTCCTCCAGTGAATCGAATTCAACCTCCAGCACCGTGAGCTCGAGCTGCGTGTACAGATCTATCTCCACAGTGGTGTTGTTCCATACGCCTGTAATACGGGTTTTGACCAGCGGAACTGCCTTCATTGCCTCAATCATCTGGTTATAAATACCGGCAGAGATGGCATATTCGATCTCCTGGCGGCTAATGCCCTTGCCATCCTTGAATGTATGTGTGTAAGTAACCTCACCTGTATCCAGATCGGTTATCTTGCGCACCCGCAGCTCCTGTCCGTCTTCAATCGCGAGATAAGTCTGGTCAATGCTGTGACGGGTCTGCACCTTCAACTGTCCTTCTTGAATCAGCCGCTCCGGGTATTCCGGCAGCAGGAATTTGCGTTCGATCTCCATAGCCATGCTGTTTCTCTCCTCTGTGTGCGAGCGCTAATGTTACATATTATTTATCATCATAGGGGCGGGTTCTGCGCAAGTCAACCGGAACTGATGGATTCACGGCTGAGAACTTACTAACCCTTTCGTTCGCTTAGTACATGTATATTATTGGCTCCCCAGGCCACAATGTCTTCAATGAGCGGAACTAATTCCTTACCGGATGGAGTGAGAGAATACTCCACGCGCGGAGGCACCTCATTATACTGCTCACGATGGATAATTCCGTTGTCTATGAGGTCTTTGAGGCAATTTGTTAATGTGGTCCCTGTGATGCCGGGCAGCCTTCTTTTTAATTCGTTATACCGGATCGGCTCGCCTTCGCTTAGAAAAGCCAGAATAGGCAGATTCCATTTCCCGCTGATGACATGAAAAGCAAAAGTGGCAGGACACAGCTCCGCCAGATTAAATTCATATTTCATCCAGACCCCTCCTTAGGTATATTTAGTATACTAGGTATTAAAAACAATAGTACTTGTTAATATTGTTACAGCTATTATAATCATACTCAAGTAGAAACGGCTACGATATCCTTTGGAAGGACGGCATACGTTTCAGCTACACTTTAAAAGAAAGCGAGGTAGCAGCAACTTATGAATACTAACCCAATGATCTGTGATCTTAAGACGGGTGTATGTGGTGTCGGCGAAGAGGACGAACATACCCAAATGATAGATTTCAACCCGCAGCAGCCTGCTATTACTCTTTATTATGCTACAGATCCGATTTGTTCACACTGCTGGGCGATTGAGCCTACCCTGAACCGGTTCATCCGGCAATATGGTCAATACTTCAAAGTACAGCTCCTTATGGGCGGATTATTGGCTGGCTGGAACGGCTTCGCGGACCGTGCGAACGGCATACAGCAGCCTGCTGATGTGGCAGGACATTGGAAGGAAGTCGGGGAACATTACCGGATGCCCATTGACGGTACCTTGTGGCTGAGCAATCCGGTCCAGTCCTCCTATCCTCCCTCCAGAGTGTTCAAAGTCATTCAGAGCAGCCATCCGGGGAACGAACATGCCTTCCTGCGGCGTGCAAGAGAAGCCGTCTTCGTGTTCAACCGGAATATTGGAGAAGAGCAGGTGCTCATTGATATTGTGAACGGGCTTGGATTACCCGGTGATGACATCGTTCAGGCCTCCGCGCTTGAGGCGGCGCAGGATCTGCTGGAGGAAGACTTCCAGAGAGTGGCCCAGCTCGGCGTACGCGGCTTCCCGACTCTCGTCATGGTCAATGAAGAGAACAAAGGCGTGAAGCTCGTGGGCTCCCGGACCCTGCAAAACTACGTGGATGCACTGCAGCAGTTAACCACAACACCCCTTATTCCAGCCGCTGTCCCGGCGCTGCCGGAGTTGATGGCCGAGGGGCACCTTCTCTTCGCCCGGGAAATCGAGGTCATGTACGATATAGAGCAGCAGGAAGTCGAGGACTTCACCGCCGCAGCGCTTCCTGCGCAAACTTATCACACTAAGCATATCTTGAATGAACTGTACATCGAACCTGCCTGAAGGAGTAGAGCCGTAGCACAAGCATGGAGCCAGACTCACAAGCATAGAGCCGGACTCACAAGCCCATTCGGCGGAACCGCCAGGAACAACCTGGGAACAGTCAGGGGACAGCCTGGGAACAGTCGTGTGTTCACATGCGAACCCTATTTCCAGAAAAAGCAGCGCTCCTCCAGTTATCTGGGGAGCGCTGCTTTGCGTTAAACGCAGAGGATATAGCGGGCAGGCTTCTAGCCGCTCCTCATCTGCCAGCGACACCGGCGTATGCCCACTTCCGACAAATTCAGAGGGATTTTTCCCTCTCCTTCCGGCGTATTGCACACTTCCGGCAAATTCAGAGGGATTTATCCCTCTCCTTCCGGCGTATCTCCCACTTCCGGCAGATTCAGAGGGATTTATCCCTCTCCTTCCGGCGTATCTCCCACTTCCGGCAGATTCAGAGGGATTTATCCCTCTCCTCCCGGCGTATCGCCCACTTCCGGCAGATTCAGAGGGATTTATCCCTCTCCTTCCGGCGTATTGCCCACTTCTGGAAAGTTAAGGTTCACTTTTACTCCTCCTTCCCGCCTGACGCCCTCTTCCAGCAAATTCAGGTACACTTCTGCTCCTCACTCCAGCCTGACGCCCACTTCCGGCAGATTCAGAGGGATTTTCCCCTCTCCTTGCGGCGTATCGACCGCTGCCGGTGGATTCAGAGGGATTTATCCCTCTCCTTCCGGCGTATCGCCCACTTCCAGCAAATTCAGAGGGATTTATCCCTCTCCTTGCGGCGTATTTGCCCACTTCCCGCAGATTCAGAGGGACTTATCCCTCTCCTTGCGGCGTATTGCTCACTTCTGGCAAATTTAGGTGCACTTCTGCTCCTCACTCCAGCCTGACGCCCGCCTCCAACAAATTAAGGTGCACTTCTGCCCCTCCTTCCCACCTGACGCTCACTTCCAACAAATTAAGGTGCACTTCTGCTCCTCACTCCCGCCTGACGCCCACTTCCAACAAATTAAGGTGCACTTCTGCCCCTCCTTCCGCCTGACGCCCGCTTTCGGCACCCCAATGTTTCCACGCAGCAAAAAGAACAGCAACAGAGGAAGCCCAAGTATCCCCGGCTCCCTCTATTGCTGTTCAGTTATCAGCGTTGAGCCGGTAGCAGGACAGACTTGCGCACCTGCTATACCTGCTCCTAGCTTCCTGCATCACCCGAAGGCTAGATATAATCCGCCATCGAGCGGACCACAAGTCCGGCCGGTGCCGCGGGCGTGAAGTTCGCTCCGCCGGTGCCACCGCCTCTCAGCAGGAATTCCACGGTCTTCGGCTCGCCCGGCAGCAGGTCGAAGAAGTTGTCGGAGAATATCCCCTCTTCTTCTACAGTCAAATGCACGCCCCGCGCCAGCACATCGCTGCTCAGCGTGAAGTTCTTCCCGGCGCTGCCCGGCACCTCCGTCACCGTGATCACCGGCTTGCTCAGCGGAATATCCTTAGCTGCCACGAAGTAATGCTCCTTACGCTCTAGCACCTGCCTGCCCTCCAGCACTTCTCCTCGCTCCAGCACCTGCCCGCCCTCCAGCAGGGTAGCTACCAGCAGCACTTGAGCCGGGTCCCGGCCCTCCAGCAGTTCAGCAACCGGCAGCGTCAATACTACCGCTGCCGAATCCGCAGCCAATGTTACCGGCTGCGACCATTCCCGCAGCAGCGCGCCGCTGAAGTCATGGAGCCGGACCACCAGCTCGCCGTCCAGCGCCTGACGCCGGTCGGAGATGGCGTGAACCTTGAGTGACTCCGCGTCTGTGCCGTCAATGGACAGCAGCACTTCCTTGAAGCTCCGGCGCACCGTGTATTGCAACGCCTTCCAGCGCCCGTAGTAGTCCATGCCCGCCCAGGAAGCTACCGGCCAGCAGTCATTCATCTGCCAGTACAGCGTGCCCATGCAATATGGCTTGTTCCGGCGGTGGCTCTCAATCGCCATACGGATGGCCTCTGCCTGAAGCACCTGGCTCATGTAGAGGAAGCCCCGGAAGTCCTTCGGCTGCGGCAGATACATATCCATATATTCCTTGATCAGCTGATTGCCGCGTCCGTTCTTCTGATGGGCCAGCATGACCTTGGACTCCAGCGCCAGCTCCTCTTCTTCCGCATAACTCAGTACCGACTTCAGCTCGGGGAAGGACTGGAAGCCATACTCACTCATGAAGCGGCCCACCTTAAGGTTATAGTTCTCGAACGGCTCTATCCCGTGCCATACGCCCCAGTAGTGGATATCTCCTTCACCCATAATCCGCGTAGCGTGCTGATCCTGACCACGGGTTAACTCGCGCAGCGGGGAGGACGGCCAGTAATCCATACCCGGATGATTCGCGGCAACGGCCTCGGGCAGAATCTTGTGGAAGATTTCTTCATACGCGGCCCACAAGGTCTGGCGGATATCAGCACTCAGCTTCTCTTTCCAGCCCCAGCCCATATGCTCCTCATACTGCGACCAGGCCGAGTCAATCTCATTGTTCCCGCACCATACAGCAATAGAAGGGTGATTGCGCAATCGGCGGACGTTATATACCGCTTCCTCGCGGATATTATTCAGGAACGGCTCATCCCCCGGATACATGCTGCACGCGAACATGAAGTCCTGCCAGACCAGCAGCCCGTACTCATCACACAGCCGGTAGAACACTTCCTCTTCATAGAATCCGCCGCCCCACACACGCAGCATATTCATATTGGATTCCACTGCCGTAGCAATCTCATGGCGGTAGCGTTCTTCCGTAACCTCAGTGATGAAACTATCATTCGGAATATGATTAGCCCCCTTGGCGAAGACCGGCACCCCGTTCAGCTCAAAATGGAACGAAGCCCCATGCTCATCCGGCTTCCGGACCAGCTTGATGTCCCGCAGCCCTGTCGTAACTTCCGACACGGCCACAGCTTCCTCCCCCTGCAGCAGCTCTGCACGGAATTGGTACAGTTCAGGTAGACCCAGCCCGTTACACCACCACAGGCGCGGACTGTCAACAACCAGCTCCAGCTCCAACTGCTGCTTGCCCGGAACAAGCGTAACCGCCTTCATCCATTCCTGCCCTTCGGCGCTCACGCGCAGCAGCCCGCTCCAGGCTTCCGGGGCATCTACTTCGACCAATGCCGTCAGCCGCGCTTCCTTCACGCTCACCGCATTCTGACGAATGTACAGATTCTGAATATCCGCAAGGTCCCGGCCTGTAAGCACCGCTTCACGCCAGATGCCGCTGGTCAGGAATCTCGGTCCCCAGTCCCAGCCGTAGTGATACGGCGCTTTGCGGGCGAACACACTGATCCGCTGCTCCTGAAGCCCGCCCAGCTCAGACTGGTCATTCGGTGCCGGCAGATCGTAACCCAGCTGTGCCAGCTTCGGCAGATCCTCAGTCACCACCGAGCGGAATACAATGCGGATCTCATTCTCTCCGGCCTGTAGCAGACCTTTCACATTCACAGTCCAGGAGCGGAACATGTTGTCCGCCGACAGCGCATGAACGTGATTCACATATACATCGGCATACGTATCCAGCCCGGAGAATGCAAGCTCCGTGACCGCCAGCGTCTGCCATGCCTCTTCTAAGGTCAATACCGTTCTGTATTCCCAGTTCTTCTTGTCGATCCATTGCAGGTCATGCTCATTGGTTCCATAAAAGGGTTGTTCAATTACTCCGTTCCGGAGCAGATCCGTATGTACCGTTCCCGGTACTATCGCTGGAAGCCACGCTTCATCCCCGCAGGCTCTAAATTCCCAGTTCGTCAGGCCGATTTGCAGTCGTTTCATAAATCCTCCTAAAAGTTTGGATAGCATACCATGAAGTTCTGACACTCCTACGCTGTAACTACCATCATTATATTTTGTTATTTTATTGTTAGCAGTACCTTTATTATAATCTGATAAACAGAACAAATAAAGACAATAAATAATAAATGAACGCATTTATCCTAGCGTGAAATCAAGCTATACTAATCATGTAAACGCTAACAATAAACGAAAAGGGGACTGAACAATGAGAAACAAGTTATTTTCGTTATCCTTTGTTATTATCATGATTTTCACTTTATCCCTGACCGGCTGCGGTGCTAACAACAATAACAGCACAGCAGCAACTACAGAGGAGCCTGCAGCAGCAACCAGCGCTCCCGGGAACACAGGCGGAGATCCGGCAGCGGCAACCACTGAACCGGCCGCACCAAGCGGCGGGGACATCAGCGGCACTATCATCTTCCTGACCAACAGAACCGACATGATCGGCAAAGAGTATGACGAATATGTGAAGCGCTTTAATGAGAAATATCCGAACATCAAGGTAGAATTCGAGGCTTCCCAGACGGACTATAACCAGCAGGCCAAGGTCAGAATGGCCAGCGGCGAGCTGCCTGACGTGATGTTCGTGCCCAACATCCCCAACTCTGACCTGCCCAAATATTTTGCCCCGCTCGATGATCTGGGACTGAACGACCAGCTGACATTCAAAGATTTCAAATCCCATGAGGGCCAGCTGTACGGCATTACTTCCGGTAACTCCACCTCGGGGATTGTCTACAATAAGAAGGCGTTCGCCGATGCCGGAATTACCGAAGTTCCGAAGACCTGGAATGAATTCCTCGCAGCCTGCGAGAAGCTCAAGGCCAAAGGTGTCGTTCCGCTCGCCTCCAACTTCAAGGACAAATGGCCGCTTAATGACTGGGTATATGCTGTTCCCCGCGTGATTGCCGGTAACCCTGATTTTCCTAACGAGAAGCTGACCCAAGATGCTCCGTTTACTATGGACAACGGATACGGCAAATCGCTCGGCCTGCTTAGAGAGCTGAACGAAAAAGGCTACCTGGAACAAGACATCAACTCCACCAACTGGGAGCAATCCAAGAAAGATATCGCCTCGGGTAAGTTCGCCATGTACTTCCTGGGCAACTGGGTGATCAATCAGGTGATCGGTGCCGGAACCACTTCCGACAACGTAGGGTTCTTCCCTCTCCCTTATGACAATTCGGGTACATTGACCGCTCCGCTCAGCCCTGACTTCTTCTATGCCGTAGCGAAGAACAGCAAAAATACCGATGCGGCCAAGGCGTTCGTGAAATGGATGATTGAAGAATCAGGCTATGAGGATTTTGCCGGATTCATCTCACCGCTCAAGGGCAGAGAATCCAAGCTGACCCAGCTGAAGGAATTCCAGTCCACCGGCGTAGTTCTGCAAGAGGGTACAGTTGATGATGCCAAGGTGACTGAAATTACTAACAAGGCACAGCTCGACCTCCCGGCAATGGCTCAGGAATTCGTGCTGGCCAAAGATCCGCAGACGGTCTTCGACAAATGGAACAAGGCCTGGTCCAAAGCCAAAAAAGACCTCGGCTACTAGAACAGCCCCACAAAGTGTAGTTCTAGCATCGAAGATTACCCAGGTACTTTGCGGGGACCCCGAACCATATAAACAACCCCAAAAAGTGGGGCCTTAGCTTCGATGATTACTCAGGTACTTTCCGGGGACCCCGAAACATATAAAATCCCCCCACAAAGTGGAGCTTTAGCATCGAAGATTACTCAGGTACTTTCCGGGGACCCCGAAATCTTATTTGCCCTGCTGCTACTTAAGCAGCCTGATGCACTAGACATCCGGCGCAAGGTGGATTATCGCTCTTCCCGGATAATCCATTTTGTCGTCAGCCTTACTTACAGCTCACAGGAAAGAAGGGTACGCCATTGTTCGGAACACTGTCCTATAACAAGCAGAAGACTATCATCATCGTTTCCTTTCTGCTGGTCCCGCTGATCCTTCTCGCCACCTTCACGTACTATCCGGCGCTGAAGCTGGTCTATTACAGCTTCACGAACTGGGATGGATATAGTCCCGAGAAGCCTTGGGTAGGTCTGGACAACTATCGTGAGGTATTCAGCAATCCCGATATTTTCAAAGTTTTCACCCATAACTTCGCCTACTTCGTCATGGGCATCCTTCAGAATATAGTAGCCATCTACTTCGCCGTTGTGCTGAACAGCAGGCTGCGGGGAAGGAACGCTTTTCGTATCATGCTCTTCCTGCCCTACATTATGAATGGTGTTGCCGTTGCCTTCATGTTCGGTTATGTCTTCGACACGACCAATGGCTCACTCAATCTGTTCCTGAACAGCATCGGCCTGACCGGCCTTGGACAGACCAGCTGGCTCGGCACCGAAGGACTTGTGAACTACTCGCTCGCCTCCACCGGCTTCTGGCGGTTCATGGGCTACAATATGGTGATTTACATTGCTTCCCTCCAGGCCATTCCGCGCGACATCTATGAAGCGGCCAAAATTGACGGCGCCGGCTCCATGCAGACCCTCTGGAGAATTACCCTGCCGAATATGAAGGCCGTCATTCAGCTTAACCTGTTCCTGACCGTTACCGGAGCGCTTGAAGTATTCGACCTGCCCTTCGTACTCACCAAAGGCGGCCCTGCGGGCGCCAGCCAGACTTATGTCCAGCGCGTGGTGGACACAGCGTTCGCCTTCAATAACTACGGCCTGGCCTCGGCGATGAGCATTATCCTGCTCTTTTTTGTGGTCATCGTACTTCTGGTACAACAGCTGGTTCTTAGCCGGGGAGGAGAGAAATAGCCATGGAACATTCCAAATTGCGCTTCAAAGACCTGTTCAAATATTTCACGCTGCTGATCGGCGTCTTCGTAGTGCTGTTCCCGCCGTATGTCGTAATCGTCAATGCGTTCAAATCCACGGATGAGTTCAACAGCAGCAGCTCTATGGCTCTGCCGCACAGCTTCCTGAACTTCGACAATTTCATTGCGGTCTTTCAGCGCGGCGGGCTGCTCAGCGGCTTCGGCAATGTCCTGATCATCATTATAATTACATTGACCCTGAACATTCTGTTTGGCACAATGGTGGCATATGTACTGGGCCGCTTTTCTTTTAAGCTGAAGCCGGTTGTGTTCGGTGCGTACCTGATCGCCACCATCATTCCGAGCATCACCACCCAGGTCGCCACCTTCGGCATCATCAAAAATATGGGGCTCTACAACACGCTCGGCGCTCCCATTGTGCTCTACATCGGGGCCGATGTGATCCAGATCATTCTCTATCTGCAGTTCATCCGCAATATTCCGTTTGATCTCGACGAGAATGCCATGGTTGAAGGGGCTTCCCTGTTCAAAATCTACCGTTCGATCATCTTCCCGCTGCTGACACCGGCGACAGCTACGCTCGTCATCCTGAAGACGATCAGCATATACAATGACATGTACATCCCCTATCTCTATATGCCCAAGCAGAGCCTGGGTGTGGTGACGACGATCCTCATGCGCTTTCAGGGGGTCAACTCCGGTGAGTGGAATCTGATCTGTGCGGCGATCCTGCTG
Source organism: Paenibacillus tritici (assembly GCF_013204885.1). GTDB lineage: Bacteria > Bacillota > Bacilli > Paenibacillales > Paenibacillaceae > Paenibacillus_AQ > Paenibacillus_AQ tritici. Next base: position 313,885 of record NZ_JABMKX010000010.1, read on the forward strand.
ATCCTGCTGCCCACGGTCATCCTCTACTTTTTCCTGCAGCGTTATATCTTCGAAGGCGTAACGAACGGCGCGGTGAAATAGGGGATTGAACAGAAAGGAACAACACAGTGGTATCCTATATCCGGAGATTTACGCGGACGCTTTGGCTGTTCCTGGCCAATCTGCCTATGGAGCGCAAGCTGATTGTCGTGTTTATTTTTCTGATCTCTATGCCGATCACCTATGTCAGCTATCTCTCCTCCCGTTCCACCTTCAAGTCCGTGCTGGTTAATGCAACGGACAGTGCCGGACAGATGGCAGACAGCGCCTCCGGGACCATTGACCGTTATGTCGAGGACCTGAAGAGGTATACGGCGCTCCCGCTCTACAACACCGATGTCCAGTATTATCTGGAGCAGCAGGGGACCGATTGGGACAAAAACACAGGCATGTCAATGTTCTTAAGCTATCTGAATCATACAAAAGCAGAGATTGTTGCTGTGTACCTGGTGGATAAATACGGCTCTGTCTATTATGACAAAAGCTCGGGAATCAGCGAGCTGTTCCCGGAGGAGCGGCTGGCGCAGTGGCAGAGCCTCACCGAGTCCGGCGTAGCCCCCGTAGTTCAGGGCAGGCATACGATCCGTGTGAACGCAGGGGACCGCCGGGAGGTCTTCAGCATTCTGCGTACCGTCAGTTCGGTCAGCTCGCTCCAGAAGATCGGCATTATTGTGTTCGATATCCAAATCAGCCTGTTCAAGGGCATCGTTGACCCGGTCAATGCCGTAACCCAGGGCGATACGCTGATTGTCGATGATAAGGGCGAACTCCTATACGCCAGCCCGGATGATCGGAGCGGCGGCTCTGGCCTGCTGGAGAAGCATACGGATAAGTTCCTACAGCACGTAAGCGGGCCCGGGGGGCATTTCCAGATTACGCTGGACGGTAAGAAATTTCTTGCCGTCTACACCGTATCTGCCAAGACAGGCTGGACCACACTGGTCTCCATTCCGCTGGAGCGTATCCTGTCACCGGTGGAGACCACCCGCAATGCGCAGCTTCTCACCACTCTGGCGATTATCGCCTTTGCCCTGATCGTCGCCACCTTCATCTCCCATGCCCTGACGAAGCCGCTGAAATCCATGGTCCGCCTGATGAAGCAGGTACAGCACGGCAATCTGGAGGTATGGCTGCATCCCAGGTACAATGATGAGATCGGCATCCTGGGCAGCCACTTCAACCGGATGATCATCCGCATCAAAGATCTGCTCCAGGAAGTGAAGCTGACAGAGAAACGTAAGCAACGGGCTGATATGCGGGCTTTGCAGAACCAGATCAATCCGCATTTCATCTATAATACCCTTGAATCCATCCGTATGCTGGCCGAAGGCAGCGATGATCCGCGGGTGGCGAAGCTGACCTACCTGCTCGGGATGCAGATGCGTTACGGGATTGTCCGCAGCGAAGAGACCGTGACCATCCGGCAGGAGCTCGATCATACGCGCAATTATCTGGATATGCTGCAGATCCGGTTTCCCGATAAGTTCAGCATGAAGATAGACGTCCCGGATGCCCTGCTGGACCTGCCGGTGATTAAGCTGGTCTTCCAGCCGATCGTTGAGAATGCCGTCTTTCACGGCCTGGAGCCCAAGGAAGGCCCGGGCACCATCCACATTACCGGCTGGATAGAGGGCGGAAGTGCCGTATTCTGCGTTGAAGATGACGGAGTCGGCATGGATGAAGCTACGCTGCGCACACTGAACCATACCCTGACAGGCGGGGCGGACAGCGAGAAATTCGGCATCGGCCTGAGGAATGTGAATGAACGGCTCCGGCTGGACTACGGCAGCCCGTATGGGCTGCGGGTCGAGAGCGAATCCGGCACAGGCACCCGTGTCATGCTAAGAATCGAGAATCTCTCCCGCCCTATGGAGAATTGAACGGAAACATGGCAACCTGCACATTATGTCTTTTGAAAGGGGATATCCGGCTTGCTGCGTATTGTAATCGTAGATGATGAAGTCCTGATCCGCGAGGGTCTGGCCCGGATGATCAGCAAGGAGAGCAGCGAATTCGCCGTCATCCGCACCTATCCTGACGGTAAACAGCTGCTGGACGAGCTTCCCTCTCTCCAGTTCGATGTCCTGATTACAGATATCCGCATGCCGCAGATTGGCGGGCTGGAGCTGATCCGGCTGCTCAAATCCAGTCACCCCCATATCCGTTCCCTGCTGATGAGCGGATTCGTTGAATTCGATTATGCCCGGGAAGCCATCCGCAGCTCGGCAGTGGATTATCTGCTGAAGCCGATTAACAAAGAGCAGCTCTTCGAAATACTCCATAATCTGGATAAGGAACGTACGCTGCTGCGCGAGAAGGAGGCGCGGCACCGTACCGGGATACTGCTCTCCATTCTGCGTATCGAAGAGCCTTCGGCATTGCTGCTCTCCAGCCTTAGCTTGCCGGGGGCTTATTTCTCCGTATTTGTGCTAAAGGGGGACTCGCCCGCAGCCGTCTGTGCCTGTGCTGATTTGCTGCGGCAAGAATGTGGAGAGTGCTTCGATGTGCTGGAGCTGCGCCAGGGACTAGAAGCCTGGGTCTGGTACTCTGCGCAGCCGCTGACACCGGATCAACTACTGGAGATCCGGGAGTCTATGCAGGCTGCGGGGGCAGGCCACAGGCTCCATGCCGGCATAAGCCGGTCCTATGCCGATGCAGCCAAGCTTGGAGCTGCCTATCAGGAGGCCAGGCAGGGCTGTGACCGGGGGATTTATCAATCCCGGCCGCTGCATTATGTTACTATTGAAGAGCTGATCCAGCCGGATCAGGCAGGGTCTGAGCTTTTGGCGGCTTACCGTGAACCTCTGGTCCATGATTTGCAGATTCTGAATGTCGAAGGTGTTCTGTCATGGATTCATAAGCTGTTCTCGGAGCTCGCGCTCAGGACCGTGTGTCCAGAAGATATCCTCCGGATTTGCCGGGAGATCGGGGAGCTTGCCCGTCATGAAGTGCCGGAATTCAGCGGGGCCTACCGGAAGGGGATTAGCGCGTCACTGGAGGAGCAGCTGGAGAAGTGTATGGCTTTTGCAGAGATGGAAGAACAGTTCGTTTCCTCCTTCGCCTCAGCCCTGAACAGCATCCGTACCCACCGGCTGGAGATGTCCGGCACGGCTGTAGAGACAATCAAGCGCTGGATCTCGGCCAACTACAATCAGCACGCAGATCTGAATACCCTTGCGGGGATGGTGTATCTTACGCCAAGCTATTTAAGCAAGCTATTCAAGCAGGAGACCGGTCTCACGCTGACGGATTATATGATCGAGATCCGCATCCGTAAGGCCAAGCTGCTGCTGAAGAACGCCCCGGATCTCAAAATCCATGAAATCGGCTCCGAAGTCGGCTATCCCGACCCGGCCTATTTCAATAAATTGTTCAAGAAGGTTGTCGGTGTTACACCGAACGAATATAAACGAATCTCATCTGTGTAAGGAGTCTGATCCGCTTGCATCCATTGTGGAGCTCTACTACTGATACTAATGACTCTCAGGACATTGAGGTCTACGATACGACTGGCCTGTATGGCGAGACTGGACGATTCCGGGTGCTGCAATTCTCGGGTGAAGCGGTTCAAGGCGCACTGGATCTGGATCACCCGCGCCGGGTGGTCTTCGAGTATCCCCGGGCGATGATCCATCTGATGGAGGCGGGTAATCCTTACTTCGAGGATGTGTTTCTGATCGGGCATGGGATTGGTACGATTGCCGGGTATTTTGCAGAGAAGCGCTTTAAGGTGGCTGAGATTAATCCGCAGGTTGTAGACTACAGCAGAACCCATTTCGGTTACGATCAGGACAATGTTCTGATCGGTGACGGCCGGAGCCTGCTGGAGGAGGAAGAGGACCATCGTTACGATTACATCCTGCTGGATGCCTTCACCGCAGCCGGAACACCGCCGCAGTTCACCTCGCTGGAGTTCTTCCGGCTTACCCGGGATAAACTGCATGGACATGGCGCGATGATCATGAACCTGATGGGCCGCAGCGGCAATGACCGGCTAATCAGCGCCATCCACACCACACTCAGCGAAGTGTATCCCTACACCCGATCCTTCGCCCTCCCGGCAGAAGGCAACGCCGACCTCCGCAATATTATTATGGTTGGCAGCGCCCGTCCGGTCCCCTGCCAGTCCCGCCACATGGCCGGCTTCAGCGAGATCACCCCGGGAATCGGGCATGTGATCCGGGACCGTTAGCAGGGGGGCATATGCCCGAAACCGTGCAGCCCAAGCTCTAACTGTATTTTGTACAACTATAACGAGCGATTTCCCCGCTCCCAGGACTTTAATTGCACTTTCTACAGTTAAAAATCCACATATTCCACAAAAGAGGACTTCCCCCTATTTTTAATTGTATGGAATACAGTTAACCCGACAAAAGCCGGTCTTCCGCCACTTTTAACTGTATGAAATACAATTAAAAGGTAGGCACTCCACGCTGGTTACTCCAATAGACCTACTCCGCTAATTTCTCAAAAATCAGCTCATAATATTCCGGAAACCCCACAGCCTGTGCGCTGGGCATGATAACAAACTGAACGAACCTCCATCCCTCCGCTGCATGAGTATGTATAATCTCCTGATAGTTCTCCGTTGGCCCTTGAAGAAAACCAGTATTCTTCTTTTCAATCCGCACAAATTTGTATTCGAACATAATTTAGCCTCCTAAGCGTAGTAAAATCACGAGTAAACTATTATTTGCTTACCTGAAGAGATTTCATCGCATGCCGCAATTCTTTGATGCTTAATCGTTTTCCATAGAGCAGTACACCAGTCCGGTACACTCTGGCAGCCAACCAGCCCATTCCGAGGATAGACAGAAACAACACAATAATAGAAGCAGCTATTTCCCAGAAAGCCGGCGTTGCCATCCCAATCCGCAAAAACATAATCATCGGCGTAAAGAAGGGAATGTACGACATAATCACTATAAAAGTAGCATTGGGATTAGTTAATCCAAACATCGCTGTCATGAACCCGGCTATAATTAAGAAAGTTATCGGCATAATAGCCTGGCCTACCTCTTCCGTTTTACTGACCAGCGACCCAACTGCCGCGAATAAAGTAGCATATAGAAAATATCCGCCAATGAAGAAAATAACAAAATATATTAATAAAGCCGGTGAGATATCCGAAACATTCAATCCTAAATCCTGAATGATTGTTTTATTCTGAGGGATACTTAGGTTGGCTCCCGCAACGGCTATGAAAATAAGCATTTGCAGAAGACCAACAAGGCATATCCCTACAATCTTTCCGAACATCTGCTTGAGTGGTGATACCGTAGAAATCATGATCTCCATTACTCTTGAACTCTTCTCTCCGCTGATGTCCATAGCAACCATATTTCCATAACCCAATACCCCGGTATACAGAAGGAATAACAGCGCATAAACAAATACATAGGCCATCATCATCTCGGATTCCGTCTTTGCATTTTTCGTGTCAGATACCTGTTCAATATCGAGTATAAGCGGTGTCTGAAGCTGTGTCATAGCATCCTGCGATATCCCAAGCGTTTTAAGATCAGACTGCAATTTAATATTCTGCATGGCCGCCTGCAGTCTTTCTTTCAGGCCAAGTTCCAGTGGATTTTCCGATTTGTAGACAACCTGATACTCCGACTTGTAATACAGATACCCGTCAATTTTACCTGCGTCCATTTCACTTTGCAGATATCCATCGTTCTGCTGGCCATCGGTTCCCGCGCTGAATAGCACGATTGATATATTGGATCCCGGGTTCGCCTTGAAGTATTCTGACAGCATCGCCGCATCAGGCAGCCCTTCTTGAACTACCCCTACTCTGACCGGCTCATCAGTGCTGAATTTCTCAATGATGACAGGAAGATTAACTCCAAGAGTAATGACCAACGCAATGATAGCCGTAATGATGAAAAACGCCTTAGATCGGAAGCGGTTCAGGAAAGTGAATTTTATAACTGTACGTATACTATTCATTTACTCCACCTACCTTACTAATGAATATTTCATTTAAAGAGGGCTCCATGATTTGAAAGTGGAAAATCTCCGCCTGATTCGAAGCTAAAGCCATAATTTCTTTTGCTACTCTGGAATCACTGATGCGGATGTCATATTTTCTTCCCGACTTCTGTACATCTGTGACACCTGTAAGAGATTCGAATCCGTTAACGTTCTGATCAGTCTCCAGTAATACCCGCTCTCGCGGGTAAGTGTTTTTGATTTCCCGCAGATTTCCTTCAAGAACAGTGTTCCCCTTGTGCAGCATACAAATATTCTCGCACAACTCTTCCACATGCTCCATCCGGTGGCTCGAAAAAAGAATCGTTGTACCTTGTGCCTGTATATCTTTTATTGTAGCTTTCAACAATTCTACATTTACCGGATCAAGACCGCTGAACACTTCATCCAGGATGAGAAGCTGCGGATTATGTATTACTGCTGCAATGAATTGAATTTTTTGCTGGTTGCCCTTAGATAATTCCTCTACCCTTTTATCATAATATTCAGAGATGTTGAATCGGGACAACCAGTCTTTCAAATTCTTGTCGGCTTGGGCTCTTGTGCTTCCCCTTAATTCAGCAAAATATAGAATTTGCTCACTTACCTTAATCTTGGGATATAAACCTCTCTCTTCCGGCAAATACCCTATTGCTCTTCTCAATTGATCCGTGTAGCTTTTCCCAAACCAGGTTATCTTCCCTTGATCAGGTGCAATAAGTCCTAAAACCATACGCATTGTGGTTGTTTTTCCGGCTCCATTTGCACCGAGCAGACCGAATATTTCTCCCTGCCTGATATTAATTTCAGCCTGATTAACAACCGTTTTCGCACCATAATGCTTAGTGATTTGATTCAAAGAAATTGAGTACATAGCGTCACTTCCTTAGGATAGATTTAAGAACATATAGATGGAGTTAATTCTTAAGGTGCCGATTCCATATGACTATTGACTGTATAATACAAGTTAGGGATATGATTAAAATGACCCAAAAATGGTATTGTGCTTTTGAGAGTCCTGATAAATGATCGGCCATTTCCAGCACAGCCATTCCCACAATTATCATGGGAAATGTAAGGCCCATTGTAAAACCTAAAATTTGTTGGCCTCTCTCGTCTTTACCCTCAGTGATCTGAAATACCATTTGAAAAACAAAGGCTAATACAACTACAATGAAATACAATACAATCAGCCAATCAGACATGATCCCCTCCTCCTTTATCTTCCTCATGGGTTACATAACGGAACACTTCTGTAATCTCCTTGTCAAATAATCGGGCAATTTCAAAAGCAAGAATCAGCGACGGGCTATAACGGTTCCCTTCGATGGAAGAGATGGTCATTCTGCTTACATCCAATTTCTTTGCAACCTCGTCCTGTGTCCATCGCTTCTCAGCACGCAGAATATGAAGATTGTTAACGAGCTTTCCCTTCTTCTTCATAAAAGAATCCCCCCTGCGTACACAGTAATATATTTCGATCATAATGTAAAGTATTTTTATCATAATGATCGTTATATATATCATCCAATCAATAATTTATATTACTTCATGAATGGCTACGCATACTAAAGAAACTTCCGAATATCCATCCAGATCAAGAAGCTTATTGACTTCTTTGTCATAAAAATCAGATGTAATCCGAGCTTCCCGCTGCCCTGTGATTTTCGAAACTTCCATGTGGAGCTGCTCTGCAATACCACCTGCCCTTAACAAGGCATTCCGGTAGCCTCTTTCACCAAAAAGCATCTGAATACGATACAGGTTGGCTACACAAACGTATATCCCTTTTAACTGCTTAGAATCTTCCGATTCCAGACAAGACAGAATCTGCGGAGGAAACATTAAGCTAATGTCCGTATCTCTGATTGTCTTAATCTGCTCCAGCACTGCATGTTCCTGATTAAAATAATATACTTGTTCTAAACCTCCGTTTGTTCCTACCGGGATAAAGTAAATATCCATATCGTCAAGCTGCACGGGCCTTACATTAAGCTCCTCAACAAAGGGTGTAAAATCGCTGTATTCCCCCTTCTTTCCGGATTGCACCAGATGATAGAAGTTTAACAGCACCTGCTCTCCGGCTGTAATTCCCCCTTCTCTGGACAATAGCGGCACTGCCGGAGCAGAGTAGCAGTGTCCACTGATTTGAAGGTTTCCTCCTAGTTTCAGAAAAAAATTCTTAAAAGCTTTGAATCGAGCCTTATATAATTGCGGCGACAGTTTTGATGTAAAAGAATTATGGTGATAAAGGGAGCCTAGATTGTCCTGGTTCTTCTCAAAATCAGTACGCCAGTTGATTAAATTAAGCAATTGCAACATTCCTCCTTTAGCACTCATTCATTCAGGGAAACGGATGTGGACTGGCGTTTAGATCGTCTCTTCTGCTTGGTAACGTACGTACTCCCAGATCAACGGGTACGGAGTAGATCCGTTTGCTGGTAAGTATCCGTTCGTTTTCATTGCGCGGCAGCTCTACCATCCCTGGAACGACCATTTTAACAACATGGATCCCTAATTCCTTAACATCCTCTGTTGTCAAATCTACAGCTATAACCTCCAGGCCCTTTTCTGCCAGCTTGTTCACTAAATATTCCAACTGCTGTTGTTCATCCATGGTATCAGCCACATTACATTCATCTACTGGTCTAAAGCTATTTGAAGCATAAATAAACTCCATTTCCTCTGCAGCATTGGGCTGTGCATAATAAGGGAGCCTCATTGCATATTCAGTTACTTCCTCCGGGAGGATAGAAATTCTATTGTTAGAAAATATAGATGCTTTATTGCCCATATAAAGCTGAGATATTTCAAACATTGCTTTCTTTACAGCCTCCGCCATACTCAGCTTTGCTGAACCTCCTAAGCAGATTTTTCCTTCCAGGGTTTTCAGTAGACCAAACACTGCAGGTATTCCTAAATCGCTGGTAACATCCATCAGATGCAACTCAAAGCGGTCCTTGTCGAACAAAGGCTTAAACGCGTCTATAAGATATATGCGAGAAGATTCTATATCTAATTTTGTCGGACTCAAGCTGTTATACCATGCAATCATAAAGGAGTCGCGTTCAATAACCTCCAGCAACGCTCCAATGGCCGCCTGCTCCCATGTTGATCCTGCAGCTGAGCCTGTCATTAGCCCAAAGCATATATTTTGCTCCTCATCGCTTAGCGGCAGGTAGGCATCCCACACCATTGTTGCCGGCACCCATTTTTCTTGATGATGTGTATAACTGTATCCTCTAACCCAACCTATTGTTGTATCCTTTAAAAAAGGGGCATACGGAAAATCAACTTGTCCGTATTGCTCTTTCGTGAATAACGGTAATTCCTCCGGATGCAAAGCATTACACCCGAGCTTATTCCAGCTGGATACAGTAATTAGCTCCTCTTGAACGTAAGAGGCACAATAGCGCTCAATGGCTTCCGCGACTGCAGAATTATTAGCCTGTTCAAGAGACAGTCCAATTCCACTTGCAAGACTGTCTACTAATCCAAAAGAATCCTTCTTAAGAAATTTCGGGTTTGCAGGAACTGCAATACTCAAGAATACTTTAGGATCCCCCATTATTGGACTCATACTGAATAATTCCTTTACCATCCCCCCTCTGGGGCTGATGGCTTTGGACAAATTAGGTGACAGACAACTGCTCGAGCTTGACATCGACTTAATAAGCGATCTCTTGGCCATCAAACCGTCACCATATTCCATGGCATTTTTGGGGTTCCCTGTTTATGTCTGGACCCGCAAACCGGGCAACTCGGAACCTTGTAAACAGGGAATAGCTCCCCTTCTAAATGAAATGCATCAAATTCCAACATGTGACTTAAAGTCACCGGGACAAAGGTAGTAGTCTCTCTTGCAGACCACTTAATTACTTCAAGGACGATAATCTTGCACAACAACTCAAAAGACAATTCGAAGTGTCTGTTATGAATAAACTCCTGAGTGCACCCTAATGATTGAATTCTTAATGCAACACACTCGTAACATGGTGTTTCTTCTGCAACTATAAGCGGACCCAGGCGGGAGAAGGTAGATGAATATTGTACAGGGAGCCAAGGGATATGAGATATTATCGAAAGCTTGTTAAATTCTTCATGATCCCGGGATCCACCAAAAACAATGGCCAGACTGCATTCACCTGGTATTTCTGCAAGACTGTCCATGAATGAGACCTTACACTCTAACCTTGTTAGATCGTTTAATAATGAATCATAAGGTAACGAACTCAAACCAATAACAACTATATGGGATTCAATCATGTTAATCACCTTCCGCCTTATATACTATTTTTCTAACACAAACATATAGATCATTTCATTTTTAGCCAGCTCTTTTTTCTCAATTTGAATAATCTTGAATCCGGTTTTTTTGATAATAGGAAGGATAGCATCATACTGGAAATACGTTTTTTCAGTACTTCCGAAGAATCTGTAGGTCCTATCCTCTGCAATAACCTCTGAATAGAAATTCATCAGCGCTCTTTTGGAATGATTAGCATCCCGCTGCTCTCCCATCAGAATGAATTGTTTCGGTATAGGACTTTGATTAAGCGTAATGGCATCAATGCCGCCCATCCGAAGCGATGAGTTCTCAAAGCTTTCATCATCCAATAAATCAAATACGAATCTGCCGCCATCCTTAACATGTTCATAGATATTATTGAACATACACTCTACTTCTTCCTCATCTTTTAATAGACTGATGCTTGTAGCTGTTAATATCACCAGCGCAAATTGTTCATCTACTTGAAAATCAATCATATTACCTTTATGCAAAGTTATATTCTTTTTTATCCGCTGCGGCAGCATCTCCGTCTTTTTCCGGGCAATTGCCAACATATCATCAGATATGTCCACCCCGGTTACACTGTAACCTGCGTTAGCAATATGCTTCACTATTCGTGCTGTTCCTGATGCCAGTTCAAGAACAGGCCCTCCCGTAATCCGCGCCTGCTCCATGACAATGGGGATGTCATAATTATCCCGTGAGGTTAAGGCTTCATATAATTGAGCATAGTAACCCTCATATAAATCCAACGCTTCTGTTCCAGGTAACTGTAATTCAAATAGCTGCTTGAATATCCCATGAAATTTGTTCATTTATCCTCACACTCTCTCTCATTGCTATTGAGCAGTCCAACCACCGTCTATAATGAGGTTGTGACCAGTTATCATATTGGAAGAGTTGGAAGCCAAAAAAAGCACTGCCTCAGCTATATCTGAAGGTTTGGCCATTCTTCTTAACGGAATCCGGGGAAGCTGGACACGCAAAAAGTTAGCATCTTGTAGAAATGCTTCATTCTCAGACGTTTCAACGAACGTAGGTGATATTGCATTTATCCGGATGCCATATTTTGACCATTCAATCGCTAGCGCCTTACATAAATGAATCAAGGCAGCCTTGCTTGCACAATAAGGAGCCCTATGCTCATTACCGACAACCCCATGCTGGGAGGCGATGAAAATAATTGATCCTTTTTTCGAAGGTATCATCAGCTTTGCAGCCTCTTGGGTTACAAAGAAGCTCCCCTTTAAATTTACATCCAGAATTCGATCCCATTGCTCAGGCGAAACCTGCAGTGCTGGTACCAGCATATTTATTCCGGCGTTATTCACTAAAATATCAATATGACCAAAAACATTTTTGATTTGTTCAATTAATTGTTTTATTTCTATATACTTTGTGACATCCAAACCTACAGTCATCGCCTTAATCTTATAAAGCCGTTCCAGATCGGCCGAAAAGGCCTGAAGTGCGTCCATTCTTTCCGGTAGTTCTGTTAAAACAAGCGAAGCCCCTGCTTCAGCGAGTGATTTAGCAACAGAAGCCCCTATGCCACGGCTTGCCCCGGTTACAACTGCAACTTGTCCGGACAATTTTTTGACAGGAACAGAAATTGAATTATCTGCCATATCATTCATTAAGTTTTATCCATCCTATCAGAGTGAGTTTATTTCAATTATTCGATCGATTTCCATTGTTTTTGCATAGTAAATATAAAGTTCAAGCCTAGAATGCTTCCTAGAGCCAAGCTGACGGTCAAGCCTGCAATCGGCGAGTACTTATTCACTAATTTATAAATGCTGAATAATGCTGTGAACCATAACAAAATTGTATACACCACGGATAGTGTTCCATATATAAGAAAGGCTGCTTTTTCTTTTCCAGAATATTGCTTTCGGTACAAGGGGTTAAATTTGAGGAATGATAAAAGATAGTTGAAAGATTTCCCTCGCAGGTTAGTTATATTCAATACATAAGTTAGAATCCAATATCCATCGAGTTTCACAAAGGGAATAAGATTAAAGAGTCCCACCCCGAAGTTAACCAATGCGTAATAAAGGAGTAACGGTTGATTATAGGAAAAGAAAAAGTTCAGAAAACTATAGCACTGGATCGCCAAGGCAGAAAGCATCCATTGAGTAAATATTCCTGAGAATGCTACAGCGATTTTCTTCCATTTATGCTTAAATAAATAAACATCGCTAATATCACAGTACATAGCCGGATTGAAATAAAAAAGCATGACGCCCAGCTTTTCAACCCTGCCTCCAAAATATTTACAGGTAACCGCATGGGCAAGCTCATGTATACAAATGGTTAAAATAATCAGGATATAAAGTAAAATAACAACGGAAGTATTTAACTTGTATTCCAATATCACATCAACGACCTCTGGATTGAATACCATCCATCCGGAAGTCAACATAATCAGTAATCCGATTAGCATCACTAATGGAGAAAATAATAATTTAATGATTTTTATATTGGAGTTCAGGAATTTCTCAGGGTTAACAGTTGCTAACTTAATTGTTGTAATGTCACTATTAAACATTGTTTTGAATTTGTGTCGTCTAGTCTGATTTCCGCTAGATTCTGCAGTATTATTTGAGAGGAATCCCCATTCCGTATACTTGTCAAACAAATACTGCTGCTGTTCAGAGTTCAATTCACCGGTATATGAGATTGCAGAATCATTGCTATACTCAGTTGATGTTAAGAATTTCAAATAATCAGTTTCTCTTTCACCGATCTTAACAAATTTTCCTGTAGATCTATTTTTGACGATATAGCTTTCTTTTTCTATTTGATTAATCTCGATTTGTTGTAAGACAGTCGACATGTTACACCTCCACTGTAAGATGAAATTAAATCAATCCCTCCCATAAATACTCAGGAGGGATTTTCGCCGGAGTTCTATCGTTTATGTAAACGCAATAAGTGCTCCACTAGTGGCAATGTTAATGATAGTAGCAGTACCTCCAACGAGCGCCATTCCTCCCAGGAACCCTAAGAAATAGTCCCTTCCTTCACCTGGTGCTACAACTTCCTCTAACAATTCCAATTCCAATTTCATATTTTCCATTAAAATCACCTCTTAGTTTTTTTAAAATTATGTGAATAGAACTGCTCCATACCATACTCCTCCAAGAAAAGCCGATCCACCAATAACACCCCAAAAATAAGTCGAATCATCAGGTGTTATCATTTCTTCCATTTCTTCCAGTTGTAACATTATGTTATTTGTCAAATAGGCCAGCTCCAATCAAAGTTTTTAGGTGAATGCAATTGCCGCAGCTACTCCATATCCAACTGCCACTCCCGTCCCCCCTACAGCAATGGTAGCAAGCACACCATAGTACCATTCCATTGGTGCTTCCATGGCCTCAAGTTCTTCCATTTGAAGAGATAGTGCATGATTCAATATCTTCACCTCCTTTCTAAATAAAAATAGTTACTAAGTTAAAATAATAATTGAGCCTGCATAAGTTGCGGCTGTTACAGCTGTGGCCGTCACAGCTGCAACAACTACCCACCAATCAGCCGGTGCTTCCATCTGTTCAAGCTCTTCACTTTGAATAAAAAGTTCCTTTTTCATGTTCTCACCTCCTTTATTGGAGTATGTTCAGCGTGGCTAAAATACTGTCCTATCAAGAACCCTTCGTATAATTTGTACTATCTTTGAAATTTCATCTGGTGTAATAACAAATGGCGGGATAATATGAAATCCTGCTGTTAGCGATTCTGTATAAAAAGGATATACAAGCAGCCCATTCTTCCAAAGTTTATGAGTAATCTGCATAATTTGGCCCATATTGAGACATTCATAAGTTGATTTGCTTTTGACAAGGGACACCCCGATCATCATTCCCTGCCCTCTCACCTCATGAAAATTCTTATGTTTGCCTAACGCTTCATTTATTAATGCTTTGAGCAAGTTTCCATTCAATTCAACCTTGGAGAGCAGACTTTCGTTTTTGATTACATCTAAGGTAGCGATAGCCGCAGCGCAAGCTATTGGATTTCCATTCTGAGTAGACAGATGTTCTATATGACTGTTTGTGCTTGCAAAGGCTTCATAGATTCTATTGCTTAATACGGTTGCACCCAGAGGTAAATATCCGCTATTAATACCTTTGGAGAGACATAATATGTCTGGAATCACCTTATACTGCTCGTGAGCAAACATTATGCCCGTTCGTCCGAATCCTGTTGCAACCTCATCAAGGATAAGCAGCACATCATACTCCTCACATAGTGCTTTAGCCTTTTGCATATATTTCTCCGGTACTGGAATTACTCCAGCAGAGCCGAGAATAGGTTCCATCATAAACCCTGCCAGGCGATCTCCTGATTCCTCAAACAGAACTTCAAGATTCAAGATGTGCTCTTCTATGGAACAACCACTTGCTCGATTATTAGAAAATGGCACTGGAATAAATATAAACCCGGGTACTTTAGGCCCATAATCTTCGGAGATACTCCTGTCGATTCCACTAGCAGACATCGATCCATAGTAAGTACCGTGGTAGGATGAGGCAAATGATACAATCTCTTTTTTCTCTCTATTGCCCCGTAAGGCGTAATACTTTCTGGCTAGTTTTATAGCAACTTCTACGGATTCCGATCCCGTACATGTATAAACTACCTTGTTAAGCGAAGCTGGGAGCAACTCCAATAATCTTTTTGCATATTTTAGCGTCGTAGGATTTGTATTATCAACTAAATTGACAAAGGGCAATTGATGCAGCTGATTGGTAATCGCCTTTATGATTTCGGGATGCCTATATCCCAGCGAGACATTCCAAAGACCGCTTATACCATCAATACAAATCTTCCCCGTGTTATCTTTCAAATAAATTCCATTGCCTTCAATTTGACTGGGAAGTTCATTTCCTGCCATGATTGGCTTCAGCGGATGCACAAATGGGTACAGTTCTTTCTCAACCAGCAACATGTTCACCTTCTACAAGTATTTTCTTGTTGATAACGCTCTGAGGCATACAACCTAATCTGACGAAACTTTGAACGGCCTCTTCAACCAGCATTTCAGCCTGTACATCATTAATCTCATAATGTGTTTGTAAATAATCTGAAAGTTCCTTCTCGTTTATTCCTTTTAGAAATGCCTCGAAAATAACAGCCAGAGGTTCATTAACCTTTAGCATTTTGTGCTTAAGTGCATCATAGAGATAAGGCTGCTTTTGTATTGAAATTAGAAAAAAGTGCTGTGCTGGTACATGAATGCTGTTATAGCAGGCTACATCGCCATCATAATAATGCACAGATTGATTGGAGGAAATTTTGATCTGGCTCGCTTCAACTCCTGACAACAGCCTTGAACTTCTAGATAACATCTGTAGAACACTAGTCACACTAATGTAACGGCTGATGCTCTTATGATTCTTTTGAGTAGCACAGTATTGCTCACGGCTCATAAAGTCAGGAAGAAATGTACATTTCGAACACTGAGCCTCTACCTCGCAGCCATTGCATTGCCGTATAAGTTGTTCTTCCTCAGCAGCTGCCCCGACATTTTGAAGAATCGCCGCATATCCTTCGTTGACCGACCCTGCCCCTTTGCTGCTCCCTCCGCAAGGTTTCACTTGGCCTGATCCGTCCGTATGAAATCTCGGCATTTGGCAAAGCTTGCAGTTCCCCCCGCTCCAACGGCAACTCTCAGCCAGCAGGGAAGGTATTTGATAGGAATGATTAATTTCACCTGATTGATTTAGACACTCAACATCCCGAAGAAATGCACTTAAATCCTCGGAAGAGTCGATTAGAAGCACTTTGTACTGACAGGAGTAGCTCGCAATATTTAAATCTGAATCTGATGCATAAGGTATTTTTACAATCTGCAGCTTCTCTTTTCGGTAGAAGTCATCAATGTTAAGTTCATACTTAAATTCATCCTCCGACATCTCTTCAAGAATAAGATGCGGAAGTACATTTTGAGAATGGCCTAGAAGATCTTTCACTTCACCAAACAAGGATAGATTATTTCGCCATATTGAATCTCGGGCATGTATTTCAGAGACTCTCTCCGGTTGTTTAGAGAATTTATCAGAATTATCAATAATGAAGGAGTAGTTCAGACCTACAAACTCTTTTAGGTGTTTGTGATAGTCCAAATCATAAAGCGCTGACTCGGTAATTCCGATATGTTTAACACTCCCGTTAATAAACCCCGGCGGATATAGCCCAGTTACAAAAGACAGGTAGCCATTGACAATAGCCTGCTCATGGACTTGTACTCCTTGTTCAATTTCGATCCACTCGTCCATAATATCCGCTGATACTGGATAAAAGGTCTTTAGCCTGATTCGGATATTGTGTATCTCCTCCCAGGCCTTATAGCGTTTTAGCATTTCCTTTAGGTTCAGGGTTTCCATATCCTGCTCAATCACTATATCCTTAATTCCAGCAGCCACGAGACGCTGTAGTTGTGCTTCATCAAGCTGTTCACTTCTCACATGCACTCTAAAAGTGTATTTTAAATTAAGGTTAACCTTGAGTTTGCATAGTTCGTCTACCAAACTGTCCTGCATGTATTGGGACTCATCCAATACAGGGATAATCCCGTTAAGGTTCTCGGTATTCAAAAAAACCAATTCACGTTCAAGCGAGTACTCTGTCGGACAGCCTGTACTGAGCCTCAGCCCTACTGTTATTGCCTTATCTGAAGGTATTAACCCGTCACTGTAGGGATTTACGGATATATCACATTTCTCGTTGTTTGCAGAACCTCTAACACTTCCGCTAATCCATGCTTGAATCTTCCCCAGGCAATCAGCGTAGTCCAATGCAACGATCTGAATACCTTCTTCCTCCTGAATGTCAGCTGAGGCTGTCAGCCACAATATTTCAATCGTCGCATCTATTCGCCTTATTTCCCTAGTAACTAATTTACTGCACCACAAATTATTTTGATCCACGCCTATTATCAATTGCTGCACTCCGGAAAACACAATTTCTTCAGTTAATTCATAAATTGAAGGCAACTGAGATTGAATATATTGAGTGGACTCAATACCTTTTTTTTGCAAAAAACCTCTAATCATTGCGTGATCCCAGAGATATTCAGCTGATATTAGGTTATAGTCAGAAATTCTAAAATAGAGAAAAAGAATCTGAGAGGTGTTTTTACCAAAAAACATTTTAGCCCTCCTATACAAAAAGTACATTATATGACTTCGAATTTATTTAAATAACTTGTATTTACAAAATATCACTTTTTTCTCACATCAGATATATCCCACTTTGGATACAGTAGTAAAAGGATTCTCTAGAAAGGTCTCCAAAATAATAAAAGTCATATATTCTTCCACTGGGAAGTTTATATGACTTAGATGAAATAACAATATTTAATTTTCTTCTAGAACAATTTGATTGATTTTCTTGATAAACTGCAACTTTTCATTTGATGCAGTTTTTGTATATATTTTTTTTATAAAATTCCTCACCGTTCCCTCAGTAATTCCTAATTCCAGCGAGATTCTCAGAATACTCTGATTATCCCACCATCTATAAGCTATTTCTTTTTCACGAGGCGTAAATTTATAGTTGTCAGTAGAGCAATAAAAGGACTCTTTCTTAAGATCAGGATCATGTTCGCAAAGTTTTTTTTCAATAATACTAATTCTGTTTTCTAAAAGGGCTACCAGCAATGGCAGTTCTCCCTTATTCTGAAAAGAAAGATCCAGATAGGCAATTACCATATTTTTAAATGTGATGGGCATACAAGCACATGTCCAATTTGCAAACATTCTCAAATGATGCTCTTCTCCCATTAATAAAGTAGCGGACTTAGTATAAAGGGCCACAGATATTGCGTTAATACCTGCATCCTTTAGGGCGAATGATGTCCCTACATCAATATTAAGAACATTCAACATTTCTGTAACCGTTTCCGATCCAAAACATTCTAAAATAACGCCTTCACAGTCAGACAGTAAAAATAAATGGGCTTTTGGAAGCCATGCTGAAGTCAGTTTAAGCTCTTTCCTGACAATATCTAATAGGTCCACCCTAATTTTCTTTTCCTTTGTTGGGACGTCGAATTTAATAGGCATGGATTTCAAATCTGGATCAATGAATTCCATGGAAATCTTCTTCCAAATTTCCACTTCAACGTCATCCACTTCGTTCAGACTCAACCATTGCTCATAAGTTGATAAGTCATGCTCTTTAAATATATCTAGCATACAATCCTCCCAAGTACAATAAACTATGATTAGATTCAAATCACTTGTTATTATAAAATTCATTAAAAATATTCCTAATGATGAATATTACTTTAAGACATTCCTCCCTGCAGTGATTCATCTGTTCTTCCATCTGTAAGGATGTTTATGGAAAAATCATTAAAAAACTATATTAATGGATTATAGTGTTGTTGAAGAGTCATTTTTGTCATATTCTGTAACAAAAGAAATATAATAATATATTTTGTCGCAATTTATACACATATTCCGACAGCTATCATCCCCATTCTCAATCATTTGTCGCATTCTTAACTCATCCACTTTCCCTTACCAGCTATTGCATATTAATAAAAAACACCGGTGCTTAAGTTCCAGCGCCGGTGCCTGTAACATTTTTAAATTATTGCTCAATTAAAGTGTCATTCGTTGATCCTTGCCCAGCTGCGCCAGAATCTCTGGGTCCTTAATCTTCGTGTCCTCAGCCAGCAGCACGACCTTGGAGAGAATCTCCGCCGTACGCGGGTCCTCGTCCAGGAACGGCAGGAACAGCCGGCCCCGGTGCTGCGAATGCACCGGAATAATGAACAATGCCCCGCTCGCCTGCTTGTACACCTGACCGCTGCCCAGATGCACCGCATACTCGCCCAGCGAGCCGTCGATGCGGGCATAACTGCCGTCCACCCGGACGTTGCCGATCTTCAGCAGACGCAGCGACTCCCCAACGATGACCCGGCGCATCTCTACCGTTGTCAGGCTGGCTTCCGGATCGACACCGCCGACATGGGCCACGCTGACGACCAGATCCACATCCCGCATCACCTCCGAGAACAGCCGGGGCGGTACCTCATCCAGCATAACGTTCTTGTACGTAGTCCGGTCGAAGAACTGGACCGTCTCCAGCATCGG
The DNA here is from genome assembly GCF_013204885.1 of Paenibacillus tritici. GTDB lineage: Bacteria > Bacillota > Bacilli > Paenibacillales > Paenibacillaceae > Paenibacillus_AQ > Paenibacillus_AQ tritici. The sequence goes on from NZ_JABMKX010000010.1 coordinate 333,301, forward strand.
TGCTTCCGTATCCCCCGGAGAGAACCAGTCCGCCATCGCGTACAGCCTGGCAATCAGATTCTCGCCGTAGAATACCTTCTGCAGCCCTTCTTCATAGCTGACCGTCCACTGCCGCTCCCGCAGCAGCGCAACCGTCTTGCGGGGCTGTACCTGATGGCCCGCATAGCGGCGGGATACACCGCCATTCGCCAGCTCATCCGCATTCGGCAGATACAGCTCCCGGAAGATCTGCTTGAACGGCTGGCTGAGCTGCCGGTCGAACAGATCCTTCTGGTACAGGCTCCATTGCCCGCTGTTATACAGATCGAGCGGATGAGCGATGAATAGCTCATCCTTATCCGTAAGAGCAAGCTGCTCCCCGGAAGGAGCCGCCAGCGCAGGCGGACTAGCCGTGAAGTAACCCAGCGCGCTGCCGCTCTTCAGGACCAGACCGCGCAGCAGCGGTGCCAGGATCGGGTTCTTGCTGAGCCCGCTAATCTCTTGCAGCGTGAAGCTGCTGCCTGATTCCATCGAGCGCTCCAGCTCCAGCCGCGCCCGGCGGAACTGGGCGGTCAGCTCGCTCCGCGTTTCCTTCAGCGCTTCGATATACGCATCCTTCTTCAAGCGGGCTGGTACCGACTTCAGCACTTTGCCTTTGCTGGTGATGACCAGCGCGCTTTGTCCCTGCTCATCAATGATCAGTTGGGCATGGGTATCGGTATCCAGCGCGTGAGGCTCGAAGTATGGCTTCAGCTCATCCAGCTTGCGGGCTTCGATATCCCACATCAGCCGGGTAACATCGGCATATCCGGCATTGCGGGCCAGATTGCCGAGAGCAATCCGTGCAGCCAGCCCCTCACTCGCCCGCCGCTGTGCACCGAACTTCTTGCTCTCTGCCAGGAAGCGCTGGATCAGCTCATAGCGCTCCCGGATATCCTGCTCCCGGTTCTTGCCGAGCGGAATCAGACTGTAGCTGAGCAGATGGTCCTTGTTACGCTTCAGCAGAACGGACTCCTTCATCTCTTCCAGCTTCAGCTTGCCCAGCGTCGCATCGGCGAACAGCTGGGAACGCCGGTGGTTGGCGCCTGCGGAGATATACTTCGCGCAGTCATAGAGCAGATCGAAGCGCTTCTGTCCAAGCGTCTCATAAGCGGACCGGAACCAGTTCACATCGAAGGCGCCATCGTTGAAGTCCTGCGGCGTGATTGGCGAATAATGCGCCACCACCGTCTCCTTCTCCGCCGAGAAGCTCTCGTTGATGTGGGCGTGGAAATACCAGGCTGCACTACGGATGCCTTCCCATTCCAGATAACCCGAGATAATCTCGATCCACTGCGGTGCATACATCGCAGCTTCCAGCAGCCGCTTCTCCGTAATACCGGAGTCCTTCAGCATCGTCCGCAGGAGTGCAGCATCTTCACCCTCCCGGGGATGGCTGATCTTAAGCAGATGGCTGAAGGATTCCTTCTTCGTGATACTGTTCCCGTAGCCATATACATACCCACGGATGAAGGTCTCCTTGTCCAGGCCTGCCAGAATACGGACAAAGTACTCCATGCCCTCGATCCGCTGCAGCCCCATCGCCAGCGGAGTCACTTCAGTCGGCAGCTCTCCGCGGACCAGCTCAATTTCCAGCAGCCGGTCAATCAGCACCTTGCGGATTCCGGCAATCTGTTCACTCTCGTTAATCCAGTCCACATGGCGCCCGGTAAGAGTGCGCATGTGGTTACGGTTGTTCTGGCCGGCAAGCAGTTCTTTGTATAACTCCCCTTCGCCGATCCATCCGGCTTCAAAAGCCTTCAAATAATCATACAGCTCCAGCACCGTACTGGCATCCTCCGGATTCATCCGGTCGAATGTATACAAGGATCTGAACAGCTCCTTGCGCTCCTCCGGCTCCTGCGCCCGGTCCCGCATCATTCTCAGCCATGGCTGGGCAAGCACATTCAGCAGCGTCGGCTCACTCTCCAGCTTGTCCTCCGGCATCGCGGCCAGGAGTGCATTCAGCGCCCCGTTGGCAAGGCTGAAGTTGTCTTGCTTGACACTGTCCGTATAGAATGCTCTGATCAGAGTCTCCGCCTGCTTCCCGTACCGCAGCCCGTCCAGCAGCCCGGTTACCTCCCTTATGGTCTGCAGCGGATAGATCTGCTCCGTGAATTCCGCCCGCCAGCCTTCCAGCAGCTTATGCTTCCTCATCTCCTGGTAATCCATCGAACCTCTGTAGTACCTGAAATAGCGGTCCAGCGTGTCATCCAGATCCTCCAGCAGGATATAGAAGTTAAGCTCCAGCAGCATTCTTGGATTCCAGCCGCTCTGCTCCAGGTAAGCCGACCATAGCTCATGAAGCGGATACTCCTCCAGCAGGGATTCAGAATCTTCTCTATCCCGGGCTGAAACCCACTTCATTGTACGCAGTAGTGCACCAATCAGCAGAGTCTCCTTCTGCCCGGAATAGAATTCGCTGACATATTCGGTATCCCGCTGCTCATGAATCTGCTCATCCAGCCCCTGCAGGAAGGTCCTGATCTCTTCCACGGGCAGGGAGAACACTTCATCCCAGCGGAATGCTCCAGGCTGGGGTCCTCTGGTCAGCCACGGCTCCGTTTCATCCGGGTTGAACAATCCGAACCCGCTGGCCGCGGTATATTCATTCCTGCGGCCCAGCTTCGCAATGAGCTCACGTTCCTTCGCCGCAGGCTCAGCAATCGCCTCCACCAAGGGACGCACCGTCTCGTAGACGCCGCTACGCTGCTCATCCTCGAAGAGCACCGTCACCATCTCCAGTGCGGCCAGACGCTGCAGGCCATTCTTCACCTGCAGCAGCCTCCCGATGCTTCCTTCCAGGGCAGCATCGGGCTGGTTAAGCAGCAGCCGGGTCACGTTCTGGCGCAGCGATCCGGTCTTCAGCTTCAGCAGCGCCTCTGCCTGCACCAGTTCCTCAGCATCCAGCGTCCACTCCTTGGCCTGCTCCAGGGCCAGTTCACGGTTCTTCATGCTTTTATCGCCGAGACTGGCGAACACGAATTCACGCTGCACCGGATCCAGAGGATCACTGATGAAGCTGGCCAGCAGCTCGCCGCGCAGATCAGGAGTCAGCTCATCCTTCAGCGCAATCAGCTCGGCAATCCAGCTGCTATCCATATCATATGCGGTCAGATACAGCATTTTGCGCACCGGAAGCTCCGGGGTATAGTGCACCTGAACGAAATTCAGCACTTTGGATTCTATGGTTAATTCACGCTGGGGCTCGCGCAGGAACATGGCCTTGAGGGCAGTGAAATCGCGCTGCCGCGCCTCCTTCTCCTCAAGCTGCGGAGAACGCTGCACGTCCAGCTTCGGCCCGTTCTTATCCGGTCTCCACAGCCTGCTGTATCCGTAGCAATAATTGGTCAGAACCCAGTATTGCAGCTCCAGATCCTGCTCCTCCAGGGATTGCCGGGCACTCTCCAGCCGCAGCTCACTATGCTGGCTATTCGCCAGCACATACTGGGCCACAATCCGCTGGTAGAGCTGCCCCTTGGCCATCAGCGTCTCAATCCGTCCATACAGATCCTCTTCCTCATATACGGCTGTCGCCCACAGGCTCAGGTAGACATGATGCGCGTTGGCATCCTCCAGCCACGCTGTCCTCACCGCTTCATCCGTCAGAACCAGATAGGCCCCTTCAATCAGGCTCTTGGCCACCCGCTGATTCTGGGCTTCCAGCCCCATTCCCGTCCACACGCCCAACGCGCGCACGACAGAGCTGTAGCGGACGAAATCATTATCCAGAATCAGCTTCAGCATATACAGATTGTTATCCAGCGTCCCCTCATCCATCCGTTCTACCAGCGATTGGCGCAGTCCCTCCTGCAGCCTGGCAGCCAGCAGCAGCTCGCCCAGCATAACCACCGCTTCCTGCCGGTGACTCATGAATACTCCCTTGATCACCTCGAAGCTGAGCACTGCTGCCTGGTTATCGCCGTAGACCATTTCCTTCAGGATCTCCAGCATCTCGCTGCTGTCCTCACGGTCCAGCTCACAGGCAATGACATCGCTTAAGACCAGCTTGAAGCGGTAACTCTCATTGTAATCCGTATCATTGTCCTTTTTGCGCAGATACTCTCCAAGGACGAAACCGTGCCGCTCCATGAGGATCAGCGAGCTCAGCTTGCTTAGGATTTGTGCACTGTGCAGCGCAAGACTTCGGGTACGGTAAGGTCTGCGCGCGTATCCCCTGCTATATGGATACTCCGTACAATGCCCGACTATGTAGTTCATAACCCCGGCGGTATAAGGGCTGAACAGCTTCCTGACAGCCTCCAGCAGCGGTTCGTATATTTGTTCTGTCCAGCCGCCAGCCAGTGTCCACAGCCGTTCCATGCATGCCTTACTCTCATCCTCCTGACCGCCTAAATAACTCAGCCTGCTGAGTCCGATAACCATAGACGCAAGTCCTGACGTTTCTTCATCCAGCCCCCGCGCCTTCTCCTCCATCTCCGCATACCACTGCGCTTCCAGATCCTCCGTTTTACTTACCGCCATATTCTGTTCCCCCTTCTACGTAGTCTTCCTACCATAGCCTTCCGGCCAGCATGGTGAACCGGATGAATACCAGCTCATCCCCCTCCCCAATCTGCAACGGCTCCTCAAGCAAGGCACATTCCCGCTCCTGCAGGAACACCTTATATAATCCGTCCTCAAAAGCAAGCAGTGCCGCAGCAACCGCTTCAGCAGCAACCGGCGGCTCACCGTTATAAACCGTACCGAAGCCGACCTTGCCGTTCTCTCCCTGCTCCCCAATCTCCGCACCCGTAAGGAATGGAAGCACCTCACCGCGGCCCTGCCTGTCCACAAGCCCCTGCACCTGCTGAAGCACGACCTCTTCAATCAGCTCCTTCACCGTAGCAGGAGTCCTCCCGAGCAACAATTCCTTCCGCTCCAGCACCGGCTTGCGTTTGCCCAGGCTTTTGACGGTCACATACAGCCGCACATCCATCCCTCCTGTTTCTACAGACCTTAATGGAAAACAGACTATCTAAGTCTAATACCCAATTCCGGCCCTCCTGCCGCACTTCTGCACGATTTCAGGCAAGTACCGGGCTGTTCAGTCCCCGAAGGACCGCCGATCCTGCATCAATCTGCCATTTCACCGCCGAATTTCCCACACAAGCTCTTTTTTTGTTAAAATAGAATTGTCGGCGCATTTCCGTGCAATTCTAGCGCCAGTCACTGAAACGGAGGCATTACCTGTGGATTATATTGTTCTGGACATCGAATTCAACGGCCGCAAATTTGCCAGCGAGCATCCTATGGAGGTCATTGAGATCGGAGCGGTCCGGTTAGACGCTTCATTGCAGGTTAAGGATGAATTCTCAGCCTTGATCAAACCCATATACTTCTCCACCCTGAATTCTTTTATTAAGAAAAAAACCGGCATCCCCCAAGAGGATATCGACGTCGCCAGCCGGTTCCCGAAGGTGATTACCGCCTTCAGAGCCTGGCTGGAGCAGAGCCCGGACGGCGTACTGCTGCTGACCTGGGGCGGCGAGGATATGAAGCGGATTATCCAGGATGTGCGGATGCACAAGATGGATGACTCCTACTGGATGGAAGCCACCTACTTCGATCTGCTCAAAGGGGTCCTGCGAGCCCGCAGCCTGAGCAATGATATCAGCGTCGAAGGCGCCATGGCCCTGTTTGGCCTTGAGCCTTCCGGTTCGGCGCACCGCGCGCTGGACGATGCCAAGATGACGGCAGAAATTTTCCGTGCGGTCTTCAGCGAACTGGACTTCGAGCGGTCGCAGCACTATGTCGATACCTTCTCGAACGCGAGGGAGCGCAAGACGGTCAAGATTGCAATCAAAGCAATGAACGCCCAAAAAATCGTTCCTACCTGGGAGCTGGTAGCCGAGCATTACTTCCCTGCTGAGGATGCGCTGGCTGACCCCCGGAAGCTGGCTGAACTACAGGCCTATTTCGCCGCCCAGCTCGGCAAGAAGTAGACAGGCTTCATCATCCGCCAAGGCAGCGGCAATGATTATTTTGCGAAGGGATGGGACTACATTGACGCAAGGATTATTAGTCTATCTGAATGGAACTTCAAGCTCCGGGAAGACCTCCATATCGACTGAACTAACCAATCAGCAAGAGATTCCTTTTTATCATTTATCCGTTGATGATTTTTTTAATAATTACAACGATTTTATTAACAATAAATTTCCGGATGATCCCCCAAAAGAAATAGATCATCAAGTCGTCTCACAAATCCTTGATGATTCCATATTCTCGGTGTACCATTCGACCATTAAATTGTTATTGGAACTGGGTTTTAATGTAATTGTGGATACCGTAATCGACAATGGCAAGCGGTTTAATGAATTTCATGATCAATTTTCTGATCAGCCTGTGCTATTCATAGGTGTATTATGTTCGCAGGAAGAGCTCATCAGAAGAGAGCAGGCAAGAGGAGATCGAAGGGCGGGACTTGCAGCTTCACAGTTTAGCGAAGTCTATTGCTTTGATGAATATGACTTCGAAGTAAATACGGAAGAGCTCAGTCCGGTGGAATGTGCCGGGAAGATATTAAGTTATATGAAGTCTGGTAAGGAATACGCGGGTTTTAAGAAGCTTAATACAAGAAGTGATTCAGCCAACTGAAAATGACCGCTCAATAAACCGCCTTTTCGCTAAGGCGGTTTTCTTTAAAAGATTACGCCAGAATTTATAGGTTTCACATGATAACTTACACTTCTATTTCTCGCCGAAACGGTGCCGTCCTTCTTAGAGGACAGCGAAGTCGTCTGTACTTGTCGTCATAAAAATAAGGTTTGACCTTGCCGTTACGTAAAGGTGTAGAGTGAATTCTGTAAGCAGAAGCTTACACGGCGGGGACGCAGAAGCCGTCCATGCTGTACACGCCAAGACAGAGCTGGGAGGAGACAGACCATGGAGTACACTGTTCAAAAGCTGGGGGCGCTCGCGGGCATCAGCACGCGGACCCTGCGGTATTACGATGAATTCGGCATTCTGAAGCCGGCCAGAATCAATTCCTCGGGATACCGGATCTACGGCCAGGCTGAGGTGGACCGGCTGCAGCAGATTCTTTTTTACCGGGAGCTGGGCTTAAGTCTGGAGGGGATCAGGGACATTGTCAACTCGCCTTCCTTCGATGGAGCGCGCGCCCTGCGCGAGCATCATGACAAGCTATTGCAGCGGAGACAGCAGCTGGACCAGCTGATCGCGAACGTCGAGCAGACCATTGCATTCGCAGAAGGGAGAAGTACAATGAGTAATGAGGAGAAATTCACAGGCTTCAAGCAGAAGCTGATCGGGGATAACGAGCAGAAGTACGGTCAGGAGATCCGGGAGAAATACGGTGAGGAAGCGGTCGAGAAGTCGAACCGCAAGCTGAAGAACATGACCGAGGAGCAGTACGCTGCCATTCAGCAGCTCGAAGCGGACATGTTCGCGTCGCTCGAACAGGCGATGGAGGACGGGGATGCTGCAAGCGAGCTTGCGCAGAAGGCAGCGGACCTGCACCGCCAGTGGCTCAGCTTCTATTGGGATACTTACACCAAGGAAGCCCATGCAGGCGTAGCTCAGATGTATGTCGATGACGAGCGCTTCACCGCTTATTACGACAAGCGCCGTCCGGGAATGGCAGCGTTCCTGCGGGATGCCGTACATGTGTATACGGGAGCGAAGCAGTAGGTTAAGGTACCTCCCGTGTCCCCGCTAATCAGGTCTTTCGCTTCGGCGGTTGCCCGGTGAATTGCGGGGACCTTGCTCACCATAAAGAGGCAGCCGGATTGCAACGGCTGCCTCTTGTACATATGCTAAATTCTCTATAGTGCCTACTGCTCAGTCGTCATCGCCCTCAGAGTCTACATCCGTGTACACAATCTTCGCCGTATACGCATCGACTCCCACTTCTGTCGAGACCTGCCCGTTGCGGATCTCTACCTCATACACAGCGCCGCCATGGTCCCGGTCCAGGTCAATTTCCGCTACTGTTCCCTTTACTGAAGCTGCTGCCACCTCAGCCGCTCTGGCTGCGGTAATCATCTTACCGCTTGGCGCCGTAGCCGCCGTGTTATTATCGTCACGGTCATCGTCAGCATCCTTGCGCACACTGATCACTTTACCGGTATAAGCATCGACCCGGACCTCTGTTTCCTGCTTGGTCTGCTGAATCTCGATGTCGTAATACATGCTGCCGGCTTTCTTTTCAAGATCAATATTCTCAACTTGTCCCGGTGCCGCCTTCAGAGCGATCTGTTCAGCCTTGCTTATCCCAATCAGCGTCTTGCTCTGACTCTGCACGGCTGCAGCCGCTTCTGCTGTACCGCCTCTAACCTCACCGATGCCGTAAGCACCTCCGAGAATCAATGCTGCCGCCGCCATACTGCTCCATATCTTTTTGTTCATCTATAACGCCTCCTAAGTTCATTCTGTGCTGCTCATGTAGTAACTATAACGCCCGAACATGAGAGGACAGCGGGAGGAACATTAGAATTTGATGAGAAAAGCAACCCGCAAAGCGGAGCTGTAGCTTCGACTGTTGATTCAGGTACTCTGCGAGGCCCCCAAACCTCAAAAAAGCTCAGGAGTTCCCCCCGTCCGGCTCTTCCCAGGTTACTGACATAATGCCGCCCGATATGGCGTTCACCTGGACTACAGCTTCCCTTCCGTCTGAGGTCTTAATCTCCACCAGATAGTACGCACCTGATTCGTTGATGCCGGTATCCACATCATCCGGCTTCCCCGGCACCTCCTGCAAAGCCAGCCGGACAGCTTCATCCTCCGAGACCACGCGCTGCGCAGACGGGGACGGCGTAGGGGGCGGTGAAGGGGATGGCGAGGCAGCAGCTCCGCCCGGAAGGGCCCCGGACACTGAAGGCGTTGGCTGGACCACCGGTTCAACGGTATGCTTCAATAGCACGATAGATATAATCTCACCCGTGGCTCCATCCAGCTTAAGCTTATACCACCCCTGCACGGTCTGAAGCTCCGCAATATATTGTCCGGCTTGAAGCTCCAGGCTCCCCACCTTTCCGGGATATTCGTTCAGCACTGCCTGCTCCGCCTGCTCTCTGGACAACAGCGGTTCGGATTGCTTCCCGAATATTCGCAGTGCCGCCCAGACCAGCACAAGAAGGATAACTATGACGATAGCAGCCTTGATTACCCTGCTCTTGTTCATTCGTTGCTTATTCACTCGTTCCTTGTTCACTTGTCCCTTATCCATTAACCTCCCCCCTGCTCTTTAGCCGCAACCTCGATCATCACCGAGGTTCCCCGGCCTACAGCGCTATCTATGGATAACTTCGCTCCAATAGCATCTGCGATCTCGGCAGCGAGCGACAGCCCCAAGCCTGCACCTCCGCCCGCGCGGCTCCTCGCCTCATCCACTCTGTAGAAGCGGTCGAAGATCTTAGGCAGCTCCTCGGGAGGAATCCCGATGCCCTGGTCGGTAATGACTATCCTCCGCTCCTGCCCGGAAGCTTCCAGGCTGACAGTGATTGCCTCATCGCTATATTTGCGGGCATTGTCCAGGAAGATGAACAGCAGCTGCCTCAGCTTCGCTCCATCGCTGTATCCTTCAACCGGGCCCTTGGACTGAACAATGATCTCTCTTCCGTAGGCATTATGAAAGACCTTGGCCGAGGCACGGACCAGCTCTTCGAGATCAAGCATGGTCAACTCAAGATCCGAGTGTTCATGATGCTTCGCCAGCAACAGCAGCTGCTCGGTCAGCTCCTTCATCCGAACCGCTTCGGAATGGATAGCTTCAACGGATTCATTGAACAGCTCGGGATGGTCCAGCCCTCTGCGCTTCAGCAGACTGGCATAGCTCTCGATTACCGTCAGCGGGGTACGCAGCTCATGTGACGCATCCGATACGAATTTCTCCTGCTTCACATGGTTGCTCTCCAGAAGCGCGATCATCTCATTGAAGGTGTGTCCCATCTCCGTCAGCTCATCCCTGGAGGTCTCCTTCAGCGTAAGTCTGCGAAATTTCCCGCTATTGCGGATCTCCCGCATGGTAGCCGTCATGTGGACGATCGGGCGCATAATCAGCCCCGCCAGCAGGCGGCTGGATAACAGCAAGGGCAGCAGCACCAGAGCCGTGGCCCCGGCAAGCACAAGCCGCAGTACACGCAGGGTATTCATAGTACTCTCCAGACTTTTGGTTGTCTGGACATTCCTGACGTTCCCGTCTGTCCAGATGACCGGAATGCTCACGAATGCATAAGAGCGTCCGCCCGTCTGAATCCTCTTAATCTGCTTGTCTGTATAATAGACCGGCTTCAGCCGGCTGATCTCCTGTTCGGAGGCAGAGGTAACAGGGGCAGGACCGCTTCCGTCTGCAGACAGCAGCCGGAGCATTCCTTCAATCGGCACATAGGCCCGGAGCAGCTCCTGCGCTGCCACCCCTTCTCCCGCCCTTCTCATATCCGCGGCAATCCTTGCCGTCTCTGCAGCTGCCTGCTCCAGCTGACTGTCTATCGACAACCGGCTGAACATCAGGTAGATGAACAGGTTCATCATCACAAGCAGTACAGCAAACAGCACACTGGAGTAGAGATGTATGGTGCTCCGCAGCTTCATGGAGAATCCTTCAGCACATAGCCGATGCCCCGCACGGTATGAATCAGCTCTTCCTGATTATCCAGCGTAAGCTTCTTGCGGACATAGCGGATGTAGACGTCCACGATGTTCGTATCACCGTAATAATCATAACCCCAGACCGCTGTCATAATCTGCTCCCGGTTCAGCACCTGCTGCTTATTCTTCAGCAGATACACCAGCAGATCGAACTCCCGCGGCGTCAGCTCAATCTGTCTGCCCGCCCGGACTACCTCACGCGTAGCTTCGTTCAGTTCAAGATCATCCGCCCGCAGCAGCGAGGCTGCTTCCGCCGTCTTCCGGCCTGAGGCCAGCCGCAGCGCAGCGCGGACCCGGGCCAGCAGCTCCTCTATTTGAAAAGGCTTGGTAATATAATCATTCGCCCCCAAATCAAGCCCTGATACCTTATCCTCCACCGAGCTTTTGGCAGTCAGCAGCAGAACGGGAGTATCTGCATCCACTGCCCGGATACGCCGCAGCAGCTCTATTCCGCTGAATCCGGGCAGCATCACATCCAGCAGCAGCAAATCCGGCTGCTGCTCCTGATACAGCTCAAGCCCCTGGTGGCCGCTGCCTGCAATGGCTACACGATACCCCTCGCATTCCAGCTCAATCTGCAGCAGACGGGCAATTCTCACCTCATCCTCAACAACCAGAATGGATTCTGTCATGAATATCCCTTCCTCTCTGCCTGGGTGCAAGTGATGTGCCATTGTTCAATTGGCTCAGGAACACCCTACTCTTCGAATCCGTATTTGCGTATGCACAGGCAACCGCAGCAGAAGTTATAAGCTGCGGTGCAGCAGCTCCAGCACCCTGCGCAGCTCGGTAACCGCTACCTGACCGGGAGCGGATGGCTTATGGGCCGCCCCGAAGGTCAGTGCCGAGCCGAAGATCTCTCCGGCCAGGCGGCTGATCACGCCCTCACCGGCCATCGACATCGTGATGATCGGACGATCCGCGTACTGCTCCTGCATCAGGTTCGTTGCTGCCAGTAGGGTCAGCACATCTCCCGCCTTCTGCGGCATCACGGCAATCTTCGGCAGGTCGCCGCCAAGCTCCTGTGCCCGGCGCAGCCGGGTTACGATCTCTTCCAGAGGCGGCGTCCCCTGGAAGTCATGATTCGAGACAATCACGAACACCGCCTGCTCATGCGCCGCTGCAATCAGTCTGCGGACATCCGCTTCCTCATTGAACAGCTCCACATCCACAATATCCACCAGTCCGCTCGCTATCGCAGCTTCGTTGAGCCGGATATAATATTCCGTGGAGATCTCCTTCTCCCCGCCTTCCCTGGCGCTGCGGAACGTGAAGATCAGCGGAACCTCCGGCAGTAGCTGCCCAATTTCCCGTAGAGCCTCCGTTACCGCTCCAAGATCCTCCACTTGGTTGAAGTAATCACTCCGCCACTCCACCACATCCGGTGCCAGAGCCTTAAGCGCCTCCGCCTCTTCCCGAAGCCCGGATAACGTCGTTCCGACCAGCGGAACGCAGATCTTGGGGATTCCCTCCCCCAGGGTTACATTCTTGACGGTTACTGTACCGCTCATCGTTTCAGCTCCTTATGTATCAGGCCATGCCTGAGAATTTGAGATTTAGCCGCTCAACCCGCAGAGCTGCGGAGAATGACCTACCGCAGAGCTCTGCGGGTTCCATTTGAGGGTAACTCTATAGATTGTACTTGTCCTTCTTCTACAAATCCTGCTAATACTACAACATTTCTCTCATCCTATCGGCCCAAATCCTAAATTGTTGTACAAAAGGCAGGATCTCACCTTTTTCAAGCAGGCTAGCCGGAATATTCTTGTAGTTTATACAACAATCCTTCTAAATACTTGGCTATCCAGAATCAAAGCTGCAAATTGTGCAACATTTATGGAAATCCGCAGACGGACACTGCTTCCGAAGCTAGCTTTTCTGTGGAAAGCTATCAGGCAGACTTGCTATTACGTCCGGTACCAGGGATAGCTTAAGAGGAGAGCTGGTTGGATTGGATAGCTGATGCTGGATTCGCGCCGTATAAACTATAACTGTATTTTGTGCAACTACTGTTCGCCACGCTCCGCATCAGCAGCCTGCTGCAGGAATTGCTCCACCTCATCCAGCCGGGGCAGCGACGAGATCGCTCCCGCCTTGCCGACAGCCAGGGCACCTACAGCATTCGCGAACCGGACCGCTTCATCCAGCGTCTTCCCGCGGGTAAGCTGCCAGGCCAGCGCCCCGTTGAAGGAATCTCCGGCAGCTACTGTATCGACAGCGTGGACCGGGAAGCCGGGAACATGCAGGCTTCCCGCTGCATTCACGATCAGCGCTCCTTTGGAGCCCAGGGTGACGATAATGTGCTGAACCCCTTTTTGCAGCAAAATCCGTGCCGCACGCTCCGCATCATCAATGCTCTCTACAGTAATACCGGCCAGAATCCCCGCCTCTGTCTCATTCGGAGTCAGGTAGGTTACATGCCGGAGCAGTTCGTCACCAAGCGGCCGGGCCGGAGCCGGATTAAGAATCACCGGAATCCCGTGCCGGGACGCAATAGCCGCCGCAGCCCCGCACATCGCCAGATCCGTCTCCAGCTGCATGACCACTATCCGGGCTTGGGCAATAACAAATTCAAGGGCTTCAATATCCTCCGGGGTCATCTCCACATTCGCACCCGGCACTACAATAATACGGTTCTCGCCAGCGCCATCCACCACAATCGAAGCTACCCCTGTAGCCTGGGACTCGCTCCGTGAGATGTACTCCGTATGAATCTGCTCCTGCTGCATAATCTCCAGCAATCCGTTGCCGAAGGCGTCCTTCCCCACTCTGCCGATCATCGTTACATCTGCACCAAGCCGGGCCGCAGCAACAGCCTGATTCGCTCCTTTTCCGCCCGGAGACAAGGCAAAGCCTTGACCGAACAAGGTCTCACCGGCTTCCGGTGCACGCTCTGCCCGTACGACCATATCCATATTCAGACTTCCAATTACAACTATACTCAACCTTCTACACCACCACTTGGTTTATTTTCATTACGTATGCGCCTTGAAGGCTGCCTTCTCCATACAAAGGACAGCAGCGGCGGCATTACCGATTATGCTCCCCTTATATTATGGCCTTCTGCCAGGTTAATCAAATTTTTATTATACGGGCCGCAGGCTGTAATTCGTCACCGAAACTTCGCTGTGCTTTTTAAGCATAACTATGCTAGAATAATTGTGCAATCGCTTCCAGAGCATGTCTCTCCCCATTTGAGCAAACGTTTGCATCTTAGATACAGCCTACAGCAATTCCTATCCCCGGTACCATCTAATTCGTATTTAGGAGGCTTATCAAGTGAGCGAGAACCAGTTACCGTCAGTAGCTTATTTCAGCATGGAGTACGGACTGCATTCCGACTTCAAAATGTACGCCGGAGGTCTGGGCATTCTGGCCGGAGATTATATCAAAGGCGCACAGGATATCGGGGCTCCCATCATCCCTATTGGACTCAAATGGAAACAAGGCTACACCGATCAGAAGATTGATGCAGACGGCAACCCCTACGACTCCTATCATAACTACGTGTATGACTTCCTGGAAGATACAGGCGTCAGCGTAACGGTAAAAGTCAGAAAAACCGATGTCGTCTGCAAAGTGTGGAAGACAGAGCATTTCGGAAACCGTCCGCTCTATTTGCTGGATACGGATATTCCCGAGAACAGCGACGCCTGGATCACAGGCCAGCTCTACGGCTGGTTCGGGGAAGAGCGCATTGCGCAGGAGATCGTCCTTGGAGTCGGCGGCGTCAAAGCCATGCGTGCCCTGGGGATTCCAATTGATGTGTATCACTTCAATGAAGGACATGCGGCTCTGGCAGCGATCGAGCTGATCCGTGAGAAGATGTCCGGCGGCAGTACCTTTGAAGAAGCCTGGAAAGCTACACGGGAAGAGGTTGTGTTCACTACACATACACCGATTAAGGAAGGCAATGAGACCCATCCGCTGGATCGTCTCGAATACATGGGAGCCTTCGGCGGCTTAACCCGCGACCAGATGGAGCGGATCGGCGGCGACCCCTTCAACATGACGGTTGCCGGTCTGCGGCTGTCACGGATCTCGAACGCGGTTGCCCAGCTTCATGCCGATACCGCGAACAAAATGTGGAAGGAAGTCGCCGGCAGATCAGAGATCATCGGCATCACCAATGCGATTCACACCCCTACCTGGGTAGATGAGCGGATGACCCGTGCCTTCGAGGAGGGCGGCGACCTGTGGGCCGTGCATAAGGAGATCAAGCAGGAGCTGATCGGTTTCATTGAGGAACGCTCCGGCATCGCCCTGAATGCGGACCATCTGCTCATCGGCTTCTCCCGCCGGGCGGCTCCCTACAAGCGCAGTGACCTGATCTTCTCCCAGCCGGAGGTGATTGAGCCTTATCTGGAGAGCGGCAAGATCCAGATTGTATTCTCCGGCAAAGCGCATCCGCTCGACGACAACGGCAAAAAGATCGTCAGCAACCTTGTAGCCATGATGAAAAAATATCCGAAGAGCGTAGTCTTCCTGGAGAACTACGATATGACCATCGGGGCACAGCTGACCCGCGGCTCGGATATCTGGCTCAACAATCCGCGCAGACCGCTGGAAGCAAGCGGAACCTCAGGCATGAAGGCCGCCATGAACGGCGTCCTGAACTGCTCGATCCTTGACGGCTGGTGGCCGGAAGCCTGCATAGACGGAGAGAACGGCTGGCAGATTGGTGACGGCTTCGAGACTACCGATTTTGCAGTGCTCGACAGGCACGACAGTGACGCTCTATACGACACGCTTCTGAACCGTGTCCTTCCAGTCTTTTATGAGGATCAGGCACAGTGGGTACAGATGATGCACCGCAGCATCGAGACCACCCGCACCGAGTTCGCCACCAAACGTATGCTGGACGAATACTATACCAGAATGTACATTCCAAGCTAATTAGCCTCCACCAACAGCACCTCTATCCATACATTCACCACCGGTCTCAGACCGCCAGAATCCATGGCCCTTCACGTTTATACGTGGAGGGTTTTGTTCAAATTTCTCCCTGAAAGAGGGGCAGATCGAACATGAACCAAGCGCCTTCCGCATATTGTTAATTATAATAATTATAAAAAAGGATTGATTTTATTAATTTTTTTGTTATCATGAAACTTATACTTATTCTAAAATCAAATCCTAATACGAGGTGATTGTGTTTATGACTCCGAATCATAACAATAAACTGACTACAAGCTGGGGCGCCCCTGTCGGCGACAACCAGAATTCTATGACAGCAGGCTCACGCGGGCCTACTTTGCTGCAGGACGTTCATTTGCTGGAAAAGCTGGCCCATTTCAACCGGGAACGTGTTCCTGAACGTGTCGTCCATGCCAAAGGCGCCGGGGCCCATGGTTATTTTGAAGTCACCAATGATCTCTCCCAATATACGAAGGCTTCCTTCTTGTCTGAAGTCGGCAAACGCACACCGATGTTCATCCGCTTTTCCACTGTTGCCGGAGAATCGGGGTCTTCCGACACCGTGCGCGATCCTCGCGGCTTCGCCGTGAAATTCTATACCGAAGAAGGCAACTACGACCTGGTCGGCAACAACACGCCTGTCTTTTTCATCCGTGATGCGATTAAATTCCCGGACTTTATCCATACCCAGAAACGCCATCCGCAGACCCATCTGAAGAACCCGAATGCCGTCTGGGACTTCTGGTCCCTCTCTCCTGAATCTCTGCACCAGGTTACGATTCTGATGTCTGACCGCGGCATTCCGGCTACCCTCCGTCATATGCACGGCTTCGGCAGCCATACCTTCAAGTGGGTCAATGCTGAAGGCGCGGCCGTGTGGGTGAAGTACCATTTCAAGACAGAGCAAGGCGTCAAGAACCTCGATGTTACACTGGCTGCACAGCTTGCCGCTGACAACCCGGATTATCATACGGAGGACTTGTTCAACGCTATTGATAAGGGGGACTTCCCGGCCTGGAGACTGCACGTGCAGATCATGCCTGTAGAGGATGCCGACACCTACCGTTTCGATCCGTTTGATGTCACCAAAGTATGGTCCCAGAAGGATTATCCGCTGATTGAGGTTGGCCGTATGGTGCTGGACCGCAACCCTGAGAATTACTTCGCTGAAGTGGAGCAGGCTACCTTCTCCCCCGGCTCATTCGTGCCCGGCATAGAAGCTTCCCCTGATAAAATGCTTCAGGGCCGTCTCTTCGCATACGGGGATGCCCACCGGTACCGGGTAGGAGCGAATCATAACCATCTGCCGGTTAACCGGCCCATCGCAGAGGTCAACAATAATCAGCGCGACGGCGCAATGAATGCTACGAATAACGGAGGAGGCTCCGTCTATTATGAGCCCAACAGCTCCGGCGGAGCTACCGAGTCACCGCAGCATAAACCGGCTGCATTCGAAGTCTCCGGCCAGGCGGACAGTGTTCCTTATGACCATGACGATCACTACACCCAGCCGGGTGACCTGTACCGTCTGCTGAGTGAAGAGGAACGTGCCCGGCTTGTGCGCAACATTGTAGGCGCCATGACTCCAGTGCAGTCCGACGAGATCAAGCTTCGCCAGATAGGTCATTTCTTCAAAGCTGATCCGGAATTTGGACGGCGTATCGCTGACGGGCTGGGGCTGGCTGTAACCGAGTAACCTGGAAGCAGCAGCAAAAAGGGGTAAGCATCGCTTACCCCTTTTTTGCATTATATACTACTTATATTTCCAGAATAATAAGACAGAGAATTCGGATTAGTGTCCTGCTCCATGATTGTTGATAGATATATTACCCGAGGATGCTGATAGATGACCGCCTGCGCTTACCGTTGTTACAACTACGCTGGAGCTAATCAACAATACGGCTGTTAATAACGAGATCGCCTTTTTCATCTTTTAAAAACTCCCTCTCTAAGATATTTTTCATTATATTTTGATAAGATTCTTGTTGTTCTGCAGAAGCATGGCTCCGGATATGCTCATAAAATGAAACAATCTTCCGAAAGCCTGTCCCATCATAAAGTTTACTACTTATTACCAAAATATAGAGAGTCAAATTAATTGCATCATGAATTTTTTCCCTTTTATACAAATAAATTGCACTAAGATGCATGTAGTCTATGTAGTACCGTATGTCTTCCTGCTTCTCTCTACAGCTCAATTCCTTCAACTGATCATGAAATTCATCCAGTACCCAATCAATTGAAAAGTTGTATTTAATGGCAGATTCCAATACTGTAATCAGGCAGGCAAGCAGTTCCTCCTTGTCACCTGTACGAATGAATTCAACATAGTCAGCGAGCACTTCTACCTTACCTTCCAGCAGATCAATAACGAAGGTGTTAGCAATAGCAATGTTCTTGTAGTATTCCACTTCAGCGTAAGCTTCATGATCCAGATTCTTAACCCAGCTCATATCCGAATAGAGTCCTATGCACTTTCTTGATTCAGCGAGGTTACCCAGCTTTTGATAGGCAATGCCCTTCATGCACAAACTGTAGCCGAGGTAATACGCTATATTTTTCTTCAGGTAAGGCTTCTTTGCACCCTGTTGACGGGAGCCGTAGGTTAGAACCGCAAGTTCAAAGAGCTTATCTGAAATCTCGAGAATTGCTGTCCAGTTCTCCCATGAAAACGAAACTTTAAGCATATCTGTCAAAGAGTCTTCATTCATCCCATCCAGTTCCAGCAATTTCTATCTTGCCTCCTATCATTCCATTATATTCCAATAATACTCTGCTTCCCGGCTCTGGTCAATTATTTCCCGGCAGATATATCTCTAAATAACCCCTTATTTCCCAAATGAGCATAATAATCTTATCATTTCGACATATTCTAGCTAAAATTTGTAATTAATTAACATCTAATTACTGCTGGTACACCTCCAGCCACTGCTCCAGTTGCAGCTTCAGTCCGGTTCTGGCGGATTCCGGCTCCAGGATCTCCGCATTAGGGCCATATTGCAGCACCCACTTCGTGAATTCTTTCTCATTATTAACGGTAACTTCAAACAGCATCGTACCATCTCCTTCGTCACTCATCCGCGGGTGTACGAACAGCTCCTCTTCTCTGATGTAACGCGCCACCTCTGGATGAAACCGTACCTTGAACGTAATATTCCGGGTGCCTCGGTTAATCGACCATGTATTTTTTAAGTAATGTTTAATATTGAAATTCCCCTTATCAAAAGTGGAGGCCGTCATCTCTACCTGCTGAAAACGGCTAATCCGAAAAGTGCGGATGGCTCCCTTCAGATGGCAATAGCCAATCAGATAAAAGCGCTGATCACGCGGGACCAGATAATAGGGGTCAATCTCCCGTGCAGTAGTCGCATTACGGGATTGCGAGTGATAAATGGTCCGGATGCTGCGCTGCTCCAGAATCGCCCCGATTAGCGGCTGCAGGAAATTCCGGCTCTCCTTGCGGTAGGCCGGGGTGCCCATTTGGATAATATCGGCAATATTCTCCAGGATTCCATTCTGCCTGGATTTCTCCTTAAGATGCGTACCCATCACCTTGTCGTAAGCGGAATGAAAGCCCGGCGGGATCTTACCCTGATTCAGTACCGAAGGCAGCAGCGAGAAAGCCAACGACTCCTGCTCAGAGAAATCCAGCGGATACATGAAGAACTTCCCCATGAACCTGTAGCCCGTCCCCCTTCCCTCATTCGTAACCGGGGCAAAATGGCTGATCACCTCAAGATCCCTGTAGATCGTTCTAATATTCACCTCGCACCTGAAGGCCAAGTCTGCCGCAGTAATCCCGGGATTGGCCTGAATTGCATTAATAATTTTGAAAATCCGAATCACCTTGTCTGTCATAACGAATGCTCCTTAGCTTCCACGTAAATGTCACCTATGATTTCCATAGCTATACTATATCAGTTCTACCGGAAGATAACTGTCTGCAAAAACACTCGCGGCAACCTCTTGCAACTCCCCGCTGTACGCAAAAAAGTCCGCCAACCAATTATGGTTGACGGACTTCTACGGCAAATATTTAAGCGGGTGATGGGAATCGAACCCACGCTATCAGCTTGGAAGGCTGAAGTTCTACCATTGAACTACACCCGCAAAGGTGAAATATCGGGATGACACGATTTGAACATGCGACCCCCTGGTCCCAAACCAGGTGCTCTACCAAGCTGAGCTACATCCCGTTAATACAAGTGAAGCGATGATTCAATGAAGTAATAATGGCGCGCCCTGAGAGATACGGATGCTGCGCATCCGATTGCGAAGTTGTGCTATCGAAGACAATGCTCCAACGAACTCGTTCGAATCTTGAGGACACTTTGATGATTCAATGAAGTTATAAATGGCGCGCCCTGAGAGATTCGAACTCCCGGCCTTTTGATTCGTAGTCAAACGCTCTATCCAGCTGAGCTAAGGGCGCAAAATCTATATGGAGCGGACGACGGGAATCGAACCCGCGACCCTCGCCTTGGCAAGGCGATGCTCTACCGCTGAGCCACGTCCGCAAAAACATGGTGCGCGTGAAGGGACTTGAACCCCCACGTCGTGAAACGCCAGATCCTAAGTCTGGTGCGTCTGCCATTCCGCCACACGCGCACACGTTACAAGAAAATGGTGAGCCATGAAGGACTCGAACCTTCGACACCCTGATTAAAAGTCAGGTGCTCTACCAACTGAGCTAATGGCTCTCATGAGAAAAACAATCAAAAATAGATGGCTGGGGATATAGGAATCGAACCTATGAATGACGGAGTCAAAGTCCGTTGCCTTACCGCTTGGCTAATCCCCAATATTATAATTAGCAGAACACTACGGAATCGGGTGGATACTCTATACTTCGAGATATAGGATGCTCAAACCCTGACATCTTAATACCATAAAAATGGCGGAACCGACGGGATTCGAACCCGCGATCTCCTGCGTGACAGGCAGGCATGTTAGGCCAACTACACCACGGTTCCATGTTTGGCACTTTGGGGTCCCCGGAAAGTACTCGGAATATGCTACAGAGCATCTCTTCACTTTGTGGGGATAAATTGCGGGGGCAGGATTTGAACCTGCGGCCTTCGGGTTATGAGCCCGACGAGCTACCGGGCTGCTCCACCCCGCGTCATTGGTAAAGATCTATTCAGTTAATCATAGATGGTGGAGGCTGAGGGGTTCGAACCCCCGACCCTCTGCTTGTAAGGCAGATGCTCTCCCAGCTGAGCTAAGCCTCCATGTATGACTCGTATGGGATACTCTCCACTCCGTTACGAGATTGCGAAGTATTCCTAACGATGCCTATGCTTCAACGAACCCAGGGAATTCTCATCCCATTCATCGAAGAAGAAATTGGTGACTCGTATGGGATTCGAACCCATGTTACCTCCGTGAAAGGGAGGTGTCTTAACCCCTTGACCAACGAGCCATGTTATGTGAAAAGTATTGCTTGTACAAAAGTAATGCTACGGAGAGAGAGGGATTCGAACCCTCGAGACGCTTGTGGCGCCTACACGATTTCCAATCGTGCTCCTTCGGCCAAACTCGGACACCTCTCCATGGTGGCTCCCCGAACAGGACTCGAACCTGTGACAACTCGATTAACAGTCGAGTGCTCTACCAACTGAGCTATCAGGGAATATGTAACCAATAAGGGCAAAAAAAATACCACAGTGTGTGTGGATGGTCCGCTTGGCGGCGTCCTACTCTCCCAGGACCCTTCGGTCCAAGTACCATCGGCGCTGGAGGGCTTAACGGTCGTGTTCGGGATGGGTACGCGTGGAACCCCTCCGCTATCGCCACCAAACGGGCATTTACAGCGTAAATGCTTCAGGATTTGATTCCTGAAAACTGAATCCGAAACGAATCTGTGTGTTAGTGTATTTGGATAAGCCCTCGACCGATTAGTATTGGTCAGCTCCATGCATTGCTGCACTTCCACCTCCAACCTATCTACCTCGTCGTCTTCAAGGGGTCTTACATACTGGGAAATCTCATCTTGAGGGGGGCTTCACGCTTAGATGCTTTCAGCGCTTATCCCGTCCGTACGTAGCTACTCAGCCATGCTCCTGGCGGAACAACTGATGCACCAGCGGTACGTCCATC
>NZ_JABMKX010000011.1 GCF_013204885.1 Paenibacillus tritici
CCTATCCAATAGTCTCCCCTTTTTCAAAAAAAACGAAACGTAATTTTGGGGCGGTGGGTCTTTTTTTGTCAAAATCCAGTCTGCGGCGCATTTTCCGATACTTTTATTTTCGTATTAAACCGAACACAATTGGAATGGGTACGCCACGTAAGCCAAATGTAATCGAAAAACCGAACACAATTGGACTGGGAGTGCCACGTAGGCCGAATGTAATCGAAAAACCGAACACAATTTGAATGGGTACGCCACGTAAGCTAAATGTAATCGAAAAACCGAACACAATTGGACTGGACGCGCCACGTAGGTCAAATGTAATCGAAAAACCGAACACAATGGGACCGGGAGCGCTACGTAAGCCAAATATAATCGAAAAACCGAATACATTGGGCTGGTGCGAGGTACATGGTTCAAATGTAATCTAAAAACCGAATACAACGGGCTGATGCGACGATAGGCGCTAACTCTATTTGGCTCCAGCTGAAATTATGGGATGACTGAAGCTAATAGGTTACGTCAGCCATCAGCTGCACAGGTAGTATAAAATGTATAACCAAAGTTAGTTAACATAATTAATATTATGTTAACTAACACACGCGGATAAATTCTAACATCAGCAATAACATCAGCAACGGCAAAAACATCACCATCGCCAAAAAATCCCCAAACCCAGCTCCTTCGCTTGGTTTGGGGATTTTAAATTTCAAAGGCTAAGATTACGCTGTTCACTCGCTTCGGCAAGCTCCCGGATACGGAGCCTTTTGTGCGCTGTAATCAGGAAAGGCAGGCCAAGTGCGGTAGTCAGCGCCAGCGGAACGAACACTGCAGGTCCATTCACAGCCCCGAACTGATCCAGCAGCAGGCCCCCAAGAATAGGTGCCATAACACTGCCCAGATTATTGAAGCCGATGGTGCCGAAATAGGTGCCTTTCCACTCCGGCTTGGCAATCCGGTCGATCAGCATATCCATCATCGTGAAGAGCAGAACCTCACCGATTGTGAATATCACCACGCTGAACATCAAGAGAGCGACCCCGCCGGACAGACCGAACAGCAGCAGACTGAGCGCAACGCAGATATTGCCCAGGATCAGCGGAATAATCGGCGGGAATTTGCTGGCTGTCCGTACGATCGGATACTGCACCACCAGGACCGTTACCGCATTCAGCGACAGCATGTAGGAGAAGATCTGACTGCCATTGCTGAAATGGGTATTCATCGCCAGATACTGGGCCAGGGTCGAACTGAAGTGGCCGTAACCGAGCACACAGAAGATCGTCCCGAGCAGCACAGGCAGGAATACCTTGTCGCGTCCGGTGGTAGCAAGTGCTTCGAGCAGCTTCGGCGTCCGGACTTCCCCATGAACCGGCAGGCTGGTACGGTGTACAGAGAATTGCAGGAACAGGACAAGTCCATAGGCGATATAGACGATTCCGGCGATCATGAACGGGAAGGTCGATTTGGCCGAACCGAGCTGCAGGCCGATAATAGGCCCAAAGACCACACCCAGGTTCACCGCTGCATACCGCAGATTGAAGACCAGCAGCTTGTGCTCCGGCGGGGTAATATCCGACAATAACGCCCGTGAGGTCGGTTCAAATACGGCGCGGCATAGCCCATTGAGCGTATTTACGAGGAAAAAGACCCATAAATGCTGTGCCGCAGCGAATCCGAAGAATACACAAGCCCAGCCGAACACGGAGACCAGCATTACGATCCGCCGCCCGATGATATCGGAAATATAGCCGCCATAGAAGCTGACCATTACCCCGGCCAGCGAGCTGACAGCTACTGTGAATCCCGTCTGGGTGGCGGAAGCGCCAAGAACCTGCGTCAGATAGATGGATAGAAAAGGAATGCTCATGGAAGTGACCAGCCGGCCAAACATCGTTCCGATGATGATGGTCCAGGCCAGAGGATGAATGTGGCGCAGATGTTGTTTCATACGAATCCGTCGTCTCCTAGTCAGATGTTTTGAATTTGTGAATGCTTCTTGTGACTTTATTAAGTATAATTGTACAGATAAAAGGGGGAAGTAAAAGTGTAAGGATTTCATCTGACTTTTCACCTTTAAAGGAGCATGGATATATGGACACCAGCAGCACGCATTATCTCTGTTTGGCCGCAGCGTTGGCCCCGGCCTCTAACCTCCAGCAGCCGATTCCGGTAACGATTGAGCAGTTGACCGGCATCTTGTGCTGCACGCCGCGTAACGTGAAGTTTATCCTGCGGAAGCTGGAGGAACAGCATTTCATTACCTGGGTACCCGGCAGAGGGAGAGGACACCGCTCGCTGTTGACCTTTTCACGCCATGTGGATGAGGTACTGGAAGAGAGCTTTCAGGAGCTGGTCAGCAAAGGCCGGATTAAGCCTGCCATTGACCTGATAGGCCAATATCAAGTGAATGAGCCGCTTAAAGAACGCCTGCTGGCGGTTCTCGACAAGCAAATGGGCTTCTGGAGTGAACCGGGGTCCACATCCGGGCAGGAGGTGCTGCGGATTTCCCGTAACCGTTCGATGGAGAAGCTCGACCCGGCTATCGTGTATACGGCTTTTGAAACTTATCTGCTGGGTCATATTTGCAGCACCTTAATCACCTATGATGCTGAAGCAGGAGTATTCCTGCCGGGCCTCGCCCACACCTGGGAGGTGAATGAGAGCAGTACGAGCTATCTGTTCTATTTGCGCAAGGGGGTGAGGTTCCACCACGGACGAATGATGACTTCACGGGACGTCCAAGGAACCTTACAGCGCCTGAATGATCTTGCCAGCCCGGTGATCGGCCATTTCAAGGATATCTGTCATGTCGAGCTGGAAAGTGATTACCGTATCCGCTTTGATCTGGTGCAGCCCAATCTCTTCTTTCTGCATCTGTTCAGCTCGATTTATATGTCGATTCTACCCTTTGATGTGGATTTCACCCAGCATCCGGTGGGCACAGGGCCGTACCAGGTGCTGAATCTGAGTAAAGATGAGCTGGTACTCGGGGCCTATGACCTCTATTACGGCATCCGCCCGCTGCTCGACCGGGTCGAAATCTGGTATCTGCCTCATTTGGCGTCGAGTGTACGTCAATATCAGCTTACGGATGCCAGTACAAGCCCTGGTAACACGCCGATAACAGAAGAGGATCAGAGCCATAGTATTGATTATCCGGCTGTCGGCTGCCGCTATATTCTGTTTAATTTCCAAAGAGAAGGCGTGCATCATCATCCGGCTGTCCGTCAGGCTTTGCGGATACTATATCATCCGCCTGCTATGATCCGGGAGCTTGGGGGCAACCGGATTATGCCGGCCAGCAGCTTCCTGCCCTGGTGGAGCAGCCGGCATCCATTCCCGGAGGGGCTGCCGCAGGAGGCACAGGCGCTGCTCCAGGCGGCCGGTTACAAGGGAGAGGTGCTGAAGCTTGCCTTCCGGGTCCAAAAAGAGGATCAAGAGGAAGCCCTATGGCTGCAGGAACGCTGCCGGAGGATTGGCCTACAGCTTGAACTGTATGCTTTTACCGACTATGATCGCCCGGATATTATGAGTCACGCAGATTTGCTGATCGCTGAGGAAGTACTGGAGGATGACTGGCAGTGGGGGATGATCAATTATTTCCGCAATGAATCGAACTATCTGCATGGTCTGCTGCAGGATAGTCAGAAGTTGACGCTGACATGGTTGCTGGAGCCGTTCGCCCGGCTGGCTGCTGAGGAGAGGGCGGCGCTGCTGGATCTGGGCGAAAGTAAGCTGCGTGATAATTGCTGGGTACTGTACGGCTGCCATCTGAACAAAAAAGCGCAACTGAGCCAGAACCTGCTCGGACTCCAGCCCGGCTCCTTCGGATTTCTGGATATCTCCAAGCTATGGGTGAAATCGGGGTTTCAGTAATTCCACCGCCAGCACACTGCAAGCTGATAGAAATTCGCCGCACGGGGTATATAGAAACATAGACCACGGCGGAAGCCGTACGAAATCAGCTACGGAGGCGTTTGCCGGATTTCGGTATATGAGCTTAAGGAGGCTGCCGGAGAATGGAGCAGACAAGCGAGAGTATAAGAAGTTTGATTAAAAAAGGTAATAAATCCTCAGGATCGGCGGCGATTGGCAATACAGGGATTGCTATTGTCAAGGGAATCGCTTTTGCCCTGACAGGGAGCGGGTCCATGTTCGCCACGATGATGCATTCCATTGCCGATGCCGTCAATCAGATGTTTGTGTTCACAGGCAGTGTGCTGGCTGAGAAAAAACCGACCAGGCGTTTCCCCGACGGATTCGGACGGGTGATTAACCTGTTCTGTATGGTGGCTGTAATTGTGGTTACTATTATGGCGTATGAGACCATGCATGAAGGCTTCCACCTGCTGAGACACCCGGCAACCGATTCGCAAGGGTACTGGATTAATGTGCTTGTCCTTGTATTATCCATCGCGGCTGACGGATTTGTCTGGGTGAAGGCAATGAATGAGGTGCTGCACGAATCGCGGGTAGAGGCCAGGGGATTACGGAAATTCACGGCATCGCTGAAAAATGTGAAAAGAGCCGCCCCGCCTACCCGGCTTGTCTACTACGAGGATCTGGTTGCAACCAGCGGCGGACTGCTTGCTATGATTGCCATTCTGGTCACCGCTTTTACAAACTTCAAGCTGCTGGATGGGGTGAGCAGTATTCTGATTGCGTTCATGATGATCGGCGTAGCCTTCCGGGTCGGGTACGACAATATGGTCGGATTGATCGGTGTGGCAGCACCGCCGGAGATTGAAGAGCGGGTAGCACGAATTATTCTGGACGACCCGTGGGTGACGGATATTTATCAGATGCGGATTCTGCAGGAAGGGCGTTATTATCATGTGGAGGGTCTGATCGAGCTGAAACGGGGATTGACGCTGGCGGATGCCGACGATATTAAGTTCAAGGTAAGGGACAAGCTGCTTGCCGACCCGCATATATCCGATGTAACGCTAGGTATTCTTGAAGATAACGGTATTCAGGACTGGGTGCCGCAGCATGATCTGCAATGAGCCTGAATCCAAGGCTGCGCATTCAAAAGAGAGTAGATTGTGAAACGGCTGCTGCCCCGCTTGGGACTGGCAAGCCGTTTCTTTGTGCTGGAGGAGCTGTGATTAACTCACACCGCCGCCTGCTGCTTGCCGTCACATTTCTTGCAGACCGTCAGCTTTTCGCCTGCCGGACCTTTGCCGAGATACAATAGCTTGATCCGTGTGCTCCCGCAGATCGGGCAGGTGCCCCTTGCTTTGGCTGGAGTGTTCCAGAGTGCTTTGCCGCGCTTGTTCTTGGACATGAGCGTTCCCACCTTTGTGATGTATACCCCTATCCTATGCCTAGAGAGGGGCAGCGGTTCCCTCTGAATTTGTTAATTTACTCCATTGTATTAATCTGGTAGACTGATTTTATATAATAATGATTTGGAGGAAATCTAGTGGTAAAAGCATTGAAATGGATCGCTTACATAACTATTGCTGCTGCCTTTATTGGGGGTATTGTGGCAGGTAACATTTTCGGACCCGAGCCAGAATTTTCATATGATGATAAGGGCTTCGCCTGGGGACTCATGATAATGACCTGGGTAGCCGGGGGAATCTCCAGCATTTTCGTTTTGGGATTCGCAGCCTTACTTCAGCACATTGAATACATGTCTGAACGGCTTTACAATATGGAAGAGTTAATGCGGCGGCAGAAGGAAGTAACCGAACATGGGTTTTCCCAGTTCTCTCAATCTTCATGAATCCATATAAATGCCTTGCCTGGTATGGTCCGGGCAGGGCATTTTACTATTTGGGTAGCTCTGTTTGGAGATAATCGCAAATAGGGCAATGAAGCAAGCCGCCGGATGCTATGGATAGTGGAGAAAGTAGAAGCAGTTGGATTTTCTCCACTTGCTGAGGAACAAATGAACCCCGGTAGAACAGCAAGTGGATAAACAACACTTAAATAATCGCATTTCACCCCAAGCAGCTGAAACCACCCGTAGTAGTTGGAGTTTTTCCACTTGCTTACCCGTAATCCTCCGAAATCCACAAACTAAGATACATTATTCGACTTGCTTGTTGCACCAGTGTAGCCGGCGTTCCCGGTGTCCCGTTATCCCCTGGCGTCAGGATAATACGAATTTCAGTCCTCAAAACACCCCAAAAAAACAGCGTATAACATAAATTATACGCTGTTTCAGTTCTGATGGATTTTTATATGAGTTCTCGCACTAGTGATTGGCTTAAATAGAGCAATTTTAGTAGAATAATAATACAAAAAACTAATGTGGAGGTATTCCGTTGATACATAACAGCAAGCAGCATAAATGGAGATCGGATAAGCTGTCTCATCTGGGATCATCCATCTTCGCCGAGGTAGCGGCGTGGAAGTCGGAAGCGCGTCAATCCGGAATTGAGGTGATTGATCTTGGAATTGGCAGTCCGGACCGGGCGCCTCTGCCCGAGATCCGTCAGGCTTTGAGTGAAGCAGTGCTTCGGGAGAATAGCTATTCCTATCCCTCCTCCAAGGGAAGTACGGCCTTCCGCAATCAGGCGGCGGGATGGATGAAGTGGCGGTTCGGCGTAGATGTTGACCCGGAGGACGAAATTGTGTCCTTGATGGGTTCACAGGATGGATTGGCGCATCTGGCACTCGCTGTCTGTAATCCCGGTGATCTGGCGATTGTACCGGACCCCGGCTATCCGATCTATTCGGGGGCACTTGCTATAGCCGGTGTTAGAGCCTGGCCGTTGCCCCTGCTTGAGGAGCATTCGTTCCGGCCTGATCTGGAGAGCATTCCTGAAGAGGTATGGCGTGAAGCTTCATTTATACTGCTCGGTTTTCCTGGCAATCCGATCTCGGTTACCGTGGACCTGGCTTATATGGAGAGAGTCGTAGAACTGGCCCGCAAATGGGATGTGCTGGTCGTACATGACCTGGCCTATTCAGAGATGGGGTTCGACGGCTACCGGCCGATCAGTATTCTCCAGGTACCCGGCGCACTGGATACGGCCGTTGAATTTCATTCCTTCTCCAAAAGCTTCAACATGGCCGGATGCCGCATCGGCTTCATGACGGGCAACGCCCAGGCCGTCGGGGCGCTGCGGGAACTTAAGAGCAATGTGGACTACGGCGTTTTCGAGCCGATTCAGGAGGCGGCGGTTATTGCGCTGGAACGGGCGATGGCCTCAGGGCCGGATCAGGGAGTGGCCGCTCTGTATGAACGGCGGCGCAATGTGCTGGTAGAAGCCCTGGCCCGTGAAGGCTGGAAGGTTCCTTTACCGGCAGCAACCATGTTTATCTGGGCGAAGCTGCCGGAAACCTATGGTTCTGCGGGAGCAGGCGGAAGATCGCGAAGTTTCGCCCGTGACCTGCTGCTGTCAAGCGGAGTAGCGGTTATACCGGGAGATGCTTTTGGCAATCAAGGAGAAGGTTATGTACGGATAGCGCTGGTAGAGGATGAAGTGCGGCTTCTGGAAGCCGCCCGTAGAATCGGGGAGTTCCTGCGTACGAACACCTAGGCTATAGAAGAAGTACTAAAGAAATTAACGAAAAGCAAAAGAGAAGCGGAGGGGGAATTTGGAACTGTAGGAGCGGTAGCGACCGCCTGAAAGCTTTCCGTAGGAAAGCTAGCTTCGGAAGCATTAGCAGTCACCGGATTTCATCCGCGAAGAGCGGATGAAATCAAGAAATCTGGTGACAACAGCGGCCGGAAGTCCAAATGTTCACCGCAGCGACGACCAAGCTTAGAGTTCAAAACTTAAGTACGTCTTGTATAGGCGATTATTGATATTCTTCAGGCAGGGGAACGGCTATTATGCGGTGTTCCATTGGAATCAGTGCCGTTCCGTTCACGATAGTAATCCTGCCGAAGCTGGGCGATGTGGCCCCGCTCTTGATCATTCCCAGCAATGCGCCAGTATCGGAATGGTTAACCGAGATCGTACCGTTTCTGTAAATGGCGAATACGGCGTGCCCGGCGCGCTGCAGATGTTCAACCGGTTCAGCGGCGTGATCGAACGCAACCACACTGTCGTCTGCAAGCTTGACACCGCTAATTAGCGTCTCATGCTGAAAGAAGGCCATTCCATCCGCAGGGCCGGACAGCCATTTGCCGTAGCTCGCATAGCTTTTGACGGTTGCTTCGGTATCCGCTCCCCGTGTTAAGCGCGTAAGGACAGGTTCACCTTGCTCGGGGATTCTGTCAACCGAATAGATATAGGAATTCTGGAAAGTAGTCGCATAGCTGCCCATGTTGGAGGTGTCTTTGAGCAGGTTATAATTTTCCTTGTCCGAAAGCTTCCCTGTAGTAGGGTTCAACTTCACCAGGGTCAACTGATATCCCGGCACAGCTTCAGTAGTATTGCCCTTTACGGCTGCGGCCTGCTCCCGCAATACTAATTGTCCTTGTTCAGAAGCCACATAGTTGTACAGACCTTCAGTTCTCCAGAGACGTTTGCCGGTGAACGGATCCAGACCGAAGAATTGCGTGCGGATATTATCGACGGTGCTGGAAACTACGAGCGCACCGGGATATTCACCATAAATGGAGCCGGCGTACATAGGGATATCCTTGTTGACCCACAGCCTTTTACCGGTAACGGGGTTATAAGCTGCTACACCGCCGCTCTCATTGGCAAAATAGATCATACCATTGATCAGACGGGCTTGTCCGCCAACCTCCATCGGGTGCTCTGATACCTTAACCTTCCAGATCAGCTTGCCGGTGGCGGCGGATAATTTGACCAGCTGTTCTTGATTGTCGATGAAAAATATGGAGTTAGCTGTGACGATCTCGGGATGCGCACCCTGTTTGTAAGACCACTGAGTTTTGCCGGTAGCTATATTTTTGGCATAAAGCGTATTCTTGTGTGAGTAGTAGAGGATTCCGTTGATAACCGGCAGCTTGCTGGCATACATCCCGGCGCCATCCGTAGATACTTGCCACTTCAGCGGAAGCAGTTGAGCAGCGGAGGGTGCAGTGGTTGAAGGTGAAAGGGAGGCTGCTGCGTGAGCTGTACCAGACATGAAGTTTGGTGAAGAGACAGGGCTGGATGCGGCCAGCAGCGAAAGTGTGAGTAAGCTGGTGAAGATAGGTTTGACGGACAACAATAGATTCAGCTCCTTGTAGTAGGTTGTTCTGATTATTAAGACGCCTGCGCGCGGGAATGGTTGCTAAATTAAGGAAGACAATAATGTAACCATTGCGAAAATAAAAGTTAACATAATAATTATTATGTTAACTAAGTAGTGCCCTGCCCTAACCATGAAGCGAACAAGCCCGCTCGGAGATTCCTCCAGAACGGGCTTGCTTCCATTTCATTAATATAGTGATCTCACAAGAGGACTTTATTGCTTAAGCCAGGCCGTTGCCAGCAGCAAGGCTCCTTTATTGGCATGGGTATCCGCCAAGGCGTTAAGCATCACGAAGTCGTGGATGATGCCCTGGAACCGCACTGCCGTAACAGGCACTCCCGCTTCGCGAAGCTTGTCCGCATAAGCCTCACCTTCATCCCGCAGTACATCGGCTTCTCCGGTGATGATCAGGGCTTCCGGCAGACCGCTTAGCTGCTCCAGACTGGCCCGCAGCGGTGAAGCGGTAATCTGGGCGCGCTGATCAGGATCGGTAGTATATTGATCCCAGAACCACTTCATCCCGTCCCGCTGCAGGAAATATCCTTCAGCGAACTGGTGATAGGATTCTGTATCGAAGGACGCATCGGTTACCGGATAGAAAAGCAACTGTTTGGAAATGGCCGGACCGCTGCGTTCCTTGGCCATCAGGGTAATGGCAGCAGTCATGTTGCCGCCGACACTGTCTCCGGCAACTATAAGCCTGGACGCATCGAGCCCGTATGTGGCGCCTTCCCCGGCGATCCATTCCAGAACCGCGTAAATTTCTTCAATGGCGGTTGGGTACTTGGCTTCCGGGGACAGGCTGTATTCCGGAAATACAACGGCATATCCAGTACCTGCTGTCAGCTCGCGGATTAGGCGGTCGTGGGTGTGGCTGTTGCCGAATACCCACCCGGCTCCATGAATATAGAGAATGACCGGGAGAGAAGTACCGGAAGTGCCCACCGGCCGGACAATACGAACCTTCACTTCGCCGCCGGGACCGCCTGGGACGGTCAGATCCTGAAGATCTGCTTCGGGCTTCTCAATGTCGCCGGACTGGACGGTATTCACCGTTTCCCGGCCCTTTTCCGGACCGAGGTCGGGCAGAAAGGGAGGCTTGGCATTATCATCAGCAAATTTCTGGGCTGCGGGTTCGAGAACAATTTTCTTGTTATCTGGCATAGGTTACAGTCTCCTTCTTCTATCTGAGTTAGGTCAAGCTCTCCTTCATCCATAACCACCTGACACTTTTCTGAAACTTAAGAGCGAATGGTTCGCCCGGTTACAGCGCCTTCCGGGAATTCTATACCGGTTCTTGTATTTGATTATAGAGTATCAGATAATAGATCCATTGGAAAAACGGAATTATCGAATAGTATCTATGGTGTATTTCCTGATCCGAATCTGGAAATCTGGAGTATCGAAGCGATTAAGCAGAGAAACATGCTGCGCAGTGGAGAGCATCCGAAGCGGAGGGATACAGAGCATGAACGAGCTGGAATCATTTTACGAAGAAGAACTCGATGCCTTTCTCATCTGGATGAAGGACGCCGGGTATACAGCATACACCCAGAAATCGTACCTGGCCGATGTGCGGGAATTCCTGTCCAGCCTGAAGGGCAGAGAACTCGCTAGTGTCAAAAAGCTGCATGTGGTCTCCTACCTGACCTCGGTCCGGGAACGTGGGGTCAGCGATGCTACCCGTAACCGCAAGCATGCTTCGGTGAACTGTCTGTTCAAGGCATTGTCGGAGCTGGAGCTGCTCACAATCAACCCGGCTGCAGGCATCAAGAAATCCAAAACCGAAAAAAACCGTGAGCCGGTCTATCTGGATGAACAGGATCTGCAGCGGTTTTTGTCTGCGGTAGACGGCAAATACAGAAGCCGCAATCTGGCGGTCTTCTTGCTGATGTCTTACATGGGACTGCGGGTAGGGGAAGTACACACACTGAATCTCAGTGATTATAATGTAGACAGGCGTTCCCTCCGGGTCTTCGGCAAAGGCCGCAAGTGGCGTAACATTCCGGTTCCGGAGGATATTGCTCCTTATCTTGACCAGGCGCTGAAGGACCGGCTGGCCCCGTGGCGCAGCAAGGAAGAGGCCATGTTCATCTCACAAAAAGGCCGTAGGTTATCGATTCGCGGAATTCAAGGGATCGCTGCGGATACCTTCAGCCGTTTCCAGAGTGAAGTGCCTTCGTCCCAGCAACGGGCGTATTCCAGCCATAAGCTGCGGCACTCTTTTGCCACCATGCTGCTGCGCAAGGGAGCGGATCTGCGGACCGTACAGGAGCTGCTGGGCCATTCTTCCATTCAGACGACTACGGTATATACGCATATTACCAGCCGGGAGAAGGAAGAAGCGATGTCCAGACTGCAAATCAGCAGCCCTGATAAGCTGACCGGAAGTCTGTAATCAACTGTCCAGTATACTTCGCACTTCAACTATGAACTTTTGTTCAAAATATCACACATAAACGACATGAAATGTGCGATTTTATAATGACAACTCCGCTATGTCTTGCTAACATGATATTTAGCCCGTTAACGCGTCTTCGCGGTTTGTGTGTAATGGCAATGCGAAATAGCCGCCAATCCTCAGGGATTGGCGGCTGGCTTGTTCTGTCCGGAATTATAGCTCCAGCTTGGAGATTTCACCCTTGAGCTTGTCAGCGGATTGCTGGAACAAGCTCTGTTCTTCTTCGCTGAGCGGAAGATCCAGGACTTCACGTACACCGGAGCGGTCCACAACACATGGCGCGCCGAGGAACACATCGGAGACACCATTATAGTTGTTCAGCAAGGTGGATACATTAAGAACGGAACCTTCATTGTTCAGGATAGAGGAGACAATGCGGTCCAGGGCCAGAGCAATGGCATAGGATGTTGATCCTTTGGCGTCAATGATCTCGTAAGCGGCGTTCTTCGTGTCCTCGAAGATTTCTTTGCGTTCGGCTTCATCGAAGCCCAGATCAATCCCCGCAACATTGGAGAGACTCCAGACCGGCAACTCGGAATCGCCATGCTCCCCGATGATCTGTCCATGGATGCTGCGCGGGTCAATTTCCTTGTGCTTGCCGATCAGGTAACGGAAACGGGCACTGTCCAGCACGGTTCCTGAACCGATAACGCGTCTGCGGTCGAAGCCGCTGATCTTCAGGGTGGCATATGACAGGATATCGACCGGGTTGGTGGCAATCAGCAGGATGGCATGATGATTGTATTTCGTGATTTTTTGGATGATATCTTTGAAGATCGAGATGTTCTTGCGAAGCAGGTCGATCCGGGTTTCTCCGGGTTTCTGAGAGGCACCGGCTGTGACTATAATGATGTCGGCATCGCGGCAATCCTCATAGGTACCGGCCCATAGCTTCACGCCCCCGACAAAGGGCATGCCATGGTTCATGTCCAGCGCTTCACCCAGCGCCTTCTGATGGTTCACATCGATCAGTACAAGCTCAGGCATACGCTTACGCAGCAGCAGGGTATAGGCTGTAGTGGTTCCGACTGCGCCGGTACCGATCACCACAACACGATTGGGCTTAAATGGGGCCATTGTTAAATCTCCTCCAGCAATTGTATTTTGAAATTTCGTCCAATCTTATCCATCATAATCTCTAGGGATAGTGTTTTCAAGCTGTCCGCTTTTAATCCATTACCCCAAAAGGGACAAGTTAACAAAGCTTTTCGTATTATCCACTTAACCACTTGACAGGAGCGAACTGAAGTATGGATTTATTTCGCAAAAAACCGCTGGCCATTCCCCAGAATGCCGGAGCGGAGAAGCTTAGCAAAACACTGGGCGCACTCGATTTGACTATGCTCGGTGTAGGTGCCATAATCGGCACCGGGATCTTTGTAATGACGGGAGTGGCTGCTGCTGAGCATGCCGGCCCGGGCCTTGTCCTTTCCTTCATCATAGCGGGGATTGCCTGTGTGCTGTCCGCTTTGTGTTATTCTGAATTCGCATCTACCCTGCCTGTGTCCGGCAGCGCCTACGCCTACAGCTATGTGGCATTTGGCGAATTACTCGCCTGGGTGCTCGGCTGGGACCTTGTCCTGGAATACGGGGTTGCCGCAGCAGCGGTAAGCAGCGGGTGGTCCGGTTATTTCCAGGGCCTGCTGGAAGGCTTCGGGATACATTTGCCCACAGCTTTGTCTGGAGCGTATAATGCGGATAAGGGAACGTTCATTAATCTGCCTGCTGTCATCATTATTCTGCTGATCTCCTATCTGCTGACACGCGGGGTTAAGGAGACCGCCCGCTTCAACGCAGTGATGGTTGCCATTAAGCTCTCCGTGGTGCTCCTGTTTATTATCACAGGCATATTCTATGTGAAGCCCGAGAATTGGACTCCATTCCTGCCGTTTGGGATTCATGGCGTGATGAATGGCGCGGCCACTGTATTTTTTGCCTATATCGGCTTTGATGCTATCTCGACGGCCGCAGAAGAGGTGAAGCGTCCCCAGCGTGACCTCCCCATCGGGATTATCTCATCGCTAGCTATTTGTACAGTCCTCTATATCGCGGTTTCCCTGGTCCTGACTGGCATTGTGCCTTATCAGAGCCTGAATGTCACTGATCCGGTGTCCTTTGCTCTGCGTTTTGTTGGCCAGAATATGGTTGCCGGACTGATCTCCATCGGGGCTATTGCAGGGATGACTACCGTGCTGCTGGTCATGCTGTTCGGCCAGACCCGGCTGCTGTTCGCCATCTCGCGTGACGGGCTGCTGCCGCAGAGCTTGTCCAAGGTCAGCCCCAAGACGCATACACCGGTTCGCAGTACCTGGATGGTAGGCAGCCTTATTGCCGTGCTTACCGGCTTTGTCCCACTGGACCGGCTGGCTAACCTGACCAGTATCGGTACCTTATTTGCCTTCCTGGTTGTATCACTCGGTGTGATTATGCTTCGCCGTACGAAGACAGATCTCAGAAGAGGCTTCCGTGTTCCTTGGGTTCCTCTGGTTCCAATCCTAAGTGCGGCGGCCTGTGGTTACTTGATGTATAATCTCGGAACAGAAACCTGGATCGGCTTCGCAATCTGGGTTGCGATAGGACTGGTAATCTACGCCCTGTACGGATACAAGCGAAGTAATTTGAATACGAAGAAATAATAACGGAAGAGGAGAGAGGGCATTGTCATCCCAAGCTTCAGGTTCCAAGGTTCTAAGAATGGCATTGATGCTTCTTATGACACTGTTAGTGCTCTCGGCATGCTCATCCGCCCCTCCGCCGGAGCCGACCCGTCCCCCTCAGCCAACGGAAGCGCCGGAAGAGGGGCAGATGATCACGGTCATCACTCCGGATAACAAGAATGTCGATACCGAAAGCGTGCCGAAATACCAGATTCAGACCCGGCTGACGGATTTCAGGCTGCTGAACTCTTCAGCAGGACTGGCCTGGGGAGTTACAAGAAACGAACTGCGTATGTATATGACGCTGGATAATGGAAAGACCTGGGTGAATATCTCGCCTGCTACGAATGTGCAGTTTCTGAATAACCCGGTATACGGCAAGGAGATTTTCTTCACCGATCCCGGACACGGCTGGATTATACGAAGCTCGTTCGGCTCAACCGAGACCGTGGTGCTGCGCACAACGGATGGGGGACACAGCTGGCAAATCTCTGCTTTTCCGGATTCCAACAATCTGTCCGCCATCTATTTCAGCTCACCCTCGCATGGCTGGCTGATGACCAAATGGGATGCCAGTGCGACGAAGGAGAGCAAAGCCCTGTATGCTACTAAGGATGGCGGAGCGACCTGGAGTCTGGTTATGCAGAATGAGCAGTATAATCCGAATCTGCCGAGCACTTCGATTCCGCATGCCGGGGTCACGACCGGGATGATCTTTAATGACGAGAGACATGGTTTTGTTACGCTGCAGACGGGAGCCCTGCCCAAGATCTTTATGACGAGGGACGGGGGGGCGACCTGGGTATCCGGTTCTGAATTCCTGGTCAATGACAGCTTTGTGGGCTGTGACCGGGTGGTGACGGGTGTGCCTGAATTCTTCGGCGAGAATGCTAGTGGAGGATGGATGCCGGTAGGCTGTCAGAAGGAAAAGGAAGGCAGCATGATCTACAACGGCTATTTTACCGCTAACGGGGGAGAGAACTGGAAGTTTAGCGGGTTCGGCCGGCCGGCGTTGTCCGGGATGAACCGGCATATTGCTCCTGACTTTCTGAACTCTAAGGTGGGATGGTCACTGGAAGGTGATCTGATCTATAAGACGGTTGATCAGGGACTGACCTGGACCGCGCTTCCGGCCAGCAGTGTGCTGCAGTCCAAGCTTCTGGAATATCCTGAGGTAGTGAAGCTGCAATTCATCTCCAGCGATGTAGGCTGGCTGCTGATCGCGAAGGAGGAGGACCGCAAATCCATCCTGCTGCAGACGACTAACGGCGGCGTGAGCTGGCGTGTAATGTAGTAAGCTTAGGGGTTGTCCGTTAACGGGCAGCCTCTTTTGACGCTCCTAAAGTGCCCAAATTCACCTCCGCCAACTTTTCCCTGCTCCACTTGCTGATGAATGAATAAACACAGCTACAACCGTAGTTGGAAAAACAACACTTAAATTCGTCCATTCCACCCGTAATAGCGAAACGAACGATATTAGATGCTGTTTTTCCACTTGCTCTGGTCTATCCCTATGAAATGGGCAAATTAAGCTACCTTTTTCCACTTGCTTGCTACCTGGGAGGGCGGTACCCTCCCCGAGCCCTGGGAGCGGCGGCGTGAGCTGGAGTGTAATGTAATATGTGTAATGTAATATGTGTAATGTAATACGTGTAATGTAATATGAAGGGGCTGTCCGGTTAACAGGCAACCCCTTTAATATAAGGAAAAATCTTATTTAAAATTTTCTTTAAAAATGTGAAAAAAATCACATGACAAATTTTAAATCCTGTGATATATTTAACACATAGAGAACAAGTTACTTTTTTCACAAACTTTCACCCCGAATAGGAGAGATTAAAATGACAACTTTTGAAACGGATTATATGACTAGAAACCTGCTGCAATTGTGCTACAACTGTGATGACGCTCACCTGTGTGAAACCGAAGAACAATGCAGAGCCTGCTGGGCAGAGAACGGAATGCTGCCGGAAGAAAGCAATGAAACCAGACAATTGTTAGATCTCGTACATGCTTAAGGTGATCGCCTCGCGGGTATTAATGAAGGCCATTTAGCTTCCTGGTAAGACCGGGTTCTGAATGGTCTTTTTGCTGTGCACCGCTTGGGAATACAGAGAGAAGCTTCTCCCGGTGCTGTCTTGCAGACAAGAGGCATATACATGTAGAGAAGCCTGTAACAGCAGGTAAGCTAACTACTTGGGAATAAGGGGGAAGAGACAATGGGAAGTGATCCATCCTGGATGTTCGATTTTACAGGAACGGTATTGCCGGTCTTTGTCGCTCTGATCGTGGGGATCATCGCTGTATCAGCTGGCAGAGGACTGCTTCAGTGGAGCCGGAACAACAACGCCCCCCTGCAGTCCATTCCCGCCCGTATCGTGAGCAAGCGCACAGAAATGCGCCAGCAGTCTCAGGAGGATAATCTCTCCAGCCGGACCAGCACAACCTACTATCTGACCTATGAAGCTGAGGATGGGGTGCGGCGGGAGTTCAAGGTGGAAGGTCATGAATACGGTATGAGTGCGGAGGGGGATAGAGGCGTGCTAACCTACCAGGGCACACGGTATCATGGCTTTCAGCGGCGTCCTCATTACTCCACGGCGGAGTAGCCGGAGGGTATTCTTATCATAGAAAGTTACGTTTCCCCCTCGTTCCTTCACAGGAGCAAGGGGGTTTTTGGTTTGAAAAAACTTGGGCGCAGACTGTCACCTCTTGGGCGAATGCACATACAATACAGCGAGCAGCTAAAGAACAACGGAGATTTGAGCAGGGCGGCATGGCTGTCGTCACTGTCCATGAAATGAATGCAAGGAGGAGAACGCGTGGCTGTCATCAAAACAAACTCGGAGGACGTAAGGGTACTTGCGCGGCTGATGCGGGCAGAGGCTGAAGAGGACGGGGAGTCAGGTATGCTGATGGTCGGCAATGTCGGCGTGAACCGGATTCTTGGCAATTGCCTGGATTTCAACAACATCCGCAGTGTGAATGACATGGTGTACCAGAGCCCCGGAGGCTTTGAAGCGCCGCAGAAGGGATATTTCTATCAGCGGGCACGGGAAGCCGATATCCGGCTGGCGAAACGTGCCATTAATGGAGAAAGAACCTGGCCTGCCTCGAATGCGCTCTGGTTCTTCCGGCCTGTCGGAGACTGTCCGGCGAACTGGTACAATCAGCAGAATACCGGCCGTTACAAAGCCCACTGCTTCTTCACTCCGACACAGGCAGATTGTCCGGCAGTATTCTAGGCAAGAAAGAGATGGTTAGTACACTTTTAGGAGGTAATCCGTACATGATCGTTCAACCGTACCGCCCAGTTCCTTATATGATGGGCAGCAACCCCGCAGGCAGCATGAACAATATGGATAACATGAGCAATATGAACAACATGAATAACATGAACAATATGGGACACATCGGAAATATGGGGCAAATGGGCCAGATGGGCAAAATGGGAGCCATGCCGCCCCAGGTGAGCAGCGGCAGCCCCATGATGCCTGGCGGAATGGTAGTCTCTACCGCTGCACCTGTGTTTGAGCAGTCCTATATTGAGAATATTTTCCGGCTGAATCTTGGTAAGGTAGGTACCTTCTACTTCACTTATGAGAACAACAAAGACTGGAATGCCAAAGTCTATACAGGCGTGCTTGAAGCTGCCGGCCGTGACCACCTGATCATCAGTGACCGGGCTACAGGACAGCGGGTAGTGCTGCTGATGGTTAACTTCGATTATGCAACCTTTGAAGAGCCGCTTGTCTATCAATATCCGGGAGTTATCGGGAATCCGCTGGGTGTACGTAACTGCTGATAAGCTTTTCTGACCATTTATCCATAGATTAACCCAAAAACGGCTGTCCCCCTTTGTTTAAAGGCGGTCAGCCGTTTCTTTTGCTGCCTTCCTTACATATGCTGTATTTTTCGAGGGGACACGCATGGTTGCTGTTTCACCTAATATATTTATATAATGAAAGTATTATT
Source organism: Paenibacillus tritici (assembly GCF_013204885.1). Taxonomy (GTDB): domain Bacteria; phylum Bacillota; class Bacilli; order Paenibacillales; family Paenibacillaceae; genus Paenibacillus_AQ; species Paenibacillus_AQ tritici. The sequence goes on from NZ_JABMKX010000011.1 coordinate 18,199, forward strand.
TATAATTCGTGATTCATTACAGGAGATGAGGGCATTGGGGAGTTGATACGCAAGGAAGCACCTGGCGTTATCCAGTCTGACATTTTGAGCAAACGAAGGAGGTGGGCCTATCCATCCGTACAGGTTACGGTGGATAGGAGTATAAATTGAGCGACCCTTTACCCGGTATATTACATGTAGGACTTATTATTTTGCTTGTGCTGCTTAACGGTTTCTTTGTTTCGGTTGAGTATGCGATGGTGAAGGTGCGCAGCGGGCGCATTGAGTCACTGATTGAAGAAGGCAGTAAGAGAGCGTTAGCTGCAAGAAAAATCGTCCATAATCTGGATGGCTTCCTGTCCGCGTGTCAGCTTGGGGTTACCCTTGCTTCACTCGCACTGGGCTGGCTGGGTGAACCGGCCGTGGCCACGATTGTGGGGCCGCTGATTATGAAGCTGGGCTTTGGCGAGACCTCGGTGTTTGTCATCTCTCTGATTATAGCGTTTATGTTCATCACCGTTCTGCACATCGTACTTGGTGAGCTTGCGCCTAAGACCATTGCTGTGAATAAGGCAGAGGCTGTACTTCTGTTAACCGCGGGACCGATGAACGTGTTCTACCGGATTATGTTTCCTTTCATCTGGGTAGTGAACGGGCTGGCCCGGGGGCTGCTGCGTATCTTCCGTCTGGCACCGGCTTCCGAGCTGGCGACTGCGCATACGGAGGAAGAAATACGCATTCTGATGCAGGAGAGCAACAAAAGCGGTCTGATTGACAACACGGAAATGACGCTGGTCGATAATATTTTTGGATTTGCCGACACGATGGCCCGGGAGATTATGATTCCGCGTACAGAAATGATATGTCTGAACACCCATCTGGAGACGGAAGAGAATCTTGAGATTGCCTTCGACGGGATGAGAACCCGTTATCCGGTCTGTGAAGGAGACAAGGACCATATTCTTGGCTTCATTCATATTAAGGATATGATCCGGGACAATGCTCCGAAATATAATGAATTGATCCGTCCCATCCTGACTGTACCGGAATCCATTCAGATCAGCGCCCTCCTGAAGGTCATGCAGCGTGCCAAGACGCAAATCGCCATTCTAATTGATGAATATGGCGGTACCTCGGGTATGGTTACGCTGGAGGATATTATGGAGGAGATTGTCGGCGAGATTCAGGATGAGTTCGACGAGGAGCGCCCCGGCATTGAGCAGCTGGGAGAGGATGAGTTCTCGGTGGATGGACTGATGCTGATTGAAGAGATCAACGACAAGCTTGGCATCCATATGGAAACCGATGATTACGATACGATAGGCGGATGGCTGTATTCCAAGCTTGAAGTCAACCCGCCGCAAAAAGGCCAGACGATTGAGTTTGACAATCATTTATTTGTCGTAGAAGAAACAGACAACAAGCGGATTTCGCGGATCAAGCTGCTGAAGCTGCAGTTTTTGACAGAGGAAGCCGGAGCATAAGCTGCATAATTTACACTAAGCACGGCGCTATTATGGCGCTGTGCTTTTTTTGCATGCCCAAATGTGGCGATCCTCCGATTCGGGGGGAATGGGGGCGGGTAAGGAGTGTAAATAGATGAAATATATCCGATTCAAGAAAGGGGCGGGAGCGTTGGAGCATCCTCATAACACTTACAATGATCTGCTTGTCCTCTTATCGGTTGCGATAGCTTTTTTGTCCTGCTTCACAGCACTGGATCTCACAGAACGGCTGCTCCGCAGCCAGCGGGGCCCGCGTTATATATTATTAATCTCCCTGGTACTCGGTACCGGAATGTGGAGTATGCATTTCATCGGGATGCGCGCAATGGATATGGGCGTTCCGGTGTCGTATGATCTGCTGCTGCTGGCGTTCTCTCTGATCATTCCTGTGGCAGCTTCTTATATGCTGTTAGTGATGCTTAATAACCAGCGTACCCGCAGCAGGATTTATCTGGGGCTGGGCGGCCTGTTGTTCAGCAGCGGCATTCTGATTATGCATTTCAGCGGCATTCTGTCGATGAAGCTTACAGCAAGCTATGAACAAGGCGCTTTTTCCATGATTCTGTCGGTAATGTTCGCCTTGATCGTCCCTGTTATTACCGCATCCTACGATCCCAAGTGGCTGGAGAAGGACTACAATATGTTCAGCTTCAAAAAACTGCTGCTTGTCATCACCTTGACCGGCGCATTCACAGGCATCCATTATGCCGCCATGGCGGGTGCTTCCTTCCCTATGGTTGAGCCGTCCAATGCTACCCGGCGAATGCTCTTCCTGAATGATTCTGTGCTGGGGCTGCTCCTGGCCGGATCATTCTTGTTCATTGTGTCGATCGTTCTTGCCCTGCTGTACAGGGACCGGCAGCGGGTACTCCAGGCGGCTGCCTTCAATGAGCAGCGGTATACTGCCTTATTCGAGCATAGTCCGGATATGGTGATGTGCATTGATCCGGCCCGCAAGAAGATCATCAGTGTGAACCCTTCCCTGCGGAACACAACCGGATACGGCACAGAAGAGCTGGGGAATTATAAAGCGATACTGTACAGTGAGCGGGATGAAGCAGCCGTCAGGGATGCCGTACTCCGCGCCTCGCGGGGCCAATCCTCCAAGCTGGAGCTTAAGGTCCGGACCAAAGGCGGCGAGCAGCTTATCTGCAGCGTCACCGTGTTTCCTTTGCAGCATCATACGGAACAGCTGGTCTATATCGTAGCCGAGGATGTCACTACCCTGATGAAGTTTCAATATGAGCTGATGGAGGCGCGGGACGCTGCTGAGAGTGCAGTCACGATGAAAAGCGAGTTCCTGGCTACCATGAGCCATGAAATCCGCACACCGCTGAATGGTATTATCGGGATCAATCAGCTATTGGCCGAGGAGATCAGCAATCCTGAACATCTGGAGTTGCTGCAGCTCCAGAGCACCAGCGGCCACGCGTTGCTGAAGGTCATGAGCGATATTCTCGATATCTCCCGTCTGGAGGCGGATAGCCTGGCCCTGACGAAGGATGATTTTCAGCTGAAGGCGCTGTTGCAGGGCTGCATGGATCTGTTCATGGTGAGCACTCAAGACAAGCCGTTATCGCTTGAGCTGGAGATGGAAGAGGGGCTTCCCGACAACTTCGCCGGAGACTCGCAGCGCCTTCGCCAGATTCTGATCAATCTGATTGGCAATGCCGTGAAATTCACTCCATCCGGCACGATAACCGTTAAGGTAGAGTCCTATGGCGTCAGAGAGAGCGCTCAGTCTCTGCAATTTATGGTGCGTGATACCGGGATTGGCATTTCACCGGATAAGCTGCAGCTGCTGTTTCAAACCTTCTCCCAAGTGGACGGGTCACATACCCGCAAATACCCCGGCACGGGTCTGGGGCTTGCGATCTGCAAGAAGCTGGTGGATTTGATGCAGGGAGAGATCTGGGCGGAGCCGGCAGAGGGGGGAGGCACCCAGTTTTTTTTCAGAATTAAGCTGCAGTCGCTGGAGCATTCACCGGAGCTGTTCTTCGGCAAAGAGAAAGAGGATGGGGGAGCGCAGAAGACGACGGAAGCTGTATAATACAGGTTTGCCAAAAAGAGAGCTTTGATTATATACTTTGAAAGTAACTATTCTTTTATCACGACAGTCCAGAGGACGGAAAGGAACTCTCTTTGAGCAAACCAAAAAAGAACAATGTCACGGTTCCCCAGATGAGCAAGCAGGAGAAGCGCAAGGCAGAGCTGGAGCAGCAGAAGCAGAAAACGAGAATTCTGATCGTGAGTACAGTGGCCATCGTCGTTATTATTTTTGTCGGATTATATCTGCTCGCCTCTAAGGACAGCTCAGCCCCGGGCTCCACGGCTGAACCGGTTAATTTCAATTACAGTGAGATGATACGCTTAGGCAAGGAAGATGCCCCGGTCAAAATTGTGGAATTCGGCGATTTCAAATGTCCGGCCTGCGCCCAGTTCACAGGGATCATGAAACCGCAGATCGTGCAGGAGTATGTGAATCAGGATAAAGCGGCCTTTTACTTTGTAAACTTAGCCTTCCTTGCTGCGGATTCCAAAACAGCCTCGCTTGCAGCACTTTCGGTCTATCATCAGAACCAGGAAGCCTTCTGGAAGTACTTCGATGCGATGTATGCCAACCAGGGGAATGAGGACAAAGAATGGGCAACACCGGACTACCTGGTAAGTCTCGCCAAGCAGTTAGAACTGCCGGTGGACTACGATCTGCTGCGCAAAGACATTGAAGACCGTACCTATGCAAGTGAACTGAACCGGGATATTCAGGTCGCAACCGACGCTGGAGTGACAACTACACCTACCGTGTTCGTGAATGGAGTCAAGGTGAAGGAGCCCTTCAATATGGAGGAGATTGATGCTCAGATCCAGGCAGCAACGGAAGCTGCGGCAGCCCAATGACAGCCTTCTCTGCCTTCTGCCGCCGCAACTGTCTCTACTTGGCCTGGTTTGTCTGTGTTATTGCTGTAGCGGGAAGCTTATATCTCAGTGAAGTTCTGGGGTATGAGCCCTGTAAGTTATGCTGGTTCCAGCGGATTTTCATGTACCCGCAGCTCTTCTTGCTTGGAATAGCCACCTACCGGGGGGACAAGCGTATTATCCCTTATGTTCTTCCCCTGAGTCTGATCGGCGGCAGCATCTCTATCTATCATTATGCAGAGCAGAAAATACCGGCACTCAGCAAGGTGCTCCCCTGTACAATCGGCGTGCCGTGCAACAAAGATTATCTGAATCTTTTCGGATTTATAACGATCCCTTTGCTTGCACTTATTGCGTTCACACTCATCGCCATTCTGCTATGGACAGGACGCAAAGAGGAGACTGTAGAGTAGAAGATGTCAGGCAGGCTGAAGCGGTGAACATTCCTTTAAATTAAGCGGAAATTAATGTTCAAAAAGACTGTAAAACCAAGCGATATAGGGATAATGAAAGAGAATGAAAGATCAAGACATACCGGATCATGGATTTGGTGGTTTTGGATGCTTTTCATTCTTTTTTCATTTGTTTCACCGCTTTACGGAAGCCGTATTGTAGCTTAATATTAGTCCTTGTGAGAAGTTGAATATGCGCTGAATTTTCCGGTAGGAAAAACGGGGGAACCAAACTTGGCCCAGTGCCAAAGGGGTGAATCGGAAGCGGGTCAGAAGACTCGTAACCGTAGGGCTACCACAGCCCGAATCCGCCAGCTAACCTCGTAAGCATTAGTGGGATAATGACCATGCACATCAAGGCATGCGGATCATTTCCGTATGCTTATTTTGGTGCCTGCATTTATGAAATCCACTTATGAAAACAGCGCACGGAATTTCCGTTTCAACTTAACAAAGAGAGGAACTGTTACTACAATGGTAAGCAAGGTAAAACGGCTATTGATCGGGCGTCCGATGAAGTCGAACGAACTCGATCATGAAAAGTTATCCAAGGTGAAAGCACTGGCTGTCCTGTCTTCTGATGCGCTCTCGTCTGTAGCCTACGGAACAGAACAAATTCTAATCGTACTTGTGGCCGCCGGGTTCACAGCTATCTGGTACTCATTGCCAATTGCATTAGCCGTCTTGGGCTTGCTGGCCATTCTGATTTTGTCCTACCGGCAGACGATATTTGCTTATCCGCAGGGCGGGGGCGCCTATATTGTTGCCAAGACCAATCTCGGGGTTCACACCGGCCTGCTGGCTGGCGGCTCTCTTCTGGTGGATTACATTCTGACTGTGGCGGTAAGCGCCTCGGCGGGGACGGATGCGATCACCTCAGCCTTTCCAAGTCTTCATAATCACACAGTTCTTATAGCAGTATCTGTAATTCTACTTCTAACGATTGTCAATCTGCGGGGGGTTACCGAATCCGCTTCATTCATTGCCATCCCGGTATATCTGTTCGTAGTCTCGATCTTTGTGCTGATTATCTCGGGTGTCTTCAAGTATATAACCGGCGGCGCCCATGTCCATGTTCCTGAGATTGGGTCGGCGGTATCGAACGTCAGTATGTTCCTGCTGCTGAAGGCGTTCAGCTCCGGCTGTTCTGCCCTTACCGGGGTTGAAGCAGTCTCCAATGCCATCCCTAACTTCCAGGCGCCGGCGGAGAAAAATGCAGCCAAAACGCTGATGCTGATGGGTCTGATTCTGGGTGTAATGTTCACCGGAATTACGCTGCTCGCTTACTGGTATGGCATCATGCCGGATGCGAAGGCAACGGTGGTCTCTCAGATTACGGAATCTACCTTTGGCCGTGGTGGATTATACTTTTTCATCCAGGGGATTACGGCAGTCATCCTGTTCCTGGCGGCGAATACAGCCTATTCGGCCTTTCCGCTGCTGGCGTTCATGTTCGCCAAAGATAAGTATCTGCCCCATGCCTTCATGGTACGCGGCGACCGGCTGGGCTTCTCTAACGGGATTATCTTCCTCGGCGTCATGTCGGCAGTGCTTGTAGCGGCTTTTCACGGAAATACCGAAGGATTGATTCCATTATATGCAGTAGGGGTATTCATTCCCTTCACACTGTCGCAGCTTGGGATGATGGTACAGTGGTACAGAACCAGACCAAAAGGCTGGCAGAGCAAATTCGCCGTGAATACGGTAGGGATGCTTACCACATTGACCATAACCCTGATCTTCATTATTACCAAGTTCTCCAGCGTGTGGATGGCCTTCATCTTCCTGCCGGTAGTCATCATTGTGTTCCACCGGATTCACCGCCATTATATGAATATTGCCGATCAGCTGCGTATTTGTCCGGCTACCGATAAGCCTTGCATCAAAGGCAGTACCGTTGTAGTTCCGGTGGCGGGTGTCACCCGTGCGGTGCTGCATTCGATCAGCTATGCGAAGTCACTAACCAATAATGTGGTCGCGGTCTATGTAGGGTTCGATGAAGAAGAAATTCACAAGATGGAGCAGAAGTGGGAGGAGTGGAACCCCGGAGTGCGCCTGATTGTCCTGCGCTCCCGTTACCGCAGCATTCTCCGCCCGCTGGTGAAATTCATTGATACGGTAGAGTGGAAGACCGCTTCGACGGACCATATCACCGTACTGATTCCGCAGTTCGTGACCAAGCACTGGTGGCAGGCCGTGCTGCATAATCAGACCAGCCTGTTCATCCGCTCTTATCTGATGAATCAGAAGGATATTGTGATTGCAACGGTTCCGTATCATTTGCACAAATAGACTTTTTCTCTACATGTATAACGGCTGTTTCCGTAGCTTACGGGAACAGCCGTTTTTGGTTGGACGGCAGGAAAATATAACAGAAAGGTGACTTTTCAGTTGACATAGAGAATGAGAATCAATATCATCAGTATGTACGATGCTAAGGCAACAGGTACCAGTGCTAAACATAAAGGTACATATCAGGAGGGGTATTCAATGTTTTTGTTCAACCTGCAAGGATCAGGAAGTGTGAAGCTGGCGGTAGCCGGATTTCTGACCACAACATTGCTGCTGTCCGCTTGCGGAAATAACAATAGTAATGCAGGCGGTAACGGTGCTGCGGCAACTACTGCACCTTCCGCAACTGTAGAAGCCACTGCGGCACCTGCAGAGTCAGCCGCACCTGCTGTGGACAAGACCGTCACAGACGCAATGGGACATAAGGTCACCATTCCCGCCAATCCGCAGCGTGTAATTGCTTCTTATCTGGAGGATTATCTGGTTGCACTCGGCGTGACTCCGGTTGCCCAGTGGTCTACTAAGAACGGTACGCAGGATTACCTCGCTGCTGAGCTTAAGGATGTCCCGCCGATCAGCTACGACCTGCCACTCGAAGCGGTTACCGGCTTCGCGCCAGATTTCCACATCGTCCAGTCGGAAGGCACCGTTCAGAATGGGCTCTATGACCAGTTGAACAAAATTGCGCCAACCTATGTACTCGGCGATGAAGTCAGCAGTGACTGGCGCGCAGCCTTGCTCAAGATAGGTGAGCTGCTGAATAAGACTCCGGAAGCGGAGAAGGCTATTGCAGACTATGAACAAAAGGCGGCTTCCGCCAAATCTGCTGTCTCTGCTGCAATCGGCGATGATTCAGTAGCCATTCTGTGGCTGGTGTCGAAGAACTTCTTCATCGTTGACGAGACCCGCAGCAGCGGTGCAGTGATGTATGGCGATCTTGGAGTGAAGCTCCCGAATCTGGTGACCGAGATACCTGCGGAGTCCAGAGCACCTTGGAATCCAATCTCACTTGAGAAATTGTCTGAGCTGACTGCGGAGCATATCATTCTGGTAAACAGTGACAAGGCAGGCGGAGCTGAGATTACAGAGGGCGCAGTCTGGAAGGGGATTCCGGCCGTCAAGGCAGGGAATGTTCACGAATTCAGTGCAGATACCAGCTGGCTGTATAGCGGTCCTATAGCCAATTCCAAAACAATTGATGATATCCTGAGCAGTTTTGTAAAATAAATTTTTTTGTCAGCTGGAGAATAGGGCAGGCCTTTATAACCCCCCGGGTATAAAAGCCTGCTTTTTGTCTATTAACGGGTTGAACAATATTCATATCTTTGCGATAATGAAAATGAGAATGATAATCATTTGTATCCTCTATAATCCTGATAAGGAGACGGCTTATGGCTTCATCTACACATTCTACTCTACAAGCTCCTTCTGATGAAGGGAATACACCTGTCCAGTCAAGGCCGGTTGCCGCAGCTGCTATTCTGGTGCTGGGAATAGCTGCGATCCTCTTCGGCCTGATGGTATCCGTATCGGTTGGCGCGGCGGATATCCGGCTGGCTACCGTATGGGAGGCGGTCTTCCGGTTCAATCCCGAGCTGCCGCAGCATCAGGTTATCCGGGAGCTGCGAATTCCCCGGGCTGCCGCAGGAGCACTGGTCGGCGCATGCTTTGCTGTTGCCGGTGCGATTATGCAGGGGATGACCCGCAACCCGCTGGCGGATTCCGGGCTGCTCGGTCTTAATGCCGGAGCGGGTGTCGGACTGGCCCTGGCCTTTGCCTTTGCGCCTTCGTTGTCCTTCACGTACATCATGATGTATTGCTTCATTGGAGCGGCTGTGGCCTCGCTGCTGGTATTCGGCATCGGCTCACTCTCCCATAGCGGACTAACTCCGCTCCGGCTGACCCTCGCGGGTGCGGCAGTGAGTGCTATGCTGCTTGCGGTCAGCCAAGGCATCGCCATTCTGTATAGCCTCTCCCAGGATATCGCATTCTGGATGGCAGGCGGGATTGGGGGAGCGAGCTGGAAGCAGCTGCGGATTATGTTTCCTTGGGTCGCGGCAGCTCTGATCGGTTCGCTGATCCTTTCACGTTCCATTACGCTATTAAGCCTGGGCCGGGATGTTGCCGCCGGTTTGGGCCAGCGCACCCGTCTGGTACAGACCGCAGGGATGATTATAGTGGTCATCCTCGCCGGAGCGGCGGTCTCCACCGTGGGCCCGATCGCTTTTGTCGGATTAATGGTTCCGCATATCACGCGTTATCTGGTTGGGGTGGACTACCGCTGGATTATTCCCTGCTCCGCGGTCCTTGGAAGTATCCTGGTCCTGTTTGCCGATATTGCTGCCAGAATGATTAATGCACCCTACGAAACACCGATAGGTGCCTTAATTGCGGTACTCGGTGTACCGTTCTTCATCTATCTGGCCGGTAAACGCAAGGGGGAGCTGCAATGAACAGGTTCCTGCCGTTACCTCCGGATAAACCGCGCCGTTCAAGAGATGTCAGTATTCTGATACTGCTTGCTGCGCTTATCGTCATTCTGTTTCTGGTCAGTATGAATACCGGCTTTATGCGGTTATCGCCGCTCGAAGTTCTACATACCCTGTCCGGCAACGGAACCCGGCAGCAGCAGCTGATCCTGTTTGATTTCCGGCTGCCGCGGATAGTGATATCCCTGCTCATCGGTGCGGGCTTCGCGGTAGCCGGTTCCATTCTGCAAGGCTTGTCGCGCAATGCTCTCGCTGAGCCTTCCACACTCGGGATAAACGCCGGAGCCGGATTCGCCGTGCTGATCTTCATCTCATTTGTGCCGGCAACGACAGCCGCCCCCATCTTCGTGCTTCCGCTGCTGGCGCTGGCAGGGGCTTCGCTTACAGCCGCACTGGTCTATTTCCTGTCTTACAGGAGAGCAGACGGGCTCTCACCGACTCGGCTTATCCTGATCGGGATTGCCGTGGGTGCCGGGATTTATGCGTTTCAGCTGATCCTCTCCTTGAGACTGGACCCGCAGAATTATCAGTTCGTGGCCATCTGGCTGGCCGGCAAAATCTGGGGCGGAGACTGGCGCTTCGTGCTGGCCCTGTTACCCTGGATAATGATCTTTGTGCCCTTCGCATGCTACAAAGCCCGGGTACTCAATGTACTGAACCTGGGTGATGAGACCTCCAAAGGACTTGGAATGCCGCTGGAGCGGGAACGTCTGCTGCTCTTGGCTACAGCTGTGGCTCTGGCAGGCGCCTGTGTCTCGGTCAGCGGAGGGATCGGGTTTGTCGGACTGATTGCACCGCATCTTGCCCGCAGACTTGTAGGCCCGCGTCATCAGATCATGCTGCCCGTGGCCGCTTTGAGCGGTGCCCTGCTGCTGCTCACGGCAGACACTATCGGGCGCTGGATTCTGCAGCCTGCAGAGATACCTACAGGTATCGTGGTGGCGATCATCGGAGCCCCGTACTTTTTATATCTGTTGGCAAAGTCGAAGGCTTAACTATAGGTATTGATAAATGAGGTTTGCATAAAAATTAAAAATTCAAGGAGTGAAGATCATGTCGGATCGTTTAAATACGGAACAGCTGAGCATCGGATACGCGGAAGCATTGATTGTAAAGGGGCTGAATCTGTCACTGCCGACCGGGAAGATTACGGCACTCGTCGGGGCGAACGGTTCGGGGAAATCTACGATTCTTAAGACGATGGCCCGGATCATGAAGCCGAAGAGCGGCAGCGTCATGCTTGACGGGAAGTCGATCCACAATCTGTCCACCAAAGAGGTGGCCCGGCAATTGGCGATTCTGCCGCAGAATCCTACCGCCCCGGACGGCTTGACGGTATCGGAGCTGGTGGGCTACGGCCGGTACCCGCATCAGAAGGGCTTCGGCAGCCTGACGCCTGAAGACCGCAGCATTATCGCGGAGGCGATCGCAGTGACCGGAATGAACGAGTTCCATGACCGGCCGATCGACCGGCTGTCCGGCGGACAGCGGCAGCGGGCCTGGATCGCTATGGCGCTGGCGCAGCAGACGGATATTCTGTTCCTTGACGAGCCGACAACGTTCCTGGATATGGCCCATCAGCTTGAGGTTCTGCAGCTGCTGCAGAAGCTGAATGAGAAGGAAGGCCGGACGATTATAATGGTTGTGCATGATCTGAACCACGCCTCCCGGTATGCGCAGCACATGGTAGCGATCAAATCGGGCAATGTAATTAGTGAAGGCCCTCCGGTTGAAGTCATGACACCGGGAGTACTGCGTGAGGTATTCGGCATTGAGGCGGATATTGTACCTGATCCGCGTACCGGTGTGCCGCTGTGTCTACCCTACGAGCTGGCCGCATACAAGGCTGTCGGGCTATAGCTGTAGGCTTGATTAGGCAGAATTACGGAACGGAGCGTGGTCGTCAGCATGAATGAATTCCTGATTCAAGAATACAGCACCAAGTTCGATCTCCATCCTGTAGTACCGGAGGGAGCTATGTATTCCTTCAATGGAGCTGAATTGGTGGGAGCAGAAGGTATGAAGACCTTCATGGAAGCGTATCGTCCGTTAATGAAGGCGCTTGACGATAAAGCTGCCGGGGCGTATTTCGGCGGTTATCTGACCCATATTGCACTGGCCGTCCAGTATTCGGTTACCGGCTTCTTGTGCGTGCCGGACTTCAGTCTGGGCAATCTTAACCTTCATCTCATTCCTGCGGACGGTTACTGCCGTATTGCGTTCTCACTTAGCGAGTGGAAGCTTGAACAAGCCCCGGCAGATGAACAGAGCCGGAAGGCTTGGCGGAATGATGTATATACCGGATTCTATCAAGCAACTGCCGGTCCTCTGATACGCGCGGCTTCAGAGGTGAGTGGTCTTTCGCTTGGGGAAATCTGGGGCCAGCTGCCGACCAAATTCAATTATTATGTGGAGTCCTTCGCCGCAGAGCTTACAGATCCTGTTCTTCTCCACCGGATGGAGGAAGATTACGCTTATCTGAAGGACGGGCTGCCTGCCGCTGTATTCGGGATGCCACGGAATCCGTTTCAGGTCAAGGTACGGAGAATAGAGTCACTCCCAAGCCCGGAGAAGACGGTACAGATGCGCAACCGCTGCTGCATGTATTACCGGACAGAAGGCGGGCGGCTGTGCTACACCTGTCCACGAATGAAGGAAGAAGAGCGGGCCGCGCGGAGGGAAGAATACCGCCGGGAGCAGGCTTCGGCCGGGGGATAGGTTATAATTGGGAATTATGAAACATAATAATGCTGTAAGCAGCTCACAAACCGGCTCCTGTCATTGACAAGGCAGCCTGTTCGTTGTTAAAGTTGGGGTTGCTGAATCATCTTTTTCAATAGAGTTAGGAGCATGAAGAATGAATATTGACAACATATATGAGGAACTGCAGCAGCTGGTCACCGCAGGCTCGCTGAAACGCCACGAGAATCTTAAGGATCTGGTATATACCCGAATGGGCGGCGACGCGGATATTTGGGCTGCTCCGATTACATATGATGAAATTCAGAGAATATCTGCCTATGCACATACTCATAATATCCCGCTTACGGTACTCGGGAATGGTTCGAACGTCATCATCCGTGACGGAGGCATCCGCGGGATCGTCCTTCAGACCTCGGATCTGACCGGGATGGGACTCCGTGACGGCCTGCTCTATGCGGAGTGCGGAGCGAAGATTATTGATGTGTCGAGGTATGCGCTGGCACAGGAGCTGACCGGGCTGGAGTTCGCCTGCGGTATCCCCGGAACAGTAGGCGGGGCACTGTATATGAATGCCGGAGCCTACGGCGGTGAAGTGAAGGATGTGCTGCATAGCGCGCTTGTGATCGACAAGGACGGACAGCTCATTACCATGCAGGGCGACCAGCTTCAGTGGGGGTACCGCAAAAGCATCTTTGCCAGCGGAGAGTATATTGTGCTGGAGGCCCGCTTCGCCCTTCAGCCGGGTGATCCTGCCGCGATTAAGGCCTCCATGGATGAGCTGACCTATCTCCGCGAATCCAAGCAGCCGCTGGAGTATCCCTCCTGCGGCAGTGTCTTCAAGCGGCCGCCGGGCCGTTATGCCGGCCAGCTGATTCAGGAGAGCGGACTCCAGGGAACGCGTATCGGGGGCGCTGAGGTCTCACGCAAGCATGCCGGCTTCATCGTCAATGCCGATAATGCCACAGCCAGCGATTATATCGGACTGATTCAGCATGTTCGTTCTACTGTCAAAGATAAATTCGATGTAGAGCTGGAGACGGAAGTGGAGATTATCGGGGAAGAATTATAATGAAATGAATAGACGTATTGAAGGCCATGGGTACACTCGCCCATGGCCTTATCCTGCCTTCCCGGAGGGTGGGCTGAATCAGCTCAAGGCAATCGAGTATACGGCTCTGTCCGTCTTCAGCTCGGCCTTGTCTTCAGCAACAGCATTCAGCTTAAGTCCGCTCACGGCAATCTCGTAGCTGGGCTGGGGAAGCGGAACCAGCTCTCCGTCCGCATTCAATGTATTTCCTGAGCCCCGGAGGATCAGCGCACTGTCCAGGTATTCATCAATTACATCCTCGGCGTTGCGGTAGTCCACGGACTCCAGAGTAAAGTGGACGGTATCGAGATCGTCCAGCTCCTGCTTGGTAATCACCAGGGTGGCTTGCTTCTGTGCTTCAAGCCAGTCGATAAGCTTTTGAACATTTTGTTCCATATAGGGTCCCATCCTTTGGTTAATAAGAGATTGTTAATTCTAAGTTACCCTTTTCCGGGCAAATGAATCCATATCCCCGGCGCCCGATTGTTTGCCGTTCTTCTATAAGGTGTAAACTACTTCTATGCACTTCTATTCATTATTACATAACCGGGGAAGGTGAACCTGATGTGGAATGCACTAATGTGGGGCGCTATTTCCGGCTCTGCCGTATTGCTCGGGGCACTGCTGGCCTTATTCCTGTCCATTCCGGGCAAGCTGATCGGCTTCATTATGGCCTTCGGGACAGGTGTGCTGATCGGGGCGGCTGCTTATGAGCTGCTGGAGGATTCTGCAAGTGACGGAGGGCTGACTCCGACGATTATCGGTTTTACCGCTGGAGCACTGGTGTTCACGCTGTTTGACTGGCTGATCTCGCGTAAAGGCGGAGCCGGACGCAAACGCTCAGCCAGAGCTTCAGGGAAGACGGAGGCTAAGGGCGGCGGATTGGCTATTTTTGCCGGAACGGTACTGGATGCCATTCCCGAGTCAATTATGATCGGCGCGAGTCTGATTGCCGGCCAGGGAGTAAGTGTGCTGCTGGTCATTGCGATCTTTATCAGTAATATTCCTGAAGGGTTATCCAGCACCGTAGGGCTGAAGCAGGATGGCTACGGCAAAAGCAAAATTATGCTGCTGTGGCTCGGTGTATTAGTAATCTCGACCCTGGCCTCAGGGGCGGGGTATACGTTCATGGATCATGCGAGCGGGTATACGGAAGCGCTGATTGCTTCTTTTGCCGGGGGAGGGATTATTGCGATGGTGTCCTCCAGCATGATGCCGGAAGCCTATGAAGATGGCGGACCTCTAACCGGATTCATCGCTGCCATGGGGCTGCTGTGCTCGCTCATTCTGGATCAGCTGTGAGGGTTGTCAAGTCTCCTTATGTCGTGGTATAGTTCAAGACGCACCATATGTGCAATCCTAAGTATGAAGAAGAAATCTGCGCCCGCCGCGCAGGAGAGGTTCGCAAACTCCCTCTATAAAAAACTAAGACCATCTTAGTAGAGCCAGGTTTCGAAATCTCGTTCTTCTTTCCAGTTCAGGCCTTGAGCCTAGGGAAAAGAGAGGGGTTTTTTGTCATGTCAGAAGGCAGAATGAAAGAGGAAATGCAAGAGGTTACCCTGCTGGGCAACCAAGGTACGCAGTACAAGTTCGGCTATGATCCGGAGATTCTGGAGGCGTTCGATAACAAGCATCCCGGCCGCGATTATTTCGTCAAATTCAACTGCCCGGAGTTCACCAGCCTGTGTCCGGTTACGGGACAGCCGGATTTCGGTGTGATGTACATCTCGTACATTCCCGATATCCGCATGGTGGAATCCAAATCGCTGAAGCTCTATCTGTTCAGCTTCCGCAACCATGGAGATTTCCACGAAGACTGTGTCAACATTATTATGAATGATCTCATCTCGCTGATGGAGCCCCGCTATATTGAAGTCTGGGGCAAGTTCACGCCGCGCGGCGGCATCTCCATTGATCCTTACTGCAACTGGGGGCGTCCGGGAACCAAATATGAGGCTATGGCCGAGCACCGGCTGGTCAACCATGACCTGTATCCCGAGAAAGTGGACAACCGTTAATCCAGTGAAGTTATGCTCACAGAGCAATAGGAGGAGAGAATTTACGATGAATACAAAAGCACTGGTCGTCTTCAGCGGCGGCCAAGACAGCACCACCTGCCTGGCGTGGGCTTTGCAGCAGTTTGAAGAGGTTCAGGTGGTTACTTTTAATTATAATCAGCGTCATGCGGCTGAGATTGAGGTGGCCCAGGCCATTGCCGCGAAGTTCGGCGTGAAGCAGCATATTCTGGATCTGGGGCTGCTGAACCAGCTGGCCCCGAACGCTTTGACCCGCGATGATATTGAGATCACCGCCGGTGAAGGGGAGGAGCTGCCCAGCACGTTCGTGGATGGCCGGAACCTGCTGTTCCTGTCCTTCGCGGCGATTCTCGCCAAGCAGCTGGGGTACGCCAACATCATCACCGGCGTCTGCCAGACAGACTTCAGCGGATATCCGGACTGCCGGGATGTATTTGTGAAATCGCTCAATGTCACCCTCAACCTGTCGATGGATTACGAGTTCGTGATTCACACGCCGCTGATGTGGCTGGACAAGAAACAAACGTGGAAAATGGCCGATGAGCTGGGCCAGTTCGACTATATCCGCGAGCAAACCCTAACCTGCTATAACGGAATCATCGGCAGCGGCTGCGGCACCTGTCCGGCTTGCCTGCTGCGCCAGCGCGGCCTGGAGCAGTATGAGGCGGAGCGCCGGGAGGCGGGATTATAATGCTAAGCGAAGTATCGGTCTGCAAAATTTTCACCTTCGATGCTGCCCATCAGCTCATCGGGCATAAGGGCAAATGCTGCAACGTGCATGGGCATACGTACAAGCTTGAGGTGGTGCTGAAGGGGGTTCCGTCCGCGCTGGCAGGCCAGTCGGATGAGGGGTTCGTCGCTGATTTCAGCGACATCAAGGGGATGGTGAAGCAGACGGTCGTGGACCGGCTGGATCATGCTTTTCTGGCCATGGGCAATGAGACTGTGCTGAAGACTCTTATGGCATCCGGCTCCAAGGTAGCGCTGCTCTCCTTCCGGACGACGGCTGAGAACATGTCTGCCTACATCGCTCATGAGCTGAAGCGGGCTTCCCTGCCGGTCTATTCGGTCAAGCTATGGGAGACTCCAACCTCTTGGGCGGAGGTGCTGGCTGAAGATATTCCTGATGAGGGGCCGGCTTACCGTCTGTATGGAGGCTGCGACGATGAGTAAGATTCCGGTCATTGAAATGTTCGGTCCGACGATTCAGGGCGAAGGGGCGGTCATTGGCGTCAAAACAATGTTCGTCCGCACCTACGGCTGCGACTACCGCTGCGGCTGGTGTGATTCCGCCTTCACCTGGGACGGCTCAGCCAAAGATAAAGTGACGATGCTGGAGCCGCAGGAGATTCTCTCCGGGCTGCTGGAGCTGGCCGGGGAGAACTTCAATTGTGTTACCATCTCCGGGGGCAATCCCGCGCTGATCGGGGAGGCGATGGGTGAATTCATCTCATTGCTCCATGAACGGGGCATCCAGGCGGCTATTGAGACCCAGGGCAGCCGGTGGCAGGATTGGTTCAGCGAGGTTGATGTGCTGACCATCAGTCCGAAACCGCCAAGCTCCGGGATGAAGACCGACTGGGATAAGCTGGACGAGATTATGGGTAGAGTGGCTAACAACGGCAAGGCTGCACATAGTCTGAAGGTGGTTATATTTGACGGGGAGGATTATGAATATGCTCGGAAGGTGCACTTCAAGTACCCGGAGGTTCCGCTGTTTCTTCAGCCGGGCAACGATAATGTCACCGAGGAAGGCGACATATCGGGCCGACTCTTGGGCCGGCTGGAATGGCTGTTCAACCTGGTCATTGCCGACCCGCAGATGAACCGTGCCCGGGTGCTGCCGCAGCTTCATGCGCTGATCTGGCATAATAAGCGGGGGAAATAAGGCTGGCACATGATATATGGAATGAAGACCGAGCTTCCGCAATGCGGAGGTCCGGTCTTTTTCGTATAGTCCCCCGTTCCGCCTGCTCTTCCTTCGGAGTGCTCGCATCCAATTCCTTTATCCTGGTGATCCCGGATACGCTTCCAGAGTGAATTATCAGTTATAATATTAGGGAGTATAAGTGCTTAAATGCCATGATTTCAGCATATGGAGGAGGGAATGTAATGGAATTCAAAAGCCCGCAGATTAATCTGTATGTCACAGATTTAGCCCGTTCAAGAACATTTTATGAAAAGCTAGGGTTTAAGTTGACTTTCACTGCGGAAATAGAGGGTGAAGCCGTGCATCATGAACTTGTGCTGGATGGCTTCAAGCTGGGGCTGGCCAGCAGGACTTCAGCGAATAAGGTGCATGGGCTGACGCCTGGAACCAATACTGGCAGCGAGCTGGCTCTGTGGACAGAGGATACGGATCTGGCGCTTCAATACCTGCTGGAGAACGGCGGTACACTTCTGTCGGCAGCACATGATTTCCTGGATGATCTGCGGTCCGCATGGATAAGTGATCCGGACGGCAATCCGGTCCAGCTGGTATGCAGACGCTTGGCGCCGGAATTGTGATGCTGCGTTCAGAACAGGAGATCGTATTCCCATGAACCAAGTGATTAATGCCATGAAGCCAATCCGCCGGTCCAAGCTGAGGATGTTTGCCGGCAAGCGCTATTTTACCTGGAAAAGATACTGGAAATGGATCACTGCACGCGGCATTCTCGCCAAAGAACAGCTTACAGAAGCACTGCCCTATGAAGCAGCCAGCCACGCGACACCGCTAATGCGGAAACTGCGCAATGTGGATATGCAGCTTCAATACAACAAAGTAACAAACCTGCGCCTCGCGGTCGCAAGACTTGACGGCCTCGTGATTCACCCCGGCGAGACCTTCTCCTATTGGCGCAGGATCGGCAAGCCGACGAGGAGAAAAGGTTACCTGGACGGCATGGTCCTGCATTATGGCGGTTTCCGTTCCGGTACAGGCGGAGGACTCTGCCAGCTCTCCAATCTGATCTATTGGATGACGCTGCATACTCCGCTAACGGTTACCGAACGGCACCGGCACAGCTATGATGTTTTTCCCGACGAGCAGCGGACCCAGCCTTTTGGCAGCGGGGCTACCTGTGCTTATAACTATCTGGATCTCCAGCTTAGAAACGATACACAGTATACGTACCAGCTGAAGCTGTATTTGGATGAGACCCATCTTCATGGAGAATGGCGTTGTGACGGACAGCAGCTCTACAACTACGAAGTGTACGAGGAGGGTCATCGCATCAGTCTGGAGCCTTGGGGCGGTTACATCCGGCGCAATGCGATCCGCCGCCGGGTGCTGACGCATACCGGTGAACTGGCGGACGACGAGGCGGTGGCGGAGAATCATGCGCTGATGATGTATTCACCGCTACTGCGCGGATAAATCTTGAGGATTCGGGGGTATAACATAGTAGAGCGTGGAATTTAGCAGCCTGCTAAATTTATAATCCTACTACCGAAGGAGTGACCCCAACTATGAAGGCAGTAACCTACCAGGGTAAAAAGAAGGTCGAGGTTAAGGAAGTCGCCGATGCGCGGCTGGAGAAGAAGGATGATATCATTGTACGAATTACCTCAACGGCCATTTGCGGATCGGACCTGCATATCTATAATGGAGAAATTCCCGGCATGCATGATGATTACATTATCGGGCATGAGCCGATGGGGATTGTTGAAGAGATCGGTCCGGAGGTGACCAAGGTGAAGAAGGGGGACCGGGTGATTATCCCTTTTAATGTAGCCTGCGGACAGTGTTACTTCTGCCAGCATGAGATGGAGAGCCAGTGTGATCACGCCAATGAGGCCAAGGATACCGGCGGTTATCTGGGCTATTCCGATTCTTATGGCGGTTTCGCGGGAGGACAGGCTGAGCTGCTGCGTGTGCCTTACGGCAATTTCGGGCCTTTTGTCGTCCCGGAGGATGCTGAAATGGAGGATGAGAAGCTGCTGTTCCTCTCGGATATTGTGCCTACCGCCTGGTGGGGCGTCGAGAATGCCGGGGTGAAGCCTGGGGATACGGTGATTGTGCTTGGCTGCGGTCCAGTAGGCCTGCTGACTCAGAAGTTCGCCTGGATGAAGGGCGCCGCCCGTGTCATTGCTGTAGACTATATCCCCTACCGGCTGCAGCACGCGAAGCTGACCAATAATGTGGAGATTGTGAATTTTGAAGAAACGAAGGACGTTGAGCTGTACCTGAAGGAAATCACACGCGGCGGGGCAGATGTGGTCATTGACTGTGTAGGCCTCGATGCCAAGAAGACGGTTGTAGAAAAAGTAGAGACCGCCTTAATGCTACAGGGCGGTTCCCTGGGCGCTTTCCGCATCGCGTCAGAGGTAGTCCGCAAGTTCGGTACCATTCAGCTTGTGGGAGTATATGGGCTGAACTATAACCTGTTCCCGCTCGGTCATCTGTTTGAACGCAATATTACGCTGAAGATGGGACAGGCACCGGTCATTCATTACATGCCTCAGCTGTATAAGATGATTAAGGAGAATAAGTTCGATCCCACAGATATCATCACCCACCGGCTGCCGATCAGCAGAGCGGAGCATGGGTATAAGGTATTTCAGGAGAAGGAAGAGGACTGCATCAAGGTAGTGCTTAAGCCGTAGGCTGGAGCAGCTTACACAGGATATAGACTGATAAAAGGCAAGGAACCTGTCTTTGGGCAGATTCCCTGCCTTTATTCGTGAAAATATGCTGCTTTTTTCGGCAAATTGCGTTAAATTAACATAATGAGTCTTACAACCAATGAAAGGGCGTTCTGCTATGCGTACCAACAAACCGCCCGTTCCTGTTCCTCTGCTGATGGTGATCGGAATTGTGGCTATTTCATTCTCTTCGATCTTCATTAAATGGTCGTCTGCTCCAGTGTCGGTCCAAGGGATGTACCGGCTGCTGTTCACCTCGCTGCTGATGCTGCCGTTCGCCCGTCCTTATAGCGGCGCAGCTTGGGCGCTGCGGCTGAAGGATTGGCTGCTGCTCGGAGTCTCCGGTGTAATGCTGGCCTTTCATTTCCTGCTCTGGATGGGCTCGCTGAATTATACTTCGGTGGCCAGCTCGACGATGATCATGGCCTTGGAGCCGTTATTCATTATGCTCGGTGCATACATACTGTATAAAGAGCGAAACAGCCTCTCTGCCATGCTGGGTATGGCTATTGCCATTTTCGGGGTAGCCTTTATCGGCTGGGGGGATATTGGGCTGTCCGCCGAGAATCTGAAGGGTGACCTGTTATCGGTGGGCGGAACGGTTGCAGTAGCGGCACATCTGCTGATCGGACAGAAGCTGGTGGCACGTATGCCCTCGTATCTGTACAGCCTGATTGTGTTTATCTCTGCGGCTATCGTATTTGCCATCTATAATCTCGTAACCGGCACGCCGTTCTTCGATTATCCGGCCCGGGAATGGGGCATCTTTGTCCTGCTGGCGGTAGTGCCCACTGTCTTCGGCCATATTCTGTTTAACTGGCTGCTGCAATATGCGTCGGCAACGACCGTCTCGATGAATATCCTCGGAGAGCCTGTCGGCGCAAGTATTCTCGCGTTCCTGCTGCTGGGTGAGCAGCTCAGCCGTCTACAGTGGGCGGGAGGCGTGCTGGTAATGGCCGGGCTGGGCGTCTATCTGTATGCCGGGCGCAGGAAGACGGCCAAGCTTCAGGAAAGTCTGCCGAATGCGTCATAAGGGCAGCACCGTGGCTTTGATTAACTAGAACATAACTAAAGGGGTAACGAGCAATGAATGAACAAGATCAGAATGAGAACGAACCCGCAGGACTGGACGGCGGGGCTGCTCCTTCCAGTGAAGAATTGTGGAATGAGGATACTTATGCAGCCTGGACGGCCCGGTTCGGAACCCCTGCCGAGGCAGCGGGGAAGCTGGCCGCAGATCCTGCGGGGAAGCTGTTTCCGCTGAACCGCTATTTCGGTGAAGTGAAGGGCCGCAGGATCATGAATCTGATGGGCTCGAACGGCATGAAGGCCGTGGCGCTCGGGCTGCTTGGGGCGGAAGTCACCGTAGCCGATTTCTCGGAGGCCAATGCCCGGTATGCGAATGAGTTGGCGCAGGCGGCCGGGGTGCAGCTCACCTATATTGTGTCGGATGTGCTGGCCCTGCCTGAAGCTGTGCTCGACAACACCTATGATCTGGTATTTGCGGAGATGGGGATTGTGCATTATTTTACCGACCTGGCTCCGTTCATGGCTACAGTACAGCGTCTGCTTGCCCCGGGCGGGACGTTCGTCCTGCGGGATTTCCATCCGGTAACGACGAAGCTGATCTCCTCCAAGGGTTCAACGGCCAAGGTGCGTAAGCATAAGGTAAGCGGAGATTATTTCGATACGGCGCTTGAAGAGAAGCAGGTGTCTTATTCCAAATACATGCCATCCTCAGGAGCCGCCGCAGAAGCAGACAAGCCGAACACAGTCTACTGGCGGCGCTGGACACTGGGCGAGATTGTTACGGCAGCTGCGGCTGGTGGACTGATCATACAGGAGCTGGCAGAGGAGCCCAACCTGTCGTCGGATGTCTACGATAAGGGAATTCCCAAGACCTTCACCCTGGTAGCAGGAAAAAGATAAGCTTCACTTCCAGACGGTATCTTGGCCGCGCAGTTACATTCCTGCGCGGCGGGGATACCGTTTTGTTTTGTATATCCGCCTGTTGTTGGATCAGTCACCAGCCGCCATCTCCGCAAAAGCCTTCTGCAATGGAGAAAGTGTATAATCCTTGCGCCAAGCCAGCACAAACGCGCCGTCTCCGGGATGAATTCCCGGCAGCCCGGCATAAGCAAGACGCCCCGCAGCAACCTCGGCGGCAATCCCCGATTTAGAGAAGATACCCACCATTCCGCCTGTATACAGCATGCCTTTGACAGCCTCCGGCGAGCCCAGGACTGCGTGATTCCATACTCTCACGTTATTCAGCTGCGCCCATTGGTCTGAGATTCCGCGCAGGTAGGAGGCGGCTTCATGCTGAACCCAAGGCTCGCGCGCTACATCTTGCGCGGTAAGCTCCGGCAGAGCGGCCAACGGATGCTCTGGAGCAAACACCAGCACCGTCTCATCCGGGGCGATCACTTGGGTGTGGAAGGAATCATCCTGGCCTTCTGTACTATGCAGCACCGCGAGCTGGATCTCCCGGCTGCGCAAGCGCTCCCGGATGACGTCATCCGGCAGCACAGACAAGAAGACATCGATCCCGTTATGCTGCGCTGTGAATTGAGACAGCAGTTTGGGCACAAGATAACTGGCAGGGATATCACTGGCCGTAAGCTCCAGATTCCCCGAAGCCAGCGAGGTGAACTGCTTGACGGTCCGCTCCGCTTCTGCGGTCAGCGAGACAATGCGGACGGCATACTGATACAGGGCGCGGCCGGCATCCGTCAGCAGCACCCGGCCGCTCCGGTACTGGAACAGGGAAGCGCCCAGCTCACTCTCCAGACTCTTCATGTGGAAGGAGACGGTAGGCTGCTTAAGATCCATCTCGGCGGCTACGTCTGTTACTTTTTTATATTTTTCAATGAGGACTAAGATTTGTAACTTTACAAGGTTCATGAGGATTCCTCCGTGGATGTGGCGATAAGCTGCTGATTGTTGATTCAATATAGAATATATCTATAACACTATACAAATTATATTATAACTTTTATCTTCCGTTTTACAAACTCAGGACTTTTATCTAACGAACGGGCCCTAGAATAAGAAGAGTCAAGAGACGCCAATAGAAATGCAATCATGCTTCCCAAGCGAGCTTTGTACGAAGCAGGACAGAATGCAGCAGGGCACTCACCAAACCTTAGGAGGAACAAAAACAATGCAATTCAGAAAATCGTGGATCATGGCTTTGGCTCTTACAAGTGTAGTAGCACTTTCGGCATGCGGTAACGGGGGAAATAAAGCTACAACCAATAACGGAGGAAATACACCGGCTGCAACAAATACAGAATCCGGCAGCGGTGCTAAATTAAGCGGTTCGATCCTGGCTTCGGGCTCCACAGCCCTTCAACCTCTCGTAGAGCAGGTAGCTGAGTCATTCATGAATGCCAATGCAGGCGTGGACATTCAGGTTCAAGGCGGCGGCAGCGGAACTGGCTTGACCCAAGTCTCTGAGAAGCAAGTGGATATCGGGAACTCGGACGTATTCGCAGAAGAGAAGCTGAAGGATGCGGCTAAAGCGGCAGAGCTGGTGGATCATCAGGTGGCTGTTGTAGCGATTGCGGCAGTAAGTAATCCGGCAGCAGGCGTTGACAGTCTGACCAAGCAACAGCTGGTTGATATCTTCACCGGCAAAATTACGAACTGGAAAGACGTTGGCGGTGCCGACCAAGCGATCCAGATCATCAACCGTCCGGCAAGCTCAGGTACACGTGCTACCTTCGAAAGCTTTGCCCTTGGCACCAAAACGGAAGATCAGAAGGGTTCGATCCAAGAGGATTCTTCCGGTACGGTTAAGAAAATGATCGGCGAAACGCCGGGCGCTATCGGTTACCTGGCACTGTCCTACCTGGATGATTCCGTAAAAACACTGAATTACGACGGTGTTGAGCCTTCTGTAGATAATGTAATTGCCGGTAAATATCCGGTGTGGGCTTACGAGCACATGTACACCAATGGTGAGCCGAATGAAACGGTAAAAGCTTTCCTCGACTACTTCCTGACGGACGAAGTGCAGACGGGCGACGTAGTAGAGCTTGGCTACATCCCGGCTTCCAAAATGCAGGTATCGCGTGATGTTGCAGGAACCGTAACCCCTAAATAATATTCATGGATTCACTAAGTACCATCCATTAGAACTTCAGTGTGATTAGAGGCGGATACTTTCTGCCTCTCTTTTCACTTTAGAAAGAGGGAGCAACTTGAGGGTGAAATCAAAAAATTCGCGGCTTGAAAAACATCATATAGAGAATTTAGTCGGACGCATTTACATGTCCTTTTGCGTGCTGCTATTGGTTGTCATTATTGTATCCATGGTCTATTTCGTAGCCTCCAAAGGGATTGCCAACTTTGTTAACGGTGAAGTGAAGATATCTGAATTCCTGCTGGGCACCAAATGGGCGCCTGAAGCCGATACGCCTTCCTACGGAGCATTTCCCTTCATCTCCGGGTCGTTCCTGGTTACCCTGCTTGCTGCGCTGATTGCGAGTCCGCTCAGCATATGCGCTGCGCTCTTCATGACCGAGATTGTTCCGGGCTGGGGCAAAAAGCTGCTGCAGCCGGTTATTGAGCTGCTGTCAGGCATTCCATCCGTCGTCTATGGATTCGTTGGTTTAAGCGTCATTGTGCCTTTTCTGCGGGATACGCTGCCCGGTCAGGGCATCGGGGTTGCTGCAGGCGCGCTAGTGCTGTCGGTCATGATTCTGCCGACCATTACCAGCGTGGCTGCAGACGCGCTTGCTTCTTTGCCGCAAAACTTGAAAGAGTCTTCCTTTGCGCTCGGTGCCACACGCTGGCAGACGATTTCCCGGGTCATTCTCCCGACGACCTTTCCGGCTATTATGACAGGGGTTGTACTTGGTATGGCCCGTGCATTCGGCGAGGCCCTTGCCGTACAGATGGTTATCGGTAACGCACCCTTCATACCACACTCATTGTTCGAGTCTGCATCCACGCTCACCAGTGTAATCACGCTGGGTATGGGCAATACGACGATGGGTTCACCGCAGAACAACGCGCTATGGAGTATGGCGCTGGTGCTGATGCTGATGACCTTTGTATTCGTACTGCTGGTAAGAATGCTCGAAAGGAGGAATAAAATTTGAAGCCGAGAACTGCTGACAAAGTAGCCACTGCCGTTATCGTAACGTTTGCTTTACTCATTGTAGCCATCCTGATTAGCTTGCTCGGATATATCCTGATCCGCGGGATGAATCACATCAGCTGGGACTTCCTGACTTCCGCACCGCAGAAGATCCGCGCAGGCGGAGGGGTCGGGCCACAGCTGTTCAACTCTTTGTTCCTCCTGGTGCTGACCCTGATTATCACCGTGCCTCTGGGGCTGGGTGCAGGAATCTTTATGGCTGAGTATGCCCGTCCCGGCAAGCTGACGAACTTCATCCGTCTGGTTGTGGAAGTATTGTCTTCCTTCCCTTCAATTATCGTCGGCCTGTTCGGCCTCTTGTTAATCGTCAACACCTTCAATCTCGGATTCTCTCTGATCTCCGGAGCACTCGCGCTAACCTTCTTCAACCTTCCGCTGATGGTGCGGATCACGGAGCAAGCGTTCCGTACAGTGCCCAAGCAGCAGAAGGAAGCCGGGTTCGCACTCGGTTTATCCAAATGGAAAATTGTGACCTCGGTATTGCTCCCGGTAGCGCTGCCGACCATTATTACCGGTACGATCCTCTCGGCCGGACGCGTGTTCGGGGAAGCGGCAGCGCTGATGTTCACAGCGGGGATGAGCAGTCCGCGCCTGGACTTCAGCAACTGGAATCCGCTTAGCCCTTCCTCACCGCTTAATCCGTTCCGTCCGGCGGAGACGCTGGCGGTGCATATCTGGAAGGTCAACAGTGAAGGGCTGGCACCGGATGCGCTGCAGATCGCAGCAGGCGCTTCGGCCGTACTGGTGCTGACCGTACTGATCTTCAATCTGGCTGCACGTTACTTCGGCAGATTCATCTACCGCAAGCTCACCGCATCTAAGAGAATGAACTAGACTTGGATCAGCACAATTTCAATAAAAGTCTGTAGGAGGAATATAAGATGGGAATAGCGGAACCAGTGGTGCGTGAATCGTTTCAAACAGAGGAACTCAGTATTTTTTATGGCACATATGAGGCGGTAAAAGGGATCAGCCTTCCGTTTGCCCAGAATACGGTAACTGCATTGATCGGCCCGTCGGGCTGCGGTAAATCCACCTTCCTCCGGTCACTCAACCGGATGAATGACGATATTTCCGGCTCTACAACCAAAGGCAGCATCTGGATTGACGGAATTGATATTAATGCTTCGGGAACCGATGTAATCAAGCTGCGGCAAAAGATCGGTATGGTCTGGCAGAAGCCGAACCCCTTCTACAAATCAATCTATGACAATATCGCCTTTGGCCCGAAATACCACGGGGTTAAGGGCAAACAGGCGCTGGACGAGATCGTGGAGAGCAGCCTGCGCCGCGCCGCCCTGTGGGACGAGGTCAAAGACCGCTTGAAGGACTCGGCACTGGCGCTCTCCGGCGGACAGCAGCAGCGTCTGTGTATCGCCCGGGCACTGTCGGTGAACCCGCAGATTCTGCTGCTCGATGAGCCGGCTTCAGCGCTTGATCCCGTATCGACCGGCAAGGTGGAGGAGCTGATTAAGGAGCTGAAGGAGGAGCTGCGCATCGTTATCGTGACCCATAACATGCAGCAGGCCGCGCGGATCTCGGATTATACAGCGTACTTCTATCTGGGCTCCCTTGTGGAATATGACAAGACCGAGAAGGTATTCACCAACCCGGAGAATCAGATGACTCAGGAATATATTATGGGCCGTTTCGGCTGAAGCTTAGAGATTCACAGGGCACCATCCATTGCGGGTGGTGTTTTTTTATAAATATAGAATTTATATATTGCACACGATAACTTATTCTTGCAAAACTAATGTAATTAGTTTATATTTTAACTAATGACATTAGTTTTGAGGAGGATTCTTATGAGAGTGACGCAAGAGGGTGATTTGTATCAGCTTACCTGGCTGCCGCGAATTTTTCCGGTGAATTGCTACCTGGTGGAAGAAGAGCAAGGACTTACTTTAATAGATGCGGGGATGTCCTATAGTCTGCAAGGGATTCTGAATCAGGTTGCTAAGATTGGTAAGCCGCTGACTCGGATTATTCTCACTCATGGTCATATGGATCATGTCGGGGCGCTGGATGCGCTCAAGAAGCGGGTTCCGGACGCCAAGGTCTATATCTCGGAGCGGGATGCGGCGCTATTGGCCGGTAACCGCTCACTTAGAGCCGATGAGCAGCAGACCCCTATCAAGGGCAGCGTACCCGGCAAAATAGGTACCAGACCCGATGTACTGCTGCATGACGGTGATACCATCGGCTCCCTGACCGCGATCAGTACTCCCGGACATACTCCGGGATCAATGTCTTTCCAGGATCAGCGCAGTGGAGCCCTGATTGTCGGAGATGCGTTCCAGACCTTCCGGGCAACGGCAGTCTCCGGCAAGAAGGTCCCCTGGTTTCCTTTTCCGGCCATGGCGACCTGGAGTCTGGATCAGGCGCTGAGGAGTGCGTACAAGCTGATTGATCTGGCCCCTACCATACTGGCTGTAGGCCACGGGGATCTGCTGAGGGACCCGGCAGAGGCTATGAAGCAGGCGGCGGCAGAGGCCGGGAGACTGGTTGGGGAAGGGGCACAGGTGCATGGCTAGAGCAGGACTGGATAGACACACGCTGGTACTGGCCGCAGCAGAGCTGGCAGACGCACACGGAATGGAGGAAGTTACGCTTGCTGCGCTGGCCGCCAAGCTGGGCGTACGTTCTCCGTCGCTCTATAATCACATTAACGGACTCCCGGGGTTGCGCACACTGCTGGCGGTGCATGGTCTGGAGCGGCTGTATGAGGTCATGTCTGCGGCAACGGAGGGTGTCAGTGGAGAAGCTGCGGTTCATGCCATGAGCCAGGCCTATATTGGATTCGCCAGGCAGCATCCGGGACTGTACCAGACGACCCTAAAAGCACCGGAGCAGGGAGACACCACTCTGGAAGCGGCAGGGGGGAAGATCCTGTCACTGATCCTCCAGGTGTTATCCGGCTTTGGGTTGGACGAGGAAGGGAAGCTGCATGCTGTCCGGGGACTACGGAGTATTCTGCATGGCTTCTCGACTCTGGAGCAACAAGGCGGCTTCGGAATGCCGCTGGATCTAAGTGTCAGTCTTACCAGGCTGATCCGCACTTATATTGCCGGAATCCGCTGTATGGGAGCGGAAGCAGACAGCCCGGAATGAAATAAAGAGCAATCTCCAAGTGAGGTTGCTCTTTTGGTTACGGCTTATTTTGCCTAACGGTGTAGACGCAGTTTCTTCCTCCCTTTAGGATGTACTCCCCCCGTTCAATATGAACATCATCCCCTAGAACCGTTTGGAATAAATGTAACTCATTCTTACATAACCCGGTACACACAGCAGCAGCTTCACAGATCGGACAATGCTTCTCGATGAATAAGAGACTGCCATCCTCCTGCTCCTTAACCTCGGCCATATAACCTTCATGGGTGCGAATCTCGGCCAGTTTCTCCAATTTCTCTCTAACCTCCGCTGCGGCGCCAAGATGCTGAAGATATTGTTTCTGCATTTTTTTATTTCGAACATCCAGCAGCTTGTCCAGCCCTTCATTGCCAAAAGCTTCCTTCATCGAATGGATGAGACTGATGGATAAATCCGAATATCCGCTTGGGAAAAAACGATTAGCCGCGGGAGTTAATATCCACAGCTTGGTGGGGCGGCCCATGGGACGGGGCTCTACCACATTCGTAACCAGTCCTTCTTCTTTCAGCGCATTCAAATGCTGACGAATAGCCATTCCTGACAACGAAAATTGAGAGGAGAGTGCTACAACATCCATGCCTCCGCGCTCCTTCAACAGATCAATGATCGCTCTTCGGGTACTGATGGAGACATCCTTTTTGATTTGATTCCGGCTCATGGTGCACCTCCTTTTTGAAGCAACTGAATCTGCATCTCTCCCTACATTTTAAACAAAAATGTTGACAAAGTCAAAGCTGGACTGTAGCGTAGACATTATAAACCAAAATGTTTACTAAGTATCCGGAACTATGAACTTACACCAAAGGGAGCGGCTCTCGCTACATTCATACCCTGTTTAATCGAATGGGGTACCACAAACTAAATTAGGCTTGTACAGGAGGATTGAAGATGAACGTTGAGGTCAGTGAGCTGGCATCAGAGAAAATCGCCGAAATCTTATTGAGCGCAAATACCCGGGATTCTTTTCTTAGAGTAGGTGTTGAAGAAGGGGGATGCAGCGGATTGTCTTATACCCTTGTCTTGGATGAGCAGCACACAGAGGAGGATATGGTATTCAATAAAGATAAATTCAGTATAGTCGTTCACACGAAGAGCATTCCCTATATTGATGGTCTTGAAATTGACTATGAAGAAAGCGGAATGATAGGCGGATTCACTATGAATAACCCTAATGCCAAAGTCTCCTGTGGATGCGGGGCCAGTTTTAGAATGGCTAACTATCGGGGGGAAGTTAAAAAATGTGATTGATTTTTAAACAAAATCTCCTAATGAGCATCGTTCAGGAAGTGAATTTGCTCATTTATAGTGATAAGCTTAATCTGGTGTACAAGCCAGATTGAACTAGGAGGCGGAATTACGTGGGCAGAACAGAGAAGCATGAAGGCGTGACTACCTTTGAGGAGATGGCTGAGGTTGTCGGCAGGCTGGGAATTGTACCGCTGGCATCCCTGATCCCGGAGCATCCGTCCGTGAACGGGCTGACGCTGGCGGAGAATTGGCATACCGATACAGAGCTGGACCCTTGGGGATGGCGGGTCAGATTTCCCGGAGAAGGGTTAGCCGGATACGGAAAGTTCATCAAGAAAAAAGCTGTCCTGGTATCCCGCGGGTGGCTGCCGGCTTATCTGGCAGCGGCCGGGCCTCAGCAGTCTCTGGAAGAACGGTATGAGAGCGGTCTTGCCACTAGAGAAGCGCTGACGCTGCTGCAGATTATCCGGGCCAACGAAGGGATAGAGACACGCCAGCTGCGTTCGATAGCCGATATGAAAGCCAAGGAGAAGAAAACAGCGTTCGACAATGCGGTAACGGAGCTGCAAGGGTCTCTGGACATTGTGATCTCGGGAGTCAAACAGCGGCTGAATGCGGACGGGGAGCCGAACGGGTGGAACAGTACCTCGTTTGAAACTGCGGGGCACTGGATGAAGGAAGCGGGAATTCAGCCCTTCGAAGGAACCAGGGAAGAAGCGGTCACGTGGCTGCGTTCTGGAATGGACGGTAGCTGGGCGCCGGAAGCCATTGCCTGGATCAGCAAAGTGCACGGCTGGAAATAAAAGTGCAGGGCTGAAAAAAACGATAACGGCAGTCTCCGGGTTTATCCCGGGGGCTGCTTTTTTTAGCTTCTACTTGAAGAAATAAAAACGGCTAATCCATCTCCCGCAGGAACAGACTGGCCGTAAGCGCTTACGAAACTGCTTGTATGTTGAAGCTGGAGCAAGCTTATAGCATAGGGGCGAGGTAGGCAATCAGGAAATACAAGAAGCCGAACAACAGCATAATATAGGCAGTATACTTGATTGCGTCGGAGGCCACGATACTTAAGTCTTTGGGAGCCTGGACTTCCAGACGTTCCTGTTCAGTCGAATCCACTTCCTGGTTATAAGAATCTTTCATCGGGATTCCCTCCTAATATAAGTGTTTTGGTAAGCATAAGCTTCCTTAGTCGCTTCGGCCAATCGGCATCTGGCATTGGAAGGATACGCAATAAGTTTGGTGTGCGGGACTTGTAAATACTCTTCTTAATTGTATTGTGACATATTTGTGAATTAAATTCAACAATATTGTGAATATTTTTGGACACAACTTCAAATTTGGGCACAAGCAAGACAAACAGCCACCCCGGGTCCAGAGGCGGCTGTTTGTTTTTGATGTGAAAATCAGGATAGTATGTCTATTGTACTTTGTACATTAGCTGATCTCTTAAAGCCCCGGAAAAATGAATCTATTGCACTCTGTACACTAGAATTTTGTGAAAAGGGGGTTTTTAGGCCATTATCCGGAAATCTAT
Organism: Paenibacillus tritici; assembly: GCF_013204885.1. Lineage (GTDB taxonomy): Bacteria > Bacillota > Bacilli > Paenibacillales > Paenibacillaceae > Paenibacillus_AQ > Paenibacillus_AQ tritici. Next base: position 49,389 of record NZ_JABMKX010000011.1, read on the forward strand.
TGTAGGAAATACAACAGAAGGTGTCAAAGCAGGCTATTCAGCAAATTCTATTGCAGGAAATGCAATTACACCAAAAGCCCCGCCAGTCTCATATGAGAAAGGCGGGGCCATCTTACCAGATTACAGGTGCACAGGCTTAAGCCCAGTCCCCGTTACGGAAGACGGGTTCTGCCGAACCGTCATCGGCAATCCCGTCGATATTCATCTCCGGCGAGCCCATCATGAAATCGACATGAGTAAGGCTCTGGTTCATGCCCCGCTCGGCCAGTTGTTCCTTGGTCAGGTTGATGCCATCCTGCAAGGTGAAGGCGTAGGAAGCACCAAGTGCCAGATGGCAGGAGGCATTCTCGTCATACAGCGTCGTGTAGTAGAGAATACCGCTCTCCGAAATCGGGGAATGGAAGGGCACGAGAGCTACTTCACCGAAGTAGGCTGCGCCTTCATCCATTGCCAGCAGGGAAGCTAAGGCATCCTGGCCGACCTCTGCGGTATAGTCAGTGACTTTACCGTTCTCCAGGGTCAGGGTGAAGCGGTCGATGATGTTGCCGCCGTAGCTGAGCGGCTTCGTGCTGCGGACAGTGCCGTTCGCTCCAGTCTTCAGCGGAGCGGTGAATACTTCCTCCGTCGGAATGTTCGCCAGGAAGGACATTCCGCGGCTGTTCACCGCACCGGCCTGACACCAGATATGGCCTTCAGGCAATTCGATCGTCAGATCGGTGCCTGGAGCAGTGTAATGCAGCTTGCGGTATTTCTTGGCGTTCAGGAGTTCACAGCGCTGCTTCAGTCCGGCCAGATGGCTGCTCCAGGCTTGCAGCGGATTCTCCTGATCGGCGCGTACAGCCTTGAAGATGGCGTCCCAGAGCAGTTCAATCTGCTTCTCCGGTGCAGCGTCAGGGAATACTTTGGCTGCCCAGGATGGGGAAGGGAAGGCGAGGCCGCTCCAGCTGACATGGTTAGCCATCAGCATCTCACGGTAAGCGGTCATAGCCTGGCCGGCCGTCTTCTGATGGTCGGCGATCCGGCTGGCCTCTACGCCGCTCAGCAGATCCGGGTTCGCCGAGATAATCGTCAGGAACGCAGCGCCGTTCCGCGCCAGGTCCTCTAACTCATCGGCCTGCCACTTCGGCGGCTCCAGGAAGCTCTCGGAAGGCGCAAGATCATAACGGGTGCGGGTGACGAATTCATCGGAATAGTTAACCTTAACGAGCTTCGCGCCTGCTTCATAGGCTTGTCGTACGATCAGGCGGACCAGTTCGGCCGATACAATATCCGCATTGACGACAAGCGTTTGGCCGGGTTGAATATTAACGCCGATTTTTACAGCGAGCAGTGCGTAATTCTCCAGCTTTTGTGTGAAATCCAGCATGGGTTCAGCTCCATTCATGATCTATTGAAATGCAATAAGCTAAAGGAGGGCTTCAGAATGCCCAGTTGCCCTTCAGGAATACAGGCTCACGGGTACCGTCAGCGGTGATTCCGTAAATATCCATCTCAGCGGAGCCGATCATGAAATCGACATGGGTTACACTGTTGTTGAGGCCGCGGGCAGTCAGTTCATCCTGCTTCATTTCTTTGCCGCCTTCCAGACAAAAGGCATAGGCTGTGCCGATAGCCAGATGGTTCGAGGCATTCTCGTCAAACAGGGTATTGAAATAGAGAATACCAGATTCTGAGATCGGGGACTTATGCGGAACGAGTGCGACTTCCCCGAGATACCTCGCGCCTTCATCCAGGCTGATCAGATATTCGAGGGCTTCCTGGCCTTGCTCGGCGCTCACGCTGGTGATCTTGCCCTGTTCAAAAGTGATCGAGAAGCCGTCAATAATATTCCCGCCGTGGCTTAGCGGCTTCGTGCTTCTGACTGTTCCGTTCACACCGGTTTTCTTGGGAGCGGTGAATACTTCTTCGGTTGGCATATTAGCGACAAAAGAATGACCTTTGGCATTGATGCTGTCCCCTTGAGCCCACAAGTGGCCTTCAGGCAGCTCGATGCTAAGGTCAGTTCCAGGGGCTATGTAATGCAGGCTTTTGTATTTTTTGGCGTTCAGGACATCGGCCTTCTGCTCAAGGGTGTCGAGATGCTCCTGCCAGGCAGCCACAGGGTCCTCACGGTCCAGACGGACGGTATGGAAGATGGCTTCCCACAGCTTGTCTACGCGCTCACCTGCAGGGACGTCAGGAAAGACCTTGTCTGCCCACGGCTGGGAGGGGATAGCCACAATACTCCAGCTGACTTTATCGGACATCTGCAAGTCACGGTATTTCGTAAGCGCTGCTCCCCGTGTCTTCTGGAAGTTCGCGATCCGCTCGGGGTCAATGCCTTTGAGTGCATCCGGATTCTCGGCAATCACATTCAGGAAGGCGGCGCCGTTCTCGGCAAGCTCGGTCATCTCACCCGCATACCAGGTTGGGGCCTTGGTGAATACTTCAGGTGCGGCATGCTCGAACTGCTGGCGGGTGATGTATTCATCACTCCAGTTCACCTTGACCTGGCTTGCGCCGATGGCATAGGCTTTGGCGGTAATCAACCGGACGAATTCGGCTGCGGTGATCGGGGCGTTCACGACCAGGATTTGTCCCGGCTGAACATTCACACCGATTTGCACCGCCAAATCAGCGTATTTACTTAGCTTGGATTGAAGCTCTGTTTCTGTCATTGCGAATTCCTCCATTACCCAATTTTTAGCTCTGTACAAGCATTGTACTAAATTATTAACCGCAGGATGAAAAAAGTCAATTACAGCGCAAAAGGAAAGGAATTGCTGACAGAACAATGTTATACTGAATCGAGTGGGCATGATCAGATGAAAGGAAGGAAAGAGGATGAACCTGGAAATCACCAAAGCAGAAATGAAACGCGTAGAGGATAGAAGTTTTGTCGGGAGAACGGTATTTACATTGGAGAATCATCATTCTCCGTATGAGATCACTTTCTTCAGCTCCCGCGGAACCGAGTGGGATTACAGCCTGAGCTTCGCCGGTGAGCCGGGAAGTGAGGAGCAGTTCCTGGAGGTGGATGCACTGCTGGAGAATGACGATGATCTGTACAATCAGCTGCTGGATGCAGCGCTCGATACCCAGGAGATCCCGGAAGAGGAAGCCTAGCAGAGGTCAGATTAAGACTAGTACAGCGTCAGATTTAAACTAGTGGATGGAGCTCTATAATGCCTGAAGGGGTAAAGGAGTACAGGAGGGGGTGGAGGTCCTCCCTTCAAGTGGCATTCCCAGATGATGATGGGAGTTGTTCATTCGGGCGTTTGGCAAGGCGTAACGGACTGAGGCGCACGTATTCCGGATGAAAGTCACCCCTTGTGCAAAGGAACGGACCCCATGGAGCTTATTCTTGGAATTTCTACTCTTAAATCTCTTGTAGAGAGTCGATAAGGGCTACTCCGTCCGTTAAACCGCAAAACGTGGCGTTTTCCAGGGAATAGGGTCTCTCAAGTCTGTTAGGAGCAAACTCAGCCGGGCGCGTAGTTCCGTGGTTCGGAACCTCCGGGGTTCAGCGCTATGGCGGCAGACTTAAGTGCACCTCGTACAACTAAAACATCGGATTTCCAAGCGGTTATCTGTTTAGATGTATTTCGTACATTTATAACTCCAGCTTCTGCTGGTTCTCACCCCTTCGGGCGGATTTAGTTGTACAGACTGCAGGTATACGATGCCCATATGTCTTTTCACTGTTTTTAAGTGTACAATCTACAGCTATCGTTGCAATGGACCTATTCAAAAAAGCGACCCCATCCTGGCATATGCCGAGTGATGTAGAGGGTCGCTTTTTTTAAAAGATAAGAGTATATATCTTGCACACGATAACTCATCCTTCTAGTGCTACTTGCTCACAGGTTCTGCTCTCCTTAACCGATGGTAATATTACCTTCTGGATACCGGTACAGCTCCTTACTGTTCTTCGGTTTGAGGGCATAGGCCAGTGTAAGCGGTCCTGTCCGGCCGACGAACATTAGAATAATCACCAGCACCTTGCCGATGGTGGTAAGCTCTGTGGTCAGTCCCATCGTGATGCCTGAGGTGCCGAAGGCGGATACGGCCTCGAACAAGACGCTCAGGAAGTCGGCACTTTCCGTTACAGACAGGAGCATGGTGGAGATGACCACCAGCATCAGGGACAATAGCGTCATCGTTATGGCCCTGTAGACATTCTCCTTCGAGATCCGGTGGCGGAACATTACGATATCTTCTTTGCCCCGGAGCTTGGCGTAAGCGGTGCTGGCCAGAATGGCAAAGGTGGTAATCTTGATCCCGCCGCCGGTGGAGCCGGGAGCGGCCCCGATGAACATCAGCAGAATCATCAGGAATTGTGTCGATTCCCGCAGCAGCGGAATCTCGATGGTGGTTACGCCTCCTGAACGGGGTGTAATGGCCTGAAGGAATGAGGCCATAATCTTACCACCGGCATGAAGCGGCTTCAGCGTAGCGTTCCATTCAAGCCAGAAGAAGATAACCGCACCGATGAGAATGAGCGCAGCGGAAGTGGTAAGTACCACCTTGGAGTGAAGTGTCAGCCGCTTGCGCTTGGGGAAATCTATAACATCCGATAATACAATGAAGCCGATACCGCCGAGGAAAATCAGGAGCATGGAGGTAATATTCACAATAGGATCTTCCACATAGCGGGTTAATCCGCTGAAAGGCCCGTGAACGTCGCCGAACAGGTCGAAGCCTGCGTTGTTGAAAATCGAAATACTATGGAATATTCCGTAATACGCTGCTTTGCCTAAAGGCATATCTACTATAAATCTGGCGGCCAGCAGAATGGCTCCGGTCAACTGGATCACCAGTGAATAGATAAGCACCCGGCGGATCAGCTTCACAATGCCCTGCATGGAATTCTGGTTCATGGACTCCTGCAGCAGCAGACGCTCCTTCAAGGAGATCCGCTTGTTCAGCACCAGCGTAATCAGCGTAGCCATCGTTACGAACCCAAGACCGCCGAACTGGAACAGGACCAGCAGCACGACCTGCCCAAAGGTCGAGAGCTGCGTTCCCGTATCAATGACGGCAAGTCCGGTTACACAGGTCGCAGAGGTTGCCATGAATAGCGCATCAACGAACGAGATTCTTCCGCCGGTAGAAGCCGCAGGCAGGGATAACAGCAGGGTGCCGGCAGCGATCAGCAGTACAAAGCCTAGTGACAGTATTTTGGGCGGCGTCAGCTTCAAATGCCCAAAGAAAAGGTTAGCCAAGTTCATTCTCCTGACAATAGGGATAGGATCTGACAAGATTATAGCATAACTTATATTCCCGTCACCAAACAGGCAGGAAATTGACATATTTTATCGAAATGGTTAAAGGCTGTACCTACTACTTGCACTTATAGAGGAGGCTCTACTTGCTGTGACAAGTCCCATAAGGAATCAGATTGGCGCGGTCTTCATCCCGGTTAGTGATATCGAAAGATCCAAGAACTGGTATTGTGGTCTGCTCGGACTGCCGATGGACGGCGAAGTGTTATTCGGACATTTGTATGAGGTGCCGATGCAGGGGCCGGGAATCGTACTGGACAGCAAAATTTTCACAGCCGAAGCCGTACTGAAGGTACCATCCTTCCATCTGCTCACAGAGGATATCGACGCCGCTTATGATTTTGTCAAAGCCAGCGGGGCGGAGATCCTTACGGATATTGAAAATGACCACTGGTTCAACTTCAAGGACCCGGACGGAAATGTGCTGATGATCTGCCGATTAATCACTTAATTAACTAGGTTAATTATAATTGTTAATCACATTAATTAATGATGTTTAACTGCATTAACTATACTGCAATATCCGCGAAAGTTCAGCAAAAAGGGCGCCTCCCGGTAATTACCGGGGAGCGCCCTTTGTCTAAATATAAGCGGTTATATGTTGTTCTGTATATCAGAATCATCGGACGAAAGATCAATCTCGATCTCCACCTTACGGATACGGTGGCGGTTCATCTCGCGCACAGTCAGTGTGACATGCTCATAGGTGAGACTTTTGCCGACAACCGGCTCCTCCAGATGGCTGTACAGCCATCCTCCGATGGTGGTGACTTCCTCATCGTGGAAATCAAGCTTGGTGAGATCCTTGATCTCCAGGAGAGACACGTTGCCGTCGAACAGATAATGGGTCTCGCTCAGCTTCTCCACATTCCTGCGTTCATCCCCGTCGAACTCATCGCGGATCTCACCGACGATCTCTTCCAGGATGTCCTCAATCGTGATCAGGCCGGAAGTACCGCCGTATTCATCGAGCAGCAGGGCGATATGGACACGCTCCTTCTGCATACGGGTTAACAGGGTCTTCACCGGCGTAACTTCAGATACAGTAAGAATAGGAAGGATCAGGCTTTTGAAATCGAAATCCGGGTTGTTGTCGTATTGCAGGTAGAGCTGCTTGGTATTGATCATACCGATGATATTATCTTTGCTGCCGTCGGCAACAGGGAACCGCGTATACTGCTCCTTGCGGATAATCGCAATGTTCTCCAGCAGCGAGTGGTCGGTGAACAGGCAGACCATATCTGTCCGGGGAACCATAATTTCCTTGGCGAGCATTTCATCAAAGGTGAAAATCCGGTTAACATAACCATATTCCGCTTTGTTGATTTTGCCGCTCTCGTAGCTCTCGGACAGGATCAGGCGAATCTCGTCTTCACTGTGGGCGTCGCCATGTTCACTGGCCGGCTTCATTCCGAACATACGGACGAGCAGGTTGGCGGAACCGTTCATGATCCAAATCAAAGGGTACAATATTCTGTAGAACCAAATAATCAGCGGTGCGGTAATCTGACCAATTTTCTCCGGAATGTTGATAGCGGCTGTCTTCGGCGCAAGTTCACCGACAACGACATGCAGGAATGTGGCGATAATGAAGGCCAGTGCAAACGCAATAGGCTCGCTAACGCTGTGACTCAGGTTCGTAAGGTCGAACAATGGCATCAGCATCTGCTCAAACGCAGGCTCTGCCAAAGCCCCGATTCCGAGTGCAGTAATGGTGATCCCAAGCTGACAGGCTGACAAATATCCGTCGAGGTTAGCAGACACCCGCTGTACCGCTAGCGCATTCTTCTTCCCGTCGAGTACCATCTGACTGACCTGGCTTCCCCGTAATCTCACTACTGCAAATTCCGTTGCTACAAAAAATGCGGTTAAAATAATCAAAATTGCCACGAGCGTCAAACTAAGTCCTATACCCATATAATCTTTACCATCCCTTTCGTTCCTAAAATAGGTTATACTCATATTATGAGTTCATATGAACCTATTGTACGAACTTTTCAATGAAATATCAAATGTGGAGGGTTGCCAGCTATGGAAGCTTTTACACTAAGCCGGATAGAAATGTCCGGACTCTTACTGTCTCTAAGTCCAGACTCGGAGCGGAAGCCGCTCCATATTCTGCAGGAAGCCTGGACCAAATTCCACCGGGAAGAGGTGCGGAAGGGAACGTCGCTGCCCGCATTTCTGTCTACAGATATTCCCCCGATCCTGCAAAAGCTGATCAAAGGCGGCGGCGTCAAAGGGCTGTCGCTTGGCGAAATTGCTTCGCTGGGCAGTCTGATTGAGTATTCCACGTTGTCTGTCTCCGCTATGCAGAACTGGGTGAAGCGTGATTTCAAGGAATATCTCGGTGCCCCGCGCGAGGGCAAGAAATATTCTATTAATCAGGCGGCCATCCTATTTATAATTGATGACCTTAAGGCCGCGCTTGATTTCGAGAGCATCCGCCAGCTCTTCCGTGTGCTGTTCCTGGTGCCGGATCGGGATGATGATGACCTCGTTGAGCCGGCACAGCTGTATCACGGGTACGCAGAGCTGTTCGAGGAGATTAAGACCCGTTCCCCGATTCCTGCACAAGGACAGGCTCTCTCCGGCAATCCGAAGGAATATTTATGGAAGTCCGACAGCGCCATCAAGTCGGCCATGGACGGAATGATGAAACGGCTGGGCCACCTGAGCAGAGCGCAGCGGGATGCAGTGCAGAATATGCTGCTGATCGCTGCAATTTCGGTGCAGACCTGTTATTTTCAGGCGATGGCCCGCCAATATTTCAATGCGGTGTTATTCCTTGATTTTTGAACCATCCGATTCTAGAATGTGTAAGAGAAACTAGTCCGAGGTTGCAGGATTCGGGAATTAGGGGAGAGGGGCCTTAAGTCATGTTCAATCAAATGTCGCTGCTGCAGAATCGGAAGCAGAGAAAGCTGCTGTTCAGTGCAGGGCTTAGCTGGATGTTCGACGCCATGGATGTCGGGATGATCTCTTTTGTCGTGGCTGCATTAGCCAAGGAATGGTCGCTGGGACCAGAGAAGATCGGATATTTAACCAGTATCAACTCGGTGGGAATGGCGGTAGGTGCGGCAGCCGCCGGGATTCTGGCGGACCGCTTCGGACGCAAATCCGTGCTGCTGTGGACGCTGCTCATCTTCTCCGTAGCAAGCGGGCTATCCGCCTTCGCCGCAGGTTATGCTGTACTGTGTGTGCTGCGCTTCATTGCCGGCTTCGGACTGGGCGGGGAGCTGCCGGTAGCTTCAACTCTGGTATCCGAGAGTATGCCGGTACAAGAAAGAGGAAGGGCCGTTGTGCTGCTGGAGAGCTTCTGGGCGTTAGGCTGGATTCTGTCAGCGCTGATCGCTTATTTCGTCATTCCGGATTACGGCTGGAGGATTGCCTTCGCCATTGGCGCGGTACCGGCGCTATACGCGCTCTATCTGCGCAAGGCGATTGATGACTCCCCGAAGTTCGCGGAGATCAAGAAGGCTCCTCCGGTGCCGCTGAAGGCGCGTGTGGCGGCTGTCTGGTCCGCAGAATACCGCCGCTCGACCATCATGCTATGGATTCTGTGGTTCACCGTGGTGTTCTCTTATTATGGAATGTTCCTGTGGCTGCCGACGGTGATGGTGCTTAAGGGCTTCAGTCTGGTCAAAAGCTTCGAGTACGTGCTGATCATGACACTCGCCCAGCTTCCGGGATACTTCACCGCCGCCTATTTCATCGAGAAATTCGGCCGCAAGTTCGTGCTCGTCATCTACCTGCTGCTGACAGCGGTCAGCGCGGCGTGGTTTGGGAATTCCAGCACCGAAGGCATGCTGATGGCCGCCGGGATCTGTCTGTCCTTCTTCAATCTGGGAGCCTGGGGCGGGATGTACGCCTATACGCCTGAGTTGTATCCGACCACCATCCGCTCGACAGGGGCCGGACTCGCCACCTCCTTCGGACGGATCGGGGGCATTATCGCGCCTACGCTGGTCGGCGTAATGGTCGGCAATTCGGTCGGGATCGGCTCCATCTTCATGATATTCTTCGGGACGATTGTGGTCGGCGCACTGGCGGTGCTGTTCCTGGGGAAGGAAACGAAGGGATTGGAATTACAGTAGGCAGTTAGTGAAATAGAGCTGTTTTATCGGGCCAGCCGGAAGAATCCGGCTGGCTTTTGCCTTACTTATTTGATATAACACCTTACTTTTCTGGATTTACCCTATGGCAAGGCATCCGTATAATCAGTGATGTAACCGCTTACTTTCGTGTGAATCGCACGGGAGAAAATGATGAGGAGGCAACAGATGACAATCAAAAGGATAAAGGGGCTTGTCATGTTCGTCCAGTGGGGCGAATTCACCGCAAGGGACTGAAGCCACAGCCAAGACGGAGGGCTCGGCATCTGCGGTTGAGCTGCGTATGACCTGGTGGGGCTCACAGACCCGCCATGATCTGACCACCAAGATGATCAAGCGGTCCGAGGAGAAGAATCCCGGCATCACGATTAAGCACCGGGCGCAGCCCGGCGGAATTTCTGAAGCACTGACGGGAAAGCCTCAGCACGCAGGGCATCCTTTACTCTGCTATTGCAGCCCGCAGGGTGAGTATAGTATATTCTTATGGAGACACAAACGAACGTTCTCATTGCCCGTCATGATGCGGTGCGGTGACAGACGGTCTATTCCAAGATCTTGAGGAGCCGGTCTCTCAAGGTCTTTTTCCCGATGATAACGGGAGAACGATCAGAGACGGCTGCATTGCCGGATAGGGCATATGGTATAATGGTACAAATTATAATGACACACTAATGGAGCGGGTAAGTATGGCTAAAGACAGGCAGGGTCTGCATTTCTCGGAGCTGGTCTGGGAGAGTACGGAGCAGAATATGGCGATTCCGCCGCGCAGTTCCGCAGATGCGGTTAACCCGAAGCCTCCGGCAGATCCGGGCAAGAAGAAACCTTCCCAATACGGAACCGTGCAGCTTCAGCTATGGGATATGGAAGAGACTGCGGAGCCGGTTACCACGACAGAGAGCCAGTTCGTCCAGCGTGCCCATGAGCTTGTGGAGCGTAAGGAGCCTGCGGCGCTGTTCGTCCCGTTCAAAAGCTATTGGCCGACCTACGGGCATATGACTGGCGCGCAGAGCAGGTGGTATTTCTTCTGGCGGGATGAAGTCCGGCAAGGGAGATACCCGCAGACAGATCTCTCTTATATCTTCCTGCATATCTATGAGCTGATTAATGGTGTGGGCTGGGATGAGCCTGCGGAGGGCTGCCGTCAGCTCTGCTTGCTGTGGGAAGCCTACCGCGACAAGTATAAGCGCCTGGATCAGTACCTGGGCGGATGGATTGCGGATTTCTCTTTTGTCCATAAGCTGGATATCCCGCTCTCGGAGATTGTGGCCCGTTCACGCGGGCTGGCGGGGGATCTCGCGGAGCTGGAGCTTGTCCGCTGCCTGTCGGCTGCTCCGGAGCAGCTCAGCATAGAGGTCCTGAGTGTGATGTCAGACTATGATATCAGCAAGTCGAAGTTCTATACCGGTGAAGGCAAACGGGCTGCGGACCGTTACATCCCCCAGGTTGTAGCCTTAATTGATGCTTATGTCGCACGGAAGCACGGCTCGAATCTGCTTACAATGTTCCCTCCCGGCCCACCGGTGGTCCGTGAGCGGTATTTATTCCGCAGCGCCGTATATGATATCTCCCTGTATGGCTATTCTGTTCTTGTGCCTGTCATCCGGGTCAGCAAATCCCCGCCGCTGCGCAGCCTGATTACCCGCCTGTTCCGGCTGACCGAGAACAAGCTGCGGGCGCTAATGGGGTACCGGGGAAGGCTCAAGGATGTGAGAGTCGATGCCGACATGGAGGATCTCGTCACCCGGTTCCTGCAGCGTGAATTCCGTAAGGCGGAGCAGGAAGAGAAGGGTCCGGCGGTGGTCATTGACCAGCGGAAGCTGGAGCAGCTGGAGAGCGATTCCGAGGTTGTGCGTTCCCTGCTCACAGTGGAAGAGACCGGGGATCCGGGTCTTGAAGATGAAGCGGACTGGGGAACTGAGGCTCTAGGGGAGTATAAAGGAGCTGAGTCAGCGTCAGCCGTTACCGGAAGTGATACAGAGGCACTTGGACAAGCTGAAGAGCAGGCGGGCCGTATGGCTGGTGAGGAGAGACAGAGCCCTGAAAGGCAAGTCCAGCCAGATGAATCTCCGGACAGTTCTGCCGGGCAGCGGCTGTTGCCTGCCTCTGATGGTGAAGCGGACAGCTGGACACTCTTCGCTTCTGAACTGACCCCGCTTCAACGTGAAGTGGTGCTTGCCCTGGCCGGGGAAGATGGCCTCTTGAAGGCGCAGCGGCTGGCCGCAGGCGCCGGAACTATGGCGGTGCTGCTGTTCGACGAGATTAATGAGCTTGCCATGGACAGCCTGGGAGATCTCATCATTGACGGTGAAGAATTGACTGAAGAATGCCTATCCATGCTGGACTATCTAAAGAGGTGAAATTCGGAATGAACGCACTCAAAATACCGAAACGGATGACCACCGCGCTCGTCAACTCGCTGACAGCGGGAGTAGTACCGCGGATCGGTCTTGAACATATTGCCGTCGGCCGCCGGCCGGAGGTGGAGGCGATTCTCCGCGATATGGATAATATCGCCGACGGGGGAGCCGCTTTCAAGCTGATTACAGGCAAATTCGGCAGCGGTAAAAGCTTCCTGCTGCAGATCATCCGCAATTATGCAATGGACCGTGATTTCGTGGTAGCAGATGCCGACCTGTCGCCGGAGCGGCGGCTGGTCGGCACGAAGGGCCAGGGGCTTGCCACCTACCGCGAGCTGATGAGCCATCTCTCGACCCGGACACGCCCGGATGGAGGGGCGCTGGAGATTATCCTGCAGAAGTGGATCATGACCCTGCAGCAGGCCGTGATGCAGGAGAAGGGCTATGGGCCTGACGCGCCGGAGCTTGGTGAAGAGGTCGGGCAGCGGATCTACGCTGTGGCCTCCGAGATGCGCGGGCTGGTGCACGGCTTCGACTTCGCCAAGGTGCTGGCCTCCTACTGGAACGGGCATAAGCTGGCCGATGACGGGCTGAAGCAGGATTCCCTGCGCTGGCTGCGGGGAGAATTCTCTACCCGTACGGAAGCGCGGAAGGCGCTCGGCGTTGGGGTTATTATCGACGATGACAACTGGTATGACTATATGAAGCTATGGGCGGAATTCACCGGAACCATCGGCTATAAAGGCTTGCTGTTGTTCATAGATGAAGGGGTGAACCTCTACAAGATTACGAACAGCATCTCGCGGCAGAGCAATTATGAGAAGCTGCTGACCATGTTCAACGATACGATGCAGGGCAAGGCTGAGCGGCTGGGCATCTTCGTCGGCGGCACCCCGCAGTTCGTCGAGGACCACCGGCGCGGATTGTTCAGCTATGAAGCCCTGCGCTCCCGGCTGGTGGCCGGGCGGTATGCAGGTAGCGGACTGAACAACTTCACAGGGCCGATTATCACGCTTCACATGCTCTCCCATGAGGAGATCCTGATCTTGCTCCAGAAGCTGCGGGATATCCATGCACTTCACTACGGATACGAAGCTAGACTGACGCAGGAGCAGCTGGTGCATTTCATGGAAGAGGCGGTTAACCGGCTGGGTGCCGATGAGCTGCTGACCGCGCGTGAGGTGGTGCGCGACTTCATGGATCTGCTGCATACCCTGCACCAGCACCCGGAGATTTCATTCGAGAAGCTCGTCGGAGAACGGACTTCGCGGCCTGCCGAGCCGGAGCAGAATGAGCTGGACGGGTTCCTGGCGGAGTTCGATCTATGAGCGATAACCCGTTCTACCGGCTGGCCCCGTTCATCAAGGAATTCATCTACAAGAACCGCTGGGATACGCTGCGCGAGGCCCAGGTCGATGCCTGCCGCGTACTGTTCGATACGCCGCATCATCTGCTGATTGCTTCAGGAACCGCTTCGGGCAAGACCGAAGCGGCCTTCTTCCCTGCGCTCACGGAGCTATATGAGCGTCCGTCTGCCTCGGTAGGTATTCTATATATCGCGCCGCTGAAGGCGCTGATTAACGATCAGTTCACACGGTTGAATGACCTGCTGCGTGAAGGGAATATCCCGGTCTGGCACTGGCATGGCGATGTGCCGCAGGCGGACAAAACCAGGCTGATGCAGAACCCTTCCGGGGTGCTGCAGATTACGCCGGAATCGCTGGAGGGTCTGCTGATGAACCGCCCGAATGCCATTCCGGCCCTGTTCCATGATCTGCGCTTCATCGTCATTGATGAAGTTCATGCCTTCATGGGTGCGGACCGCGGCATTCAGGTGCTAAGCCAGCTGGCGCGGATCTCGCGGATGGCGGGCTGCCATCCGCGGCGGATCGGCCTCTCGGCGACACTGAGCGACTATGCCTCCGTCACGGAATGGCTGGCAGCGGGTACTCGTGAGAGCGTAGAGGTCAGCGCCCCGCAGGGCGGGCGTAAGCTGCGGCTGAGCGTGGAGCATTTCTCGTTCCCGGATGCGCGGGACGAGGTGCAGGCCGAACACCTGGAGCGGGCGCGGCAGGCGTATTACGGCTTCATCTATGATCATACGCATGTGAAGAAGGCGCTCATCTTCACGAACAGCCGCACCGACGCCGAGGAGGCGATTCTGGAGATGCGGCGTATTGCCGCGAAGCGCGGCGAGCGGGATGTCTTCCATGTGCATCATGGAAGCATCTCGGCTATGCTGCGCGAAGAGACGGAGGCCGCGCTCCGCCAGGGTGCGGGGCCTGCTGTGGCTGCAGCGACGTTAACGCTGGAGCTGGGGATTGACCTGGGCGAGCTGGAGCGGGTGCTCCAGCTCGGCGCGCCTTACAGCTGCGCGAGCTTCGTGCAGCGGCTGGGCCGCTCGGGCAGGCGCGGAGACGCCGCCTCCGAGATGATCTTCGTCACGCCCGAGGAGGAGGACGAGGAGGCGCAGCTGCCTGCGCGGATGCCGTGGACGCTGCTGCGGGCCATTGCCGTAATCGAGCTGTATGTGCGCGAGAAATGGGTGGAGCCGCTGGTTGTGCGCCAGCTGCCGGTCGGGCTTTTGTATCATCAGACGATGAGCATCCTGAAGAGTATGGGGGAAGCGGAACCGGAGGAGCTCAAGGAGGCCGTGCTGAGCCTGCCATCCTTCCGGAGTATCGACTCTGCTGATTATGATGACTTCATGGAATATATGCAGGGCATGGGCCATATTGAGAAGATGGATGAGGGCAGCCTGCTGATCGGCATGGCGGGGGAGAAGATCGTCAATAACTTCCGTTTCTATGCGGTATTCAAAGACGACGAAGAGCATGTAGTCTACAACGGCACAGAGGAGATCGGGTCCATTACCACAGTGCCTCCTCCAGGCTACTGCTTCACACTGGCAGGCAAGCTGTGGAAGGTCGAAGAGGTGGATAACCGCCACAAGGCCGTCTATGTCAAAGGCTCACGCGGCAAAGTGGATACCTTATGGCTGGGTGCAGGCGGGGATGTCCACACCAGAATCATGACGAAGATCCGCGAGGTCCTCGGGTCCACGGCCTTGTATCCCTACCTTGCGCCAAGCGCGGCCGCTAGGTTGGAGCGGGCCCGGAGGCTCGCCAAGGAGAGCGGACTGCTGACGCGTTCGGTTCTGCCTGCCGGAGGGGACTCCATGTTCATCCTTCCCTGGGCCGGCAGCCGCCAGTTCCGCACCCTGGAACGCCTGCTGAAGAACAATCTGAAGGGTCCGCTTGGCCTGCGTTCCGTCGTGCCGATGGAACCGTACTATATGGTAGTCACCGGCAAGGCGGATGCCGAGAAGCTGGAGGAGGAGATCATCGCCGAAACGGCTGCGTCCACAGATGCCATTGCACTGCTTGGCCCGGATGAGGCGCCTTACCTCGGCAAATACGATGAGTTCATCCCGCATGACCTGCTGCGCAAAGCCTTTTCACTCGACGGCCTCGATGTTCCGGGTCTGCTCAGCGTAATCAAACAGTGGAAGCAGCCGCCGGCGTAATAGATATAGCGATACCCAAATAACGGAGGTGAAATCATGAGCGAGATTGCTAAAACACCACAAACACCTTATTACGCGGTGATTTTTACATCGGAACGAACAGATGGGGATAGCCAATATGCGGAAATGGCAGATGAAATGGAGAAGCTTGCATCCGTCCAACCTGGATTTCTCGGAGTAGAAAGTGCCAGGGAAGGTGTAGGTATTACTGTGTCTTATTGGGATTCTCTCGAAGCTATACACCAATGGAAACAAAACGAACGACATTTAGTAGCCCAGAGCAAAGGGAAATCTGATTGGTATCTCGCTTATAAAACAAGGGTTTGCAAGGTTGAACGGGATTATGGATTTGAAAAGGGTTGAATTCGCCGAGTATGGGAATTCACCAAGAAGCAGCCGATCCTATAGGGACCGGCTGCTTCTTGGTGAACGGCGGGAACTATAACTTTTGCACCACATAGATCAGATTCATTCCACAATCAAGAGTGCCAGGTAATTTGGTGAACGCAATTTCTTTTTCGACGATTAGCTTCCAGAATTCTTTGTCGTTGCGGGCGTTATCTAAGGCAGAATCTCCTGCTTGCGTAAATAAACCAGCGGAGCTTCTCTCTTGAACCGTGACAGGAAACTGGGCAAATAAAGCATCCATTTCACTGCTTCTCATCATATGAACGTAATGCTTGCTCTCCACGGGATAATGCTCTTCATCCTGAACACCTGTATCCATAATCCACCTTGTAGCTTCAAGCCCGAATAAGTCCTTTTCATACCTGATCCCTTCAAGATAATGGAGTGAAGCGCCAATGAAACTCATGGACCCAACAATTAATACGCCATCCGGTTTCAAGACTCTGAGAATTTCTTGTATTCCGTCCTTCTCTTTGTCCAAAAGATAATTGATTACACCGCCAATACAGACCACACCATCGAAAGAAGAATCTTCAAAAACACTCATATCCAGCACATCTAAAACATGGTATGCCTGTATTCTGTCAATCAGTGATAGCTCGCGCATTTTGGACTTGTTGAACTCAATCTGATGACTGGACAGATCTGCAACGGTCAATTCAGCGCACATGGGAACAAGATCCTTGGTATATCTTCCTGATCCTGCACCAATCTCCAAAACTTTATCGGAAAGTTTAATATAACGCTTCAAAATATCAAGATGCACCTGGTACAAAAGCTCGCCATGCCCATCTTTTTCAAGTCGTGTCCATTCACGGTCACCGTAGTTATCATACCGGGTTCTTGGAATTTCGGGGTTGTAACTCATGCAAGCATCTCCCTTTAAATTTTGATTTTATAATCGGGGTAATATCACTAATATCGCTTTCACTCATACAACCACCTCCAATTTGGTCCCGCTTGTAACCCATTATACTAGAACTCGCTGCGATTATGACCCTTAATTTTCCAAACTATAATATTGAGCATTTCTGAACTCAAGAAAACAGGGATACCGGAAATAATCACCCTCATCATTCGCTTTGCATGTCGAGGGCGGTCAATGTTTTAAATGGTTAACGGGGACAATGAATCTAATTAATCTCGTTGCTGCACACCCTTGAACCACACGGATTTGATTGACAAGGTATCCGAGATGTTGATTGTCGGATCACCGGTTACTAAAATAAGGTCAGCGCGTGCACCTTCGGCAATACGACCGCGATCATTAAGACCAAAGCAACGGGCCGGTTTTGCGGTAGCTGACTGAAGCGCTTCTATCGCAGTGAACCCGGCCTTCACCAGCAATTGCATCTCATGATGGACGCTGGCTCCATGAGCAAGGCCGCCAAGATTCGGAACAGGGACCGGCGCGACATCCGTCCCAACCAGAATATCAACTCCGGCACGGTGTAGGTCCATCACATTTTTAAAGCTGTTGTCCATATTGCCTTGCGGAAACGTATTGAAGCTTGAATTCAAAATATCGATCCAATCCGAACTTAGTTTGGAATGAACACGAGGATCATTCGCCAATTCCGAAGCCGGATTTCCAATGATAGATGAATTCAACACTAAGCACGGTGTAACAAAAGCGCCTGAAGCCGCTATGGACATTACTAACCTGGACGTATACTCGGGTCTGTCGATAAACAAGTGTCCCAAACCGTCGACTCCTAGATCAATGGCCTCTTGCGATGAAAGAGCCGTCAATACGTGGGCGATGACCAGCTTATCGAACTTGTGGGCTTCTGTCACGGCTGTTTTTAGAATCTCGTCGCTTAGTACAGGCAGGCCGGGCACACCCATGACCGTTCCTTCTTCAATCATGATTTTAATATAGTCGGCGCCATTCTCCACTTGGGTATGCACATGTTTAACCGCTTCTTCCACCGTCGTCACTTGCGGTATTTCTTCGTGATCGTGAGCGTATGCGGCCAACATCGATTCCCGGTCTTCCTCTGATAACTTCGCTAGTTCCTTTAATACGAATTCCGGTATTTCATCTCCATCTGGCAATAATTCATCCGGGTGTCCGCCCGGAGCAGTGATCGCCATGCCAGCAGAACGGACGTCTGCGACGTCATTCACATTTTTCAACTGAATCTCGCGCCCTCTTTTAGTAAAATCGCCGTTCATTTCGAGTTCAGTCGTCACGCCAAATTTTAGTGCATCTCGTAATCCGCCGATCGAGGTGTGGACATGTGCATCAACGAGACCAGGCAATAGAGTCGCATTTTCTCCATCAATAATCGTTGCATCGGCCGGAAGCTCTCCGCCCACTGATATTATGGACTCCCCCTTAACGACAATATGTCTTGGCGCAATAATTTGATTTCCATCAAAAATACGTATATTCGTAATTGCCGTAACTTGTTCTAACGCAGCATTTTGTGTGACCTTCTCCATTTGAATTCCTCCCAAGTGTTTGTAATCTAAACAATTAGAATAATAACTATTAGTTAACTAACTGTCAATTGGCTAATATTTATTTTGACAAGCCTATAGGATCACAGTATAGTTTAGTTGCTTAAAGTTAGATTGCTAACAATCACAGGGGGGACGATCATGCAATCCCGAGAGATTACGCCTTATCTGGATTTGTTTCAGATTATCGGTCTTAAGTTAAAGAAAAGAGCGGACGAAAGTATAAAAGAGCAGGGGTTAAACGCTCAACAAGGAAAAGTAATCGATTATATTTACCAGAACCAAAATAATCATATTATTCAAAAGAATCTTGCCGATCGGTTTCACCTACGTGGGGCCAGTATTACAACCATGCTTCAAGGTCTAGAACAAAAAGGGTTCATCGAGCGCAAAATCCCGGCCAATAATGAACGGCAAAAAAATATATATGTATTGCCAAAAGCGATCGAACTGATTGAGGAATTTCAAGATTCGTTCCGAAAGGTAGAGGAAGAAATTGTTCAAATCCTTACCGAGGAGGAGAAGCAAATCTTGAAGGAAATATTGATCAAAATTAATGAACGATTATCATAAAGGAAAAACCATCCTATTTTAGAACTTAATTATCAATCTTTGTTGATATTTCCTTGTTAATTGGAGGACTTTGTAGGATTTAACGAGGACGAATGGTTACTCTAGTTGTGCAATGAAAGAAGAAAGGGTGAGCATCCATGGAAGCAAATGTGTTAGAGCGTCTACCAGATCCAGCAATGTTACAAAAGCTAATGAAAATCCAAGCAGCACTGAATATTATTCTTTGTCAGGAGGAATGGCTTCGTTACCATAGCTATGTTCAAGATTGGAATGAGGGCGTTGCTATGGCGAAAATAGATAATGGATCAGGGGATCATCTATTTATTTTATTCTCTCCTGAAGGCTCCATCATAAAAGGCTTCGATCATGAATCTGGATTAAGCCCATATGCGCAGGATGAGCATAAAGTATGGCAAGGGATTTATGATGATGTCCCCAAGGAATTATTATCATTACTCGAAGACGATGCCATTGAAAAAGACGATGTGACTTTTTGTATTTGGTGTAAAAACAGTGACACGAACTGGCACAAGGGGAACGTTGAGATTCCAGAAGGTGCAAGCGATGGTTCTGATTTTTTACTG
The DNA here is from genome assembly GCF_013204885.1 of Paenibacillus tritici. Classification (GTDB taxonomy): domain Bacteria; phylum Bacillota; class Bacilli; order Paenibacillales; family Paenibacillaceae; genus Paenibacillus_AQ; species Paenibacillus_AQ tritici. The sequence continues at coordinate 68,682 of NZ_JABMKX010000011.1, forward strand.
GGCTGTATATTCCATACACCAGAGGATTTTGAGGAATTTGCATCAGATTATTTTGATTTACCCCTATCCTTAGAGGTTGTTGCAAAAATCTACGATGATGTCCCCATTACGGAAGAGATGATCCATATCTTGAATTCCAGCTGTGATGTAAAGGAAGTTCTTCAAGAATTAGCGTTATTATGAAGCAGCAACAGTCGAAGACTTCATAAAAAAGTCTTGGAAGGTGGCATAGCGTAAGGAGAAGTGCTCTTTGAATGATCCGGAGGCCGCATGAGTAAATGAGGAGCTTAGAATGTATGCGGAAAACCGAACACAATTGGACCGGGTGAGTAGCGTAAGCCGAATGTAATCGGAAAACCGAACACAATTAGACCGGGTGAGCAGCGTAGACCGAATGTAATCGGAAAACCGGACACAATTGGACCGTGAGCGCAACCGTAGGCCGGATGCCCCGGAAATGGTTAGATGGGTACGGTGGAGGTTAGCCAACGAGTTGTATGAACCGCAGAGGTATATACATTATCCAACCGAAGGGTGATTCTGTCCTTTCATGTGTTCCTCCCAGAAGAGGACAACCTGTCGGCCTGCCCCTTGTTCCGATATTAAATGTTCACCGCAGTGCCGACGAAGCTTCAAGTTCGAAATTTAAGTGTGTCTTATAGCTTATATACATACAATATACGAGGTGACCCAAGATGGATTCTATGGCAAAAGTAAGGCTTGCATCCTCAACCGATGCTGAACATCTTTCCATACTCAATCAGGAATTTAACGGCGGTGTACCAAGACCCGCAGCTAAGATCAGGGAACAGTTGAATATAAACCGTAATGAACTGATTGCCGTAGCGGAGATGAACGGTAGAATCGTGGGTTTCGGCTGTGGTCAATGCTATTCTTCCTTTTGTTATGATGAGCCCTATGGAGAAATTACCGAACTCTACGTAGAAGAAGCCGCTCGAAGACAAGGAATGGCCCGTGCTCTTATTGCTTGCCTGGAAGCAAATTTCAGACAACGCGGAGTGAAGAGTATAAAGGTACTGACCGGCAGAAGCAACATTGCAGCCATTTGCACCTATGAACAGTGCAGCTATGTTAAAGATGACGAACAGATGCTAGAGAAACATCTTACCTAGAAAAAACAAACCTTATTTCTGCAGTTCCCACCTTGTTGGAACCCCCCGGCATGATGATAATTAGCTTATCACGACATAGGGGGCATTAATGAATGGTCAACAGAAAAATGAAGCAAACCGCCACCATCACGTTCGCAGCAGTTATGGCAATGAGCCTGGCCGCATGCGGCAACTCGAACAACACCTCCGGCACGAACACTAAGGACAATGCGGCACCGAATGCGGCCGCAGGCAGCGGCAATGCCGCCGCTACAGACGCACCCAGCGACAAGAAAGTAACGATTACCTTCCAGAACATCTATCCCGATCCCGCAACCCCGGCTTACAAAATGATCAACGAGCTGTCCGAGCAATATCAGAAAGAGCATCCCAATGTAAAGATTGAACTCGACACGCTGAACACCGACCAGCAGAAGGTGAAGCTCAAAACACAGGCGGCGTCCAAAGAAGTGCCGGACATTACGATCGTTAACCCGGCTGCGCAAATGAAGCCTTTTGTCGATGCCGGATTGTTCGCCCCGCTGAATGACATGCTGGAGCAGAACGGCCTGAAGGACACCTACCAGGAGGGCTTACTGGATTATTACAGCTTCGACAATAATGTGTATGCGCTTCCAGACGGCAATAACATTGAAGTGGTCTACTACAATAAAGATCTGTTTGCACAGGCAGGAATCGCTGCCCCTCCAACAACCTTTGAAGAGATGCTTAAGGATGTCAAGATCCTGAAGGATAAAGGCATTACTCCGCTGGCCATCGGCGAAAAGGATTCCTGGACCGGCTCTTTCCTGTTCATGAACATTCTGCTCCGCACCAACGGCGGCCCCGGCTTCCTGCAGGATGTGCTTGACGGCAAAAAAACCTTTGAAGATCCTGCCTTCGTAGAAGCAGTAGACGCCTTCCAGGCACTGGTTCAAGCGGGCGCTTTCCCTGATGGTGCAACCTCCATTGATGCCAATGCCGGCGGTAACATTTTCAAAACAGGCAAAGCGGCGATGTGGTCCATCGGTTCCTGGGAGACCGGCGCGATTGATGCTTCCCCTGTAGCCGGTAAAGTCGGAGCGTTCCAATTCCCTACCGTGAACGGCAAGGGTGATCCTAACGAATTCATGCTTGCGCCAGGCAGTGCCTTTGCCGTATCGGCCAATAGCGAGCATCTGCAAGAAACCAAAGACTTCCTGAACTTCTTCGCCTCCGAATATCCTAAGAAACAGTTTGAACTGAAGAATGCGGTAGGGATCGGTCAAAAGGTAGACGGCGACCTTAAGGCAGCCGGTTACTCGGATCTGGCCGTTAACATTGCCGGTCTGTTCAACCAAGTGAAGGGCGGTGACCTGGCATTCGATAACACTATGAACCCGGCAACCGCACAGGTTCATCTCAGCAGCATTCAGAACCTGTTCGTCCAGAAGATGGATTCCGCCGCAGTCGCCAAAGAGCATCAGGCTGCTTTTGAAGCCAACAAATAAGCCGCAAGGCACTGAACAGTCTATACCCTTACAGTAAACGTTAAGTGGTCCTTCCCGGTGCGAAGCAAGCGGACTAAGGCTTCTTCGCACCGGGTTTATCTATGAATAGACAAAGAATCTGCTTGATTTAGGAGGCGGGAAAGATGAAAGTACTTAAGGTGCCGGCACGCACAATAGCCGTCTTCATACTGCCATGTCTGCTCTTGTACGTGTGTCTGGTGTTTGTTCCCATACTGGTATCATTATATACGGGCTTATTGAAGTGGGATGGTCTGACCTCTTCGCAGTTTATCGGCTTCGGCAATTTCAAAGACATGTTCCTGAATGATCCTGTGTTCTGGCCTTCCGTAAGAAGAACCCTGCTGTACGCAGTGGCGTCCATGCTGGAAATTCCGCTCTGCCTGGGCATGGCGATCCTGCTTAACCGCTATTTGCGCAGAGCGAACACACTGGTGTCGGTCTACTTCACACCGGTTATCTTGTCGGTAGTTATTATTGGACAACTCTGGAAAACCATCTATAACCCTACCTCCATGGGAGGCATGCTGAACGGGGTGCTGGTGTCACTCGGTCTGGACAGCTGGACACACAACTGGCTGACCGAGCCGAATATTGCAATGTATTCTCTGTACCTGGTGTCACTGTGGCAGTATTTCGGCTACCATCTGCTTATCCAGTATACCGGGGTGCAGAATATTCCCGATGAGCTGTATGAAGCGGCAAAAATTGACGGAGCGGACGGATTCAAAGCGGATCGTTACATCACACTCCCGCTGATCGTTCCGATCTTCAAAATATCGATTATCCTGGCGTTTATCGGTTCCCTGCAGGCGTTCGATCTCGTCATGGTGATGACGGGCGGCGGTCCGGCACATGCGACCGATGTCATCTCCACGCATATGTATAACAGTTCCTTCATGTCCTTCAAGTATGGCTATGGCAGTGCGATTGCGACGTTCCTCGTTGTGGTTTGTCTTGTTTTTACCGGCATCATCAACACGGTCTTCAATCGGCTTGAGCGAAAATACAATTAGGAAAGGAGTGCGCGAGCCATGCGTAAATTCAAAAAAGGAATCGTGTATCTTCTTTTTGCCATTCCTGTGATCACCCAGCTCTACCCGCTGTTATGGCTGCTGCTCTATTCACTGAAGACCAACGAAGAGATTCTGGACGGGAGCTTCTTTTCCTTTCCGAAGAAATTTCAGTGGCATAATTACTATGAGGCGTACACCTCAGGCAGCTATCTGAAGTACCTGTCGAACAGCGTGTTCGTTACTGCGCTTACGATGATCTGTGTCATTCTGCTGGCCTCGATGGCAGCGTATGCCATCTCCCGGTTCCGCTGGAAATACGGCAATGTCGTGATGACCATTTTCCTGATGGGGATGATGATTCCGATGCAGGCTACGCTGCTGCCGCTGATGATTATTTTCAAGAACATGCATATTCTCAATACCCACTGGTCGCTGATTCTGCCTTACATCGCGTTCTCCACGCCTATCGCCGTGTTCATCCTGAGCGGATTCATGAGAGCCATCCCGCATGAGATTGAAGAATCGGCGTTCATCGACGGGGCGAGCGTGTACCGGATCTTCCGCAGCATCATCCTTCCCGTGTCGGTACCTCCGGTTATGACCGTATGTATTCTGACCTTCATCAATATCTGGAACGAGTACATTCTGGCAGCGACCTTCATCTCTTCAGAGAGGCTCAAAACCCTTCCATTCGGGGTCTACACCTTCGTCAGCCAGTATTCGGTCAACTACGGGAACATCGGTGCATTCCTCGTTATGGGCGCGCTGCCGGTGATTCTGATCTACTTCTTCCTGTCCAATCAGATTACCAAAGGGATGGTGGCCGGGGCTGTAAAGGGATGAGCTGAAGATCCACAAATTCATGCATTGCATATAAAATTGGTAAAGATTTATAATAGGAAACGGCAGGACAAGGTGTTGAAAGGAGAGAGTCCTATGAAGAGCGGCTTTCATTCCATCCATCATCGGTTGTTCTTGCTGTTTCTTTTTTGCATGTCCAGTATTCTGCTTATTGTCAGCCTGCTGTACTATAACCGGACTACGGACCAGCTGCATGAGAAGATCAGCGATTTGTCGCAAAAAAACGTCGCCCAGACCGCAGGCCTGTTCACGCTTCTGTATAAGGGCTATGACGCTTTGTCCAAATCGCTCAGCAATAACTTCGAGATGATTCGTCTGATTAATGAGAAGACGGATGAGCCGGCGGTGGCTTTTATCAATGAGCAGACCGTGACGAATATTATCGGCTCGATTTTTTATTCGCGGGATGATCTCGTGGGGATTCATGTCATTACAGACAGCGGCAAGATTTATAACTATGGCAATTATATGAATGTGGTCGATCCGGATTATGCCCAGGAGGACTGGTACCGGCAATTGCAGGCGTCTTCGGGGAAAATGGTCTGGCTCGGGGTGTATCAGCACTCCCTGATCGACCAGGTGGAGGATAGCCCTGTATTCGCCTTCGGGCGGCAACTATATGATCTGAATGAGCATAAGCCCATTGGCATTGTGCTGTATGAGACCAACCCGCAGCCGGTGCTGGATGCCCTGGAGAATCTCAAGCTCGGAGAGCATAGCCAGGTCTACCTGATGTCCCCGGATGGACGGTTTGTCACCTCCGCTACAGACCCGGAGCCGGATGCTGCCCGTCTGCCTAAGCTGCCCGTCTCGGATCATGTGATGGTTCAGCGTGAGAACGGCCAGCTGGTCGTAGCCTCCAAGCTCTCCTTCTCCGGCTGGTGGGTGATGAGCATTACCCCGGATCAGGATCTGAATGTTGAACTGAATGAGATGAAGCGTTATCTGCTGATTGTGATCTCGGCCCTGATCCTGGTCTCGACGCTGATTGCTTCCATTGTGTCGCAGACGATCTCATCACCGCTGAAGAAGCTGATCCGGGAGATGCGGCAGGTAGAGGTCGGTAACTTCCGCGGAATGGTCAAAGTGTCATCGTATCAGGAGATTAATATTCTCGTCGCTTCCTTCAACCGGATGGTCCGGCGGATCGAGGAGCTGATTGAACGGGTCAAGCTCTCGTCGGTCAGCGAGAAGAATGCCGAGCTTCACGCCTTGCAGTCCCAGGTGAACCCGCATTTTCTCTACAATACCCTGGATATGATCTATTGGATGCTGGATGAGGAGGGCAACGAACAGCTGGGCGAGCTGGTGCTCTCCTTGTCTTCAATGTTCCGATACAGCAGCCAGTGGGAGGACGGGGCCGAGGTGAGCCTGCGTGATGAGCTGGAGCAGATCGGCCATTATCTGAAGATCATCTCCATCCGGCTGGAAGGCCGGCTGCAGATTATTACCGATATCGACGAACGCTGGCTGACGATCCGTGTCCCGAAGATGACGGTACAGCCGGTCATTGAGAATGCGGTTAAGCATGGACTGGAGTCTCTGGGACGCCAGGGGATTCTGAAGGTCTACACCCGGCAAGAGGGAGCCCGTCTCCGGTTGATCGTTGAAGATAACGGAGACGGAATGAACGAAGAGCAGCTGGCGCGGCTGCAGGAGTCTCTGAACGGGGACAAGCCGGGTCTCAGTACCAGGGAGAGCGGCAAAAGCGGAATCGGGCTGCAGAACCTGCACCGCCGGCTGCAGTTCATGTTCGGTGAGGGCTATGGACTGCAGATCCAGAGCTTCCCCGGGGAGGGGACACAGGTTGCCATTGTACTGCCGATTTCAGTGGAGGGAGAATAGCCGAAGTGAATATTCTTATAGCCGACGACGAACGGGTCATCCGTGAAGGCATCAAGCGCACCATCGGTCAGATCAGCCCGGAGCATCAGGTATTCGTTGCCTCCCGGGCGGAAGAAGCGGTCAAGATTCTGGAAGAGCAGCGTATCCATATTGTACTAACCGATATTCTGATGCCCGGCATGAACGGTCTTGAATTCATGAGAATCTCCAAGCGCCGTTACCCGTACGTGAAGTGGATCGTCATCTCTGCCCATAGCGAATTCTCTTATGCCCAGGAAGCAGTCCGGCTGGGTGCCCGTGACTACCTGCTGAAGCCCATCGGCAAAAGCAAGCTGACCGAACTCATCGACAGCCTGAACCATGAAATCCAGCAGGACAACAAAATCTCGCGCCAGGGTGAGCGGCTGAAGACCAGTCTGAGATTCCTTCGTGAGGGTGTCTTCCAGCGGCTTGCTTCAGGGCTTGATATCGGGAATCTGGATATTGATGCATTCATCGAAGACTATAGTCACTTCTATCTGGTGATGATTCAGCTGGAGCCCGGGGACCGAAGTGTCCGGCTGGAGCATTTCATCGTGGAGAATGTGCTGTCAGAGCTGATTGAGCGGTATGGACGGGGATTCGTGGTCAGCTATGACCGGCAGAACCTGCTGGGCCTCATCACCCCGGGGGAGAATGTCCGGGTGGAGCAGTTCCAGGAGGAGGTCAAGACTCATCTGACCCATTATTTGAAGATCCCTTTTCAGATCATTCATTCGGGGCTTAGTTACGATTTCCATACTGTGCCGCAGGTGGTGAAGCGGATGCGTGAGGCTTCGGCCTCCCAGGGGCCCTTGCTTGAGCCGATGAAGGGCAGCGGCGAGAAGGCGATTGAGGTTGCGCTGCACTATATCAAGGAGCATTTCTATGAGGAGCTGTCGCTGGAAAAAATGGCCTCAGTCGTATTCCTCAATCCGGCCTACTTCAGCCAGCTGTTCAAACAAAAGACGGGGCAGGGCTACAAGGAATATGTCACCTCGCTCCGGCTGGAGCAGGCGAAGCTGCTGCTGCTGAACCCCAAGCTGAAGCTGGCTGAAATTGCTGAACGGGTAGGATACCAGGACATGCGTCATTTCACCCAAATGTTTCGTAAGAAATACCACCTGACACCGACAGAATACCGCCAGCAGGAGCAGATTAGCATTCTTATGAGCAAGGGCGGTGGAGACGAAGCCGCAGACCAGCCTGGCAATCGCTAACCCTGCCCGTGCTCATCAATAATTAATCCAGTGCTCCAGTGTTACAGCGCGGGTAAGTCCAATGGATTCGGCCAGGCGGATGGAGGCGAGATTGTTCTCCAGCACCTGGTACCTTGGGATGTATCCTCTTTGCAGGGTATGGAATACCGCTGTACGGACTACGCGCTGAGCCAATCCGCGTTGTCTTGCAGCTTCTGCCGTATGTACGCCGCCAATCTCCCAGATTCTCTCCTCGTTGCGGTACACCATACATGTACTGAGTGGGGTATTACCGTCAAAGAGGGATACCGAGAAGGCCCCGTCCTGAAAATATTGCCTGATCTCCTCTAACGAATAATCATTCGCCATCCATAGCGGCAGCAGACGTTCATCTATAGATTCACTGAGAATGCAGGCCTCATCAATGCTGAACAGCGGGGCTTCGTCTGTGGAGTAAGAGTAGAGACTACGGACCCGGTGCAGCGTGAAATACGCTTCCAGTGCCTGGCGGTAAGCGTCCTCCTGGAGCTTGAAGACGAGCTTGGCGTCCCGTGGCAGCAGCTTCAGCAGGGCAGGGAAGACTTCAGGGCTGCTATAGTCCATAAGCACAACGGTGTCAGCTTCCGGGTAGGTCCGGTGATCATAACCGAAGGTTGTAGCAGGCATCAGCAGCAGCACACCCCACTGATCCTCTTGTTCAACCAGAACGCTGTCTATTTGAGCATGATAAGCAGTCATCATTTTGAGCAACGTTACATTCTTCAGGGGATTCCGGCGCAACCTCTCCATTATTGCTGTATAGTGACTCATTGTAATATCACTCCCGTTTCTCAATTTCATCGAGCCGCTTGAACAGACTGTAATATTTAGCTAGTGTAGCGGGATCGTCTACTTGTACATTGGATCTGAAAAAGAGGATCTCCCCCGTACCCTGGTTCACCTGATCTTTAGCTTCAAGGAGGTGTGCCAAATGCCTGGCTGTTCCCATGCTGCCGGAGATGAAATTAACCCCCGGAGGGAATACCTGCCGAAGACTCTCTACGAAATAGGGGAAATGGGTACATCCGAGGACCACCGTGCTGTACCGTTCAAGCTCCAGATGAGCCAGTTCCTTGTACAAATAGGGAATGATCGTCTTGTCGTCAAACTCAAAGCGCTCTGCAAACTGAACGAGTCCGGGAAGCGGCAGGCTGTCTACAATTTCCCCGTGATCTATGCGGTGAACCAGATCATGATACTTCTTCTCCTGGAGCGTTAAGCGCGTCGCTAAGACCAGGACCTTCTTCTGTTTGCCTTCCGATTGTTCCACCGCAGGCTTCACTGCCGGCTCGATCCCCAGGACCGGGAAGTCATACCGCTGCCGCAGCTCTTCGATAACAATACTGGTGGCTGTATTACAGGCAATCACCAGAGCTTTTATATTATGCCGGGCTATGAATTCTACAGCTTGAAGGATGTATGCTCTGACTTCAGCCTTAGTCTTGTCCCCGTAAGGAACATGTGCAGTGTCTGCATAAAAGAGGTAATCTTCTTGCGGCAGGAACTTCAACGCCTGATGAAGCACCGTTAGTCCGCCAATCCCGGAGTCAAAAAATCCAATTCGCATACGTCCACTCTTTCCGTGATTATTAAAATGATTCCACTATTCTACCATTAGAATTATAGTATAACTATACCCGCCCAGACAAAAGACCGGGCTCCCGCCTCTGTTGCAAGAAGGGGAAGCCCGTTCCTCGGGACCTGTAATAAGCATGGGTTTCAGACAGTATCCTTAGCTCTCGTTCTTGGTAACGCCATTCAGACTTGGCACCACATCCTCCGCTTTATCCGGATTCACCATCTGGGGAATTTCGGTAATGCTGGAGTGGTTCTGCTGGTTGTTCTTGGAATCGGCACGGTTGTCAGCACGGTCATGCTTCGGGTCTGCACTGTTCTTGGGCATACTGTTCACCTCCATCTCTACGGGGTAGTATGAGATAGTGGTTTGTATTTTATGCCAGCAGCGCGAATCGCTTAGGGTTCAAAGGAGGAGAAAGATCATCGCAGAGAGAACGAAGGTTATTGAAGTGGTTCCCTATGACCCGGCCTGGAAGGCCGAATATAGGAGAATTGAAGCCCGGATACTGGACATTGCCGGAGATCTGATCATTGGCTCAGAGCATGTGGGCAGTACCTCAATCGAAGGCCTGTGGGCCAAACCGGTCATTGATCTGGATCTGGTGATGGAGAGTTATGATAAGCTGCCGGAGATCATCCGGAGACTGCAGCAGTTCGGTTATGAGCATCAGGGGAATCTGGGAATCGAGGGAAGGGAAGCCTTCCAGAGCTTGCAGGATGACGGATTCATGAAATACCACCTTTACGTATGTCCTAAGGACGGGAAAGGCTACCGGGAGCATATTGCTTTCCGCGATTATCTGCGCAGCCATCCCTCGGCCCGGGACGAATATCAGGCGGTCAAGCAGCGGCTGGCTGAAGAATTCCGCTATGATATCGACGCTTACTGTGAAGGTAAAACTGCGTTCGTACAGTCTATTTTGCAGAAGGCGGCACAGAATCGGAATACCATATAAGGAAATACTTGTATTAATGAGATTTTTAAGGTAAATTATAGGTATGACTTTCGGATGAAGTTCTGCCGGAAGCGCAGCTTAACTAATGGCATATGCAAGCCGAAGAGGAGCATTTCCCCCAAATGCTCCTTTTTGGTGTGAACTGCGGTTCTAAGGTGCGGACGAAACTGTCTGAAGAACATACCGGATCACGAAGAAGGCAATGATCAGGATGGAGAAGGCCCCCAAGAGCAAAGAAACAAGGTCCCTGCCTGAACGTCTGAATCGTCTCATTACGGTCACCTCGGAGTAGTGAATAACCATAGTATACATTATTATACAGTAAGTAACGAGGAACCGCATGGAATCCGGCAACCTTACTTGAGCGGAGTAACCTGCCTGATTGTGAATGAGGCCCAAAGTAAGATAGAATAAACCTACGTGTAAATAGGCTTATAAATCATTTACTTCATGGGAGGTCCCACACATATGGCAGATTTCAAAGCACAGAATGAGAATGATCCGCTCAACCGGACCTTGCTGAACGACGAGGGACTGGACCCGCTGAATCCGCTGGATCTGGATAACTGTGAGAAGGAGCCGATCCATATCCCGGGACTTATTCAGCCGCATGGTGTACTGCTGGCCGTAACTCAGGACACAGGCAATCTTATTGTCCAGGCCAGCCTGAATACGGACGTACTGCTGGGCACCGCTTCTGAAGCCCTGCTGGGTACCCCGATGGCTAACCTCGTAGGCCAAGACCAGCTGGACATGCTGCTGGAACGCAGTGTGAATGCGAAGGAGACAGCAGATCTGCAATATATTGTCTTACAGATTGAAGTTGCCGGAGAACTACAGGATTTCTTCTGCATCCTTCATGAGAGTGAAGGCCTGATGATTGTTGAGCTGGAGCCTGCTTCCATAGATCAGAGCGACAGCGCCAATGATTTCGACTGGATCCGTACGTTCTTCGGACGGCTGAAGCAAACGGCGAACCGGCTTGAAGCCAGCCAGGCCGCTGCGGAGCAGGTGAAGGAGATGCTGGGCTATGACCGGGTGATGATCTATGAATTCGACGAGCAGTGGAACGGCAAAGTGATCGCCGAAGCGAAGGAAGAAGGGCTGGAGCCGTTCCTGGGACATCATTATCCGGCCTCTGACATACCGAAGCAGGCGCGTGAGCTCTATCTGCGCAACTGGCTGCGGACCATTGTAGATGTTAACTATGTTCCGGTTCCGATCCTCCCGGTGCTGCAGCCGCTGACCGGTAAGCCCCTGAACCTCAGCTTGTCCATCCTCCGCAGCGTTTCTCCGCTTCATATCGAGTATCTGCAGAATATGGGGGTTGGCGCAACCACCACAATCTCTCTGATTCAGAATAATCAGCTATGGGGACTGATTACCTGCCATCACCATTCTCCCAAATATGTGCCTCACCGCATCCGCAACCTCTGCAATTTCCTGGGGGCTTTCTTCTCCAGCGAACTGTATCGGCGCCAGCAGCTGGATAGCTATCAGACGGAGCTGGAGCTTCGGACTAAGGCGATGCGGATTGTCGATATATTTACTGTGAACACCAGTTCTACCCGTGTCATTGAGCAGCTTGGGGAGGAAGAACAGACGCTGCTGGATCTGATGGAAGCCTCCGGTGCAGCGGTGTGTTACCAGGACAAGCTCATGCTGTATGGAGCAACCCCATCGCAGGAGCAAGTGCGGGAGCTGGCCGGCTGGTTTGCCGGCCAGGCCAAGGACTACACCTATTGCACTTCCCGGCTAAGCCTGGAGTACGAACCCGCCAAGGCCTACAAAAATATAGCCTCCGGTGTCATCTATCTTGCCCTGACTCCAGGAGACCAGAATTATATGATCTGGTTCAGACCGGAAGTCGTGGAGATTGTGGACTGGGCCGGAGACCCGGCCAAGGCTGTCATTCAGGAGAAGGATGGGATGCGTCTGTCTCCCCGCAAGTCTTTTGAGAAATGGCGGCAGGTGGTTCAGTCCACCTCCCTACCCTGGAGGGAGCAGCATCTTAATATTCTGCCTCAGCTCAAATCCATTCTGCGCGGACAGACCGAGAACCAGCTGCGTCAGGCAGAGGAGCAGGCTCTGCAGAATGCCCGCAGCCTCCGCCATAATGAACAGCGGTATTTGCAATTGATGGAGCTGTCCCCGGTAGCCTTCTTTATGATCACCGGTGATGTTATCACCTACTGCAATAACCGTGCTCAAGAGCTGATGGCAGGGGAGCAGGGCAACACCCTGACAGGGGAGCAGGGCAACACCCTGACAGGGGAGCCGTTCCTGAACTATGTGCAGGAATCCTACCGCCCCGTCCTGAAGCAGCACTTCTTGGAGCTGAGCCGGAATCCGAGCCTGTTTGTATCCAGCCGCGGCCAGTTCATGAGCGCAGACGGAGCGGCACTGGAGCTTAACCTCAGCCTGGCTTCCGTTATTCATGGCGGCAGACCGTCAATTATGGCTGTCTTAAGCCCGGGGAGCACCACGGATGCGTATGCTAGTGCTACCACGAAGCTGCGTAGTTACCTGACCACCGATTCGCTTACCGATCTGCCGAACCGGCAGGCGCTTGAGCATGAACTGGAGCAGCGCTGGTCGGCTCCTATCCACCAGCAGGAGCCGCTGCTGATGCTGTCTATTGATATTGATGACTTTCATTCGTATAATGCGGTCCACGGATTAAAGGGCGGCGATCTCTGTATTCAATCGGTAGCCGATGTGCTGAATATCATCGGCAGGAGTTATGGCGCGTTCGTCGCCCGGTTCAGCGGTGCGAACTTCATCCTGACGATGGCCGGAGCGTCTGCCGCCCAGGCAGAGCAGCTTGCTGAAGCCGTCCGCCAAGGGGTCTATGATCTGCAAATTCCCCGCGACCGATTTGAAGAGGAGGGTGTAGTCACCATAAGTATCGGCGGCTTGCTGAAGGTGCCTCAACCCTCTGACCGCCCGTCTGACTTCATTGCGAAGGCTGAGAAGGCACTCTACGCGGCGAAGTCGGCCGGGAAGAACCAGGTCGTTTTCTTTTAAAATATAAGAATTTATAGGTTTCACACGATAATTTATCCTTCTATGTCCCGCTATAACGGCTACGCTGTCCATCCAAGGACGGCGTAGCCGTTTTCAGCTTGGGGTGCTTCCTATTCGTCCAATCCCCTGAAGGTAATCCGCATACATTACAGAATGATGCAATATGCATCGCCGTATTTCATGGTTCTTCCGGTTTGGGTAGAATGATGAGTGCGGTATCAGTGAGGGCGGAGGTGAAACGTAAATGTCTGTCGAGAAGCATATGCTGGCAGCAGGGACTCCCTATGCCACACCTTATTATGTGATAAGCAGCGGAATCCCCGGTCCTGTATTTATGATCATCTCCGGCGTTCATGGCAATGAACCGGCGAGCAGCCGTGCTGCCCAGGGGATCGCCAGCCGGTTCAGCCGGGGTGATATGGCTCTGCGCGCAGGGAGGCTGATCATCGTCCCGCTCGTGAACCAGAACGCACGGCGTAAGGGGGTCCGCGGGAAGCCCGATCTGAACCGTACCTTTCCCCGGAGACCCGGCGCAGAGGCCAAACATCCGCTGTCTGCAGCCGTATGGCAGCTTGCCTTGCGCTACAAGCCGTCCTGGGCTCTGGATCTGCATGAAGCGAACGGGCTGTCCCAGCTGAATCCGAAGCGGGTGGGCCAGAGCCTGCTCATCAGCCCGGCCAGCCGGGCGGAAGGTGTGGCGAAGCAAATTGTGAAGCGGATGAATCTGAACATTCCCAAACAAGCGTACCGCTTCAACATGAGGTACAGGGAACGTGCCGGAACTTCCCGGATGGCCTTTCAGCGCCTGCTCGGCGCAAGAGCGGTGACCGTAGAAACCTGCTGGAGCCTGGATTATGCCTTAAGGGTAAGGCTGCAGAGCGAGATTGTCTGCCATTTCCTGCGGGCGGCAGGAATGATTAGCTGAGGTCAGGCGCTCAGGATTCGCTGCGAATCTGAAATACACTTCCGTAGGACCCTTTATAGACAGGAGTGCCGAAGGCCTGCACCCAGCCGTGATACAGCCTCCCGGAGCTGCCATTCCGCACGATCACAACATCCGGATGGTCCATATTTACAATATATGGCAAATACTCGGAGAATCCGTACATGGAGCGTTCAAACGCAGTCCAGCCCATGACTCCAACCGAAGCCTTGGTGATAAAAGGGTCCTGGCGTCCGTCACAGAGCACATCCCCGCCGCGAAACATCACATATCCCGAAGATCCATAGCTGGACAGCACCTTAGGCCGGGTACCGGCAGGTGTATGCTCCAGTACATAGTTCATCTCCTCTACCGGATAATCTGCACGGACTAACTGCGGCGGCGCTGCGAAGATAGATCCCGTGTTGATCAGCAGCCCGGCTGCGAGTCCAAGCGCAATGGCCTTGTTGCCCATCTGCCGTCTGAAGCGGGCGGGAAGCGGCAGGGCTTCCAGGAAGACGGCGGCGAAATAAGGAATGAACAGCCACATGAACAGATTCTGCTTGAAATTCATTACCCCGAGATAGAGGATGCCGGTCATCACGAAGAAACGGAACGGCTTCCGGTGGAGGGAGAAGGGCAGCGTCACCGCGAAGAAGAGCAGCAGGAGCAGGATGGGCAGCTGATCAAGCCGGCTGAAGGATAGAGGCTGCCATTCATTAATCAGCAGATTGAAGTGGCTCTGCGTCACCGTGAAGATGAACAGCAGTCCCTTCAGACCCCCCCGGATTCGGCAGACCTGCCAGCAGCACAAGCAGGAAGACGGCGGTTCGCTTCCAGTCAAGCTGGCGTGCAAGCAGCGACTCCAGGGCAGCCATGCCGGTGAAGACGGCAATCACCAGCCATACACCGGTGTGCACACTGGCAACGGCCCAGGAGAAGGCAACCATTGCAGCCGCATATCCGGCCTGTGGCTTCAGCTGGTATTCCCGTAAGGCGATGAAGAACCAGACGATGAGCGGAGAAGACATGATCTGCGGCCGTCCCTTGAAATAGTTATAGTAGATCCAGCAGGAGATCAGCAGGACGAACGGGAGCAGCAGCACATGCCCCTCTTCAAGGCCCAGCTCTCTGCGGGAGACTTGTCCAAGCCGCAGCAGCCCCATGATCAGGGCGAACAGGCAAAGTCCAGTCAGCAGATAGAGACCCGGCCAGCCAAGCCATTGATAGAGCGGGGCCAGCAGGAGCTGGAACCCGGCTTCATGCGGGATATAAGGGAGCCGGTCATCATAAAAGGTATGAATCGCATGATAGAGGATCTTCCCGTGCTCCAGCATATAACGCCCGACCTCCAGATGCCAGAAGGTATCCGGGTCATTATATGAATAATCAGGCCGCATGAGCAGGATAGCAGCGGTTGCCAGCAGCCCGCCAGCGAGCGGGTATGCGGCTTTTTTGTTATACATCGTAACACTCCTTCCGTATCATCACCACTTCCCATAAGTAGACAGATCAATACGTTGCTCTAGCTGAACCGCAAATCAGGTATTGACACAACTGCGTATAGTGTATATATTACATATATACATTAGTCACAACAAACACAAAGGACGCTGATGCTGCTACATGAATATTTTGATATCCAGTACGTCCGGTGAACCGATCTACGCCCAGATTGTAGGACAGGTCCGCCAGATGATTCTGCAAGGGGAGCTGGTCTCGGGTACGCCGCTGCCGTCCATCCGCTTATTGGCCAAGGACCTGCAGATCAGTGTCATTACCACGAAGCGGGCTTACGAGGAGCTGGAGCGGGAGGGCCTGATCAACTCTGTTGTCGGCAAGGGATCATTTGTCTCGGGGGCCGATCAGGAATATATCCGGGAACAGCGGCTAAGGATTGTAGAGGGCAAGCTGAAGGACATCATTGACGAGAGCAGACTGCTGGGCATGGAGTACGCCGAGCTGGCGGAGATGCTGAAGCTGCTCTATGAGGAGGAACAGGAATGAGCGATGTAATCCAGTTAGACCATTTAACCAAGAGTTATGACCGGTTTGAGCTGCGGGATATCTCATTGACCATCAAGGAGGGCTTCATTACAGGACTGATCGGCCCGAACGGCGCAGGCAAGACTACGCTGATCAAAATGATGATGGGCATGGTCTACCCCGATCAAGGCAGTATCTCGATGTTCGGCCAGAATAACCAGCTCTCTCAGGCGGCAGCCATTAAGGAGCGTATCGGCTACGTCTCGGATGAGAGTATCTATTATGAGCACCTGACCGTCAAGCAGATGAGAGCTATCATCGCCCCGTTCTATCCCCGCTGGGATCAGGATACATATATGAAGTTCCAGGAGCTGTTCAAGCTTCCGCCCGGCAAGAAGATCAAGGAGCTGTCCAAGGGGATGAAAATCAAATTCTCGCTTGCCATCGCCCTGTCCCATGGAGCCGATCTGCTGATTATGGATGAGCCTACCTCGGGCCTTGATCCGGTATTCCGCAGAGAGATGCTGGAGCTGCTCAGCGAGCATATCCAGGATGAGAAGAAGTCGATTCTGTTCTCTACCCATAACACAACAGACCTTGACCGGATTGCCGATTACATTGTGTTTATTAATGACGGCAAGATTATTTTCAATGAGATGAAGGAGAGTCTGGGGGAGCAGTACCTCTTGATCAAAGGCGGGAAGGAGCTGCTGGACCGTGATGTGCGGCGGTGGTTCGTCGGTATCCGTGAGAATGGGCTGGGGTTCGAGGGTCTGATCAGCAACCGTGCGGAGGGCGAACGGTATTTCAAGGATACCGCCATCTGCGAGACGCCTACGCTGGAAGAGATTATGTACTATACGGTAAAAGGAAGTGAAGCACATGTATAGCTCCCTGCATCTGATCCGCAAGGACTTCATGCTTACCCGGAAATTCTTACTCCTAATGGTTCCTTATTACTTGCTTATGGGATATTTAAATGCGGAAGCTTATACGGTATTCTCCTTGTTCCCGGCGTTACTGCTGCTGATTAATTCCTGCACGATTGATATGCAGCATCATAATCAGAAGTTTCTGGTCACTCTTCCGGTACCCCGGCAGCGGCTGATTCTGGCTAAATACCTGATGCTTATTCCGTTCTCGCTGTTCAGCCTTATTTGTACCCTGGTGCTCTACGTGTTTGCTTTTAAGATAGGGAAGCTGGATGCTCCGCTGCGCTGGAGAGAGCTGGGTCTAACGACTGCTATATTTCCGCTGATTGCTTCCTTCTATTTGCCGGTCTATTACTGGCTTGGCCAAAAAGGAATGCAAATAGTGAACATGGTATTTATGCTGCTGGTTATGCTTAATTTCTCAGCATTAACAAGCTTGAGTGAAAGTTATCCAGATCTTGCGTTATGGATCAAGAGCGGCAAATTTGACAATGCTCTGCTGGTGGTCATCGGCATTCTGGCCTATCTCGTTATCATCTATGGCTCTTATCTGCTCTCATTGCGGATTTTTGTGAAAAAGGATATATAGCCCGCTGCTCTGAACAGGCCGCAGCACAAAAATGACCTCAGCGCCCACATCCCCGTGGAAGCCTGAGGTCATTTCCTTGTCTCTCCATTCAGCGGAACGTTCCGCCTTGCTCCAGAGACTCTACGAAGTCCTTGGCATCCTTCAGGGACAGATTCCGCGCT
Organism: Paenibacillus tritici; assembly: GCF_013204885.1. Taxonomy (GTDB): domain Bacteria; phylum Bacillota; class Bacilli; order Paenibacillales; family Paenibacillaceae; genus Paenibacillus_AQ; species Paenibacillus_AQ tritici. The sequence goes on from NZ_JABMKX010000011.1 coordinate 86,431, forward strand.
TCACGCATCACCTTAATCGCCTGAATCTTCTTGCCTTCGGCAATCAGCAGACGGATTCTCCGCTCCAGATCCGGGGCAATCTCCGGGTTCTGTACAAACATGGGGGTCGGAATATCGGTTGTTCTGCTGCTGGCCTGAACGGACGGTCCTCCGTAAGTGTCTCTTTGGGCCAGCCGGGATTCCAGCTCATGTACACGCCGCTTCAGGCTAAATACACTTAACATGAGCAATAACGCAAGCACCAGGGCCAGAATAGCAATGAGATCCATCGTCTCCATATTATCCATAGGGTTTGCTCCTTTCATGAACAGGTAATCTGCGAGGGTGCCGGTGCTACTATACACTACTACCCGCCAGGGAGAAGAATGAACACTTCAGACTCCATTGTTGATTGTATCCCCAAGGCCGGAACCCTACAATTGGTTACATAGAATAGTTGACGCGTTGTACAGACGGGGACGCTAGTTCTCACACCACCTGGAGGAGAGATGGAAATGAACCAGAACACACAGAACACATTTATGAAGGCCATTCGGATACATCAATTTGGAGGAATCGGGGAACTACGCTATGAGGAGGCGCCTATTCCTGCTCCGGCGGCCGATGAGATTCTGATTAAGGTGGCCGCAAGCGGCTTCAATCCGGTAGATGTCAAAATCCGCATGGGTTATCTGCAAGCCTTCTTCCCGCATCATTTCCCCTATATTCCGGGCATTGAGGTCTCGGGTATTGTGGAAAGAGCGGGCGAAGCGGTTACGGAATTTCAAGCAGGCGATAAAGTGTATGCGGCTCTGGATATGTCGCAAGACGGCGGAGCTGCCGAATATGTGGTCACCAAGGCGCAGTATGCGGCTCTGGCACCGGCTTCACTGGAGCTGGCGGATGCTGCCGCTCTCCCGGTAGGGGTGTTAACTGCATGGCAGGGATTATTTGAACATGGCAACCTGCCCGCAGGCGGGCGTGTGCTGATTGCCGGAGCCGCAGGCGGAGTAGGTTCCTATGCAGTGCAGCTGGCCAAGCTTCATGGTGCGTATGTAATCGGCACTTCCTCTGCGGCCAGTATACCGATGCTGCAGGAATTGGGGATTGACGAGATCATCGACTATACCCGGGAGAGCGTAACGGAGAAGCTGAATACGAAGGTGGATCTGATCCTGAATCTGTCCCCGGAGAATACGGAGGAGCTTAACACATGGCTGCCGCTCTTGAAGGAGGGAGGTGCACTAGTCTCTGCGGTCAATCCGGCAGACGAGCAGCTGGCGGCGCAGCTTGGCGTAAGAACCCATCAAATTTACGGTCATGCGGATCGTGAGCAGATGACCCGGATGGCGGCTCTGGTGGATGAAGGCAAGCTTAAGCTCCAGATTACCGCAAGGCTGCCGCTTGCCGAGCTGGCCTCAGCACATGCGATGAGCGAGGCCGGCAAGATTCGCGGCAAGGTGCTGATTACCATCTAACTCCTTCTTACCAGCTCTGGTTGCATAAATAAGATCCGGATATAGATGACGGACAGCTCATCCGGTGTATAAGGCATCCCGCTGCGCAGCCATTCTTCCGTAATCCCGAGAAATATCGAGGCGGAATGCGCAGCGAGATACTCTGGAGGAATCTCGGGATGCTCTGCAAATACACCGTTGACCTCCAGCTTCCGGTAGAAGCTGCGTCTGATGACCTCCTTGAATTGCCCCGGGAATCCCGCCTCTCCTTTAGCCCCGAGGAATAATCCGATCCGTTGTCCATGCTGCTGCAGGTATTCGAAGATGTGCACCAGCGGCGGGTAAGGGGCTGAATTCAGATAGTGCTCTAACATCTCGGCATGTACGATTCTCACAACCATAATCTGCTCCAGGCCGGTCAGAATCTCGCTCTGCAACTGCTCCAGCAGATCATATTTATCTGTAAAATGCAGATAGAAGGTTCCCCGGTTAATATGTGTCCTTTGCGCCAGATTGCGTACACTCACCTTATGGAAGCCCTCTTGCTCCATCAGCTGGAGAAAGTTCTCTTCGATTAAAGCCCTGGTTCCCGCTGTTATCATCTCGTGTATTTTACCGGTCATGCTGCTTTCGCCTCTTCCGTTAGTAATTTATGGTGTATAATGGTGGAAAAGGGAGGCGATCTGATGTCTGAATTCTCTAATAGCGGTGGACCACCCCCCATCCAATCGAATGATCCCGGCGGGCACAAGGCCAACCATGACGTCAATGTGCAGAAGCTTCATGCCGAAGGACCTCCGGGTTTCTGGCGGCAGATATCCGATTTGGTTATCGCAGTCGCGGTTATTGCCATTTTCATTGTTGTGATCATGTGGATCTTTTGATGAGCTTTTCCCAAATTAGCGGCTGTCCCGAACGGTTTATAGGGTTCCGGGATATCCGCTTTTTGGTTCGCTCTGGGGCCTTCCTCGATATTCACTTGGAGTCTGCCCCGCGAATCTCTTGAATTGCCGCATAAAGTGTACATCATTCTCATAGCCGCAGGTGGCGGCAATCTGGCTGATCGAGTGCGTCGTGTTCTTCAGCAGATAAGAGGCATACCCCAGCCGGTTACGGATGATATCGTTCACCACCGGCAGCCCGAAGAACTGCTTGTAGATCTGCTGGAAATAGGACTTGCTCATGTTCATTCGCTCGGCCAGGTCTTCGACAGAATACCAGGTTGAGGGCGAGCTGAGCACTTCATTTCTCATGTTCAGGAAGTCGTCATAGTATTTGCTGATCTGCTGGCGGGATTCCACATGATGCCTGATATCGCTAAGCTTCATGAACAGGCAACGGATGATGGAGTCTATAATCTCATGACGGAAGGTGCCGTTCTGCAGATTCTCCCAATGCAGCTCATTTACCTTGCGGGAGATATAAAGAGGGTCACGGGCCTTCATTAAGGTATCCAGCGGAAGCTTCAACCGGCCGAAGAACTCATCCGCAGCCTCCAGCTCGAAATGGAACCAGTCATGCACCAGCGGAGCTTCGGCGTCCTTGTAGGAATACGGGCTGGTTCTGTTATAGATAATAAAGGTATTCGGTTCAGCTAACAACGTCAGTGCTTGAATCCTCAATTCCATTCTGCTCCGAAAGAATACGAAGACGTAATCGCCGGAGCCTTCCGGGCGGTCAATCGTCATGCCCTCCGGATGAATCACATTAGAGCCGCACCGCTTCAGGGATATCACAATTATTTCCGCCTTTGGATTAGAGAATAGATCAGTCAATAGATAGGATAAATCATTTTCTTTCTTGAAGCAAGGGAGTACTCTGTGATAGTAAATATAGAGAATACTTCAGTTACGAGAGAGAGGATTCCCAAGATGACTAGAGCGACGACGAAATTCTATATTCCGGGCTACCCGAGACCCCAGTTTGTCCGCAGCCAGTGGCTGGATCTGAACGGCGAATGGGATTTCAGCTTCGATGATAACAAGGCAGGCGTGGCTGAACGCTGGATGGACCATTTTCCGGCCACACACACGATTAACGTTCCCTTCACCTATGAAACAGCGGCAAGCGGCATCGGTGAGGAGACCTTCCATCCGCAGATCTGGTACCGTAGGAAGCTGATTCTGTCACCGGCAGCGGAAGGGAAGCGGACCATCCTTCATTTTGAAGGCGTGGATTATCAGGCGGTCTGCTGGGTGAACGGCGGCTTCGCGGGGGAGCATGAAGGGGCATATACCCGGTTCTCTTGCGATATTACCGATCTGCTGAATGCGGACACCGAGAACGAGATTGTGCTGATGGTGATAGACAGCGACAGTTGTCTGCAGCCCCGGGGGAAGCAGCGCTGGGCCGGCCGGAACCATGATTCGTTCTATGTGCAGACAACAGGTATCTGGAAAAGCGTCTGGCTGGAGCATGTCCATGCCCTCCGGCTGGAGAAGGTCAAAATGACCCCGGACATTAACCGCCAGATGATCCGGTTCGATTACAGCGTGCATGGTCTGACAGATTCCGCTGATCTCCGGCTGGAGACTGAAATTACATTTAAGGGCGAGCGGGTAACCAGCTTTAGCCTTTCTGCAGATAGACCTTCGCTCACAGTGGAAGCCAGCATGACGGGCGGCATTAACGGACCTTGGCTGCAGAACCTGTGGTCACCGGGCCATCCGAACCTGTTCGACGTAGAGTTTGTGCTGTATGCAGGCGAACAGGAGATGGACCGGGTGGGCTCTTATTTTGGCATGCGCAACATTTCGATCCGGGACGGCCAGATTCTCCTGAACAATATCCCGTTGTACCAAAGGCTGATTCTGGACCAGGGCTACTGGCCTGACACTCATCTGACTCCTCCGTCTGAAGAAGCACTGGTGGAAGATATTGAAACGATGTTGGAGATGGGCTACAACGGCCTGCGCAAGCATATGAAGGTGGAGGACGCCCGCTTCCTGTACTGGTGCGATGTTAAGGGGCTATTGGTCTGGTCTGAAATGGCAGCGGCTTATGAATTTAACGACGAAGCTATGGAACGTTTCACCAGGGAATGGCTGGAGGTTGTGCAGCAGCAGTACAATCATCCCTGTATCATTACCTGGGTGCCTTTTAACGAATCCTGGGGTGTACAGAATATTCTTCATGATGTCCGGCAGCAGAAATTCACGGAAGGCATTTATCATTTGACCAAATCTATTGATCCCTATCGTCCGGTAATTACGAATGACGGCTGGGAGCATACCGTGTCTGACATTCTGACCCTGCATGATTATGTGGAGCGGGGCGAAGCGTTATACACTAATTATAAGGATAAGGACTCTATTACGGGCGGCAGCGGCACGTATAATGAATGGAAGTTTGCTTTTGCAGAAGGCTACAGCTATAAGGGACAACCGGTTATGATCAGCGAATATGGAGGGATTGCCTTTAAGAGCGGGCATGGCTGGGGTTATGGTGATCAGGTGGATACGGAGGAAGCTTTCCTGGAGCGGTTCGGCAGCTTAACCCGTGCGATTCAGGAGATTCCCTTCATCTCCGGTTACTGTTATACACAGATTACGGATGTCCAGGATGAGGTAAACGGCTTACTGAGCGAAGACCGCAAACCGAAGGTACCGCTGGAGAAGATCCGGGAGATTAACCTGAAGCGTGGGATGTAAACTCTTTCAAAAATCAGTGAAGGGGTTGACGGACTAAGAATATTACACTATCATTCATATTAGTTACAAAAAATTAATATTTGTCAGGCGGCATGAGCCGGCAAGAAAGGAGACTGAGTTCTTTTTGAAGAAAGGTATCGTATGGCTTCTGGGTATTGTACTATTGTTCTCCATAGGATCTGAAAGAGCATCTGCGGATGATCGCTCCAAGCTTGACCAAGAGGTTAGTGAGGTGATGGGAACTCCTTATAAATGGGGAGGAACCAGGGTATCTGAAGGGTTTGACTGTTCCGGATTTATTTTATACATATTTGGTAAGTTCAATCTGGATCTTCCGAGAACATCCAAGTCCCAGGCATCTGCTGGCGATTATGTAGCCAAGTCCGATTTGCGGCCGGGTGATCTGGTCTTTTTCGAAACCGGGGGTAATGGAATCTCACATGCAGGAATCTATGTGGGTGACAACAAATTTGCACATTCCTCAAGCAGCAACGGGGTTACCATCACCAAGCTGTCTTCAGGCTATTACAAGGACAAATATGTTACCGCCAGAAGAATCGCTTCAGAGACTAGTTATCTGAAGATGACTGGCAACTAAATATAGGGATACACAGAGCCTCTAGACTTTCTAGAGGTTTTATTTTGTGAGTTGACACGCCAAAGAAGTGTAATTATAATGGTCGTAGCAACTATAATCACGACTACTATATAAGAGGTTAGAGGAGGTCAACCTTGGAGTTAGAACAATATATTGGTGTCAATGTGCAGCGTGCGGCACTTAAGCTGAATAATTATTATCAAAAGGTAGTCAATCCGTTCGACATCACAGTAGATCAGTGGGAGATACTAATCGTGTTGTGGGAGAAAGAAGGGATTACGCAAAAGGAGCTTGCCGAGAGGCTGTACAAGGACCAGACGAATGTCGCACGAATGCTGTTCAAGCTGGAGAAGAAGGAATTTATATATCGTGTGGTTCATGAGGCGGACCGAAGATCGTTGCGTGTGTATCTAACTCCTAAAGGACGGGAGATCAAAGAAGAGATTCTTGCCCCATCCATGGATGCCTATAACAAAACCATCCAGGGGTTATCCCAGGAGGAAGTTGACACGTTTAGAAGGGTTCTTACTGTAATCTACAATAACGTAAAAGATTTATAGCCTAAAGAAGAGACTCTCTATAATCAAAAGGAAGAGAGTTCTTCGGCTATATACTTGCTTTAGCAACTATGGCTATGACTACTATAATTGTAAAACTTATTTTTAGAAGGAGAGTTGACGGATGGAAGTATCATCAAAAGAAGCAGGGGTTTTCGACTCCAGGTATAGAGCGTTGACAATCGGAATTATTCTTGCTGTAACTACCGTTGCATTTGAAGGTTTAGCTGTGGTTACAATTGCTCCAAGCCTGGCTCAAAAATTAAACGGGCTCCATTTGTACGGCTGGATATTCAGCTCTTTTCTGTTGGCACAAATCCTGGGCACGATGATCATAGGGGCGCGGATCAACAAAAACGGCGTATTTGCCTCGTTTGGCCTATCCATACTTTTTTTTGTGATCGGCATCGTGATTGCGGCCACTTCCGTGAATATGATTACTCTGCTCATAGGGAGAGTGTTTCAAGGTTTTGGCGGAGGGGCTATCATTACATGTGTGTATTACAGCATTACCTTGGGTTATCCCGATAAGCTGAGAACGAGAATACTGGCTTTGTTTTCCGGTGCATATATTCTGCCGGCATTAATCGGCCCTTATATTGCCGGGCTTCTAGCGGAGCATATCTCCTGGAGAGTTGTTTTTTGGCTTGTGCTTCCCTTCATAGGTTTGGCTGTCATGCTGACGCTTCCGGCTTTCCGCAAATTTACAGTTAGAGAGAGCAATCCTTCCAATGGAAGCCGAAAAGAAGGTTTTGCCGTACTCCTGACTATTGGAGCGGGAATGCTGCTGGCAGGGCTAGGCTTCATAACCGACTGGAAAGGAATGGTGCTGTCGGCAGCAGGACTCATTATCATGATTCAGCCCTTGCGGAAGCTGCTGCCTGAGGGTACTTTAAGTGTCAGGAGAGGGCTTCCGGCTACGATTGCTTCCAGAGGGTTCTTTGTGGCCAGTTATAACGCGACCGAGAGCTATGTCGTCCTGGCTTTGACAGATGTGAAGAAGCTGCCTGCAGATCGGGCGGGACTAATCGTAGCTGCGGGTGCCTTAAGCTGGTCAGCGGCAGCCTGGCTTCAGTCCAAGTTAGATGCCAAAGACCATGGGACGGGCCGGAAGAAGCGGGTAACCGTGGGTATTGGACTCATGGTCATTGGAGTTGCGGCAGTCATCCTCGCGGTTAGCCTCGCCGAAGGGGGAATTGTATTTGCTGTAATTTCACAGCTCTTCACCGGATTCGGCATCGGTCTGGCACATCCTACGACTGGAGCGATTGCCCTGCAGCATACTAAGACAGGTGAAGAAGGGGAGATTGCCGCCAGCCTTCAGTTTACCGACGCCTTTAGTCCGGGACTAAGCATCGGAATCGGCGGCGCCCTCATTGCTGTTAGCCAATCCCTGAATTTGGGGCTGTTGACGGGGATTATATTGGCTTTGTCACTTCAATTGTTATTCGTTCTTGTGAGCTTTACGCTTTCCTTCCGCATTAAGCAGGCGAAGGCCGCGGATATGTGAGAGCATCACTTTGTAAAAGATTCTTTAAACCGGTCCTTCCACCAGCGTCTGCGAATTTCCTTTCCCCATTGGTTACCGTGAACTCTTAATGTATTTACCCGCCAGTACATTGGCGGGTGATCCATGATTTGAAATTCCAAGAATCTTAAGAGCCAAGGTGACCTGGCAAGGGATGACCTTCCTTCTTTTAGATCCTCTTTTTTCATGCTGTACGTAGCTGTTTTTTGCATGGCTTCATCTTGAGAGGTAGCGAGAGCCGCCAAGCTATCAGCCATTTGCAGCGTTCCTCCATCAAGAAATGAAGCGCCCAGATGATCTGCCCTTACTTCCATCAACTGAGAACAAAAGGATTGAAATACTGGAAATAGAATGATCAGCAGCCAAACTAATAAAAATATAGGAATAGCAAAAGCTTCAATATCAGAAACTTGTTTGAAGATCAATAAGAGACCACCAGCAACAATTAACATTAATAGAACTCTATACAGTTGCCCGTATAAGATATCTCTTTTCTTAACATGAACTGCTTCGTGGGCTAATATCCCTTCAATGGCATCTATGGGCAGATTTAATGTGGCGGTTGTTAAAGTTACCATCGACCGTCCAATATTCATACCTGTTGCCAGCCCATTGTATTGTGCGGAATCTGTCTCATAAACCTTCACGTTGGGAATACCGGCTTTTGCAAAGATCTTGTCAGCTGCTGAGATCACTTTAGGATCGGTTACAGCCTTAGCATCCATGGCAACCTTTAGTACACGATCAGAGATATAGATATTGAATAACCAATACATAATCGCCATAGTAACCATCAGCCACGCAGGAGTTCTAAAGTAGTACAAGAGTAATAAAACGCCCGTATAAGCAGATACACCCTTTACTGTTATCGCAAAATAGAACTTGCCAAGAAGCCGTTTGATATTCCTTTTATGATAGAAGGGTAGAACGAAAACCTCATTTTCAATTGTGCTTTCAGATTTCGTTTCCGTCTCCAATGCTGCTTTCCATTGTTCTGTTTCTTGGATGGTCAGATAGATGGTTTCTCCTGGTAAAAGAAGCCGTAATACTTTGTTAAAGCTGGTTGTAAAGTCGGTATTTGATGAGAACAGGGTAAGATAGGGATGAAGTTTTAACAGGTCTACCGTTGATTCAATGGTTGTCTCCTGTATATCCTGGATGGAGAACTTTCTGGAGGCCAAGCGGGACAGGATATACAGGTTACCTTGTTGTTTAGAATAATACAGACGAGTTGTAAAATAGGTGACAAAACGTTTGATCATTTCGGTAATAGCAATGAGCATCCCGTATACGATAAAGTATTTCAGTAAGCTAAACTCTGGTCCATAGATCAAAAAGAAGGTGGCCCCCGTAAATACAAGGATTGAAATTCCCAATTCCGCGAATATCCGTTGACTATTTCGAACAATTTCGATTTCCGTTACTTCCAGTTGCCTGATTTCTTCCAGTAACTCTCCATACTTTCCCTGACCAGCCATCAAAAGAGAGATAGCCAAGTATCCGGCCGAAACAAACGAGAAATAGATGAAACCTTCCGGAAAGCCATGCTGATAGAAGATGAACCCAATGGCTGCAATAGCACCGGCAATTTCACTCCCATAACCCAAAGAACGACTCCATTTTCCGGTAAAGGTACCGAGCAAATATATGCTAGAACCCATTAAAAGATAGAATATAGCTTCAAAGATACTAGGAAATATGATAATAACCTCCTGTCTAATAGAAATTGCCGGTCAACGTTTCTTGTTTAGAAGTGAACCAAATAACGAGTAGAGAATGACAACAAGACTTACAATAGCAGTCATATAGGCAGCACCATCGTGAAGAACAAGAGAGGGGCTGGCAGGCAGTATACGACCCGACAGAAGGAAGAATCCGACATATACAAGCAAAACGAAGGTTCCCAGCCCGTACATCATCCAGAAAGAGTTGCGCTTAGAAGAGAAAGAGCCGGCACGAAGAATAATGAATAAAACATAGAACAAGGCTAGTGAGAGTACCAGATACACGATATTCTCATATAGCGAAATGGTGAGTTCTCCGCTAAAACCGTAGAGAAAACGCCACATAAGAAGCAAAGGGACGATGGGGGCAATGATTTTGATTTGTTCCCACTTCGATGTTGCAGGAAGCTCCTGGATGATCTCATTACAAAAGGACTTAGGGTCTTGACCAAATACTTGTTCGAACGATTTGCCCTCTTGCTGAGCCGTTAATAAATGATCTTCGAGTTCCATGAGGATCTCACTTGCTTTTGTATCGGATACGGAAAAATGACTCTGAATGTAGAATCTCATTTCGTTTAAGAGAGATTTATTTTTTTCATTCAACATTTAGGCATCATCCTCTTTTCTGTAATTCCTATCCATAATATTGTTCACTGATTGACTCAGTTCATTCCAATTTTCACGGAATAATTGAAGCTGCTGTTCCCCTTTAAGGGTTAGATGATAATACTTACGGTTAGGTCCCGAAGGAGAGGGGCGTTGTGTACTTGCGATAGTTCCTTCCTTTTCTAGACGAAGCAAGAGGGGGTAAATACTACCTTCCCTTGCGAACACGAAGCCACTACTAGCAAGTTTCTCCATAATTTCGTATCCGTAGGTTTCCTCTTCACCAATAACTGCAAGAAGACAGCCCTCAAGCACCCCTCGAACCATTTGAGTAAACACGAAGCAATCCTCCAATCGTAGATTTCTGGACTATCTTGCACAACAAGGTACCGGATTGAAAAAATAGCTATCTTGCATAACAAGGTAGCGATTAGAGTATATCTTAATCCTATTTGTAATGCAACTTAAGCGGACTTGCACTAGCTCCTAATTACAGGTTTAGTTAGCCATAGTAGGGAAGAGTATGCACACAGTGTTGAAGCAATGTCCGGTTATAGAAAATGAGAAATTTCTGGTTCGTCTGGTTTCAGAAGCCGATGCAAATGATCTGCTAAGAGTTTACAGTGACAAGAATGCTTTGCCGTTTTTTAATAGCGATAATTGTAATGGGAATATATTCTATTATCAATCAGAAGAGGAGATTGTTGAACTTATCAAATTTTGGATATGGGAATATGAATGTAAACGTTATGTACGATTCTCAATTGTTGATAAAATATGCAACGAGGTAATTGGAACTATAGAGCTGTTCAAAAGAATCTCAAATGATCACTTCAATGGATCGGGAATTATGAGATTAGATGTCCGAAGTGATTTCGAAAATAAGCAAGCGTTGTACGAGATTATGACGATAATAACCAATCCGGCATTTGAGCTTGTTCAGTGTTCAATGATAGCCACTAAGGCAGTTAACTATGCAGTTGAACGAATCGAAGCTCTTGAGACAATGAATTATGTTAAAACAAAGGATAGGTTATTAGCGGCTGATGGAGAAAGCTATAGTGATTATTGGGTAATTACACAGGGGGTAATAACACAACAAAATTAATGTGTAATGAACCGTGTTGGATTATTTATTATATACTTCTTCACAAAACCCGTATTTTGTACATATGTATGTAAGAAGACTAACAGCCTTTTGCATCAAGACTTGTCTGTGTTTTTTCGGCTATGCTTGAAGACTTCAAACCCTGCGTTACAGATCAGCCTTCACTCTAATGGTATGTCACAATTGTTCAGTCAAGGACATAAGCCTTTCGAGCAGTTGCATCCGATCATCCATCACTGTGAAGCAAAAAGAAGCCCCTTCAGCTAGGCTGAAGGAACTTCTAATTTGATCCAACTGTAATCCTCATCACCTCTTACAAGCTTGATTCTCCTAATCTACGAAAACACGTTACATGCAATTTTAGTCAGCTATTTAAAAGCCCGACTTATTTTAAATTTCAGGATAATTTTGTAATTCTCTTGATCTTCAAATGAAGAGAATTGTCCTATCATTCGATGCATAACTTTTTCTATGATTTTTTCACCCAATTTATAACTTTCTACAGATTCATTATTTATTTTTATTTTGTTTTCTACACAAATCACAAAATGATGATCTTCTACATAAGTTAATAAATTAATTTTTTGTTCTCGATCTGCATACTTTAGTATGTTCGACAGAAAATTATCAAATACACGTCCGATATTTTCCATATCCACAATAATTATGACATCCGTAGGGGAAGCATTTACAAGCACCTGAAATCCTTCCGCTCTAAGTACAGCTGTAATATCTGATAATATATCATGAATTGATTCCCGAACTGAAAGGGTTACTAAGTCTGCCTCCCGCTCTTTATCTAATAAAAAATATGAAAACAGATCGTCTGTACGATTCTTAAGTTGGAGAGCCTTTTGATACGCGCTCTCGATTTGATGCCTTGTTTCTACACATAAATCTTCTGGGGTATTACGGGCAAACTCTAAATACATGATGAGAGATGTCAGTGGCGTACGCATATCGTGAGACATTTCGGTTGCAAGATTTCTACTCTCATTTTGCAAATTATCTATCCTTTCTAACCGGCCTAAAAATGCTTTACGTAGTTCCTCTATACTTTCCGCAATCATCGCCAATTCATCATATCCTCGAACCGTTATAGAATAGTCTAATGAGCCGCCTTCAAGGATATGGATTTCATTATTAATTGTGCGCAAATATTTGATCCCTCTACGTATTCCAAATAAAACAATGGTTATAAATAACATTGCGGACAGCAATATTTCAAGCATGTAGGCCACATTATAGTAGTGGGAAAAATAAAATCCATAGATTGAAACGTTACCTGTCCCATTCTTAAATTGTACTGGGTAAGAGTTCCGACGATCATAATCAGTTTCAGGCTGACTTCCATATGCTCCTTCGTCATCATCATGGTACAAGGAATCATATTGAAGCACCTGGTTCTGAAATACGTATAATAATAAATTACTCTTCTGACTTTTAATCCAGTCTGAAAACGCAATACGATCTGTCGTTGACAGATCGTTTGCTGAAACATATTCCGAAAATTTTTTGGCGTAAACTTGAGATTCGGACTTTAAACGCTCATCAGAAGTAAAATAATGATCCATAACCCGATTGCTTATGGACTGCAAAAGTAAAAAACAAAGAACACTTATGGTGAGAGCAATAATTATTAAAATTGTCAACTTTTTAGATATAGTAAGTTTATGAGTGGCCAAAACGGTAACCTCTTCCCCATTCCGTTAAGATATACGCTGGTTTTGCTGGATCTTCTTCGATTTTCAATCGTAATTTTCGGATGTGTACTACTACCGTATTATTTGAACTGTAGAAATAAGGTTCCTTCCAGATACTCTCATAAATATTTTGGGCAGAGAAAATTTTATTTCTCCTCGTCATCAACAGTTTTAGTAGACCGTACTCCAGATCGGAAAGCTCAATCTTCTGACTGCCTTTCCATACATCGTTAAATTGTTCACTTACTTTTAAGCATCCTCCGATAAGAAATGTTTCGCCATAATCCTTTTTATCTTGATAAATCGTATACCTACGCAACAAAGCAATAACTCTTGCCAGAAGCTCCTGCTCAGAAAAAGGTTTAGTTAAGTAATCATCTCCACCAGCAAGCAAACCTTCCGTTTTGTCCAAAGTTCCGGATTTAGCAGTTAGAAAAAGAATAGGAACATTGTATCGTTCTCTGATTCGTATACAAGTCTCCAGTCCGTTTATTCCAGGCATCATAATATCCAGAATCACCAAATCCAATGACTCATTTACTAATTCAATTCCCTGTTCTCCATCTTTAGCTGATGATACTTCATAACCTTCACGGACAAGAGACATACGTAGCAGATCACGAATTTCCTGATCATCTTCAACCACTAAAATCCGGCTTGTCATAGTTCACCTCATACTTGATTTAACTTTTAGCTATCCGTGCGAAGCAATGGCTGGGTACTGCAACGGAAAGCTCCGCCGAAAGAACGAGAAATTTTGTAATCAATATATTCTACTTTGATTCCTCTTATCTCAAGCTCTTTTCCAATTGTGCTTTTGAATGCAATGTCCGTAACATATACTTTGCTACTGATTGGCAATCCATTTACTGCCAAATCCTGAGCATCCTTGTAACTCACTTTGATTTTGTCCCACTTTTTAAGTTCTTCCGGGAGCCCATTGGCTAACGAATCCATGCTAACAATCATTAATCCATCTCTTACAAAACTGATAGCACAATCCAGGTGCAATGTGCCAGGTTCTAGCTTCACCTCAACCACCTTATAACCTGATGGTGTCAAATAGTTTCTGAGCCAATCAATACCGGCTTTGTTTGAAGCTAGACCAGAATTACCGACGAATACAGTCTTTCCATACACGAGGATATCTCCACCTTCAAGGTAAGGACCGGCAGCAGAGTTGATTCCTTTAGAAACGTCTGGTTGTGGGACAGCTACATGCGGAACTTTATTTTGGGCTGCTTCCTTATCCAGTATACTTCTAACAGGTAAAACCTCAAGTCTCCGGTAAGCCGATTTAAATGAACCTTCAATTAGATGATTTCCGATTGTGAAGAATGGATCTCTAACAAAGAAATTAGTTACTCCTTCGCCACCTGTAATGCCATCTTTCACAGCCCCTAGTTGTTTTTCTTTTTCAGTTAAAAGGCGTGGACGTTGAATCTCAACCCCGTATTTTTCAAGAACCTTTTTAAGGTCTTCTCGCTCTTTTTCCCACTTTTTCTGTGCCTCTGCCGGATCCGTATTCATTATAGACATGCCTCCTTCAGGCATAGGCATGTCTCCTTCTGGAAAATCATCAAAATTGAAATGCATAAAAGCTTCAGATTGTGTCAATACAACTCTTTTTAGCGTGGCGAATTCACTCTCTACATATACATTGTTTTTCTTGCTTTTTGTAGTCACAGTCCCATTCACTTCCGTAACTTTATTAACTTTAGACACACCAGTCGCCCCTGCCCCTGGTAATATGCTAGTTACCAGTACAATTGATAATGCTGTTGATCCAACCCACTTCCAACTCTTTTTTTTCATATTAATGCCCTCCAATTTGTTTTATTGCTTACAGATTGAATTATGGAGAGCAATTCTTAACAGTTTATGAAGGCATACTATTTTAATTTAAGCAGGGTGGGATTCGGATATATTAACAAAAAAAGTTCAGAATGACCGCGACCCGCTGGTGCTCAGGCAAACTTTGTACCGCCAGCCTGACCTTATCATTCTGAAGCCGTTTATAGAATATGTTAGTTTGTCAGTAAAAAGTATTTTCGTATAACTTCCCCGTATGCGCATCAAGCACTTCGGGCGTCCTCTCGTGCTCGTTACCAATCATTCGATACACTAGTTCGTACTGGGCCTCTTCCGCCCTAGCATTGTGCATCCGTTCCCATTGCAGACGCAGCTTGGCCTGTGCCGTCCATCGGAGGATGGCTGTCTGGGAATCAAATGAAGGCACGGTCTCCAGCTTCTTTAACTGTTCTGGCCTTATGGAGGGGGACATCAAACTTTTGACCCTCCCATTAGAGCGGTCAACCGCTAGTTGATAGCATTCATCCCTGACAGGTACGTCTTGAACATATACACCAAAGCGAATGATTTCCAAACGAGCTTCGTCGTCGGTCTCTTCAGTTAGAAGCTTGAGATATGGCAACATTTCGGCTGATAGTCCTCGGACATAGTCCATAGCTACTTCTATACATGCGTCTCGATCCCAGGTTAATGGAGCTAGTTGATCTGGCTTACCATGCGAAACAAAGTCAATCAGTTGTCCGGTTTGACTGTCTACTCGCGCCTTGACCGCTCCCTCCATCTGCTCAGCCCAATAGGTCTTCCAAGACCGGTCATTCTTGGCTGGACGCTCTTCATTCTGTTGCTTCCACACCATTAACTTGGTGTTCGAGCCAATATTGTCGTCTTGTACTAACTGAAATTGGTCGTTGACTACGCCAATCCACTCTTCTAGGCTTCGTGCGGGCGGGAACTCACCTGGCCACTCGTCCAGAGTTCTTGGGTCATAGGGGACAACTTCTGCCCTATAGGCTGTCGGAACTTCCTCCTGTGATGATGCAGTATAGATTAGTCCTCTACTTCGGGGGGCGTAAACAAGATGGACCTGATCGTCACCATCCGTGTACACGGCTTTGTCCAATACGCAATATTCCACATGTAGCAAAAAATTCGCCTTCATACACGCCATCAGTTCCTCTTCTGGTGTGATCATGGTTGGGAGTGCTGGCCCTGGAACGGTTCCGTAGTACCTAAATCCGACCACGCGACCGCTGGGGTGAACCAAGATCATGCATCCCGTCTCAGGAAGCGGCAGCCCCATCGCCTTCTGCTGTCGTGTGTACCCAAACATCCCTTCCATCCACTCCATCTCACAATACGGAAAATCACGCAGTGCGCCGGGATAATGATCTTCCAGGAATTGCTCTGCCTGCTGTTTGAGCTCCTCCTCAGATATCCGTGTCTCGTTGTCCAATGAGGCCCAGGAAATGGCATAGTCTAGCAAGTTGCCGTCCCTGGAGAGCGTGGCAGAAACGGCGTCATCACTCCCCGTTTTCACCCATAAGAATCCCGCTTCTCCCTTGCTTGTTCCCCTCATGGTGTTCTCTTGATAGTCATTGACGATCAGATCATAATCCGGTGAAACGGCAAAATGGTGCTCTGCCTGTTGTCTTAACTGCAGGCGTAATGTATTCAGGTCTCGTTCGAGAAAATCTTGAGCCATTTCGTTGCGCAAATGTTCCAGCCCCTTCCGTAATTGTGTTTTTACAGTACCTAATGGCATATCCAGGAGATGGGCGATTTGCTGCTGGGTCAGGTCCTTCTTATATTTTAAGAACAGGAGCTGACGCAGCTTCGGATTCAGACTGGCCAATGCACGCTCCAGATCCAGGGTTTGATCGATATCATTAACGACCAATGGCTCTTGCGCCTGCGGGTCTTCGCTCAGGTGAACACGCTTGGATTTCTCCAAATGATTGAGCGCCCGATTCACCACAATTCTGGTAAGCCAGCTCTCAAACGCTTCGGCTTGCTGCAACGTTTGCAGTGACTCATAAGCCTTAAGCAGGGCATCCTGAACGATATCCTCCGCATCTTTGGACTCCCGTACATAATGGCGAGCCACTCGGTGCAGCTTATCCGTTCGATCCTTTATAAGAGAAACGAAGGCATCGTGATCTCCGTTTTGTGCGGCGTTGATTTGTTGCTGTGCATCGATCATTGTCGTTCACCTCCTGTTATATAGACAGCTAACTCGGGGGTTTGGATTTAATTAATGTAACATTATTCTGGAACTGACCGATCAAGTGACCACCCGCATGCGGCAAGCACGGGTGCCAAAGAGTACGTCACTCTTGGCGTGTTCCTGCTGAAGCTCCTTCATCCACTGAAGCAGTTCTTCCAGCACGGTACGGGTATTGGAGAACTCACAAGTCCTTTCCCGTTCGATCCCCCGGTAGTCGATGGCGCGAGCGAGCTAGAAATTGGAATTTAAATTAGATGTTTATCAAATCGGCAATAGTACTATGTTCTTGTCCACTGACATCACCTGTTGGTTGACAAGAACATGATGTCATAAATGACAAGAACCTTATCCCATTCCCGACAGCAAACAAGCGGATTTTCTATCCGCTTGTTTGCTTTACCTATTTTTCTTCATTATTTTTCCCATGCCGTTTCGGATTCATTCTCTATTCATAAGTTACTAACCTCAGTTGCCATTTTCATCGTCTGGACCATGTTATATTCTTTCTTCACAATCTCTTCGAGTTTTACGATAGCTTGATCATGAACACGATTAGATACGATCATTTTAATAACTGTCGTTCTATAAATTTCCCATAAATGACTTAGTTCCACGCTTTGTTCTGCTAACTTCTTATAGAGATTTGTATGGGACGATTTATCTTCTAGTAACTTAAAAAGCCTGTTATTCTTCTTATGATTCTGTGCAAAAGAACTGCTTCTCAAGGCAAATATGCTAGTATCGTTCAAATTACCTACAAGCTCTTCGAATTCCTCTACATAATCGGTCAACGCTTTTAGTCCCAACTGATAATTAAGACCATATTGCTCAAGAAAAACGACTTTATCATCCAATAGATTGCTTCTGAGTTCTGAGATAAACGAGTCCTGTACTGAAAATTCATGGTTAAAATTCCTTATCGATCCTTCATGCACAGAAACCATTATGAATCTGACTTTTTTGCCGCTTGTCATTAGATATTGGGTAGATTCCATAATGACTTCAAGTGGAGTTTGATAATCGTGCATTCGCCCTGGAGATAAACAATCTTCAATTACTGTGTATGCATCCCCACTCGCACATTTTTCATGAATAAATGTCGGATGGATAAAATGTATTTTTCCGGATTCTCTTCCACTGGAATAAAAAAAGCGGTCCACATCGAAAAAGACATATTTCTTCTTGTCTAAAGCGCTTTGAATCATCTCATCCAGGAAAGGTATATCAGATTGCTCAAGAAGCTGATCCTCAAAGCGAAGATAATGATAGAGCTGTTCAGTGTTATATTGAACTTTCGGCAGCATTAATCCTTGATGAAGCAAGCTTTCAAAATTGTCTTCGGGGAATGTCTGGTTGATGATTTTTTTCCAGTACTGCGTTTTAAAAGTCAGAGGCAGCTTCTCGAACGATGAATGATGACTAATGAGAATCGACATCAAGTTATTATTGACGCAATCAAGCCATATGTCATTATAAGGAAAAATCCGATGGGTAGGCGTCACATGATCAACTCCCTATGATGAACTCACTTATTTAGGTTGATAGCCAGCTCACATCATTTAACGTACCGTCAGGGCGAAGAATAACTTCCTTCGGAAGAGCATGAGACAGAAAATGAACATTGCCGCAGGTTAAGCCATATGCCCCCACATGGGGAAACGCGATCCAATCCCCCGGCTCTAGAGGGGGGAGCATGACGCTGCCTTGCAGCACATCTGCGGGAGTGCACAATTTACCGCAAACATTGTAGGAGATTCGACCTTCCCCTTCACCGGATTCGTATAGCTTGCGCTCCCCCGCCTTCCAAAGCTGAAGAGGCAGAGGCTGCTTGAAACTTCGTCCCATCAGGCTTGAAAAAGCCCGATGGTGGGTTCCCCCATCGACAATGGCGAAGGCTTTGCCTTTGGAGAGCTTGGTGTACAGCACTCTGACCGCATAAATCCCCATAGTTGCGGCAATTCGTCGCCCTGATTCTACGAATACCATTTCCAATTCCAGATCCCGGTTGCGCTCTAACTCCCCGGCAAGATACGCCCCGAAAGCTTCGACAGGAAACGGCTCATCGCCTTCAAACATGGGAACGCCGAAACCGCCGCCGAGCCCTAAGCATCGAAGCTGCAGGCCGAATTGGTTTTGCACCTGCCGGGTGAGACCGAACATCATCGGCACGCTCTCCCGATAAAAGTCGAGGTGAAAATTTTGCGTGCCCTGGTACGTATGCAATCCGATCAGCTCTAGCCCTTCAAGGGTAATGGCGGTTTGCACCGCTTCATTAATTTCACTGTCGTCGATGCCAAACTGGGAGGCAAGTCCGACCGATGACATACGCGAGCCTTTGGCTCCAGTAGACAAATTGACCCTTAACATAACGGGAGCGGCAATACCAAGCGCAACAGCTTCATCGTGAATGACGAATAGCTCCGGGATGGACTCCGCATTAATCGCGTAGATCCCATGGCGAAGCACATGATGAATCTCGTCCGCACTTTTGCCCGGTCCGGTAAACACGATGCTGTTCGGATTTACCCCGTTAGAGCGGGCAATCTCATATTCCCCAACCGATGCGACTTCGATCGGCGAACCCCAGCTGTTGATGAGACGACATACCTCCGGATTGGGGTTGACTTTCATGGAATAATATAGCGTCACATCCTTGGGTAAAGCGTCTCGCAGCGAAAAATAATCGGAGGCCAGCTTTCCCTCGTCATATACATAAACGGGTGATCCAAACTGCTCGACTGCTTCTAGCCAAAAGGGTTGGCTCACTTCCTGCTGATTAGACAGTCGTTGTGAAACCATAGTCATACGACAGCTCCCCTCCATTCCATGATTGCTTCCTCCAGCCCTTGACGGGCAAGCTTCTCAGCTTCATCGTCCACACCCCAGCTCAGAGTCGAGACCCTGCAAGGTAAGATACGGTCTGCCGATTCCCTATCATGGTGGAAACCATACACGAATGCCCCGCCTTGTTCGGCAGAGATCCTTATCGATGTCACCTTTTCGGCAAATTCTGCAAATTTGGCACCAGGGTGGAGCTTGAAATCATAGGATTGAGTCTCCATTCTAGGAAACCCGCGTTCGAGCAAGTGCTTGCGAATCTTTAGCAAATACGTGACCATGGTAAGACGGGCGTTGATCTCAATAACCGGTATTAAAGTTCCGTCTTCATCCAGTATGGAGTCTACCCCGATGAAACCCTCGTAGCCCCGGGAATGTAAAGATTTACCCAGCTGTTGCAGCTGTTCGGTATAAGCCGCCATCAAGGATTCAGGCAGGTCCGGGTGCAGACGGCTCCCCCTGTAAACTCCTGCATCTGTAATCCTCTGCTCGGTCATAGCCAGGATCTCGCAATCGGTTCCCCCCAGCCAGAGTTGTGCCGTCAGATGGCGCTCGACCTGATGCCAGCGTTCCACCGTCACAACGGGTTGCCCGCCTCCCCGGGAGATCTGCCTCTTTAAATATCCAAGCAGCGTCACCAAATCCGAGCCTCGATGGATATGGAACAGCGCTTTACCGGAAGAACCGTAAGCGGTTTTTACAACCAGCCGGGCTCCAGGATGCCGTCCCTCCAACTCGGCGCAAGTACGGCGGATCGCGTCAAGCCCCTCGCATATCCTACCGTCGCTGACTGGAAAGCCGATTTCTTCGCATAATTTACGCGTTGCGATCTTGCTGTTCAGTTCCACGGACAATCGGGCTGGCGGGCCGATCCATCTCCCTCCGTTTTCCTTGAGAAACTGCTCCTCCTGCTCGTCCATCAAGTAAGGAACAGCAATCCGGTTGCAAAACTCACCCGTATATTCAGACCGTGCGCCAATCGCGATTGATGGTATGGCTATCTTCTCTTCTTCCAAATAAGATAGGAATTCAGGATCCGGAGCCTTTTTAAGGAGAACAAGATCATCCCGGTCAGCCAAATAAATTTGGTAGAGATCCATTTGCGATACGAGCCGATCTCCGGACGCATTGTTAATATGGGGTAAGCGAATCTCTTGCGCGGCTCTTCCTTGTTCCCAATTAATATTGGAGTACCAGAGCTTCGGTGCGCGCGTTCCGGTCAGATGCTCCACATAAGGTGCGTTATTCATGATCCCGTCACCTTCACTTTCTCCAGCTTGAGATCGGACTCCAGCCCATTAAGCCAGCCTAGCTCCGACTTTAAGATTTTAAAGGGTATGGCTCCGAACCATTCCAGAGATACCGGGGCTCGGGTAGGGTCCAAGATAAGGCGCTTCATTATGGCTTGGCAGTCCATTTCTCCATCGGCCAAGGGTACGATACCTCTGCGGCTGCCGCTCGGAGAATATATATTGTTAGGAGAGAATACTTCGAGCCATTGCCGGGATTCCACATTCTTCAGATGGATATTGACAATCCATGGCTTCAAGCGTTCGTAGGCGGCAAGGGGATCAGCGCCCGATTCCCAAATGTGCAGAAAGTCCAAATTCAGCTTCAAGGCAGGGTGGCCGGTTTGCCTGAGCAGTTGAAGTGTGGAATCTAAGCCGTCGGCAGCGGTTCCCGGATGAGTCTCAACCACTGTATAGACCCCTTCCCTCTCTGCTACGGCGCAAAGGATATTTAGACGTTCGGTGCAAAGCTCCCAGTCCTTCTCATCAAGAGATTGACTGCCCAGGTTTCCGGCGAAAATCCTCAGCTTATCTGTGTGGAACGCTTTGGCCGCCTGTACGGTTTCCTGCCATTCCTTAAGCAGAACGTCCATTGGGATATTCCCCATGAGAGGGATATAATCGCTCAGCATGTTAATTTCGAGCCCGTAGCTGAACATTTCGTCCAGCATACCTCCCAGCTCCTTTCCCCGTTGGCGAAGCAAAGCCTTGGCATGCACGCCCCACAGTTCTATACCGTTGAAGCCCGTATCAAGAGCATAACGGAATAGCTCCCGGAAGGATACCAGCTCGTGTCGAAAAGAAATCGTGCATAGATTATACCGCAGTCAGATCACCGCCTATTCCATTCATCCAGGCCAGGAATTGAAGCTCCGCATCCCGAATTTCCCGCAGCCTGGCAAGAGCCGAGCGCAGCAGCGCTTCGTCCCCGATGTGCTTGCGGTATTTCACAAGCAAGAAATTCAGTGTCGTCCATAACTTCACGATCCCGCTGATTCGGTTCGTCCCTTCCAGCGCCTGCCCCTTGTCCATCACGCCCAGCTGGGCAAAGCTATTCCATATGGAAGATCGGAGCTTGGTTATGGAAGCAATGGCGATCGAGTTCTGGTTCAACCAGTTCGAGGTTTGTTCCGGGCTTAAAGCTAGAGATGCCTGCAAATCCCGGGCAAAGCTGTCCAATGCGGCGGTACCCGAACTATATTGAGAACGGACATACATTTCGTAGTTTCGCTTGGCTGCATAGGCGAAGATATCACGCTTGTCGGGAGACTCGAACATCTTCCCTTCTTGATCCGGCTGAAGCTCGTAGAAAATGATTTCCTCCTCTTCCGGCTCCGCCGATGCCCGCATAAGCTCTTCTCCGGTCAGGAATCCGTTGAAACCGACAATGGGATCGAATACTCTGAAGGCGTTACGCGCTTCATCGAAGCTATCTGCGAGGATATAATGCTCGAATCCACTCTCCGCCATGCTCAGCATATTGGGAGGGAAAAAATCCAGATCGGATGGGCGGCATTTCACTACCGCACGGTTCCCTGACTGAACAGACTGCTTTAGCGCTTCAGGTCCAGTTCCCTTGTAAACCAGATGGATGCCGTACAGAAAGGGTAAGCTTTTGTTCAATCGCACATGCTGGCTCGCCGTAATAATGCGCGATACATAATTGACATTCCAGTAATCCAGCAGAAACAGATCAGGGTTAGCCCCGGACCGGTATAAGTGGGTCAAGATGCAGGAAGCTGCACATTCCATCGCCGCCAGCTTCATCATTTCCGGCTTGGCATCCGGCGTATCCGTATGAGACGTCATCTCTTCATTCTCCTTCTTCATTTGAGGAAATACGGCAAACAAAGGACGGTATTTTGCCGCTGACAGGATCGGCTTCGAGCCTTGAGACGGTTTCTAGGGACAATTTCACCGGCTTGCCCGCCGCTTGGTGAAGAAAAGCGGATAGCCTGGTCTGCACGTCCTCGAACTCGCTTGGCGAGGCTTCAGTCGCCAGCCGGACGGAAAAAGAGGTGAATGTATTCTGCACGATCTGAAATTGGCGGACTCCTCTGGCTGCAGCAAGCTCCCAAAAAAACTTGTCCAAATACCGGAAGACGGCGGAATGCACCTGCGCTCCAGGCAGCCGAATCTGGGATGTTCGAACGGGAAGCAGTTGAAGAAGGAGACGGCCGGTTTCAGGGTCCCTGCGAATACTTCCGATATCCCCTGTCCGGTAACGGACATAAGGCAAACTCCTCATGATCAGCGAGGTGACCAACACTTCGCCGAATTCCCCCTCCTCTACATGGAGTCCGGAGGCCGAATCGATAATTTCCACATATACAGCGGACTCATCGATTTCCAGTTGGCCGCTCTGGCCTGCGAACGCGATACACCAGAACTCTTCCAAACCGTAATAGTCTACGCATGGAACGCGGAACACCTCCTCGATCCGTTCTTTCTGGGAGCCATGCAGCGTTTCGCCCCAGTTCTGGGTAAACAGGAGGGAAGACGGCAACGAATATCCCCCGTCACGCATATATTCGGCCAACGCGCAGAGAGCGGAAGCTCTCCCCTGGATGAAATGAGGATCTTCCCTGATCATCCGTTCTGCATAATGTCTAAGGGACCTGGGCTCTGCCAGCAGACGGTTGCTCAGCAGCAGCATCCGGTGCCTGGACGGCAGCCCCCACTTTTTTCTATGCTTATACAGGGTCAGCGAGAGTCCCCATATCTCCTCCGGGGTTTTCACGCAGCGGAACGGCACTCCGGTAGTTCCCGAGGTGAACGATTCGATCACCCGCCTTGCATCGGGATGTTCGAAAAGGGCGCGGTTGCCTGCGATCAAGTGTTTGTTTGTAATCGGCAGCTGATGGAAATCAACGTCCGTATAAGGGTTATAAAACGGGTACGTCCGGCGCAATTCGTCGGTCAGCTCTTGCAAATGGCCCGGGGTGAACACTTTCATGAAGCCACCTTGCGTTCTACAAAATGCAATACGGCCTGGACGCTTCGGAACGATTCCGGGCGAATATCGTCCACATCCAGCTCAAAGCCGAATGTATCCTCCAGAGCCGACAGAAGCTCCAGTATTTGAATGGAGTCGATTCCCAGATCATCTACCAAAGTATGGTCCAGCTCGACCTCGCTTGTTAGCCTCTTGGCCACAACGGCTATCGTTTCTCTCACCTTAAAGAATAGTTCTTCATGCTCTATGGACATGCTCTTCCTCCTTCACCATAGATTTCAGGGCTTTGCGGTCCAGCTTTCCGCTGGCTGTTCTGGGCAGAGCCGTAACGAAGCGGAATTCCCTGGGACGCAAGGCCGGGGATAGCCGCTTTACGCACCAGGCATGAAGCTCCGGGCTCTTGACAGGCTCTGTGGAAACATCGGATACGACCACGGCAATCAGACGATGTCCCCATTGAAGGTCTTCTACGGCCGACACGGCAGCGTCTGGCACCCCAGGAAAGCTTAATAGGACGCTTTCGACCGCTTCCGGGTATATCGTGTGTCCCCCGACAAGGAGAGCGTTGTCGGTTCGCCCGGTCAAGTGCAAATATCCATCCTCGTCCAGATATCCGGTATCCCGGGTATGCAGGCCGAGGGGGCCTAGTATCTCGCGGGTGCGATCCGGATCGTCATAATAGCCGATCATTACATTCGGCCCTCGAACGACCACCTCTCCACTCTGCCCTGTTGCCGCCTCCCTTCCGTCCTGAACGATGGCCAGCTCGACGCCGTTAATGGGTATCCCGGCGGATTGCGGTTTCGTCCTCAACTGAGTGTAGGGCAAATACGAGACGCGCGGAGAGGCTTCGGTCAGTCCATAGGAAGGCGTCAGCCGCACGTGAGGCAGACGGTCAGCCAAACGAAGCAGCATGACGTCAGGCATCGGGCCGCCGACAATGAGCAACTGCCGGAGCGTGAGCAGATCCTCCGCCGCCCATTTGGCGGAATGGATTAGAGGCAGGATCGCAGACGGCACAGTGCATAAGAAGGTCACCTTGTTCGTACGGACGCACTGGATCATCTCGAAGGGATGCACGAAGCCCCCGCTTAGAACAAGATTGGCTCCAGAGGCCATGGCGGCAAACCATTCCCCAACAATGGTCGAGCAATACCCCAGTGACTTCGAGAGCAGAACGATGTCCTCGTCGCACAGCGTCGTGTAGTCCAGGATTGCGTCCACATTGGACAGCATGTTGTGGTCGCTCAGCATGATCCCCTTCGGCTCTCCCGTCGAACCGGAGGAGAGGAATATCATACGCACGGCCTCTGGCGGCGTGTACCGGCGTACCGGCCGCGGAGCGGCGCTGATTCCTGCAATCGGTCCGCTTGCCATACCTCCATACAGGTAGAATGGCAACTCTTCCCCTTGTATGTTCCATTCCGCGAGGATTGGAAGCTTCTCTTCAGAGACGAACACAGCTTCGGGTTCAAATTTGCGGATGAGGCGAAGCATGTCCTGTTCTGGCATGTAGCTGTGGATGGGGAGCGGAATGCCTCCCGCCAAAATGACTGCCCCGATGACAGCCAGACACTCCGGCGTCGGAGCCATCCAGACGGCCCCGATAAAATTCGGACGCAGCTGCTCCTGCTTCAGCCGTTCAGCGAGAAGGTCCATGCGGTTTCCGAGTTCCGCATAGCTTGTCCAATCGGACTCGCCGCTTCGTGCCGCATAAGTGATTCCCCGGTCATGCCTTCGTGCACGTTGAAACAATTCCCTGAGGGTGCCTGTGCCATTCATGCCAGAACCCCCTCTTTATGAGATGCCTGTCCGGCCACAGATGTATCGCGCTCGAAGGTCGATGCCATAGCATAATACTCAGCCGATTGATTCATGAGCTCTTCGTGGCCGCCTTCCGCCACCAGACAACCGTTCTCCAACACCAGAATACGATCTGCGTTCATAATGGTTTGCAGGCGATGGGTGGCTACCAGAACCGTCTTGCCCGCCATGACTTGGCGTATAGAATCCATGAGTTCAATCTCCGTAAGCTGGTCCAAGGCGGAGGTCGGTTCATCCAGGATAAGAATATCGGGATTGTGCAAGAGGACACGCGCAATAGCCAGCCTCTGCCGCTGTCCGCCAGATAGCTGGAAGCCTCTGTGGTCAATCTTCGTGTTGAGTCCTTCCGGCAGTTGATCCAGCAGAGATCCGAGCCGCGCATTCAGGGCTGCTTGCATGACCATCTCCTCCGTCGCGTCCAGCTTCCCGACAGCAATATTTTCCATAAGGGTGCCCCGGAACAAGTAAGGCTCCTGGAACACGATGCCAACCTTGCGGCTGATCGCGCTGCGGGTCATCTCCTCCAGATTCTGTCCGCCGATTCGAATTTCACCTTCGAGAACGGGCATCATCCCAATAAGTGCCCGGAAAAGGGTGGATTTCCCAGAACCGCTTCGCCCGACGAAAGCATAAATCTTGCCCGGAGACAGCGACAGTGATAGATCCTTCAAGATTTCCGTTCCACCGTACCCGACGCGCAGACTGCACACTTCGATATCGGACGGCGTTGCTTCAAGCTGAGGCTCACTTGCAGGCGAAACCTGCTTCCTCTCGTTTTCCGAATAGGGATCGATCGGGGTCTGGATAAATTGCTCGATTCTGCCCATTGCAACTTCCGCGCCTTGAAGCTCTCTGAAAAAGTTATTAATCTGCTGTACCGGATTCAGAGCGTTTTGCAGATAGGTTACGGAAGCAACCATCATTCCAACGGTCAACATTTGGTGGAGCACCTGATAACTGCCGATCCAATAGATGGCAGCCAGGATCAGGCTAATCACGAAACCACTGATTTGAAACGACATAACGGCATACAGCGTTTCCCGGGTGCTGGCCTTCACCAGCCCCTTGTACATCGTTTCATTCCGCTTCCGCTCCCATCCCTCTAGTCCTAAAGCCCGGATTTCTTGCGAACTTTCGATCGCTTCATAGAGATAGGTTCCGATCTCTTCATTATGGGTTCGAACGGCGGACGAATAACGCGCCACAGGGTTACGGAACAGCCCTGGCACCCATAAGAGGAAGGGGATGCTAAGCGTTGCAACGATGCCAAGCCGCCAGTCCATATAGTACAGGATTCCGAGGGATATCAGCATCATAAACAGCTGTGAGGTAATCTCGACCAGGATGTGGTTGAGGAAATTTCCCATCGTAGCTGTATCCATCCCGAGCAAGGCCGAGAATTTCCCGGGTCCTTCCTTCTGAATTTCCGGAATGGGGATCTGCCGGACATGCTTCAACAGCTCGTTCCGGATATCCAGCATATTACAGATGCCCAGATAGCGGAACAAACCTACCCGGATAAACAGGAATACGATGGAGAGAACACCTATTCCCAAGGAAAGGCTAAGCAACGGGACAATCAGCTTACGGTTTCCGCCAATCAGCACGTGGTCGATCAGATAGGCGAAGATTAAGGGCTGAAGTATGACGAGTCCCAATTGCAGGAACGTGCAAACATAAGCGATCAAGGTTAAATTCCATTTGATCTTCACGTAGGGAGCAAGACGTCGGAACAGTTTAAACGTGTGCATGATTGTTCCTCCCGGCAAAATGTTGAATAAGCGGCTTCACCCTGCGCATCCATTCCTCCGTGTCACCCTGCGACTGCCAATCCAGAACCGACAGCGATGATTCACTCAAACAGCCTGTTGCTTCCAATAAGTTGCAATGATAGATTTCGTTCAGCGTTCTCATAGGAGATTCCAGCAGGGCGGTCTCCTCCGCCTCACCTGCTATCTGTCCAAGGGGAGCATTCAGGAGCTTCCTGATCTGCGGCATGATGGTTCGATAGTCGTACATTAGAGCGCCACGCCGCGCTCCTTGCGAGAGATTGTCGTGAAGCTTCTCATCCAGCAGAACCTCGGTGCAGCTGCGAACCAGCCCGTCCAGATCTATCTTCGGATGTTCACCGGACCAATCTACTTGGACGAAGCAACCGTCCTCGCCGTCAATAAGCAGCTCCCGGAAACCGTCCCAGTTGGTGCAGACCACAGGAAGACCGTGGGCTTTCGCTTCCAGGAGGTTGAAGCCAAACGTCTCTCCCGGATCGGTGGAGAGGTTGACCAGAAGCCTGGATTCCCGGAACAGGCGGTCTTTCTCACTCCCGTGGACGGGACCTGTAAACTCCACGGTTTGCTCCAGTCTATATTCCGCTACGATGGCTTCAAGCCGTTCTTTATACCGGTCCGCTTCATGCAAGGACCCCGTATATTCTCCGGCAATCGTCAATACAGTGTCCGGGACACGCTGCTTTATTTCCGCCATAGCCTCTAAGAGCACATGAATGTTCTTTACCTCTTCCAGCCGGCCGATGGATAACAGACGTTTACCGGCAAGCGGCCGAACCGGCTCCGCAGCTAGCAAGGTGTCGATGCATAACGGGATCTTATGGGCATGCGCATACCGGGGTGAGAGATTAACCAGCGCCTGTCTGCAAGATTCTGTACTGGCAAGCAGCACATCCTGTTCTGTAATCCAAGGCGCACAGGACAGCCAGGTTGTCAGCCAACGGGCGGATGCGACGGAATGGGCAATAACCATGAAGCGAAGCGGAAGCTTGGCGAAGCTCCGAACCAGCATCAAGAAAGGTATGAAATAAGGAGCGTTCACATAAAGCGTATCGATTCCGTATTCCTCGCATAATCGGGCCAGCCGCTCTGATGCTTGCGGAAGCGAAGACATCGGCTGCTTGGAGAACTGGCGAAGCGAACCCCCGAAGATCTTGGCGAAGCGTACCGGCGGAATGCGGATGAGCTCCGTATATTCAGCCAGATACCCTGTCCATTGGTCATCAATCACCCGTTCGTTCAACCGGGGGGAATGGCCGTCGAAGCAGCCCACCCTAGGTCTGCACTCAGCATGCAAATCGAGGTTTCCAGCGATGATAGACATCGATCAATTCCTCCTTCAGCTGTTGCTCCGTCCTCTGCAACTGCTCCACCTTATCCACCAGCAGTCCGATTTCCCCGGTTCGTCCCGGCATGGACGTACGGATCGCCAGGTATGCGAGCGTACTCCACATTCTTATGAATCCTTCCAGCTGCTCCTGATACAGCTTCGTACCTTGATTAAGCGCTTCCGAAAAATATTGATACAGCAGCCCGTAGCTGTATTTGCGTTTGGCGAGGATGCCGAGCTGGGATACAGCATCCTTCAAGGCCCCGGGCGGATAAATATCGGGCGACTCCACCGTCTGCATAATCCTCCGCCTCACCATGCCGGTTAGCGATCGTTCACCCGGATCGGTCTCTATCGTATCCTCGAAGATTCTCGCCACCTCGTGAGCGTCCGGTTCATGGAGCCATTCGGGATGAAGCAGCAGTCCCCCGCCCAGCTCATTGCTCAGAAAAGCATCGTGTACATGGCTCGTGGCCACTAACCCTTCCCAATCAAAATAGCGGTCGTATACCACGAATTGATCGCCCCGCATTCCGTGAACGATGACAAAATGGGGCTGATGCATGGTTTGAAACGTTCTTTTTTGATAGGGCATATGAAACAGATCGAGCTGTACCAAAACAGGAAGATCCGGATTACGCCGCAGGACCTCTAGAAACTTCTTCAGATTGACGAGCTTTTCGGCCCCGTAATCATACCACTCCATGGCCCCTTCCCCGTACAGACGGGTGAACAGCCGCAAATATTCGGACGGTGTGATGTCCGATGAGAAATAGGTCAGCTTGCCGTCCTCCGTAACGCTGAATGGCGCGTCCCAAGCACCGATATAGAGCGGACGTTCATCCCATCCGGCTTGCTCCAAGCCATAACCGAGTCCGTTCAGAAAGCAATGGGCTTGTTTCACGTCAAACCCCGGTTTTAACGGCCCGTTTGGCCAATATGCGTTGTGAGATCAAGCGCGCGGTGGCGAAGTTCTCCTGCAGAAGCTCGTCGTCCTCGTAAAAAATGTCGTACTGCTGTTCAATCTGTATCATCAGGTTGACCAGCAGCACCGAATCCACGCCTGCATCCTCTAGCGGGGCGTCCCCATTCAATTCCTCCGCCAGCTCCGGTCTGGAGGTCAAACCGGCCACCCGGTCAATCACGAATTGTATGATATCCTGTTCATTCACGTTAATCATCATATCCATCCTTTTCTATGATCTTAAGATTTGACTTGTTGAGGGGATGTGCTCCCCCTTAAGGGCGTGGATGAAATCGACTAAAGAACCGACCGTTTGGAAGACGGCAGGATCCATCTCCTCCTCAGGCACAGTTACGTTGAACACTTCCTCGATGTATACCACCAATTGGAGTACCATGATCGAATCTACGTTTAAGTCTTCGTACAGCCGATCTTCCTCTTTAATGACGTCCGGGAGAGAGAGCTCCAATTGTTCGGACATGAGCTGCCTCAATTGAGATACCGTTTGTTCCTTATCCATGAATATCATACTCCTCTTCTACCAATTGTTTTCGCATAACCTTCCCTGTACTCGTCTTCGGAATGTCCTCCGTAAAAGCAATAAAGCCCGGAACTTTATAAGCAGGCAGAAACCGCGCGCACCACCTCTTCACCTCCTCCTGTGACAGCGCATCGCCCTTCCGGACGATTCGAGCTTTGACAGCTTCCCCCCAGACGGGATGCGGAGCCTTGTGCACGACAGCTTCCTGAACGCCGTCCAGCCTCTGGATGACATCCTCCACCTCGGAGGGAGCTACCTTCAGTCCTGACACATTAATCAGATCATCCATCCGGCACAGAACATGAAGCCTGCCGCCCAACCAATATCCCATATCTCCGGTAGGAATCCGGCGTCCGCCTGTGGCAATGATTATTTCATCCGGCTGCTCCCGGGTTCCGGGCCTTTCCATTACCATATGCTCCAGCAACATCCCGGCATCCGTAGAACCGGAGGGCCGGTCGCCAAGCGAGATGCAGCCCGCCTCAGAGCACCCGTATTGCTGGATCACCTCCACACCTGCACCTCCAAGCCTGTTCAGCAGTTCTGCAGACATCGGAGAGCCAGAGGATACCATCTTTCTAAGCAGCACCTTCTCTCTCATCAGGCTGAGCAGAATTTGAAAGAGAAAGGGCACCGCATACACCACATGGCGATCATGCTGCTGCATGAGATGCAGGGCGAACTTGGGGTTCTTGTCCGTCACGATAACCGGCTTGACTCCGCGCTTAAGTGCGGAAAGCGTGCCTGTGATTAATCCGAAGGAATGGGACACGGGCACCAGAATGACCGGTTGATCCTCCCCGCTGCAGGGCAGCATCTTGTTGTAGGCCTCGATTTCCATTTGCACATGAGACCAAGACCGTTCAACTAGCTTGGGAGCGCCGGTCGTGCCGGAGCTGAATTGAAGCAAGGACGGCTCCCCATTCATCCGATCCAGGCGTGAGTGTAGAGGGTGAAAGACGGCGCTGCCTCCTGCGTCGGTCAGCAGACCCGAACAGCCTGCGTCTTCGGCTTGCCGGAGAGCGCTTTCAATCGGGGTATCGCCGTTGATCAGAAGCACCGAACCCTCATTCCTGATAATCAGCTCCGTGGCGGCCAGAATATTCGCCGGTTCCTTCATGCATACAGCTGTCCGCCGTTCCTTCCAAACAGAGGAACCCAATAATGCGTATATCGCGTTTATTCGACGTTCCAGTTCATGCTGATCATAATGTTCTTTATTAACAATGAACATGGGGTCTCCTTTCCCATGAGATTTTTTTACTTCTTTAGGTATTTTCGCCACATAATGACGCTTTTCCTTCTCTTGTAGTAAATAGTCCTTTCTTGTCATTGCAGCCGTATCTCATAACGAAAAGCACCCCCTATAGTTTTCATCAGCATAAACACCAGGTGTTTATCCAATGTCGACTATAAGGGGTGCACTTTAATGTAGAAGGGGGTCGTTTTTTTACTGACATGAATTGATGGCTGACTTTATTAAGGAGTAGCACAGGTCACCTGAATCACCCGACTGTCTTCGCCAGCCTATAACTCTCATAGTTCACCAAAAAAGCCGCTAACAGATAAATATTCTGAAAGCGTCTTGAAAATCATATCCGATTTTTTAAAACTTTATTTCAATATATGCTTTGAGATCCTATCCTCATTCCAGTCGTATACTAAGACACTATTCTCACGATAGTCCAATATAGACCCTTTTATTCCATTAAATTCGTGAATAGAGGCCAACGTTTTTGCATCTAAAATATACTGGGAGGTAAGCAAATCGACATACAGGTTTCCTTCTACCGTTTTCTTTGCTGTTGGCAGACCGTCCCCCTCAGGCATATTAAAATTCGATAGTACTCTATCCTTTACTAAACCCTTCTGACTGAACAAGCTTAATTTTTTGGTTTTAGGATTAAATACCATGTAATGATCCCCGGCTTGGAAAGCAAACCCAAGTGGATCGATTGTTCTTCCCCAGATAGCGGAGCCTTTTGGAGATAAAGCTATAAGTTTCTGCGTATTTGCTTGATGTACTGAAAACACAAAAGTACCATCGTCTAGTGCAAAAGCAGTATAAAAACTTACTCCTGCTCCCTTTGGGAATGTGTATTGGAATGAACGCTGTAAGGAAGAGTTGTACACTTCAACTTTTTGAGCATTGCCCTGCTTGGTTAACATCTCTATGGCGATTTGGTTCTTCGACACAGTAGTTAACTTTCCGGATACCACCTTACTGGCTTTCTGCTTACCATTTTTATCGAAAGATAGCAGTTGTACCGTTTCTGCACCGATTGTATCCGATTTCTGACCTGCAATAATTAAGTTTCCGTCACTCATGCGGTATAACTTGCCGTCAAATGCTCCTAGATTTTGTCCTACGAGCTTACTCCAATTTTCCTTCCCTGCAGGGCTCACAGAATAAAGAACTCCTGGAAAGGAGAAATAGGCGTATACCGTACCGTCTGGTGCATAAGCAAAAGGATATTCTGTACTTGGCCATCCGTATCCTGCTTTTGCAAACGAGAATACCCATTTCACCTTTCCGGTTTTGGGATCTACGGCTCGGATTGTATCAGGTGACCAAGCTTTTGTCTCAGAGAATATTTCTTCTCCAACATGTAAGTACAGCGTTTCTTGTCCTGGTACATAAAAACTCTCTGGTTGAATCGCTATGTAATCTTCATTCGGTGTTTGAGTCCAAACCGCTTGTGGCAAGGAATCATAATTCTTAGCAGCCGCCACCCCACCAACATTTGCAAACACCAGGGCAGCAGCCATGAAACTGATTAACTTCTTTTTCACACGAAAACCTCAACTTTCCTTTTTGAATTGATGATTCAATAGGGTTGCCTCTTATAAACTTGCATTGTTTCCCTTCTCCTATTGGACTACATAATATTATCGACATTTGTAATTCGAATCGATAGACCCATCGCTCCGGGACTATGCCTTTTGTTATACTTTCAAATGAGGTTTAAAACCATCTATTTTCATTTCGCACTTTAACTCACACAGAGGAGCGCAAAGACATAAACTTTTTCAAAAAACTGTTTGGCGGCAATGAAATGGGCAAATCGGAAGACGGTACCACCATTTATGGTTATGATGCTCAGGATGAGCAGCAGATTACACCTCCCTCCAATATTTTGTACATGGAAGAATTAAACGAACATTTTAATCGGGTCTTTCCCAACCGGGAAACCGGCGTGTTCCATGAGCTGATTTCAGACATCGTACATATTGATGTGAATATTATGGAAGCTACACCTGATGAGCCATACCGGGTGCTGTATACCAATGGGATGAGCGATCTGCCGATGACCCTCCCACAGGAGATCCGTGAAGAGTATAAGCATCTGGAACGCGCGGAGCTGATGATGTTTTTGCCGGCGGACTGGCCGCTTACACAGGAGGACTTTGAATCAGAGGAGAACTACTGGCCCATCCGGCTGATGAAGATGCTTGCCCGGTTCCCGCATATGTATCAGACGTGGCTTGGATACGGCCATACGATTCCCAACACTGAGGATTACGAGCCATATGCGTCTAACACCGGGCTGTCCGGCGTGATCCTGTATGCTCTGCCGGAAGAGGTTAGCACCGGCCATACGAAAGATGGCAATCAGGTTCAGGTTTATTTC
This sequence comes from Paenibacillus tritici, assembly GCF_013204885.1. Classification (GTDB taxonomy): domain Bacteria; phylum Bacillota; class Bacilli; order Paenibacillales; family Paenibacillaceae; genus Paenibacillus_AQ; species Paenibacillus_AQ tritici. The sequence goes on from NZ_JABMKX010000011.1 coordinate 120,541, forward strand.
CTGGTTCCGCTTTACAGGGAGGAAATGGAGTTCAAGCTGGAATCCGGCATGGACGAACTGGTTGACAAGCTGTTCGAGCTTCCAGAGGATTTCCTCGTTCTGGATCCGAATAGACGTAACGCGTGTAAATAACCGCCCCGATTAACGGGTTAGAAACAGCTTTAAAAGGCTGAGCCTAAGTCAAGAATATGACTTTGGGCTCAGCCTTTTTATAAATATAAGAATTTATATGTTTCACACGATAACTTATCCTTCTATTTCTCGCTGAAACGGGTACCGTCCTTTAAAAGGACGGCAAAGCCGTTTCCACTTGTTCCTAGTGCCGCTCATTGATCTGCTCTCCTAACCATGCGCCTTGGTGGATAAGTCTGCGTTGCAGCTCAGTGATGTCGATACTGCGCGTTTCCCGCGTGCCTGTCTCGGCCAGAATCGCCGCGGCCGTACCGGAGGCTTCGCCCATTGCAAAGCAATTCGGCATGACCCGGGTGGAGCCTTGGGCCGCTCTATCGGTTGATATCGCTCTGCCGGCTACGATTACGTTCTGAATACCGGCCGGAAGCAAGGCGCGATAAGGAATGCCGTGCGACTCTCCCGGCGATAGACGTACCATCGTCATGCCGCTCGTAGGCTTTGCCATATGAATATCAATAAAGTAGGCATTTCGGGCAATATCGTCAGGGAACGAACGGCACGCCAGAAAATCGTCGGCGGTGACGATATAATCGCCGATGATCCGGCGGGTTTCCCGAATGCCGATCTGTTCGCCCGTCAACGTCAGGAAAGCGTTTTCGAATCCGGGAATCGCTTCCCTTAGCCAACCGGTAATGTGTTCAACAAGCGCGCGGCCTTCGATTGCTCCGCGGGTCAGATCATCCGTATTTGAACCGTCAATCCCGAATACATGCCCAAAATTGAAGCCTGCCGTATGATCATTTAGCCAGGAAATACCGGCCCAATCTCTTGCGACGCGCAACCGCCCTTCACTCTTCGCCTTGTTGATCGCATGTTTCAGATCGTGACTGTGCGTCTCAACACTTGAGAGAAATTTGTTCCGGTCCAGGTTATTCAGAACGAAGCACATCGTCCCCGGCTGCAGCTCTCCATCATCTCCACCTTTGGCGAACTGCCCGCCCGCAAGATAGGTGAGATCCGCATCGCTCGTTGCATCAATGTATATCTTCCCCTTCACCGCCTGGGTTCCGGTCTTGTTGTTAATGACCGCCGCTTCAATGATGCCGTCCTGCCCAAGAACTTGACCGACGAACGTATGATACAGCACTTTAACGCCAGCCTCCATCATCTTCTCGTCCAATAGGCGCTTTAGAATTTCCGCATCAATCGGCACCCAATCCAGCCGGTCCTTCCATGCTTCCTGAAACCTCTCATCCATCTTGCTCTTCATATCAAGCAGAATTTCCAGCCCAATCCCGCGGATTACCGGCTTGATCTGATCGGTATACGGGCAAAATGCAGGAACCTGAGAGACCGTCGCCATGCCGCCCAGGTATCCTCTTTGCTCTATCAGCAATACGGATGCCCCGTTTCTTGCCGCTGCGAGCGCTGCCGCTACTCCTGACGGCCCTCCTCCGGCAACGACAACATCCACTTCCGTGTAGACAGGAATATCGCGCTCGGGTATTTTAAGGGTTAGTGCCATATCGGTCATTCTGACCACCTCCACCTGATTTCTTCCATTGCAGCTTTAATTTACATCAAACGCGGTGAGACTGAACGCTCTTGTTTTTTTAATTCACTCGGGGCTACGCCCCAATATTTACGAAACACTCTGGCAAAATAGCTGACATCACGATATCCCGCCGCTTCTGCTGCATCATACACCTTAACGCCGCTGTGTAAGAGCTCTTTGGCATGCTCCATACTCCGCTTCAGGAGATATTCTGAAATGGATTTCCCTTCCTCCCGCTTAAACAGCCGGCTAAGGTAAGAGGGATTGACATATAATCTTTCGGCCAGCGTGTGCAAAGTCAGTTCTTCTTTCCCCAGCATTTCCTCCACGGCCTCGATCATTTGTTTAACGAGCCGATGGCTTGAATGCTTTCGCTCGCGTTCCCGGTATTGGGTAATGCGGCTGGCCACTCTTTTGGACCATTCCACGATTTGCTCTTTGGAGAGCAGGGATTCAAAGGACAGAAACATCGAATAATCCTCTTGCAGCACCTCCTGCATCGACCAGCCCCGCGATTGAATCATACGTGTAAATAAGCTGCTCAAATACAGCAAATGCTCGTATACCTTTGGGGTTGAGACTGCCTGGGAGTATACGTCTTTGAAATAGCAGTCTATCAGCTCAGCAACCGCTGCCGCGTGATCCGTATGAACCGCAATCTCCAGCTGCTTTTCGAACTCAGCGTCATAATGAAACGGCTGCTCCTTGTTGGTTACATCCAGGTAAGGAACGAACACCTCATTGCCGTAAATGGCCCGCTCCTGCAGCGCACGGCGTGCCTGCCGGTAGGACAGCGAAACATGGTCCCATGAGCCTGGGGTCCCGAGTCCGGCGCTGGCTGTAAGCTTCAGACACTCTTTAACAATGTTGAAGAGACGGGGAACGTGAACATTGATCCGCTGGATGATATCTGGAACCGATTCTTCCGGTTGTCCCAAAAAGAGCAGCACGGTTGCTCCGTCCGCATCATTAAAGACCCGGCAGCTTTCATGCTGTAAACATTCAGCCGCTATGCATTCCAGCGAAAACTGCAGCAACGCTTGATCCGAAGACGTAAATCGTTCTCCTTGCCCGTGAATCGGATCGACTTCACATACGGCTACAGCAAACCAAGTATAGAGGGCAAGCTCCAGATTCAGCTCCTCCATATGCTTCTTGAGCTCCCAGTCCGCATACCGGCCCTGTATCCAGTTTCTATAAAAATCATCCTGGAGCTGAGGCAGGCGGTCATGCCATTTCCGCTGCAGCTCAATCATGCTGTGCTTTTCCATCAGTTCCTCACGAATTTCTTCCGCAGCCGCAAGAATAGCCTTCAAAATTTCATCGTCTCCGGCCGGCTTCAGCAAGTACTTCATGACGCCAAGCCCCACAGCAGCCTGCGCATACGGGAAATCGTCATGGCCGCTTAAAATCACGAATTTCATGTGCGTTTCCTGCTGCAGCACCGTTTTCGCTAAGGTCAACCCGTCCATCTCCGGCATCTCGATATCGAGCAGCACGATATCCGGCTTCCTGCGCTCGATCATGGACAGTGCTTCTAAGCCGTTCTCGGCAAGCGCTACCACTTCGATGCCATGCTCATTCCACGGTATATTGTTGGCCAGACTATTCAAAATTCGAATTTCATCTTCAACAATCATGAGATTCATGCTCCGATTCCCCTCTCTCCTCCCGGCAGCGGTCTGCCGGTAAATCGATGACCGCCGTCGTTCCGTTCCCTTCCTCGCTGACGATCTTCAATTCCGCCGTCTCCCCATAGTAAATGGCGATTCGAGCCTGGACATTGAGCAGCGCAAAAAACTCGGAGTTCTTTTCGGGAGGGGTCGTGTAATCCCCGAACCTGATTCTTGCCAAGGCCTGTTGAATCCGCATAAGCCTCGGCCCTGGAATCCCTCTTCCATTATCGGTTACCTGGATGATCAGCCGGTCATTAGACACAACGGTTTGAATGCTTAATGCTCCGCCTTTTTTCCGTTTCTCCAATCCATGCAATATGGCATTCTCAACCAGTGGCTGAAGCAGCAGCTTCAAAATATGCAAATGATGGCTATCCTCGGAAGCGCAGTACCCCACCGTAAACCGGTCGGCAAAACGGATTTGCTGAATTCGAATATAGTAATGAAGGTGCTTGAACGTTTCCTCCACTGTAAACGACTCCTGCCCTTTGCTCAAACTGAGCCTGAAGAAGTTCGACAAGTTGAGCACCATCGTACTGATCTCTTCCGCTTCATAATTTTTGGCCGTCCAATAAATCGAATCCAGCGTGTTGTACAGGAAGTGGGGATTAATCTGAGCCTGCAGAAATTTGAGCTCCGTCTTGGTCATTCTGAGCTGTTGCTCATAGATATCTTTGATCAGATGACGCTGCTGACTCGCCGTTTCGTTGAAAGCATCCGTTAAATACCCCAACTCATCCTGCCGCCCGTTCTCCAGCCTGATATTCAGATTGCCTTTACGCAGCTGCCGCATGCCGGACACAAGTCTTGATATCGGAGAAGCAATTCCGCTGTAGATAAACCAGGCAATCCAGACGGCAAGCACGACGCTGAGTGCAATAATGCAGTACGCAAAAATTTGCAGCGGCCTCGACTTATTGTAAATCTCACGCTCGGGCTGGATCAGCAGCAGCGACCATCCGCTTCGGGGAGAAGTCACCCGCAGAATCAAATTTTTCTCATCCGTTTCCGGGGTTTCCCGGACAACAACACTGCCTGGCTGGACGTCCCTCCATTCGAAAGACAACGTTTCTGCAGAAGCATTCGATACGATCAACCGCTCCCGGGCATCAAACAGATAGACCTTGGAGCTGCTGTTCGCCAGCAAATGGGACAACGAGCGGAGCAACTGATTCTTCGAAATCGACAGCATGAGGACATTTTCGCCTTTTTCGGCGCGATAGAAATCCAGAAGCCTCATCATAATGAGCTGATTCCGGTTATAGATAGGATCCGGGTGTCCAGACAAATTTTCTTCATGGCGTTCTGACAAGTAGTATATGCTTGCGCCATTTGCCTTCAGAGCCTCATCGTACCATGGTTCAGGGTTTTGGGATTCCCGGTGCAGCAGCCCGAGCTTGGTTGCGATCAGCGAGTTGGAGGGACGATGATAAATCATGGCGTCGCTTAAATATTCATTGACCATGGTTATATTCGTAATCTCTTCCATGACACGCGTGAAGTCCATAATCGCCCCGGAGGTCAGGGTCTTCTCCTGATGAGACAGCAGGGTGGATAAATTGGTATCGGTTGCGATTAAGGTGGACAGATTATGGATGCTCTTTAAGGTCAGGTCAACAAACTCCAAAGCAGAGTTCATGGCACTGAGCGTGCGCTCGCCAAGCTCCTGCTCCAAAATCCGCTGAGACTTTACATTGGCAAACATGCTGAACGCCACCAGGGGCAGCAGGATGAGAAGAAAATAACAGGTTAGCCTAAACTGAATCGACTGCTTCAAAACGCTGCGGAATTGCGTCAGCCACTTCATACGATTCCTCCACGATTCATGCATGCCTTCATTATAGCTTAGACCCCGTTATCCGTCCTGTTCATTGCCCGTTGACTTCCTTCGTCATTTCCTCGCCGCCGTTTTTCTTCCAGTCTTCAACAAATTGATCAAAACTGTCTACCGGCTGCTGGCCTATGATGATTTTCGTGAAGGCTTCGACCTCCATTTTGGACAGCTTAGGCGCGTATTTACCCATTCCAGGTGTAGGTACGCCCAGATATTGATTCCGGATGGCAACCTCGTTAATCTTGTTGACAATCTCGTTCAGCTTAAACTCCATACCGAGCGAGTCCAGACGTTCTCTGGATACTTCAGAATCGAATGGTACAATCGCTTCTCCGAGCGTTAGCCGGTAAATATGCTTGTTGTGCTCATCAAAGTTCGTAACCACCTTCCCGTCCTCCATATTCCATACCTCGCCCTCAAATCCGAGCATGAGTGTGCGGTATCCGTCTCCGATCATGAAATCAAGCATCTTGATGACAGCCTCCGGATGTTTGCTCGTAATCGGTATCACATTAAACCCGGCAACATAGCTGTTGCCCCAGGTTCCCTGCTTCCCGTCAGGTCCGGTTGGATATTCGAGGGTAATCCACTCTGCATTGGGATCATTTTTCTGGTTGGTCAGGATCGGGCCGCGGGTATCATACCAGTTCCCGGAGAACAGGCCCACTTTGCCGCTGGCGACTTTCTCGTCAACATTAGCCATCTTATTTAAAGCCCACTCGGGATCAATCAGCTTTTCCTGATAGAGATCGGCAAGATAGCTTAGTGCTTCCTTCATTTCCGGCAGTGTGCTGGAATTCACCAGTTGCCCGTCCCGCTTAGTCCATTGGCCCCGCTGAATTCCCCATGCCCCGATAAACGGAGCTGTTCTTCCGAGGTTTTCCTGCAGGATCAGGCCAAACGTATCGTCTTTGCCGTTTCCGTCCGGATCATCCTGCGCAAAAGCGCGAATCACCTGTTTGTATTCTTCCAGCGTTGTCGGCGGTTTGAGCCCCAGACGGTCCAGCCAATCTTTGCGTGCAAACATGATTTCATTGCCCGGGATCGGGTTCAGGCTGGGAATCGCATAGATCTTTCCGTCCACGGTGACGACCTTCCAGGCTTCCTCCGGGATACTTTTCTTCAGATTCGGTCCGTATGCGTCGATTAAATCATTCAGAGGGGTAAGGGCTTTCTGCCGGACATAGCTTTCGAACCAATTGGCGTCATAGGACAGGAGCATATCCGGCAGATCATCGGAGGCCATAATCACGTTCAGGGCATCCCCGTAACCGTCCGCAGGAGGCGTGATCAGCTTGATGTCCAGGTCCGTGTTCTCGCGGATGTAATCAATATAAGGATTATTGTTCTCGTCCATGCCCGGCGGGAACTTCCGTCCGGCATTGCTTAATACGATATCAATGGCCTGGCGTTCTTCCTTCCCTTCGGCTCCTTCCTCCTTCGTGCCGGATGAACACGCAGACACCAGCAGCATGGAGGTCACCGCCAGGATGGATACGGATCTTTTTACGAAGATTGAGACTTTCATATAACAATCCCCTCTCTTTTTTCATGTTACATGCAGTTCTAGCCTTTTACCGATCCAAGCATAATCCCTTTGACAAAATGCTTCTGCAGAAACGGATACACGATCAGGATCGGAACCGTGCTGGCAATCAGCGCCGCAGCCTTCAAGGACTCCAAGGCCAGCAGGGTGCTGTCGATATTGGCGGCGTACCCGTTGTTATTGCTGATGTTCGATTGATTGAACATGATCAGCTCACGCAGATACACCTGCAGCGGGAAAAGATTCCGGTCCGTCACATACAGGACGGTATCAAAGAAGGCGTTCCAATGTCCGACGGCATGGAATAAGGTAATCGTTGCAATGACCGGCATGGATAACGGAACGACAATCCGGATGAGCGTTCCGATATTGGAGGAGCCGTCAATCTTGGCTGATTCCTCCAATTCGGGCGGCACGCCTTGAAAGAAATTTCTCATAATAATAACATTGAACGCGCTAACCGCTCCAGGAATGATATAGACCCAGAAGGAATTCAGCAGCCCGGTCGCTTTCACGACCAGAAAGGTTGGAATCATGCCCCCGTTAAACAGCATCGTGAACACAATCAGGAACATGATGGCTGATCGTCCTTTAATATAAGCCTTGGACAGCGGATAGGCCAGCATACAAGTGATGACCACATTCAACAGCGTGCCGATGACCGTGCGCAGTAAACTGACCTTGAAGGCATTCACAAAGGCCTGTTCGCTCAATACCTTCACATACGCTTCGAAACTGAAATCCACCGGCCATAAAGTCACCCTGCCGGATGTTATCGCCTGATGACTGCTGAAAGACTGGGCCACGATATGCAGGAATGGGAGAAGCGCAAGCAATGCAATGAAACCCAGGGCCAGGTAATTAAGCCTCGATGCCAGATGTTCCCCCCTAGTAAGTCTCATAGATTCACCCCCTCTACCATAAGCTGTCCTGGCCAAGCTTTCTGGCGGCTTTGTTGGCGAGGACGACCAATATCAGACTGATGACCGATTTGAACAACCCGACAGCGGTAGTAAAGCTAAATTGGCCCTGCGTAATTCCAGTCCGGTATACATAAGTCTCGATAACATCGGCCACATTGTATACCAGCGGATTGTAGAGCACAAAGATCTGTTCAAACCCGACATCCAGAACGCTCCCCAAGCGCAGTACGAACAGGATCACGATGGTCCCGAGCAACGATGGCAGGGTGACGTGGATCAGTTGCTTCCATTTGCCCGCGCCGTCTACGACAGCAGCCTCGTAGATTTGTGGATCGATTGATGCCAGCGCAGCCAGATAGATGATGGCCCCCCATCCCGCTTCTTTCCAGATATCGCTGACCACAAGCACCGTTCTGAACCATTCCTGACTGCCCAGGAAGAAGATCGGCTCCAAACCGAGCATACCCAGAAACTGATTGACGATCCCCGTTGCCGGGGACAGCACGTTGATAAGAATGCCTCCGATGATGACCCAGGACAGAAAATGCGGTAAATAGACAAGCGTCTGGACCCCGCGCTTATACAGCATGTGCCGGACTTCATTCAGCATCAAGGCCAGGATGATCGGACCCGGAAATCCCCAGATCAGCTTGTACAAACTGATCAGCAGCGTATTTTTGAATACCGTGTAAAACTCGCTGTCTGTAAACATATTTTTAAAATGCGCAAGTCCCACCCATTCGCTGCCGCGGATGCCGGCAAAGGCGCTGAAATCCTGAAAGGCAACGATGATGCCCCCCATTGGCACATATTTAAAAATGATAAAATACGCGAGTCCCGGCAGCATAATCAGGTATAAGTCCCAGTACTTTTTCAAGGCCTGAAACCGCTCCGGCTTTACCGTACGAAGGGGATGGTTCTCGGGCTGCCGATCCGCCGCTGCCAAATCTGAATCCATAGGATACCTCCTTTACCCTTAGTCATTATGTCTTATCCGTGTGGTATTCTCATTGTACCTGCCGTTTGGCATTTGCTTTAAGGCCATTTGCATGACCTTTTAGGTGAATTTCTTGACCACTTGGCCGAGAACAACAATATTCCAAACCCAAACTCACCATCTACGCTACTTTACATAAAGAAAAAAAGCTGGCGAATATGCCAGCTTCTAGTCTACCCGGTATATTTAGTCTTTCTCTTGTTCGTTCAGGCCTCTCGCCTGTTCCTCTTCCGTCCATAATTTAAGCCGAAGACTCAAGGATGGGCCGGGCGACCGGATCACGGCCAGACGGTACTCCCCGTTCCGGTTTCCGCAGTGTTCTTCCTCTATCTCGAAGCAGCAGCCGGTTGCGCTAACTGTATAGCGGAAGGGGCCCAACACGACATTTACGGCATGCCGTCCCGCCGTTATCGTGCTCCGTTCCTGTCCATTACTGCAGAACAGCGGCACGCGGTAAAGAATCGGTCCCGAATCCTGCACGGCAAGCTCAGCAACAATCTCCAAACCATCATCCGACAAAGCGTATCTTTCCGTCACCCTCTCGTCTTCCGGCAGCCCCTGCCCGCGATAGGTGATCCGGAACTCCACGCGGCCGCTGTCTTGCCGGATGACATGAAGTTCAAGCCCCAGCCCCTCGCTCAAATCTGCCAGATATACCGCTGTCCCGTCCTGCCGCTCCCAGCCAGGACCAATCGCAGCGTTCAGGGACCGGACCCCTCCGGGCAACCGGTATTCAGGCGCAGCACACAGCGGGCTGGACAAGGCCAGTTCCACGGGAACACCCTGACGGTGATATCTTCCCAGTCCCGTGGAGTCATAATGGTGATCGGCGGCAGTATCCAATTGCACGGATTGGCCTCCGGCAGAGGCAAACACTTTGTGGAAGTGCTCCGAGGTTGCCAGCACATATCCCCCGCTTTCGGCAGGACAAGGCTCTTCGGCAATATCATCGTCGGCGAACAAATAGGCCATATAAGCGAAGCTGCCTAGCGTAATCATATACTTGTCATAATACGCGTAGGATTCCGTCCCGTAACCGGAACGGATGGCGTAGTAATTTTTGATATGGCGTGGGGGCGTAATATCACGGACAAAGCGCAAGATAGCCTGCGCCGACAGTCTTGCGCTTCGTTTGAAAGCGCCAGCCAGCTTGAGCCTGCCCTGCCGCCGGTACCGCACGGCTTCAAATTCCGCGCACGCCGCCGCCAGCGCTTCATTGAACTGGAACTGGCTGCTGCGCCCTCCATAGGGAAAATGACCGGCGGCGGACTGCATGAACAAGGTCATCATTCCGCCGGCCGCCAGCTTGCGGTTCAATTCTTCATGAAACGCTCCCCGGTACCCGGCCGCGAGCATCAGCTGGATGTGGCAGCGGGCCGCCAGATCATACAACAGCGGACAGCCCGGGTCCATATACATTCCGTTCCTGTCGAATTTCTGCAGCTGCACCGGCCAATGCTCGGCCAAATAACCAGCGGCACTTGCCATTCCCTCCGTTTCGCGCAAATACTCGCCGGCCATGTTGTAAATGTTGATATTATGCAGCCGTTCAGGTCCGGAAACGGAAGCCAGCGTATAAACGTAATTGACCGCAGGCTCAATGCGGGCTAATTCATTTTTCCATTTCAGGGATTGTTCTGCGGAAACATGCGGCTTCATCGCCTTATAGGCCAGCATCAGCTCCTTGGTACTGAAATCGGCCATCTGATTGCCCGTCGTTCGCGGCAGTTCCCGGCAGCCCGTTTCCATCATGCTCTCCCATAGCGGAAAAAGCTCAAGCTTGCGTCCGCCCGCCATCAACCCTGCCAGAACAGAGACAACCCGGCAATAGGTCTGGAGATCCTCAGGACACCCCTGCGGGTCCGTCCCCCAGCTCTTGTCTGCCTGCTCCAGCCCGTATTCCTGAATCGACCCTTCCATCAGATCAAGATAGATATCCTTGGAGAAACCAGTTGGCTCGAAAGCCGCTGGCCGTTCCATCGCGTCGATATATGCAAACAGATCGGCGCCGGAAAGCGGCTGCGAATCTCTTAATGGACTCATTTCCTTTGACTCAACCCCTTGCCTGTTTCTTTGGGAGAACTAGCCCTTCAGGGAACCGATCATCACGCCTTTGACAAAATATTTCTGAATGAACGGGTACACGCATAAAATGGGAACCGTCGCCACGACAATTAGGGAGTACTTCAGCACTGCCGCCGCCTGTGCTTTGGCCACCTGCAGTTCAGGGTCCATAATCATGCTGACATCGACCTGGTTCATGATCAGAATTTCCCGCAAAATAATTTGCAGCGGGTACAGCGAGCGGTCATTCAGATACATCAAAGCATTGAAATAGGCGTTCCAGTGGCCCACCGCCGAGAACAGCGTGATGACCGCGATGACGGCTTTGGACAGCGGAAGTACGAAGGAGAAGAAAAAGCGCGCATCACTGCAGCCGTCGATGCTGGTTGCTTCGATCAGTTCTCCCGGAATGGATGACTGGATGAAGGTTCGCGCTATAATCATGTTGTACACGGAAAGCGCGCCCGGAAGCACCATCGCCCACATGGTGTTGATCAGATGGAGGTCTTTCATTAGTATATAGAACGGAATCAGGCCGCCGCTGAAAAACATCGTGAACGTGAACAGAAACATAAAGCCGCCTCTGCCCTTCAGCCCTGGTCTGGAAAGCGCGTAGGCGCAGGTCATAACGACAGTGACATTCACCAGCGTTCCCAGAATGGTATACAGAAACGTGTTGCCGTATGCTCTGACGATATCCTTGTTTTTGAATACAGCTTCATAACCTTCCAGACTGAAATCGACAGGCCAGAGCAGAACCTGGCCGGACGATACGGCATTGCCGGAAGAGAAGGAAGCCGACAGCACGTAAATAAGCGGATAGGACACAGCGATTAAGATAAAAGTCAAAATAAAGCCGGAAATAATGTAGTACATTTTATCGGAAGTTGGATGCGTTGAAAATTTGGTCTGGCCCATTGCCGGTCCCCTCCTTACCATAGGCTGGTATCGCTGAATTTCTTGGCGGCGTAGTTCACCATAATCAACAGCACAAAGTTGATGAGTGAATTGAACAACCCAATCGCAGTCGCAAACGAGAAATCGCCTGAGCCGATAGTCAACCCTACCTTATATACATAAGTGGAGATAACTTCGCTTTTCGAAATATTCAATTCATTCTGCATGAGGAACACCTTCTCAAATCCAACCTCCATGATATTGCCGACCGCAAGGATCAGCATGATGGTAGCCGTAGGCAAAATGGACGGAAAATCGATATGCCGCACGCGCTGCAGACGCGAAGCGCCGTCGATTTGAGCGGCCTCGTGCAAATGCTCATCAACGGATGATAAGGCGGCGATGTAAATGATGCTGCTCCAGCCGATGCCCTGCCATATGCCGGACCAGACATACAAGTGCTGGAAAGCGCCCGGATTGGCGAAAGCGTCCGCCAGTAATTCACCGCTAAAGAACGTATACAGCGCTCCAAAAGCACCTGTGCGCGGATTGAATAGCTGAACCAGCATGCCGACGATGACAACCGTTGAAATAAAATGCGGCATATAAGAAACGGATTGTACGAGTTTTTTAAATTTCTGCCCCGTAAATGAATTAAGCACCAGGGCAAACAGAATCGGCAACGGAAAGGAAATCAGCAAACTGTATACGGACAGGCTAATGGTGTTCCAAATAAGGGTTGTAAACTGATAGGAATCGAAGAACCGCCTAAAATTGTCCAATCCGATCCATTCACTGCCCCAGATTCCCAGATTGAAATTGAAGTTTTTAAAGGCAATCTGAACGCCTGCCATTGGCACATAAGCAAAAATGATGATGTACACGGTGGCCGGAATGAGAAACAGGTACAGCTGCCAGCTCGGAAAAACTTCTTTTTTCAGCCAATTAAATATAGATGCCCGCATGGCTACTTCGACCGATCATAGGCGGCTTGAGTGACTTCCAAATACTGCTCAATCCCCATTTTATTCAGCTCGGCAATATAATCATCCCACTGGGACAGCGGACGGTTGCCAGTGATGAAGGCAACGGCACTTTCGTTGACGTAGTTGTCGATCGCCGTTTTGCTGTTGGCGATTTGCTTCAACTCTTCCGGCATATAGCTCAGCTTGACGATGACTTCTTCCGGGAAAGCCGGTACATACCCTTCTTCAAATGCAGGTCTCCAGTTGGGCAGTGCATCGTCCGCATCCTTCTTGAGATTGGATACCGTTTTCCCCAGTTCCAGCGAACGGTAAGCGGGATTGGCATCGTTCCAGTGTTTATTTTGCGGGTTGTTCCAAATGGATGGATTCAGTTCAGCAACGGCTGCAGGCACTCCTTCCAATTCTTCAAACGGGCCGACAAACTCGGCGACAACGACTGGATCATCGCTCCAGTCGACGCCCTTCTCGCCGTAACGGCTGACGATAGACAGCTCAGGGTTTAGCATATAATCGCCGACCTTGAAGGCAAGCTCCGGATCCTTCGCGTCCTTCGTGATGAACCACAACTGGGTTGGCAGAGAGGGACTGTACGGAGTCGCCGCCAGGCTGGAAGGACCTTTGACCGGAGGAAGCAGCGTCATTTTATTTTCCAGTTCCGGACCGAATGTACTGTAGCTGCCGGCCGTAACAACACCAGCCATGCCTCCTGGCACGTTGATAAGCGCCTTCATCTGGGTTTCGTCCTGGGTGAAGGACAAGGGTGAGAACAGGCCGTCTTTAACCAGCTTGTTCATATACTCCAGTCCTTCCTTCCATTCTGGCTGAGTGAAAGCCGGGAAGATCCGGCCATCTTTCACATTCATGTAGCTCTTGCCCGGATCTGCATAAATAAAGGCATTCATTAAATAGATGCGAGGGTTCTGCGACCAGCCGTTCAGCGAGCCGACAAAACCAACTTCGTCCTTCTTGCCGTTTCCGTTCGGGTCCTGCTCTACAAACGCTTTCAGGACATTGTACAGGTCATCTGTCGTTTTCGGCATTTCCAGATTCAATTTCTCCAGCCATTCGCTGTTGATCCAGGCCCGGTTGGAGCCTTCATTCCATTTTTGCGGGGAGTATCTGGGTAGTGCGTACACCTTGCCATCTGGCAGCTTCATCGAACTGCGAACGAATTCTTTATCCGGTATTTTATTGAAATTGACAGCGAGCTCCGGATCATTCAAATAATCGTCCTGGGGGATGAACACGCCTTTGGCAGCATAATCGAAGACCGTCGATTCATTTAAATAAATGTTGACGACATCCGGCAGTTCCGCTCCTGAGGAGACCATCAGCGAAAGCTTGGTCAACGCTTCTTCCGCTTGGCTGGGCAGCTCCAGAAACTTGAGATCGACGTTCATCGCATCTTCCACAAGCTTCGTATAATGGTTCGTTTCATAGTCCTCTACATTCGGATTAGCCTGAACGGCAACCGTAATGACAGGGCGTCCTCCCGCTCCGCTCTCGTTTGCCTGTTGATTGCCTTGCGAGCAAGCCGAGAGCAGCGCTCCCAGCATAGGAAGAACTAGCAAACCTGCCGACAGCGCCTTCCGTTCTTTTCTGATCTGTTGGGTCAAATGGTATTCCTCCCTTTTGTGATCGTGTGATCCACAATATTTTGTAATCGCTTACAGGTTGATTGTATTCCCCCTGTCTCCACCGTGAAAACCGTTACTTCTCCTATACACTGTCACCGGGTTAGATCAGAGGGGCTGGTAATTCTCTCTCCATTGTCAGTCAGTAAGATTGCTCTGGTTTTCCCGCCAAACGGTTGGCGTTACACCATGCTTTTTAGAGAAAGCCCGGTAGAATGTATTTTCGCTGCCAAAGCCGCACAGCTTCCAAATCCGATTGTTGGAATAATAAGTGGTTAAAAGCAGTTGCTCCGCGTTTAACAGCCGGATTTCTTCGATATATTTGCCCAGACTTTTACCGGTCTGCTCCTTGACAAAGGAAAAGACATATTTCTCGGAAATAAGCAGTTCGCTGGCGATCCCGCCGGCAGAAAGGCCGGCATCTCCGTAATGCGCCCCGATATAATTTAAAATGTCGGACTTCAGCCTGTTGTTGTTGCTCTTCTTGTTGCCTATGACGATGTCGCATAAATCGAATGCGGTCCTCCGCAGGCGGTCAGCTAGCCGGATAATATCCTGCGACTGGTCGTAAGCCGGAATCGTCAGCGCTTGTCCATCGGGACTGCTCTTGTCTCCGCCGATCACCTTATGGGCGCTGAACACCGTCTGCCGGACAGAGAAAAAGATCTGCAGCTGCTCCTGCTCCGTTAGGGAGTAGTCGGCCAGAAGTCCAAAACAATCCTCCAATATTTGCGATACCAGGCTTGTCTCCCCAGCGATCAGGGCATCGTGCAGCTTCAGCAGCACGGCATTGTCGAAAGACGGACGAGTATCGGACTCATCAGAAGGAAGTTCAAATAGATACACCCCGCTGGCTACCTCGTTTTCATTAATACCTAGGGCGTATTTTGCTTGCTGATAAGCTGCTTTGGCCTGCTCTGGACCGGATATGATTTCGCTGACGCCGATGCTTACGGTCACCGCCAGCGACGATTCGGCATTGAGCGACCGGATAAGCTCTGACAACCGGACTTTGATATCTGAACGCCCTACCGCATTTTCCACTGGATCAAAAAACAGTATAAAAACCGTTTCGTTGGCATGAAAATTGAGCGCAAGCGGACGATGGCGCATGACGGCGTTAAACCGTTCCTCCAACTGCAGTCCGATATTGTGCTGCACAGCCTTGAGTCTTGCATGGGGGCCGTCCACCTTGTATACAGCTTTCACCACACAAAACCGCTCGAAGGCGGAGCCGAAATAGCTTTCCGCTTCTTCCTTTTCCCGCTCCGTAAAGGCACCCAGAATTAGCATATGCTTGGCAATAGAATATTTAATGGAATCGTTTAATGCTTCGATCCGCCCTTGCTGCTGCTCGCTCCTCGTATGAATCTCGGTAAAGGCGTTGTCAAGGTACTCGAATTCGTTGCGGAGCGTAAAGCCTCTTTGGGTCGACTTTGCCGCCGTCTCTACCAGCTTCTTCAAAGCGTTCGTCTCCCTCATCGAAAAAAGGAATGCCAGAAGCATGGTAAGTGCCATTCCCGCCCCGACGTAGAGTACTACAAGTTCGAGCAAGGAATTAACGTTCTCCTCGAAAGCTCCGGCCGGGATGCCGACTACGACCTGAAGCCCCAGCCGTTCGCTTGAACGTGTAAGCAAGATATATTTGCCGCCCGAAATCTCAATTTCGGCAAGCGTCTCCGCCGTTTCCAACGGATCATCGGTTTCGTAATTATGGGAGAATAAAATACGGCCTTCGCTGCCCACAATGTAGACGAAATGATCATCCGTCTGATCGGCATACAGCAGTTTACCCACAAGGTCCTCACGGTCCATGTCGATGGCCAGGACGCTTTTTTGCTCAATGGCGTTGAAATAGGAATTGTTAATGACGGCCGTAATGCCGTCGAACGGCTTGCGGCTGTAGTAAGAAGAGAATACCTCCTTAGCCGGAAATAGCTTCATTGTGTAGTTCTCGCCGAACAGCCGGTCCTGCCACTCTTCCGCCGAGAGATTTCCGTACCGGTAGTAACGGGCATACACATCTTCATAGTCGTCCGATGAAATATAGTTGGAGATAAATACCGGATTGTCCTTGAAGCGGATATATACGTTTGAATACATATCCTGGGTCAGCGCCAGGCTTTTTAATTTGCTCTGTAACACTTTGATATCCATGTAGTATCCGCTGGACGGAACACCCTTTAGAAAAAACAAATGCATGAACGATTCCTCCTGGAGCAGCAGGCTGGTAATGGTTTGGGCCCGCAGCACCTGCTGCTCCATGGATTCCACGCCGTCAAGCAGCTTGGATTCGCTTTTATCCAGAGTCAGTTGCTTGGCTAGCGTATAGGATTTGAAATATAGCGGAATGATCATTAACATAAGAATGGCCAATATAAGACCGTATTTCATGAAGCGTTTGCCGAAAATCAACAAGGACGTATGTCTCTTTATAAACTGAGTTACCATGATGTGCCCCCCTTGCAATAATTGAAAAATACCAGCTTCATGATTGGTGTTTCATTATAAAATACATCGACTTATCGTGTAATCGCTTACAATAAAGGTAAGGTAGAATGTTTCAAAGTGAAACCTCCAATTTCTTATATGCACTGTCATAGAGTACGATAAGCCAGACGAACGAACGGTTTATCTTGCCGAATCGTTATCGTCCCGCGGATCAGCATAATAAAACCGCTTGAACGTTACCCCTTACAGGACATGTGCACATCATAGCAGGACTGACGGTTAATATGAAGAATAGATGGAAAAATGCAAGGCACCTTACAAAGTCAATGTAGGGTGCCTTGCATTATTACGTATCTCCGTCACATGGCGGGTATGATACAGCTCCAGTCTTCCTCGTCCAAAGTGCCCTCAAACTGATATGCAGGACGATAATAATGCTAAGCAGATAATGCCAGGCATCCATCAATATCCCAGCAGCGGAAAATCAGCTAAACAAAAGCGCCGCAACCCTATCATTCGGATTGCAGCGCTTTTGTTTACATTCAATCATCCTATTACTAATCTTTGGCCAGCCGCGCTTCCAACTTGGAAATGAGCTGCTGCACATGTGCCCGCCATTCGTCCCAGCTTGACGATTCCCGCCACAGTTCCGCCAAATCGCCCTCACACTCCCCCTCAATGTCAGTCCAAATCACGTTCAAATGCTCCAGCAAAGCCTTCAGTGTGGAAGGATCGGCCGTGAACGCCCGTACTTGCGTCAAGGCGCGTTCTTCCTCCTCATGATCGTAATCCAAACTGCCATTCTCTTGAAACTCGATATACAGCTCCGCGAGGGCGAGCACTGTTCCATCATAAAGGAAATCATCCTCACCAAATTTCGTCATCAACTCACCCAAATCCAACGTGTCACGAGGAAGCAAGTCCTCGATCGCTGCCACCAGATCCAGCCCTTCATCACTTTCCAATGCATTGACTCCCCATGCTCCCATTCGATTTCCCCCTGTCACTCTAGTCTCTTCATTATATGGAGCGTGTCCAGTGCACGTCAAATATGAGTAATCACAGGCAGTTCACTTTACATTCTTAGATACGGGCCTTACCACTCAGCAATACTGCCGTCGCGGTGCCGCCATACCGGATTCCTCCAACGGTGGCCTGCCTCCGCCATCTTCCGCACATACTCCTCGTTCACTGTAATGCCAAGACCCGGTCCGGAAGGAATATGGACATGACCGTCACTGTAGGCAAAGACAGCCGGATCGGTGATATAATCCAGCAGGTCATTTCCTTGATTATAATGGATGCCTAGGCTTTGTTCCTGAATGACCGCATTGTAAGACGTTGCATCCACCTGAAGACAGGCGGCTAGAGCGATCGGCCCAAGCGGGCAATGCGGAGCGACCGCGACATCGAACGCCTCGGCCATGGCAAATATTTTCTTGCATTCCGTGATCCCTCCTGCATGGGACAGGTCGGGCTGAATAATGTCAACTACCCCATCCTTCAGCAGATTTTTAAATTCCCAGCGCGAGTACATACGCTCACCCGTGGCGATCGGAGTGCTGGTGTGATGTGCGATCTCCCGCAGCACTTCGTTGTTCTCCGGCAGCACCGGCTCTTCAATGAACATCAGACGGTAGGGGTCCAGCTCTCTGGCCAGTCCACGTGCCATTGGCTTGTGAAGCCGTCCGTGAAAATCAACAGCAATCCCGAATTCCGGTCCGCAGGCCTCCCTAATGGCAGCGACCCGCTCAACGATAGCATAAATCTTGTCATGTGTATCAATGAACTGCATCTCTTCGGAGGCGTTCATCTTAATCGCCGTGAAACCGGCAGCCTTCTTCTCCAGAGCCGCCTGGACAACATCTATTGGGCGGTCTCCGCCTACCCAGGAGTATACCCGCATGGTATTGCGGCAAGCGCCGCCCAGTAGCTGGTATACCGGTGCATTGTAGATTTTCCCTTTAATATCCCATAACGCCTGATCAATCCCGGCTATCGCACTCATTAGAATAGCCCCGCCACGATAAAATCCTCCCCGGTACATCAGCTGCCATAGGTCTTCAATCCGCTGGGGGTCCTGCCCAATCAAATAATCCATCAGCTCTTCCACTGCGGCCTGCACCGTATGCGCCTTGCCTTCGACCACCGGCTCCCCCCAGCCGGATATGCCTTCATCGGTTTCAATCTTCAGAAACAGCCAGCGGGGAGGAACGATAAAGGTCTCAAATCGGGTTATTTTCATTGGCTATTTTGCTCCTTTGGTGTTGTTCATTCTGGCCTTGCGGACTTCCTTGGCAAATTGGCGGGCCGTCTCTGTGATCTTCCCATAGTCGCCCTGCTCAACTGCTTCCCGGTCTATGAGAGCGCTTCCCAAACCGACGGCAACGGCTCCGGCAGCAATGAAGGCTCCGATATTCTCCAGCGTCACGCCTCCTGTCGGCATCATCCGGATATGACCAAGGGGCCCCTGAAGTTCCTTTATGTAGGAGGCACCCAGTGAACCGCCCGGGAACACCTTAAGCAGGTCTGCACCCGCTTCATGCCCTCTGACAGCTTCTGTGGGCGTCATGACACCTGGAATGGAGATTCGCCCGTGCTTCAAGGTCAGTCCTACAATCGCCTCATTCAAATTTGGTGAAAAAATAAAATCGGCTCCCGCGGCAATCGCCTGCTCGGCCTGCGTCAGCTTCAGTACTGTACCGGCTCCAACCAGCAGGCGATCTCCATATTTCGCCTTCATGTCCGCGATCAACCTGTACACTTCCGGGGTATCTGCTGTAATCTCCAGCGCTCCGACTCCGCCGTCTGCCAGTGCCGCGGCAATGGCATCCACCCGTTCAGGTGCTGGTCTGCGAATAACGGCGACCAGTCCGGATGTTATCAGCCGCTCAATCTGAATATCTTTGTCCATGTCCTTCCTCCTCCTTGGGAATGCCCCTCACTTACCGGATAATATCCTCCATGCCGGTTCCCCCTGCCAAGAGAAAATCCACATCCTGCCGAGTCGGGAGACCTTCCACATCGCCACTTACCCCGACAACAATGGAACCGACAGCGTTGCCGCGCCGTACGGCAGAAGGCAGGTCCTGCCCCTGCAGCAAGCCGCTTATGAATCCTGCGGCAAAACCGTCTCCGGCACCCATCGGATCAATGAGATTCTTCACGGGAAACCCGGGCTCATTTCCATAGACTCGTCCGTTACTGTAATAAGCCCCGCCCGCGCCGAGCTTGATAACGGCAGCACCTGCTCCGGATGTCAGCAATCGGTCTGCGACCTCAGCGGGCTCATTACATCCTGTCAGAAACTGCCCTTCATCCATGCCGGGCAGCACGTAGTCGGCCAGAGCCGCGATTTCGTTAAGAACACGATAGGCCTCTTCTCTGTTCCACAGCTTCCAGCGGATATTGGGATCAAACACAATGGCGGTACCGTGTTTTTTGGCTGCTTCGAGGGCTCGAAAGGTTAATTTCCTGCACTCCGGGCTAAGTGCCGGAGTAATTCCTGTAACATGCAGGATGCGGGCACCTCCAAGATATTCCTCATTAAGCTCATCCTCTTGCATCAGGCTGGCCGCCGATTGTTTGCGATAGTAGTACACCTGTATTTTGTCCGGGGATATTTGTTCTTTGAAGAACACTCCCGTGGGCGCTTCATCTGTAACCCTGACTTCGGAAATATCAACGCCATGTCCTCTTACGACCTGCCTGATATACCGTCCAAATGGATCATTTCCGAGCTTGCTGAACCAGCCTGCGGTATGCCCCATACGGGCGAGTCCAATGGCCACATTGGTCTCAGCTCCGGCAACATGCTTGTGAAAACCGTTCACATACTCCAGGGGAACCATCCGGTCCGGTGCCAGAAGTACCATGGTTTCCCCAAAGGTGACTACCTCCATTGCCCCTCCTCCTTCTGCTTCTTCACTAATAGAGTCTCTTGATAAAGATCATATCTTTATCATTAATTGTTTGATATAGATATGATCTATACGGTATGATCATATTATCTTGTTCTTTACTAGTCAATACTAAATCAATGCTCAGACTTATCTATGTATTCTCACGAAGCTCTTATGCTAAAATGATTTTATTCCAAGTCAAAGGGACGGCTAAACATGAAACAGATTAAACAAACCGCGTTTCAAGCTACAATAGAGCTTATGAAGCAGAAAATTACAGGTGGGGAATGGGCTCCGGGAGACCGGCTCCCCACTCTGCAGCAGCTAGCCGTTGACTTTTCCGTTAGCGTCACTACCGTACGTGAGGCGCTGCGAATATTAGAGAGCCAGGGGAATGTCAGCATTGAGCACGGGCGCGGGATGTATGTACGAAACGATCCGCTGCTATTGGATGATCCGGAGGTTGCCTTAGAGGAATTAGACAACATTTCGATAGTGGATCTGCTGGAAGCCAGACTGCTCATTGAGCCTGAACTTGCTGCTTTAGCCGCGAAGCGGGCCGATGAGGATCAGATCCGCCGGCTACGGGTACTGGCTGATCGTATGGTGCGGCAAATGGAGGAAGGAGGCTCATTCTTCGAGACAGACCTCGCCTTTCATCAGTTGATCGCCGAAGGGGCAGCGAATCCAGTGGTGGCGCGAATGCTCCATTCGATTCTTCCCTTGCTGGCCGAAGGACGCAAGCAGACCAATACGCTGCCCAATATGCGGACCAAGGCTTCCAATTACCATGTTCTGATTGCTATTGCCATCGAGGAACGGCAAAGCGAAACAGCCCGGCAGCTAATGGAAAGCCATATTCAGAGTATGCTGACAACCCTTAAGCAGTAGATTCAAGATTGCGGCATTATCTCAATGATGGACAATGGGGCCGGTTGAGCCGGCAACATCACACTGCTCTGTTCAAAGTGATCATCCGCCAGAACGCATACCGCCTTGCGATAGGTGCCGCCTGCCATCAGCCATTCCAGCAGTGAAAGCGCATGAGGAAACGCAAGGCTTCCGGAATGACCGAGTGCCAGAGGCAGCACGTCCATTAGATTAAGCTCTCTTCTTATTTTTGCACAAACATGTTCAGCATGGGAGGTATTCACGTGATGGCAAAGGACCAGCACATCCATATCCATGAGCCAATGCCTGTTCGCTTCCATTTGGGCTATGGCTATGTCTGCCAATGATTGATTTTGATCCTCCGTCCTACTGCCCGAATAAAGAATTTTAACCTTTAGTTCTGTCTTTATCGTGCTCACCGCCTTACCCGTGTTACTCGTATTTGTGCAAGGAACAGCCGTAGTATCCCCCGAAGCCTATGGATACCGCCAAATAGAAGTCTCCCCTATTCAAAGAGCCGGTCCTGACCGCCTCATTTACGTTAAGCAGAATGTCCGTATTATGGAGATGACCTGCATCTTCAAGCGTAGAGGCATAAAATTTGTCTAATGGGCAGCCGAGCGCCCGGGCAAGAGTACTCCAGGTGCGCAGCCCCAGATTGGAGCAGAAAATAAGACTTATCTCGTTCATAACCATTCCTGATTCGCGTAAAACCTGGTTCACAACCTGCCGAACAGCTAAATAAAAGGTTGAAAAGTACATTTTGACTCGTTCAGGACTACGATCGTAAACGAACCCATCCACTTTAAGCCTAGCAGATAAAGTCTGCTGCCCTCGGGCTGCAGATTTACGATATAGAGCGGCGCTTGCCGCATCCCCGTAAAGCATATAGGAATCGCTGCGGTGATGCGAAGTGTTCGCTTTATCTGCCGCAACAAACAATACAGCATCATTACTTTGGCCTTCACCGGCGAAATAAGCCTTCGTTAAATAAAGCGACAAGTGAATGGTGGAGCAGCCGTATTCCTCCAGCTGAATAACTGGCGTCGTACTATAGTCAAACTCACGGAGCAGCCCGGAGAACAAGCTCTGTGCTTGCACTCCGGCACTCGTGACAGATGCGAAGAGAATAGCCGAGAGCTGAATGCCATCTCGTCTTATCCGGCTTAGAATCGGGGCGCATACCTCATATATCATTTGCTCCAGACTTTCACTCCGCTCGATGGGGACATACCCAAAGCCGCTGTCTCTGTAATCAGCTGCGCTTAAGCGGAAAGAAACGCCATCTTCGTTGATTTCCTGGATGACCTGATCGACTGGAGCCCGGAATGAAGGAATATACACATTAGAATCAGTAATGGTCAACAAGGGGGCCGTCATTGCTTCACACCTTCTTTTTCAGGTGAAGAATTTTGTATCTTCGCTTCCCCGAGTGCATATCATCGTAAATCGGGGTTCCGGGAACGCCCATGGTCTCCCATACGGCGTCCTCCTTCCCGAGAGCATCGCCCAGCGCTGCCAGACGGCTGCCTCTGGCCAAATCGCTTGCCCGCAAAGCATGCTCGGAAATATCGCGTACCAGCGACATCTCAAAGCCCAGCTCAAGTAAATACCGCTCACCTGTCTCGAACTTGATCGCATCCAGATCATCCGCATATACGAACAAGCCTCCAGCCTTCAGCACGCGGAATACCTCATCATAAAAACGGGTGATCCGGGGATAGAGATCCGAGGATTCGATATTCAGCACGATATCGCAGCATTCATCCGGAAGCGGAAGCTCCTCCGCATCCCCGACGCAGAACGTAGCCTGTTCATACCGGTTGCCTGCCAGACAGAAGGCGATATTCGCTTCCGTCAAATCGAGGCCAGCGACGGTGCGCGGTCCGTAGCTTTTACAGAGTGCCCGTACGTTGCCGCCTCTGCCGCAGGCGATTTCCAGTACGTCTTTCCCCTGCACATCGACTCCGTGCATGATTTCCTGCAGAAGCCGAAGCGATTGATGGTTGACCCCTCCCGGCAGGCTGCCTGCAGCCTCCTTCTCATCTTCCGCCTCTGCATATCCCCAATTGATAAACGTGGAGAAGCGTGAGACGCCATTGTGCTCCAAAGCCCGGTTAAACGACGTAAACATCGCTTTAACCGCCTCCTTCTGCGCCTTATGCTCCATCGTTTCCAGCGCATCACTTTCCACAAGCAGGCATGGAATCGAGCCCGCGGCCATAGGGTAGCTTTCGGCGCATGACGTACAGTCCAATGAGAACTCCATCTTCTCAAGCGTTTGCTTGCACCGCGGACATACCCAGTTAAGGTCTGTTAGTGGCCACGCTTTACTCGCAGCTTCCTCTCCTTCAATCATGGCTAGGCTCCCCTTTGGTGCCGGAGGCATCTTTCACCAGATGAACAATTGTGAATACTCTTGTGCCTGTGACCATATCCGTATGATTCTGCGTGCCAGGCGCCTCCAGCCATTCCCATACCCGGTCTTCCCCTTCAAAGGAGCCCTCAAGCGCATGCAGGCGGCTGCCCAGCGCTTCGTCTCCCGATTGCAATACATTGCCGGTAATGTCCCGGATCAACGCGGTGCGAAAACCCAGTCTTTGCCACTGATCCTCATAGCGCGGCACGTCGGAAGCACTCATAATATCCGCATACAAAAATAACCCGCCCGGCTTTAATACACGGTAGGTCTCCGCAAAAAACAGCTCGATATGCGGGTACAAATGCGAGGACTCGATGTTCAGCACAATGTCGCAGCTTTCCGTTTGAACAGGCAGCTGCTCTGCATCGCCAATACAATAGTAAGCTTGCTCATACCGGTTGTTTCTTTGGCAAAATTGAATATTGGACGGTGTCAGATCAATGCCGACCACGCTGCGGGTCCCATAGCTTTTACACAGCTCGCTCACGTTGCCTCCCCGTCCACAGCCGATTTCCAGAATATCCTTGCCTGAAACATCCAGGCCGCCAATGATTTCGCGAAGCAGCCGGATACTGCTTTGGTTAATGCCTTGAAGACTGCCGGATTGTTCGTCCTTTGGGGCATAGCCCCAGTTAATAAAGGTGGAAAATCTGGACAGTCTCTTCTCCTCAAGCGACCGGTTAATAGAGTCAAACATGCCGATGACCGCTTCCTTTTGCGCTGAGCCTTCGGCAAGCTTCTCCGCTACAGGGCGGTTGATTAACATGCTCGCTAGCCCCTCTTCCCGGGCGTATCCGAGGCCGCAGGTCCCGCAGATCAAACCGTCGTCCGTCTCATAAAGACCACTCTTGCATTCGGTGCATACCAGGGTAATTCCTGACAGAGGCCAAGTCGTGTTCATAGTTACATCTCCCTACGTTTTAGCCGCTTGCGCTGCTATCATTTTTAATAAGTTGGAATTACCGTCCGTAGTGATATAGCAGTCCGCAGCGGGAACAGACCGGCATCAATCCGCAGGATAACCGCTCGCGGTGCTTGCCGTAATTTTCCCCGTGCCAAATCTCTTTAACGGGAGCTTCGCTTATGTTACCGACGGCAAACTCCGGAAAGAATTTGCACGGCGTCACATTCCCGCCGGGCAGCACATCCATCCGGGTGGAGATGGCGAGGCATTTCTTCCGCTTCATCCCTGTCATCTGAGCCCCGTTCACGAAATCGCCGATTTCATCAAGCTCCAAGGCCGGCATAAACCGTATCCGCTTCCTCCACGTATGCTCCGTGATCCGGCGGACCTCTTCCTTCAGCGGCTCCACGTTCTCCGGTGAAATGCGGTAGGTAAAGGAGTGCCAGCTACAGCTTCCGGGCTCTACCGGATTCAGCCAGCTGAACTCCTTCATGTACACATCATCCATCTCCGCTGCGGATGTGGAGGAAATATACCAGGGATAGACGAAATAGACAGAATCGACGCCCATATCCTCGAAATACTTCATGAAGGAAAACAGCTTTGGAATCATGGCATCGTTCATCGTCAGGCTAATCGAGACCTTGCCCTTAAAGATGCCCTTTCTCTGAAGCTCCAGCAGCAGCCGGACCGCCTGTAAGACCTTCCTATAGGTGCCTTTGCCCCTTATTGCATCATTCTCCGCTTCGAATCCTTCCAGGCTGGCAAGGACAACCAGCCCTTCACCCATCTTGAGCAGTGACTCCAGCTGCTGCTCCAGCAAAATAGCGTTCGTGCAAATCGTAACCGTGCGCTGATCCTGTTCGAGCAGGTCGGCCAGTAGTGAAAATTGACTGTAATAGAGCGGTTCGCCGCCCCATAGGTAGAGCTTGGATTTCTTCTCCCGGGTAAACGCCAGCAGCTTCTCTACAAGAGCAATATCAATTTCCTTCTTCTGGTCCTCCCTGGCCATATCCCGGTGGAAGCCGTCTTCGTTCCATTCGTAGCAATGCTTGCAGCGCAAATTACAGCCGTTGTTCAGCTTAATCCCGATATCCTCCGGAACGTCCATCGCATATCGGCTGTCCGCCTCCCGCATGCGGCTTGCGCGCGACATGTTCATAATCGTGCGTTTAAGATCGTTAAACACCTGCTCATCGAATTTCTGGGTTGTTTTGGGCTGCATCAAGGACACCTCCATAATTAATCGAATGATTTCTTGCCAGCATGAGGTTCTCATGTATGCGAATTAGCGAATCCATGGAATAACCTTCGGCCTTCCAATCCTCATACCATATCCCGAAGCCCTGCTTAATCCAGTAGGCCGCGTTGCTCGCCTCATGCCTTCCAAACGGCTCAAGAAAGACGAATGGAGTGGCGGCCGCCAAGGATTCCATCAAGGAATAACCTCCCGGCTTGCTGATAATCGCAGCAGAATGCCGAATGACATGGAATAGCGGCGGATAAGTCTGCTGATTCCGGTATTCTGGCGCTTGCCCGTACTCGATCCTGGCGAGCGGGGGGAACTGGAAGGAGCCGTCTTCGTTTTTTACCCAGGGGCTCCATTCGGGATCATTCATAAAATAATGAATTTGCTCGTGGGGCTTGATATCCTCACGGTAATAGGCAAGTACACTGAGCCATTTACCCGCCTGAAGCAGCTCCTGTACAGCTGACGGATAGGTCCCGATTCCCCATCCCCCTCCGTGCGCAATATACCGTTCTTCCCTCATGTGCAGCGGTACCGGAGTCTCATCGGTGATGGCAATCCGATAGGACATGCCCTTGCCCGCCGGGTCATAGAACCATATATGGTTGTACGAATCACTTATGTCCTCATATACCAAATAAGAAGGAGAGTGAATGGCGTCGAAATGGAGACAATCCACCTCCAGGCGGAGACCGCCGGTAAAAAGCTGATACTGCTGTATAATCGGAAGCCAGAAGCCGGTGGCGGTAACAAATCGGGTTTTTCCTTCCCGCTCCCAGCCTTCAAAGAGCTGCCGAAGCTTGATAGAATCCAGACAATCGGAAATATCACGGGCCAGCTCGGCCCCTTTTTTCGCTACGGTGAAGCTTTGATGAAAAGCTTTTTTGTAGGCTGGCACTCTTTGTTTAATGTGATCCAGGTACAGATCCTCCAGCACGCACACTTCCGTGGGTATGCCTCGACTGTTCAGTTGGCGGCTCAGCTGCATGACCGGTACATAAACGCCTAAAGAGTTGCCGGAGCCAAGCAGGGTGACCTGTCTAAAAGCTGCGCTAGCTATACCATTTTCCTCCTTTCGACTCAAAGCTGAACCTCATCTGCTCCAAATAACGTTCCCTTTCTTGCAAGTGATCAGCGATAATGGTCATATAGAGTCTGCCTTTGAACAAATTGCCGCTTGCGGAAGAGGACTTCCCGGGTCCGGGTACTCCTGCAAATAAAGTAGCGGAAGACAGCGGGAAAATTCCGTTTCCTTTCCGGTTCGGGTATAAAATGTCATGCTTCTTTAGCTCGTCAAGCCACCATTCATAATCGAACCGCTCTCCGAAGCCGACCGATCCGTAGGTGAAAAAGCCCTTTTTCCCGTTAGTCTGGAGCGTCTCATCCAAACGCTGATTAATGAATCCCATAGATTTCCGTGCATTAATCTCAACAATCGGTACCAGCGTTCCGTCTTTCAATACCATGGAATCGATGCATACCGGTCCAAAATATCCGTCCTTAAAGAGAGCGTTGGCAGCTTGTATCATCACATCGAAGTAGCCTGCTCTTTCGAGCTCCCTGCACTCCTCTTCCTCCATAGATTCGGAACCCAAGTAGGCAAACTGCTTGTTCAGCATTTTCTGTAAGCCGAGAAGGTGAAACGAACCGTTCCTCATGATGTTGAACTGGCAGGAGAAATCGCACTCCACTTCCATAAAAGGCTCGATTACAAAAGCGGTTCCTTTTCCTTCGCCTTCCTGCTTGCGGATATATGACGCCACTCGTTCCAGGCTGGGCTGCGACTTAAGCAGCATGTTGCCTTTTCCGGAAACTCCGAACGGATCTTTAATAAGGAAAGGTCCATGCTCCGCCAGCAGGCTATGCCCAAGAATCAATAACTTCTCTGCCGAGTAGACCGGCTGTCCAAAGCTTTTGCCAAGCAGTTTACAGGTTAACTGGGTAGAGTATATTTTCGAGTTGACCCGCTTTACCTTGTCTATCGCCGGCAGTTCGGTCTCATACTCATATTTGGCGATGACCTCGTGGGTATAAGGCACGACGGAGAAAGGGGACAAAATGTCAAATGCCCCGTATTGCTCATCACGCTGAGGATCGGATGCCATAGCCTCAAAAAGATTAGGCGCAGCTTCCGGCTCTTTCCAGACCAAATGCTCAAAGGAAAAACCAAGGCTGGTTAGATATGCCTTATGAGCATCCTCCATCGCAAAACGGGTTAACAGCCCGTCTCCGCTGCCGCAGAACGGAAACATAAGCTCATCCATCGCCATGACGATGCGTTCTCTTTCTTTATCGCGAACAGCGGGCAACAGCGCCAGTTTCTCATCTCTCCAGTGGGACTCCGCGTCATAGATTCCGGCAACCAGTGCTCTAGCCAATTTTTTTCTCCATGCCGTTCAGAAAATTGATGAAGCGTTCAACGGACAGCAGGTAGCTGTAATCCAAATCCTCGTACACAATCTCTACGCCGAAATGGTCCTCAACCTCCAGAATGAAATTGATCATCTGCAGTGAATCCAGGCCGACATCATTAATCAAATCGCTTTTTGGTGTAAGAGAGCTCCGGAAGCTTTCATCCTCTTTGACTTTTATAACAATTTCTGTAATAGTTTCAAACATATCTTCTCTTCCTTTCTATCTGGAATATAATTGTAATCAAAAACCCGGGAGGTACCCATGACACAACATTATTTATTTATTTCCGCCCATTTGGATGATGCTATCCTATCCTGCGGCGATTATATCCACGCGCTCATACAAAATAATTACCAGGTTACGATTGCTACAGTCTTTACAGGGATGGGAACGGATTTGTCTATGCTTGCCAGAATTCTGCACAAAAAATTCGGGCTGGGAATGGATACGATGGAAGTGCGCAGGCAAGAGGATATTCGTGCTGCTGAAGCACTCGGTGCAGCTGTGATTCACCTGAACCTGCTGGAATGCATTTACCGGAAAAATAAAGACGGCAGCCCTGTCTACAGCAAGCTGCAAAATCTGTTCGTGGCGGAATTGGGGTCTGAACATGAGGTGATAGAAGAGATCGTCTCCGTACTCTCAGAGCAAATCATAGTTGAAAATTTTGCGGGCATTTTTGTACCCCTTGGAATCGGAAGACATATTGATCACTGTCTCGTCCGGGAGTCCACCGAGCGGTACAGGCTTAGAGCCGGTACAGATGGGCAGATCCGTCTGATGTACTACGAAGACCTGCCATACCTATGCTTTAATCAAGATAAAACCTGGAGAACAGAGCTTGCCGCAGGACTGCATGAACAAAGGATCAAGCTGCAGCACTGGGACTTGAAAGCTAAAATAAACGCAGTCTTGAAGTACGGCTCGCAATTAAGCCTGCTTTGGCCATCCAGAACCAGCATGCTGAAGCAAATGGCAAAGCATGCAAGAGGCGTTGCTCCACAATCAAAGCTCCACGCTCCTGAGGGCAGCGATTATTTCTTTAAGGTTTACACGGCGGATGTCAATGAGCCGCTACCGCTGAGCGGGATCCGGACATAAGCCCCTACCCCTCTTCACCTTCGATGATGGCGGCCAGATCAGATACTTTCATTGAGCTTCTGTCAATCTGGCCCAGGAGTTCATCCGGCAGCGCAATCTCGTAGGAAGTCTCCAGCTCCACGACAAATTCAACGACTTGAATGGATTCCAGCCTGAGCCACACATCGCGAAGCAGTGTGTCTGCCGTAATGGTAACATCCGTAAAGGAAGATCCAGAGGAAGACGATATTTTTTGCTCGATGATTTGAATAATCTGCTGGGTTACACCTTGTTTAATCATGCTTCACCACTCCCTCCTTTCATAAATTAATAACTAGCTTATCACCAGATTCGATAATAAGATTTCAATTTGCTCTGCTTCTTTATTTCTATATTTTCTTATAATTGTAATAATTTTGTCGATAATTGACGATTCGTTTGTCTTCATGTATTTGATAAGCAAGTTTCTGCATAGCAGTGCATCATTTTCTATACTCTGGTAACCTTCCAGAAGATTGGTGCCCGGCTTCAAATATCCGTTCTGCTCCAGGAAGGGAATTCGGCGGAGCATCAGCGCTTTATGATCGCAAAGCACGTGAAACGGCCGGTAATCCGCCTCCGCCTCCTTATCTTGAATCTTTAAAAGATTCTCGATTAGCTTCGAATAGATTTCCAGTCCATATACGCAAGGATTCATCCGGTAAGTCATTTCCCTGCTCTTCTCAAAGTGGTTATGCCCTGTTAAAAAACCCTCCAGCTGCGCCGCCACATTCGATATATTAAAATCATAGCCCAGTGAGTCATTGAAGCTGATTAACGATACGCCGCCTTTACCGGAGAACAGCCAATCCTCGTCCCCTTCAATCGCATAGTACGCCTTCTTGAGCTGCCCGAACGAAACCTCCGCGAACGAATATTTCCCCGTAAACGTAAAATCAGCAGCATGGAACACTTGACGCTCCTGATCATACCCATAGATAAACAAATCATGCGGCAACCGATCATGCCCCTGTACAAAATAAGCGTGATCGAATACGGCGTAAATGTAATTGTTCAGATTGATGCAGTCTACGAAGAAGGAGCAAATATCCTCATTGAAATAACGAACCGTTTCCCGCTTCAAATGCTGATGAAACAGCCAGGGGCAGAATTCGAATGTAGGCGTCCGGTAAAAATCCACATAGCTGCTCCAGTCTGGACTAGAGGTGAGCTGAAGCTGAATAAAGTGATTCATCATCCAAGGTTCTGTTTCCGGATAATTGGCTAATACGGCGAACGAATTCGCCTGCCATTGCCATGAAGTAATGATCGGGTGTTGCATCGGTAAAATTTTTAAGTTGCTCATCTTAACCCCTCTTTTCATTCATAATTTGTACTCTCCATTTAATTAATTTGCAGATAAATACTATTTATTACATCATATAGTAATTCAAGAATGTGGATTTAATATACAACTTTCATACAATAGTTTCCAGTGAAAGGTTCCTTGAAACTGAAAAACCCGCGCTGGGCGCGGGCTCATATGAGACTATGTCGTTTGATATGCCGTTTGGCAGCAATGAAACTATAATCCTTTTTCAAAATCCCAAAGATTCACCAACGAGGATAACCTTTATTCTCCCTGCCGGTTTACACATTCTTGTCTGGACAATGTAAGAACAGATACAATCCTCTGTTTTACAATCTCCGCAAGCACCGTTGACCAGGCAGGGCGTTTTTTGCGGCGAATGTAACAAGGGGCTTGACGAACACGAACAGCGGTATACATTAATGGGGGCCGCATATGTTCTGGCTCTTATAACGGCGTCTTCAGCAGTCTTGCAGACCTTATTCATCCCAACGATAGCAATAACACTTTTCGGTCCAAAGGTAATCGCCGCTGTTCGATTGCCCACACTATCTATATTGACCAATATGCCATCTTCGCTAACAGCGTTAAAGCTCGTTAAATAGGTGTCGCACAACAGAGCTTGGCGCATGAGGTCATAACGTTCCTCCATGGTTTGCGCTGTATCCCGATCAGTGATCCTATAGCTGCCTTGACGTACTCGATTGAGAAGCCCGGTTTCCTCAAGCGTGACTGACCCGCCCCATGATACCGAAGAATGTTCTGGAATAAATGATAGTGCCTGTTCTACAGCTTCTATGGCGTTATCACAGTAATAAGCCTCAAACCTTCTGCTTTGCAGATTTTTAATAACCTTTGAGGCTAAAAGCCGATTTCTCGCTTTTATTGAATTTTCTTTCACTTGCATGGTTGTTCCTCCATTCTATCGCTGGAAAAGGTGATTAAACTCCCTGTGTATTTATGATTACTATAGTAAAGTAGAAAGAAAAAGGATGTTGCACATGCAACGAATCACCTCTTATGAACAACTTTGATTCTCTATGTCGATCGCGTTTATTTTCAGGGATTTCCCCAAATGATATTCCCCAAATGCTTGAATGTCTGTCCGCCACACGGAAAGAATATGCCAAAGATGAGATGGTTGTCCGTGAGGGCGATGTAGTGGATGATGTCGGTATCATATTGCAGGGTAGCGCTCAAAGTACGAAATTGAGCGTCACGGGGAAAAAAATTATTGTATCTCTCCATGATCCGGGTGGATATACCGCAGTTTTAACAGCGGCCAGCCGTGGAAGAAGATGTCCTATGTCCGTACAGGCAATAGAACCGCTTGAAGTTCTGTTTATTCCTATCCAAAGCATATTGAGCCGTTGTACGAAGTGGTGTATGGCACACCAACAATTACTTGGCAATCTTTTTGATAGTATCGCAGAACGGGCGTTAGAGCTGCATGACCGGAATGATTGTCTGATTATGCCTACTATTCGGGATAAGGTCTTAACTTATTTAACAAGAGTTATGCGTGAAGCGGGAACAGAAACGTTTACTATTCCTTTTGACAGAGAAGCGATGGCCGAGTATTTAGATGTAGACCGAAGTGCTTTGTCCAGAGAGCTTGCATGGATGAAGCGGGACGGCTTGATTGACTTTTACAGAAACGAATTTAAGCTTTTTGCATAGATATCCAAGGTAATTCGATTCGATAGACCCATCGCTCCGGGATATGTCTTTTGTTATACTTCCAAGTGTAATTCATAAACCGCACAGAGGAGCGCAAAGACATGAACTTTTTCAAAAAATGGTTTGGCGGCAAAGAAATGGGCAACTCGGAAGACGGCACTACAATTTACGGCTATGACGCTCCGGATGAGCAGCAGCTTACGCCTCCCTCCGACATTTTGTACATGGAAGAATTAAACGAACATTTTAATAAAGTCTTTCCAAACCGGGAAACCGGCGTATTCCATGAATTGATTTCAGACATCGTACATATTGATGTGAACATTATGGAAGCTACACCTGATGAGCCTTACCGAGTGCTGTACACCAACGGGATGAGCGATTTGCCGATGACACTCCCACAGGAGATCCGTAAAGAGTACAAGCATCTTGAGCGCTCGGAGCTGATGATGTTTTTGCCGGCGGACTGGCCGCTTACGCAGAAGGATTTTGAAGCAGAGGAGAACTACTGGCCGATCCGGCTGATGAAGATGCTTGCCCGCTTCCCGCATATGTATCAGACATGGCTTGGATACGGCCATACGATCCCCAATACGGAGGATTACGAGCCATATGCGCTAAACACTGAGCTGTCTGGCGTGATCCTGTTCGCTCTGCCGGAAGAGGTCAGCACCGTCCATACGACAGATGGCAATCAGGTTCAGGTGTATTTCCTGGTTCCGCTCTACCGGGAGGAAATGGAATTCAAATTGGAGTCCGGTATGGATGAACTCATTGACAAGCTGTCCGGGCTTCCCGGTGATTTCCTCGTTCTGAATCCGAACAGACCTAATGCTTGTAAATAACTGCCCGGATTAACATAACTCCTTTGATCAGCTCTTCTACGCGCTTGGTTTAGTTTTAGATGGTTATCTAATCGGTAAATAATACCATGTTAATATCCAATATCCGCAATGGGACCAAGTTCTTATCTTGGAAAAGGACAAGAACTTGGTCCGTTAAAACAGAAAACCCACGCTGGGCACGAATTCTAATGGGATTATATTCTTGTCCATCGACAATAGTACAATGACACTAGTTATTCTTGATTACGCCTGAAGACAATGAAACCCCTGCCAGTAAAATTACTTGCGGGGGTTTCTCTATTATTATTCGATCGTTTCAAATATTTTGCCTGTCTTGCAGTTTATAGTTAGTGTAATTTTGTGACCAGTTAGTTTTTCTATTGCATTTGACCGGTGCTTGTGAAAGCTTGATTATCCCAAAGTCTGATCTTTTGAATCTTCCCAGTAATTACATTCATTTCTATATTATAAACAAACACTTTGTCTTTAGGAGGATTTGGCGCTTTCTTAATAACATCGTCAATTTCTGAATCATATAAATAGTTTATGTTAGAACTACTCAACGTCTCTTCTGATTTCTGGTTAAAACGTGCTTTTACTTCTTTGTTCGGCAAACCTATATAAAGTCCACGATGCGTCTGGTAAACCATCTCAGAATCTGGTAATAAACTTATAACTACAATATATTCGTTCCGATATAAAATTTCAATTCCTGAATTATATGTACTGTCAATCCTAAACTCATTGTTATTTTCTAGCAAAGGGTGACCTAATATTCTTTCAACATCTGTTCGACTCATTTTTAAAGCGAAATATTCATTAGTATTTCCAATTTTCTCAACAGAAAAATCCTTCATTTAAATCGGAGTAACTTCTCTTTCAGGAGAAGTAGAACTCTTTTCATCATTCTTGAGAACTACATCCGAAACTAGCAATATTCAATAAAAGTTGTTAGTAAAATCTGCTTGTATTTCATGTTATAAGTCTTCTCTATTCAGTTAATTTACATAGTAGTGTTCTAATTATTATAAAATTTTAGTGATTTTGTTGGGGTCTGGTGTCATCTATATATTCTTTTACCGATTTTGACCGAACTAATCTTGAGTTGACTTCTTCAAGTATTTTTATGGCTTCTGCAAGTTTCAAGGAATTTTTTTTATTGAGAAATTCAGATAGGTTCACTTTAATAATGTTTTTGATTTCTTTTAGTTCAGGATCCTTCTTATTTCTTTTGCAGTACTTCCATAAACCAATGAAATCGATCTGTAACTTACTCACTTTAAGTGCTGAGTTGTTTCTTTTCCTAAGACCTACCAGTGCTAAATTTACTGAATAATATATATTTCTTATCTTCTTAGATTCTATTTTATTCTTACGATCTTGATAATACTGTCCAATAGTATCAAAGATAATATATGATAAAAATGCTTCCTTTATTGTTGGGAGAAAAATGTTCATTGTTTTCGAGTAATCATCGTAAACAACTTCCTGATTAATCATATTGCCGAACCAAGACATGAACGGATAAAATAAATTGCCAAATAAACCAGATGTAAATAAAGTTAAATTCGAGAATACATACACTCCTCCGGCAATCCAATACAAACCAATCCTAAATTTAAATTTAATATACAATGTAAAAATAAATATAAGAGCTACGAAGTAAAACGATCCACTTAAGATAGTGGAATCTAAATTCGATAGTTGTTTCATGTAAAATATAACATTAGATATATCCAAGTGTTTATTTTTCAAATAACTCATGAATGCCTCATTCTTCACTAATTCTTTGTTGAGTAAATCTTCATCTGATAACAGTTCTGAAAACAGCTGTTGTTTATTAGAGGGAACCTCCTTGTTCTGTAAATCTAGAATCGTTTTTAAAGTGCTAAGTACTTTCGTTTGAGCATCGACTTTCTCCGAAAAGTATATATCCTCTGCAAATTTATCTTTAGTAGCATATCTGTAATATATTCCAGTATCAACGTAATTAATTACTTTGAAGAAAAACAAATACGAAAAAAGACATGCAGGAATATAGAGCACTGCCAGCAAAACTATAACAAATAGCAATTTTGTAGATCTGTCCATGTAACTTCTCCAACTCACATTCTTCAAAAGTGTATTTTTTTACTATTGTACTTGCCCATAGCATAATTTTGATTTTTTTATATTCGATGATAAACGTTTGACCATAATAGATCTCTTTCATTAAAATGTTTCTTAGTATATATCGGTCAGTTCCTATTCTTGATGAATATATTCCTCTTGAAATATTAAGAACACAACGCTGAATTTCATTCTTTGTAAAATCTAGACTAAGCTATATAAAATCATTTATTGTATGGAGGCTTTAACTACAAATGCTTTATATTTTGGTTATTCACCTAATGGAAAATCGAACCATGTTCTTGTCCACCGCGACTTAAATGTTTTTGTTTCAAATTTTTTCGACGCTTGTGTTTGGAGAAGACAGCCAACCGGAACAAAAAGCACCGACCCGGTTTGGGGCATCGGCGCTTTTCTCCGTATCCATGTACAAATTATCCACTCCACTTGCCAACGCTGTCATACGGCATGAGATCTTGAAAATTAGACTTTTAGTGCCGTGTCGCTTCTTGTGCACCGGTTATGTCTTTACTAGTAGGGGCTGTTACAGCCGGGTAGTTGCTATAACCGTACATTAACTGACTATAATTTGGCGAAGTGTAGAGATCATTAAGGCCAATGGCATGACCCAGTTCGTGTGCCATAACAGCCGCATTCTCTCCTGCCGACATATAATCCATTTGAGAACTATTCATTCGAATGTACCATTGGGTTAAATGCCCTGAACTATTGGATGACCAATTATGAAATGTAGCAATGCTAGAAGTATTAGGGTCAGAGTATTTAAAAATGTTCCCATTTGTAGTTACCGAGAATGTTCTGCTAATTGAAACCGTTCCAGACCACTTTGATGCCCCATTTGAAACATAGGAAGCGTAAGTGGAGTCCATACCACTACCAATATAATAAGAGAAAGAATTAGTAGCTTGATGGTTGCTGCAATCCACCGACCATCCGAACAACTCGCTTCCACTATTACAAGCCGTCCCAAATGGATGGGCAGACACAGTTGGTGGCACCATTAATGCAAAAACCAATACGGTGAAAATGAGTAGTTTTTTCAAAATGAACCTCTCCCTGTTCTATGTTTAGGCTAATTGTTAAGAATTTTCTCAACTTTGTCCTTAAACTGCTGTTCATTGACTATTTGGACCTCTTTAGAATCCATCTTATTCTCATTGTCTTTCAGAAAATTTTTTGTTAATTCTTTGTCTTCGATATCTTCTAGTTGTTTATCGTAGTAAGACAGCTTCAGTAGCTTACCTGTGCCGGAGTCCTTATACATACCGGTTTCTTCTCCTAAAATCCAATAGGTATTCGGTTCATCAATGCCAATTGCCTTCTTCAGGAAAAGTACATAACGCTCATTTTCTAAAAACAAATCATTTTGGTTAAACTTCCACTCGCTATTACCTTGTTGGAGGATATGGATTTGATCAGCATTTAGCGACGGATCGGCTTTAAGCTCATCAAGAATCTTTGCCTGGAAAAGGGTTTTTGGTGAAGGCTCGGATAGTTCCCTTGTCTTTTTCTCAACTTCAACCTTAACAACTAAATCAGAGTTTTCAAGGGCATCTTCAAAATTAAATACCTGAAGTTTCGCATGAATTGCTTTTTGAACGGGTTGTTTCGGTTCTGCTTTCGCGTTCCCATATATGACTACGCCGAATGCAATAGACAGGGCTAAAACACCGCTTACACCTAATAATACAAACTTACGTTTCATGTTTGTCCTCCTTAAAAATTTAAATGTAGAAGTTAGGGCTTCTACTGTCCCCTTCATGCTTGTATATATGCACAAAGGTGATGTTTTGTGCTAGCCCTGATGTGGATATGAGCAATATCCGATCTGGCTTCTACCGTTTTCGTACACCTGCGTGGAAGGCTCGCTCATCAGATAAATAAAGTTTTTTCATCCCTCCAATCCTATCAACTAAAGATAGAATACCATAGTGCATACTAAAGATACCAATAATATCCTATTATGTAGAAAAAACAATTACTATGTCCTAAATATTGTTATATTTTATGACTAAATACCCATTTTATACTTTTTATTGATTTAGGATATGTATCAGTCGGTTTTCGGAACGCATGCCCCATCAGATAAATCATATATGTGTCCCATTATACTTAAAACCTTAGAATAGAATGAATTTTGTACATATATAATTGTTAAGTATATTGCAGTAAAGTAACTGTTCTGGCCATCCCCATACGTTTATTCTTGTCTCTCTTTTACGGTTTTACGAACAGTCCCTAACGTATCAACGAAAGCAAAGGAAGCAATCAAACATACCGCAGGAATCCCTAGCTTTTCTGCAAGAATAGTCCCTCCCCAGCCCATCAGCGAATCAAAAATCAAATAATCGAACTTTGATTGCCGGTCACTCGAAACACCTCGGGTATAATCCTCTGAATGATACCGCCTACCATCATATAAATAAGCTGATAAGGATGATTGTACTCCTACGCTTTCAACACGGGATCATGAGAAAAGGCATCTTGCGGAAATGGATAGGTTAGAGTAGGGCTCCGGTTTGTTCAATTCGGGAACGATTCTCCTCCGCGCATACATAGACAACTTCCTCTCCGTTGTCAATCAATTGGGTAACTAATCCTAACGACGGATTCACATGGCCTTCAGCCGGAGTAATGACCACCACTAACACACGTGCCATTCTATCTACCTCCCAGCGAAATTTTTCCTCCGCTCCTCGTGATCGTGATGTATTTAGCTACGTGATGGTCATGCGTTATATGGGAAGGTTCTCTTTCGACTGGCTGATCGGATGAGTTCTTGATGAACGAGTTCGGTGATTCGTAAAGATACCAAGAAACTTAATAGACCCATAGTAATTAGAGTGTTAGTACCATCACCACTCCTGTCGATATGCCCCACTGTAAAGTCTCGGACAAGGCGATTAGAGCGCCGCTCACTCCTATACTTATACCCATATAGAAGGAATCCACAAATTGCAGATTCGAAGACATTTCTCCCTCTTTCCCGGGCGCCGCATGTTGTAGAGCAATGGCTGCAGTCGTAGGATTAGCCATTCCAACACCGAGCCGGTAATCATTTGCGAGAGCAGGATGAGTATATTTCCGCCTTCCGACAGCATAAGGGCCAGGATCACAAGTAAAGTCTCAGCGATCATTATCCCGATACCTACCATAACTCTGTGCTTTCGGCCACGACCTTGATCTCGTACATCAAGCTTCGCCTGCAACCACGCTGCGGCGGACCAACTCAGAGAACCTGCTTCGACAATGAGGCCGGCAAATCTGCTGATAACCCCTTTACTTCGGTTAGTGCCAAAATCACAAAACTCTCCATTTAACAAGCTACATACATACTCTGGAAACCAATGTAGCAGGCAATCCTTTTTCATCACAAAAGTGCCCTTAGGCAGAAAGAAGTATCCGCATTGGTGGGATCATGACGAATAAACCACCCATAGTCAGTACTATTCCTGTCCCATCGGTAATCACATACCGAGTCCTGTGAGTAATAGCCCCGTTCCTATTGCAAGCAGGATCGCATGAAGAGTCTTCGAGTCTGCTTTTGGGGATGGACCCGTTAGTACTTGCCGAAGTTGCAGTTCACGGAAAGAGCGGAATGTGAGACTCAGTGCCAATCAAATCAGGTGTACAACCATCCAGAAAACAAATCGCCATGACATATAGGAGGCAATAAGGGCTGCCAGGTAAGGTCCTATTAAGGAAGGCAGGACAAATGCCATGGAGAATGCCGCTAAAATTCGAGTACGCAGAGCATCCGAATAATGCAACGTTACACAGGTATAAATACATTTTACTTTGTAGATATGAATGTTTAAAAAGTGAGATTGACGAAAAGAGTTTTTTACCCTAACAAAAAAACCGCCAAAGGCGGTTTTAAAGATGTCACTATGCTCAAAAGTTCATATTGAACGAGGGGGAGGCATTCTCATTTCTCCGCGCAAATCATAAACATCGGTGTGGACCGATACAAGACTTGGTGCTTCTCGTCCATTACTTTGGCATTGAGATCCTCTTCAGTGTAGACAGTGGAGAAGCCCTCCTCATGGAGCGACCGTACATCCCACTCCGGGCGCCACTCTCTGGTCAGCGGCAATGCCAGGCTCAGACGGTCGGTCTCCTCGATATCGTTATGATGCGGAAGCTCACCAAAGCCTTTCTCTACGTAAGCCCGTTGATCCTCTGCATGCTTCTGCCGCATGTCTTCGTCCCATAGATGGCGGTTCCAGTTGGCATCGAAGATCAGCAGCCGCCCTCCCGGCTTGAGAACTCTTCTCCATTCCTTATAGGCTGACTTCGGATCGGCAAGGCTCCAGGTGACATTACGGCATACGATCAGATCGAAGCTCTCCGCAGCGAAGTCCAGTTTGTGCGAGTCCATCTTGCGGAAAGTAACGTTGACTCCCTCCCGGTCGGAGTGGGCGCGCGCTTCTTCCAGCATATTGTCTGTGCAATCAATCGCAGTGACCAAATGTCCCGCGCTTGAGAGAATTACCGAGAAGAAGCCCGGGCCGCAGCCAATATCAAGAACATGCAGGTTCTCCTGCTTCGGGGCATTGTCCAAAATAAGCTTCAGCCAGGCTTCCCGCTGGAAACCGTTCAGCTCCTGTTGAATGCCTTCACTGTAAAGCTCTGCTTCGCCTTCCCAATACTGTTCAACCTCTTGTTGTATACTCATTGGTCATTCACTCCTTCATCATCATTATTTAAGTATATCCAGCTGATTCCAGTAGATGGGGCTATACGTGGTATGCCCCGGCTTGAATCCGGTCACTCTTTGATTGACAGCCAATAGTTCATCGGGGAAATATATAGCAGCAAACATAGCCTCCTCATACATTCTGGAGAAGATTGAATCATATGCGTTCTGCCGCTCCTGCAGATCAGTGCTTCCCACTGCCGTGTCAATCTGTGCTTCCAGCTCAGCATCAGACCATACCACAGCAGGCGCTTCAGGCGTCTGATGGAACAGGGACAGGAGGAACGCATGCGGATTATAGGCGTCAT
The DNA here is from genome assembly GCF_013204885.1 of Paenibacillus tritici. GTDB lineage: Bacteria > Bacillota > Bacilli > Paenibacillales > Paenibacillaceae > Paenibacillus_AQ > Paenibacillus_AQ tritici. The sequence goes on from NZ_JABMKX010000011.1 coordinate 161,109, forward strand.
CATAAGTCCGGTACAGGATGAGATCATAGGCTTTGCTTGTCCATAAGGCATCATAATAGGCATTCGGCTCAAGCACCTGAAGATTCACTGCAATGCCTATCTCTCTCAGTTCGGATTGGATCAGCTCACTGATGGATTTCCACTCGGGATATTCAGCTTGCTGAAGCACGAAATTAAGCTCAAGCGGTATTCCGCCCTTCTCGGCAATGCCATCTCCGTCTGAATCCTTATAACCGGCTGCTGCCAATAGCTCCTTCGCTTCCTGCTTATCGTAACCATACCACGTATGATTCGACTCTGTCACATAGGGAACCGTCAGCGGGAACAAGCCTTTGGCTTCTTGGCCAATACCGTTCATAAGATCGTTCACAATGCTTTTTTTGTTCATAGCTAGATTAATGGCTTTGCGTATATTCAGGTCTTGAAGGGCTGGCGTATGGTAGTTGAAGATCATGAAATGCGAGTTGGTTCCAGGTGCTATTTGCAGGCTTAGTGAAGAATCCGCTTCGATCACTGGCACGCTCTCTATTGGAATCTTACCCAATTGTCCCCCGGCGAGTTCAACATCCCCGCTTTGCAGCGCAAGTACTCTGGACTGTGGATCAGGGATCACCTTCATTATAATTTTGGACAGCTTCGGCATTTCTCCCCAATAGTTAGGGTTTCTGACGAGTACGGCCTCCTGATCGGTTGTATAGCTCTCTGCCATCCAAGCCCCGGTTCCAACTGCTTTGACGAATGTGCCATTAATATCACCTGCAGGCTCCACTGCGGAAGGGCTGATCATCCGGACGGGTCTGGCAAAGGATAGCTCGGTCAGGAATGGGTAATACGCTTTGTTAAAATTCATAGTAATGGTATGCTCGTCCACTACAACCAGCGATTCCATAGCTGTAGCCACATTCAACGAATTGGCCGGGTCCTTAATCCAGCGTTCGAAGGAGAACTTCACCGCATCGGCATTAAATTCCGTACCGTCTGAGAATTTGACGCCCTGGCGAAGATGGAAGGTATAACTTTTCCCATCCTCTGATATGTCCCAGGATTCAGCGAGCGACGGCAGGATTTCACCCTTTTCACCATACTCTACTAATCCGTCATAGATCATCGCATGAACATTCATCGAACCCTTATAGGCCCCGGCATCCAGCTGATCTATACCGGCATCTGCCGATATGGCCACAGTGAGGGTTTTGTCCCCAGTCTCAGCTATTGGTGCGGCTCCTCCACTGGCAGCAGGATTGGACCGGGCCGAAGAAGTGCTGCTGTAATTGCGGCTGCTGCAGCCTGATATCCCCATGGTTACTACAAGGAACATTAAGAATAACGATTTTGTAAACAGGCTGGTTGACTTTGGATGTGTTCTCATTCTCTGTACTCCTTCTCTCTACTTATCCTATGGCCCCTTAAGCGGGGATCTTGTACGGGTACTGCGGAGAGCAATCTTCTGGTATGAGGGTGGTCTGCGTGCTGCATGATGTGCTCACCGGTCTGCCTCTCCACAATGCCTCCTTGATACATCACGGCCACACTGTCGCAGAAACGGTTCACAACGGACAAGTCATGTGTAATGAAAATATAGGATAATCCCAGCTCACGCTTCAATTCCTGCAACAGATCCATCATTTGCTTACGCAGAGTGACATCTAGGCTCGAGAACGGTTCATCGCAGATAATCAGCTCCGGGCGAAGTGCGATCGCTCTGGCAATTCCAACCCTCTGCTGCTGGCCGCCGCTGAGCTCGTGCGGATAACGGTGAATGTGCTGCCGTTCAAGTCCTACCCGCTCAAGCGTATCTTCTACCATGACCCTGAGTGTCTGTGCCTTCCGCTCCCCGTAGTTGCGAAGAGGCTCTCCGATTATCTGCTCTACCGTAAACAATGGATTAAACGAGGCCAGACTGTTCTGAAATACCATCTGCATCCTATTACGGATCGTGCGCATCTTGCTGAAGCTCCAGTCTGTATAGTCCTCACTTCGGTACAGAACTCTTCCGGAAGACGGTTTCTCCAGTCCCAGCAGCAACCTGGCCAACGTGCTTTTCCCGCAGCCGCTTTCACCCACAAGGCCCAGGGTCTCCCCGCTCTCCAGACTGAAGGACAGATTGTTCACAGCCTGCACACCCCTTACACCCGGTGTGAACCACCTCCTTTCCATCCCATATCTTTTGTTCAGGCTTACTGCTTCCAGCAGCTTCATAGATCACCCACTCCTATAGAATATAGTGATATTACCGTTGTTATCTGCAATCCATTAAGTATTTAGTGTAGGGATGCACCGGACTTGAGAACATGTCAAAGACGTTGCCCGATTCCACAATCCTTCCGGATTTCATCACATACACATAATCTGCGAGCTCCGCAACAACGCCGAGATCATGCGTAATGAACAGGATACCGACGTCGTTTGCCCATCTGATCCTGTCCAGCTCCTTGAGAATCTGGGCTTGAATGGTTACATCGAGTGCCGTAGTCGGCTCATCGGCAATAAGCAGACCTGCACCAGAGACCAGTGCGATGGCGATCATCACCCGCTGACACATACCGCCGCTAATTTGAAAAGGATATTTACCCAGCAGCTGTTCAGGATTGGCGAGACCGGCCTGCTGCATCTGCTGTATAGCCAGTACTCTCGCTTCTTGTCTCGAAACCCGGCGGTGCAGAATAATCGTCTCTATAATTTGCCTGCCGATCGAGAGTACCGGATTCAGCGCGTTCATGGGATCTTGAAAGATCACCGCCATTTCCGTTCCCCGGAGCTTCCTTAACTGGCGGCTGGTGCACTCACGAAGATTGGTGCCTCCCAGCCAGATTTCTCCACTATCAATAGTTCCCGGAGGATCTAATAATCCTAAAATGGACATCGCCGTCACACTTTTCCCGCTGCCGCTCTCGCCCACCAGAGCAACAATCTGCCGGGAATTCACTTCGATACTTACATCTTCAACAGCCCTGACTTGCTCACTTCCTGTATGGAAGCTGGTGCATAGATGACTGACCTTCAGCAGTGGCGGTTCTGTTCTCATATTCTGGCCCCTCACTTCCCTTCAGAATTGAAATCATGTGCAGACCGGCGTAGGCCTTCTCCCAGCAGATTGAAGCCCAGAACCGCAACCATGATTACCATTCCCGGGTAGAGCATCAGCCGCGGCTCGGTTTGCATATAGGCCCGGCTGTCGTTCAGCATAATTCCCCATTCCGGCGTAGGCGGCTGAGCACCCAGACCCAAAAAGGACAAACCCGCAATGGACAGCATAATCGTACCCACCTCCATGGAAGCCAGCACCAGAATAGGCCGGGCTGCGTTCAGCAGAATATGCCTGAGAATAATATGTACATGGGAAGTGCCTGACGCCTTCGCAGCGGTAATATATCCTCTTTCCTTGATTTGAAGCACCATGCTGCGGATGACTCTGGCATACCCCGTCCACCAGACCGCTGTAAATGCGATTAACAGATTCTTCATACTGGGACCTAGCATGGCTGTAATGGCAAGGGACAGAATTAAGCTGGGAAAGGCAAGTAAGATGTCCGTAATCCGCATCATCAAATGATCAATCTTACCGCCTGCGTAACCAGCCAGTAGGCCGACAGGGATGCTAATCGCAAAAACAATGGCCAGCACGATGAACGAATAATACAGGGAGGTCCTTGTCCCATAGATTAAGCGGGATAGAACACAGCGCCCCAGATGATCCGTACCAAGCGGATATTGCCAGGAAGGCAGACTCAGCTTATGCTCCATGTGAATTTGCAGCGGATCGGAGGGTGACAGCCAAGGTGCAAAGAGCCCCGCAATGATGAACACAAGTACGATGCCCGCTCCCAGCTTGGCTCCGTTATTTTTAAATAGGCCAGTCCTAAACATGACAATTCGCTCCTTCAACAGCGTCACCGCAGCCTGATTCGCGGGTCCAGCAGCAGATGTAACCAGTCTACTGTCAAGTTAATCAGGACAACGACAACAGCCATCCATAATACGTACCCCTGAATGACAATATAGTCTTTGGCAAAAATAGCTTCGATGGCATACTTCCCGATTCCCGGCCAGGAAAAGATAGTTTCCACGATCACGGAACCGCCGAGTAACCCTGCGATGTTAACCCCAAGGAGTGTGAGACTTGGAAGCAGTGCATTGCGGAGTGCATGAATCGTTATAATTATCCATTCCTGTAGTCCCTTGGCTCTTGCTGCTTTGATGTAGGGCATCCTTAGAACGTCCAGCAGGCTTGAACGAATCAGACGGATATAGACCCCCGCCATTCCAAATCCAAGGGTAAGCGCTGGTAGAATAACACTGGACACCCCGTCCATTCCCATGACAGGAAATACCCTCAGCTTGACTGCACCATAATAAATCAGGAGCAGACTTAACCAGTAGCTTGGCATCGAGACACTAAGCAGTGCACAGACTCTCCCCATTCGGTCAAGCAATCTGCCCGGATATAGTGCAGACCCGATACCCATAGGTAAGGCAATAAGAACAGCGGCCAATACGGAACAGCCAGTTAGCAGCACTGTTGCCGGAGAGCGGTTCATCAGCTCTGTGAACACCGGGCGGCTGCTGCTGTAAGAGTGGCCCAGATCGAGATGAAGCACCCGGTATAACCAATGAAAATATTGCATATGTACAGGACCATCCAGACCCATTGCATGTCTGGTCGCCTCAATAGCTTCATAAGTAGGTTTAATACCGTCAGCACGCAGCATAATCTCTGCCGGATCACCAGGTGTTAAGCGCATCAGCGCAAAGGTAATACCAGAGATGCCTAGCAGCACGGGGAAAAGCTGTAACAAACGTTGCAACAAATAGCGTAGTATGGGCCTCATCTCCAAATGTTTTAATCGTAATAATTACGATTATAGCATAAATGTTTTAAATTGAAAGGGTAAAATTATTTATTTCAATTCAGCGAGAAATAGAAAACCCACCCCCAATTATAGAATCGGGGATGGGTTTTGATTTTACAAACTTATGGCTAACAACTGTTTCTATCATTCGTAGATACCTATCCAATTGATCTCGAATCTGTTCCAGGCCGTATTGGCTTTCAGAATCTTAAACCGTATCTGAGTTGTTCGAAATGGAGCATCCAGATGGATCTGAATCGTCTCCACTACATAGTTATTATATTGATAATTCGTACAGTGCCTTTCAGCAAGCAGGAGCCACTCCCCCGCCTGCAGTCCATAGATTTCGTAATCTGTCACACCAATAGATTGCCCAAATCTCGTTTTGATCAAAATCCGGCGAACGGATTGAGGCTGCTCCCATGCAAAACTAAGATCCAGTGGGAATTCGGGAGCAGATGGACTGTAATACGGGTATTCGATATCCGGGTTGCTGAGCTGTGCAGGAGAATACTGCAGGTATAAACTTATACTTGAGGCATTAATAGAGGAGTGCTCAGCCAAATTACCGGGCTCTATCCATTCTTCAGTCCGGATCTGTTCAATGAGCTTGTTCAGCACTACAGTCTCCATAGCTCTCAGTTCAGCGATCTTATCCTTCAGATCAGGCAAACGCAGAATGCTTGCAGTCACCACGCTCTTTAAGTAGAGATTACGAACTGACAGTGCAATCGCCGTTAACCGGGCGCATTGCTCTGTCAATTCAGGTAAAAAAGGCAGGTGTCCCTGCTTCCCCATGTATTTTGTTAACGCTTCAAGCACTTGTTTATGTTCATATATAACATGAAAGGGACGAACATCGAATGTTGATTTGCCCTGCTGCAGCAGGTCCAGATGATATAGTAGCTTATCGTAGACCGCCAATCCAAAGGAACCGTTAATTTTATAGTATTCTGAAGCAATTCGCTGAGCTTCACAGAAGTTATAGCTGTCCCGGTACTGAATCAGTTTGCGCTTAATGACCCTGGGATCAAACCAGTGAAGGCGCTCACGGTAAGCAATCAGCTCAATTCCGTTCAGCCAATCATCCTGAGGGGATAACTGTTCAAATGCCAGTTCAAAAGCAGCAAATTCCAATTCCTCTAAGGAGTATCTGCCATCCTTGAAATTATCGGCCACATACAGCTTTTTCTCCTCTAAATGATACCCGTATATGAACAAATCGTGACGCCCGGAATGATTCGAAAATCCGATGTGGCTATGATTAACGAGCATGTAGACATACTTGCCGTTATTCAGGCATTCCATAACAAATTCTGCTGCAGAGTTCCACTTTCTTGTAACCCATTGGCGGTCAAGACGCTCATAATGGACGAACGGACAAGACTTCCAGAATAGCGAGGTGTGAAAAGACAACCGCATATCGAGAGGATCGGCGGGCATCTCCAGGCTTAAGAATTGATCGAGTACCCAAGGGTAGGTGCAAGCATGATTCTGAATAACCGATAAAAGATTGGAGAAGTAAGGATAGCAGGTAATCATAGGCTTGGCGACAGGGAGTGTGACTATACTCATGCTCGGCCCCTCCACTTTCTCAAGAATTAGAAAACGATTCCAATTAATTAAAAAGAGCGGCAGCCCTGGAATACCTCCCGGATACCGCCGCCTTATTCCTAATGGCCGGCCGACGAGCTTGCGATGATAGGCTTCACAAATATAGACTCGAATTCCTCGGCCAACATATCCATGAGAACGGAATCATACTTTACTCCTCCGATAATGCGGGCCTGTCTTCTTCTGCCAATCTCTTTAAACCCAACCTTCTTATAGCATTGAATAGCTCTTTCATTAAAGGCGAACGCCCCCAGCATAATGTTATTCAAGTTCAGCAAATTGAACCCGTAATCCAATAGAAGTCTCAGTGCGTCAGAGCCAAATCCTTTTCCCCAAAATTCCTTGTTGCCGATAAAAATACCTAGCTTGGCATTCCGGTCGATTAGGTTGACGTCAAACAGCAGACAGCGTCCAATGGCAATGTCGCTCTGCAGGTCCACAATACTGAACATATGCGCTCCGGATTTGAGAGCATGCTCGATACCTTCACGCTCCTTGTCCAGAGACGTTGGAATATAAGCTTCATTTCCAAGCGGCACCGTCACCTCCAGATCATTGAACCAGCAGGTCCAGGATTCTGCATCGTCTGAAGCAACAGAGGTTAAGTAACACTTCTCTCCAATTAATTTCTTATAATACTTCATGTGCTTCTCTCCTTTTTGCACTGATATGCGGCTGCAGCGGCGAAGCCAATGCCGTCTCCAGATGTAGCGAGTAATGATCAAATAGCAGCCGAGCCATTGCCATTACCTCCGCAGCAGCTTCTTCACCATTGTCGAAATAATCCGCCAATTCCTCAATAATATCCTTCACAGCAGTCTTGCCGTTGCATGCTTTAATAAACGCCAGAAATACAGGGTCATTCCGCAATGTTTTAGTCTGAAGCTGCTGATCCCGTCGTACATACACAATCGTTTCATCCGCACTTTTTTTCCATAGATTCAATACATTGTAATCCAGGTGGGGAATGGAGGCAAGAAGTTCAAGATCATTATCTATAGGGAAAAAGCTGTATTCCCGATCCTTTTTCCACGCAGCGATTACATGATAGGACAAGCAGCCGCCATAACATAATCCGCTGCGCTTATGCTCACAATCCCTGCATTCATCGAGAATATCAATGTCTGCCAGTAGCCGGGTTCGGCGATTGAAGTAATCAGTGAGGTCTTGAATACCGGAAAAATCCTTGGTGTTCGCCTTCATAATGGAATAGAGGCTGTAGCATCTCCATGCTTCACCGCCTTGGGCAATATCCACCACTGCGCTGCAGTTAAATTTCAGACCGGGTTTAACCAGCATCAGATCGGCCAACTGCTCCTTAGTATATGCGCAGGGCGGCAACGATCCGCAGTCGGGATTGACCTCAAGTCCTAGCGCCCGGGCATCCATAATAAAGTCATAAACCACATCTGCCAACTCCCGGAAATCTTGTGAGGGATCAATCTGAAAAGCAGCAGAATCATGGATATTGGGAGCGGCGATACTGTACCTTATTCTCTTGATTCCGAAGGTGCGGGCCATCTCTAAGATATAAGAATAATCAAAAGGATACTTATAAATGGTAAAACCAATAAAGGCCGTTTCGGGGTTAACTGCTCTCAAAGCGGCATACAGTCTGTTCTTCTGCCTCTCTGTGTACATATCCGGATGCAGCACATTAAACAGATAGACAATGCGCTTCGACTTCTCGAAGGGCAGCCCGGCAATGTATTCACGAACCTTGTCAGACCACGTTCCATTCGTCAAAACATTAATATATTTTCCCCGGACCGAAAGAAGCTCCTCCAGCATCTCGGTGAATTTGGGGTGGGTTGTCGGTTCGCCTCCGCACAGATTGGTAACTAGATTATGATCAAATTTCAATATGCTGCGGAACTCATCCAACGACATATGCTGAAATTTAACCTCCTCATTGCTTTTGGTTTCTGTTGCAAAACAGAATGGACAGTTCAAATTGCAGGAATTGGTGATGATTACATTCCCCATCTATGCTACCCCCTCCAGCTTGTTTTCGATATATTCGATTAGTTTACCCGCCGTTCTGAACAGGTTATAATCGAGCTCTTCTTCACCAAATTCAAATCCGAATTCCGTTTCAAAGTCCACTACGATTCGGATGAAGTTGATCGAGTTGATACCAAGCAGCAGCAGATCGTCATCAAGCTCCAGGCTATCCCCTTCGTCGAGTTCCAGATTTCTTTTAAGAATCAACAATACCGTTTCATTTATCGTTTGCAGCATGCTGCACCTCCGGGAGGTATTTTAGTGTATTGCCTTCAGTAATTCATTGAAATCAAGGTGTTTGTGACGGATGATGGTTTGTAGAAGATGGGCCATTTGATTCAATAGCTCTTTCACAGATTTGTATGAATACTGGCTCTCGTTATAGCAGATCAACAGAGTTAGCGTACTCGCCGGGGTTACGTATATTCTCAGAGGAATATTGATTTGTGAAACGCGGCCCTCAATACTCATGCGAATGCCCTCATATTCCTTCTCCTCGAGTTCCATAGGAATATTCTGAAATACAAGTGTCCGTTCATAGATCGCCTGCTGGAGCAGATCCATCGCTACGTCAGACCACTTTGAGATTTGTTGGGTTGTAGCATACTCATAAGAACGCATCGTTAGCTGCCGGGTCTGAAACTGCTTCATCCATTCGGTACAGACTGCTGCCGGGGGGATAGTGATCCTTACCGGAACAACAGTAATGAATAGCCCTGCCATGCCTTCAATCCCTTCTAACCCTTCAGATCTGCCGGACGTTTCCACACCAATAATGACATCGTTGTTGCCCGTTGTATGGCTTATCAGTACTCCCCAGGCTGTTTGAACCAACGTATTTAACGTCAGGCCGTTTCTTCTTGAGAAAGCGCCGGCCTCCTCCATGAACGCTTCAGGCAGCACCAGCTCCTGCGTTACGATATTGAAATCAGACATTTCTTTTCTCTTCATACCATCAGTTAGCGGTCTTACTGGAGCGAACCCGGCAAATTCCTCCTGCCAGAATTGTCTTGCCGGCTCTTGATCCTGTTGTTGAAGCCATTCAATATAGCTATGGAAAGATTTGCTTTTGTCAAGACCAATTGCACTTTGATTCATGAGAGCCTTGTAAGCTATCAGCAGCTCATTAATGATTAAATGCATACTCCAGCCGTCAATGAGCGAGTGCTGAAAAGTCCAGATAAAATGGTGGTTGAGCCTATCGGTTCTAGCCAGACATCCCCGCATTAACGGTGCCTCTGTTACCTTAAAGCCTCTGCTCCGCTCTTCTGCAATATAGGCCTGTACAGCCAATTGCTGCTCTTCGGCAGTTAAGCAGGACCAGTCGAATTGTTTGATGTCGGGAGTTGCTTGCCCGTAGACAACCTGAAGCGGTTCAGGCACCCTACGCCAGATGAAAGCTGTTCTTAATATCGGATGCCGCTTGACCATCTCCTCCCATGCCCTGCAGAACATTGCTGCATCCATTTCGCCCGTTATCTTGAACACGAGTGCAAACACATCATTACCTTTTTTATAAGCCGCAATATTCTGGGCGAGAATTAAATTCTGCATCGGTGAAAGCGGATATACCGCTTCGGCCTCAGGATAACGCTCCTTAATTCCGTTAATCACCTCGCTGCTCAAGCGCTGATCCTGTTCTATAACGAAATTGAATTGTGTTTTCTGTTCCTTCATCTCTGAATACTGCCTGGTGCTATGGGCAGTCTGTTCTTCCAGAGCAGCAATGGTAGGATAGCTCATTACTTGCTGTACCCCTACCTTGAAGCCGGCTTTATGCAGTTTGGATGCCAAACGGATCGCTTTGATAGAGTCGATGGACAATTCATAGAAGTTATCATGAATTCCAATACACCGGATTCCGGTAAGCTCCGAGAGCACCTCAGCCGACAACTGCTGAAACTCGGTAACCGGCGGCTCAAACGGCGCGCTTAACGCCGACCGATGATAATCCGAACCTAGGGCTAGCCGGGGCTTCTCCTTAGCAGCAGGCAATGAATCACAATCATTCCCGGACCTGATCCGATTCTTGAGGAGAATGACTCTGGTGTTGTACGCCTCCCGCTCAAAAGAATAGACAGGCAATGAAATCCGGTTTCCTGGTTTATCCCTGTATAGAAGCTCCCAATTCACCTCCCGGCCTTGCAGCCAAAGGATAACTATTTCTTGAAGGAAGCTATCGCCGGGCCATATGTCTGCGTCTATATCTGAGGGATACAGCCGCCGAACATTAATCCGGGACCCGTCTGCTGTTCTCTCACACAGCAGTATGCACCGGTGTGTCCAATGCTTCCTTCCCTCCTGCAGGGTATAAGCCGCAGCATGCAGCGAAATATTCGGGTGTCCCTCCAGATAAGTCTCAAGCTGATCAACCATTCTTGAGAGTGTCTTCTCTGTTAATGCCGAGAGTGGCAGTATATACGGGCTATGTCCCGTCTCTGTACAATGGCTGTCAAAGGGGGCCTGCTCCAATACGATATGCACGTTAGTGCCCCCAATTCCCAGTGCATTTACTCCTGCCCGCAGCGGCAGCGGCCCGCGTTCCAGCTCGGTGCATTCATCCGTGACATAGAAGGGGCTGTTAACAAAATCAATGTGCTGATTCGGACATTCGAAATGAAGCGTAGGCGGAATCCGGCTGTGCTTCAAAATCAACACGGTTTTTATAAAGCCCGCTATGCCGGAGGCAGCGTCCAAATGTCCGATATTGCTCTTAACCGAACCGATTCCGCAGAACTGTCTTGCTTTTGAATCGAAGGCTTGTGCTAAAGCCTGGATTTCCGTCGGATCGCCAAGCACCGTACCTGTACCGTGAGCCTCCACATAACAAAGACTCTCCGGCATAACTCTAGCAACCTTTAATGCCTGCCTGACAGCAAGGGCTTGAGCCTCTACACTTGGAGCCGTATAGCCTACCTTTTTGCTACCGTCATTATTCATGGCACTGCCCTTGATTACCGCATGAATGTTGTCACCGTCTGTCAATGCATCCTTTAATCGCTTAAGCACAACTACTCCAGCACCACTGCCGCCGACGGTTCCTTGTGCCTCATCGTCAAAAGACCGGCAATGTCCGTCCGGAGCCATAATCATTCCCTCGTCGTAAGTGTAGCCTTGCTTAAGCGGGGCCGTGATGGACACGCCTCCGGCCAGCATCATCCGGCACTCACCCGTCAGGATTGCTCTGCATGCTTGATGGATAGCAGTCAGAGTAGTGGAACAAGCAGTGTTGACCACGTATGCTGGCCCCTTCAAATCCAGTTTGTAGGCCAAAAGAGTGGCCAAGAACTGAACATTGATATAAGGATAAAGCGAGTGATCAAAACGCTCATCCATATAAGCATGGGCCTCCCAATTGAAATTGGCGGAGGCTCCGACGCAAATTCCGATATTCCCGGCGTAGGAATGCGGATTATAGCCTGCATCCTCCAGCGCATGCCAAGCACATTCATGAAGAAATCGAATCTGCGGGTCCATTATGTCTGCCTCAAGCGGATTATAGCCGAAAAAATTGGAGTCGAAGTATTCCAGGCCGCTGACTACACCTCTTGCCGGAACATATCCAGGGCTGCTTAACGTTTCTTCGTCCCAGCCAGCTTGTCGCAGCTCCTCTTCGGTAAAAAAGGAGATCGACTCTTTTCCATTCACGAGATTATTCCAATATTCCTCCAGATCTGCGGCTCCCGGAAATCTTCCCGCCATGCCGATTACCGCGATCTCCAGTCCTGTATATGCATTGGATTGCGGGATATTAGGCATTGTGATCACCGGTCAAGTTATAAATGGTATCCTGCATTAATTCAATCCCTGCTTCGATGTCAGGGTCACACGCCTCCAGAGAGGAAGCTTTATTGCTTAAATACCTCGCCAGATGGCTAATTGTTGGATGAGCGAATAAATCCGCTACCGGGATATCCCGCCGGAACTCTTGCTCCAAACGGCTGTTCATTTTTAGGAGAAGCATAGAATTCCCGCCCAGCTCAAAAAATTGATCATCGGCTCCGACACTATCCAGCTGCAGAATCTCCATCCATATGGCCGCAATTTGCTCCTCTACCCCGGAGGCCGGCCGGATATATTTCGATTTCGGCTGGAGCAAATACCGATCAGGACGGGGCAGCCGTTCCTTATCCAGCTTGCCGTTGACCGTAAGCGGAATACTGTCAACCTGTAATACATAGGCAGGAACCATGTGGTCAGGCAGATGTTCAGCAGCGTAACGCCGAAGTTCAGCAGTATCGAGTTGCTGGGAAGACACTGCATAGGCAATTAATTGCTTGTCGCCATTGGCGTTGTTGAGGTCAATTACATCAACCACCGTCTCCTTAACTATAGGAAAGGAAGAGAGTACTCCTTCCACTTCGCCCGGTTCGATCCGGTATCCGCGGACTTTGAGCTGCTGATCTTCCCGCCCCAGATAGATCATTTCACCATCCGCCATCCTGGCTGTGTCACCTGTCTTATACATTTTTGTTCCGACTGCAAAAGGATTGTCTACAAACCTTTCGGCTGTAAGTTTTTGATTTCCAATATATCCTTTGGCTAACCCGTCTCCGGCAATGTACATTTCTCCGGACACTCCTTCCGGAACGGGCTGCAGGCACTTATCCAGCAGGTATACGCTAGTATTTCCAGCAGGCTGTCCTATCGGAACGGACGTCCCTGTCATTCTGGCAGGGTCAAATAAATAGTGCATGCAGCCAACCGTTGCTTCAGTTGGACCGTACTCATTGAAGATTTCCGCCCGGCCTCCATAAAGCCGCCATATTTCATCAGCCAATGCGGTTGAAAGGCTCTCTCCACCTACAATGAACCTCTTAATGGCAGAATGGCTGTGCTTCTTACCGTGTAACAGCTTTAAATGAGAAGGAGTCAGCTTCACGGCTCCCACTTTGTCGCAGCTCATTACATCGTCAAGCAGTTGTTCGTTCCTGCCGTTAAACACGATAATTGCATTGCCGTTGATCAACGGCACAAACAACGAGGTGACGGTCAAATCAAAGGACAGGGAAGTGAACAAGGCAAAATGTAGCTGCTCCCCCCTAACATATTGTCTGGAAGCCCAGCAAGCATAGTTAGTCAAGCCTCTATGACTGATTTCAACCCCTTTGGGTTGTCCGGTTGACCCGGAAGTGTAAATAATATAGGCAGTATCCTCTACACCAATAGCTAATCCTAGATCTGCACTGTCATAGCTCAGATACAGCTTATCTTCCTCAATAATGAGAATATCTTCTTCGGAAAAGGTTAGCATGAGATCTTCCTTATTCCGTATTGCTGCTTCTTGAGCCAGCAGCAATACAGCCCCGCTGTCTTGCGAAATGTATTGTTGTCTGGCGGCCGGATATTGCGGGTCGATCGGTACATAGGCCGCCCCCGCCTTCAGCACAGCCAGTATAGCAACCACAGCCCCAATAGAGCGCTCAGCAAGCAAGGCTACAACATGTCCGCCGGCTCCTTTCCGCTGAAGAAGCCGGGCCAGCCGGTTGGAGCGTTCATTCAGCTCCTTGTAAGTAATGCTGCTGTCACCGCAATGGACTGCAACAGCGTCAGGAGTACGCCCAACCTGGCCTTCTATCAGCTGGATGATACTGCTGTCCCGGGGATACACTTCAGCAGTGTGATTAAATTGAACAAGCATACGTTCCGTCTCTTCTCCGGACAACAGCTCAAGCTCCCCGACGGAACGGCTTGGACGTCTCAGCGCATCCGCAAGCAGGCGCTGGTAATAATCAGCGAATCTTTCCACTGTGGAAGCCTTGAATAAGGCTGTTGCGTATTCAAATTCAAAGCATAATGTCCCGTTCACCTCCGTACATTGCAAGGTCAAGTCAAACTTTGATGTATCCCTTTGATAGCTATTAGGGGTTATGTTCAGGTTAGGAAGCCGAAGCTCCGGTATATCCGTATTTTGAACCATAAACATAGTGTCAAATAAAGGATTACGGTTTAAAGTTCTGACGGCGCCCACATGCTCAATCAGCTCCTGATACGGATAATCCTGATGCTCATAAGCCTTCAAGGTTGTTTCTCTTACTTGGCGAAGAAGCTCTTTGAAAGTAACCGCAGACGATACTTCCCCTTTGAGCGCCAAGGTATTTACGAACATCCCGATTACATTAGCAAGATCATCGTGCTTGCGGCCTGCAATAGGACTCCCGACAACAATGTTCTTCTGGCCAGTAAGTCTGTTAAGCAACATAAAATAAACAGTCAGCAGAACCATGAATATAGAGACATTCTCTGCGATTGCCAGTTTTTTCACTGAAGCTGCAATATCAGCCGGAATGGTGAAGCTTAAGGTGCTGCCTGCGAACCGGTTGATCCCCGGTCTCGGATAATCTAGCGGCAGCTCCAGCACAGGGATTTCTCCCTGGAACAGATTTGTCCAATACGCTCTGTCCTTTTCAAGCTCCTGCTTGTTCAGCTCCAGCCAGTTCACATAATCCTTATAGCTTACTCTGATCTCAGGAAGGTCGCTGCCTGAATATAAAGCCATGAATTCTTCAATCAGAATTTGAAGAGATACTCCATCTGCAATGATATGGTGAAGGTTAACCACAAGCTGCACCCTGCTGCCGGTCTGCCGAATGAGCCCTGCTCTCAGCAGCGGGGCCTCGGCAAGGTCGAAGGGCTGTATGAAATCTGAGATGATGGCTTCCAGGTCTTCTTCATCGCTGCCGCAGGAGAGCAGCGGCAGGGAAAAAGGAACCTCTGCATGAATACACTGTCCGTACTCCCCTTCGATAAGGTGGAAGGAGGTCCGGAAGGCTTCATGTCGCTGGATTAACCGCCGGAACACATCTTCCATATGTTCCTTGTGAACATCTCCTTCCATCGTCAGTACAGCGCTTAAATTGTACACGGTGCTGTCAGGCTGCAGCTGATGCAGAAAGTACAATCTGGCCTGGGCTGAGGACAGCGGATAATGATTCTGTTCCCTTACTCTTTCAATGGGGGTATACTCCATCTTCAGGGCGCTTTTTACGCAGTCCGCCTGTTCCTGAATCGTGAGCTTTTCAAAAAGTTCGCTGATAGACAGCTTGGCCTGCATCTGCTTATAGACTTTTGCAGTCAGTGCCGTAAGCTTTAAGGAATGACCGCCCAGCTCGAAAAAATTGGAATCCCGGCTAATCTGCTGTATGGGGATTTCCAAAATATCCGCCCAAATGGCAGCCAATGCTTGCTCGACCTGTCCCTGAGGAGGAATATGCTTAGCAGCGATCCGTTCAGTCCGCAATAAGGCTGAGGTATCCACCTTGCCGTTAGGCGTCAGTGCTATTTCATCCAGCTCAATAAAATAGGCCGGTACCATATATTCCGGCAAGCAGCTGCGTAAATAGGCCCGGAGCTCCGAATCTGAAGTCGTAGTTCCGGGGCGCTGCAGCACATAGTACGCATGCAAAGCCTGTTCCGGGGCGTAACTTCCCCCCATCCCGCTTAGAACTACAGCTTGCTTAATTTCGGTATGCCGCAGTAGCGCCCTTTCAATTTCAGCCGGCTCGATCCGGTAGCCTCTGATCTTGACTTGATGATCAAGCCGGCCTGCCAGCTCAATGGTTCCGTCCGGCAGCCACCTTCCTATATCACCTGTTTTGTACAGATTGCCTCCGCCTGGTATATAGGACTGCTCGATGAACTTCTCGCGGGTCAAGTTCTCCTTACCGAGATAACCCCGGGAAGAGATGCCTGTGCCTATCATGCACAGCTCGCCGTACATGCCTATCGGCTGAAGATTTCCCCGCTTGTCCACAATCAGAATGGAGGTGTTATCAATGGGTCTGCCGATACGGACCGCCTCTTCCTCCTGTTGATTTCTGTGCACTGCGGACAATACGGAACATTCGGTCACACCATATTCAATTGCCAGCTCCACTCCGTTTCCGATGCCTTTAACTTTGCTGACAAGTGCAGGGGAAACTTTGTCACCGGCCAGTACAATTGTCTGTAGGGTGACCAAGTCCTCCTGCCTGATGTGCTCAAGCATTGACTCAAGCAGCATAGGTACACAAATGAAATGAGTTACACCGCCCGCAACAATGGCTTCCCGTATACGGTTCATGTCCCGGTTCCCGTCCCCGCCCAGAATAATCACGCTGGCCCCGGAAATCAGAGGCGTAAAGAAGCTGGCGACAAATCCGTCAAAGGCACAAGAGAACAATTGCAAAGTAACGTCCTGAGGACCCAGATGGTAAGCCTTCTTGCGAAAAAGAAGCGTGTTGACCACATTTCTATGCTCGATCAGGGTTCCCTTTGGATTCCCCGTAGTTCCCGATGTATAGATGACATAAGCCAAATCTGCAGGTCCAGGCGCCACCATCCCTCTGCCGTGCTCCTCTATGCGTAGGTCCTTAATCACATGCGGAATTTCATTAAGGGGCAGATATTCAACCTGGGGCAAGCTCTCCATTCCTAGTAAATACCCGGCCGCTTCATCGCCCAGAACCAGCCCGACCCCGCTGTCTTCTATCATGTACAGAATTCGTTCCTTCGGATACCCCGGATCAATAGGCAAGTAGGCGGCGCCGGCCTTTCCGATTGCGAGCAAGGAGACAGCCAGCCAGCGGGATGGTGAGACCATGACCCCCACAATACTGTTCTGATTCACTCCCTTCTTAAGCAGCAGGAATGCCAGCTGGTCAGCTTGCCTGTCCAGTTCCGCATAGGTCAATTCCTCATAGCAGGAATCTGATTGCTCTGTCCCCTGTATGCGGACCGCTGTATGATCCGGAGTTTTCCGTGCCTGCTGCTCAAACAGACCCGTTATAGTCGCAGTTTCAGGGACCGGTACAGTCTCGCCTTGAAAAGTATAAAGGAGCTTTTCTTTTTCCCCGGCATCCATAACGGTTGCATCACCAATGGACATCTCAGTGTTCATCAGTACCTGACTCAGAACAGACTTGTAGGCGATGAGCATTCTGCTAATCTGGGCGGCGTCCACTTCTTCGGGGTTGTAGTTGACATTGTATTCAAGCCTGTTTCCAGTCTTCCGAACAGTTATTCTTAACGAGCATCTATTGAACTCATCCGAGTTCGGCAGATGTATGGCTTCATAGCTGAATCCATATTGGAACACGTGTTCATTGCTGTAAAGTTTCAGCTCCTCCAGAAGCTTGCTCACAGGATAGAACTGATTTGCATAACCGTCGATTACCGTCTGCTTTACCTGCATCAGTATACTTCTGAAGGTTGCTTCCGGCCGGAGATTGTCATGCAGCAGCACCGCCTTGTTATAATTTTGGCCGCTGTCTTTTAGAGTGGGCGACACGATTAGAATATCTTCGCTTCCCATATAGCGTACAAGCAGCGCTTTAAAAGCAGCCAGCAATAAGACATAGAGCGACAAGTCGTTACCTTTGCTCATTTTGTTCAATTTTTCACATACTTCTTCGTCCAACTGCACGATCTCATTGTGATCTCGGGAGAATGCTTCTCCAGTACGAAGGCCTGACAGCACAAACTCAGCTTCAGGGCAGCATCCATCCAGCTTCGTATGCCAATATTGTCTGGCCTCATCAAACACTTCAATGGAAGCTAATCGGTTAATAGTCATCTTCTTACTCTCCTTTTGCCCTAGAGATCAAAGTCAACCTCTACGGTACGTTTCATCTCCTCTTCCTCTGAACTGCAGGACTCTATCAATCCATTGAATTTGTCGTATTCGTGGTAGAAGGTCTGTGCCATTTGAACGACTTCGGTTGCCTTATCGTAGTCGATAATCTTTTTAGAGTAGTTGGTACAGTAGCTGCACGATTCACAGCTCTTCTGGCAGAAATGATCCTTCTCATAAAAAGGCTTGATAAATCCCTCTAATTTTTTATTGTCCAGTAAAATTTTGAAATGGTTGATTGAATGGAACATGTTGATAATATCCATCAAATCTCCATCATAGCTTCGGTCAAAATAGCATTTCAAAGTTCTTACGGGGTCACCCTTCATAACCAAGTGCCGGCCCTGCAGCTTGAAATAATGAATACCGACAGAAGTGTAATAAGGAATGTCTTCGGGCCGCACCCAGGAGATTTTCAACAAATTCCCAATGTCTCTATACCTCTGAAGTACACACCGGTGTTCATAATAGTTCACACTAATTTCGCTGGCCGATCCGGTAGAATCTCCGCCTATCTGATTATAATGAAACATACGATACACGCAGTCCTTCAGACAAATCGGATTGATTATGACTTCCACCTTATCCCCGAAGGTCTTCACGATCTCCCGCAAGCTGCCGAAGTTGCGGTTAATGGATTCGTCCACAACAATTCTGTCGACACCCATATCCCGGTAAAAGCTTGCTTTATTCGCATTCGTAATTTGACATAGTGTAGAAGACTTGACTGCAAAATCATATCCGGACGACTTTATAATTTCTACCAGCGAAGGTAAAGCTGCGGTAATGGAGCGAACCCCTGCCTGATACAAATCAGCAAGGAAGCTCCGGATCTCCTGTACTCCTTCTCTTGTGAACTCTTTATTATTTAAATAAATGGCATTAATCGTATAATTAAAGTCTATATTTTTGGCATTGGAATATTCGATGTATCTCCGTAAATCCAGCAGGTCGATCCGGGGCAGCTGGCTAACGGCTCTGCCTGAGGCCAGTTCATTATTAACCGTAATATTTCCGTAAGTCTCCAGTACCTTTGCATGAGCATATTCCTCATTCATTTGCGCGTACCGGTCAATGGTTTCCATTTTGAAATCAGAGGGAACGCTATAGTATTCCATGGGCTCACTTCTCCTTTGGTGGAAGACATGACTCAACCTAAATATCGAACTCAACAAGCAAATTTAATCGCTCGCTGTTTAGAACAGTTAACATGCTTTCTTTTTCTCCGGCTTCCATAAGCTCAATCTGCCTTACCTTCAACTCATTTTCGTTGGACGCGGACAAAATATGCTGCAGCACCCTATTCAAATGCAAGCCCATATCTTCTATTTCCGTTCCCGTGTACCTGCTGCTGTTATAGCTGAGGGTAAGCTCGATTCCGTGAAGCACAGAGATATTAAACACCAGATCATATTCAGCCTGGATGAGCATGGAATAGGAATTTACCCTGAGCGCATCATTGCCACAAATAGCTGCAAGATCCACCGGATAATTTTCCAGGACCACCATCGAATGAAACAGGTCATTTCCGCTTCCGCAGTACGTCTTGAGATCAGCCAGAGAGACATACTCGAACCCTTCTCTATCCTGCAGCATGTGCATGACTTGATCCAGCAGAGCAAGCAGCCTTTCTTCAGGTGTAATGTTCATCCGTAACGGCAAGGTATTAATGAACAATCCAACCATGTTCTCTACCTGCTTCAAATCCGGCTTCCTGCCCGACACGGTGGTGCCGAATACAATATCCTGCTCAGCATTGTATTTATACAGCAGAATCCCCCAGGCCGTATACATCAAGACTGCAAGTGTGATTTGATACTTCTTAAGGAAGATTTCTATCTCTGCCAGGTCAAAAGTTGAAGCTGGAACAAGGAAATTATTAATTGTTTTTTCCGCTTCTGTCTTTGGTTTTGGGTTCTGTTCCGCAGGACTTCTGTATTTTCGGAACCCTTGTAAGTATGTCTGCCAGTAGTCATGCTCTGCCTGCACATTTCTTCTGTTCAAGCTGCTTACGAAGGCTTTGTACTTGTTTTTGCAGGGTAAATCGGGCGTTCTGCCATGGTAGAGCTCATTATATATCCCGAAAAATTCCTTCAGCAAAACACCTGTGCTCCATCCGTCATAGAGAATATGATGATTGTTGAGAATCACGAGATACCGCTGCTCATTGGTCTTGCACACTACAATTCGAAAGGGAACATCCGTCAGCTCCACCCTTCTGCTGCGATCCGCGAGTATCAGCCTCTCTACTTCACATGAGGGGGCTTCACCGTCCTGCGCGAGATCAACAAACTCAATCACCGGGGAAGCATCCTTCAAAATAATCTGTACAGGATTCTCGATCAGCTCCCAACGGAACGTCGTACGCAGCATTTCATTTAATGCGACTACCTTATGCCAGGCCTGTTCAAACAAGGAGATATGCAGGTCCCCCGTTACCTCCAGGCTCATCTGCTCAAAGTATATATTGCTTGCAGGCTGCTTCAGATAATGAATCAGCATCCCCTTCTGCATCGGGGTCAGCGGCAAAATATCTTCAACATTGTCTCTGCGAAGCTTGTTCATAGCTACTCTCCCATTATGCAGTTGTGTATTGCGCCAGCTCCGCCAAGATAGCCCGGTCCAATTTGCCATTGGCGGTCAATGGCATCCTGTCTAGCTGAAACAGCTTGCTCGGCAGCATATAATCCGGCAAGAACGGCTTCAGCTCCGCTTTTAACCCAGCCAGCGACAATTCTTCTCCGGAAACAATGCAAGCGACAATATCAGCCGCTATGTCAGAGACTGGTCTGAATATTACTGCACATTCGGCACCTGGATGACTTTGGCGGATAACAGCCTCAATCTCCCCAAGCTCGATCCGTTGTCCGTTGATTTTCACCTGATGATCCAGCCGCCCCATATATTCAATATTGCCATCCGGCAGTTTGCGCCCCAAGTCCCCGGTTCTGTACATCCGGCTTGTGGGTCCTTGGACAAAAACCTCCGATGTGAGTTCAGGCCGATTGATATATCCTCTCGCCAAGTTGTCGCCTGTAATGCAGATTTCTCCCGGCTCGCCGTCCGGCTGCAGGTGTCCTTGCTTGACAATCAGAATGTCAGTGCGGGTAATCGGCTTGCCAATCGGTACTTTCTGAATAGGGCCTTCTTCCGGACAATCATAATAGGTCACATCAATCGTGGCCTCTGTCGGACCATATAAATTAATCAGCCTTGTGCGGCTGCGCTGATTCAAAAGCTCGTTGAATAGTTGAACACTGGACGGAGGCAGTGCCTCCCCGCTGGCAAATACAAATCTAAGAGCCGCCAATCTGTCAAGTTCCCCGGCACCGGCCACGTATTTCAGGAATACGTTCAGCATGGAGGGTACGAAGTGAATGACAGTAATATTGTACCTGCTGACCGCCTCAATAATAGTCTGCGGAAACTTCTCATAGCCCGGCTCCAGCAGGCAAACTTTTGCTCCGGAAATTCCCCACCACAGAAGTTCCCAGACGGACACATCAAATCCGAAGGGAGTCTTATGGAGTATCGTGTCATTCTCATCTATGGGATAAGCGGCCTGCATCCAGTTCAGGCGGTTGGTCAGAGAACCATGCTCAATCATCACCCCTTTGGGAGTTCCGGTTGAACCCGAGGTATAAATGACATAGGCCAGGTCTGAGGAATGGTATTCCTGAGTTGCCGTGTCCTCTGTGTAAAGATATAGCTCTGGATCATCCAGATTAAGCTGCTCACCGCCAAATAAATGCGGATTGATATATGGCTTCCGGGCCAGCAGCAGGATAGCTCCGCTCTCTTCAAGCATAAAACGGATTCTGGCCTCGGGAAGGGTGGGGGGGATCGGGAGGTAGGCTCCTCCAGTCTTCAGAATGCCATATATTCCAATGAGCATTTCAAAAGAACGGTCACACAAAATGCCCACTATAGTATTGCTTCCTGCCCCTTTGCTTCTTAACCGGGCAGCCAGACCATCAGATTTCTCATCAAGCTGTCTGTACGTCAGTGATTCATCCCCCAACTGAACAGCCTGCCGTTCCGGCGTCCTTGCCGCTTGCCTGCGAAACAATTCTTGAACAGTCAACGCTTCTTCAGGACGTTCAATCATTGTCCCCTCCCTCCTTTCCTATGGATAGTAGCAGACATCCGGACAACGCTTGGCGATAAAGCTCTCCTTGATGGTTTGACTGAAATCAGGATCATTTACGGAGTGCCCGGACATTTCAATGATTTGTTTAAGATTAGCAATGTCATTGGCCAAGTATTTAACCGAATACCCCCGGCCAACCACCTTCAGATGAGTAATACCAATCTGCCGCAGTTCCTTGACCTTGCATACACCGCAACCGTCCTTGCCAAAGCTGTCTTTAATCATTTGCTGCTCATTGCAATGTTCTGCCGGATGCTCGGGAGGGAGATTTTTAACTCTGTTTTTCAGATTATAAAAGCGATCCACCTTGGCAAACCGCTGCTGGCTGTAATTAAACCGCGCTATCCGGCTCGGGATATTGCAGCTAGAGACAAATTCATCACTGTGCACACTGTTACAAAAAGATCCTGAATAAAGACAAAAAGCATTCATGATAAACGCTTCATACTCCATCCCTTGCATGGAACTGCTGGTAATGCAGCTCATCATATTGTCCACCGTCGTTTTTCTCGGAAAAATAAAACGGCTGACATCAAATTGGTTAAAGAACTTCATGCTGACGTTGTTGATTACTTCAAGTTCGCTGCTGATATGGATGTCGCATTTGACTTCCTTTTCCCGCAAGTACAGAACAAGCGCAGGATCTCCGATAATAAATGTAGTGAAGCCCATATCCATCAGGCGTTCAATAATATCGAGAATCAGCGGATAATGCTCCTTCAAATAATAATGGGAGTTAAACGTAATTTTCACAGGAACCTGGTAGTGCTGAACCATCTTTCCAATAATTCGCATAGAACTGTACGTACCAATGTTATAGGACACGATCAGCGTTTCTCTGCGGTTCAGCGGCAGGACATTACTGTACCTCTTCAACCATTCATAGGGCACTATGCCGCAGAAAAATTCATCCGCGCCTGCCTGAACCAATGCTTCATAGCTATCGGCATTCGATAACGGGGCTACAATCTTCAAGCTTGCTCCCTCCTTCCTATTCCACCGAAAATACTAGTCTGTCGATCCCGTTTGCCACATATTGATCCAGCACATCCGGCTCCGTCAGCAGTGTCCCGTCGAACCCGAAAACGCTATTGCCCCGGCCAATCATATTCACATGCTTCGGGTATAGCTTGCATAGTTCTCCGCAAAATTGCGGACAATGCTCCACCAGCTTCTGCTTGTAGATGTTGAAATGAACACACTCAGCATAAAGCGGACAAAAAGCAGAGGTATTGATCTGGTAATAGGGAAAATGCAGACTGTGCGTCCCTTCGGGGATGCGATTACTGGTCCCATGCGCTTCAAATTCAAATCGGGTGATCCCCCATTTGTTCAAAAAGGCCGAATAATGCGGTGCGCTCACATTGTTCTCTTGCATTTTTTCCTTATGTCGCTCATAGCCGAACATAAGCTGTGTTCTCGGATCTTTTTTGATCTTATTGAGAAGTTTGCCGAGAACCGGAGTTATAGTCTGTCTATAAGGTTCAAGCAGTAAAAAGAGACTCCAGTCATTAACGGTGACTTCCACAGTCTTGCCCGCCGAAGAACACCATTCGTTCAAATTGTCCAGCAAGCGTTGTACAGGCTCTAATTGAGCCTCAGTCAATGAGGGAAGCACGATCGTAACGTCTAATTCTGCACTCAGGGCTTCTGCAAGCAGAACACAAAGGATCTCTTCATCAGGGCAGAGATGAGGACAGTAGTCATTACCGATATAGACCCTAGTCAGCGGCTGTGACACAAGCCAATGTTTGTCCAGACCAAGCCTTTCCAGCTCGCTTTGCATCAACGCCTTGTAGCCATACTGGGCCACTTGCTTATATAACCGGGTATTATTAATGGCCAAAGCAAGCTCGTAGTCATCCCGTGAATGCCGGCCGGATTCTATTGTTGTTCTGCTGGCCGGACCAAACCATTCCGCTAATTGAAGCTCATAGCTTTCATGGAAATCGGAATCCTTTTCATAGTCGTACATTTGCGTATTGCGCAAAAAGTCAAGTGATCCCAGCCTGCTTTGAACCTGCCCGGATGCTGTCTGCGGGAATTCCGCCAGTTGGCGTAAAATGCCTGAATAATAAGGGAAATCTTCATGCTGGCCTATATCCACCTTAAGGGTGTAGGTGCAAGAAAATTCCCGCTGCTTCAACTGGAGAAGCTCACAATCCGTGAAACGGAATGCCTGATATTCACTACGGGTCAGATTAAAGAGAGATACCTCAAGCACATCCACATCCTCGATCTGTTCGTCGCTTTCAAAAGTAATCTCGTCTCCGCAGATTTTCAGAATCCGATAATCTTGACCTTCAATAAATCCGATAGCCATAAGCGGCGGAATCTCTTGAAATTCCAGTCTCATCTTGTACATCGCCTCCAATATGAACTGAGTTATATATCTCTTTCAGTCCGGTTTATTCTGTAAGGATGCTATAGATCTGACCACAGAACGGGAGCTTTTGAAAGCCAGATACCCGCCGGGACGGCACGAATGTGTGAATCCCGGTATCATTTGAATAATTGGGGGAAATTTGAAGCAAATATGGTAAATGCCGCGGGACATTCTGGCCGACATACAGGCCGTAACCATTAAAATGCAGCCCCCGGACAAATCCGTTGAATTGGGTCAGTACCTGCTTATTACAGTAGACCATTCCTTTTGCCGAATCACAGAATAAAATATCTTTACCAATCTTAATTAAGGAATGAGGGGTATTCAGCTGTTCGGCATACACCTCATCCACAATATAGTCGTGCATATCCATTCCTAGAATAGCGCCGTCGTCCTTGAAGGCACCCCTGGTAAACATTCCGCTCCGGGAGGCCATGGCGATCAGAATGCGTTCGTTGTCTATCAGAATATCGCTGATATGCAACATCCCCGGAGTACTGTTCACAATGCTCTTTCCTACTTCGATCTGCTCTACCCGCTTTCCGCTCTCCAGTTCATACACTGCAATACGGTCCCATGCTGTCTCAATAATGTAAGCGTAGTCCGATCCCCCTGATCTATGAATATCCATGCCATGGAGGTCGGCATCCGGCAAAGCTACTGTCCGCTCAATCTCATAATCAGAATTAAGATACAGCATGCCGTTGTTATCCTCCATGGCTAAATATCCGTCCTTATATCTCAGAAGAGTCCTGAAATCACCGCTAAGATGCTTGGTATATGATGATGATGCAGTATCGTATACGAATAGTCCGCCCTTGTTCGACCGGAACGACTCAACGGTTAAGATAACCTTATTGACATTATCGCTTTCAGAGACATAACCGTTATCCAGTTCCTTCAGATCAAAAATATATCTTCCGTCAAATAGCTGCTTTAGTGGGTTCAGCCCCATTTCCTGCAGACGCTTAACTGCTTCGGGATATTGGTCGGAAAATACAATGACTTTCAGATGCTCCCCATACTGTTCGATATAATTGGCGAAGCGGCCGACAGAGATAACTTCAAAGCCGCGCAGCTTTTTCCCGTCCTCCTCCCCCCCCTCTTCTTCACTGACAAACAGCTCAATCTTGGGATACAGCAATTTACTGGATAAAGCGGCATAATATTTGGCATGTGTGTTCGTTCCGTAAATAACAAATCTGGCCTGGTCTACGTCAGAGACATGCATGTAGCGGCTGAGACTGTCTCTGCTGTTATAGGTTTCATTTAAAAGGCCTCTCGCATAGTGGGTCCGGTATTGTTCAATGGACATAATCAGCCTCCGGGATCGTATTCTTCTCTTCAGTTAAGTCGTTTGAGTTTTTTGGCTTTGCGCGCATAGCTTTTTCCCAGAATCATCTGGCTGATCTCGCTACTTCCTTCGATAATTTCAAAGGTCTTGGAATCACGGTAGTACCTGGATACAGAGAAATGTTCATTACATCCTATCGCCCCCATAATCTGGACGGCGTGGGCCGAGTGTCTGGCGGAAGCAGCAGAAGCATAGTATTTGGCCGCCATAATCCTTTCGGTAGCTTCAGGCAGCCCTTCATCCTTCAACCGGCAGGCATCCAGGCATAGCAGCTTAGCGGCTTCCAGCTCGACTCCCATGTCAGTAATATATTTGCTGATAATGCTATGCTCGGCCAGAAAGCGGTCAAAGGTTCTTCTTCTGAGTGCATGGGCTCCGCTATTCTCCAGACACCCCCTCAGCAATCCGACAGCTGCCCAGGCAACACTAATCCTGCCAAATTCCAGCGCATAGGGAGCAATATAATTAAAAGCAATACCTTCATGTCCGATCATATTGTCTCTCGGTACGATACAATTGCGGAATTCGAGCACTGCAAGATGGCCTGCCTTGAAGCCAAGCATATTATTCACAGGAATAACAGTAACCCCTGGCTGTGCGCGCTCCACGATACAGGCAGTCGGCTTGCCGTTCAGTTTGCCGAACACGATGAAAATGTCGGCCAATCCTCCGCATGTAATCCATCGCTTGGTTCCATTAAGGACAAATCCGTCACCTTCGGGCTTATATTCCGAGGTTATTCCCTGAATATCGCTTCCCGCTCCGGGCTCGGTCAAGGCAAAAGCCCCCAGTATCGAACCCTCCGCCAGTCTGGCCATCCACTTCTCCTTTTGCTGCTCGGTCCCCCATTTAAGCAGCGTCTGGGCAACCATGGTGTGCACATTAAATAGAGCCGTAAGGGATGCACTGCTTCTTCCTACAGCTTCATTGAGCAGCCCATAGGTCACACAATCCCATTCCTCCCCGCCGTATTGCCGGGGAATCATGCCTCCCATATATCCTCTGGCTGCACATTCCGTAATGATGTCCGGGGATAAGGCCTCGTCGATATCCCATTGGTTGGCATAAGGTTCAACCAGACTAGTAGCGAAATCCTGAAATTCCTTATACCGCTCCATTTGAGTCTCCGTCAGTGAGTTATGCATGGTGAACTTCCGCCTGTTTGTTATTTACAAAGGCAGCGATGGAATGGACGGATTGAAAGTGTTCCATATCCAAGTCCACAATCCTGATTTTGATCTTGAAGCTTTTTTCCAGAAAGGTCATTAATTCAATAGCAAACAGTGAATTAACGAGTCCTTCCTCAAATATACGCAAATCATAATCCAGTTCCGATTGATTGATATGTTTAAGAATGAAGCTGCTGATCGTCTCCTCATAGCTGGTCATTTCATGAGTCATAGTCCATTTCTCCTCTTCTGCATGATTTAGCCGTATACATAAAAGCCTTGGCCTGACTTCTTTCCTAAACGTCCTGCATCCACCATTTTCCTCAACATCGGACAGCAGCGGAATTTGGAATCCTGATAGCTCTCATAAAGCACATCAAGAGATTTAACAACGGTATCAATTCCGATTAAATCGGCGGTTTCAAGAGGGCCCATCTTATGCCCGTAGCACTGCTTAAATATTCGGTCTACCGCTTCAGGTGAAGCGACTTGATCCATTACGACAAAAGCTGCCTCATTCATAAACAAATGAGAGACCCGGTTGGATACGAATCCTGGCAAATCCTCAACAATGATTGCTTCTTTCTCCATTAGCGCCAGAAATTGATTAACGAGTTGAATCGTTGCTTCGCTGGTATAATAGCCCTTAATGACTTCAATAGACGGCTTCAACACAGCCGGATTCATAAAGTGCATGCCGATAACTTGTCCGCTGCGTCCGGTCACACTCCCAACCTTCGTAATTGAAATACAAGAAGTATTGACTCCAAAGCACACCTCGGGCCGGCAAATCTCATCCAGCTTCCTGTAAATCCCCTCCTTGACAGCCCAATCCTCGGTTACATTCTCTATGATGAAATCGCACTGTCCAACCTCGGAAAGCACAGTAGTAAGCTGTATATTCTGAGCAGCCTCCTCCGGATTAATAAGAGGAAGTGATTTTTTCACCAAAGCTGAGAACCGTATATTGCGCATAATCTCCTGAAAGGCAGCATCAAGAATCTCCCCGGACAAATCAACGAGTACAACCTGGAATCCATGGAACAACAGATCAACAGCGATGCTCCTGCCCATGACTCCCCCTCCGATAACTCCCACGCTAGTAATGTTCATTCTTGCAGCACTCCCTGCGATATTAGTAGACTAAGCTTTTGTAGCAGAGCACCTTCCTCATTCTCCGGATCCGCTCATCCTCAGGAAGACCCTTGGCAGTCAGAATCGAATTGACAGTTCGCAGCACATCATGGATTTGCGGTGTGGTGAGCTCTCTCTGTTGATGATTACAGTCATGATACAAGCCTTTAATTTGCTGATACGGCTCAGATACGGCAGAGACATAATTCGTCATATCAGCATTGTGATTTTTGGTTGCGGCAACGGCAGCAAGACTATGTTTCAGAACTCTCAGATAGTCATTCTGCTCCAACAGCAACGCCTGACGCACTGTCACAACATCAGCCGGTTTGTCCACGGAATAACTCTTGAGCCTATCTGTATTGATAGCCGTTAAATAGGTCAATACGGTCTTTGGCCCAAGCTCCACTACGGAGTCAATACCTGCAGTAAGCAGATATTCAATGGAATTTCGCCAGCGCACCGGATGAATCAGCTGCAATGACAGATTGTCCTTGATAGAGCCGATCTCGTCCGGATAGGGCAGTGCATTCCAATTCGCCACAACCTCCCACCGCGGCTTTGAGAAGCTGTACTGGTCAAGAATGCCCCGGAGCAGGTCAGCCGCTTCCTTCATAAATAAACTATGAAAAGGGCCGCTCATCGGAATGGGAATAACCATCCCCCCGCTGTCCTCAAGCCGTGATGCTACTTTTTGAATCGAGGCCATTGTTCCGGAAATTGAGGTTTTGGCGGGGGCATCTACTGCCGAGACATAGATCACAATGCCTTCACTGAGAGCTTCACTGCAAATCTCCTCCACCTTGCGGCAGTCCAGATTGATCACCCAGGCCATGGTTCCTTCCGTTCCGGCGGTAGTCTCATTAATAATCAGAGCCCGCTTGTGTACAATCTCCAGCGTATCCTTGAAGGAAATAACCCCCGCACAACATAATGCAGTGTATTCACCCAGACTGTACCCCATAGTTGCAGCAGGCTGCAGACCCGTTTCCTCGGCAAATACCCGGTAACAGGCGATGCCCGAGCATACCAGTGCAGGCTTGCTGTACTCCAGCTTATGTAGCTTCTCTTCTTCTTCCCTATCAAAGCACAGCTGCCGCAT
The DNA here is from genome assembly GCF_013204885.1 of Paenibacillus tritici. Lineage (GTDB taxonomy): Bacteria > Bacillota > Bacilli > Paenibacillales > Paenibacillaceae > Paenibacillus_AQ > Paenibacillus_AQ tritici. Next base: position 190,482 of record NZ_JABMKX010000011.1, read on the forward strand.
ATCCATATGGAGCGTGTCGCTGGCTTCTTCAAACGTTTCTCTTACAATGCTGTACTGCTCGTAGAGTTCCTTGCTCATGCCGCTGTACTGTGAACCCACTCCGGGAAAAGCAAAACATAAACTGTTCGTGTATGGAAACTTGCCCTCATGCAATTCCGTTCACCTCACTTTGCTCTCTGATATGGGCTGTTGCCTGAACCTGAGACAATTGCCCCGACTCCATCACCATAATGCGGTCGGCGATATGAAAATAACGGTCATCATGCGTAATGACGATGACGCATTTCCCCTGCAGCTTCAATCGCGGGAGCAGTACGGTATAGAAATATTCCTTGAATTCGGGGTCCTGCTCCGCAGCCCATTCGTCAAACAAACAAATCGGCCGGTCCTCAAGATAGCTGACGAGCAGGGCAAGTCGTTTTTTCTGACCACTGGATAATTTGAGACTGGAGAATGCCCCGTGATCAATTTCTAACTTTCCCTGGAGCTGCAGTTCATGCAGATGGAGGCTGATTTCCTCCGAATGAGCTTGGGTATCTACACCGTACAGCTTGTCAAACAGATAATAGTCACTGAACACAGTGGAATAATTCTCACTGAGCTCTCTCGGGTTAACCTTTTTTCCGTTTACATGGATCACGCCACGTAAGGGCTGGTACAGTCCGGTCATCAGCTTGGCCAATGTCGATTTACCGCTTCCGTTGCCTCCGACAATGAAAATAATCTCCCCTGAAGTACACGAAAAGCTGACTGGACCCACGGCAAACTCCCGCCCGTCTGCCTGGCTGTATTTGAATTCCACCTGTTGAAAGCAGATTTCGGTCTGCCCGCAGCATGAAAAGCTGTCTTCCGTGAGCAGCGGTTCATCCTCTTCCCGGAACGATTCCAGTTCCTTCGCCAGCAAGTTGATACGCCCCCAGCTGATTCGTACTCTGACTATATTGGGAATTGCATTTAATAACCCGTTAACGGGTCCTGTCATGTACAGGAATACAAACACATAGCTCTTCAAGGTGCTGTTCTGAATCTCATCAAACAATAGCGGAAACACAAAGGCGACTACCCCGATTACGAAGGTAAACAGAAGCTCTCCAATCACAAACACATTAGCGAAATTGATATCCCCCTGAATCCGCTTGTCCCTGTACGCTTCACAGCTTTCCCTGACGTCCCGGCTGAACTCCTGCCGTTTGTGTTTATTGATGTACAGCTCCTTGTACCCGAATATAAGATCGTGAATGAACTTGAAAAAAACGTTCTGCATATCACGAGTCTGTTCCCACAGCCTTCCGGCCATCTTGCCCGCCAAAAAATATGAGCCTGCAGCCAGAATAATGACGCCTATCGAAACCAGTAAGCCATAGAAATTGATGATGCCCAAGTAAATGAAACAGCAGAACAATGTAACGAAGCTGGTAATACCGGCAATTAGTACGTTGCTAAACCCGCTGATCGTCTCTGTATCGTTCACTAACGCAGATTGAATTTTTCCGTCTTCCATCGCTTCAAATTTGGCATAGTTGGCATTCATCACTTTGTCGATCAGTTCAATCCGTTTGGTGTATACAATATCGTTCGCCATAAAAATAACCTTGGATCTAACCAGACGCTGTCCGCAAACATATATAACGATACCTGCCAGAAAATAGAGTAATAGTCCGTCCTGAAAGCCGTCCTCCCGATTGAGTGCTGCATTAATAATGAAAATGATAACGGCATTGCCCAAACCGCTGACAACACTCAGGATGGAGACTACAAAGATCGAATTCCTTCTATTCCGGCTAAACAGCCCGTACAAGATACAATAAATTCCAAATACTACGACAGCTGTTAAGAGGGAGCCTACTGCTAATGGAAAACTCCGGGGGGCCCACACCTTTACAAAGCTCCAGGAAAGACCGGAATACATCACATTCGGCAAGATGGACAGACAATAAACCAGAATTGCCGTAACGAGACATAAGACCAACACTTTGACCAGAGAACCTTTAAAATCAGGACGCTCCCTTTCCTGCTTCGCTTTAAACAGAAGAGCGGCAATGAAATAAACGGTCAACAAGCTAAAAGTCAGCATCAAGACTATCATTGCACTTGAAAAATGGTCTAGACTCATGTACGAATCCCGCGACTTGTCCGGGAGTTCTTCCCCTGTCAGCAAGCTCATAATGCCTTGGCCGATCTCCTCGGTGAAGGAAGAATTCATGTTAGCAAGAACGGCTACTCCCCATTGCTCCTCCGGCCGAATGACAAAAAATGACGAGAAGTTAGGATTAGAGCCGCCATGTGACAGTTCGCCTCCCCCTTTTTGGTAGTTGTTCCAGCCGAAGGCATAAGAAGAACCTTTTGCAGTGGGCGCTACTGTCCGGTCCGGGATATGGGAAGCATCAATCAGCTGTTGATCGAAATCAGAGTCAGCTTCGGTTCCTAACTGTATTTTCAGCCATTTGGCAACGTCCTTCAGATTGGAAATATAATAACCTGCCGGCGTGTTCCCTCTGTATGTCGGTGCATTATATGCTGCAGCCCGCAAGAACTGGAGCTTATACCCCGTTGCAAGAGGAGTCAGACCTTCAGCCCGGCCTGCGTAGGTATCCTTTAAATCAAGTGGTTTGAGTACATTGTCGGACATATATTCTTCATAGGGTACGCCCGACACTTTCGCTATAATTAATCCTAGAATGTCATAGTTAATCGTTGCGTATTGGTATCGCTCCCCCGGATAAGAATCCAGCTTCTGCCCGACAACTGTACGTACCGTCTCCTCCAGTGCATCCCCGTCGTCTGAGATTGGAATATCATCTATGGTCCGGGATGGAATACCGCTGGTATGATGTAGTAATTGCCTCAGTGTTATATCAATCTGATCAGGAATGAATTGTCCCTTATAGGAGCCCTCATATCTCATTTCAAACCAGGGCAAGTAAGCCGATACCGGGGCGTCCAGATTGACCCTTCCTTCTTGCTGAAGCTTCAAGATTCCCAGTGCCGTGAAGGCCTTGCTTGTCGAGCCCAATTCAAATAAAGTGGCTTCCGTAACCGGCTCTTGAGTTGCCAGGTCAGCGTATCCGAACACTTTGCTGTACACGAGTTCATGTCCGCTTACTATAGCTACAGCAAGGCCGGGAATTCTCCCCTCATTCATTAAGCTCCGTATATAAGCTTCAATTTCCTGATCCTTCAGATCCGCTCGCGAATCGGCAAATGCCGGAGCCGTACATAAGCAGCAAAGCAAGAGCAGAATAAGCACTGCGGCCGTATTTCGTATTTTATTCATCTGTTTCCCTTTTTTCCTGCCACAGCATAATGTACTTGAAAAGAGCATCGCTGGATTCCTCGGCAGACAGGAGATTGGTGTCCAGCACTATATCCGGCTGCTGCGGCTCCTCATAAGGATCGGAAATTCCTGTAAAGTGCCCGATTATACCTTTAAGGGCTTTCTCATATAACTTTTTGGGATCTCTTTGTATGCATGTATCCAGATCTGCCTTAACATATACTTCGATGTAATGGGCGTCTCCGATTCGCTGCCGGGCTACTTCTCTCATTACAGCGTATGGCGAGATACAGGATACAATCGTAATGAGTCCGGCATCTCTGAACAAATCCGCCACTTCAATAATTCTTCTTACGTTTTCATTGCGGTCCGCTTGGGTGAATCCCAGGTTTTGGTTCAGACCATGTCTTAAGTTATCCCCGTCAAGAACATACACAAGCCTGTTGCTGTCAATCAGCTTCTTCTCCAGACTGCCGGATATTGTAGACTTTCCCGCCCCTGACAGTCCGGTCAGCCATACTACCATGCCTGACTGTCCTGTCAGCCGCTGCCTGTCAGCTTGTCTTGTCTCATTGTGATGCCAGATGACATTTGCATTCTGGCTTGACATCCTTCATCCCCTACCTCTCCGACTTACTCCAATTTGGCAAAGAGACTGTCCAATTCACTTTGCGTTAACAGGGCCTCCGGAAAATCACTTGGTGTAAACTCCGGTGCCTGCTTACCCGAGCAGTGCTCAATAATATTGGCTAATGAAACAAGGTAACACTCCAGCACAGCAACAAGCTGCTCCTCACTGTAATGTTTGCTGCTGCCGGTAAGGCTGACGGTAAGACGGCGGTTCAGAATATAGACATTAAAATCCAGCATCTCCTGCAGGGTGTTCATTTCGCCTATGTCAGGACCGGTATCTACTGGAATTGCCTTAAAATGTTCATTCTCCAGCAGTTGGTCCAGATCGCCCAGATAGTTGAACCTGATAGAGCTGCCAGGTGAGCGCGTGGCATAGCCCTTCCTGTTCATCATGACGGCATAGTCGATCTTATTACCTGATACGCTGCGTATTTGCTCCTTAACGGCTATAATCTGCTGTGCCAAATCCGCTCCCTCTGCTTGCAAAACCACTGGGTACATGCATGTAAACCAACCGACTGTTCTGGAAATATCAATCCCCGCATCAATGTCCTCCCGGCCATGTCCTTCAAGCTCAACACTTATTTCATTTGCCGGCCAATACTTTGTGCACATTACTGCCAAGGCGGCCAGTAATAGATCATTAGTCTGAGTATGATAGGCTTGGTTCGCCTCATTCATAAGTCTCCCGGTGTTCCCCGTATCCATAGTACGCTGCAGACTATGGTTGACTGGAACCTGTCCTTCGGGGGTTAACTCACATTCATTGCTGAAATGAACGGCAGGAGTGCGCTCTAGCAAGTCTGTATTTTGTGCTTCATGTAAGGATTGTCCATATCGTTCAAGAGATAATGACCATTCTTGGAATGAATGCGTTTTTGATGGTAATTGTATGACGTCATTTGCCATCATCTGTCTTAACATAGTGCTCATGTCCTCCAGGATAATTCCCCAGGAGACTATATCGACAGCCAAGTGATGCGCCGTCAGAAGCACATGTATTCCCCGCTCCCCCAGATGAAACAAACCGGCTCTCAACAGAACCCCTCTACTAATATCAAAGCTCTGTTTCATTCTAGTGCCTATTTCTCGTATCAGTTCGTCCTGCTTCGGGATCGGGAAGCTCCCAAGATCATAGAAGCAGATTCCTTCTCCTGAAGGTGCCGGTAAAGCTTTGTTGTAATAAAAATGACCGGATGCCGCATTATAATTCATTCTGAAAATATCATGGTGGCTGATGATTTCCAGTATCATCCGTTCCAGCTGTTCCACCTTCAGGCTTTGCTTGACCAGCAGCATAAGCGACTGATTGTATTGGTTGGGATCGGGAAATTCCTGAGCCAAGAACCACGAAAGTATGGGAGTTGGTTGTATAATTCCCACAGCCGGCTGTTGTCCGGCTTCTGGCCTTCCTGACCAATGTACATGCCGAGCCATCTCCCTCAATAAGGGTGCTGTCAACAGATCTTTTATTCTGATTGTGAAGCCCGCAGCACTTAACTTGGAAGCGATTTGAATCGCTTTAATGGAATCGCCTCCCAAGGTGAAGAAATGGTCATCGCCTCTCACTGTCTCCAAATGCATCACTTCAGCGATTACCCGGTATAAGATTTCCTCCTCTGCAGTTAGGCTGGTATCACCGCCAGTGCCCATGCGTTCAGGTCTTACGGGCTTCGGGAGAGAGGATCTGTTCAATTTACCGGCTCCCGTAAGCGGGAGCTCCTCCAGCTCAACGAAAAACGAGGGAACCATATATTCCGGTAGCCTTGTTAACAGGTATTCTCGTAGTTCTTCTGAAGAGACGGCGCCGCTTTTCACTAGATAAGCGCATAAATACCTGCCCTGCTCTGAATCCTCCCAATCCTTAACTGATGCTTCCCGGATAGCGGTATGCTGCAATAAGCGGTTCTCTATCTCACCAGGCTCTATACGATAGCCTCTTATTTTCACCTGATAGTCAGCTCTTCCGATATACTCTATAATGCCGCCGGATATAAAACGGGCCAAGTCACCGGTTCTGTACATTCGTTGTCCAGGAATAAAGGGATTATCCACAAACTTCTCCTGTGACAACTCCGTTCTGTTCAGATAACCTCTGGCAACCCCTTGACCCGATATATACAATTCTCCAATGGCATACGGAGGTACAGGATTACCGCCTCGATCCAGAATATAAATCTGTACGTTGCCTGCAGGGCGGCCAATAGGAACGGATGCGCCATTATCCAGATTAGGATTATACTGATGTATCATACATCCAACCACTGTTTCGGTCGGTCCGTATTCATTGTAGATTTGTACCTGTTGCTGCTTGAAATACTTCTGTACCTTTCTTGCGAGTTCTGTGCTTAACATATCGCCGCCTACAATAAACCTTCTTATAGCGGAGCAGGAAAAATCCTGATCCTGGATAAGTGAAAGATGCGCCGGAGTAAGCTTCAATACAGTTGCTTTGTTATCCTTAATCACTCTAAACAGAACAAACTCTTCTTCATCATCACGATATATAACAATAAGATTACCGGACACCAGCGGAGCAAAAATGGATGTTACCGTTAAATCAAAGGCCAAGGATGAATATAGCGGAATAACCTCTTCATCCGGCCCGAAATACATCTTGGCTGCCCAGCTCACATAATTACTCAGCCCTTGGTGCTCGATCATTGTTCCTTTGGGCACTCCTGTGGAGCCTGATGTATAGATGACATATGCAAGATCATTCGAATGGATGAATATTCCCGGATTAACCTCTTGACCCTCATAAAGAGCTGAGTCATTTAAATCAATAATTCTCCCGTTATAGGCAATTGCCTGATTCCACTCACAATTTATTAACAGGATGGGAACAGCAGCTTCGTCGAGAATGAACCGGATACGGTCTGCAGGATATGACGGGTCCAGCGGAATGTAGGCTCCTCCAGCCTTCATCACTGCAAGAATGCCAATAATACTCTCCATGGAATGAACGGTGAACAGCCCTGTAACGGTTCCCCTTCCAGCCCCGAATCCGCTTAATAAACCGGCAAGCTGATTGCTTTTTTTGTTCAACTGACTATAAGTCAGACTCTCATTCCCGAAACAAACGGCAATCTTATCCGGAGACCTCGCCGCCTGTTCCTCGAACATCGTAATGACGCTCTTGCCCGGGTCATATTTCATTGCTGTGGAATTAAAGTCATAGAGCACGTAATGTTCCTCGTCCTCTGATAATAAACTTAGACTGCCAACGGGGCGTAAGGGATTAGTACAAGCTTGCTTGATCAAATGCACGATCCGCCTATACATATCCTCTATTTGCTCTTCAGAATAGGCTTCCTTCTGATAATCAAATTGCAGACTCAGCGCACCGGATGCTGACCAGCTCTTGATCACAAGCTGCAGCTGATATTGCTGTAAGCCGTTATAGAACTCCTCGTTCTTAACGGAAAAGCCGTTAATCTCAGGTGCCAGTGATGTGTTGTACCAATTTATACAAGCTTGAAATAAGGACGAATGATGTTGTTTGAAAAACTTCACATCTCCGGTTAACAAATCAAAGGGATACTTTTGATGAAACAGGCCATCCATAATAGTTCTATGAACCCGCGCGATCATCTGCCCTACATTTTCCTCGTAATTCAATAAAAAACGAAAAGGCATTGTGCTTGTAAACATACCGAAGGCGCTCTTTTCCCTCCGCCCTGAGCGGTTCAGTACAGGGATTCCCAAAAGTAAGTCGGTCTGACGGAGCATTATGGACGCATATAGCAGATAAACGGCTGTAAAAAAGGAATTGCCGGAGCAGCCATATCGGGCTGTAAATTCCTTAATCTGCCCGGAAAGCTCTAAGGACAGTTCGAACACGGAGCGGTTACCTTCCAACGATTGACTATTTCTTGCCGATGAATCCTCTAGATCCTGTAATTGCTCGATCCAGAAGGCTTTGTCTTTGAGGAAACGCGAAGATTCAAGATAGCGTTGTTCCGTATCAAGATAATTTAGATAAGAGTAAGAGGATTCATCCTCTATTTCGTGTCCGTAACATAATCTTTCGTAGTTTGTCCCAATCTGCTCGGTCATTACATTCATTGACCATCCGTCCGCAATCAGGTGATGGAATTTCGAGAAATATCCCATTTCGGATTCGGATATTCGAAATAACGCAAAATAGAAAAGAGAAGCATCTTCCAGATCAAACGGTGTTGAGGCTGTTGCTTGACTCCATTTCTGAAATTCTTGTTCCGGTTCAGAGCATTGGGAAAAATCCAGTCTGTCCAATGGGAAGGGCTGGTATGGGGGAACATATTGACAAGGCCCATCCTGTCCTTCTCTAAATCTTAATCTTATTCCGTCATGCATTCGTATAAACAGATGAATAGCTTGTTCCATTAGATCAAGCTGAACCGGCCCGTTAATCCGTATGGTCCCACCAATATTATGAAGACTGGAGCCTGAATGGATTTTGTCCACAACCCAAACCCGCTTTTGCGGATGGCTTAACGAATAGTACTTGCTATCGCCATGCATGTCTTCTTGTGCCATATCGTAACTCCTCGAATTTCAAAATATTATAAATTATTCTAAAATGATTCATCTTTTACTATAGTTAACCACTCAAGGAGTCTTTCTTCAAGTGATCAATTTGTTAAATATTACTAATATTAAAATTTTTATCTAAAATATTAAGTGTAGCGCATACAATGAGCATGTAAGGATTGTCGGGGAATTGGATTGAATGTAGCAAGCGTGTGCGGTCTAATTGGACTTCACGGACATATATGACCGTCTCCCATTCTACCTTCTCATCCTTGTAGCAGAAATAAGGCATCACCCAAGCAGGTTCCACGGAATCACTTTTGTAAAAGCGATGCCAGTCAAAAAAACCGAATTTCTTTCTCTCCACAACCCCGTCTGAATAACGCAGTTCGATCAGATCCTCAAATTCGCCCCAGCAGCAAAAACCCAAAAAGAAAAGCCGATCATAATGCTGTTGGCATTCAACCTGTATAACCTGCTCTTCGCAGCTAACTAAGTCCATTGCAGCCGTATCTGTTCTGGGAAAAAGAAAAGGAACACCGCCGACAGACTGGACCTGACCATTGGGCATTAAATGTCCTGCCAGACTCTCAAATCCGTGATTCAGGATTCCCACAATCCCCAATTCCGGCCAAGTTACACCCTTCGTATTGTGGTAAGCTTCAAGACTGACCGTGTGATAAGAATTTGTGTTCAAGCTTAGCTAACATCCCCTCTATATATAGTCTCAGAGCAACTTCACAGCGTTCCTCATACAGGATAATTTTGTCGAGCCGTTCAATTGCTCTCTTCCAGTCGTAGGTTCCCGTAATTACTGTCTTCATTAACCCATTGCGGAATGCAAGCCATTTGTTGAAGCATTCTTCAAACACTTCAATAAGCGCGTTATTGGCAGTATGGTACAAAGGGGATTGTTCGGAGCAATCCAAAAAATATATAAATTCCAGAAATCGGTCCCTAACATCAGTCTGTATTTTAAGCAGATCCCACCATTGTTCAACATAGCTAACCCCCTCCTCCCGCAAAGCCAGCATATCCTTACGGAATGCTTGCAGACCCGCTATTCCCGTCGCAACGCTCCTGTCTGTCCATCCGGCAATATGGGTCTGGCAGGCCGTAAGCAGATTAAGAACATTTTGCATATCCATATTGAGCTTCGGTGCTGTCAGACGAAAAGCTTGGGCTCCCCCGGCAATGTAGCCGTCGTTCACAGCTTCAATCGGTACCCACTCCATAATTTCAGGAATCCAGTCTATTACTAGAGCATGGGTCCGTTCCTGATTGTACTGCTGAATATAGAAGTAATGGCCATCATGTGCCCTATGATAATTGATGGTCCACGGAAGGTACCAGCCATCCGAATGGGTGAAGAGTTGCCCGCCTTCGTCCATATAATCTATCAAATTGGTATAATCGGCCTGAGTATTTTCCATGTGATAAATTTCACATAAACTGGTGTAGAACGGCGGCTTTGCAGCTTCTTTCCGGTGGTGCAAAAATTCATGCGGAGAATAATAATAGAATCCCCAATTGCCGGAGAACGTGTACTGATAAGGATAACCGCTGTTATGAATATGCAGACAAATCAAATAATCCAGACAATTAAAAATGGATAATCTCTTCTGGTAAACGGGAATTCTTACCGGCGTGCCCGTCATATTCTGCCTCCTGCTTCACTTAATCTGTTAACATTAGTTATTATAAACCAATTCATTGTAAATGTTTGTCTAAATTGGCTGTTGAAATTTGTCATATTTTGATATAATTTACCCTTTAGGTTAAAGAACCAGCTTCATATTTCCGCTATCAGCCTGTATTTCCCTGCCATTAGCTCCACCCTGTTATGTTCTATCCTTACGTTATCCTTTGTAATCTTTCACACACCTTTTTCTTGTAGTTTCAACCTTAGTTAAGGATAACACCGGTTCTTGGAGCGGGGTTTGTTGACAACACTTTTAATTATGTTGTACGCAAAAAAGAGCCTGCTTCCAGCAGGCTCTTAAAGTCAGATCATTCCGTGTACGGTTATGTAAGATTCCCCCAGCTTACTTCACAGGAATCTTGATGGCTTCATGTTCCTCCAACAGCTGCTTCAGCTTTTGGCGTTGACGTTTCTCCCGTTGACGGCGCTCTCTGTCCTCCTCCTGAAGAGCCTTGAGCAGGGAAAAGCACATTCCAATCAGAACAATGGCAAAGGGTAAAGCGGCTACAATGGAAGCGGTCTGAAGGCCGCTTAACCCGCCGCTAATCAGCAGGACTACAGCGATGGCGGATTGCAGAATGCCCCAGGTCAATTTCACTCTTGTACTGGGATTGAGATTACCGTCTGAGGTCAGCATGCCCAGAACGAAGGTGGCCGAATCGGCCGAAGCGATAAAAAAGATCATAATCAGGAGGGTAGCTATAAGCGATACTACAGTACTTAAGGGCAACTGCTCCAGCATGACAAAAAGAGCGGTGGTTGTATCTCCTTTAACGGCTGCTGCCAACTGGGCACCATCGAACAATTCCATTTGCAGGCCCGTTCCTCCAAATACCGAAAACCAGACAAAACCGAACAAGCTCGGCACAAGCAGGACGTAAATGACAAATTCCTTGATCGTCCTTCCCTTGGATACTCTTGCAATAAAGGTTCCGACAAAAGGTGCCCAGGCGATCCACCAGGCCCAATAGAATAAGGTCCACGCCCCGATCCACGTTCCCTTTGAAAAAGGCGTTAGCCTCAAGCTCATATTGACGATATTTTGCAGATAGCTTCCTAAAGTGGTTGTAAAGGTTTCGAATATAAATGAAGTCGGACCTGTTATCCATACGAACAGCATCAAAAGAACGGCTATCACTAAGTTTGCGTTGCTGAGGAGTCTAATTCCCTTGTCCAGACCGCTAGTGGCGGAGATGAGGAACAGCACGGTCACTATTGTGATAATTATAATCTGAGCGGCTACGGTGTTAGGAATCCCGAATAAATAATGCAATCCTCCGGTAATCTGCAGAGCCCCGAGACCCAGTGAAGTAGCGACGCCAAAAATAGTGGCAATCACCGCTAAAATATCAATGGCCTTGCCCAGCCAGCCGGAAACCAGCCGTTCCCCCAATAATGGAATAAAGGCTGAGCTGATCAGGCCTTTGTATCCTTTGCGAAACTGGAAATACGCAAGCGCCAATCCGATGACGGCATAAATCGCCCATGGATGCAGTCCCCAATGGAAAAACGAATATCGCATGGAAATCCTCGCTGCTGCTGTCGTCCCCCCTTCTACACCTTCTGGAGGAGATAAATAATGGGACAAGGGTTCAGCGACTCCCCAGTATACGATCCCGATCCCCATCCCTGCGCTGAATAGCATCGACAGCCAGGATATTGTGGAATACTCCGGTTCATCTTCGTCGTCTCCCAGACGGATACTGCCAAACCTGCTGAAGGCCAAATAAAAGGTGAAGATCAGGAAAAACAGAGTAGCCAGCAAATAGAACCAGCCGAAATTGTGGATAGAGAACGTGTAAGCAACATTAGCGGTATGGGCCATTTGGTCAGGTGCTACGGCTCCCCATATTGCAAAAATGGCTACGATGGTAATGGCTATTGTAAAAACCATAAATGAACCTCCATTGGTAGTGAATGTGTACAGGTTTTTCTTAAGTATGTGTTACTTCAGCTTTTAGTATGAAACTACCCTTTTAATCATCTAATTTAACATTTTAAAAATTTATCACAATCCTTGAAATCACGGGGCTCAAACCGGCTCGGGAAATTCTACGGAGTGAAGGTTACGCCTTGGCCGTGCGCCGAATGACAGAGCCGTCTGCTGATGCAAGCCAACCATGACCAAAACGCAGAGCAGCGATCCTCCAATAACGGGAGAATCGCTGCTCTGCTCACTTTTTATAGCATTAAGGATGAAGAGAACCGTATAAGAGCATGAATGTCTGGGTCTGGACATCCAGCTCATGAAGCGCAGGTCATTAGATCTTGCCCAATCCGGCATCATCGCCGACTTCTTCATGAGTCTCGATCACGTAATTGACAATGTCTTGAACAGTCGTGTAAGCCACTCCTACGTAGGTGTCGGCGGCGCCATAATAGATGGCAATCCGTCCGGTTTCCGCGTCATTCAGCGTAGCGCAGGGGAACAGCACATTGTTCACGAAGCCGCGTTCCTCGTACCACTCCTCTGGTGTAAGCACAAAATTCTTAGAGCGGTATTTAACTCTGGAAGGCTCATCCTTATCCAGAATAACAGCGCCCATGCTGTATACAAGACCGTTGCAGGTTCCGGTTACACCATGATAGAACATCAGCCAGCCTTCAGAAGTTTCTATGGGTGCCGGGCCACCGCCGATTTTGGTGCTCTGCCACCAGCCTTGTCCACCCTTGGTCATCACATGGCGGTGTTTACCCCAGTACACAAAGTCGGGGCTTTCACTCAGGAACACATCGCCAAAGGGAGTATGGCCACTGTCGCTTGGACGGGACAGCATCACGAAATTACCATTTATTTTTCTTGGGAACAGCACCCCATTGCGGTTAAACGGCAGGAACGGATTCTCCAGGCTGGTGAAAGTTGTGAAATCCTGAGTTGTGGCTACGCCGATTGCAGCTCCATAGAAATCCGTACACCAGATAATGTAATAAGTATCTTCCACTTTGACAAGCCGGGGATCATAGGCATAACGCGGCATATACGGATTACCCGCCTCATCTGTAAACTGTATCGGCTCATCGTCAATCTTCCAGTCCAGACCGTCTGCACTGTGCCCCATCCGCAAGTGAGGACGGGTTGTGTTATCTTCCACCCGAAATACACCAAGGAAGCTGCCGTCATACGCAATAACCGCACTGTTGAAAATACGCGCTACGCCTTTTGCCGGATTGCGTTTGATTACCGGGTTGTCGCTATGTCTCCAGACCGGATTGTCATTGCCGGCAGGTCTATCCTGCCAGGGCATATTGGGCAAGTTCTGGCTTGCAGTCAATGTAACTTCTTTCATAAGTGAGATTCCTCCAAGTATTATTATTTGACAGACCCTTGGGCAAAACCGTTATAGATATATTTCTGCAAGGAGACGAAGGCGATCAGGGTTGGAATAATGGCGATCATGATCGCTGCGCATATCACTTCCCACTGTGAGCCATAGGGACCCTTGAATTTGAATAATGCTGTGGAGACGACCTGCAGACTGCTTTTGGGCATATACAGAAAAGGTGTATAGAAATCGTTGTAGATGTTAACGCCTTTCACGATAATCACGGTTACAATCGCCGGACTCAGCAGCGGCAGAATAATTCTCCAGTAAATTGTCCAGTAGGAGGCTCCATCCAGCATCGCTGATTCGTCCAGGGATTCGGAAATGGAATCCAGAAATTGCATGAAAATATAAACGGCGATAATATCGGTTCCCAGGTACATCAGGATCGGTGCCCAGCGTGTATTGAACAATTCCAGCGAGTTGATGATCTGGAAGGTAGCTACTTGTGTAGTGACTCCCGGAATCAGCGTTGCAAGCAGGAATGCGCCCATAAGCAGCTTGCTGCCTCTGAATTTGAAGCGGGCCAGAATGTAAGCCATCATCGAACCGGTCAGCGTGGCACCGGCGATGGATATAAGCACGATGAACATCGTGTTCATGAAGCCCAGCAGCATATTGCCGTCTACGAAGGCTTTGGTATAGTTGCTGAAATTCAGCCAGTTCTCCGGCAGCGTAAGCGGACCGGTCGAGGCATATTCCTCATTCGTTTTTAAGGAAGCGAAGAAGACAACGGCGATCGGGATCAGTGCCATCAGTGCCCCTAGAATTAAAGTGAGGTATTTGAAGAAGGAGGCGGCGCTGTATTTTAAAGTATGCATAGTTCTTACTTCTCCTCCTTAATCAGAACACGCTGCACAATGGTTACGACAATAACGATTCCCAGCAGCACAACTGCCATGGCTGAGGCAAGACCCATCTTACTGTATTTGAAGGCCACATCGACAGTCTGGATGACAAAAGTGCCACTGCCATTGGAGCCACCGGTCATGACATACGGAATTTCGAATACACCGATCGCCCCGCTGACCGCGAGGATCAGATTGAGCTGCAGAATGCGTTTGATACTCGGAATAATAATATGTCTGAATTGGTGCCAGCGGTTGGCCCCGTCGATCTCCGAGGCTTCATAGATATCACCGCCGATGGAAGAAATCGCTCCAAGAAAGATAATAAAGTTCATTCCCATATATCTCCATACGGAGGCAAAAGCTAGCGATATATTGATTAAATGCGGATTCAGCAGCCATTTCTGCTGCCAGGCTCCAAGACCTGCCAGATCAAGGAGGGTATTCAATGTTCCTTCAGGCTTGAAGAAGAACAGGAAGATGAAACCGATGGCTACACCGTTGAGCAGCGTCGGGAAGAACAGAATCCCCTTGAACCAGTTCTTCATCCGGACATTAAAGCTTAGAATGGTGGCAAAATAAAGGGCCAGTCCCATCTGCACGAAGGTGGCAAGGAAATAATATAAGCTTACTTTAAAGACTGCGAAATACTCCGGCTTGGTGAAGATCGTTCTGTAGTTATCGAAGCCGATGTACTCCATATTCTTACTTAATCCATTCCAGCTCGTGAAGCTATACTGAAACATCTTGACTACCGGTAAATACGAGAACGTTAGCAGCAGGGCTACCGGAACTAAAGAAAATAAGAAGATAATTAAAATTCGTTGATTTTTGTAGCTCATGTTGGACAATTTGGGCACTCTCCACACCTCCTGCGTCCTCTTCTATCTATTGAGCTGCAGTAACCTTTGCTCTTGCAGCCTTCCACTTGTCGTTCAGGTCTTTCATAATATCGTCATAGGATTCTTTCCGGTTTCCGATAGCAGCTTCAATGATTACCTTCTTGAAGTCTGGCTGCC
Source organism: Paenibacillus tritici (assembly GCF_013204885.1). Taxonomy (GTDB): domain Bacteria; phylum Bacillota; class Bacilli; order Paenibacillales; family Paenibacillaceae; genus Paenibacillus_AQ; species Paenibacillus_AQ tritici. The sequence continues at coordinate 205,796 of NZ_JABMKX010000011.1, forward strand.
AGAGGCCGATTTCAGCTTCTTTATCAATGGCATCCACCCAGCCCTCTTCCCCGGCCTTTGCAGGCGCTAGTGTGTCGAAGGTAACGTCAGTGCCTGCAAATTGTTTGAGGATTTCAGGAAGCTCTGCGCCCTTAACAGGACTCATACCGCCGCCTTCTGTAGTCGGATAGCCGGATTCATTGATGAACCAGTCCACCCATGCTCTTGCGGCTTCTTTGTTCTTGCTGTGAATGCTAACACCCAGATTATAATCATCTGACAGCGGAACAAGAATCTTGTCTGCATTGGTTGGGAAAGGCATGAAGCCTACATCATCAGGATTAGTTGCCACTCCTTTGATCTGACCGATCGCCCAAGAACCAAGCATCATCGTGCCAATCTTGCCGTTAGCCAGGTCAGCCTTGGAAGATTCCCAGTCAGTCGTAGTAGGGTCTTCTTCGATCAGGCCGTTCTTGGCAGCATCATACAATACTTTGTACAGGTCATAGTGCGGCTGACCCTGAACGAAATTATCATCAGAGGCTACCTGGGTGATGTTGACATAGTCGCGGTCTCCGGCAACCGTAGCCAGATCAGATTCCCATTGTGTCAAGGTCCAGCCGGCTGCATAGTTTGTATACAGCGGAACGGCATCTGTTTTGTCCTTAATACTCTTCAGCGCCGCGGAGAATTGATCAAAGGTTCGCAGAACCTCGGTAATTCCGGCGTCTTTAAAGACTTGTTTGTTATAGATCACACCGGAGAAGTTTACCGTAATTGGAATACCATAAGCGATTCCGTCTACAGTGCGTTCTTCCAGTCCGGTATATTGCTGCTCCAGATCAGACATAGCGCCCAGCGGCTCGAAAAACTCAGGCAGGTCTTTGATCGGTACGCTGGTAGGCAACAGAAGCACATCGCCGTAATCACTTGTGCTCATGCGGATTTTTATTTGATCCTCATAATTGGACAGCGCTTCAAAGTTTACTTTGACATCCGGATATTTCTCGTTGAATTTGGCTGCATAATCTTTGAATACGGTATCAACAATGTCTGTTCTTTGTGTGATAACTGTGATATCGCCCTTGATATCCTTAGCGGCATCGCCGTCCGGCGCAGCAGTCGCCTCCGTGTTTGCTCCTGTACCCCCTGCATTTGTTGCAGCTTCACTACTTGCATTGTTGTTGTCCGATGAACATCCTGCGAACAAGCCCGCCATCAGCGTCAGTGCTGCGAGACTTGTGACCGCTCTCATTTTCGTCATTTCTTTTGGACCCCTCTCATCATTTCAAATCATGAAACAAGCGATAACTTAATGATAACAAAATATTATTTGTTATCGCTTACAAACACATTATAGTTCGTTTTCACACTCAAAACGATGGTTTCAATTGCTTTTTCTGGTCTTAAATTTGTTATATTTGTTTTTGTTTATTTTCTGAATTTAAATAATAAATTAAATAAAAAAGGGCTATCGCCCGGAGGGACGATAGCCGCTTTTATAATCTTTGGGTGTCATACCGCATATTTTTTTGAACAGCTTGTTGAAATAAACCGGATCGCTATAGCCGACTAATTCGGCGATTTCATAGTTTTTGAGCTCGGGTTGTCCGGTGAGCAGCTCCTTTGCTTTGGCAATTCGTATGCCGATCAGATAATCCGTAATCGTCTGGCCTGTCTTGTATTTGAACAGACGGCTTATATAACTGGCGTTCATGCCTACTTTGTCAGCAAGACGCTCCAATTCAAAATTATGGTTATATTCCTTTTCCAGGATGCCTTTGGTTTGTTCAACGACGTAATGCTCTCCGCCCTCTGGAGACACTGGTGCTGCTTCTACAGACTCAGGAGGATTTAACTTTTGCTTCTCCTGTACACTATTGAGCAAATCGTACAATTGGGCCTTCTCTATAGGCTTAAGCAGATAATCCATAATCCCATAACGGATCGCCCGGCGGGCATATTCAAATTCACTGAATCCGCTTAACACGGCAATCGGCAATTGCTTGAAATGGCCTCTTGTTTCTTCAATCAGCCTGAAGCCATCCATTCTAGGCATTTTGATATCCGTAATCAGCAGGTCGAGCTCATCCGGCTTTAGCTCCCGCAGATGATTCCAAGCCTCCAGTCCGTTACCATATGAACCAATTACCTTTACTTCCAGGTCCATTCTGGAAGTGATTTTCTCGAGTCCGCGGCGAATAACTTCCTCATCGTCCGCAATGATGACCTTAATCACCCAAGAATCTCCCCCATTTCATCTTCCGCCATGATGATTGCGCTATCATCATCAATTATAGACTTCCTTTCATGGTTAGCAAATGTGCTGTAATGCTATTTTATAGTCTTGTATTTACTTTACGCAGTTTATCCTTGAAATCACGGGGGAAAAGAGTTATAACTACATTATATTTTGTTATTATATTATAACTATATAATAATAACAAATAATAAATTGTTAGTTATACTATTAATCCGTTAAAGCGAGGTTGCTAAGCATGGTACTACAGAACGAATATATCGGAGGTGTTACCTGGGGATTCATGGGGGTACGGGGAACCTGGGCAAATGCAGACGCAGAGACTTCCATGGAGTTAATGAAAGCGACCACTGCTGCGAATTGGACAGCTATCGCATTTAGTGCGGTTCAAGCCACACCGCAATCGACGGTGATTCCTTACCGGGAGAACCCAACGGTTGCCGATGAAGAGATTCACTGGGCTATCCGCAAGGCCAAAACCATGGATCTCAAGGTATGTCTGAAACCCATTGTCAATTGTGCGGACGGGACTTGGCGTGCCCATATCAACTTCTTTGACAAGGATGTTCCTTGTGAACCCAAATGGTCAGACTGGTTCCGCTCTTACACCGCCTTCATCCTGCATTATGCGGTAATCGCTGAGCAGAGCGGCTGCGAAATGTTCTGTATCGGCTGCGAATTGGTCATGTCAGACAGACGCGCTGAGCAGTGGCGGGCATTGATTGCTGAAGTACGCAAGGTGTACAGCGGAATCCTTACCTATAATTGTGATAAATATCAGGAGGATAATGTGACCTGGTGGGATGCCCTTGATGTCATCTCTTCCAGCGGTTATTACCCCCTGCAGGATTGGGAGGCTCAGCTTGACCGGATTGAAGCTGTAGTGAAGCAACATAACAAGCCGTTCTTCTTCATGGAAGCAGGATGTCCTAGCCGGATCGGTAGCGCCGCCGTTCCCAATGACTGGACGCTGAAAGGTGATCCGAGCTCTAGAGAACAAGAACGCTTTTATGAGGAGATGTTCAGGAGCTGTGACGGCCGTGATTGGGTTCAGGGCTTCATGCTGTGGGACTGGCCGGCACACCTCTACCCGATCGAATCAGCGCCGGCGAATGATGATTACTGCATGTACGGCAAATCTGCAGCAGTTACCATTAGTCAGTACTACCAATCCAAAATCATAATGAATCCCAAGGAGAACCCAAACGAATGAGCATGTTGACGAAAGAATGGCTAAGCAGTTTCGAACATGAGCTTAAGGGGAACATCCTGAAGTTCTGGATGGATCACACCCTGGATGTAAGTAGTGGAGGCTTTGCCGGAGAGATTGACAACCAGATGAATGTCATTGCCGGTGCGGAGAAGAGTCTGGTCCTGAATACACGAATTCTTTGGACCTTTGCGAGTGCTTACAGTATGTACGGCACCAAAGATTACCTGGAGATGGCAGAGCGTGCCTATGATTACCTGACCCTGCATTTCACGGATACGGAATATGGCGGGATGTTGTGGATGGTCAATGAGCAGGGAGAGCCTTCCCAGCCGAAAAAACAGATTTATGGTCTGGCCTTTGCCATCTATGCGATGGCTGAGTTCTATAACGCTACCGGACGCCCGGAGGCTCTACAGCAAGCGGTTGATCTGTTCCAGCTTATTGAGAAATACGGATATGACCCCTTGCATAAGGGCTATATTGAAGCACTATCGCGCGACTGGAAGATAACGGATAACCTGAGTCTCAGTGCTAAGGATCTGAATGAGAAGAAATCCATGAATACACATCTGCATATTCTCGAGGCATATACAGGACTATATCGCGTGTGGAAGTCAGAGGAACTGAAGAACAAGCTATACGAGCTGATTGAAGTCATGCTTGATCACATTATTGATCAGGCTGGAGAACACTTCCACTTGTTCTTTGACGAAGAGTGGCATGTGAAATCCGATACCCTATCCTATGGACATGATATTGAGGGCAGCTGGTTATTAGTTGAAGCCGCTGAAGTGCTCGGAGATGAGCGGCTGTTTCAGCGGGTACGCGCCAGAGCGGTCACTATGGCTGAAGCGGTTCTCGCTGAAGGGATAGCCGATGATGGAGGCATCTGGAATGAAGCGGAGAACGGCAGCCTCATCGACAAGACCAAAGACTGGTGGCCGCAGGCTGAAGCTATCGTAGGCTTCTATAACGCCTATCAGCTTACGGGTGATTCCCGTTTCTTGGAGGCTGCTGAGAACACTTGGTCGTTCACCGACAAGTATATTATCGACCACAAGCTTGGCGAATGGGTCTGGGGGGTTGACGAGGATCTGAAGCCGCTGGAGCATGCCCCCAAGGTCAGTGCATGGAAATGTCCTTATCATAACAGCAGAGCCTGCTTCGAGATGATCAAGCGGCTTACCCTCAACTTAAAGGAGACGATCTAATGACTATTTTTGAAGAACGTAAACAACAATTAACTGCACGCTATGAGGCATTGATAGGCCGCAGCAATGAGAAACTCCCTTTCGGCAACGGTATCTACGACCGTTATCTCTACCCGCTGCTTACGGCTGACCACGCACCGCTGATCTGGCGTTATGACTTCAACCCTGAGACCAACCCGTATTTCGCGGAACGAATCGGCGTGAACGGTATCTTTAATCCTGGTGCGATTGAGCTGAACGGAAAGTTTTACATTGTGGCCCGTGTAGAGGGCAATGACCGCAAGTCATTTTTCGCTGTTGCCGAGAGCGACAGCGGTGTGGATGGCTTCCGCTTCTGGGATCACCCGGTAGTTCTCCCTGAGACGTCAGACCCGGACGTCAATGTCTATGATATGCGTCTGGTGAAGCATGCCGACGGCTGGATCTACGGCTTGTTCTGTACGGAACGTAAAGATCCTGAAGCTCCCCACGGCGATCTTTCCAGTGCTGTTGCCCAGTGCGGCATTACCCGTACCAAGGATCTCATAACCTGGGAACGCCTGGCTGACCTGAAGACCGGCTCCGCCCAGCAGCGCAATGTTGTGCTGCACCCCGAGTTTGTAGATGGCAAATACGCTTTCTATACCCGCCCGCAGGATGGCTTCATCGACGCGGGTTCCGGCGGAGGCATCGGCTGGGGGTTGTCTGAAGGAATCGAGAATGCTGTCATCACTGAGGAAACCATTATGGATCAGCGCTACTACCACAGCATTAAAGAGGTGAAGAACGGTCAAGGTCCGGCTCCGATCAAAACCGCCAGAGGCTGGCTGCATATCGCCCATGGCGTCCGTAACACTGCAGCCGGACTGCGTTATGTGCTGTATGCATTCCTGTCGGATCTTGATGAGCCGAACAAGGTAACGCATGCCCCAGGCGGACACTTCATTGCTCCGGACGGGGAGGAGCGTGTCGGCGATGTATCCAATGTTGTCTTCTGCAATGGCATTATTGCCCGTGATAACGGTGAAGTCTTCATTTATTATGCATCCTCTGACACCCGTATTCATGTAGCCACAACAACCGTTGACCAGCTGCTGGATTATGTTCTGAACACACCTGAAGATCCTCTACGTTCGTATGCCTGCGTTCAGCAGCGTATAGCCATGATCGACCGTAATTTACAGCTGAAATAGATTAAAGGCGGGCCATTGTAACTCCAATGGCCCGCCTTTTTTGAATATAGAATTTATGCCTGTAAGATCCTTCGCTACTTGCTTGATCAGTTCCTCGCATCCTTCCATTTCACATTCAGTTCATGGAAAGATTGCTCCAAATCCTGCGCAGCAAGCAGTTCCTGAATATAATCGCCCGACCAGAATGACAGCTTTGCCCGGTTGGCCATGTCGATGAAGGCATCGGTCTGGACAGTAGCCTCAATCATTGTGGGATGATAGGAGAGAAACTCGCTGTATTGCGGAAGTGCCGGCTCGTCTGAGCTATGTAATGGCAGAAATCCCCAGTCTGTTGTATAGGAGGTCTCGTTGACGAAATAATGAATCCATTTCATCGCCAGCTCTTTATTCTTGCTGAATTTACTGACTCCTATGAACCAATCCGGATTCAAGGCGGCATAGTGGGTAGGATGATTGTCGTAAGGGAATGGGAAAAAGCCGATATCCTCGGGCGCAGCCCCGGCATCAAGAATCTGGCGGATCGTCCAGTTGCCCTGAAAATACATCCCTGCCTCCCCTTTGGCCAGCTTGGTTTTGGAAATCTCCCAGTTGTTGGAGAATAGCTGATCCTCCACATAACCTTTGGCCAGCATCGTTCTGGCAATCTCTATCGCCCTGCCCCATTCATTGTCAATCTTCCAGGGCGCATCCTCCTGCACCATTTCGTTCAGATATTCGGGATTACCTGTCATATAATTAACCAGATTATTGCCCCATTCCCGCAATGGCCAGACTGCACCATAATTCATATACAGCGGTATGATGCCTGCCTGCTTCAGCTTGGCACTGGCAGCATAGAATTCGTCCAGCGTCTGCGGAACCTGCCCGATGCCCGCTTGTCTGAAGGCCTGCTTGTTATAGACGACTCCGCTGGTTGTAGTGCCGGTCGACAGTCCATATCTTTTGCCGCCATAGGTTGCGAAGGTTGTGAATCTCTCCTGTGCAGCGAGTTCCGCATTCAGTGGCTCGAAAAAATAGCTCAGTTCCTTCGCAGGCAGATTAACGGGCAGCAGCAATACATCTCCCGCATCCTTCGTGGACAAGCGGACCAGAATATCGGTGGCATAATTGGATATGCCTTCGAACTCCACGTTAGCCCCCGGGTATTGTTTCTTAAATCCATCGGCATAGCTCCGGAAAGTTCCATTCTCAATCAAATCTATACGGTTGGTCAGCATGACGATGGTTCCGGTCAGCCCGGATAGAGATTCGCCTCCGGCTGGAGAAGAGGTGGGCAACACCTGACTGCCGCCGCTGTCACAGCCGCCTGACAGCAGGAGCAGGAGCAGTATGGAATGCATCGGCCAGCGTTTCTTTATACGTATCAAGCAGATTCTCCTCCTTATGTTCTTCCAGTGGTTATGGCTTCTCTTCCCGGCAAAGGGAGAGAAAGAATGACATCTGTTCCTGTGCCAGGCTGACTAAACACCTCTATGCCATAGGATGGACCATAGTGAAGCTGGATACGGTGGTGCACATTTTTCATACCGATTCCGCCATTAATGCTAAGCTTCGGTACTGCTTCATGCCTCAGACTGTCATTGAGCTTGTCCAGCGTCTCTTGTTCCATCCCGCAGCCGTCGTCACGAATATGAAACAGCAGCTTGTGCTTAATAACTTCACACTTAATGCTTAAATGCATCAGCGGCTTCGAATCATCTAATCCGTGATAGGCGGCATTCTCAATAATCGGCTGAAAGACCAGCTTGATCATGGAGTAGTTATCCAGTTCTTCGGGGACGTCGATCAGTAATACAAACCTTCCCGGATAACGGCAGCCCAGAAGCTCGACGTAATTGCGTACATACATCAGCTCCTGTTTCATAGTGGTGGTGCCGGACCATTCACCAATGCTATAGCGCAGAATCTTGCCCAGAATAGAGATCATGTCGGCAGCCTCTACATCATCGTTCAGCTCTGCTGTCATACGGATCGACTCCAGCGTGTTGTAGATGAAATGCGGGTTGATCTGGCTTTGCAGTGCCTGCAGCTCAACCTTTTTTTTCTGTTCCTCCATCTGATAGATATCCTGAATCAGTTGCCTGATACGGGCGAGCATCCGGTTGAACTGATGGCCTAGAAGTCCTATTTCATCCTTACGATTGACGCGGAACGTTACATCAAGGTCGCCGTTTTGCACTTTTTTCATCAGCTGAATCAATTGGGTCAGCGGCTTCGTCAGAGCAAAGGAGAGAATAATGGAGATCATCAGCGCAACTACAACAATAACCAAGGTAGCAGCAATGGTGGCATTGCGGGTCAGCGTTACTCCGCGGGTCAATTCATCTACAGGAATGGATATAATGACCTTCCAATTCGTCTTGGCAGAGCTTGAATAAATATTCAGCCGCTGCTTGCCGGATATTGTGTCATAAAAGCTTCCGGCTTCACCCTTAGCAGAGCGGTACAGGGTGGAATGTGAAATATCGGTGGTTAGCAGCTTCTGATCGCTGTCATAGATAACCTTCCCGTTCTCGTCAACGATGACCGACGTACCATGTGTAACTTTGTCCAGTTCGGCTACCTGATTTTCCAGATTGCTGATATTTGCTTCAACTGCGATGAGTCCAACCGGATTCCATAGCCCGTCTACAATTTTACGGACAACGGTGAACGCATAACGGGTGCTTTGCAGATTGCTGGTATACGCCTGGGTGCCGAAGAGGAGTGCCTCTCCACTCGAATTCTTCGACTGCGCGCTCCAGAACTTGTAGCTCTGCTCGAGGTCCAGACGGACGCCGCCATCCTTGGCGGAATAGTAGCCATTCCCGTATCCGTCAAATATATATACGGAGTTAGTTCCGCGCTTAATATTGTTAATGAATGAAATATTTCCTTCAATGCCCCGCTGGATCGACAATAGCAGATCGAAGTCACTGGTAGCAGGCTTTGCTGTGCTTCCCCTACTCTCCGAATTCTTTTGTTCATAATAGTGATTGGAGCGGATCAGGTTCTGCTTGATCTCATTCACATAGGCAGGCATCGAGGAGATTCTTTTCATATCTTCAATGTAGTCGTCAATGGAGTCCATCATCTGATCAATCAGCTTCTCTGAGTAAGCAACAGTGTTAGCCTGTATAGATTCAGAGTAGCTTCGGAAGCTGATTACGCTGATGAATGAGAGCGGAAGTGTAATAATAATCAGGAAGACGAGCAGAAGCTTGCGTTCCATGCCCATGTCCCCGATGTAGGACCACCAGCGGTTACTGCGTTGTGCATTCATTTGGTCCTTCTCCTTACTTTAGCTTATGTATATAAAACGCACTTAAGATTTGAACTTGAAGCTTCATCGTCACTGCGGTGAACATTTGGACTTCCGGCCGCTGTTGTCACCAGATTTCTTGATTTAATCCGCTCTTCGCGGTTGAAATCCGGTGACAAAGGCGGTCGCTACCGCTCCTACAGTTCCAAATTTCCCCTCCACTTCTTTTGCTTTTTGTTATTTCTTCAGTGCCTTCTATATAACTTTTTATTAAGAAATACCTAACAGTTATTATACTTGTTAGCGTAAGGGTATACAAGACTATCCAGCGCAAAAGAACCCCACATCGTGGGGTCCCGGAGTTGATAATTACTCAGCTAAGGCACAGTAAGGATGACTTATTGTACAGTTACACTATCCACATAAACAGCTGATTGTCCGCTGCTGTTAGAGGAAGCTCCGAACTCAACCCCGAGCTCTCTTACATCGGATAGATTAGAAATATTACTGAGTGAAAGTGTCAATGTAGAGTCTGTTGAATGAATAGCTGTAATTCCGCCATCATGCCAAGTCCAGCCCGACCCGGTCTTCACATACAATTTGGCTGAAATGCCGTTGCCAATATTTCCCCAGGGTGCGTGCTTTATGGTTGCTTTAAGAATGTTTTTACCTGATAAATTATGATGCCCAGTGTAATAAAGGCTGTGCGAGGAACCGGCGGCTAAGTAGATATCTGCCTTCAGGGAGTTTGTCCCGGCGGCTGTCCATTCATTGGTGACCCAAGGCCCGCCCGATATATTGCTTCCCGACCAGCCCGAGATTCCGGATTCGAAATCATACAAGGTTGTCACTGTACCTCCCGGTGTTGGGGTTGGTGATGTTGTCGGTGTCGGTGATGGTGTTGGGATTGGGGTCGGTGTCGGTGATGCTGTTGGAGCAGGTGATACTGTCGGAGTCGGGGTCGGAGTTCCCCCTCCGAATACACCACTCAGGATGGATGTGGCCTGGATGCCATAACTGCCGTTTACAACGGTGTTGCCGAAGGAGGTAAGTGAATTTCCTGCCCAATCATGGGTCATATCAAGATAGGTCAAGTCACTGCTGTTCCCCTTCCAAGACCAGGCGAGCCAGCCGACCTTCTTCTGCTGGGAATAGCTCATAATCGTTGCTTCATCCACATCCCCATTGGTGTGCTGCCCGCCAAACTCACCAATAATGAGCGCAAGATTCTTGTTCAGCACTTCGTCGATATTGGATTTGACTGTAGCTGCATTGCCGCCGGCATATTCATACATGTGTATAGAGAAAACTGTATTCTTCAATGAATCCGAGTTCAGGACTTCTGTGCCATAATTGATGGCCGAAGCCGGATATTGCCCCCAGCCAGCCGAGTCAACAATGAGGGTATGATTCAGGCCGGCATTGCGCAGCTTGGGGATAGCCTGTTTATAGCCGGCAGCCCATGCCGGTCCATCCCATGTTCCGTACCACTCGTTGGCAATATTGATGATTACGCGGTCTTCTTTGCCGATCAGGGCGCTCTTAATAGCAATCCAATAATTCACAGCATTGTCCAGATCGGTGAGACTGTCACTCCCTGTGGCATCATGCACTTCCAGCACAGCAATCAGTTTATTTTGCTCGCAAAGGCTAAGGATGTTCTGGACAGCGCTTACATCATCTAACGTCCATTTATGACCGTCAGACAATACAATTCGGACCGTATTGGCCCCTGTTTTGGCAATGGCCGGAATTGCGGTGGTTAACTGATCCTTGTACCAGGTATGCGCATGATTGACGCCTCGCATAACAAAGGGTGTACCGGTTGCATCCATTAATTTGGTTCCGCTTACATAAAACCCGCTGGCAGCATGAGCATCTTTTGGAACCAGTCCGATCAGAGATAAAACCAGTAGTAACGCCGTCAATGTTATCGACCACTTGCGTATCACCAATAACCACCTCATGAGATTTTATTTATGTGAACCCTCATATACGAAACGATTGACCTGAACGTTCACCTCCAATTTTAGAATATGAGGGGACATATAGAGTTGCTCTTCTTAAGCATGGGTTCACGAGTTTGTTAGTTTATCTGTATTCAGTTAGTGACTTATTGTCATATTAGCATAACTTTATTTAGGGTCCGTATAACGATTTTATCCTTTTTCCTAATAATCAAAATTATGTATAATACATCGCCGGAATCTTAGGATATCAACCGGATGCAATTAAAAAAGGGCTGTCCCAAAAGCCATGAAATGGGATAGCCCCTTATTTTACCTATTTACCTGTTTCAGCAAATTGTTTGATGCGGAGGCCCACTTGATCACGAACCCGCTGGAAGACCGCCCACTTCTCCTCCTCTGTACCTTGCGCTTTGGCCGGATCATCGAATCCCCAATGCTCACGTTTCACTTGAGGCGGAGTAACGGGGCATTTATCTGCGGCGTCTCCGCATAAGGTAATCACCAGGTCAGCGTTATTTAGAAGCTGAGGATCTATAATATCGGACGTTTGATCTGAGATATCAATGCCTACTTCGCTCATCGCCTGAACAGCTTTCGGATTCAGACCGTGAGCCTCTATACCTGCACTGTAGACCTCCCATTGCCCGCTCAAGTATTGCTTAGCCCAGCCTTCGGCCATCTGGCTCCGGCAGGAGTTGCCTGTACACAAAAAGTAAATGGTTTTCTTATTCATAAGTCATATCTCCTTTGAGTTTAAAATAGGGTCAACGTTATATATAGACCAAGCAGTGTGATAAACAGCGTAGGGATCGTCAAAATAATACCTGTTTTGAAATATGTCCCCCAGGATATCTTCACTCCTTTGCTTGAAAGAACATGCAGCCACAGTAAGGTTGCCAGAGAACCAATCGGTGTAATCTTCGGTCCTAAGTCAGAACCGATAACATTCGCATATACCAAAGCTTCTTTAATCAGCCCAGAGGTGTGCGTAGAGTCAATGGCCAGCGCATCAATCATGACGGTAGGCATGTTATTCATGATGGAGGAGATCACTGCGGCAATAAAGCCCATCCCCATCGTTGCTGCGAACAGCCCTTGATCGGCAACAGATTGAATAATACCTGCAAGTATGTCCGTCAGTCCCGCATTGCGCAGACCATACACAACAACATACATCCCGATGGAAAAGAAAACAATGGCCCAAGGCGCCCCCTTCACTACTTCCATTGTTGGTACAGCAGCACTTTTCCTTGCCATGAACAGAAAAAAGATCGCGATGACACCTGCCACTACCGATACCGGAATATTTAGAAACTCACTGACAAAGTATCCTCCCAGCAGCACCGCAAGAACAAACCAGGACAGCTTGAACATCTGCTTGTCTTTGATAGCCTCCTCAGGGTTTTTTAGCTGCGAGCTATCAAAGTTTCTTGGAATGCTTCTACGGAAAAAGAGATAAAGCACCAGTATACTTGCCCCTAAGGAAAATACAGTAGGCACTAACATCCGTCCGGTATATTCCATAAAGGTCAGCCCGAAAAAATCAGCCGATACGATATTCACCAGATTGCTTACCACCAGCGGTAAAGACGTAGTATCTGCTATGAATCCGCTGGCAATGATGAATGGAAAAACCTTTTTCTCATCAAAATTCAGCGCACGGACCATAGCCAGTACAATCGGTGTTAGAATGAGTGCTGCTCCGTCGTTAGCAAAGAATGCCGCTACTATGGCACCCAGAATGATGACATAGATGAACATCCGGGTTCCATTCCCGCTGGCAGCTTTGGCCATATGTAGAGCAGCCCATTCGAAGAATCCGATTCTATCGAGGATCAGTGAGATCAGGATGATTGCAACAAAGGCAAGTGTAGCATTCCATACCATTAGCGTAACGTCCAGAACATCATTAAAGCTGACTACACCGACAAGTAACGCCAGTAACGCTCCGCCGCAGGCAGACCATCCAATGGACAAATGTTTAGGCTGCCAAATGACAAAAATCAAGGTGACTATAAAAATAAGACTTGCCAGAGCTACCAAATTAGTTCCCCCATATTAAGTCTATATGCCGAACATCATTATATGATTATATACTTATATAATCAACGATAAAAATGTCATTCGCAACAGATCGAATTAGACGGCTTGTTTAATTTCGATAAAAGGATACTAGCTTCCGGTGTAAAATTTAATATGGCCTTAACATGGGGCTTATCTTCAATATTTAAAGAATAATACACCCACTGTCCCCTTTTCTGTTCCTTTACCAATCCGCTGCTTTTCAGTTTTCGTAAATGCTGACTGACGGCTGGCTGAGAAATATCAAAAAGATCCACGAATTCACATACACACCACTCCCGCTCTTTTAGAAGAGTAAGAATCATGAGGCGTGTTCTATCTCCCAGGAGCTTCAAATCTTCTGTAAGATCATTTATTAGTTCCATTTCTAACTCTCCTCTCTCCGTATATAAGACGATAGTTATATTCTAAGACCTCTATGATCAATTATCAACTAAGTCTAATAAATATTTGCAATTTGCAATTAATTACGATATAACTACGGAATTCAGATTGGGCGAAATTGAACATCTCCCCGTCGCTGACAATTCAATAAACGTGATTATCTCCAACTGCGTGATTAACCTCTCACCAGACAAACAGCAAGTATTTCGGGAGGCCTATCGTGTCCTCCAACCAGGCGGCCGTCTGGCTATCTCCGACATTGTAACTACAGCAGAACTTCCCCCTGAGATCAAAAATGATCTGGACGAATACTATTCAGGTTGTATCTCCGGAGCTTCTTCCATCGCTGATGTAGAGCAGATGCTTCGGGAAAGTGGCTTCTCTGAGATTAGTATTGAACCCCAAGACGAATCCAGAACATTTATCAAGGACTGGGTTCCCGCTGCGAACGTTGGCCAATACATTGTTGCTGCTGTAATTAAGGCGAGAAAGTAACTACAATCAGATAGGGCATCGAACGGATTATCCCCATTCCAGTACACCCACTGATGCTGAAATTAAAAATTGTACGGTAATGACCCAGTTCCTGTCCTGATCGGGATGGATGGAGTCCGCTACCTATTGAAAGCGCCATACGTTCGATACCGGGAATAATAAAACACTGGTGAACGTTCACATGAACGGCTCCATAAAAAATGTCACGGTGTACAACGACAGCTATTACAGTGATGATATTCCCGGTGTATGGATGTGCAAGGATTTCAGGGAAGCCGGTCCTTACGCCTTCAGGCTGGAGCTGGGCGGGAATTACACGGTTTAACCGCATCATCACACCGGACACATACAACAAGAGCACCTTTCCATCCTCTGGATAGGTGCTCTTGCTTCATAGATCTACGAGAATTACGGATTAGAAAGTCTGGAAGAACTGCTTCGCGCTGTCCTTCTCAGGCAGCGGCAGCCGAAGGGCTACGGGCAGCATCTCCGGATAAGCTTTGTGAGGCTCACGCTGATACCAGTAGGCCACCGAAGAATAGTCATTGGACTGGGAGTTTCCGTGACCATGTTCGATACTGAAGCGAAGGGATTCCCGGAAGATGATCGGATCGACAATATGGAAACGGTATTGCGTAATTTTGCCGGAGTAGTCATTGAAGAGGATCGTATTACTCTCCCTCCATGCGTCCCCGTTGCCGCGGATGGGCGCATAGAGGGATATCCCGTGATACGGGCTGTCGTATTTACCGGACGGGTAACCCCAGGCTGCACAGAAATAATCCTCTGTACCGGTGCCATGCAGACGGGGCGGCCACGGCTCGCCGTCGATGAAGAACATGTCATCCCCTTCTCCAGGCCAGCTGAAGCCCGGCATCGGATTCAGGTGATCAATGCTGAGATTGCAGCCGACATAATGCCCCTCCCCCACCGCATCCATAAGCACATAGTTGTCGTCACCCGTCAGATTTTTAAGCTCATATACTTTCTGGTCGGCATAATTGGCCTTATCCTGCGCGTCATGCTCCAGCTTCAACGCTGCAAGATCGACCGTCCCCTGGGTAGGATTCTCCCTCCGCCAGGAAGCGTGGAAGTAGAAGCTGTCCTCCGGAATCTGCTTCTCCACATAGTCGACATAGAAGTACAATACCATCTCATCCTCGCATTCATTGATAATCTCAATGCGTGCGCTGCTGCGGAACGGCATCTCAAAAAAGCAGTTCATCGCTGCCTTATCCTCAATGACATCCTGTGTTGTAATCATATTGAGCGGCATGGAGACATAATGGCTGGCAACCCCATGACCTACGCCGAAGAAATCGCCTACCGGCGAATCTACACTAGGCTCTTCTTCTCCATCCCAAAACATACGCACCAGCACTTTGCGGAATGCATATTTATTCTTGGCTGCGATTGTCATCCAGATATGCTGAATGATGCCCGATCCTTCAATCTCTGCGATCGCTGCCGTCTGGCCGGCTCCAATCACGATGAAATCCCGGTTGCCCCCGGTCTGATCCCAACTGGATAGTCTGCGGGACTGCCCTTCCTTGCGCTGATATAATGAATTCATCCTATTGTCTCACTCCTTCTGCAGGTTTAGGCTTTGATGCCTGTAAGTGTAATACCTTCGATAAAGTACCTCTGTCCGATAAAAAAGACGATAATCGCCGGAGCCAGCACTACCGTAGCTGCCGCCATCATCAGATGCCATTCCGCAGCGTACATGCCCTTGAATTGCTGCAGGCCAAGCGCCAGTGTATATTTGGACTCATCGTTCAGATAGACCAGCGGCCCCAGAAAGTCATTCCATGAAGCCAGAAAGGTAAACAGTCCTACAACGACCAGGGCGGGCCGTGTCAGAGGAATGATGATGGAGATGAAAATCCGCCCGTGGCTGGCACCGTCCACATAAGCCGCCTCGTCCAGATCGCGGGGAATACTCAGATAGAACTGGCGCAGCAGGAAGATATTGAACGCCCCTCCACCGAACCAGGCCGGTGCAATCAGCGGAATGAACGAATTGGTTAATCCAAGCTTGCTCCAGCCGATGAAGGTCGGAATCAGCGTAACCGCATAGGGCAGCATCATACTGGATAACAGCAGGCCAAAGATAAGGTCGCGTCCTCTCCAGGACATCCGTGCAAAGCTGTACGCGCTTATAGAGCAGGTAACAAGCACACCAATCATCGAAAAAATCACAATAACTGTGGTATTGATAAAATAACGTCCAAAGGGCAGAATGGTCAGCGCCTCACTGAAATTGCTAAACCGGAAGGGGTTAGGTATCCATATGGGCGGCAGCTCAAAAATTTGCCCCATATCCATCAGGGAGCTGCGGATGAGCCAAATCAGCGGCAGCAGACTGAAGAGGCCCCCGGCCATAAGCACCAAATACACCAATCCCTTTTCAACCCATGCCTTGGTCCTCATCTGGCTTCATCCCCCTCGTAATACACCCATTTTCTTGATGTCTTGAAGACCGTATAGGTCAACAGCATAATGATGATGAACAGCACCCAGGCAATGGCGCTTGCGCTTCCCATCCGCGAGAACTGAAAGGCTTCCCGGTACAGATAGAAGACATAGAACAAGCTGGCATTGTTGGGTCCGCCGTTAGTCATGACATAGGCTTGCGAGAACACCTGGAATCCATTAATGATCCCCATGATCAGGTTGAAAAAGATCGTCGGCGTCATCATGGGAATGGTAATATTCCGCAGCTTGTTCAGCTTGGAGCCCCCGTCTATCTCAATGGCTTCATATAGCGAGCGGGGAATATCCTGCAATCCGGCCAGGAAAATAATCATTGTCCCTCCCGTTGTCCACAGGTTCATTAGCGCCAGTGAAGGGACCACAGATTTTTCTCCGAAAATCCACTGGCTGCCGGGAAGGCCGATGGCGCGGAGCAGCTCGTTGGCCAGCCCCAAATCGGGATTCAGGAGCCATAGCCAAATGAACGAAATCGCGATGATCGGCACGATGGACGGCAGATAGAAGACGGTCCGGAAGATGGCTTTGCCTTTGATATTCCTGTTCAGCAGAATGGCCAGGAGAAAGGAATAAATAATACCGGTGGGCACGCTAAGTACGACAAAATAGAGGGTAACTCCGAGCGCCTTGTAGAAATACTGGTCTTCCCCGCTGAACATTCTGGTGTAATTATCCAGTCCGATAAAGGAGGGTGAATTGGACCCGGAATAGTCGGTGAAGCTCATATACAGGCTGTAGATCATGGGACCCAGCGTAAATATCACCAGCCCAAGAATGGCCGGCAAGGCAAACAAGATGCCATACAGCTCATTCCTATAGGAATTGCGCTTGGTCTTTGGGCGTTGTACACCCAGTGAAGAGACGGGCTCCATACACATGTATCCTCTCTTCGGGCATTGCCGGCAGCGGATGTGCCCCAAGAATCCGGCAGATCCGCCTTCCGGCAAGGTCCGTTATTTCAAATAGGTTCCTTGTATAAGCGGCTTAACTTTGGCCTCCACTTCTTTCATCGCTTCGGCAGCCGTTTTGGTGCCGAGCCATACCTGATCCAGCCCCGCGGTTACCGCAGCGTCAATCTCTACGAAGTTGCGGATATTATTCTCAGGTGAAGGCTCTGCATGTTCGTAGGTGGAACGCATAACGGCATCCTGGAAACCGGCCGGACGGCCCGGAAGCTCTTCATTTGCCCAGCTGTCCACCAGCTTCGGATCTTCATACCACTGCTTCAGCTGCGGCATCCAGAGCCCCTGATGAAGCTCCAGTACATTCTGCGGATCCGTCAGGAATTTGGAGAACTCCCAGGCTTCCTTCGGATGCTTGGTGCTCTTGAAGATAATCAGGGAGCCTCCGAGGAAGAAAGTCTTATAGTCCTTCAGCACCGGCAGTACACCTACGCCCCAGTTGATCTTGGCCTTGCTCAGGTCCAGATGGTTCCAGCTTCCGTCTATGACCATTGCCACCTTTCTGGACTGGAGCGCCGTTGCCGGTGCCGGAATGCTGCTGGCTTGAACCGGGGAAGGAGCAACATGATGGACATTGATCAGGTCAGCAATCTTCTGAATCGCTTCGGTCGCTTCAGGCTTGGAGAGCCCGAATTCCTTGCCGTCCCCTATCAAATAGTCCCCGCCGTTAGACAGAACCAGCGGCATGTAGGATAACCAGCTAAGGCTGTATTTCACACCGTATTGCTTGATGTTCTTGGGATCAAATCCCGGATCATCCGGATGCTTGCCGTTCCGGTCAAGGGTGAGCTTCTTGGCTGTTTCCACGAATTCATCCCATTGCCAGGCTTCTTCCGCTTTGGTTGGCGGCAGCTCAACCCCCGCCTCTTTGAACAGATCTGCATTGTACATCAGAGATGGAACTACCGAAGCCTGATAAGGTCCCGCACTTTTATCGGTATCCCAGTTCCACCAGGCGTACTGAAGGTAATCCTCCTTCTTGATGCTGGGGTCATCCTTCATGAGATCGAAGAAATTATAGATCAGGCCTTCTTCCCCCATCTTCAGCTTCCAGGCGGCTGAGTAGCTTAGATCCGGTGCTTCATTCCCGGCGATCATGGCATTCAGCTTCTGTAAGAAGTCTGTGCCCGGGATATGGATGGAATCTATGGTGACGTTAGGGTTCTTAGCTTCAAAAGCCTTAATAGCGTCTTCCACCGCCTTCTTCTCCTGGGGACTGCCCCAGAACGTGAACTTCAGCTTGACCTTCTCTCCGGTGGCCGTGCCTGCTTCTCCGGTAGCGGGATTATTGCCTGAATCTGAATTAGCCGTACCCGTCTGGTTCCCGCCATTACCGCAAGCGGTTACAAGTAATGCAATAATCATTAAGAAGAGTACCATCAGCTTGGTTCTGCCAGTGTGCCTGCTCATTTTGTATATCCCCCTTATGATTCAGATGTAAGCGCTGCAGCCGCTGATTACAGTGTAAATGGACCTGCCGCTGTTGCCTATGGTACGATCTTTCGTTTCTTGTACGATTTTACGGTCAATGATACCAAAGAACCCCGCAGGCCATTGGCCGGCGGGATAGGTTGGAATATCAGCCATTATTCAAGCGGGCCGGGATACGGTATGACCAGCTTCACGCGGGTCCCGAATTCAAGAACCGATTCAATCTCTATGCCATATTCACTGCCATACAGCAGCTTGATCCGCTTATCCACATTTTTCAGACCTATATTGGCATTCTCCTCCTTCAGCAGCTGTTCCATCCGCTCCGCCTCAATCCCGCTGCCGTTATCTTCTACACAGAACCGGATGGTATTCCCCTGTTGCTGTCCGTAGATGGTGATCAGCCCGCCGCTCTCCATATTCCGGAAGCCGTGAATGATGGCATTCTCCAGCAGGGGCTGAAGGAACAGCTTCGGTACATTCACCTCCAGCAGCTCAGGCTGAATATCGAAATCCACACGAAACCGGTGCTCGAAACGGTTAGCCATAATCACTATATAGTCCTGCAGCCAGGCGAGATCCTCTCTAAGCAGCATTTGGTCTCTCCGGTTGTCCGTAGTATAGTGCAGCATACGGGACAGGCTGATCAGCATATGGCTAACCTGCTCCTTCTCTCCGTGTACAGCCATCCAATTTATAATATTCAGCGTATTATACAGAAAATGGGGATTGAGCTGAATATTCAGCGCGAGGATCTCCGTCTCCCGCTCCCGCAGCTTGACCACATAATTCTCATCAATCAATGATCTGACCCGCTCATTCATGCTGTTGAACTTCATCAATACATGGCCCAGCTCATCTCTGCCCTCCACCTTGATCTGCGCATTGAAATCACCGCCGCCCACCCGCTTGATGGCCAGCAGCAGCTTGCTTACCGGAGAAGAGATACGTGCGGAGATCAGATAAGCGAACAGAAGCGAGAGAGCCAGCAGCGGAGCCCCCAGTGTAATCATAAAGAACAGAATGGTATCCGCAATATCATGGGTCAATGCGCCGGGCGGAATCAGCACTACCGACAGCCAGTTAGTCACCGGGGACACAGCGAAGCAAGCGATCATCCGCTGCCCGCCGGTAGTTACATATGCCGTCCCGCTGCCCTCGCTGCGCACCTCCTTCAGCCAGGCGGCGGATTCCACGGTCCCCAGGCGCGACTTGTCCTGATGGGAGATGATTGTACCGTCCTCACTGGCCACCATGAATACGGAACCTTTAATAGGGATACTGTCCCTAAAGATACCTGCATACACATCTTCCTTGAAATTCATCACCAGCACCGGTTTCTCGGATGCCCCGCCCGCCCGGACAATGACGTCATTCCGTACACAGGAGGGATTGATCTGCCGGACCGCCGAGAACATATAACGGTAATCAATATCTGTTCCCGCGAGCTCAGGCAGATTATGCATCCGGGTATAATCATAAGTCGGCACCCAGGCGATACGCCCTTTCCCCTCAGCGGCGCGCCGGTACAGCTCGGAGGTGTAGAAGTAGTCCGGGGGATAGGTATTCTTGCTTTTGTTGCCATACACGAACCCTTGCGTGACCAGTTCAGTGGAATACAGATCGGCCGACTGTGAGAAGTATCTGCCAAGAATCCCCGTCACCTTCTTATTGTTCTCCAGCAGCTGCACCCCCACGGCCGGACTTGGCTCATCAAAAATCTGGTACAGCTCACACTCTACCATCAGCGATAAGCTGTCTTCCTGAATGATCTTCAGCCGTTCGTTGATGATCTGATTGTTCTTCAGCACAATCTCACTGACGTTGTCGCGGGCCAGCTTCAGCATAATGTCCTTGCTTGCATAATAGTAACCGAAGCCGAGGATGGTAAGTGGTAGCGTAATCAGCACGATATAAGATAAGATCAGCTTATTCTTCAGTCTCATAGTCCACCTACAATACATCTTTCTTCCGGAACTCCTCCGGTGCCAGTCCAGTCTCCCTTTTGAACACTCTGGTGAAGTAACCCGCATCACGAAATCCCACGCTTAAGGCGATGGTAGAGATTTTCCGGTCCCCGTCCTGAAGCAGCTCTTTGGCTTTGTCCAGCCGCAGGCGCAGCAGATATTCGGTGAAGGTCATGAAGGTGTGCTGTTTAAAAAAACTGCTGAAATAGGCGGAGCTGAAAAAGAAATGCCGGGCGACAGACTCCAGCGACAGATCCTCCATATAGTGCTCCTCCAGAAAGGCCTTACACAGGCCGATGGTCCGCCCGCTTTTGTTATTTTTGCGTTCCCCGATGCTCCCGATGATCCGGTTCAGAACAGAGACCCCGCGCGCCTCCACTTCCTCCAGATTCTCACAGGCCGGAATTTGAAACTCCATCTCTGAAATGAAATTACTCGCCTCATCCTGGCGCAGCAGGGCTTCGTTTCCCTTGACTTCATGAACCAGAGCGTACAGAACAGAGTCCTTCAGATGAGCCGGGGACGGATAATCCCCTTCAAGCAGCCGCTGAATAAGCGTCTTCAAGGCCTCAGCAGCCGCAGCCCTGTCCATCCGCGCGAAGGCATCCGTCATGCCCGTATCCGCAGGAATCATCTTCAAGCTGGGCTTGTCAGGGTTGTAAGCGATTTCATCGTAAAGGACAAGCTGCCCCTCTCCCGTATAAAAGGTATACTCGAGCGCTTTCTGCGCCTGCTCAAAGGATGCCGGTGCCCCGCTATAGGGATCAGCCACCCAGTTCCCGGCCCCCAAAGTCAAAGTCAGGCCATATTCCTCCCGGATCTGGCGGATAAATTGCCGGAACTGCTCCAGATCCCGCTTCATCAGCCACTCCAGGGAATGGGCCGGGGTCACCACGGAAGCAATGATCGGGTGCTCTCCTTCCAGGCTGAACGATAGCGAAGGACCGACCGTCTGATAGATTTCCCGTATCCAGTTCTTCACCGTGGCTTTCAGTTCCTCGAAATCCTCAGGCGTATAGGACCCGGCAATCTCTTGCTTTTGAAACCTTGCCAGCATCACGAACCCCCCGTTTGAAGCGGGGAAGAGAGTGCGGATTTCCTGAAGCTCCTTCTCACTTGCAGCCGAGCGCATCCACCGGCTGAGCAGGTGCTGCTCATAGACCGGGGCTGCCGAGTGGAGCCTCTGCTGAAGAACTGCCCCCGTCTGAAGACTCAGCCGTTCCTTCTCCAGTGCCGTGTCGAGCTTGTCAAGGATCTCGGAGAGATCTCCCAGTGCCAGCGGCTTCAGCAGGTAATCGAAGGCGCCAAGCTTCACCGCCTGTCTTGCATACTCGAAATTTCCGTACACGCTGAGAATTACAATTTTGACCCGTTCTCTGCGGCTCTCCATATGTTCAATCAGAGTCAGTCCATCCATATTGGGCATCCTAATATCTGTGAGGATAATATCGATCCGGTTCTCCTCGATAATTCGCAGAGCCTCCAGTCCATCCTTCACCATGAAAATCCGGTATTCCGGACGGAGCTGCTTAACCATGTCGGATACGCCGCGGCGGTGACGCGGTTCATCATCGGCGACAAGCACGTTATACATTGCCCTCTCTCCTCTCGCAGAATAGCCTATTTAGAAAAAGGCTGCCGAAAACTTCTCGACAGCCCGTACCTTCTCTATCCTTCACGCATTCTTCCATGTCTTGCTCAGCTGGTGTGCCTTGCCATCAGTTCAATGGGGAACATTCTGTCGACAGGCTCGGCAGGCTCCCCTTTGGATTCAACGGATTGAATCATAAGCTCTGAGGCATTCATAGCCAGCTCGTTAATCGGATGCCGGATGGTGGAGAGACTTAGCAGTTCCGATACGGTCGGCATGTCATCCACACCAAGTACCGCGAGATCCTCCGGCACGGATAATTTCAGATCCTTGCAAGCCTTCAGTACACCAATGGCTGAAATGTCGTTCAGGCAGAATAACGCCTGCGGCAGCTGTCCATTCCCGGCGAGCTGCGTGACGGTCTCGTACCCGAAGCTCTCTGTCATATCTCCCGTAATGACCGTTGTAAGATTCCCCTTCTCCTGCAAAGACTGGGAGGCACCGTTCAACCGGTCGTCAAATCCGGGGACCTGTCCGTGCGGATAGGTCAGAATAATGATTTTGTGATGCCCCCGCGACATTAAATGGTCTACACCCGTCTGGCCGCATTGATAGTCGTTCACCCGTACGATATGAGCACCATACGGTAAATTATGCCGCCCGATGGTGATGACCGGAACATTGAGATCCATGAGCCTCGGCATGAACTTCTCTGTCTCCAGGGTCGCCTTAACAATAATCCCATCTACCATCTGGATATTCATGAAGATTTCATCGAAGTCCAGAAGAATCAGCTTGTACCCCATGGTCTTCAGATGCTGCTTCAGCACCTTGGCGAAGTGCAGGAAATACAAATCTTCGAAATAACCGTCATAAGTGCTGTTTGACAGAACGAGTCCGATGGTATGCATTTTGCCGGTAATCAGGCTTTTGGCTACAGGGTTCACCTGGTACCCTAGTCTGGTGATCGAGTCGCTTATTTTCTCCCGGGTCTCGGAGCCCATCCGGTGAAAGTTACCGTTCATGAAATGGGAGACCGTTGCCGGCGACACACCTGCATCCTTGGCGACCTGTACTAGTGTAACTCTTTGTTTTGCCATTTGCTGCACCTCTGCGGATTTACTTGCACAACTATACGTCCATGCTTAACGGGGACGTCTTTCCATTACGTCCGGAAATTCCGGGAACGCCTGATGCGGCTCTGTCTGATACCAGTAGCTGATCGAGCTGATATCGTCACTGCGTTCAAATAAGGCTTGGCCGTCATGCCCTATTTGCTGCACAGTCACCTTCAGCTCCTCTTCGAACAGAATCGGATCGAGGATGTGCCAGCGGTAGAAGCCCCGCATCGGACAAGCCGCCCCGTCATAAATATGGGAGCGGGTGTCATCCTTCGTCGCAAAATAAGGGAAACCCATGAACGGGGTGGAGTAGGTCTGCTCCTGTACCGGGTTACCGTTATCATATTTCACAAATCCCCAGGCGCCTCCGAAATAATCCTCTGCCCCGGTGCCGCAGATTGTCGGCCAATCCCGGTCACCGTCGATATAGAATTTCACTTCTCCTTCACCATACCAATAACGGGATAGGGAAGTCCAGGACATATATGTGCCGATAAATTTGCCTCTCCCTTTAATTCCATCAATTAAAGTGTAATCCTGCCTCAGCACAGTAGGATTCTCTCTGCGGTACTGGGCATGAAAATACTCGGTATCCTCATCCAGCTCATCAACCAGCCTGTAGTCGAATTGATAGAAGAATGCCTCAATGTCCTGCGGATGCTCATTCGTAATGGTTATTCTGGCTGCTTGGCGGAACGGCATGGCGAAGTAGCTGTTCATGCCGCCGACCGGATTCACCACTACCGGCAGTGAATTGACAATGGCCCGTGCACCGAAGCCGTTGCAGAAGAAATCCCCTAGCGGAACTTCAACGGAAGGCTGTTCTTCATGATCCCAATACATGCGGAGTACCAGATCGCGCAGGACAAACCAGCCGGATTCGGTCTTATCCGTTACGGTCATCCAAATATGCTGAATGATCCCGGGACCTTCAATATCAACAAGCGTTGCGGTTTCTCCCTGAGCGAGTGAGATGAACGCCTTGCCTTTGCGGGCAATGCCCAGAGGCCCTTCCGCCTGGCCCCCTTGTCCCTTAAGGCCCTGCGGATTCTCTGCTGTAATCGCTCTGCTCCTGCCCTTCATTCTGCCAAATAGCTGGTCCATGGATTGCATCGTTTATCGTCTCCTTATCCTTTATCCTTTGACTGCGCCGTCTGACGCCCCGGCCATCACATATTTGTTCAGGAACAAGTACGTAATAATAATGGGAATAATGCTGATACTGATTGCTGCAAAAGTCTGGCCCCAATCCGTTGCCCCAAAAGCTCCGATGAATTCCTGAAGCCCGACCGCAATCGTCTTGTATGCCTTGTCATTCGTGAACGTGTTGGAGAATACGAAATCATTCCAGATGAAAATAAAGTTAATAGATGCCACTGTAATGGTTGTATTGACCGTAAGCGGTGAAATAATGCGGATAAACACCTGATAGATGTTACAGCCGTCGATCACTGCAGCCTCGATAAGCTCATTGGGAACATACCTGTAGAAGCTGGTAAAGATCAGAATGGACAGAGGCAGAGCGAAACCGACCTGCGGCAGGATCAGTGCCGGATACGAATTCAGCAGCCCGTAATCCTTGTACATAATAAACAGAGGAATCAGTGTAACCTGAATCGGAATCATGATGCCGACTGTAAAGAACAGCAGCAGCTTCGAATTCAGCCGGTTAATCATTTTGACAAGGGCAAATCCTGCCGTCGCGCTGAGTACAATAATTAGAGCCAGACAGGTAAAGGTTACAATGGCGGTATTCTTGATATACAGGAGCAGACTGCTCTCCCGGAATACACTGGCATAGTTCTCAAACGACCAGGACGACGGCATGGCAAACGGCCGTGTCGTCAGCTCGATGCTCGACTTGAAGCTGGACAGCATCAGCCACACTACCGGGTAGATCTGAATCACAAGAATCACAATCACCAGCAGATAGAGCAGTGAAGAGGAGAGCTTTTTTCTCGCAAACATATCAGGCATCTCCTTTCTTCGCATTAAAGATAGCCCGGATGATCATTACCGCAAGCAGACTCTCGATAACGATGAACACGGCAATGGTGCTTCCATACCCATACTGGATAGTGGAGAATGCCTGCTTGTACATATAGGTGGTGACAAGCTCTGTAGCAGATCCGGGCACCCCAATAATGTAAGGAATATCGAAGCCGCGCAGCGCCCCGGTTGTACACATAATCAAAGCCAGGCTCAGCACATGCATGATACTCGGAAGCTTAATATAACGAATCAGTTGCCAGCCGGTTACACCGTCAATTCTGGCTGCTTCCTCGATTTCTTTGGGGATCGCAATCAGAGCGGCATAAAAGATCACCATATACATCCCGATAAACCGCCATCCCTCGGGAATGGACACTGCGATTAACGCCGTATGGGGATTGGAGAGCCAGGCCGATTGCAGATGCCCCATTCCCGCCCAGTCCAGGAACATATTCATGAGACCCAGAGGCTGAAGCGAGTAGAAATTACGGAACATCTGCGCAATAGCCACAGTTACAACAACCGCCGGCAAATAATACAGGGTTCTGAAGATCCCTGCACCTTTGGTGACATAGGACAGGAGCAGGGCAAAGAACAAGCCGATGAACACCT
Source organism: Paenibacillus tritici (assembly GCF_013204885.1). Classification (GTDB taxonomy): domain Bacteria; phylum Bacillota; class Bacilli; order Paenibacillales; family Paenibacillaceae; genus Paenibacillus_AQ; species Paenibacillus_AQ tritici. The sequence goes on from NZ_JABMKX010000011.1 coordinate 231,972, forward strand.
GCATGAATACCACAATCACTACGTACACCAGATTGTTCTGCACTGAATTCCAGAAGTAAGAATCACTAAACATCGCAATATAATTATCAAAGCCGGTATAGCGCGGCTCCTGAATGCCATTCCATTGCTGAAAGCTGTATTTCAGTGACTGGATAATGGGAACAAAGACCGTACCCAGATAAAATATTAATGCTGGCAAAATGAAGACCAGCCACGCTTTTTTGTCCTTAAGTACATTCATTTAGGGTCACCCCGTTTGTGGAATTCCATCATTATTGACAAAAGGCTCCACCCGGCCCTGCAAGCCCGGGCGGAGACAGGTCAAGGTTACTTATTTGCTGCCTGTATTCTTGGCAATGGCTTCATCAATCTGTTTGGCAAAGTCCTCAGGAGTCATAAAGCCCATAGTCATTTTGGTAATCAGATCACTCATCACCGAGTTGGTATTCGGATCAAGCAGAGTATCCCAAGGCTTGGCGAACTCTGAGCCATAGTTGTCCATATCCTTTTTGATCCGCAGGAACAATTCCGAGAATTTGGACTCGTCGTCAATCGTGAATTTCAGCGGTGACATTTGTTGTTTGGCCACGTAGACATCGCTATAATTTTTCAGGACATAGCTCAGGAATTCCTTCGGCAGCCCATCGAATGTTTTGGCAGAAGCTCCTAGTCCGATACCGCTGTTGCCGAAGAATTCATTCTCCGGTGTAACCGCATTGCTGGTGGTAGGCAGATAGAAGTAATCGACATTGCCTTTAAGTCCTTCCGGCAGGCTTTCTTCCACGAAGGATGGGATTTCCCAAGTGCCCATGTTGTACATGGCAGCTTCTCCGTTCAGGAACATGTTTTTGGCTGTCGTATAATCCGTGGTTGCGAATCCCTCCTGAAAGTATTTACCGATTTGAGCAGCGAAGGTAGCCGCCTGCATGCCTGCCTCATCGGACATTTTGGCTTTGCCCTGGCTCAAATCACGGATGAACTGATTGCCTGTGGTGCGGAAAGGATACATGGCTGCATAACGCAATACCGGCCATACATCAACGCCGTCCACTGCGATTGGCGTAATTCCCTTGTCTTTGAGCGCTTGGCTGACTGTAAGCAGGTCGTCAAGGGTTTTGGGTACCGTAAGGTTGTTGTCTGCAAATATTTTTTTGTTATACCAGGTCATTTCCATGTGATATTCCATCGGCAGAAGATACAGGCTTCCATCCGGCAGCTCCTGATATTTCAGCGCGGGTTCATAGAATTTATCGTACAGCCCCTCGTCCTTCAGGAATTTCCCCATATCCACCAGTAAGTCTGCATTTACAAGCTCCTGGGCAAAAGGGTCGGCATCGCTGTCAATGAAATCAGGCATCTGTCCTGAAGCAACCAGTGTTCTGAGCTTGGTTAGATATGAGGGTCTGTCCGCCGTCACCTGAAGGTCCAGCTTAAAGCCCGGGTGGTCGGCGGCGAACCGGTCGGCAAGCTCACGGATTGTCTGGACAATCGCTCCATTCTCCGGTCTGGCGGAGAGCCAGGTTACCGTCTGCTCCTTAGGTGCGTCTGTTGAACCAGCGGTGTTTGTGTTTTTGTTGTCCGCAGAGCTGCCGCAGCCCGCCAGAGCTGTTGCTGCCAACGATAATATGGCAAGTCCGGCGAACATTTTAGAAGTTGTTTTTGTCATTGTAATAACCCCTCCAATAGATTGATCGGTATAAGTTCTATGAAATTCATCTCTGCCAAGTTAACGGTCAGTGGCCGTCTTCATGCGGATGTCCTCCACATTCACAGCACCCTCATTGGCAAAAAAACCAAAATGTCCGTCTTTGAAATTATAAATTCGTGTGGTCATGGCGACTTCATCGTTGACATACAGACAGAGGATATCTTCTTCCAGAATCAGCTGAATACGAATTCGGCTATAAGCAGCAAAATTAAGTGGACGCTCCAGCTCAATCATCTGCGGTTTGTCCCCGGCAATTTGCCATTGGAAAAATCCCGCTTCCCTTCTCGGCCACATATCAAAGGTGATCCGGTTGTGAAAAGGATCAAACTTGATGAAATAACCATTGTCCAGCTTCTGGTCCGTGCGAACTGCGATCCCAAAGTCCTTAACATGCTGCCAATCCGTAAAGGAAGCCTCAAGCATGACCTGAGAAGGCAAGGGGTTAAGCACGCTATATGCCAGCCCATCCGGCGAAGATAGCTGCAGCCTATCCCCCTGCTTCAGGCAATTGTCCGCCTCTTGGAGAATAATCGGTTCGTTCCTATTAAAATGTCCATAGATGGAAGAAGGCATTCTCACCAGCAGCTCTCCCCGTTCGTTCTGGTACACTTCATGGACAACCAGCGTGCCTGCCCACTCCCAATCTCCATAATCATTGCTGCCCTTCTTCGAGGGGACCCAGCCGAAGGCGTACCGCTTCTCGCCGTCTGAGGCTGTCTTGGCTGCGTAGAATCCTCTGCCGTCAAAGGTGTCCAATACCGGTGAGGTATATAAGCCGTCAATCGTTTTGCTCTTTTTATAATGGGTGACAAACTTCTCACTGAACGTGGAGTAGACGAGGTAATGCCATTCTCCCATCTGGAAATAATCGGGACATTCCATCGTAATGTATTTGTCCGGGCTGTAGAAGGGCTCACGGAATTCCCAACTCAGCAGGTCGTCCGATGTCAGAAGTGCGATGCACCCGCCTCTTTTCTCAGAGGAGTTCATTTCCCTGGTAGTGACCAGCATCCAGTACTCCTGCTTCTCTTGGTTGAAGAATACAAAAGGGTCCCGCCAATCAAATGCCTCATAGATCACTTCATCCCCGTAAAGCTGGAATTCACGATCCTTCGTCCAATGAATACCGTCGGTGCCAGTGGCACGCAGTACAACTTGTAAGGGCTTACCATCCTTGCAAAACGCAGAGTTGGGATTATGTCCCGTGTAGAATAGATGATACAGGCCTTCCTTGTCCCGGATCACAGATCCGGTATACGCGTTCCGGTCTGACTCGGTCTCACTGCCATTCGGCACAACCTCTCCGTAATCCTCAAAATCAAGCCCGTTTCCAGTGGCCACCAAATTCCATGAGGTATGGTTGCCATACTCCCCCCCCACTCTCTCATCGTGAAGATAATACAGCTTGTACTCCCCTTGATCATAAAACGGAATTACGTCTCCTACCCAGCCATTCGCAGGTCTGTAGAATACTTTTTTCATTGTCATCATCTCCATTGGTAAAACGTTTTACAAACATATATTATCATATTATTTTTTGTTGTCAACGGTTACATTCTTTTATATAATGAGTTTATTAGGGGATAATAAGCTTGGTTAATTATTATTGAGTAAAACGTTTACTAATATATATTCACATGAAATGTTCATTGGGGAAAATAAGAAAAACGCTGCCAGCCTATTGCCAGCAACGTTTCTCTTTTTGGTTATAGTTTACTTTTTCAATACAATTTCAAATCGGGAGCCAGCCTCACCTGCAAATACAATGCGGCCGTTTTCCGGTAGGACAACCTCATTCTTACCACTGACCACGCTGTGGTTCATACAGATCCCAGTCTGATCATATACGGCAAAGCCCCCCTTTGCAGGAATCTTCACGGTCATGACTTTTCCTTTCACAGCAGCTGGTACCGAAAACCATCTGGCATATCCATCTGTCTGAATGGTGGTTACGGATTGTTTACCCGAATAGATGGGCTTCACCAGCTCCTCACTGGCGTATACATAACCTGAAGCTTTAAGATACTCTCCTCCATCCTTTTTAGAGAAATGAATATCCATTGTATCGCGTCCGGCTGTGCCGGGAATTTGCAACAGGTTGGCTGCTTCGTTTGCTCCAAGAATCTTATTGTTGATCATATACCCGGGATTCTCTTTATTCAACTGAATAGGCAGGATGGATGTGCCACTGAGATAGACCATGGATGTGGACTTTTCATTCAGCAGGTAATATTTTGTACCATCGCGCTTGTTCCATACGGCGTCAATCTCCTTGGATAATTCATTGGCCTCCAGCTTCTCTGCTTTATATTCTGAGAAAGCCAGCTGTCCGAGTTCTGGTATGGATATATAAGACCGGGACCAGAGGTAGGTATGCCCATTTTTCTCGACAACGAATTTCAATTTCCCTGTACCATCCTCGTTAACAAAAGTACCATCTGCTGTATAGGTATATTCTTGAGCCGGATTACTAGGAGCTGTAGGTGTGGATACGGTCATTTGCCCAGCCGGACTTATTTTGATCTTCATCACCGAATTATTACCGCCATACATCCCTTCATACTTGGACAATTCTTTGGGCATGTCAGTCTTCACGGGTACACCAAATGATTTTTCCGGCTTCCGTTCTGGAATAAGGTTCTTTTCCTCAAGTGCGCTGAGCAATAATTCATTCGCAATGAATTGATTGGTTAAGCTTGTCCCGCCTGAAGAGGTAACTGCTGCAGCCATGTTATGTTCCGGAAGCACCACGAATGAAGACTGATAAGATAACGTATCTCCCCCCTTCATCACTGCCTTAATGCCGTACTCGTTGAATGGGAACATGTTCACCGTATCCCACCCTAACCCGTAAGACATGAACGTATCGCTGTCCTCTGACCACATGCCTCTTTTATACTCCTCCTGCGCCATGGCTTCTACAGATGTACTGGATAGAATGCCGTTGACCTCTCCCGTGAAGATTCTTGAGAATTTGACCAAATCTTCAGCGGTGGAATACAGACCTCCAGTACCGATAATATTATAATTCTCTTTGGGAAGCTGTCCCTTATACAAAGGAGAATAGACTCCCGCCATGTCTGCCGGGTCAAGCGCATCCTGTGGCGTTGTGGTATGCGTCATATCCAGCGGCCCTGTAAAATATTTGTGTATAAATGCGGTATAACCGATGCCGCTAACTCTTTCGACCAGAATCTCGGCTAACGTAAAACCATCGTTGCTGTAGACGGAGTAAGCGCCGGGATCTGCCTTCAAGCGTTGATTCGCTAATTGCTCCACAAACATATCATGTAAATACGTGTCGTTATCTCCGTACAAGGCGGCATTATTGCTTGAGGTGCCCAGAAGACCGGAGGAATGGTTCAGCAGCATCCGGGGGGTAATCTGTTTGTAGCGGTTATCTTTCATCGTGAAGTCAGGGATATAGTTCACAACAGGCAGATCCAGATCGACCTTGCCTTCATCGACCAGCTTCATGACAGCGGCAGTAAGCATTATTTTACTGGTTGAACCAATGCCATAGACCGTGTTCGAAGTAAGAGGTACCTTGCCGTTCATATCATTTTTGCCCGTTTGACCGGACACCACAATCTTCCCATTATCCATGAGCGCATACTGCAGACTTGTCGTACCGTACGTCTCAGTCAGTAATTTGGCTTTGTCCATCATGGTGTTCTTCGTTGCTTCATACGTAAGATTGCTGTTGTTATTCACGGCAGCCGGGGCGGCCATTGCAGACATTGGAGCAAGCACTGTCAGCATGACACTCACAGCGGCTATAGCACTTCTGTGTCTTGTTGTCCTCGTACTCATCTTCATTGTTGTTACCTCCCTTGGTTTCACTCACACATCTACTCCTGTCTTCATCATTAGATTGGGGCACCTTATCGGGGCGCTACAGACAGTATAGACAACCAAGATGTCCCCTTAATGACTACAACATGAACGGAGGATGAACAAGCCGGAAAGAATGAGCTCAACTAGAGGTAGTACCAACAAAACGCGGAAAGCATACTTATTCTCCAGCGACAATTACTCCTTTGATCCTTCTGACTCAAGCAGAAGATTGTTCTTTTGTAATCCTGAACTTTCCTAAGGTTGTGGTATCTTCTATATGAGGTCCTCCACATACTTCCCGGCTCCATACTTTCCCTTCGTGATCTTGGATGGTATACACCTTAACGATATCCGGATATTTATCCCAAAAGTTTCCTTCCACATTACTTTCTTTCGCTTCAAGTTTAGGCAGCTCTGAAATATAAGTAACTGCTTTTGATGAAATCGCATCATTGACATACTTCTCCACCTTAGCTATTTGCTCGGGCGTAAGTTTATCATCATGGTTGAAGTCAAACCGTAATCGTTCGGAAGTAATATTACTTCCTTGTTGGTGAACATGATCACCTAATCGGGCAGTCCCTCAAAAGAATTCCCGCGTGTCAGGCTATGACTCTGATCGGCCCAGCGGATCTGAAGCGAACGGGAAGTGAATATGTCGGGTCCGTCTGATACTTGAAAATGCAAGTGTGCTTCACTGGAGTTCCCTGAATTACCGAGATGTCCGATGAGATTTCCCTGCTGGACGTTATCCCCTTTTTTGACGGCTACACTGCCTTTTTTGAGATGTGCTGTTATGCTGTGCTCCCCGTTTCCATGATCAATGACCACAACATTTCCTTCCGGTTCTTCGGCGTTCATTACGCCCGGCGTGTTATCCGGGATGTCATTTTTGACTTCAACCACCTTGCCCTCTGCTGCTGCATAGAGCGGTTCGCCAAAAGCATAATAGTCCTCGTTGTCCTTTCCCTCCCCTTGATAGCTGGAATCATCCTGTGTGCGGATAATGTCGAGTGCGTAACGCTGTGTTTCATGAGCATAATGATAGTTGGACAAGACATCGTTTCCTCCCCAGAACACAAACCATTCGCCCTTCAACGGAAACTGGAATTCTGCCTTGGTCAATGCCTTGTCCGTTGCTTCATGCGTCTCAAGCGGCTGAATAAGCAGCCCCTCAATCTGGTGATTTTCGGCAAAAGAGGCTTGAATCCCCTTAGTCCCCGTCTGATCCTTCCACGAACGATCAACCAGTTTGTTCAGGTTAACTTCCGTAACCTTGTTCCATGAAGTAACGCCTTCCATAAAGCTAGCGGCAGTTGTCTTGAATTCGTCCAGCGATATGATCTTCTGTAGCTCCGGACTCATCTGCTTATAGATGTCCTCCTTCGATCCATTCATTAAGGTATCCATGAAATTGTCAGGTGTAATCATTGCGTCCTCCTTGGCTGTCTGTTCTACCGGTAATTGCTCTTGTGGTTCAGTTGCTTCCGAAGTGCCGCAGGCAGACAACATCACACACGTACCAAGCACTGCGGCAAGCCGCTTCCAGCTTTTCGAATATACTCTAGTCATTTCCCTGCACTCCTTTGTCAGATCAATATCTTTCCAGTTCAGTGTACGAAATCAATCTTATCTGCCGTCTAACCTACTCTTACGTCTATCTTAACTTTGCGGCGTGTTATATCTCCAAAATTAAGCATCCGTTAAGGTTGCCGGCACGCAACACAGTGTTTCAGAATGGTATGATACTTATATAAAAAGCTGGGAGGCTCTAATTCGTCATGGAAGAAGTTTCAATCCTGCTTGTTGATGATGAACAGGCGATTCTGCATATGCTCAGAACGGTATTGCTTAAAGAGCAATTCCTGGATATTGATACGATCACTACCGGTGAAGACGCGATTGCTGCATGTAAAAAGAAAACCTATCACTGCATTGTGCTGGACGTGATGCTTCCAGGCCGAAGCGGGCTGGAAATCTGCCCTTTTCTGCGTCAAATTACAGATGCACCTATCCTCTTTCTGACTGCGAAAACTACCGATTATGACAAGCTGACCGGCTTTGCGGTTGGAGGAGACGATTATGTCGTTAAACCCTTTAACCCGCTGGAAGTAGTCGCACGGATCAAATCCCTGCTGAGACGATATTTGCCCAGACAGACGGAAGCAGACAGACTGCCGCAGGATGGCATCTATGATTTTGGACGCTTTCAGGTCATGGAGCCTGCCGGTGAACTCAGAGTCGAAGGTCAACTGGTGAACTGCCCGGCGCTGGTATACCAGTTGCTGCTGTTCTTTTGCAAACATCCCAATCGTATCTTCACTAAGTCTGAATTGTATGAGCGGGTCTGGGGATCGGGGGCCATTCGAGATGACAACACCGTCATGGTTCATATTCACCGGATTCGTGAGCGTATTGAGGCTGATCCGTCCAACCCTGAACTGTTAGTGAACGTTCGCGGGATGGGCTATAAGCTCATTCAGACCGACATGGGGCCTGGGCGATGAGTGTAAGACGCAGATTGATGACGCGGTTCATTGGCCTGCTTGCGGGGACGGTGATTCTGATCCTGGTCATCGGCGGAAGTATAGCTTACTGGGTCATTCAGCAGCTGAATGAGGCCAGCCTTGTTGAAGATTTTGCCACTGTGGGGCTCGATCAGCTAATCAGCACAGCAGAGATTTTGCCGGACGGTAATGTTAAGTATGATCCCGGACTGCTGAAGCGAATCGAAGAGAACGACGGCTGGCTGCAGATTCTCGATGAGCAGGGCCGTGTTCTGGATGCTTTTCATACCCCTCCCGATGTGCCGGATCACTATAAACCTGGAGAGCTGATATCCTATTGGCAAGGAAAAAAGCCTTTTCCTTACGAGCTATATCTTCTGATCCGTGAACGGAAAGGGATTAATTTCACCCTGCTGTATGGAGAGAACAACCAGGCTGCATCCATGTTGGAGCAAGTATATAATGGGGGCCGTTATGCCAACAACAAGCTGGAATTGGCACCCGGGCATCAGGACATCATTCGCACGGCGGATGCCTATCTGCAGATTTTGGATGAACAGGGACGTGAGGTCACTTCTTTCAACAAGCCCGCAAGCGGTATCCCGGACAGCTACAGCCTCCAGGATCTGATTCTGCGTACACGCTACCCCGCCCGGTATGGGATGACTACAGTGACCAGCTATGATGAGCAGAATCATTCTACCTGGATGCTTAGTGTTCCTCTTGGAAGTAATCCGGCGGGTAGTAATGAGAATCCCTTCGGGTTTATTTTGGGTCCTGCCCTGATTGCACTTCTGGTATCTATTATCAGCTTGCTTATCCTGCTTGCGGTTTGGTATGCCAACCTGTTCGGTTATCCCATGCTTCATATGCTCCAATGGCTGCAGCGGCTTGAACGCGGACAATATGAGGAGCCAGCCGGCCCCCGCGGCAGGCCGCTTAGCCAGAAGGAGAACGGGAAATGGCGGCGGAACTATCGGGTATATACGGAAGTGTTAGGTTCCATCCAGACGTTATCCGATACCCTGAGACAGGATAAAGAACTCCGCAGACAGACCGACTCTTTGCGTGAGGAATGGATTGCTGGAATCACCCATGATCTAAAGACACCTCTATCCTCCATCCAGGGCTATGCACATATGCTGGAAGCAGAGAAATACCAGTGGACTTCAGGAGAAGTCCGCGAATTCGCGGGCATTATGCTGGACAAGTCCATGTACATGGACAGGCTGGTGAACGACCTGGCCATGACATACCGTCTGCGTAGTGGCGGATACCAGCCCCCTATTGAACAAACGGATATAAATGCTCTGCTTCAGGATTTGGTACATCGCGCTGAACGTAACCCGGCTTATGGAGAGGGCCGCATTACTTTCCAGCCTGCCCAGATTGAGGTACAAGGGCATGTACACATTCCCTCCTTTGAACGGATCGTTGATAATCTGACAGCTAACGCCCTGCTGCATAATCCGCCGGAAACGAAGCTGATTGTCAGTGTGCAGTCAGGTGAAGAGGCAGGCGATTTCATCGTTCAATTTACCGATAATGGACGCGGGATGGATCAGGAGACGGTGTGGAAGCTGTTTGAACGATACTACCGTGGAACAGATACAGCAGCACCCGATGTCGGCTCAGGCCTGGGCATGGCGGTAACCAAAGGCTTGATCGAGGCTATGAAAGGACGAATTGAGGTTCGATCGAATCCCAAAGAGGGAACGGAAATCCGTTTGATATGGGATGTTCATTCGAGGGCTGGAACAAAATAATCCAGAGTTCATGTACACATTAGGGCTTCAAAAGAAAGACGCCGGGCATCTTCCCGGCGTCTTCTTCGATAGTCAGTTGTGTTCCGTATATGGGATTGGAGCTTTCCGCATCGAACGTTTCAATGATCTTCGTCGCTTAGTTACTTACCATTGTCTCCTAACTGCTTGTGCAGTATCCCCTGGAGTATCACTTCAATGGCCCAGAAGAACCTCTCCTTGGAGGCGGTATCCCCCGAGAAAAAATCCGTCTTCAGCCTGTTCATCAACGGAAACCGTACCGGATCTGCTTCATTATAGTAACCTTGGGCAGTTTCCATCAGTTCGCTTGCTCTCTTTGCCTTCTCCAAGGCTATGGAAGACACATACAGGAGCAACAGGTCCGTTCCCCAGGCAGCGGCCGTAGAGGTGATTCCGCCCTTCTGGAGGACGGTAAGTAAATACTCATTCAGACGAAAGGCATGATTTCCAATAGGAATCGTCTGCAGGGACAGCTCCGCTAATCCGGGCTGCTCGATAAGCAGCTCCGCATAAGCATGCAGTGCTTGGAATAACTGGTCCTTCCAGTCATCGTCTCTCAGCTCCGGCAGGTTCAACTCACCAAGACCAAGGTCAAGCACATAAGAACTCAATTCCTGAAGATTTTTAACGTAAACATACAGGGAGGAAGGTCCAGTGTCCAGATGCTTGGCTACCTTCCTCATGCTCATGCCGGAGGTTCCTTCCTGCTTCAGCAGCTCATACGCGGTCTTCACAATTAATTCATGACTTAGGGGTTCTTTGGCTGGCCGATTACGGCGGCTCACAATTTCACGTTTAGGTTTCATCATACTTTCCTTATAACATGCCGGAAGCCAATAGTAAATACATGGCGGAAGATAACATCACCCTTGCTGCTCATACAGGTCTTGATAGGATTGCATGAGTGCTGCAAACTTTGGAGCGGCGTTCTCTGAGAAGCTGAGGATGAGATTTTCGTTAGATACATATGCTTTCTCTGAAGCATACTGGAACATTTTCTCCTCATATTCTTCAATGGCCACAGGTGTCTGCTTGTTCCTTACTATGGCAATAGCCAGCTCCAGCGCATCCAGCATCGCGAGATTCACCCCTTCTCCGGCAAAAGGAGACATGACATGAGCGGCATCTCCGATCAACGTGACACCAGAGTTCCGTTCCCAGCGAAAGCCGACAGGCAGCATGTAAATCCGTCTGGGTACAACAGCATCTTCCGCATACCGGATATAGTTCTTCAGCGGTTCACTCCAATCGTGAAATAGCTCTAGCAGCGTTGCTTTCATCTCTTGCGGGTTATCGTTGCGGATCTCGTCTAACCAGTCCCGGCTGGCATTGAAGCTCGCATATACTTTGATCCGTCCGTTGCCGTTCAGCTGGCCCAGAATCCCTTTGTGATCATCCAGTGCAAACATCTTGCCGCGTGCATTGAATGCTGCTAAATCCGGGTGTTTGTCTGCAATAACGTTAAGCTCCAGCATAGTCAGACCTGAATATTCCACATCTGTATCCGTAAGCAGAGGGCGAACGCGGGAAAAGGCGCCATCCGCCCCAATTACAAGATCGGCCACAGTGAGATGTCCATTCTCAAAATGAAGCTCCGTCTTCCCTTCGCCCAGAGACACAACCTTCTCCAGTTTATAGCCATACTGTATAGTAGACGGATCTAGTTTGTTTAAAAGCAAGTCACAAAGCACACCGCGGTCAATCTCCGGGCGTCTCTGCTCTTCCGAGATCTCTTCATCAGCCACTTCATCCAGGTATAGGGTTCCCGTCTTATCCATGAGCCTGAAGTCTTCACCCTCAAACCGTGCTGCCTGCAGAAAAGCTTCATATAATCCGGCTTCCTTCAAAGCGAGCTGCCCGGACTCTTCATGGATATCTAAGGAGCCTCCACGTTCATGGCTAAGGTCCTCATGTTCACGTTCGTAAATCGTCGAGGAAATACCATGCTGTTGCAGAATCAGTGCCAGCGTTAACCCCCCGGGTCCACCTCCGATAATGGCGATCCGGCGTTGTTCTGTAGAATTATTTGTTGTCATGTATAGACATCTCCTTCGTTTGAAAGTTAAAAAACAAAGATAAAACCAATGCACCTATTGCAAAGCCCAAAGTAATCCAGAATGTTGAGCCGAAGGCATGACCTAATTGATCGGGTGAATGCTGTGCTGGAAGTCCCCTCAATTGTTTGGCCAGAAAAGCCATCGTGATGGTAACACCGAAGGAGGACATGATCTGCTGTGCTGAAGTGGTTATGGGGGTAACACGGCTAATTAATTCCTTCGGAGCTGATCTGAGGACATGTGTATTAATCTGCATCATTGTTAATCCTTGGCCAAGCCCTGCAAAAGCGAAGCTGCAAATGATATATAGAGAACTCGTCTGGGCATCAATCTGCGTCAGTGCAAGTAAGGACCCGCAGAGCGACAGAATGCCCATGATGGCGACCGGGCGAACACCGAAACGGTCAAATAACCGGCCGCCTACGTTAATCCCGACAGTAGATAACAGGGCTTGCGGGATCACATATAATCCAGCCTCAAGAGGAGTTAGCCCTCTTACTTGCTGTAAATACAGCGGGAATAACAGAATACTCCCGAATAAAGCAATTTGATTCAGCCAGGCGACAGAAATGCCATGTACAAAGGTAGGCGAACGGAATACTCTTAGCTCCAGCAGCGGGTGCTTTTGCCTGAGCTCATTCCAGATAAAGACGGCCAATATAACCAGGCCCCCTGCCAGTGGAGCTAACGTCCATAGATTGGACCACCCCTTCTCACCTGCTTGATGGACGGCAAACACAATTGAGGTAAAGGCAACCGGGGCCAAAAGTGCGCCGGTCACATCCAGCTTGTTGCTCAATTTTGAATCCGATGCAGGTAAATACCTCCAGGCCATCAGTAAAGCTAAAACGCCAACCGGTACGTTGATGAAAAAGATCCAGTGCCAGTTGATGTACTCGATTAGCCAGCCCGACAATAACGGGCCTAGAATGGGAGCAAGCAGCATCGGGATCCCGAGGATGCCCATAACAGATCCTCTTTTGTCAGGAGGAGCGACCATGAATACAGTAGCAATTCCGATGGGAGCAACCATGCCTCCGCCCAAACCTTGAATAATACGGAAAAAGATAAGCTGCTCTGGAGTGGTTGCCATTGCACACAGAACAGAAGCGAGAACAAATAATACAATGCTGGTCATAAACATCCGTTTGGGCGAGAAACGGTCAGAGAACCAGCCCGCGAGCGGAATGACTGCCGATAAAGACAAGGTATACGCCGTAATGACCCACTGAATCGTACTAAGATTGGTATCGAAGGCACTTACCAATTTCGGAACAGCTACATTCATGATGGTGCTGTCTAATATCACCAGGAACATCCCTGAAGCAACAGCGAGTAGTATGGGCAAAATCTGTTTTAAGGAAAAGTCTGCTTGCATACTGCGGCTATTATTTGTCTCTGACATAAACGCTCTCCTCCTTTCCTTAAATAAAGCGTATGAAATAGTTAAGTTGATACATTTATAACATAACGAACACTGTTCGTCAAGAATGATGTTCGTTATTGAATTACAAAAAAACCCTCAGGAACGCATAAAGGCTTCCTGAGGGTTCATTCATTGTAATATTCCTTCGTGGACCTGGTCAGTTGCGTCGGTTCTCCACCGATTTCATACGGTTCTGATCGTCAGGCAGCCGGTCATTACTGAATTCCTGACCTGCTTCTACTTCCCCATCGGCGGATACCGCCCGGGCGAAGTTGGTGAACTGTCTCTTCTCCTCATCCTGCTCGTGCTTAAGCTTCAAGAGCTCCTTCGGATCTTGGGTTGTCATGCGGTTAACCTCCTAAGGGATCAAATCATGCTGTTTGTATGCACTATAGAAGTTTCTCCATAAGATCACGGTGCTTATGCAAATAATTCTCTGCTACACAATGATCAAGCACATTTCACCTCTTTTGGGAATAGGCTAACGCATACCGTTTAGGAGGGATTGTCATTGTATACTTATGAATCACGACAGCAGTATCCGCATCTGGCCTGGCACGAAACACTTGAACTGCATGAATTGACGGCTTACCAGAGCAATCAGCTCACGTTGTTTAAAATGGTGCTGGAGGATGTGAAAGATCCGCAGCTATATGCGCTGTATTTAGAGACCATTAGTGCTGTGGAGATGAACCTGCAAGAGCTGCTGCAATATTTTCCGCTTGCTCCCGAAGGAACGCGGAACAGCTCCAAGACTTCCGATATGACAGGCTTCTATGCCGGACTGCTCTTAGGCTTCGCCAAGACTGCGGTGCGTAGTTATGCTATCGGCATTACGGAAACAGCCACACAGAAACTTCGGGAAACACTGCAAAAGCAATTAAACGGTGCAATCCTCCTGCACGGTAAAATCTTCTACTTTATGCTGGAACGCGGACTCTATCCCGCTTATGATCTCCCCAAGCTGCTCTCCAACGACGTTGCTAATGCGAACAAGGCTTTATCCCTGTAACTGACAGCCTATAAAAAGGGTTTCCCGTAAGCTTAATTATGGCTTATCGGGAAGCCCCTATTTTACATATTCCGCTAATTAAAAGTTCTCACATCGCCAGCGGCCTTTCTTATGCAAGTTTATTTTGATCGTATAATGGGGCATTTTACAGAAGACACTACATAGGAAAAGCCAACCAGACTTTTAAGGAGGACGTTCGCTTGTATTTCTACAAAGAAGGTTTGATCAATAACATTGTGGTGGACAAACCCGATCCGGCCGCTGCCAAAGTGCTTCAGGAAATCTTAGGCGGTCATTACGGAGAGATGCGGACCATGATGCAGTATTTTTTCCAAAGCAGTAACTTTCGCGGCAAAGAAACCCAGTTCCGTGATTTAATGCGGGGGGTATTCCTGGAAGAGATCGCCCACGTTGATCTGGTACAGCATACCATTAACCAGCTGTTGAACGGTTCCGGTGAAGATCAGGTCGGAAATGGGGGCGGGGAGGGTGCCCCTCTCGAAGTGGCTGCGAAACATGCGAATCCCCATCATTATATTATGGGAGCACAAGCCTCATTGCCTGTGGATGCGATGGGTAATCCGTGGCTCGGAAATTATGTCTATAGTCATGGGAATCTGATCAGTGACCTCTTGGACAATGTTGTACTTGAATCGACTGGTGTGCTGCAGAAAACCCGGATTTACGAGATGAGCTCCAATCAAACCTTCCGCGAGACACTCGCCTTCCTGATTGTTCGCGATAATGCCCACCAAAATGCTTTTGCCAAGGCTCTGGAGACTCTGGGCGTGAATTGGGGAAATGTCTTCCCTGTTCCGAACTATGACATTAACAAGTATCCCGAGTGCCGCAAATTTGTAGATATGGGCTACCATAATGCCCAATTCAATTTCAGCCTGGACCCGACAAGGATGGCAGAAATATTCCAAGGCACTTCTCCAAGCCGTAATAAAGGCAATCTGGAGGTAGTTCCGCCTCCACCAGGCTTCCCTGTACCTGTTATGCCGGAGATGCCGAATGAACATAGTCCTGGTCTGCACGACATGAATGCCTGAGCTGGATACTGGAGAAAATGAGCAAACGCTTTGTCCTTTATTCCTGCGTAAAAGGCCCGCGAAAGATCGCGGGCCTTTTACTTCATCCTTTTACCGGTGAGCTGCTGTTCGGATTACGCTCCGGTACGTTTAGACCGGGCCGCTGAACGGCTCTTGGAGGATTTGCTGCTCCCCTTGTCCGGTTCTTCAAGAGGCCTTAGCTGCTTCAGGCTGGCCTGGAGGGCATCCATCAGATCTAGTACATTGGTTGCCTTATCTTCAGGAGCGACTTGCACTTCCTTGCCGTCCATCTTATCCTTAATCGCTGTACGCAAACGTTCTTTATATTCATTCCTGTATTTCTCGGGTTCAAAATTCCCCGTTAGCCCCTCAATAAGCATTTTGGCCATGTCCAGTTCTCTGCGGTCTACCTTCTCCTTATCCGGCAAGTCTGGAATTTGGCTGGGATCGCGAAGTTCTTCATCATAGAACATCGTTGCCAGACAGAGTACCCCATCAATCACTCTTACAGCGGCCAAGCTGCTTTTCTGCCGGATCGTTACATGGGCTACACCAATTTTATGTGTGGACTCAAGTGCACTTACAAGCAGCTTATACACATGCTGACCCGTCTCCTCCGGAGACAGGTAATAGGTTTTTTGATAATAGACGGGGTCGATTTCAGTCAGATCTACAAAATCCACAATACGAATCTCACGCGAGGTTTCCGAAGCCAAGTCCTCTAATTCCTGATGCTCAAACGTAACATAATGCCCTTCCTTATATTCATAGCCCTTCACAATGTCGTTCCAGGGAACCTCTTGCTCACATTTGGCACAGGTGCGTTTATAGTGGATGGGCTCCTTATGCTCCCGGTGGAGCAACCGCAGTGGAATATCCTTGTCCTCAGTAGACGAATACATCTTGACAGGAACATGTACCAGACCGAAGCTGACTGCCCCTTTCCAGATGGCCTGCATAATGGCAACCTCCTTCATGTGATCATTGTTGCCATTCATTAACCTCATAGGACAATCCGCAATCAAGAGAATAATATGTTTTTATGTTTATTTTCTACCAGACAAGTGTACTAATGTATTGACAAAAATTATTAAACCAACATGGAGGAGAAGTGATTATGGCTAAAGAATTGGCATTGCATGAGCAACTCGAAGTACATGAGCTTCTGACCCTGAGAACCTCTTGTGCCACCAAAGCTGTTACTATGCTGGAGCTCGTCAAAGACGATAAGCTCAAAGCACTAATTGAAGATGATCTTAAAAACTCGTCAAAAGCAATTGAAGAATTGACATCACTACTAAAATAGGAGGTTCAACTTATGCCAACAACAACCAAAACAAAAGAAATGCTGGTCAAAGCCATTGCCCCTATGGATGATCTTGCGATCGCTACCGACATGCTGTTGTCCGCCAAAGCCGCTGTCCGCAGCTACGCTATTGCACTTACCGAAACCGCAACGCCCAAAGTGCACAAAGTTCTCAAGGCCCAGCTGGATACCGCGATTAAGACGCATCAGAGCATTGCCGCCTATATGATTGAGAATGAAATGTACCACCCTTACGATTTCACGGGACAAGTGGTGCATGATGTGAAGAAAGCTGAAACTGCGCTTGAGCTGTTAAAATAATAGACTAAGACACATCAGAACACACCGCCAATTTTCTTAGCGGTGTGTTCTATTACGATAGTATGGTGGGTATGTTATGTGATATTCACCATAAGGTGAAGGTCATATTTTCTGTTTCTCTACCATTGTGTAATAAATCCCCCTTCGGGCGTACAGTTCAGCCGGACTGCCCTGCTCTACAATTTGTCCCTTCTCAACAACCAGGATGATATCCGCACTCTTCACAGTGGACAGCCGGTGTGCGATCACCAGTATAGTCTGCTTCCCCTTCAGGTTCAGTAAGGTATCATTTAGGTCACTCTCCGTAATGGCATCCAGAGCTGAGGTATACTCATCCAGCATGAGAATCCGGGGTTCATTCATAAATGCCCTGGCTAATAGAATCCGCTGGATTTCGCCACCAGAGAGATTGTCTCCGTGGCCCTCGACCTTCTTATCATATTGCTCAGGCATGGCTTGAACAAATGTATTGACATGAGCCATTTCAACAGCAGCATTGAATCTGAGCCATGTCTCTTCATCCATATCTTCCTTTTGCAGCGGGTAAATAATATTGTCCAGAATGGACTTATTCCATAGGACTCCCTTTTGCGGGGAATAGCCGACATATTGTCTGAGTTCATGAAGATCCAGCTCCTTGATCGGTACGCCGTCCAGGCATATCTCTCCTTCATCAGGCTCTATGTACCTGTGGATGAGCTCGAAAATCGTAGATTTCCCTGAGCCGCTTAAACCAATAATTCCCACGAAGGCTCCTGGCTGAATGTCCAGATTGAAGTCTGTGATCCCAAAAGAATCTTCAGGAGCGTACCGGTAGGATACATTTCTCATCTGCAGAAGGGGGACACGGCTATAATCAGGAGCTCTAGCTCCCGATTCGATTTTCTCCAGTTCAAGGATGTCATTCAGGTTATTTATAATAACCGTCATCCGGCTCCTGTCCATATTCAGCGTAAACAGTGACTTGAAGATGTTATATAGCCTTGGAAGAATAACAATGAATGCCAGTAACGTGCCAGGCGAGATACGGCCTTTCAGGATCAGGTACAGACTATAACCGTAAATGATACCTGTAATTAAGGATACCACCGTATCCGCAACAAGGTTCAATACCACATGATGAAACACCCGGGACTGCCTGGATATCTTCCACACCTCGTCATTCCAGTCACTCCATCGCTTCTGCTCTGCCTGATGTCCGTTACACCTGTGTACCGCCTTCAGATTCGTGAAGAAATCATTTAAATAACTGAGTCCCTTGTCCAAAATGCCATGATACTGCTTATCCAGCCTCTCTGTCTTGCTCCTGAAGCGCCTGAAGCCATACATACAAAGAGGAAACGAGAGCATGGCCGCGAGCGTGAGCTCTGCACTCATCGAGAACATGATCCACAGGGTAGCGATCAGCAGAATAACATTCGATACGAGGGACATGAGGGTATCTACCACGAAAATTTCACACAGCATCCCCACCTGTAAGGTGATCCGGTTAATGATTTCCCCCCTGCCGATGCTGTCTACCTTTCGTGGCGGGGTCTGGAGTAGATCAGAAAATAGCCGGAGGCGAAGATTCTTGGATAAATGGTTGCCGAGCTCATTATTGTAATAAGAGGTGACACTGTTCAAGGCGGCGTAAATAACAGGAATTAGAATGAGCAGCAGCATATAGAATGCAGCCGTACCGATCTGCCTGCCGGGCAGGATATCGTCAAATAAGTCTTTGAACAGGAGGGGCTGAAGAGTTGAGACGAATGCGGCTGAGATGTTGAAGAGCAGAATCAAAAAAAGGGTTCCCTTGCTTTTAGACAATATCTCCTTAATCAATGTCCGGGTTGGATTCATAAGTCCGCAGAACCTCCTTCAAAGGGCGCAGCTTATGTAATCATAACGGATCGGAAATATGAATTTAACCTGACTAATCATAGACAATCACCTGTCAGATTATAGGATCAGCCATCAGGGCTCTATTCCACTGCTGCCGCAGCTTCATTCTCCAGGTAAAGCACCTTTGCCTTCTTGTCATAGGCAATCAGCTCCGCATATCTGCCCCAGTCGATCACAATGTCCAGTTGAAGAGCGGCTTCCTCTGCTCCAAAATGCTTTTCAAAAATCTCCACGAAAAAGGCCCCTTCCATTTTGTTATTTGATTTCGATTGCAGAATCCAGATGATTTTCTCCATGATTGGAACATGCTCCAGCACCTGGTCTTTAAAAATCTCCTTCCGGAAGAGAACACTGGCATTGGCAAACCGGCGTCCTGCCTCAGTCAACCCGATATCTCCATGCACAACTGTAGCAAATTGCAGCATTTCCACCGCCTCGACGATGGGCAGGAAATCCTCCAGCTTCAGACTTAATTGATCCGCTAGTTTGTACAAGTCCACTTGCTGACCCAGGTCGTCAATCAGTTCAATGAAGCCTGTGAGGGCACCTGCCGGAACTGGTGGAATTTTCTCGATAGTATTGTCCTTTTTTTCGGCCTGTCCGGTAGTTTTCCCTTCCCTTTGGGTCAGTATGGAATAGATGCGGTCCACAAGCGAGGTGAACTGCAGATCTTGTTTATCCCTCCAGTGCGCCATGGGAATGGGAATATCGGAGATTACACGGGCAGGGTCCCTCGACAAGACGATGGCCCGGTCCGACATATAGACGGCTTCCTCAATACTGTGTGTAACCATAATGATGCATTGGGTAGGGATTTTGCGCTCCGTCCACAATTCCAGCAAGTCGCGCTTCAGGTTTTCTGCAGTCAATACGTCAAGGGCCGAGAACGGTTCATCCATCAAAAGGATATCCGGTTCCATGACCAAAGCCCGGCCAATACCCACGCGCTGCCGCATCCCGCCGGACAATTCTTTGGGGTAGGCTCCTTCGAATCCGTCAAGGCCGATCATATCAATGACTGAGAGAGCTTTACGCATTTTGTCGGCTTCACGTAACGGTTTATTCTCCAGTCCCAGCTTCACATTCTCCAGGACTGTAAGCCAAGGAAACAACGCAAACGATTGGAAGACCATTCCGACGCCCGGATTGGTTCCGGCAATCTCTTGTCCATTATAGAGAACCGTGCCTTGTGAAGGAGGGACAAGACCTGCAATGATGCGCAGGAGAGTCGATTTCCCTGAACCTGAAGGTCCCAGTATGGAGACCAGCTCGCCCTCCTTAATCTTGATATTAATATCCTCCATAATGCTCACACTTGCCTGCTTCGGCTGATCATAACGTTTGCTGATCTGCTGTAATTCAATCAGAGTTTTTCTCATCATCGGCACCTCTAGTCCATGTGATATTTATTTTCGGCTAATGCATACAGCCTGCTCCACACCAGGCGGTTCACAATTACAACGAGCAGGCACATGACAAGTATTCCCCAGATGATCTCCGGCCAGTTGCCGTTAGTAGTGGCCTCAGCGATGAACGTACCTAGTCCGGCTGCCTGAAGATCTTGATCCTTCCAGGATACGATTTCGGAGACAATGCTGGCGTTCCAGGCGCCTCCGCTTGCCGTGATGCAGCCGGTTACGAGAAATGGAAAGACAGCAGGAAGAATCAGCTTCTTCCAGGTCTGCCAGCGTGTCAATTTCAAAGTCACCGTGACTTCCTTAAGATCGGAAGGAATGGCCATCGCTCCGGCAATGACATTAAATAATACATACCATTGGGTACCCAGCATCATCAGCGGAATTGCCCCGATCTCCATCGGGATCCCGAACTTCAAGTACAGAATCGTGAATATCGGGAATGCCATGTTCGCCGGAAAAGAAGACAATACCTGCACAACAGGCTGAACCATCCGGGACAGCCGCGGATTCGTTCCAATGAACACTCCGATAGGCAGGGTCCAGACAACTGCCAGAAGAGTCGAAACGACAACCCTTAACCCGGTCAGCAGACCGAGGTACACCACATGGATCAGCTCGCTCCAGCTTAATTGGGCAATCTCAAGAATACCCGAATACAAATATCTCAGTATTAGTGCAGCGGCAGTAAGCAGAATCAGCCATTTGAAGATTTTCTTTATACCTGGCGGGACCTGTGGCAATTTCACCTGCGAGCTTGTGGCTGAGAGCCGTAAGAATCCGTCATGAACCCCTCGGCGCAGCTTACGGTTAAGATAATGGACAAAGCTGGCCCGCTTCAGAAGGTTCAATACCCATGAGGTTGGAACCTCTCCTGCTTCCGTCTGTTCATTCTTGAATTTCTGACTCCAGGCCACAATCGGACGCCAGAAGAATTGGTCTACTAGCACAATCAGCACAACCATCGTCAGGATCGCATAGATCAGGGCCTTAATATTGCCGTCATCTGCGGCCAAGGCCATGTATGTCCCGATTCCGGGCAAATGGAGATCCTGGTTCAGTACGCTGATCGACTCGCTGGCCGCCAGGAAAAACCATCCCCCGCCAAACGACATCATGCTGTTCCAGACCAAGCCAATCATCGAAAAAGGCGCTTCCAGCTTCGTGAAACGATGCCATCCGCCCAGCTGGTTCATTGCGGCAGCCTCATTCAATTCCCGGGGGATCGTCTTAAGGGAATGATAGTAGCTAAGTGTCATATTCCAGACCTGACTGGTGAAGATAGCGAAGATCGAAGCGAATTCCACGCCCAGCAGGCTTCCCGGAAACAATGCCATAAAAGCCAGTACAGTGGCCGACAGGAACCCCAGCACCGGCACGGATTGCAGAATATCAATGGCGGGAATCATGAATTTCTCTGCAGTCCGGTTATATGCCGCGATGCGTCCATACACGAAGGTGAACAGTAAGGACGCTGCAAAAGCAATAAACATCCGCAGGAGCGAGCGTCCAGCATAGTACGGAAGCCATTTAGGGTCCAGGCTCAAGGAGGACAGTTCATCCGGATCTAAAGGCACCTGCATACCCGAGCCTAACTTTGCCGCGGCATAGAGAATAGATAACAGCAGGGAAATCACGAGAATATCTGCCCAGCCAAATGGTCTTCTCTCGTTACCAGTGTGGAAATAATTCAATTGCATAGAGAACAACTCCAATCTGCGAGGCATGAATACAAAAAATCCCCGGGATTGCTCCCAGGTATGACTTGAATAGTATAGTGTAACATTGTTTTCCGCTTAAGGGTACCTCAGAGCGTGAATCAGCCAGCAGCATTGTGACCATACTAAGCGTCGAAATATGAATAAGGGAGAGGCTGATATGGATCTGCAGAGCGGTAAATTGTACTGGCCCACAACGGTGGTTAATCCTCCTTCTTACCCTAAGCTGGAAGAGGAGCACGGGTTCAAAGTGGATCTATTGGATGCGCAGCGTATAGCCAGCCTGTATCCTTTTCAGAAGGAAGCAGCACTGTACTATTATGAGGATGCTGAGATGAATCCGCTCAAATTTGTATACGGGCTTCTTGAGAAGGCGCAGTCTCAGGGAGGAAAGATCTATGAGGATACGGAAATAACCGGAAGACGTTTCGAACAGGAGTATGCCCTCTTCTACACCAAGGAACACCGCGAAATCCGGGCCAGACATGTAATTATTGCCGCGGGTTATGAAGACAGCGATTTCAAAACTGAAAAAAATGCAACACTGGCCAGTTCCTATGCTGTCATTACCAAGCCGGTCGCCGATCTTTCGAGCTGGCCTAAAAGAACATTAATATGGGAGACCGCACGCCCTTATGTATATATGCGTACTACCCCGGATAACCGGATCATTATTGGGGGCATGGATAAGGATACGCCTTTCGCAACAACAAGGGATTCTAAAATTCCGGCTAGCAGAGACAAACTTCTTGAAGCCTTTAAGACGCTCTTCCCGGATATACCGGCTCAGCCGGAATATTATTTCGGGGCGTTTTACGGAGGAACGCATGATGGCCTGCCTGTCATCGGCCGGTATGAAGATTATCCTCATTGTTATATCCTTATGGCTTACGGGGATAACGGAACGGTATATAACGGGGTGCTGGCCAAAGTTGTTTCGGACTCGATACTTAAGGGGTCCAGCCCGGACCTGGACCTCTATCTGCAGACCAGACCCCTTGTTCACCGATAGTTGTGTCAGGGACTAGGCATCCCGTCTGCGGTACAATAGTATGGCTGCTGCCATAAGGCTCAGCGTCCATAACATGGCAACACCAGTCCCTTCCATGGGTGTCAGGATATTACCGGCATCCACGGAAGGCGGCGTATACATATAATATCCCGCCTTATCCGGCAAATAGCCGGGTAGCCAATCTCTCGTCAATGGACTGACAATGAAATAATAACCGAGCAGCACCACTACAGCGGGAGTGGTGCGTCTTAATATTGCACCTACCGCTGCACTGAGCAGTGCGGTTAAGGTAAGATAGCCTGTTGCACCTGCTAAGGTCTGTATCACTGTGCCTATTTCCGTCATTAATGCAGTGTCTCCCAGCATGATAAAAGCATATAGCACGCCGGAAGCAGCCATAATAAACGCCGCAGGAATGGTTATCATCGCTAGTGCCAACATTTTCGCGGATATTTGAACACCCCGCCAGGGCATCGCAGTTAGAGTCGTTCGAATCTGCCCGCCGGTATACTCCGAACAAGTGGCCAAGATCCCAAGAATGATAAACCCTGCCTGAAGATATCCCATTGAAGCAAGTCCTGTGTTTAGCGTGTTTTGCGTTCCTGTTGTCTCTTGTAAACTCACAGAAGTAAAAGCTGCGGTTAGCGCTATATTAAGAATGAATGTAACGGTAAGAGTGAGTCTTATCAACGGCAATGTACGAAATTTATCCAGCTCAGCACCAAGGATGGGTGTGATCCTTCTTCCAGATGAGATTCTCATGCTGCAACGTCCCTCCTACGGAATACAATAGCTGCAAGCATGAGTAGCACGGCTACCCAGGCAAACATGACTAAGCCGCCTGTGAGCGGAGTGAGATAACTTTCAAATAAACTGCCTGTCCCCGGGGTGTGAGCGCTGCCGCTTGTAAACATAAACATCTCAAAGCCGGCCCGGTCTGGCAAGTAAAAAGCAAGCTTGGTAACCTTGTGCAGCAGGACACTGAAGGATACAACGGATGAATTGATAATGAGCACAGCAAGCGGGATAATGCCATTCCTGGTCAGCAAAGTCATCCCAAATGCCAACAGTGCCGTGAAGGTCCAGTAACATACTGCCCCGGCAAGTCTGGATCCTTCAAATGCAGGGGTATATTCACCCAGAATAAGATGTGTTGCTGATACCGTGGTTAGAATAGCCACCATACTAAGCAGGATGCTGATCACTGTCACAGCGCCTGCTTTGGCCAGCAGGAAATGAAGCCGGGAGGAAACAGCCGTTAAGCTTGTGGTCATCTGTTGTCCTCCGCCAGTCTCACTGCTCTCTGCCACATATTCACTGCTGACTGCAAGCACGCCAAGAATAATAACGCCTTGTACACCAAGGCCCAATCCGCTATAGCCCATTTCGGGCAGCCGTGTGCTGACTCCAGCTATAATCGCCTCTTTCTCGGCTATAGCGTCCAAGGCAGCAATGACCGCCGGGGCAACTGCGCCAATAAGCACGGCCAGCCAAATGCCCGGCAGAGAGAACAATTTGGATAGTTCCGCCTGGAATGCTCTCATACACCGTCACCAGCCTTTTCCATTGTCAGGGCAAAAAAGGCTTCCTCCAGCGAGGAATGGCGGCCTATTACTTCCTGCAAGGTTCCAGCTGCAACGATGGTTCCCTGCTTAATAATCACCACATCATCCACGGTCTCTGCAAGCTCGCCCATTAGATGGCTGGATAATAACACTGTATGTCCAGACTCTGCCCGTTTACGCAAAAAAGTCCGAATCCAGCGGATTCCTTCCGGGTCGAGCCCGTTGACAGGTTCATCTAAAATCAATATGTCGGGATCGCCAAGCAGTGCGGCTGCCATGCCAAGTCTTTTTCCCATCCCCAGGGAATAATTCCGGACCCTTTTGCCGGCGGCGTCAGACAGGCCTGTTAGTTCCAGAACTTCCTCGACCCGTGAGCGGGGCAAGCCTGCGGCGCGTGCGATCCAGCGCAAATGTGCCCGTCCTGTCCGCATAGGGTGAGCGCCGGAGCCATCCAGGGCCGCACCTACTGTGGCCAGAGGATGATGTAATTCTGCGTATGGCTTGCCTTGAATGAGCGCGCTGCCAGAGGTGGCCCGGTCTAGTCCAAGCAGGATACGCAGGGTAGAGCTTTTACCCGCCCCGTTTGGCCCCAAGAAGCCTGTTACTCTCCCCGGACGGGCTTCAAAGCTGATCCCGGACAGAATTTGTTGAGATCCGCGACGTTTGACTAAGCTATTGATTGTTAGCAACCATAACACTTCCTTTCGGTTATGGCCCTAATTATAAAGAAGCAAGGTTACATCGCGGTGATCACGTTGTTTAATTCCGGGTTACTTTTAGGTTAAGCTCTGCCAATAGCTACTCTGGTGCCATTTTCACTGGATGTATAGTCAGCCTTCAGCTTCATGGTGTTCAGCATATAATGGGATATCGATAACCCCATCCCTGCCCCCCGTTCATAGGATGAGCGTTCCATCCCCGGGCCCCGGTCGGCAACAATGATCAATTCTTGTTCTACATCTACGACAATGCTTGCATATTTCCCCTCTGCGGCATGGCGGACAATATTCTGGAATACATTATCCAGCACCCGTGTCATCCACCCAGGATCTGCTTCCCAATAAAAGGTCTCCTCTGCCGGTATATCAACATCCAGCTGAATGTCATGTTCTTCAAATACCGGATACCACGCAGCGACAGACGCTCTGACTAAACGTCCAATATCTGTGGAGACGGGCTTAAAAGGATGTTTTCCTGAGGTAAGCAATGTATAGGACAGCAGATCATCCATCAGCTCTCCGACTCTTGTAATCGTATCGTTCATCTCTGTTAAAGAGTCTTGTCCTTCTTCACTTATGGATTCTTTATTTAATCTGGTGATATGTCCCCGCAAAATGGTAAGAGGCGTCCGCAAGTCGTGAGACAAATTCGCAATAAGCCGGTGCCGCAGACCTTCCTCCTCATGCTCCCGCTTGCGGCTGTCTTCAAGCTGCTTGATCATCCGGTTGAAAGAACCGCCCAACTGGTCTATTTCATCCATGCGATCCTTTTGAATCAGGACAGGCTCTGTCCACGAATCAGCAGCGGGAGTAGCGGACATAGCTTCTTGTAAGCGGGTCAGACGTCTGCGTAGTCTCCAGAAGAACAGCCAGGATAGCACAACAAATGCCACGATAATACAAGTGAACAATAGCACTGTAACGTAAAATAGGTTCAGCGTATTGAGCCGTGGCTCGTGCTCAGAAGACCCAAAGAATGATGAGAAGACCAACAGCACAAGCGGCGGAAGAAGGATAAACAGAAAGTGCAGTTTTAGAAAATGGCGAAATAAGGATCTTGGCTGCTTCATAGCTTCACCCGGTAGCCGATTCCCTTCAGCGTCTCAATAATCTCCGGGGTCTCCGGGTCACGCTCCAGCTTGTGCCGCAGCCGGTGGAGATGTACCAGCAAGGTCTTGTCGCCAGGGATATAGGCTTCCTCCCAGACGGCTTCATAGATTTGTTCCTTCGGCAGCACTTGATTAGGATGGCGCAAGAAATACATTAGGATCTGATGCTGCTTCCCTGTCAATAGGATCTCTTCTCCTGTGCGCTTGTCATAGACTGTCTGAAGCTTCGTATCTACTTCAATATGAGTACCCAGCCTAATACGGTCCGAAGTGATTCCGCCGCTCCGGCGGATTAATACCTCTAATCTTGCAACCAGTTCATCCGTATGGAAGGGCTTGGTCAGATAATCATCAGCAAATTGTAAGCCTTCTACCTTATCGTCGATTGCGGTTCTAGCAGTTAACAGCAGAATAGGAACGGCGGGCGCTGCCTTTTTTAACCGTCTGCCCACAGTGAATCCGTCTAAGCCGGGCAGCATAATATCCAGAATAACGAGGTCATGCTCATTGACTTCTTGTTCGGCGCCTTCGCCGGACAGCAGCCACCGGACGGAGAATCCGCGCTGTTCCAGTTCATCTTTCACCCAGCGGCCTATTTTCTCATTATCTTCAATATAGAGTACGTTTTTTCTCAAGTGATTTCCTGCTCTCTATGGATCTGTGACTCTCCCTTCTTATTATACTGATTAATTAACTCATCCAATACCCTGGATTGCTTAAGTACAGCAGGATGCTGAAGATCATGATGTTTCTCCGCCAGAAGGTGAAGCCGGTTACGGGCACGTTCGATACGGACTTGTACGAGCATATTTCTGTTCACCATAGAATCCTCCCTTTACGCTATCTTAGGATTTTATGACAGATAATAGGATATCTGTTTGATTGCACAAAAATAGGCACCCCCGAAAAGTCAGGAGCACCCTTGTATATTTTCGCGAAAATGATTAAGTTCCCCAGCCATGCGTCAGTGTAGTCACCAAGGTTAACGTCGTTGAAATAACAATTGAAACACTACAGAGCGTCAAGAAGAATAAGACTTTTTTCCGCATTGAGCTGATACACCTCACTTGATAGATTTTTGAATCTTTCCTGCAGTTCCTGATCCGCAAAATCTCTATACTGCTCAAAAAGAGTCATACAAGCAATCATATTTTTACTGCTATTCATGGTAATTGATATTTCCAAGCCTCTCAGTACCGTGTTCAATGCCTGTTCCTTACTCTTGCTGTGATTGAAAAGATAGACTGCAAGCTCGATGAGGAATTGTGCATAGCTCTCTTGCAGAATGGCCTGCTTGTAATCGCCGAACTCTGTCTTGTTGGATTGATAAGGTATGTATGGCGCGAACCGCTCTAAGATGCTGTCAACATTAAGCTTAAATACATTTGCCGCTTGAAGGATATAACGCACTGCCACAAATATTTCATTCTCTTGAAGCGCTATATAGTCTGCATACTCATGTATTACATCCAGTTCTCCGGACATTAACCGGTACAGATAGGTGTTAGCAACCGCCCAATCCGTAAATTGTGCAATGATCTGCCGGGATTGTTCATCGTTCTCCTGTACCCAGTGCTCGGCATTTGCATATAGTTGTACAAAGGATAAGGCCCGTTCATAATCGCCACACGCTTCGCTGGTTTTAGATCTGGCTAAGTATGCGTACAGGATATAATAGTAGAAAGGGTGTTCAGGACACTTCAACCCTTCTTCTACTGTGTCCGATCGGCGGCCTTCCAGCTCATATTGAACGGATGCAATGCTGTGCATTTCCTTAGCAAGTTCGTCTACTTTTGTCCACTTGTGCACCAGACCATAAATATGCATTAGCTGTTTCAATGCATCGAGCTGATCGGCCGCGTCTAAGCGGTTTACATACAACTCAAATTGAGCTGCTGCGCGTAATTTCTCCTCCAGATCCTCTTGTTCTTCTATTTCAATCCGAAATATCCGGTACTGACATAACGCTAACCGTTCGGAATGCTGATACTTCTCAGCTTCGCTCACACCCTGATACAGTATCCTTGCAGCTTGGCGTTTATTGTCCCAATAAAAATGATCAGCGAATTCAAACAGTACAGATGCATAAGACAAATCCTCCAGCAGACGGTTCACAACCTGTTCAAGACAATCCAAACGTTCTAATTCTGCAGAGCGGAAAATAAAGGGTCGTATCCGCCTCATGGAGACTACAAAAGAGAAGCATTCATCTATGTAGTCTTCAAAAAAATAGTCTTCCGGCAGCTTCATTCCAGCGGTAATTGCAACAAGTTGTGCCATAGAGATTGGATGGTTGCCTTTTAAAATCCGGCTGAGCGTACCTGAATTGATACCCGATAACTCGGCAAAATGTGAATGTATCATTTGATTTCTGTTCATATACGCGAGCAGTTCTTCCCGGATAGAATTTACCGATCCCAAACCATTACACCTCCTTCCATAAAATAGGATTAAAAGCATACGTATAGTTGATACTAAGGTTGAATCAAACGGCGGTCAATATAAAGGGATATTTTACTATTTAATCCGTTTACATCTATTATTATATACTGAAAAAATTTTAACGCAATATATTTCGTGTATTATAAAGCGTTAAATTAACTGGTTTCCTCCCCTATCATAAAAACATACCGAAAAGTTGAGGGAGATATTGCATTTTGAGGATAAAGGATGCACGAAAAGCCGCAGGGTATACCCAAGAATCCATCGTACATCAGATTAATGACACCATGAAATGCACCTTGCGCAACTACCAGAATATTGAGTACGGTGTGGTACTCCCGAATGTTACATTGGCGCTTCTAATCAGTCACTTGTTTGGCGTTGATCCCCGTGAAGTAGATGAATGGAAATACTCAAATCACAGTGCAGATGCGCAAAAAAATGGCAATTGAATGTCCATTGTCAATTTTTTTCACGGCAAGAGGTTCATTTTATACGCAAAAAACCACCAGTGAAGGTTCTGAACCTTCACTGGTGGTTTTTCTTTTCTCTCCACGTTAACCGATGGTTTCAATAATAACATTCTCTCCGAAATCATCACTTACAAGAATTTCAATTAATTTAGATGCGGTGTATTCCGGCGTTTGCAGTTTGCCTTCCTCAGAGAGTTGAATGAATTCTTCCACATACGGGAAAAGCTCTTTGCTTACGGATCGTATATCCGATTGTAAAGCAGTATCAATCATGCCCGGATACACCGCCGCGACTTTGGCCGGATATGTAACCAGCTTCTGCTCAATGTCTATACTCCTTGTAAAAGAGTCTAAACCAGCTTTGGCAGTACTGTAACAGCTTTGCGAGGGTAAGATGTATTTCGCAGAAGCTGAGGAGATATTCAGGATTCTTTTGTCCACATTCATATGCTTAGTCAGCTTTAGATAGTTGGAGGTGATTACCATCGGCGCTAATAGATTTAAGTGGATATTCTCGATTATTTTCTCCGTTTCCAGCATTTCTATTGGGCTTACTGGAGTCAGCATGGCGGCATTATTGATCAGATACACGGCTTCATTGCTGGCATCAAGATCTATTAGACCGAAGATATCTTTGATAAGCGGATCAATCTCCCTAATATCGGTTAAATCAGCCTTCAAATAATCTCAGGGGCAATCCATTTCCTTCGCCCGGTCGATGATCCTTTGGTTAGCCGTTCTGGATATGCATATCAGGTGGTGGGACTTATTGATTAATTGATGAGCCAATGCTTCGCCGATCCCTCTGGACGTACCTGTAATAATAATATGTTTCAAATGTATCGCTCCCCGCAAGTTATCTGTGATCTTCCCGGATAATCAGTCTATGAACCGTCTCTTGCCAAATGAGCTGATAGTCCAGCTCCATCTTCATCATCTTACATCTGGACAAATTATCAATAAGGAGGGCCAGAATCTGAGCGCTAACCCCGGTTGTGGAAGGTGCAACAAGCCCGAATTCAGCGCCCTTCGCCAGGAGTTGAACCAAACCGTTGACAAAATCCTGTTGAACTTTCAATAGCGGCGCTCTAAATTGCTCATCCCGCTCGGCCAGCATCGCAAATTCACTTAGCACCCTTAAAGTTGAACGATACTCTTCATCAACGCTTGGCAGCATGTTTAGACCGCCGCGAATTAACGTCTCTGTGAAATTGTCTTCATTAACAGAGATAGTATCAAAGTATGCTGCAAATTGATGATCTCTAAAAATATGCTGAAAGGTCCGGCTGATCAGCTCTTCTTTGGTAGCAAAGTGATAATAAATGGAGGATTTAGTGATGCCCACTTTTTTGGCAATCATGCCCAGACTCGTCTTATCTATTCCATACTCAGCAAACAGCTCAAAGGCTGCCTGGATGATCTGACTGGATGTAATCTCTCTTTTCTTGATCGCCCTCAGCCTCCCTTCGATATGAATTAATGCCATTATAAGGATTAGTCAGCTAGAATGTCAATAATTAAACGACCGATCGTTCAAAAAAAAGCGGGATACGAAAACCACAAACGCAAAAGCGACCCTCCAATAATGGAGAATCGCTCTTTAGGACAACGCCATGAAAAGGCGCCTATGATTTTTTCACTGTGAAGTACACTTGATAGGGTTCATACCCGATGTCGCGGATTCTTCGGAGCTGAATGCCCGGGTCCTGATTGGCCGTCTTGAAGAAATAACGCCAGCTGCCCCACTCCCGTTCATTCTCCATGACGATCTCAGCGGTCACATCCTCTGACGGTGTGAACAGAATCCGCTCGTGCTCGCTGATTCCGGCCAGCACTTCAGGACCAAACCGGAAGGCTCCGGTCTGTTCGTCGTCAGGTAGAGGAATGAAACGGATGCCGACCGGCAGAATGATGCTGATCCGGTCTCCGTTCTTCCAACTCCGCATGATGCTATAGAAGGCATTGTGATCCGCAGATTTCCCGTGAAGCTGATCATTCACATAGATGACGGCTTCCGACATGATCCAGTCCGGTATGCGCAAATGGATGGCAAATGCTTGGGCAGAGCCGGTATGGACTACGAAATCATATTTTTTATAATCAGGCAGGTTCTCGTGAAGCGCGGTAATCTCATTCAATTCCTGCTGTCCGGCGGTGTTCGAGGAGTCCAGCATGCTTCCGCTCATGTAATCCTGCGATTGCTGAATGCGCACGTTCTCTTCATTGATCTCAGTTGTCAGCTCCGAGCGGAAATACTGGCATACATAGACATCCTTCTGATCCTGATAATAAATCCCTCGGTTCAATGCCGCATTGGCTTGTACCATAGTTCCGTGGCAGCAGAAAAAGCTGTCGGTCTCTGTACTCCAATCCTTCCGCAGCCCAGCCTTCATAGGCAGGAAGTAAGTAAGCAGCCCGGTGGCAGGATTATTATGCTTATTGCCGGTCAGATGATACTCCTGGTAGTAGGCCTGAGCCATAATTCCGTTGTACAAATTATATTCAATATACTGTGCATAGGCCGGATGAGAGGTATGCCGGAACAGAAACTCTGCCAGACGAATCATGTTATACACCGTGCAGTGTTCCTGATTCTTATCACCGAGGCGGGCCTTGATCTTCATCTTCGGCATCCACACTTCACCGGCCGTATTCCCACCAGTGGCCAGCGTTCCCCGCTCTGTGACCGCACATGTCCAGTAAGCTGTGACAATGTCCATCCATCTCTGCTCCCCGGTAACCTCGTAAGCTCTGGCACAGCCGAGTACCTCAGGAATGGTAGTGTTGGCGTGCATGTTGGTCAGCGGGTCCTTGTTCTCCAGTAACGGGCGGAACAGTCTGCTGCGGTAATAACGCTCCAGCAAGGTCTTGTATTTATCATTCCCTGTAATATGAAGCAGGTCCGCCCACGCTTCCAGCATCCCGCCTGTCTCCATGTCGAGAATATCATCGAATTTCTCTCTGCTGAAGGTACTGCTCCACTCCATGAACCAGTCTGCGAAGCGATCGGCTATCTCTAGTGCCTTTTGACTGCCGGTGAACTGGTACATATCCACCAGCCCCATGAATAACTTATGGATATTATACTGCGGGGCCCAGATCGCTTTGCCTTGGGCAACCCAGTGCAGGTATTTCTCAGGAATAGGCGCAGCCCATTGTCCGCCGTTATCCTTCTGGCATTCCGCCAGCTCGTCCAGGATGAGATCCGCTTTGAGCTTGAGCTCCAGATCACCGGTCTCATGAAACCGCATAGCTGCGGCAGACAGCCAGTGTCCAAGGAAATGCCCCCGGATCTGACAGACCGGCGTCTCCCAGCCCCCGTGTGCATCCGCTGGAATATCTCTGCCGTCATATCTGCCTGCTTCTACTTTATAGTTGAACAGGAGATTATCATTCGTTAGTTTCATTAGATAACGCCGGTTTGCTTCTTCCCTGCGTTTCAGATCATTATCTTGAAGAACGACATTCTTGCCCTTAAGTTCTCTCATTGCTGCAGCCCCTTAATCTAGTGACATTAATTTCACAATGAAAGTATATAGCAGCGCTTCCATCAATCCAATGATTAATACTCATATAAAGTTGATCCATACTGCTAAGATCAACGTGGGCACTTTAAGCGGACGCTGCGCGAACGGACCGTTGTTTGGGTCGCTGTTGTCTCCAGATTTTATTGATTCTCCTTAGCGGTGAAAATCCGGGGACAAAGGCGAACGCTTCATTAGGCAGGATACTGTAGCCATAATGGCTGAATATCCATTTGTAATTACTTTTTTGATTGAGTTAATATATTTGTTTTTCCTATAGATTTAATTACATTTATATATTAGACGAATAAGATAATACACCATAAGATGTTTTTATATAATACTAACGTTGGGGGAATAATCTGATGGCTATTTATGATTTTCAAGTAAACACGATCAGTGGTAAGACCATTGAATTGTCAATATACCTCGGAAAAGTACTCCTTATTGTTAACACTGCCAGCATGTGTAGTTATTCTCGCCAGTTCTCTGATCTTCAGAAGCTTTATGAAAGACACAGTAAACAGGGATTTGAAATACTCGGTTTTCCTTGTAACCAGTTCAATGAGAAAGAGCCCAGGAACAACTCAGAAGTGCAGGAATACTATAAAAGCAACTTTGGAGTGACGTTTCCGCTATTTGAGAAAGTGGAGGTTAGAGGTCAGACTGCTCATCCATTATTTAAATTTTTAACGAAGCAAGCACCATTTCAAGGCTTCGATACCCGGACTTCGAACGGTGAAAGGATGCAGAATTTCCTGCAAGAAAAGTATCCTGACCTACACGCTGGGGATGGGGTCAAATGGAATTTCACAAAGTTTTTGATTGATCGGAACGGACAAGTACATAATAGATACGAAACAACCACGGAACCATTTGATATACAGCCTGCAATTGAAAGACTGCTTTTAAAGTAATTGAATTGTTTCGGTCATTAAGTTAATGGGCAGGTTAGTTGAACAAAATCAGTGGATTTATGTCGCATTTGTTGCATATAGCGCACTAAGGGAGGGATAGTACGGTGAGAAAACTCAGCTTATCGCGGCAGCTCTGAACTAAACTTAAAACCAAAGTCATAGACTGCCGCTGTTATTTTTAAACTAACGTTTCCCGTTAGCCATACATGCAGGACTTGCGCTGCATCACAGATGATAGAAGTTATTGAGTTCTTCCATGGGAGTTTAACGCAAAATGGTTATTCATTAGTCAAGTTTAATAAACTTATCAAAGCAGTATGAATCTTTGTCATAGCCATTTTGTTCATAAAAAGCATGAGCCTCGGTTCTCTTCATCCCGGTGCATAGAATTATGCTGGATATTCCGTAATCTTTCGCATAATTTTCAGTGTATCTTAGCAGTTTAGTGCCTATCTTGTGTCGCCTGAAATCATTATGTACAGCAAGTCCGGTTATATGCAGATAATCATTCGCAGACCCTACAGCTAATGAATGAACGCTAGATATAAAACCAACAACATGGTTCTCAAGTAACGCTACAAACGTTTTGTAATTGCCTGCCTTTCTCATCTGTTCCATCTTAACGCGAAAGTTCTCATCCGTAACAGTATGAACGCCAAGTACATTGTTCCATAAGAAAACAACTTCAGTATAATCGTTTGCTATAATTTCTCGTATCTTAATTTCCATACCCTGCCCCCGTTATTAAAATATTCTCAATAAAGTATTCGTCAATTAAATGAAGCAATCCTTCCTGTGAGCTTAATGAAGTTTTTTCATCGAGAGTCATAGTGATTGATGCGCAGTACGAAGATATTCTGTAATAAAAAGAAAGCGTGCTTATTCAACTAACGGAAAACGTCAGTTGAACGACAACAGCGACAGTCTAAGACTTTATTTTTCAAGTCTTGTTCTGTCGCTGCTTTTTTAAACGGGCCATGGCTTGCTAAGGGTCTGTAATTCACTGATGACAGAGCTTGCAGCAGGCTTAATTGCACTTCGTACAGCTAAAACGTCTGATTTCAAACCAATTATTCGTTTAGATGTATTTCGTACATTTAAAACTCCATTTTCTCCTGGTTCTCACCCCTTTGGGCTGATTTAGTTGTACAGACTACAGGTATACGATGCTCGTATGCCTTTTCGGTGTTTTTAATTGTACATTCTACAGTTATCATTGAGTCCCTTTGCCGATTGATCTAGTTTCGTTTCACGGAATCTCTGAGGGTCTGACTCTATTTACAGATTCAATCTGATACCGTAATAGCCTTAAAAGCCTGCTTCCGTTCCCTGTATAAGCACCTCTACTAGCGCTTTAAGTGAATAATCAGAGGTGGAGCATAACAGAATGCTTCCGGCATTCTGCGGCAGGTACGCATCGTCATACGGGTTGCGAAGCACAAGGTTCAGCAGCGGTCCGGCGGCTGCGAGCTGACGGGCAAGCTGGAGCTGCCCGCTGAACAGATGGGCGTTCAGCGTTCCCTGAATCACTACGCGGCCGGCAGCCTGTGCACACAAGGCCGCGATTTCAGCGGCTTCGGGCTTCATGCTGCAGTATTGCACCTGCACGGACAAGCCCACGGCTTCCAGCAGTGCGGCCAAACCGATGTCATTGCCGCCGGAGTTGTCGGCAATGGTAAGCTGCTCCTGCTGCGGCAAGATCAGCATATATTGGTGTGAGGCAGACAGCGGCAGCAGTTGCAGCGGATCGCGGCTGACCTTGACCGTTCTGCGTGCAAGCTGGAGAGCCGCCTCGTTCCAGCCCTCCCGTGGAATGGGCCGGGCCCCGGTCTGGTATTGCCGGAATTTCGTATACAGGTGTTGGATACGGATGACTGATTCGTCGATTCTGGATTCGTCAATTACGCCATCCAGAACGGCTTTGTGGATTCCGGCGATCACCCGCTCCTGGTATTCCGGGGTATGGCACATCAGAATCATATCGTTACCGGCCAGCACGGCCAGTACGCCCACCTCATCCGGACTGAAATGCTTGCGGATCGCTCCCATCTCAATATCATCCGTGCAGATGAT
This sequence comes from Paenibacillus tritici, assembly GCF_013204885.1. GTDB lineage: Bacteria > Bacillota > Bacilli > Paenibacillales > Paenibacillaceae > Paenibacillus_AQ > Paenibacillus_AQ tritici. The sequence continues at coordinate 267,836 of NZ_JABMKX010000011.1, forward strand.
ACCCTCGAAGCCCAGCCTGCTGCGCAGTAAGTCTCCGGCAAAGAAGGGGCTCAGTGAAGCAGGCAGTCCTGCCGACTCGGGAATGTTAGGAAATACGAGATGTCCCATCATGATCGAATCAGCCCTGGCTTCTATGGCGGCTATGAAGGGAAGCAGCGGCCCGTTCAATAATTCCTCCATGGTCAGTCCGCATTCAGGAAGGACGACATGGGAATCGCCGCTGACCTGTCCGTGGCCGGGGAAATGCTTGGCCGTCACAGCCACCCCTGCCTCGTGCATCCCCTGAATATATGCCTTGCCGAAGGCAGCCACCGATTCAGGGACTTCGCCGAAGGAACGTACTCCGACGACCGGATTGTCAAGGTTCGTATTCACATCCAGCACCGGAGCCCAGTTCATCGGGATGCCCAGCGAGTGTAGCTGGCTGCCGATGATTTTTCCCTGGAGATAGGCGGTGTCTGGATCTTGGCTTAGTCCTGCCGCCCGGTTGCCGGGGATGTAGGGATAGAAGGATTTGAACTTGGAGAGCGTACCTCCCTCCTCATCAATCGAGACATAGTAAGGCTGCGGAAGGCCATAATCACCAGTAATCGACTGCACTTCCTCCATTAGCTCCAGCGTCTGCTTCTCATTCTTCACGTTATGGGGGAAAATCCCGATCCCTCCGAACCGGTTCCGGGACATCCGACCGCGGAATTCCGGCTCTGCTGCCTTGGAGGGGGTCCCGACTACACACATCAGGGATATTTTGTCCTCCAGACTCATGTCTGCCGGTGCCGGATCTTGTAGCGGATTCACTTCGTTCTGCTGCATAACTGCTCCATCCTCCTGTCGGTTTGTTTGCTAACCCTCGCTGTGGACAAGCCCCAGCTCCTGATAGAGCGTCCGCTCCAGATAATCGTGCAGATAGAACCGGGAATTCACGAAATGCTCGGCCATATCGCGGGGCTGATACTCCATAAGAGCCTTCAGCATCCGGGGCCGGGCAGCTTCCCGCCCGTTGTGGTTACGCGTGTAATTGTTCCGCAGCGAGCGCCATTCCGCGCTGTCGCCCGGGTACAGCTCCCAGCGGTAGACATACTTATGGATCGCCCTGGAGCGGTCTGTCGCCACCTCGAACTCATGCATGATCGCGATTAGCTCGGCGTAATCCTTATTCTTCTGTACCTCATCCAGCAGCTTCCAGATGATATCGTAGTAATCCTCCAGCCGGTAATTGCCGAGCTGTGCATGACCAGCTTGGGGAGTAATCCCATGGAACAGCTCCAGGAAACGGTCAATGAAGGAGGAAGCATCGGCCCTCCGGTTCCAGGCCAGATCGGCATGCAGCAGCATCGGGTACCAGGTCGTCTCGAAGACGCCGTAAGGAACGCCAAGGCTGAACGGACCGGTCCAGTTCGTAGCCACCATGCAGCTGATATTCAGCCGCTTGGCGGTCTCTGCCCACTGCAAGAGGTTGTCGGTCCGGTTGTCCAGAACCGGATAATTCTGATGCTCCGCCCAGTCGAAGCTGCGGACTGCCGGTGCACCCATCACCTTGATGCCGAGTGCCCTGAACTTATTCGTTAAGGCAGTAACCTCTGCTTCTATGTTGCGCCCGTTATAGATCCAGATCATCGCTGCACTGCGCGGATCAAGCTTCGCCAGCTCCTCCGGCGGGCACTTATCCAGCATGTCATGCCAGAAGACGGGCTGTCTGCCCCGGCTTGCCGTGAATTCAATCAAGCGGTTCAGGAAGGAGATGAACGCACGCTCCCGCACGCCGCCGAATTGCTTCCGGCACGCTTCACATTCACACAGGCTGTACACCTCGTCACAGCCGAGATGGAGATAGTGCGACTCCGGATGAGCATCCATCATCTCGTCAAGCAGGCCGGTGATCAGGTCATAGGTCTCTGGATGTGAAGGGCAGATCTCCCCGGTCGATTCCTCGGTTTCCCGCAGATGCCTCCAGGCGTCATACCGCAGCACATACTCCAGGTGACCGAAGCTCTGCTGTAATGGAATAATCTCGATATAATGCTCATGGGCCGCAGTCTGGAGCGCTTCCAGCTGCTCCCGGCTAAGCGCGTGCTGTGGATGAGCGAATTCCCGGTGCGCCTTGAACGGGAATTTGTCCTCGTATTCAATGAGTACGGCGTTCGTCTTGAAGCGGGAGAATTCCGCCAAATAGTCCATTAGCCGTTCCGGCTTCGAGAACGTCTGGCGCAGATCGAAATTCATCACCCGCAGGGCGGTATCGGGCCAGTCTGTTATGGACACGGCAGGAATATCGCCGCCATACAGGCTCTGCAATTGCAGCAGCGTCTGCAAGCCGTAGTAGAGTCCGGGCGCATCCAGCGCGCGGATCACAGCCCCCCTTGCGCCCGCCTCCAGCAGGTACCCTTCCGCCTTGCCGTTCAGCACAGACAGGTCTGCCTCTTCAACAGCCTTGACTGGTGCTGTATCCCGCCCAATCTCTTCAGATCCTGTCTGTTGCGGCAGGGTCTGTTGAATATGCAGCGAATAGCCCCGTCCTGATACAGCGCTGGTAACTTCCTGATCCGGGAATGCCCGCCGGCAATGCAGCTCCAGCCGGGGATCTTCCTGTTCCATTGTTAGATGAAGATGTACCCCTTCGCGGATCTGTAAAGGCTTCTCTTCTCTAATCCTCACCTGCTTCGGCTCGGGTATCAAGCTCAGCATCGCTCTCTCCTCCTAATCCTTATCGGCCGCGTGAATCTGGCCATTCTTCCATACCGCCTGAATATCCATGGCCCCGCCGTTCCTGCGGAAGCTGATCAGATCCGCAGGCGCACCGGCGGTAAGCCCTCCTGCCTGCGCAAGTCCCAGCAGCCGGGCCGGGTGAACCGAGGCGCAATCAAGGGCCTCCTCCAGCGGTGCCAATCCGGCTTCCGCCAGATAGGCTACCTGCTCGGCCAGCATCATGGCCGAGCCTGCCAGCAGCTGCGGATTGCCTGCCAGATGCAGCCGCCCTTCTGCCGTCAGAACAACGTCTCCGCCGATATGCAGGCGGTAGGCGCCCGGCGCCATGCCGCTCAGCGATACGGCATCGCTGACCAGGATCGCCCGGCTGCGCTTCATCCGCAGAATGACCTTCAGCAGTGAATCCGGCAGATGGCAGCCGTCCGCAATCATACAGCCGTACAGCTCATCGGCGGCCAATTGCTCCCACAGATAGTGGGGATGCCGCGGAAGCGTAAGATGTGTGCCGTTGCCCAGATGAGTAGACATCACCGCGCCTGCGGCAACGGCTTCCCGGATCTGCTCCGGCGAAGCCGCCGTGTGTCCGATGGAGACCCGGACGCCGGAGGCGCTGCATCTGGAGATGAAGGCTGCGGCATCCGGCCATTCAGGGGACAACGTAATGATCCGGATCTGCCCTTCCGCCGCCTCCTGCCAGCGGCAGAAGGATTCCCAGTCCGGCGGGCAGATATGCTCCCTTGGATGGGCCCCGCGCGGTCCGTCCTCCGGTGACAGAAAGGGCCCCTCCAGATGAATCCCTGCAATCAGACCAGCGGCATTCGGCTGTGTCCGCATGGCTTCCGCAATGACGGACAACGCCTGGGCAAGTGCCTCTGCCCCGTTCGTAATCAGGGTCGGGCAATAAGCCGTGACTCCCCGCGCCAGCAGGCGGCGTGAGAGTTCAGATACCGTCTCCGGCCGCAGCGGCAGCGTGTTAAGATCCAAGCCCCAGCCACCGTTCACCTGTAAATCGACCAGACCCGGCGCCAGCCAGGGCCAGTCTAATGTGAGAGGATTCTCCTCCAGGGTAACGATCTTGGCAATGACGCCGTCGGTTATACTCACCTCAACCGGAAGGCCGCTTCTGTAATGTCGTCCGGCGATGACGCCGCTCATGAGCCGTAGGCATCCCGGTCGGTGAATAGCGTAATACCTGGATGTGTACGGAGAATGCTGGCCGGACACGCGGTGCTGACCGGATCATAGAGAGCCGCCTGAAGAGCGTCATGCTTGGCCTTGCCGGGAACCATGGCGAACAGATGGCGCCCTGCCATCAGGGCAGGCACCGTCAGGGTCAGCGCATGGGCGGGTACCTCCTCCAGGCTGGCGAAGCAGCCGTCGTTCACCTGCTGCTGGCGGCAGGCTTCGTCCAGCAGAACGCTTTTCACGGGATAGGGATCTGCAAAGTCCGCCACAGGCGGGTCATTGAACGCAATATGCCCGTTCTCCCCGATGCCGAGGCAGACGATATCAATAGGCGCTTCATTCAGCAGAGCCGCGTATCTCCGGCATTCCTCTTCGATATTGCCTGTTCTCCCAAGCAGCTCTATACGTCCCGGATTCACTCTGCGGAACAGCCGCTCCTGCAAGTAATTCCCGAAGCGCTGGGGAGCGTCAGCCGGCAGGCCGATATATTCATCCATATGAAAAGCACAGACACGGGACCAGTCGATCCCCTGCTCCTGCAGCAGCCCCTCATACAGCTCCTGCTGTGACGGGGCTGCTGCAAATATCATGCGGACCGGAGCTGAGAAATGCTCCTGCAAGTCTCTGATCCTCTGCCCGACCTGTCCGGCTGCCGCCGCACCCATGTGACTGCGGTGGTTATAGACCAGCACACGCATACGTTCCACCTGATGCTCCGCCGCCGGGTTAATAATGTCTGTCATGGTTATGCCCTCCGTCCTTATTGGGGCGAAGCTCTCGCCCCTGTCTGTTAAGCTAGCGTTGAAGCGCCAAGTCTACACCATATGGAGTAGCGTCATGGCTTACGGCTGGTTATGGGCGCTGGCATAGTAATAACCGGCTGCCTGAATTCTTCTGGGCTCGAACCCGGCCTGCCGGCCCGGGGGAATGGCTTCTGAAGTAAAAGCCGCACGCCCGTCTGCTCCCGTAACAGCCGCCGAGTAACGGCCTGCGGAATACGTGAACCGCCCTTCCACTGCGGCACCGGCAAGCACATTCCCGGTAGCGTAATCACGCACCTTCATGGAAGCTGTCGCCGCTGAACCGTTATACGATAACAGCAGATCTGTCACGATCATCGGCTTAAGCGCCGTGCTGCCGGTGACCGCAGACACAATACTGGAGAACGGACCGATATTGCCCGCCAGATCGCGGGCCGCAATACGGTAGTAGTAGGTGGTCTCCGGCAGCAGTCCCTTGTCCTGGTAATTCAGGCCCCGGGCCAGTCCGGCAATGTCCGCAGCGGTAGGCGTGAAGCCGGGCACCGTGCTGCGGTAGACGATATAGCGGTCTACCTCCGAATTGTCGCTGGCCATGCCGTAAGTCAGCCTTATACTCTGATAGTCACTGGCAACAGCGGACGGTGTGCCCGCAGGTGCAGACGGTGCTTCATGGTCTTCCGGCGCCGTCCAGAATACCCCTCCCGGTCCCCAATACGAAGGTAGTGCCCGGTAGGAATCATAATGATGTACAGCTATACCGCCGAAAGCGCTGCTCTGCCCGGAAGCGGCATACACCTTGTCCAGCTCAGCTTCCATGTGGCTGCGGCCCTCCTCCTGAAAGGTGATGGTCTCCGGGTCGCCGCTGTTCGCAATATCCAGAGTCTCCACTCCGATGACTACGGAATTCGGCTTGCCGATCGCCTCGGCGTAGGCCAGCTCTCCGGCTGCACCGGCAATGATGCCGGCGGTTCCGTCCGCAGAATCCCGGTAATCCATGATCGAGATGTAGTCGGAGATATCCTGGATATGCTCGGACAACCATTTCGTTGTACCGTTCCACTGGATATTCGCCCCCTGCTCTGACGAATCGTACCATTTGGGCACAGCCGGGCCGAAGGGCAGCCGGATGCCCGCTGTATCGCGGCGGTCAATCATCTTCTGCAGGCCATCCAGGTACTCCTTCTGCAGGAACTTGGTTGGGTTTTTGAAATCCGGGGAAATATACGGCTCGATGTCCACATTGATTCCGTCGAACTGCTCCTTCCCCGCTACGGAGAGATTATAGTTGATAATCTGCTCGATCTCCCGCACCGCATGATCGTGGTAGCGCTCATAGGCTCCCATATAAGCCGGGGAGGTTCCGCCCGCCACCAGGGCATGGACACTTAAGTTCCGCTCATGCGCCCAGCGCATGAAGGAGCGCAGCTCATCTTCCTGCTCCTCCAGCGCCCGGTACCCGGCATAACTGCCTACAGCCAGATACAGCGTCGTGACCGGCTCTGATCCGAAGGTTGCGGTGTCCGTAACGAAGGCTTCCAGCACCTCCCGCGAGCCCGGATTCAGCAGCAGCTTGTAGCTCTCCGGCTCCCAGATCCACATCGCCCGGTCCTGCTCCGGCAACGGAAGTGCCGGCTCATGGGTGCCCGCACCGACCTGAGCGTAGACGGTCGGACTATAGCCGTAACGTCCGGGCGCATTGGTTGCCCGTGCTTCAAGGCTGACGGTCCGGTCGCCGGTTCCGGCCGTGTTCCAGGCATATACATAGTCCGTGCCGTTATAGGCTGCCTGCTGCCAGGGTCCCCGGTTCACCCGGACCTGTACGGCCGAGACCGGCGTAGCCGATCCTGCCTGGACGGTGACCGCCACTTGTCCGGTCAGCGCAATCCCTTCGTCCGGCCCCGTAATCGTCACCGCAGGCGCAACGCCTGCAGGATTGTTCACCTCCAGGCTGACGCCTGGACTCCACACCCCATAACGGGTGGCGGTGTCCAGCCCCCGCGCCACCAGTTCCACACTGCCGTTGTAACGGGCAGTGTCCAGCGTGTATGACCAGCTTCCGCTGTCATCCCCATCCGGATCATCCAGCAGCGCTTCGAACTGGGCCGTCCCGTTCACATACAACCGGACATCGTACAGCCCGGTATAGGTTCCGCTGACTTCCACCAGCCCGCCGGAGGATACATATCCTCCGGGCGGTTCGTCCAGCGTAATGGTGCCTGCGGCCCGGGCAGTGCCCGGAACCGCCGTTCCCAAGATTACAACCAGCAACATCACAGACAGCATCCATCCAAGCCGTTGTCCAGTGCCTTGCAGCCTTTGCCTCATCAGTGGCGCCTCCTTTGGGTGGTCACGAGAGTATGAGATAACCGTTCATAGGGATCAGTGGTCCTATCCGTTATTTACTGCCTAATTGAATATTCTGCACGCGGTCATACGCTTCCTTATACGTCTCCAGCAGCTTGTCTACGCCCAGATTGTTCATTTCCTCCACATATTTATCCCAGTCCGCCAGCTTGCGGGAGCCGGTGACGAACTTCGCGAAGCTCTCATCGCGGTGCTTCTTGATCGCCTGCCCGGTGATCGAGATGACTTCATTCTCCTTCTCCGTGAAGGCCGGACGCGGCTGCATATTGGCCGGATCATAGTTGACGGCTTCTTCATAGGCGTGCTTCAGGTCCTCCGAGAACAGGGACAGATGGGCGTCGAAGTCAATCCAGGTATAGGTTCCGCTGGTCTGCAGCCCCGTCTGCTTCCGCATCTCAATGACATCGGTGAATTCCGGCTTGAACTTGATCGCGTCGCCTTCCTTCACATACGTCTCGCCTTCCACTCCCCAGCTGCTGAGCGTCCGTCCGTCTTCCGAATAGAAAAAGTCCATGTAACTCATGATGTCTTCGATATTCTTGGAGGTGGAAGCGACCGTCAGCCCGCCCTCCATATAATGGAAGTAAGGATTCAGCTGTTTACCGCCGGGAAGCCCGGCAGGAGGAGCCATGAACTGCATATTGAATTCAGGATTCTCCTTGCGCATCGCATTATTGAAGAAGTCCACCCGGCTGATGTAATCAACTGTCACGAACGACTTGCCGGTGGAGACCATATCCTGCCACTGCTTGGTTTGTAAGGAGAGGAAGTCCGGCGGAATCAGCCCTTCATCATAGAACTGCTTCCATCTGCCGACCATCTCCTTGTAGCTCTCCTCTGTCGGACCATAACGCCATTCCTTTTTGTCAAAATCATAGTAAGCCCCCTCCCCTGTCTCATAGTTAACGGTCATGCTCATATTCATCTCATCGGGGATCTGGCCGTAACGGACCGATAGCGGATAACTGTCCGGGTATTTCGTCTTGAGCGTCTTGAGAGCTGTATGCAGCTCTTCATAGGTGGCCGGAGCCTTGATGCCTTCCTTCTCAAAAACATCCTGGCGGTACATCCAGATCATGCGGTTCGTCTCCCCGAAGCCCTGGTTCGGGAACATATACATTTTGCCGTCGGCTGAGAGCGCCGCCTTCGCCTCATCCGGATATTGCTTCATCCATGCGGTCAAATTCGGCAGCTTGTCCATGTATTCCATCAGATCGACGAGTGCACCCTGCTGCCCGAACTTGTTCGATTCCTTGCGGTTGGGCATATACATCAGGTCCGGCAGGACATTGGAGGCCACCGCCAGGTTCAGCGCTTCGGCCAGCTTCCCGGAAGGCGTCTGCACCTCCAGTGTTACGCCGGTCTTGTCCTTGATCCAGCCCCAGACCGGCCAATCCTTGGAATAGGGGAAAGTGGCGTTGTTGTCCAGCAGTGCGGTGAAGGTGTGCTCCTGCTTCGCCCCGGCAGTGGCAGCGGCATCTCCGCCGGATGTACCAGTAGCAGCAGGCGGGGTGCTATTGTTGTTGCCTCCGCTACAGCCCGTCACCAGCATGGCGGCAGTTACGAGAGGCAGCATTACAGACTTCCATTTGTTCATTCATCATCTCTCCCTTAATTGTAATTATGGCGCAGGGTGATCAGCCTTTCACCGCACCAATCATGGCGCCTTTGACAAAATACTTCTGAACAAACGGATATACCGTGAGTATCGGCAGCGTAGAGACCATAATCGTCGCATATTTGAGCGATTCTTCTACGACCTGATTATCTCCCCCGATCCCGGTCACATCCCCCGAGCTGGCACTTCCCGCCAGCACCAGATTGCGGAGCAGCACCTGGAGCGGGAACAGATCCGGGGTGCGCAGATACAGCAGCGGGTAGATGAAGTTGTTCCACATGCCCACGGCGTAAAACAAAGCAATCGTGGCGAAGGAAGCCTTCGACAGCGGAACAATGATCCGCATGAAGATCCCGATATCATTCAATCCGTCGATGCGGCCGGATTCCTCCAGCTCCTTGGGAATGCCGGAGAAGAAGGTCCGCATCAGAATCAGATTCCAGGTACTGACCGCGCCCGGCAGCACCATGCCCCATACGGTGTCCACCATATCCAGGGAGCGGACAACTAGGAAGGTCGGGATCATTCCTCCGCTGAAGAACATCGTGATGACGATCAGCAGGGTGAAGGTACCCCGCAGCGCCATATCCCGGCGGGAGAGCGCATAGGCTCCTGTGGAAGTAACTACCAGCGAGATCAGGGTGCCGAGCACGGTGTAGATCAGCGTGTTTTTATAGGCCGTCCAGATCTTCGGGTCTCCAAGCACCAGCTCGTACATATTCACATTGAAGCCCTTGGGCCAGAACGAGATGTTGTTCTTGATGACATTGACATCACTACTCAGGGATACCGCAAGCATGTGCAGAAACGGATAGAGCGTAATCACTACAACCCCCAGCAGGAAGACCGTGCTGACCACGTTAAACCAGGAAAACTTCGGTGATCTCATCACCACACCTCTTTTCTACCATAGACTTGTCTCGCTGACACGGCGGCTGATGTAATTGGCACTATAGATGAAGATCAGGCTGATAATGCCCATGAACAGGTCAATGGAGGCACCATAGCTGAAATTCCCCTGCTCCATCCCGACCCGGTAGACATAGGTACTGATGATATCTGCCGTATCGTAGATCGCCGGATTCTGCATGAGGAAGACCTTCTCGAAGCCGATCTCCAGTACCTTGCCGATATTCAGAATCAGGGTGATGACAATCGCCGGTGAGATGCCGGGCAGCGTGACATGCCATATTTTGCGCATCCGGCTGGCCCCGTCCATATCTGCCGCCTCATAGAGCTGCGGATCAATCGCCGTCAGAGCGGCCAGATAGATGATGGTCTCCCAGCCGATATGCTGCCAGATCTCCGACAGGACATAGATCCCCCGGAATAACCCGGGCTCATTCATGAAGTTAATCGGTCCAATCCCAAACGTGCCCAGCAGATTGTTAATCAGGCCTCCGGTGGGCGACAGGAACATAATGACCATGCTCGCCACAATGACATTGGAGATGAAATGCGGCAGATAGCTGACGGTCTGTACGAACTTTTTGAATGTTGCCTTGCGCACCTCGTTCAGCAGAATAGCCAGGATGATGGGAGCCGGGAACCCGAATACAAGCTTGTACAGGCCCAGCAGTAAGGTGTTCTTCATCAGCGGCCAAAAGTCGGGATTCTCCACAAACATCCGGTAGTATTTGAGCCCCACCCAGTCGCTGGCCCAGATCCCTTTGAACAGATTATAATCCTTAAATGTAATGACGAGGCCAAACATCGGCGCATACCGGAAAATCAGATAATACAGCAGGCACGGCAGGAACAGCAGCCATAGTGCTTTGTTATGGTGCCAGGTCCGCAGCAGCCGCCCCTGCCGCCGGTAGGGATTCTTCAGTTCCTTTCGCAAGTTGTCTTGTACTGCACTCGGTTGAGCCATAGGCATTCCCCTCACGTTCTTAATGATGGCAGCTCACTTGGATGTCAGCTTACTTCCCCGGTGATTCCCGGGTTTGTCTCCGAAGTATAGCCGCAATGGTTTGGTAAGCGCTATCAGCATGTTATATAACTTTTCGCCTTATCTGCATATTTCCCGATACCTGCGTATAAATCGTTAAAAGTGCATATTGTGCGTGTCAGCTTTATGCCGCTATGATAGGATAAAACTATGTATAAAGCGGCTGCACCAGAAGGGGGACTACCTATGAAGAGACTGCTGACCAGCCAATTTGCCCTTAGCGGCTTGTTCGTCAAGCTCATGCTCAGCTTCCTGAGCATCATCCTGCTGCTGGCTTCCTTCAATCTGTTCTCACATCTATATCTTAGCGGCAAGGTGTATCAGGAGGTCGTCCGGCAGAATGAGCAGGCGCTCAAGCAGACGGTGGAGGGGTATGAGAATCACTTCCGGCTGACCCAGAATATGATTCTGGCGCTCACCCAGTCGGATACGTGGACCGCCAATCTGGGCATTCTCAGCCATCTGAACGAGAACCGGCGTTACGATGTGGTGAACGAGGTGAAGTCGGATCTGATGACGCTGTACGGCAATCCTTTTTTGCATATTGAGAATTTCATTCTGTATTTCAAGACGGAGGATTATGTGCTCGAAAAAGAAGGGCTTAGCAGCACCAGCGACATGTTCGGCAAATATTATTCCAGTCAGGAATATACGGCGGACTTCTGGCGCGGCCAGACCATGGACAACCAGTATCTGAAGGTCATGCCTGCCGCCTCCTTCACAGAGACAACGATGAGCTCCACGCGCCCGCTCGGACGGCTGATGCCGGTGCTGATCAAAGCGATTCCTTACGAAGAGGTATACGGCCTGGTGATGCTGAATCCGCAGCGGCTGGAGAAGGCTTACGGGGATGCCGGCAAGAATCCCTTCTATATAATGGATGCGCAGAACCGTCTGCTCTTCTCCACAGCGGAGACAGAATTGCCGGCTCTGAAGTATGCGGGCAATACAAGTGCCCATGAGCGGATCGGGGATCAGTATTATTTCTATGAAAAAGGGGCGCAGACCGGCTTCACCTATGTCAGGGTGACCGAAGTTGCCGCCATCGCAACCGGGCTGCGCGGCATGAGGCTGCTGCTGGCCGCCCTGCTCACTGCGGCGGTGCTGGTCAGCCTGCTATTCTCCTTCTTGTTCAGCTTCCGGCTGAACCAGCCGCTTCAGCGCCTGGTCGCCGCGCTTGACCGCACAGCAGGCAGCGGCCCCGGCAAGCGGAGCAGCGTGAAGGAATTCGCCATTATCGGCGACCGGCTGAGCTCCATCCTGGAGAACAATCAATTCATCCAGAACGATCTGGATCACAAGAATTCGCTGGTCCGCCAGTATGCGTATACCTATAAAGTTAAGAACATTCCGCTGAACGCTAAGCTCGGTGATCTGGAGGAGGCGCTGCATTCGGAACAGCCTTACGCGTCCATCCTGTTCAAGCTTAGCTTCACCAGCTTGCCGGAGGAGCCCGAGAAGCATACGCTGGCCTTGTGGCAGCTGATTCAGCGTCTGTTCACCGGAGGTGAAGGCGAGAATGTCGTCCTTCAGCCGGAGCAGGACCTGTTGCTCTTGCTGCTCTTCAATCCGGGTCCGCAGAGCGGAATTCTTCAGGTGCTGGGCACCTTGCAGGAGCTGCTGGCCGAGGAGCCTTCCCTCTACCTCACCATTGCAGTCAGTCCGGTATACTCCGGGGAAACCCCGTTTACCGATGCTTACCATAACCTGACGGTACTGCTGAAGGAACGCAGATTAAATCGGGAGACCCAGATTATTGTGGAGCCGCGGGCCTCGTCAGCCAAAGCGTTCCACATGAAGGTAACGTACGGGGATGAGCTGCATAACCTGCTGCAATCCGGCAGCGAAGACGCAGTCTTCGGCTGGGTGGAGCGTCAGCTGGAGCAGCTTCGGAATAAGGATGCCACCGCTGAGGATTTCCGGACATTTGCCCGCGGGGTTGTAGAGCAGACAGGCAAAACGGTCATGAAGCAGAATCTGCCGGAGCTTGAAGCGGGGCTTCTCTCTGCGCTGTCCGGTGAGCCGTTCGCCGCCTTCTATTCCACCGTTCAATACCGCGAATGGCTGAGCGGGCTGCTCACTCCTGTGCTTGCGGCCATCCGAAATGGCTCGGAGATTCGTGATCCGGTCATCAGCTTCGTACTAGAGTATCTGGACAAGCATTACGGGGAGGATATTAATCTGAGCATTGTAGCCGACAAGCTGAATCTAACCTCGGGGTATTTGTCGAGCATCTTCAAAGAGAAAACCGGGATCAACTTCAGCGAATATCTGAACACGCTGCGGATCGAGCGGGCCAAGGAGCTGCTGCTGAATATCGACCTGCGGATTCAGGATATTGCGCTTCAGGTCGGCTACCAGAATGTGAATTCGTTCATCCGCACGTTCAAGCGCAGCTCCGGCTTAACGCCGGGTGAATACCGCAAGCGGTACGATCAAAAGCATTCAACAAATACGGGCACGTACGACCACGAATAGAAGTACGGCAGCAACCATTCGCTAAATAAAGGCACATATGCGAAAAAAGAGGACGGCAAACGCCTGTCCTCTATGTTCCTGTTAGCCCTGGTTGAAACCATTAGGATACGGTTTCCCGGAGTGCTTCCACCGTTATGCGTTCAATGAATTTGCTGTATTTCTCTTTCTTTTTCCCATGCTCCTGAAAGATTGAAATCAATCCGGTAACGATTGGAATTAGCCGTTCTTCTTTGACCCCGGATATAAAGAGCCGGGCAAGTTTCGCTTTCAAGCCTTTAGCTTCTCCTCCGATATAGATATCAAATGTATCTCTCATCTTCACAACAGCAATATCTTTTAGCAAAGGTTCACTGGTCCCTAACGCGCATCCGGCGTATCCGATCTTTAAGGGACTTGGGACCTCATGACCGGCAATCATCTCATCCAGCGCCTTGGCTACATCCAATCCGGCATCCTCGGCACCTTTGCAGAAATTGCAGGCGATCAAGCTTTTGGTGAAATAACCGGAAGGATGGATCTGCAAACCGGATTTTTGGAGTTCATCCTGTACCTCTTCCAGCCGGTCCTCCTCCATCGCAACATACAACTGCTTAAATGTGGTCAATTCAATTTTAGCATTGTCACCAACAATGCGGCCCAGAATTGCCAACTGTTCCGGTTTAAATACCGTACCGCCAACTTCAAAGCCGGGGGTGACGGCAAACTTCTTTACGGCCACTCTTAGCTCACTCTCCCTATGATTAGGCTGTATTAAAGAACATTTATGACAAAAGGCACCGTAAACACCTGGTCGTTATGCTTGAATTGTCCCCATATTTTATAGAGGCCGCTCTTCGGAAATGTCGTCATAAACTGGGCATCCGGTCCTGAAGCTGTCTCTTCCATCGGATGCACATGCAGATACTCTTCTGTACTCTCCGTCAAGATCACAACATGCCCAACAGCTCCCAGATAGGGTTGAAGGTTTGTAATGGGCGTCTTCGTTTTTTCTTGTTTAAAGGTATAGGTAAGCATCAATTCTTTGTTTGCCGCTAATGAATCAAACTGCAGGGTTACCAGTTTCCCGTCTACGGCTTTGGTAAGCTCCTTCTCGGGCTGGACCGGTTGTGCTGTTGCAGTGTCTCCTTCGACATGCACCCACTCCATTTTACTCATCGCGCTGCCGCCAGTTGGAATAAAATCGGCAATCAGCTTGTAATCCCCGCCAGCTGGAAACTGAGTCTTAATTTCAAATAGTCCGTTTCCTTTAAATGCCGGGTGTATGTGATTAAAATACGATAAATCTTTGCTGACTATCATCATGTGCAGCTTCTTTTCATGGCTGATATCGAAATTATCAAGCGGTTTTCCATCATTTCGAACTTCCAGATGAATGATCGTATCCTGCTTAGCCTGCGCCTTTTGACCGCCTGCAAGCGTCCATACCGCCTTCACCTTATCGGCTTTAATGATATCCTTGCCTTCCTTACCATGACCTCCATGACCTCTATGTTCGTGACCTGCCGGCTCCTTCGCTTTGTGATCTGTTTGATGTCCTCCGTGATTTTTATCCATCATGTTTGATCCCCTTTCTTTGATTCGCTCGTTAAACTTTCATCCGTTGAAGCCTCAATGCATTCAGTACTACAGAGACGGAGCTGAGTGCCATCGCTGCTCCTGCCACCCAAGGTGCTAACAATCCGAGTGCCGCAATCGGGATACCGAGCGTATTATAGCCAAGCGCCCAGAACAGATTTTGACGAATGTTGCTCATCGTTTTGCGGCTCATGTAGATAGCATCCGGAATGCTGTTCAAATCGCCGCGCATCAAGGTTACGTCAGCCGCTTCCATTGCGACATCTGTTCCTGTTCCGATCGCCATGCCGATATCCGCCATCGCCAGTGCAGGAGCGTCATTGATGCCATCGCCGACCATCGCAACTTTCTTGCCCTGCGCCTGCAGTTTCTTCACTTCTTCCGCCTTGCCTTCCGGCAGGACTTCCGCACGGACTTGATCAATACCGACTTGCTTGGCGATCGCCTGAGCTGTACGTTCGTTATCACCAGTAATCATGATAACCTCAATACCCATGTCCTTCAGCCGGGCTACGGCTGCTTTTGAGGTTTCTTTAATGGTATCTGCCACCGCGACCAGACCTGTGTACTTACCATCAATCGCGATCAGCATGGCTGTCTTGCCTTCCTCCTCGAGCTGTGTCATGTGATCAAAGGCATGTTCGACAGAGATCTTATATTTGGCCATCAATTTGCGCGTGCCGGCCAGAATTTCCCTGCCTTCGACCATCGCACGGATACCATATCCCGGAATCGCCTCGAATTGTTCTGTACCCGGAAGCTCAATGCCTTTGGCTGTGATACCGGATACGATCGCTTCTGCAAGCGGATGCTCAGAGTCCTTCTCAGCAGCACCAACCAAGCGAAGGAAATCTTGTTCATTCATATGCTGGACGGCAACATCCGTGAGTTCCGGCTTGCCTTTCGTTACGGTACCGGTTTTGTCAAGAATAATAGCATCAATTTTATGAGTAGATTCCAGATGCTCGCCGCCTTTAAACAGCACACCGAGCTCCGCGGCGCGTCCTGATCCCGCCATAATTGATGTTGGTGTTGCAAGTCCAAGCGCACATGGGCATGCAATAACCAGAATCGCAATCGCCTTCTCCAGTGCACCCGCGAAATCGCCAGGCGTAACCCAGAAGTACCAAACCAGGAAGGCAGCAATCGCAATGCCGACGACGATCGGTACGAAGATGCCGGAAATGACATCCGCTACTCGTTGAATCGGTGCTTTCGAGCCTTGTGCTTCTTCCACAACCTTTATGATTTGAGCAAGTGCAGTTTCTTTGCCAACCTTGGTTGCTTTCACTTTTAATCTGCCGTTTTTGTTGATGGTTGCACCTATGACGTTGTCTCCGGCTTTCTTCTCCACTGGAAGACTCTCGCCTGTCAGCATCGATTCATCGACCGCGGAACTTCCTTCCAGTACTTCCCCATCCACCGGAACCTTCTCACCCGGTTTAATCACGACGATGTCGCCGGTAAGTACCTCTTCCAAAGGAATCGTCATTTCTTGGTTGCCACGAATGACCAAAGCTGTTTTCGCCTGCAGTCCCATCAGCGTTTTGATAGCTTCGGATGTGCGGCCTTTGGCAAGCGACTCGAACAGCTTCCCAAGAATAACAAGTGTGATCAAGACCGCGCTTGTTTCGTAATACATGGCTGGACCATGGTGAGCCATGCTGCCCATTGAAGCCCATTCAAGGGTTAAGTAAAGACTGTAGAAGTAAGCAGCTGACGTTCCCAGTGATACGAGCACGTCCATATTCCCACTTTTATTGCGGAGGGCTTTGAAAGCACCCACATAAAATTGCTTGCCGATGTAGAATTGGACCGGTGTCGCCAACGCTAGCTGAAACCACGGATTCATGAATAAATCTGGCATCCAGATCCATGATAAGAAGGTAAAGTGACCAACCATGGACCAAAGCAAAGGCAGTGAAAGAATAGAGGAGATGAGCAGCTTGCGCTTTTGCTGCGCAATGGCTTTCTCCCGGTGCTGGGAGGGGCCCGTTTCCTCCTGCTTTGGAACCGCTTTGTATCCAAGCTTCTCCACCCGCTTTTGGATTTCGGCTATCGTGACTTCCGTTGCGTTATATTCAACCCGGGCAGTCTCTATGGCGAAATTAACGACAGCGCTCGTGACCCCAGGTGTTTTATTCAGCGTTTTTTCGACTTTGACGGCGCATGCTGCACAGAACATGCCGACAAGATTGAAATCGACAACTTCTTTGGCCGTACCGTAACCAAGTTTCTGAATACTTTGTTCCATTTGTGAAACACTGACTTTATTCGGATCATACGTAACCGTAGCCCGTTCCAGTGCAAAGTTCACGGTTGCTTCCGTTACGCCTTCGAGTTTATTTAATCCCTTTTCAATCCGGTTTGCACATGCGGCACATGTCATTCCGGTTAATTGCAGGGAGGTTTGCTCCGTTTCCAACCTGGTTGCTTCCATCACGAGCGCCTCGCTCCTTTCGTCGATTGATTAAACTACGTCGTATCCTTGTTCTTTAATGGCTTCTTTAATGGCATCCAGCGTTAATTTACTTTCATCATAAGCAACTGCGACCGTACCGCCGGAAAGATCGACCTTCCCGCTTGCTCCGAGTGTTCTCAGAGCACCTTCGATTGAGTTTACACAGTGTCCGCAAGACATACCTTCAACATTTAGATTTACATTTTTCATCATTCATTTCTCCTTTTATGATCTATTTGTTTTATTTCATTAGCTTCTGTATGGTTTGCAGCAGCTCTTCAACGACTTCTGAATCGCCTTTTTGAATGCGATCCACCACACAATCTTTAAGATGTCCCGTCAGAAGAACTTTTCGCACTCCGTTAAGTGCGGCTTGAACGGCAGCGATTTGATTCAATACCTGATCACAATACGTATCCTTTTCGATGAGTCCCCTCACACCGCGAATTTGCCCTTCAATCCGGTTTAACCTGACGACTAAGTCATCCTTCACCACACTCGAATGATGACTTTTTCGGCCGTCGCTCATCCCGCAGCACTCTTGTTCGATCTTCGTTTGAAGCTCATCCAATGTTGATCACCTCCTTGAATGTAGTATACCCCCCTATACTATATAAAGTCAAACGAATTTTACTACCTTACCTCTCTACCCTATATTTTATACAAAAAGAAAAGGATTCTTGCGAATCCCCGGCAGTTACTTATTTCATTAATTTATTTATCGTAACCAATAACTCATCAATCACTTCATTCTCGCCCTCTTGTATGCGTTCAATGACACAGCTCTTCATATGGTGCTCCAAAAGCAGTTTACCGACGCCGTTCAAAGCCGATTGAACCGAAGAGATCTGATTCAGAACGTCATCACAATAGGTATCCTTCTCAATCATACCCTTAAGGCCCCTAACCTGACCCTCAATCCGGTTAAGCCGACTGATAAGTGCGTTTTTGCTTTTTTCAGAATGATGGCTTTTTCGCTCATTAGTACCGCAGGATTCGTGCGTGTGTGTATTGGCCTCTTGAATGATATCTTCCATGCCCTCACTCCTTTCTCTTTACTTATATTGTACCATAGTCCCCCTACCCTATACAAAATCATAAATAGTGGAGACCAAGCTGGAACAAAAACGCGATCCAGCCTTATTATGGCCTGGATCGCTTAAGTATAGGAAATCTATGCTTTATTGTTTAGGCATCCGTAAAAAGAGCAGCGAGAGAACCGCACCTGCGATAGCAGCAATCGCCGCGCCAATGAATGCAGCATGAAAGCCTGTGTTTAATGCAGTAATTTGTTCGATCCCTTGCTCCACCTGGCCTCCTGTCCAAGTAGCCGCCACTGCGGACATGATGGCAAGTCCAATGGCTGAGCCAATCTGGTAGCTGGTATTTGCAATTCCTGAAGCTAAGCCCGTTTCCTCCGGCTTGGCTCCCGACATAGAGGCCATCGTTCCTGGGATGAAGGCGAGCGCCATCCCAAGCGCCCCTAATAATGAGGCTGGAAGCACGTTCGCTATGAAGTCCCCCTCCAGCGGCGTATAACCTGCTAGCAGGAACAAGGACCCCGCCAGAAGGAGCAAACCGATAACCAGAATGTTCTTAAATCCAAAACGCCCTACCAAGCGGCCCGTAAACCCCACCATGAATACCATAACTAAAACGGTCATCGGTACGAGTGCCAATCCGCCAGCAAAGGCGGAGAACCGTAAAACCTGCTGCAGATATAGATTCAAGAAGAACCATAACGGAATCCACGCAGCGGCGAGCAAGCCAAATGCGATATTCCCGGCAAGCAAGTTCGGCGCGGTAAAAATACCAAGCGGAACCAGTGGCTCTTTTTTTACCTTTTGGATAGTAAAGAAAGCAATTAGCAGTACCGCTGTTATTATGAGTAAGGTAATGGTCTGAGTCGATACCCAGCCTACCTGCCCTGCGGTAACGACCGCATAGACTGCCAACACAAGGGCTGCTGTTATGGCCAATGCGCCGACAATATCAATACTTCCTTTGCGGCGAACACTGACCGGAAGTACCTTCATGCTGTAAAGAAGCGCAAATATGCCCACGGGTATATTGATTAAAAATGTCCAGTTCCAGCTTAACCACTCCGTTATTACCCCTCCGAGAAACACGCCTGCTGTACCTCCGGCTGCCGCGGAGGCCCCCCAGAATCCAAGTGCTTTTGTGAGTTCTTTCGGATTATGACTAAACAAAGTCATAACAATCGTAAGTGCAGCTGGCAGAATGAGCGCTGAGCCTAGCCCTTGTATGGCACGGCCAACATTCATCGAAGCTTCTGACCATGCGAGGCCGGCAAGTAATGAGGCTACGGAAAGAATAAGAAATCCGATCATGAATATTTTCCGCTGTCCGAACAGATCAGATAATCGACCTCCCAGCAGCATTAGCCCTCCTAAGAAAATAACATAAGCATTGAACACCCACTGCAAGTTATCCTGGGAATAACCCAGGGCTTCCTTAATGGCCGGAAGCGCGACTCCGATAATGGATGTGTCCATGATGACCATAAATTGCGCTAAACACAGTAAAAACAACGCTTTCCATCTTCTTGCATCTGGCGATGCACTTGCGTTTGCCTGTGATGACATTTGCTTCTCCTCCTTTAATGGCTGTGGATTCGCTCAACTCCGAACAATTGTGCTGAACCTATCCTTAAGCAATATAGTATAGACCCCTACCCTATTTGTCAATCATGTTTATTGATATTCCTCTTTGCAGAAGGTGTTGCTTATTATGGGTTGCATAGGGTAGGGGACTATATGATATAATTTCATCGTTCGTATCAAATATGAGCGAGGAGGCAAGTAATGATCAATGTAGAAGTATATACAACGCCAACGTGTGAGGATTGTAAAAATTTCAAAAAGTTCTTACGAGAACATGAAATTTCGTTTACGGAGTATGATATCGCCGATCACCCTGATTATGCCGATACACTTCGAAATCGGTCAGGGAAAAATTTAGTTCCTACTATTTTTATCGATAATCAGATATTTTTCGGTTTTGTATTCAATCGCCAAAAAATCGAAAAATTGCTTCTTACCTAGTTTCTCAAAAAAAGAGCCACTCCCTGCAGAGTGACTCCTTTCTTCTTATATTCAAATCAATCTTTTTTTTCGCAATGTAAAACCCTCTTACGGATTGGCCCCGGCGGGTTTCCCTGTAACTACCGGGAACCCCGGCTTCAGCCGGAAATCGTCACGGGCGGCGTCCCTGAACTGCGGATCGGCAAACTGCGAGCTGGAATCGTTCCCCGTGTCGCGCTGGTAGAAGGCGAAGCCGGGGTATTCCTTCTTTTTCCATACCCAAAAGGCCTGATCTGCCCCTGATTCTGTATAATAAAGGTTGCTGCCCAGCGTATTATTGCTGTTGCTTGTATATTCGTTGCTGATCATAACGCCGGAATCACCTGCTACGATAATATTGCGGGTAATGACATTACCGCTTAAGTTAGCTTGCAGATACAATTGGCCGTTGCCATCGCCCAGCAGGTCGTTCTTGTAGAGCGTATTAGACTCGATGATACTATCGCTGGTGCCTCCACGCTCCTCGTCATAACCGCCCATGGCAATACCGGTCAGCCGGTTGTGGTAGATCAGATTGTTTTTGACCGTAATATCCCTGGTTAGCCTTCCCTTATGTTCGGAAGCAAGCTCAAGGCCGATGTCATTGTCATATAAGCGGTTCTGCTCCACCAGGATGGACCTTCCTCCGTCGATGTAGATTCCACCTGCCGCATGGCTGTCATTGGGTACAGGCTTGCCATAAGACGGATTAAGATTGGACGAAATCCCGTAGACTACGTTTCCTTGGACCGTTCCGTTACGCGCCTGATCCACCCGCTCGTCTCCCGCCGTTCCCTCAAACCCGATCAGGTCGATCCCGATATTGTCGCTGTCATGAACGATATTGTTCGTAATCTCAAAAGTATCCACATTGCCGTTAACGACCAGCGCCTCACTTGAGCCAAGCACCAAATCGTACACTTCATTACCATCAATAATCAGTCCTTGCAGCGCTTCCTTCGCTTCGGTTCCGTACACGGCAATCCCATGGGCATCCCTCCCGGTAAGCCCGTCCCCTTCAGGCGTGGCCGTATTGGCTATGGAATGAATGCGGTTATTGAGCACAGAGAGGTCCTTCCCTGAACCGTGAATATAGATACCTGCGGGAATGTCGCCAAGGGATGCAGTCTTGTAATTGCGGATTTCCAGTTGCTGAATCGTTACATAGCTGGCCTGATGGATCTCGACCATACCCTCCAAGCCGTCAACCGGCAGGCCTTCGCCGTCAAGCACCGCCGTCTCATTCGGATAACCGGCGAATATGACAGGACCGGCATCCTTCGAGCCTCCCTTGGAGATCTGCAGCTTCTGATGGTACACGCCTCCGCGAATATAGACACGGGTTCCCGGCTCTGCGAGGTCCGCAGCATGCTGAAGCGTCTTCCAGGGAGAATCTATGGTCCCTTGATTACTATCAGCTCCATCGACAGCCACATAGTACGTGTTGGCCTTATCCGGCTGCGGCGCTGCACTGGACTTCGGGGCCGGAGCTGTTCTTTGCGCGTATTGCGGCTTAGCTTCCGGCGGAGCTTGAACAGATAACGGCGTGTCCGAGGCGCCGGAACATCCCGACAGTACGATCAAACCAAGCACAATAGCCGATCTCCGGAAAATTCTTAGCATTTATGCACTCTCTTCTCAGCTTATTTATGATCCTCACCCAAATAAATACGGATGATTGCATCCATATATTGCATGACCTCGGTGGTCATCCCGTACACCCGTGCAGTTTGTCCCTCCTGCGGTGTAATGTACTCCCAATATTTCTGAATGAGCTGCTCATCACCGCCGAACATTTTGTCGGCGTATTCTATGATTGAGGCCGCGAGCTGCTGCGCCGCTTCAGAATCGGGCGGTTCTGCCAGCAGTCCAGAGACACGCCTGAGAATATCGGACCACTCCATAGCGAGCGGATTGCTTACATCGTTAATCGGCAGCACCTCCAGCTCTTCCGGAGTGAAGACCTGCTGCCGCAGCTGCGGACCCTGCGGGGGCTGTTCAAGCTCACGGATAAATCCGAGCATCTCCTCAATATTCACTTGTTCGGTTGCCCGCATCGCGTACAAGGTGGAGAACAGCAGATGCTCTACCGCCCGCAGCTTCTCCTGCTCCTGCTTTACGAAGACCATCTGCTGCTCCAAGGCACGGCTCCAGACGGTGACATCATGGTGTGCAACCTCACCGCTGTCGAGAATCACTTTAATTTCACTCAGCTTGAAATGCATTTGCTTCAGCACAGCAATCTTCTGCAGCCGTAGAATCTCATTCTCGCTATAAGAGCGGTACTGGTTCCCGGTATCCCTGTCCGGCTCCAGCAGGCCCAGCTTCTCATAATAATGCAGGGTGCGGACAGACACACCGGTTAGCTTGGACAGCTGGCCTACGGTATACATGGGCTTTCCTCCAAATAGGAATATTATTTGCTATATAGATTGAATTTGTAAGTTATGCGACATAGGTTGGCCGTGACTCCAGAGAATGTTTGGCCCTCCGGCCGCTGTTGTCCCCAGATTTCTTGATTTTGAACCGCTAATCGCGGTGGAAATCCGGTGACAAAGGCGGACGCTGACGCTCCTACAGTGCCAAAATTCTCCTCCGCCACTTTTCCCTGTCTGTATATTTTCAAGATCAAATCTATATAGAAGGTTGGGCACAGTAAATCATCCGGCACTGGCATGGCCGGATGATGGTTTATTACTAGTATGCTGTCCGCAGGCGCCGGCGGCGCCACAGATTAAGCAGTACCAGCAGCCCTGCGCTGCCGATAATGATTACACCAAACTGGATCACAACGGGACCGGTCCCCGCCTCCAGCTCGCTGTATGTCAGCAAGCGCCGGTCCTGCTGCAGGATAACGAACCGCGCAATTTCCAGAAAGGCCACATGAAATCCGACGGAAGCCCACAGTGATCCGGTCAAGCTGCGCCATAGCTGAAGCATCGTGCCATAACATAACAGCATAATCACATACTCTGCATTAATGCTGCTTCCGCGGTCGAGCCCGCTCCAGGCTTGCAGCTGGTTCACCGTCACCGGCACCAGCACAAACAGCAGCACCTGAGCGCCGTAAGCTGCGAAGGCAGGCAGGCGCAGCCGCAGGCCGCTGTATACTATTCCTCTCATTGACAATTCCTCCGGCAGCGCCTCGTACAGGAAGGCAATACATGTGTTGAAGGCTACAGCCAGCAGCAGCTCCGCAGAGAAATGCCAGGCTGTAATGGTGGTCCAGCCCAGGATACCCGTAATTATGAAGCCCAGTCCCCCCATCAGCAAGGCTGACGCTGCACCGCCCAGCATATGCAGGAATGCGACTGGTGTCAACGGCAGCAGCCTGGCGGTCAGGCGGAACCGGCGCTGGATGAGACAGACCGCGGGCACAATAAGCAGCGCCGCAGTCAAAGCCTGGACAACGGCAATTTCGTTATCCGTTGCACCGGAAGCCCGGACGGCGTTCCCGGCAACCGTAGCCGTGAACAGTCCCAGCGTCATGGCGAGCCAGCCAAGCGCTGTAATTGCCAGCCAGCTGCGGGCAGGTGTACGTCTTAAGATGTTCGATGATGGCATTGTTGTTTTGTCCATTTGTGATCCCTCCTGCTTCCATTGTAAACCCTCCAGTATACGTCAGGGTCAACCCTGGATTAGCAGGAATGATGCGTTAATTCCGTGATGAATGGGATCAGGACACACCGAAATATTCCTTAATCCCTGCTACAATAGCAGCCGCCACCCGGTTCTGGAATTCATCCGAGAACAGGATCGCTTCCTCTGTAGCATTGGACAGGAAGCCTACCTCGAGTAGCGTGGCTGGCATGGTCGAACGGCTCAATACGATTAATTTTTTAGACTTGACCTTACGGTCGGTGAAGCCGGTTGCCCCTTGCAGATGCTTGTGTATCATATCGGTCAGGGCTTTACTGTCTTTCCTGTAATAATAGGATTCGGTCCCCCGCACATCCGGCCTGTCTTGGACGGAGTTCGCATGAATGGATACAAAGGCATCCGCCCCGAGTTCATTGGCCATCTCTGCACGCTTGGGATTGGTCGGGTAGGTATCATCGCGCCGGGTCATTACAATATGAAAATCCGGCTCCTGCAGCAGCAGACGCTCCACTTTTAAGGCCAGGCTGAGGTTGAAATCTTTCTCCAGCGTGTTCGTTATGCCGATAGTGCCAGGATCAGCAGCGCCGTGTCCTGCATCAATCACAATAATTTTTTTCCCGTTCCCCGGATAGGCAGGCTGTACTGAAGGCGGTTCTTGGGAGGAAGAGTTCAGGTCGACGATCAGGAGGCGTGAAGCGACATCTTCCTCAATATAACTGGTATAATTCGTATCTGCAGAGAGTGCTAAAGTGACCCGAACGGTTGAAGCATCTGTTCCCGTGAGCTCGTAATACACCTTGCTAACCTTTGGAGTTCCGGTAATGGCCTGCTCTCCTGATTGGGTCTGATTATCCCAGAGCACCGTCTCTAAGAAGGAGGCGGACAAGGCCGTATGTGGAAGCTCGACTACAATCTGCGGCGGTTGGTTCCCGGCATAGACCTTGGGTTGAACCTTGCCTTCAAAAGCAATCATCAGGCGGTTGCCGCTGAAGCTGAGCCCGTTGACCGTTGAGGCTCCGGCTGCCGGGGCGGGCGGAACTGCCGTGCCTTCAGGCTTGGGAGAAGCTGAAGGTTCAGGAGTTGCTGTAACAGCAGGCGTGGCGGCCGGATCTGTATCAGGCCCCGAACCCGGTTGCGGAAGAGTTGATGAAGTCAAGCCGACAATCTTGCTTTTGTTGTCCCAGCTCACCCCTACGCCCATGGCTTCGCTAATGAATCTTAGCGGCACGACCGTGGTTCCGTTGAGGTTCCGGGGAGCTGCGGACAGCGGATGGGAGGTTCCGTCAATCCAGGCATTTTTGTGCCCGATCGTCAGTTCTACACTGCCCATCTCCTTAGGGATGGTTACGGTGCCAACCTGTTGGTTCCAGATTACGCCCATGCCCAGATTCTCCGCAATGATCCGCAAGGGAACCATTACACTGCCATTGATAATTTCTACCTTGTCTTTCTTTTGCAGAGGGATAGCTTGTCCGTCCAGCAGGATCGTCGGGCGGTTCTTGGCGGCAGCCTGAGCCTGTCCGCTAACCGGCAACAATAAGCATAGGGCTACGAACAGGAGCAAATAACTGAGCCTTCTCATAGGTGCATCTCATCCATTTCGTCTAATTTTGGAATTAACAGTTCTAAATGTAGACGCCAATAATTGGAATAGGTTGCGCATGAATCTGCGTCGCACGCAGTGTCTCCGTTATTCTGGTACTCCGGTTCATAGGTACAGAATGAGTAAAATACATGCAAGCAGCAGCCCGCCAGCCGCATAATCAATCCGCGAAAAAGTCAGCACCCGATAGGAGGTACGGCCCTTCCCGTTCCCGTAAGCTCTTGCATCAATCGTCATCGCCAGTTGCCCGGCACGCTGAATGGTCGTTATGAGCAGCGGCACAACCAAGGACAAATAAGCCATGCCCTGCCGGTGTCCACTAGCAGACTTGATGTCGAAGCCTCTGGCCTGTTGTGCCAGAATCATGCGGTCCAGCTCCTGGCTAATCGTTGGAATGAAACGGATGGCAAGCATAACCGTCAATGCCATAGCTTCTACCGGAACTCCCCAGGCAGACAGCGGCTTAAGCAGTTGCTCCAGCCCTTTGGCAAGCTCCAGCGGCTTGGTGGTGAGTGTTAAGAGTGAGGCCAGCGATACAAACAAAAGAATACGCCAGACCACGAAGACTCCGCTCTCTATCCCTTCCCGGGTGACCAGGAGATGATAGAGCAAGGTGAAGGACACAATAAGCAGAACCGGCTTGATGGCTCTGCCGAAGGTACGGAAGGGGACTCTGGACAGCAGCAGTTGTCCGCCCGCCAGGACAGTCGCCGCCGCGTATCCGCCCCATGTAGTGAGGAAGAGACAGCAGAATGTGAAGGCAAGCACACTCAACAGTTTGGTTCGGGGGTCAAGCCGGTGGACGACCGAATCTGAAGGTATATATTGACCCCATAGGACGTTATCCGCCATGGTGCAACCCTCTTGACTGCCAAACGGGTCTCACCAGCCGCAGAATATCTTCTTCCCTGCAGCTCGCTGGCTCCAGACTACGCCCGGAAGCAGCCTCCATCCATCTCAAAAGCTGTACCGGCTCCGGCAAAGGCAGTCCGGCCTGCTCCAAGAGCTTACTTTGTCTCAGAAACAGTTCGTTCACCTCCAAATGGGCCAATAAGCGCCCTTGTGTAAAGATCATAACCTCATCCGAATATTCGGCAACATCCTCTATCTGATGAGAGATGAATAGCACCGTCCGTCGCTTCTCCCGCTGCCATGCCTGAAGCTTCTTCAGCAGAGCTATCCTGCTTAGGGGATCAAGCCCGGCCGTCGGCTCATCCAGAATAAGCAGCTCAGGCTCGGCAATCAGCACAGAAGCGATAGCGACGAGACGCTTAAGTCCCCCGCTGAGCTGTAACGGGTTCTGCTGGAGAAGGCTTTCCGGGAGTCCGAGCTGTCCCATAACGCTTTTGACAGCTTCGTCCAGCTTGTCAGGGGCTGCTCCCTTCACTTTGAGGGCAAAGGCCAGTTCTTTATACACCGTCGTTTCAAAAATCTGTTGCTCCGGAAACTGAAACACATAACCCGCTTGCGGAACGGCTGTCCTCTTGCCTCTTCTATCCCCCGGCAGAGACTGCCCGTTATGCGTATATTCGCCTGTACAGAAAGGAGTCAGTCCTGTGATCACTTGCGCGAAGGTGGACTTTCCGGCTCCGGCCTGCCCAATGACCGATATCCATCTCCCCTTCTGAAGAGTACAGCTTACCGATTGCAGAATGTCTTTGCCGTTGATTCTTACACCTACGTCCTTTAACTCATAGACCATAAGCCGGTGATCGTCTCCTTCCAGTCTGCGCACAATGGGGCTCGTAACCCAAGCGCTTGATGCAATCTCACCGCAAAAGGAAGCGCAAGCGAATGTTCAGCAAGGGATACATTGCCGAACAAGGCCGAGGGCGTTCCGTCGAAGACGATTTCGCCGCGGCTTAGAAGCAGGACCCGGCCGGATGACAAGATCTCTTCCATATGGTGGGTGATATGAATGATCGTCATCCCCTGCCGGTGCAGGCTATGAAGCACATCCAGGATGGATTGTCTCCCCTGCGGATCGAGCATGGAGGTCGCTTCATCCACGATCAGAATAGCAGGCTTCATCGCTATGACGGCTGCCAGCGCGACCCGTTGTTTCTGGCCGCCTGACAATTGATGCGGCATCGCCTCCGCATACTCTTCCATGTGAACGGCTCTTAGAGCCTCATTCACCCGATCGGCTATTTGCTCTCCGGGGACACGCAGATTCTCCAGCCCGAAGACGACTTCATCATGAACCGATGTCGTGATGAACTGATCTTCAGGATTCTGAAATACCAATCCGGCCCTCTCCCGAATCCCCCTGAGATCCTCTGGATTCAGGGTATTCAGCTGCCCCAGCTTCACCTGTCCCTCTCTTGGCTGCAGCAGCCCGTTCATTAACTTGGCGAGTGTGGACTTTCCGCTTCCGTTCCCTCCAATGATGGAGGTGAATTCGCCCTGGCGGATGGTGAAGCTTAGCTGACGGAGAACGGGAACCCCCCGCCGGTAGTGATAATCGACTTGATCAAAAACAAGCATCTGCGTATACTCCTCCCTTCCGCCGTTACCGTCTCTCAAAATTCAAATAAATCCTCCAATCCGCAAGTAACTATAGCTGCGGGCTGCGGCTTCTGCCAACGGGTAATCTGTTGTCCGTTAACACCGAACACTTTACCAGTCAGCTCAGGGTCCTCCTGATTCAGCAGCAATCGAACGAACCGGGCCACATCTTCCGCTTCTCCCAGGTTCCATTCCGCGGGGAGAGGCTCATTGCATTTGGCGTATTTCTCGGTCAGATGTTGAATAACCGGACGGGTCATATCCGTTACGGCAGCGGGAGCAATGCCGTTGACCCTGATCCGCCTGGACTTCAGTTCATCGGCAAGCGTCCACAGCATCCCGAGAAGTCCGGCTTTGGCCGCGCTGTAATTGACCTGCCCCACCGATCCGGCCAGCCCTGCGGTTGAGGTCATCAAGACAATATCGCCTCCATGCCGGTCTAGATGGGGGATTGCCCGCTGGATGCAGTAGAAGGCTCCGTTCAGATGAACGTCCAGAACGGCTTGCCACTCCAGATCGGTCATAAATTCACATTTCCGGTCCTTAATAATGCCAGCATTATGAATTAGAATCTCCAGGGACCCCAGCTTGCCGGTCACTTCGTCCATCATCGCCGTCACCGCAGCCGGATCGGCTACATTGGCACAGAACCCCTCTGCCGTGCCGCCTGCCTGGCGGATATCCTCTACCACCTGTCCAATTCTCCCGCTGTGCCTACCATTCACGGCTACCTTATAACCGCAGCGCCCCAGCTCAATAGCTATACTGCGCCCAATCCCCCGGGTCGCCCCGGTAATTAATACGGTCTTCATAGGAGCCGGACCTGAGACAGGCTCCTATTCATAAGACCGGCTCCACCAGAACGGCCAGCCCCATTCCGCCGCCGATGCCAAGCGTTGCCAGCCCTCTGCGGTACGGATGCTGCAGCATTTCCGAATACAGGCGTGTCATGAGGATCGCACCGGATGCTCCGTAAGGGTGGCCCAGCGCCAAGGCTCCGCCGCCAGGATTGACCTTCTCCCTTGGAAGCTGGAGCTCACGCAGCGAGGCCAATACCTGGGAGGCAAAGGCTTCATTGAATTCAACGATATCCACATCGTCTATATTCAGCCGCTGGCGGCTAAGCAGTTGCCGGACTGCCGGGACCGGGCCGATTCCCGGATACCGGGGGTCCACTCCGGCGGCCTGCGAGTCCACAAACCGGAGGACGGGGGTGAGGCTCAGCTGTTCACAGGTCTCACGCGACATCATGAGCGCCAGAGCAGCGCCATCGTTAACAGGACAAGCATTACCGGCTGTAACCGTCCCGTTAGGTGCAAAAACAGGCGGCAGACTGCGCAGCTTCTCCAAGCTCGTATCCGGTCTCGGACATTCGTCAGCCGTGATCCGGTAACCGTTGACTTGAAGCGGTACCAGCTCCGGGGCATACCGGCCTGTGCGCTGGGCGTGAACCGCCTTCAGATGACTCTCCAGCGCATACCGGTCCTGCTCCTCCCGGGAAACACCATATTTGTCCGCCACATGCTCTGCGGCCAGCCCCATGTCCGGATCTCCAAAAGCGGCAGGGGTGAACGGTGCGCGTGTATATAACGTTGGTGTACCGGTCAGTGCGGCGGGTCTGAGGAGCTTCCAGGGCGCTCGGCTTGCGCTTTCGACACCGCCAGCCAGGAACAGGTCTCCGGCTCCGCACTGAATGAAGCGGGCAGCCATAATGATGGCTTCAAGCCCTGAACCGCATTGACGGTCGATGGTGACACCGGGAACGCTAACAGGCAGCCCTGCTTCAAGCACAGACTTACGGGCGATATTCCCTCCCGGGCCCACTGTGTTCCCTATGATGACATCGCTGATCCATTCCGGCGGCAGCTTGGCTTCCGTAACGAGGTCCCGGATCAGCGGGGCAAGCAGCTGCTCCGGTTCGAGCGTGCTTAGCTGTCCGCCTATTTTTCCGACAGGGGTACGCTTGGCCATGACCAGAACGGCCTCTTTCATATCGTCCCTTCTCTCACACGGTTTTTCATGATTTGACGGGCTATTTTGCCGGAACTGGTAAGAATGAATCTGTCCACTGTAATCAGCTCCTTAGGTACTTTATAGCTTGCAAGAAAGGGACGGCAATACTTACTGATTTCATCCAGACTGAGCTGCCCTTCTCCACTCCACACGATCATGGCCGTTACCTGCTCGCCCCACCGGTCATCCGGTTTGCCGAATACCATAACCTCCCGGATACACGGAATGCGGAGCAGCACAGCCTCCACTTCTTCAGGAAATACCTTGAGTCCCCCGCTCTTGATCATGTTGCCGGCGCGTCCGGCCAAGTGCAGATGCCTGTCCTGATCAAGGAGCATATAATCCCCTGTTCGCAGCCAGCCCTCCCGGAATATGCTTGCTGTCTCTTCCGGCAGCCGGTGATATCCTGCGAACATCATTTCGCTTCGGATGTACAGTTCACCAACCATTCCCGGCGGGACCTCTTGGAACTGCTCGTCACGGATGGTCATTTGCACGCCATCGAACGGCTTCCCCAACGAATCGGGCGGCTCCTCCCCGGTGATCTCCAGATAGCTGATGTAGCTGGCCTCCGATGATCCGTAATATTCATAGAGCTTCGTGTCCTTGAATATTTCACGGCATCTCTGCTTCGAGGCCGCGGACCACTTGCCTCCAGAGCTGATCAAAGCCTTCATGGAGACCTGCACGGGATGAGAAGCTGCCAGTTGAAGCAAGGTATCGGTCATCGCAGGCACAACGAACAGGATCATGCCGGGTTCGCGGGTACAGAGTTTCAGTACGCTTGGAGCCTCGAATTCCGGGAGCAGATGAAACGTAGCCATACTGTACAGGGATTGCATCATGGCGAACAGCGACAGAGAGTGTACGAACGGCCCGGGGGCAAGCACCTGCTGTATTCCGTTCAGCTCGAAAGCCTTCTCCGTCGCCTGAAGGCTTCTTAGCCATGAAACATGGGTCCGCATATACCCCTTAGGGAGGCCGGTTGTGCCCGATGTATACCCGATGAACAACAGCCCGGGGTTCTCCTCTGCTATGGCATCCGGCTCGAAGGCAGCTAACCAGGAGCTATAGCTTCGGGCTTCCCGCCCTTCACCGAAGGATAACTGCGGAATCTCTGTATAACGTTCTGCGAGGTCAGCCGTAAAACGTTCTTCACAGGCGATCAGTCCGGGCTCACACTGCCGGATTACCCTATCTATCTCAGCGGAAGGCCATTTGGGGTCCAGCAATACAGGAAGACATCCCGCATAGATCGCGCCGAGAAGCAATTCGGCGAATTCCATACGGTTTCCGGACAGAATGGCGATGCTCTGCTTCACGTGCCCGTCATGCCTGAGTCCGGCGGATACCTGCTGAACCCGCCTCATGAGCTGAGCGTAAGTCCGCTCTTCACGGCCGCCCGAGAGGGCAACACGGTGAGGATTCATCTGTGCACGTTCCAGAATGTTCTGTACCAGGTTCATGAGTACCTCACCCCTGCGCCTGTTCTTCAATCGGACTGACGGACCGGAGCTGCATCGTGATGACGGCTGCAATAACGGCTTTGATCAGGTCTCCGGGAAGAAAAGCCGTAGCACCTGCAAGTCCGGCCCAGACCGATGTATTCGTTATCCAGGCCATAATGGATGCGCCGATCAGATTCACCAGGATGACCCCAAAGGCCAGATTGACCGCGATCAGCTTCCAGGTGCGGGCCTTCGGCCATATTTTCTCCGAATACCAGCCGATGAGTCCGGCTGCGAGGGGCCAACTAAATATGTATCCTGCTGTCGGACCAACCAGCACCGCCAGTCCGCCGCGTCCGCCGCTCAGCACGGGCAGGCCAATCGCTACCAGAATGATGAAGATGATCAGGCTGAGGGCGCCCATCCGTCTGCCCAGAAAAGATCCGGCGAGCATCACGCCCAGCGTCTGGGCAGTAACGGGAACGGGGATGAAGCCTAGGGGCACGGGCGGAATCAAGCCAAGCACCGCGATGAGAGCTGCGAATAATGCCGCATATACAAGTTCTTTGGTCTTCAAATAGATAACCTCCTTGAATAAGATAAGCTGAATTATAATCGAGGTTTAATCTATTGTAAACCAATAATCAATTAAAGGTTTACAATTGGGCCGGAATAACCCACTTAAGTTTTCCTATTGTTAGATAAGCATGATAAGATATTCGAAGAGTGTTGATCGGCAAGTTATTCTTTTGGAGGGTTAGGTCCATGACAGTTAAACAACAGCTTCTAGCCTTGCTCGAGGACAGCAAAGGTGAATATATATCCGGTGAAGATATCGCCGGACGCTTATCCGTGACACGCAGCGCCGTCTGGAAGGCCATAAAATCACTGCAGTCAGAAGGTTATTCCATATTGGCTGTAACGAATAAAGGATATTCCTTGTCGCCTCATACGGATATCCTATCCGCCGGTGCCATTGCCAAGTACCTGGATGCACAGGGGCAAAAGCTGCGCGTCGAAGTCTTTAAGACGATCCCTTCAACCAACGAAGCTGTGAAAATCCTGGCCACCGGCGGAGAAGCGGAAGGCAAAGTGATTCTGTCGGAAGAACAGACCGCCGGACGGGGAAGAAAAGGCCGGAAGTTCTTTTCGCCCCCGGGCACAGGGATCTATATGAGCATCCTGCTGCGTCCCAAGCTGTCCGCAGCAGAATCCACACTGCTGACGACTTCCGCCGCGGCCGCTGTTGCCCTTGCGATCGAGCGGGTATCCGGTAAAGACACGCAGATTAAGTGGGTCAATGACGTATTCATGGAAGGCAAAAAGGTATGCGGCATTCTTACAGAAGCCTCCATGTCCCTGGAGAACGGGTCGCTTGATTATGCCGTGCTCGGCATTGGGATCAATGTCGCATTTCCGGCAGACGGCTTCCCTGATGAGCTCACCGGGGTTGCAACCTCTGTCTACCCGGATAGCAGTGCCCAGGGTGATCTCCGCAACCGGCTGGTGGCCGAAGTGCTTAACCGTTTCATGAGCTATTATGAGCATCTGACAGACAGGCTGTTTCTTACCGAATACCGGCAACGAATTCTATCGCTTGGCGGACCGGTCCTGGTGATGAAGGATCATATACAGCGTAAGGCAACCGCTCTAGATATTGATAATGATTGCCGTCTGAAGGTCAGATACGAGGATGGTGACGAGGAATATCTGTCAAGCGGAGAAGTCAGCATAAGAATGTAGCAGTTAACGGAATAGCAAAAAACCGCGATACCCTGGGGCACCGCGGTTAGGAACAATCCTGTTCTTATTGAGCTTGCTTCAACTGGAGCTGCTTCATGAACTCATTGAATTCCCCGGCAATTTCCTTGTATTTCGTATGGTGCAGGTAATGTGAGCCCTCCATCGGGATCAATTTACCTTGGGCCGATTGCTTGGCTTGTTCCTCATGCAGCGGAATCCATTGCTTGTTGCGCTCGTTATTGGATACAGCGAAGAGCAGGACCGGCAAATCATGCGGATAAGTCAGGTTTTCGGCATTTTTGAAATTGGAACCAAGGTGACCCAGCTCATTCATCAATGTTGAATTGCTGGAGACCCGGTTGGTAATCAGGTTCATCTGTTCTTTGGTATGCTCATCATAATCAAGCGATTTAAACGGATCTCCGCTCAATTTTTTGATCAGCCGCATCACCCCTGAATCTTGAGCAAACTTCATGGTCTTCAGCGGCAGCTTGACATCCATGCCCGGCTGATTGGGAACACTGCTGTCGATACCCACGAAGGCTTGAACTTCATCAGGATAAGCGTTCACATAAGATACAGCGTAGAGCCCGGTAATGGAATGTCCCATCAGAATGTAACGGTCAATCCCAAGCTGCTGCACCGCTTCGTGAATCTCGCTGATGATATTCTCTGTGGTTCTTTCTTTGTCCGTTCCATCACTGAGGCCATAGCCGAACGGCTCGATCGCCACCACTTTGTAGTTCGGAGTCAATTGATCAATGAGCAGCTTGAAATCAAGTACTGGCGATGCGGTTCCTTGCCCTGGAAGGAGAACGATCGTCTGCTCGCCGCTGCCTTCAATCAGCACATTCATCTTTTTGCCGTCAACATTGACGTATTGGCCATACGATTCAATTTTGTTTTTCTCGATCCCTTTGCTGATCACATTAACGACAAACGTGATGCCGATGAACAGCACAAGCACCCCGATGATGCCCCCTATAATTTTCAACCATAAGTGCCGTTTCTTCCGGCCCTTAATCCCTGTCTGCTGTGTTTCTGCTGATTTTGCCATGTCCATCTTCTCCTGTCCTTCTGTCTGTAGCGCCACCTTAGCGGCATAACTGAAGTATAGTCACCCAAGATGTCCTCTTCGTGACGGCAATATGAACGGAGTATGAACACTTAATAATTATTGCATGATTGTCATATTTAAAAATTGCGCGTCATCCAATTGGTCATCCGGTCTTCCATTTGCCTTGACGGGAGCAGGCGTACCTTGGTAGAGAATCCGGCCGTCAGTTATGTCGGCTACTGCTATAATAGGCATGCTGTTGTTCTTAAAATAATCGCCAGTTTGCAGCAGCAGATAAATCCGGCCGTCTGCTACCTGGGCTTGACTGATTGTTCCCTTGCCGAGTTGACTCGCTTTAATAGTCACTTGGGGATGAGCGAATCCGGTCGATAGGTCATAGCGGTTGATTGTCACCGCCTCTTCCGATAGGTGCATGGTAGTGTACGTAGCTCTCTCCAGGGAATGGAGAGTCCAAGACCCCGGTCTATTTTCTTCTTCTGCTCCAGCGACAAGCGGCAGTTCCTTCACATCTCCAGAAGCGTACTGGTACTCAAAAAGTCTTTCAGAGAATATCGTAGGAATAGTGTCGCTTGCTGATACGGTATTATCAGTTCTCTTGCTGCTCTCTGTCACCAAAAACAGCACCCGGGAGTTGGCCGCCGTCGGCTTCTTTTCCGCGATGATCTGTATTTGCAGTTCACGATCGTTCCTGGAGGGCTTGCCTAATGGCACTTGGACACTGTGAATAGGTAAACCTGTTTCGGCATTAAACACCATGTCGATAAGTTCATTACCTGAGTTAACTCTGTTAACGTTGGTAAGAACGTGTATTTCTGATCCAGCCTTCTGTACATCTATCACGTTAGTATATTGTACAGAATCGGTCAGTTCATCCGTGTAACGGACTTGCTTGCCGGTTGCCAAATCCAGCGAATCGATACTCCAGCGAATCGTTCCTTCCTGATCCGTATCTTTCGAATGGGTATAACTCGCTTTCGCAAAGATGAGTGTGTCTTGATCCGAGTAATAGCCATCAGTACCCATCTTCCCCCTCATGAACCCTGGATGCTCCTTATACAGCGCTTTAAACTCAGAAAAAGTCTGATCATGCAAAGGCCCCTTGTTTTTCATCCATTGATTCGAGAACGTCTGCTCAGATCTCTTGCTGCCCGATGTGGACACTTCAATGGGGTAAGAACCTTTACCGCCCACATAACTCCCGAGCAGAGTCAATTTGGATGCTTCGGCCAGATCCCCTTCTAATGTCTGCAGCTTATATTCCGGCAGGCGCAATTCTGCACCATAAGCATAAAAAGTTCCGAGCGAAGCCAATATTAACAGAATAAGTGCGCTCGTGATCATATAACGTTTCATTAGTCATTCACTCCCTATACGGTAATCTTCTTCGAGACGAGCCTGAAGCCGAGTGTGAGCGTAAAGCCCATCACCATAAGGTAGATGCAGAAACGGATGGCTGTTATCTCTCGAGGATAGAAGTAATTATACAGATTAAGATAAACTGCGCCTCCGATTGCAGCCCCACATACGGCAACATACAAGATCGCATAGACAATACCGGGCAGGCGGTAGCTTCGCTCGAGCAATACGGCCGTAAAGAGAACAAAGACAGCCAGAATGCCTATTCCATAATAGACAACAAATTGAATTCCATCCAGCGGCAGCAAGAAACGGACGAACACCAGATTTGAGGCAACCGCTTCGGCAAATAGGGAGGACATCCGGTATTCGGAGGGAACCATCCAGTTGAACAGCTGACGTTCCAGCAGCAGCATCAACAATTGGAACGAGACCATGGCAAAAACAAATACAAAGATAGCAGTGGCTTTGGCCATATATACGTTCCGCCTTACCGTCGGCAGGGTAAACAACCGATAGGCAAACTTATCTCTACCGATCCAGTCGCGGTACCATATCAGAAAGACATACAAACCCAATACTACAATGCTGATCAAAATAGGTATCGCAAACAAGAACTGCAAATCTCCGATGACATCGGCAAATGAAAAGTTACGTGTAGAATGCTCTCCCAAGCGGGCTGCCTCTCTCCACCCCTTAACTCTTACTTGCGTAGTATGCACAAGTCCGGTGATCTGAATGGCCGCCGTCAAGAACATCAGGCTGAAGAGAGCGTACCGGAAGCGATGAACCTCCAGATGAACGAGCTTTAGATATCTATTCAAGTGAGGAGCACCTCCTTCATGACGTCAACGACAGATTTGCTTTCCTCGCTTCGGACTTGTTCGCATTCAAAGGAACGGGCAACAACCCCATCACGCAGCAGCACTGCTTTGTCGATGAGATACTCAACCTCTTTCACTTCATGAGTAGTCAGGAGAACGCCGCGGTTGCCGACCAGTTCACTGGAGAACACCTCCGCGATTCTCTCCCGGTTGAATAAGTCTATTCCAGCAAAGGGCTCGTCCATGATCACATAATCGGAGTCTTGAGCCAAACCAAGCACCAGATTGAACTTGGCAGCAGTCCCCTTAGATAAGCGGCCCGCACGTTCATCGAGATCAAGGTCGAAGAAACGCATAAGTTCGTTCGCCCTATCCTTGTTCCAGCAGCTATAAAAGTCTTCCATGAACCGAAGCGCGTCAGACAGCTTCATCGAAGCCGGAATCGCCAAATGATCAGGAATATAGGAGACTCGTTCATAAGTATTCTGATTAATCTCTTCGCCATCAATCCGAATGCTTCCCCCATGAATCGGCGTCAGTCCCATAATCGTTTTGAGTATCGTTGATTTACCCGCTCCATTAAGTCCGAGTAGACAAGTGATTTGTCCCTTCTCGGCAGTGAACGTGACGTCCTTTAACACCTCTTTGTATGTGTATTTTTGGCTGACACGCACGAGCTCAATCATCGTTATTTCCTCCTTCTCCACTCTCAAAGGGGGCTTCCGGGGGCTCCTGTCTTTTCCCCGCCTGTGCCTCTGTGTATTTTTGCTGAATCACATCCAGCAGCTCGTCCAGTGGAACGTCTATGTTGCGAATGGTAGCCACGAACGCTTCAACGGCTGTGCCGAGCAGCTCTGCCCGAATCTGTCTCAATACATCCAGCTCCAGAGTGATGCGACTGGGGGAATTGCCTTCCGTTACAATCAAGCGCTGATCCTCCATTTCCTTGTATGCTCTCTGAGCAGTATTAGGGTTAATCTTTAGCAGGGCTGCCAGCTCTCTTCTAGACGGTATGGTCTGACCAGACTGAATAACGCCGGTTACGATCTTCTCTTTGAAAAGGCGGACGACTTGAGCATAAACAGGATCACGGCTGTTGAAAGTGATTCCGGCCCATTCATTGACTTTGTTCAAAAGTGACACCCCTTATGCTCGCAAGTGTGTACTAAGCGGTTCATACACTACAAAGTGTATTATGCGGTTAATACATTTACTTGTCAATAGTTGGCTAAAATTCCTGTTGTTAAATGAACACAAATAGGAGCAGATCTCTCATCAAATCTATGAGAGTCTGCTCCTATGTTAATCAATCCCCACAATCGACCAATTATGATCGGCCTCCGGCGAGATCGTCTTGCGCTCGCGGATGTAGCTTACCAGGATATCGCGGACGGTGCATTCGGACTCCCAGTGCTTCACCGCGCTGACCAGCCTGGAGGCCTTCAAAAGACTGCTGTAGCGGTAATTATTGACGGCAAGCTGAAGCTGATCGGTATCGGCAAGCGGTCTGCCCTGGTACATTAGATTGATAATACGGCTTCCCGCAGGCCGGGAGATATCAATCTGATAATCAACCCCCGCGAACATATCGTAGAGGTAACTCGGCACCTCGGGATCGGCGGCAATCGCCCGGTCGCCCGGCTGCCACTGCCGGAAATGGGCAGCCGACGCTTCCATGTAAGCCTTCAGCTCCTTGCCGGTGACCGTGACGACATACAGCAGGTTATCAAAAGGATAAATGCGGTAGACATCCGCATAAGTCAGAGGCCCCTGCTTCAGATCTGCCTTGTCGTTGAACAGGCTGGTGGCGGCAACATCCGCCCCGCTGGCCTGAAGCATCGCCCTCTGGATCAAGGTAATAACCGCCGTATCCTGCACTCTTCCCGCCGGTATACCTTCAGCTACCTCTGGGGGCTGGAAGTCAGCGGACGCATAACCCAGAATCCCGCCATCCCCCTCTATTGAAGGACCGCCGCCGCCCTTGGCAATGAACCGGAGGGTCTCTTCATGCGCCTCTGCAACGAGATCCCGGAATTCCGGATCCGGCTCCCAGCCGCTCATATCTACAATCGTCACCTCGCGGTTCACGACCCTTAGCTGTTCACGGTTCCGCTCAACCGTAAGGTCGAAGCGCACGACTTCCCGCCCCCGGTCACGCGGTCCCCCGATGACGGTATTCCCCATGCGCTGATTCACCGTAATATGCATATGCCCGACCAGCAGGGCATCCGCCTCAGGAACAAGCTCTGCGATGCGTTCGGCAGCATCCGAGCCTCCTTCTTCATCGAATTCTGCGACCATTCCCGCATGGGCGCTGATCACAATAAGGTCTGCCTTGCCTTCCGCCCGAAGAGCAGCGGCAAGGATCTGGGCAGTCTCAGCCATGTGGCCGAAGCTTAATCCCTCGACCTTACCTCCGTCCCAGCGCGGGACGTTGGGGTTCGTAAGTCCGATCACTGCAATCCGGACGCCTTGCCGCTCCAGGATGACATAAGGCTCTGCCAAAAGCTTACCGGCCTTATCCCGGACATTCGCGGCCAGCACGGGGAAGTCCAGCTCCTGCTTGATTCGTTCCACCAGTTCAATGCCGAAGTTAAATTCATGGTTGCCCAGAGTCAGAGCCTCATAGCCCAGCGCATTCAGCGCAGCCGCAACCGGATGCAAGGCATCCGGCCGCTTATTGTAGACATCGTCGGTCAGCATATTGCCCTGGAAGACGTCACCGTTGTCGATCAGAAGCACTTCCGTACCGCTCTCTCTGAGCTCCCGGACATAGGAGGCCACTCTGGCCAGCCCGTCATTTACAGTATCCATGCCATCTTCGTAACGGTACCCCCACAGATTGCCGTGAACATCCGAGGTAGCGATAATTACGATGCTCAGTTGGTTAGAGCCAGCTTCCAGTTCAATCATGATGTTCCCCTTCTCTATTCCTTGTTATTTCAGAATTGCGCCTGCGGTGAAGCTCTTCTCCATCTGGTCACTGAACAGCACATAAGCGAGCAGAATCGGCAGTGTGGAGATGACCATCGCCGCGGCAAGCGGCCCCCAGCTTATGCTGTACTGACCGCTGAAGTTCATCAGCCCGAGCGGCAGGGTCCGCAGCGACTCTTTCTGGATGAAGGTTGCCGCCATCAGCAGCTCATTCCATACCGCCAGGAACACAAAGATCGCTACCGAGGCCAGCGGCGGCTTCAGCAGCGGCAGTACGACTTTGAAGAAGGACTTAATCACACCGCAGCCGTCGATGAACGCGGCCTCCTCCAGCTCCTTGGGCATACTCCGCAGGAACGCTGACAGCATGTAGACGCCGATCGGCAGATTCACAGCAATGTACGGCAGGATAATCGAGAGCCGGGAGCTGAGAATCCCCAGATTCTTCAGGATCATGAAGAGCGGGATCAGCGTTGCATGGATGGGCACCATGACCCCCATCAGCAGGATGAACAGAATCAGACCATTATATTTGAATCTCATCCGTGTCAGCGCGTAAGCCATCATAGAAGCAAACAGCAGCACGCAAAAGAGGGTAATCAGCGTGACAGACACACTGTTAAAAAAGTATTGATTCACCTTGGCGCTAACCCAGGCCTCCGAAAAATTGCTAAACCGCCATTCGGTGGGAAGCGCCCACACTACTCCGCCGATAATCTCCGAATTATCCTTAAAGGCACTTACCACAAGCCAGTAGAGC
Organism: Paenibacillus tritici; assembly: GCF_013204885.1. GTDB lineage: Bacteria > Bacillota > Bacilli > Paenibacillales > Paenibacillaceae > Paenibacillus_AQ > Paenibacillus_AQ tritici. The sequence goes on from NZ_JABMKX010000011.1 coordinate 307,885, forward strand.
GGGAACAACTGGAGGACGGCAATGAGGATCATCAGTAGATAGATGCCTGTGTTTTTGGTACTCTTCAGCATGTCCGGTCCTCCTTAATATTCAATTTTTTCACGGGTCAGCACTTTATTCAGCACCCAGGCAATGATGAGGCATTCCAGCACCATGAACACGGCAAGTGCGCTGCCGTAACCGAAATTCTGCTTCAGGAAGGCTTCCTGGAACATTTTCAGGGCAATCATCGTGGTCGAATGCAGGGGTCCGCCGTTCGTCATGACATATACGCTTTCAAAGGTTTTGAGTGCGTAAATTACATTCAGGACGATACAGATCCGCAGCACATCTGACAATAACGGAAGGGTAATATGACGGACTGCCTTCCAGCCGACTGCTCCGTCCAGCTTCGCGGCTTCATAATACTGCTCCGATATGCCCTGTATTCCGGCGAACAGGATCAGCATGTTATAGCCCACATAATGCCATGTCGTGACGATCAGGACAGACAATAACGCGGTTTTGGTATCTCCAAGCCAGGCTTGGGCCCAACTGCCCAGGTGAGCTGCCTCCAGCAGCGTGTTCAGCATCCCGATGTTCGGATCGTAGATTTTGACCCACAGGAGACTGACCATGGTCGTTGACATTACCACTGGGAAGAAGTAAATATTACGGAACCATTTGCGTCCCTTCATCTTGCGGGAGACCAGCAGCGCCAGACCAAACGAGAGCGGAAGCTGGATAAATACGCCCACAAGCAGAAAGGCAACACTATTCCATACTGCCTGCCAGAAGCTTTTATCTGCTGTGAACATCTTGGTATAATTGTCCAGTCCAATGAAGGTCATGGGGTTAATTCCATCCCACTCCTGGAAGCTGTAATATGCCGTCATGAGGATCGGTACGAAATAGAAGACCAGAAATACAGTTAGACCGGGCACCAGAAACAAAGCGATTAATTTCTTATCCGAGAGCGCTCTTTCCATTACTAACCACCTATCAGATTGCAGAAAAGCGATGCCGGTCCAAGAGACTGCATCGCCTTTCCCCTATTATATTTGTGAAGCGGTGTTACTCTGCCGAACGGAGTAAGGTTTCCAATTGGGCGGTGTACTCCTCAGGCGTCAGATTGCCGCCATAGAGCTGCTGTGTCATATCACGGTATTCCTGACCAATGTCCGCAGACAGCAGGCCGAACCACATCGCCTGGGTTTTGGCTGTTTTGCCGATATCGGAAGCATAGGTGGAGAGCTGTTCATTCTGTGATTCCGACTTCACTTCGCTTGCCGCATATCCGGGCAGGCCTTTACGAACGAATTCATCGTTAAGCTTCAACGACAGGTTAATGGCGAATTCTTTGGCTTTGTCCAGGTGCTTGGAGCTGTTGTTCACGAACAAGGAGTAAGGCGCCGCCGAATTCTGGAATCCGATCGTTGCGCTGTAGGCATCCTCTGCACCTGTCTTAGGGAATACGATGTATCCCAGGTTGTCGCCCATCGCCTTCGAGAGCGCAGAGAAATTGAAGCTGCCGTCAATCCAGATCAAGGCTTTGTCATTCTTGAATAACTCTTGGGCATCCAGGTAGGCGGAGCCGAGGAAGCCCTTCTGGAAGGCATTGCTGCTCACCAGGGAGGCTACCTGCTTCGCTGCCTCCACAAACGGGGCATCCGTGAATTTCGCTTGGCCGCTCAGCGCCTTGTCGAAGGCATTGACATCCTGACGCGCTACAAGCAAGTTGTACAGCAGATCCCCTTGCCATCTCTCTTTGCCGCCCAGGGCGATAGGAATAATCCCTTTGTCCTCAGCCTTGCTTACAACGGCCTGAAGATCATCCCAGGTCGCCGGAGGCGTAGCGCCGAGATCGTTCATCAGCTTTTTGTTATAATAAAAGACCAGTGTCGTGCTGATATTGGAAGGAACCGAATAGATATTGCCGTCTTCTTCCTTGACCAGCTGGTTGTCCAGGAATTTCGCTCCAAGTCCGGTGGAGTCCAGGGTATCGTTCAGAGGGGCCACCGTTTTCGACTGCAGCACAGGAGTTCGGTAGGACTTCCCGGCATGCTGCTGGAATACATCGGGAAGCTCATTCGCAGCCAGGGCAACACTGATTTTGGTCTTGTAGGTCTCGTCTTGTATGTACTCATACTTCAGATCCACGCCGACTTCGGCTGCGGTAGCCTCGGCAGCTGCCTGATACATCGGATCGGCATCAAAAATCCATAACGAGACAGATTCCTTGCCCTCCGCTTTGGCATCCGGTTTCGGGGTTTCCCCGTTGTTCACTTCCGCTCCTCCGCAAGCACTAAGCGCTACACCACAGAGCAGCGCGGATGCTGCAACTAACCCAAGCTTTTTCCCAAACATTTGTGCTGGACCACCTTTCGATATTTACGGATTCGAGTTACAGGTACAATCTTAACAAGTGAACCGCCGAGGACGAATGGAGATATATTGGTTCTAACAGTAAAATTTTTAGGTGTGTCAGCTTACTTTACACTCCCTTTACGAAGTGTTCCCATGTTAACCGCAGCTTTACGCAGGATTTATGGTGACTTAACACAATAAAAAAGCCCGGCTACAATAACCGGACCTGCGCGGTTGCTTCATAGAGTTCTCAATAGGGATCTGAATAGGAACCGCTATGTACTTTATTCGGGGTAATTCCGTATCTTTTTTTGAAGCATTTGCTGAAATAGAACGGGTCTTTATATCCCACCTGACGGGCTATCGTCGCTATCTTGGGCGCGGAGGCTTCCCCCTCGGAATTCCCCAGACTGAGCAGCGCCATCGCCTTGCCAAGGCGGACATTCGTCACATATTCCACAAACGACTCGCCGGTCTCCTTCTTGAACGCATGGCTTAAATAGCTCGGGTTCACGAAAAGGGCGCTGGCTGTATTCTGCAGTGACAAGGTATCCTCGGCATAATGCGAAGTCACATGGGCAATGGCCTTGCCGATCAATGCTGTACCGCTGCTCTGCCGCTTCTCCTCACGGCCCCGCCACGCCTCCGGGTCCTGCACATAACCGGCTTGCCGCTTCAACTGGCTGATGTACCGCTCCGCTTCCCATTTCTCCGTCAATTGGGCACGGATCGTGGTCAGGGCCTGTTCCACCGCATCCTCATCGACGGGCTTCAGCAGATAATGGTCCGCTCCGAGTGAGATGGCCTGCTGTGCATAAGAGAAATTATCATAGCTTGTGATAAAAATCAGCTTGACCGACGAGTTCAGCTTACGGACCTCCTGAATAAAATCAAGCCCGTTCATATTCGGCATTTCAATATCCGTAATAATAAGATCAATGCTCTGTTCCCCGATGATCCGCAGCGCGGCCGAGCCGTCCTCCGCTTCTGCGGCTACCTCGAACCCCGCGGAAGCCCAATCCACCAGACGGATCAGAAGCTGCCGGAAATAATATTCGTCATCCACAATCAGGACACGGGCTAACGGCGCTGTATTCATATTCTGGCTGTCCCCTCTTCCTGTTCATTCGTTCTCCAGAGCAGCGGTAAGCGCAGCTTCACTTCCACGCCGCTTCCCGGCTCTGACGCCAGGGCGATCCCGTAAGCTTCGCCGAACCGCAGCTGAATGCGGTCCTGAATATTCCGGAGACCGAAGCTGTATCGCTCACCCTGGTCATGGCCGGACCAGATCAGCCGCTGCTGCTCCTGGCTCATGCCCTTGCCGTTGTCACGGACGGTGAAGCAGAGCACATTCTGCCCGCCTGTCCGTTCGATATGGCAGGTGATTTCACACCAGCCCCCATCCGCCATTCCTCTAATGCCATGATGGATCGCATTCTCAACCAGCGGCTGGAGCAGCATCGTAGGCACCTGGCAGGCTTCCAGGCCCGGCTCGAACGAAATCCGGTAATTCAGCCTGCTGAAGCGGATCTGCTGGATATATAAGTAGCTCTCCAGATGCTTCTGTTCCTGGGCTACGGTGATCAGCTCCTGGCCGTTGCTTAGCGAGATCCGGTAGAACTCGCCCAGCGCCTTCAGGATACGGCTAATTTCCTTCTCGCCCGACATCACTGCCATCGCCCTTATCGTATCCAGTGTGTTGTACAAAAAATGCGGTTTGATCTGCGAATAGAGTAGCCGCAGCTCCAGAATTCGCTTGGTCTTCTCTTCCGCTTCGACTCTGCCCATCAAGCCTTGAATATGCTCTACCATCTCGTTGAAGGTAGCCCCCAACCGGCCCACCTCGTCTTCTGAATCGGCAGCAGCACGCCGGTCAAAGTTCCCGTTCCCCACCTCGACAATCACCTCACTGAGCCGGCTTAAGGGCCGGGTCAGGCGGCGTGTGAATACAACGGAGAGTATCGCTGCCGAGAGCATACTGATCAGCCCGAAGCCGGCTAATAACAGGGCGATTTTCCAATATCCGTAGGTCAGCTCTGAAATCGTAACCAGGTGAATCACCTTCCAGTCATAGGGGGCAAGGCTCTGCAATGAGACTAAATAGCGCTCTCCGGCGACTTGCTGCGTCCGTGTCCCTTGCGAGACCGACTCTGCCCAACGGGCAAGGGAAGCTTCTTCAAGCGGCTGATTCACACTCGAAGCCTCATTCGCAGAGACAATTCTTCCGTTCCGGTTAATGACCAGGGTGGAGTTCTTGCGGGTCTGTTCATTGTGGTACAGCCGGGCGAGCGTCCGTTCGTCAATATTGACATAAATATAACCCAGCGGGGTCCCCTTCTCCATGCTCATGATGACTCTGCCCACACTGATCATATTCTTGTGCTGCATCCCCGACAGGAAAGTCGGCGTAAGAGAATCTGCCCAGACCGCCCCGCCTCTGGCTGCATTCATCGCCTCTCTGGGATAGATGTCCAGACTCTGCCGGGTAACGCCGGTCAGGTTCGAGGAATAATAGAGGTTCCCGCTTAAGGATTCAATAATAACAGAGTCAATATTCGGCTCGGTCTCCAGCATCGCAGCCAGTGTATTATAGATCGACTTCAGCGCAGCGGCATCATTGCTGGACCCGGTGTCTCTGCTGAGCAGCTTCTGGGTGTCCTGATGGATCAGGACGAACTTGGTGAAATTCTGGACAGACTGGAACACCGTCTCCATTGACTGCTTCACGAGCTTCACTTCCTGCTGCGAGCTGGCTGTGGTTCGTTCCAGGGTCTGGTTGAAGACAATCCGCTGAATGCTGATCATAAAAATAACCAGCGCCAGCGATACAATAAGGATGTTGCTGAGCAGAATCTTTCGCCGGAGCGGCTGCTTGCCGCTGAACGAAAAAGGCAGCAGCGCCCGGAGCCTCTTCAAGAGGGATGGATAAGACATGAACCGCTTCATCGTTCCCTCCGTTACATGTGGGTTGTCCTTGTATTATACACAACCTGTCAACGGAATCGGTAAAATTGATGCAGCCGTCCAGGACCTGCCAGAGCCTCCGGCTAGGCTATGTGCGAATCTGTTCGGCCAGCCGCGCCAGCTCGGCTACCGCCGCAGGCGAGGGGTTGTTGAGCTGAGCCGCTACCGAGCTGCGCAGGAAGCTCCGCACTAGCGCTGTGAGCAGCACCTCCGGCAGCTTCAGCAGCGAGGCCAACATGCGCGGGACCGGCGGCCCTGACAATTCGGCCAGGTTCTGCCGCATATGGCGGATCATGCGGCGCACCGCGCCGGGATCATCCGCCAGCGCCTTCGGCCCGCCCGCCGCGAATACCGCCTGCAAGAGCGGCACCTCGATCACAGCGTGCGTCTTGAGCCAGGCATCCGTGTGCGGCTCAGCCTTGGCCCTGAGCCCGGCGCTGCGAAGCACACGTATAATCTGCTCCACCCGCGGGGTGGTGCGGCCATCGGGTTCGCCGATAGGGGTCTGCACGAGACGGGTTATGAAGTTATCTGGACGATAGCGGACCACCTCGCCGTCCAACGTACCGGCCGCCGCCGGGAAGCCGAGCAAGACTCGTTCATGGCCAAGCCTCCTGCTGAGCGGCTCCGGGCCGGCCGCCCAGTTAAGCATGAACAATACATCACCGTGCAGACCAGACAGGGAATCCAGTACGGCGTCCACCTGATGGGTGCGGACCAAGACCAGGAACAGGTCGTAGCCGCCGTCCGGATGCTCGACCACCGGCACCGGCACGCTGCGGATGTCCGGGCTGTTTCCTTCGGCGAGCAGCACACCATGCTGGCGTAAGCTGATCAGACGCTCCCCCCGGGCGAGCAGTGCGACGTTATGCCCCGCCTCATGCAGGCGGGCAGCGAGCAGGCTGCCGAGGGCCCCGGCGCCGTAGACCAGTATTTTCTTAGGGCTCTCCTCATGTGTGTGCTTATGTTTGTGCGTATCTTTGTTCGTGGTATCCATCGTTATCCCCCTCGTATGTTGACTATCAGACAATGTGTTGTATGATGAATCATACGGCGTTACCACTTGTTCAACAACCAACAATTGCGCCTGATCTGTCGGATGATCACTAGCTTGCAAGGAGGCAAGAGATGAACAAACAGCCTGAAGTAACGGAGAAAACAAGACAAACCTTTATCAACGTGTTCTGTGAGCTTTATTCCGCGAAGCCGATAGAGAAAATCACCATACAGGAGATTGCGAACAGATCCGGGTATAACCGGAGTACCTTTTATCAGTATTTTACCGATGTTTACGATTTGCTTCATTTCATTGAGAACGATATTTTCAAGGCTATCCGCGAGAAATTGAGCCGTGCTGAGCATAACTCTCCGCAGCCGCAGGAGCTGCTGCAGTTTTTTGAGGAGAATGAAACGGCCTTGCAGGCGTTATTGGGGGATTACGGCAATATGCGCTTTGCTGAGAGACTCAAAAGCGAGTTTTTCGCGGAGGGACCACAGCCTTGTCTCCCTGATGATCATTCACTGAGCCCCTATCTCATCGAGTTTCAGCTCTCCACCTCATTCTCACTGCTTCGGCTATGGCAGCGCAGGCACAAGGATTTGCCCCCGGAGGAGTTATTACAGCTGATTGATATGCTATGTAATTCCGGAATCTCCTCTGTGGCACAAGAGCCTTATACCACAAACAAAGCAGCGAATCTCCCATGATGGGAGGATCGCTGCTTTTTGGAGGGGGCGGGAAGGTGTGGGAGGAATGACGAGGGAACGATGTGGCAGGAACGAATAGCGCGGGAACGATGGCAAGGGAACGATGTGACAGGAACGAATGGCGCGGGAACGATGGTGTAGGATCGAATGGTGCGGGAATGATGGAGTAGACTCCTATGGTGCGGGAATGACGGGGCTGGACGCCGATGGTGTAGAATTAGTCCGGGTAGGCAAATAGATGGATTTCCTCCACTTGCTGATGGACAAATGGGTCCTGCTGCGACAGTAGTTGGATAAACGACACTTAATTGATCGCAATTCATGTAAACTCTCAAAGTTGATAACAATAGATGCTGTTTATCCACTTGCTTGCGAGTAATCTCCAGAAATGGATAAATTAAGATACATTTGTCCACTTGCTTGCTGCTACAGCTCCAACTCGAGCTACTCCAGCTACTCCAGTTACTCCAGTTACTCAAACTACTCTAACTACTCCAACTACTCCAGCTACTCCAACTACTCTAACTACTCTAACTACTCTAACTACTCTAACTACTCTAGCTACTCCAGTTACTCCTCCTGCTCCAACTTGAGCTACTCCTCCAGCTCCAACTCGAGCTACTCCTCCTGCTCCCCTACTCCTGCTCCTATACTACTACTCCCTACTACTACTGATACTGATACTACTACTCCCGCTACTCTTCCTGGGAGCCAACCTGGCTTCTTGCCCGCCTGTTAGCAGGTCAATCCGGCAGCAGTTCCTGTAAAGCTTGCAGCAGCCGGGCTTCGGAGGAATCGGTCATGGCTTTGGCTGGCAGCACCAGGGTGTAGACATATTCCCGGCGCAGAATGGACAGGGCCTTGAATTGCGGGAAATTCTTGAACAGGCTGATAACTCCCTGCCCGTCGCGGGTACACTGCCTGATTTCAAACAGCTCCGTGGGGACCGTGAAGCCGGTCTGAATCACTTTGGACATCGCTTCCTTGGCCGTCCAGAGCAGGGTCAGAAAGACCGGCGGCGCAAGCTCAGGACCAAGCTCCCCGTTCAGCGCCTCCTCCCTCTTACTGGTAATTCTTCTGATCCCCTCCACCGCCTTCTCATCTACCAGCTCCATATCAACGCCTGCGAGAAGACGGGGATCATAATCTACCGCCGCTCCCAGCGTATCGCAGTGGGTAATGGTAATCCGCCGGGTGCTACCAGCCACCATCGGCTGGAACAGAATTCCGTGCTGTATCTCAATCCCCGCTAGGTCATCCTGATCCCCGGCCACGGCCATTTTGGCAGCCAGCTTGCCAAGCAAATAGCTGTTGCGTCGCTTGGGATAGCGGAAGCCGAAATACTGCTCCTTCTCCGCCGCGCTCAGGTAATCCAGCGGACCGTCCTCCGGCGGCAAAGAGACCACGCTCAGCCCCAGCCCGTAGCTCCCCTCCGGCCCTTCCAGCTCCAGACGTACTCTTCTCACCGTGTCTGTGAGGAAATGTCCGTATTGTCTTGCAAAGGTTGTATATTGCATCTGCTACGCCCCTATTCTTACTTATGGTATCGGCTTATTTAATCTCCGCCACGATCTCATTCAGCTTCTTCAGTTCGCTGCCCATCGGTGTAATCACCGACCGGACCTGCTGAGCCAGCGGTTTACCCAGAATATATTTGCTGAAGTTCTCCAGCGTACCCGATGGACTCAGATCGAGCAGCAACCGCTGCCCGCCGGAAGTCAGGCTCACCAATGCCCCGCGGAAATTCATCGGCTGCCTCACTACATTCCACAGGAAGGATTCATCCGCGGTCTGCACACTTCCCCCGGCCATAGCCGATACCAGAGTCACTCCCGGGGCTGGAGTCTTGAATTCGATCTTCTGCATATATGTACGGTAAGGCTTCTCCAGTTCAGCGATGAACGCGGAATGGAAGGCGTAATTCACGGGAAGCTTCAGGCTGGCCACGCCCTGCTCTCTGATGAACTGCTGGATCTCGCTGATATGTCCGCTTCTACAGGCAATGGTGAAGTGCCTCTCGAAATTCACTGCAATCAGCTCTGAGCGGGTATTCAGCTCCGCATTCCTGTGATAGAACTGTTCATTGTCCAGTACGGCAATCATTGCACCGGTCCTGCAGGTTTTATGGAGCAGCTCGACTTGCTTCACGATAAGCTCCAGCGCTTGTTCAGGCGTCAGCACCTTAGCCACCGCCAGCGCCACATACTCGCCCAGACTGACCCCCAGCGTATAGCGGGGAGTGATTCCCTCAGCTTCCAGCGTCTCCGCCAGCGCATATTGAAGCATGAAGATTGCAGGATGAGAATAGACAATATTTTCAAAACTGGCTCCTTTGGGCTTCGCGCTCAGATACAGCTCCTCGATCACGCTTGTGCCGGTCAGATCATGAACAATCCGGTCCAGGCGCTCCATAGATTGCCGGAATACCGGATGCTTATCAAACAGCTCAAGCCCCATCTTGTAGTATTGCGAGCCTTGCCCTGAGAACATAAATACGATGTCGCTATGCATTTCCGTACCTCCCGAATGTGGAGCGGCTTACTTGAAATCAAACACTCTGCCATTATTCTTCCGGTTCCTGTAGTTGACGAAATGATTGAGATCGTCGATCTGAAAATACAGATTCTTCTCATAGAGATAGCTCATCGTCTTGCCCGGCGGATCGCCGAAGGAATGACCCGGGAATACCCGCGCGCTGGGCGGGATCAGCCGGATCAGCCGGTGAATGCTGTAGAACATATCCTCCGCTGAACCTCCAGCGCTGTCGCACAAGCCGCAGCCTTCAATAAATATCGTATCCCCGGAGAACAGATGGTCTTCGCCCCAGTAACAGACGCTTCCCTGGGTATGGCCGGGAGTCACAAGGCAGGTGATCTCGGAATCACCGATTTGAATGCGGTCCATATCCTCGACGGTTCTGAGCCGCTTGCATTGGTATTTGTAGTAATCCGCCTCTGTTCTGGAGAGATAGACGGCCGGATGATAGAGCATTTCAAGCTTCTTCACCATATTGGTATGATCAAAATGAGAATGGGTCAGCAGCACAGCCTCCAAGGTAGCCCCGTGCGACTCCAGAATACGAATCATCTGCGATACATCCCAGGACGGATCAACCACAAAGGCTTTGCGGGAAGTCTTGTCAATGCCGAGATAAGCATAATTCAAAAAGTTCATGCACTGCGTCTTGAGGGTAAACAGATCGTACGTTTCTTCCATACCCGCCTCCATGAAAATTTGATGTGCCCTATTTCCATAATTTATACTATGAATCTCCTAAATTATCATCTACCTGTTCTTGAACTGTCAATGAATGTTTACACTGTAAAAAGCCTGCAACTGTACATTGCAGACTTTTCCAAGTTAAATCCGTATAGGTCATGTCCTTTCCCGATGGGGTTTAAGCTGGATAACCGCCTCCGGGCGGTGGCCACGCTCCCTGTAGACGGCGGAGCAGCACAATCTCTCCCAGATGGTAGGAGTTATGTGAGGCAATATTGCGTAAGAGCCCGCCCTTCGTCTCACCGGGAAAATGTGCAAGCGTTTCGTCAAGCCGGGCAGTCTGAGCAATAGCAACGGCTTTCTCGACGCCTTGCAGCAGATGCTCAATAGCCTCCTGAAGCTGCGACTCGTCTGCCGGAGCACTCTCCGCAGGCCAGCTTTCCTGAACGCTTGCGGGACTGTGCGGCTTGTTGCCCTCCAGATGGGCCAGCATGAAATCCTGCCAGTAGCCCATATGCTTCACCAGCTGGTAGATCGTATAGGGGATTCCTTCTACAGTGTGTCCGGCAAGCTCCAGGGTAAGATCCGGCAAGGCTCTGGCCATCGGAATATGCCCGCGTTCCCCCACCAGAGATTTCACCAGCGCTTGAGCAAAAGCATGATTCGATTCTGACATTTGTAAGCTCCTTTTTGGTTATGTATTATCGAAAATATTTAATTGTGCAAAATATAATTTACAGAAACTAAATATATCTGTATTTAGTAATTTTGTCAAACTTCATGACAAAAAGACTGCCACATTCATGGCAGCCTTCCCTGTTTGTTAACCGTTACAACGTACGAAGAATGCTTAACAGCTCCTCAGACATGGTGCTTACCTCTTCCACAGAAGCATTAACCTCTTCCGTCAAAGCGGCCTGGGCCTCGGTCAAGCTGGACATGCTGTTAATTTTGGTAAGGATATGGTCAATCCGCTCATTCATTTCCTGCATTGTTTTTTCAATACTGTTCGATGCCGTCTTACTATGGTCCGCGAGCTTTCTGACCTCAGTCGCCACAATAGAGAACCCTCTGCCATATTCCCCGGCATGTGCTGCTTCAATGGATGCATTAAGACCCAGCAAGCTGGTCTGATTGGAAACCTCGCTGATAAATTGGGTGATTTCTTTGGTCTCATTCGCTTTTACCTTCACTTCTGTTGCAGCCTTGTGGGATTGCTCTTGGACTTCTAACATATCTTGAGCCTGCTCGGTTACCGATACGATCCCCTGGACGATCTCGCTGATAGCAGACAATAAGCCCTCCATCTGCAGATTCACCCGTCTGATGATTTCCTCTTTGTTGATTTCATGCGTAACATCTCAGATCGTTCCTGCTACCCTCAGGGGGACGCCCTGCTCATCACGAATCGTTTCGCCGCCTGCGTGGTACCAGCGATACTCGCCATTCTTGGAGCGTAACCGGTAGGTCACTTTATAGTCCGTCTGTCCTGTGTAATCATTCAGGTGATTGGCGAAGGCATCCAGCGTGGGCTGAAGATCTTCGGGGTGTAACTGGTTGCTCCAGCTGCTTAGCAGGTTAGGGAAATCATGCTCGTCTTCAAAACCAATCGTTCTTCTGAATTGCTCCGACCACCAGAACTCATTATTCGGATTGACCGGATCTCCAGCCAGCACGGTCATGTCCCAAGGGGCTTCAATCAGCGCACGATTAACCAGATCATAGCGGACGACTAGGGCATTCAGCTCATCCTGCTTTATTTTGGCGTCGTGAATATCTAACAAGGCTCCTGCTACCATAATGGGTGATCCGTCAGCAGCACGTACGGTTGTCCCTGTGGCCTGGAACCATTTATACTGACCCGCTTTTGTTAGCAGGCGATATTCGATATCGTATTTAATCGTGCCGGTTCTATCCAGCATATGATCGGCAAATAATTGCAGTACGCCGCCCTTATCTTCAGGATGAAGACAATTGGACCAGCTCTCCAGCACATCCGGGAAATCATGCTCATCGGTATAGCCGATCATCCGGCGCAGCTCATTGGACCATCTGAACTCATTGTGCGGATTCACCGGGTCCCCTTCATACACATCCATCTCCCACAACGCTACCTCGATAGCCTCTGTAATCATGTTTAATCTAACCCTGTAGTGATCCTCACGCTTATGTATCACGGACGTTAGTCGCGTTAACAAAGATTGCAGTTCATCAGGGGCCGCATCGGAAGAGGTATCGGATTGCCCTTCTTCCTTACGTTCAGCCCGCTCCACATACTGCCTTAATGAATTAATAAGCTGACCCTCTGATTGGGGTGTAGCTGCTTGGACTGTAGTTGCCTTTGCTGAACTTCCTTTGAATTTGTTTAGAATCGGCATGTAGGTTCGTTTCTCCTCATCTCAAGATGTAATCTTCTAATGCATACAGGCAGAAACGCTACGCCGTCCTTATAAGGATGGTACCCGTTTCGTAGGTTATTCCACTTCATCTGAAATGGCTAAATAGAGTATATAATACGCATGAGATTTAATATATAAATTTATATTTAAAAATTAACATAAATGCGGTGACTGGAGTGGGTTGGTGGGCAGGGTGGGGTACGGTATGTGGAGGGTTCGAGGCGCAACGGTGAAAAAGCAGCGGCAGAACAAGATTTGACCTAAAGTCTTGTTCTGCCGCTAAGTATAAACCCGATCTCTTTTGATGCTATTTCAATTTAACGCTTTTTAACATTTCATTGAATTCGGCGTTAGCTTGCCTGTGGACCTGCGATGGAGAAGTTAATACAAGGGTATAGATTTCATTATTTTTCTCGAATAGAATCATTCGAAATTTGATCTGTTCATTTTTATTGCTTACGCTGTAGGCCAACTGCTTCGCATCAATATTCCCTACCTTCACGGACTGCTCAGTGATCTTGGCCACATTCTTCTCCGTTATATCTTTTTTGACGAAGCTGACATATTGTTGGAAGTTCATATCTAAATCGCTCTTACTGTAATGACGAATTAGCAGCGTGCTCATCTCGGATGAGATTAAGATAAGCTGATGATCTCCTGCATTCTCAATAGAAGATGTTACGTCTCTCCAATCACTGTAGCCTGTGACTTGGACTTTTTTATCTTTGGTTGCAAATAGCTGCTTCGTAGATATTGTGGCGGTTTGAATCTCCGCCAGCCAGTTCACCTTCGCATCCACTGCTTCACCTATAAAACGTAATGGAACGTAGGTGCTGCCCTTGATGTTAGAAGCGGCTACGGTCAGTTTTTGCTGATTGCCGTTAATCTCAGCAGTAGTTGATCCTATTTTAAGCTTGATAAGCGTACCTGTTTTGCTTCCCTTGATCGTTTGCGTTTTTGGATCCCAGTCAACCTTGAGTCCCAGCGCTTCGAAAATAGTGCGGAACGGAACCATTACAGATCCATTTTGCCGAATGGGCGGAACTTGGAATTTGATGCTCTCGCCATTCAGCTGCACCATGATTTCGTCAGGATCTGAAGGTGGTGTAGGTTCTTTACTATCTTCATCAAGCACTTTGACGCCTTTGGCAGCAAGTTCGGTCAGGATTTTCTTAGCACTCGCATTCAGAGGATTATTGCTGAGTGAAACCTCCTTAAGCTTCGGAAGGCTTGTTAAGACGCTAATATCTTGGACCCGATTATTATCAAAGTATAGATGTTCTAGTTCCGGGTGATCTCTTAACGGTTCAAGAGACTGGATTTGATTATCGCTTATGATTAACCAGTTCAGTTTGTCTAAGGATTGAATTGGAGATATATCCTTAAGCTGATTATTACCGATTAACAAGTCTGTTAAATGGGTTAATCCCGCCAGTGCATCGAGCTTCTCTATGTTGTTCGAATCAAGATTCAGCTGCTCCAGTTGGGACAACGCTTGCAATGGCTCCAGTTCACTGAGCTGATTGTCATTTAGAGCCAGGAAGGTGACTTTGTACAGATTTTTAAGTGGCTCAATATTAGTAATTCCAAGCCCCGGGAGCATTAAGCTTTCTAAATTAACAGCATACTCTAGTCCGCTTAAACTGATGATTTTCTGTGCAGAATCACTTGGATATAGTGATGTTAGGGTCTGCAGATCTTCTTTGGTAAGGGGAGCGGCCGGCTTCTTCAGCTCGACACGAATCGCCTGTTCCAGATTCTTGTCTGAGATGAGAGCGGCTTCTGCAAATACGGATGGAATAGAAACGAAGCATAGCAAGAAAGCAAGTACAGTGGTTGATAGAATTTTGATCGGCTTACACAAAATAGATTCACTCCTTGAATTGTCGTAATGACTAGATTCGACATTTGTATACCATTACCTTATCGAAAAAGTGATAACCGTACCAGACTATTCTTTGGTCAAAAGGAAGCAGTTGGATTTTCTACACTTGCTGATGGACGAAAAATCCATAGTACGATAGCAGTTGGAAAAATGACACTTAATTTGCGTATTTTCTCTAAAAGTAGCGAAACTAATCAAATTAGATGTATTATATCCACCTGCTTCCTCCTTTTCCTATTAGATCAACAAAACAAGATACGTTTATCCACTTGCTTACCTCCAGAACCCTTCAACCAAGAAAACAATAGCAAATAAGGCGCCCCGCTGACGGGCACCTTACCTTGGATTTGAGATTATAGCCGGTTGAGCCGGGTTGGCTTGCCGGGGATGATCCGATCAAGCCTCCAGCTCCTCCTCGGTCCAGTGCAGCTGGACCCCGAGCGCCATCAGCTGCTCCTGATAAGCCTGAAGATGCGCCGCCGACTCTCTTACCGCTGCCGGTTCCACTTGCTGCCTGATGGCATAAGCCGCTAGAGTACCGGCTGCTTCGCCGATATTCCATTCCGTGGGATGCAGCCGATAGCAGCCGTTGGCGATTTGGGTCATGGAGATATTTTTGCAGGCCGGGAGCAGGTTCTTGACCCGCACCGGGATCAAGGCGCCGAGCGGGATCTCATAAGGATGATTCGGGATATAGAAGGTTCGCTGGCTCACCGTTGTAGGGTGAAGATCCAGATGATAGCTGCCTACCCCCACGCTGTCCTCATAACGGCGCGGTCCCGCCGCCCCGCGCAGCTCCTTGCTCACATCCTGCTCGGCAACGGTATACAGTCCCCTGATGCGCCGCGATTCCCGGATATACGGGGCTTTGGCAAGTCCGTCCTCTGTACCGAGCACATCTCCGCGCAGCCGCACCCCCGGATAACCCTGCCCGCCGTCCAGGCGGGGAGCCTCTGTCTGAAGCCAATACACGAGCGAGAGGGTCAGCTGTCTGGCCCCCTCCAAGTGCCGTTCCCGTTCCTCCGATGGCACGCCGATGAGCGGACCGGCATAATAATCGTTCAGCGCCCAGTTCAGCAGCGTGACCTCTCCGTCATTCAGCGGCTCGGTCCAGATGGCCGGGTCTACGATCCTCCGGTAATCCCACAGGGAGACAATGCCCTGCTCATTGGGGAACATTGTGAACTGCTTCAGCTTGGTTGTATCGTCAGCATCGGAAGCGAACCAGCTTAAGATGGGATACTTCGAGAATGAAGGAACATACCCGCGCCAGTAATCATAATCCCTTGGGCGCGGGATTGTATAATCTCCGCCCGGGATGTAGTCTACTGCCGCCACATGGGTAATCGACTGCATATCGAGCGGGTCTGCTTCCTCCAGTGCATGCGGCTCTCCCGTCTCGCTGCGGGACTCGGCGCCGCTGACATGCTCTACCCCAGCCAGCGGCAGCAGATCGCCGCATTCCGTAGCATCCAGATAATAGGTGCCGCGCAGCTTGATCCGCGCTCCGCCCGGACCCTGGACGGTGACCCCGGTCACCAGGTCCCCTTCGGTATCGGCAGCGACGGGCACCATATGGTAGAGCACCTCGATCCGCCCGGTGTTCACATACGGAGCCAGCATCTCCTGCAAGACGGCAAGCGCCACCTTCGGCTCATGCGCGAGCCGGCTGACCCAGCCATTGCCGGGATTCAGGATAGGATTGCTCTTGGCGGCTTCCGTAAGCGGATAATTCCGTCTGTAATAGTCCCTGACCCTGCTGCGAAATTCACGGTAAGATGCAGTGCTGCCCGATTGCTCAATCCAGCGGTGCTCATCCGGCGGAACTGCCTGCGAGGTCAATTGCCCTCCCAGCCAATCCGTCTCTTCTGTCAAAATAACCCGCTGCCCGGCCTTAGCTGCGGCCAGTGCTGCCGCCACCCCGCCAAGGCCGCCGCCGATAATTACTACATCCGAACGTTTCTCCTGTTCGCTAGCCATACTCTATCTCCTCCTTGTCGCTGACGTAAGATGATCCGCTGCTGTCCCGGCCTAGCCGTTCCAGTACCAGCCGGGCCGCGCCGAAGCAGCCTGCCCGGTTACCCAGTTCAGCTGCCGCAACCCTTCCGGCTAACCCGCTGCCCAGCTTCCCGGCCAGCATCGGCCACCATACGGCGCGGGTCTGAATGACGCCGCCGCCGATAATGATCCATTCGGGATCGACCGAGGCAGCGATATTACCAATCACCAGCGCCAGATCGGCTGTAAAGCGCTCCAGAACAGCCAGCGCCGCTGTATCGCCTATACCCGCAGCAGCCATAATCTCCCGGCCATGTGTATAGGTGATGCCTGTCTGCTCCAGTGCCAGCCGCAGCAGCGCATTGCCGGACACATATTGCTCCGCGCAGCCCTGCTTCCCGCAATTGCAGGGGCGGCCGCCGGGCACAAGCACGCTGTGCCCCCAGTCGCCGCCGCTCCAGCTCGCCCCGCGCAGCAGCCGTCCATCCGCCAGGTTGGCCCCGCCGACCCCGGTCCCCAGGGTCAGCATGACCAGACTTGGCTTGCCGCGTCCGGCCCCCAGCCACACCTCGCCAAGCAGTGCGGCGTTGGCATCGTTATCGGCCGCCGCAGGCAGTCCGAACTCGGCCATAGCCCACTGCGTGAGCTGCATCCCCTGCCAGCCGGGCAGGTTATCGGTGGCGTAGACCACCTCGCCGGAATTCATATTGATCCTGCCCGCTGAGGCAATGCCCAGCGCTTCCACTGCCGGATGGCCTGTTAACAATTCCTCCACCAGTCCTTGAAGCTGGCCGAGAATGGCCTCCCGGCCCAGCCGGGCCTCCGTATCGCGAACGGCCTCGGCCAGTACCGTGCCGCTTTCATCGACTACAAGCCCCTTGATGCCTGTTCCCCCGATGTCCACGCCTATCACTTGCCGCATTCGAAACGCCTCCACTTTCGCCGCCGTATCGTATAGTAATAAAAGCTTGCTTTATCCTGTGGAATCTATCGAGTCTTTAATTTTAGTAAATCCGGTCAATGACCGCTCTGGCTGTCAATTCCTTCATCTTCTTGGACTCCTCGCCATTCAGGTGCTCCAGCCCCTGGCAGAGCAGGTCAATAATGAACAGCTGGGAGATCTTGGCCCCTACGGAGCCGCCCTCCAGCGGCGATTCCTTCCCGGCCGTCAGCAGCACGATGTCGGCAATGGAAGCAATCGGGGACTTGGCGTAGTTGGTCATGGCAATTACCTTGGCTCCGTTCTGCTTGGCCTTCATCAGCATGTCATTCGTATCCAGCGTGCTGCCGGAGACGCTGATGCCAAAAGCGACATCGCCCGCCCCCATCGTCACAGCCATCATCGACTGGATATGGCTGTCGGAATTGGCTTCCACCCGCCGCCCGATGCGCAGGAAGCGGTTCTTGGCGTCCAGTGCCGTGATGCCCGAAGAACCCACGCCAAAGAACTGGACATACCGGGCCTGATCCAGAGCGTCTACCGCCTGCTGCAATTGCTCCCGGTCCAGCATCCCCAGGCTGGAGTGCAGGACTCCTACCATCGAGGCATACAGATGATCTGCATAGTCCCCCTCTTCTGCCCCCTGCTCGCCATCCTGCGCGACCTGCCGCTTCGGCAGCCCTTGGGCAAGCACCAGCTTGAAATCCTGGTAGCCCTTGAAGCCGATTTTGCGGCAGAAGCGCATCACCGTAGTCTCGCCCGTTCCGGCAAAGTCGGCCAGCTCAGTCACAGACAGATAGATCAGATTGTCCGGATGCTCCAGCACACATCTCGCTACCTTCTGTTCCGATTTGGTCATGGAAGGATAATACGTGTTAATTCGGTCATTCATTTCCATTGTCATTCATCCTCACTTTTCTCGCGGCTGCTGCGAACTGCCGGGTAATGAGCTGCGGCCTGGTGATTGCCGAGCCTACTACAACTGCATAAGCCCCCAGGTTCAGCGCCGCTTCCACCTGCGCAGGCTGGCTGATCCGTCCTTCAGCTATGACAGGAATCTTCAGGCGCTGTGCAGCCTGCCCCAGCAGCTCCAGATTTGGCCCTTCCTGCTGCCGGGAATAGGGCGTATATCCTGACAGTGTAGTCGAGACACAGCTGACCCCCAGCGACTCTGCATATAGCGCCTCCTCCAGAGTGGAGATATCCGCCATGGAAGCAGCCGGGCTTGCGTTCAGCAAATCTATGATTTGCTCCAGCGTACAATTCCCTGGCCTGCTCAGGCGGGTCGCATCAAAGGCGATCATATCCGCCCCCGCCTCCAGCAGCTCCTCAATCTCCCGCAGCGTCGGGGTGATATAGACGGCAGAATCCGGGTAATTGCGCTTCACGATGCCAATAACCGGCAGCGCGACCGCCTGCTTGATCGCCCGGACATCCGCCGCCCCGTTCGCCCGGATGCCGACAGCCCCGCCTACCTCTGCCGCCAGCGCCATGCGGGCCATAATCTCAGGCCCGTGCAGCGGTTCGTCAGGCAGCGCCTGGCAGGAGACAATCAGCCCCAGATGCAAGCTTTCCAGTATATTTTTGCTCAGGGTCCCCACCCACTCTCTTATATTCTAATAGACAAGCCCGCCTTAAGAGCGCAGAAACCGCACAGACAAGCCCACCTCGAACATGCGGTTCCAGGGCATATAGCAATCGGTAATCTGCACACTTCCGGCCGGACTGTCAATCCGGACAGCCAGCTCTTCGCCCAGCCGTTCCTGCACACGGGCGGCCACGCGGCCGCGCGGCCCATCCAGCTCGTATTTGCCGTAGCCCATCTCCTGCACCGGGCCTTCGCTCAGTTCTCCCCGCACGACCGAACAATAGCACACATCTTCGGCATACCGCAGCGCCAGGAAATCCAGATGCGCCTGTGTACGCCCGTAGAGCAGATAGATCATCGCTTGTGAGATGACGGTGCCGAGCGAGTTGGAGCTGGTGTTCCAGCCGGCGTATCCGGCGAGGTCGAACAGCAGGTTGGTCTGCCGCAGCATTTTGACCAGCTTCTGATCACCGCCATTGGCATATCCGACGTCCGCAACAGCGACCGGAATC
Source organism: Paenibacillus tritici (assembly GCF_013204885.1). Classification (GTDB taxonomy): domain Bacteria; phylum Bacillota; class Bacilli; order Paenibacillales; family Paenibacillaceae; genus Paenibacillus_AQ; species Paenibacillus_AQ tritici. Next base: position 327,443 of record NZ_JABMKX010000011.1, read on the forward strand.
CTCTTGCTCCGCAGCATGTATTCCCCATATTCTACCAGATCCATCAGGTTCCGGTATACATCATAGCTGTGAAAAGCGTGCCTCTGCGACACCGCCTCCTCCATCGTCTCCCCCGGTGTGCTGATAAGCAGCACCAGATCCGCTTCCGCAGCGCTCGACGCGATCAGTCCGCCTGCGGCCAGAATCTGATATTTCAGCGTCTCGTAGAAGAACCGGTCCTCGAACAGCGGGGTAACAAACGCTCCTTGGATGGATGACAAGCGCGGATACACCAGCGGCCTCCGTCCGGCGGCTTTATTCATCATCCGGGCGAGCAGCGTGCAGCCTACCTCATCTGCACCGGGGTACATATAGACCTTAAGCTCCAGATCAAGCGCAGTGATTCGGGCCCGCACCTTCTCCTGATCCTTGGCCGTATGCCCGTACGGTGCCGAATCATCCTGCGGAACAATCATGAAGTCGATGATCCCGTCACGGACCAGCTCCAGCGCCAGCTTGTTCGCCTCAATATTGACCGCTCTGCGGCCGAGATAATCCTCCAGCACCCCAGACGGCAGACGAAGATCAATCTCGGCCAGCTCGCGGATCTCCTCGTCGGTAGCAATCCCCAGCTCCAGCCGGTGCTGGATGAACCCCTTGCGGAAGATCTCCCGGCCCCAGTCCGCATAATAATCCGGCTCCTCGTCCGACAGGGAATACTGCGGACAGCGCATAATCAGCTGGAACGCATACAGCTTCAGCTGCGGATGTCGCTGCTTGATCCCGCGCAGCCGCTCCAGGCGTCCGGTCAGCTCTGCGGGCTCCAGCCCGTGCAGCCGCGAGGGAATAATGCCTCCATAGAGCAGCGTATCGAGGGCGACTACTGCTCCGTCTGCACCTGCGCAGGCAGCCTCGAACCAGGACCACAGCTGCTCCACATCACCCGGTCGCTTCTTCAGCCCCATCAACTCCCCCGGGGGACGCTCCATAATGTATTCCGTCTCCTTGGCCAGCAAATAAGGAAACTCATAATTGCAGGGCCGCTCGTCCAGCGGGATGAAGATCAGCTTACTGTGCTTCGTCATGCCCATCCTCCTTCTTCAGCTCCTCCGGCAGCTTCACGCCCAGTGCTTCAGCCGCACGTATGGCCGGATCACTGCCCAGACGGACGCCATAGCTCCGGCAGGTTGCTAGGCATTGGAGTACCTCTTCCCGGGCCTTCGGCTGCCGCGGCTTCGCCAGTTGTCTGCGGATAGCCTGCCACAGCGCGGCATCCGCCGTTGCCCGGCGCAGCCAGGGCCCCGCTTCTTCGGCGAACTTGGCGTTACTTAGCCCGCCAAGCCGTTCAGCAGCCTGCTCCAGCCGGCTGAAATAGCTATCCAGCCACGCCAGGTCCCGGCGGGCAAGCGCATCTTCCAGCTCCGGGTACCCGCCGGAATACAGGCGGCTGTTCAGATTCTGCTGGCAGAAGAACATCATCTCGTCCGCCAGCTCTCCAGCGAATTCACGGACGGACAGCTCCCAGGACAGCTCAGGCATGTACCGCTCACTGTTCCACATATAATGGGACATCGTTGTGAGTGTGATCTTGGAGCATTCCCATTGGTTCATCGGATTGGCAACGACCGCCGTATGCCCCAATTGCCCGAGCCGGGAGCTGCGCCCGCGCACCGGATCAAGGAACAGCCGGTCCTTGTCGCAGTCATTCACCGGAACATTGTCCCATAGCCACAGCTCATGCCCGTAATAGCTGCGGTTATCCTCCGCATGCTTCCGGCCGATCTCCGGGGCGAACACGAAGTAGCCGGTCCAGAATACTTTTACATTCGGATGAAGCTGCTCCCGGATATCCTTCTTATACTCCGTGTTCCAATACGACCAATATTCCGAGGGACACATCGCCAGGGTGAAGCTGGGCAGACACGATGCCAAATAATCGTAGACCCGGTTCGTCACATAAGCATGGGCGGCCCCGGAGCGTTCCAGAAACTGCCTGTTGTCGCCCGTAAGCACATAATCAATGTCATCCATCAGCAGCGCGAAATGCCGTACTCCGACCGCGATCATCGCAGCCAGCTTCTCTTCCAGCCTGGAGAAGTCCTCCTTGCTGCGGAATTCCAGATCATTGCCGGGACTGATACAATAGTAGAAATCCACCAGATGCTTGTCGCATTCTTGCTTCAGCTCATGAATCCCGGCGAAGATGTCGTCCGGATAAGGCTCACGCCACAGCTCCCGGTGATAAGGATCATCCTTCGGCGCGTACATGAAGGCGTTCATGCGGTGCCCGCCCATATACCTGACCGCATCCATGCGGTCCGCGAAGCTCCACGGTGTTCCATAGAACCCTTCTATAATTCCCCGCACCGGAAAAGAGGGCTCATCCTCCACCGTAACCACCGGCAGCCGGCAGCAGTCCCCCTCAATGGTGAGCAGCTGCTTCAGCGCCTCCAGCCCATATTTCAGCCCCCGGCGGCTTGAAGCAGCCACCACAAGCTTCGCTTCCTTGCCGATCACCAGCCGGTAGCCATCCGCAGCCAGCGAGCCATCGTACTCCAGCATCAGCTCAGCATTGCCCTTGTCGGCAGTGGCTACGCCCGGACCGGCCGGCTTCAGAATCTGTATTCCTCCGCCGTCTTCCAGCAGACCCTGTACATCCTGATTCATGGCATAGCGTGAGGCCAGCTCACAGCGCAGCTGCGGACCTTCCAGTACAAGCTCTTCTCCCCCGGCATAATAATCGCGGAACAAATACTGGCAGTCCCGTAACGAAATTCCCATTGAATAATGCCTCCTTAGTTACCCTTTAATTGCACCCGCAATACCTTCCATATAATACTTCTGCGTGAACAGGAACACGGTGATAATCGGCAGCACCGAGATCATGGTACCGGCGGCTATCCAGCCGAAGTTGTAAGAGAATTGCCCGTTCAGATACGTAAGTGCCGCCGCCAGCGGATACTTCTGCGGATCATCCAGCACTACAATCGGCCACAGGAAATTGTTCCAGAACGCCATCACCTCAAGCAGGCCGATGACGGCAATCCCCGGTTTGACGAGCGGCATCACGAGCTGAATGAAGATGCGCAGCTCGGAGGCCCCGTCCATTTTGCCCGAATCGCGGATGTCTGCAGGGATGCCCAGGAACGTCTGCCGCATCAGAAAAATATTGAACACTGACACCGCCGCCGGAAGAACCACGCCAAGGAACGTATTGCCCAGATGAAAGGACTGAATGGTCAGATAATGTACGATCATTGCGGTCGCCGACGGAATAATCATGGTCGAGATCAGCAGCGTGAAGATCAGGTTCCGCCCCTTGAAGCGGAAAGCCGCCAGCGGATACGCTGTCAGGCAGGACAGCAGGATATTGAAGGCTACCCCAAGCAGCGTAATGACCACCGTGTTCATAATATAACGCGGGAAATTCATGAAGTTCCACACCTGCACATAATTATCGAAAGCGATGAAGGTGGGCAGAATGGCCGGCGGGTTCGCAAACACATTGCGCCCCGGCATCAGCGATACGCTCAGCAGCCACAGGAAGGGCCCCATCATGAACAGAGCAAGCAGAATCAGCAGAATATAGGTAATCAGATAACGCAAGCTACGCGGCATCAATAGCTATTCACCCCGCCTTTCCGGTTGAGCCGGAATACCAGTACACTAAGCGCTCCTACCAGGACACTGACGATCAGCCCGAGCGCCGAGGCATAGCCGAAATTGAACTGCTCCAGCCCTTTTTGAAAAATATAAACGCTTGAGGTCAGTGTAGAGGTCCCCGGCCCGCCCTTGGTCAGAATGTAGACCTCGTCGAACACGCGGATCGCCCCCATGACCGAAATCAGGGTGCAGAAAAGAATATGCGGACGCAGCAGCGGAAGCGTCACATGCACAATCAGCCGCAGCGGACCCGCCCCGTCTACGCGCGCAGCCTCATACAGATCCGCCGGAATACCCTGCAGCCCTGCGAGATAGAGCATCATGTAATAGCCGAGACCCTTCCACATCGTAATGAACATCAGAACATACAGCGCTGTGCTGCTCGTGGAGAGCCAGGAGACCTGCTCACTGAGAATCCCCGCCTTCAGCAGCAGATAATTGACAACGCCGTTATTGCCCAGGAGCCAGCTCCAGATCAGCGCTACCGCAACCATCGAGGTTACGACCGGTATATAGTAGGCGGCCCGGAACATTTTGATGCCCGGAATCCGGCTGTTGACCAGAATCGCCATTAGAATCGCCAGGATCTGGATCACCGGCACAATCAGCACATACACCAGTGAATTCCACAGCGAAATCAGGAAATTGTGATCCTGGAAGGCCCGGGTGAAGTTATCCAGACCCACGTAACGCGTCTCTGCAATGACAGAATAATCGGTTAATGATAGCGGAATCCCGTAAATAATCGGCCAAAAGGTAAACACCGCCAAGAACAGCAGACCCGGTGCCATAAACGCCCACGCGGTAAAAGATTCGGATCGAATCCTCTTGTACACCCGCCACGCCTCCTTCTCCTTCAAATAACCCCGCAAAGTAAGGCTTTAGCTTAGAGGTTTACTCAGGTGCTTTGCGGGGGCACAAACATGTAAATTGGGGGGATTCCCCATCATCAAGCTGTACCTCAACAGTCTAGGAACCCTGACTGATGATATTATTGACTTCCTTCTCCACCTTGTTCAGCGTTTCCTTGATATCCGCATCGTTCATCAGAATCTCCTGTAGCCCCCGTGCCAGTGCAGAGTTGATATCCCCGGCACTCGGTACGCCAACCATGTAATCCGTAGCTTTGTCCAGACTCTGTGAGGAAGCGACCTTGGCTTCGGCTTCGAGTGAGCCGTCGGAGTCTGTGAAGAACGGATCTTCAATCGAAGCCCGGCTTGAAGGCAGTGTGTTGGCGACCTTGGAGAAGGCCGTCTGGTTCTCGCTATTCGTAATGAAGGCGGCGAATTCCACCGCCTGCTCCGGGTTCTTCGACTTCTGCGGCACCACCAGATTCATTGAATTGGAGAGGCGCAGGTTAGCTTTGCCGGTTGGCAGCGGTACGGCAATTGTATTCTTGTAGACATCCGGCGCGGAGGTCTTGATGAAGTTGATGAAGGTTGGGCCCGACAGCTGGAAGGCTACCTGCTCCCCGGAGAAATACTGGATCTGCTTGCTGAAGTCCGCATCCTCCTTCAGCACCACGCCTTCCTTCATCAGATCGCGCATCTGGGCGATCATGGCCTCGGCTTCCGGCGTGTTGAAGGCCGCTGCCGTCTTATCCTCATTAAGAATCGGGATGCCGTCGATCGGGAAAAGCTTAGAGACGAGCTGCTGCGCATAACCCGCGGCACCGGTCTTCTCGTGAACCTGGCGGGCCCATTCCACCAGCTCGTCGCGGGTCTGCGGCGGGCTGGCAGGATCGAGTCCGGCCTTCTCCACCAGCTTTTTATTCATGAACAGCACTTCAGTGCCTGTATACCAGGGAAGCGCATAAGCTTTGCCGTCCAACACAGTAGAATTATAAATGCCGTCAAAGTAACTCTTCGCTTGATCGTCCGTCAGATATTCGTTCAGATTCAGCAGCGCACCCTTACTGCCTAATTGACTGGCGAATTCGGTGTTAAGATTCACTACATCGGGGCTCTTGCCGCTGGCCGTGCTGGTGAGCAGACGCTGCGAGATCGCATCATAAGGATAGTCCTTCCACTCCACATTTACTCCTGGATGGCTGCCCTCATACTTGGTGATCAGTTCATTGAAATAGTCGTTGAACGTCGGTTGAAGTGCAATCGTCCAGAACTCCAGCTTAACCGGCTCCGCAGCAGGTGTTGCCCCGGCTCCAGTGCCAGCCTCTCCGGTGCTTCCTGCAGGGGTGCCCTTCGTATTGCCATTCCCTCCGCAAGCCGCAAGCAATAATGACATGGTCAGCAGTAATGATACCGTGAAGCCCTTTCTGTTGGTTCCCACACAACATTCCCCCTCAGTATTAGTGTAAGGTGAGCGCTTACTCCCGTGTCAGATTTCCTGACTTGTGCTCCCTCTTTTTATGAGTATAGCAGATTTTGGATTATAATGGAGCATTTTTTCTAAAATTAATTTAAAAAAGAAATATTTTTTCTTTTCTGCGGACGAAATCACCCGGGGAGTGAATCATTCTTCCTACAATGTGAAACCATGCACAAGCGAGGGCGTAAATAGCATTATCCAAGGATAGGGAGTGAATCGAATGGTGAACAAAGACTGGCTCAAGGAAAGCGAACGTTTCAATGAAGTGGCTGAATACTATGATAAGTATAGGCCCAGTTATCCATCCACCCTCATTGAGCAGATCGTGCAAGAGGCTTCGCTGACTGCGGAATCCAGAATCCTTGAGATTGGGGCGGGCAGCGGCAAGGCCTCGGAGCTGTTCCTGAACCGCGGGTATGAGCTGCTATGTATTGAACCCGGCCCGCAATTGGCGGAATTGGGAAGACAGAAGCATAAGGAGAAGAACGTACGATTTGTAACCTCAAGATTTGAGCACTGGTCCGGGCCGGAGAAGGATTTCGACCTGATCTTCTCTGCCCAGGCCTTTCATTGGGTGCCGCAGCCGGAAGGCTATGCGAAATGCGGGCGGCTGCTTAAGCCCGGAGGAAGACTGGCGCTCTTCTGGAATTTCTATTTGCAAGGGGAGAGTAATATGGAGCAGCAGATTGCTGAGGTCTGCGCACAATATGAGGTCTCCTGGTTCAATAAGCTGGAAGAAATCAAACGGAGAGTAGATAGAACAAAGTCAGAGCTGTCAGCCAGGGATGAGTTCGGAAAAACGGAGGTATACAGCTATCCCTGGGAGAGCCGGGATAATGCGGAGAGCTTCATTAATTTCCTCCGGACCAGCAACGGATTCATCGGGCTTCCCGAAGCAGAGAAGAATGAACTAAGCTCCAAGCTGCATGAGATCATAGATCGGAACGGCGGAATCCTCCATAGACATTATATAGCTACGTTATTCATAGCCGAGGCAATGAATCTAGCGGAGTCCTAAAATTCAAGACTATCTCAGGCTGAAGGGTGTAAAGAGTAACGGTCAAGGAGGAGCATCCAGGGCATCCACACAGCAGAAGTAGTTGGAAAAACGTATCTTAATTTGGGTGTTTTGGAGAGTCTGAGGGTATTAGTTGGATAAACGTCATTTAATTTCATGCATTCCCTCCACTCTGCTCCATTTGCCGCCTATTAAGTGCTGTTTTTCCAACTGTTTCCTGTCAAAGACGCTTCCGATCATGAGCAAGTGTAGTTAATCCACTTAAACTCGGCAGCAGCCCCAACTCCAACCCAAACACTAAGCCAACCCCCGAGCGGCCGCTGCGGAGGTTGGGGGAATAATATAAGTTACTTAGCTGCACCGGCTTCTACAAGCCATTGCTGCAGCTCCTTGAAGTCTGCGATCTCACCGAGCACGATCTTCTGGATATCACCTTCTGTATTGATGATGTAGGTGGACGGTAGTGCGGCAACCCCGTACGAAGCCGATATTTTGCCGGTGACATCAATGATTACAGGGAAAGAGAAGTCCTGCTGCTCCATATACTTGGATACCGTGCCCTTGGATTCTCCTGCATTAATGAACAAGGTCGCAATTTGAGTCTCTGAGGACTCATGAATTTCATTTAACAACGGCATTTCCTGCATACAGGGCTTGCACCAGGTGGCCCAGAAGTTAAGCAGCACGACTCTGCCCTTGTAATCACTCAGACGCACCTTCTCCCCCTTCCAGGTGACCGCTTCAAAATCAGGAGCCGGAGCCCCCACCGCCAATCTTCCGGACGGAGTGCGGCTGGAATGATCCATGTATACCCATATTACAGCTATAGTCGCTATGGCAATTACCAGCAGGGCAACGATCCGGCGGAGCTTCATCCCAGCCCCAGACTGTGGTTGAAGGCAGCATACAGAGAACCGAACTCTGCACGGATCTCTTCGGTTGGGCCTGATCCCACATGTTTACCCTGGTTAAGAAATACAATCTGATCCGCGACCCGGTCCGCAATCTCCAGTTGATGGGTGGAGAAAATAACCGTATGCCCCTCCTCCTTAATGCCTTGAAGCAGCTTCACAAATTCATTCATCCAGAACGGGTCCAGCCCGTTGGTCGGCTCGTCCATAATCAGCAGCGGCGGTTTGCCGAGCAGCGCTTGAGCGAACAGAACCCGCTGGCGCATCCCTTTGGAGAAGGTGTTCACCAGGCTGTTGCGTTTATCTGCAAGGCCAACCAGGGTAAGGACTTCCTCTACCCTGGTTTTGCGCCCGGGAATTTTGCGCAGCGCCGCCCAGAAGGTCAGCATCTCTTCGGCAGACAATCCATGGCTGAATTGATAGTCATCCGGCATATAGCCAATTTGCTGCGAGTAGAGCTTGCGTGATGTCTTCCAGTGCAGTCCGCTCACGGATATTTCGCCTGAAGTCGGCTGCAGGATTCCGGCCACCATTCGCAGAACGGTGCTTTTGCCTGCCCCATTCCCTCCGCAGAGGGCAAGAATGCTGCCTCCGGGAATTTGGAAGCTGATCTCTTCGACCAACGTTTGTTTTTTGATCCGCTTGGAGATTCCTTGTACCTGAACCAGCGGGTTATCCACGGGAACGCCCCCTCTCCCAGATCCAATACACCGACAGGATAGACAGCAGTATCCAGACTAGACAGACCGCGATAAATAACAGACTGCCGCCCGGACGGCTAATCCACTCCACCCACTGATAATATTCCGGCCCCAGGACAGCCCCCCCGCCCAGCTTAACGACAACGAACAGGCGAACAAGCTCTGCCGGGTTAAGAATCGTGAGCGCAATCAGCAGCGGCTTGATCCAGAGATAGGGCAGCAGCCCCAAGCCTGCAATCAGAAAGGTCGGCCAGCCGATTACGGCGAAGAACCATACCGCAACGGAGACGGTCAGGGCTTGCCAGCGGCTCTGGGAGAGGGAGCCGATGAGCAGGGCGATCGTCAAGAACAGCAAAACCAGTCCCGCAGAGAAGGCCAAGAAGAGAAAATAAGTGCCGGAATCAAACGCCGTGCCAAGAAATCCGCTGACCAGACCCATGAGTCCATAACCAAACGCTACAATAACTAACAATACGGCGGCCAGCCCCGTATACTTGCCCAGCACAAACGATAATGTTCCAATGGGATACGTGGATAAGAGCTGCCAGCTGCCGTCCTCCTGTTCCGAGGTTAGCGAGAAGGAACCCAGGAATAACGTCATCAATGGCAAAAGATACAGAATCAGGCTCAGCATGGAACCCGTGACGGCAGTATAACCTTCCACTACATTATTGGCATTAATCAGCAGCAGACTGAGACTGAAGGTGCAGAATAAAGCCAGGAAGGAATACGCCCACGGGTTGCGGAAGCCCATCTTCAGCTCTCTGCGGGCAATTTGCAGAATGTCTGCCATGCTTACATATCCATCTCTTCTGACGAAGTACCTTCCTCCGAGCTATGCTCCTTCATATGATCCTCTCCGCCAGGCATGTCCATGTTCATCATATCCTTATTCTGCTTCCATTCATGGGAAGCCAGCTCTCCGGCGCTCAGCACGGTTCCAAGCCCCTGCTCCTTCACGAAGGCTTCGGCTGCCGCTTGATCCTTGAAGCTGACAACCCCATAGGCCATGGGCGTACGCAGAGTCTCGTCATAGACATAACTGGCTTTGCTGAATTCAACCCAGGATTTGTCGTTATAGTCGCGGACATAATCCATACCGATCTGATCGGTCCCGTTGGTTGTCTTCCATTCATTCATACAGCCGATATCATCAAACTTATAATTCTTGCCGTCCTTGGTGGTCAGCTGCGTGGCGAATGCATCATCCTTCACCTGCATGTTGCAGACGACACAGATATCCACTTCTTCGTTGATGGCCACCGGCTCATACTTCTTCTGCCCGCAAGCGGCGAGGATTAGCAGGCTCATGACTACCGTCAAGACCAGACTCCATTTTCTCATAATCTCAGTACCCCCAGATATATTATTGTAATTACGGATAGAAACATTAACAGCCAGCCCGCTACCATTACTGTGCCTTGGCCCCCTGATGCCTGATCCGTGGTGACTGCCCCTGCATCAAGCTGCATGAGCGGCGCTGAATCCGTTGACCACTGCGCTGTACCGCTGGTATACATATCACTAAGAAACGTCATGCCCGGTGACTGGAAAAAAAGCTGATAAGCTGCATTACGGGTGACGAGCTGCTGATAAAAGGGATTGATCGCATACTTCAGATCGCTGATGCCATCGCCGGTAAGATCCAGTCCTTCGAACGCATCCCAATAATTCCCGTTCATCTCATTGTCCCTGCTGCCCGTGGCCTGGGCTTCAATGACATTCGCCACAAAACCGTTGCGCTGGAAGCGGTTGCCCTCTGCATTCTCGAATTGAATGCCGGTATAATTCCGGAGGACCAGATTATGCTGCAGGACATTATCGGAGGATTGCTGCATATAAATCCCCACCCGGTTGCCTTCTACCAGATTGTTCGTAAGGGTAGAATTACGCACATCGTAGAGCAGGATTCCCTGGGAATGGACATTCCGGCTCTGCTTGCGGAAGGAGTTCCCGGAGACCACAACATCGGTTACTCCCATCACCATGGCGCCGGTAATGTTATATTCGCCAATGTTGTTAGTGACCTTAGAGCCGTTGATGTACATGCAGTGGACCCCGTACCGCAGATAAGACAGCTTATTCTGATCGACCACCGTATTGCGGCTGTTCTCCAGATAGATGCCATCCCGCAGATAGGATATGTCGTTGTCTCTGATCTCAGCGCCATGAGAGTTATAGAGATCTATCCCGTTGCCTCTCAGGCCTGGCGCCTCTCCAGGGGGAATAAACCAGCGGATCTTGTTCCCCGACAGCACTCCGCCATCCGCTTCACGCAGTACAATTCCATACCCCGCTGAATGAATCACAAGTCCCTGCAACGTCACCCTGTCGGCTTCCACCCGAACCGCCGCAGCTTCTCCGTCGTTATTTTGCTGAATATTCAGATTCTCCAGCTGTACACCATCGGCCAGGATCAGCACTGCGGCCGGTTCATCCGGGCCGGTATTGAGAAGAGTTGCCGCGCCGTTCCCGTCAATGGTTAATTTCTTATCAATGCGGACAGGGCCCGAATAGGTTCCGGGTTCCAGACTAATCCTCTCTCCAGTCCTGGCCGAATCAACAATGGGCTGGAGCGGAATCGCTGCTTCTGTACTTCTCTCCGCCTTGGCTACATTGCAATAGAACAAGCATGTGGCTAACAAACCTGCTAAGAGTACAACACTAGCTTTGGATAAACCGGACGGATGGAAGATTTGGTTTAGTGGCATGATTCACTCCCCTCGGTGTATGCCTGTTCTCCATTCTATCTTTACCAACTGAGCAAACTGGTATAACCTGACGATGATAGATAACCGCCACTCTATAATAACGTTTTCAGTGTAAATAAAAGGAAGCGGGCTGACTATAGCCCAATGTAGCTATCCCTGCGAGAAAATGTGTCTAAATTGTGATGCGAAACAAGCAAGTGGAAAAACGTTAAGCCTGTTGATTACCTATATTCTGGTAATTAAATCAATAGCATGGGCTAAATAAATCTTCCACTCCACAGGTAGCCTTTGCAGCGTAAATAACCGATCAAACTCGGCGAACGTT
>NZ_JABMKX010000012.1 GCF_013204885.1 Paenibacillus tritici
ACAAGGAAATCCGCAAACGCCTGAAACCGATGAACAGTCTGACGAATATGGATGCGGCGGAGAAAATCGTGTATCTGGAAATGCTCGACTACAATGAACGTCATGCGCAGCGGGTCGTCCCTGGCTTTGGGATGGAACCCGTTAAAAAGAAGCTCCTGGAGCTCTTTGAATCCCGCTACCCTTCCGTACCTACACCCGATGAAGCATAGCGGATGAATCCAGTTTCTGGGGGCCGGGGTTCCCCCTCCCCCCAGAAACACCTACACCCCCAACCCGTAACCCGGGGAGGTACTTCTACTCTCTTACACAAACTTCTTGACGCTACCGCCTGTCGCCCACTTCCGGTGGATTGAGGTGCACTTTTGCTCTTCATTCCTGCCTGCCGCCCGCTTTGGGCAAATTGGGGTGCACTTCTGCTCCTCCTTCCTGCCTACCGCCCACTTCCGGTGGATTGAGGTGCACTTTTGCTCCTCCTTCCCTCCTTGACCAATGTCCAGGGGTGGCGGCAGAGGGATTTATCCCTCTCATTTCCTCCTCTCGCCCGCCTCCGGCGTAATCAAAGGGATTTATCCCTCTCATTTCTTCCTCTCACCCACTTTCGGCGCAATCAAAGGGATTTATCCCTCTCATTTCTTCCTCTCTCCCTCTTCGGGCGCAATCAGAGGGATTTTTCCCTTTCGTTTCCTCCTCTCACCCACTTTCGGCGCAATCAGAGGGATTTTCACCTTTCGTTTCCTCCTTTCGCCCACCTCCGGTGCAATCAGAGGGATTTATCCCTTTGTGCTTCACATGAAGCCTTATCTACATAAAGAACAAAATCACCCTGCGTATGGATAATGTAAGAACCTCTGCGGTCCAAGCAACTCGTATGGCTGCCTCCCCCTTACCCATTTCTGGAGCATACGGCCCACGCCCCCTCGTACCAGCACATTGTATTCGGTTTTCTGTGAAAATACTTCTGACACAACCTGCCATAAACGCACGGCCTACGTGGCACGTCCAGTCTGATTGTGTTCGGTTTTTCGATTACATTCGGCCTACGCGGCGCGTCCAGTCCAATTGTGTTCGGTTTTTCGATTACATTCGGCTTACGTGGCGCTCACAGTCCAATTGTGTTCGGTTTTTCGATTACATTTGGCTTACGTGGCGCTCACAGTCCAATTATGTTCGGTTTTTCGATTACATTCGGCCTACGCGGCGCGTCCAGTCCATGTTTGTTTTCGCATACATTAGCTCACCCACCCTCGCACCCGCACATTGTATTCAGTTTTTCGCATACATTCTAGGCTTACTCATTTACTCATCCGGCCTCTGGTTCATTCAATGAGTACTGATTCCCACGCCATGCCCCCTTATCCACAGCAGACGGATATATAATTTCCGTTACAATAAAAAAACCTCCAGCGGTCAACGTCTATGCCATCTTCTGATGTCTATAGACATTGACTGCCAAGAGGTATGTTACTTTGTTACTTTGTTACTTTGTTAGTTGTTGCTTGTTATTTTGTCACACTGTCACTTTGTTACTTCATAGCTTCGCTTGCGGATGCTTACTTCTCCAGCATCCGGAAGATCATGACAGCGGCTTCCGCCCGCGTAGCGGTTCCGGTGGGATGGAGGGATTTGCCGTCTCCCTGGACAATTCCCTCTTTGACCAGTGCCGCTACACTTTCGATAGCATACTTCGCCACCTTCATTCGATCTGTGTAGCCGCTCAGGTCACCGGCAGTGCCGCCGGCAGATAATTTGTTCGCTGCCTTCAAGGCTCTGGCTGCAATCACCATCATATCCTGCCGCGAGATTTCGCCCTTCGGATTGAAGTGGTTGCCATCCGTTCCATTGATAATTCCCAGCTTCTTCGCCATGCTGAGGGCTTCAGCATAGTAGGCTCCCGGGCTTACATCTGCGAAGCTGGAACCGGATTCCGCTTCGAGGCCCAATGCTCTCATTACCAGCAGCACGAAGTCGGCTCTCGTAATGTTCTTCTCCGGGCTGAAGGTGGTCGCGGAGGTTCCTTGGATGATGCCCAGACTGTACAGCGTGTTAATCGCCTCCGAAGCCCAGCTGTATTTGACACCTACATCTGTGAACGGGCTGGCCTGCACTGGTGTCGGTGTCGATGGTGCCTGCGACGGGGCCGGTGTTGCTGTTGTTCCCGGCACCGGTGTTGCTGTCGGCGTCGATCCCGGCACAGATGTTGATAGTGATGTTGGTACTGGTGTTGGTACTGGCGTTGGCACAGGTGTTGGTACCGGCGTTGGTTCTGCACCTTTATTGCTTAGCGTAGCTACCGAGATAGCGGGACCGTCCGTACTCCAGTTCCCTGCCGCATCCACGGCCTGCACCGAGAAGTTATATCCTGTGCCCGGCGCGAGTCCGGTTACCTCATAACGGTGCGTTGTTCCAGGCAACTCCGCGATTTTCTCAGATCCTCTATAGAGCTTATAGCCAGTCACTGCTGTATCGTCGGCAGCGTCTGTCCAGGTTAACGTAAGGCCGATTGCCGTGATCCGTGAGGCTTCAAGCTTGCTTCCCGCTGTCCAAGCCGGAGGTGCCGTATCCGCAGCGGGCAATGTTGCCGCGGAAACCGAAGGTCCACCGGCACTCCAATTGCCGCCGGTATCTACTGCCTCCACTGTGAACGTATACTGCGTACCCGGCATCAGTCCTGTTACCTGATGGCTGTATACAGCCCCGGTCACCGTCTCCGTATACACGGCATCCGTAACCGTAACCGGCTTGTCACCGGTTCCATTCGTAATCCGGTAACCGGCGATGCCGCTCTCGTCCGATGCCGTAGCCGACCATGTCAGAGTCAATCCCTTGCTTGTAATGCCAGAGGCTTCAAGCTTACTTCCTTCTGCCCATACCGGTGGGGTAGTATCTGAAGTCGGTAGTGTAGTTACCGGGACGGAAGGTCCGTCCTTGCTCCAGTTCCCGGCAGCATCTCCGGCTTCCACCTTGAAGGTATACTGCGTATTGGGCATAAGTCCGGTCACCTGATGGCGATATACCGCTCCGCTTACAGTCTCTTCCGGTTCAATGCCGGTGATGATCACCGGTTCAGCATCCACTCCGTTGTATAGCCGGTAGCTGGTGACTCCAAGATTATCCGCTGCCGCCGGCCACGATAAGGTAACTCCGGTGCTGGTGATATCCGTGGCTTCAAGCTTGCTTCCCTCCGCCCAGGTTGGCGGAGTCTGATCTCCCTTGCCGCTGAGGGTCAGGCTGCCGAATACCTCTGTCGATTTCGACGCTCTGCCGATCAGATCATTCCAGGTGGCTACGCCGATCAGATTGGCTCCGTTTGCGTTATTCACCTGCGCATCGAACCGGATCTGTGTCCCATTCTCCGGTGTGATGGTGCGGAACGGAATCTTCATTTCCACCATATAATCCGTTCCGGCCGTTACCGCTGCTGATTCGAAGCCAGGGGAGGTCGCCGGAGTCGAATTACTGAGGAACTTGAAGGACTGTTCTCCGGCATAGTTGACCCGGTATTGTCCATCATCCTCACGGTACGGCCAGGCGTTGACGCGGTCTTCATCCACGTAGGCTTCTACTGAATCCTGCTTTGTCTTATCTGTATTGTTTTTGCTAAGCTGCTTATCCTTCACCTGGAACAGCACATACAGGTTCTCCTCGTCCCATAGCGTCCGGGCTGTGCCGGCCGTTTCTGCTGTGGCCATCAGATGGTTGTCGATTTGAATTTCAGACGCATTCTTCCAGATGTCGTCCATGCTTCCGTCAATATCCGGTGTCCCGTAGAGGGCTGTAGAGCTCTTGGTTTCGGGCGTAATATAGAGCGGATGCTCGGCCAGATACTTCTCCGGGTCGATAATTGCGTAATAGGCAGGCTTCGGTGCCAGAGAACTAAGGAATGGCAGCGGATTCTGGCTGGATCTCCAGCTTGAACTGTCGGTGTAACCCCAGAGGGTGACACGCGCGATTTTATCGGCATGCTTCTTATAAATCTGGAACAATTGGGCATACAGGCTAGCCTGCTTCTCCGCCCACTCCGGGGAGAGGGAAGAATTCATTCCCGCCAGCACATCCAGTTCGCTTATAGAGATTTCCACGCCCAGGGAAGCATACTTCTCAATGGCCGCTTCTACATTGGCGGGCTTGGTTCTCATGTCATAGTGGGACTGCAGCCCAATGCCCTCAACCAGCAGCTTGCCCGGATGGGCTTCGGCATAACGGTCATTCATCTCTTTGACCATGTCGTGGATAGCGTCCCGCTTCTCCGGGAATTCATCATTGAAATCATTGTAATACAGCTTGATCCCTTTCAAATCCGGGTTGCTGTCCACCACTTCCCGTGCGGCCAGGAAGGCCTGCTCGACGAAGTCTGGACCTACGGAATAATACCAAGGCGACTTCCGCAGCGCATCTTTCCAGTCGGATACTGCCGGAGGTCCGTCCTGCATGGCCTCATTGACAACATCCCATGAGCTCACCTTATTCCCGTAGTGTTCCATTACGGTCTTGATGTGAGTCCGCATATTCGCAAGCGCCTCACTGCGGCTGAGATAGAGCGGATTCCCCGCCTGATCCTTCAGTGCATTGCCCGAAACGTCCACTTGCTGGGTGAACCACGCGGGAGTCTGGCTATGCCATACAAGTACATGACCGTGTACTTCCATTCCCATCGCCTGAGATTTGGTTATCATGTCGTCAGACCTCGTGAAGGTGTAGGTCCCCTTGGTCTTCTGCAGTGCATCCGGCTTCATCTCATTTTCGAAGGTCACGCTGTTGAAATGATAATTGAAGAACGCATTCTGTCCGTTGCCCGGGTTAATGTCATTATTGCCCGGCACATTGCCCAGCAGGAAGTCGTTCTTATAGGCATCCTTAAGCGAAGCAATCGTCTGGAGCCCCGTATTCTCGAAGCTGAAGTCATCAATATAGTAGGCTGCAACAGCACTGTTCGGGCTCTCTACATACAAAGTGACATCCTCGTGCAGATAACGGTACGTCCCCTCCAGCTTCACCCAGTCTCCGCCTGCATTGACCGTCTGGGTGGACAGACTGACATAATACGGCGTAGTATCATTGACCTGGGCAGTCAGCTTCAGCTGTGCGCTGGCCGGGCTGATCAGCTTCACCCATACTGTTGTTTTGTACTCATTGCCAATCGTGACAAGGTCCTTCACATTCACGGAAGGTCCATCCGAATTGGCTGCTCTGCCTGTAACCTTCAGTGCATAAGCTCCGCCCGGGGTATGATTGGCTTCCTGGGTAGGTGCAACCGTTACCCCTGCCCCGCCCTTCGGCTTGAAGCCCTGAACCGTCTGATCCTCGAAATCTCTTGTCGGTTTAATACCAGCCACAAGGGTGAAAGGATTAACCGATACGCTGACGCTTCCCTTCGTTATCCTTAGCGTAAATCCGCCGTTCTGGAAGGTAATAGCTGTAGTCACTCCCAGCAGGCTCAGTTCCTCATTCTCATTCAGGACGGCCTGTGCTTTGGCTATCAGCTTAGCGTGATCTTCACCTGCCACTGCATTCGGAACGGTAAGCCGGTTGCCGATAAGCGCCGCTGCTTCCTCCACAGCCTGCTGATCAGGGTCCAGTTCACCCGTCTCCCCCAGGGTCTTGACTAGAGTCACATTGGAAAAGGTTACTTTGAAATCCGTTACTGCGCTGGTATTGGTTCCGTACAACTGCACCTTGGCATCCTTGAAGAAGTCCGGGGTATACGTTGATGGATTCCCCATCGCCAGCCAGGAAGAGCCGCTGTTCGTGGAGAAATACCCTTGAACCACATTGCCTTCCTTTACAATCCGCAGATAATAGTTCATGCCGCTCAGATTAGTCTGATTCGTATTGTTCGTGAAGGGCTGAGTACCTATCAACCCAGAATTATTCACTTTGATATTGTTGTTTACCTTCCTGGCATTGATTCTGTAGAACTCCCCGCTTGATGTCCGGCTGATGCCAAGTCCTGCTTGGGAATTCTCACCCATAGTCGAATCATTCAGCGGTTTGTCTACCGTAAGCTTCGCTGTAAGCGTCCAGTTGCCTTCGGCCGAACCCGGCATCTGCAGCATATTATGGCTGCCCGGATATTCCGTGCCGCTCTTCAAGGTCTGGATGGCCGCACCCTCAGCACTATAGCTAAGTGCGGTCTGCGGATCAGCCGGATTCACAACCTCCCAGCCCGCCGGAAGGCCAGCCGCAAAGCCGATAATTTCGTTCGTACTGAAAAAGATTTTATAAGTCCTGATCTGTTCACCTTTGACGAACCGGACCACTGCCGTTCCTTGCGCACTGTCCGCTTGCGAGATGCTTACGATTTCAGCCGGGTCGCTCGTTACCGCCGTTACCTTCGGTATGGCGTTCCCCGAAACCGTATACTTATACTCGTAAGTGGAGGCATCGAAGTTAGACGGCTGAACGCCATCCACGAAAATATTGCGCGAAGCCACGGCCTCCGGCGTCAGTGACAGCTGATCGGCGTAGAGGATGTTGGCATCCTTCGCATACACCGCCAACACCACCTTGGCCGTACCTGACGGCTCATCATAGGTAAACGGAGCATTAGGCGTCTCATGCCAGTCCGCCACCTTCACATCTACAGGCTGGAAGGAGCTTAAGCTGAGCGGCCCGCCCTCCAGGATACGTCCGACAAATTTGCCGCCGGTCCAGTATGCAGGATCACCCGCCTCCCGGGCTGCATAAGGTTCCGGCATATCGCGGCCATTGATTGGCGTCATGCCGAGCTGGGTCCCGTTCTGGTCGTAGTATACCAGCGCCGCTTCCACATCCCCCGGATGCTCCGCAGCGAGATCATAGCTCTCCGGCCGGCTCATCATGGAGAGGAAATAACCCTTGAAGTTATAGCTCTCTCCCTTGCTCAGCTTACCGGTAACATCCTGCCACATTCCGTCATACTGCTCCGCAGCGTCGATACGGCCAGCAAGCTTGCCGGAACCGGCAACCTTCGAGGTGGAGCTGTTCTTCAGGTAACGTGACAGACCCGAATAGCTCTGTATGGTATCTGCTGTTAACACGGGTCCTGAGGCAACAGGCTCAAAGGTTCCCTTGTTGTAACGGCCAGCAGACCAGTTGTCTGTATTGGATGCGGTTGCCGTATCAAAATCCCCATTGAGCAGCAGGTTGCCCGGAATGGATACTGTAGAGTTATTCGCGGCAGTACTCCAATCGGAATCGCCTGCTCCGAACAGGAAGCGGTCAACGGTGATGGTACCCGCAGGTCCGTTCGGTTCGGCCACAATATACAGATCCTTATGGCCGTAAGCGCTAAGATCGCCTGTATCAACCATGTCCTGGAATTTACCGTAGACCTCATTGGCCGGTACCGGTATTTCTGCTACACGCGTGCCTTGGGACAGGATATCGTCGCTGCTGCCCACAGTGCTTCCCACCGGAAGCACATAAGCGGCAAGCTTGCCTCCTTGAGCTGATTTACTCTGGGCAGTCAGGTACAGCAAGTGTCTGCGCACAACACCGCCGTTCGCAGAGCCATCTGCAAAATTCAAATTTCTGTAGGCGAGATACTTGCCCGCACCGAGTGTCACGGCCTCTTCAGCGCGTCCTGCACTACCTGCACTGTCGCCAGGTATACTATTGTCGTTGCCCTCTGCTTCCAGCGTTGAGAAAATATCGCGTTCTCCGTCAAGCCCCTGGTAGGTGGCGAATTTGCCTTGGGACGGAACCACCGTTACGATGCTGGCCGACGGAAGGTCAATAACGAACTTCCCGTCCGTTACCGGAATCGTGCCAAGCTTCTTCTGGTTCTCGCTGCCTGAAGTACGGAACACGGTAACACTGGTTGTGCCTGCCGGGAAGTCCTTCAGATTGAACTCAAGCGGCTGAACACTGTCATCATTCTTGGCATTCGATGCCGTGATCGAGTAATCATTGGTATTCGGGTTCTTGAAGGCGACCACGTTGATATCGGCCGCAGGCACCCGCGTGACATCAAACCGGACATCACCCGGATTCATAAACCGGGAGAAATGCCCATAGCCGTAAAAACGCTTGAACAACCGGTATTCGCCCGTCAGTGTGCTAATCCGTCCCGGCTCCTGCTGGGAGTTGGTCGTAACGAAGCGGATCAGGTCGGAGCCGTCCGCGCCGTTGCTGTCCCACATACTCCACCAGACAAAGCCGTTAAATCCGGGGTTGCTGCTGAACATATTGGTCAGCAGATTGGACCAGCGCACAGCGTCATTGATGTTCTGATTGCCGTACCGCTGAGTATAGGCACCGGCCGATCCGTCACCGGTATCCTGATTCATGAATTCGGCCTGCCAGAGCTTATATTTGGTCAGGTATTCGGGATACTTGCTCCCATCCTTGGAGTAATCCAGCGGATTCTGGGAAAAGTCACCGGTATGGTAGAGCTTGTTCTCATCCGTGCCAATCCCGACCGTACCATACAGATGGGTGGTGAATACATCGAGGTAAGGGTTTTTGTCCAGGGCATTGTCAGGATCGGTCTGACTGAACACCTCACCGCCTCTGCTTAAGGAAGCGTTCAGATTGGTTCCGTCCACGGCGGCAAGCTGAGGAATGAAGTCAATGAGCTTGCCGTCCGGATTCTGAATATCATAGAGGTCACCGCCCGGCTGCATCGACTTCTTCAAGGCAGGACCGATGTAACCGTTAATCAGCTCGGTAACGTACGCGGCTGACCCGCCCGCGAGGTCAACCTCATTGAAGGGGTTGATGTGGGTGATCGGAATCCCATATTGCTCCCACATTCCGCGGATATAATTCACGAGATAATCCGCATAGGCCTGGTAGTAAATTTTCACCACTTTACCATTAATGGTGGCTGTATCACTGCGGACAATCTTGTTAGGGGAGCCTGTCGAGGACTGGCTCATCCAGTAAGGCACCGTCCATGTACAAGCGTAGAACTGCTTGACGCCGTATTGCATCGCCTGGCGCATCGTCCAGACCTGATCCACATCGAACAGCTCTTTGCGGGTACGCGGCGAGTTCTTAATCACCACAGGATGCTCCCCCGGTGCGCTCAGGAGGTTGGTCGGGCCTCCATCGTCATTGCCTGCCGGCTGATCCCAGGAAGGATAATCCCATACGAAATCCTGCACAGGCACCAGCGTGCCTGGAGCGTGTTCCGGTTCAACAGGCCAGATACTGTCGGTATTGCCATCGTAATAGCGGTTCTCCGCTTCTATTTTGTATCCATATTGCCCGCCCGTTCCGCGCAGGGGAATGGCATTGCCTTCGATATCGAAGCCGGGCTTGCTGACATCTGCCAGCAGACCGGTCAGCGGATTGAAGCCCGGGCTGGCGGCGGTGGCATTGGCAGTGGTCAGGCCGCCGTTATCGCCGATGATGACCCGGACAATGTCGTGGCCTGTACCCTTGGATTCACTGAAGGTCAGATCCAGCAGATGCCTGACGGTATCTTGTTGACCGGCCGAAGCCAGCTGCAGCATATGGACGGAATCTGTATAAGCATAAGCGGCCCCTACGCCATCCATCATCTGGTAGGTTTTGTACCAGTCAGCGGTTACCTGCGCCGGGACAGCAATTGCAGGAGCAGCCTGAACCGGGGCGGAGAACGGCCCCGGGGTAATCATGCTCAACACCAGAGTACCGCTTATTGCTGCTGCAAGTGTCTTTCTCCAGATCTTTTTACTCATTCCGCGTGTTCCTCCTTTTTGTATACGCTTACATCAAATTGCATGGTTATAGCTTAACAATTCAAAATTAAAATTTGTATGAGACTGATGCACGATTCATTTTAAAATAAAACTAAAAACCTTTGATTTTTAACGAAACGGGAACTTCACGCGGAAGGTGTACCAGGCAAGCTACTGCTAAACGTTGTGTTCTGAGGGAATGCCGGGGGCAGGCTGAAGGGGATCATGAGTGGATACCCGTTACTGGAACAAGCAGATGGATAAAAGTATCTTAATTTGTCCATTACGAAGAGAAGTACGGAAGCAAGTGGATAAACAGCAGCTATTATGAGCCAATTTCGCTACTTGGGATAAAATCAGGAGATTTAAGTGCTGTTTATACAACTGCTGTTACCATAGGCGGTCATCGTCCATCAGCAAGTGTAGAAAATCCAACTAATTCCGCTCCCTCACAGCCTCCGGGCTGTACCGCGAGAATTCCCCAGGTCTCATTGTTCTCCTGAGGTACAAACGGCTGCACTGTCCTCCAATAAGGACGGTGCAGCCGTGAACCCTATAACGCAAGGCCCTCCAACACTTTGAACATGATAACCCTCCTTATTCGCTAAAAAATCCCGGCCCGTAAACGCACTATACAAGCTGCTGTTTACAGGCCAGGATAAGATTACTTATGGAAACTGGAGTGAATGGCTTCTATTCTGCAACGATCAGGGTGGTGTCGGCTTCAGCTTCAACTTCGGCGTCGGCCTCATAAGTAGTATCCGTTACCGAGCTTTTGCTGCTTCCGAGTGTGGCTACGAAGGTAGTTACACTAAGCGCAGGCAGTTGGGCGGTGAAAGCACCGTTCGACACATTAATGTTAGAGCCGGCGGCTACCTTCCGGTTGGCGTCCGTGATCCAGGTGGACACGCTGGAGGCTGTGCCGTTCTGCAAGACAAACTTCTGGCTTACAGCCGAATTGCTTTTATTAATAGCAACAATCACTGCCTTGTTACTGCCCTTGTAAGCCGAGACATAGACATTGGTATTCGGGTTCTTCGTTGCGTCCACTCTTACATAACCCGGGCGGACGAACTTGGAGAACTGGGCCATGCTGTCCCCGCGCTTGCTGATACTGCCGTCTTCATTCATCGGGCTGTATTGACGGCGGATATACCACCATACATAAGCCTGGAAATCCCCTTCCACCAGCGCATTGTGCATATGGTACGCTACTTCCAGCGCTTCCGGCCACAGATTGGCCGAGTTGTTATTGCTGTTCGGGTAATAGACCTCGGTCATCCACAGCTCTTTGCCTGCGCCCTTCTGCTTGAAGAGCGGATAGGCAAAGTTGTTCACCTGGGTTCCATACAAATGTGCCCCCAGAATGTCCATATTGGCCAGCGCCTGGGAATCATTCAGAATCGGGTCGGACATATTTTTCAGATATTGAAAAGACTCGGGAGCAATGACCCGGCAATTGATGGAACCGGCATAATTCTTCATAAAGTTCAGGACTTCTGCAGGTGTCCACCAGGTCCAGGTCTCGGCATAGTCCGGTTCATTCTGTATCGAGATCGCATACAGGTTAACCCCATTATTCTTCATGTATGTCACGAAATCATTCAGATGCTGGGCGTACGCGCCGTACTTGTCATATCTGAGCCGCTTGGCTGAGGTATTCCCGTTGTGGTTGAAGGTCTCTGTCATACTTGCAGGAGGATTCCAGGGTGAAGCGAAGACGATGGCTCCCTTGGCAACGGCCGCCTTGGCCGTGTCCAGCTCCTTAGACCAGTTATTCTTGTTATCGTCCACAGAGATTCTCAGAATGGATAAGCCCAGCTGGTTCGCTCCGTTGCCGAAGGCGGTCTCCCGCTGCGCGGCCGTCAGATCGCCGATCCAGACCGGGTGGTTGATACCTCCGAACCCGCGAATGACCTGCTTCTGGGCGGACAGATTAACAGTCACATCGCTGGCAGCTGCAACTTTGGGCGGTGCGGGTACCAACATTGCCGATAGTAGGGTTACAGATGCCAATACAGTACATAGTGATTTTTTAAACTTGGATATCATGGACTCATCTCCTCATCGTATAATTTCTGCTCGGATCATTTCTGCGAAACCCTGCTGTGGTCACCTCCTGTCTGGTTGAAGCGGCAGCGGTATCTTGCACCCTGCTTGTCCATGCTTCTTGAAGCACTTGCAAGCGCTTCCTTTTCCTGTATTATAATAAATATTTACTGGTTAATCCTTGCAGATCCACGAACATATATTGCGCGGATACCGATAATCCCAAATTGTGTAATAAAAGGAATGATTGTTATGGATGAGAACACTAACTATATTTTCACCCCTATCCCGGAAGAAATGATCTGCTTCCACAGAACCACCACAACCGAGCTTCTTAACCCGGCCATGCCGTATCACCACCACGATGCCTACGAAATCTACCTGTTCCTGAGAGGCAATGCCTACATGTATCTGGAGCAGTCGTGCTACAAGCTGGCCCCCGGCGACATGTTCATCATCAGCCCCAGCGAAATGCACCGGTGTGTCTGTACCGACAATCAAATGTACGAACGGATCGGGCTGAACATCAAGCGGTCTACCTTGCAAAGGCTCTCCAGTCCGCGTTCTAATCTGCTATCCTGCTTCGACGCGCATCCCTTCGGGCAGGACAATCTGACCCGGCTCTCCCGGGACCAATGTGCCTTCTACTCCAGACTGGCCGACCAATTGATCGCTTCCCTCCACTCTGAGGCTTATGGACAGGATCTGCTGGCAGAGGCTTACGCCACCCGGCTGCTTGTGTTCATTAACACCCTCTATCAGTCTTCTACGTCCCCCTCGGACAACCTTATGCCGGAGCTGGTCAGGCAGACCATGACGTACATTGAGGAGCATCTGCTAGAGTCTATCTCGTCCGCACAGCTGGAGCAGGAGTTTCATTACAGCGGCAAATATATAAGCCAGCTATTCAGGGAGCACACGGGACTTACCATCCGCTCCTACATTGTGGGCAAGCGCATCTCCCTGTCCATGAGCCATCTTACCGCCGGGAAAAGCGTCGCCGAAGCCTGCGAGCTGTCAGGCTTCAGCGACTATGCCAACTTCATCAGAAGCTTCAAAAAAATAGTGGGCATGCCCCCCGGCAAATACAAAGCCAGTGAACAGCCCTGAGCGGAATGACTATTTTTGTTCGTGACTTAACTCAGCCGGATTTATCATATCTCAGTCGAACATATTAGGGATACGAAGGCTATAATTCTACGCGAGCAAAATAAGATCAAGGTTGTCTGATGGGGCACTAGATTATGATCATTCCGAGTCTCCAGACCACTTTTGGACTTTCACTCGTCTTACAAATACACCTAGAACAAGTCCGGCAAGGGCTACAAACATCGTGAAGAATAATGCGTTCTGCATACCAGCCATTAAGGCCAATGTTGCATTTGCCGGCTCTGTAGGATCAGCCACACTCTTAATAAAGTCTGCGGTTCCGGTTGTCATGATACTTACTGCCATTGCAATACCTATAGCTCCTGCGATTTGTTGAAGTGTATTCAATATAGCCGCACCATCGGGGTACATATCAGGAGGTAGCTGATTCAGACCATTTGTCTGAGCAGGCATCCATACCAAAAGAATTCCGACAATCAGACAGGTGTGCAAGACCACAATCAAAGCAATGGACGAAGCAACTGTAATATTAGAACAGAACCATAGAGTGGCTGAAACTATGATAAGTCCAGGTACGACCAAAAACTTAGGTCCGAATCTGTCAAATAGTGCCCCTATAACAGGAGAAAATACAGCTGAAATCACACTGCCTGGCAGAAGAATAAATCCAGTCGTCAGTGCGCTAAATTCAAGAACACGAATCATAAACATGGGAAGAATGAACATGGCGGATAGATAAACCATCATACATATGAATACCAGCAAAGTACCCATAGCAAACATAGGGTTCTTTAGAGTTCTTAAGTTCATAAGAGGTTCTTTCATGTTCAGTTGACGAATGACAAATAAGATTAATGCGATAACCCCGGCAACCAGGGGCACAATAACAACAGGGTTACTCCAACCATGATCTCCCTCTCCTGCACTACTAATACCATAAACAAGTCCACCAAAACCAATTGTCGACAAGACTAGAGAGTATATATCGATACGTGGTTTGGTTATAGGTGCTACATTTTTCATAAACGCTACGCCTGCCAACAAAGCAAGCACCAGAGTCATCAGCGATACCCAGAATATCCAATGCCAGCTTAGATAATCAATTAAAAGACCTGAGATGGCTGGGCCTAAAGCAGGTCCTGCTGTGAACACAAGACTGACTAGTCCCATCGCTTTTCCGCGTTTCTCGGCTGGGAATATAATAAGAGCCGTATTAAGCATCAATGGGAATAATAGCCCTGCTCCAGCTGCTTGAAGTATCCTTCCTAATAGCAAGATATCGAAACTTCCCGCCATAGCACCAATTGCAGATCCTATTATAGACATACTGATTGATGTCAGGAAAAGCTGACGTGTTGAAAACCATTGTATCAATAGTCCTGAAAGAGGAACTAAAACTCCCAGGGTAAGTAAATAACCACTTGTTAACCATTGAACTGTAGCTTCCGTAATCGCAAACTGATTAATTATATCACTTACAGCAATATTAATTGCCGTTTCATTAAAAGTACCTATCATACCTGCAAGCATCAATGCAAACATAATTGGGAAAACCTTAACATTTGAAACTTTTTGATTTTCAGAAATAGTACCTGATTGCAAACCCCTCACTCCTCAGTGTCTTTCTAATTTTTGATTCATGTTAGAAATTAAGTAGAACAAAATACCTCCTTTGAAAAGTTATTTAATTCTCGTTCAAAATCCGTAGGAGAACTTTCAACTTTTTGATCTTAACATACGCCTGTCAAGGCCCCCCCTGAACCAAAGAGAAAGTCAACCCCCTTTTTTTTAGATTCACAAAAAAGGGGGTTGACTCTCGCGATAGCGGTACTCTCAGGATTAAGATTGAAGACGGCCCGGCTGGTCACGAAGACATATGAGCATACGTGAAGTCGCGAAACGCTTGGATATTTAAAATAATACCTGAAACGAAGTTTTCCAGTATGGAAGAAGAAACGGCTGGCTTGCGAGCGGAGATCGACTATTTAAAAAAGCAGGTGCCGTTTCCTGCGCAAAGTTGCTTCAGGACAATTTTTCTCCGCATGTGCACCACAAAGTGAAAGAATGGGCCGCAGTGGATCAAGGTTATCAGATGGGGCGCTAGCGACTATTCTTAGCCTCTGCCTCCCAGTAATCACCCACCAGGCCTTCAATAATACTGGCGCTGGCCCAAGGCATCAGACAGAACCAGGTGCTGGCCGGTGAACCATCGCTGTAAGTCTCCGTCACCAGCCCCTCGGAATGACAGAACCGCTCGGACATCCAGCCTGTCAGGCCGTGGCCAAATTCCCGGTCATACCGGTTGTAGGTCTGGCAGCCCCAGCCGATCGTATCCAGCATCCGCTGCCGGACGTAGGGATCATCGCGCTGCTGCACGTAGTAATACAGCTCATCCACTACACTGCCCGACATCGGATGAATATGCGGATTGGCGACTGAGGTCACACTTCCCCCGCAGCTGGACCAGCCGACCACGCTCAGTGGCGGCACCTTAACGGGTGAATTGTAAGCAAATTTGAAGGTGAACTCGTAAGCTAGCGCATCTCTCATATGATCCAGATACAGCTCATCCCCTGTAAGGGCGTGCAGATATCTGACCGCCCGGATGTATGCCAGAATCCCTTCAGAGTCTACCGCCTTATCCGCATCAAGCGGCGCCCCATAACATTCCATCCGCTTCACATAGGTCTCATAATAATGCCGCTCGCTGCGCTTCAGGCTGTCCAGATGCGACCGGTTTCCGGTTAGCCAGCTATAGTAGGCGATTGCAGCCAGGATCCAGGTTCCGCTGAAGGAATCATATTCAAGCCCCGCACCGGTTCTCTCAGAGAGAATCGTAGGGTATTCATCGTCCGCATTCCGGCTTCGTTCCAGTACAGGAAGAATCCTCCGCACGAAGTCCACCCACTCCTCGTGGATAACATGCTTGAGCCGTTTCTCATATTCATAAGCCTTCATAATATAAAATAAGGCCTGTCCGCATAGATAAGCGGAATGTCCCGGAGTGCGCATTCCATCGAACCACCAGCCGTGAATACTCCATTTCCCGTCCTGATAGGCCTCATAAGGAAGACCGGAAGCCGGGTTCATGCAGTTCCCGATGATATTCTCAATGCAGGAGAGCGCCTGCCCGCGCATTGGCTCATCTCCCAGCCGCAGCGCAGCCATCAGCATGGGGGTGGCTACAGTCAGACCGTCTGTCCAGCTGATGGAGATGATTTTATTATAACGGTACCCGCCCGTCTCCTTGTCCTCATACACAAAGGTTGTGTAGCTCCGGTCTTCAGGCAGCCACGCATATTGGTAGATCGCCTCTGACAGGTCAGCCGCAGCACGCCGGATCTCACTGCCGGGTCTTGGAGGCTGATGATAGCGGGAATAGATGTCTTCCAGCGCAGGATTGATGCCCAGCTCAGATTCAGCCGTGTACTCGTACAAATCCAGCGTGAACGCTACAGACTCTGAGCCCGCCAGCTCAAAGCAGTTCTCCTCCAGAGGAGCCCGCTCCTTGACAAGGCGCGATTTGATGAACAGAAGCGGAGCATTCTCATACCCCAGCGTATATCCGACCGTTCCCTTGGCAAGCGAACAGGTGAAGCCGCCATACTGGCAGAACTCTCCCTCTGCCCCGGGCTTCCACTGGGACTTCACTCCAGCTTGGCTTATAAAATAAGGACTGGCACACAGCCCCCATACCTTGCCGTTGTCATAGACAAGCGCCGCCGGATGCGATAGCCGGTCGCTTCGGACCATCCACCAGGGAGAAGAAGGACGCGCGGGATTGCCTTCTCTTAGTCTCGGGAATTCGTTCGGAACATTCTGCGGAGCCTCCCCCCGGTTGCGGCCATACATAAAAGCGGGCAGAAAAAAACGCGGGTCTGTCTTGGCAAATGGCAGCTCCACATGAATAACTCCCGACCACGGCGTACGGTTTAGATTCGTAATCGTTACACATGCCTGATACGGCTGCACAGCACTGCCTGCTCCGCCTGTGATCCCGATGGATGCTTGTAATCCATGTCTGTCCAACCCGGTATATCCGGTATCTGCCTGGTGCTTGCTTCTTGCCGTTACAATCAGTTCCATCATCCGGTCCTCCAGTCTGTTGTGTACAATACAACGCTTGCAAATCATATAATGACATGCTAGGATAAGGACATTTTATAGTAGTTTCAGAGAAGAATCCTTGCGAATTCCGTGCGATGTATTGCGCCAAATGACCTGGAGGTTAGCGATGAACGACCCTTTTGAGCTGCGGTATGATCCCATCCATCAAGATTATCTCTACCTGCACAGAACGACTACCTATAATATGGGGACCTTCTATCACCGGCATGAAGCCTATGAGCTGTACTTGTTCCTGCGCGGCAATGTCAACTTCTATATCGAGAATAGCTGTTATCATCTGGAACGCGGCGATCTGCTCGTGATCAATCCGGAAGAGATGCACCGTTCCTTCAGCCAGGATGAATCGGAATATGAACGTATTACCCTTAACCTCCAGAAGTCATATCTGCACCGCCTGTCTACACCGGCAACCCCTCTATCCTGGTGCTTCGACTATCGGCCCAAGGGTAAGGGCAACATCGTCCATCTGGAGGAAGCCCGGCTGCAGCAGTTTCTCCGCCTGACCGGCGATCTGGAGAAGACGCTCTCGTCAGAGGACTATGGAGCAGATATTATCGCCAACAGTACGCTCGCACAATTATTGGTGCTGACCAACATGGCGTTTCATAAGACAGACATCGTTCCTGCCGATATCATGCCGGAGCTGGTCCGCAAGACTATGGAGTACATTGACGCCCATCTGGAGCAGACCATCACGCTGGAGCAGCTTGCCGGCCTCTTTCATTTGAACAGCACATACATCAGCCGCCAATTCAAACAACACACGGGCTTAACTCTCCGTTCGTATATATTGGACCGCCGGATTTTGTTAGCCAAGGCTTACCTCCGCGAAGGGCTTAGCCTTACCGAGGCCTGCTATCAATCCGGCTTCAGCGATTACGCCAACTTCATCCGCAGCTTCACCAAGATCGCCGGAGTATCCCCTGGAAGGTACGCCAGGCAGGGATAAGCAGACTGTAGAATGTCTCGCGGGAAGTGGAGCGGGAAGGCGCGGTGTATGCGGAAGGCGGGACTGGATGATTAGGGCTGGGAATTTACAGATTGCGAGGAGTGTTGCATACAGTTGAGGGCGCGGCGGGCTTACAGCATCTGACTCATGGCAGCGGACTTACAGCGTCTGACTTATGGCGGCGGGCCTACAGCGTCTGACTTATGGCGGCGGGCCTACAGCGTCTGACTCATGGCAGCGGGCTTACAGCGTCTGACTCATGGCAGCGGGCTTACAGCGTCTGACTTATGGCGGCGGGCTTACAGCGTTTAACTCATGGCGGCGACTTACAGCGTTTAACTCATGGCGGCGGACTTACATCTGCGGATTTATAGCGGCGCGGACTTAAGCAAGTGGAAATTGTACATCTAATTTGGCGGTAAAGGGGTACGTAAACTAATTAGTTGGAAAAATGTAGCTTACTCAGCCCGATTTCTGTTAAATCCATCAGATTCCAGGAATTAAGTGTACTTTTTCCAACTGCTCGCCCCCAACGCTCGATTACGGCAAAATTAAGTGCCTTTTTTCCAACTACGTCCGCCCTCCTCTCCCGCTACCGATTGCATAAGGCCCCCCAGCCGAGCCGGGGGTTGTTGTATAAAAAAAGCCTCCCATAATGGGAGGCTTGAAGGTTGGGAAGCTAGCAAACTCGCTGACTTGTAATCTTGCGAACTTGCAATCTTGCAGGCTTGCAAGCTCACGCTTACACCATAAGCTCATTTCACTTCTTATAACCAAAATCCGGTATCGCCGTCCATCTCCGGCGCAGCTCGTGGGCTGCGGCTTTGGGCTTGCGTTCCCGGGTGAAGATGCCCTTCTTGTTGCCCTGGACCCGGATGATTCCCTGGCTCGTAGCGAAGTCGGCGAAATTCCATACCTGCTCGCCCACGAATTCGGTGAACTCGTCGAACACCTCATGGTTGGCCCGGTAGAACGCCACCTGATATTCCTCCGTGAACATTATCGGCTCCACATCATGCAGCCCGGCTACGGTATCTGTTCCGTATTCGGTCATCATCATCGGCTTGCCCGGGCAGCGCCGGGTCCAGGCTTCCAGCTCCAGCCGCAGCTTGTCCTTGGCCGATTCCAGGTCGCCCCCGTCCACGTACCAGCCGTAATAACGGTTGAAGGCCAGCACATCAATCAGCTCGGAGATTCTATCGTTCGCTGGCGAAGCTTCAATATGTGTCACCAGCGTAACCGGACGATGCTGCGGATCTTCGTCCCTCATCTGCTCGATCAGCGGCTTGAAGTATTCGTAAGCGCCCTCCTCATAGGAAGCCGGTTCGTTGGCTACATTCCACATCACTACACAGGCATGGTTCTTATCCCGCTCAATCAGCTCCCGGATCACCTGCTGGTGATGCCCGAAGGTCTGCACCTCTTGCCAGGTCTCCTTCTTCGTTCCTCCTGAGAACATCACCAGGAAATTAAGATCCAGCCCTACCGCCGGAGTCTCGTCAATGACGACGAAGCCTTCACGGTCGGCAAGCCGCATCACTTCTTCCGCATAAGGATAATGCGCGGTACGGA
Organism: Paenibacillus tritici; assembly: GCF_013204885.1. Classification (GTDB taxonomy): domain Bacteria; phylum Bacillota; class Bacilli; order Paenibacillales; family Paenibacillaceae; genus Paenibacillus_AQ; species Paenibacillus_AQ tritici. The sequence goes on from NZ_JABMKX010000012.1 coordinate 19,453, forward strand.
AGGAGTTCGCCCCCGACCATTTCATCAGATTGAAATCCAGAATATTCGCCGCTTCATCCAGACCCCGGCCATGAAACGGGGTATCCTCATGTCTGCCATAGCCCTTGAAGTAGAACGGCTGGTTGTTGATCAGGAACTGTCCGGCTATGACTTCAACCGTCCGCACACCGAACGGCAGCTCGTAGACATCAACTACCTGCTCCGCTTCCAGAAGCTCGATCTTCAAGGTATACAGATAGGCATTCAACGGCTGCCATAGCCTGACAGAAGGAATATCCAGCACACCGGACCGACCTGTACCTGAGCAGACCGCATTCCCCTCTTCATCCAGCACCGTGACCCGCACATCCGCTTCTCCGCTAACATCCACACTATAGCGGACGATCCCCTGCTCACCCTGATAATCGGTTACTACAGTAACGTCCTGAACGAAGGTGTGCGGGGTGGAGTAGATTTTGACCGGCCGCTGGAGTCCTGCAAAATTGAAGAAATCGAAGTTCGGCTGATTCTTCACTCGGGTCTTCCCGTCCGGGCCCTCAGTCTCACTGTACAGCCCCACAGGCAGTGTCGTGTAATCCACCACATTATTCACGGCAACCGTCAACCGGTTCGTGCCAGCTTGAATATAGTCATTCACCACCGCTTCAAAAGGCAGGAATCCGCCGGAATGCTCCATCACTAACACTCCATTGATGTATACCTTCGCCTTATGTGTCGCCGACCCGAATCTCAGGACAAGACGCTCACTCATGACGTTACGCGGAAGAGACAGCTCCCGCTCATACCATACCCAGCCGACATGACCCCGGATCTCCGGGTTTACACCCAGATCATTATAGGCAGAGGGTACCGCCATCGGGAGCGTATCTGTCAGCCTGGACGCATACCATTTCTCGTCCCATCCGGGGCCGTGATCCAGCTTGAAATTCCATACCCCGCCCAGATCATACAGGCCGCGGGTTTCCGTCATTATTGGATACAGCATGAACAACACACTCCTATCTGCTCTCTATTCTCTTGTATTCAGGATTCAGGATTTGGAATCAATGATCTTCTGGATCTTGGTTTGTGCATGCTGAATGGTATCCTCAATACTTTGACCCGACAGCATCATTTTATCGAATTCCTCCAGGAGCACCTTCTCCAGCTCAGCGTGATACGGGACTGCCGTAGCTGCAGTAGTGGATTTGGTATTCTCCAGTACATAGAGCAGAGACGCTTTATCTATCATCTCCGGATTCTTGCTGCCGGCGATGATGCGGTCTACCACATCGTTCAGATCGGCTTTTTTCCAGGACGGGATATTCTTCCCTTGCAGCACAATGCCTTCGGTGGAGAACCAGCGGATGAAGGTGTACGCCTCGTCTTTATGCTTGGATTTGCTGTATATGCTCAGTACATCCCCGCTGACATTCGCAGCAATCGGATCTTCCGCCTTCAGCTTAGGAGTCGGAGCGAACACCGTCTTGAAGCTGGCCGGAATGGTCTCGGTTCCCCCGGTTTCCGGGATCAGGAAGGAGCCTGTGAGAATCATGCTTGTATCCTGGTTGAAATATTGCGGTCTGTAATTCAGCTTCTGGCTGACCACCTCGGAATACGGTGTGGCAGAGCCTTCTGCTTCGCCCTGAAGACGCAGCTCCAGCGACTTACGCATGAATGGATTATCAATATTAGCCTTCTTACCGTCATCGGTGGTCAGGTTCGCGTTGACCGGCTGGCCGAAATTCTGCACCAGGTATCCGTATTGAATCCAGCTGTGGAAATAGGTACCATAGCGGGTTTTATCGCCTTCTTTTTTCGTCATAGCCTTCGCGTATTCCATATACTGATCCCAGGTCCAGTCCTTGGGCAGCTCAAGTCCGGCTTCCTTCAGATGGTTCTCATTGATAATAACGAGACCCTGGGAGGACTTGCCGGGCAGCCCGTAGACCTTGCCGTCAATGGACGTATCCGCCGTATATTCATCCGCGAACTTAATTCCGTCCTTAGCCAGATAATCATCCAGCGGCTCGATCATGCCCAGCCCCGCCCGTTGGGAGAGAAACGTCATGTTGCTGAACATGATAATATCCAGATCATCGCCGCCGGCAACGGCCAGATCGAGCTTCTTGTAGAATTCATTGGAGTTGTTATCCTCAGCGGAGGCGAACTCCACCTTGATGTTCGGATGCTGCTTCTCGAATTCGGCAATGACGACATCCCAGTTGTCCATTTTTTTGGCATACCAGTTGCTCAGCTTGATGGTTACAGCTTTATCCCCATCCTTAGCGGGAGCGGAAGCCGCATCCTCCTTCGAATTGGCCCCTCCGCACCCGGATACGAGCAAGGCTAACAGCGGTACAATGATGAATAATTTCCGTTTCGCTCTAAACATGATATAACCCCCTGTAGTGTAATTAGTCTAGCCTTTGACGCTTCCCATAGCAACTCCCTCAATCACCTGCTTCTGGCCGATGATGAAGATGATCAAGAGAGGTAGAATGGCTGATACGGCACCTGCCATCATTAAGGAGTAGAACTCGCCGCTGAAATCAGCGAATTTGCGGATACCCAGCTGCAAGGTGAACAAGGAATCGGACCGGAGGAAAATCAGCGGATTCTGGTAATCATTCCAGGTCCAGATAAAGCGGAGAATCATATAGGTAGCAAGGGCTGGCTGCACCAGCGGCAGGGCAATACGGCTGAATATCGTCCAGTGGCCCGCCGCATCAATCCTTGCGGATTCAATAATCTCATCATGAATGCCCAGGAAGAACTGCCGGAGCAGGAAGGTTCCCAGCACACCTGACGCCGCAAGCAGCACCAGTCCGATATGACTGTCGAACAGTCCAAGCCAGCGGTACATGATGAACTGCGGAACCAGGATGGCCTGGGTCGGAATCATGAAGGTGGCCAGGACCACGATGAAGAGCGAATCCCGTCCTTTGAAGACAATTTTGGAGAACCCGTAGGCTGCCATGGCAGAGATCGTCAGGGACAGCGCTGTCGACATCAGGGTGACCTTGGCGCTGTTCCAGTAATAAAGTGTGAACGGCACGGCGCCCGCCCATACCTGCTTATAGTTCTCTACCATATTCCATTTCGCCGGAATCCACTGAATGGGATACTTCATGACATCCAGCTCCGGCTTGAAGGAGGCGGAGAGCATCCACAGGAACGGCATAATAAACAGTATCCCGGCAACCCCCATGAAGAGGGTTACGATAACGCGGCTAAGCTTGATTGAACGCATGTGTAAACCTCCTAGTAATTGACCCATTTCTTTTGTCCGACCCATTGAATCAAGGTCACCAGCAGGATGAGCATCAGCAGAATAATCCCCATCGCGGAAGCATAACCCGACTCCAGATTAATGAACGCAACCTCGTACAGATAGAACACAATGACTGAGGTTGAACCTGCCGGGCCGCCGCCTGTGAGGACCATAATCAGATCGAAGACCTTGAACGATCCGACAATCCCGGTAATCAGCAGGAAGAACGAGGTAGGAGATAACAGAGGCAGGGTAATTCTGAAGAATTGTCTGAGCGGTGATGCACCGTCCACATCGGCGGCTTCATACAAGTCCCGTGAAATATTCTGCAGGCCCGCCAGATAGATCACCATATTGAAGCCGAGCGAGGTCCACACCATAATAATCATGACCGAGATCAGGGCAAACTTGGGATCAGCCAGCCACAGGGGCGGGTTCTCTACCCCGATGGATCTGAGGAATCCGTTGATCGGACCATTGTTGGGGTGATACAGGACTCTCCACAATAAGGCGATGGCCACGAAGCTTGAGATAAAGGGCATGAAATAAATCACTTTGAAAAAGGTTTTGAAATACGTTGCTTTGTTGATTAACGCTGCCAGCACCAGAGCCAGGAACATCGCTACCGGAACTACGGCAATCATGATCAGGTTGTTGATCAGCGAGCGATGGAAGGATTCATCCTGCATCAGCCGTGTGTAATTGTCCAGCCCGACCAGTTGAAACCCCTCCAGCCCGGACACAAAATTCCAGTTCGAAAAGCTGATCACGCCGGATAAGAGAATCGGAATAATCACTAACGTAGTGGTAAGAATGAGCATGGGTGAAATAAATAGATACCCCGCAATATTGTCGTAAAAGGATTGCTTGCGCATTCTGCCTGTTCCCGGCTTACCGTACCGCTTAATTGTCCCCTCTTCAGGAATAACCTCCACTGTTTCCACCTCGTTTTATGTTTGTAGCTTCATTATAGAAGAGCTGTTTTGCATGCACATGCAACGAATTTATCTATGATGAAAAGTTTGTATAGCATTATTTTTTCTAAAATGAAAAAATTGTTGGATGAGCTGAACGGCATAATCAAGTACCATAAGCTTGTGAAGGTCCAGTACTGGAGGGGAACTCTAATGAAAGATAAACACAGGCTCAGTCCGTTATCCTTCCGGCAAAAGCTTATCCTTACCTCTATCGCCTGCCTGGTTATACCGGCTATCGGGATGCTGTATATCACCATTGTCTACTCCAAGCTCATTATCCGGGAGCATTCCCTGGAAAAAGCTACGCAGTCCCTGACCATTGTCCAGTCGCAGATTGATGTGATCTTCGAAGAGATGGTGTCGGTCTCGAACTTCGTTCATTTCGACCCGGAGATCAAAACCCTGCTGGAGGATGCCAAGACCAATCCGGTGGCTGCGAGATCCCTGACAAGCCGTCTGGAGCAGGTGGCCGGAGAGACCCTTGATCTGCGGATTACGCTGGTGGATAAGGAAGGACATGCCTATTCCGATTATTCCTTCTACGACTATGATCCGCGGCAATTCCTGAAGCAGCGCTGGTTCTCCACCCTGGAGCAGCTCCCGCCGTATGACACTTTATTTATGGGCGCGGAGGACAATTACCTGACGTCTCTTGCGGCCGGGCAGCCGTTCGTCTTCATGACCGCGCGGGCCTTAAGAGAGGGAACGACGTCTTCCCCCTATGCTTACCTTATTGTCAGCCGCAGCGAGGCTTCCATCCGTGAGCGGTTTGCTTCCCTGGAAGAGGATGTCTATCTGTTGAGCGACAAGGAGACGATTCTCTCCAACCGGAATCCGTCCCTCATAGGCTCAAGCTTCAATACACTGCTGCCCATAGATGAGCTGGTGTTCCCGGATATCGTAGAATTCAAGCAGGAGAATCAGCTCCTCCTCTCCCTGCCGCTCAAGTACGCCAAATGGAGGCTAATCAGCGTAGCTCCGTATGAGCAGTTGACGGAAAGATTGAACGGAATCAACCGGACAGGCCTGTTGTTCCAGGCTGTTTTTGCGGTCAGCTTCCTGTTCGCCTTAACCTATCTGCTGCGGAGGTTCACCAAGCCCGTGCTGGTGCTGGGCAAGGTGGCCCGCAGAGTGGAGGACGGGGATCTGGCGGTGCGCTCGGGCATTCGGGGAACCGACGAGATCGGCAGCCTGGGGCTGTCCTTCGATAACATGCTTGACCGGGTACAGCTGATGCTCAGACAGGTGGAGACGGAGCAGGAACTGAAGCGCCAGGCGGAGATTGCCATGCTGCAGGCCCAGATTAATCCGCACTTCCTCTTCAACGTGTTAAGCTCAATCCGGCTGAAGCTGCTCATGAAGCAGGATGAGGAGAACGCTTTTATCGTAGGCTCCTTATCCTCCATGCTCCGGGCCACCTTGTCCAACCAGGATGAATTCGTCTCCGTTGCCTATGAGCTGGATTCCGCGAAGCAGTATATGGAGCTGATGAGATTCACCATGAGATACCCCACGGACTCTGAAGTCCGGGTGAACAAGGAGCTGCTGCTGGAAACATTGCCAAGGTTCATTCTGCAGCCCATTATTGAGAATGCTTATAAGCACGGGTTCATTCAAGGCGGGGGACGGATTACGATCTCCATTGAGAACCTGAAGTCCAGGCTTCACATCAGCGTCGAGGATAACGGCACCGGAATGGATGAGCCTACGCTGGCCTTATTATTGAAGCAGATTACACAGAAGGATATAGAATTAGATCGCTTGAACATGGCCGGTCCCCCTGAAGTCCAGCTCTCTCACGGCATCGGATTGATCAACGTCTATCAGCGGCTTAAGCTCATCTACGGGGAGCGCTTCGAGATGGAGATTGAGAGCCTTCAAGGGGAACGTACAACCGTAAGGTTAGTGCTGCCGCTCAAGCGGATTGGAGCAGATAGACATGAACTATAAAGTAGTCTTGGCCGATGATCATTATCCGGTACTGGAGTATTTAAGCGCCGCTATTCCCTGGGACACCCTTGGACTTGAATTGTCCGCGGCGTGCTCGGACGGCAAACAGGCCTGGGAAGCCTGCCAATTGCATCAGCCGGATATTCTGCTGACCGATATCGGGATGCCCGCGATGAATGGCCTGGAGTTAATCCAGAAGGCACGCGAGGTGAATCCCCAGCTTCAGACGATTATCTTGTCCTGCCACGGGGAATTCGAATATGCGCAGAAGGCTGTGAAGCTGAATGTGGCCGAATATATATTGAAGGAGAGCATGCAGATTGATCAGGTGATTGCTGTATTGACCGAGGCGGTCTCCCGTCTGGAAGTGAAGCTGCAATCCCGCAACAGCTACCTCCAGATGCAGAAGCTCGTCAGCCAGAATCACTCTGCGATCCGCACGAGGTTCATCCGCCGGTTCGTCGAGCAGCCGGTCTGGGATGAGGCAGAATGGTTCGGACAAGCCGAGGGGATGGGCATTCAGCTCCAGCCAGGGCTTCCTTACCTGCCGGTGCTGGCGGTCCCGGAACGCTCCTATGAGCTGGAACGGCGGTTCGGCGGAATCGTGAACCTGCAGTTTGTCATGGATAATGTGCTGCAGGAATTTCTGGAGATTGAGGGGATCATTCAGTTCGCCTTAAGCGAACGGCAGTTCATCCTGTTCATCCCTTTTCCGCGTATGCTGATCCGCAATCTCTATGAGGAGTACCGGAACAAATTCCTGTACGTACAGAAGATGTCGAAGCTGCACCTGCGGATGGGGATTTCATTCTTTTACGGCGAGGTGACTCCCAGCCTGATCGAACTGAAGAAACAGCTTCAGGCGTTGCTCGATGCCCAGGCGCTGCGTTTCTATACGGCCGAAGGGGCGATTATGAAGCTTGCGCCTGTGAAGACTTCCGGCGAAGACCTGTTCGTGCACTACTCGGAGATTCTGCAGCAATTACGGGATTGTATCCAGCATGAGGATGGTTCACAGGTTACCGCTACGGTTGCGGAGATCAAGAAGGTGATCGGGGACCACCAATACCCGGTGGAAAGCGTAAAAAGCTGGCTGCTCAAAATGGTGATGGAGCTGGAACTGAAATATGTGGTGATGCAGAACTTCGTCAATAACTTCAACAGTGAACGGCATCAGCGCTCCATCCAGGAGTTCGAGACCCTTGATCAGCTGATGGAGTGGCTGGAAGACTTCCTGAAGGACAAAATTCTGATGCTGCGGTCCATGTGGAAGCAGAATGTCCGAAAAGAAGTGGCGGAAGCCAAGCGGTATGTCATGAATCATACCCACGAGAAGGTCAGTATGGATGAGATGGCCCGGCGTCTGGGCCTGAATCCCACCCATTTCAGCCGGTTATTCCGCATCGAGACCGGGCTGACCTTCATTGAGTATGTGACCAAGATGAAGATGGAGCGGGCCCGGGATCTGCTCAATCAGACCAACCTCACCGTGGTGGAGACCGCGGAGCAGCTCGGCTATGACAATGTCAGCTATTTCATCAAGCTCTTCCGTAACTTCTCCGGGATGACCCCGGCGGAGTTCCGCAAATCCCTCTAGGCTGAGGGAGTGAGGATGGTGAAGCTGTCACTGCGGGAAATATATGAGCTGAATGGAATGAGGGCCAAACGGGGAACGCTGGGGACACCGAGGACGCCGACTACACTGCTGCAACAAGCAAGTGGATAAACGTATCTTAATTTGTGAATTTCGGAGGATTACGGGCAAGCAAGTGGAAAAACTCCAACTACTACGGGTGGTTTCAGCTACTTTGGGTGAAATGCTATTATTTAAGTGCCCTTTATCCACTTGCTGTTCTTCCAGGGGGCATTTGTTCCTCAGCAAGTGGAGAAAATCCAACTGCTATAAGACGCACTTAAGTTTAACTTGAAGCTTCGTCGTCACTGCGGTGAACATTTGGACTTCCGGCCGCTGCCCCAACAGATTTCTTCAATTATTCCGCTGTTCGAGGTGGAAATCCGGTGACGGCTGATGCTTCCGAAGCTAGCTTTCCTGCGGAAAGCTTTCAGGCGGTCGCTACCGCTCCTGCAGTTCCAAATTTCCCCCTCCGCTTCTTTTGCTTTTTGTTTATTTCATTGGCATGTTAAATTCTAATGTTCCTCAACATAAAGCGGCATCAGAGAAGGCGGATTGTACCTTATCGCGGCCTTTAAACGACAAAATGGTGCCGATCGCCATAACCCCATAACCGCAACGAAATAATGAGCCTAATCCGACAGTGCCCGCATGATGTTGGATTTCGCCTCTGCCGCAATCGCTTCATTCCCGTCATCGACCGCTTGCATTAAGATCAGCATGGGGATGTATACCGCGATCAGCCGCGCCAGCAGCTTCGTCTCCTCGTCCGCTCCTCCGTATGTTTCGAAAAACACGCCGCGGGCGTAAGGTGGTAAAAAGCTATAAGCAACGCTCAAATCGCAAGCCGGATGGCCTACGCTCAGATCGCCCCAATCAATGATGCCGGAAACGATCCCGTTCTCATTCACAAGCATATTTTTGAAATGAAGATCGCCATGTAGCAGTGCATTCACCGCCTCGACACGGTCCTTTTGCAGCCTGCTAATATACGCTTCGATCACACCGGACTCCTCCGGCGACAAGTGTTCAACCACCTTCGATAGAAAGCCTTCCAATTTCACTTTGCGCGATGCTATGTCCGTCAAGTTTCGATGATCTTGCTGAACTCCGCACTCCAGCGCCGCCTGCACCGGAAACTCATGCAATCTCCGCAAAAATGTCGCCAGCGTCTCTGCCGATAGTGCCCGGCGTTCTTCTGTCAAACCGATGGGGAAATCTCCTGGCACGTGGGCATAGCCAAGAAATGGTGCCGGGTATTCGTCACTTGCTTCGCCATAAAACAACGGTTTCGGATAGGGGATGGTCAAATATGCCTCAAGCTTCGGCAGCAGCTTCCCTTCCATACGAATCGCGCCAACTGCAAACGTTCTTCTTGGAAACCGGAACACGTACTCGTCACCGATGCGAAAAACCGTATTGTCCCAGCCCCAGCCCAATCGCTTCACTTGCTTCGATGACAGCTGAGGAAATTGTCTGCCGATCAGCGTCCGCGCCTGCTCTTCGTTAACCTCCCACTCCGCATCCCATACATTCGTTCCTCCCATGAAATGTCTGCCTCCTCCCGGCTTGTTCATTGCCCTATTTTCGATTAACGACAAACAAAATTACTCAGAACTTATCAATCTTGTACCAGAACAGCGGCAGCGGGAACCAATCTGTGGGCGCATCCACCGCCATATAACGGCCATGCCGGGTAAGCAGCAGCGTCTGAGCTTCCAGCCTGTCCAGGACCACAGCTCCCGGCTTGGCAGACCGCTCGACGCTCACGCCCTCTTCATCCACCCGCGCCGTCACCGGCTGTCCGTCCATCACTGCGGAGAATTCTCCCGGGACGATCCCTGTGGTCTTGAGCTTCAGCGTCAGATAAGCCTTCAGGACATTGGCGAAATCCAGAATATGATACATATCCGAGTTCTCGGTCACAAAGTCTTCGGCTATACTGCCAAGAGCCTTATTCAGCGGGATGTCATATTCCGGCGCGTACATCGTTAGTCGCCCGGCTCTGCTATAGGCCATATATGCCTTAAGCGTCCGCAGCATATCGTCCGGATTCTCCACTGCGAATTCAGCAATATCATCGCCCGCTTCGTTGACCACCAGATATCCGATCAGCTTGCCCTGATCCAGAACGCCGAGTGTCTTTTGACAGAGAGTGCTGAAAATCAGCGGTAATTGCTCTAAGTTACGTTCAACATACGCAAGCCGCGAGGTGTTCAGATTGTGGGCAAATCCGGCTCCTCCTTCCAGCTCAAACAGCGGGCTGAAGGAGATTCCGGTGTCATCCACCCCTCTTATGCCATGGCGCACATTGGCCTCTGCCACGGTATATTTGAGCTTGATACCGCCAAGCGTGAAGCCGAAATACTCATATCTCTGCCGCTGTCCATATAATACCACCATATCACAGGTGCCCCGCAGCTCTTCAAGCCACAGGTGCATAAGCGCTTTCATATGCCCTTCACCACGAGCACGCGGATGGACCGATACGGTCCCCAGATAGCCTGTCCGCAGCGTATCCTCTCCTACCCGTACAACCTCAGGGAACACAGCCACCAGTGCGCGCAGCCTGCCCTGCTCATCCACAGCCACCTTATGCATGGCGGAAGAATCTATACTTGTGTCATAAGCCTTGGGCATCAGGACCTCAAAATCAAAGTGGAAAGCATGGTTGGCCAAGTCTATGTATTCCTCGCGTTCGTGCGGAGCTGCTGTTCTGTAGTTAACCATTGGTTAGACCCCTTCAGACTGCATATTTAACTGCCTCTCTGACTATATTCTAGAGGCATCCGCCATCTCCTGCCGCAGGTCACTCTGATTCCCGCCGCCTTGCCGCGGCCTGATCTATCGCTTGCTGGATATCGGCCAGGGCTGCCTCCATGGGCTGCCCGGCCAGATATTGGTTCACGCCCTCCTGAATCTTCACCTGGAGCGATTCGGTGGATACCGTGTGCGGCCAGTAGAGCGTGGCGTCCTCCCGCGTGACCGCCGCTGCAATGGAGGATACGGAATCGGTCCGGTCTGTTGGCGCCGAGATGACGGAAGGCACAGCCAGCGCGCCTGCGGCGAGCTTCTCCTGTGTGGTTCTGCCGTTCATGAACGCCACGAACTGCTTGGCCTCCTCCGGGTGCTCTGTCCGGGAGCTGATCACCCGGTACGTGCCGACATTGATATTAGGCACCGTCTTCACGCTGCCCGGCACCATCATGAACCGGATATCCTGTGCAGGGTTGCGCTCCTTGATGCTGGGGATGTCCCAGGTTCCGGTAATAATCATGGCCGCCCGGCCTGTGCCGACCAGATCCTTGGCCTGCTCATGCTTCAGGCTCTTCCAGTTCGGCGGCACGAACCCCCGGTCAATAATGGACCGGTGCTTCTGGATCGCATCCACGAATACCGGGTCATGCGTCCGGATCTCCCCGCTCTCCAGCTTCTTGGTCCAGGCGGCATCGGCCCCGTTATCCGACATGATCGACCCCCAGAAGAACTGGGCCGTCGACCATTCGGCATCCATTGCCACCGGAATAAGCCCTTCCCCCTTCAGCTTCACGCAGAGCGCCAGGAACTCGTCCCAGGTGCGCGGAACCTCCAGCCCGAGAGAGTCGAACAAGGTTTTGTTGTAGAGCAGCCCGTCACTGTGCATGACCTCCGGCGCACCGTACACCCGGCCGCCGACCGTAACCGGCAGCAGCGAGTTCGGATAGAATTCCTTAAGGAATTCGGCCCCGGTTAAGTCCAGATACATATCGCTCCGCAAGGCACGGAATTCCTCGAACAGGCTGGGCGACCAGGTATCGAACACATCCATCGGCTCGCCGCCCAGCAGCCGGATCTTGATCCCTGCCGTATAATTATTATTCTGAATGAAGTCTGCTTCGATCTGGATATGGGGATGAAGCTTCTCAAATTCAGCAATGGCATCGAAATACACCTTGCCCGCCTGCGCCGTATCCAGCAGGTAGCTGGAGTAACGCAGCGTAACGGGTTCACGCCCGCCCGGTACCTCGCCGGACCCGGACAGAAGGGAGGCGTCCGTACGGCTCCGGTCATCACACCCGGCAATCATGAGCAGCAGCAGCATAGCACTGCCCCAAATCCCGATTGTTCTCGTAATCATGACGTCCCCCTCCTTCCCATTCTCCATTCTTCTATTCTGAGCGTACAGCCGTCCTCCGTCAACGGACAATCAGAGCTTGCCCCCCGAAGTTGCAATCCCTTCGATGAATTGCCGCTGGAACAGGATGTAAATAAGCAGCATCGGCCAAATCGCCAGCACGGAAGCCGCCATCAGCTCCGGGTAATCCACGGCGAAGGCGCTTTGAATCTTCGCCAGAGCCGAGGAGAGAGTCGCCGCATCCGAGCTTGTGTTGACGATCATCGGCCACATCAGGTCCTTGAAGGAGAACAGGGCCGTGAATATCCCGAGCGCGACCAGACCGGAGCGGACCAGCGGGAGCATGATTCTGGCAAAGGTCTGCCCGATATTGCAGCCGTCAATTTTGGCCGCCTCCTCCAGCTCTTTCGGCAGTCCCATGAAGAATTGTCTCAATAAGAAGGTGCCGAAGGCACTGACCAGCCCCGGGAACAGCAAGGCAAATATCGTATTGCGCATCCCCAGCGCATCGACCATCAGATATTGCGGGATGATGAAGATCTGCGTCGGCACCATCATCTGAAACAATACGAGACTGAAGAAGAAATTGCGCCCCGGGAACCTCAGCCTGGCAAAAGCATACGCAGCCATCGCACTGAACATTACGGCACACAGCACCCTAAGCGCCATCATCGCAAAGGTGTTCCAGTACAGGACCAGAAAGTTATTCTGCCGCCACACCTCCAGATAGTTCTCCGCCCGCCAGGTCTTGGGGAAAAAGATAAAAGGGTTCATCGAGGTGGACTCCGTAACCGACTTGAACGAGGTCAGCACCATCCAGACGAACGGAAGAATCATGGCGGCCGCTCCCAGGAGCAGCACAAGGTGAGCTAAGATCCGGTTAAAGTATTTATGTTTGGCCAATAGTGCCGCCTCCTACATGTAGTTGACCCATTTTTTTTGCGCCCGCATCTGGAAGAAGGTGATGATCATGATCAGCGCGAGCAATACCATTACAACCGCTGAGCCATAGCCCTTATTCGAGTACTTGAACGAGTTATTATAGAAGAGATAGACTAGCGATACGGTATGGTCATAGGCCGGGTTGCTCACATCAATCATCATATAGATGACATCGAACACCTGCATGGCCTGAATAATCGTGGTCACCACCACAAAAAACAGGGTGGGCGAAACAAGCGGCAGGGTGATGACGAAGAATTGGCGCACCCGGCTGGCCCCGTCGATATCCGAGGCTTCATAGAAGTCCTTCGGAATCTCCTGAAGACCGGCGAGCAGCAGCACCATATTATAGCCGATGACACTCCAGATGCCGATCACCGCGATGGACAACATCGCAACCTGCGGGTCCGTCGTCCAGTTGACGGCCGGAAGGCCCAGCTTGGATAGCCCGTGATTAATGAGGCCGTAGTGCTGGTTGTACATCCAGCGCCATACCATGGTCACTGCCGCAGGAGCGGCGACCATCGGGATGAAATAGATCGTGCGGTACAGCGAGCGGCCCGCGAGCTTGCCGTTCAGCAGGACGGCCACCAGCATGGCGATGGCAATGCTGACAGGCACGACCAGCAGCGTATAGAGCAGTGTATTGCCGACAGCGTGCCATACCTGAGGATCATGAATCAGCTTGCGGTAGTTCTCCCATCCAATGTAGATATTGCCTCTGCCGAAATCTCCGCTCTTGAAGAAGCTAAGGTAGGCGGTCTGTATAATCGGGATGAAGTTGAGGACGATAAGGCCGATCATCGTTGGTGCGATCAGGAACCAGCCCCAGGACCATTCATTCCAGGTTTTGGCACCGATTTTCCTCTTGACGGTATGATTCATCTGCTTCCCTCTCCTATCAAACCTGCGGCAGCCCCCAGGCTGCCGCAGGCATATGGCTCATGCTTATTTCTCTTCCGCCAGACTCTCATTCATGACCTTGGCTGCATTGCGGGCTGCTTCCTCCACGGACACTTTGCCGGAGAACGCCGGCTTCAGCGCTTCATACGCCTTATCTTCCCAGACAGCCGTTGTATTGGAATACGGACGGATTACCCCATAGCTGACCATGTCAACGAATGCCTTGATATTGAAGGTTTTGTTGGAATCAACCCACTTGTCAGCCGCACCTTTGTACGCCGAGATGGCAACGCCCAGCTCCGCCTGGCGCTCCTGGCCTGTCTTGGAGCTTAAGTATTCCACGAACTTCCATGCTTCCTCGGGATGCTTCGTCTTAGCATCAACCGCATTGCCGAGGCCGTTATAGATGGAAGCCTGCGCAGCCTTCTTGGGCAGCACGGCTACATCGAAATTCTTCGCCATGAACTCGTTCTCGGTGAACCCGCTCAGGTTCCACGAGCCGAAGAGGCCCATAGCCGCCTTGCCGTTCTTCAGCAGATCGGCGCGCTCGGCATCCCCGTACACCTCAGGGGACAGTCCGTCACGTACGAAGCTTACATAGTAATCAAGGGCTTCGATGGTCTTCGGATCGTCATAGCCTGACTTCTTATCCGCTGTAATAATGGTGCCGCCGTTCTGATAGACGAAGTTGTAATACCCCTCCTGGTTGTGCATCGGTGCGAGGAAGCCGTACACCCCGTCCTTCGTGAGCGCTTTGGCGGCGCTGTGAAGATCATCCCAGGTCCAGCTCTCATCCGGGTATTTCACGCCCGCCTGGTCAAACAGCGTCTTGTTGTACCACAGCCCGATGGTATCGAAATCCTTCGGAACCGCATATTGCTTGCCCCCCAGATTATAGATCTGGTTCAGGCCTTCCGGGTAATTCTCCAGCTTGACGTCTTCGCTCTTACCGATGCGGTCTGTCAGATCAAGCAGCATGCCGTTGTTCGCATAGCGGTAGATCTCATTGGAATGCATCCAGAATACATCCGGCAGCGAGCCGCCGGTGGCTCCCGCTTCCAGCATCGTCCAATAATCGGACCAGCCGGTCACCTCAATATTGACCTTGATGTCCGGGTTCTGGCTCTCGAATTCATCGGCAATGGTGCGGATTCCCTTCTCCTGATTGGAATCCCAGATCGCATAGGTCAGCTCAGCCTTCTCGCCGCCTGCCGCCTGGGTGGCTGCTGCGGCATCCGTTGGCGCTGCCGATGGTGAAGCCGATGTATTGCTGTTGCCGTTGCCATTTCCATTTCCGCAAGCCGTCAAGGTGACCGCCGCAAGTAAGATGGACAACACCGTCGCTAAGCTTTTTTTCTTCAATTGAATGACCCCCAACTTCCATTTAGGATGTGCTGCATCTGCTGCATCTCCAATAGTAGGTGAAGGCGGCCGGTATCGAAATGGCTGTTTTTTACGGAACATTTCCTTTTTTTGACCATTCGTCAGCTGCACAAAGAAGCGCATCCGCAGCGGATGCACTTCTTTTACAGTGTCTGTTCTTTTTTTGACAATTGCCGTTCTAGCCCCGGTATTCCTCGGGACTCATCCCGCTCAGCTTCTTAAACAGCTTGCTGAAGTATGCGGTATTCGGATATCCTACGCGCTCTGCCACCTCATATACCTTCACATTCTTGTCCTTAAGCATGTGCTTCGCCTTCTCCATGCGCAGCCGGGTCAGGAAGCTGACGAAGTTCTCGCCTGTCTCCTGCTTGAATACCCGGCTGAGATAAGAGGCGTTCACGTTGATCCGGTCCGCCACGGATTGCAGGGAGATTTCCTCCGCATACAGCTGCATGATCAGTTCGCTCGCCTGCTCCGCATAACTCCGGGAGGATTCGCCTTCCGACATCTGCGCCCTGCACTGCTCCAGATAACCGGCGACAGTCTGGTGCAGGCCCTCCAGGCTCTCTTCATGGAGGATGCTCTCGTACACCGTAAGCCCGGCTTCGTTCGGCTCGGGAAGCGCCGGGAAGCAGGACAGAATCGCCCCAAGCATCCGTATGTAGGTCGAACGCGCCGCCTGCTTCGTGCAGCCCTCCAGCAGCAGGGTATCCTTCAGGCTATTCAGGAAGGCAAGCGCTCCTTCGCTTCCGCTCTCGGTATCCTGCCTGAACTTCCGCATGGAAGACCTGTCGATGAACAGCCGCTCTCCGCTTCTCTGTCGGCTCCTGGCTTTATCATAGAAGGACAGGCCGCTCCCGCACGCGAAGAACAGTTCGTCCAGAGCCATATCCGCCTCCTGATAGGCCCGCTTCAGGCCGCCAAAGCCGGGCGCGGGGCCGCTGACGCCGATGGACAGCGTCAGCTTCAGGAAATCCTTCATGGCCGCCTGAATCTTGGCGGCCGCGCGTTCGATCTCGGCGCGGACAATCCGTCCTTCCGGCCCGAGGTCCAGCAGCAGCACATATTCCGCGGAGTTCATCACAATGATCTCCTTCGCCCGCTTACGTGGAAGAATCTCTTCAAGAATATTGGTGACAGAATAACGCAGCAGCTTCTCATCCTGCTCCACATACTTGCGTCTATGCTGTTCGAAATGGTTAATCCGCAGCTTCAGGAGCACCATCGGCTCATCCGCCAGGCGGATACGCAGGGATTCGCGGTTAGCCTGCACATCCCCGGCGGCCTTGAAGCCGCTGATCAGCTCCTTGAAGAGCGTCTCCTTCAAATACCCGATACTCTCTTTATAGGAGCCTGGCGGCATTTCGCCGGAGCCTGCGCGGGAGATCCGGGCAGGCCGCTTCCTGACAATATCAAGCACACGCAGCAGCTGCGACGGCTTCATATCACTTTTAATCAGATAGTCTGTCGCTCCAAGCCGGAGCGCCTCCTGCGCATATTGGAATTCCTCCAGGCAGCTTAGGATCACGAACTGTCCGTCCAGGTCCAGCCGCCGCGCCTCGCGGATCAGTTCAAGGCCATCCATCACCGGCATCTTGATGTCTGTAATAATCAGGTCGGGCTTATGCATCCCGGCCAGCTCCAGCGCCTCCCGGCCGTTCGCCGCTTCACCGAGAATCGTAAAGCCTTCCTCTTCCCATTGAATAATCGACTTCAGGCCGATACGCATTAGCAACTCATCATCCACGATAAGAACACCCAGCATATTCATCCTGCCTCCTTCCTGCTCCTTATAGGAATTCTGATCACGAATACCGCGCCTTGCCCCGGACTGCTCTGAAAGGATACCCCGTAAGGCTCGCCATATACGCGGCGGATACGCTGATGTACGTTGATAATGCCGATGCCGCCGCTTCCTTCTGCGCCGTCAAGCCTGGATTGGAGCTGGGCCGCCGCCGCTCCGCTCATACCCGCGCCGTTGTCTTTTACCGTAATGGCAAGCTCGGAATTCCCGGCGTATCTGACCTCGATGGACAGCAGACCGTCCTCCTGATCGGCAATCCCGTGAAAAATCGCGTTCTCCACCAGCGGCTGAATGCTGAGCTTGGGAATCTCCTGCTCCGCAAGCGCCGGTTCGATTTCACTGTGGAACTCGATGCGGTTGAAATAGCGCACCTTCTGGATCACGATGTAATGATCAATATGCTCCAGCTCTTCACGGATGGGAACCAGCCTGTTATCCGTTTTGGCAGTATAGCGGAGCATGGCAATCAGCGCCTCAGTCATCTCTACAATTTTGTCCGAATGCTGCATGGTGGCGATCCATTTGACCGAATTCAATGTATTGTAGAGAAAATGGGGGCTGATCTGCGCCTGCAAGGCCCGGATCTCAGCCTCGACCTTCTGCTCCTGCTCCACGTAGATCCGTTCCACCAGCTGCTTCAATTCGGCCGACATCTGCTCGAACCGGCTGGCCATCACCCCAATCTCGTCATTGGACCGGACCACAGGCAGGTTGTCGAATTTGCCCTGCTCCACAAGCGTCATATTGCGGATTAACTGCTTGATCGGCCGGGTAATCAGGTTCGACATATACACAGAGCTGACCAGGGCGAATAACAGAAGCACAACGATGATCGTCCACAGGTTCCGCTTCAGGATATCGCTCTCGACAGCCAGCTCCTCCACCGGCATATACATATACGTCTTCCAGTCATGCTCCTCGAACGGCGCCTGGATCAGAATATAATCCTTGCCCGATACACGGACGATCTGCCGGTCAAGGCCTGCGGTAAGCACCCCTTCACGCACCGGAAACAGTGACCTGAACGGCTGTCCGATCAGGCTGTAATTGTTATTGAATATAATCCTGCCGTTGTCGTCTGCGACCGTGAAGGCAGAGCGGTTCCCGGCCTGCATCCGTTTGTTCAGCCGGTTGATGAAGTCAATATCCACGCTGACGGCCATGACACCGAGCAGCTTGCCATTCTCCATATCGAATATTTTGCGCAAATTATAAATGGCCCAGTTGTCGTCTCCCTTGGTCTGCATATCCAGCCTTGTCGGCAAATCACGCGTAATATCGTCGGAGCGCAGGAAATCGTTGAACCATGCCTCATTCCTGGGATGATAGGTGTAATCAATAGGCTTGTTCGGAGCGATATAGAGGTCGCTGCCCTTATTCAAATTGTATACATAAATGGAGATCGCGCGGTCCTTCATCGTAATGTAATTCATCAGCAATTGCGTGGCTTGCAGTTCGTTGGGGACGGAGCTGTCATGCAGATAATTCTGGACCGGGTAATTCTCCTGCGAGACGGCGGAAATATAGCTGTTAATCCCGTAGCTGGAGATGAGGGAGATCTGCTTCGTATCCTCCAGGAACTCTTCAATACGGATGTTCGACTGCCTCGTAATATCGGCCAGCAGATCCGTATATTTGCGCTCCAGCATCTGCTGGGAGGAGATATAAGAGTTCACAGACATGATAATGACCGGGATCAGAATGGCCAGCAGAAAAAAGAACATCATTTTGTTCTTCACACTCACAAAGCGGCGGGTCTGGGCTAAGTTATATTTCAAATGATAACCTCCAAGTGGCAGCGATGATGGTGTAACTGATAGAATACCTCTAATGATAGACTCCCGGGGGCTTTCTTTCTACCCTGCGCTGCATGTCTTTTTTTTACTCTTTTTGCTCTCTTTTTTACCTCTGGGGGCCTGGAGGACTATCCGGCTGGCAGGATTCCACTATCCCCCCGCGCAGCATCGTATGCTGCGGATTTCCCGCCATAACCCAGATCGTAAAGAAAGGAACAAAAACAGTAAAAAAGCTTGATTTTATAGTGCTGTCCATTCCCTTAACATTCTCGGTGAAGAGATACGGCAATGAACAGGGAGGTTGCGGTGCCTATGCAGAAATAGCCCGGAATGGACAGTGCGATTCATACTACAGATTGTTACTGCATCAGAATGACAAGAGGTATCCAAGTAGAAACAGCTACACCGTCCTTATTAAGGACGGTACCGTTTCAGCGAGAAATAGAAGGATAAGTTATCAGGTGAAACCTATAAATTCTTATATTTCATAAAAACACAAGAGGTGAGATTCTATTGAGGCTGCATCTTAAACGTTCACTGATATCCATGCTGGTATTCCTGACTATTCTGCCCTCCACATTAGCAAGCGCTTCCACGGATCAGTTGTCTGATCCGCTGCCGGTCCCGGAGTCTGCTCCTGAACAAATACAGCTGGAGCAGCCGCAACAGGAACAGTTGCAGCAGGATCAAGTGCAACAGAAGGAGGTTAACGCTGAGGCGGCTCCGCTGTACCAATGGAGCTTCCACCCCGGGCAGGTCGTGGACCGTGTCTCAGTGGTGAACAGCGTCTATCCTGCTGCCGGGGCTGAACGTGCCGAGCTTAAAGGGGTTGCGTCGATTGTATACGACGACCAGCGCGGAGAAGTCCTCTCCTTACCCGGCGGCGGGAATGGCACCGGCTGGCTGAAGCTGCCGGATCAGCTCTACAGCGGAATCGAAGATGAGCTGTCCATCTCCTTTTGGGCAAATATCGACTCGTCCTCAGGCGCCTATTCGCGTCTGCTCTCCTCGACCATTGCCGGGAAGGGACTGACAAACGCGGGAGTCAGCGGATGGCAGGATTCCGAGTTTATTGTGATTGCCGGGGACGGTACGTTCAGCAACCGTATATATACCGGGACCAATCCAAATGCAGTTGCCAGCTACAAGGGTGATATCGTCTGGAACCGTAATCCCGCCAGAGGCAAGTGGCAGCAAGTCGTCATTACGATGACTAGCAGCGGGGCCTACGAAGTATACCTGGACGGTGTTCCCGTCGGCATCAAAGGTCTCGATCCGGGCAAAAGCTCATCCGGAGCAACCATGTCCTCTGTTCTGGAGCATTTCTTCTCGCGTGATTATCTGAACGCCTTGAAATTCAATGATTTCGGCAGATCGCTCTATACCTCGGATGGAGATATCAAGGGGAAATTCGACGATCTGCGGGTCTACAATGTCCAGTTAGATGCCAATCAGGTAAGCGCACTCTATGCGGCGACGAAGCATGAAGAGAACACTTCAGCCAAGCCGGCCAAAATCTCGGTCGATCTGGCAGACCGCTCGCTCGGACCTGTATTCCATGGCTCTTCCGGCGCACTGTATGCGATCAGCGAGCCGAATGTGCCGGATATCAATACACTGATTCCGATCAAGCCCTCGCATATCTCCCAGAAGCCGCCGAACGGTATTCAGCATCCGACTGGCGACGCGCTCCGGGTGTCGGACTATTTCTTCGAGGCCGGCGGGGAAGCTGTAAATATCGTTATGCAGGATTATTATCAGCATTGGTACTATCCGTCCAGAACGGCTAACGAATATATTCAGGAAGCCGTCATTCCGATTACAACGGCCGTCAAAGCCTATAAAGAGCAATGGGAGGCCGCGAATCCGGGGCGGGATGCGGATGCCAGATTCATCTATATCCCGTTCAATGAGCCTGAGCAGAACAATACCCGTTATCCCCAGCTCCTGTCAGATAACCAGACGGGCAAGAATTCAAGAGCCGTATTCAACAGCGACTGGCTGGCGGTAACGAAGAAGATCAAAGAGATTGACCCCGGCGCAGTCATTTCGGGAGTGAATCTAACCCAATACGGAGCCAAGGTATTCGAGGATTTCATTCCCTACTGCGTAGAGAACGACTGTCTGCCGGACATTATCAGCTGGCATATGCTGTGGGACAAAGCCTTCAACCAGGCTCCCTCGAACGTAGCCACCTTCCGGACGGTGGAAGCGGGGTCTGTGCAGCGCTATAAAGAGCTGTACCCGGACCGGACGGTTCCCTTCCCGATCAAGGTAGACATCAATGAGTATGCCGCAACCTCAGAGATTGCCGTAGGCGGCTCGCTGATTCATTACATCGCACGTTATGATGAGCTGAAAATGAACAGCATGCTGCCGTATTGGAATACGGCCAACTCCTACGGGTCCCTGCTCGCCGGGCAGAACGAGCCTAACGGCGCATGGTGGCTCTACAAATGGTATGCCGATATGATGGGCGGCGACATGGCCAAGATTGAGGTCATCAACGCCAGACATGAGAATGACGCCTTCGGCCCCGGCTTGTACGGACTAAGCTCCATTCAGGACAACAAAAAACAGGTCGGTATCGCGTTCGGAGGCACACAAGGAGACGGCCAGATCGTGTTCAACAACGTGACCGGCAACGGGAACAGCCCCTCCTTCCTCACAGACGCAGAAGCCGTGCATATCACCGTTTGGCACGCTGGATATACAGGCTTGACCGGTTTTCTCGTAGAGCCTACCCAGATTCTGGACCGCGATTATCCCGTCAAGAACGGCTCGGTCACTCTGGATGTCAACCTGAACGATTACACCTCGGCGTATTATGCAGTCATTACTCCGGCGGTAGATCATGCCCCGAAGGAGACTTTCTATCAGCGCTTCGAGGCTGAGAATGCAGAGGTGCGGACCAATGTGACCCTGACGGATCACTATCCGCGCAAGAGCACCGGACGCTCCGCCTCGAACGGCCAGTATGTCCAGGGCATCAAGGCTGCGGACAGCCTGGTGAAGTGGACCGAGGTTACAGTTCCGGCAGACGGGAGCTACCGTCTGGATCTGATTGGAGGCAGCGGCGCTACCTCCACCCTGCGCAATCAATCCAACACCGGAGATGCGAATCAGCGCATCAATTCCGAATGGTTCATCAAGATTGACGATCAGCCGGCAACGAAGGTGGTTCTGCGTGCGGATTACAACATGCAGCTGCTGGGAGGCAATACGATTTTTGCCGATCTGACGCAAGGGACGCATTCCATCAGCATCAGCAAATACAACCCGGATTCGGGAGAAGCAGGCCAGGGCGAATCCACCCTTGATGCGATCGAACTAACGTATAGCGGCTTACCGGGCGCACACCCCAATTACCGTGTACAGGCGGAATTCGCCGACTACGACCCTGCGCTGGGGTTGTCGAGAGAGAGCAGCCTTGAAGGCTTCGAGGGCGCCGGATATGTGACCGGTTACGGCAGCAGCCAGGACGCCAATACCCGGTTTGTGGTAAGTGTGCTGCAAGACGGCATGTATGATCTGCAGATCCGCTATGCAGCATCAGGCGTAGGCAAAATGCAAATTCAACATGACCGCAAACCGCTCGTGGATCTGCCTGTTACGGATACCGGCGGACAATGGAAGACCGCTACAGTACCAACCTTCTTACGGACAGGTATTAATCTGGTTGATGTGCGTTCCAGCGCTGCACTTAGCCTGGATTATATTAACGCTGCCTTCGTCAGCCAGACTTCTGTATATTCCGTTGAGGCAGAGGCGGCAACGGTCGTAGGTACTCCGGCCGGCTCCGAGCTGCCGCTCATCCGTGAGGATGCCTTTGCCAAATACGCTTCAGGCGGCAAATATGTGAACGGCATTACCTCCTACGACGGAGCAGAGCGGTATCTGGAGCTGAAGGACATCACAGTGTCCAAAGCAGGCACTTACAAGCTGGTCGTCACCTACGCAAACGGTGAAAGCGCCGGGACGCACGCCTACAACAATGACGTTGTTGAACGGTATGCGCAAGTAAGCGTCAACGGCGGCGAGCCGCAGACCGTCTTTTTCAAGAATACTATCTCATGGCAGCAGTTCGCCACTCAGACCTTTGATGTTGAGCTGAAGGCCGGCACCAACAGCATCCGCTTCTCCAATAACAATACGTATGACGGCGGCTCCAATCCTTATGGAGGAACCGGCGCACAAGGCTTCACTCCTTACACAGCGGTCCCGCACCAATACGCACCTGCGTTCGACCGGTTCGATATTTATCCGCGCCATACGCTTGTGACTGACGGCGGCGGCGATCCTGGCGGCGGTAACAACGGCGGCGGTGATCCTGGCGGCGGCAATAGCGGCGGCGGTGATCCTGGCGGCGGCAACAACGGCGGCGGTGATCCTGGCGGCGGCAACAACGGCGGTGGCGATCCTGGCGGCGGCAACAACGGCGGTGGCGATCCTGGCGGCGGCAACAACGGCGGCGGTGATCCTGGCGGCGGCAATAGCGGCGGCGGTGATCCTGGCGGTGGTAACAATAGCGGTACGAACGCCGGTAACGGCAACGGCGGTGGGACTACCGTTGGTTCGGTCACCCCTGTTCAGCCGGAAGCACCAAGCGGCAGCGGCCATCTGACCGTCGAAGCAGAGGTTACAGGAGCTACTGCAACAGCCACATTGGATGCCCAGAAGGTAAAATCTGCGGAACAGCTCACCGTCTCGTCTCCGCTCGGCACCTTCCACTTCCCTCTAAAAGCGGTTGATACCGCTGCTTGGGGACAGCAATTGGGAACCGAGGACTGGAAGCTTAAGGTCAGTATAACGGTCCTGCCGGAACAGCGGCAGCAAGAGATCCTTCAGGCTGTCCTGGCAGCCAAGGGCAAATTAATCAGCCCTGCCATTGAATACAAGGTAACGGCTGAAGCCAATGGACGTACGGTGGAGATCCCGGGGTTCAAGGACAGCTATTCCCGGCACACCTTGCAGCTCGATGCTCCGGCGGACAGCCGTAATACCACCGTGGTGCGGATTGAGAAGGACGGAAGCTTCACCTTCGTTCCGGCTGTCATCAACGGCACCGGTGTAACCTTTTACAGTCCAAGCAACGGCACGTTTGCGGTAATTTCAAGCAACAAGACATTCGAGGATATCAAGGGGCACTGGGCACAGGCATCCGTCGAAAAGCTGGCCTCAAAGCTCATCCTCACCGGCTTAACGGACAGCAAGTTTGCACCGAACGCTACCACAACGCGTGCAGAATTCGCTGCGATGATGGTTCGTGCACTGGGCTACTCCTCCTCCGGTTCGGCAGACGTTTCGTTCAAGGATATCCCCTCCGGTGCGTGGTATAACGGAAGCGTCGGAACAGCCGCTGAGCTGGGTCTGGTGCGGGGCGGAACGGACAATAATTTCCGGCCGAACGACATCATTACCCGCCAGGAGATGACCGTTATTCTGGTTAAGGCGATGGCCCTTGCAGGCTCGCCGCTCCCAGCTTCAGAGCTTCAGCCTGCAGCCTTCAAGGATGCAGGCAAGATTGCAGGCTGGGCGCAGCAGGATGTAGCCAAGGCAGTTCAGGCCGGCCTGATCACCGGAACACCGGCTGGTCAATTCCAGCCGGGTCAATCCGCTACCCGTGCGGAAGCAGCAACTGTCATCCTCAGATTGCTAATGCAGGCGAAATTAATGAACTAAAGACATGCGGCATCATACTCCCCCCTGCCGGGGCTGATCCACAGTTATAGCTCCGGCAAGTTGGGACAGACGATGTCCATGCCCAACACCATATAGATTATAAAGAGCAGCGATTCTTCTGTTACCTGGAGAATCGCTGCTCTGCTGTTTCGGGTTAAATGCGGCTAGGTATTTTGTGAAATACAATACTTGTTCTGGCATACGTATTAAAGCAAGTTTTTCGACAACTAAAGTGATAAAATATTTGCAGCAAGCCGATTGTTTCTGTAGTGAAATTATACCTTATGCTGTGATTCTGAAAAATCAATTATGCAATTTTAGAAAATACTAATTTTGAGAGGATCTTATGTCATATAAATTAAAGACTTTGCAAAAAGAGCTTGCAGCGCTCGTAGATCGTTATACCGTCAGAGATGGGGATCTTTATACCGAAATCTCTAATCTTCTATTTTCCAGACATTCTATTCCTTATCGTTCCAACCGAATAGAGCCTCCTTACAAGATCGACAAGCCTTCGATTTATATTATTGTTCAAGGAGTAAAGGATGTCATATTGGGTGAAGAGCGTTTTAGGTATGGTCCTCCGAATTACCTTGTTGCCTCAATGGATTTACCGATAATCGCCGAGGTACTTGAAGCTTCCGCTGAATTCCCTAATTTGTCCTGTAAAATTGAATTTACACGTAGCAACATTTTAGAGCTGTTAAGCCATGACGCGCTAACGGTAAGTCACAGGGGGAAGTCAAGCCGCAGTTTGAACGTGGCAGAATTAGATGTATCTGTGCTGGATGCTGTCGTGAGACTGGTTGGTCTGCTGGATAAACCGGCGGACATCCCGGTGCTTGCCCCGTTGTTTACAAAAGAAATTCTATATAGAGTGCTGCACGGCGAGCACGGTAGCTCACTTAGACAAATTGTCACGGATGGTACTCCTGCTATTCATATACAAAACGCAATCCAACACCTTTTGAATCATTTTCAAGAGTCTTTTCAAGTTGAAGACCTGGCGGATATCGCCAAGATGAGTGTGCCGTCATTTCACCGGCATTTTAAGCAAATTACCGCGATGAGTCCGATTCAGTTTCAGAAGCAGCTGAGGCTTCAAGAGGCCCGGCAGCTTTTAATCATGGAGGAGTCATTGAGTATCGCAGATACAGCATTCCAAGTTGGTTACGAAAGTCCAACGCAATTCATCCGTGAATATTCGCGGATGTTTGGCATTTCTCCAAAAAAAGATATGCGTCGCCTAAAAAAAGCGGATGAGCATGGATTAGATATATAAATTTCAAATATTGATAGGATTAGGCAGTTTTTTGATTTGATTGTGTTACCGGCTGCTATAGCAATGAATTTATAATTTGGATAGTAATTAAAACTATTCCCGGAGGTAATTATGCAAAATATTAAACTTGGTAAATCTGGTCTTGAGGTTTCACCCATCTGTATCGGTTGCATGGGCTTTGGAGACCCGTCAGTCGGCTACCCTTCCTGGTCAATCAGAGAGGAAGAGAGCCGCTCTGTAATTAAATATGCCGTTGAGGCCGGGATCAGCTTCTTTGATACTGCTAATATGTATTCTCAAGGGACAAGCGAGGAGATCATCGGCAGGGCGCTCAAGGATTTCACTACACGCGAAAATATCGTCATAGCTACAAAACTTGGTGCTCCCATGCGCTCTGGACCTAACTCGTTCGGTCTCTCGCGGAAATCAATTCTGACTGAAATTGATTACAGCTTGCGTCGTCTTGGGACGGATTACATTGATCTTTACCAAATTCATCGCGCTGACCCCTTTACTCCATGGGAAGAGACTCTGGAAGCACTTCATGATCTAGTAAAGATGGGCAAAGTGCGCTATTTGGGAGCCTCAACGATGAGGACTTGGCAGTTCGCTAAAGCTCTTCACATTCAGAAAGCGAATGGTTGGACACGTTTTATATCTATGCAACACAATTACAATTTGGTTGCCCGTGAGGAAGAAAACGAAATGATTCCACTCTGCGCCGACGAGGGTATTCAAACCCTTGTCTACAGCCCACTTGAGCGCGGGCTCCTGGCTCGCCCTTGGGGCGCAAACACGGTGCGCACTGAAGCCGAATCCGGGGCTGCCAAATTCTTCGAGGCAACTGCGGCAGCCGATCAGAATATTGTGGAAGCGGTCGGTAAAGTGGCAGAGGAACGTAGGGTCAGCCGTGCGGAAATCTCTCTTGCTTGGTTGTATCGTAATCCGGTTGTGGCTGCACCCATTGTGGGAGCGACCAAAACCAGCCACATTGATGCTGCAATTAAAGCGCTCGAAATCAAGTTGACAGACTCAGAAGTTGACCGGTTGGAGAATGCTTACACCCCTCGTATTGATGTGAATGTTAAAAACTCCGATCCGGAAGCGATTGTCAAAATGGCAGCAACCGTTGGAAACAACATTGCGGTCCCTATTGCTTCTAAGTGATTTGAGAGGACAAATAAGATGCAGATTGGCACGCAGACACAAGCACCTGCAGCTCGCGCTGTTGGTTCACCGGATGAGTTCTATTAAATAAAATAGGGTACGCCATACAAGAACCCGCTGAAGCTTGAGAAATCAAGCTTCTTTGTGGTGCACCACGCATGGCGCTTACCTAGGCGGTCAAAGACTGTTGTGGGGGCTGTTAAACCCGATATTCCTGCGGTCAGTCATCCTGATCTATATGCGAAAAAACCCCTACCAGCAAGCCCGCCGTCCGCAGCATCCTGTCCGCTGCTGTCTCCCGGCGCCTGCCAATAGGGGGAATGCCAGTAGTACGATTAACGGAAAAGCACACATTTCCCCGACTCCCTGAAGTACTTGATCAGCCGCTCTATCGGCTCGCGCCCGCATTTGAGCTGCTCGCCAAGACAGTCAATACACAGGAAATCCTGGGCATTGCGCGTGACCAGCTTCAGGTAAATCGCCACATCATCCGTCATCAGAGGAACACCGCATTGTCTGCATGTTCTATTCATGTTCACGCTCTCTCTTCTCTACACCAGTTTAGCCCGCACAATCAGACAATCATGGGCTGCAACGACAGGAGCGTATCTTTCTCTGAATACGCCAAGCTCTTTATGCTCCCAGCAGTCGTAAAGGGACAGCGATTTGCCGGAGGCATACGGGAGTCCGAAATCCCAGAATTGCAGTGACATTTCTCTTTGTCCATCGCTCAGGTTGAAGAAGCCGATCGCCAGGTCTCCGTCTGACAATACTTTGACCAGCATGAACACATCGTCTGCATGGAACCACTGGGGTTCCGGCTTGATGCGGTAAGCCCCGCGGCTCTCCACATCCTGATTGATCGCAATCAGATCCGGGTTCAGCAGAATATTCTTGGTCGCCTCGTTGGCCTTGCGGATATCGCTGCCGATCATCAGCGGAGAGCCCAGCAGGCTCCAGAGCGAGAAGTGGGTCTTGTATTCCACATCTGTACACCCGCCGATCTGGCTGCCGATGAAGTCGCTGTTGCTGCCTCCGTACATGCCGACAACCAGCATATCCAGATCGTTATGGCAGTAGGCGCCGGTGTAGGCGGCTTTATCCAGCTGCGACAGAGCCAGGGTCTTGATGGATTCCCAGCTGTCCTGGATATCTCCGGTAGAGCGGTACATATGCGCGCCGGATTCACGAATCCACTGATAGACGTTGTCCTCGCCCCAGTTACACGCGGAGAACAGAATGTCTCTGCCGCAGTTCTTCAGTGCGAGACTCATCCGCTTGTACAGCAGCTCTCCCGACATATGTCTGGGCTTGAAGCAATAGTCATACTTAAGAAAATCCACACCCCACTCCGCCAGGGACTCGGCATCCTGGAATTCATGCTCGAAGCTTCCCGGGTACCCGGCGCAGGTATGTGTGCCTACACAAGAGTACATGCCGAACTTCAGTCCCTTGGAGTGAATATAATCTGCAAGCGCCTTCATTCCGCTCGGGAATTTGACCGGATCAGCGACCAGCTTGCCGTCCTTGTCCCGTTCTTTCAGGCTCCAGCAATCGTCAATGACAATGTAATCATATCCCGCAGCCTTGTAGCCGTCTGCCACCATGGTGTCGGCGGCTTCCCGGATTAACTGCTCGTTAATATCCCAGGTGAAGGTGTTCCATGAGTTCCAGCCCATCGGAGGCGTTAAGCCGAGCTGTTGTTGTTTGTCCACCAGTTGTTTGTCCACCAGTTGTTTGTCCATGATCAGTATTCATCCTTTCGCATCACTCCACATGTAGGTTCCAGAGCAAATGCTGTATTCTTTATGTATTTAAACACACCTAATCCTTGTAATCTATAGCTTCACGTTGCTTTCATATCGACGTATGTTGCTTTGCGTGGACCTCAACGAATGGCAGAACAGGCAGACCGGGGAATGAGCCGCTTGATATGAGTCTGTGGCAGTACCCGGTAAGGTATGTTCTTCTAAGTAGCAGGGGGGCGATAAGTGCTTCTGATTCGTGACAAGACATGGGACGTAAGTGGAAATTGTACAACTAATTATATGAAGTAACTCTACATCCCATTAGCAAGTGGAAAAACAGCACTTAATAACCCTATTTATCCAAAAAATAAGGATCTTCGCTTATTTAGTTGTACTTTTTCCACCTACTGATCTTAGATTGAATAATTCGAGAATATTAAGTGTCCTTTTTCCACTTCTTTCACAGGGAGGGTGCTCCCCATTAGAGCCGAACCCCGAACTATTCTACTGCGGCATCCGCCTAATCTCTTTTCATCTCTTCGCACTACATCTCTTCGTATGACATCCCTTCGCATCACATCTATTCGCATTACATCCTTTCGCACACATTGCTCCCACGCCGCCCTCTTCCCCCGCACCACCGCCAAAAAACTCCCGTCCCCCTGCGGGGTCCGGTACGATCCCGGACCCTGCAGGAGAAGGAAGCTCTGCGTTTTGCGCTTACTCTTTAATTCACCTGAACCAGCTTCCATTGCTGATGCAGATCGCCGCGGTACAGGTTCTGCTGCAGCTTCGCACCGTCGGCTGTGGAGGCTCCTGTGACTTCAACAGCTCTGTTGCTGTTCACGTTCAGAATGCTCCAGTACCCGTTACTCAGCTTAATCAGTCTGAACTGCTGGGCAGTGTTGTTCAAATCCTGCATCAGCTGGATGGCTTCGCCGTTATTCTTCGTTCCGTTTCGCACATCCATTACTTTGTTGTCCGAAGAGTTCACACTGCGCAGCCGGTACACGTTATTATACGTACCTATATCGGTAGCTGTCCATTGCTGGGCAGCCGCAGTGTTCTCCGGCCATTGCTGGAGCTGAAGGGAGTTCGTATTCTGCCCGTTCGGAACGTCAATCGCTTTGCCTGACGCCCGGTTGATCAGCTTATACTTCGCATTGTTGGTTACCCCGTTCCATACGCCGTTCCAGGGATTGAACTGCGCCCGCTCATAATACCATTCGAAGATAAACCGCGCCATTCCGTCCCGGGTGGCATTGCCGTCATACATCAGTCCGCCGTCCGGGTCTGCGAAGGAGCTTTTGGGACCGGGGTCCAGCAGGAAGCCGTTCATATGGACGGCAATGCTGACATTACCGGCTGCGGTGAAGATCGCTTTGGTGTTCTTGCCGAAGCCTGCGTTCGTACCGTTGAACAGATCCCAATAGTCGGAGTCTCCCGGCTGTCTCTTGAACCAGGTGGTCTCGGTAATATTGATCGGGTACTTATCGGCAGCAGGCTTGATGCTGCTATCCCAGATCTGCTGAAGCGAATTGAAATTGTCATATGCGCCGTAGCCCGGATACCAGTGTACGGCATAGCCGTAGTTGTTCAGAGGGTCCGTAAGCGGATTCGATGCGGTCAGCTGGTAATGCTGATCCCATCCGAGTCCCGCAGCCCAGATCACATTATCCGCGCCCTTGCTGCGGATCGTGGAGATCATGGAGTTCTGGAAGTTCTTCAGTGAATTCCAGAAGGCCGCGAAGTTAGGCTGGGAGGGATTGCCGCCCCATTGTCCGTTCACATCGCTCAGCACCGGCTCGTTAACCAGCTCGAACATGACATTATCCGCGCTTTTGAGGGCCGGCTGGGAGGCCAGGTAACCCCATATCTGATTGAACTTGTCCAGATTGGCCTGGGTGGTCGCCTTGTTATCCAGCAGGGTGAAATCAAGCCCCAGCGTGACATACAGCCCTTTCGTCTTGGCATATTGGACATAAGGGATAATCACATTCTGGGTGGCTGCCTGAAGACCTGCGAAGTTATAGGTTCCTGCCGCCACATCCCCCATATCCTCCCGGTCGATGAACAAGCGGACCTGGTTCGAGTACCAGCCATGGCTGTTGCCGTATTTGCCCGAGGTGCTGGTGAAGGTGTCCGTAATTTCCTTAAGGTATTCCAGAGTGGCCGCATGGCGGTTCCCTGCGTTGCGGTTCAGATAATAATTGCTGTTCTGATACGTCCAGTAGGCTCCGGTAGGCTGATGCCAGCCGCTGAGGAGTACAGGCTGTCCGCTGCCGTTCACCAGCTGGTTGCCGCTGACATGGAGCTTGGACACGGGAGTTCCCTCCCAGGCACTTGCGGTACCGCCGCCGGTCTGCATAGGAACCAGCAGCAACGCCATCATAACCAGCAGCTTGATGGACCAGTTCAACTTCCTTTTTCTCACAGATACCCATCTCCTTCTTGTTTCAGGAATCGGCTTATGCCGTACTAATGAAAGCGAATACAATTGAATTGTACTCTCCAGGAAGATGGGGGGAAACCTGTCTGATTATAGTTAATAGACTGACAGATTATAGATTTACAGGCATAGACTCCCTGAACTCCTGGGGAGTCATCCCCGACATTTTTTTGAAGAACCGGGTGAAGGAATGGGGGGCCTCATAGCCGACATACAGCGCCACATCGCGTATTTTGAGCGCCTCGTTCCCCAGCAGCTCCTTCGCCTTCACCGCCCGGCAATGGTCAATGTACTCCGACAGATTGATGCCCTGCTCCTGCTTGAAGAACCGGGACAGATACGACGGGTTGAAATAATGCAGCTCCGCCAGCCGTACCAGGGACAGGTCCTCGCCCAGATGGCTATGGATATACTCGCAGATCCGTTCAATCACCTCTGAGGAGCGTTCCTTCTCGGCCGTGCTTCTAAGCTCAAAGAGATCGGAGGCCAGCTTCTCCAGATAATGGAAGCCCTCCTTCAGGGACGAATGCTCGTCAAGCCTCATCAGCTTGCCATATTCATGGACAAGGCTATAGTGCTCCGAACGGTTCAAATGGGACAGCAGGACAACAGCAACGGTATAATACAGCTCCGCAGCTTCTTCTACAGAGACGCTGGAATGGATGCCTTCCGTGATCTCTTCAAGCGTCTCTGCGAACCGCTCCCGCCGGCCGGCATCCAGATGTGCCGCAAGATTCTCCACCCGCTGCTGGAGCCGGACCCCCGCCTCCCGGATTCCGTCCGGCTCCGGCGGGCCGCTCCGGTCAATCTGCACCATGGAGATGCCGTCGCCGATCTTCACCTGCTGCAGCCGGTGGAGCCGTTCGTAGTGACGGCTGATCTCCGTCCAGGCGCAGGCCGAGCCGCTGACCGTAAAAGCAACAGGCAGGCCAAGTGTCTGCCGGAAGGAATCCTGGATCAGCTCCAGCGTCCCTTCCAGATACCGCGACAGATGCCCGCCAAATACGGCCTCGGCATGATGCAGAGGCTGGAGCAGCCACAAGAGATCCCCGTGTCTGTCCACCAGCCAGGTATGCCGGGTCATCTCCGCCAGATGGGAATTCCAGATCAGCCGGGAAGAGGTCAGAATCTCGCTCCGGTCCATGTAGGAGGTGCCCTCCGGGTACGTGAGCCGCCCAAGAATCAGCATCACCGGGGACCCCGGCTCCAGGCTGATGCCCAGCTTGCGGAAATCCGTGCTTAACGTCTGCACCTCCGCACACAAGACTTGGCTGTCCTGAAGCAGATGACGGAGATAATCGCCCTGCGCCGCTATTTCCATCGAATCACGCTGCTCCCTGGACTGCTCCAGAAGCTCGCTCAGCTGGTTGCCCTGCTCAATCTCCAGCAGCACCTCCTGCACCGTCTCAATAATCTTGTCGAAGCCTTCCGTCTTCAGCAGGTAACGGGCACCGGGAATTTGCAGCGCCCTGTAGGCATAGTCGAACTCGCTGTAGCCGGTCAGGAATACAATCCTCGACCGCGGCCAGAATTCACGGATTTGCTCAGACATTTCGAGTCCGCTCATCCCGGGCATCCGAATATCTGTCAGCACAATATCGATCCGGGTGCGGGAGAGCCACTCCAGTGCCGCTTTGGCTGAATAGACCTTGTAGACATCGAGCTTATCGGGAATAAGCTGATTGAAGGCCTCGTATAAGCCGTCCGTGATAATCTCTTCATCGTCAACGATCAAAAGTCTGTACAAGCCCTTCACCTCCTGTCAGTCTGATTCGGATCTCGACCCTGAGGCCGTTCAGCGTGCTTCTATGCAGGAACAAGCCGCTGCCTTCCCCGTAGATGAGCTGGATGCGCCGGTGAATATTGCCCATGCCGGTGATTTCTTGCGTTCCGTCATTCTGATTCAACCGCTGCCGTAAGGCTTCGATGGCCTCATCCGTCAGTCCGCTTCCGTTGTCCTCGACAATAATCCGGATCTCTTCCTCCCCCTGCTCAAAAGCAACCCGCAGCTCCCCCTCCTCCGCCTGCTTCTCCAGACAATGCTCATAGGCATTCTCGATAATGGGCTGAAGAATCAGGCGCGGAACCCGCAGCTCCTCCATGGCTTCCGGCAGCTCGTCGAACCGGACCTGAATGCGTCTGGAGAACCGCATCTTCTGGATCTCGGTATACATCCGGGAATGCCTTGTCTCCTCCGCGAGCCGGACATTATCCTCCCCGTTACGGGTGATGAATCTGAAATACTCACCCAGCATACCGGAGAAGTCCTCGATCCGGGCACTGTCCCCCTGCTTGGCCAGCGAGCTGAGAATGAAGAAGCTGTTGTACAGAAAATGCGGGTTGATCTGCGACTGAAGCTGCTTCAGCTCCGCCCGCTGCATCATCAGCTTCTGGGTGTAATCCTGATCAATCAGCATCCGCAGCCTGCTGAGCATCTGGTTGAAGCGCAGATACAGATACCCGAATTCATCCTTGCGGGCATGGTCAATCTGAATGTCAAGCGAGCCGCTCTCCATCCGCTTGAAGCTGCGGATCAGTACAAGCAGCGGCTTCTGTACGAACTTATAGGTGGCATAGGAATAGATCAGCACCGCCAGGAAGGACGCCGCCGCGAACAGCCAGGCCCAGACCACGAATTTGGTCAGCGGCCGCTTGACCGCCTGCTCCGGCAAATAGGTGGCTACAGCCATCCCCAGCTTGTCGGAGGTGAAGCTGTCGATATGATACCGTGTTCCGTCCAGCTCCCAGTTGTACAGGTTCCCTTCATCAATAGCCTGGTGATAGCTCTCAATCAGCTCCGGGGAGCTGTTCTCGGTTCCGAGTGCATAATCCGTCTGCCTCGAGACCAGCAGAGAGCCGCTCTCTTCATAAGTGTTAATGGCGCGCAGCGAATCCTTCAGCTTCATATTGTCCAGCTCAATCTGCACGATGAACAGCGGCGGCTCGCCCATTCTGCCGCTGGACTGGGTCACGCTCAGCTCCAGGGCGTTGTTCCAGTTGATCAGCCGGCCTTCTTTTCTCAGATCGACGGACCGGAAGAAATTGAACTTGCCGCTGTCCAGCTCATCAATGCCGTTCATCGCGGACAGCGTTTTGTTGATCGTACGGATATGAACGAACACATCCCCGATGTAGGCGCTGCTGTTCTTCAGGGAGGTGAGCCGCTGCGTAACGTAGTTCAAGCTTTCTCTTTTCTCCACATCGTCCATGTAGTTCCAGGTTACGGCAATCTTGTTGAGTTCGGTATCCTGGGCAAGATCATACTGCTGGATCTCCATCCATTCCACCTCGCGGTTCAGGTCCTCCAGGTAATAGGTCAATTGCGACAGCGTGGCTCTGGACAGATCCTGGCTTGCATTGCGGTAACTCCAGTTGTACAGATAAAGGCCAAGCAGCAGAATCGGCAGAATAATAGCGAGATAAGTAACGACCATCCGGATAAAAATAGTGTGGCGCATGGACACCGCAGGAAATTTAAGCAAGTGTACCGCCTCCGATGCTTATTTCAGGCCAGATCATTTCCTGTTCCCGCCCTTCTCCGCGTACCATTCATTGACCTCAGCCGTGATCTGCTCGCCGCCAAGCTTGTTCCACTGGGCCACGAAATCATCGAACTGGCTGATCGGTCTTCCCTGAATGATATCCAGAAAGGAGTCAATCTGAAGATTGTATAGAATATTCTGCTTCTCAATCATCGTCTCTGTAGGGGCACCGACGAAGCTCTCATAGAGCAGCTGAGATTTACGTTCATACCTGTCCAGGATGGAAAAAGCACCCGAAACCCCGTACGTCTTCTCCCAGCCCCAGCCTGTCTCGCTATCCGGGCCTCCGGCCTCATAGGCGGCAATCCGCTTCTGGATCGTCTTCGCTTCATCCTTAAGCACCGAGGCATCGCCGTCCCGCCGGAAGGTCTCCAATTGCCGGAAGGCCTCCAGATTCTTCCGGACCGGAAACGGCGTCACGGGCGACAGCTTCCATACCGCCTGCGGAGCGTTATAGAACCGCTCTACCTCGCTGGTCGCTCCCCAGTTCTTCTCCAGATGCAGGTTGATCAGCTTGATGAGCGCTTCAGGATGCGCTATCCCTTGTCTGACCGCCAGGAAATGGCTGGTGCTGAACGGAAGAGGAACCTTCGGCGGGGCCCCGGATTCCGATACAAGCGGGAAGGCTTGCCACTGGGCCTGCGGATTATGTGTACGGCTGAGCTGAACCAGGAATGATCCCCACTGCTCGCCGTACAACATTCCGATCTGTTCATTCTCGATCCATTCGCTGGCCTTGACCCCGTCCTTGAAGGCGAATTCCCTGTCGATCTGCCCCGTCCGGTACATGTCCTGAAGCACCAGCAGGGCCTTCTTGACCTCCGGCTGGATGCCTCCATAGACCAGCTTGCCGGTCTTGTCCTGCATCCATATCCCGGGATACGCGCCATAACCGGCCATGAACCCGGTAAGTCCCATTACCGGGTCCCACAGGTATTTGGTCGTTGCCAGCCCGTAGGTATCCTGCCTGCCATTCCGGTCGGGGTCCCGTTCGGTAAACGCTTTCGAGATTGCCAGCACATCCTCCATCGTCTGCGGCGGCTCCAGGCCCAGGTCTTCCAGCCAGTCCGTGCGAATCCACAGGAACATAGCGCCTTCAATCGACGAACTGGTCTCCGGGATCGCCATAAGCCTGCCGTCAATGGTGGCGGTATCGAAGGGTCCGGAGCCTTCCTCGCTCAGCACCTGCCGGGTCAGCGGCGTGGCATACTTGCTGTAGACCTCCGTCAGATCCTGGATCAGCCCCGCATTGCTGAGCACTCTTAACTGCGAGGCATTCACCCGCACAATATCGGGAATATCCCCGGAGGCCAGGGATACCCCCAGCTTGCGGGAGTAGATGGAGCTCCACTCGGTCCAGTCATAGGTGACCTTAATACCCAGCACCTCTTCATAAAGATCGGTCCAGCGGTTATGCTCCAGCGTCTCCCCCGGCAATTCCTTCAGGATCTCTTCAAGCGCATCGTTGTTCTCGCGCACGAAAGACAGCTCAACGGGCGGATCATACCTGCTTAGACCCGGCTCCTGATATAGCGGAGCGCCCCCCGTCTGTCCCTGAGGGACCGGAGAACGCTCCGGAAGACTATGGTTCCTCTCACAAGCGGTCAACGTCCCTACGGCCATACATGCTGCGACAGTCCAGATCATTCTGTTCCTGATTGTTTTGGGCACCAGTTGCAACCTCACTTTGCAAGAATATATATACCGGAATATTATATTATCCAAGCAAAGCAAAAGGAATTGTAAGGTGCAATTCTTGCACGGCTTACCATATCTTTACTACTTAGAAGCCGGTGACCGCCTGGAACGCCGGTTTGGGCTGATGCTGCCTGTCGAACAGCAGCGGCGCCTCGGTCCGGGCTACCGGGAAGGTGCTAAGCCAGGTATGATCATCCGCGATTCCCCAGAACATGACTCCGCTTAGCAGCTCCTTGCGCGCCCTCAGCGCAGCGAATAGTTCACCGTACCGCTCAGCCTGCCGCTGCAGGATGTCCCCCGGAACCTCCGGGCCGACATCGCTGAGATCGTTATAGACGTACAGGCTCATATCCAGCTCGGTAATCTGATTGTCGAGTCCCAGAGTGTGGAACAGCTCCAGCGATTCTATAATGCGCTCAGTAGCGGGGTATTCCAGATTAATATGGGTCTGGTGCCCCACCCCGTCAATCGGTACCCCCTTCTCCAGCATGTCCTTCACCAGCCCGTACAATATGTCCCGCTTCACCGGATCCTCTGTATTGTAGTCATTGATATACAGCTTGATGTCCGGTCCCCCGGCCTTGCGGGCCGCCCGGAAGGCCGTCTCGATGAATCCGGTGCCGGTAATCTTGTACCAGTTGCTGGCCCGCATACCGTCCGGGTCTCCCGGCTCGATGACTTCATTCACGACGTCCCAGGAGGTAATATCCTGCTTATACCTGCTGACCACCGTGGTGACAAAGCTGTCCAGCCGCTTCAGCAGCAGCTTCTTGTTCGCTTCGCGTCTCGATGGATCGGTCTCATCCACCATGGCTCCGCCCGCCTCATCCCGGAAGAACCAATCCGGCGTCTGGCTGTGCCAGACCAGCGTATGGAAGCGCAGCTCCATGCCGTTCTCCTTGGCGAAATCCACAATGCGGTCCGCCCGTTCCCAGGTGAAGCTGCCCTCTGCGGGCTCCATCGCATCCGGCTTCATGGCATTCTCGGCCACGAGCCAGTTCACATGCCGCTTCAGCAGTTCGGCTGCCGGTCCCTCCAGCTGGTCCGGTTCAACCGCAGCCCCTATGCGGAAGTAATCGGCGTACGCCGCCGCAAGCCGGGGAACCTCCGCCTGCACCGCAGGCTCCGCTGCAGCTTCGGGCGAAGCTGTAGCGGCCGGGGCTGCAGTGGAAGCCGCTGCCGGAGACGGGGCCGCAGTCGCGGATACCCCTCCGCTCTCCTGCTGCTCCGGCGGCAAGGTTGCCGGAGCGGCATTGCCGCCCGGGCCGGAGCAGCCGGACAGCCACAGGATCGCTGCGGCGAAGACCAGGCTCCGGGCCAGTCTGGCCGGGAGCTTCCGTCTGCCGTTTTTGGTCACAGTCATCCTCTCCCTCTCGTCATTCACGGTTTAACCTACAATTCCTGTACGTTCAATACTCTCCACGAAATACCGCTGCACGAACAGGTAGATGATAATCAGCGGCAGAATCGCCAGCAGAATCCCGGTATCCTGAACCATGCTCAGATAGAAAGGGTCTGCCTTGGAATTGGCCCCGTCCTCCAGCAGAATCGCCAGATTATAAGGCAGCGAGCCAAGCTGGGTAGCCATCACCTTGCTGGACGTCAGATAGGTCGTAGTGAAGAAGCTGTCGTTCCACTGCCACACGAACGAGAAGAGCAGCACCGTAACAATGGAAGGTATGGCGTTGGGCAGCATAATTCTGTAGAAGGTCTTGCCCACGCCTGCCCCGTCGATATAAGCCGCTTCCTCGACCTCTTTGGGAATCCCCCTGAAGAACTGCCGGAAGATGAAAATGTACAGCCCCGCCTTCAAGGAGTTCGCGGTTGCTGACGTTAAGATAAACGGCCAGTAAGTGTTAAGCAGATTGACCGATTTGCCGGTCAGCAGCGGAATCAGCCCCATCAGGCTGAAATCCTTCAAATTCAGATAGACCGGAATCAGAATCGTAATCGGCGGAACCAGGATCGTCAGGATGACCCCGGCGAACAGAAGCTGGCTTCCCTTGAACTTCAGCCGGGCGAAGCCGTACCCTGCAAGAGCGCAGGATATGGCGGTCAGAAGCGTAGTCAGCGCCGACAGGGTGAAGGTATTCAGCAGGGCCTGCCAGTAATCCATGATGCCGATCGCCTTAATGAAATTGTCGAGCGTATAATGCTCGGGAAGCCAGACGACGATTGGCGAATACAGATCGCTTTTATCCTTGAAGGCCGTGGAAATCTTCTGAAGCACCGGATAGAGGATCACGAACGCCAGGCCTGCAATGAGCGTCAGCCGTACGAAGGACCATATCCATTTCTTCCAGCGTTCCAGCGACAGCAAACGGTTCGCATGCAATGTTCCCATCCTCCTTTTAATCATAATAGAAGACCTTCCTCGAAATCAGGTAGCTGCTGACAGCCAGGATCAAGGCAACGGCTGCGAAATACAGCCAGGCCATCGCCGAGCTTAGTCCGAAATTGAACTGGGTGAAGCCGGTCTCCCGGATCAAATCGGTCATGGCGTTATTGGAGAAGGAGTCGATAATTGTATAGATGGCGTTCACCAGAATAAGCGGGCTGACCATCGGGAAAGTGATTTTCCAAAAAGCTTCATAGCCGGTTGCCCCTTCCATCTTGGAAGCCTCGTATAGCTGCGGCGAGATCGTCTGGATGCCGGCCAGGAAGATCAGAATCTGTACACCCGACTGGCTGACAATATCATATATTCGGCCCACGGCGCTGGTCAGATAATCAACCACCCATTCGCTTAAGCCCGCATCCAGCATCATTCCTTCCAGCTCGAACGTACCCAGGCCCTGAATCGCACCGGCCCCGGCATTCTGATCGTTGACGGCCTGAATCAGGCTGGTGCTCTCCAGGCTCAGAATCACCCCGGAGGCCAGAATAACCGGCAGGAAGAAGATAGACCGGGCCAGCGATCTGCCGATAAACTTCTGATTCAGCAGCACCGCCAGAAACAGGCTGAAGATGACGATGAGCGGCACATTAATGACCATATTCAGGATGGCATCGGCCAGCGAACGGTTGAATTCGGTATTCACCGTCAGCGCCTCCACATAATTCTGCAAGCCGCTGAAATGAATAATCAGTCCGTCGGAGTTGGCCTGCACCGAGCTTAGACTGTAGCGCAGCGAAGACAACAACGGAATCAGGAAGAAGAAGATGAAGCCGAGCAGCCAGGGCAGCACATAGAAGAAGCCCATTAATGCCTTTTGATCGTTATAGGTTCTGCGGTTCAGTCTCAGTATGGATTTCAAGATTGCTCACCACCCGTAATATAGCTTTCGGCTTCCACCGTGCGTCCTTCGGCAAGGACTGCCGTCCGGTTGTAGTTGACGATGACAGACAGACCGTTCTCATAGGTACTTTTATAGACACCGTCTGCCAGCTTCTCATGACCGGTCAGCCGCTGATTCTGCACGTTTTTCATCACCGCGTTGACTTCCAGATACATATCGGCGGCCTGATTGATCCATTGTTCATAATTGACCGCGTACAGGTTGCCGAAGTCTGTATCCTTCACCTTGTAGTTAGGCGCATGAATCCACTCGTAATAGAGGCCGGACCCATACTCCAGGCTTCTCAGCACATATTGTCTCGGGCTGGTGAAGGTGGACAGATTATACGGCTTGCCTGTGTAGTTCACATACCCCCGCACCACCATCGGATAGAACGGGATCTCCTCATCCTCCAGCTTGAACTGGCTGCTGGACACCGGTGCATTGGTAATATCGGTCAGATACGGCAGCGCATAAGCATTCCCGCCGTCCGCGAGAATACGGAGCGACTGTCCGGTGATCCGGTCCAGCGACTGGACCGATATCTGCTCGGACGCTGCCCGGTCGATCTCCTGATTCTTGCGGAAATCACTGTTCAATTGATCGGCCATGTCTCTCAGGGAGATGCCGCCGGTATCAAACGGCCCGATCCCCTTCAGCGTGGCATCGACATATCCGCCGACCTTGGCCGGTGAAATTATATAGGCCGGGCTGACGGTCCGGTCCCGCCGGTTCAAGGCCATATTGTACGGATAGACGGCCGCCGGAATTTCACTGAGCATCCGGGAAGCCTTCTGGTTCACTCTGAAGCCGGAGGTCTGGTTCGCTCTGAGCAGCGCAACGTCAGGGAATAGCTGAATACCTTGCTCCTTGGCGAACGCTGTCAGCTGGTTCAGCCCCTTGCTGCCGCCGAGCGCCTTGTCCACGGACAGCCGGTCCGGCACCTTGTGATCGAGGCCCCGGTTGAACCAGCCGGCATATTTCAGCCGGATATTGTCAATGCCGCGCTGCTGCATCTGTTTCAGAATAGTCTCTGCCTCATCGAAGGTGGTCAACGGCTCCAGCGATTGATAAGGAATGCCCAGCACATGCTTCGTCTTGGTAATTCCGCCCACCAGTTCAAGATAAAAGGGCGTACTCACAGGGGATTCCGGCGTTCCCGCCGCCTGCGCCTCAGGCAGTCCGCCGTGCCGGGTCAGATAGTTCTGGTAATACTGCGCCATGCCGGGATAAGACGCCTCGTCTCCGCTCAGGAACGCATACCGGATGACGTAATCCGTCTTGGGCGGCTCCTGCTGAAATCTTGGCAGGGTACGGTTCTGTTCGGCTGACGTCAGGGTAACCTCCCCCTTGGCGATCAGAGTGAAGCTCGGATACACGTAGTTGTAGCCGTTCAATCTGCCGCTGGTATCGGCGTTAATCGTGGCCAGCGATGCGCCCTGCTCAATAATGCCCAGCATCGCGCCTTGCTCGCGGATCAAGCCGAACACCGGCAGCTTCACCTCCTGCTGCTGAGCATAGGCGTCCGTGAGCTCCATGGACCCGTCCTTGCCGTATACAGCTTGCTTGTACGCGGGGTACCGGGTTTTGCCGTTGTTGAAATGAATCAGCGCCCCGGAGCCGTCCGGCACCAGGATGGAACCGGAGTCCTTACTCCCGCCGGCCCCCAGGAAGCTGAGGACGGAGATATCATTCACCGGATAATCGGCGGGATACCTTATGTCCGCTGCCGGAACCTTGACTACCAATTGATCCCCGTCAAGGGAGTATTCAATCGCGAGCTGGAAGATACGCGGCACCGGCTTAGTCTGGCTCAGGTTGTTCTCGGTGATATCCTGCTGCAGATCCTCCTCGGTGTACCCCGCTTCCTCGAAGCCCTTCAGGGTACGATCCAGCTGCAGCCCCTTCAGCGCTTCATCGTTACGCTTATACACGCCCTTCTCCTCATCGAAGGTGTAGGCGATCTTCATCGTCCGCTGCCCGGTCTTATCCATCTTGCTCACAATCTTCTCCTCGAACCGCTCCTTGCCCACCATCATGGGCAGATCCTCCGCCGTCTTGGCGGTCGTTCCGAACTGGTAGAAGACCTTGACGCCTTCCGGCGTCTGTTCCAGCTTCATTTGCTTGTGGGCCACGCTGTCCGTATACGAATTGACAGAGCTGACCTGGCCCAGATTATTGTAGAAATCCAGCTTGAGCTGCGCGGATAACAGGTCTTTATTGTCTCCGCTGGCCTTGGCATCGGCTTCACGATCAGGAGGATTGCTATACCAGATGCTTCCGTCCGCCTGGTTCTTGACGGCGATGCCCCCGGTAGCTTCATCCATAAACAGCCGGAGCTGCTTATTCTCCAGAACGCCCTTCATGCCATTCACAGCTGTATCGCCAAAGGCGGACTTCAGACCGCCCCCTTCAAAGGACATTTCAAGATTCGGTTCATGCCCGCCGGCCTGACTGCCTGAGCTTGACGATGTACAGCCTGCCAGCACACTCATACTGAAGAGAATCGAGAGCAGCATGATTAACGGCTTTCTCATTCCCGGTCCTCCTCCTATCCTCTCAAGACAATCTCTTGGTATATGGTTGAAATAAACACAATCATCTGCTGAACCAGACTGAAGAACAGCAGGGTCAGGAATGCCATGAACGCCATGGCGAGCACCGTGAGCAGAATCGTTCCGACCGTTTTGGACGGGGAGAACTGATGCACGGTCATAATGCCCACGAACAGCAGCAGGCCCGACCAGATGACGGCAAAGTTTTTGAAGAAATAATAAAAGGAGCTTTCCTGCGCCGAGATGTAATTGCTGATCCAGATCCACGGGAAGTTAATTAGCACCATCGGCAGCAGGGAGAAGCAGGTGGTAATAAAAATCTCCACGAACTTCCCTTCCCCGTCCATCAGCGTGGTTAGCGACCAGTTTGCCACACACCAGAAGAGCACGGGGACCAGCACATAGACCGCTTCCATCAGACTGTTCAGATACTTCGGATCACTATGATTCACCAGAAATCCGCTATATTGACTGCCCAATACATTGGTCAGAATCAGCATAAACAGAATGCCGAAGGACAGCATCAGGCTCGTTTTTTGACTGCGTTCATATTTGAGATCCCAGTATCCGTTGAACGGATGAACGATAACGTACAGCGGATGTTGCAGCGCTTCTCTGTTCAATGTAGCTCAACCTTCTTTCTGGCCTTCATTTTCCGGTACACTCTCAGGCCCAGCCACAGGGCTGCCAGCGTGATCAGAACAGTCATGATCGTGGAGAATTGTCCGCGGAGCACTTCCTTGCGGTAGAGCAGGAATGCTTTGGAATAGTTGGGACGGTCCATGCTGCGCTTGAAATACTCCGTCGCCTCCTTGTACTCTCCTTTGCGCAGGTAAGCCTTGCCTATGCCCGCATAAGCATATTCCATATTCGCATTCAGGTTCACAACCTGGCTGAACTGCTGATAGGCCATCTCCTCGTCACCGCTGTAGTAGCTTCTGACTGCGCTGTTCAGCATTCTTCCGTACTCTGTAGTCTGAAATACCGTAATCTCCCCCAGCGCCTGATCCAGCACAAGGATATCGTCACCGCTGTGCTCAATGGCAACCGGGGTGTTGAATTCGCCCAGGCGGTTCCCGATTCCGCCGATAATGTGCATCAGATATCCGTCCCCGTTGTAGGTGAACACCCGGCCCCGGGTGGCATCCAGCACGGAATAGATCTCACTGTCGCTCACATCAATATCCACGAGGCGCGGAGCGCCGCCCGAGCGCGTGGAGTAGAGCAGATCGCCGCTCGGCTTGTAATAGCCCTCTCTGCGCAGAATGTCTGCCCCCTGCGCGTTCAGCTTCTTGATCGGGTCACCGAACTCGTCCCCGTTGGTTGCGTAGAGGAAGCCTTCATCATTGATATCCAGATTAGTGAATTCGGTTGGCGTATACATCACCATCTGCTCACGCTGCGCCTGGGTCGATATGGATTTCCAGAAGTAATCCACAGCATCGACACGGACCCGGTTCGCGCCAGTGAAGGACTTGAAGGCTCCGTCTGCACCGAATTCCATGAACCCGTCGAATACGCCGGCTGACATCACATAGATCCGGTCTGCCTTGTCTACAGCTACACGGACAGGCTGAAAGTCAAAGCTTGCCGGCAGCAATTCCGACTTCGGTGATTCAATGATACCGACCACACTTAAGCCGCTATCGAAATGAACAATCCGCTTATTGCCTGTATCCGCAACATAGATCTCCTTCTGCTGCGTCACATAAATCCCCTGGGGATTATTGAACTTCTCCGCCTTCCCTTTGAACTGGAAGGCGTCTACCGTCTTTATGGATTTGTAGTTCTGATCCAGAATCACAAACCGGTTATTGCCGCTGTCCAGCACATAGATCTGCTTGTCGGCCGTTACCTGAAGATCCTGCGGATTCTTGAACTCACCCGCACCGGAGCCTGCACCCGT
This sequence comes from Paenibacillus tritici, assembly GCF_013204885.1. GTDB lineage: Bacteria > Bacillota > Bacilli > Paenibacillales > Paenibacillaceae > Paenibacillus_AQ > Paenibacillus_AQ tritici. The sequence continues at coordinate 63,515 of NZ_JABMKX010000012.1, forward strand.
GATTAATGTGCTTGCCTGATAGGCGGACGGAGCCGCCACATTATACCCCCAGTATGAATAATTGTAGGAAGGGGCTGCGCTCTCCGCCGAGGCAAGCTCTCCGCCAAGCCCCAGGCTGACCAGGCAGCACAAGGCCAGCAGGCCGGTTCTCAGTTTCTTTATCCTTGCGACCATTGTCACCGTTCCTCCTCTCTACTCTTTCATACCGGATGTGGCCATCGTCTGGATGACACTGCTCTGTGAAATAATGAACAACAGGATCGGCACAGTCATCAGCAGCAGAGCCACCGCCGCCCCCACTCCGGCACGGGCAATCCCGCCCTGGATCACCTGGCTGAGCGCATAGTGAAGCGTCTTAAGGTTCTCGCTGTAGATGAAGCTGCCTCCATCCGTGCCCCACAGGGCCGGAAATTGCAGGATCATCAGCGTCAGCCAGGCCGGCTTCACATTGGGCATCACGATCTGCCAGAACACGCGGTATTCATTCGCACCGTCAATTTTGGCCGCTTCGATCAGCGCATCCGGGATCTGCTCCATGAACTGCTTCATCAGGAAGAGCCCCAGCGAGAAGGCCAGTGAAGGAACGATAATCGCCGCCTGTGTATTAATCCACCCGAGCTGTGACATGACCAGGTAATTGGGGATTGCCGTCACATGAGGTGAGAACATCAGGGACAGCACCACAATCCTGAACAGCATATTGGAGCCGGGGAACTTGAATTTGGCCAAAGGATAAGCCGCAGCCGAAGCGAGCAGGATATGGCCTGCGGTTCCTACCAGTGTAATCAGCAGGGTATTCGCTACATATCTGGTGAACGGCACCCAGGAATTCCCCATAATCACGACCAGATCGGTGAAGTTCTCCAGCGTCGGGTTCCGCACCAGGAATCTCGGCGGGAAGATGAACAGCTCATCCAGCGGCTTGAAGGCATTGTTCACGGTATAGATCAGCGGGAGAACCATGAACGAGCCGAAGGCGAGCAGCAGGCCGAACAGCATCAAGCTGACCGTAAAGGACCGGTTCAGTCTTTTTTGAGGGCGAAACGCCCCTATAACTCTCGAATACAGGGTCATTCACCCACCTTTCTGAGCAGTTTCTGGGTCATCATATTGGTTCCGAGCATAATGCCGAAGAGAATGGTGGCGATGGCAGAAGCATAGCCCATCTCAAAGCGGAGCGTCCCGTAATCCATCAGATGGGTTACCACCGTATGTCCCGCATAGTTGACGCTCGGGAACCCCGCAAGCGCGATGGAGACCTCGGCCACCGCGAACGAGGCGGTAATCTGCATGACCGCGCCGAACATTAGCTGCGGCCGCATGGACGGCAGCGTGATGAACCACAGCTCCTGCCAGCGGTTCCTGATCCCGTCCATCGCTCCTGCCTCGAACAGCGTCTGGTCCACAGTCTGAAGTCCGGCGATGAACGCCAGGAAGCTGGTGCCGAGACTCAGCCAGAGCTGCACAATAATGACAATGGCGAGAATGTACTTCTCATTCTGCAGCCATTGAATCGGCTCCAGCAGCACCCCGATCTTCATCAGGAAGCCGTTGAGATACCCGTAGCTGTCCCCCGAGAATACGATCAGCCAGATAAAGAACACATTGCCCGAGATGGATGGCGCATAGAAGACCAGCGTCATCAGCGCCCGGACGAAGGGCGACAATTCATTGATCAGCCAAGCGAACAGGAAGCAGGCGATATAGCTTAACGGACCCGTGATAACTGCGAACAGGAAGGTGTTCTTCAGCGCAATCATGAATACATCGTCGCCCAGAAGCAGCCTTGAATAGTTCTCCCATCCTACGAACCGCGGCGTCTCCAGCATATTGAAGTAGAAGAAGCTTAGCCCGAAGGAGACCACCACCGGGATCACAGTGAACAGGAAGAAGATGATCATATAGGGACTCATCATGAAATAATAATGCTTGCTCTTCTTGATATCTTTCCATAATTGCGCCCGGCGGGACACCTTGACGGGACCGCCGGCCAGCCCATGTAAGGCTGGTTCAGCGGTATTGTGTATTTGTACCATCGGCTCACAGCCTCCAAACTAATACGGAAGTTTGAATTCCTTCCGTTTGATCTGAATTTCATCGTTAATATAGATCAGATAATCCGACAGCGCTTCGCGCGGATTCACGTTCCCGTTAACCACCTTGCGGAACGCATTGTCCAGATGTCTGCCTGTGAAGTATCCGCCCGGAACCTGCGGATTGCCCTTCACCCATTGCCATTGGTTCTCCAGCTGGGTATAATCCTTCACCGGCCACGGCAATTCCTCCAGCGCCTCGATATTGGCGGTCGGATAACGTGCCGCCGCCCCCATCAGCCCTTCCATTTCCCGGCCGTACTGGACCTGGGTATCCTTATCTGTCCACCACTTCATGAACTCCCAGGACGAATCCTTGTCCTTGGCATTCTCCAGCAGCATTACGCCGGTCGTATGACTGGCTACGCTATGGTCCACCGTACCGTCCGCCGGCTCCGTTCCGGGCACCACCGCGAATTCCCACAGGTTACGGATCTCCGGCGCCATCACGGTCAGGCTGTTATAGATGGTATAATCGGCAATCCCGATCGGGATCTCCCCGGTCCGGAAGCGGTTCGGAAAGTCCACCTTCACCGGGAACTTGTAATTGGTATAGAACTGGGTCCATTTGTTGAATTCACTCATGGAGGTCTCCGAGTTCAATGCGCTTCGCTTCTGGTCGTCCGTATACAATTGCCCCCCGTTCTGATAGAGCAGCATGGTGAAGGCCGCATTCGGCACCAGTGTAGCATTGTTCAGCGTATCCTCCAGCGGCAGATAGAACTCCAGGTTATGCCGCTGCAGCACGGAGACTACGTTGTAGACCTCCTCCCAGGTTGTGGGCGGCTCCAGCCCAAGCTCCTTCAGAATATCCTTCCGGTAGAACAGCATCGGGAAGATCTGCTGCTCGGGAAGCCCGTAGACGCTTCCGTTATACTGGTAAGGCGTGAGGGCGCTGTCCCGGAACCGGGAGGCCACCTCCTTGAAGTCCGCGAAGCGGGATAAATCCGCAGATGCCTTACGCATGGCATAGTTAACCGGAAGGTCCTCGCCGATCTGCATGGCTACATCCGGCCCTTCCCCTGCCAGGGTGGCGGGCAGCAGAATGTTCGGAGGCACCAGTCTCAGTGCAACGGAGATGCCTGTATCCGGGGTGAACGTGTCGTCAATCATGCTCTTCATCACTTGCGCCTGATCCCGGCCGGTCGAAATCCAGACCGTGATCGACTTCTGATTCTTCGCCACATTACCGATGCTGTCATAATCAGCGGTATACGACGCGCCATACGCTCTAAGCTCATGCTTCAGCTTCTGGAAGAAGGTAGCCTGCGCACGGGGCAGCGGCTTGCCGGGTGCCGAGACCACCAGGGAATCCAGCGTCAGCGGCTGCTCCCGTACGCTAAGTATCCAGGTGCCCAGTCCGCCGACATTTGTTTTGAAGGAGACCAGCCGTTTGGCTACCGTATCCGGATGCTCTGCCATATCCTCCAGCTGGGTCACCATCGAGTACAGGACCGATACTTTGTCGCTGCGTTCTCCGGTCGCCTGCTCCAGATATTCACCGACACTGCGGATGATCTCTGCCTGCTCCTTGAATACCTTGGTCATATTCGGTATCCGCTTCTCCAGCTGATAATCGCGGAATTTGTCCGGATTATTAGAGGTAATCGCCAGAACATTACGGTACATTTCATTCAGGGTCAGGACGCTGGACTGAATGGTACGGACCAGAGGCGCGATATCGCCCAGCGTTACGGTCAGCCTTAGCCGGTGTGTTCCTTTGGTAAGATGGAACAGGTAAGGCTCCTCCCCGCCGAGTACGTTCATTTGCCAGCCGGGACTGTAATTGAACCGGATTTGCTTCATCTCGGTGAATGGATATTCACCGTCAATCGTCAAGCTGCGGTTGGCATAGACGCCCCGGAGCTGATTCTGCTTCTCCTTGAGCGCTATCCGGTACAGCCCGTCTTCGGGAACATCAATCTGCCATTCAATCCATTGTCCCGGCAGCTTCCAGTTCACTCCTCCGATCGTATTGATCCTTAAATTGGAGACATCATAAGGAACAACCGCCGGGCTGGAGCGGTCGGACAGCGGGTATAAGGTGGGCGAGGATTTGGCGGACGCCGCTTCGGCCTGAACCTCGATATCAGGCTCGGTTACCGGCTTCAGGCCCTGCGCCTCATACTCCTGCTTGGCCTCCGCATAAGGCCTCACTTCCCGGTCCTGGAACAGCTCAATGTAATCTATAGCCATCGGCTCGCGGAGTGCGCTCAGCGACAAGGTCTGCTTCCCCTGCTCCAGATAGAAGGAATACGGCTCCTCATAGAAGCCCTCACTGTCGGCAATCACCGTCGACTGCCACACCGGCTGCTCCACCTGTCTGGGGCGGAGATCGTTGCCGCGGTCATCCTGCTTGATGACCTCCTCACGGTTCCCCCAGACCCGGTCGAACAATAATGTGTCCGCACCCTTGAACGGGATCTGCTGATTAATGGAGAAGGAACGCTCAATGGAGGAGCTTTTGCCTTCCACCGGGTAATAATGAACCCGGATGTTATACAGTCCGGATTCCGGAACCGGCACCTCCCAGGAGATCGTTCCCTCTTCCGGGGTAATGACCGCCGTGCCGTCAAGCCCCTCGTATTGCGCTTTGACTTCAAAGAGGTCACCCTGATTGCGGGAATAGTCCTCCCCCTCAATGCGGAGCTCCCGCTCTGGCCGTGCAGCGTTCCCGTATTGCTTCAGATAAGCTTCATAGCTGCCTTCCTCCGCTTCCTGCAGGACGGCAGTGAACTTGCCCGCCGCCGGAGAATCGGAATGAACAGGCTGCCCCGGGGAATTCAAGATCCAGATCGTCCCGGCCAGCAGGACAACAACCAATATTATCGCTGTGCTCCTATTTCGAATATTCAACGTTCTCCTCCCCTTAAGCGCTGGATCATAAGTCTAATGTCAGCGAAAATGGGAACAACAGTCCGCCGGGGACTGTTGTTCCATCCGGGTATCCGGTTATTTTTTGTATACGGCGTCCACAGAAGCCTGGACCTTGGCCTTGTACTTCTGGATAACCGTGGAGGCTGAAGTTCCCTTCTTCAGTTCGTCAAGCAGCTCATAGTACGGCATGGTCGAGAAGGTGTTATGGTTCGTTAACAGCATCCCGCCCTCTACCATCTTGGCATTATTGATATCATCTTCGTTGTCATACGTACTCTCCAGGGAAGCCTGCTTAGGATAATCGTAGATCGACTCGATGTCGTTGATCTTCTCCCAGATATACAGCAGCCATTCCGGATTCTCGACCTTCTTCGGGATCGTCAGGAACTGGACATTGGACTCTACACTGTGATATTCGGTCGCATTCGGGCCTTTGGGAAAAGGAACAAAGCCGATATCATAATCCTTCATATCCGTCTTGAAGCCATTTGCCTCATAATCCGCTCCCGCATACATCAGAGTGTTCCCCTGGCGGAAGAACTGCGCCGGTTCCTGCCAGTCGCCGCCTTCTGTCGGTCTGGCTACCTTCTCGGCACCCAGCTTCGAGATGAACTTGAAGACCTCCAGCGCCTTGGGATCATCGAGATTCTGCTTGTCGTCTACCGTCAGATCGGTCTCGTTGGAGGCCAGTGCCATTTCCAGGAATCCGCCTGAGGCCAGTCCCCAGACATCAAGTTTACCGTTGTTATCCGTATCCTTATTCGCTTCTTTGGCCACTTGGGTGAAAGTCTCCCAGTTCCAGTTGTCCTCGTTAACATATTCCTGAAGCGGCTTCATGCCCAGCTTCTTCATCAAGGTCCGGTTATAGAACACACCGCTGATCAGATTGCCCGCATTCTCCGAGAATCCATAGCCCTTGCCGTTGTATTGTGAGAATTCCTTCGTCATTTGCTGGTTGAAGGCATTCTCATTCTTCGTATACTCATCAACCGGCCAGAACAGATCCTGCTTGGTCAGCGCCGGAATCATATAGGCCTTGCCCATTCTGACAATGTCTCCAAGCGGCTCACCGGCCACCAGTGAAGCTACAACCTTCTTCTGGTATTCTCCGAAGTCCAGCGCCACATATTCAACCTTGAAATTATGCTTCTTCTGGAGTTCCTTCAGATTCTTCGAGCGCTGGATATTGTCCGGGTTGTCCTCCGGGATCGTCATATCCCACCAGGAGACAATCTTGATCGTTCTGCCGCCCATATCGAAATCCATCTCCGGTGTGGCAGTGGTCGGCTCTGCGGTTGCTGAAGCTTCAGGCGTTGCCTCTGCCGCCGGCGCATTCGCCGAAGCTGCCGGCTTCGCTGACGCCCCGCCCCCGGCATTCCCGCCGTTCCCTGATCCTCCGCCGCATGCCGTCGTTGCAGCCACTAACAACATACTAATGAGTACTGACATTACCTTTTTGGTCCGCATGATGTGCCCCCCCAAATATGAATGACTTACCTCGAAAGTTTAGCGCTTACATTTTCAGGCAACAACCTGTCTAACTTCAGGTGTTCACCTGTCAAATTATAGGTCCGGCCGGCAAGCCCTTACACACCGGGCAACGCAGTTCCGATCAGGTAAACAAATGGAGCCTGGTGCAAGAATTGCACATTGTAGCCCTTCGCTCTGTTGCACATAATGAATGGAGGCAGCCTTAACTTCTCTTAAGAAAGCGGGGTCTTCATGTTGTACAGAATCTTGTGTGTAGAGCGTAACCGTCATGTGCGGGAGATCGCTTCTTATATGGCAGGGAGCAGGCTTAAGAATTTCATCATACATGCGCATGCTGATTATTCTTCCGATATTCTCCGGCTGATCCGCAGCGAGGGGATTTCACTGGTTCTTCTGAATATCCGGGGCACCCATACACCGGGCATGAGACTCTGTGAACAGATCAGGCAGGGCAGCTCCGTTCCGATTATCCTTCTCGGGGGCAGCGGGGATTTCGAACTGGCGCGTCAGGCGCTGCTCTATAATGTAAGCGATTACCTGACCGACCCGGTGGATCCGGCGGAGCTGGGCAGAAGTCTGGAGACGGTTAGACGGGGCTTTGCTCCGGCGGACAGACCGGCTGCTGCGCAGCGGGATTATGCGGAGCCCGCCATTCAAAATGAAAAAGAGCCGCCCTCTCCGTGTCCGATCGTCAGTACGATCAAGCAGTACGTGGAGGAGCAGCTCCATCATAATATTACACTCAAGCGGATCTCCGACTCCCTGAACTTCAACTGCGCGTATCTCGGACAGAAATTCAAACAGCAGGAGAATATGTCCTTCAACGAATATCTGCTGCGGCAGCGGATGGAGAAGGCGAAGCTGCTGCTGGAGACGACTGACATGAAGATCTATGAGATTGCAGACGCTGTAGGATATACCGAAATCGACTGGTTTTACAAAAAATTCAGAGCCTACACCGGAGCAAGCGCCAACGAATACCGCAAGCAATGCTTCATCACCGCCTGACCCGGGCCGGAGCCGTGTCTGCTGACTTCAAGCAGGCACGGCTCCTCTTATCCCCCTGTATCCAGCTTTTACCTGACAATAGATCAATAAATGGTGAGGATCGGTCATTGTTAGAAGGTTGACGATAATTTATTATAGGTCTCATATAATGAAAGCGTTACCAATAAGGCAAGGAACAAAGAGAATTCGATAAGGAGCGATGCTATGCGCAGTCAGAGCATAAGAAGCAATTCTTTCCGGAAATTTCTTTACATTTCGCCCTTTATGATTCTACTTGCAGTATTTGCGTATTACCCGCTCTATGGATGGGTATACGCCTTCTTCGACTACACCCCGCCTATTCCGTTGTCCCAATCACCGTTTGTCGGCTTCAAATGGTTTCACTCTCTGGTTGAGAATCAGGTCAAGATTGATCAGCTGATGCAGGTCATCTGGAACACCTTCGGCATCAGCGGACTGGGTATTCTTTTCTCCTGGCTGCCTATGATCTTCGCCATCTTCCTGACCGAGATCAAGGCCGTCCGCTTCCGTAAATTCATTCAGACCGTAACCACGCTGCCTAACTTCATCAGTTGGGTACTCGTCTACTCCCTGGCCTTCTCCATGTTCTCCAGTGAAGGTATGGTCAACGGCTTCCTACACATGACGGGGCTGTCGGATAAGCCTGTGCTATTCCTGCAGAGCTCGGATCATGTCTGGCTTACCATGTGGTTCTGGGCGACCTGGAAGACACTCGGCTGGTCAGCAATCCTGTACATAGCCGCCATCATGGGCATTGACGAGTCGCTGTATGAAGCGGCTTATGTGGATGGTGCCACCCGGATGCAGGTAATCCGGCATGTCGTATTGCCAAGTATGATGCCAACCTACTTCGTCCTGCTGATGCTCCAGATTGCCAGCTTCCTGAACAATGGACTGGAGCAATATTTCGTGTTCCAGAATGCGTTTAACAAGGACACTATTCAGGTTCTTGATCTATATGTGTATAACCTCGCCATGGGCGGCGGCAGCTATTCCGTCTCCGTTGCGATCAGTATGCTGAAGAGTGTGATTAGCGTGGTGCTTCTCTTTTCGGTGAACGGGCTGTCCAAAATGCTGAGAGGAGAGGGCATTGTATGAGTGACAACCAGACCAGTCTTACGCCAAACACCCGGGAGATCGACATCACCAAAAAAACGGTCAAAATGCAAGTCAGCGCTACCGATAAAATCATCTCTACTATTATCTATATCCTGTTCTCACTGTTCGCCTTCATCTGCGTTTATCCGTTCTATTCGATCATTATCAATACCATCAGCGCGAACGACCTCAGTGCCAAGGGTGAGATTATCTTCTGGCCGAAGGGGATTCATTTCCAGAACTATGTCGATGTCTTCAAAATCCCGGGTCTGGGCAATGCGTTTATGATCTCCCTCGGAAGAACGGTGATCGGTACGCTGCTGACGGTCGGCGCTTCGGCCTTTCTCGGATTCATGTTCGCCCAGGAGGACATGTGGGGCAAGAAATTCTGGTACCGCTTCACCATCATCACGATGTTCTTCAATGCCGGGATCATCCCGTGGTATCTGACCATGAGATCATTGCATCTGACGGACAACTTCCTGGCTTACATTCTTCCGTCCGTTGTTGCTCCTTTCTTCATTATCCTGGTCAAAACCTTCGTGGAAGCTACACCGAAGGAGCTCCAGCAGGCGGCCAGCATTGACGGTGCCGGGATTTTCACAATATTCTACAAGGTCATTCTGCCGATCAGCAAGCCGATCCTTGCAACCGTTGCCATCTTCTCGGCGGTCAACCAGTGGAACTCCTTCCAGGACACGCTGCTCCTGGTGACAGACAGCAAGTTATACAGCCTGCAGTTCATTCTGTATAACTACATCAATCAGGCGAGCTCCTTGTCCACCATGGTCAATCTGCAGAATGCCGGATCTACGGCGATGGCTACACTGGCGACCAAGCAGACCTCTACCTCCATCCGCATGACGGTTACCATTATCGTAGTCGCACCCATTCTGCTGGTCTATCCGATCTTCCAGAGATTTTTCGTCAAAGGAATTATAATTGGTGCAGTCAAAGGCTGATACGCCTGCGCCATTATGATACATTAATCATTCGGGGGGCTACTCATGAGAACACACCTTAAGCTGGGAAGAAAGTACACGCTGTTGCTCGGGACGACCATCCTGCTGGTAACAACGGTACTAAGCGGATGCAGCGGGAATTCCAACAATGCAGGACCTGCTGCCGGGACGGCCGAACCAGGGACACCTGCGCAGTCATCCGATCCGGGCACAAGTACAGGCATTGATCACAGCAAACCACTAACCATTACGGTATTCGACAACGCAGCGAACTATCAGGGTGAACAGACCGGGTGGTACGGCAAGCTGCTCAAAGACAAGTTCAATATCACACTGAACATTCTGGCTCCACAGGTAGCCGGCGATCAGTTGTACAAGACCCGTTCGGCCTCGGGAGACCTCGGAGACCTGCTGATTATTGAGAACAGCCAGCTTGAGGAATTGATTCCGGCGGGGATGATTATGGATCTTACGGACCTGATCAAGAATACGGAGCATCTGTCCAAGTATGTAGACAATCACTTCAAGCCGTTCAATGTGGCCTTCGAGAAGCAGAATCCCGATGGTAAAATCTATGCCCTGCCGGCCTTCACCGCCGATACTTCGCCAACGACCTTCTCAGAAGAGCTGCCCTACTCCAGCCCGATTCTGCCTTGGGACTATTACAAGGGAATCGGCGCGCCTAAGCTGAACAATCTGAACGATCTGATGACCGCCCTGAAGGACATGCAGGCCAAATATCCGAAGACCCCGGACGGCAAGCCGATTGTTCCGATTACCCTGTGGAAGGACTGGGACGGGGGGAGTATGGAGAATGTCCGCTGGCTGAGCAACTGGTATGGCTTCGAGCAGCCGAATGGAACGACAACCATTCAACTGAATGCCAAAGGTGATATCGTTCCGATTGTGGACGACAACAGTATGTACAAGAAAATTCTGCAATTCTACTATGATGCCAACAAGATGGGCCTCGTCGACCCGGACTCTCCTTCCCAGGACTGGAACAAGGTATCTGAGAAGCTGACCAACAAGCAGGTAATGCTCCTGTGGTATTCCTGGCAGAGAGGCTTCTACAACACGATTGAGAGAGGCAACCAGGGCGACGGCAACGTAGCCGTTCCAATTGCGGACACCCACCTGATTCAGAACAGTGATGCTTACTTCGGGAACGGAAGAGTATTTGCCATCGGCGCCAAAGCGAAAGAACCGGAAAGAATCATGGAACTGATGGACTGGATGTCTTCTCCTGAAGGTCTGCGCTACTACACCAACGGCTTCGAAGGCTTCAACTATGAAAAAACACCTGACGGCAAATTCAAGCTGACCGAAGTCGGCCAAACAGCATTCCAGGAAAATACCCCTGTCCCGGATGAGTACGGCGGCGGCGGTTATCAGGACGGCCAGAGCAAGGTGAACTCGATGATTATGAGTGATTTCGTAGTCGACCCTGATACCAAGGAATTCTACAACAGCACCTACTGGGCCTCCACCATCGAAGCCAACAAAACAGCGCTGACTACAGACTGGCAGAAGACCTATGACGCGGCCACTCCGACCGAATACTATCAGAAGAACAACATGATTGATATCGTACCTAACATCAACACAAGTCTCGGCTCCGATTCTTCAGAGGTCAAGAACAAACGCAGCCAGATCTCCGATTATGTCAAGAACACCTCCTGGAAAATGATCTTCGCCAAGGATCAGGCCGAATTCGACCAGCTCTGGACGAAGCTCAAGAGCGATGTCGAAGGCCTCGGCTGGAATGATGTCTTCGCTGTGGACAAAGAAAGAGCAGACAAAATCGTCAAAATGCGTGCCGATGCCATTGCCAATAAGTAAGCAAATGAGCGTTACTGCGTAAGCTGTAAAAGTAAAAGAAGAGGCAGCCCCAGAGCCATCTACATGGCTTGGGTCTGCCTTTTTCGCGCTTAAGTATGTAAAGCAACTTCTCCGGCCTAGTGCCGCCCAATTCCGGCCAATTGAGTTCCTCGTCGGCAACCTGCCTACTCCTAACCAGCCAATCAAGCCCTCACCACCAACCTGCCTACTCCTAACCAGCCAATCGCCCCCTCACTACCAACCTGCCTACCGTGCTCCAGGCAATTAAGCCCCCTCGTCGGCAAGCAAGTGGAAAAAGGTAGCTTAAATTAGCGGTTTCCGTCGTTTGCAGATAAGCAAGTGGAAAAACAGCATCTAATTTCATTGTTTTTCCCAATTTGGTTGAATTGTGATGGATTAAGTGTTGTTTTTCCAACTACTGTTCCCGGAAGGCAAGTTTGTCCACCAGCAAGTGTATAAAATCCAACTGCTATTTCCTCACAATGTCCTCATGATCGCGTACCGTGCAGTCTTGTGCGATCGGTGGACGTAGGTGAGTGGATTAGGAGAAAATAAGCTGCGAGAACTGATACAGGCCGTTCTTCCAGACCGGCCAGTCGTGGTCGCCCTGCTCTTCCACCCAGATATGCGGTACGTTATGCTCAGCGAAATAGGCATGGGTGCGGTCGCTGACATACTTGAGGCTGTCCCGATCTCCGCAGGATAACCAGAGCAGGCTAAGCGCTGCGGACACCTTCTGCGGATCGGGCACCAGCAGTTCCGGCTCCTTTGTATTGGGGGCTGGGGAGAACGCCCCGATCCAGGCGAACCGGTCCAGGTTGTTCAATCCCATGTTGAGCGATTGCCCGCCACCCATGGATAATCCGGCCAGGGCACGATACATCCGGTCTGTCAGGACTGAATAATTCGCTTCTATATAAGGGATAAGATCGTTCAGCAGATCGGACTCAAATGTTGCAAAGGCCGCCACCTTGTCAGGAGCAAAAATATCGCCTTCCGGCCGGTCATTCAGCATCGCGCGGCCGTTAGGCAGCACAACAATCATTGGCTTCAGCAACTGATCGGCATACAGATTGTCCAGGATGATCTGCGGTTTTCCGTGAATATACCATTCGTCCTCATCCCCGCCGATCCCATGCAGCAGGTATAAGACGCTGTATTTCTCTGCGCTGGAATATCCCGGCGGTGTATATACCCGGGCCTTCCGGGTGTTGCCTACTGTGGCAGAGGGATATTCTATCATCGTGATCTCGCCACGCTTGATTCCTTCCCTCTCCTGTTCATAGCCTGGCTTTTGTGTCAAATACTTCAGATTATTCCCGTTCAATGGCCCTCATTCCTCTCTGTGAATGTATGTATACTGCACACTTTGTTTATTCGATAAACAAAGTGTAAAATCCTGCTGAGGAACCTGTTGCAGAGAAATATAAGAGAAATATATATGTAGGATAAACGGCCTTCTACATTGTACAGTCCCGACTGTATTTAACTTTCGTATACATATGAATGAATAGGAGTAGTCTCTACAGGCAGCAGGGATTGATATAGAGCATTAGCCTCAGCAGAAAAACCTGTAATATAAGCAGTTGTCACACCTTGCTCCTTCAGCCGCAAGAAGCAGGCAGTCACAACCGCCTTGCCGAATCCGCGTTTCCGGTAATCGGGGTGGGTCCCAATGGTCTCTATGACCGCAATCCCGTTATCCTGATCCACGAACCCGAAACAGAAGGCAATATGCCGGCCCTTATCATCAACCACAGAGAAATCAAGCTCCGCAAGATAGGACGGCAGAGTTTTCCTCCAATACTCTACCTTGACTGGGCCGGAATCAGACGGAGAGAAGATCTTTTCAATCAACTCGCCCTTCGATTCTTCGTCTGCCCCTTCCGCCATGCACCGGATGTAGAAGCCTACTTCCAGGTTCAAAGTGTACTCAGTATGCATAAGATCGTATCTTCTTGTATTTCCGATATGGGAATCCTGCACAAAACCATGGTCTAATAATGCCTGAACCTCCAGACCATAGGGATAACAATCGGTGTTGAGCTTCTTTTTCTCCTTGCCCCATACATTCCGGGTCCATGCAACCATCTCACCCGCCAGATGCGGGTAATCCGGATGAACGATTAAACTAAAGAAACTGCCCCCAGATTCGGAAATGAACAGACCTGTTATCTCACCGGCTTCATTCTTCCATAGGTGTGCATTATGCTCCATGAAATTAGGGTCTACACTTTTGGGAGCTTCGTACCGATTCCAGAACTCAAATCTGACAAATTCCCAAGTTTGAAGCTTACCTGTCAAGGTTACCATTTTTCTTAAAAAGGTACGGACATTGCTGAAACTTTCCGTGGTGTCACTATACTTTTCATTCATTCCTTCTTCTCCATTCTGCTCTCATAATTTCACTTCGTTTCAATTATATATGATAGTCTTCCTTTTTATAGGTATAGATTTGTTATAACAATTTGTTCTATTGCACTCTGCATAGGACACAGCAAAAAGCCTGTCCCCAGGGACAAGCTTGCAGTAATCTCTGTTACAGCACAATCTTCACTGGACTATTATCCAATAATTCAAACGGTCCGGGAGTCACACGGGTATCCGGGCGCTGCTTACCGAAGAAGTCACGGTCGAAACGGTAAGGGGAGCCATCCGGTTCCTCATAATACATCTCGGCATGGTGGGTTCTGCCCAGCAGATTCGTGGTGACTACTGTAGGCGCTGCTGCACGCAGCAGCTCAGGGTTCACAATGTGCACCTGCACCTTGCCCGAAGCCGGATCAACCTCGATCTCAAGTCCCTTATCGGCATAGACCTTAGCATTCGGCTCATGCGTACCCGGCACAGCGTCTTTCAAATACAGATTGCCCTGGATCGCTACAGGCAGCGCCATCTGTTCGGGATGGAACGGCTTCCCGGCTTCAACCATCGCCTTAATCTCTTCCTTGGTGTATTCCCACCACTGCTTGTCCAGGGAACCCGGATAATCGTTGTACCCGCCCAGCCCGACAGGATGGAGATAACAGCGGGAATTATCCGGGATACCGTCCATCATCCGTTCACCGTTATCGTTAAGGCTCTCTCTTGAAGCAAGCGGAAGATGCTCGAAGAACGTCATCGGCAGCGGCTCGTTGCCCGGATCGTCATCACGCAGGAAGATATTGTTGTAATACTTGTCGTCGCCGCCCGTGAAATTACTGTACCCGGCTACCGCCGTCTCATGGGGCATATGGTACGGAGTATAGCGGGTAAGCTCAGAACGCACCACAAACTTGCCGGCGAACAAATTGTGAACAAACGCCCCGCCTTGGGCCATATTACGGAAGTTCATCGGCGACAGGAACAGATTGTGATCGACCATATAAGGGCCATGGCAGACCTCCATGAAGAAATCCTCGGACAGACTATCATAAAAAATATTCCGGCTGATACGGGTGCCTTGCGCCTGCCAATCCAGCCATAACGCGCGGTAGCAGCTATAAATGGCGTTCTCACAGATCTGTGTGTCCAGCGCGGCATGAAGCTTGATTCCCCCCACCTCTGCGCCGTGGAATATACGTTTGTGGTGGATGTTATAAATGCGGTTCTGATAGATCCGGCTAAAAGCGGCGCCTAAATGTCCAACGATTCCAGCCTGCTCACAATCGTGAATGACATTGTTGCGGACGATATGACTTCCAATGTTGTCCTTATGCCAATCCTGGCGCAGCGCCCGGAAAATAACCTCCTGCTCGCGTTGCGTTCCGCCTTTGCTGCGGCGATCCGACCATTCGTTATGTCCGGTCGATATTTCTTTGCCAAGACTGATCCCTGTGCATTTGGACTCACTGATATGGTTATCTTCAATAATCCAGCCCTTGCTCCAATGAGGACCTATAAGCCCTTCCTGCAACGCCGTTGGCGGTGCCCACTGCGGCGAGGCCTGCCGGAGCGTAAAGCCCCTGACCGTTATGTAGCTGCGGCCGGTCTTCTCAGGCCAGAAGCAATAGGGGCGGACATTAATTTCCACGTTCTCATTGCGAGGATCTCTGCCGCCGAAATTCGCCCAGATTCGGGTGAAGGCAGCATCAGCTTCCGCATACCACTGCAGCAAAGAATCCTCCGCATATTTGGCCTGCGGCCATACCTCGGGATTACGCAGCTTGTCCACTCCATCACATTCATACAGGGATTTGCCGTCAAGGTATACATCTCCCAAATGCGGCTCGAACGCACCTTCAAACAGCCAGTCTCCGTATAATTTAACCTTATAAGGGTTGCGGACAGTAAAGAGGGTATTAGGCACCTTCGTGCTCCAGACACCATCTCCTTCATCTTGCCAGTCGGCTACCGGCTCAGCACCGGTTATCACCACTTCCCCATCTCCTGCAGATTGATAGACAATCCGCTGTTCCTCCGTGCCGCCATTGGCGGGACTGACCCATTCCCTGTAGATCCCCGCATGTACTGTAATAATATCTCCCGGCAGTGCAAGCGCCGCAGCGCGGGAAATGGAGCGGAAAGGTTGTTCTGCCGTACCCGGCGCCTGATCGCTCCCTTGAATAGCAACATGATATTCCATTATATAAATCCTCCTCTTCCCTACAAGTCATCTGCAAATCATTATACCATTTATAGGAATGGCTTTAGTAGATTGATAGCGTTGTCTGCTCCGTGTTAACGGCAACTCCGAAACCAAGGAACCTCCGGCCTATGTGAAGGGTCAAGGGTTCCAGGATTATAGTGAGACGCTTATACGGTTAGCCACCTGCAGTCTAACCTACGATTACTTCCATGGATACCTGCTTCAGTTCAGGATTCAGGTCCTTATCCTCTGTGAGATCCAGAACAGGAGCGCCATCAATGTCAAAATGCACCCGGCGCAGGCCGGAGCTTCGCGGTCCGTCGATTCCCGGTCTGGCATGATAGGCATTCCAGATGACTCCGTCCTCGTCCGTCACGTAGGAATTATGGCCCGGCCCGTATTCCCCTGGTACACTTCTTGAGGTCAGCAGCGGATAATTGCCTTTAGTCCAGCTTTTGATATCCAGCAGATCCGCCCCCTTATCTGCAGTCAGCAGACCGACTACATAGGTGGCATCCACCGCCGCGCTGGCAAAAGTTACATACAGCTTGTCATCGGTGTACAGTGCGAACGGACCTTCATCCACGAACGTATGGTTATTGGCCCAGCCGTAATCCGGCCGGGTCAGCAGCACCGGATCACTGGTCAGCTTCCACGGCTCCTGCGGGTCAATCGTGGCAATATAGACCCAGGCTCCCAGATCGACCGGCAGGAATTGACGCTCCGACCATGCGGCATAGAGCTGGCCGTTCCAGCGGATGACCGTCATATCCAGAGAAATCGTTTTGCCCGCCTCGCACAGATAACTGCCGTCCTTCTTCACTACCCGGCAGGGCTTGGACCAGTCCTCAGCACTCATGGGTTTCCCGCCCGGGCTCAGCTTCATCACATGCGATTCCTCATGGAAGAACTCGCCGGGTGTTGCGGCATGGAAAATATACAACTCGTCTTCAATGATATGGAATTCGGGCGCCCACAGCAGGCCGCCAATCTCTTCATACGTGGAGGAATCGAGGATCAGGGCTTCCTCGGCTGTCACCAGCCCGGGAATTGTATCGGCTTCCCTCATATACAACGTATGTTCCTTATCCGCATCATTGGTCGCAATGAAATAATATTTTCCCTTCCACCCTACAATGCAGGGGTCCGCACGGTTAAGTGCAATCGGGAATGGAAAGTGCTCCTGATGAATCTTCCCGGAGATGCTGTAGGTTCCGGCCTCGTCCCAGTTGATGGCATCCGTGTTCCAATGAACTCTTTTGGTAGCCTGCGTACCATCACTGTATAAGGCTGTTGCCCGGACTGCCTCCACATCCTCCACCGATGCCGCATTCACACGGTCCGGTACTACGACAGCGATATTCTCTGGAACCGTAAGCTTGCAGTAGAGTCTGCGGCCGGTCTCTGCGGAGACAGAGATCACATTGCGCGGCAGCATCCCTTCGATATCAGCATCCACGGTATCCAGAGTGAACGGCTCTGCTTCCTGCGGTGCCGAGACATTCCGGAGACTCATCACATCAGCGATGAAATTCTCATACCCCTTACCCTGTTCATCTATCCAATGGATCTGGTAACCGTTCCCGTCCGGATCGTAGGTGCAGGAGACATCGCTTACAAAGGTATCCGCCTTAAGCTCCAGCAGTCCAACCTCGCTGTATTGCAGCAGATCCGCAGAGGAAAATAGCAGCACCTTCCCCTTGCTCTGTTCGTCGGCTTCGCCGTCTGCCTCCGTACGAACAGCAATTACGCCGTAATTCCCGTCAGCCAGAAGGAAGAGATACGGATTCTTCAGGCTTTTGGCCCGGAGTGTGCCATCTTCATTCTCTGTTGCCTTGGCGAACAGAACACCCGAGTTATGATTCAATGCCTGATAATGCAGCCCATCCTCGCTGTAGGCCAGGTGCATACTGTAGGCAAGCTTCGTGGAGTACACTATATCCTCCTGCGGCAGCCTTGTATAGCAAAGGATCTGTTTCCGATCTTCGTTTGGTTGTGGTATCATTAATCAATAACCTTCCTTCATATTGATAATTTCTAATAACCAGAAATGTAATACTCACCGTCTTAATTCAGTTCCACCCGTAATATACACTATAAATTATAGAGATTCACCGGAATTCTAACAATGATATTTACTGACCATTAATTGATCTATCCGAAGAAAGGGGAAGCCAATGCCCTCTATACACTACGTTGAATACGACGCTGCGCATCAGCATGATTTCGTGTACAGCATACCGGAAGGGCTGGATGCCTGGCTTCTTCTCCTGACACAGACTCCGGCGCTGTTCGAAGTGAATGGAGAACTGAAGGAGTATCCTGCTCACTCTGCTGTTCTGTACCCGCCTAAGCACAACATCTATTACCGCGCCTGTTCCCGGAATTATGTGAATGACTGGGTGCGCTTCGATGCGGATGAATCTTATATTACAGAGACCGTCTTACCGGTCGGTACTCCATTCTCGCTGCCGGACCCCGGCTATTGCCACCAGCTGTTTCAACTGCTGACGCTGGAGAACTCCTTCCAGAACGATTACCGGGAGCTATCCATTGACTACCTGTTCCGGCTCTTGTTCAACAAGCTGTCCGAGGCGTCCCAGGACAAGCTGACTCCGCAATACTATAATCTTCTGGAGCTGCGCAAGACGCTCTACAGCAACCCCGGCCACCCTTGGACAGTGTCCTCTATGGCTGCGCATCTGCATATCAGCACCGGCTACCTGCAGACCATCTACAAATCCACCTTCGGGATCTCCTGCATGGAGGATGTCATTCATTGCCGGATTCGGCTGGCCAAGGAGCGGCTCGGCTATGGCCAGCACAAAATCGCCGAGATCGCCGCACTCTGCGGCTATGCGAATGTCGAGCACTTCTGCCGCCAGTTCCGGCAGCTTACCGGCTTCTCCCCCCGGGCCTACCGCGAGAAGCTGGCTTCCAAAGAGCCGCTGAGCCGGGAGGAGAACTAGGTTGCTTCACCGGAGGAGAACTGGGTTGTTCCATGTGAAGGGATCTAGGTTGCTCCACTGCAGGAGAACTGCGTTGCTCCATGGGAAGGGATCTAGGTTGCTCCACCGCAGGAGAACTGCGTTGCTCCATGGGAGGGAAATGGGTTGCTCCACTGCAGGAGAACTGCGTTGCTCCATGGGAAGGAACTTGGTTGCGTCCGGGAGGGGAACTGGGTTGCGCCCTAGATGGTGGAGGCTGAGCTTACAGAGCATTACTCCAACTGTACGCGAATTCATAAGTTACTCTAACTCTAGACGAATTCATACCATACTTAGATTGGGTTAGTTAGGTTCGTTAGGTTAGTTGAGTTAGTTGAGTTAGTTGGGTTAGTTGGGTTAGTTCACCGTTTCCGGCTACATTAGCTGTCGGACTATCCTGGGGAGCATCCACCCAGCATTATTAATTGGATAAATGTATCCTAATTTGGATGTTCCGCAGCATTTGGAGGAATTAATTGGATAAATGTCAATTAATTTCACGCATTTCTCAACTCCGGCAGATTTATAGCAAATTAAGTGCTGTTTATCCATCTGCTATCCGGCAAAGGCTCCTCCGTTCCTCAGCAAGTGGAGAATTGCCAACTAATTCCCGTCAAAGGCGCAGGCAAATCCCATGCCAAGGCTATAACCTGCTTCTTTAGCCGCAATAATGTCCTATTCCATAACAAAATCACCCTACGGGTAAATAACGCTCTACTTCGCGCCGTCTAATGTGTTCGGTTTTTCGATTACATCCGGCCCACACGCCCTCGCAACGTCCAATGTGTTCGGTTTTTCGCTTACATTCGGCCCACACGCACTCGCAACGTCCAATGTGTTCGGTTTTTCGCTTACATCCGGCCCACACGCACTCGCAACGTCCAATGTGTTCGGTTTTTCGTTTACATTTAGCCTACGCGGCGCTCACAGCCCAATTGTGTTCGGTTTTTCGATTACATTTGGCCTACGCGGCGCTCCCAGTCCAATTGTGTTCGGTTTTTCGATTACATTTGGCCCACATAACAGAGCAGCGACCCTCCTATACCAGGAGAATCGCTGTTCTGTTTAAATTATACAGTCTGAGCCTGTGAAGAGTTACTTACTCCCAGCCCCGTCAAGCACCGGCAGCGCTGCATCATCACGCACAAACAGCGGAATCTGCTCCAGCGGCGCATCGGTCGTGACGGCCTGTCCCCCGGCAAAGGTCTCCCCGCTGTAGACATGGGTCCAGCTTGCGCCGGACGGCAGGTACACCTTGCGCGCTCGTTCACCCTCGCTCAGCACCGGGGCAACCAGCAGATCAGGACCGAACATATACTGGTCTTCGACATCCCAGGCTGCCGGGTCCTGAGGGAAATCATAGAACAATGGACGCATAGGCGGCGTCCCCTTCTCGTGGGCTGCTTCCATGAGCCCCCGGATATAAGGCTTCAGCCGCTCTCTCATCTGCATGAATTCCTTGAAGATGGCATAGGCCTCTTCCCCGTAGCTCCATACTTCATTATCCGAGCCGCTGCCGCACACGCCTCCGCCCCGCGTTCCGGTTGGCGGAACAAAAGGCTGACGGTCCCCATGCAGCCGGAAGACCGGAGAGAACGCGCCATACTGGAACCAGCGGACCATCAGCTCACGGAACGAAGCATCTGCCGGATTGCCGCCGTGGAAGCCGCCGATGTCCGTGGTCCACCAGGGAATGCCGGCCACGGCCATGTTCAGACCGGCCCTCACCTGAATCGCCAGAACCTTGAAGCTGGAGTGGATATCTCCCGACCATACGAGCGCGCCGTAGCGCTGGCTGCCTGCCCAGGCGGTACGCACCAGATTGATGATATTCTCCTGTCCCTCAGCGGCCATTCCGTCATAGAAGGTCTGGCTGTATTTGACCGGATAGAGATTGCCGATCTGCTTGCTGGAGCCGATATGATAACGGTAAATATCATGGTCATAGACAGTCAGCTCCGGCTCCGCCTCATCCAGCCAGAAGACCTTGATGCCTTTGTCATAATAATTCTGCTTGATCAGTCCCCACAGGAATTGGCGGGCTTCCGGATGGGTCGCATCAAAGATGGCATTCTGGCCCAAAAACTGAAATTGCGTCCGTACCCCGCGGTCCGAACGGAGCAAATACCCCTTCTCCAGCATCTCCTGATAATTCTCGCTCTCCGTCTGCACTGTCGGCCATACCGAGACCATCAGCTCAATGCCCATCTCCTGCAGCTCCTGCACCATCGCCTCGGGATCAGGCCAATAGTCGGGATCGAATCTCCAGTCCCCCTGATTCGTCCAGTGGAAGAAATCAATGACGATAACGTCAATCGGCAGATTCCGCCGTTTATGCTCTCTGGCTACCTCCAGTAATTCCTCCTGTGTGCGGTAGCGGAGCTTGCATTGCCAGAAGCCCATACCGTAATCCGGCATCATCGGAACGGTTCCCGTTGCCTTGGCGTAAGCCTCCTCGATCTCGGCAGGCGTATCACCGGCAGTGATCCAATAATCCAGTTGTTTGGACGACGGGGCTGTCCATTCGGTAACATTCAGACTGAAATGCGCCTGCCCGATAGCCGGATTATGCCACAGGAACCCGTAACCGGCACTTGACAGCACGAACGGAATACTGATCTGGCTGTTGCGGTGAGTCAGCTCCAGCGAGCAGCCCTTCAGATTCAAGAAGGAATGCTGGTATTGGCCCATGCCGTACAGCTTCTCTGACGGGTCCGCTTCTAGCCGGAGCTTCACCGAGAAATCGCTGCTGCCGGGAACGGCCGCAAGCTCTCTGCCTCCATATTTTAACTGGTACGTATCTTCCGTTTCGTTAAGCAACAGCTTGCCATGCTGGTTGTAGAAGAAGATCTGGCCCTTGCCTGTCATCTCCGCCCGGATATTTCCGTTCACGATAGTCGAACGTTCCTTGGTAATGGTGATCTTGCTTGAGGTCTGCTCTGCCGGCAGAAGCGCCCACTGCTCATCGGTGATCTCTGAATAGGAAGCCCGGATACGCAGCGAATGCTCTCCCCAAGGCTCTATCCAGACTCTCTCATGGTCATATTCTCTGATCAGTCTGCCATTCTCTTCACGAAACATAGCGCGATCCCTCCAACAGTTCTATAATAAGGTTGCAACCACAGTATACAGAGTGCGAACCCGCGGTACTACGCATGAAAGTACGCATCTATCATACGATATTACGTTTTTGTGGAGGGATTAGGATGAGTGGAGCTTTCGAGGACAAGCCTTATCCATGGAAAAAAGAGCACACGGAGATTCCCGAGGGCCTGTTTCCCATCAATGTATTTCATATCTGCTTCCCGGACCGCAGCATTATTCCGCCTCATTGGCATGACCATCTCGAATGGATTCTCATCACCAAGGGCAGCTTCCGGGTGCAGGTCGGCCCTAGCTCCAGAGAACTGATGGAGGGGGAGCTGGCCTTTGTCAGCCGGCCCCAGATCCACGCGGCCTATCCTACAGAAGAGGGCAGTGAGCTGTATGCGGTCGTCTATAACGAAGCTCTGCTGAACGGGATGAGAGATCTTACCGAGCTTCAGCACATCCGGCCGCTGCTCTCCGGCGAGATCCGGCTGCCCGCCTTCTATGGTGCGGACCAGCCGGTTACCCGGCGGATCAGAGCCTGTATAGAACAGATCGTGTACAGCTATCAGAACAAAAGCCCCGGTTATGAATTATGTATCAAAGGCGGGTTGTTCTCTTCCCTGGGTCTTGCTTATCCCCTGGCAGAGTTCAAAGCACCGCCTTCCAAAAAAGACCGTCAGGAGACAGGCATCCAGCCCTTGCTGATTCATCTCAGCAACCATTTCCATGAACCGCTGACGGTGGAGGAAGCCGCCCGGATCTGCTGCGTGACCCCCAACTATTTCTGTCACCTATTCAAGAAAAACACCGGAAAAACCCTAATTGAATATGTGAACATGCTGCGGGTGCACGAAGCCTGCCGGTTGCTTCAGCTTCGCCAGTATCCGATTCAGGAGGTGGCCTTCCGGGTCGGATTCTCCAACCTGACGTATTTCGGACGAATATTCAAACAGAATACGTCCATGACTCCAAGCGTGTATGCTACCCGGTTCAAGTCCCGGACTTAGCCTGCCTGCGGTAATGGAAATAATCGAAATCGGCATAACCGCCGGAGGAGACCGTTGCATAATTGAACAAGCCAATCCGGTAGCCCATGAAATGATCCAGCGTATATTTCATATGCAGCGTCCCGCCAATAGGCTTCCAGACCGCCCCGTCTGCCGAATAGAAGAAATGGGCCTGGTCCACGCTATCCTCGAAATTGAAGTCGATTCTGAGATACAGCCTGTTGCCGGTGAACGGAATACTCTCCACCGTCTGCGGGCAGCCGTCACCGCTATTGACGCACATGCTCAGGTTGAACCCGCCCTGTTCCAAAGCGGCAGCCTCTACCGTCCCATATCCGTTCTGCAGGGCAACCATTCCTGCCCTGTCTCCTGTCAGCATCCCTGAGAGATCCAGCAGGGCCTCCGCGCTGCACGCCGGACCCTCCGTCCGCTGGGTCAGCGTATTGCGCGCCCGCAGGATGCTGTCTGCTGTGCGTCCGGTGCGCAGCCGCAGATAACCCGGCCGCTCGGTGAGCGACCATAGCCCGTTGTCGGGATTATGGTTCCACTGCCAGTTCAGCGCCAGCCGGCCGCTGGGAGAATCGAACTCATCGCTGATTACCACCGGCTTCGGCTCCCCCGCAGGAAGCTTCGTCTGGAACCTTTTAGGTGCTGCACCGTTCTCCCCGATTACCGGCCAATCCTGCTCCCAGCTTACAGGGAGGACGCACGGAATCCGTCCGACCGCCCCATGATCCTGGAACAGCACTGCGTACCAGTCGCCATCCGGTGTATCAACAATGCCGCCTTGCGCGACACCGTTATTCTGGTAGCCCAGATCATCATCCAGAACCACCTTCCATTCGTAAGGACCCAGCAGCTCGCGGGAACGGTAGCATAGCTGGCGTCTGCGCTGATTGCCGGTTCTCGGCCATTCAATAAAGAACAGATAATAATAGCCGTTACGCTTATGCGCATGACAGCCTTCAATCCGCAGACCGATGTCTTCCCGTTCGCCTTCCAGCAGCAGCTGATCCGTTCCGCCGGGCTTCACAGCCGTCAGATCCGCTGTCAGCTCCTTAATCCGGATGTCCCCGTTGCCATAGATCACATAATTGCGGTGATCTTCGTCCAGCAGCAGAGCCGGGTCATGATGGAGTCCCGGAATAACCGAACGCTCCCATGGGCCATGCTCAATATCTCCGGTCCGGTAGATATAGAACTGGTCCATATCGTTGGAGGAGAAGCATACATAGTAGACTCCATCCTTATAGCGGAGCGAAGCCGCCCAGGAGCCGCTGCCGTATATCCCCTGTCCGTCTTCCAGCCGGTGGGCCTCATGATCCTCGAAGGTGTCATAGACATAATTCACAATTTCCCAGTCGTACAGATTCTCCGACTTCATAATCGGACAGCCCGGCATGGAATGCATGCTGGTGCTGACCATATAGAACACAGGGCCGACCCGGATGACATCCACATCCGGGACATCTGCCCACATCACAGGATTGGTAATGATAGCGGTATTCAATGCCTTGGCCTCCTTGAGGTTGGTTATGCTTCTGCTGTGAATTGCCAAGCTGCCAGCTTAAACAAGCCTTTGCCGTCCGCGCCCGTGAATACCAGATAGAGTGTATGCACTCCTACGGCTCCATGAACTTCCGTCTTCAATTCTGTCCATTCTGCCCCGTTCGCGGCAGACACGGACAGCTTGCCGGCAAGCGGGCCAGCCGGGTCATCGAGATGCAGCTCCAGTACACCGCCGGCTTCAAGTCCCAGAACCGAAGCCTGGAACGTCTCTGCTCCCCGGCTTCCGAAGTCCACTCCGGATAATCCGATCCAGCCGCCATTCTCTATATCCGTTACGATCTGTTCTCCTCCGGCAGTGAGGGATGCGGTCTTCACCCCTGCGCTCCAGCCCATCGTCGCCGCCGGAATACGTTCATACGGGTTCAGTGTGCCAAGCTGCTGCACGCCCTCATAGTCCGCATGAATCTCCTGAATGGAACCGTCCTCATGATGAGTCAGCCGGTTAAGATGCGTGGAGCGGTAGCCGTTGGCAATCCCTTCGGCCTTGGACAAGGTCTGGGCGTGGTAAGCAATATACCAGCTGTCATGAAATTCAAACACCGCATGGTGGTTGTTCCCGGAGACTCCGAAGAAATGCCCCGGATTCTTCAGGATCGTCCGCTGATAACTCCAGGGACCCATGGGACTGTCGCTCGTCATATAGGCGATCTCTCCCGCCGGAGGGCTGCCCTCCGGGCGTTCCCCGTCATAGAAGTTCGAGCAGTAGGTATAGTAGTAGACACCGTTCCACTTATGAATCCCGGCATCCTCGAACATGAACGGGGCTGGAATTACTTCAGCAGTACCCACTACGCTGGTCATATCCTCACCCAGCCTCATCACCCGGGCGGTGCCCGGCTCTGCGAACTGCCCTTCCGGGACACCGCCTCCGAAGTAAATATAGCCCTTGCCGTCGTCATCGACCAGAACGGCCGGGTCGAATAGCCAGGTCACATCCTCCACCCCAGGCGTGGAGCGCAGAATCAGCGCTTCCCCGATAGGGTCAACCCATGGCCCCACCGGACTGTCACTGGAGAGAACCCCAATCCCGCTGGCATTATTGGCGAAGTACAGGAAGAACTGGTCCTTGCCGCCAATCACCTTATGAACCGCTGCCGGTGCCCAGGACTGGGTAGCCCACTTCGCGGCGCCTTCGGGTCCGGCCACGGCAATCGCGCCATGATCGGTCCAGTTGACCAGGTCGGCGGAGGAGATGACTGTAATGGTATTGATGCTGCTGTAAGAGTTCTCTTTCACCACGCCGCTCTCATCATACTCCAGCGCGTCGTTGGTCATGTACAGGTAGACTCTGTCGCCGAATACCAGGGCATAAGGGTCGGCTCCGTATCTGTGTGCTACCAGCGGATTGCCGCTTGGCGGTACCTTGCCTGTAGCCTGCTTCAATTGAGTTGTCATTTGATTCCCTCCAGATATAATAAGGTGTCCAGCTTACAATAATATTAGGATTGCGTTGCCGTCAGACCGGCCAGCCGTGTGAATGAAGCCTTGGGCTGCTTCTGCTCGTCGAATAGGAACGGCCAGTTCTTGCGTCCGCGGACCGGGAAGCCGTCCAGCCAGGTATAATCATCGGCCACACCCCAGAAGGTCACCGAATCAATAGAATCTTTGAATTCCAGCAGAAGGGCGAAGATTTCGGCATAACGCTCCTCCTGGAGCTTCAGCATTTCAGCTGTTGGCGCTTTCAAATCTGTGCGTTTGTCGTCATGACGGAACACGGAGAGATCCAGCTCGGTAATGTGAATCTTCAGCCCGAGCGACGCATACAGCTTAAGCGCATTGCGGATTTCCTCAATGGAAGGGCCGTAGATATTCCAATGTCCCTGCATTCCAATCCCGTGAATCGGCGTATTCTGATCGAGCAGGCTGCGGACCAGCTTGTGGATTTTGACGCTTTTGACAGGATCGGTCTCATTATAGTCGTTGTAGAACAGAAGCGCGTCAGGGTCCGCCTGATGTGCCATCTCAAAAGCCTGGTGGAGATAATCCTCGCCGATCATCTCCAGCCAGCGGGTCTCCCGCAGATATTGATCGGATTTATCCTCAATCGCTTCATTCACCACATCCCAGGCGTAGGCCCGTCCCCGGTAACGTCCCACTACCGTGTTGATGTGAGTCTGCAGGCGGGCCAGTAATTCCTCCCGGCTGCAAGGGCCGCCCTCTGCATTCCGGAACATCCAGTCGCCTGTCTGATTATGCCATAGAAGCGTATGTCCCCGGACGCCGATTCCATGCGCCTCTGCGAATTCAAAGATACGGTCCGCAGCATCGAAGGTATAGCTCCCTTCCTCCGGCTGAACCTCTACCGGCTTCATTTCATTCTCGGCAGTAATGCTGTTGTAATGCTTGGCAATGAATGAACCCTGAGTAGATATAATGCCAGTACTGACGGCAGCCCCTATCTTGAAGGCATCCCGGAACATTTCATGTAATGCAGGAATTTCGCTGCTGGCTTGCTTCATCTTTTCTAACCTCCATTGAATAGCAATTTTTGGACAGCTATCTCTATCATAACGTATTTGAATGCGTTTACCATCACCATAGTAAAGACTTGGACCCTAATAAATAAATGGATACCCTAGCCTTGTTCAGATTGGGCCTGTTCCCGGAATGCCACCGGCTTAAGTGCCGTCCGCTTCTCGAACTCTCTCAGGAAATGATGATAGTGCACATACCCCACACTCTCCACAATACTTCTGACGGTGTCGTGAGTTTCAATTAACCGCTTCTTGGCTGCTTCTATGCGCAGATTGTGAATGTACTCCAGAATGCTGATCCCGTG
Source organism: Paenibacillus tritici (assembly GCF_013204885.1). Taxonomy (GTDB): domain Bacteria; phylum Bacillota; class Bacilli; order Paenibacillales; family Paenibacillaceae; genus Paenibacillus_AQ; species Paenibacillus_AQ tritici. The sequence goes on from NZ_JABMKX010000012.1 coordinate 90,906, forward strand.
CTTTTTGATGAAGGCCTGACCCAGGTACACCGGATTGATATAGAAATGCTCGGCAACCTCTTTGACAGTCAAATGCCTGGAATAATGATCCCTCAAGAAGCATTCTACGCGGATAAGCGGGTGCTCGGAGTTACGTTCCTTGTGCTGCCGGATAGAATTCATACAGGTTATAAGTGCGCTCTGCAGGGTGGCCTGCAGGGATTCCAGCGATTTGGGCTCCGTTCGGAAAAAATCCAGCGAGCCGATCCACGGATCATCCGCTCCGCCGAATTCCTTCAGCAGCTCCATGCTTCTCAGCATGATATCCATGCTCGTCATCTGCACGACTCCCGGATCTGTCCGGTTCTCCTTGAACATGCTGAACATCTCGTTCAGCTTCTCCAGAACCTTCTGCTCATTCAGCCGTTCCACAGCGCTGATCATTTCCTCAATCAACTCCGTGGCCGGGAGATTGTAATTCACCTGACCCTCGCCTTCGATAGCCGAATCCAGCGGACCATAGCCGCCCGAATAGAAATAATGGCGGGCCGCAGCTCCTGCCGCTTCCCTGTAGGAGACAGGCAGCTCGCGCAGGGACCGCACACTTGGCCCGATGCTGACGGAGCCCTTCACGCCGATGCGGGTCAGCCCGGCGTATAGCTGCTCCGCCAGCCCGGCCGCCCCGGCCGAGCTCTCCACCACCAGTCCGGCCTGGTCGCCGGGCAGGTCAATGAACAGGGCACCTGCCGGTCCGGCCAGCTCCCGGCACAGCTCTGTGATAGTGCTGCTATGGCCCTCCACATGCAGATACGTCCAGCCCGTGACGGTCTCATCCAGACGGTCCATCTGCTCGGCCGCCTCCTCTTCAGGCTCGGCCCAGTGACCCTCAAGCATACGCGCAATCGCGAGCGGCAGCAGCCGGCTCTCCAGCATACTCTGCTGCATCCTCTGCTTAACGCGCAGCTCCAGCTCATCCGTAATGTCTGTAAGTATTTTATCCCACTCGGCCTCAACGACCGGCTTCAGCAGATAGTGTCTTACCCCGTAACGAATGGCCGTTCTGGCATATTCAAATTCACCGTAGCCGCTGAGCACGATGAAGATCGGCTGCTCCATCTGCAGGCTGCGCACGCGCCCTATCAGCTCCAGCCCGTCAATCTCGGGCATACGAATATCGGTAATCACCAGATCCGGCGAGTTGTGAATAATCGCAGCCAGCGCTTCTTCCCCATTCTCACAGGCTCCGCAGATTTCGAAGCCCAGCTCCTCCCAATCCGTCTGCGTCCGTAATCCTTCTAATGCAATGATTTCATCATCGGCAAGTACCACTTTATACATGAGATCCCTCCCCTATTGGAACCAGGCTCAAGTCCTCAGGAATCCGGATGGTAATGACCGTCTGTTCATATTCGGTGCTCTCAATGTTGAACACGGCTCTGCCGTCAAAGTACAACATCAAACGTTTATACACATTGCGAAGCCCGACATTTTGCCCGGAATCCTGCTCCGTCTCCAGATGGGACCTGATCCATTCCAGCTTCTCCTTCTCGATTCCCTTGCCATTGTCCGTCACTACGATCACGAGACCTGCATCATCCCTCGCAGCGGACACATGAATTTCCCTTGCCCATTTGACCGACTGCAGGCCATGCTTGCAGGAATTCTCCACCAGTGCCTGTATACTCATCTTGGGAATCCGGCAGTTCAGCACCTCCGGCTCAATATCCAGCACATATGAGAACCGGTTCTGGAAGCGGAACTTCTCAATCTGCAGATACATCTCGATAAAAGAGACTTCTTCCTCGACAGTAATAAGGTCATCCTTCCAGCTTAACAGCCTGCGCATAATCAGCGCCAGATTGCGGATGACATCCGTCACTTGTTCATACTTATATTTCTTGCAAATGACCAATATGGCATTCAGCGTATTGAAGAGGAAGTGGGGGTCTACCTGGCTCTCCAGATATTTCAGCTCCGCCCGTACCCGTTCAAGCTCCAGGTCCTTCTTCTGAATCTCCAGCTTATAGACATCATTGATCAGATTGCGGATTTTCCCGGTCATGAGATTGAAGCTGCGGATCAGTCCGCCAATCTCATCCTTACCCTCATACATATCAATGCTCTCGAACTGTTCATATTTGACCAGCTTCATGTGCTTGTACAGCAGTCTAACCCGCAGATTATAGGATCTTATAATGACAATCATGAGCAGGGTAGGGAGGATGATGGTCAAAAGGGCAAGAATGAGCGACAGCCGGAGTGCCCGGCTCATCTCGGAATTGGGCTCCCGGCCTTCCGGCGTGCCGACCAGCCGCCAGCCCTTGGTATAGACTGCACTGCTGAGCGTACGGACAATCTGCTTGGATGGCTGATCCAGGCTCATGTCAGCATTCAGCAGGGCATTGGCATCCATTGAGTAGAAGGAACGCCCCGAGGCCAGCACGATCCGGTTCTTCTCATCCAGCAGCTTGAAGTCCAGATAATCACGCTCCTTCTGGAACAGCTCCTGCACACTGTTCAGCCGCAGATCAATCCGCAAATACTTATCATAGGGCTGGCCCGTAAAGTTATCCAGCTTGCGGATCAGGCTGACGAACACCTCCTGCTGCGGCGGATTCAGCGGATTGGTTCCCTGATAAGAGGTCAGCAGTACCTTGTCTGCGCTGCCGGCTATCCGGCGGTACCATTCACTCTGCTTATCCTTCTCCGACAGAATGAAATAGCTGCTGCCATTCTGGATCGTCGGATTGGACGTATAGACGCCCATCCAGTGAATATAGGAGTGCAGATTGCTGTACTGCAGCAGCTTGTCCTTGAGAAAATCGTTATAGGCATCATAATAAGCCTCATTATCCGGGTAGGCGTAATCCATCATCTCCATATAGGGGCGGTCGGCGGCCACCGTATTGCTGATCGCCACACATTCATTCACGATCTGCATCAGATCATAGACCACCCGGTCTACCGAAATCCCCAGATTCTCCCGCTCCCGTACTTCCACGTTGCGGCTGATCTGTACATAAAAAAGGGCGTTGATACTAAGTATGGGGACGAGAACACACAGTAAGTAGATAAACAAAAACTTGTATTTGAGCGGAATATCATTGATGAAGGCAGACGGCTTCCGTGTATGCTTCATGCAAGTCCCCTCCTCCCCCTGATTTAGCTCTTCTTGTATACGGAAGGCGTAACGCCGTTAAGCGCCTTGAACTTGGCAGCGAACACATCCGCGTCCGAATAGCCTACTCTGCATGAGATATCGGTAATCCCCATATCGGTCCGGCGCAGCAGCTTCTTAGCCTCCTCAATGCGGAATTCATGGAGATAGTCGTTAAAAGAGCTGCCGTAGTGCTTCTTGAACCGTTGTCCCAGGTAAGCGGAATTCACATGCAGATGCTTCGCAATATCCTGCAGCTTCAGCTTCTCCTGATAATGTCCGCGGACATACTCTATCGCAGCGGACACCATCTGATCCTCCTGCCTGCCGTCAGCCGCAGCAGCGAACCACTGCGCAGCCTCGCACAGCTCCTCCTCCGTCTGCCGCTCCAGCAGGGGCAGACAGCTGGCTGTATACCGGGACGGGAACCATTTCTTCACCCACTCGTCATAGTCTCCCCCTCTGGCGGTAATTTCACGAAGCAGCTCTGCTTTGATATTGGCCAGAAAGGCATCAATCCAGGAGCTTGAAGCAGCCTCTGCCGAGAAAATCCTGAACACACCGCCAAGCTGCTCACTCAGGTGCTCAAGCTTCCCCTCAGTGACGGATTGCAGCAGCGATCTTCTCAGCTCTGCCGGAAGCAGCGCCATCTGAGTCTTATCCTGTCTCCCGGAGATATCGGCTGTCTCGCCGCCGGAAGCCTCCGGCCTGCATAGTTCAGCAGCCAGCGCTTCCTGGTAAGCCGTGTTCAGCGCTTCCGGTCCTTGATGCTGACAGCTTACCGTGAAGCAGACGGGAGTGCTGTACAACGGCCGTATCTCATCCATCCAGCTTGCGAGCATATCCGGGTCAAGCGCCGGTCCTGCCTGCGGGGATACGAGCAAATAGCCATGCTTCCCGCTTCCTGCCGTGAACGGATAGACCTTCAGGCTGCGCAGCGGCTCCTTCCCGTGCATGGCGGTAACCTGCTCACGCAGGTGAAGGCTGTCCGGCGCTGCTCCATGGACCAGTATACAGGATATCCGCGAGACGGGGGAGATTCCAAGACTCTTCAGCCCCTCCTCCCGCTCCTCATCCGTGTTCTCCCGCATCAGGAGCCGGGATACGAGATCCGCCTGCATCAGCGCCGACAGCGCTTCGCGCCGCGAAGACACCTTGCGCTCCATATGGATCTGGCCCGTTACCATCTGCAGCGCCTCCGTCAGCTCCTGCTCATCCAGCGGTTTGGTCAAATAGTTGGATACTCCGTATTTAAGCGCCCGCTTGGCATATTCAAAGTCGGCATAGCCGCTGAAAATAATAAACTTGGGCCGGTAATCGCTTTCAGAAGCTCTCCTGATCAGTTCAAGGCCGTCGATGACCGGCATACGCACATCGGTTATCACCAGATCAGGACGGGTGCTGTGAATCAGCTCCAGCGCATCCTCCCCGTCCAGAGCTTCACCGCACACCTCAAAGTTTAATTTCTCCCAGTCTACCAGGAAGCGCAGCCCTTCCAGCATAAGCGGCTCATCATCGGCAAACAGTACCTTAAGCATTGGATCACCCTCTTAATTTAAGTATTTTGAGTTCTGCAACGCTCACCAGTATGGAACAGGAGAAACCGCTTCGGCTGCACCCGAAACGGTTATAGTATCCATATTTACCTTATATAATTCTATATGACAATTATTCTTTTACACTTCCCAGGTTCAATCCTACCACGAAATACTTCTGCAAGAAAGGGTAGACGAACAGAATCGGAACAGCGGTCACGATCGTAATCGCGGAACGCATGGAAGCCGGAGTCACCAGCGACTGTACCTGATTGTTCTGACCTCCTGCAAGCATCGAAGGATCATTGTTCGCACTCATGATCGAGCCCAGCATCTTCATCATTTCATATTGCAGGGTGCTCAGCTTGATATCCGAAGAAGCATAGAGGAACGTGTCAAACCAGGAGTTCCACGAGCCCACGGCGATGAACAAAGCAACCGTTGCCAGTACCGGCGTACACAGCGGGAAGATGATTTTCCAGAAAATCCGGAATTCCCCCGCCCCGTCAATCTTCGCCGATTCAGTCAGACTGAACGGAAGACCGCGGATATACGTCCGCATGATAATCAGGTTGAACGCGCTGACCAGACTTGGAAGGATATAGACCATGAAGTTATGCAGCAGGCCCATATTCTTGATCAGGAAGTAGTTCGGAATCAGCCCGGCATTGAAATACATGGTCAGGATGAACAGCAGGCCGATCTTTTTGCGGAAAATATATTGCGGCTGCGCCAGTGCATACGCAAGCATCGTCGTAAGGAATACACCGAACACCGTTGAGATTATAGTACGGGATACCGAGATAAATGCGGCATGATAGATCGTTCCGGATATAAAGACCGCCCGGTAATTCTCCAGCGTCCATTCGCGGGGCCAGAGATAGATTCCGCCTGCAAGCGTGTCACTGCCGTCATTGAAGGATACCGCCAGCGTCTGGAGGAACGGATAGAGCGTGACAGTAACCACAAAGAGCATAAATATCGTGTTGAATGTATGAAAAACAACCGGCTCAATCCGGCCTGAACCTTTGGTCACAGCTTTCATATGGGCTTCCTCCTCTATAGTAATCGCTCTTCGCCGAGGCGTTTTGCGACATTGTTTGCGATGAGTACGAGAATGACACTGACAATCGTTTTGAAGATCCCCGCCGCTGTAGCCAGAGAGTAGTTACCCATGGCCAGACCATACTTCACTACAAAGATATCAATCGTTTGTGAGTAGTCCACAGTAAGTCCGTTGCCCAGCAAATATTGAAGCTCGAAGCCGGCATCCAGAATATGTCCAATGTTCATAATCAGCAAAATCACGAAGGTAGCTTTAATTCCCGGAAGCGTGATATAACGCATCTTTTGAAAACGCTTGGCGCCGTCAATGGACGCTGCCTCATACAGGGAAGGATCAATGGAGGTAATGGCAGCCAGATAGATGATCGTACCCCAGCCCACCTCTTTCCACACGTTCGACGCCCCGATAATTCCCCAGAAGTATTTCCCTTCACTGAGCCACATAATCGGTTCTTGAATCAGGTGAAGCTTCATTAAGACGACATTGACAATCCCGCCATCAATGGAGAGCGAAGTGGAGACAATCCCTGCTGCGATAACCATGGACAGAAAGTGCGGCAGATAGGAAATGGACTGAACCGCACGCTTGAAGAACTTGAGCTTAATCTCATTCAGCAGCAGAGCCAGACCAATAGCGGTAACCGTACCAAGTACAAGGTTAATAAAACTCATGGCAATGGTGTTGCGCAGTACCAGCAGAAAGGTATCATCGGAAAATAAGAATTTGAACTGCTGCAGGCCTACCCATTCCTGCTGGCCGAAGGACACCGCCGGGCGGTAATTCTGAAAGGCCATGAGCCAGCCCCAAATGGGAACATAGTTGAAGATAATCAGATATAGTGCGATGGGCACAGACATGAAAATAAGCTGTTTTTGTGTTTTCAGTGTTTTCCAGCTGAGTTCCACACCGATTTCCGGATCGATTTTGCTTTTTCGGGTCTTTGGTTTTTTGACCTGTTTGTCCAGTACGGCATCAGACATGTTGTATTCCCTCCTGTAAAAGTCATTCTCTCCAAGTTGTCCTATTCACGCAGTCCTATTTAGGAAGAGCGGGAAATCGCATTTCCCGCTCCTGTTTCTATATGGAATGGTTTATTTAACGCTCCATTTTTCGATGCGCTGCTGGATGCCTTCATTCATCCGGTCTTCATAGGCCTTGATGTCCAGCTTGTGAATTCTGTCCACATAATCCTGCCATACGCCCTCGAACTCTGCAGGACTGGCCATAATGGCTTTTGGCAAATATTTAATCATGAGGTCATTCAGCTTAGACTGTGCGAGCTGGGCTGGTGAACCATCTTTAAGCACGATGGAATACGCCGGGAAGTAGATATTGTTCTCTTTCGGTTCCTTGAAGAATTCGGACCAGGATTTCTTGTTGTACGCCTTCAGAATCTTCTGGTCGTAAGGCTTCAGGCTGTCGAAGAATTCCTGAGGCTGTGTACCGGCATCTGCTGCATTACCGTCGCTGTACGTGCCTTGAATCTTAGGCATGTAACCGAACATCCCTGAGATTTTGTTAGCAACCTGCCAGCTGGTCTGCTCTGCATTATTCCGTTGCTCAGGCGTACGGTAGAAGGAGCCGTCTGCATTCACTTCATAATCTTCGCCTTTCACGCCCCATTGAAGCGTCTTCTGCCAATCCTCGGTAATCATCTTATCCCAGAATTTGATAATGCGGACAGGGTCCTTGGCATTGATCGAGATTCCGAATCCGCGGTTGGTGCCGACCGCTCCGCGGTCACGATACCATTCTTCTGCGCCCGGATAGAGCAGAGGGAAACCGATATACGTATTTTCCAGCTTGCCTTGGGAGATCAGGGATTTCTCGCCGTCCTGAAAGTTCCAGTGCTGGTCGAACATTCCGATGACCTTACCGCTTGCAACCTTGGCCAGATACTGGTCATAGTTTTGTACGAAGGCTTCTTTGTCCATCAAGCCTTGAGCGTTGATATCATTAAGCTTCTTGTAGTACGTCTTGGACATATCCTTGTCGGCAAAAATCTGTGCTACGTTGTTATCTACAACAACGGCCCCGTCATTCGGATGTCCCGACAGATGCTCTGGGGGATTCTGCAGCGGGAACACGCGCCAGTCGAAGTTGAGTGATTCGAATCCGATCATCTCCGGGTGTTTTTCTTTATATTTGGCAATGATATCGAAATACTCATCCAGGGTCTTTGGAGTAGGGTAGCCCATTTCCTCAAGCACGCCTTTTTGCAGCCAGAAGCCTGGTCCCTGGTAAGTAGGTTCGGTAATTTTACCTTGATAGACGCCATAGCTTGGCAGTACGTAGATGTGGCCGTCACTCTCATCCTTGATCTGGTTCCAGACATCACCATAATGCTTCTTCAGGTTGGGAGCGTACTTCTCAATCAGATCCTCAAGCGGAATGTAAGCCTTGGCATTGATTAATTTGTCGTCGCCCGACAGGATGTCCGGATAGTCGCCACCGGCGATCATGACACCCAGCTTCTGCTGCAGGTCACCGACCAGGAATTCCATATTGAAACTGATACCGGTTTTGTCTTTAATCTGTTTCAGAATCTTATTGTCAGGTGTTGGCTGTTGTCCGGGACCGTTCATAAATATCGAGAATGTTACGGGTGCAGTGTCGTCTCCGGCTGCTGCCGGACTGGCATTTCCCCCAGTGGCGCTATTCTTGCCTCCGGTGTTAGTGTTGTTGCCTGATCCACAGCCTGTAAGTGCCAGTGTGAGTGCTAGTACACCGGCCGCAGCGGCCTTTGCTGAACGTTTTGCCGTTTTGTGCATGTTATTATGCCTCCCCTTTTTGGCTAATCGCTTATGTTTATAACATCTCCTGGTGACATCTCTAATTATACTTTTTGAGAATGCGCTTACAATTCATAAACTATAGTACTTCCCCCCCGAAAATTCGATTAAAAGAAAACGCTTGCTTGTTTCGCGGCATCCGAATTGCCGTTATTCTGTAGGGGAGCTGGCCGGATTGATGCGCCGCTCCCGGTATCTAACCTGACCTTATGTACCGCTCGCGGTTGCGCGGCTGCCGACCGCTTTCGGCGGAATGAGGTGCACTTTTGCTCCTCCTCCTTGGTTGCCGCCCGCTTTCGGCGGAATGTGGTGCACTTTTGCTCCTCCTCCTTGGCTGCCGACCGCTTTCGGCGGAACGAGGTGCACTTTTGCTCCTCCTCCTTGGCTGCCGACCGCTTTCGGCGGAACGAGGTGCACTTTTGCTCCTCCTTTTCGGCTGCCTACCGCTTTCGGCGGACCCAGAGGGATTTATCCCTTTCATTTCAACGTATCGCCCACTTCCAGCCAACTCAGAGGGATTTATCCCTTTCATTTCTGCATATTGCCCACTTCCAGCCGATTCAGAGGGATTTATCCCTTTCATTCCAGCATATCCCCTACTTCCAGCTAACTCAGAGGGATTTATCCCTTTCATTTCCGCGTATCGCCTACTCCCAACCAACTCAAAGGGATTTATCCCTTTCACTCCAGCGTATCGCCTACTTCCAGCTAACTCAGAGGGACTTATCCCTTTCATTTCCGCGCATCGCCCACTTTCGGCCGCCATCCCCACTCTCCATCTCCGCGCCAACTTCGGATGAGTCTACTTTATAAGCAGAATTTCCCCACAACCGCAGAAAAGGATTGGCGCAAATGCGCCAATCCCAAGCACAATCTTCTATAACCATCCACTCTGCCAGCGTCCAGTTTCTTCAATATTCTATAACCATCCACTCGCCAGCTTACAATTTCCGTAATCCTCTAGAATCATCCACTCTGGAGGCTTTCCAGTTTGGGTGCAGTCTTCTGTAGGCTTACATTCGTAATCCTCCATAACCTTCTACCCTCTCAGCTTCCGCTTCATGCTTACCCGGTAAACGTATAAGAGCTTCCCGCTTCGCCGGTGAACGAAATAGAATCCAGGCCCGGGCCTTCGATCCGGCAAGGGCCGGATACGGTACATGATACCACCGCTTCTGTAACGAGTCCATCGGCCCAGGTGAAGTCGAGGGTATAGCCGCCTCTTGCCCGCAGACCCTTGACGCTGCCCTCGCTCCAGCTTGCAGGCAGCGCGGGCAGCAGTCTGAGGCTATCCGTGTGACTCTGCAGCAGCATCTCGGCAATTCCCGCGGTTCCCCCGAAATTCCCGTCAATCTGGAACGGCGGATGGTTGTCGAACAGATTAGGCAGGGTCGAATGCTCCAGCAAGGCCCGTACATTCGTGTAGGCTTTGCTCTCATCCTGTAGTCTGGCCCAGAAGTTAATGATCCAGGCCCGGCTCCAGCCGGTATGTCCGCCGCCGCTTGCAAGTCTGCGCTCCAGCGTAGTCCGGGCTGCTGCTGCCAGCTCCGGCGTATGCTCCACTGTGAAGGAGTCCCCAGGATACAAAGCGAACAGATGGGAGATATGGCGGTGTCCCGGCTCCACCTCTTCGTAATCCTCCATCCACTCCTGAATCTGGCCGTATTTCCCGATTTGCGGTCCAGGCAGCCGGTCCAGCGCAGAGAGCAGTTCTTCGCGGAACGACTCATCCCGGCCGATAATCTCCGCACTGCGGACAACGGCCTTGAACAACGCTTCAATAATCTGGAAGTCCATGGAGGCCCCGGCGCACAGAACGCCCGATTCCCCGCCGGGCAGCTGATACGTATTCTCCGGGGAGACGGACGGACAGGTAATCAGCCGCCCAACCTCATCCTCTATCAGGTAATCCAGCAGGAACTGCGCAGCTTCCTTCATGGTATCATACGCCTGCGCCAGATAATAATGATCCTGGCTGAACTGGTAATGCTCCCACAGATGCAGGCATAACCAGGCCGCGCCCAGCGGCCAGAAGGACGCCGACATATAGGTATCCTGCGGAGCGGTATCTGCCCAGATGTCCGTATTATGATGCGCTGTGAAGCCTCCACAGCCGTACATTACCCTGGCCGTCACCCGTCCCGGCTCCCGCAGCCGTTCGATCAAATCGAACAGCGGCTCATGGCATTCCGCCAGATTGCAGATTTCAGCAGGCCAGTAGTTCATTTGCGCATTGATATTGATCGTGAATTTGCTGTCCCAGGCCGGGGTGAAGCTGTCATTCCAGATTCCCTGCAGATTCGCTGGCAGAGAACCCGGACGGCTGGAGGAGATCAGCAAATAACGGCCATACTGGAAATAGGTGGTGATCAGCCCGTGATCCTCCTCCCCCTGCTGAAACCGCTTCAGACGTTCGCCGGTCGACAGACCGTGTAGCTGCGGGTTCCCGGGAAGCGTCAACGCAACCCGCCCGTACAGGCCGCGGTAATCCGCAATATGACGGGCCAGCAGCTCTTCATAGGAGACCCGGCTCAGTTCTTCAAGCTGCCTCTTGGCATGCAGCACCGGATCGGGATGGCGGAATGTAGTTCCTGCGGCAAGCAGCAGCGTAACCGAGCTGGCCCCCTCCACAAGCAAATATTCTCCGATGTTGCGGCAGGTGCCATCTTCCGTAACTGCCTTCAATACGGCAGCGAAGGAGCTGCCTCCCCGGCCTCCACATTCTCCGCCCATCACCAGTCCGCTGTCCTGCCACTTCTCCGTCTTTTCCAGCATTCTCCAGTTCTGGCGGTTGAACCTGGCCTTCAGGGAGATTGCGTTCTTCCGGTCGGAGGTCAAGCGAACCACTATGGCCTGATCCGGGAAGCTCGCAAACAGCTCACGGGTATACCGGACGCCTCCGGTTGTATAGCTCACCCGGGATACGCCGCGCTCCAAATCAAGCTCCCGTCTATAATCCGCAGCCGGCTGCTCATGCCCGCCGAACGACAGCAGCAGCTCGCCCAGCGGCAGGTAATGGCGCTGCGCTTCCGGCATTCCTGCCATTGACATCGCGGCGAGTTCCTCCGCCTCCTTCAGCTTGCCCTCAAGAATCAGCTTGCGGAGCTTGGGCAGATGAGGCAGCGCGTCTTCGTTGTTGCGGTCACGCGGACCTCCGTACCATACGGAATCCTCATTAAGCTGCAGCTTCTCCTCGGCTACCCTGCCGAAGATCATGGCTCCGAGCCGCCCGTTGCCGATCGGCAGCGCCTCATTCCATTCCTTCGCCGGTTCACTGTACCATAACCGCTGGCTCTGTTCCATGCTTGTCATCGCTATTCCGCCCCTTCGTATTTAATCCAGCTCTACCAGTGCCTTGATTACCTTGGACTCCGGATTCAGCCAGCTCTCGAACTGGCCGGTCATATCCCCGAATGAGCAGCGGTGGGAAATATAGCTCTCCACATCAATATAACCGTCAGTAATGGCCCGAATCACCTGTTCAAAATCCTCCCGGGTCGCATTTCTGCTCCCTTGCACAGTCATTTCCCGCGCATGGAAATCCGGATCATTAAAGGTTATATTCCCTTTGACCAAGCCGACATAAGTCAATGTTCCTCCATGGCCAACCAGGCCGAAGGCCCCCTCCATCGAGGAGATATTGCCGGTGGAATCAATGACATAAGGCAGGAAGTTGCCTTCTGTCAGCCCGGATAGCTGCTCCTTCGGTTCACGCAGGGCACTCACGGTATGCTCCGCCTGCGCCCAGCCCTTGCAGAATTCCAGGCGTTCGTCGTTGACATCCATCGCGATCACCTTCGCACCGGCATATCTGGCCATTGCCATCACTCCCAGTCCGATAGGACCGGCTCCGATCACCAGTACTTGATCGCCTGATCCCAGCCCCGAGCGCCGGACGGCATGTGCACCGATCGCCAGGGGCTCCAGCATAGCCGCCTGATCCAGCGTCAGTCCGTCTGTCTTCAATAGATTGCCTACAGGCAAGCTTACCCGCTCCCGCATACCGCCGTCCAAATGAACGCCGAACACTCTCATTTTCTGACAACAGTTCGTTTTGCCGCTCAGACAGGCCCGGCACTCTCCGCAATGAAGATATGGAATCACACTTACCTGATCACCGGCCCGCAGCCCTTGCGGGTTGTCGCCAATGCGCTCAATCGTCCCGGACAGCTCATGCCCAAGCACACGCGGATAAGTGAAATAAGGCTGATTGCCCCGGTAGGCATGCAGGTCTGTGCCGCAGATTCCGATCCGCCGGATGCTTACAATGGCTTCTCCGTCCTGAAGCTCCGGTTCGGGCAGATCCTCCCGGTATACGAACTTTCCGATCTCCTCACAAATAATTCCCTTCATTATAAGCGCTCCCCGTTCCGGCCTTGTGCCACGTTCCACTCCGGCAGGCCGCTCGGCCAGGTTGCCCCGTCGATAGGCTTCAGAATGTCCCTTACTTCGGCCAGTAATTGTTCATCCATCGGCTCATCCGTCCATCTAATGTTGTTGCGGATATTCTCCGGTGTCGCGGTGCTTACGAGGGTTGTCGGAATCTGTTCATTCGCTGTAGAGAACTGGACCGCCAGCTTGGCAATGTCCTCTCCCTTGTCCCGACAATATTCGGCGGCGCGCTGACATGCGGCTTGAATCTCCGCACTCGCCGGATGCCAGTCAGGCACTTTACGGTTGCTGAGCAGGCCCATGGAGATAGGCGAGGCATTGATTAGTCCCGTGCCGCGGCTCTCCAGCAGCGGAAGGAGCTGCAGCAGTGTGGTGTCATTCAGCGAATAGTGGCAGTAGGACAGGATGACATCCAGAGCGGTCCGCGACAACACGGTCTCGAAGATAGGAAGAGGCAGGCCGGTTACGCCGTAATAACGGATTTTGCCGGATTGCTTCAACTCCTCAAGCGCTGGAATTCCCTCTTCCATCACCTGCGCCAGAGAGCCGAATTCAATATCATGCAGCAGCAAAATATCCAAATAGTCCGTTCCCAGACGGCCCATACTCTCTTCAGCACTGCGGATAATCCGCTCTCTGGAGAAATCGAACTCATCCTGGCCGTAACGTCCGGCCTTCGTACTCAGGATGTAGCGGTCCCGCGGCACCGTCTGCAGCGCTTCTCCCAGAACGGTCTCCGCTTTGGTCAGGCCGTAATAGGGGGAGACGTCGATGAGGTTGATCCCCATATCAAGCGCTGTGTGAACCGTGCGGATGCCTTCTTCCTTGGGCACATCCCGGAACACGCTTCCCAGCGACGATGCCCCGTAGCTTAATACGGAGACATCCAGCCCTGTATTCCCCAGCTTTCTGTATTTCATAGCGTTCTACCTCCTGTAGTTTGATATTGCACTTAAGATTTGAACTTGAAGCTTCATCGTCACTACGGTGAACATTTGGACTTCCGGCCGCTGTTGTCCCCAGATTTCTTGATTTCGAACCGCTTCTAGCGGTATAAATCCGGTGACAAAGGCGGTCGCTACCGCTCCTACAGTTCCAAATTTCCCCTCCGCTTCTTTTGCTTTTTGTTTATTTCTTTAGTGCTTCTTACTATAGTGAATCCAACTTATAAAATCTCACCGCATTCGCTCCAAAAACCGGCTCCATCTCTTCCGGCGACAGCCGCTCTTGCAGGGCAGTGCGCAAGATCTGAAGCACCTCATCATAGGTTGCTGCCATCAGGCACACGGGCCAGTCGCTGCCGAACATCACCCGCTCCGGTCCGAACAGCTCCAGCACCGCATGGATATAAGCCGTGAAATCCTCCTGTGTCCAGCCCTCGGGAGTGGCTTCCGTTACCATCCCGGACAGCTTGCAGCAGATATTCGGATGCTTCGCAATCTCCGCCATCCGGCTTCGCCACGGCTCTAGTTGACCCGCTGCAATCGGAGGCTTGGCCAAATGGTCGATGACCCCTCTTAGACCCGGAACCCGATCCAGCAGCTCTATAAGCTGCGGAAGCTGATCTGCCAGAACCAACAGGTCAACGGGCAGATCCTCGTCCGCAAGGAATGAGAGCGCTTCTATATATGGACGGGTCAAAAGCAGGCCGGGGTCCTCCATCTCCTGGATCATCACGCGAAGACCGGCGAACTTGCGGTGCCCGCGAAGCTGCTGATATTGCTCCTTGAAGGACGGACCCGCAAGGTCCAGCCAGCCAATCACGCCCGCTATGGAATCCGCCTGCTCACTCAGTCCCAGGATGTATTCCGTCTCCTCCACGGTCGGCGCAGCCTGCACCACAATCGTGCGGTTAATCCCGTGCTTGTGCAAATGCGGTTCAAGGTCAACGGGCAGATAATCGCGGAACAGCACCGGAATGTCCGGCGTAATCCATCCGTAATCGTCCCTGTCTATCTTCCAGTAATGCTGATGAGCATCTATATACATCACAGCACCTCCATTCCACCTTATTTTATACATCCGATAAAGGAATAAAAATAGCTAAAACAAACAAAACTATACCTTATTTTGATATGATGAGGTTAAGAATTGATAGATTTGGCTAAGGAGGCCGCGTCATGGAACCGATCCGCAAGCATTTCGGCAACGAATTGCCGTTCACCCTGCTTCTGGACTATAAGGAGACCAAAAGCCCGCAGCGCGAGCTGCCTGACCATCAGCATGACTGGTACGAAATCATATACGTATACGGCGGCAAAGGAAGCTTTTTCATTGATCAGACCTTTTATGAAATGCGCCAGGGCGACGTTATCGTCGTTCCGGGAAACACGGTGCACCGGGGATTCCCTGACAACGAGGAGCCGGTGACCTCCTCCGCCGTATTTTTCAGCCCGGGTCTTATTCTTAACCAACCTTACAGTGAGTCCTATGCTTATCTGAAGCTGTTTGACGCTGCCAAGCAGAACAAGCAGTACAAGTATACCTTATCCCCTGAACACGCCGGAATTGTGCAAAATGATATTGACGCTATCCACAATGAACGGGAGCAGAACCGCACGGACGGCGGACAAGCCCTGACCCTGCTGCTCCATCTCACGCTGCTTCACTTGAACCGCTACTGCCTGCCGCAGACCGCCGGGCCGCTAACCTCAAACACCTTGCTGCCGGACTGGTTCCGTGAAGCACTCAGCTATATCAACGACCACCTGAATCAGCCGCTGGAGCTTAGCTCATTGGCAGGGCGGGCGGCGATCTCTCCGGCCCATTTCAGCCGGGTTTTCAAGCAGCGTCTGGGGATGAATGTGACGGATTATATTGCGACCAAACGGATTTTTGCCGCCAAGGACAGTCTGCTGCAATCAAGCGGCACCATTGAGCAGATCGCGATGGCCTGCGGCTTCGAGAGTATGCCCCATTTCTACCGTACGTTCAAAAAGATTACGACAGTGACCCCGGCCGCCTACCGGAGAAACAGCAGAACGCATTAAGCCGCTCTTCAATCTGCATACGCTGCGCTGCCATCCTGCGCTCGGGAGAACGGGCGGTCACGGCCTTCGTGTCCCTCCACATCCAGATACACCGTATACTCTTCCTCCTCTACCCGGAACAGGGGAACGAATGATGCTTGCTGCGCCTGGCCGACCCGGGCAAGCAATACGTTACCGTACTTCACTGCCGCCAGATGCTCCGCGCCGGGGAGCGGTACCTGGTGCAAGGCTGCTGCGATTTCGATTTCAATGAGATCCTGGTCCGCAAACACCCGCTCTATGGCACAATACCCGTTCTCCCGCTGAAGCACCTGCGGTACAGAGTTAATGGTCACTGCGGCGACCGCCTGCTCCTTCAGGATCAGCTTGAAGGCTGCCGGCCCGGCGGCTTTGATCTGAAGCGTGGATAAGAGCCCGTCCGGGAAACGGGACTCTTGGATTATCTGCAGGTTCTTCTCCTTCCAATCCAAGGTAGAGGAGATGAACGCGTTCAGCAGCAACGCCTCCCCGCTGCGGAACCAGATGTTCTTCTGAAGCTCACTCATCGCCTCGACTCCCGATGCGGTACAACACCAGAAGGTATCATACGGTCCGCTGAAGGTCTTGGATACCCCGCTGCCCAGCGGCTGATGATACTGCGATAGCCCTGTGCTGCGGCTTGCACTGTTCAATATGGCATTGTATTTCAGAGACTCCAGATGATCGAGATACTCCACCGAACCGGACCACTCCAGTAACCGCTCCAGGATTCTCTCAGTATTATGCGCACAGCAGCTTTCGCTTTCGCCGCCGGTCAGCGCATCGCCCAGATCGCCGTAAGCTCCCCAATGCTCTGACCGCTCAGATACACCGCCCGGGATATAGTCCGTAGCCTTCGAGCTGTTGTTCCCGTTCGCTAACGTCCTTCCCTGCAGATATTCGTAGAAATGAATGGCCGCTGCCTGGTATTTGTCTTCGCCGCTGATGTTGTAACGGTGCATAGCCGCCAGCACCATGGGCAGATGCGTATTGGCATGCAGATTCTCAAGCACATCTGCCCCGGTCTCCAGCGGATGAAGGAGATACGGCCGGTCAAATTGGTTCGCCAGCGCAAGAATTTGCCGGTCTCCTGTGGCTTCATATAATGTGTAAAGAGTATCCCCCATGCCCCCGAACTCATTGGCCGGGTTTACCTTCGTACAGCGCAAGATCCCGTCTTTTTTCCAGTGGGACAGCTTATCCATACGCCGCTTCACGTAATACGCCAGATTCCTGGCAAGCACCAGAGCTTTCGGACTGTGAAGATAGAGATGGCAGTCTACCAGACCCTGCAGGATTTTGTGCAGTGTGTAATAAGGCGCCCAGACCTTCCGGTCCTCTTCTGCTTCGAGTATATCCAGCTTCTCCTCTTCAAAGGCACTCAAATACCCGTTAGGCTTCGCGCAAGCCTCCATGATATCCACGATCTCGCAGGCCTTTCTCCTTAACGCCTGATCCTGGTCTCCGTAAGCGAATTTGGCACAAGCAGAGAGGTAATGTCCGGCAAAATGTCCGCGCAGGCCGCTCTCCGGGCTCTCCCAGCCGCCCAAAGGCTCCGCGTCCGACGGAAGCCCGGCATTGAGCTTAAAGGTATGCAGCAGACGGTTCAAATCAAATTCGGCAATATACTTCTTGACGAGTTGTCTGCGGGAAGCAAAATCATGGTCGGTTAACGTCACTTCATCCAGACCAAAGTTCTTAAACACAAGGCACCTCAATTCTATCGCAGCATTATTTTAACCCAAATCTGCTTCCCGGACGGTTACAGCTTCACCCTCATAAGTTACCATACAGCTTCCGGCCTGTCCGGCAATCTCTACAGCGAATGCTCTTACCGCCTGCATACCGGCATACCCTCCTGCCCGCTTCCCGATGGTCAAAGTGCGGTCCGCTTCGCTCCAGGTCATCAAGATCATGGAATAGTAGCCATGCTCATAATTGTAGTTATCCCCTTCATCTTCATACAGGGTGAAGGAGACATCCTTGCCGCCGTATACCTTGAGACTAATCACAGCATCCGGCTGTTCGTCCGTATATTGAACCTCGGGGCCAAGCGGAACAATCGAGCCGGCGCGGACGAAGAGGGGTAGTGTCTCCAGGTCGGCCTTGGTTTCAATCGTCTGGCCGCCCTCTATCCGTTCATCACTCCAGTAATCGTACCATTCCCCCGCCGGCAGGTAGACACTGCGCTGCTTACAGATTCCCTCCAGCTCACGCGAGCCGGGACCATAGTACATTGCCTCCGTTACAGGAGCTGCCATGAATGCCGGACCGAACATGAACTGGTCGCCGATCGAATGGACCTGCACATCTTCCCGGTAGTCGAAGGCAAGCGCACGGAACAGAGTATAGCTGCGGTGTGCGACGGCTCCGGCCAGTGAGTAGATGTAAGGCATCAGCTTGTAGCGGAGCTTCAGATATTTCACAAGCGTATCATACATCAGCTCCCCCTCTTCTCCGAACTGCCACACCTCTCTTGGCGTATCCGTTCCATGGGAACGGAACATCGGCAGGAAGGCCCCTAGCTGGAACCAGCGGACATACAGCTCACGGTATCCGAGATCGGCGACACCTTCATCATAATCCCCGTTACAGAACCATTGCTCCTTCATCTTCTTCACGAAAAAAGCGCCGATATCCAGTGTCCAATACGGAGAGCCTGTCAGGCAGAAGTTAAGGCCGTCAGCAATCTGCTTCCTCAGCGTCTCCCAATTGGCGGCGATATCCCCTGACCATGTAATCGTGCCGTACCGGTGCTGCCCCGCAAAAGCCGACCGTGTCAGATTAACCACCCGTTTCTCTGAGGTGGCTGCACGCTGGCCTTCATAGATGCCTTTGGAATGCTGCATGGAATAGGCATTGATCAGCCCCGGATCGAGATAACGCTTGGATTCCGAGGTGTTGATCAGCAGACGCTGCTCCGGTTCCGGCTTCACCGCGCCCTTCCAGTCCGCTTCGAACGGCTCGGTGCAATCGCACCACCAGGCATCGACTCCGTGGGAGAACAGCCCGTCATTGGCCTGCTTCCAGTACAATTCGCGCGCTTCCTCCTGAAAGGCGTCATAGGTGGCCTGATTGCCGAGCAGGAAGCCGCGTTCCTTCATCTCCTCATGGTTGGCCCCGCCCGCGCCCATAATCGGCCAGATGGATACCATGAGTTTGGCATTCATGGCGTGCAGGCTGTCCATCATCTGCGAGGGATCAGGGAAACGTTCGGGATCGAAGGTCTTTTGCCCCCACAGATTCCCCGTCCAGGACTGCCAGTCAAGCACAATACAATCTAGGGGAAGCGAACGCTCACGGTACTCCTGCACAGTGGCAATGAGTTCTGCCTGGGAGATATACCTCTCCTTGGACTGTACATACCCGAAGGACCACTTGGGAAGCATCGGCGCTTCCCCGGTCAGATAACGGATTCCCGCAGTAATCTGATCGAACTCCGGCCCGTAAATGAAATAATAATCCATGTCTTCATCGGCATCACTCCAGAGATAGGAGCCAAAGGCATCATCATGGAAGGTCATGTATGACCCCGAATCTACCAGAATCCCATAGCCGCGTGTAGATACAAGCACCGGAACAACCGCTTTCATATTCTGCTGATACAAGTATTGCTGCTGGCCCCGGAGGTTCATCATCCCTTCCTCATGGGAGCCAAGTCCATATAGCGCTTCGTCTTCCTGCCATTCAAATTCCAGCTTCGTATGAAAAGCCTCTCTGTCCAGCCTGCGGTTGACCCCTTCGGCGCGCGCGCGCAGACCATCGGCCCCCTGGCCGGTCTCAACCGTATCTGCCGAAGCATCGAAGACCGTATGATAGACCTCGGTCCGCTCCAGGGTCTTGCCGCCTCTGGACGGCTCCCGTGTCAGCAGCGCTCCGACCGCATCCCGGTAGCTGAATGCACAGGTCTCTTTGTCCACTTGAATCGTAAGCAGTGCTGTCGATATTTCCAGATGGCTGGTCTGTTCTGTGACCTTCCACTCTACACTCTCAGCCTCTGGATGGTTCACCACCATAAGACTCTCTTTCCCGCTTAGCTCCGCATTCAGGGTATACCGGATTCTGGCGATGCCCGGCGTATACATGGCGATATGCATAATCCCCTCTGTAGTCTCCAGCCTTACGCCATCTGTACCGGAGTGTGTAGCGATCAGTTTCACAATAGTTCCACCCTTCATTATGATTTCCTTTGATTACAATGATATTATTATTAATATCCGTTATCTAGCATATATTTGTGCTTTATAGGCACAATATTGCGATTCGCAGGAGGTAATCATGTACGAACACCGTTACCGCGAGAACAAGCTGCATGGTCAGCCTGAATTCCCGCTTCATATCTACCGGGTGGAGCATCAGGCCCGCGTCCATTCGATTCTGCCCGTGCATTGGCATAACGAGATGGAGATCATCTATCTGGCGGAGGGCCGGGCTGTCTTCTATATCGAGAGCCGGGAGTTCGCCATGCAGGCAGGCGATGCCCTGATCGTCCACCCGGGGGAACTTCATTCAGGCATGGACACCGTCTCAGGCGGCACCTGTTATTACTCCATCGTGTTCAAATGCTCCTGGCTGTCTTCACCGTATCCCGACCGGGTGCAGGAGCTGTTCCTGGACCCTCTATTGCAGGGGACAACCCGGCTGCCTGCCTTGTTATCTGCTGCGGACGATACCCATACTCCACTGCTCTATCTGGTAAAAGAGCTGCTGAACCGCTATGAACACAAGTCTGCGGCGTATGAACTGAGCTTGAAGGCCCTCCTGCTGCTGTTCATTGCAGACAGCCATCACTACGGGCTGACCGGACAGAATCCGGAGCCGGAACCCCGTCACGGGCGGGAATACAACCGGCAAATCAGGGAAGTGCTGAGCTATATGGAGGAGCATTCCCGTGACAGGCTGGAGCTGGATCAGCTGGCTTCCGTCGTATCGCTTAGCCGCTCGCATTTCTGCAAGTTTTTCAAAGCCCAGACCGGTATGCGCCCAATGGAATATCTGAACTATATCCGCATCAGCCAGGCGGCCAGTCTGCTCCGCAGCGGATCATATAACGTGCTGGAGGCTGCGCTGGAGTCGGGCTATCAGCATGTCAGCTACTTCTCGAAGTGGTTCAGGCATTATATGAACATGACCCCTTCCGACTACAAGGCCCGTTATTCTTCCGGGGTGTAGCAAACAAGCAGCACCCGGGAACTTCCAGGTGCTGCTTGTGTATCAGGCCATATTCAGGAGGTCCTGCGGGTTATTCCAGTGTGAATGAAGCAAACTGGGCGCCCCCGCCTCCGGTATAGGTGAAATACAGCGCCTGAACGCCGTCCGGAATTGCCACTTCCGTAGTGTATTCTTTCCAGACATTCGTGAACCCTACCGGGATACGTCCAAGTGCCTGTCCGTCCCAAGCTGTCTTCACCTCGAACTCGCCGTGGCAGTAGCCGCGCACCTTAATGGAGACCCGGGTAACCCCTTCACAACTGAAATATTTGAATCCGGCGGTAGCCGAATCGGTCATATTGGCAATATAGCCGATCTCTTCATCGCCGTCTCTGCCGTCCTGGGTAATCTTCGGGAACCGGCTGTCCATCCAGGCGCCAATCCGGCCGAAACCTCCGGTGTACATCTCCTGATCCTTGGTGAACAAATGACAGGCCAGGTAAGCCGGATATTCTCCGCGTCCCTCCAGCGGGCCGCCGTTCGGGCCGGAGGTTGTAATCTCCACCTGCGGGATGGTGCCGTCTTCACGGAACGTAATCGGCTCGATGCAGCCCTGGCGCGAGAACGCGGTCCCGTTGGTATGACGGTGGTAGAAGATATACCATTCTCCATTAACCTCTACGATACTGCCGTGGTTATTGCCGCCATAATACATCGGCTGGTCCGCAGGCTTATAAGTATCAATATGCAGATCGCAATTGCTTACAATGACTCCCTGGTAGACGAAGTCCCGGGTCGGATGCTTACTGGTCGCATAACACAGCTCATGCATCGAGATCGAAGAATAGATCAGGTAGTAGATATCCCCTCTTTTGCGGATGGACGGGGCCTCGAAGAACTCATAGCCTTCAAATCCGGTCCCCTCGCTGTAAGGCTGGCTCGGTGCCACGAACACAGGCTCCTCCATAATCGTAAGCATATCAGGGCCTAGCACGGTAGCCATGGCGCCGTGTCTGGACTTATCCCCGTACCCGCAGAAGCCGGTGTACAGGTAGGTGGTATCTCCTTCGGTCAATACCCCGGGATCGAACTGCGGCTCGTCGCCTGCCCGTTCGCCCAGACGCGTGCCGTCACCGTAGGTTACATAGCCGTAGAATTCATATTTGCCGCCCGGCTTGTCGCAGACAGCCACCGAGACGACAGGAACCTTGTCCAGTACATAGTAGAGATAATACCGACCGTCCGGACCCTTCGTCACATCCGGTGCGTAGAGACACATATTGCCTTCGGGATTGAGCGGGTCATCCGTATTCCGGTAGATCACACCCTCATACTGCCAATCGGCCAGATTGTCCTCCGGCGCAGACCAGCAGGCATAGTCGTTCAGGCAGAAGGCGTGTCCGTTGAACCGGTCATGCGAGCCATACACGTACACTCTGCCTTCAAATACATAAGGCTCAGCATCCGGGATATATTCCCAGGATGGAAGATACGGATTGAATCCCTGTTGTTGTGTCATTTCTGTTGTCCTCCTAGTTGTTATATATAATAAGACGCACTTAGGTTTTGAACTTGAGCTTCGTCGTTACTGCGGTGAACATTTGGACTTCCGGCCGCTGTTGTCCCCAGATTTCTTGATTGATACCGCTCTTCGCGGAGGAAATCCGGGGACTGCTGCTGCTTCCGAAGCGAGCTTTCCTGCGGAAAGCTTTCAGGCGGTCGCTACCGCTCCTACAGTTCCAAATTTCCCCTCCGCATCTTTTGCTTTTTGTTTATTTCTGTAGTGCTTCTTATATAGATTGCACCGTCACCTGTATAACGCAATCGGCGTAATCGGGGTGTACATCCCGTTCATTGGCTACATCGAGTAGCGGCTTACCCTCGCTGTTAAAATGGACTCTGTGCATCGCCGAGCATCTCGTCCCATGCTTCACCAGCTGCTCTTCCCCGTGATACAGGATCAGCACCGTGCCATCAACATCCTGGAAGAATGAGTTGTGCCCCGGACCGTAGATCCCCTCCAATGAGTAGTATGACAATGCAGGAGTGCTGGCTTTGCTCCATGCCCCGGCATCCAGATAATCGCCGCCCCGGGAAATGCTTAACCAGCCCACCGCATAGGTATACCCCGTTGCAGCCCCGCCGGAATAAGCAATATACACGGTCTCTGCCGTAATCAGCGGATAAGGGCCTTCGTTATTGATTGTGCCCTGAACATTCTCCCAGCCCAGCAGCGGACGCGAGAGCAGCACCGGCTCGCTGGTTAATACCGCAGGGTCCGCTTCATTAACGGTTGCGATATACAGCATGGAGCCGGTGTCCAGCGGCGTTCCGATTCCCTTTCGGTACGACCAGACGACACAGGAAGTATCATCTGCCTTGAAATAAGTCATATCCAGCGTAATGCCGTCCTCTGTCAAAGGCGTACCATCCATCTGCTTCACCCGGACCGGCGTGCTCCAATCGGCGGCATTCATAATATCGCCGCCCTGCTTCAGCTTCATAAGATGGCACTGCGGCCCCCATACTGTTCCGCCTACGGCGAACAGAATGTACAACTCCCCGCCGATGAGGTGAAATTCCGGTGCCCAGAAGGTCTGGATGAAATTCAGCTCCTCATTCTGATCCAGAATAACGGCTTCTTGGAAGCCAGGGGCGAATAAACCCTGCAATGTATCTGCCACGCGGACATAGATACCGATATCCCCGGCATTGTCATTGGTGGCAAGGAAATAATACCTGCCGTTCCACGGAAGGATTACCGGGTCAGCATAGCCGCTTGCCAAGGGGAACGGAAGGTCGTGCGTGACTACCTTGCCATGTACGGTATAGGTTCCGGGCACGGTAAAGTCAATACCATCGGTATCCCAGGCTACCGGCTTGTCAGCGGTGGAGCCGTCAGAGTACAGCGCTGTAGCTCTAAGCGTTGTCAATTCGTCGGCGGAGCGGATACTGGCCTGCTCCGCCACGCGGATACCCGTGTTATGCACCGGAGTCCAGGCCCTCTGTACCCTATGGCCGACGGCGTAGTCTACCGTAATCTCATTCCCTGGACGGGTTCCGGGCAGCGGCTGAGCCGGCCGCTCTACCGCAACAAGTTCTGCAGGTTCCGGCGGCGATATAAGGTCCGGCTTCCGCAGATCCGCCAGCCGGTTCACATACCAGTTACCGCCGTTATCCTGCCAGCGTATCTCATATAGTCCGCTCGTCTTGTCAAATCCGCAGACGGCTTCTTGTACATACCGTTCCTTGTCCAAGGGTACAAGCCCCTGATCATCGAAGGTGATCAGATCCGGTGAAGTCCACAAAAGAAGCTGCCCTTTGCTCTCCTCGTCATCCTCCCCGAGAGCATCTACTCGTACCGCAATAATGCCGAAAGCACCGCCGGGTGTGCGGAATAGATAGGGATTTTTAAGTCCTTTTTCATGAATCACATTATTCTCATCCACGGTAGCCACGGCGAACAACAGGCCATAGTTCCGGTTCAAAGGCTGATATCCGCCAGACTCATCTGTACAGGCAAGATGAACGCTGTTGCTCAGAGACGCCGTGTAATCCTGGTCCGGCAACCGTGTATACACTGTAAGCTTCATAGGACCCTGCACCTTATTCATAAGAATATCACCCTTACCTTCATATTCACCTTAAAACATGTCCCTCTCAGTATAGAGAAGCCGCTTAAGTGAAGTCCATGACATATAGACACCTAAGTTTGATCTATTCTTAGATTACGGGAAGGCCGCCGGAATACTCTATAAATTTCAAGGAAAACGCTTTAATCTCTATATCTCCGGTTGTGATATACTTTGGGCAAAATATGATCTGCCTGGAGGATGATTATGAGTACGACCACAGAAGGCACCTTTTATACACAACAATACAGAAACCTGTTTCTTGAGAACGGCCTGCCGTCCGAGGCCATTGCGCAGAGACTTGAAGATACGTGGAACGAGCTTTTCTACGGCGCTCCAGGGGTCCGGATCTACCATCCTATGGGTGACGATAAGGGGTATATCGTAGATACCGGTAATACTGATGTGCGTACCGAAGGCATGTCCTACGGGATGATGATGGCGGTTCAAATGGATAAAAAGGAGGAATTCGACCGGCTCTGGAAGTTCGCCAAGGTCTATATGCAGCATACGGAGGGCCGTTATAAGGATTATTTCGCCTGGCACTGCAAGCTGGACGGCACGCGGCTGTCTCCCGGTCCGGCACCGGACGGGGAAGAGTTCTTCGCCATGGCGCTGTTCTTTGCGTCGGCGCGCTGGAGCGATGGTGCCGAGCCGTTCAACTATTCCGAGCAGGCCAGAATTATTCTCCGCGCCTGTGTACACAAAGGCGAAGACGGAGAAGGCGATCCCATGTGGGACCCTGCAACCCGGCTGGTTAAGTTCATTCCCGAGACGCCTTTCAGCGACCCTTCCTACCATTTACCGCATTTCTATGATTTGTTCGCTCTGCAGGCGGATGAGGCGGACCGGGCATTCTGGAAGGACGCGGCTGCCAAAAGCAGAGCCTATCTGCACAAAGCCTGCCATCCCGAAACCGGCCTGTCACCGGAATATGCCAATTACGACGGAACTCCGGCCGAACCCCAGCCGCACGGTGACTTCCGCCACTTCTTCAGCGATGCTTACCGGGTTGCCGCCAACATCGGGCTGGACTATGAATGGTTCCGCTGTGACCCTTGGCAGGTTGAGCAGTCTAACCGGATTCAGGCGTTCTTCCGGGACATAGATCCTGCGGATTACCGGCGTTATACCATTGACGGCCAGCCGTTTGACGAGCCTTCCCTCCATCCGGTCGGCCTGCTGGCAACCCTGGCTATGGCTTCGCTTGCAGCCGATGGACCGGATGCCGGGCTTTTCGTCCAGCGGTTCTGGAATACCCCGCTGCGCACCGGGGAGCGGCGGTATTATGACAACTGCCTGTACTTCTTCACTATGCTGGCGCTAAGCGGAAACTACCGGATTTATTTATAATAGATTCCTAACTCCACCGGAATAAGAGCTTCTCAGTCCGTTACGGCCTAGCCACACTCCCAAGTCTGAGGAGCAGCAGACCTGAATAGGCTCGCTCCACGCCCGCATTAATAGCTGCACACCAACAA
This sequence comes from Paenibacillus tritici, assembly GCF_013204885.1. Taxonomy (GTDB): domain Bacteria; phylum Bacillota; class Bacilli; order Paenibacillales; family Paenibacillaceae; genus Paenibacillus_AQ; species Paenibacillus_AQ tritici. The sequence continues at coordinate 117,099 of NZ_JABMKX010000012.1, forward strand.
TCGCTCCCCCGGAATATGGAGGCACCGCCATCCATCCCGAAGGAGCGATTTTTTCAAAATATAAGAATCTATATGTTGCACGCTGAAACGAATGCCGTCCGTTTAAAGGACGGCATTCGTTTCCACTTGTTAACACCATTCAACCGCTGAGCATATCCGTACGGTATTCCTGCGGCGTGGTTCCGGTCCACTTTTTGAACACCCGGGTGAAGGATTGCGGGGTCACATAACCAATTAACGAGCCGACCTCCGCAACCTTCAGCTCCCCTCGCTTCAGCAGGTCCTTGGCCTGGCGGATTCGCATGTCTTCTATATACTCGGACAGATTAATTCCGCGCTCCTGCTTGAACAGGCGGGACAGATAAGAGGGATTGAAATGGATCACATCCGACAGCCGGACCAGCGACAGATCCCGGGTAAGATTCTCTTCAATATATAAGCAGAGGGTATCAATGACCCCGGCCGCCCGCTTCTGCTCCCCGCTCTTCCTCACGGAGAACAGAAGCTCTGCCGTATCCCGCAGATAACGGAACGCTTCTCCCAGAGTACGGTGGACCTCCAGCTGCATCAGACTGCTCACGCCTACCGCCTCATCAGCTTCCCAGCGGTTGATATACGACATCAGCATCAGGGCAATCGTATAATACAGCTCGGTGAGATAAGGGTTGCATCTTCCCCGGTCCTGCCCCGCCGGTCCTGCCATCTCCCCGAACAGCCGGAGGAACTCCTCCTTGCGGCCTGCCTCCAGATGCGCAGCCAAGGTATCCACCTTGTCCCGCAGGAACCGGTCACGGACGGGGTCCGGCGCAGCCGCCTCATTCAGGTTCACCCTCTGCACCATCTGCTCCCCGTCACCCGCCCGGTAATGCTGCACCTGTCTTGCCTTATCGTACAGCATGGGAAGCCTGGCCCACTGGAATTCCTCTGCACTGAGGGTAATGGCCATCCCGACCTCCAGCGACTCCCGGCAGGCCTGCTGTATAAGCTCGAAGGTACCTTCAAGGAATTTGCCCAGTTGTTCAAAAGTCTCCGCCCTGTCCAGATCCCTTGACCGCTCAGGCTGAATCAGCCAGATCAGGTCGCCGTACCGGTCGATGACCCCGAGGCTTACCGTCCGCTCCTTCAGCAGCTTCTCCGACAGGAACTTAACCGCAAGCGCTGTCTCCTGGCGGTCGGAATAGGTCCGCGGAGACTCAGAATCACTTATGCTGCCCAGTGCGATCAGTACAGGCAGTGAAGCATCCAGCGGAATCCGCAGCCGGCTGAAGTCCTCCGCCACCTCCTGATCTACTTTGACACTGTGAATCAGATGGCGGAAGTAGTCTCCCTGGGCCAAGGTCTCCAGCGTGTTAAGCTGCTCTTTGGACTGACGGATCAGATCATTGACCTGCATCGTATCCTTCAGCTCCTGAAGCGCACGCTTAACCGCCTCAATCAGCTTCGGATAACCTTCATTCTTGAGCACATATTGAACGCCCGGGGCCTGAATCGCCTGATAGACGTAATTGAAGTCGCTGTGTCCGGTCAGGAACACGATTTTGCACTGCGGCCAGCTCCGGCGGATATGCTCCATCAGCTCCAGCCCGTCCATTTCAGGCATACATATATCGGACAGGACGATATCCACCCGGGTGCGGTGTAACAGCTCCAGCGCTTCCTGGCCCGAATAAGCCTTGTAGATATCCAGACCCAGGTCCATTTTGCCAAAAATAACCGCCAGGCCATCCGTAATAATCTCTTCATCGTCAACGATCATCATCCTGTACACCTGTATGCTCACCTCCAGCTCTAAGAAGGATGGTCACCCTTAGTCCGCCCAGTGCACTCCGCTCAGCGAGCAGGCCGCTCTCTTCCCCGAAGGTAATGCGAAGGCGCCGGTGAATGTTCACCAGCCCGGTCGTCTCTGCCTGCTCCTGGCACACGTTAAGGGACTCATTCAATTGCGCCAGTGTCTCATCCGTCAGCCGGTCGCCGTTATCCTCCACAATCACGCGGATTTCAGCGCCCTCCTGCGCAAAGCGGACAATGATCAGACCCTCTGCCGCTTTCTTTTCCAGGCTGTGCTTGAACGCGTTCTCCACAATCGGCTGGACAATCAACCGGGGGACGGATACCCTCTTCAGCTCCTCGGACAAGGGATCGAACCGCACCCCGATCCGCCGGGAGAAGCGCATGGCTTGAATCTCTGTATACATCCGCGCATGATGAATCTCCTGTTCCATCGAGACCAGATCGGAAGCGTTCCGGGTGACAAATTGGAAGTATTCCCCGAGCATGGTCGTGAGCTGTTCGATCCGCTCGGTGTCACCGGTCTTGGCCATCGTGTTCAGAATGAAGAAGCTGTTATAGAGAAAATGCGGATTAATCTGCGATTGAAGCTGCTTCAGCTCGGCCCGCTGCGCCATGATGGTCTGCTTATACACCTGATCGATCAAGGACTGCAGATTGCTTACCATCTGATTGAAGCGGCTGTACAAATACCGGAATTCATCCCTCGATTCATGCTTGATATGAATATCCAGATCTCCGTGCTCCATTCTCCTGAAGCTCTTGACCAGCGTCAGCATGGGCTTGTGGATGAACTTGTATGTGGACAGCGCAAAAGCAATGATGATGGCAAGCGCAGCTACGGCAAATACCCAGGCCCAGGTATAGAATTTGCTTAACGGGGTCTTGATGATGCCCTCCGGGATCATCCGGTAGATGGACAAACCAAGCTCCTGCGATCCCGACTGGACAATATAATAAGGTGCCCCTGCAATCCTTAGCCGCTCCCCGGAGGCAACCGAGCGGATCTTGGGAGAATACTGGGAGGGGTCCGCATGGGCCAGATCTCCCGTCACACTGGACAATGCAAAGCTTGCACGGTCTGAGAGCAGCAGCGTACCACTGCCCGGATAGGTATTGAATTGGCCCAGCGCCGCCCGCAGCTCCTGGATGTCCAGCTCGATCTCCACCGTCAGAATCGGCTCTGCGCCCTTGACGCCCCGCTGCTTCATCGCACTGAGATACAAGCCTCCCTGCCATTCAATGACCTGGGAGCGGCGGTCTCCGAAGACCGAACGAATCTCGCGGAAGCGCTTCCCTTCGATCTCACGTACACCGCCAACAGACGAGATGGTTCTGCCTATGGTCATGATATGAACCCGTACGTCCTTGATATACGTACTGCTGTTCTGCACGATGAACAACCGCTTCATCAGCGAATTCAGATTCTCTGTGCGGTCAATGGTCGGCAGCGTCTCCCAGGTCAGCGCCAGCTTGTTCAGATCCTCATCCTCCAGCAGGCTGTACTGCATGAGCTTCATCCGCTCGATCTCATTCTCCATATCCCGCAGATAGAATTCCGTCTGGGCACTGGCTGAGCTTCTAATATCCGCACTTGCGGTTTGCACAATCCATTGATACAGATAGACGGCAAAGATAAGAATAGGCAGCATAATCAGCAGAAAGGTCACAATCATCCGCAGAAAGATCGTATTACGCAGTGAGGAATCCTTTTGGAAGAACAATGACCAGGCCTCCAAGAATCATTTTTCACCATTATAGCCTGAATTCCGGGAGTTCCGCTGGCTGCTGCATAACTTCTCTGAGGTCAGCCTTTGACACTGCCGAGTACGATCCCCTTCACGAAGTACTTCTGCAGGAACGGGTACGCCAGGATAATCGGCAGGGAGCCGAGGAAGATCTGGGAGGATTTGAGCGTCCGGTCCGAGATCAGCGCCAGGTCCAGCATCGCGTCACGTGACATGTTCGACAGATTTTGCTGGATGACAATCGTCTGAATATAGCTCTGGAGCGGATAATTGGCCGGATTCCCCATGAGCAGCAAGCCGTCAAACCAGCTATTCCAGTGCTCGACCATCGAGAATAAGGCAAGTGTAGCGAGCGCAGGCTTGGAAATCGGTACAAAGATGGACCACACCGTCCGGAAATGCCCCGCCCCGTCAATGAGCGCCGCTTCTTCAAGCTCCTTCGGAATCTCCCGGAAGAAGTTCAGCAGCAGCACCACACTGAACACCGGAACCGCACCGGGCAGCACAAGCGCCCAGATCGAGTCGAGCAAGCCGTACTCTTTAATGGTCGTATACCAGGGGATCAGTCCCCCGTTGAACAGCATGGTAACGAAAAAAGCCCAGGCATACACGCTGCGGAACCGCAGGGCATGTGATTCTTTGGATAATGGATACGCCACCAGAATGGTCAAAAGCAGATTCAGCGGAGTTCCGATGCCGATTCGGGTCAGCGAGACAAGCATCGACTGCCAGAATTCAGTACGGCTCATCGTATACATATAGGAGGCCAGCGTGAAGTCTACCGGCCAGAGCCTGACATACCCTGCGGAAGCCGCCGCACTTGAGCTGAAGGATACCGCTACAATATGAATCAGAGGCAATATACACAGCAGTGAAATCAGGATTAGAAAGGTTGCATTCAGCACCGCAATCCAGTCCAGGCGTTTCTTGGGGCGAATGGGAGTCCATTCCGCCTGCTTAGGCGTAAGCCGTTGCTCCATGGGTACTCCCTCCTCTAAAAGATCCGGTATTTGGCAAATCGGTAAGCCAGGAAATAGGAGCTGGAAATTAAGGTGAGCGAGATGATAGACTTAAAGAAGCCGACAGCAGTCGCCACTCCGTACTGTGCGTCGAGCAGACCGATCCGGTAGACAAAGGTGTCCAGGATATCCCCGCTCTCATAGACCTGGGGACTGTAGAGATTAAAGACCTGATCGAATCCCGCATTCAGCAGCTGTCCCAGACTGAGCACCGACAGCAGAACGATAACCATGCGTATGCCCGGAATGGTGATATGCCAGGTTTTGTGCCAGCGGTTAGCGCCGTCAATGGTAGCTGCTTCATACAGTCCCGGGTCAATTCCTGTAATCGCCGCCAGATACACAATGGTGCCATAGCCGAAGTTCTTCCAGACATCCGAAGTAATCAGCGTGAAGGGGAACCAGTCATTGTCGCCCAGGAAAAAGATCTTGGAGACACCGAACCATCCGAGAAATTCATTCACGATCCCGCCCGAGGGGGACAGAATATCAATCAATATCCCCCCAAGCACGACCCAGGACAGAAAATAAGGCAGATAGATCGCGGTCTGCACGGACCTTTTGATCCAATTACTGGTCAGCTCGTTCAGCAGTATTGCGAATACAAGCGGAATAATCAGACCCAGAATCAGCTTGAGACTCGAAATAAACAGCGTATTCCACAAGACCTGTGTGAAGCTAGGTAGATTCATCACATATTCGAAGTTATCCAGGCCAATCCACTTCTGATCTCCGAACAGCCCCTTGGCCGGAATGAACTTCTGAAAGGCAATCACAACACCGGCCATGGGCACGTAGGAGAACAGAATAATCATGACCAGTCCCGGCACAAGCATCAAATGAAGCGGCAGTTCTTTTCGCAGTTTTGCTCTCATCGTTATCCTCCGGGGCACATCATTTCTTAGTCGATTCGTACCATTCATTGACCTCTTGCGTAATCTGATCCCCGCCCAGCTTCTGCCAATCCTTCACAAACTGGTCGAACTTGTCGATAGGATCACCTAAAATAATTTTGACAAACATTTCATTCTGCTGCTTTTCAAGTGTCGTTTTGCGCTCGACCATGGTCGGTGTCGGAGCGCCGACGAATTTCTCCTGTAGGAACTGGTCATTCTTGATGTACTGGTCAGCGATTCCCATGGAGCCTTGCTCGCCATAGATCCGCTCCCAGCCCCATAGAGAGAAGCCCTCCGTTGAACCTGAAGCATAGGACTCCAGCTTCCCTTGGATCGTCTTGGCTTCGCCTTTCAGGGTAGAGAAATCACCGGCCTTGCGGGCAGCATCAATCTCACGGAAGGCGTCTACGTTCTTCGTTACCGGATACGGTGTAACCGGGGACAGCTGCCAGACACTCTCCGCTTCCGGCGGTGCATAGTACTTATCGAATTCGGCCGTCTCGCCCCAGTTCTTCTCCACATGCAGATTGAACATTTTGATTACGGCTTCAGGGTTCGTGGCTCCCTTCTTGACCGCGAAGAAGCGGGTGGTGCTGAATTTCAGCGGCACCTTCGGCGTATCGCCCGATTCCGAGACAATCGGGAAGGCCTGCCACTGCGCCTTGGGATCATTGTCACGGTTAAGCTGCAGCGGCCAGATGGAATTCCATTGCTCTCCGTACTCCATCCCGATCTTGCCTGCGGAGATCATCTCGGAGACCTTGCCGCCGTCCTTCACCCCGAACTCCTGGTCGAGCTGTCCCTTCTTGGCCATATCCTGGAGCACCTGGAGCGCTTGCTTCACTTCAGGCTGAATGCTGCCATAGACCAGCTTGCCGCTGCCGTCATCCACCCAGATATTCGGGTAAGCGTTGTACCCGGCCATGAAGCCTTCCAGCCCCATGGCCCCTCCCCACAGATCCTTGGTGATGCCAAGGCCGATCGTATCCTTCTTGCCGTTCCCGTCCGGGTCCTTCTCCACGAAGGCTTCGGAGATTGCAAGCACATCCGCCATGGTCTTCGGCGGCTGGAGTCCCAGCTTCTCCAGCCAGTCGGTACGAATCCAGATGTACATCGACCGTTCAATGGAGGATTCCAGGCTCGGAATCGCCATCAGCTTCCCGTCGAAGGTTGCTGCGTCGAATACACTCGTCCCTTCCCCCGCGAGCACTTTTTTGGTGAACGGGGAGGCATACTTTTCATATAACGCCGTCATATCCTCGATCTGGTCGGAATCGGCCAACTGCTTGAGCTGTGTGGCGTTGACCGGAGTCACATCCGGCAAGTCGCCGGAGGCCAGTGTGACATTGATCTTCTGCAGATATTGATCCGAGGTCTGGCTGCCCTTCACAATCCAGTTATACTTGATCTTGATTCCGAGCTGATCCTCATACAACTTGGTCCAGCGGTTGTTATCAATCGTCTCATCCTTCAGCACACCAAGCACGTTATTCTCTACCACATCGCTGAGGTCTCTGACGAACGATAGTTCAATCGGAGGATCATATTTCCCGAGCGGGCTCTCATCGACGGATGCGCTTGCCTTCGGATCATTGCCGGCTGCCGCTTCCTTGCCGCCGTTACCGGATTCTAGCTTGCCCGAGCAAGCGGACAACAGCAGTGCAGACAGGAGCAGAATTGAAGTGCTTTTCAGCCCTGCCGGACCCTTCCTTGTACCTGTGTTCATAGTCAACCCCCAGTTCAATTAGTGTTGATTTTATTTGGTTACGCTTTCATTATGGGGGAGGCGCCTATTTATTGACAACGCTCACATTTTTACTTCACTTATCCGGCATTGACACAAACACAAAAAAGAACATGCTATAATGAAGCATGTCTGCCAGGAGGAGAGCGCAATGGCCCTTATTCACTATGTGGAGTGCAATACTGTACACGCTGCTAATTTTGTTGTCGATGTTCCCGCGGGCGCGCACTGGCTGCTAGTCGTTACCAAGACTCCGGCCCTGTTCTGGGTGCATGGCGCACTCAAGCTATATCCCGCGCACAGTGTAGTTCTCTATCAGCCGCAGCAGAAGGTCTATTATCAGGCCTGCGCCGGTCCGTTCGTCAATGACTGGATTCGGTTTGAATCCGATGAACCCTATATTACGGAATCTCCGCTTCCGCCAGGCATTCCCTTTGCCTTAAGTGATCCCGACTTCTGCCAGAAGCTGCTTGAGCTGATTGTCAGCGAGCATCATTTCAGCCGGGACTGCAAAGCATCCTCGATTGATTATCTGCTCCGGGCCTTGTTCAACAAGCTATGGGAATCCTACTTCCAGGACAATATTACACCTCAATACTACAAGCTGCTGAAGCTGCGCACGGTCATTCAGAATAACCCCGGAGAGTATTGGACCGTCGCCACCATGGCGGATTACCTTGCGATCAGTCCTGGGTATCTCCAGAGCATTTACAAAAAAACCTTCGGCATCTCCTGCATGGAAGATGTCATCAACAGCCGGATCAGGATGGCCAAAGAATACCTGATCCACAACGCCCAGAGCATTGCCGAGGTCGCCGCACGGTGCGGCTATCAGAATGTGGAGCACTTCTGCCGCCAATTCAAACAAATCACCGGGCACACGCCGGGAAATTTCCAGAAGCAGGCCAAGTTGGGAGCTTCGCTGTGACTCCAGAGAATGTTCGACCCTCCGGCCGCTGCCGTCTGCTGATTTCTTGAATTCAACCCGCTGTTCGCGATAGCAATCCGCAGACAGCTGTTGCTTCCGAAGCAGGAACAGCGTGGGCAACGGTGTGGCAGTGGCAGTGCCAGTGTCCGCGCCCGGAAAGAGTTGGATTTACTCCACTTGCTGATGAACGGAGGCGCTCTTGCCAGGCAACAGTTGGAAAATCAGCACTTAATAGGCTGCAAATAGATCAGAACAGCGGAAAGACAGGAAATTAAATGATGTTTATCCAATTAATTACCGCTGACGCTCCGAATCATCCAAATTAAGATACGTTTGTCCAATTAATCTTACAGCGTCAGATTGGAGATTCCTCTTTTAATCTTACAGAATCAGATTGGAGATTCCTCTTTCTCTGTACCGCTATTCGCGTTCTTCGCGTTCTTCGCGTTCTTGAAATACTGCTGCACTAGAAAATTCATAATCCCGCCCGGCTGCTGCCTGGCGAACTCAGCCTGATCTGCGAACACCATCCCGTACGGCGCGTCCGGGGTGTATGGCTCCCAGCGGGGCAAGGCTTCCCCTGTGGAGTCTTGACCGTTCGGGTCTCCGGTGCGGATGAAATGAGCCGTATAATTGCACATCTGGCGGGCCAGATCATAATGCTTGCCGACAAACGGCCGCCAGCACTTGGCAAGGGTCTCGAAGAAGAACCAGAGGTCCACCGAGTGGAAGGTGCCCGGGTTATCCCACCCTGGAATCTCGGCATCGAAATTATAATAGTAGAGCGGCGGCGCGCCGCCACTATCCGCATTGGCCTGCGCGGCAATACGAATCGCGTATTCGATTCCGCTTACCGAAGCCCGCTCCGCCGCTTCCTGCACAGTATCCCTCTGAACGCCGCTAAGCTCCAGGAAGGTATCGGCATCTTCTCCGAACATATCTGCCGCAAGCTGCTTGAACTCCTCATAAGACTCAACCTTCGGGGTACTGAAGAACTCGGAGGAGGTATGGCCGAGCATAACCGGCACCTTCCACCGCTTATTCTGCACGAACAAATCGAACGGGTTGCCCACCTGGAACTGTTGATCTGCGACCGTTCCCCAGAATCCGCCGTGTGCTACTGCCTTATCCCGAAGATAGACCGCATCCAGCTTCCGGGCCTCCGCAAGCGTGGATACCCCTAAATATTTGAAGAACTCGATACCGCCATGTTCAGCTTCTTGCAGATTACTGCGCATAGGAGGAAGCAGCGTGCCCGGATACAGCCTAGTGAAGATACCGCTCTCAATGATGGCCCGCTGAAACAAGCCTTCGTTCTGCGGTGAGGTCAGCTGGCTCATGACACTCCCGCCCCCGGCAGACTGTCCGCCGATGGTGATCTGATCCGGGTCCCCGCCGAATGCGGCAATATTGCGCTTCACCCAGCGGGTCGCTGCCTGCTGGTCGAGGTTGCCGAAGTTGGCGGGCGCGTCCGGCGATTCCGCCGTGATCTCGGGATGGCACAGAAATCCGAAGATATTCAGGCGGTAGTTGATGGTGACCACCACGATGCCTCTGCGTGCAATACGTTCACCGTCGAATTCCATTTCAGCCGGATGGCCCACCTGTAAGCCTCCGCCGAAATACCATACATATACGGGAAGCTTCTCGTCTGCGTGCTTGGCAGGTGTCCACACGTTCAGGTATAGGCAATCTTCACTCATCGCGATGTCCGGTTCTACGGCCCATTCACGGGTATAGATGTTGTTATCATCAATTTCCTGTCTGACCTGCATCGAGACCGGTGCGAATTCGTGGGCCTTCAGCACACCTTCCCAGTCTTCGGCAGGCTGCGGTGCCCGCCAGCGGTTGCCGCCAACAGGCGGGGCCGCAAACGGTATCCCCTTGAAGCTCGTAATCCGGGGATCGGCTGCGGGTAATCCCCGAACCGCCCCATTCTCAACCTGGACCAATCTAAGCATGTTACCGTCTCCTTTAGTGGGGTGTAACTGCATGAATACGCTTGCTTACACTAGAAATTCTAATAGACCCCTCCGCCCAAAACAATGATCTAAACCGGATCATAATTGATATATTCTAACATTGGAATGTATCCGGCTTTCCATAAGTGGAAACGGCTTTGCCGTCTTTAAGGGCGGCCCCGTTTCAGCGAGAAATAGAAGGATAAGTTATCGTGTGAAACCTATAAATTCTTATATTTCAGCAAAAACCCCTCCGGGCAGCTACCGCCTAAGTGCATCTCATAGATGTCTTAGGGGGCTGGCTGCCAAGAGGGGACTTCACTTTTATTTATTTCAATGCATTGAATACAATCTGTGCAATTTCTGCCCGGGTAGCAAGAGCCTTGGGAGCGAGCTTATGTTCAGTTCCCGTAATGGCGCCTGTTTGCACTAATACCTTGAGCGCGTCCTGTGCATAGACGGATACCGCCGCTGAATCTATATAACTATCTAAGCTCGTACCCTCTGTAGAGGCTGGCAACTCACCCAACTGCTTCAGAAGGTTGTACACAATAACCGAAACATCCTGTCTGCTGATCGTCGCTTCCGGCCTAAACTGATTGCCGCCCACGCCAGTAACCAGCCCCAGCTTCCGCGCAGTGCCCAGATAACCGGAATAATACTTATTCCCGGCATCCGAGAAATTCCCGGTTACCCCCGCCTCCGGCTCAATCCCGTAAGCCTTCATGACCATCATCAGGAAATCGGCCCGGGTCACCTGCTTCTCCGGTGCAAATTCATTCCCTCCAATGCCGTTCACGATTCCTCTTGCCGCCAGATAACCAACGGCCCCGCTATACCCGCTCTCCGGGCTAACATCATTGAAGGTGACTTCGTTATACCCCACCGCATAAGCGGCGAGAGAGGTTGTCTGGAAATGAACCTGTCCGGTGGAAGCATCATATCCTCCCCGCACCAGCTTCAGGACTCCTGCCTGGCCGATGCGGTATCCTACAATGGCATTGGTCTTCTCATTCGCCCGGGGCGTATACGGCAGGCTAACCCTAAGCTTCTCTCCATTAAATTCTCTCACTTCAACATTCCCTGCCCATACAGAAATGTCAACCACCGGTCTGTCCCCCAGCCTGGTCTGAACAGCTGCTGGAAGGCCGGATGGATCCAGCTCCCTGATGCGGATCAAGCGATCTCCTGCCGGACTGCCTCCAAGGGCGGCCAATGCTTTTGAATTGAAAGTGACCGCTGCCATTCCTGCATCTACTTTTAACTCCACATTTTTCATTTCTGCTAATAGTGTAAGAGCTTCCTTGGACAGGCTGACTTGGACAGCCTTATCAGTTGCTGCACCCTCCACCTTGATGTCAATCACTGCTTGTTGTCCAGCCGCTTCAGACGCCTTAATCTTCGGAAGCAGGTCCGCCAGCAAGCCCGGTTCCAGCTTGGCCGTGGCAATATTCGTTTGCAGGTCCCTGGTTGCCTTGATCTTCACGGTGTAAGTTGTAGTACTGCCAGTAACAAGCGTAACAACCTGGGCTAGTGGAGTACTGCTTTCACTGTTCCCGCTGTTCCCGCCATTCCCGCTGGTCCCATCGTTCCCACCATTCCCGCCATTACCTCCATTCCCGCTTCCGGAAGAGACAGGGTCCGTATTTCCGCTTGTGGGGGGAACGCCCGTCCCCGGTGCATCAATGGTCTTCAGCAGCACGAAGTCGTCATAAGACCCCCAGTTCCTGGCCTTGGCATCCTGCGAGACCCCAATTCTCAGCGTGCCATCTGTCACCTTAATTTGTTCGACAACCGCCTGGTTCCACTCATTCCAGCCCTTATTTGCAAAACTGGAAGCAGACCGGGCCTGATCCCCATTCACTGCGAACAGCTCATTCTTCACTTCATCGCCAGCGCCTTGCGACCAGGCTGACAACGTGTAGGTTCCATTCGTCAGGCCGGTAAGGGTCTGGGAAGCTTCCAGGGTATAGGCTGTTTCCTTCCAGAACCCCAGTGACTTCGTTCCCGTACGGGCAGAGTTCGATGCCAGGGGCGTAGTGTCAGACAGAGTCCACCCTTCAGGAAGCCCCTCTTCATTCACATGCTCAAAGCCGGGGTTCACAACAGGGTTCGGATCTACCGTAAAATGAAGCGTATAGGTTGCTGTCCCGTCCCCCGTTACAACAACCCTGGCACTGCCAGGCAAGGCAGTTGCTTGGGTTACCACGGCCTCTGCGCCTGCTATTGTCTTGGCCTCCACTGTAGGGAGGGCCGTCGTACCATGCGGCAACACTACTTCATAGTCCTGGATCTTCGGGTCAAACCCCGGAACAGTTTCCCCGTTTACTTTTAAATCAGCCAACCGGGTATTATCCTTCTTGATCAGCTCGAAATCGTCAATGTTCCCCCACTGCCCGTCAGAGAGCTTGTAATGAGCGCCAAGGGTTAGCGTTCCATCCGTGACCTCAATAGAATCCAGCACCGCCTTGGTCCATTGTTGCCAGCCTGTATTGGTGAAGCTCTGAGTGGTATTGCCCGCAAAAATCTCCGAGACCTCTTCACTGCCGCCTCCTGATACCCAAGCCGACAACGAATAGGTTCCATTGTCCAGCCCCGTGAGGGTCTGAGAAGCCGTGAATTCCGCAGGGTCAGCACTGTAATAGTGTAACGCCAACGCACCTGAATGTACGTCCTTATCTGTGCTGACTGCGCTGGTATCCCCTGTAAGGGTCCATTCGTTCAATCCATCCTCGAACCCGGGGTTCTGCACCAGACTTGTGCTGGGAATGACCGAAATTTCGCTCGAAGCCTGGAACCCTCCATCATAGGTAACCGCTGTGACGGTGGCAGATCCGGCCGATATCCCGGAGATAATACCATTGTAACGGTCCACCCGGACCACTTCCGGCTTGGAGCTTGCAAATTCCACTCCCCGATAGGTTGCATTCGCAGGCTCCAGGATGGCCGATAATTGACCGGTCCCCCCAACCTCAATCGTAACCGCAGGCTTATCCAGCGTCACAGAGGTTACCGGATTCCGGTTAATCTCCGCAGCTCCGTCAATGAACGCATCCATAGCAAGGGTCGGTGTGCCATCTCTGTTCCACGCAGATAAAGGATAGCCGAACAGGATTCCCGCAGGCTCCCAATAAAAAATACCGGTTCCCCTCTCATTAGGGATGGCGTGCAGTTTGTTTTGCACAGCTACCAGCATGTTGTACACGCTGTCTACATCCTTGGAGACGTCCCCTCCGACTTCAACGACCATCACTTTTTTTCCATAGTTCGCTTCCAGCTTGTTCATGTTCTCGCCTAATTCATCAATAGAGGAGGTGAACACTGCATCGGGATAATAAGACAGCCCTATGATATCGTAATCACTATCCTGGAGGCCCGCCGCTACAAGTCCGGCAAAAAAAGGATCAACGCCGGCTTCTGCTCCGTTTGCCCGGTGGATGATGACCTTAATTCCCGGAAATACCGCCTTGGACGCGCTTGATCCGGCCTGAATCAGTTGAACGAGGTTGGACGTATTGCTGTAGCTCCCCAGCGGATGCAGCATCCCGTTATTAATCTCATTCCCGATCTGCACCCACTCCGGCGTTACGCCTGCTGCCTTCAGCGCATTCATAACCTCCGAAGTATACGCCGACACATGCGCCTTCAGCTGCTCCAGATTATCGCCGGCCCATGCGGCAGGAGTGACCTGTTTGCCGGGATCGGCCCAGGTATCACTGTAATGAAAATCAATCATCACCCTGAATCCGATAGCGCTTACACGTGAGGCTAAGGCAACTACCTCTTCGGTGCTGTTATGACCGTTAGCCGGATCATCCGAAGGATTCACCCAGGCCCTGATTCTGATGGAGTCGATCCCGTGATCCTTCAGAATCTGCAGGAGATCCTGCTCCTGCCCGTCATCATTATAGAATTTATACCCTAATGCCTCTAATTGCGGCAGCCAGCTAATATCTGCGCCCTTGGAGAAGGAATCAGGAGCCGGCGAAGCGCTTGCCCGTGCGGGTACGCCGATTGAAACCATGGACAGGATCATTGCTAAGGACAGCAGCATGGCCAGAATTCTATTGCTGTTATTATTGCTGTTACTGTTTCTTTTTCTGTTTCTCATCGTACAGCCTCCTCTTCATAGGTAGCTTAATTATACGTGAGCGCTTACACGGCGTGGATTAAGGCAAGCAACTGAAAGTAATACTTTTCCAACAATCGGACAAAAGAAAGAGCAGTGCACCTCCTTTAGAGGAGAACCACTGCTCTTGGTTTAAACGATACGGTTGCCTGAGTGTTACAGAATACTCGAATCTGGAATCTAAATAAGAAGCACTAAAGAAATTAACAAAAAGCAAAAGAAGCGGAGGGGAAATTTGGAACTGTAGGAGCGGTAGCGACCGCCTTTGTCCCCGGATTTCAACCGCGAACAGCGGAATAAATCAAGAAATCTGGGGACAACAGCGGCCGGAAGTCCAAATATTCACCGCAGTGACGATGAAGCTTCAAGTTTAAAACTTAAGTGCGTCTTATATACTATGAGGAGGAAGAAGAAGCCGCCGCATTGTCAGCCTTCACACAATCAATGGCGACCACAATCGCGATGATGATGGCCTCCAGCTCCTCGTTCAGCACCTGCACACTGTAGCTGTCGCCCCAGGTGAACCACTCCTTGCTGACTTCACCGACAACGGCTCCGCGCTGCATGACCTGAAAATCCATGTCCCACCAATTCCCCTGCACCTCTATATCAGCCGATTCTATCGAATACCGGTCTTTCATGAACGTGAACTCCTTCTGAATCGTCAAGACTTCCCGGCCGTCTACCTCCACAAAAAACTTCGGTAAAAAGCTAAACACCTTTTTCGTAATCAGGGCAACTTCATTGCCTCCGGGATCGAGTATGGAGAACGTCTTGGGAATACGCATAAAACTGCCCTCCACATAATACACATCCTGCTCCTGCTCATTCTTCACCGTGAACTTCTCGCTTAGACTGAATACCTTCTGCTTGATATAGAGCTGCTTCATTTCAGCTTCCTCCGATATAATGGAATGATATTATTCAGAATAAGCTCATTATATCAACAACCCTGCCCAATAAAAAAGCCGAAGGGATCATTTGTTCAACGGAACAGCGGAATGCCGCTCGAACTTAACAGCATCAGCTCTCGTATAAATCATATCGGCAGGCAGAGTTGGCGGGTCTACCGTTGTCGGAGTAACCCTGGTTAACCGGACGTACTCACTGCCGTCTCCATTAAAGTTGAAGGTCCCCAGATTAACCCAGCCCGACGGGCCGGCGGTTGCATCAATATACGTGACCTCGGTAACCGACTGGTGCTTCACTTCCACTTTGACATGATTATCGTTTGCTGTCGTATGGACGAGTTTGTAGATGGAGACCGTATATTCCCCTGCCGGGAACTGGCCTTTCCACGTTGCTGATGACCCTTGAACGGTAGAATAACGGGACTTCACCCCAATTTTGTATCCGGCTAAATTACTCTGGCTCCAGGACCCTTCTGTCGTGTATAACCCGGTCGTATCCGTGCTGTCGACAATGACCGTTAAGTCCCTGATCGCAAGGGTCAAAGGCGGTGTGGTTAAGCTCACCCCGTCAACCGTCACCGTGGCCCATACCTCAATGTGCTCCGTCTCCCCGTCTAGACTTAGAAGAGTCAACACACCGCTGCTGTCCACTTCAGCCAGATCGGTTCGATCCACGAAATACTGCACATTTGCCTGTGACAGATCCGCAATCAGACCGTTATCCAAATAGCCGGTTACGCTTAAGTTCGCGGTCTGAGTCATTTGCAGTTCGCTCCGGTCCGACAGGATCACCGCAGACTCCAATTGCGGCATATGGCTCGGGTCCACCCACATCATCGCATCGGCAACTACCCGTGACTTGTTGGCCTTATTGGTTAATTCAACATACCCGCTATCGCCTGCTGCAAAAGGATAATCCCCCAGGTGCACCCAAGTCCCATTGGCCATTGTCTCATCCACGGTAACCGTCTGGGTGCCTCCGCTATAATGAACGGTAAATGAGGCATTCGTTGCCCAATTCTCACTGGCTGCGGTGATTTGCGGAAGCTTGTAATACACACTGTAAGTAACACTCTCCGGCAGCTCAGGCCGCCACTTCATTCTGCT
This sequence comes from Paenibacillus tritici, assembly GCF_013204885.1. Classification (GTDB taxonomy): domain Bacteria; phylum Bacillota; class Bacilli; order Paenibacillales; family Paenibacillaceae; genus Paenibacillus_AQ; species Paenibacillus_AQ tritici. The sequence goes on from NZ_JABMKX010000012.1 coordinate 133,330, forward strand.
TGTCGCTGTGCCGGTAGTTGATTTGGCGTATACATAGTTATCGTAGTAATAGTCGTTAGCGGTTGTATCCCGTATCCAGACGCCTTCTGTCTCCGCCTCCGTATTATCGACAATGATGGATGAACCCTCCTGCCAATCCGGTTGAACCGGAGTTTCTTGTACATGATCGGGCAAATAGAGTGTCCGCTTGCGGGTCTGTTTCCCGTCCGATTCCACATAATAAGTGAAGGTTTGGGATAAGTCAGTTACCCGTATTGACCATTCCATCGGATAGATCGTATCTGGAACAGTCGTATACGTAACCCCGCCGTCCAAGGAATAATGGATCGTCGCGGGTTTCGTCGTTTTGGCCTGCACATAAGCATCATAGGCAGTTTCGTCGGGCTTGACGATCAGCATCCCTTTAACCGCATCTATTGGACTGTGGATATCGAAGAAATAGCTTGCATCCGATGGATCAGCAGTTCTGACCTGGTGCAGCGGCACATCAATGTTAAGCCCTTCTACAATGATAGCAGTGATTCCCTTGCCAGATATTGTGGCCTGAATGATTCCGCCGCTCATCACCGCCTGCTCCGGCGTGCCATTGTCGCGGATGATCGTTACAGTATAATCTTGTGCAGGGTCGAACCCGATGATTTGCGCATTCAGTTCAATAGGAGTCTGGACTTCAGCCGACGATTCGTTGCTGAGCCCGATGTAGAATTTGTTCCCGCTCTCTCCGGTGATCCAGTTCAATTGAGGATCGTTGGTCTTAATAATCCCCTTGGGCATCCAGAGCCAAACGTTAGAATTCCCGTAAAATTGACCTGGCTTATTGCCATAAAGATGATATTTAAACCATAAAAAGTTAGTCTCAAACACAGCAGGGAAGGAGATACTGCCCTGCGATTTCAACGCCTGTTCGCTGATCAAATAATCCATCGTCTGCCCAAGCTGTCCCGGTATATGGTGATAATAGATAGAGGTAGCCCCGCTTGGGCCTTCCAGAGGAAACTCTGGTTCAAGCTGGCTGACAGCGAACCCCTTGTAGTAATACCCCGGATAACTGGAATACCGGCCAATAACCGCATTATGGGCAATATCCTGCAGCAGGGTATCGCCTGTATAGAGCGCCAGTCTCAGCATGAAGGGTGCTTCCTGGGCATTCATCCGGTAATAGCCCGTTGTGCTTCCCGCTTCAAACGTTAATCCATTAGGAGAAACCAGCCGTTTATCCGCTTGTACGCCTCCGGCTACATCTTCCGGGAGCTTGAGCCGGGGATATTGAAATTTACCACTATCCGGCCAATGGAATGACTCTGCGTAATTATACGTCTCCGGCTGCGGAATTGTAACGGCACCTGCTGGAACCGGACGGGCCACGAACATCGTTGCATACCGTTTGGCTTCCTTATAAGCAGCGTTCAAGTATTTGGGGTCCTGCGTCTCCTCATAGAGCTCCAGGATCTCCATCCACAGCTTGCTGTAATAATAGATGAACTCATTTTTACCCACATTCACAGATGCAGGCGTATCAATATGCTCCAGGATATAGCTGTCGGCTGCATCCTTGGCGGCCTGTAAATACTGCGCATCGCCTGTCATCCGGTACTTCATCAGGGGCTGAATGACAGGCCCCCGGTCTTTCTGGTCAGGATCACGCACGAGATACTCTTCCTGTGCCAGCGCCCCGATTCCTGCCGAAGTACCCATCATCTGATGGACAGCGGCTATGCTGGAATAATCGAACGGCAGGGTTGCCATTTTCCATAACGACGGCACACCGTATACCGGTTTCTTCGTTGGCGACCAGCCGATACCATTTCGCGATAAGCCATACTGGACCGACGGCAAGGCTCTCGTATCGTATAGCTGGTCATCCCCGGTCAAATAGTAGGCCCCCAGAAGAACCGCATTCGAGCTGGTTCGTACATTGTCCTCGTTCTCAATGTCAATGAAGCCCTTGGCACGGCTCCACCACCCGCTGGGTGACGGGACATAATTCACAGAGTCGTCCCCTTGTGGCTCTATCTTAAGTAAGTCGATCATATTGAACATCGCGTCAGTGAGCGACTGTTCTCCGACATTTTCCCGGTAGGCCGAATAGCCGTACTCACTGCGGAGAATATCTCGGTAAGCCTCATATATACTGCTGTTTTGCACGATTAGCCCCATATGGAACTGATAGGTGCTCTCCGCAGTCATTTGTGAATAATCTCCCAGTTGAGGCGCATACAGGATCGGCTGCACGCTGCCTTCATTGTTGACCAGACTCATGCCCAGCCGTTGCTTGGAGACGCCGCCCGTCGGTTCAAATTCCACGGGCAGTTCTTCCGATGGTACAAATACGCCATACGAAAAAGCATTGCCCAAGCCATCGTTCTTTTCCACCAGACTCATCGGAGCGCTCAGCTCGCGTAAGCTTGTTGATTCCACCGAACCAACCATTTTGGCATGTGACCTGAACCCATTCAACACTTCATTGACATCAGAGAGCTGCTCGGTTGTGAAAGACTGATAGCCGATCACATAATTGCCGTCCCGGCGGGGGGTGAAGTCGTAGGACACATCCGGTTTGTCACCTGCCATGGACCAGTTCACCTGTAAATCGTAATCGCTTCCATGGGTGGAATCGGTTAATATCGCCGTGTGGCTGTCAGGGAAGTCGATCTCGTCGAAGGTAATCCAGTGCTTGTTCATCGTATCGTAGTAATTGGTCCGGCTCCCCGCATTCCCCTCCAATAATACCCACTGCTCTTCCAGTCTTTCCGCCACATTATTGACGGGTATCCAGTTCCCCGTATCCGTGTTCTTATAGAACAGATCACGAACGATGGATTTGCCTCCATCCCAGGCTGCTTCATAGAAGGTCGCCTTATAGCCGGCATTCTCGATGCTGCCTTTTTCCGTGTAACTGAGATTCGCCAGGGTGCGGCTGCGCAGTGGAGGCAATGGAGGCGCCTGCTGCTCGATATTCCCTTCGAACTTGACCGCATCGGCCCGCGTAATGATCTTTCCGGTCGTAGGCTGCGTTCGGGTCAGCCTGACAAATTCGCTATCCTCGCCACTGAAGTAGTAGGACCCCAAGTCAACCCATCCGGCCGCCGGGCCGGACGAAGGCCTCAGATCCATGAACATGACATCCGTAATCCCATTATGAACAATTTCGATTTTGACATTACTGTCGGCTTTATCCGCCCAGTCCAGCTTGTTGAACGAAATCTTCGCTGTCCCTGCTTCCAATCGCGGATTCCAAGTGATGCTTCTGTTTACGGCATCGGTAAATTTGGAACTGGAATTATTATAACCCTTCACTCCCGTGCTTGTAGTCCAATAAAGAGCGGAGTACCCGTTATTCGCGTTGTTCACATCAGGGGTGACGACACCATCGACCGTGAGGCTTCCATCATCAATGATGATGGTCTTATACGGTAAGGTATCCGCATAAGCGGTCCTTATACCGTCCAGGCTGAAAGGAACGAAGATCGTCACGACGAACACGATTAAGATAAGCAGCTTCCTTGGGTTCATACAAATCACAGCCTCTCTCAAGTTGATAACGCTTCCATAACAAGAATTATAATGGCGGCTGCACCAACAACAGCTTCCCAAGCCGAATCACCGTTTGATCGTACCACTCCGGATGCTGCCGGACATGCTCAATGCTTCGTTCATTGCCGGATGCCTCGAACACAGCCGCTTTGTCTGTTTTTCCGGCATCGACTTCGAAGCGGACCGTATGCTGCCCGTTCGGGAGCTCCGGCAAGAATACATACTGGTTCCGGTTATGATCGTTGTATAGTGTGAACCGGTCGACAATAAAGGGTTCTCCACCGTCCACCGACACCTTCAATCTGCCGGAATCAGGCCCCCCGATATCGAATAACCCGATACGCGTTCCCTCGAACTGCACCGTGATCGCCTCTCCAGGCTCGGCTGCCCGCCATAGGCCGGGGAACAACCAATTGTACTCGCGCGCCAGAGCAGAATTATCCGGTGTCATATAAGACCATCCTGCGGAAAAAGTAGTCAGACTATCCAGTGGCAGCATGCCCGCATACTCCCAGGGATTAGCGGGGACGAGCGGATGCTGGGGTAAGTGATGCACTACCCTTCCCGGATGATCTTGAAGTTCCCGAATTCTCTCGAATGAGCGGGTGATCGTATCCGTATAAATCTGGTGTCCTTCGGGAATGGTCGGATGGATCGAATCATGTGTGAAAATAACGGCTCCAGAAATGGATACGTCTTCTCTGGAGGTGAATATGAGTTGACCCTTTGACACCAGATGACTGACCGCTACGCCCAGATGAATCGAAGGAATACCATAATAGTCAGCCACTTCCTCTTGCATCAGAGCCCCCTTCTGATATTCCCCGGCTTGAAATAAGGCCACATCCCGTTCCTTCAGCGTATAAACGAACAGGATATCGGTGAACCGGCTCCGCTTGCGGATCTGACGGACAATTCCTTCGATCCGCGCCTTGGATTCGGGATCTCCGCCATCGTTACCGACAAATTCAACAAATACCAGATCAGGCTTGTGACGCAGTACATCTGTCTCCACGCGGGCACAGCCGAGATCCGATCCTGTCCCGTTAATGCCCGCATTTACAGCGCGAATATCCGCCTGTGGATATTGCTCACGCAGCCAATCCGCCGTCATGACCCTATATCCTTCAGAACGCGTATTGCTGCCACCGAAATAGACGATGGTTACGGTATCCCCATTTTCCAGCTTCTGAATGACATTAGGCAGCCCTCTTCGGGGGAATGCTTCCTTCATCTCGACTTCACCTGACCTCACTTATCGTTTTTAGGAGCAAAGCATTTCACAGCAAATACTTCAAAATAAGGCAAACCGTACGTTGCATAGAAATCGAAGCGGATTCGGGTGACACCTGTGGCATCCACCTTATGTTTGTTCAAGGTCAGATAATTCCCCCGGGTGATGACGGTCCGCTCGCTTCCGTCTTCTAAGGTTAAGGTCATCACATAATCTTGGATAAGCGACTGGATCGGGTCGTCGAAATGCTCCAAATCAAGCTGCGAATTGAACACAAGCTGGATTTCGTCCAGACTTTTGGGGCTGGCCCAACTGAATTCCAGCCATTCCTGTCCTTCCGTACGTTCAGAGATCCAGCTGTTCGGCAGACCATAAGGTCTGGAGAAGCCGTTGACGACATTCCCTGGATTGTACATATCCTGGGCGGGCAACAGATCCTTGAAGCAAATGCTCTTATTGAATTTCTTCAGTCTGGACGGCTCTTCCGGTCTATAATAGAAGCTGACCGCTCCGGTTAATTTCTCTTCATTGCCGTATACGGCAAGACCCGCCGTACCTTCCAATACAATGTAGATTTTGTCGTCAGCCGGTTTCTTGCAGCCGAGGTCCAGCGTAATCCAGTCGTCATGCCCGGCTGCAATCGCCAAGTGGTAGTCTTTCAACTCGCTGTTGGGAATATAATTCTCCTTCCGGTCCCCGCCAAGCAGCTTCACATGTAGTGTCTCCGAATGCCCGGACTGATTTTTAATCTTGATCTGTACGCTGTCAGCCATAGCTGTCTGAATCGGCAAGACCAGACATAACCCGGTCTCCAAGGAGATCTCTTCGGTGGGATGAAGATTGTCATAGCTGCGCTGGGACGAAGCCCGAATCGTTAATCCGTCCGCGAAGTAAGGGTCCAATTCCTCTTGCATTCCTACAATGGTCTGCCCGTCCCGGAGCAGCAGCGCCTGCAGCTCGCCCATATGATCCTCAGCTATGGCCGCAGGGTCTATCTCATATTTCAGGCATAACGAAGCAGCCGTTCCAACCGCCTGACCCATACAACCACAGGTTGCCATTACTCTGGTCGATCCGAAAGCTACATGGGTAGCACTTATATTGCGGCCGGCGAACATAAGATTAGGAATATTTCGCGAATATAAGCTGCGGAAAGGGATATTGTATAGTCCCGGCACGAAATTCCAGGCTGTTGCCGGTCCCTCATCGTAGATGCCCTTATTCGCATGTAAATCCATATACCATCCGCCGACGGATACAGCATCTTCGAAATGCGGCTTTGCCGTAAGATCGTTCTGGGACAGCATGTGATCACCAATAAACCGCCTTGACTCCCGCTTTCCCGGAATCGGGCATACATAATCCAGGATGAGAGAGTCTACATCATCGAATTCGCCGCTGTTTTTGATATAATCCCAAATCCCGTACACCAATCTCCGCAGCTCCAAGGCAATGTCTTCATTATCCTTGATAACATCCAGATGTCCGCCGTATTCCAGCCACCACAAGCCGCCAAGCCCGTTGATTTTTCTGGGAAAAGCCCGGTGGTTCAAGCCTTTTCGGATACTATCAAAAAAAGCCAGCTTCGTAATATCATACGCAAAGCCAGGTCTTTCGTAGGGAACGGAATAACCAACATCACGGGCTTGAAACAGGATCGTATCGCCCATAGTGTAATGGTCCGCCGCTTCAGGCGCCAATTCTTCCCCGTATTCATGCCTCGCCTCTCTCCCCCGCCGGAAGAGCGCCCCTGCCTGATATCCGACAATTCCATCTCCCGAACAATCAATATAGGTCCGGCTTTGGAAACGGAATTTCCGCTCGGAAGCTAATTGAAGGCCCTCCACCCACTTAATTCTGCCGTTCTCCATGCCCGTGTCATGCACGCTTGTATTCAGGAATAGAGAAATGTTAGCCTCACCATAGACCATATCAAGCAAGACCGTATCCGATAGCGACAGCATAAGCTTCTTGTTGTACAACGGATTGTAATGGAAAATCTTCAGCTTGAGCTCCTCCACCAATCCGCCCTCGCGTGCATAATAGGATGGACTTTTCCCGAGATAGGCCGACCCGTTGATATGAACCCTGACCTCGCTGCTCGCATTCCCCCCAAGAACCGGGCGGTCATTAATTAGGGAGACCTGCAGCCCTTGGCGTGCGGCAGCGATGGCAGCGCAGATCCCGGCAATCCCTCCGCCTACGACGGTTACATCTGCTTTAATAAGCTCCATTTTGATAACCTCCATGATTAGATCCTGCTCTCATGGTAAGCTTTTTGAAGAGCTTTTTTTTACATGATTTCGCGAAAAAATTATACAATTGTTGCAATATTATCTGGATTCATACCGCGTCATTTTTATCCGGTATTGCTTGGGCGTATCCCCCGTGTATTCTTTGAATAATTTGCAGAAATAACCTTCGTTCACAATCCCTACTTCCTCGCACAATTCCAATATTGAATAATCCTGAACATTTAACAGCTCAAGAGCTACATGGATTTTTTTACGGTTGATGTAGCTGATCACGCCTTCGTTCATTGTTTTTTTGAATAAGCTGCTGAAATACGATGGGGCTAAATTCACTTCCTCGGCAATCGCCTCAAGCGTTAATCTCTGTTTCAGGTTTTGCTCTATAAACCGGATAGCACTCATGATCTCTACCCGATGTAAAAGCTGGCCGGCATGTACATATTCGTAGGTGAAGTCACCAATATAGGCAAGCTGCTCCCGGAAAGACATACATTCTATGGGAAACTCCGCTACTTCAGTGGTCAGCTTGTTCCCTGATTTAAATTTCACAGTAATGTCTCTGTACAAGTCCCGCAGCATAGGCGCCATGATGGATTTATGGATTTTATGGTCTGTAACCCACTGGTTCAGCTCCGCAAAGGCTTGCTCCAGCTCTTCCTTGGAGACCTTTCTTTTCACCCCGGCCAGAAATTCAGCCAGCTTCTGCTGAAATTCCTCTTTTCTGTCATTCTGGTAATGGAAACGATGCATAGGTGTTTGTACGGCCTTCTCCGTATGATAATAGAAATCGTCACTCACATGGTGTGCTTCCGTGTACGCTTGTTTGATAGATTCCCAGCCCCGGTGCGGCCCTCCGAAGGCGACAGATACCCTTTGATTCAAATATTGGTCCAAATGGGAGACGATCTGTCCTCCTAATGCCTGGCAATCATATTCCGTCTCCAGATCACTGCGGTTATTCTCCCAGGACAGGAAGCCAATAAAACGGTTATCGGATAGATCCGCAGCCACACCACTGCCGCCATTCATCACCGTTTCTTCGATGATATTCGTAATTGCATATCTCAAGATATTTTGATCCGTTGCTGAATAAGCGTTCCGGAAGCTCTCATACCTGTTCATTTCGACAATGAAGCAGCGGTAGTTAGCTTGAAAGAAATGAAACTGCATGCGGTTGGCAAAATCCGATGCCCGGTGCGAAGGAATTTCGCCTCTGATCAGCTCGTTGAAAAATTGCTTGCGGACTCTATATTTATTTTCCAGCACAGATACGTTTAACGATTGAAATTCCGCTTCTTTTTTCTTAACCTCATTTAGAATTCCGGCCGCCTTATCCAAAGCCCGGTTCAAGTCGGCTTCCCTGAGCGGAACCTTAACAATGTATTCCAGTACGTTGGCTTGAATCGCTCTCTGGGCGTATTCAAAGGATGAATAAGCGGTCAAAAGAATGAACTGGGTCCGGGGAAGCATGGGCTTTAGCTGCTCAATCATGGAAATCCCGTCCATTCGCGGCATAACAATATCAGAGATCACGATATCCGGCTTAAGCTTTACGATCTCCTCCAGCCCCTCCAGCCCGTTACTCGCTTTGCCCACCAGATGAAATCGCCTGTCCCTAAGGGAAAGCTCGTGAAAAAACAATTCCAGTCTCTGAATGATTAGATCCTCATCGTCAACAATGAAGCAGGTGTAGTCTCTCACAATGATGCATCTCCTTTAAACAAGCCTGCCGGGAACAAGGCCTGAACACGGGTAATTTCCTTAGGTATGCTTATGATTTGGAGTCCGAACTGTTCTCCGTAGTGCAGTCTGATCCGGTCATGAATATTGTTTAATCCGATTCTTTTCCGCTTCACTTCCACATCACTGGGTTCTGAGATTAGAACATGCTGTATCTTATCGCTTGGAATACCCTCGCCTTGATCAACGACTTCTATGATGACCCTGCCGCGCTCCCTGTAAGCGTGAATAGTAATAGGGCCTTCGAGCCCCCCTCCGTTATAACCATGGAAGATGCTATTCTCCACAAGCGGCTGCAGCAGCATTCTGAACACAGGAAAGTCTATTAACCCTGCTTCGATATCTTCAATTAATTGGAAGTTTCGGTTATAACGGATGTTCTGGATCGCGATATAGTCCGATACATTTTGCAGTTCCTGACGCAGGGAGACCTTCTCCGAAGCGTCAGCTATCCCGTATTCCAGGATTGAAATCAGAGACTCGATCACCACATCTACTTTCTCGATTTGTCCGAGCCGGATGACATTGCTGATAGAGCCCAGCGTGTTATACAGAAAATGAGGGTTGATTTGAGACTGCAGCACTTGAATTTCCAGCTTGCGTTCAAGTTCATGATGAAGCTCTGCTCCCCGGATCAGCTCCACAATCTGCTGCAGCATACGGTCGAAGGCCCGGGAGAGATCTCCAAACTCATCGTTCCGGTTAATGGATATCGTAGTTGTCAGAAGGCCTTGCTCCACCCGCTTCATTTTTGTTTTGAGTGCATAGAGCGGGGTCCTTATATATTTGGCAATGACGAAGGATACGAACAGGCTTAAGAGAAAACCTGCGGCCAGAAGCTCGATATAATAGGTTTCCAATCTGGATAAAGCCGCCTTCAGGCGTGATTCATCGTTGATCGAGAGGATGGTCCAGTTGAATTTCTCCGTCGGTTTCTTCAGAAGGGAGACGGGAGTCCCCTCTCTGGTATGCAATTGAAGGCTTGATTCTGCAGTATCCAGAATTTGTTCCGCCGATGTTTCACCAATGGAGAAGGTATGGTCCTGAATGTTCAGGGGGCCTTTATTTTCCGAGAATCCGGCAATGATTTTGCCCGATGCCGTGATTAGAGCCAAATTCATTTGTTCTTGCCGATTAATCTTGAACAGGGTTTCTTCAATGGCATTGAGATCCAGATCTACCGCAATGGCTATAGGAAACGGAGCGCCGTTCAGATATCGGACCATTGTCACAGTCCAGCCGGAATACTTGGATTTGTAAGGGTCGCTGACAAAGGTAGTCCTTCTGTCCTTGTCAGCCGCAGCAAACAACGGTTCTCTTTCCGCTAAAGGTTCATCGAATATCCGGGTCGGCGTGCTTCCGCCTAGAATGGATAAATCGCTTTTGATCAAATAGATATTGCTTACGTAATTACTGTTAAGTTCATACAGCACTCTTAATTGCTTTTTAATCACATCCGTATTGTCCATGTTGGCCTTCACCGATGATTCGACCGAGAACAGGATCGTCTGGAAGGAGGAGAAATTAACGGTGAAATACTGGTCTATCTTGTCAAGAATCTGGTTGGTGTAATACACATCCGTGGTTCTTATTTCCTTCTGGACATAACGGTAAGACAACTGGCTGATCAAGATGATGCAGCTTAACACAAAGGCAAACACGATTAAAAATAATTTCAAAGGCAAGCTGATTCTTCTTCGCATGGATCATCTTCCTTCTGCATCTGTATTGAACAAATCATAGCATATGACAACAAAGAGAGGGGCTAATGATAGCCGCTCTCTTCGTTTGATTTTACTTAATTAAGCCTGCTTCTTTGAATTGTTTGATTACAGACTCCTTATATCTCTGCATGTCAAACTTGGTCTCCAGTGTATCAAGGAAATTATCCCAGTTCGACAGAGGTTCTTTGCCAGTCATGAATTTGACCAGACTCTCATTAATGTAACGCTGGCGGTCGGCTGCCAATGAATCGTTCGGGTCTTCAGTCAATAGATTCCCGGGCAAGGTAGCCGCCACATATTTCTGGTTGTTCTCAAAAGCTTCTGCCGTCTTAGGATTCTGGAAGCTGAAGTACTCAGCATCATCCCCGCGGCGCGGCATTCTATAATGATCGACCCATAGGTACTTTTCTTTCATATCCTTCGATAATTCGGAGGTTTTATTTTTGATCTTGCCGTCTACCACATCCCAATGAATCCCTTTGATCCCGTAAGCAAAATTCGGATAGGCTTCCTGGTCCGTGAAGAAATAATTCAGCATGGACAAGATGCGGATGATTTTCTCCTTGTCCGCTTTTTTGGAGATGGCCCATGAATTGCCCTGGAACGATTTTCTCTCTACAATCTGATCACCATAAGGGCCTGTCATTGGAGGAATAACGATCCATTCCGGCACCTCTCCGCTGATTTCTTTCATTTTCTGCTGATAATCCGGTTCCAGTCTGCGGGCGTCTCTGATCATGAAGCCGACCTTCCCCTTAAATAGCTTTTGGTCGAGCAAATCGGGCGTGTTCATCGTCACCCAATCCGGATCTACAACCTTGGCTTCCATCATTTTATGGATATAGGCGAGCGCTTCTTTCATTTTGGGGTCGGTAAACAGGAACACCGGTTCATTGTCCTTCACATCAATGGCTGATGGCGGATTGACGCCGAACATCCACATCAGGCTATCGAAGCCGTAGGTTTGCAGATTGCCCTCTTTATTCATACCGCCTATGAAGCCGTACGTATCGTTTTTGCCGTTACCGTCCGGGTCCTTCTCTGTAAAGGCTTTCATAACTTCAAAGAGCTCGTCAGGTGTCGTGGGCACTTCCATATTCAGCTTGGTCAGCCAATCTTTACGGATGAAGTAGCTTCGGCTGATCCCGTTCACATTATCATAGCCGGGAACTCCAATGGTTTGTCCCTGATAGGACACCGCCTCCCAGGAGTCGCTGCTGAACCGTTTCTTCAATTCAGGGAATTGATCCAGATACGGTGTCAGATCCGCAAGAACACCCTGATCATAATATTGCGCGAGATCCGCCCGGCTTTTCAAGAAAATCAGATCCGGAATATCTCCGCCGGCAATGAGCGTATTCAATTTAGTCGTTGCTTGCCCGGATTGAGGAATCATCATTTCCAGGTCGATATTGACGGCTTTCTCCAGCATTTGACGCTGGATATCTTCTTCACGGGGAGGAATTGGAGCAGCAGCATTGAACGTCCCCTGGTTGAACATCGAGATTTTTAGTTTAGTTTTAAAGGGACTAGACGGGTCTTGTGAATTACCTGGAGCTGTCGATGTATCCTCTTTAGCTTCCCCACATCCAGACAACACCGTTCCCACCCCGACCATTGCTGCCAGAATAGCCAATGAAATCGCTTTACGTTGCATAATGACCTCTCCTTTGCTTCTATATTATCACGGTTTCCCCGTAACAACTCCGGTTGAAATGCTTTTTAACCTTTGACCGACCCCAAGAGTACACCTTTGGTAAAATGCTTTTGCATAAAGGGGTAGACGATTAAGATCGGGACGGTAGTCACCACAACTGCAGCCATTTGCACTGCGAACGTACTCACCGCTCCGGAATTGGCAAGCGAATCAGCACTTTGGGTGGCGACATTAAGCAGGATGTTACGCAAGATGACTTGAAGCGGCATCAGGCTGGAATCATTGATATAGACAATAGCATCGAAGTAACTGTTCCAATGCCCGACTGCGTAGAATAAGGAGATGGTGGACAGGACGGGCAAGGACAGGGGTAAAATGATCCGCCATAAGGACTGAAGCTCACTTGCCCCGTCTACCCTCGCTGATTCCTCAATTTCTGCGGGCAATTGCTCGAAAAATCCTTTGATGATGACCAGATTAAAGGCACTGATGAGCTGTGGAATGATCAGTACCCATGGACTGTTCAGCAATCCCAGCGAGCGGACTAATAAATAAGTCGGAATTAATCCTCCCCCGAACATCATCGTGAAGACAATGAATAGCAGGAATGGGCTTCGCCCCGGCAAATATTTTTTGGATAAGGGATACGCTGCGATTACCGTAAAAAACACATTCAGCAAAGTGCCTACAATCGTCCGGAACAAGGTGATTTTATAGGCCTGCCCGATGCCATGAGAGATGAATACTTCTTTGTAGGCTAGAAAGGTAAAGGTCTCTGGTATAATCACAATTCCTCTTCTTAGCACTTCCGATTCCGGGGTTACTGAGACCGCAACCACATACAGAAAGGGGAGTAAGCACAGCAGGGATAGCAGAATCAGAATAAAATAAACGACAGCTTGCCAGACTTTTTCCCCGATTGTTAAATTGATCATTTAGATCACCCCCTCACCAGATCTGCCCATCGAATTTTTTGGCGATCTTATTCGCCGTCAGCACTAAAATAAATCCGATGACTGCTTTAAACAATCCTACTGCCGTGGCCAGGCCAATCTTAAGCCGCTCCAGCCCTTCCCGGTATACCCAGGTGTCGATAATGTCGATCTTCTCCTGATTGAAGCTGTTGGCAAACATGAATATCTGGTCAAAACCAGCATCCAGGATATGGCTTAACTTCAGGATCAGCATCAGAATCATAACTCCCCGGATGCCGGGAAGGGTTACATGCCAGAGCTGTCTCGATTTGGAAGCGCCATCAATTCTAGCCGCTTCATATAGACTCGGATCGATTCCCGCTAATGCGGCAAGATACAATATCGCTCCCCAGCCAATATCTTTCCATATTTCAGATAAGATAATCAGCAGTCTGCCCCAGGCAGGTTCTGTCAGGAAGGAGATAGGCTCCACTCCAGCTTCCTTCAAAATCATGTTAAACAGACCATCCCCCGGAGCTAATAAAGCCACCATCATTCCATACACTATGACCCATGACAGAAAATGGGGTAAATACGTGATCGTTTGAACGATTTTCTTAAACCATTGGGTATACACTTCGTTAAGCAGCAAAGCCAGAATAATGGGAGCCGAGAAACCGAACAACAGCTTATACAGCGATATGATAATCGTGTTTCTCATGATGTCCCAGAAATACACGCCGTTCATAAAATCCGTGAAATTTCTGAATCCCACCCACGGGCTATCCCATAGCCCCAAAGCCAGGTTATAGTTCTTAAAGGCAATAATGATTCCCGCCATAGGAATGTATTTGAATACGGCAAAATAAATCAATGCCGGGAACAAGAGCGCGTACATCACTTTATACTTTTTTATCGTCCTTATCCATGAGTTCCGCTTTTTGGAGAGGGGAATGGCGTCCGCTGCCAGTTTCGCTTGCATTTCATCACCTCGTCTTTATTTATAGTTGTATAGTAGCACCCCCTACCCGGACAAATTTCTGTGATTTCAAGAATTTCTTATAAGATATTAAGGAGTGACCTTTAGGGAAGTCCTTGGTTTTTGAGCAGGATCAACGTTAGCGCCTGGAAGGACGCTGCGTGAACGGACCGATGTTCCAATCGCTGTGGTCTCCAGATTTTTTGGATTCACCTTTGAGGTGAAAATCCGGAGACCAAGGCGACCGCTGACGCTTTTCCACATTCGTTCCGTCCTCTCCGCTGTTTAAGCTGAAAAAGTTTCTTCAAATCTGTCTAAAATCACAAAAAACAAACAGAAAACAGCGATTCTCCCGGAGAAGAATCGCTGCGATTGTTGTGCTTGGATAGCCCCTTAAGCTAACGGTCCTCTTATCGTCTGGTAAGTGAGGCCTATGGCTCCAGAATCAAAGGTCTTGTTGTCGATTAGCTTAAGATTAATCTTCTCCTTGAGACCTTGGAATAACGGCAATCCGCTACCGATCAGGACAGGAGAAACCGTAATTTTATACTCATCAATTAGATCAAGCTGCATAAGGTAGTGTGCCAGCCTGGGACTGCCGAGGATAACCATATCCTTGCCGGGCTGCTGTTTGAGGTTATGGATCTCTTCCTCGGCAGCTTCTTTCACCAGTCTGGAATTATTCCATTCGACGTTCTCCAATGTTGTGGAAAAAACGATTTTGGTTGCCTTTTCGATCCACTCGGCATGATTCAGTTCATGCTGTGAAGCTGACGGGTTCGAAGGCACGGATGGCCAGTAATTGTACATCATCTGATAAGTCCCTCGTCCCCAAATGACAGTGTCGGCAGTACTGAGAATTTCTTTCGCATGTTTTTCTAAATCAGCATCGTAGGAAACCCAGCCAATGTCCATTTCACCCTTCGGCCCTTCAACAAAACCGTCAAGCGATGCGTGCAGAAATAGAACGAGCTTTCTCATTTTCAGTTCTCCTTTGTTTATGCGTACGATTTCCCGCTACGTCTACTTGGTTTGTTACACTGCTGCAAGCCCAGTATATCAACGGAATTCTCTACATGCTAGAGTTACGTGCTGCTAGGTTTAATACAAGTCTTTCGAAATTTTTTGTGCCATATACTCCATTCTAGGAATCATCAAGTTGTCATCTATCCTTTCCGTTTCATCAGGTTTAAACAACTGAGTTTTTTTTAGATTGTAATATTCAAATAGCACCTGATACACGGTCAAATGGTTCTCCATCAGGTATTTCACATCTAACACGGTTCTTAGAATCTCATCCTGCAAGACGATAAGCCTGCCATCAATCCTATTAAAAACCCCATTATTCATTCCTGCTTCATAGAAAGCCAATTCCTGATGTTCCCGCTCTTTCATCGCTTTTTTTAGCCGCTCATAGCTCTCAGGGTAACTGCCCTCAAGCTCCCTCAGGAAAATATCGGTGATGTACTCTTTTAATAAAATGGTTTGTTCAAATAAATGCTGAAATCGTGGACCGTACGCTTGATTCGATTCAGAATCTTCTATAATTTCATGGATATATTTTACAAGGCCACTGACAATAAACGTTATGATATCTTCTTTGGTCGAGAAATATTTATATAGAGTGGCCCTGCTGATATCCATAATTTTTGCGATTTCGTCAATTTTCAGACTTTGGAATCCATTTTTTCTAACGAATGTTACCAGTCTATTCGCAAGATTAATCCTCATCTGATGTTGTTTTTCATTCTGTGGTTCCATGTAAATGCCCCCTTGTAAATTATAGTATAACTCATAAGCATGACTCCATACACCATATACACAATAGACACTTTATACACTTTTTGTTTACTTAATTTATTTTCCGTGATAATATGGTTTTGTTCCTGAGGAAATGAAAATGGATAAGGGAGGCACCACAATGAAAACCCGGATTCTTGGTCAGCAAGGTTTAAGCGTTTCCGCTATTGGTTTGGGAACCATGGGGATGACAATGGCCTACGGTCCTTCAAATGACACGGAGGGAATAGCGACAATTCGCCGGGCCTATGAGCTTGGAGTTCATTTCTTTGATACGGCAGAATTATATGGATATGGAAAAGGCCACAATGAACAGCTGCTGGGTACAGCAGTGAAGGATTTTCGTGACAAGGTAGTACTGGCTACCAAATTTGGCTTTGACATGACAGCCAAGCCATTCGGAACACGTTTCAACAGCCGTCCAGATAATATTCGTAAAGTAGCGGAGAACAGTCTTCGCTATCTGCAGACGGATTACATTGATGTTCTCTATCAGCATATCCCTGATCCTGATGTTCCTATCGAGGAGGTAGCCGGGGTCGTTGGAGATCTGATCCAAGAAGGGAAGGTTAAATATTTCGGGTTGAGTAATACGGGCTCCAGAACCATCCGCCGAGCTCACGCTGTTACCCCGGTGTCTATGCTTCAGACTGAATATTCCATATTCGAACGCGAGATCGAGGACAATATACTGCCAACCTTGAATGAATTGGGTATAGGTCTGGTGCCGTACTCTCCATTAGGCAGAGGGTTCCTGACCGATGCGGTTAAACCCTCTCACGAGTACGCCGAAGACGATATGCGCCGATTCGATGAGCGTTGGCAAGGGGACAACTATATCTACAACCTGAACGCAACCGGGCAACTTAGAGAACTTGCTTCTGTCAAAGGGATCTCTGTAGCAGAATTGGCCCTGGCCTGGCTTCTTCACCAAGGAGAGAATATCGTCCCGATCCCTGGTACACGCAGCGCTGCGCGGGTTGAGCAGAACATTGGCTCTGTTCATGTTCATCTCTCACAAGCTGATCTTCAGCGTATTAATGAGATCCTTCCGCACGGATCAGCCGGCAGCCGGTATCCGGCTGGAATGTTAGAGAATTTCACAAGAGATTGAAGATCAAAGTGAGCACTTTGGTGGACGCTGCGTGAACGGACCGATGTTTGGGTCGCTGTTTAAGCAGGGGACGATAACCTTTGTTTAAAAACAAAGAACAAAATCACCCTGCGAGTGGATAAATGTAGGAACCTCTGCGTTCCAGAGAACTCGTATGGCTACCTCCACTGTACCCATCTGCCCATTTCCGGGGCATCCGGCCTACGTGGCACGTCCAGTCCAATTGTGTTCGGTTTTTCGCTTACATTCAGCCTACGTGGCGCTCCCCGTCCAATTGTGTTCGGTTTTCCGATTACATTTGGCTTACGCGGCGCTCACAGTCCAATTGTGTTCGGTTTTCCGATTACATCCGGCCCACGCATACTCGCACCAGCACATTGTATTCGGTTTTTCGCTTACATTCTAGGCTCCTCATTTACTCATGCGGCCCCAGTATCATTCAATGAGCACTTCCTCCCCACGCTACGCCTTCTTATCCACATCTGGCGGATATTATAATTTCCTATACAAGAAAAAAGCAGCGATTCTCCAAAAACGGAGATCGCTGCTTTTTAACATTTCAAGCCTTTTAGAAATTCGGGAAGCCCGTCCAAGTCCTAGAAGGCCAAGGCAATCGTCATATGCGTATACAGCATCCTCAGCTTCCCTCTATCATTTGCAGCTCAATTTGCTTCATTTCATAGAAATAGCCCTTTTGCTTCATTAAATCTGAATAACTGCCTGCTTCAATAACCTGTCCATGGTCCATGACCAAGATCTGGTCCATCGCTTCCAGACCGGTCAGCCGGTGGCTGATCAGAATCAGCGTATCGTCTGCCGCCTGGGCCAGCAAGTGCCTGAGCACCCGCTGCTCGGTAATGTAATCCAGTGAAGAGGTTGGTTCGTCCAGAAGCCATAACCTTCCTGTCCTTAGCATCACACGGGCCAGGGCCAGGCGTTGCTTTTCCCCCTCCGACAGGTTCTCTCCTTTCTCATAAACCATGTCATCCAGGAGCTTATCCGGCAACTGCACTTTATTCAGTATTGCGGATAACGCTTCATCGGAATGAGCTTCCTCCTTCAGCAGCAGATTATCACGTAGGGTTCCCCGGAAGAAATGGCTGTGCTGGAGCACCACATTGGCAGCTTGCCATAGGCCTGCTTCATCCAGCTCTTGAATCGAAGTTGTATTGAACCGGATCTGTCCTTCCGCCGGTGTACGCAGCTTAAGCAGCAATTCGAGAATGGTTGTTTTGCCTGAACCGCTCGGCCCGACAATGGCAGTCTTAGATCCAGACGGAATATGGAGGGACACATCCTTGAGTGCCGGACGCCATTCATCTTCATATTGAAAAGATACACCGCTCAGCTCAATGGACACGGCCTGACCGGCAGGAAGTTTGCCGCTTGGCTGCTCTGCCAGTACATCAGCTGCCCTAACGGTTTCCTCTAGCCGCTTAGCGGCATGCTCACTATCCTGCTTATATGCGGGCAGTGTCGCCAATGCCGCAGCTTCCTCAAACACAGTCTGAGAGATCATAACCAGCATCGCCAGAAACACCCCGGCAAGCGAACCCTCCACAATCAGCAAGGCGCCAAGGGTCAGCACGCTCCAGGATATCAGAAAAGTTACAAATACATGCAGCGATTGCCCGCGCAGTAAATGCCGTGCTGCTGCCTGCTGTTCAGCCGTCAATGCCGCAGAGGCAGACTCCAGCTGCTCTCCGCGTTGCTGCAATTGCCCGTACACTTTCAAATCGCGGAAACCGTAAAGTAATTCCGTCACTTCCGTGGAAAGCGCCGAGCGTTGCTCCCGAACACGCCCATGGTTCTTCCTCTGTCCCAGCATAACAATGGCCGGAACCACAAATGCCGCTGCCAGCATCCCCAGTATAAACAAACAGGCGATCCAGATGGAGAAGGCAGAAGTAAACAGAACCGTGGCCAAAAATACCATAACGACAATGACCGGAGGATAGGCGACCCGCAGAAAATAGTGCTGCAAGCTTTCTATATCGCCTACGATACGTGAGAGGAGATCTCCGCTCCGCTTTTGGTTTAGTACTCCCGGAGTCAGAGGAACCAGCTTGGCAAAAAAAGCGGTCCGCAAACGGCTGAGCATCGAAAACGTCGCCCGGTGGGTATACAAACGTTCAGCATATCGCGCGGCCGCCCGCACCAGACCAAGTATTTTCACAAGAGATGTCAGCACAATCAAGCTATATAGCGGAGGGGCAAATACTGTCTGGGAGATCAGATATCCGCTGGTTGCAAAGAGGCATACTCCCGCTATTCCGGCAATGAAGCCCCCAAGGATGGCCATAACAATATCCTTCCGTTCCTGTAGCATGGCCTTGGTCAAAATAGCCAGCTCATTCATGCTGCTCCCCCTTTCCCGCCTTCACCATTTCAGCATACTGGGGCAGCCGCTCAAGAAGCTCATCATGGCTTCCGCAGTCCAGTATTTCTCCCTTGTCCATAAACAATATGCGGTCGGCTTGGCGGATCGTATACAGGCGGTGAGCCACGGTAATCATCGTAGCTTGACCGGCAAGTTCAGCTATAGACCGCTGCAATATGCGTTCGGTATGCAGATCTAATCCCACCGTGGGCTCATCAAATAGAATCACCGACGGATGCTTCAGGAAGGCACGTGCCAGAGCAAGCCTTTGCTTCTCGCCGCCTGACAATCCACGGCCTCCTTCACCTACCAAGGTATCGTAGCCCTGTTCCAGCTCAGCCACCACAGAAGCAAGTCCCGCGGCTTCCGCCGCCTGAACGACTTCGGCCCTGGAGACGTTCCTGCCAGCGCCCAGCGCAATATTATCAGCCAACGTACCGGCAAAAATATACGGGTGCTGAGTAATATAACTGACGTGTTCAAACCAAGAAGTCTCCTCTATTTGCGTCTGCTGGCGTCCGTTCACCAGTACTTCTCCCGCCGCCGGCTTAAGCAGTCCTGCAATGAGATGCAGCAGCGTGGTTTTGCCGGCCCCGCTTTTGCCGGCAATGGCGATTTGCTCACCCGGCTGTATGGATAGTGAACCCACTGACAGCCCGAACATACCCGGAGCATATTGAAACCGGATATTCCTCAGCTCAATAGTAGGTGGCATCCGGTGCAAGCCCCCTTCGTATGCTTCCGGCTGCTCCGCTGCCGCGCTCTCTTCTGTTGCTTCTGCAAGCATCTCTTCCACTTTACGAAGGGCTCCCATGCTGGTGCGGCCGCTGTGAAAAGCAGTTCCCGTGTTCTTCAGCAGATTGAAGAACTCAGGCACCAGCAGCAGGATCAGAAACGCGGTATGAAAGGAAAGAGATTTAAAGACAAGAAGCTGAAGCGCCAGCTCAAGCGCAATAATGCCAAGGCCCAGCATAACGATCGACTCCAGCATGAAGGTATTGGTAAAGGCAATCCGCAGAATCCCCATGGTCGCATCCCGGTACCCCAGACTGCTGCGTTCGATCTCCTGCTGCTGGCGGCGGGCCAGGCCGAACAGCTTCAACGAGACCAGCCCCTGAAGAGAGTCGAGGAAGGTCCCGGAGAACCCGGCGAGCTGTGCGAATTTCTCCTCTGCCTTGTTCTTGGTCTGCAGCCCTACCAGAATCATGAATACCGGAATAAAGGGGGCGGTACACAGCAGGATCCATCCGGAATTGCTGTGCTGGGTAAAGATTACGATTAATATCAGCACGGGTATAACCGCAGCTTCCATCATTCTTGGCATGTACTGGCTGAAATAACTGTCCGCCTCATCCACCGCATCCAGCGCCACACTTACCTTGCTGCCCGTTTGCCCGCGAAGTGACGAGGGTACAGAAGCCTGGGTCATCTTCCGCAGCACTCTGGCCCTCATCGTTGCCATAGCATCAGCAGCCATGTGCAAGCCGATTAACCCGTTACCATAAGATAGCAGCGTACGCGCAGCCATGACAGCCAGTAACAGGCCAAGGATAACAGCCGCCGATGACACAGATACCCGTTCTACAAAAATCTTATTAACGGCTTCCGCGAGCAGCACGGCCTGGCATGTTATGGCTGCACCGAGTGCAAGCGAGAAGCCTGCTAACAGTGCACGGCGCTTCCTTTGTGTAGACATATACTCTGAGATCAGACCGGTTCTCCTCTTCATGATAACTCCCCTCCTTTATTTTTTGCCTTTTACATACTCCGCATCAAACAGGAATAATCTGAAGACCAGAATGAGCGACGGGACCAGCAGACACAGACCGCCGATAAAGGCTACCACCAGCGCAATCCCCATGGATTCGTTCGTGGCGCCGCTTTGAATGGTGATATAGGGGTCGAGGATATAAGGATACTGCCCTATCCCGTACGCAAAAAAGGCACAGAGAAACTGTAGCATGACAAAGATAAAGGCCAATCCATAGAGGCGGCCGTAATAGAGCAGCCATGTTGCAATCATGAAAAAGGCAACGGACGAGCCCAGCAGCCACCACAAATCCATCATGTTATGAAAATGACGCTCATTGTGCTGGGAAAGAAAAACAAATGCCGTAAATGCAGCAATGATCGTGGGTATGCTCCAAAACAGGGCGTAGGTCCGCATCAGCTTGAGCGCGGGCTGATCCTCCGCCTTCGAAGCGTAGTAGGCCAAGAACGAGCTGCTGATGAACAGCACCGACACGATAGCGAGGGCTACAATGCTCCATGACAACGGACTTGTCAAAAGCGTCCAATAGGCTAAGGTGACCGTTCCGCTATTCTCTATAATAAAACCGCCCTCAGACAGCGTCAGGGCCACCGATAAAGAAGCCGGAATCAGTAAACCTGTGGCCCCGTATAAAAACAGATAGATAATGTTCTGCTTCGAGCCATAGTTCTGAAAAGCATAGAAGGAGCCGCGTATAGCCAGCAGAATCACGGCGATGCTTCCGGGAACAAGCAGCGCCGAGCCATAATAGTACGCCGTGTCGGGGAAAAATCCGATGATGCCCACAAAGAAGAAAACAAAGAATACATTAGTAATCTCCCAGACTGGCGACAGGTAGCGGGAGATCAGCCGGTTAATCAGGTGATCCTGTTTCGTCAAGCGGGCATATAAGGCAAAGAATCCGGCCCCGAAATCAATAGACGCTACAATTAAGTAGCCGTACAAAAAAATCCAAAGCACTGAAATACCGGCCAGCTCATAGCTGATCATAGTTGCTCACCTTTTTCTATAGATGCTTGTGCCAGCTTGTTCAGCTCGGCCTCTGGAGGATTATTGTGGAACAGCCGTCTAAGTACGATGACACACATCGTCCCCATTACAACATACAGAAGGAGGAAGAGGAAAAAGAGAATCCTCACATTCGGCGATGTTGTGGCTGCTTCCTCTACACGCATATATCCACGGACAATCCAAGGCTGCCTGCCAAGCTCTGCATAGAACCAGCCGAATTCAATGCCCAGGAAGGCCAGAAATGTGCTAAAGACAATGGATCTGAGCAGCCACTTGTTAAGCTCATTTCGTCTCTTCCAGAACAGGAAGAGGAAATACAGCAGTCCAATTCCCAAGATAACCATTCCGCTCAGGACCATAAAATCAAACAAATAGTGGACAATAAGCGGCGGGCGTTCGTCAAGCGGGAACTCTTCAAGACCCGTGACCTCAGCGTTAAAGTCTCCAAACGCCAGGAAGCTTAGCGCTTTCGGAAGGTGAATCGCCCCCAGAATCTCGTTCTCTGCATTAAGCCAGCCTAGCAGAACCAAGTCTGCGCTGCGTTCGGTTTCGAAGTGCCATTCCGCTGCCGCCAGCTTCTCCGGCTGATGCTCCGCCAGAAACTTGGCTGACATGTCTCCGGCCAGGCTTGTCAGCAGACTGAACGCCACAACAACGGTCATCATCAGCTTCAAGGCCTTCTTGGAGTAGGCTGAGACTCCCCTTCTCAGGATAGTGTAAGCCGCAATTCCCGCAAGCAAAGCAGCACCCGTCAAGTAGGCAGAGGTTAAGACATGAAATACCTTTGAAGGTGTTGCCGTATTAAGCATTACCTCCAGCGGATTCACTGCCGTGAATTGTCCGGCTTCCATTACAAAGCCTCCAGGCTGATTCATGAATCCGTTCACTGTTGTGATGAATACTGCGGACATGCCTGCCCCGGCGACAATGGGAATCGTCAGCAGCAAGTGAATATACGGGTTGCGGAACCGCCCCCAGGTATACAAATAAATCCCCAGGAAAATGGCTTCAAAAAAGAAGGCGAAAACCTCCATAAATAAGGGAAGGGCGATTACGTTCCCGCCGATCTGCATGAACTTCGGCCAGACCAGCGCAAGCTGCAAGGCAATCGCCGTTCCGGTCACTACGCCAACAGCTACTGAAATAATAAATCCGCGTGACCATCTTTTGGCCATCAGAGTGTAATGCTGGTCTTTCTTGCGTATCCCGACGAATTCGGCAATGGCTATCATCAATGGGACACCGACACCAATCGTAGAAAAAATGGTGTGAAATGCTAACGTCATTCCTGTTAACCATTTACTCCACATCACTGTATCAATCATCACGAATACATCCCCCCTCAATCTTGCGAATGAAGCCCAGCAAATTTTAGAAGCGCTTTGCTATTCCTTCCACTTTGCTGTGCTTTAATTCACAAGTATAATGAGTTTAGGGAAACTCTGTATGGCCCAAACGAGGGGGGCAATGTGTCTAACTTTCTTCTATAGTGCGTCTTTTTTGTGAAAACACGCTATTTTATGAATGAATTGTGACATATGTCACTTCATAGTAGACAAGGGGGTGATATCTGCCATGACTTTACACATTAACAAGATTCATGATTTATTTGATCAATTTACGGGAGTAGTAGAGGGACAGGTTCAGCAAAGAAATTATGAACAACGGCTTATGATTCCTTCTCATATAGGCAAGGGAAGTGTGACAAGAACCCAAATCCGTCCTGGCATGGAGATCATGCTAACGGATATTACATTCGAACAGGATATGAAACTTCAGATTCAGGAATCTTGTCAGCTATTTGAATTGAGTTATTGTGTGAATGGGGATATCCATTGCGAATGGAATGGTAAGGACAGCCATACTGGTACACAAACAGGCAGTGTTCTCTTTCTGGAGGATGTTCAAGTCTATGAAGAGAAAAAGGCAGGTATCCAAAATCAGCTTGTGGAAATCAGGTTCACCCCTGATGAACTACTGCGCTACGCTGAGGACTCATCAGAAAAACGAAAAATGGAAACATGGCTTAAACATCATCGTGGGAATATTGATCAATTTCCGAACACACCGACCCTCCAAAGATGTGTCTTCGACATGTTCCATTGTACTCATCTTGGCACATTGAAACGATTATATCTGGAGAGTAAGGCGCTTGAATTTATAACGTTATTCGGAGAGTCGGATGCATACGGTTCTGTTGGTGGAAATATGATCATTCGTCGAGATGACATTTCCAAGCTGAAGCAGGCACATGAGTTAGTAAAAATACATTTCGAACAACCGCTGTCGATCAGAGAGTTGTCCCAACGAGTTGGAATGAATGAATTCAAGTTGAAAAAGGGCTTCCGCGAATTATTCGACATGACCATCTTCGAGCTTGTACGTCAACAAAGAATGGAGAAAGCCCTGTGGTATATGGAAGTAGCTCATCTGAACGTAGGTGAAACAGCTGTTTCAGTCGGCTATAGCAATGCCAGCAATTTCACGACTGCTTTTCGCAAGCATTACGGCTGCAATCCCAGCGATTATGTGAAACGGATCAGCCAACTAAACCTGGAACAAAACAAACGATTTGGTTTATAAATTTTTGGGGCTGCGCATCAAAATAAGGCAAACAAAAGTCACCAGAGCCATTCCTCCACAGGCAGTTAAAGAAGCGGAAAATGCCCTTACATAGTCGGACAGGATTGCATTATTCAAGGACTGCCGTAACGTAACTGAAAACAAAATGCTAATCAGCGCCACACCTAACGAATTAGCCAAATACATTACGGTATTAAACAAGCCTGAGCCTGTCCCTGCATCCTTCGCCGGTAAGGTGCCCAGCACGACTCGGGTGAGCGGCGTTGTGACCAGCCCCAGTCCTAAGCCATACACCAGCAGCAGTGCAATGTAGGTTAGATTGAGCAAATGTACCGCATCAATATGCAACAGCAAGATAAATAAAAAACAGCAGCCTGCCGTTACCAATGCCCCGATTTTCAGCACAACCATCCCCCACCTGTCAACCACTCGAGAAGAGATCAGAGAAGTCAGGAAAAAAAAGCAGCCAAGAGGCAGAAAAGCGCGGCTCGTCTCTTGGACACCGAAATGCAAGCCGAACTGCAAATAGTACGTCAGGATGAAAAAGAAAGAAAACATGCTGAGATAGATGAACACAACAGATAGAATTCCTGCGCCGAACAGACGTTGCTTAAAAATTGTCAGATCGACCAGCGGTGCCTCACCGCGATTTTGCTTGCGCAATTCAACTGCGATGAATGTAACTAGCAACAGTATCGCAAGAACCAGACACCCCCATATCCAATTCGGCCATCCCTGTTTTTGGCCTTCGGATAACGGATACACAAGCAGAAACAGCCCACCCATAAGTAAGACCGTACCGAACCAGTCGTTTTTCTGTGCCCGGTCTCCTCGCGTTTCCGATAGAAACGGCAAGCATAGAAGTACAACAATACCGAATGGAACATTGATCAAAAATACGGATCTCCAACCCAAACCAAACACGTTCCAATGGACCAGAATCCCTCCCAACGTGAGGCCGAAGGCGAACCCGAACCCGAGCAATGCGCCGTAAATCCCGAAGACAAGTCCCTTTTCCCGCGGCAGAAAATTAACTTGCATCATGGATAACACTTGAGGTTGAATAAGCGCCGCGGCAAGGCCTTGGAAGATTCGAATGACGATCAGGAGAGTCGGACTCGTAGTCATACCTCCCAACATAGCCATGAGTGTAAACCCGCTCACGCCAATTCGCAGCAATCGTTTCCTCCCGTAGATGTCGCCAAGCTTTCCGCTAACAATGAGCGTTATGGCCAAACTAAGTGAAAAACAGGTCACAATAAGCTGCGCATCGGAAAAACTGGCGTTCAGATTATTTTGTATGAACGGAAGCGCGACCTGGATCATATAGGTGTTCAACGAAATAAGTAATATGGGGAGAAGAATAACCGCCAACGTATACCATCGGCGCGGACTAACCCCCTGCTCCAGTTCTTCGCCTTCGACTGTCTTATGTCTGAGCATTCTTACCTCTTCCTCCTCGAATTTCGGATATCATTGATAACCATTATCAATGAAAACCCCTCTTTCTTCTACCTGTTGCGGGAGAATCTCCCCTCATTAAGGGAGCAAAAATAAAAGTCCTGATTTAGGTAATTCCTAATCAGGACTTTTTGAATATGAATTGACCATGCTAGTTTCCCTAAAGGATGCTCCTACCGCGCAAAGCTAAACACATTCCTTCAAGAAGAAGGGCTATGGCCCGTGTAATTAATGTATCACTACACACAATCAAGGTAGACAAAAGTCTTACAATTGTGAGCAAAGAGGTTTTAGTGATGTTATTAAACATGTATGTTCAGTTTACATTAAGAGGTCGTTTGGTTAGGATCCTTTGGTTGTACTTGTAGCAGTTGTTTGGAATTAGAGTTATCTAGATTTACTTGAACTTGATCATACTGATATGAATTTGTGACAACCACCATGACAGTAGGGTCATAGCCAGCAGCCTTAATTTGTTCCAAATCAAATTCAACTATTTTGTCACCAATGATAATCCGATCATTCTCCTTAACTAAAGGTTTAAAAAATTGCCCCTTTAATTTCACGGTATTGATGCCAATATGAATCAAAAGTTCTATCCCAGAATCAGAAATTATACCAATGGCATGGCCCGTTTTGTACACACTGTTTACTATACCGTTAACAGGTGCTGTAACCAGTCCATTGATCGGGATAATACCTGCTCCTTTTCCCATGGCTTCAGACGCAAATACTTCGTCACTTACTTGGTTTAAAGCAACAATCTGACCATCCGCGGGTACCATGACTTCATTCAGGTTAACATCTACCTGAGTAGGAAGTGTCTCTGCTTTTTTAGGTACTCCGAAGAAAAAGGTTAGAATTACCGCCCCGAAAAAGGCAATCATGAGTCCAATTACTTCTCCAAGGAAACCTTGGCCCAAGTATGTTGGAAGGGCTAATAAACTCGGAAATGTAAATGTAGACGCATGGACCTCAAAAGAACCAATAACAGCACCACCAATACCTGCGGCAATCATAGCGCAATAAAATGGTCGTTTTAATTTCAGGGTCACTCCGTAGATTGCAGGTTCTGTGATTCCAAAAATAGCTGTGATCGCAGCAGAACCGGAAAGGCCTTTAATTTTCGGATCTTTGGATTTCAAAAAGACGCCAAACGCAGCACCGGCTTGAGAAAGTACCGCTGCACACACAATAGGCAACCATTGGTCATATCCATGATTCGCAACATTGTTAATCATTAGTGTAATCAATGCCCAATGAACACCGAAGATGACGATGGATTGATGGAATGCTCCCAAGATCAGCCCTGCCAAGAGTGGAGAAAAACCATAGATTGCTAACAACAACCAAGCAAACAAGTCACTAATTTTGGTACCAACCGGACCAATCACGGCTAAAGTCAAAGGCAGCATGATAACTAGCGAGACCAAAGGGGTTAGCATATTACGGAGTGACTCCGGGAAAAATTTATTCAACAGAGGTTCCAGATAAGAAAGTCCCCAAATGGACAACAAAATAGGAAATACAGATGCCGTATACGTAATTGGAACAATCGATATTCCAAAGAAATCAATGGTTTGAGAGTTTGACACGATTTCCACTAAGGATGGGTGAATTAAGGCGCCTGCCAGTGATACAGCTACAAACTGATTGACTTTGAGCTTTTTAGCCGCAGTAAATGCCAGAAACATGGGTAAAAAGTAAAATATGGCGTCACTTGCTGCATTCCAAACTTTGTATGGGCCACTATCAGTAGATATCCAATTCAAAGTTATGATCAGAGCCAATAGTCCTTTCAAGATTCCTGCTCCAGCTAAAGCTCCAAGAAACGGCGTAAACACAGCCGAGACAAAGTCCATTAATTGACTAATTGGATTGAATGTGCCCTTCTCTTTAACTGAAGCGCTTTCAGTGTTAGGAGATACATGTGATGCCATCCCAGGTAACGCTGTAAGTTCGTCATAAACTCGCCCTACCGAATTACCTACTACGACCTGGTACTGTCCGGCACTGTTTACAACGGTGATGACCCCATCAATGTTTTGTATTTTCTGAGTATCGGCAGCATTAGTATCATTTAACTTAAAACGTAATCTTGTAGCACAGTGCCACACCGCATTGACGTTTTCTTTGCCCCCTACTCCATCGAGAATATCTTCAGCTGTTTTTTGATAACCCATGGTTATCCCTCCTAGTAATGATGCCCGGATCATCCTTGTAAATAGATACTGTAATGATCCGGGGGTGCCTAAGTTGTTTTGGTATGTTCTCATCTAGAACTATTTGTGTCCGAAAACGTCCTCGCCGTTTGAATCAATTACCTGCTTATACCAGTAAAAACTGTCCTTATAGTGGAATCGGCCACTTCCGTTTCCTTCATCATCATAATCAACGTAAATGAAACCATATCTCTTACTCATTTCTGCAGTTCCTGCACTTATAATGTCGAATGGAGCCCACGAACAATAAGCAAAGATATCCGCTCCCTCACGTATTGCTTCTTTCATGGCCAAGATATGATCTCGATGATATTCGATACGATAATCATCGCGAACACCATTGTCGATAGTCAATTCATCTTTAAATCCGATCCCATTTTCAGCAATCATCATTGGAATGTGATACCTATCCCAATACTTAGACATACAAAGATATAGTCCAGATGCATTAATGGACCATCCCCAACGGTTTACTTTTAAATGAGGATTTTTCACAGTAGTGTTAGGGTCCATCGAATTTTCACTAGCTTTGACCGTATTTGACCAATAATAAGAAACTGCAAGGAAATCAGCTGTGTTGTTACGAAGAAGATTCTTTTCATCCTCAGTCATATTTATTCGGATATCCCGATCTTCAAAGTAAGTCAATGCATACTCAGGATATTCTCCACGAATCAGCACATCACTGTAGAAATATTGCATTCGATTCCTTCTGAAATTCAATTCTACATCTGCAGGATCACATGAGTAAGGAGCAGTTAGCGTATCTGCTAACATGACGCCCATCTGAAGTGTCGGATTCAAGTTGTGACCAAACTCAGTAACTTTTGCAGATGCAACAAATTGATGATGCAGTGCTTGAAACTTAGCTTGCTCGTAATTTTCCATTTGATCCTTCAGTATTCCAAGAGAAGCAAAGGCTTCCTTATGAACAAGATTAATTTGATTAATGATTATCCAATATTTTACATTATTATTATATCTTCTCAACACAGTTTGTCCGTAATTCTCAAAAAAATCGATCAATTTGGGATTAGTCCAACCACCATATTGCTCGACTAAATTCAATGGCATTTCATAATGAAATATTGTAACGATCGGTTCAATTTTTTTCTTCTTCATATACTCAAATAATTGCTCATAAAAAACTAAACCCTGTTCATTTGGAACGGCATCGTCGCCATTAGGGAAAATTCTGCTCCACGAGATAGACAAGCGCAATGTTTTTACATGCATTTCAGCCAATACATCAATGTACTCTTTATATCGCTCATAGAAATGAACACCTTGCCGTTTAGGATAATAATACTCCCCGTTTTTATAGCGTTTGAACGTTTCAGAATCCATGTCGTTAAAATGTAAATCCGTTGGTTTAGCACCTGGAACGAACGGCTGAATATCAGCAGTACTTAACCCTCTTCCATCTTTGAGATAAGCGCCCTCTGCCTGATTGGCAGCTATAGCTCCTCCCCACAGAAAATCATGTCTTATGTTTCTCATGATGCTCCCCTCCAACTCAATAACTTAAAATTTCTGAACGACAAATACACCGACTATGACTAACAGCGCCCCCAATAATCGAGGAATGTTCAAGGTGTGCATTGTTGTTCCAATTAATCCGAAATGGTCGATAATAATAGATACAATAACTTGGCCGGCTAAAACATAGCCCACCGTTGCAGCTACACCGATTCTTGGCATCAAGATTGTTGTGGCCAAGACGTAGAAGGCGCCCAACAGTCCACCAGTCCACATCCACCATGGCGCTTCTAACCACTCTTTTTTGACCAACGATCCTTTGGCAAAGAACGAGATGAGTATTAAAGAAATAGCTCCTACGGTGAACGAAATCGCTGAGGCAATAATTGGAGAGCCGACAACCGTCCTTAGTTGAGAGTTCACGCTAAACTGAGTAGGTAAAGCCATCCCAGCCAATAATGCAAATATCATGAAAAAAATGGCCATAATTGTTTTCCTTTCACTATATAAGTACTACTCAACAATCCATTACAACTTCAATTCTTTTGACTAAACTTCTGTGTAAGTCCTCCTCCCAAAACGAACATATTGAGTATGAAGTACTGAATAACTCAGCCGTTAACAATTATCCCTGGAAATCTAAAGTGGCGAATTATTATTGATTATTCGTGAACAATCCGAGTATAATTTACGCAATGTGATAAGTAAAATTAATATTCAGTATAGGGGGTATACTAAAAACTGATATGGATATCAATTTTGAACTATATAAAATTTTTTATATGACTGTTAAAGCTGGGAGTATGTCAAATGCCGCAAAGGAATTATTCACTTCACAATCTGCGGTTAGCCAATCTATTAAAATTTTAGAAAGTAAATTAGGGTCACAACTATTTTATAGGGGGCCGCACGGAGTTACACTCACTTCAGAGGGTAAGGTACTTTATAGCTATGTTGAGCAGAGTTATGAATTACTACAAGCAGCACAACGGAGATTTGATGAGTTCAATAATTTGGATGCAGGTGAATTGCGAGTAGCTGTAAGTAGCGCAGCTTGTAGTAACTTTTTTATGCAATATCTAGAGACATATTCACTGTCATATCCTAACATTGATATATATATAAAAGATCAATCCACTCATACTACGATTAAGCAACTTGAGTCAGGTGAAGTTGACATAGGCATCATCAATCTAAGCGGCAAACAAGATACGCTTAATGTGATCGGAGAAATTGAGATACAAGATTGTTTTGTAGTGGGTGAGAGATTCAAGAAACTTTGTGAAACGGAGATCTCTTTGAAAAAGTTAATTGATGAATATCCGATTAATTTCTTGCAAAAAGGGCTACACACACGAAATTACATTGAAAATGTTCTTGCGTCATATAACCTAGAAGTAAAACCAAAGGCAGAATTAAGCACAATGGAACTACTTATCGAGTTTGCTAAGAAGGGCTTAGGTGTATCGTGTGTAATAGAGGATTTTGTCCAAAAGGATGTTAATCAAAAAGAGTTGTTTGTCTTACCTATTATAGAGAAAATACCCAAGAGATATTTGAGCATAGCCATTAAAAAGAATCTTCCTTTAACCTCTGCCGCTCAGAAATTTATTGAACTTTTTCAAACAGATCTAATATAAACAAAACTTAGAACAAGATACACCTGGAGGTATATTCTAGACACCTATTCGAACTTAAATTAGTACTCTTCAACTGTAATTCATTAAACTAACCTGTCCATTAGCCTAATGAATAGTGTGTAATCGGTACAAGTTCGTGTCCTGCAGCTTCACGGTAACGATCTACAGGAGTAAGAAGGATCCCAGGCTTTTTTTATAAATGAAGGTAACTGAAAGCCCTTGATACAACCCATTATTGACAAACAATTCAAGTGTTAAGTATCTTTCACTTATAAAATGGGTATGGTGGGTTGGATGGTTTTAGAAGTTGATGATTAAGAACAGTTTGATTCTCATGCAGCATTCTACGCTCAACTTGGCGAGCATTCCGATCGACAATACGGATTAAGGTGCCGTCTGTATTATAATTAATTTTCATCATATCACCCTGAAGCGACGTCCGATTTCATTAAGTACGATTTGTTCAACTAAATCAAACACTTTAACGATTTGTCCAGAATCTAATTTTTCCGTACGAACCGTAAAATCTCCCTGTTTTCATCAAATTCCATAAAAAAAGATCGAGATAACTCCTCTCGACCTCTTTCTACTCCCTAGTGCGCTGCACCAACCACAGATGATACTACTCTGGTCCATTAGATTAACATCTTTATAAGTGTAGGAATGCCACCAAAAAACATGCAAACCAATGCATAAACATACATGTGATTTTTCATTTTAAATGAGAAAATAAAGTTCAACTGGCATGTACCCCACTAATATTTCATTTTAAACGAGAAAAAACGCTATTGGGGATTATACAGCATTTATGCATAATATACTTTCACAAAATCAAGGATTTTAATTTCAAAACTAGAACCCGGTTTTTAAATAGTCAAATATATCATCTATATATTCCCAAATTAATACGGCATTTAAATATCCATTAGGATCTTGCCCTGGGAGCAGTAAATTCTTTTTATCGGCAAATAAAGGAATAATGGCTGCAAATATCACTCCAGCAAGAAGTTGGATGTACACGGTAGAATATCGGTCATGGAACAAATCATTTAAAATATGCTCAGTATTTACTTGGGCCTCATAAATCACTTTCAGCACATAGGGCTGGAGTGCTGAATATCTTCTAGATAGAATCACAAACTGGTTTGTTTTCAAAATCAGGTCTTCTGTAATCAGTATTTTGGCAATATGGTACATCACTTCAAGTGGAGAAGCTTTTAAAGGCAAACCTTTAATTTCGTCCATGAGTCGATCGTATTTGCAGGAAGTTATAACCGCCTTAGCTACAGCTTCCTCCTTGCAGGAGTAGTAATTTGCAAAGGTTCTCCGGGAATAACCTGAGCGCTGAACAACATCCTCAATAATGAATCCATCCATTCCTTTTTCTATGGCTAACTCATATGCTTTTTCTGCTAATATTTTCTCTGTTAATTCTTTTTTAATCTTCCGTAAATTCCGATTCCTCTCCGCCATCATTTACTATCCAAAGCATTCTTCTTGTTTAATCGCACCAGCTCTTCCAAGAGACTCACCAATTGTACTTGGCTTTCCGGAATAAGCTGGTTAAGGTAACTTTCCACAACAGTTCGTCGTTCAGAAAGATATTTCCCACACGCTTTGTATCCCTCAGCCGTGACTTCAAGAGAGACGAATCTGCGATCCCCCGATTCATGTATTCTCTTGACATAACACATACTTTCAAATTTATTAATTAATATTGTAGCTGAGCTTTTAGATATTTTTGCAAATTTAGCTACCTGACCTAGCGTAACATGTTCACTTGAGCAGATATAAATTAATACTGACCACTCTCGTTGTGTTAACAATGGATTCAGCTCTCCAAGAGCTTCAAAAGTAAGGTCCCGATTGATCAGAGTCCAGATCGCTTCAAAACGTTCTGAAATCTTCTCCATGTAGCATTCCCTCCTTCTCCTCACTAATTAGACTTTATATGCTGTAATTGTAGTCTGTAACTCGACAGCCGATTCTCATAATAGAGATATTTATGGTTCTGGACATAATAGTTTCGAATGCAGCATTTGCTTCCATAATAGAGGATTCTGTCTCTTCAAGCTGATGCTGACCCAGTTCCATTTGATTTACTGTTGTTATCATGTTCGCCTGTATACTGGCGACAATTTCCCAAATATGATTTGATGAATGAGTTACCTGCTGCGCAAGTTTCCGGATTTCAGACGCAACGACTTCAAAACCTCTTCCCTGTTCTCCAGCACGGGCCGCTTCGATACTTGCGTTTAGCACAATCTGTAAATGTAATCTTCAACTCCTGAGCATGTTCATGCACTTTCTCAATTAAACTTTTTCCATTCAGTGAATCCCGTTCTGATGAAATCGAATTATCTGCAACAATAGATGTAGAAGTAGTAATTTGTGCAACTCCCTTTGCCATTTCTTCGACAGCCTGAACGCATTCTTGAGTATTTTGAAGCTGAGTATGCGCTCCGCTCTCAATCCCTTGTATGGATTGATTGATTTCATCTATCAAGCGTTTCGTATCTTCCATTGAATGAGACAGTTTATCTGTAGAATCAATAACCTGAAGTGTGGTACTTTGAGAAGCTCCTACGAAATGAGCCAAATTCCGCCTCATTATTTCAAAAATTTCTGCAAGTGTACCAAACTCATCCCGTGAATGAATATGAATTTCTTCTGTTAATTTACCTTCTGAGATCACACTTGCTGCACGAATCAATCGCCGAATCGGGCCTGTGATTGACTTTGCAAAGAAGAAACAAAGTACAATAACGATAATTACGATTATTGATTGAAAAATCATAGCTTGCTTAAAAGCAAGCCAGTTTGACTCTACAGCATTGTTCAACCCCGTTTGAATTTGCTCTGTTTCATTATTTTTCAGTTGGGATATCAATAGGGTGATCTCTTCACCAGCTTTACTGTCCCCTCCTTCAAATTCTTTGAACAGGGGCTGATAATTAGATAATGTCTGCTGCAGTTCACCAGCAATCAACGAGGATTGAAGTTCATTATCCTTTATTTCAATAATCTTTTTGCTTTGATTACTGATCGTTAAATTAAGAAAAACAATTGTAGTAAGAAAAAGCAGCACCACAACACCAAAGGACAAAAAAATCTTTTTACCAATTTTCATAACTATACCCCTCCGCGGCTGCTACAGGACCAACCTCTGAGCTAACCATTCTCTTCATATTTATAGAAATTCTCATTTAATAATATGGAGTTGAGTACTACAAAAATAGTATAAACGAAAGAAATATAGTATTTTTTCAACTTACACTCCATCGTTTTATTCTTGACTGCAAACTGGAGGAAGCCAGAAATTGCGAAGAAAAGCCTGCCCCGCTAAGGACAAGCTTTTAAGAGCACTAATAATGTTACTTTTTCTCAGCGTCTAATTCCGATACGATTTTCTTGTACTCACGTCCGTCTGTCTCACCTTGAAGCGGGTACCAGACTTGAGCAAAGAACGGTTCACGCTTCGCGCGTTCTTTGTAGTTCCAGCTTTCACGTTCACACTGAGGGCAGAAATGCCCGCCTTCAAGTACTAGTTTGGGGCTGGCACTAAAGGTATGGCCGAAAGCACATTTAAAATCAAGCTTCCGGGTCCAATCACCTGTTGTCATATCAGTTGAGAGGCATTCTCCGCCGCGGAATTTTGCAGCACCTTTTAGATCTTCAAGATTTAATTGCTCTGCCGGTTTATTCTCATCATAACCGTGATCAAGCTTGATGGCTTTTTTCCAATCCGTAAACCCCTTAACCTCAGATAGCTTGTCAGGAATTTCTCCCCAGTTTTTCTTACTACCCCAATACGCATCTATTTTCTCAGTGTCGTTGTCTTCAATAAAACGTAACGTTCCCCGTGCTTTCACAGCCTGCTTTTTCATTGTCCGCTTAATCATCGAACCCATAAACCTCTGTCCTCCGGGAAGCTTTGTGATAACTTTTGCAACTGGTACAAGTGATCCCAAATTATCAAGATAGCTCTGATAGAAATATTCCACTGAGTCCCGGCGGAAGTGAAAGTATTCCTCCAGCTTGTCGGAGTCAAGATAATATTGTCCGTGGAAGTTTCGGGTAGCATACCATTTCGGATCTATTACATAATCAAGATTAGTAATGCCAAGCTTGCCATACAGCACCCGGTACATCTCAGTCGTGCTGATACGGCAGCTTTCACCACCGCCAATATTGTAAACATGCTGCCAAAAGCCTTTATTCAGTTCTCCATCAATATCCTTGATGCAAAGGTTACGCATTAAACGCCCTGAATCCCGATCAGACACATATTCCAGAACATTGTCCAGACAGTTATGGAACATGATGGGGTCTTGAATTTTGCTCATCGCCGGACCCATGATACCTGTCTGGCGGAGGCTTACCCAATAGCTCAGACCTGATTCAATTACCATACGTTCGGCGGCAATTTTCGATACGGCATAGTAATCATAAACACTTGGTTTTAGGGGGTCACCTACACGCCCCCAGTGGATCGGCGGCATTCGGTCGCCCGTTTCCGCAATTGTGCCGATATTTACGAAACGAGTTACATGGGCACGGCCGCTTTCTATAATAGAATCAATAATATTTTTTGCTGATCCATAATTTATCTGCATAGCCCGTTCAGGAAATTCGTCAGCTGCGGGGGATACAAAAGCCGCGATATGAAGTATAATATCGGCGTCCTTTACACAATCATAAACCAGGCTGCGGTCGAGCAAATTACCGTAGACTACCTTAACTCCTTGTAGTCCCTCATATTCTTTCAGCTTTTGACGGCTGTTTGGATTGTCTAAATCAAAGAGCAACAGCTCACATTTGCTTAGATCATTCTTCAATAACTTCAACGTTTCACCGCCCATATTACCCGCAGCACCCGTTATCATAATGCGTTTTTTCTTCGCCATGTTCTTCACCCACATCATTAGTTTATTGACAAATCCATCGTCTACCTTCAGAATACAGACACAGTGTCTATTTTACAACCACCAGTTGATTATGAGATTGATGTAATCTAGACAGTCATACTGAATATGTCGATTTCAATAAAAATTCATTAACCAAAAGGAGTTGATTTTGTGATGAATCAGCGTGAACGGCTAACTAAATTACTTCTTAAGCAGAGCCTGATTAGCTTGCTCCAAGAGAAAAATATAAGCCAAATCAGTGTAAAAGAGTTATGCGCAAAAGCAGACATCAATCGTTCTACTTTCTATCTGCATTTTGCAAATGCGTATGGGCTGCTAGAGTATGTAGAGCAAGAGATCATTACTAGTACCAGGGAATATTTAGATAAAATTGAACCTAGCGATAGC
Organism: Paenibacillus tritici; assembly: GCF_013204885.1. Classification (GTDB taxonomy): domain Bacteria; phylum Bacillota; class Bacilli; order Paenibacillales; family Paenibacillaceae; genus Paenibacillus_AQ; species Paenibacillus_AQ tritici. The sequence goes on from NZ_JABMKX010000012.1 coordinate 170,140, forward strand.
GGGGCTACTTATATATTGGCGTTTTTAGATTATATTAAGAAAAATGATGATCTTTTTACCGTTATGCTGATTAAATCAAATGATAACGTTTTGTTCCCAAAACGTTTACTAAATGAGATTTTAATGAACATCGACAGCCAGCTCCAACTTAATGTCCCCGAAAATATGAAACGCTTTACCTATACCTACCTGGTTAATGGAAGCTTGGCGATTATCCAGGAGTGGATACGCGACAGTTACTCCTTATCCAGCCATGATCTGGCACAGCTTATATTCTCTTTGGCCGATCATTCTTTAGCAGCATTTAAGTCTGCAGAATAAAAATATTCGTTATACGGACAAAACTTCTTATCTCGGATACAGGCCATAGCTAACCTAAGAATCAGCTCAGGCAGTTGAACCTGGGGAATCCCCGTTTCCAAGTTCAACAGGTCCTGTCTCCAGTTCACCCGGATTGTGCCGTGCACACTCTCGTAAGAACCGCTGGCACTATCAAGTCCACAGATAAAGTCGGGTTTGAAATACATGAGAAACTCAAGAGGCTGGTAAGGACAAGCCCTTGACCAGCCTCATATTCACACTATTAACTACGACCGAATCAAAATATCAAGAATACCATCCTCATCAGCTGTTACAGTAACGTAACCACCTGACCCTTGAGGTACTTTAGCTATTTTTACATACGCTTTTGCGGAAAGTACAATGTCTTCCTCACTAACATCCGATAAACCGGGTATGTAGAAGACCGTTTCTCCATTCTTACGGGCTTCCCACTTAGCCATAAAATGTTTACTGCTGCTATTGTAATGATAGGTCAAAAGATTGCCAGCCACCTGCACAGGGTAACCGCGCTCCAAGCTGGAGAAATACGGATCATTCTCCATACCCGGACGATAAACCCAATACGCGCTGCTCCACAAATAGGCCTCTAGAATGCTATTCATATGCTCAATCAAGTCATTGGTAAACGGTTTGCTTGGAAATGCCCCCCATTCCCCTACGATTACCGGCAAGCCCAATTCTAGCTGAGAAATACGCTTTTGTGAGAAGATGTGATATACGTTCTCTTTGTTAAATGCATCATACCGGTCGGAATCAGTAACAGCATCGTAGCCATGAGGTGTATATACTTGCTGAGTATCCCTGCTTCCGTCTGCAGAGGAGAGAGTTGTGATTCCTGTTGGAACGAACGAGCTGCTGTAAATGTTACCACCGGTGGCAATAGGGATAGTACATACCTTGCGTACAGCTTCCGTAATTCGATTATAAAAAGGCATCAATATTTCACGGTCGAACCTCATGAACTGCTCACTCAAAACTTCCTTCATGATCGTCTGCTCTTCCATCCCAGCCAACTGCATATTATTCGGATCAAAGCCGGGGTTCACTTCCATAATTTTTGCTATAGCCATGCCGAATGCCTGTGGGGCTATACTACCCATAAAAGGTTCATTCATGGGCTCGAAGCCAATGATATTAGTACACGAATGAAGCTTACGCGCAAGGTGTTCCCACATCGTAGCATAATGATCCAGCAGACCTAATCCATCAGATGCCTTCGCGTTGGCCCAGAAGTTGTCGGCAGCCCTGGCAATTGCCTGGCTTGACGTATACGCCTCATACCACATCGTACAATTTTCCGGATGGTACAGCCCCTCGTCAAGCGTAGCCCAGTCTGGAGCACCATCACCATACTTGGCCCCGAACAGATCCTGATGCATGTCCAGCAGAATATATACGCCCAGTTCGTCGGCTCTACGAATAACCTTCTCCACGTGATCCAGATATGCATCGTCATAGCTCCCGGGCTGAGGCTCTACTCCATCCCAGAAAATACCCAGCCGAACCAGATTGAATCCGTGTGAAGCATAGTACTCCAACAATTCCATGGTGTTCGGCTCCAGATAACCCTGTGACTTTTCCTTGCAGACGAGATTGATGCCATTCATAATGACCTGGTTTCCATCTTCGTCAACAAAATGCATACCCTTTACTAACAAACGTTTCATTGTATATCCCCTTCCGTCTATTGTTCAAAAACGGTTATGTTCAAGCCTGCTCTGTCCGAACAGCGTTGTTAAACTGAGCAATTAGCCCAGTAAGTCCTTCTTCTGTAAGCGCCCCATTAGTAAACGGCAGCAGGGCACGAAGCGGAAGATAACGCATCATAGCCATCATCATATCATTAGATACGGCATCAGAAGTTTGATCCGATGACGGTGCCATGCTTTGCATTTGCTCAAGAACGGGCATAGTTGCCGGATTACTCATAATATCCCCCAAGGTTGAATTGCGGTGAAAGACCGGTACAATCTTTGTCGTAGAGTGAACTGTTAAGGTGTTTTGCAGCCGGATATCCTGTGAAGAGCTGCCTACCAGCACTTGAAATTCCCCAGACTCAACATGCCAGTCCGCAAGCTCTACATTGTAGTAGGCAAAACTCCGCTTATCCAGCTGGAACGTTACAGTTTTCTCTTCCCCAGGCTCCAGAGCAACTTTAGTGAAGCCTTTAAGTTCTTTCATTGGCCTAATCATCGTAGAATCAACATCCCGGACATACAGCTGTACAACTTCTCGACCGAATACCGCCCCAGTATTCTTGATATTAACGCTTACGTTCACCACATCTTGATCCGTTAGCTCATAGCTGTCCATGACCAGGTCAGAATATGCAAATGATGTGTAGCTTAAACCGAATCCAAAAGGGAACAGCGGCTCTATTTCTTTCATCTCGTAATAACGGTAACCCACAAATATTCCTTCACGATATTCTACACGATCTCCTTCACCCGGGAAAAACGGATGGGCTGGTGTGTGCTTAAGGTTTCCCGGGAAAGTCTCTGCTAGCTTTCCGCTTGGATTGGCATCACCAAAGAGTATATCTGCAATTGCCCCCCCCACTGCCTGACCGCCCAGATAAGCTTCCAGTACAGCATTTACCCTATCCATCCATGGCATTACAATTGGTGCACCATTGCTAAGCACAACAATTACGTTTGATTGGACAGAAACGATTCCTTCAATCAATTCAAGCTGGTTGGCAGGCAAGTTCAGATGTGTTCGATCATATCCTTCCGATTCATAACGGTCAGGTAAGCCAACAAATAGGATCGCTACATCGGACGCGGCAGCTATTTGTTGCGCTTCTAAGACTAGCTCATCATTGGTTGTGTCTAGATCTAACTGGTACCCCAGGGAAAATTGAATCTCAGCGCCTATAGCTGATTTCTCGATCTCATTCTTTATATTATCTAGACTCGTTGGGTTAATATGGGAACTTCCCCCGCCTTGATATCTGACCTGTTCAGCCATCTCTCCGATGATTGCGATTTTACCCGACTTAGCGAGCGGAAGGAGATTATCGTCATTCTTCAACAGAACAATGGTCTCCTGAGCCACTTCCCTGGCAAGCCGATGGTGAGCCTGCTTGTCGTAAGAAGCATTAGGCTTTTGATTATCGGCAGCCTTGAATATAACAGTTAAAAGACGTTCTACGGCTTGATCAAGCGCTTCAGAAGATAACTCACCACTTTTCACCGCTGACACAATCTTTTCCTGACCAATACCAAGACTGGAAGGCATCTCAAGTTCCATGCCGGCACTTACACTATCCGCAGCTTCATTTACTGCGCCCCAGTCCGATACGACAAATCCCTCATGCCCCCATTCTTCCTTCAGAATACTTGTAAGCAGAGTCTTATTCTCTGAACAATAAGTCCCATTTAACCGATTGTAGGCAGACATGACGGTCCAGGGCTGTGAGCTTTTCACAGCCATCTCAAAGCCTGTTAAATAGAGCTCACGAAGTGTTCTCTCGTCCACCACTGCATCTGTTGTCATTCGGCGATGTTCCTGATTATTAACTGCAAAATGCTTTAGGGATGCACCTACTCCTTGGCTTTGAACTCCAGAAATATGAGCGGCTGCAAGTTCTCCTGTTAGATAGGGATCTTCAGAGAAATATTCAAAATTCCGTCCGCACAGCGGAGAACGCTTAATATTAGCTCCGGGACCAAGAACAATAGAAACCCCTTCAGCTTGAGCCTCTTCACCAATGGCATCGCCTACTTTGTGAATAAGCTCACGGTTCCATGAGCTTGCCAAACCTGCTGCTGTCGGAAAGCAAGTAGAGGCCACGCTCTGGTTAAGTCCGAGATGATCCGCTTCTCCGGCCTGCTTCCGCAGGCCGTGTGGCCCATCAGTCAACATGATGGACGGGATGTCTAGTCTGTCAATGGCTACTGTTGTCCAGAAGTCTTTTCCTGAACACAGGCTTGCCTTTTCTTCAAGCGTTAGCTTTTGTACAATTTCCTTAATGTTTCTTTTCAAGTTTACTACCCCATCTCCGTATAGTTTTAGTTATTAGCTTTAGAGAGCTCAGCCAATTTCGCATCCAGGTCATCTAGCATTTCTGCTTTCATCGGATAATAGGCCGATAGATCTCTTAGCGATGCTTCCCCGATCGAACCCTGTAAAATGCTTGGATCCAGCTCCATACCATGTGGGAGCAGGTTTGCTATTAACGTTTTTGCTTCTGTGTGGTACAACAATTCAATCAATGGAGTATGTGTACTCAGTGCAGTAATGTAGCTCTTTGTCGGCGTATAATGAATCATATAATGACCGCTTTCCAAATCCAAATAAGCCTCATCACCTTGCTGTGTTCCCGTTATTCCGCTTGTTTCAAGGCTCATATTATTAATAGTAAGTAAAGATATATCTGCGCGAGGCAGGCGAACTTGAGCAATAGAGTTAAAGGGAATTTCAAATACAAAGTAGAGATTTCCTGTGTTGTCAAATGACCACTCGCTCCGGTAAGTTCCAGCCGCAGTTTGAACGCAGGCTTTAGCCCATTTCAAACGGTTATCCGGTTGCGGTGCAAGCAGAGCCTGGCGGAAGCCGGGAGATTCTTCAAGCGGGTTGATACCAGCCACCGTCCGGTACATCCACTCGGCTATCGCACCATATGCATAGTGATTTAGTGAATTCATTCCTGTACTGCTGATTGTGCCATCTGCCATGATTGAATTCCAGCGTTCCCAGATTGTTGTAGCTCCCAGTTTAACCGCATAGAGCCAGCTCGGGAAATCATCATTTAACAGAAGCGTGTAGGCAAGATCATTACTGCCATTAGCGGACAGCGCATTTGTCAAATAAGGTGTTCCAACAAATCCTGTTCTAAGATGCTTACCGTCCGTTTTTAGCCGTTTGCGAAAAGAATCAGTTACTCTTGCTTTATACTTTTGAGGCACAATGTCCATGTACAACGCCACCGCGTAAGCTGTTTGAGTATCTATTGCCAAACGTCCATTTTTAGAGAAGAATTCATCTTCCATCGCTTTCTTTACTGCTTCGGATATACCCTCGTAATATTTATAAAGCTCTGTTTTACCAAGGACCGTTGCTGCTTTTGCTACGATTAAAGAGGAATAACGATAATACGCAGAAGCTATAAATTCTGTATCCGTCCCTCCCATTGGTGACTCCGGATCTGGACCATCCAGAGCGAGCCAGTCTCCAAAATGGAAGCCTGTCGTCCACAAGCGTCGTGCTCCTGATTCTTCGTCAGCCCGAATAATGAAATCAACCCATGATTTCATACTCTCAAACTGCTGTTCTAGAATTGCTTTGTCTCCATAGTGAAGATATACGTTCCAAGGAATGATCGTCGCAGCATCTGCCCATGCACTTGAGCCGCCTCCTTGCACGTTTGTCGCAGGTACGACCATCGGCACCATGCCCCCGCGATCCTTCTGCTCCATCGCCATATCGTAACCATACTTAGAAAAGAACGCATACGAATCCATGTTAAAGCATGCTGCCCCTGAAAATACCTGTGCATCCCCAGTCCAACCCATGCGTTCATCGCGTTGTGGGCAATCCGTCGGTACATCCAGGAAGTTACCTTTCTGACCCCAGAGTGCATTCAAGAACAATCGATTTACGAGTGGGTCACTCGTCTCAAAATGACCGGTTGACTCCAAATCAGAATAAACAACACAGCCGGTAAAGTCGTCTATATTGATTTCCCCTGGCCATCCTTCAACCTTAACGTACCGGAAACCGAAAAAGGTAAAGACAGGTCGCACTACTGCCTGTGAACCATCAGCTGTATAGACATATTCGGCTTTTGCAGTGCGCAGATTGTCGCGGTAAAACTCCCCCTTCTGCATTACCTCGCCATATTGAAGCCTGATTACTGTTCCATGAGGTGCCTTCGTACGAAACTGTAGCCAGCCTACCATATTTTGGCCCATGTCCAGCACTGTCTCGCCAGATGGAGTACGGATTACCTCTACCGGTTTAATTTCCTCTTTCAAGACTACTGGTAAACTCAAGCGTTCGGTCAACCGTTCAAATCCGAGTTCGGCTTCGCGCACATTAAATTTTTCAGTAGAATTGAATGTCGCGTCATATACTTCACCGTCGTACAAATTGCCCTCTCTGATTTTGCCTGGAGCTGCAGTCCAATTGTTATCAGAGCTGATCACAACTGTTGTCCCGTCGTTATAGGTAACTGCAATTTCACAAATGAGGGCAAACTCCGATCCATAAAGCTCTGAAGTATAACCCTCAAATCCAAAGCGGCCTTTGTAAAGTCCATTTCCAAGGCATACTGAAAGTCTGTTTTCTCCTTGTGTTAATAACTCCGTAATATCATAAGTCTGATACTGCAGCCATTTTTGATAGGCATTGAAATGCGGTGTGAAATATTCATCACCGGCCTTTAAACCGTTAATCTCCATTTCATACAAGCCTAAACCGCAAACGTATGCGCGTGCAGCTTTCACTTCACTGTGCAAATTGAAATGATGATGAAGCACCGGATGAATATCTTTATCCATTTCAGGTACAATCCATTTGCCGGTCCAAGGCTCATCCCGCTTTGCAGTTTCAAACCAAGCTGCTTCACTGACAGCATAATCACCATTATCTGCCCAAACTTCAACTTTCCAGTAATAGCGTGTTCTCGGTTTTAGTTCAATTGGAATTTCAAAAGCTAAATTGTCAATGTCGATACTCTTACCACTGTCATAAATAACGGTTGAAAATGCTTCGTCCAATGCTACTTTAATTCGTGCAGCTACTTGTTTCTTAGCCTCTGTTTCGCTCACAACATAAGAAATACGCGGGTTATTTAGTAAAAACCCAAGCGGGTTGACTACGTGATTTGTTTTCATCCGTATAATTTTCATAATGTTTTGCCTCCTGTACCGATTTAATTTCTCTTCAAAAATAACAAGAACATCAGCAAATAAATATATGAAAAAACGTCAAAATAACGAATCGAGCTGACGGAGCTGACGAAATGCAGCGGGAGTCATTCCGCAATACTCCCGAAACAATCTATAGAAGTGATACATATCGTATATACCAACATACTCCGCGATCGTTTGAACGTTTAGACTGGTAAACATTAAGAGGCCACAGCTATGCCGGATACGGATTTCCTGCAAAAACTGCTTATAGGTTCTCCCAGTAAGTGCTTTGAATTTCCGCTGAAACTGACGTGTGCTCATTGCCACCTGTCTGCTAATTTCGCCAACAGAAGTCCTGTTCATAAAGCTGTTCCCTATAAGATGAAGAGCTTTATGAATTGTCAGGTTGTCTTCATCAAATGTTTGTAATTCTGCTCTTTTAGGTGCAGAGAGAAGAAACTCCATAAAAGCTGTCCATATTGAAACAAAGCCAGTGCTCATAATTGAATTCGCTTCTTTCTGATGATAGGACATAAGCTTGAGTAGTTTAACAAACTCTTCTTGGTGCTTTTTTAATATTTTCCATTTCATAGGTAACAGAGGAGCCGCCTCCCCCAGACTTTCCGTACAATGTATATTCTCAAGCAAACAAAACTGAGGTTTGCTCTCAACTGCTCGAGAGAGCTCTGAACCTGTCAAAGGAATGACATATAATTCTCCCGGGGCTACTTTAATATTGGTAAACCCCAACTCCAGTTTGCCGGTCCCCTCAATAATGTAAGTAATGAACACATAGGACGGATAGTTGTTCATACAGACGCCCCTTTACCTTAATATTAATAATCGTACGTTAGATAATCGTCTGTTTACGTTGCTCCAGATCATCCAAAATGCGTGTGTACTGTTTTTCCAATGAAAAGAATAGCAGTAGAACGGCTATACAGATGTAGACAATTAGAGGAATATAGATATTAAAAACGATGATCATTTGTTTAGCTGTATCCGGTTGAACAGATGCACTCTCATTGTAATGCCCCCAGGCAAGCAACCAGCCAATTAGCGCTGTTCCAAGAGCCATTCCCATTTTAGCGCCAAATGAATTTACACTATTGGTTAAACCTACAATCCGCTGGCCATGCTTCCATTCTCCGTATTCGATTGTATCGGTACCAAGGGGTGACATTACGACCATAAGCGGGATCATACCGAAGGATTGGAATACTGAGCCGACTAGACCAATTACGATACTAGTAGGATCAATAAGACGAATAATCAAGCCTATTATTCCAATAACTAATCCAATAAGTGCAGTATTACGTCTTCCGAAACGTTTCATCGACGGTCCGGATAGCAAAAAGATCAAAACTGTGGGGATTAATCCAATAGCCCCCATGATACTAACTAAATTAACGTTGCCCCATACATACTTGGCATAATACATACCTGCTGTATTTGAGAGAGCAAACAGAATATTAGCCAGAATGCTTACGAAAAATATTATTAGCCAGTACTTATTCTTGAACAAAAGTTTGAGAGCTGTTTGAAAAGGTAAAGATTTTTTGAGTTCTCCCGTTTCTTTCATTAAAGTCGTACTGTATTTCTCTTTGGTTGAACGAAATGCAATGTATACACTGCCGGAAGCAATCACACCAAAAATAACTGCAAGAATAGTCCATTGGGTTCTTCCCCCTCCCATTGCGTTAACAATAGGCAAAAATGCAATGGCTGTTATCATCCCGCCCAAATAACCGAATCCTGCCCGATATGCCCCCATAAGTGAACGGTCAGTAGAGTTTTTGGTTGTCAGTGCCATTAAACTGCCATAAGGAATGGTAAGTGGAGTGTATACCCCAACGAAAAAGAGAAGGTTTGTCACTACTGCAAAAGTTATTTTGGCTGTAGCGCCTACATTAGGCACAGAAAAAATTAAAAGAGTCGAAATTAGTAAAGGGATTGTCATCCATAAAAGCCATGGTCTAGCCTGCCCGTGTTTGGAACGGGTCCGGTCAACCATTACCCCCATTGCCACATCTGCTCCAGCATCAATTACTTTAGTCAGCAGCATGATTGTCCCCACAAGTCCGGCTGCAACGCCGACAATATCAGTGTAATAATACGTAACCAGACCCAGCAGACCAGAGGCTATATTTAACCCGAATTGCCCCATAGCATCTCCTAGTAAAGCCCGGTTGGTTAGTTCTCTTTTCATGAGTGTGCCCCCTACATAGTTGAATAAATATCTTTACGTTAACGCTTACAATAGTTAGTATAAAGTTACTGAAAACGATTTAATATAAGAAAACAAAGATTTATATTGATTTTTCAAGATGTTATTTTTACTATTGAAAGGATACTTAACATTTTGCAGGGAGCGGATATTGTGATTTCACAAAATGAGCTGGAGTTTGCGATTAAAATGTTGTATGAGACTTATCAGTTACCAGTACAATATATTGCGGCTGACCACAGCAGCTTCATTCAACAGCCAGAGCAAACTGAGTTTAACCCAATGTTTCCCAATAGCAAAGCCGCATTAACCAATTTAATTGAAGGTGTTGATACGCTTCAACAGCCAATACTTAAGATCACTGATTATATGGAGTACTTTCTGGTGATAAACGGCGGGGAACTTTTACGGAATGGATTTGTTGTAATCGGTCCTACACTGGTAAGTGACATGCCCGAGGGATTCTTAGAGAGTTTGTTTCTGGAACTTCAAATTCCAGGGAATGTTCGAGATGCAATGCAAGCTTATTACGGTCAAATGAACTGGATCAATTTAGATAAATGGAATCAGATCAGTAAGCTGGCCGCATACGTATTGTTCCACAAAATGATTGATAAAGTTGAACTGGCTGAACAGCCAAAGTTACTTTCAAGTTTGGAGAACTCAGTAGAAAAGAATCTTCACTCCCGTAGATTGGAAACCGATTTCCACTTAAATTACCGGCTGGAGCAACAAATCTGGCAGTGTGTTAGGGATGGAGATCGGGACAGATTAACAGTAGTTGCAAATACTCTTCAATTAGCGGGGTTTGGATTATTATCAACAAAAAGCCATATACGCAACCTAAAAAATCAAGCAATTATCTCCATTTCTTTGGCAACCCGCGCTGCCGTGGATGGAGGGCTTTACCCTGAAATCGCATATACAATGAGTGATACATTTATTTTGCAGGTGGAAGATACTAATGAAACGAATCAAATATATGTATTAATGATGCGATATTTATACAATTTGACAGATCGTGTACACACCAATAAAGAAAAGTCCCATAGTCGTACAGTCTCTGTATGTCAAAATCATATTTATGACTATATTTTTGAGCGAATATCGGTACATACACTCGCCCAATTGGTTCGTTTACACCCTGTCTATCTTTCACAATTATTCAAAAAAGAAACCGGTTTTTCATTAAATCAGTATATTCAGCGGGAAAAAATTCGAGAGGCGCAAAAAATGCTCATTCAATCCGATCTTTCTGCCACAGAAATATCGGCATTGCTTCAGTTTAATGATCAAAGCTATTTCAGTAGCATTTTTAAAAAGCTTACGGGTCTGACACCGAATCAATACCGCAACAATCCACAAGCATCCCCGCTAAAGTGAGGATGCTTACAAATTAGATTAATCATACACTTCAAGTTCACTGAGACATTTCATTACTGTGCTTCTTGAATAAATGTATTGAAGCTTACCGTAGACCTTTCCATATCTGTACGTTTCTATACTCATAATCAGAAAAATATATAGTTTATATAATTGCATACGTAAATAATCTTCCCTGGTGATCTCAAGCGCTTTATTAAAACTCCTGCTATATGCATGCCAGAACTGCTTTTCGTTTCTCACATCTTTAAACAGCATAAACGCCGGTGGAAAGTCAGCATAAGGGTCTCCCCAAAAGGAGCGTTCAAAATCAATAATCGCTTCAATCTTATAATCATCATTATCCTCAATTACAAAAATGTTCCCTGGCCATAAGTCAAAGCTTACTAAACTGGGTACTTTTATAGCTTCTAGAAGATGTTCCTTTTGTTTTATTATCGTCTCAATGCGGTTATATGGCAGTTTAACATTCAGTCTTTTCCCATCCTGAAGAATCATTTGCATCATATGCCAGTAGGCTTCCTTCCAGGTTCTAAACTGAAGTTTATCGTCCTCTGAGAAGTAACCAAAATAACTCCCTTGAATTTGATGCAGCTGTGAAATATAACCTCCCAATTCCACTTTTATCTTGTCAAGTAGAGCAGTATTCAGCTTTTTTCTAAGACTATGCATCGTCTGTCCTTTAAGCGCACTCATAAAAAAGTAATCACTTGGAATCAGGCGCCTGGTAAAATCATAGCCCATAATATCGGGTATAGGTATACTCGTAGTTGAAGCAATATGCTGATAAACTTCGACTTCTGTTCTCATCAGATTTTTTTCATAAGCCAATAGGGAAGCATCAGGATGTACAGATACTTTCAGCACCACCTCTTGTTTCAAGCCCGGTAACTCTAATAAGTATGCCGAGTTGAACATGCCCCCCTTAAGCTCCTTAATGACACCAACAGTAGTATTATCTCCAAATTGATTAGCGGCAAGTTTGACGATCTCTAGTCTCGTTAATCGATGCTTTGTCCTGCTTCTCACAAACTATCCCCTCCGAAATTAAGCAGTCAAAATAGAGTTATAGACTTTCTAATTGAAAAATCCGGATAATTAATATTCCAGATAAATCCTTTTTTCAAAAATAACAAGATCGTGGAATCAATACTATGTGAAAATGCGACAAAAGCTTTTGAGACGTCCAGCCAACAACTTTAAATGTAGTTCTCCAGAATTGAACATATAATTCATAGCTTTAAGAATTAATTGAAAAAACTTTAGCTGAATAAAGAGGCATATCATTTGATATGCCCCTTCATCCATCTTACTGCAATTAATTAAAACATTTTATTTGAACTGGAACCAAGTTAAATTGGCAACTGTGGTTGAATCTGATTTCACAAAAGTAACATATACCGTATGAGTTCCTACCGCTGTCCCGGCATTAAGCGGGATATTCTTGAGTGACCATGTCTGCCATCCGCCTGTGCTTTCTGCCGTCCAAGAACCCAGCATAGGGCCTGTAGGGCTATCCAAGTGGAATTCTATCTTTCCGCCGGAGTTAGCGGATGCAACCTTCATATCAATACTTGTTTTAGCTGTACTGCCAAAGTCTACATTTTTAAATGCTATATAGTCGCCATTACTCCCTCCACCCACATTCACCCCGCCGTCAGTGCTTGACTCATAGGACATAACACCTGAACTAAGGTTATAGCCTTCCGCTTCAAATTTCAATGTGTTGAATTTTGGCTCTGCAGCATAGCTGTTCGTATCTGTTATTTTCAAATCTGTCAAATTATTTACCGCAGCTCCACCGACGCGAACATTGTTTAATGTCACTCCGGAGACCGTAGATGTGTCATTCCAACCCTTCATGATTGAAACTTCACCCAAAGCGCGTAAATTGATATTATTATAAACCACATTTTTGATCGGACCGGTTTTTGCAGAAAGATCAAACCATCTGGAGTGAACACCGGATCTTGGCCAGAAACCTTCTACATCTATATTGTCGAATACGATGTTCTGTGCTGCTGGAGTTCCATAGAGATGACCTACCGCTAAAGCGCGCCAGCACCGGTATACATAAGAGTTTTTAACAACGATACCATCCTGAAGCTGTTTTACTCCATCTCCGACCTTGAATGCTCCACATCTGCTCCAGGCCAAAGCATCATCCACCACTACATTTGACTGGCTTTCAGGACTTCCCGGCCAGTTTGCAGCTATATCCGTAGTGGCTACATCCCAGGTCTTAAAGGAGTAGGTGTCATCCTCCGATACTGCTACAGTGTGCTTAATGAGTACATTCTGGCTCTCTTGAATGTCTATGGCATCATTTTCATAATCAAGTTCATTGTTGTTGAAGTGCTTGGTATTCTGGAAGGTTACGTTATTAGATCTGGTAACGATTGTAGCCCAGCCTCCGCTGTCTCTTATGGTTATGCCGTCAACCGTGAAGTTGCTGCACTGCAAGGGTACAAGAATATTGTTCAGATAATTGTTTGTATTTCTCATATAATGGCCATTGCCGTCAATTGTTCCCCTGCCGTATATCTTAATATTGTTTGCATTGGTTTCGGTATAAATAAACCAGGTTCCATCCTTATTCAGAGAATTCTTATGGAAATGGGTAGTGTAATCGCTTGGATTTCCTGAACCCCTTATAACAGAACCACCCTCCAGATACACCGAAACATTGCTTTTTAGAACAAGGTTTCCGCTCTTGTACACTCCGGCTGGAACGTATACGATACCGCCACCTGCTGCGTTAGCCGCATTGATGGCGTTCTGTATTGCAGTTGTAGCCAAAGCGGCCCCGGTACTGTCGGCACCGTACCCGGTTTTAACATTGTATATCCCTGTACCGGATGAAGCCGGAACATTGGTTTCAAGAGCATCTGCCGCAATCACCAGATCCTTCAGGTTATTGATTTTAACGATAAGATAGGTTGGTGATGAAAGTGTAAAGGTAAGTGTATTCCCGCTCTTGGTTGCAGTGATTCCCAAAGCTTTGGGAGAAATATTATAGGTATTGATTGGCTCGCTTGCTGTTATTGTGATTGTAGTCGTACCTGAAAAAGAGAAATTACAATAATTATAGTTTACAAATACCTCCGAAGTGTCGTTTACCGGTATATTCGTAGAGTCTGCTGTTACCGTGTATTGACTGGTCGTGGTATAGATCGACGGTAATGGATAGCTTACAATTGTACCCGCCGCGCTTGCTGTCGAAGGAAAGACAGGTAACAGATTGGCCATACAAAAAATTAATAATGCACTTAATAACTTTAACTTCCTTAACATAACTAAACACCTCTTTCATCTTTTTTTAGAGCACCTCGAAGTGTTCCAGATCATCGGTAACCTCAGTTCCCCCTTATATATCCATTTTGTATTCGCTTACAACCTGATTATAGACGGATTGGCACATCCGGATAAGGCGGGTAAGCCCACATTTAGGGCAGATATCTGCAGCAGCTTTATACAGAGAAGGGAGGCCACCTCCGCCCTGCGGACATGCCTCCCCTGCGCATTCTTATTACCTATTTCGAAGCGATTTAATCCGCTTAACAACATCCCGATACCTGCACCACTTAGCAACATCCCCAGGACGATTCCCTTCTTGTCCGGGAACTGACCCAGCATGAGGGACATGAGTGAAGTGATTAGTCGCATAAGCAACATTTTGACCTGCTTGATTAGTGACGATTGCCCCGGCAATGTTTGGGTATGAAAGTTTGGCACTTGTTCCGTTAAGCGATTTGACCTGAATACTCGTCGCCCGAGATTTCGCCCAGGTTACACCAACCTCAAATCCGCCTCGTGCTTTTATTCCTGAGAAACTCCCAGTTGTCCAAGTTGAAGGCATTTGTTACCGACTCTGTCGATAGCCCCAGTCCTCTTACCAGTAGTGCCGCAAATTGCGCACGTGTAACTTGGCCTGCCGGTGCAAACGCCTGATCCGTCATTCCGTTAATGATCAGTTTAGAGGCTAAGGTAGCATAAGACTTTCTTAAATTTGTTTAACCCAAATAATAGTCCTCACAAGTAATTATGGTCAATGATCTCGAGAATAGTTGATTCAAGCGTGGGATCAGATGGTATGTTGCATGAGCCGCTCTTTTTCTTAATTCCGCTGGGCTTCCTGTTTCTTTTCAGTGGTATTATCGCTTTGCTGTTTGTGGGTTTAGGTTCAGCCCTTAATAAGAAAAAAAATTATCGTAAAATATAAATATGAGATAGACCCTATTAACTCAACTTCTGCTGGAGTAAAACTGTCAGCTCTTCAGCCGTATCCCAAACGATCGGACGGATATTTTTCACCTGTACAAAAAGGTTATCGGCATCGCTGCTGTTCACAGTCCAAATCACTGGTATGTTCAAACCGAGCGCATATCCTGCAGTAAAATATACCTCAGGGGATTGACCCGTTAAATCAGCGATAATCAGTTTACTCTCCTCTATAAGCTCCAAGGAATACGGTTCACGGTTTTGCGATGTCGTATGCCTTAGCAAACGTGGTATATAACCAAACTGCTCGATTTTAGGAAGCAGTTTTTCCACCCACACCGTGTGCAAATCCTCCGCATCGGACATTAGAACGATACAGGGTTTTAATTTTTTGCCTCCTGCGATTGCCGCAGCTTCATTCCATCCCGCGTCCGTCAACTTAAAGGTCATGCCTTCCCTAATCATAGACTGATCGTTAATCAGCTTATCTATGATATATACCAGTTCTTGCAGATTAGGCGAATACGTCAGGTTATAGCTACTGGAGAGTGGTTGAATAACAACGGATTCCCCGGGGGCTTCAGAATGTCTGTATAAGTATTGCAGTAAAAGGTTTCCTTTATCTTCAATCGTCACTGGAATTTTCGGGGAATTTACAATGGATTCTAAATCGTCGGCCGATAGACTGAACTTCTCTCCACGATCTGTCAGCTCCCGTATATAAGCCGATACGACATGAAACATATCGCGTTTCTTTTGATGCGCGAGAGAATTTATAGGCTCATAGCTGTCTCTCAATAAGTTATAGAACCCGTCAGGAGAACAATTACAACCTAAATATCTATCGTAATCGCCTTCCGATGTAATGGATACCATCTCATCACAGAACAAGCAGTATTTCTTAATCATTACAACTCATCACCTCTTATTAATTGATATCCCCTTACCTTACCAAGAATATCTTAAAAAGTTGACAAGAAGATATTTCCTATAGTGCAAAATACAATTTTCCACACGCAGTATCAATCGCTTTACCGATGAGATACGGTCCAATCGACGAAAGAAGAGCATTCGACACAGTAAATACATATACAATGATTAACCCGAACCGTTGACGATTCAAATAAGTCCAGATGCGTTTAAGCGTGCTCACTTGATTTTTAGCACGTACGATTGGCGCACCGCTACCACGCCCACCCCACCAATTAGACCGACAAATGCTACTCCTAGCATGGTCAATCCCGTCGAATAAATATGTGATAAATCTTTCGTCATAATCCCATAATCCATAATGCTCGCCATTAGTGTAGTCTGAAGCAAATCCATAAACACTTCGAGCATCATCATAAGTAGTGCTACACAGACCACACCCAATATGGTCTTAAGTAACTCTTAAGTTTCCACATTTAATTTTCACGTAAACGCCATTCCAGCCGACACATTATCTACCTCCAATAAACTAATCAAATATTGACAAGGTACAAAGAATAGAACTATAATCTATACAATTCATATAAAAATACTATGAATTGAATGATATTCGAAGTATCTACTCTTAATTGGGTTGTCCAGAAGAAGGAGTGTAAACACATGCCAAATGTTCAAACTTTCAAAGCAACTGCTCATTTACAAGATGGGGTTAAGGTTATTACAAAAGCAAGACAATTCGAGCTTGTCATCGACGAACCTCAAAGTCTTGGGGGTACAAATACTGGAATGAATCCTGTTGAAGCTTTGCTTGCTTCTTTAGGAGCCTGCCAATCTATTGTTGCCCGAGTTTATGCCTCAAAATTCGAGGTGGAACTTGAAGATTTCAAAGTTGACGTAGAAGGCGATCTGGATCTCGACGGATTTTTTAACCGTTCCGAAGTCCGTCCTGGTTATTCCGATATTCGATATACATTCTACATAAAGACCTCATCGCCTGCCGAGAAGGTTGAAGCATTCGTGCAATTTTTAGAAAGTAAATGCCCTGTAGGTGACACGATTGCTGCCCCGGTGAATCTTAAGCTGAATCGTATTATTATTGAGAATTAAACTTTTGTATATCTATAGTATCTAGGAGGTACCTAAGGAATGAATCCTGGAAATTGTATAGAGATAAAGAATATGGAAACTTATCTACCTCGGTTGAAGCCTACTACTCCCTTCTATACTCTGGATACAGTAAGGTGACAGATGAGCCGATGTTGCGCGCTAAAGATTATATTCAATCCAAAGGAGGGATTGGAAAAGTTACTAGCACCTTAACTAGAGTCATTCTCGCAGCTACAGGACAAAGCAAGTGGCCTTTATCGATCTCTTCGATTCCTCTAGAAGTTTTGCTATTTCCAGCTTATTTTCCTATTAACTATTTTGAGTTCTCTGGCTACTCAAGAGTGCATCTCACACCAATGCTTATAATGGCCGATCGACGTTTTTCGATCTCAACAGCTAATGCTCCTAATCTGTCTGATCTCTTAGAGACGCGAATTGAATCCGATGGGACCCTGTATAGTTATGCAATCAGTACAATTCTTATGATGCTTGCATTGCTGGCTTTAGACTATGATCAGCAGCATCCTCTGATTGTGTAACGATGTCATCAGCCAGCGCTATGCCGATCACTTACATTCTTTTATCGCCTGCAGCGAATGCGGCATATACCATAATCATTCATCAGCTTCATTGCTCGATTTACTTTTTGGAGCGTGAAACCGAATATTCTTATTTAAGAAACAGGCGTGATCGTTGGCGGTTTCGGTGCCCTTTCCCAAGCATGGGTTACCTGCAATGTTGCTGCGTAGGTGATCAACGAAACGAATAGCGCTCCGGACAGTTCAATGATCTGTCCCAGGTCCATTCGTTCCAGAATTCCGTGAGCCGTCATCCCACAAATCGTCATGACAATTCCTCCCGCGCCCACCTTGAATACAATGCGAAAGTCAAAATAAAATCCGATCGTTCCTGCCACAGATAAAAAATTCAGCAGTGTCAGCAGCAAGAGCCCCAGTCCAAACCCCATAGCAACTCCTTCGATTCCAATATTTGAACCGAGAACAAAGATCGCAATGACTTCAAAAATATTCGTAAGAATATGGTTCCACATGACGGTTGATGCTTTCCCCAAACCAAGCAGAATCGCTTGCAGTGGTGCTCCAAAATAATAAAGAAAAAATAAGGGGGTAATCAACCTTAGCAGCTCACCCGCTTCTGCCGAATGATAGATCAATGTCGTTAATGGTACAGCCCATATGTACAGGATGATTGTACATGGGAGACCTACAATGAGCGCGGATCGCATAGCCATATCCATCCGACTATGCATAAGCTTGCTATTGTTGGTCACACTTGCTTCGCTGATCGCCGGTATTAATGCAGTTGACAACGATTGTGTGAAAAAGCTGGGGAGAAACAACATTGGGAGAGCATATCCCGCCAGAAGTCCGAATTGTTTAGTCGCCATCTCCACACCTACACCAAACAGTACTAGACTTTTCGTTATAAGCAGTGGGAGAAACGCATGATAGATAGAATGAATAAACCCGCTGCCAGTCATCGGTAAGCCGATGCGCAGCAGATCTCTCAACGTACTGTCACCTTTGGGCGAAATACTTGATGTAGGCGGTGGGGAGGTTTTGATCTTCCCTCGATTTGACCATTTGAAGACAGCAAACAAATAGAGCAATCCAAAACCTTCGCCGATAACGGATGCCGCCATAGCACCCGCAGCTGCATAGGCAATGCCATAGGGCAGCAAAACGTTGACAACACCGATAATGACAATGATTTGCGCCAAATTCTCAATAATATCGGAAAAGGCCAGCGGGTTCATGTTCTGTTTCCCACGAAAATAACCTTTCAATACAGCTGACATCGCAATAATTGGAATGATTGGTGTAATCGCGACCATAGCATAATACGCCCGCTGATCGGCTAAAAAAACCGATGCGATCCATTTGGAGCCAAATAGAGCCACTAAAGTTAGAATAATACTCAATGTACCCGTAATGCTTAAGGATACTTTGAGAATTCGCTTTACCCGCGCTTCATCCTGCTTAACCTCGGCTTCTGAGACAAGCTTCGAAATCGCAACAGGAAGCCCCAGTTCTGTCAGTGTAATAAATAAGGGAAGTAGGGGATGAGCAATCATAAGCAGACCTACCCCCTCGGCTCCCAAAAAACGTGCCAACAAAACTCCGTTCAAAAATCCGAGCCCTTTTGTAAAAAATGACGATACGGTTAAAATGAACGTGCCATGAATAAAGCTTTGTTTACGCATCCCCATTTCTAAGCATCTCCACCTATGGTTTGTCCTGGTTCTACTTCCTAACTTATTCGAACAAACTCAAGCACATGCAGAGAAGTAGTTATAAAGTATTAAATCTGCAAAAAGCCCGATACACCATAGGATCACTTCCCCATTATTTTTACTTAAATTAAATAGGCACAAACAAAAAAGAACACAGCAACATAATGAAGCATGCTGCGGTGTTCTAGTTGTGCTTTTAATGTATTTTAATTCAATTAAGTGTATAAAATTATTTTCTCACTTGAAATGAAACAATTCTCATTTAAAATGAAAAATCACATACACTAACTCATTCCTTTAATGAGCCACCCTCACCCGCACCGGCTATACCCGCAATTGCCGCAGGTCTTACACCCCTCAATATTAATGAGCGATGCGCTTCCGCAGGAAGGGCAGAGATCCCGCGATGCCGTAGCGTGGCTATGGGCGCCATGGCTTCCGTGTCCGTCATCGGCAGCCGCTGGCGGTACACTGGATTTCAGCTCGGCGTTCAGCGCCTCGTTGAAATCAAGCTCCAGTGTCGCCGCGATGGGCGCAGGGATATGGTCGTCATGGGCGTTGTTCTGCACATGGGTCTCCAGGGCCTTCGCTACCGCGTCGGCGATGGACTCGACGCGGTTCGCGCCGAAGCCGATGGCGCCGGAGCCGCCGATGCCTTTGAGATGCTTGATCAGCAGCTCGACCTTCTCGCCGTGATCACCGTAACGCAGGAACAGCGAGCAGACGCGGCCCAGCGCTTCCGCCATGGCGAACACATCGGAGCCGGCTTTGCCGACATTCAGGAAGATTTCGGCCGGCGTCCGGTCAAGATCGTTGATGGTAATATACGCCATACCGAACGGCGTGTTGATCTTATAGGTAGCGCCGCGCAGCACCTGCGGGCGTTTCTTGTATTGTTTGTCCACTACGTTGGCTGAAGGCTGCAGACCCGGCGCTGCTTCTATAGTAACCGGAGTTGCCGTTACCTTAGCTTCAGCTGCTGTTTCGGCTGCCTTGGCCTCCACCGCCTCAACTGCCGCCGAAGCATCCTTCTTTTCTTCCTTCTTCGCCGTTTCCAGCACCTGTACATCACGGCTGCCGTCACGGTAGATGGTTACGCCTTTGCAGCCCAGATCGAAGGCCATTTCATACAGCTCTGCGGTCTCTTCCACCGTGAAGTCGGACGGGCAGTTCGCGGTCTTGGAGATCGAGCTGTCCACCCAGCGCTGGATGGCTGCCTGCGCGCGGATATGATCCTTGGCGGACAGGTCCATCGAAGTGACAAAGTATTCCGGCAGTTCTTCTCCCGGATGGGACTCCAGCCATTCCTGGGCGATAGGCACGAACTGCTCATCGTAGCCGAGACGGCTCTGACGGAAATATTTGAAGGCGAAATACGGTTCGATCCCTGTGGAAGTGCCGACCATCGTTCCCGTGCTGCCGGTTGGTGCCTGGGTAATCACCGTTACGTTACGCATACCATGCTTGCGGATCGACTCGCCCACTTCAGGATAGACCTCGGTGATATTCCGCATGAACCCGCTCTGCAGATATTTATCGGTGTCAAACGCCTGGAATGATCCCTTCTCGCCCGCAATCTCTGCGGAAGCCAGATAAGCCTCGCGGGCCATGAAGCCGTAGAGCTTGTCCAGGAACTCCAGCGATTCCGGGCTGCCATAGCGGATATTCAGCTTGATCATCAGCTCAGCCAGACCCATGGTGCCGAGACCTACGCGGCGTTCGAGCTTCTGGTTGGCTTCATTTTCCGGGAAATGATACGGTGTCTTGTCGATAACATTATCCAGGAAACGCACGGAATAACGGGTCGTTGTCGCCAGATCTGCCCAGTCCACATCATGGTTCTCCGCATCGTAGAACTTGGAAAGATTGACGGCGGACAGGTTGCACACACCCCATCCGGGCAAGCCTTGTTCACCACAGTTATGGGCAACTACACCGCCTGCAATCAGCGAATGCGTCACAGGTTCGGTGATATCATATACCGTTACAACGTCGCCGGGTTCAATACCAATAACTTTGGACAGAAACTTTTCAGATTTGCGGGAAGGCCGGGCAATCCGCTCCAGCGCTTCTTGTTTTCTGGTAATGAGCTTGAACCCGATCTTATTCTTGAACTCCAGGATGTTGTTGCCGCTTAAGATAAGCTCGTAGAATCCGCCGCCTTCATAGCTCCGTTCCTCGCCGGCTTTGGTCGTATACGTAAATACAGCTTGATTCTTCTTCTGACGGCTATAGATAGAACTGTTAATTCCGAAATTAAGCAGCAGCAATTGAACGCCTTGAAGAAGTTTTTTGGAAGCTGAGGTCAATCTGACCGTACGGTGCATCTCATCATTCTCATACACCGTTCCGTCAGCAGAGAATAGTCCTTGCAGGAATGCCACAACAGTTGCACGTGAAGCTGTATACAGCGCAGCCGGAACCTCTTTTTCAGCGGCTCTAACTGCCTTCACTCCGAGTTCTTCAAGCTGTTCACGGAACGACTTACGCCACCAATAAGCCTGCTTGGTATTGTTGGTTCTGTCGAATACTTTGGCGGTTACGCCTGTGATATTCTTGGCAGCATCAATGAGCAATGGAATAACTTCGCTGTCTGCCTCACCAAATACCATACCGATATCACCACGTTTGGAAATCCAGCCGTCGCCTATGAGCCAGCCCAGGAACCAGCCCCATCCCTCACCAAGGGTATCCTCAGCGGCAAAGGAACCTTCTCCGGACTGCAAATAAACGCAATCGTCTGCACTCAGAGTATGGGCCTCTTTCCAGCCGGAGTTGGTGAACAAGCGATGCTCAGGTGTTACGGATAGTTCTACGCCATTTTGCAGGGAGATCTTCAAGGTTTCTCTGGTTCCGGTTGGGAAGACCGTAGCCCTTCTCATCTGCAAACCTGGAATTTCATAGCTTCTCCCGCCGACCACTTTGGCCTGCTCCACTAATCTCAAATCGGTTCCAACCAGGAAGGACTCTGTTCCGACCTTCTTATATAGCTCTTCAATAGTTAAGAGACCATATTCCGTTGCAATCCGGGTGTCCGGGTGAAAACACGGATTCGTACAAATAATCGGATTGAAGTACCAGCTATTAGACATCTGATTATAATACTCCATGAAAACAACGCCCGGTTCCGCAGATTTCCAGGCCGATTCGATAATCGTATGCCACACATCGCGAGCTCTGACCGTACGGTAGGGAATCACACGGCGGTTGTCAGCCTTCCATTTATCCAGATCTCCGTCCCAGAGCGTGTCGTAATCAGGATCGGTCGTATCCGGGAAGACCAGCTCCCAGTCCAGATCCTCCTTGACGGCCTTCATGAAGCCGTTGCTCACACAGACCGACAGGTTGGCATTAGTGACCTGGCCCATGGTTTGCTTCACGGTAATGAAATCCAGCACATCCGGGTGCCAGTCATTGATCATCAGCATCAGCGCGCCACGGCGGCTGCCGCCTTGCTCAATCAGTCCGGTGGTATAGCTGAAGAGGCCGCCCCAGGATACGGAGCCGCTGGAGGAACCGTTCACCCCTCTGACAATGGCACGGCGCGGACGAAGCGAAGACAGGTTGATGCCTACGCCGCCCCCGCGGGCCATAATCTCCGTCATCTCAGAGAGCGTCTGCATAATGCCGCCCCGGCTGTCTTTGGGGGAAGGAACTACATAGCAGTTGAACAGGGTAAGCTCCTCGCTCGCTCCGGCACCCGCCGCAATCCGGCCGCCCGGTACAAGCTTCCAGTCATCCAGTATCGAGCGGAATTTGCCTGTCCATTCTTCCTGAAGCTCAGGGGTCTTCTCTACGGATGCCATCGCTCCCGCGAGACGGTCCCACATCTCCTCTGGAGTCTTCTCGATATTGAGCGTCAGCTTCTCCACATCCGATTGCACCAGCTCCCCGCTGCGGGTTTTTACGGTTACAATCCGGCCTGTACGCTCTACAATCTCGCCAACCTCCTTGGTTGGAAACTTCGGATCATCCTTCGTCAGGACAAGGACTACATCACCCACCTTGGCATTATTGCTGTCCGCATCCTTCCAGGCATAACGGTCCAGAAATATTTTCTCGCTCAAACCCTCCAGACGCTTATTCCGTTCCACAGTACTCAATAATATTACCTCCCGGATGATTAATAGGTCATGCTTCCGGCGGCTGTTCGCCGCAGCCTGCTTGTCCAGCGGAAGCTCCTGTTGTCAATAACAAATAACCGAAAATTCCCGCACACAATCAAAATTTCATGCTTTTGTAACAATATATAGTGTGCGTCAATGTTTAAACTATACCACATGTTGTGGGATGAGATCATTTATGAAAAAGCAGCTCCTGGCAGGAATATCTGAAAAACTGGAAAATAGAGCTTATTTCCTCCCTCTTTCTCGCTTTTTTGCCGGTACCGGAACTGAAAGCTTTCCAGGGGGATTACAGCATTCCTCTGTGAATTCCATGCTCCGCAGGTTATGAAATCTCTCTTTTACGCGCATACTACTGCTACGCATTTCGATATGAAACTGCGACGGAGGAGGCTGCAACATGACGCAATTATTCCGCAATTCCCTGCCGCACGAGAACGTAACTTCTGCGCCGCTGCTGCCTGTTCCTCTATCTATTGAGCGTAACTGGCTGCATGATCTGGAATCGAGACTCGATAAAGGCGGTCCTTGGGGAGACTGGCGGTTATCCCGCCTTGCCGTGCAGGGAGAGCAGTCGGGCCTGGTTACGAGCTTCGATGAGCTGCAATGTATGAAGCATCTGAACGGGCTGTCCCCGCTTCCCCATCAGCTTGATACTGCGCATAAGGTGCTGTTCCAGATGTCGGGCCGGGCGATTCTCGCCGATGAAGTCGGTCTTGGCAAGACGATAGAAGCCGGGCTGGTGCTGAAAGAATATCTGGTGCGGGGTCTGGTGAGCAAGGTTCTGATTCTGGTGCCGGCCTCGCTTGTGCTGCAATGGGTACGGGAGCTGAATGCCAAATTCGGGATCTCAGCCGTAGCGCAAAAAAAAGCCTATTCCTGGGGCAATGACATTGTCGTCGCCTCCATGGATACCGCCAAACGTGACCCGCATAAGGAAATGCTGCTGAGCCAGGAGTACGACATGCTCATTATCGACGAAGCCCATAAGCTGAAGAATAAGAAATCCACGAACTATCTGTTTGTACAGCAGCTGCGCAAAAAATACTGCCTGCTGCTCACCGCCACACCCGTGCAGAACGATCTCGGCGAGCTGTTCAATCTGATTACGCTGCTGAAGCCGGGCCAGCTCGGGAATCAGGGCGATTTCGCCACTAATTTCGTTGTCGATAAGCGCCAGCCCAAGAATGAAGTCCAGCTCAGGGGCGAGCTGTCCAAGGTCATGATCCGTAACCGCCGGGGCGAAGGCCCGGTGAACTTCACCAAGCGCAAGGTGCGCAATATCCCCCTCACCCTGTCGGCAGAGGAGAAGGAATTGTACGACGGCGTCACTGCTTTTGTCAAAGACCAATATCAGGAGGCGGGCGGCAATCTCAGCAGTATGCTCTCCCTGGTTACGCTTCAACGTGAAGTCTGCAGCAGCCGGGACGCTGTGTTCGTCACGCTGGTGAACCTGATCAAGAAGCTGCCGGCAGATTCTCCGAAGCGTGAGCGGATGATGGGTCTGCTCCAGACCATCCGTACCGTAAAGACGAATACCAAGGCGGAGAAGACGATGGAGTTAATTCAGCAAATGAATGAAAAGGTCATCGTCTTCACCGAATACCGCGCCACGCAGGAGTATCTGCTTCAATATTTCCGGGAGCATGGACTGCAATGTGTCACTTACTCGGGCGGAATGAACCGCGGCAAAAAAGACTGGATGATGGACCTTTTCCGCGGACGCGCCCAGGTGATGATTGCCACGGAAGCAGGGGGCGAAGGCATCAACCTGCAGTTCTGCCACCATATGATCAATTTCGATCTGCCCTGGAACCCGATGCGGGTGGAGCAGCGGATCGGACGGGTACACCGGCTGGGCCAGGAGAATGATGTGGTCATCTATAACCTTTCCACGGAGGGGACGATTGAAGAGCATATTCTCCACCTGCTGCATGAGAAAATCAACATGTTCGAGATGGTCATCGGCGGGCTGGATGTCATTCTGGAACGCTTCGAGAAGAAAGAGTCGCTGGAGAAAAGCCTGTACAAAATCGTCCTTGAAGCCCGCACGGACGAGGAGCTGCGCAGCAGTCTCGATGATATTGGCGATACGCTCAGCGAGCTGACCCATGCTGATCTGGATGAAAGCGAGGTGGCGCCTTGATGCTCTCGCCCGTGGAAGTACGCAAACAGGTCATGGATTATCTGGAAGCGACCGAATGCACCATCCTTGAATCCTCACCGGTGCATGTGACGGTAAAGCTCTCCCCCCGCGCGGACCGGATGCTGACGGACCGCCCTTATTATTGGGGATTCGTGGAGCGCACCGGCGTAGATCCCGAGACCTTGTCCTTCAGCTTCGTCTTCGATCCGCAGAAGTACGATGAACTGGCCGCGCAGGCTGCGGCGCAGGCCGCACGCCCGCGCAGTGGCGGCGCAAGCCGCCCGGCAGCGGCAGACGCGCTGCCGGGCCAGGCCGGTGCGGCGGCGGATGCCGAGGCAGGGGCGGAGCTTGGCGCGGCGCAGGCTGCGGCGCCGGGCGGTGCGCTGCCTCCCGGGGTCTCGGCTGCCCCGGAGGACAGCATCCTTGCCCGGTACTTCGGCGTCGTTCCGGCGCTGCCGCGCATCGGGCCGGGCATGATCCGCCGGGAGGATGTGACCTACGGCAGCAGACGTCTGCGGCAGATCTGGTCGGCGGCGCGGGATGAAGGCAAGTGCCTGCAGCTGTTCGAGGACCCCGGGCTCAGGCAGCGGACCACCCTGTTCTCGGCAGCCTACGAGCCATGGCTGGCTGTCTGCTATAAGGTGGAGATGACCTGCGACCTGAAGCGGGAAGAGCTGCATTTCATTGCTGTGTCGCTGACTTCGGGGCTGATTGTCCCTGACTTTGAAGCCCGGCTGGCTTCGAAGGAGCTGACCCCGCGGCTCCCGGAGAACATACATGTTCAGCCTTCCGAGCTTGGCATTAAGGACGGAGCCGACAGGCTGGAGGGATATCTGACCTCGAAGCTGGCGCTGCTGGATTATACGTGGGCCGAAGAAGCCCGCCAACGGCTGGAGCTTGAGCTGAGCATTGTGGATATTTATTATGCCGAGCTGCTGAAGGAAGAGGATGAGGAGAAACGTCTCAGCATCGAGGAGCAGTATAACCGCCGCCGTCAGGAGACCTCCTGGCAGTATGAGCCGCAGATTGCAGTTTCTGCCGTAACATACGGACTGTTTCATCTGCGCAGCACATAGAATGCGACCCTGCTCGCTAAAAGCAGGCAAAAAACAGCGAAACTCCCGCCGCCTGCCGCGACAGCAAGCAACAGCCTTTTCAGGGCTTGTCCCCTACAATGAACAGTAAGCAGCCGGAGACCCGCCGGTCTCATAGTCATGAGACCGGGGCTTCCCAGCGAATAACCTTTGGAACAGGAAAGGTGAACGATACTATGATAAACAAAGCAGGACAGAAGGAACCCCGCGGGCAGCGCAGCCGCTTGCTCCTCTGTCTGATTCTTGGACTGGCACTGTTCGCTGCAAGCGCCTCCCCTCCTCCGGCGATGGCGTCCAAAAGCAGCCGTACCACCGTGACGCAGGCCGTCATGCAGGAGGCTCTTCCGGGGCTTGCCATGAAGCAGATTCCGTCACCGGAAACGCTGCAGACCTTCACCAAAGAGACGATCGGCAAGCTGTCGGCCCATGCTCCTTTTACAGAATGGAAGGATGCGGGGACGGAGGTCTACCCTCTGGGTCCGGGGACGCGAAGCTGGCTGGTCAATGTGATGAACGGCGGGCAGCGGATTGGCTATCTCATTATATCTGCCGCAGATCAGGGCGGTTATGTGCTTAGTGAATATGGAGCCGGAACCTCCGGTCTCCCTTACAGTATGCTTGAACTGCGCCAGTATCTGGTGCAGCAAGGACTGATATCTTCCGATCATTCAGCTACAATCGAGCTTACGCCGCTCTATGCTCCGCTGCTCCCGCTCTGGAAGCTCACCGCCGGGAACAAAACGTTCTATCTGAATGCCTCGGTCCCGGAGCTCCTGCCCTGGAGTCCCGGACAGGCTGACACTATTCTGGGCGCCAAGCCGGATTCGGCAGCTATGCTGTCCTCCTCAGGCCCGGACCAGGCACGTACTCCCCTTCCCGCGCTTCTGAGCGGCGGAGAGGACGACCCGTATGCTGATCTGCTGTGGATAACCGCTCCTGAGCTCAAGTCTATGAATGGTGCAAGCCTGACTGCCTTACTCCGGGAACGCGGCAGTCTTGCCTTCCAGTCTTCCGGGCACAATGAGGCTCTGGGGGCGCCGTTCATGATTACAGGCAGCCAGAGCTGGCTTAAGACTACTTCTGCCGGAGACCCGGCAGACAGTGAAGCCGCAGTGGTCTATGCGGCTGCCGGTCCCGGGGGGATTCGCTACCTTCCGCTCACAGCGCTTCAAAAGTCCGGCACCTTCCACAAGCCGCCGATGCCGCTGCGCGGAGGCACAACTCTGGGCGCAGCCTCTGTGCCGGATTCCAGGCAATAGGGACCATTATTCGTGAAAAGCAAACAGCCTTCCCCGGTGCCGTCTGAACGGCTCCTAGGGAAGGCTATTTGCTTCTACACCTAAATCCCACTCACTGCTGAATCGCTACTCCTTACCATCCCTGTCCCGGCTCCATTTGCTGCGCCAGACCGACCATGCGAGCGGGATCGTACCGAACCATTTTTCCGCCCAGGGCTGCTTCTCAGCCTTCCTTCTTGCATGGACGGCGCGCGGGTTCTCAATGTACACGACTACCTTCTCCGTAATATATTTCACCAGATCATCTCCGCCGGATGCCATTTCATACACCTCCCATGTGAGATATGGCAGTTATCACTCACTGGCCTTATGCCTATAGTGTGCTCCAATCCCCTGAACTCTAAACCGGAAACCGAAGCTTCGTATAGGTTAGGCTGTTAAGGCACAATCTAACAATAACTATACTTATCGGCAGGGAGGTTATTCACTTGAGACAATCGGAAACATTAGAACAACACAACTCAGAACAACCCGGATGTTCACGCGAAATTGACCGACTGAGACTGGGGCTGCGGCTACAGCGGTTCCTGGCAGCGGCAGGAGTACTGTTGCTGCTTACAGCGGGGAATGCCGGAGTTACCCACGCGGCTGCACCACGGGCCGGACAGCAGGCCGGCATCCCTAAACACAGCCCCCATATGCTCGGCCATGATCAGCGGATCATCCTGATTGATGCCGGACATGGGGGAATCGACGGCGGAACCTCCTACGGCAGCATCCTGGAGAAGGACATCACCCTTGCTATCTCCCGCCGCCTGTTCCTCCTGCTGCGCGGCGACGGCTTCGACGCCATTCTGAACCGGAACGGCGATTATGCGCCAAGCGATGAGAATCTGTGGCTGCGCAGCAGGTCCCGGCATCTGCGCGATCTCGCCCAGCGCAAGGAGCTGGCCGAGACGCTCCCGGCGAATGTGGTGGTCAGTATTCATATCAATTGGGCCAAATCCCCTACCAAGCACGGGCCGCTTGTCTTGTACCGCCAGGAAGGGCGCAGCTTCCTGCTGGCCCGGACTATCCAGGACCAGCTGAACCAGCTCTATGGGATGAGGAATGATCCCGTACAGGGCAAGCCCTTCTACCTGCTCAACAAAATAACCGCCACAACGGTTATCGTTGAGGCGGGATTTGTAAGCAGTCCGGCTGACCGCAAGAAGCTCTGCACTCCGAAAGGCCAGGAGGAAATTGCTGAAGCGATTGCCAATGGAATCGCCGCTTATCTTATGGAAGTGTAAGCCGGGAGTTCCATTTCCATTCATCCCGTACCAGCTCCGAGATTCCGACAAACTCCACGTTGTCCTTCATTCCGGCAATGCCGCTGCGGATACCCGCTGCGGTTTCTTTGCCCTGAATGCCGACATGGCCGATTGTCACACAATATCTCTGGCTCAGCGCCCGTTCCTGCACCAGCTTCATCTGCTTCGCCACATGGGAGGCAGAATGCACATCATCCAGGAAAATGTGATTTTCCACAGGCGGCATTCCGAGCTCCCGGGCCATCCGGCCCGCCACGGAACGGTAATTGGTATGGCTGTCTACGAAGAAAAGTCCGCGCTCCTTGCAGACACCAAGCACAATACCCATAACCCGTTCGTCACCGGTCACCTTGGAGCCCATGTGATTATTAATTCCAATGGCGTAAGGAACATTATCGAGCGCCGCCTCCACCCGTTTACGCACCTCCGCGTCTGTCATGCTTGTCAGCACTGCCCCCGGCCCCAGCCATTCCGGCTTGCCCTGCCGCGGCTCCATGGGCAGATGGACCAGCACATCGTAGCCAAGCTCATGGGCACGCCGTGCGTCCTGCTCGCTGGAGCGGAGGAACGGCATTACTGCGACGGTGATTTTGACTGGCAGCTTGAACATTTCATCCGTCCCGCGCATATCGTTGCCGAAATCATCGACTATGATGGCTACCCGGCTGGGCTGCTTCGTATTCTCTGCCTGCGGCTGTGCTGAATGCGTGTCCTCTGCCGGGGCTGCTGACACTGCTTGCGGCGCTGACGGTACCAGTGCGGTTATCGTAATCAATGCTGCGGCTATAGAATACAGAAGGATATGCTTTATTCTCTTGTTGTTTGTCTTCATCCTGGGACATCTCCTTCGTGATTCAACTAATGCTCTCATTGTTTGGCTCACGAAGGTTAAATATGTACGGCGTGCTTACGAAATAATTAACAATGTGAAGGGGAAGCGGCGGTCTGCATTAAGCAGCCCCCTTCACCACCTGCTGCGGGATGCAAGAAATCAGCGTTTGCTTCGTGCCGGCATCCTGCGGCGGGTATCCCCGGTCAGCTCACATGCCTGCGGGCCAAGGCTGCCCTGCTCCACTTTGTTGTCGATAAAATCCACAACCTGCTGAAGCGAAGCAATCTGCTCCAGAATCTTCTGCTTATGAGTCAGGATCATCTCATGCAGCTCGGGATATTGTGACAGGTCCGAGTCGAGCGACAGGTTAAGGAAGGGACGCATATCGTCCAGGGACATTCCCGTCTTCTTGAGACAGGTGATCAGCTTCATCATTTCCAGATCCTGTTCGCTGTAGATGCGGTGGCTGTTCCCCTTACGCTGCGCCCGGGGCAGCAGCCCGATCTTCTCATAATACCGGATCGTATCCTCCGTGATTCCGGTCCGCTCCGCCGTCTCCTTGATTGAATATCCTGAGACTGGATTCTTGTCTGCCAGACTCATAGGGCTGCCTCCTTTGTATTGTTGTTGTTGTGCCTTAGGCTCATTCTATTGTATAACTTGGAGTCAGCTCCAAGTCAAATGTTAAATTCAGTTCTTGACCTGGAGTCGGCTCCAAGTTATACAATGGGCACCATTCACCACAATGTTCCCCAAGGAGGACTTATTATGACTATAGAACAAGCCCCACATACTGCGCTGATCACCGGCGCGAATCATGGAATCGGACTCGCGCTGACCCGCAGAATGCTAAGTGAGGGCTGGGAGGTTATCGCGCTCATCCGTTCAGCTTTCACTGAGGATGACCCCCTTATCCGCGGGGCGCTCAGCAGCAGACAGCTGCGGATATACAAGGCGGATTTAACAGACTTCGCCCAGCTGAAGCTTGCCTTGCAGGCTATTACAAGCCATGAGACGCAGATTGATCTGCTGTTCAATAATGCAGGCGGGAGCTTCCCCGAATTAAGCTTCTCCAAGCAAGGACGGGAGCTGCACTATGAACTGCAGACCGTTGTGCCGTATATCCTCACGATGGAGCTGAAGCCGTTAATTCTGAGAGGCAAGCTCCTCACCGTCATTAATACTTCTTCCAATGCTTTTATGATGAAACGCCGGTTCGACCCTGCGACGCTTGAGCGTCCGGCCAAGTTCGCCAAGCTAACCGGCCCTTATGCCGATACGAAGCTTGCCTTGTCCTTGTGGACTTCGGAGCTTGCCCCGGCGCTTGCGGCGGAAGGCATTATGATCCGCAGTGCCGATCCCGGAGGCAATAACACCATGCGCAGCGGCAAAAAGTCCGGAATCCCCTTTTGGCTGAGGCCCATTACACGTATGTTCTTCCCGGAGCCTACCCATGGAGCAGGCCTGCTGTACCAGGCTGCACTCGGCGAGCACAGCCGTAAGTCTGGGGTGTTCCTGATCAAGAATCAGGTGACCCCGCTGAAATTCACAGCGTACAGCCGTGATATACTGGCGAACGTCCAGGCCATTTACCAGCAGGAATTCCGCCCGGCCGGTAGCCCTTCCTGATTCTCAGGCCATGCTGCCACACACCTAAGCCTGCACACATCAAGCCCAAGCTACCCTGATAGGATGACTTGGGCTGGGCTTTGATGTATGTACGTTACCCGCACCTGCCAACTAACAAGTGGACAAACGTATCTTAATTTACCGACATCTCCTAAATAAACGGCAGCAAGTGGAAAAAGGGCATCTAATTATTGGTTTTTTGCCACTCTGGATGAAATGTGCCAAATTAAGTGTTGTTTATACAACTGCTGTTCCAACAGGAGGCAAATGCTTATCAGTAAGTGCTGAAAATCCAACTAATTCCTTAAATCGAATCGCACACTTCACACAAGTGGAAACGGCTTAACCGTCCTTTTAAATTAAAGGACGGCATTCGTTTCAGCGAGAAATAGAAGGACCAGCCCGGCCATTCCCTGGCCCGGGTCAGTCCTTATCCATTCGATTACTTCAGGTTGATCTCTTTAATTTTATCCAGCGGAATTTTCGGCTCACGCGCCTCTGTCAGCAGACCGTTGATTTCCTGCTGCACATCGGTGAGCTGGGTATAGCAGTACCCGCAGATATAATCCACACTTTTGATCGCTTGGGTCAGGCTTGCGAAGCGGTTCAGGAATTCTTCCTCTGATGCCACCTGATGCCCGTACCCCCAGCCCTTATCGGACTGGAAGGCGATCCCGCCGAATTCCGATATAATGATAGGCTGGCCTTGGTACGCATACCCCTCGGCGAAGGCATACTTCCATTGGTTGCAGGTGGTCTCTTTATTCACGATGGCCTCTTTGTTGTCACCATACCTGCTTAAGAAGCCGTCACCCATTTCAACGTAATCATGCAGGGTCAGAATATCCGACACGGTATGCTCCCAGCCATCATTCGTAATCACCGGGCGGTAGGGGTCAATGGCCTTGGTTAAGTGATAGATGCCTTCCGTGAATTTCTGCTGCCGCTGATCATGCAGAATGTTCGGCACGCCCCAGGACTCATTGAACGGCACCCAGGTAATGATACTGGGATGATTATACTGCTGCCGGACGATCTCCAGCCATTCGTTTGTGAAGCTCTCCACGGCGCGGTCATGAAATTCGAACGTTGCCGCCATCTCCGACCATACCAGCAGGCCCTTTACATCGCACCAATACAGGAAACGGGCATCCTCAATCTTCATATGCTTGCGTACGCTGTTATAGCCCATCGCCAGAATATAATCAATATCGGCTACAATCGCTTCTTCGCTCGGCGGTGTCAGGTGGCTCTCTGTCCAGTAGCCTTGATCCAGAATAATCCTCTGATAGACTGGTGTATTATTAAGCAGCACCTTACCGTTCTGGATGGAGACCTTTCTCATTCCGAAATAGGAATGCACCTGATCCACAACCTTGCCGCCTACGTATAGGGTGAACTCAACATCATACAGGTTGGGCTGCGCCGGTGACCAGTAGCTCCGCTTCCAGGGACCGCTTGCCTCATGCAGCAGATCGACTTCTATCGTCTGGCGGGGCCGGTCCATCCACTGGCTCGTTGTCTTAACCGGGACTCCCTTGAAAGTAACCGCGGCCTCCAGCAGGATCTTGCCTGCCGCCGTCTCTAGCCCGTGCAATTGAACATCGAACGAGACACAGGAGCGGTCGATGTCCGGAGTGATTTTTACAGAATCCAGCCGCTGCTCTTCCACATATTCCAGCCAGACGGTCTGCCAGATTCCGGTGCTCTGCACATAAAAGCATTCAAAATTATCCTTCGTCCAGCGCTGCTTCCCCCGGGGCTGGGTACAGTCATTACTGTCTTCTGCCTTTAACGTAATGCTGTTCTCCTTCCCAGAGATTAGATAGGGAGTGATGTCGAAGGAAAACGCAGCATACCCTCCCTGATGACTGCCTGCCAGGATGCCGTTCACCCATACCTTGGCGTGATAATCCACGGCCTGGAAGTGGAGAATGACCCTTTTTCCGGACGCCTCCCCGGGAATGAGCACTGCCTTGTTGTACCATACCCGGGGATGAAATTCCTGAATACCGATGCCGCTTGCCTGCGTCTCGTAAGTATATGGAACAGTAATGGTATGGGTTGCGTTCAACTGCTCCTGCCATTTCCCGTGCTCACCGGTATTCTGATCGTCGAACCGGAAGCCCCACTCCCCGTTAAGGGTCTGCCATCCCCCGCGGACGAACTGCGGTCTGGGATAATCCTTGATGTATGCTTTGGTTGTCATCGTACTCCCCCGTTCCGCCCGGCAGACCCGGTTCTGAATTCCAGCGCATAGACCGATGCCGGACGCAGCAGCCAGTTCTCCGCCCACGCTCCAGCAGGAACCTCGCTTACCTTGCAGGCGATGCGGTCCGGCGCGAAGACAGAATTGATCTCCCATTCGGATTCCCCCGATATTTCATATACCACTACAGTACCGTCAGCCTCAAATCCATGCATTGTGAAGGAAGCCTTCACTTCCTGCAGGCTGCGGTTTACAGTGAACACGGTGACGCTATCCCCGGATTCATTCGTGAAGGCCACCGTATCCAGATCCGGCAGGGCGTCCAGATGGATAGGCGCCGGTCTGCCGGACCTTACGGAGAAAGTGCCGCACTCTGCAACTGAAGGAAGCAGACGGGAGATATCGCGGCCGGCATACAGCTTCATGACTTCATAGGTTGGCGTGCCGTAGACGGTTAACGGATGCCCGCTCCAGCCCGGCAGCTTGCCGCAGTATTGATCGGCATAATAATCGCCTACCCGGATACACCCGCCAAGCCATCCGTTCACCAGATCGGAGAAGCTGCCGATTTGCACGATGTCGCTTGCCCGCAGCATTTCGTTCAAATTAGCGGCATTAGCCACCGCAGCGCCCAGCGTATGCTCGTCCGGCAGCCCTTTGCGTACCGTGTTGGGATAATACATTGTATTGTATTCGGTAATTGCCAGCTTCACATGCGCATGGTCCGGGTTGGAGCGGATCTGGCCTGCCGTCTGTTCTATATTGTAGCGGGTCCATTCCGGGAATGAGGCAATGGCCTTATAGCGCTCTTCTTCCGGTGTGTTCTGGTCCATAGCAAACCGGTTATAGCCATGGTAGAGATGTAAGGTCAAATAATCAATCTGTTCACCCGCGGTATCCAGAACAGCCCGGTTCCATTCCTGATCGGTATGTCCGCAGGCCAGAATAACGAGAGAAGGATCTGCCTGCTTCATAGCTTGAATGAAGGACACGGTCCGCTTGGCGAACTGCTCCGCCGTAGTTGTTCCAACCTGCCAGGGTCCCCACACCTCGTTGCCGATCTCCCAATACTTCACATTATAGGGCTCCGCATAGCCATTCGCGGCCCGCTTCGCGCCCATGGGAGTATCGGTCCCGCCATTGCAGTATTCCACCCACCTCGCTGCCTCCTCCGGCGAGCCGGAGCCGTCATTCACGCAGATCAGCGGCTCCACACGAAGCTCCCGGCAGAAGCGGATGAATTCATCTGTGCCGAAGTATTTGCTGGTCCATCCTCCCCATGCCTCGTTGAACATAACCGGGCGCTCCAGCACCGGACCGATCCCGTGCTCGAAATGATAGGCGCTGATATAGTTCCCTGCCAGCCGCATCATCCCGGCGTTCAGATCCTTCGTCATTTCGACCACCTCACGTTTTACGGTACCGATGTGGTCTTCGGGGAGCAGAGAGACATGATCTAACCATAACATGCCGGTAGAGACATGATCCCTCCATCTGGGATGCTCAGCGGGAACATATACCCGGAACTCTGCATCTTCGCTGTTCCGGCTGACGGATAGTCCGGCCTCATACTGCTGCCAATTATGGCTGTCCAGCCCGATGCGCTCCAGCCCCAGGCGGGCTTGGCTGATCCGGTCTACGGCTTCAACAATAATATAAGTCAGCTCGACAGATGCCCTCGCCACCAGCTTAACCGTATACATCCCTTCCTGGAGAGCTGTCCTCTGGGCGATGCCGGCATAGGCCTCATCATCGCTCAGCAGGCGGATACGCTGGGCGCGGCCCGAATGCTTCGGGGCAGACGCTTCAAGGGCATATCCGGTATTCCGCCCGTTCGTGAACGCATACCAGCTTCCCGCCACGCCCGCCGTACTCCCCGCTTCACTCTCGAAATCCATATCCTTCAGCGGATAAGCCAGCATGGCTTCCATATGATCGCGGATATCCTCCACAAAATGTCCGAACAGGTACGGGTTGACCGTATGCCCGCTTGGCTGGCTGCAGTCGATCCTTATCGTTGCTTGGTTAGACAATTTCACTCCTCCGTTTCCGATTAACCTTTAATTGAACCAATCATGACACCTTTGACGAAGTGCTTCTGGACCAAAGGATACATCAGCAGCACCGGCAGGCTGGACACGATAATGACCGCGTATTTAATGCTCTCGGAGAGCAGGATTTGATCCTCCAGTCCGACATTCCCCCCGTCTGCGCCGGCGGATTGACTGATCATCAGTATCTCGCGCAGCACCAGCTGCAGCGGGTAACGGTCCTCGCTGCGGATATAAATCAGCGCATTGAAGAACGAATTCCAGTGCCCCACGGCATAGAACAGAACCATTACAGCAATAATCGGTTTCGACAACGGCAGAATAATGCTGATCAGCAGCCTCCAGTTGGAGCAGCCGTCAATGTGCGCCGCCTCCTGCAGCTCCCAGGGAATACTGGATTCAAAGTATGTTCTCATCACAATCAGATTGTACGTGGATATGGCTCCGGGAATAATGAGCGCCCACATCGTATCGACCATCCCCAGGTTTTTGACCAGCAGATAACTGGGGATGAGTCCACCGCTGAAGAACATCGTCAGGGTAACAATCAGCATTAGCAGCTTGCGTCCGGGAAGATCCGGTCTGGATAGCGGGTATGCCGCAAGCAGGGTCATCATAATATTGACACTTGTTCCGACAACAGTGTAGATCAGCGTATTGCGGTATCCGGTCCAAATTTTATCGTTGTGCAAAATATTGCTGTAGGCTTCCAGTGTCACGCCCTTGGGCAGCAGCCAGACCTCCCCGTTCAGTACTTTGGCGGGATCACTGAACGAAGCGCTGACCACAAATAGTAACGGATAGAGCACTATAACAATGATTACCGCTGCTAGCAGGTATACGATTACGTCGAACCGCTTTTCATCGGGTGGGGCTTTCATAATTACATCCTTAGGCATTGCCCGTCTCCTCCTCCATTACCACAGGCTCGTATCCGACGTTTTGCGCGCAAACCGGTTCACCAGCAGGAGCAGCGTCAGGTTAATCAGGGAGTTGAACAGCCCTATTGCGGCAGTATAGCTGTATTCGCCCTTTAGAATGCCGGTGGTGTATACAAAAGTGGAAATCACGTCGCTTGATTCCAGATTCAAATTATTCTGCATCAGCAAAATTTTCTCAAAGCCGATGTTCATGAACTGTCCAATGTCCAGAATCAGTAAAATGACGATCACAGGGACAATTCCAGGCAGTGAGACATGCCAGATCCGCCGGATACGGGAGGCGCCGTCCATCTTGGCCGCTTCGTACAGCTGCGGATTAATTCCGCTAAGCGCAGCGATGTATATAATGGATTGCCAGCCCATGTTCTGCCATATGTTTGAGCTGATGAAGATCGTTTTGAACCACGCGGCCGATTCCATGAAGCGGGTCGGCGTTCTGCCAAGCGCCTGAATTAGCATGTTGACCGGGCCGCTCGGGGAGAGCAGCACCGTCAGAATGCCCACGATAACAACAACAGAGATAAAATGCGGGATATAAGTGACGTTCTGCAGTAATTTACTGTACCTCTTACTGCCAATTTCGTTGATCAGCAGGGCCAGCAGAATCGGAACCGGAAAAGCAATCAGCAGGGAGAACAGGTTGATGGACAACGTATTCCAGAGAAGTCTCCAGAAATAATAGGAGTCGAAGAAACGCTGGAAATGCTCGAAGCCCACCCAGCTGCTGCCAAGGATTCCCTTGCCCGGGTTGAAATTCTTGAAGGCGATCTGCAGCCCGTAGAGCGGGCCGTAATGAAACACCAGGTACCATGTGATCGGTATTAACAGCATGAGATACAAGTCGTATCTTCGGGCGATTTGCCTGATCAGGCGGCGCCCCGGTTCCCGGCGGGACGGGGGCGCTGCGGCAGTAGTATGAATTTCAGCCTTATTCATGAACATCCGCTCCTATCCAGGTGGATCTGCCTATTTCTCCATCTTGTCGTAAGCTTCCTGATAAATTTGCTGCAGCTCTTCCAGATTCATCTTTTGGAGGGTCGACTGGAATTCATCCCACTTGTCGAAGCTGAGTGCGCCGGCGATAAACTTCGTGCTCTGTTCTTCGTAATATTTGTCAATATCATTCCGGAGCATGTTCACCTTCTGGGCTGTCGCTTCGTCAAACATCGGAGCGGCATAGCGGATTTCCGGCATATACGGGTCGAGCGCCTTCTGCGCTTCCTGCACCTGAGGCGGATTGATATAAGAAGCTACATGCTCACTGATCAGATGCGGCGCCCCTCCGCCGGCATAAGGAGTGATTTTGGGCTGAGTTTCAGAGGTTGAATACTCTGGCTTGTAATACGGAATTCCGTCCTTCAGCTCATAATGCTCGCCTTCCCGCCCGAACCGCAGCAGCGTCGAGCCTTCGTCGCTATAGAAATAATCGATCCAGCGCATGGAGATTTCCGGATATTTATTGACGGAAGTAATGGCATACGCCCCAAAGTCACGCGGGATCGGAGACGTCTGGCTCTGCATCCGGTCACCATGCGGACCTGCTGGCGGCGCGATGCCGATGTATTGATCCGAGATCGGCAGGAAATTGTTATTCGTCTGGTCGAAGAACATCCCCGTCAAGCCGGAGCCCTGCTTGGCCAGGAACTGGGCCTCGGTATGGGAGAACACTTCCTGGTCCAGCAGCTTCGCGGCGTACAGCTTGTTCAGATACATGAGCATTTCCTTGTTCCGTTCGCTGCCCATCCAGATTTCGACCTTATCATCCTTAAGGTTGACGTTATAACCGAACTGCTGATCCAGTCCGAACGATCCGCTCATCATCGTGGCGACACTGAGGCCGACGCGGGCAGTCAGTGGAAGTTCGTCCTTCTGTCCGTTGCCGTTCGGGTCCTGATCACGGAAGGCGACCAGCACATCGTACAGCTCATCCGTCGTCTCCGGCACCTTCAGGTTCAGCTTCTTCAGCCAGGCCTGGTTGATCCATTTCTTGTCCGTCCGCGCCGCACTCAGGCTAACGATACCCGGAATCGCGTAAATATGACCTTCCGGTGTCGTAATGCCCGCGCGGATCTCCGGATACTCATCCATCAGCTTGTTGAAGTTCGGGGCATAGTCCCGGATCAGATCCTCCAGTGGAATAAGCTGGCCGCCCGAGCCGTAACGGACGGCCTCCAGTGGGGTGATCCCGGAGCGGTACATGACATCGGGCAGCTCGTTGGAGGCGAACAGCAGATTCTTCTTCTCCTGGAAGCCATCTGTCGGCGCTTCGGTGAACTCCACCTGAACATTGCTCAGCTTCTCATAATCCTGAAAGACCGGCATGTCCTTGAACGG
Source organism: Paenibacillus tritici (assembly GCF_013204885.1). Lineage (GTDB taxonomy): Bacteria > Bacillota > Bacilli > Paenibacillales > Paenibacillaceae > Paenibacillus_AQ > Paenibacillus_AQ tritici. Next base: position 209,372 of record NZ_JABMKX010000012.1, read on the forward strand.
TCCGTTGACGGGCGCAATCCGGGTGAACATGCTCAGCTTCACCGGCTCCTGCACGATAGGGAATCCGTCCTTGCTCACGGATTGATCTGCTGTTGCCTGAGGTGCAGCCTCTTTGTTGCTGCTGTCCACTCCTGAACTGCAGCCGCCCATTGCCAGTGCGGCAATGACCATAAGACTGACCGCCGTTTGATTTCGTTGTCTGCGCATGTCTGGTACAACCTCCTTATATATCTCACTGATCCTTCGGTGTAAGCGCTTCCCTTGGTGTGGTTTTATTATATCCGGGCCAGCGAAGAGGGGGATTCTACATATATGACTATTTACTACACTTATCTTACTGTTTCACTCCGCAGCAGGCTGACGGCTTACAAAAGCATGCGGCGTCGTACCGGTCAGCTCCTTGAATACTTTGAAAAAATAATTATACGTCGTGAACCCAACCTGGCTGCTAATTTGCTTCACAGTGTATTTGCCGCTTTCGAGCAGCCTGCAGCTGGCATCAATTCGGACACGGTTCAAATATTCGGAAAAGGTCGTCCGGGTCTCTTCTTTGAAGATCCGGCTTAAGTAAGACGGGTTAAGCCCGATCAGGTCGGCAGTCAGCTCCAGCGTAATGTAACTCTGATAACGTTCCAGAATAAGCTGAATGGCTTGGGACACATGCCGCGAATAGCTACCTTGTGACTGTCTGCGGCGGAGCCTGCCCAGCAGGCCTCCGTAATAAGCTTTCATCCACTGTTCCAGCCCGGCTACGCTGTTGATATTGCCCAGCTCTTCCCGGGACGGCAATCCGCCAGCTGCATCTTCGTCCTGCGTCAGGGTCTTGTCACCTATTGCCAGCAGTTCGCTGACAATCATCTGTACACTTGGCGAATGAAGCGGAAGCTGCTGAACAGGGGTGAATACGTCGGTAATGGACTGCTCTATCCCTTCCCGATCCAGCCGCTCAATGGCCAGAAGAAGCTGCTTCTGATTCCCGATCGTCATCAGAAGACGCGGACTGTCCGCTTCGGCATCCGGCTCTTGCCGTGCAGCCGCGTGATCGAGGACTCGTTCGGCCGAACGGTAACTGGCTTCGAGCTTGGACATGCTGCTGCACATATGACCAATGCTATAGGTGCATTTCAAGTTCAGGAATAGCTCCAGCGAATGGCTGGCATTGCTAATCAGCCGGTTGGCCTCACTCGCTGCAGCCTGTTCGCTCCGTTCTCTGAATGCGAACAGGGCGGCCAGACGCCCATTCTCAACATACACGGCCATCCGCTCAGGCAGCTCGCCGAGACTCTGCTGCATAAGCTCTACCGCCTGCCGGACCAGACCGTTAATCTGTACGTCACTGCGTGATTGTGTCAACAACAGGAAGGGAACGATTTGGACAGCGGCAGCCATATAGCAGACCACACCGGGCTGAAGCCCGCTCCGTTTCATGCTTTTGTCAAACATGGCTTCAGCCTCCGGCTGTCCGGCCAGCAGCCGGAGTGCCTGCTCACGTAAATCCCCGGGACTGCTGTCCGCAGCAGCGCTTCCCTCCTCCAGCCCGGGGACTGGGGTCACGGCCTTCTCCTGCAGCTCTTGTGCCACTTTCTTCAGAACGGAAATTAGCGATTGGTCATTCAAGCGGTGCTTCAGTAAATAGTCGGCAGCCCCGTTCCTCAGGCACTCACGGACATAATCGTAATCGTCATAGCTGCTGAGCATGATTGTCTTTACAGCCGGGTACCGCTCACGGATGGTCCGTTGCAGCTCTACTCCATTCATGCCGGGCATATTCACATCAATAATTGCAATATGCACCAGCAATTTCTCACAAGCCTGGAGCGCCGTCAGACCGCTGTAGGCTTCCCCGCAAATCTCAAAACCATGGCTGCGCCAATCCGTCATCGTCAACAGATGATGATGTACCAGCGGTTCATCGTCTACCAGCAATACTTGAATCAACATTCAACCTGCCTCCTCTGCGGATGGTTCATCCCTGCGAATTTCCGGGAAACGGATGACCACCTTGGTATACAGCGCTTCTTCACTAAACAGCCTGATACCGTACGGCTCCCCGTACATCCTGCTGATTCGTTCATGCACATTACGCACGCCGATTCCGCTGAAGCGCGAAGCGCTCCCCTCCTTGACGGATTCAAGCAGCTGCTGCATGGTTTCCTGAGACATCCCTGGCCCGTTATCCATAATTTCTATCAACAAATCCCCGCTCTCCCCGTAGACTCTGATCAGAATCAACCCGCCTTTGGCTGCCGGGACCACTCCGTGCAGAATGGCATTCTCCACAATAGGCTGCAGCATCAGCTTGAGCACCCTGCACTCCAGCAGATCATCATCTTCCACTTGAACCTGAACCGATATCGGCTCCATATATTTGTATTTCACAATAGATACATAGCAGTTCATATAATCCAGCTCTTCCCTGAGCGTAAGGAATTCGCTTGAATTCCCGAGTACCCCGCGCATTAGCTCAATTAACGAGCCTGATACCTCCTCGATATTCGGCACATCATTCAGCTTGGCCAGATACTTAATAGTATTGAGGGTATTGTACAGAAAATGGGGGCGGATCTGCGCCTGTAGTGCCGTAAGCTCTGCCTCCCGCTTCGCCTGCTCGCTAATCCGGATATCCTGCATCAGCCGCTGCAGATCATCAATCATGCTAATGAACACGGTGTAAAGTTCACCGATTTCGTCTTTTGAGTCCATACCCATACGCGGAAAAGATAAGTTGCCGTCCTTCACCCGCATCATCATCGTTTTGAGCCGCCGGATATGCAGCGTAGTCCGGGAAGACATCTGCAATGCTCCCAGCAGAACTGCGGCAAACACGATGACCGATACTTCAATCATCAGATTCCGGACCTTCACCGATTCGCTGAGAAGAGAATCCAGCGGCACAAGCGCCCGGGTAATCCAGCCTGTATCCCCGGAGCGGCGGCTGACTACAATATAGGACTTACCGTCGATCTTCTGCTCTGCCGCCTCTTGCACAGCAGTTCCCGCAAGCTGCGGGTGAGCATACACCGTGCTTAGCATTTGCGGGGAGAGTGACGCAGGCGCAGCTCCGGAAGGGTACACCAGCTCCATCTGTTCATCCAGTACATATAGAACACTGTCTGCTGTCGGCTTGACGCCATAGGTACTCCGAATGAAATCATAGTTCAAATCCACCATTACGACGCCAATAGATTCCTTGTTGTACCGGATCACACGGCCGACAGAAATCACATCCGTGCTGCCTTCCTGTTTGAAATAAGCATGGCGGTCCCCATGGTTCAGCATGTAGTCCATCGCTTTGGTCTGGAGGAAATTCCGGTCAATCCAAGGACCCCCGGTGAAGAACACTTTACCGTTCAGTCCAATCACAGCTATGCGTGTGATATAAGGCTTATAATCAATCAGGCCTGAGAGAAACTCATTGATCCGCTTTTGCTCCTGAAACCACTCGTAGCTGATCTCCTCGCTGGGACTCAGCAATATATCAATGACCGTATTTTTATTCGTGACGGCGACAGTGTTCAGACGATCAATCTCTTCGAACATATGATTCAGCGATTCGTCGGCTTGACGGATACTGTCCGCGACCGAAGTAATCGCATTCTGCTTAATCGTCTCACGCATATTCAGATAGATGATAGAAGTAACCGTTACGATCGAGAACAGACTGAGCAGTCCGAACGCGATGAATATTTTCCCCTGAATCCCCGGCTTCGGGGATAATTTATGGCGCAGCGCTGCGAATCTCATAGCGGTCTCTCCTTCCCGTAAGGGAATTGTCTTCTAGTAAGCGCTCTCATATTATTCGGCAACCCCTTCGCCCTCTTATCCGTCTCCAGCCGTACGGGTATGCAAGGGAGAGGATTTGTAATAGGACTTGAATGCCCGGGTGAACGTGTACAGGTTGGGATAGCCAAGCGACAATGCAATTTCTGTGATGGTGGCCTCGGTTTCGGCAAGCAGCCGTTTGGCCTTCCCCATGCGTATGCTCTGGATATACTTCTGCGGCGATACGCCGACCTGACTTGTAAAAGCACTAGTGAAGTAGGAACGGTGTACGCCTGCCAGCGAGGCAACCTGCTGGACGGTTATCCCTTCAGTAGCATGCAGGTTCATAAATTCCATACACTGCGATACCCAGCCGGAAGGTGACGGGCTTACCTTAGGGAAGGCTTCGGGCATCAGGCCGGCCAGTAATTCGCAGATTTGTCCCTCAAGCTCAAGGGATACAGCCGGGTCCCACTGCTCGTACCGGGTCATTGCCCCGAGGATGCGTTCGAGTGCAGCTTGGACGCGGGATGTCACCTTGCCCGGAGCTGCCGGCTGCTCAGGCACCAGCCCGGCCAGCTTCAAGAGCGGCATTACCCTGCTTCCATCCAGCGCAAGCCAGTTCATCTGCAGCGGAGCTTCCGCAGGAATGATGTAATAATGATAGGTCTGGTCCGGAAACAGACAGAACAGGTCACCCTTTTGCAGCTCGATGTGCTGATCTCCATAATTGAGACCGACCCTGCCTTCGTATACAAAATGAAGACTGTAACACTCAATCCTTTTGGGACCTACCCTGTAGTTCGGCTTAGCCAGGCTGCGGCCCGCACGGACCGGCCATAGCTGCCCCTCCCGGTCCAGATTGCCCGGCGTATAATAGATGAACTCGGCATATTCATATTCGTATTCCTGCAGATTGCGCATCGCTTCTGACATATCCCCACCCCTCTCATCTAACAAAATGACAATTCATACCTAACATTAGGCTATTTATTAAACGTTGTTTTTTCCCTATCATCATAATAGGAGGCGATGACCATTGTCCAGCAAACCTAACATTTTACTAATAACCAGTGATCAACAGCATTGGAATACCATCGGTGCCTTCCAGTCCGAGATCTCCACTCCCAATCTGGACCGGCTGGCACAGCAAGGGACCACCTTCGGCCGCGCTTATTGCCCTAATCCCACCTGTACGCCAAGCCGTTCCTCTATTATTACGGGAATGTATCCAAGCCAGCACGGTGCGTGGACGCTGGGAACGAAGCTGCTGGAGGACCGGCATACGGTAGGTGAGGATTTCAGCGAAGCAGGTTACCAGACCTCACTGATCGGCAAAGCCCATTTCCAGCCCCTGAAGTCTACGGAGGAATATGAATCGAAGGAAGCCTATCCCCTGTTGCAGGACTTGGATTACTGGAGCGGTTTCCAGGAGTCCTTCTACGGATTCGACCATGTGGAGCTTGCCAGGAACCATACGAACGAAGCCCATGTCGGCCAGCATTATGCCTTATGGCTGGAAGAACAGGGCTGTCCCAATTGGCGGGATTATTTCCTCCCTCCCACGGGGACAATGGACCCGTCTGTAACCTACACCTGGCCCATTCCGGAGAAGTATCATTACAACACCTGGATTGCAGAGCGCAGCAATGCCCGCCTTGAGGAGCATCAAGAGTCCGGAGATCCGTTCTTTCTCTGGGCCAGCTTCTTTGATCCGCATCCCGAATATCTGGTCCCGGAGCCTTGGGATTCGATGTATGACCCTGACAAGCTGACCATTCCTTCACTGACGCCCGGGGAACACGACCGGAATCCGCCGCATTTCGGCATGACCCAGGAAGACAGCCCTGATTTCTCGCAGCTTATGGAGACGGGCTTCGGCATTCACGGCTACCGCTCCCACCTGTATTATGAATACGGGGATAAGGCGCTGCTGACGGATTATGACAAAAAGAAGCTGGTAGCGGTCTATTACGGAATGATCAGCATGATGGACAAATATATCGGCCGCATTCTCGATAAGCTCGAGGAACTCGGACTCGCGGAGAACACACTCGTCGTCTTCACAACCGATCACGGGCATTTCTTCGGGCAGCATGGTCTGCAGGCCAAAGGAGGGTTTCATTACGAGGATTTAATCAAGCTGCCATTCATCGTCAGATATCCTGGGCAGGTTCCGGCAGGCAGACAGTCGGATGCGATCCAGTCGCTCGTGGACCTGGCGCCTACCTTTCTGTCATTTGCCAACCTTCCCGTTCCTTCGTCGATGACCGGTGTAGATCAGAAGGATGTATGGCTGGGCCGCAGGAATCAGGCGCGTGACCATGCCATTTGCGAATTCCGGCATGAGCCCACGACCATTCACCAGAAGACTTATATTGATGCACGCTACAAAATTACGGTCTATTACAACCAGCAGTACGGCGAACTCTTCGATTTAGAGCAGGACCCGCACGAACTTCATAATCTGTGGGACGAGCCGGAGCACGGGCAGCTGAAGTCTGAGCTTCTGCTGAAATATATTTGGGCGGAGCTGGGCAAGGAACCGCTGCCTATGCCGAGAATACATCATGCCTGAAGCAGGCCGGTCCATGGGGAAATAAGAAAGCGTGAGCAAGGGCTCTTCCCTTCGCTCACGCTTTCTTGGATATGATATGAATTCAGTCAGAATATAACAATGCCCGCAACTGCCGACAGGAGGATCACAGCAAACGGATGTACTTTGTATTTGGAAATAAGAAGAAGGCATCCGGCACAGATCAGCAGCGAGCCCGCGAGTGTCCAGGTCAACCAGGAGCCGCTTGTTCCGCTGAATCCGAAATGAACCGCCGCATACAGAATTAAGCCGGTCACGATCGGACGCAGTCCGTAGAAGGAAGATCTGACCCACTTATTGCTCTGCAGCTTCAGGAAGAATGCAGCGATACCAATGACGATGATAAGCGACGGCAGAATAATGCCGACAGTTGCCGCTATGGCTCCCCCCACCCCCGCCTGGGAGTAGCCGATCAGGGTGGCGGTATTGGTCGCGATGGAACCCGGGGCCATTCCTGCCAAAGAGACGATTTCCTGAAAAGCGCCGCTGTCCAGCCATCCTTGCCCGGCAACCTCCCGCTGGATCAGCGTAATCACGGCATATCCGCCGCCAAATGATACTAGCCCTACTTTGAAAAAAATGTACAACAGCTCCCACAGCATCCCATGAACCCCTTCAAATGTAGTATTCCGGAAACTGCAGATCCCGGCTCTCCTCTGTTCTCACCTGCTCTGTAACTATGCTCTTTCCCCGTTTCTGATTGTACTGCACCACCAGAACTCCGGCTGTCAGTCCGCCCACAATCAGGTAAAACGGATGAATCTGCGTGAACAACAGCAAGGCCAGCGATACCGCTACAAGCGCAAACGTCACTGCGTCCAGAACAGAAGCTTTCCACATCTTTCCGGCTGCGACAATGATCAGGGCCACAACCGCGGCATGAATCCCCTTCAAAGCGGCTTCTACCTTGACGTTATCTTTGAATAAAAGCCGGAGGCCGCTGAGAAGGAACACGATCAGGAAGGTGGGCAGGGTTATGGCAATGACGGCAGCCACAGCTCCCGCCACTCCGCCAAGACGATAGCCGATGAAGGTTGCGCTATTGACGGCCACCCCTCCGGGAGCGGAACCGGACACGGATATCATGTCCCCCATTTCCGCTTCGTTCATCCATCTCTTTTTCCGAACAATTTCTTCTTCAATAGTTGCAATCATGGCATAACCGCCTCCAAAGGTGGAGGGTCCAATTTTGAAAAATACGCAAAAAATACTCCAAAGTAACTTCATTTTTCCGCGTGCATTTTGCTTCATTCCAGTTCCACCTTACATTCTTTTCTGCTCTCTCTAGAGATGTTACTTATATACTAGCATAATTAATTTCATTTTGGATTAAAGTTATGAATTTTATTGTAAATATTCTGTGTATACTTCATAATCAGAGTGTACAAAGTCAATTTTCCGTTGAATAAAAATCAATTTGGAATTATCTTAGGTATTCCTACGAATAAACTTGGAATGGAGATAAGCCTGATGCTGCCCCACCCTAATGCTTCCCTCAAAAAACAGGTCTATGACCGCATCTCCTACCTGGGAACGGCCTCCAAGGCCGATTTGTTGAATGATTTTGCCCTGACCAGCAGCAGTATGACACGGCTTCTCGATGAGATGTCGTCCCAGGGATTAATTATCGCTTCAGGGCTGGGAACCTCCAAAGGCGGGAGGAAGCCCATCCTGTTCCAGTGCAACCCGGCATACAGGTATCTGTTCGGGCTGGAGATTTCCCGCATTCATTCTTCCCTTGGCTTGTACGATATGCATTTCAATCTGCTGTCTATGACCCGGTGGACCATGGACGATAGCATGACGCCCCCGCTGCTCGCGGATCATGTTGCGGACTGTGCCCGGGCTCTTCTGGCGGAGCACGGCATATCGCCGGGCAGCGTTCTGGGTATGGGGATAGGCGCTGTCGGCCCCTTGAACTCCGAACGCGGGATCATTCTGGAGCCGGAACACTTCCCGGCCGCTTCCTGGACCAACGTCCCCATCTGCGAGATGCTGAAGGAACGGCTTGACCTGCCGGTCAAGCTTGACAATGGCGCCAACTGCGCCCTTATCGGTGAGCATCGGGCCCTTAAGTCCAGCAACTATCAGCACATCCTGTATGTACATGCCGGAACAACTATTAGATTCGCCATGATATCCGGCGGCCATATCGTTCGGGGGGCCTCCGGCGCTGAGGGTGCGCTGGGTCAGATGATTATCCAGACCAACGGACCCAGACTGCACGGTAAAGGAAACTACGGAGCCCTTGAAGCCTTCGTGTCTGTTCCGGCGCTGGAAGAGCGTGTACGCACACAATTGAAGATTGGGCGCAGCAGCGTACTGGCGGAAATTTCTCCGGAACGGGTCACCTTTGCCTCCTTAACTGAAGCTCTTGGGCATGGAGATAAGCTGGTTACTGAACAATTCACGGAATCGTCTGCGTACCTGGGGATCGGACTGGCTAATCTGATTAACACTCTTCATCCGGAGTGTGTCGTGCTGGGCGGACCCCTGATCCGGGCACATCAACTTGTCTTCGACACATCGGTTGAGGTCGCCAGGAAGAACACTTATCCCTCGCCCGAGAACAGTCCGTTCTTTACTCAAGGACAGCTCAAAGAAGAGGCCGTAGCCACAGGAGCGGCCATCATGCTTCTAAATGACTGGTATGTTGAATAAATAGGAAGACAGGAGGAGATTACTGTGTCTCTTAGCTGCACTGCCGGTTCTCATTCCGGTTTAGGTGTGATGTGGAAGACGGTCTCGGAGGATTGTAATCTGGCGTGCGACTATTGTTATTATAGTACCTGTGGAGGGAAGCCCGGACCGGCAATTAACCGGATCGACTCTGGGATTCTGGATAAATTCATCCAGGATTATATGCAGCGCAGCTCCGGCAGTGCCACCTTCGCCTGGCAGGGCGGAGAACCGCTGCTGGCAGGTCACGAATTCTTTGAGGAAGTCGTGTACCGCCAGGCTCTGCATGCCCCGCCGCATACGGTTATCAGCAATTCCCTGCAAACCAATGCCACGCTGATCAGCGGGCGGTGGGCTGCTTTTTTCAAAACCTATCATTTCCTGATCGGAGTCAGTCTGGACGGTCCGCAGCAGATTCATGACTCGCGCCGGGTGAATTCCGCAGGGAAGGGCAGTTATGTCCAGGTCATGAACGGCATCAGCCACCTTCGGCGGCACCAGGTTGACTTTAATATATTAACGGTTATTCATAAGGGCAATGTAGGTAAAGCAAGGGAACTGATGGCGTTCTACCGGGAGCAGGACTTCCGCTTCATTCAGTTCATTCCCTGCATGGACTTCAGATCCCAGCAGGTGGATCAGCCGGGCGTCTATGAGATTACAGCGGACGAATACGGGGATTTCCTGTGTGAGGCCTTCGACGAATGGTATCAGGACGGCAAGCCCGAAATATCGGTACGGTTCTTCGATAACATGCTCAGCGTCTACCTGGGCGGCGAAGCAGAATCCTGTATTCACCGCGCTGCATGTCCTTCAAGTCTCGTGCTGGAGCAGAACGGGGACGCCTTCCCCTGCGATTTCTATATCAATGAGGAGTGGAAGGTCGGCAATATAGCCGGGGATTCCATTGCGGATATGCTTGCCCATCCCAACTACGAGCGGTTTCACCAGATGAAGCCCGCTCTGCCGGAGCCATGTCAATCCTGCGAATGGCAGCCGTTGTGTTATGGAGGATGCCCCCGGAACCGGAAATGGAACCCGGAAGAAGGCGGCTCCAGTCCTGATTATTTTTGCCGGAGCTATATGCGTATCTATGCTTATGCCGATGAGAGAATGAGACAGTTGGCAGGCAAGCTGCGCCGGGAACCCGTTCAGCGAGGTTGCAACGGGTAAATATTGGGTAACTTATAGCGTGAAGCCTGCATTCTTGTATATTGAGCGAAGGCTATACCCTGATACGTAATGGAGGGTCCTATGAACACGAAGACTGGCGGAGCGAGAGGCGCATTCAATTTCATGAAACAGCTGTGGACTAAAATCAATGCCGATGATGTCCAGGGTCTAGGCGCACAGCTGACCTATTATCTGATCCTGTCCCTGTTTCCTTTTCTGATCTTCATCATGACCCTGATTGGGTACGCCAATATCTCCCTTGAGGACAAAATCCACCAGCTCGAGCAGGTCATGCCCGCCGAGGCTATTTCAATCATTGAAGAAATTCTGCAAGATGTATCTGCCGGACGCAGCCAGGCGTTATTATCCTTCGGGATGCTGGCAACGCTCTGGGCCGCCTCCAAAGGTGTGAATGCCATCATCAAGGGGCTTAACCGTGCCTATGACATTGATGAGAGCAGAGCCTTCTGGAAAATACGGGGCATCGCCCTGCTCGCTACCTTGACGATCGGTCTCGTCGTTCTGCTCAGTATTCTGCTGCTTGTCCTTGGTACCTGGCTCAAAACCCAGGTCTTCCTGCTTATCGACTTGCCCTACGGATTCCAGAAGCTGTGGGATCTGCTGCAATATGCTATTCCGCTGCTTGTAATGTTCATAGTCTTCACTCTTCTGTACTGGATCGCTCCCAGCCGGAGGCTGGCTCTGCGCGAAGTCGTGCCCGGTGCGCTGTTCTCAACGATCGGCTGGATTACAACCTCTGTCCTCTTCTCTGTATACGTCAATCAATTCAGCGATTTCACCAAAACCTACGGCAGTCTCGGAGGCGTAACGGTTCTGCTTATCTGGCTGTATATCAGCTCCTTTATTATTCTTGCCGGAGGCGAGATTAATGCGGTCCTGCTCAAACGCAAGGCGGATGGTAAATAGGACCGTGATAGACATCCGCCACTTTTCCCTTTCTGAATTCTGTGAATAGGGTTGAATCCCGGAGGTTCCGAACCACGGAACTGCGCGCCCGGCCGAGTTTGCTCCTAACGGACCTGAGAGACCCTATTCCCAGGAAAACACCACGTTTTGCGGTTTAACGGACGGAGTAGCCCTTATCGACTCTCTACGAGAGATTTAAGCGTAGAAATTCCAAGAATAAGCTCGCATGGGGTCCGTTCCATTGCCCATGGGGTGTCTTTCATCCGGAATACGTGCGCCTCAGTCCGTTACGCCTTGCCACTAGTTTAAATCTGATGCTGTACTACATAAGTCAGACACGCTACAGCCTCCACCTGCCTGAAGCCTTCTCCCGTGTACAAAGCCTGCGCCCGTTCATTCTCTGCGTTGACACACAGAACGGTACGGGAATACGTCTTCTCAGCCGCGAACCGCAGCGCCGCCTGAAGCAGAATCCGGCCCAGTCCTCTCCCCTGATACTCCGGTAATACCGCCAGCGGGCCGATACTCATGGCAGGAGCCTCTTCGTATTCATCAGCGGAGCCGCGTACGATACCTACGGCAGTTCCGTTATGATACAGAATCAGTAGACCGCCTTCGATATAGTCTGCTCCGCGGATCATCTGCTGCACCATAGCAGGCGTGACCGGTGTCTCGTTGCCCTGCAGTCTGGCGAAGCCGGCATTGCGCACCTCACACCAGACCACTTCATCCGCCCCGCTGCGAAAGGGAAGAACCTCATAGCCCGGCGGCAAGCTCAGCGCAGGAGGTTGCCCCTCCTCCCTCACAAGGACATAAATGTAACGCTGCACTGCGAACCGGACGGATGCCAGAATCTCTATTGCCGCAGCATTTGCCAAAGGAACGAACAGATTCAACTGATCCATTCCTGCCGCATGAGGCAGTACCGAGCGCAGCAAGGACTCGTATACATTCACATCCCCAGTCTCCGTATACAGGATTCTGAATCTGGCCTTCCGTCCCCTGCGGGCGTAATCATTCAGCATGAGCGAAGCCGCCGCTGTAATTCCCCCCGAAGAATCGGCCATAATATACGTAGGGTTGTCCGGGGAGCATTCGAACCCGGCAAGCTCCTCATCAATCAGATAAGAATCATCCAGCTCCCCCCGGTGCTTCCGGCAAAAGCTCAAAAATGCCTCCATCCTGCTCTGAGTAAGTAATTCAACCTGCATCCGTCTCATCCTTTCGGTACCATTGTATATCAGACACACTTAAGGTTTGAACTTGAAGCTTCATCGTCACTGCGGTGAACATTTGGTCTTTCGGCCGCTGTTGTCCCCAGATTTCTTGATCAATACCGCTCTTCGCGGTGGAAATCCGGTGACAAAGGCGGTCGCTATCGCTCCTACAGTTCCAAATTTCCCCTCCGCTTCTTTTGCTTTTTGTTTATTTCTAAGTGTCTCTTATATATCTTATAAAAATATCAAAAACTTCTGCTCCCGCAAAGGAAAAATATGCCCATGAATCCAGCACTGATTGCAGCAATAACCAAAAGTCCGCTCCGCACCTCGTTATACCACTTCACCCGGACCCGCAATTTGCCGGCCATGGCTGCACTTGATGCCTTATATGCTCCAGCCGTATTGAGTCCCGGACATGCTGCCGGATTACGCCGGACAACTACCCTCCAGGTAGAATACGGCGGCCAAACCGCTATGCTGAATGCCCATCTGCGCATCACGCCTGAAGCCATGGACCCGTACACTACGCCTGAAGAATTCCGCCGCTGCCTGGACCGCCATGTATTCCTCTGGCCGACCTGGCGGGATTGCCTCGCAATGGCGGCCATGTACTCCCGCCGGGAACCGGACGAACCGTTTGCTATTCTCCAATTCTCCGCTCCCGAGCTGCTCACCGGTCAGTTTGACCGGATCAGGCTGTCCAAATATGATTCCGGCAGCTCGCCCAGATTCCCGCACCGGATGTCCTACCGCAAAAGCTGCGGGATGCTGCTGCCCGTCGCAGAATTCATGTCCATATCCAGGAGGGATATCCCTACCAAACCTTCGGAGATCAAGGAAGTCCTGGTCGAAGGCCAACTCTCCCCGCTCAGCCGATATTTGCAGGCGGTCTACTGTTCGGAGATCAAGCATGTGCCCGAGATCTGGCAGCCTGTCTGCCAGCCGCTCGAGCTGGCGGCGCTATAATTGCCCTCAGCCTTGAATTTTATGTCACACCGTGATATAGTCACGTTATGACATAGTCACGGCAAGACATATGCCATGAGTATGCACAATGAACTGGCGAAGCAGGTGATCTTGGTGTCCGCAACGGATAAAGTGCTGAAAAAGTATGTGCCGATGACAGAGACGGCGTTCTATATTCTGTTGTCCCTGACCAAACCCCGCCACGGCTACGGAATCATCAAGCATGTGGAGGAGCTGTCCGCAGGGCGGCTTAGACTGGGCTCCGGTACGGTATACGGAACTTTGACGAAGATGAACAAGGACGGACTGATCGTTGTATTCGCCGATGGAGAGAGAAAGACGGTGTACGAGGTGTCCAGTCTGGGGAAAGAAGTAATGCGCGCAGAAATCAGCAGATTGAAGGAACTTCACCGCAATGCCATTACCAGTGAGGAGGAATTTGTATGAAAAGGGTATTTCGGCCCTTCTGGAGTTATGACCTGCCCAAGTCAGAAGCCTGGCTGGCCGATATGGCAAGTCAGGGCTGGGTGCTGGCGGAGTGGAGCCTGCTACTCCGGCGGTTCACCTTCCGGCAAGCTCAACCGGTACAGCGTTCTTATCAGATCGGGTATGGACCCTCCTCCCAGCCTTCCATGTCATCCTATCTGGCTGCTGAAGGCTGGAGCAAGCGCCTGCAGCAAGGCAAATGGACCGTCTACGAGAATGAGCGGCAGCTGGCACAGATTAAGGCGTACCCTTCCCGCAAAGAGGTCTTAAGGCGGAACCGCAAGATCTCCTATATTTTCATGGGAATATTGGTGTACTTATTGCTCATTGCGATGATCCCGCTGATTGCGCTAGGCTTCTCCTTGACCCAGGATACTCCTATGCAGACGCAACAAAGCCCGTTGTGGGCGGTTACCTGGGTCGCAGCAGTCTTGGCTGTGATCCTGCTTATCCTTGCAATCTATTCGATTATTAAGCTCCGGGCGGCCAGCAAGGGGTTCCAATTGAATCAAGATGTTATCAAGAAGACTCATGAACAGCAGAAGCCAGCGGGCCTTAAGATGACGCGGCTGAAGTTAGGCTGGATGTACGCTCCCGACCGGCTGGAGGAATGGCTGGAGGAGAAGGAGCGGCTGGGCTGGAATCTGTATAAAGTCGGCCCGGGGGGAACCCTGTTCCATTTCAGCCAAGGCAGTCCGCGCCAAATGAAGTATCACGCCGACTATCAGGTCATTGGCGATGAGGAGTATGTCGAACTGCACCGCCAGGCAGGCTGGAATAAGGTCTATAGCTCACCTTTTTCCTTGCAGAAATGGACCATCTGGAGCCGGGAGCAGCCGGATCATGCGCAGCAGCCGGAAATCTACAGTGATCCTTACCACCGCCTGAAGCACGCACGCAAAATTGCCGTCAGCTATACCCTGCTGTTCCTGCCCATGATTCTGCTCTACAGCCTGAATGTGACGGCATTTATTGACGGGATGCTGCAAGACGGAATCACCGCTTCCCGGGCATGGAACACATCACTGATGTTCCTCTGCATCCTTATTTTCGGCTCGTTTGCGGTCAGAACCTGGCTGTATTACCGGCGGCTCAAGAAGCTATAGAACGGCTGAACAAGTAGAGACGGATTGGTTAGTTCGCGACAAAAGGCGTATACCGGAAGCCCCTCCATACGGAGAAAGCTTTCAGTATACGCCTTTAACATGACAGCCGGTCTATGATCAGAAGAATTGCGGGTATAACTTGGACATGCTCTGAACCCGGTCCAGAAGGGTATTGGAATGCTCGATCACAACCTTGCGCATCCCTTCCACATCCCGCTTACGGGTAGCCGCGACCATCTTCACATGCTTATCAATATCGGAGGGCTGCACCCCCTCCATCTTGCCGTACAGCAGACGGATGCGATTATAATGGGAGGCTACTTCTTCAATGGTAAACCAGGATAACTCCTCCCCCGCCGTCTGAAAGATCAGCTGATGGAAGCGGTTGTCCTTGAAATAGAATTCTCTGAAATATTTCTTATCCATATATTTCTTCTGCTTATTAATCAGTTCCTGCATCGTATCTGCTACCAGTTCACTGCACTTGCGGATGAATTCATCAATCACCGCGGATTCAAGCGAGGTCCGGATGAACCATTCCTCACGCACTCTTTGCAGATCAATCTTGGAGACTACGGTTTTGCGCTGAGGATATATTTCCACCAGTCCCGACTGTTGAAGGCGGACTACAGCTTCACGCACCGGTGTCCGGCTGACGCCATAACGTTCCGACAGCTTCTGCACACTGACATCCATTCCCGGCTCCAACGTCATATTCATGATGTCTTCTTTTATTTTATTGTAAGTTACATCATTTAGTGAATTACTGTTATTAATAATCTTCAACGGATTCCCTACACCTTCCCTGAACTCACTCCTAGTACATCACGGTATATGATCTCCGCACTGGCTGAATCGTAGCTGTAATATAGCAGAATATCCAGAATAAACGGTGAGTAGCTTAGTCTGTTCAATTCCTGCGTAAAGGCCATGGCTCCGACTTCACTTAAGGTGCGTATAGTAGAATAATTCTTCAGGCCCAGCAGCTTCCATAGCAGAATCCGCTCGGTCCGGGTGTATATTTCCTGTGCATACCGGTCTTCTACACCATGAAAAATCTCGTGGCCAAGGATAGTATTCATTATACCAGCTTGCGGAAAAAGTTCAACTAGAGCAGGCTGTTCCGCCTGTACCAGCTCCGCCGCCCTGCGCACGGGTTCTTCCATAATTTCAATCTTGTCCGGAGGCGTATAGCTGGCAAACAGCACCCGCTTGCCGGTCATGCTTGCACTCCTTAGTTCCAGCTTCAGGTTCAGCTTCCCGGCAATCTCCCGGACATCGCTGGTGCCATAGTCACGGATCATCCGCCGGGCGTATTCAATCCCGCAGGCTCTGGCCCGCACTAGCATCTCTATCTTGGTCACAGGCGGAATGCGCCGGTTCAGAATATCTCTGGAGAAGGCGTACATCCCCCAAGCCTCATCGTCAACCCGCAGCAAATCATCCATCATCTCTCCCAGCTTCCTCTGCACCTGCATACCTCCCCCTGTGTCCTCTTCCCTGTCTTACTCTTTACGGCCGTTAGCTTTGCTTGATATTGGCTGCCACGACAATGATCTCGGTGTCCGGCTCGAACGTGGATACTTCGATATCCATCAGCAGCTCCAGCTGTTCAAAGTCCGAAGCGGTGAAGTCCATGACGCGGGCCCCGATGCACAGGTAAAAGTCAGGCCTTGCGATCAGCTCCGTCTGATAGACGGCCATCGCCTCCCATAGCTTACGGACGGCATTCAGATAGTCCCCGGCCGTGGTTTTAAACGCCATCGCCCGGCCTCTCTGTACCTTGATGAACCCTTTGGTGTCCAGGATGCGAACCGCACCGGCTTCACCGGCCTTATCCATCTTTTCGCCGAAAATATACACGTATCTGGTCTTCTCAAGCAGCACTGTCCGCTCGACGGGAATACGCATATCCTGTGCCGCCAGCTCCTGCAATTCCTCTTCCGTACATTCCTTCAGCAGCTCGGTCGTCTTGACTTCCGTAGAGCCGGTAGCAATCGCAGTCACCTTGGAGGTCTGCGGATCAATGTCAATATGAATCTCGATGCTCTCCGGTGTCGCTCCGCTCTGTATCGCCTTGTTCATGGCTTCCATTTTGAGGGCGGCAATCACTTCCTTGGAAGGGGAAGGAATAATCCGCTCGACTACATCCCGGACCATCGACAAGGCCACGCCTATGGAGGAGATGACCTCCGCATTCTCCGGGATGCTGTATTTGAGGCCCATTTTCTCCGAGAAATAGACAATAAGCGAAGCTGCCCCGCCGCCGACACCCACCAGGGAGATCTGATCCTTCTCCAGTTTGTACTTCTCAGCCAGCGCCAGGATGATCGGCTCGATCTTGGCATAGGCCTTCTCCATGATCTGCTTGGCAATATCCTCGGCTGTCGTTCCGCAGTAATCGGCCAGCGCCTGCATCGCCCTTCTCGCTGCTTCCACATTCCCGTAGGAGAAATGCTCCGGCTTCACCAGGCCCAGCACGTTCGCCGCGCAGGAGTTCGTAATCGTCACCCGTTCCCCGTTCTCCAGACGGATCGCTACATAATCTGCAGGATCACCAGGCTTCGGCGAGAAAAACTCGACCTGCGCTCCCTTGATCTTCTCCGGGTCCGTGAAGACCGAATAATCCAGACCGCCGATATGCGCCGATCTCGGACCGACATCCACCACACCGCTCTTATTGGCCCGGATCATCGAACCGCCGGCAACACCGAGTACCCGCACATCCAGTGAATTGACATAGGTCGGATGGCCGCCGACGATGGAATAGTCAATGGCCGGGCGGCCGTTTTTGATGACACCAATATTGGTTGTCGTACCGCCGACCTCGAAATACACCCCGTTCGACGCTCTCAGATACATCAGCGATCCCATAACCGAGGCCGCCGGTCCCGACAGCATGGTCAGCACAGGCCGCTTCTTCATCTCACTGATCTCCATCACACCGCCGTCGCCTCTCATAATCATCAGCGGCACATGGACACCGGCCTCCCGGACAGACCGCTCTGTTGAATTGGCCGTATCCAGCATCTTCGGCAGAATACTTGCATTAATCGCCGCCGTTCTGGTTCTTCGGGTCAGCCCGTACAGCTTCGTAATGTCGGAGGCCATGGTGGTCGGCATACCCTGTTTCTCAGCTTCTATATATACCAGTTCCTCAGGCCGTCCATTATCCACGCCAAAAGCCATGGAAGGCACAATCACCTGTGCCCCCTGACGCTTAAGCTCATCAATGACCGCCAGCACGGAGGCTTCGGACATTTTTTTAACATTAAGGAAGCCATTATAAATCTTGATCTCCTTGCTGTTGCCCAGATCTATATTCTGAAGCTTGGTCTGCCGTTTGGCGAGCCAGCCTTCAAGACCGCCCTTCGCCAGGCCAATGATGCCAACCTGGGCAATATCGCCTTCGATCAGCGCATTGGTCGCCTGTGTTGTACTGTGTGCCACGAACACTACATCCTCCGGCCGGATATTGTTCTCCTCCAGGCAATTCATGAAGCATTTCACCACACCTGCGGCTACGCCTGTGGCATGATCATGTGTCGTCTTGACCGATGATTTCCCGATAATCTCATGTGTCGCATTGTCGATGGCCACTGCTTTGGTATGTGTTCCCCCTACGTCGATACCCATCCTAACCATTTTGCCCATATGATTGCTCCGTTTCTCTTCATTATAAAACATGCTACACCAGATTGCCGTACATGAAGAATACGACCGCGCATAGAATAATACCGATGATCCAGCCTGTAGGAATCGACATCTTCATGTATTCCTTGGCCGGAACCTTCGTATAGCCGAAGCCCCAGGCGACCCAGGACTGGGTTACGTCCAAGTGCTGCGGTGCTACAGTAGTAATGGCGAACAACGGATACAGGAATTGCACCGGCCAGGCTGCCGTTGCAACGACTACGGCCAGAATCGCCGAACCCGAACCGACCAGGTTCATCGGGCCGCGGAAGAAGCCGAGCGGTGTCAGGATGGCGAATACGATACAGAGCAATAACGCTGTCTGCGGCATCGCACCATCCAGCAGTTCTTTGAAATAGGGCGAAGCATAGGTGGCTGCATTGTTGAACATCGACAGGGTGAGCAAGAAACCGATCATCGGCGCCACATCAATGGCTCCGTCCGAGAATTGCTTCGACAGCATTCTGCAAACGTTTGCAAAACCACCCTTTAACTTGCCGCAGGTCAGCAAGGCGAACAATGCGGCGAAGATGAAGCCAAATATAATCGGAACCTTAAGCACCACCACGCCGATAACGGGCAGGATGATGGAAATCCAGGAGATGGCAGGCGCATCCTTCGTAGCGCCGGTATCCGGCGTGGCGGCCCAGGCTCTTGAGATCTTTTTGTTCATCATCACGTTCGATACAACCAGTACAACAATCAGGGATACAGCCATCGCAATCATGCCGAATTTGAAATATGTATTATAGTCGTAGCTGGCATAACTTTCATTGGCTGTGGCAAAGATAGCCTGATATTGCTTGAAATTCACGATGTTCCCGAAGATCCCCGCCATAATGGAGCCCATGAAGGAGAACAAGGCAATCGGTGAAGGAATTCCGAGCGACAGCATGATTGGCAACACGATTACAGCAATGGAGATTACCGGACCGATGCCGGTCATGGATGTGAAGATTACAGCGGTAACTATACACAGCAGTGACATGGTGACTCTTGGTTTGTCTCCCCCCAGCTCTACTACCTTACGGATTAAGGTCGCGGCAATTCCGGTGTCGATTAGGACTCTGCCGAAGAATGCACCGAAGAAGATATTAACCAGGATCGCTTTACCGTAGTTCTCCGGCCCCGTCTGGAACACGTTCGTCAGGACATCAATGAACGTCTTGCCCTCCATCACAGAGGTGGGATGAATGGAATTACCGATCAGGGCAATCGAGGTCCACAGCACCGACATGACGAAGAAGCCCACCATGAGGTTATACCCCTTAACGCAATACCACACCAATCCAAAAAATGATAAAACCATAATGAAACCGATTACAACATTAGCCACATCCACAAAATAACCTCCTGTAATAGGATCAAATAAAATAACATGCTAACATGCTATATAGGTGTACTGACATGTTAGTTTGTCTCGTGAAAATATTAACATGCTGATTGTTCAGGCGTCAATACCATTCTGCACGTTAATTTAAACTGTTTTTGATGAGGGAATGGTCCGTGTTAATCTCTTGATTCCGCCGTGTTTACCGGGGATATAATCCAGACAGGAGCAGGATGGCGGGTTACCGGATGACGGATGGATCAGGTTTGTTGGGGTTAGGGCGAATCCGTGAACGGGCTAGGCGTGGGATGGTATCGGGGTGCTTGGTGACGGTGAAGCAGATGCGGGAAAAGCTGGTATTCGGCAGGTTGCTGACGCTGAGGGTGTGCGGGGAAAGTTGGTGTTCGGCAGGTTGGTAACGCTGAAGGCGTGCAGGGAGAGTTGGCGTTAGGCAGGTTGGTAACGCTGAGGGCGTGCAGGGAGAGTTGGCGTTCGGCAGGTTGGTAACGCTGAGGGCGTGCAGAGAAAGCTGGGCCATGTGTTAGAGCTGATGTGGATGTTTCTGACGTAACGCTTGCGGACGCCAGGGTCCGCAAGCAATATTATTATCGGCAAGGCTACTTATGGCTTTTGAAGGCGTTCCTTCTCAATACCCTGCCTGTATAATAGACAATCATTCCAAGCAGCATCAGACCAAAGACCTCTACTATTCTCCACACAGGATGATCTGCCACCCCGAATGTTACTTTATACTGCAAATCATTAGCGGACGTATACTGATCTGCCAAATCTGGAGCAAGGCTCATAGTAAGATACATCCCGTAAATAGCCTGAACACCATAATATACACCTACAAATAGCAGTCCTGTGATCAACGCCCGGAATAATGGTTTTTTCATGGCAGCCTCCCTGCAGTTTATCCTAGGGTAGGAATTTGATTTATGTTATTTTATTTGAATTCCTTAATCACCTGATCACGATACTTCTGAAACTGCTCCCATGATTGTTCCGCTTCTTCAGGCTGCTCAAAATTGATATAGCTACCATCCGATGTATTCAGCGCATAGGCTTCCAGGGTATCACAAACCAATTGGATGGTATCCATAACCGTTCCTCCGCCCCGGATATGCAGCATGATGGAGTCCACGGTTTCCTCATCTCCTGTGTTGAACTCTATCGAATATCCCTCGCCATTCATGAATCCCCATGCTGCATCCCGGTAATCCAGCTCTGGAATACAGCTAGTCAACTTCCCGATGATTTCATCACGTTGTCCAAGGGGAGGTATCGCAGGTTGCTTGTCCTCAGGTGCGTCGAAATCATATTTCTCCTTCATGATCAGTACATCCCAGCTCATAGTCGCTCACTCCTGTATTTCAGATTAATTGATCATATGAAGCCTCTGAATTCTTATAGTATAACAAAGACCCGTTCATTACCACTAGGGTAAATGAACGGGCCTTTGTACATCAGTGATGCGGTCAAGAGGACTCGAACCTCCACGATATTGCTATCACTGGCACCTGAAGCCAGCGCGTCTGCCAATTCCGCCATGACCGCATATTCGGTTGACTTGCTTAACGCAGTCACAAGATAGATCTTACCATGCCGGAATTATGGAGTCAAGTTTTTTAAATTTTTCTTTCTTCCCATAAATTTCTGGTTAAATATTGCTTTTATGTACGGGTTCGATGTATAATGAGAACAAAGGTTCGCATACTATAAATGAGGTGATTTATATGGCGATTACCAAGCGATATACCCCAACTACACCAACAATCCCTGAGAATATATCCAAAGATGAATTGTCCCTGGTCAGAAGCTACCTGCTGCTAACGTTTATCCATAAAGTATTTGAACGGGATTGCCGTGCCATCGGCAAGAGCGGTCTGTTCAAGACTCCCCAGCTCTACATGGAGCTGGTATCCAGTGCTACCAAGAAGACTTCCCTGATGCTGCAGGAGGTTACCCGCGAGCTTACCTCCCATCAGCTGAAGATCAGTACCGTCCGCCAGGATCAGCGCGGAGTTACTGCCGAGTATAATTGCCGGGGATATGCCGGCGAGATCCATATCCTCTGGCCCGGCTTCCGGAGTGAGATGATGCAGCGTATGCGGGCCTATCTCGGACTGGGTGCCGAGCTTGCCTCCGTTCTTCCCAGAGAAGAACGTGTGGAACAGATGGCATTGTCCATCTAAGCCGCGGCTTGTAATGGATTGTACTGCTAACATGAAGAGCCTCGTCCTATTCTGGACGAGGCTCTTGGTGCGGCTACATTTCAATATATGATACGCTAATGGAGCGTGGCTTGGCCATCCTAATTAGTCTCGAACGCATGGGCCCATGCGTTTTAACGGCCATATATTGTGTTCGGTTTTTCGATTACATTCGGCTTACGTGGCGCGTTCAGTCCAATTGTGTTCGGTTTTTCGATTACATTCGGCCTACGTGGCGCTCCAAGTCCAATTGTATTCGGTTTTCCGTTAACATTTGTTAAATAGATGAACAGACGATGTTCTGTTTTTAGGCGCGCTGCTCATTTTCATGCTGGAGTTGTGCCTTGAAGGACATGTTTGTTTCTTACTTCAAAACCTTCTCCACCTGCTTCACCCCGGCATCGGGGAACAGCTTCGCTACCTGCCCGGCAATCCGCGCTTTCGATTCTTCGGGCTTATCGGTGTAACGGGAAGTTACCCAATCTGCTCCGAAGATGTGCTCGCTCACGGCATAACGCCCGATCCCCCAGCCATAGGGGCGGCCTTTCTGGTCCAGCTTGTACTCGAACCTGCTGGCTGTAATATACGTCTGCATCTGCAGATGCGTCATTGCGGTGTCGAAGCCTTTAGCACCATTGTTGCCGAAGCCCGCCAGCTGCTTAAGCTCATTGGAGAGCAATCCCTCCTTGTGTTCCATAAGCACATCCATAATTTGTTTGCTTGGCATGGACGCTAGTCCGTCATCATATCTGGCATCGAAATCATAACCGTCCCGGCGGTAATTGGCGAAGTCCGGGTACCATTCTTTGCTGACAAACCCGGCCTTCTTGTTAAACAGCTTCGCATAAGCGATCTCGCCCCCGGCCGCAATCTCCTCACGCCACTCCCACGGGCCCTCCACATCCTTCACAAACCAGTAACCGGCGGGAGTGCACTCCTCCAGGGAGAAGCCTCCGATTTCACAGCGGAACAAGGGCAGGAAACCAATCTCACGCACCAGCGCGGCCAGTTCCCCGGCATTTTTAATTACAGGCAGCTTCATAATTCCCTCCATAGATCCCGGTTACTCCGCCGTGTCCGCTTCTGGTCTGGGTTCGCTGAACGGCTGATACAGATAATTCCGGTCCAGCTTCACCACCCGCTTATTGGGTCGGCGGATCATCACCTGGGACTCATCCCAGGCCAGCACGATCCCCTTCACATCATTGCTCTCCAGTCCATCCCGTACAACGCGTATCTTTTCTCCTGAGATCCGGTAGGCGTCCAGTTGTTCATCACTGATCATAATTCTCTATTCCCCTCTCTGTCTTTAGCTTGTCCAATATTTACCCGGTTAAGGTCATGAAAAAGACCCAAATGAGAATCATCCGGGTCTAGTTACGAACTAGGCAATCTGTATGTCTTATGAAGTTCCTATATCAGCGCTTCATTCTTCTCAAACCAGAAGTCAAGAACTTTAGCGGACATCACACGTTCTTCAAGATACTCTACCTGATGGTCCGTGAATAACTGTCTCCAGCCATACGACAGCTCTTCACACAAACTTGTGATTGTCAACAGCTCCGACCAAGCTACATAACGTTTGTACCAGAAAAATTGAGGATGTTCAATCATATAGGGATACAAATCGTCGAACTCCGTGTGTTTGCAATCCAGCGCACGTTCGAAGTGATCCTTAGCCTCGGTTAGTTTATCAATAAAAAATTGCTCAGTCACCGGTTCTTTCCCCATTGTGACGCCTCCCCTCTCATGTCTAATTTTTATTATAAAGGAAAACTTATAGGGTGAAAAGAAGATGTTTCAAAAATAGGCTAAGTTCCTGTTATTGACACTTCAATTTTACCCGAAAGTAATCTTTCCCTCACTAAGGGAGGTAATATCAACAAGCGATTCCAGCCGGATTCCCTGTTCCCGGATCGTACGCGCACCGGCCTGGAAGCTTTTTTCGACAACTACACCCAGACCTACAAGCTCAGCGCCCGAACGCTGAATGATCTTGATCAGGCCGCGGGCCGCATCGCCGTTGGCGATAATATCATCAATGAACAGGATTTTGTCATTCTCCGAGATGTATTGGCGGGACAGCATGATGTCCGTCACAATCCCTTTGGTAAAAGAGGGCACCCGTTCGCATAGAGCGTCGGGATCAGCCAGCAGCGTTTTTTTGCGGCGGGCAAATACCAGCGGCACCTTCATCTCATAAGCGGTGGCAAATGCCACGGCAATACCCGAGGATTCCACGGTCACTACGCGCGACACTCCAGCCTCAGCGAATCTGCGGGCAAATTCCCGTCCCATTTCCATCGTCAGCATCGGATCGACCTGGTGGTTGAGCAGACCGTCCAGCTTCAGCACCTGATCCGAGACGACAACCCCTTCCTCCAAAATCCGCTGTTTCAATAATTCCATGATTTCGAACCTCCATTACCCTTAATAAAAATATAAGAATTTATTTGTTTCACACGATAACTTATCCTTCGATTTCTCGCTGAAACGAATGCCGTCCTTTAAAAGGACCGGCAAAGCCGTTTCCACTTGTTGCAGACGTTCCACTGAAAAAAGCATTTGTTCCTATAGGCGGAAGTCATGTCCCTCTGTCCCTCATCATAACCTGTACTATGCGGACTGCACAAGGCTATATCCTAGCGGACCCCGCCATTTTAATCTTCGCAGCATTCAGAGGAGGGTAAGCATGAAGTCACATATCCGCACATTGCAGATCGCTTTCACCTATATTGGCACTGTTGTAGGCGCCGGATTCGCCACCGGCCAGGAAATCCTCCGTTTTTTCACCAGATACGGGCACTGGGCCCTGCTGACGATTCTGCTCTCCACCGCACTGTTTATCTGGCTCGGAACCAAAATGATGATAATCGCACGCAGGATCGCTGCGGACTCCTATGAGGATTTCAACCGCCACCTGTTCGGTGCAAGGGCCGGGGGCAGCATCAGCCTGTTCACCATGATTATCCTGATCGGGGTCAACAGTATTATGCTCGCAGGCGCCGGGGCGATCTTCAAGGAGCATCTCGCCCTTCCCTATCAGGCAGGGCTGCTTTTGACGATACTGGGCTCTTATTTTCTGTTAAAGCGCGGCATCTCTGGCATCTTGCAGATTAACAGTCTGGTCGTACCCCTGATGCTTACGCTGTCGTTAATCCTTGTCTTCAATACGCTGGTTGTACCGGGAGCCGAAAGATTCCTCTTCCTGCCGACGGATCACGGGGCCATCAACGCCTGGATCGCGCCGCTCCTCTACACTTCCTTCAACCTTGGAATGGCCCAAGCCGTGCTTGTTCCATTGGCCCGGCATACGGATGATGAGCGTGCACTTATCCGCGGCGGTATTCTGGGCGGAGCCGGGATCGGCTTCATGCTGCTGGCGGCACACTTCGCCATGAGCTCACAAATGCCGGGCATCCTGCAGTTCGAGATCCCGATGGGCAGCATCGCGATCCGGCTGGGTCCTGTGGTGCAGATGATTTTCCTGCTGCTGATCTTCATGGAGATCTTCAGCACCTTCGTTGCAGGCATCTACGGGGTGAGCGTCCAGCTCCAGCAGCGCCTTCCGGTCGCTCCTGCTCTCGTCGCCCCGCTGCTGATGCTGATCTGCTATGTGTTCAGCCAATTCGGGTTCAGCTCATTGCTCGGTATATTCTACCCGATCTTCGGCGGACTCTGCCTGATATGGGTGGTCATGCTGCTGCGCAGCCCCCTATCTCCGCCGCCGGGACAGGGGAAACCGCCGGCAGGCGGATCAGGCCCGGGGAAGAAGGGGATCACGATCGTTGCCGTCAAACCCGCCATCCGGCCTACACGGAAATAATGGCAGCCGAAGGTATGATATTCGCGGCTGCTTCCGCTACATGCCGGTGGCAGGTCATCATTACAATCTGCCGGGATACCGACAGCTCGCCTAACAAGGCCAGGGCGGCGCGAAGCCGGTGTTCGTCGAAATTCACGAACAGATCATCGAAGAACAGCGGCAGATGTACTTTGCTGCTCATCGTTTCTGCCAGTGCCAGCCGGATTGCCAGATACAGCTGCTCCGCCGTTCCCCGGCTTAGCAGTCCGCTATCCAGCAGACCGGCTTCCTTGTGTTCGGCCTTCAGCTCCTTGTGGCCCAGGGTCATTACAATCCGGCGGTATTCCCCGTGCGTCAGCTTCGAGAAATATACCGAGGCAAGCTGAAGCACCTGCGGCTGCTTCTCCTGCTCGTAGATGCGGCGCGTCCGCCCCATCAGCTCGGCCGCCAGCGCCGTTACCGCATATTGCCCGGCCAGCTGGCGCAGCGCTGCCCGCTGCTCCTCCAGCTGCTGGAGCGCTGTGTCTTCCTTGCAGCGTCCCGTCAGCTCTTCCCGTTCCCGCAGCAGCTTGCCGCGCTGCTCCAGCAGGCTGCTGTGCTCTTCTTCAAGCTCGGCCGCCGCCTCTTCATCAGCGCTGCGCTCCTGTTCCAGCTGCACGGCATCCCGCTGCTCCAGCAGACTCAGCAGCTCCGCCTTGCCCCCTTCATCCCATCCGCCAAACATCGCCAGCTCCCATTGGCGCACGGACCGTGTCACCTCTGTACGTCTCAGCCAGGCGGAGGAACGGCGCAGGAAGTGTTCGCCATCCTCGGCGCCGCCTTCCTGCAGCAGCCTGGAGCAACGCCCGTTCAATTCCGCTTGTTCTGCGTGGTTCGCCGCCAGCTCCTCCCGGACTTCTGCCAGCCGCACCTCCATACTCTCTCTGCGCAGCAGCTCAGCCTTCAGCTGCTCCCACTCCTGCTTCCGCTGGTCCAGCCAGGTTAAGAGGGAGGCGGGATGGGCGGCGGAAAGTGTAGGCTGTGGATCAGAATGGATAGCAGGTGGCATAGGCTCTAGACTGGACTGAACAGTGGGTGGCGCAGGCTCTAGACCAGACTGAACAGTGGGTGACGTAGGCTCTAGACCAGTCTGGGCGGTGACAGCGGAAGCAGCGGTGGGGTGGGCTGAAGAAGGGGCTGTGCCGCCTTGTTCAGCCCCGGCAGCTGCGAGCAGCTTCATTCCCTCCTGCTCGTAGACTGCACATTCCGCCTCTAGCGTACTAAGCCGCAGAGTCCCTTTGTCCTCCTGGCGAAGAAGCTCATGGCCCTGCTCTGCCAGGGCGAAGAGATCCGGCAGGCTGTCCGGTGACAGCCCCTCCGGGAGTCTCCGCTGACGCAGCCAATCTTCGTAGCTTGCGGCCAGCTTCGTGAAGCTGGCTTCCGCCTGATCGAGCTCCCCGGTCAGCACCCGTTCCTGGCCGGTCAGCACGGCAAGCTCCGTCCGGCAGGCCTCCGCCTCAACCGTAAGCCGGTCTATATGCTGGCGCCAGGCACTCCAGGCCTCCATCCGACGGCGCAGTTCCTTCATCCCGGCTTCCAGCCCGCTGGCATCAGGGCTGGTGGCCTTGCTGCTCTCCTGCTCCGCACCGGAGAGCAGCAGCCCGCGCAGCCGCAGCATCTCCGCTGCGGCCTTGCCGGCCTCCCCGCCGCCGGGCTCCGGCGGGGAAGAATCAGCCGCCGCTGCGCGCATGGCGGCCCAGAGCCACAGGTCCGCGGCGGCCAGCAGGCCTAGCGCGGACCACGCGCTGACCGGCGGTGCGCCGGTCAGCCACAGCGCAGGCGGCAGCAGCAGCGTAAGCGCTGCGCCCGCCTGCAGGAAGCGCCGGTAGCGTGCCGCCCGGCGCCCGTTCCCGCCGGAGCGGCTGCGCCCGGCGGCTTCAACAGGGCCGAGCTGGGCTTCGCGCCAGCGCTCGGCTGCCTGCTGCAGCTCGTCCCACAGCTGCAGCAGTTCACGCGGGCTGCGCGCAGCGAGGCCCGCGAAGTCCGCGGCGCCGCTTGCGTGACCCTGCGCAAGCTGGCGCTCAGCCGCCGCAAGCGCAGCGTCTGCGGCAGCAATGCGGGCGCGGAGGCTCAGCAGCTCCGCGCCCCGGGTCTCCATTTGCCGGTCATACCCGGCAAAGGACGCGGCATAACGCCGCGCGGCCTCCCGGTCCGCCGCGGCGGCAGTGAAGCCCGCAAGCGCAGCGGTGTCCCAGCCTGCGCCAATGCTGCGCAGCAGGCGCTCCAGCTGCTCGCGCAGAGAAGTCAGCTCCGCCTGCACCCGCAGCTGCTCGGAGCGCTTGTCCTCATAGCTGCTCCGCTTGCGGTCCAGCGCTTCGAGGGCCGGACCCTGCTGCGCAAGCAGAGGATCGGGCGGGTTCGCCGCAAGCTCCTCCGTAAGCTCCGCCTGCAACCGTTCCAGCCGGAACGCCGCACCCTGCAGACTCCGCAGGTCGGCCTCAAGCGACCTCCACCGCTCCGCACCGGCCTCAGGGAACGTATGGATCACAGGAAGCTCCGCCAGCTCCAGCCGGCCTTCACACCATTTCAGCCACAGCTCCCGGATGTCCTGCGCCTTGCGCAGCTTCACCAGCTTCGCTCCGGCCCGTTCCCGGCGCTCCTTCATCTGCGCCAGCTTCTGCTCCGCTGCTTCCAGAGCCAGAGTATTCTCGTTATACCTGGGCAGATAGGAGCGGCTCTCCGCAACCTCCCCTTCCAGCTTCTCAATGGACTGCAGGATCTTTGCAGCCTCCTGGACCCGGCCGCGCGGCTTATAGAGCTTCTCGGACTCCTGGATTAGGCGCTTCTCCGCCCGCATAATCTCACCGCCGCCGCCCATACCGGCATGGAACAGGTAGCTGCTCATCTCACCGGATTGCAGCGCACCCAGCTCCTGCAGCTCGTCGAGCGAGACAGCGAACAGCTGGCGGAACATGCTCCGTGAGATGCCTCCAAGCAGACGGCGTTCCAGCTCCGCCTGATTCAGCTCCTCCGTGCTTCCATCGGAATGGGTGACCACAACATTCAGCTTCTCCGCTCTCCCCGGTCCCTCGCCGCCGGAAGCATACCGGCGGATCGTCCACGCTGACCCGGAATCGTCCCGCGCTTCCAGTACCCCGCCATGCGTTCCCCCCTGGAGCGGCTCGTACCGCTCGGCAGGGTTCGCCCTGCCGGGGATGCCATACAGCATGGCACGGATGAACTGCAGGGTGGTGCTTTTACCAGCTTCATTACGCCCGAACAGAACCGTAACCCCTTCGTTCAATCCGATCTCCCGCTGGGCCAGACGGCCGTAGCCGCTTATCCGTAAGGAATCAATCTTCACTCCGCATCCCTCCGCTCTTGCCGGCCAGCACAGTCTCCCGGTTCCTCAGCACCGGCCCCGCTCCTCAACGATCCGTCATTATCCATTGCCTTATTCCCCGCCGATCTGGCATCGTCCCATTCCCCATGCTTCGCTGAACCGTCATGATCCAGCTTCCCGCTCATCGCAGGTCCATCTCCTGCCACAAAATTACCTGCCACCCTAGCACTTCCCGTCTCCAGTCCAGCCTCTTCCATGGACAGTTCGCTGCTTCCGGCAGACAGCTCCATACCTCCCTCCGCAGGACTCTGCGCCCCGGCAGGCTCCGCCAATCCGCTCAGCAGTGTTATTCCAAGCTCCGCCGCCCCTCTCAGCCAGTCCAGCTTCTCCTCGCTCCCAACCGACATCAGCAGCCTGCGCAGCTCCTGATTCTCCATCAGCGGCTTGAGCGCAGCAGCGACCAGCTCGTCCAGCTCCCCGGCATTCACGCTAGTCCGCCCGGTAAGACGCAGCATTTCACCCAAGAAGCTGTCCTCCAGAAGCAGGCGTTCACGGTCAATAGCCAGTCCTGATTCTATAGAGAAGCCTTCCGTCCATACCAGACCCGCATATTCCCTGCGTGCCGCACGGACGGCTTCCCGCCGCTGCAGCTCGGTAAGCAGATCATCGGCTGCCCCTTTCTCCGCCAGTATCTTATGTACAGCCCCCCGTCCGGTCAGCCGGAAGCGGACCACCGACATCATCTGCGGGGTTTCCTCCCTAAGCTCTTCAACCGCATTCTCCACGGCCCGGGTCCACTCGGCTTCATCCGCCAGGCCTTCAATGGATAACTCCCGCACCTGCCAGCGCACACTGTCCAGCTCATGGAATTCTAATACAGCCGCACCTTCTGCATCTACATCAACGGTATAACAGCCCTTAGGCCCGGTTTCCTTAATGCTTCTGCCTTGAATATTGCCCGGATAGACGATTGGCGGATGCTCATGCAGAATACTCCGCTTATGAATATGTCCGAGCGCCCAATAGTCATATCCCCTGCTAATCAGATCCTTGCGGGTGCATGGAGCGTACGTCTCATGCTGAAGATCCCCATCCACATTGCCATGCAGCAGGGCAATATGGAACAGGCTGCTTCCCGGCTCACGGCTGAAGCGCAGCGCTGTATTCTCTGTCACTTTGGCGGTCGGATAAGAGATTCCGCTGACCACGGCAACCTCTCTCCCGTCTTGTCTGCGGCGGGCGACAACGCGCCCCGGCTCACTCCCGCCGAATACCGTAACATGTTCAGGCGGCGCTGATGCCAGACGCGGCCCGTCCAGCGGATCATGATTGCCGTGGATCAGGAACACCTGAATCCCGTGGCGCCCGAGTTCATCCAGAGCCTCCCGGAAGCGGAGCTGGCCCTGGAGAGAAGCATCGGTGACATCATAGACATCGCCGCTGATGACCACGAAATCTACCTTTTGCGCTATGGCTACGCCAACAAGCCGCCCGAGGGCGGCGAAGGTGGACTCCCGGAGATAGGAGCGTATCTCCTGCGGAAGATGGGACAGCCCTGCGAACCGGCTGTCCAGATGCAGATCCGCCGCATGGAGGAAACGAAATGGAATCATAGGCTCACCCCTTCACTCCCGGCTGGAACTGCAGGTAGGTTTTCTTCAGCTCATTCGCTACACGGGTCAGAGAGTAGCGGCTTTTGGCTTTGTCCCAAGCCGAGCGCGACAGCTCATAACGGTAGCCGGGATCACTGATTACTTTTTCCAGCGCATCTGCCAGTCCCAGCGCATCATCCGGGTTCACCAGCAGCCCGTTGACCCCGTCTTCAATCTGCTCGGGGATTCCGCCGACATTGGTCCCGACCAGTGCCAGACAGCTAAGCGCCGCCTCGGCAAATACCGACCCAAACGCCTCCGCCCGCGATGGCAGAACGAAGATATCGAAGAACGGCATGAACTCCTCAGGATGCAGCGTATACCCGTAAAAAATCGTCTCATTATAAATACCAAGCTGCTGCGCCAGCTGCTCCAGCTCTGCCCGGCTCGGCCCGTCGCCTATAATGTGCAGCACGTACTCATGTCCCCGCTGCTTCAGCTCGGCGCAGGCCTTGAACAGAATATCTATGCCTTTGGCCGGCACCAGACGGGTAACGGTAACCAGCTGCGGAACATCATTCTCATGCGGCACAGGCTTGAATCTCTTTTCGTCGAATCCGTTGGGAATGATACCAATGTCGGCAGGCTGCTCAACATAAGGAATCAAATAGTCGGCAAAAGCACGCGAAACCGTCATCAGCCGGTCGCTCACATGCTCCAGCTCCCGGTAAATGGAGACCAGGAACTGAT
Organism: Paenibacillus tritici; assembly: GCF_013204885.1. Classification (GTDB taxonomy): domain Bacteria; phylum Bacillota; class Bacilli; order Paenibacillales; family Paenibacillaceae; genus Paenibacillus_AQ; species Paenibacillus_AQ tritici. Next base: position 240,995 of record NZ_JABMKX010000012.1, read on the forward strand.
GCTCCAGCCCCCCCTCCCGGATCACTCCATTCAGAATCAGCTCGCGTTCATAGCTGGAGTGCAGGGTCTGGATCAGAGGAAGATCAGGATATATCCGCTTCATCGCCAGTCCGGCAATCGGATGATGGGCATGGATCAGATCATAACTTTTGCTCATCCGCAGCTTGGTCCACCAAATGTAATCACGGTAGGTTTGTATATATTTTTGCACAACCGGACTTTCGCCGTATAGTGTCCAGTCAAAGGTCTCAAAGACGATGTCTTCGCGTCCCTTGCCCCGGATGCGCTTGGGCAGCCAGAACAAATCCATCTCCCAGCGGCTGGACCGGAAGCGTTCCTGCAGATAAGGGATCATAGAAGACACACCACCGGGTTGCTCCGGCGGGAAGAATAGCGCTTGCAGCAAGTTCATTAGGTACATCTCCCTTTACAATTGCCCTATTTACGGTGAAGCCCGGCAATTATGATATAGTTGTATATATGTACAATTACGGGTACTGTTACAGGTACGCTAAGGTTCCCTGCCTTAATTTTATCGGTATCCACCCGAAACAGCAACTAAGATGACAGCTTTACTTATCTTGAACTTGGACCAAGGAGAGTGATTTATGAATGAAGAACGATTGCCTGCCGCTTACACCGCTAACATCCGAGAGATGCTGGGGGATACGGCGGATGCTTTTCTAGAGAGCTATCTGGCACGGCGGACCCAGGGTCTGAGGTTCAATACGCTAAAAAGCAGTTCAGATCCAGGCCAAGCCGCAGCAGAACATGCCCTCTCACAATTTAACCTGTCACAAGTCCCCTGGTGCCCGGCCGGATTCTATTATGAAGACCCTGCCCGGCCGGGGAGACATCCTTATCACACCGCCGGACTATATTATATTCAAGAGCCCTCCGCAATGTCCGCAGCTGAGCTGCTTCAGCCGCTTCCCGGTGAGACCGTGCTCGACCTGGCGGCCGCTCCCGGCGGCAAAACCACCCACATTGCTGCGCTAATGCAAGGACAAGGACTTCTTGTCTCGAATGAAATCCACCCGGAACGGGCCAAAATACTGGCAGAAAATGTGGAGCGGCTCGGAATATCCAACGCTCTGGTCACCTCCGCAGCTCCGGGGGATCTTTCCAGGCGATTCCCGGAAGTGTTTGACCGGATTATGCTTGATGCACCTTGCTCCGGGGAAGGGATGTTCCGCAAGGACCCTGCGGCGCTGAACGAATGGTCGCCGAAGCATGTAGAGATGTGCGCAGCCAGGCAGTGGGATATTCTGCAGGATGCTTATCTGATGCTGAGGCCGGGGGGCAGTATGGTCTATTCGACCTGTACCTTCAACCGCCAAGAGAACGAGGAAACCATGGAGCGCTTCGTACAGGCCTATCCTGATATGGAGCTGATCGTGACGAAGCGGCTGTGGCCGCATTTGGACAAAGGCGAAGGGCATTTCGTAGCCCTGCTGCGCAAGGCAGCTAACGGGGATCAGGCAGATTCTGCCCAGCGCAAGAACCGGGGGAAACGCGGGGACCGCGGCAATAACGGCCAGAAGGCAAGCGCCTCACTCAGAGCTGCCTATCAGCAGTTCATGGACTGGTCGGCGGCAGAGCTGCCCGGATTCACCGGACATGGAGTACCGCTTCTCTTCGGCGAATCCCTGTACCTGCTGCCTGAGACGTTCAATGAGCGGCTGCATACCGGGCTGCTGGACGGCCTTAAGGTTCCGCGTGCCGGTCTGCATATTGCCCATCTGAAGAAGAACCGGATCGAACCCGCCCACGCCCTGGCCATGGCGCTTAGACCGGATCAGGCTGCGCGCAGCTATGATATGCCTGCGGACAGTCCGGAAACCGAAGCCTGGCTGCGCGGAGAGAGCCTGACTGTTCCACCAAGTCTGCATGGCTGGACACTGGTAAGTGTAGACGGCTTGCCTGTTGGCTGGGGCAAAGCCAGCTCCGGCCAGCTCAAGAATCATCTGCCCAAAGGTCTGCGGATTCTAAAAGCCCATATTGACGAGAGTTAGGCTGCTGACCAGTTCACCCGGCCTCCATACGCATATGATGTCATTATCCCATGAAAGACCGCCGGACTACACTGCGGCAATGGGAACAGACATGAGTCAAGGGAGGAATCAGACATGGGTGTAGGTGCAGGCTTCACATCGACCGGTGCGATTTTGGTGCTCTTCATATTGCTCGTTATCATTTCCCGTTCGTTGTTCGTATAATTCCATTTAAGCAGCACAGCACAGGAACTTCAAGCAGCCCGCTCCCCAGTATGGGGGCGGGCTGCTTTTTCTTGCTGCTGTCAGCAGTCAGGAAGACAGACAGTATTTCACCAGCGCATCACGCACACCGTTCTCATTGTTGGTGCCGGTAATAACATCCGCCGCCGCTTTGACCTCAAGCGGAGAGTTATCCATAGCCACACCCAAGCCGGCGTAAGTCAGCATGGAGATATCATTATAATAGTTCCCAATGGACAATACCTCCTCTTGCGGGATGCCAAGCTCAGCCGCCAGCTTCTTCAGCGCGTTGCCTTTGGAGGCTTCGGGGTGCATGAAGTCCACGAAGAACTCTCCGCTGCGCAGAATATTGTACGCTTCTCCCCAGGTAGCCCACTCCCGCTGTGCTTCATCCAGAATGCCCGACTGCGTGAACACAGTGAATTTCACAATCGGTTCTCGGAAGTCCTCCCAGGCCGGAAGTGATGCAGGCATAATCCGGAAATGCTCATACATGAAGTTAGCTTCCTTCGTCAGATTCTCCACATTGTCCACATACATATCGAACGCGGTATTAACGTCGAAATGGATATCACGCTCGCGGCAATAGGCGATATACGGGTCCAGCCCTCTGGCATCCAGCCCGTACTGATGCAGCACCTTACGGTCTTCCACCCTCACCGTTACCGCTCCGTTATGGCCCAGCACATACCCCGACAGGCCCATCTCTTCCATAAAAGGAATTGAATTCTGCGGGCTTCGCCCTGTGCAGAGTACAATCTGCCCGCCCTGGCGCGTAACCTCGGCAACCGCCGCTTTATTCTCTTCGCTTAACTGATGATCGTCATTCAGTAATGTCCCGTCTACATCCAGTGCTATCAGCTTGTATTTCATACCCCATCATCCTATCTCTCTGTATAGTATACTGTCAGGTCAGTCTGGTGTGTCCTTGTAGCAGCTCCAGCTCCCCCGCAGTCAGCTCCCGGCAGACACCGGGCGGCAGCGTCTCGTCCAGCTTCAGTTCGCCCATCGACACCCGTTTCAGGAACACCACCTTCTTCCCGACAGCCACGAACATCCGCTTCACCTGATGGAATTTGCCTTCCGTGATCGTGAGCGAGATATACGACAGCACCTTGCTGCCTCTTTCTCTGCCCAGAATGCTAAGCTGTGCGGGCAGCGTCACATAACCATCCTCCAGCTCCACACCCGCGGCAAAAGCAGCCACATCCGCTGCATCCACCTCCCCCTCGACGGTTGCCTCGTAAGTCTTGGGCACATGCTTGCGCGGGGACAGCAGCTCATGAGCCAGCTTGCCGTCATTCGTGAGCAGCAGAAGTCCCACCGTATCCTTATCCAGCCGCCCGACCGGGAACGGCTCGAACAAGGCATACTCCTGCTTCAGCAGATCCAGGACGGTACGGTCCCGTTTATCCTCCGTTGCAGACAACACGCCCGGCGGCTTGTTCATCATCAGATAGATATATTCCCGGTAGAGGACCCACTCACCTCCCACCTCTATCTGATCCTGTCCGGGGTCTACATGGAACCCGCTGTCTTTGACGACAGCTCCATTCACAGTGATCAGACCCTGCTTGGCCTGCTTGCGGATATCGCTGCGTGAGCCAATTCCCATGTGGGACAGCACCTTGTCGATCCGTTGCTTCTTATTCGCATTTCCTGCTGTAGCCATAATCTAGGTCCACCTCCAGCCTGGGGGATATTCGTTCTTCAGTATACCATCCTGCCATTTGCCCCAGCCTGCGCTGAAGCCGTCAATGCAGACGAGAGTATAACCCTTGGAGACATGTCCTTCCTTAATGGACAGACGCTCCCGCGGAATTGACAATGTCTCGCCCTTCAGGTAGGAGACCGCTTCGCCACTGGCGCTGTATAGAGAAACAGAGCGGCTGCATTCAGTAGGACGCAACGCTGTAGCCAGAGGATGACCGGGAACGAATCTGCCGCTCTTGTTAATCTGTCCGGCATACCAGCCGGGTCGGATCGTCTTCAGCCCGTTCAGCGCTTCACGCGGCAGCGGGGAGATATACAGATGATCCCCGAACCATATCGGATGTCCAGCAGGCACATTCCCCAGCAGCTCTTGGATAAAATCAGCATAGACCTTAAACGATGCCTCTTCCCCGCTTCCGGGTGCCTGCCGTCCGCCGGCAGCTCCTGTCTTGCCGGAGCCGTGTCCGCCCTTGCCGCGTCCGTGATCCGTCCTGCCAGCAGCAGCTTTAAAAGGAAAAGCAGATTTGGCAACCTTCCGCGATGATACGGATAGGGTTGCTTCTCTCAGATCTGCTTGTCCCTTTAAAGCTTTTGGCAATCCGGCCTCTGCTTTCACAGCTTCCGCTTCTACAGCTCCGGCCCCTACAGCTTCTTCTATAGCTGCCGGCCCTTCTCTATCCAGGCCTTCACTTCCGCCATGGCGCAGTACCGCCATGAAATGCCCTTCCCCCTTAACCTTATGCGGCCACAGCCGAGCTGCACCCGGCAGTGGGCCAAGTCCGGCGGCGAACGGACCAGTCCCGCCAACGGGAACCAGCGAGAACTCCGGATGTCCGGACAGGAATCCGGCAATCATCTCCTCATCCTCTTCCAGCGCGAAGGTGCAAGTGGAGTATACAACCGTTCCTCCCGGCTTCAGCGCTGCCGCTGCCGCCTTCAGAATCTCCTGCTGCATATTCGCATACTTGGCCGGAGTTCCCGGCTCCCACTGCCTGACCATATCCTCATCCTTGCGGAACATACCTTCCCCCGAACAGGGCGCGTCGATCAGAATCCGGTCGAAGAAGCCGGGGAAGGCTGCCGCGATCCGCTCCGGGCTCTCATTCAGTACAATGCCGTTACGCACTCCATACAGCTCCAGATTCTTGGCGAGCGCCTTCGTCCGTTCAGGATGCAGATCATTCGTGACCAGCATGCCTTCACCCTGCAGCTTGGCCGCAATCTGTGTAGACTTGCCGCCCGGTGCTGCGCAGAGATCCAGCACCCGGTCTCCCGGCTGAACACCCAGCAGTTCCACCGGGGCCATGGCACTCGGCTCCTGGATATAGTACAGACCGGCATGATAATACGGATGTTTGCCGGGTCTGGCCCCCTCCCCGGTGTAGAAGCCTGATGGACACCAGGGAATCGGCTCCAGCGCAAAAGGTGAACGCTCCCGCAGCTCGTCCACTGTAATCTTCAGCGTATTGGCGCGGATTCCTCCGTAAGGCGGCTGCTTATATGTATCAATAAATTCTTCATATTCCGTTCCCAGCAGCTCTTTCATACGTTCCATGAAAGTTCCGGGCAGTTGTGCTGTCATGATGGGTCCCCCTGCTCAAATATCAAGTAGAAACGACTATGCCGTCCTTGTAAGGACGGCATCCGTTTTAAGGGAACACCCCCTCGGGTGCTCCTGTTGTTCCTCTAGCCTATGCCATTCTCTTCTAGTGCTTCATTCTGTCCGGCCGCTGCGGACCGCGCCGCTGGGGAAGAACCGGCTGAATGGACTGCGCAGCCACCCTCACCTCTTCTTCCAGCACGGGGTCCACCATGCGGATGGTCAGATCGTAATAAGCAAAGGGCTGCTCCTCGAAGGCTTCAAGACGGGCAGTATACTCTCCCGCTTCCTGAACCAGCTTCGCCAGATCAATGCCCAGCGTCACCGCCGGATATCTGCCCAGTACTTCATGGGACTGCTTCAGCAGAATCAGGCCGCCGCGAACATTGTTATTCCGGAAATGATACAGCCCGACTGCGACCTGCAGCAGAGCTTTGTAGAGCGGATCACGCTGCTTCTCCAGCCATAATTCCTCAAGCACCTCATGACATTCGAAATAATCCCTGTCCCGGTTGAAGTAGATGAGGTAGGCCAGATACAGCGGCTCATAAGCCATCCGGCTCGCTGCCTTTCTTGGCATTCGAGAGCAGCTCCCGCACATGATCCAGCAGCTCCTTCATTGCATCCATATCCTGTGCCTGCCAGATGGCATTGAACCGTTCCTGGCTCTCAATCGCCTCGTTCACGAGGTGATAGAAATACAGCTGGTGGATGGCCTTCAGCAGTTGGGTCGTCATGTTCGAGTTCTCCTCGAAGGTCTTCTGGGCTTCCAGAATCTCTTCCCGGATGCTCGACATCTCGCTGTCCAGTATGGAGGCTGCTTCCGCTGCCGTCTTCAGGCGGACCCGCATTTCATCGGGCAGGCTCTCGCGGTATTTATAATTCAGCGAATGCTCAATGGTTGCCCAGAAGTTCATCGCCAGTGTACGGATTTGAATTTCAGCCAGTACAATTTTTTGACCGAGCGCAGTTTGTACCGGATATCTGATGATCATATGGAAGCTGCGGTAGCCGCTTTCCTTATAATTGGTAATGTAGTCTTTCTCATATAACACTTCAAGGTCCTTTCGGGCGCGGATGTATTCCGCCACTCTGCGGATATCCTCGACGAACTGGCACATAATGCGAATCCCGGCGATATCCTCAATGCCCGTTTCCAGATCCTCCATCTTCACGTTTAACCGCTTGGCCTTTTCAAGAATACTTGACAGCCGCTTGACACGGCCGGTCACGAACTCAATCGGAGTATATTCTTCCCTTTTCTTAAGCTCGGAGCGCATCGTCTTGAATTTAACCTTCAATTCCTCCACCGTTTGTTCATAAGGAAGCAGAAAAGTTCCCCAGTCCCTGACGTCCATCGCCTTGTCCTCCTGTCCATTCATCCTTCAGTGATGATCAGCGCCCACCGCTTCCAGGAGCCCCCGGAATCCGTCCTTCCGCAGCAGCTGCCGTAATCCGGCATGCACTTTGCGGTTAACCTCCGGGCCTTCATAGATGAGTGCTGTATAAATTTCGACCAGGCTGGCGCCCGCCCGGATCTTGTCGTAAGCATCCTGGGCTGTAAAAATACCGCCCGACCCGATAATCGGCAGCTTGCCGCCGGTCTGGCTGTATATTCTGCGGATAATCTCCGTGGAGCGCTCGCGCAGCGGCTGACCGCTGAGGCCTCCCGTCTCCCCGGCTTTATCGCTCTTCAGCCCTTCACGGGCGAGTGTCGTATTGGTGGCAATCACACCGTCCATTCCGGCTTCCGTGATGGTATGTACCATATATTCCAGCTCGGCGTCGCTGACATCGGGCGCGATCTTCACCAGCAGCCCTTTGGTGAGGCCATACTTCTCACCTTGCAGCTTCATCTCTTCCTTCACCTGGCTGAGCAGATTCGAGAGCTCGCTGCCGTGCTGGAGACTCCGGAGATCCGGGGTATTCGGCGAGCTGATATTGACCACAAAAAAATCACCGTACGGATACAGCGTACGGATACACTTGCGGTAATCCTCATGCGCCAATTCATTAGGGGTAGCCTTGTTGCGTCCAATATTGACCGCAACCGGAATTCTCCGTTTCTTAAGCCCCTTCAGGCGTAATGCCATCGCTTCGGCGCCTTCATTATTGAAGCCCATCCGGTTAATGAGTGCCTTGTCCGGCAGCAGGCGGAACAGCCGGGGGCTGTCATTACCGGGCTGGCCCACAGGTGTCACCGTACCCACTTCCATAAATCCGAAGCCGATCGAAGAGAAGCCTCCTACCGCTTCAGCATTCTTATCCAGGCCTGCAGCTAAGCCTACGGGTGTAGGAAAATGTACCCCGAACAGGTCCACTGCAAGGTCAGCCGTCTCAGGGACACCGTACATCAGGCGCATAGCCGCACTTCCGCCGGGAACTAAATCCGCTTTGTTTAGTCCGCCTACGACGAGATGGTGCGCCGTCTCCGGGTCCATTTTAAAGAAAATTGGTTTGCCAAAATGTCGATACAGCACCGTTCTCGCTCCTTCAAGGGAACCCCATTCGCATAACGACTCCCGTATCTATAAGTTTCTTCTTAATTTTATCCGTTTCCGGGTGAAAAGAAAAGTTTTTTGCCGATCACAGTTCAAACCGTTGGAATGCAGAGATATGGAACGGCTGAGAGATTGCGGCTAGACTTGTCTTTTCATACAGACTAAAATAGAGAGGCGGGTTTCAATCCGCTCTACTGCCGCTAACCGGCTTCATGTAAGGGGTACCACAGATGATGAGAGAAAGAAGGGTGACAAGATGTCAACAAAACGCAAACCTCCAACACTCCAGCAGAAGAAGGAAGAAGTCAACCGCAAAGCAATCCTGTGGATCGGTGCCAGCCTGGTACTGCTGATTGCACTCATTGTTGTTCTATTCATCGTAGCAGGGAATTAATGAAGCCAATGGTACAATTTATGGGGGTTGGTCTGATCCCGGGGCGAATCCGAAGGGAAACGTTCCTCCGGTACGACTAGCTCCTCAGGCAGAACCCCTGTGCCGATCTGCACCGCCGTCCCCATCGGCACCATGGCGAACAGCTCCTCCACATCCTTGCGGCTCATCCGTATACATCCCAGCGACTCATCCTTGCCAATACTATCCGGTTCATTCGTCCCGTGGATTGCATAATTGCTGTCCGAGAGCTGCATCCCGCGGCTGCCGAATTCCCCGTTATCCCGCCCGTTCGGGTTAACCACTTTGTCCTTAATCACGAATTCCCCTTCAGGTGTCTTGTCGCCGCCGAGCCCTACTGCATAGTTCCGCAGAATAATCCTGCCGCTGGTCACTGCCAGACGGTGTTTTTGTTTATCCACAATAATCTTAAGCGGTGCTGCAAAAAAAGGCTTCGCTTCCCCGCCTGCTGCCGCATGGCTCCCGCTGGTCTGCCCTTGCCCCTGAGAGCTGGTATCCGGGCCGGAGGAAGGCTGCGGAGATGCTGTGGGCTGCGGTGAAGCCTCTGCTCCTGCGGCGGCTGCACGAAGCGGTGTGAACGCCTCCTTCATCAGCGGTGTTACGCCGCCAAGCACATTCGCCGGGAACGGCTTCACCAGATCCTGCACCGATCCGGGAAGAGCCCCCTTGCTGCTCTTATAGGCGCGCATTGCACTCCAGAGTACAGCCAGCTCCTCCTGCCGCTTCTGCCATTTCCCCGCCTGCTGCTTGATGTCCGCCGCATCCGGCGGCTGACATTCACACGCTGCCGGGTCATAGGACTGGTACACTACACGCCCCTCTCCAGTCTTGGCAAGCGTAGCTGCCAGAGGAAGCCCTTTGTTCCACAGGAGCCATTGGCCGGAGCGTCTCATACTGAGCAGTGCCGTGACAGAAGGAGTCTTCGTCTGTTGCAGAAGGCTTGCCAGCCCTTGTCCCCCGGCCGCCGCGTCCGCCGCAACCGCGGTGAAATCCAGACTTTCCGGATCTCGCGGACTCTCTTGCTTCTCTCCGGTTACTGCCGCCAGCGCTGCCGGGGGATCATTTACCCTCTCGCCTGCAGGTGTCTCGGCATTCTCCTGCGGGACTCCCGGAGCTACGGCAGCCGGAATAAGCAGCAACAGCAGCAGCATTAGAGCCAGCAATACACGCCGTTTCCTGAGCCTTGACGTCTGGCGTTCCCGGGCCGATTGCAGCAGCCCTTCTTCATACTGCTGCAGCATATCCGCTGGCACCTTGCTGTGCTCAAAAGCCTCATAGACTTCCCCGGCCTGGTTATAGCAGTAATTCGCTTTTCCGAACTGTCCGTTCTTATAGTATTCCTTACCAAGCAAGTACCATGCCATCTTATTATCCGGATGCATCTGTACATACGCTTTTAGATGCTGAGAATTTTTCACATTGGCCTCCAGGGAGTAAGATTCATATGTATTTTTAGTTAACTTCTATTTTATATCGGCACAAGCCGCAAAAAAAGACATCTCAAGCCGCATTTATCACGGTCGGAGATGCCTTTATGTAGATGTTAGGAACCAAATATAAGCTTCACCCTATATCCGTTCCTAACGTTCCAGTACTGATGAATTGAAGCCGCACTTAGCCTTCTTTGTTAAAAGGCGCATCCGCGATCTTGATGGAATCTGTAGGGCATCCGTCAGCTGAATCCTGCAGGTCATCGAACAAGTCGTCCGGAATCACTACATTACCGTGGTTGCCGTCGTTCTCATAGATCACTTCTGCCAAACCTTCGTCATCGTAATCAAAAATATCAGGGGCCGTCGCGCCACAAGCACCACAAGCGATGCATGTGTCCTTCTCGACCCAAGTGTACTTAGCCATTTTATCTCTGCCTCCCGCTTAAACAATACAGCCTGCAGTCGCAGCCTGTTATTTTTCTCATATTAATATAAATAGACTACAATTTCAATGCATTTTCAATGTGTTGACATTATTGCCTCATTCTCCGGCACCCGCTTAACGGCTGTCCCGGCAAGGTATTTCAGTCCGCATCCCGCTCTGCTCCGTTCAGATTATCCTTCTGCAATGAGGTGCCCCGTTCCTTGTGGTTGCGCAGCCGCGCCGAGTGGCTGTCACTAAGCATACCTGCGGTCAGCACGGCATTCTCGCCGAATTTGTTACGCAGCATGTCCATCGCCTTATTGAGTGATTCCTTCTTCGGCTGCCGCTCATAATCGAACAGATCCAACTGAATGGCGGCCTCCTCTTTGAGCGTCAGCCCCTGAAGAGTTACACCCAGCAGCCGCACCGGCTTGTCGCCTTTCCAGTGGCGCGCGAACTGGTCACAGACTGCCTTATAGATGTCCTCAGAGCTCTCCGTAGGAGCCTCCAGCTGGCGGGAGCGGGTAATCGTCTTCATATCCGGTGTACGGATAGTCAGCTGCACGCCCGCCGCAACCAGCCCCTGCTTCCTTAACCTCCGGGCTACCTGATCGCTGAGATTCAGCAGGATCGGGCGCGCTTCCGCCAGACCCACCACATCATGCGGCAGCGTAGTCGTATGTCCGATGGACTTGCTCTGTTCCCGCTCAGGATTGACGATTCCATGATCAATCCCGTTCCCTGCCCGTTTCAGCCAGGAGCCCATTACGCCAAAATGCCCGACCAGCATCGTCTCATCCGCTGCCGCCAGCTGTCCGATGCTGTAGATCCCCAGCTTCCGCAGCTTCTCTGCCGTCTTGCTGCCTATGCCGAACATCTCATTGCAGGGCTTGTCCCATAGAATGGACGGCACATCACGCAGGCGCAGCACTGAGATCCCGCTTGGCTTCTTCAGATCTGAAGCAATCTTCGCCAGCAGCTTATTGGGGGCGATCCCGATGGAACAAGGCAGGCCAAGCTCCTCCATAATCCTGCGCTGGAGATTCCCGGCAATCTCAAGCGGCGTTCCGAATTGGCGGGAACCGGTGATATCCAGATAACATTCATCTATCGAGACAGCTTCCAGCAGTGGCGTATAGCTGTAGGCGATTTGCATAAATGCATTCGAGTACTTGCGGTACAGATGAAAATTCGGCTTAATCAGGATCAGGGAGGGGCAGATGCGCAGCGCCTTCTGCACCTGCATCCCGGTGGAGATGCCAAGCCTGCGTGCGGCATAGGAGCAGGTGACGATAATGCCCCGTCTGGACTCCACGCTCCCGGCAACAGCCGTCGCCTTGCCTTTGTACTGCTCCGGGTCTTCCGCCTCGTGCACAGAGCAGTAAAAAGCATTCATGTCCACATGCAGAATAACCCTGCCGCTCGCCGGATAATATTGATCCACATTCTGCACGGTGTCACCTTCTTATCTTCGGGGTTCCCTATGTTATTTCAGCATACCTCTCCCCTGGCGGGAGGTCAACTTTGCAGTACAGCACCCAAGTGACAACCAAGTGAAAAGTTCTTTGTTACTTTCCCGCGTAAAAATGATATAATATAAAAATTAATTTCATATACGTATACTCACAAAACTTTTAGGAGGACACTCATGTCTAAGTCTATCTCCATCTTCGATACTACCCTGCGCGACGGCACTCAGGGTGAAGGGATCAGTCTGTCGGCGGATGACAAGCTGAAGATCGCCAGAAAACTCGACGATCTGGGTGTCCATTATATTGAAGGCGGCAATCCGGGAAGCAATAACAAAGACATCGAATTTTTCAAAAGAGTCCAGGAGCTGCATCTGCATGCCAAGATCACCGCATTCGGCAGCACCCGGCGTAAGAACACGGTGACCGAGCAGGATGAGGGGCTGCAACGAATGATTGATGCAGGCGTTCCGGCAGCTACTCTGGTGGGGAAGTCCTGGGACTTCCATGTTCATACTGCGCTGCAGACTACACTCGAAGAGAATCTGGCCATGATCGGCGATTCCATCTCCTATTTGAAGCGTAAAGGACTTGAGGTTATTTTCGATGCGGAGCATTTCTTCGATGGCTTCAAGAACAACCCTGAATATGCTTCTGCCGTTCTTACCCGTGCCCGTGAGGCCGGAGCAGACTGGCTGGTCATGTGTGACACGAACGGCGGCACCCTGCCAAATGAGATCCATGACATTGTGTCAGGGATGGGCGTTATCCTTCCGGGAGCGGCTCTTGGCATTCACACGCACAACGATTGCGAGCTTGCGGTAGCCAATACCCTAAGCGCAATCGGCGCCGGTGCCCGTCAGGTTCAGGGAACCATCAACGGCTACGGCGAACGCTGCGGCAATGCCAATCTATGCTCCATTATCCCAACGCTGCAGCTCAAAATGGGCTACCACTGCATCCCCGGAGATTCCCTGCCGCAGCTCACCAACACGGCCCGGTATATCAGTGAGGTCGCCAACGTGAACATGCCGGTGAACCAGCCTTATGTGGGGGCAGCAGCCTTTGCCCATAAGGGCGGGATTCATGTCTCGGCGATCCTGCGTGATTCACGGACCTATGAGCATATCGCTCCCGAGCTGGTCGGCAATAAGCAGCGTGTACTGGTCTCCGAGCTGGCCGGACAGAGCAATGTGCTGTCCAAGGCACAGGAGATGGGGCTTAGCCTTGATCCAAGCAGCGAGCAGGCCCGCAAGGTTATCGACAAGATCAAGGATCTTGAACATCAGGGGTATCAATTCGAAGGTGCAGACGCCTCACTTGAATTGCTGCTCCGGGAAGCTACCGGCGAGATGAATGAGCTGTTCACCTTCGAATCCTTCAAAATGCTGGTTGAGAAGACCGCCGGCCGCTCCGTAGTCTCTGAAGCCTTCGTCAAGCTGAAGGTGGGCGGCGAGAGCCTGTACACTGCGGCAGAGGGCAACGGTCCGGTCAACGCGCTGGACAACGCACTGCGCAAGGCGCTGCAGACCTACTTCCCGCAGCTTAAGGATATGCACCTCTCCGACTATAAGGTCCGTGTACTGGACGAGCAGGACCAGACGGCAGCGAAGGTTCGCGTGCTGATTGAATCCAAAGATTATAGCGACACCTGGAGTACGGTAGGCGTATCCAGCAATGTGATAGAAGCGAGCTGGGAGGCGTTGGTCGATTCCATGCGGTATGCCCTTCTGGGGCAAATCTCACTGGATCAGGGTATCCAGACCAGCAGTGAACCCAGAGGTTTGGTCAATCACTGACCACTGTAACCCCCTCCTATATTAGACAAAAGCCCTCCAGTGCGGACATGTATCCGCCCTGGAGGGCTTTTTGCAATGTGCGACGGCCGCCGATTGGGCTAGGAGCCTGTCAGGGCGATAATCTTCTTTTCCAATTCCTCAGCGGACAGGACACCCAGAATGATCTCACTAATCACACCATTCTTGTCAATCAACACGTTGGTCGGGAACACCGCTCCGTTGTACTTATCGAAGATCTGCCCTTTCAAATCATACATCACCGGAAAAGTCAGCATATACTTCTTGACGAACCGTTCCGCATTAGGCTTGTAATCCTGGCTGGTAACGTTGATTCCGTATACATCCAGCACGTTGCTGTATTTCATAGCCAGCTTATTCAGCTCAGGAGCTTCCTGCTTGCAAGGGTCGCACCAGGAGGCCCAGAAGTTCAGAATGACCGCCTTGTCCCTTGCTCCATCGACCACATATTGCTTATCTCCCTCCTGCAGGGTAAAAGAAGGGGCCTTCATGCCTGCGTACGCACCAGTCTCCGGTTCCGCTGCCGGCTGCATAACCGCAACCGCGCTTGGCTCAGACTTCACTTTATGTTCTATGGCAAGCACGGCCAGAAAAATAATCAAGGCCAGAATCGTCAAATTCCTTTTATGGACTGCCTTCATAGGACTCAATTCCTTTGCATGGAGGATTTTTCTCTATTGTACCCCCACTTGCTCCAGTTTCAAACGTAATTTACCGAACAAAAGGAAGAATGTTGCCGAAGTGGAGCTGGATGCCTGGGCTGCTGAGGGGGAACCGAGGTAGATGCCTGGGCTGAACGCTAGGGGGAACTGAGGCGGATATCTGGGTTACCGAGGGAGAACGATGGTGGATACTCGGACGCTGAGGGAAGTGGAGGTGAATGCCTGGGCTGAACGCTGAGGAGAACCGAGGTGGATGTCTGGGTTACGAGGGAGAACGATGGTGGATGCCTGGGACGCTGAGGGACAGCAGGGGTAGAGGCCTGGGCTCCCGGGGGAAGCAGAGGTGCAGCCCAGGAGCAAGCTCCAGGGTATGGAACGGAGACCGCCACCCTTCCTGTAACAAGCAAGTAAGTAAGTGGAAAAACGTATCTTAATCCTCCCATTTCTGCTGAATGTGCGTAAGCAAGTGGAAAAACAACATCTAATCTGAATAGTTTTAAGTACACTGGGAGAAATGAGCTAAATTAAGTGTTGTTTTTCCAACTATTGGTTTAACATCGACTATTCCTTCAGCAGTAAGTGGACAAAATCCATCTATTTCCGGCGCTCCCCTCCCAAACAGCATACGACGGGGTCGAGTTGGTGGATTCGAATAAAGCCCCAGGGGTATGAACGAAAAAAGAGGATTCCGTCAAAGACGAAATCCCATGAAGAGAGAGGGGTAAAGCTGACAGCAGTCCAGGGATTCCCCCAGTCGATCAGACAGGGCTCCTCCATACAGCAGAGGCTGGGGAAGCTTCTGCTGACCTGTTATCCTCAGGAAGCCTGCGGATAACTGCTGTTGCTGCCGCAGCGGGCGGCATTGTACGGACCACAACAGCCCGTACTCAACGTAGCGCCTGACCCGCCGCTTGACCGCCTTCCTGCGCACCAGACTCGCCGACTTGTCGCCTCCAAGTGTTGCCTGGTCCGCTGCCTTATCGCCTTCCGCGCACCAGACTCGCCGCCTTATCTCCTTCCGCACACCAGACTCGCCGACTTGTCGCCTTCCGCGCACCAGACCCGCCGACTTTCCGCCTGACCCGCCGCCTGTCCGCCTTCCCGTGCAGCAGACCCGCCGCCTGACCGCCCTCCTGCGCAGCAGACTCGCTGCCTTCCTAGCTCCGCATCCCAGCCTGCTCACCTTATGCAAATTCTGTTTGTCTTCGTCTTCCCAGCATAGCCGTTATGTTCTGCTCAGATACGCGTACAGATCACCAAGCGTGTCCACCTGGTTCTTTTGGGAAATCTGGCGGATATACTTCACCCATAACTTTGCCGTCATTTTGGCATCCTCCAGCGCATGGTGACGGCCCTCAATGGGAATCTCATGGATGGCCAGCAGCTCATCCAGCGTGTAATTGCTGCGGTGCGGCTCCAGCCAGCGGGCCAGCATCATCGTATCGAGCACCCGGTGGGTTAACTGGACCTTGGAGGTCTTCCATAAGGCCGCATTCAGAAATGACTTGTCATGGGCACTTCCGTGCGCCACCAGCACCCGCTGGCCGACAAAGGACATGAAATTATGCAGCCCGTCCATGAGCGGCGGTGCAGCTGATGTCATCTCTGCTGAAATTCCCGTAAGCCGGGTGATGTGATCAGGAATGGCTGCCCCGCAGTTCACAAGTGTATAGAAGCACTCCTCTTCCTTAATCTCTTCCCCGACAACCCGGATCGCCCCGAAGGACATAATCTCATCCCCGCCCTGATGGGAGAAGCCCGTCGTCTCCAGATCAAATATAACCGTCTCCAGTTCAGACAGCGGAGTGTGCAGTACCTCCGGACGCCGCTTTTCACGCATCAGAGAACGGATGAAGGCCATCTGCTGGGCGGTCTGCTGGGCCGACTCCCCGCCTCTCATGGAAGCGATGGCGGACGGCATTCCGCCCTGCCGCAGGTTATTCCAGAATCCCCCGCCTTTGTTCGGCTCCTTCATAGCTGCCTCCTTTCCGCTGACCGGAGCTGACGCTGCAGCGCCTTATGCAGACGTCTGATCAGCAGCAGACTTTCCCGCAGCTCCGCTCTGAGCCGCTTATTCTTCAGATCATCCCCGGGATAATAATCACTGCTTGCCAGCAGACCGTCCACCACCGTATACGGCGTATTCACACGCATCCTCAGCGCCGTCAGGACAGCCCGCCGGATCTCTTCAAGATGCTGATACTGGTTCAGCTCCGCCAGGTCCTCAAGCCTCTTCAGTGTCGAAGATTCCTCAATGCCGTGCAGCAGCGACAAATGCCGGACGATATTCACCAGCGGAATGTAGAGGCCATATTTCACATCGAAGCCGCCTGCATTATCGCCGAACCGCTCCGTGAGTACCTGTCCAAGCAGATTAAGCGTAGCCTTATGGCGTACTGTATTGCGCAGCACTGCCGTCGTTAATTTGCTGTTGTCTATGAATCCGGCATGAAGAGCTTCCCGCCAAGCGGCAGACAACTCCTCACTCCCGGCTACATGGCGCATGTCTGAGGCTATAATCAGGTAGCGGACAGGTTCCCATTCGAGCTGCTCCATCCAGTCTGACAGCTGATGCTTCCATTCAGCCAGCGACTTCCGCCAGAGCGGCTCGGAGCACATGACTCTGCCGTCGCATTTCTCATAACCTATAGCTTCAAGTACATCCGACAGCATGTTGCCAAAAGCTTCAAAATAACTTCCCCTGTCGCCCTCCAGCTCTCCCTCAACAATCAAACCGTTATCCTGATCGCTCCACAGCGTGGCTTCCTGCCGGCCTGCACTGCCGAATACAATGAAGGAATAGGCACAAGGAGGCAGGCCGTAGCCCGCCTCCTTCATCTGCGCCTCACATAGGTGTACCGCCGTTCTGGCAAGCTGATCATGCATGGCATTGACCCGGTACATCCATTCCTCAACCGGAATAACGTTTAACTGCTCCAGAAGTACCTGTTGGCAAGCGGTACGCCTGGCCTTAAGCTCCTGCGGCGAACCGGCTGTTACGATGGACAAGTAACTTTCTTCTTCGTTCCAATCTGCAGTCTCCATCGAAGCCACTCGGTCCGCCTCCCTATCGAGTAGAAATCTATTAATGCTTCAGGGTTTTGGAATCCGATTCAGCGATCAGCTTCATTTGTTCAGGATAGCCGTACGTACCATGCTCACTGATATCCAGACCCATCAATTCTTCTTCTTCCGTTACACGAATACCAATTACCATCTTCATTACATACAGGATTACGAAGGACATTACCGCTACGAAGACAAAGGTTCCGACTACACCCAGCGCCTGTACGCCAAGCTGATGGAAGCCTCCGCCATAGAACAGACCCGCTTTACCTACAAGTGCACCTTGTTCAATCAGATCAGGTGCTGCGAAGAGGCCTGTGGACAATGCACCCCATATTCCGGCGATACCATGTACAGAGAAAGCATAGATCGGATCATCAAGTCCGGCACGCTCCAGCCACTGTGAAGTCATGAAGGTGAAGGCACCTGCCACAAGACCGATAATGATTGCTGCCCATGGTTCTACGAAGGCACAAGCACCGGTGATGGCAACGAGGGCTGCCAGTACGCCGTTAAGCATGGCCGGGATATCGGATTTGCCGAAGTACAGCCAGGAAGCCGCCAGTGCAGCCAGACCGCCTGCCGCTGCTGCAATGTTGGTGGTAAGCGCTACGTGTCCAAAGAATCCGCCCATTGGAGACAAGGCGCTGCCCGGGTTGAATCCGAACCAGCCGAACCAGAGAATGATAACACCCAGTACCGTGAATACCTGGTTATGACCCGGAATAATAACCGGCTTGCCTTCTTTGTTGAACTTGCCAAGACGAGGTTTGAGCAGAATGGTTGCCACTACAGCCGCCGTTGCTCCTGTAAGATGGACTACAGTAGAACCTGCATAATCCTGCATGCTCAGTTCAGCCAGCCAGCCGCCGCCCCATACCCAGTGAGCTACCACAGGGTAGATAACGACCGAGAAGAGAATTCCGAAGATAATGTATACACTAAGTTTAGCACGTTCAGCCATACCGCCGGATACAATCGCCAGGGAGACTGCAGCAAATGCCATTTGGAACAGGAATTTAGTATTCAGCGTTACATCGGAGAACGCCAGGGATTCGAACGCGGAGGCTGTTGAATCTCCACCGTAGAAGAAGCCCGTAGTTCCGAAGAAGCTGTTGCCGTTTCCGAAGCCAAGACCGAAGCCCAGTGCCCAGAAACATAAGCTGGCAATTGCCAGTGTCAGTACTGTCTTACCGGCAACGTGGCCGGCATTCTTCATCCGGACCGAACCGGCCTCAAGTAATGCGAACCCCGATTGCATGAAGAATACAAGGATAAATGCCAGGAAGGTAAATGCAGTATCCAGTCCGATCTGCAGATCCGGTGCTGCCGGACCCTCAGCCGCAAACGCGCTGACCGGATAGATCATCAGTGTAATCATGGCCAGGAACATCATCAACAACTTCTTTTTCATATTGTACCCCACTCCCCAATGTTATATTTCCTAACAAGTCGTGAAACTCTTAATGTCATTATAATCAGAAGTCAGGTAAATTGACAAGACTATTTTTTTGAATATTCTAATTAAAACTTGCATCATTCTGAAGTTCCCTTATGCACCGCTAATGCAAACGCATACACTACATATACATTCCCCGTGTGCTTTATACTGTATTTTTATTAACACTCATTAGTAAAAATGCCTTTCTCCCGCCAATTTTAGCTATCCAGATGATTTCCGCATACTTCAACACTCAAATATATAACATAACATGTTATATATAGTTATTTTAAACCCAAGCATTATTATGAAGAATCCGCATATACTTTAAGTAAGCGGTACGTTTGACTGTACGGTTTCCCATTTGATATGATTAGTTATGTCCTTAACAATAGTAAGCAGCTTAGCGAGGTGAGATAACTTGGAGATATGACCCTTTACCGGATCGGAGAGCTGGCCAAGGCGGCCAGTATCAGTGAACGTACCATTGATTATTATACGAAGCTTGGACTGATCACACCGGAATCCAGGAGCTTGAAGAATTACCGGTTGTACAGCCATGAAACCTTAGTCGTTCTTCAACGTATTAATCAGCTTAAGCAAGAGAAATATACATTGGAAGAAATCAAATCCCTGATCAGCAAGTGGAACGCAGCCACACCGGAAGCTGAAGTCTCCGGCAAGCTGGTCCAGCTTGAGCTTCAGATGCAGCAGCTTGAGCGGGAAGTCCGGGCGCTGGAGCCCGTAATTAGCGGCCTGAAGCCGGGACAGGCCAATCGGGCGCTCGCAGCACTGATTCCCCAAGGCGTAGCTTGTATGGAAGCAATCCGTCTTCTGCTGACCCAGGGGCCGCCAATGTAACAGCTTGTATCTCAAATGGAGGAATGAACGCATATGATGCCACTAATGTATCTGTTGTTAGCTGTCGCTTTTATCTTTTCGCTATGGGCCCAGTTCAGAGTCAAAGGCAATTTCAAGAAATGGGCCCAGGTGCCGAATATGAACGGCTTAACCGGTTATGAAGCTGCCCGGCGCATGCTTGATGCCAACGGCCTCCACGATGTTCCCATCGAGCCGGTGCAGGGAACGCTCACCGACCATTATGACCCGATCCATCGTGTTGTACGGTTATCCGAGCCTGTATATTATGAGAGCTCTATCGCAGCGGTCTCTGTGGCGTGTCACGAGATCGGCCATGCGATCCAGCATAAGGAACATTATCCCATGCTGTCGCTCCGCCACCGGATGTTCCCGGTCGTTAACTTTGCATCCGGCGTTGCTCCCTTCATGCTGCTGGCGGGCTTCATATTCAGCTCATTTCAACTGATCGGTCTTGGTATTATTTTCTTCTCCGCCGCAGTAGCCTTCCAGCTGGTCACGCTGCCTGTCGAATTCAATGCCAGCAGCCGAGCACGCCGGATTATGGTGCAGCAAGGCTTCATCCGCAATGATGAAGAGCGGGGAGTTGCCAAGGTTCTGAACGCCGCAGCACTTACGTATGTTGCAGCCGCTCTGGTATCCCTGATCGAACTGATCCGTCTGATCCTGATGTACCTGGGCAACCGCGATTAACCGATCTCTATAGACAAACAGACAATACCCCGGTAGGCTAAGAGCCGACCGGGGTATTGTCTGTTTGTCTGTCTTTGAAATAGGTTAGCAGGAAGTTACGGAAGGACTGGGCTACCAGCGGGAGCTTCCCCTCCGCCCGGTGAATGAGCCCTACGGTCCTCGTAATGGTAGGCTCCACCACCCGGACCTGCGCCGGCTGCATCGGATTGGTCTGGTAGAGCGCCATCTCAGGCAGCAGGCTTACCCCCATTCCGGCGGCAACCAGGCCACGAATGGTATCCGTCTCTCCGCCCTCAAAAGCAATCTGCGGCTTGAAGCCCGCCGCAAGGCAAGCCTGCCAGACAATCGGCCGCAGCGAGTAGCCTTGGCTGAATAATACGAACTTCTCGTCCCGAAGCTGTTCCAGCCGGATCACTTCCCTACTAGCTAACGGATGATTCTCCGGCAGGATAGCGAACAGCTCTTCGGTCATTACAATATCTCCGGCCACATGCCCTACATTCTCGGGAAACGGAGAGATGAATGCCAAATCCACTTCCCCGGAGATTACATCCTTGATTAAGGATGGATACGCCCCCTGCTTGAAACGGAATTTGACATGAGGGAAATGGCTGCGGAATTCCGCCACAATCGAAGGTATGAGATGGGTCCCCAGACTGTGCGGGAAGCCGATGCGGATCTCCCCGCGCTCCGGATCAAGGAATTCGTGAACCTCTGCCACTGACCGGTCCAGTTCATTCAGCACCGACTCCACTCTTTTGCAAAAGAGCTGTCCTACGGGAGTCAGCTGCAGATTCCTACCCTTCTGCATGAACAGATCCACCCCCAGCTCCTGCTCCAGCTGATGAATCTGGCGGCTTACCGCAGATTGTGCGACATGCAGCTCCTCCGCCGCTCTGGTGACATGTTCCTTCTGGGCAACCTTCAGAAAATACTGCAGCTGTCTAAGCTCCAAAACTACACTTCCTTATCGTCGTTTTCTTTTGAATATACGAATCATTAGCCCATAAATGAAGAATCCGGCGATCAGACCCCCGATATGTGCCATGTAATCTATGTGCGGTGTAGCAAAAGACATAACGATCCCCACGACCAACAGCCCGTAGAGCGTCTTGCGCGAGCCCTCATCCATCATTCCTCTCTGCAGCACTGCAATATAGAGGAAGGCGCCATATATGGCGTAGATCGCTCCTGAGGCCCCTACAGAGACAATCCCGATTTCAACGTTACCGCGGCTGCTGACGGCGACCCCGATCAGATTAGCCAGGAACCCTCCGCCCAGGTACAGCAGCGCATACCTCCACCAGCCCATCAGCCGCTCCAGGGGAGGGGCGAACACCAGCAGGGAGAAGCTGTTAAAGAACAAATGGGCGAAGCCGTTGTGCAGGAACATCGCCGAAGCGTAGCGCCACAGCTCATCCTTCTCCGGACCCACATTGACCGTTGCCCCATATTTGACGAGCGTATATAGATTGGTCGAGCCGCCATTAAGCGACAGCACGATAAACATAATCACATTGGCCAGAATCAGAGCACAGGTCACAGGATAATACCGGAGATAGCTCCTCCACTTCTCATATCGTATAAAAATCATAGCACCCATCCTTCTATGTATGTTGTCCAGCTCGACATAAAGCTTCTAAAAAGATTATAATTTATTCTGGCACTAACAATCCAATAATGTAATTCAAGGAGGAAACAAGGACATGACGCAAGAACGAACAGGCGTAGCTACTTTTAAGGGTAATCCCATTACTCTGGTAGGGCCAGAACTGAAGGCCGGAGATTCCGCTCCACCATTCACGGTGAGCAAGAATCTGCTGGAAGACGCATCACTTACAGATTACGCTGGCAAAATCAAGCTGATCAGCGTTGTGCCTTCCCTGGATACCGGCGTGTGCGATGCGCAGACCCGCCGCTTCAACAGCGAAGCTGCCGGACTTGGCGATGATGTGGTCATCCTCACCATCAGCACTGACCTTCCCTTCGCCCAGGCCCGCTGGTGCGGTGCCGCAGGCATTGACAGTGTTATTACACTGTCCGATCACAAAGAGGTCTCTTTCGGACAAGCCTACGGGGTACTCATCAAGGAATTCCGCCTCGACATGCGCTCCATCTTCGTGGTAGACAAGAATGATACTTTGGCTTATGTCGAGTATCTTGGCGAAATGGCTGAGCACCCTGATTATGAAGCGGCGATCTCCGCCGTTAAAGCACTGCTCTAAGACGGAACGAACAGGTATATAAATACTTATATTTTTGAAAAAAAGCGGCAGAAGGTCATCCCTCTCCCGCTTTTTGCGTATGATGATCTTTAAGTATATCATGGCCGTCTTGTGCTCAATCGACCTTGAATTTACCCAGCTTCTTATCCATGGACTGGTACAAACGTTGAATGACACGGTAATTGGCACCCAAATCGCCAAGCGACCCTCTGGATGCTGAATATATATCTACGGCACAGCGCACGGGTGTAGTGCTCAGCACAGATACTGTAATATCAAGCGAGCGGCCGAGCGCCGTTCTCTTCTCCAGGGTAATCTCCCCTACAGACTGCACTTCATGCAAGACCTTATATCCAGGAATTTTCTTCAGCGTTGCAGATACTTCTTCCCACGCCTTGTCTCTTGAAAGATTGTAATAACGCGTTTTCAATGCCGGATCTTTGGCACGGTCGCTTGTTCCGTCATGACTGCGAAATAAACCGACCAAGGTTCTTTTCAACGACAAAATTCTTCCCCCTCTTCAAATCCCAAGTTCATTACCTTAAGTGTAACACTCTTGTCCGCGGAACAAAAGGGCATTGCTCACTTTCCCCGGGTAAAATCCCCTGTCTGGAGAACAATAATCGGAGCTTACCACCAGGGTATTTCAAAAATTCAGACTGCACTAATAAAAAGGCACCCTGTACCCGCAGTTAAGCAGGTAACAGGGTGCCTTGTCATTAACAGTAGAAAACCCGCCTATGCCGTCCGGCTGCAGTGTCTTCTGAACCTGCTAGAGCAGGTGGGTGACCGCAGAAGTCGTTTTTGAATTCCCCAGGTCATATAGACAGGGCTGTTCAGCCGCGCTTCATGTAGATCTCCCAAGACATTATCATTGGTTCAAAACAACGAGCAACCATAACGAACATCGCAGGATTTATAATCATTATATTGCGTTTTAACAAAAAAGTAAACCTGTATGCGCTTTATTTAACACCGGCATCATTTTCCGTTACCTTAACCGCCTGTTTATTACGGGAATGTTAAGTCCGTTTGGACAGCCTATCGGCTTTGTTGTCCTCTTCATCCTCGTCTTCCTCGTCTTCGTCATCTTCATCGGACGGCAGGCCTTCATTCTCAGCCGCTTCGAGCGCCGCCTGTTCCTCTGCCAGCTTCTTCTTCTCCACCTGCAGCTGCAGCTTGTTGTATGTAGCGAAGAAATTGAAGAAGGCAAGCATCGCAATCAGTGTAGGAATACACAGCACGTAGAGCACCGGATACCTCAGACCTATATAGAGAAGAACCCCTGCCCCAATCAGCGTCGAGAATACACGGATCGGCCGGGCGATCGTGAGCAGAATGGAATTGGTTACCACTTCTTTGAAAGTCATCTGGTAATGAACCACGATGGAGAAGAAATTAAACATGGATACGAACAAGATAATCATCAGCACAAGCATCAGGATACCGATGATTTTGAAATTGGCCATCTGGGTCATGTATACGGTCACATCAACGTACATGACGACAAACAGCAGGGTGTAGATCAGCCCTCCAAGCATACTTTTCAGGTAATTCTCTTTGTACCCTTGAAAAAAAGTGCGGAATGTACTTACATCAGTGTTGCCCATAACCCATTTGCGTACCACCGTAAATAACGCCGACGTAGCCGGAAATACGGTGAATGGTGCGAATACACCAAGTACCCAGTTCAGCATGATCTGCTCATTCGGTCCGCCTGCTCCAGAACCCAGCATGAGAATCTTCATAATTCCTGCGAACAGGAACGGAATCGAACACAACGCCCATAAAATATTGCTGAAGGCGATCCGTGTGATCCATTCCGTGATGCGGTATAAACCGCCCATTGCTCCTTTAAACTCCAATTCCCTTCCTCCTGTCTATCTTGTGCATACTGCATATCTTAACTATACCTTTTTGGACAGGACTTTTCCAGCGCCCAAGTTTACAAGTTCTAGGTAAGTGTCTAAGCAAGCTCTGCCAGCCTTCCATATATTACATTGTAACCACAACAAATCTCTTATGTTCAAAGGAGGTTAACCTCATGTCCGCACCTGGATGCTGCAGTCCTTGGACTTCCACAGGCACTATTCTGGTTCTCTTTATCCTGCTGGTCATCATCTCCCGCACCTTCATCTAAAACAATTCAGCACAAAAAGAAGACGAGAGCCGCTAACGGTTGCTCGTCTTCTTCAGAATGTCTTCTATTCCTTAAGCGTCATAATCCTGCTTGGCCGGGCGCGTGCTTGTGCTGCTCGGACGCGATGACGGTCTTGCATCTGTGCTACGGGTTGCTCCATCACGGTTGCCTTTGTAGCCGCCGCCGTAGCTGCTTCCGCCGCTGCCACTGTTGCCGCCATAGCCGCTGCTGTAGCCGCCACGTGTGCTTCCGCCGCTGCTTGCATTGTCACGGTTGCCGCGATAGCCGCCGCCGCTTGCGTTGTCACGGTTGCCTTTGTAGCCGCCGCCGGAACTTGAACCCGTACGGTTGCCGCCATAGCCGCTGTTAGGCTTGCGTCCGCTGCGGATATCGTTCTTGCCGCCGCGGCGTTTCGCACGGATCGGATCTTCCGGAGTCAATTCAATCTGCGCATCCTTGTTATCGCCGGTAAGAAGCTTCATAGCTGCGGACAGCAGCTGTACAGAATCATACTGTTCCAGCAATTGAATGGCAATGCCTTTGTATTCGTTCAATTCGCCATCCTCAACCATTGCAAGCAGACGTTCTGCTGTAATGCGTTGTTTGCCTTCAATAGCCTCAGCCATCGTTGGAAGCGGTTTGCGGGTAATGCGGTGACGGGTAACGCGCTCGATCAGGTGCAGATGATCCATCTCACGCGGAGTCACGAAGGACCATGCAGTACCTTCTTTACCGGCACGGCCTGTACGGCCGATACGGTGTACATAGCTTTCCGGGTCCTGCGGAAGGTCGAAGTTGATTACATGCGTTACGCCGGATACGTCCAGACCGCGTGCAGCAACGTCTGTAGCTACCAGTACATCAATGCTGCCGTCGCGGAATTTGCGCATTACAGCATCGCGCTGATTCTGCGACAAGTCACCGTGCAGGCCGTCAGCGGAATATCCGCGTTTCTGCAATCCTTCAGCAAGCTCGTCTACCCGGCGTTTGGTGCGGCCGAATACGATAGCCAGATCAGGGGATTCCATGTCAATCAAGCGACTGAGCGCTTCGAATTTCTGGCGTTCCGGCACTTCAACATAAGCCTGGTCAATAAGCGGAGCGCTGATCTGCTTAGGAATTACGGATACATGCTGCGGGTTCTTCAGGAACTGCTGGGCAAGGCGTTGGATGTTAGGAGGCATAGTAGCCGAGAAGAGCATGGTCTGACGTTCTTCTGGAACGAGCTTGAGGATCGTTTGGATATCCTCCATGAAGCCCATGTCGAGCATTTCATCGGCTTCGTCCAGTACGATGGTCTGAACATCATCCAGGCGGATGGTTTTGCGGTTGATATGGTCCAGGAGACGTCCTGGTGTACCAATAATAATCTGTGGTTTCTTCTTAAGTCCGCGGATCTGACGGCCGATATCCTGCCCGCCGTAAATCGCCAGTGAACGAAGTCCTTTGAAGCGGGTCAATTTGCCGATCTCTTCAGCAACCTGAATGGCAAGCTCACGAGTCGGGGTCATAATCAGTGCAACAATCTTCTCTTCTTCCCGGGCGATCTTGGAAATGAGGGGAATCCCGAATGCAGCAGTCTTACCTGTACCCGTCTGTGCCTGGCCGATCAAGTCCGATCCGGCCATAGCAAGCGGAATTGCCTGCTCCTGAATGGGGGTTGCTTCCTCAAATCCTAGCTCTGTGATTGCTTGAAGTACTTTTGGCTCCAAGCCGAATTCTGCGAATGTTTTCAAATTATTCATGCTCCTTCTATACAGTGGACATTCCACATGCTTGTCTGTATTCTTAAGTAGCGGTAAACACATTTATAGGCTGTCCAATCATGCCGTATTTCCTGCATGGTTTAGCGCGTATTGGGACAAAAAAATGTCCTATGATCAGGCCACTACATACACCTGACAACTGTAACTTCGCATTCTAAGCAATGCAAAAATACCATTGTAACGTCCTACTCAAGAATATCCTATACATTATATCACAAACTCAATGAGGAATACCAGTGTATTCCTTACTTTCATTACTTACATTACACTCAGAGGTGAATTTGCTTGGTAAAACTTAGACTTTTCGGGAGCTTTCTTGCCGTTCTCTTCGGTTCAGCAATGATCGCAAGCGGCTTTAATCTGTTCCTGATCCCCCACAGGCTGCTCAGCGGAGGCGTATCCGGTCTGGCCATGCTGGCCGGGTATTTCACCCCGTTCAATATCAGCCTGTTGTATTTACTCTTCAATATTCCGCTGCTTGTCGCCGGATGGTTCCAGCTGGGCCGCCGGTTTATTATTCTCAGCATGGTCTCTGTAGGGGCTACCACCTGGCTGATGACGGTGGTACCGGTCTTTCAAGTATCCTCGGATATGCTGCTGGCCTCTGTCTTCGGCGGGGTGCTTGTGGGTGCCGGTGCAGGCATCTCCTTCCGTGTAGGGGGCTCGTCGGGCGGTTTCGATATTCTGGGCTCCATCATTACGCGATACCGGGATTTCCCGATCGGCAGTGTGCTGGTCGGCCTCAACGGGCTCGTGATTCTTGCTGCGGCCTACTTTGACGACAACTGGAACCTCGCCCTGGCCTCCATGGTCTCCATTTATGTAACCGGCAAGGTGGTGGACCTGATTCATGTCAGCCACATCAAAGTCACCGTGTATATCATAACCAACCGGACCGACGAGCTTTTGCAGCAATTACTGGGACTTCAGCGCGGAGTTACAAAATTTAAGACAGAAGGCGCTTATTCTCATGTAGAACGGGACATGCTAATGACAGTAACCACTCGCTATGAACTTGCAGAGCTGAAGCGCATTATCAAAACCAGCGACCCGCAGGCTTTTGTAAATATTGTTGAAACCGTCGGAGTCATGGGCTCTTTCCGCAAAAGGTAGAGCCAGAAGAAATGCTTAATCGTTCAAATTGTGTTATATTATTACTACGCAGGACCTTAACAATTTCATGAAGATTGTGATTTACCCCTCTTTTTTCCAGGCACTTCGTTTTTCCGGGTGGACCCTGAATTCTGATTCAGTTCGATTCGAAAAAGGAAAGGGTGATTTTTGTGGAAATGGAAACGGTAAAATTGTCAGCAATCGTCATGAGGTGGTATCCGGATATGATACCGTTTCTGAAGCAGGACGAACTCAATTCTGTAATCGTTCTGCGTGACGGTCTTAGTATTCTGGAACCGGCAGATGCCATGGATATCATCCATTACAGCATTTGCGAGCATCAGAATTCTGCGTATCTTCATTAAGTAAGCTGCCTTACCAGCAAGCAAGTTATAATAGTTGCCGCTCCGGACTTTGGCGTTCGTGCCAGTCCGGAGCGGCATTTACTTTTTAGATCAGCGATTCAAAATCTGTACATCCCGTTTATTAACAACAAGAGCGGAGTCATGACCTCAAAAATTACGGGTATTGTTACAAGTCTGTTCTTTTTGGGTGCATCCGTTACTTTATACTTTATAAGGAATGTACATAAAGGGAGCGATTAAGAAAATGAACATCACCTGGGCTTTACTGATGATGGCCCTGGGAGGCGTTGGTGTCCCGAATCAGGGACATGAAGCTGATGTGGCAGCAGCACTGCAAGGCGCCATGAACCCCCCCATCGTCGCACAACAAACCACTAATCCTGATGCAGCGACTTCACCGAACGGAGGCGGCACTACCGCTCCTTCACCTTCACCAAGTGCCACCGCAGAGGCAGCACTTCATACCGACCCGCAGCCGGATGCTCCCAAAGTCAAAGGGATCTACGTAACTGCGTACAGCGCCGGGGGTGCACGGATGGAAACTCTGCTTGCCCTGCTGGACAAGACAGAGCTGAACTCTATGGTCATTGACATCAAGGATGATGCCGGATATATCACATATAAGACGGATAATGCTGAGCTTCAGCAGATGGGACATCCCCAGCCGTTCATCGGTGATATCAACAAGCTGATGACCCGGCTGAAGGAGCATGATGTCTATCCGATTGCCCGGATCGTGGTATTCAAGGATTCTGTCCTCGCCAAAAAGAACAAGGAATTGTCCTTTGTGAATAAAGACGGCTCTGTCTGGGCCAACAAAGGCGGAGACAGCTTCGTGAATCCTTATAATGAAGCGGTGTGGAAATATAATGTGGATATTGCCAAGGAAGCCGTGAAGCTTGGCTTCAAGGAGATTCAGTTTGACTATGTGCGTTTCCCTGAAGGCTTCGAGAAACGTGCGGACACACTGAAGTACACGAAGAGCGACAGACCGCGCGTGGAGATCATCGCCGACTTTGTCAAATATGCCAAAGCAGAGCTGGCGCCGCTCGGAGTGCGGACATCCGTGGATATCTTCGGCTACGCTGCCTCGGTACCTGCTGCTGAAGGTATTGGCCAGGATTTCGTCAAAATATCCAAAAATGTTGATGTTATCAGCCCCATGGTCTATCCGAGCCATTACTCCACCGGCTGGTTTGATGTGAAAGACCCTGACAAAGACCCTTATGCGACGATCAAGGGTTCGATGGTCGATACACATAAGAAGCTTAATCCGCTAGGCAGCTACAAACCGGTCATCCGTCCGTGGATTCAGGACTTCACCGCCAGCTGGCTGGGCAGCGGACATTATGTCAAATACGGCAAGAAGCAGGTTGAAGATCAGATCCGTGCCCTGAAGGACGAGAACATCGAGGAATTCCTGCTTTGGAATGCCAATAACCGCTATACCTCTGATGTGAAATACGTACAATAGGCTTTCTGCAATTATAAGGTGCATCCATTAGCTACACTCTAGCCCGGCAGCCGCCGGGCTTTTTACTGGAAAATTTCATTAATATGAATAGATACATATACGTATACATTCTTATATTTTAAAGATAACGGAGCATTGATTATTATGAAACAGACTACTTCCATTAAACAAAAAGCCGGACAATTCCTGCACATCTTACTTCCGATCCTGATTACTCAGATTGCGCTGTCTGCGATCACCTTCTTCGATACCAATATGTCCGGCAAATTCGGCACGAATGATCTCGCTGGCGTGGCCATTGGCACGAGCCTGTGGATTCCCATCCAGACCGGCCTCAGCGGTATTCTAATGGGGATTACCCCCATTGTCTCTCATCTCCTCGGCAGCAAACGTGACAAGGAGGTCGCAGGCCAGGTGATGCAGGGCATTTGGCTCTCACTGATTATATCAGTGCTGGTCCTTATTCTGGGCGGCCTTGCCCTTTCGCCGATATTGAACTTCATGAATCTGGAGCCTGCCGTACGTGATATCGCCTTCCGGTTCCTGGGCGCTATCTCCTTCGGCATTATCCCGCTGTTCGGCTATACTGTTGTCCGCAGCTGTATTGACGCACTCGGGCAGACCCGGGTCTCTATGTTCATCACCCTGATTGCACTGCCGGTCAATGTGGGGCTTAACTATCTGCTGATCTTCGGCAACTTCGGATTTCCCCGTCTTGGCGGAGTAGGCGCAGGTGTCGCTTCTGCCATCACCTATTGGGTCATCTTCCTGATTGCTCTGGTCTTCATCTACCGCGCTGAGACTTTCCGTAACCTGCGGATCTTCCGCAAATTCTATGCCATGTCGTTAACAAGCTTCAAGGAGCTGCTGAAGATTGGCGTGCCGATCGGCTTTTCCATCTTTTTTGAGACTGCGGTATTCTCAGCCGTAACCCTGCTGATGAGCCGCTTCGATACTGTAACTATCGCTGCCCATCAGGCCGCAATCAATTTCGCCTCCACCCTGTACATGATTCCGCTGAGCATCTGTATGAGCCTGACGATTCTCGTCGGCTTCGAGAGCGGCTCCGGCCGGCTTAAGGATGCGCGGCAGTATGGCATCATGGGTATCGGCAGCGCGGCAGTGCTCTCCCTGCTTACAGCGCTTGTGCTGCTGTTCGCAGGGAATCATGTGGCCGGATTGTACTCGGATGAACCTGAAGTGATATCGCTAATCCAGCATTTCCTGATCTATGCGATCTTCTTCCAAATCTCCGATGCCATTGCAACTCCTACCCAGGGTGTACTGCGGGGTTATAAGGATGTCAATCCTGCATTCATTATTTGCTTCATCGCCTACTGGGTAATCGGGCTTCCCGTCGGCTATCTGCTTGCCACTTACAGCAGCCTCGGTGCATACGGATACTGGATCGGACTGATTACCGGTCTGGCTATAGGTGCAATTCTGCTGCTGGCCAGGCTTGTCCGGGTGCAGAGAAGATTCTCCGTAAAGGGAGCATGATAACGAGCCAAGGACAAACCCCTTTGTATTGGAGTAGGATCAACTTTGCGCATTTGAATGAACGCTGCGCGAACGGACCGATGTTCCAATCGCTCTTGTCCCCAGATTTTTTGGATTCCCCTTAGCGGTGAAAATCCGGGGACAAAGGCGACCGCATTCGCTTTTCCACATTCGTTCCGTCCTCTCCGCTGTTTAAGCGGGATACGAATACATTCTTCAAAAACGCAGAGGGGCTGTCCAAGCCATTTTATGGCTTTGGAACAGCCCCTTTTCAACTACCGGCTCTTCACAAGCAGTCCGACTGCTTCCTTAATCACTTGATCGGGAGAATTCCCTTGTGCCAGCTCTTCCTGAATGCAGTGCTCCAGATTATCGCCGATAACTGCACCTACAGTGCGGTCTACGGCGGTTCTGATCGCTGTCAGCTGCGTCACGATCTCGCGGCAATCCTTGCCTTCCTCCAGCATACCCAGTACTCCCCGCACCTGACCTTCAATGCGCTTCAACCGGTTGGTAATGGCTTTATCATACTCCACGGTTCCCTGACCTCCTCTAGATGAACAGATTAACACCCGAATCCTCTGCGGCTCCAAGATAACTGGCAACACCGCCAAAGTCCACGCCTTCAATCAACTCTTCCTGCTTGATGCCCATAATGTCCATGCTCATCGTACAGGCCATCAGCTTCACGCCAGCATCCAGCGCTCCCTGCATCAGCTTCTCCAGGGAATCCACATTCTTGCGGCCCATGGTATAACGGATCAGCTTAGCGCCCAGCCCGCCCATATTCATTCTGGATAAAGGAAGCTTACGGGTCCCTTGCGGCATCATCTTACCGAACATCCGGTCAAGACCGGATTTGCTCACCTTCGGTGGCTGCCCGCGGCGAAGTACATTCAGCCCCCAGAAGGTGAAGAACATGGTTACCTGCTTGCCCATAGCTGCGGCACCTGTGGCAATAATGAAGGAGGCAATGGATTTGTCGAGGTCGCCGCTGAATACAATCATAGTGGTCCCTCCTGAAGGCAGGGCCTGCTCTGTCTGAAGCCCGCTTACGTCTGCCGGGCTTTGCCCTTTGCGTACCAATGCCTTCACTCTGCCTCCGGACACATCCACAGATTCGAGCGTGTTATGAGTCTTGCTGCACCATTGTCTGATATCAGCGGCAAAACCGAAATCTGTCGCGCTGATCTCAACCTGCTGGCCTTCCTCCATCGACTTTACGGTCTCATATACTTTGAGTATAGGGCCTGGGCACTGTAAACCGCAAGCATCCAGCACAAGGCGCGGCTTGGCATTAAGCTGCTCCTGACTATTCACTGTACCGTCCGGAGGGAGGTCCGCCAAAGCCGGAGCCTCCGGCTCTCCACTCCCGCCGGAATTCTCTTCTGCCATTGCGGCATAAGTTTTATAGCCTCCATCCACGTTCCTCACCGGATACCCATATTGACTGAGCATTCTGGCAGCAATATAGCCGCGTAACCCTACCTGGCAGGATACCGCAATTTCCTTCCCCCCCGGAATTTCTGTCAGCCTGTCCCGCAGCTCGGATAGCGGAATATTAACAGAACCGGGAATATAGCCTGCCAATCTCTCGGCCTTGTCCCTGACATCAATAATAAGTCCGCCGCCGCGCGTGAATTCATCGACTTCATGCCACTGCAGATTACGGACAAGCCCCTCCATTACATTAGAGGCAACATATCCGGCCATATTTACTGGGTCTTTGGCCGAGGAATACGGCGGTGCATAGGCAAGCTCCAGATCGGCCAGCTCATCGGCCCTCAGCTTGCTGCGGATGGCGGTCGCAATGACATCAATTCTTTTGTCAGCACCACTGCTGCCCACTGCCTGTGCTCCATATATCACTCCGGTCTGCGGATTGAAGAGCAGCTTCAACGCTATCGGAGCCGCACCAGGGTAGTACCCGGCATGCGAATTGGGATGGATATGCACAGCCTCGTAGGGTACCCCCAGTGACTTGAGCGTCTTCTCATTATTGCCGGTAAGCGCAGCAGTCAAGTCAAAAATCTTGATAATTGCAGTTCCCAGTGCTCCCGTATAGGAAGCTTCGCGCCCGTTGATATGATCGGCGGCCAGACGACCCTGACGATTCGCCCCCCAGGCCAGGGAGACCATGGTATCGAACCCCTGCACCCGGTCCTTCACTTCAATGACATCCCCGACTGCATAAATCGCCGGATCACTGGTCTGCAGCGAGGCATTCACTTTAACGGCCCCCCGGACTCCAAGCGCAAGGCCGCTGCTGCGTGCCAGATCATTCTCAGGACTGACTCCGATGGCCATAATTACTATATCTGTCTTCATCTGATTACCAGAAGAGAGGCGAAGCAGCCGGCCCTGCTCTTCAAAAGCTTCCACTCCCTCGTTCAGCCGCAGCTCTACACCATGAAGGCGCATATGCGCTTCCAGCGGGCGGACCATTTCAAGATCGAGCGGGTTCAGGATCTGCTGTCCTCTGTCGATTACGGTGACTGCAAGACCGCGCTCCCGCAGGTTCTCCGCCATTTCAAGTCCGATGAAGCCCGCACCGATCACTGTGGCATGTCTGAGCGAATTGGTATCCACATAATCCTTGATACGGTCCGTATCGGGAATATTTCTTAAAGTAAACAGGTTCTTGGCATCAGCGATTCCCGGAATAGGCGGAACTATCGGCTTGGCCCCAGGAGACAGCACAACGATATCATACGGAATCTGGAAGACCTCTCCTGTCGTGACATTGCGGCAGTGGACCTCCTTGCGTTCGCGATCGATCTCCGTCGCCTCGGTGAAGACCTTCACCTCAATATTGAAGCGGGCCTGTATACCCGCAGGTGTCTGCAGAAAGAGCTTGTCTCTGGAATCAATCGTCTCACCGATATAGTACGGCAGCCCGCAATTGGCAAAAGAGACATGCTCTCCCCGCTCTATCATAATGATCCGGTCTTCTTCATTTAATCTTCTTAAACGCGCGGCCGCCGATGCCCCTCCGGCAACTCCGCCAATAATGACTATAGTTCTGCTCATCTGTATTTCCTCCTTCGGGTTATATACCCCTATGGGTATTATTATATACGGGTGGGGGTATATGTCAAGCTGAAATAGACGGTATTTGTTTCAGCGAGAACTAGAAGGATAAGTTATCGTGTGCAACATATAAATTCTCATATTTCAAAAAAAACGATCCTCCAATGGAGGATCGCCAGAATCGCTGCTATGTTGATCATTACTACTTAATTCGTTCCCGTTACTCTTATTGGGACAACCGGGAAGCCAGCTCATACAGCTCGATATCGAAATCTTTCTTAGTGTTCACAACCTTATCAATATCCGTAAGCGTCAATTCTCCTTTAATAAGTCCGCAGGCCTTGTCCGATTCGCCTTCAATCAGCTTGCGGACGGCAAAATCGGCCAAACGGCTGGCCAGGTTACGGTCTGCCGGGGTTGGCGTACCACCGCGCTGAATATGTCCCAGCACCGTTACACGGGCATCGAGGGAAGCATGGCGGTCTTTGAGCGCCTGGGCAACATCTTCACCCTTGCCTACGCCTTCGGCCACAATAACAATACTATGACGTTTACCGCGGGCGAAGTTATCCTTCATCCGGTCAGCCACTTCATTAAGATCATAAGGCATTTCCGGCACCAGGATAGTCTCCGCTCCCGAAGCAAGGCCCGCATGCAGAGCGATGTCTCCGCAGTGGCGTCCCATAACTTCTACGATAGAGGAACGTTCATGGGAAGACATGGTGTCGCGCAATTTATTGATCGCATCTACTACAACGCCAACGGCTGTATCGAATCCAATGGTGTAGTCCGTGAATGAGATATCATTATCAATCGTTCCCGGCAACGCCATGGTTTTAATGCCCAGCTTACTAAGTTTGTTCGCACCGTGGTAGGAGCCGTCTCCGCCGATTACAACCAGACCGTCGATACCGAACTCATTGAGAATGTCCGCACCCTTCTGCTGTCCTTCCGGCTTCATGAACTCCAGGCAGCGTGCAGATTGCAGAACGGTACCTCCGCGCTGGATAATATCGCCTACACTCCGCAGATCCATCGGGAAAATGTCACGGTTCAGCAGACCCTGATATCCGCGCTGAATGCCAAATACCTCAATTCCGAAGTAGATTGCGCTGCGGACGACCGCACGTACAGCGGCATTCATGCCCTGGGAGTCTCCACCACTGGTTAATACTGCGATTTTTTTTACGTTTGACATTCTGTTAGTTCCTCCTTAAAATTGCGCCGGATCTCCTAATCGGACGAAGGCCCAGCAGCATCTGATGCATTAATACATACGTTTGCGTATCCAGCGGCTGTTGACGAAGAAGAAAAGCCGGGTCAGCGGACTTTTTCTCATCAGCCGTTTGGATACCAGGCGAACCTCCCGCTGTTCGCTGACTTTGGGATCGGACAAATAAAGTGCCAGAAGTCCTTCGATGACCATACGATGCATGGAGGTCTCGGGAAGATTCTGGACATCCCTGCGGGCCCACTCTACGATCGAAGCGATCCGATCCAGCATAGTATCCGTATTCTCATAATAATTGCAGAAATTGAGATCACCGCCGGCCCGGTCTTCATCCTGGTCAATCAGATAATCCAGCATAATGTGCAGCCCGCATACATGCGGAAAGTACGCAGCACGAATGGAAGCCGATGCAGCGGTGCTCAGCTTGGAATCACAGGAAGCCAGAAAAAGCATAAACACACCCAGAGTTGAACCGGTTGCGGCAGCAAACTCATTCCACTGGAGATGAGGTGCACGATGCCCCTCCTTCTCCCACCACTCCTTCAGGGCAGCTTCCCTGAGATCAGGATGAATGTGCTTGTAGACCTGAAGATCGGTGTATAATACGGCCAACTGATAAATCTCTTCAGCGGCAGCACCGTATCCCGGAAGCCGGGAGGTCATCTCCTGGCATTTGCGGACCAGCCTGTTCAAATATCCGCCATCATTCTGTTCGGTACGCAGCGCATAATAGTTCACTGGCTCTGCGCCGGGGGTAACCGCATCAAGCATCGACTGGTGCAGCAGCCGAAAATCGTCAGGGTCAAGCGAAGTACTGCGATCACATAGGTTGTCCAAATAATCACTGATTGTCTGATAAGCAACAATTAGCGGAATCAGTATATGTCTCATCGACAAATTACCGGCGGCATAGATACCGCCGCCTTGGCAATGAAACTGCTTCGTTTCAATGCTGGCAAGCGCCTGCTTACGGAGCTCGGGATCGGGAATTCCTTCTGCATCCTGGCGCCAGAAATCGAGACATGATCGCACTTCCGGCAGCACGTACTTATAGACCCTGTTCATCATTCCAATAGGACCGCGCGGACTTAGGTAACGGCCTTGCTCAAATACATTCAATGACAGTGCCTCCACATTGTTGTCTCCTTATCCAAATCATCATTATTATAATATGCAGAGCGTATTTGTACAAACAACAAAATCACTTTCGCAAAAGCTTGAAAGATTCAGAAAAACGATATTTTACGTAACCCCGGCCTCTCAGCTTTATGCTATACTATTACCCGTTCAGCCTAAAAAGGTTACTATTCTAAGTTTTTGTCCTATCCGAAGGAGTGCACAACCATGAATGCGAGACGGAGCGGCGGCCAATACAGTGATCAGAACTGGCTGCGATCCTTTATGTTTACGTTATACGGCACAAGTGTGCTGGTTGTTTCTTATTTCCCTTTGTTCTATGCACACTTAGGGTTCAGCAGTCCGCAAATGGGCCTGCTGTACTCGGTGGGCCCGCTGATTTCGATTCTCTCCAACCTATTCTGGAGCATGATGAGTGACCGGCTGGGTACAGTCCGGAAGATCATGGCGCTTCTGCTTGGCGGCCAGCTGGTCACCGCCATTATTCTCGCCAGAGCTACCGATTTCTCAAGTGTTATGCTTATTTTGTCCTTTTTCTATTTCTTCTATTACCCTGTATTTCCGCTTGCGGATACGATGGCTATCAAAATTGCCCAGCGGCACGGGCGGAATTTCATCGCCATTCGCGTGTTCGGCTCCCTCGGGTACTCTTTCTTTGCCCTTACGATTGGATATGTACTAAGAGCGATGGGACCCCAGTACAGCGTAGCTATTTGTATTGTGATTGTCGTGACTGCGCTGCTTATTACAATTGGACTAAAGGATGTGAAGCGCAGCGAAGCCGCTCCCGCACTGGCAGGCGGAGAATCACCGGACAAACCCCTTAAAGGCGCCGGACTCCGGGAAATTCTGCTCCAAAAGGAAGTGCTGTGGTTCTTCGGCTCCGTCTTCCTGCTTGCCATAGGTTACCGGATGAACGAGGCCTTCCTGACCATAAGCCTCAAGAGCATGAATGCAGGTGATGAGATTGTCGGCTGGGCGCTGCTGGCCTCTGCACTCAGTGAGATCCCGATCTTCTTCCTGCTGAGCAGATACGGCGACAGGTTCAAGGAGCTGCCGCTGCTCGCCTTTGCCAGCCTGATGTTCACGCTGCGCTTTCTGTTCATGGCGCTGGCCAAGGAGCCGGGAACTGTGGTAGCCATTCAGGCTATGCACAGCGTCTCCTTCGGCATCTATTATGTAACGGCCGTCCGCTACATCACCCGGATTATCCCCGATCATCTCCGGGCAACCGGGATGGCGCTGTTCACAGTCGTATGGTCCAGCGGTGCAGGTCTGCTCAGCGGCACCTTCGGCGGACTGATCTACCAGGATGCCGGACGGATTGTATTCTATATGGTAGCTACAGGCTTCTCCATCCTGGCCCTAATCGGCTTCCTGTCCAAGCATCTGATGGACCTCGGAGGCGGTACAGACCGCCCGCTGCGCAGCAACTCCAAGACTCCGCTCTAAGCGGAGCAAGCCATGCCGTTCCTGTCCGGGATCGGCATGGCTTGTTGCCGCTTCCGGCTTAAATCAGCTTCCTGAGGCACAAAAAAACACAGTTCCCGAAAGAACTGTGTGCTGCTTAAGTTGCCTTATGCTACTCATGCCAGTGCGTGCTGCATCAAATATATATATTGCGGCTGGCAGAAGCTCTGCCTTGGCCGTATTTTATAATTTAACTACGTTTGCTGCCTGTGGTCCACGGTTACCGTCAGTAACATCGAATTCAACCGCTTGACCTTCGTCCAAAGTCTTGAAACCGTCGCCTTGAATGGCTGAGAAGTGAACGAATACATCTTCGCCGCCTTCTACTTGAAGGAAACCATAACCCTTTTCTGCGTTAAACCACTTAACTGTACCTTTCAAATGAACAACCTCCTAAAAATACCGCCATATATGGCGTATGCTTACATTATACTCTTTCTTTACTTGTAAAGCAATCCATCTTTTCCCTGATTTCATGAATTAATTTGCTTTTCCCTTCTCCGGTGCGTTATCATTGAGCCAAAAGCCAAAAATCGCCAGGGTGGTAATGATAATGATCAAAAAACATGAAATATACAAAACAGACAAATGGAACATGATGACCGTGGAGGTTCAGGGACGTTATATTATCCTCCGCGAAATATCCGATCAGTGGGGGGAAGAAACCCACACCTTCATGAGCCGTCCGGCTATGATGCAGTGGGTGAACAACCGCTTCAATAAAGAATCCTACAAGGACAATGAAGAAGAGTACAAGAATATTATCGCTGCCTTCAAGCAGGTATAATCCGGCATGAACAATGAGAGTCTTGTAATCTATGTAATCGTCGTTCTGTGTCTCGGTGCCGTTCTGATCATGAGCAAGGATAAGATGCCCCCGCGCCTCAAGCGCGGGATGGCGTTAACCGCAGTCGTTATGATTGCGCTGGCTTTTGTTTTCATTATTTATAGCCTGCTCACATAACTTCATCTTACAGCACACATCTGGTTTAATAAACATGAATTGGCAGGGCATACTAAGCAGACTTTGAGACTCAGGAGGCTGCCGTCATGTCCGTTACCGCCAAATCACTCCCGCTCCTGCTTGCGCTCACCCTGCTGCAGGGAAATCTGTCCTCAGCAGTCCCGCAAGCGAAGACCGGCTCTGCCGCATCCCATCAACCGAGGAGGATATCTATGGAACAATTACCTAAGAGAAGTGAAGTGCCCGCTGAGAACCGCTGGAAGCTTGAAGATATGTTTGCTTCAGAGAATCAGTGGGATGCCGAATATAAGGAAGTGAAAGAGCTAATTGCAAGTGCCGCTTCCTTCCAGGGCAAGCTGGATTCTCCAGATTCCCTCAAAAAATGCTTCGAGCTGGACGACAAGCTGTCCCTGCTGACTGAACGCCTCTATGTCTATGCGCATATGCGCCAGGATGAGGATACGGCTGCACCGAAGTATCAGGCCCTCTCCTCCAAGGCCAAAAAGCTTGGCGTTGAAGCAGGAGAAGCCCTTTCTTTTGTCACACCGGAGATTCTGGCTCTGCCCGACGCCACCCTCGACCAGTTCATCTCTGACCCTTCGCTGTCCGACTACACCTTCACTTTGACTGAAATGAAGCGTGAGAAAGCCCATGTATTGTCCAAAGCGGAAGAAGCCCTGCTCGCCCAGGTCGGCACACTTGCCCAGGCCCCGCAAACGGTATTCGGCATGCTGAACAATGCGGATCTCAAGTTCCCGAAGGTTAAGAATGAAGAAGGCAAGGAAGTCGAGCTGACTCATGGCAGCTACATTCAATTCCTCGAAAGCCCAGACCGTGAAGTGCGCAAGAATGCTTTCAAAGCGGTCTATGAAACTTACGGTAAACAGAAGAACACCATTGCGGCCACGCTGAGCGCGAATGTGAATAAGAATGTATTTTACTCCCGTGTGCGCAAATATCCTTCTGTCCTGGAAATGTCTCTGTACGGCGACAATATTCCGAAGGAAGTCTACACGAATCTGATCGACACTATCCATGAGAGCCTGCCGCTGATGCACCGTTATATGAAGCTGCGCCAGAAGCTGCTTGGAGTAGATGAGCTACATATGTATGACCTGTTCGCTCCGCTCGTGGACGAATATAAGCTGGATATCACCTTTGACGAGGCCAAGAAGATTACCAAGGAAGGTCTGAAGCCGCTTGGCGAAGACTACTTGGGCGTCCTGCAGGAAGGTTACGACAAAGGCTGGATCGATGTATATGAGAACGAGAACAAACGCACCGGCGCATACAGCTGGGGGGCTTACGGCACCCATCCTTATGTGCTGCTGAACCACAATGACAACCTGAACAGTATGTTCACTCTGGCGCACGAGATGGGGCATGCCCTGCATTCCTATTATTCGGATACGGCGCTGAAGTACCGGGATGCACAGTACACTATTTTCCTGGCTGAAGTCGCTTCTACTACCAATGAGGCCCTGCTGATGGATTATCTGCTGAACAAGTCCACGGACCCCAAGGAAAAAATGTACCTGCTCACCTATTATGCCGACCAGTTCCGCACCACAGTATTCCGGCAGACGATGTTCGCTGAATTCGAGAAGATCATTCACCAGCGTGCGGAAGAAGGCGAATCGCTTACTCCTCAGGATCTCTCGGCCATCTACTATGACCTGAATGTCAAGTATTACGGCAAGGATATGGTGATTGATCAGGACATTGAGATGGAATGGGCACGGATTCCGCATTTCTACAACAGCTTCTATGTCTACAAATATGCTACCGGCTTCTCGGCGGCAACGAGCTTCGCCAAACAGATTCTGGAGGAAGGCCAACCGGCGGTAGACCGTTACCTCGGCTTCCTGAAGAGCGGCGGCAGTGATTATTCCATCAACATTCTCTCCAAGGCCGGGGTTGACATGTCCTCCCCTGAGCCGATCCGCGAAGCAATGAGCGTATTCGAAAGCGTGATCGAGCAGATGGAACAGTTGACCAAGTAACACAGAAAGCTTAGTATAACAGTAATCCCTTGCCCTCTGCGGGCAGGGGATTTATATTGTCACACCGAACCGAGGAGGAAGAAACATGAAATTTCAATGGTCACTTATATTAGGCTTATTTTTCGCCCTGCTGACCGCAGTATTCGCAGTCATGAATGTAGATACGGTTCCGGTTAATTTCGGCTTTGACGTTGTAAGCATCCCGCTTATTCTAGTGATCCTTGGCTGTGCGCTGATCGGGGGTCTTGTGGTGGGTTCTTATGGGATTTTTCGCCAGTATAAGCTGCAGAAGCAGATCAAGAACCTGAACGCCGAGCTTGCCAAGCTCCGTGATGCGGGCAGTGCTATGGATTCCCTGAACATCCCTAATGATTCTGTCCCTACAGAAGGAACCTCTCAGTTATAACCCATATACCGAATAGGAGGAACATCCCTTGCTTAACATCCAGCCCAATGAAGAATATATCCTGACCCTGCTCAAAAAACTGCTGGACACCCCCAGCCCCAGCGGCTTCACCGCCCAGGTAATGGCTCTTGTAGCCGAAGAAGCCGCAGCGCTGAACATCCCGCTCAGCTGGAATGAGAAAGGCGGCGCCATGGTTACCGTGCCCGGCCTCGACCCTTCCCGCACCATTGGCATCAGTGCCCATGTGGATACGCTCGGCGCCATGGTCCGCTCCATTAAACCTAATGGTACCCTCCGCTTAACTTCGGTTGGCGGCTTCACCATGAATAGCATTGAGAATGAATACTGTATCATCCATACACGCAGCGGATTAACTTACACCGGCACCATTCTGACAAGCCACCCTTCCGTACATGTATATGCCGATGCGCGTGATTTCAAACGCTCCGAAGAAAACATGGAGATCCGTATTGATGAGCCCGTCTCTACCAAAGATGATGTACTTAAGCTGGGGATTTCCGTCGGAGACTTCATCTCTTTTGACGCCCGTGCCGTGCTTACCCCAAGCGGATATATCAAGTCGCGTCACCTTGATGACAAAGCCAGTGTGGCTGCGTTATTCGGGCTTCTGGAGAGCATCCGGCGCGAAGGCTGGAAGCCGCTGCACAACCTCTCCCTGCTGATCTCCAATTATGAAGAGGTTGGACACGGCGCAGCCTGGATTCCGGGCGAAATCAATGAGATGATTGCTGTGGATATGGGCGCGATGGGCGATGACCTGAGCTGCAAGGAGACCGATGTCTCTATCTGTGCGAAGGATTCCTCCGGCCCTTATGACTATGCTATGACCAGCCGGATGATCGAGCTGGCGAACGGTCTGGCGATTCCATTTGCGGTAGATATCTATCCGCAATATGGCTCAGATGCTTCAGCAGCGCTGCGCGGCGGCAATAATATCCGCGCCGCGCTGATCGGCCCCGGCGTCCATGCCTCCCATTCCATGGAGCGCACCCATAAGCAGGCTGTGCTGAATACAACTAAGCTGCTTGCGGCTTATGTGGGGGCGAACTGATATTAGAGGCGGCTTATCGGGTCCGGCAAGGGCGAAGCTGACTCAGCCGGGCAGCGGGCTCGGCGGCGGGCAGCTGACTGGGCCGGGCAGCGAACCCTGAAGGGCAGCGCGCTCAGCGAACAGCGGACTCGGCGGCGGACAGCGTGGGGCAGCGGGCTCGGCGGACAGCGCGAGGCAGCGGGCTCGGCAGACAGCGCGGGGCAGCGGGCTCGGCAGACAGCGCGAGGCAGCGGACTCTAGAGCCTTACCTCCCGGCCAGCAAGTGGAAAAAGGTAGCTTAATTTGCTGGTTTTACGAGGATTTCCGGAAGCAAGTGGATAAACGACATCTATTATGTGGGTTTGAGCGAATTCGGGTGAAATATGATGATTTAAGTGCTGTTTATCCATCTGCTTCATTCGCAGGGCGCCCTCGTCCATCAGCAGGTGGATAAAATCCAACTAAATCCTTATGCGCATCAAACCCGTCTAGTCTAATAGCGATGCCCGTTCGGAATCGGGAATTGCCAACAATACTTATGTGTGATAAATCTCCTATTCAATACAAAAAATGCTGCACCGGCTTATTTAAATAGCTGGTGCAGCATTTTTGGCAGAACAACCATTCTGGATTAGAGCCGCGATCACGATGGATATTCTGGATTAGAGCCGCGATCACGATGGATATGTTGTATTTCGGGCAGGATTTGCGCATAGCCCGGCCCGGATTAGATATTTCCGCTATGATACGGCTTCTCTAACCCATTGTGGCTAAGGCCACACCTGCTCCAGCTTATCCGCGTAGAACATAATGGCCTTACTGTACTCTTGGATACCGGCATCGGCGGAGGTATCTGCAAGCAGCTTAAGAAGCAGCTCCATCGCCTCAGTATGCGCACCCAGATTATGCAGCGTCATCGCCAGGAATGCCTGGAACTCCGCACGCTGCGGGAATTCAAGCGCACCCTGCTCCAGGATCACACGGGATGCTGCATACTCTCCAAGCGTCCGGTACGTGCTGCCGAGTCCCAGCATTGCGCCCGCCTTCTGCTCCGCATCCGCAAGACCCAGCGCAAGACTCCGCTCATAATAGGACACAGCTTCTCTCTCCAGACCCAGCACATCGTGCGTCCAGGCCAGCTGATAGTGCAGCTCAGCATTACTGTCATCCGCTGATAATAACTCAAGCAGGAGGACTCTCGCTTCCTCCGCCTGGCCGGAGGTCCGCAGCGCTATGGCAGCTTCAATGGTACTTGTCACTAACAGCGCCCTCCTTCCATGATGTAGCTCTAGTATGACAAATTAATAACAAGTAGATACGGCTTTGCCGTCCTTTTAAAGGACGGTCCCGTTTCAGCGAGAAATAGAAGGATAAGTATTGTGTGCAACCTATCTAATCCTCCTCAGACGCTTGTAAAAGGTGAAATCCTGCCATTTATACAACATTCCCCGGCTCTGGGCCGGTAGGATGGGGCCAATGTTGTATTCCGGGCAGGATTGGCTATCAAGTTACCAGATCTCTGCCCGGGAAGGCCGATAATCCGGGGAATGCTCACGCTTTCCCGGCGATCTTCTCCGCCAGCTCGTTCAGATAGGTCCAGCGCTCCATCAGGCGCTCCAGCTCTGCTTCAGCCTGCCGCTGCTTCTCCACCAGCTCCTGCAGCCTGCCTGAGTCTGCAAAGGCTGCCTCCATCTGTGACGCAATCTCCACGAGACGCTGTTCAGCCTGTTCGATTGCCTCGTCTATGCCCTCGTATTCCTTCTGCTCCTTGAAGGTGAACTTCAGCTTCTCGCGGGAAGCTGCGGCAGCCGGTGTATTCACTTCCTGC
The DNA here is from genome assembly GCF_013204885.1 of Paenibacillus tritici. Classification (GTDB taxonomy): domain Bacteria; phylum Bacillota; class Bacilli; order Paenibacillales; family Paenibacillaceae; genus Paenibacillus_AQ; species Paenibacillus_AQ tritici. Next base: position 285,045 of record NZ_JABMKX010000012.1, read on the forward strand.
TCAGCAGCCACACCCGAAGCGCGTCCGGAGGTAGCTTCCGACTTGGCGGAGCTTCCGCTGCCGGACGGCACGTTCTTCGCCAGCCACTCTTCATATTCGCTATAATCCCCGACATGCAGGCGGATAGCCCCGTCCTCGAACGCAATCAGCTTATCCACTGTACGGTCCAGGAAGTACCGGTCATGGGATACGGTGAAGACTACACCGGGGAATTCATCCAGATAGTCCTCCAGCACCGCCAGGGTTCCGATATCCAGGTCATTCGTCGGCTCATCCAGCAGCAGCACATTCGGCGCCCCCATGAGTACACGGAGCAGGTAGAGCCGTCTTTTCTCGCCGCCGGACAGCTTCGAGATCGGGGTCCACTGCATCGCAGGAGGGAACAGGAACCGTTCCAGCATTTGCCCGGCGGTAATCACACTGCCGTCTGCGGTCTTGATAATCTCCGCCTCTTCCTTCACATACTCAATAGCCCGCAGGCTCAGATCCATGTCCTGATGCTCCTGGGTGAAATAGCCCAGCTTGACGGTAGTCCCCAGCTGAACCTCTCCGCTATCCGGCGTAATTTTACCGGCAATCAGGTTAAGCAGGGTAGACTTCCCGCTGCCGTTCTTGCCGACAATCCCTACGCGGTCCTGCGGTACAGCAATATAGGTCAGATCCTTGATTAAGGTCCGGCCGTCCAGCGATTTCGTAAGATCCTGAATTTCGATGATTTTGCGGCCTAGTCTTGTAGAGGCCACAGAGATATCCATCGAAGCCGCCGAAGCCCCTCCTGTGCTGTCTTTGAGCTTCTCGAAGCGGTCGATCCGCGCCTTCTGCTTCGTAGAGCGGGCTTTGGCTCCGCGTCTGATCCACGCCAGCTCCGTGCGCAGCAGATTCTTGCGCTTCTGCTCCGCTGAGGCTTCGCGTTCTTCACGGTCCGCCTTCAGCTCCAGGAAGCGGGAATAGTTCGCTTCATAGCGGTACAGGCTGCCCCCGTCCAGCTCCAGCATCACGCTTGCTACCCGCTCCAGGAAATAACGGTCATGCGTAACCATCAGCAGCGCGCCGCGCCGCTTCTGCAAATACTGCTCCAGCCAGGCTACGGAATCCGTATCAATATGGTTGGTAGGCTCGTCCAGAATCAGCAGCTCCGAGGGCGTAATCAGCGCTGCGGCCAGCGCGACACGCTTGCGTTGTCCACCCGAGAGATTCTCCATCCGGGCATCGAACTGGGTAATGCCCAGCTTCGTCAGGACGGTCTTGGCCTCACTCTCCAGCTGCCAGGTACCGGCGGCATCAATAGCCTGGCTGATTGTGACCAGCCTGCCCTCCAGTCCCGAATCCCCCGGATTCTGCTCCAGAAGAGACAGGATCTCCATATACTCCCGCATCGTCGCAAGCTCCGGTTCATCCCCGGCAAATACCTGCTGCAGCACTGTATTCCCAGACTCATACGGCGGATTCTGGGCCAGAAACTGCACCCGCACATCATTGCCAATCGCAATCTGCCCCGCGTCCGCTGTGTCCAGTCCGGCGATAATCTTCAGAAAGGTCGATTTACCTGTTCCATTGACGCCAATCACGCCAATCTTATCCCTGTCATCCATGCCAAAGGAGGCATCACGGAATAAGATTTTCTCCCCGTAGCTTTTGGAGAGATGTTCCACCGTCATAATATTCATCTGTTGTCCTCGCTTGCCTTATATTTTAAAACCAGAATTGGCTGTATTTCTTAGGGTTCAGACGGAAGATCACCAGACGCCGGATTCAGGCTGCCCAGTGCCCCGTTAATGAAGAGTCTGGCCGCAAACCTCGCCCGCTTATCCGCATCTGCTTCCGCAAACTCCGGGTTGAACAGGATATCCATCTTCAGGCGGTCGAGTATCCCGATATACGACTGTGCCATCAGCTCCGGCTCGGTTGCCCCGCCTTCCAGCAGCACCTTCACCACAGCCTGCATGTAGGCTTCCATGAACTGGGCCATATAGGCCACCAGCTCAGGGTTATTGTTGGGCGCGCGGAAGAACAGCTTCGTATGCTGCTTGCGTTCATAATAATAGAACAAGTGGTGCTCGGCAATGACCGAGAGCTTATCTGTCAGTGTAGAGCAGATACGCAGCTTGCCCTCAAGCTGCTCGAGGAATTCTTCACAATCGCGGCGGGTGACCGCCATGAACAGCTCTTCCTTGCTTGTAAAATATAAATAGACCGTGCCCTTGGCAATTCCCGCACGCTCCGCTACTTCCGACATCTTCGTCTCGTAGAAGCCGCCTGAACCGAAAAGCTCATAAGCGGCATCCAGAATCGCTGCATGTTTGTCTACAGATGCACTGCTCAACGGTTCACCTCCCCCCCAATTGTAATAATCAACGATCTTACCGGATAACGTAACGTAGCCCGTCCTCATCCTATGTAACTGACCAGCAGCGCCACAGCACCGCCGAATATTGAACTCACCGCATTCACCGTATCATTGTCCATCCAGCGCCAGCCCCGGGCATACACAGTAGGCGTCCCGCAATGCTGCGAGGCTTCCACCTCGCGGCCGCAGACCGCGCAGCGGTTCATCCGCTGCACCGTGGCTCCCAGGATCGAGTCGGCAAAAGCTCCGGCCAGCCCGCCCAGCAGTCCGGCCAGAACCAGCAGCAGCAAAGAGTGCGGCATCATGCCTGAGGCTGCCCGCAGCAGCCAGGAGGCGGCGCCGATCAATGCCCCGCCTGCTGCCGCCGCCAGCGTACCCGGCAGGGACACGCCCCCGGAGGCGCCCGCCTGCAGCACCTTCCCGGTCAGGACCGACCGGGGAGGCTTCCGGGCCAATGTGCCGATCTCTGTCGCCCAGGTATCCGAGGTCACGGTAGCCATGACCCCGATGAACAGGAAGCCCCAGATTTCCAGCGGGTAAATTGCGTTCAGCAGAACCAGCAGCATACCAAGGCCGCCATTGGCGAAGACCTGGCCGGCGTCCCGGCGTCCCGTCTTGTCATACGTAGCCTCAAGCTCTGCCTTATTCTCATGATGAAGCCTCGACAGCAGGGTCGAGGAGATGAAGAACACCAGCAGGATGCCGAACCAGAACAGATTGCCCGCGCCGAAGTAGATCGTGCCCATCATGACTGCCGCCAGCATCCCCGAGAAGCTCAGCGACTGCTTCCAGTAAGCTGCACCGGCGACCAGCAGCGCACCGCCGGCCCCGATAATCCATTGCAGCACTTCAAGTCCTGTGAGCATCGCCTTAACCGATCAGGCAGGTGCCCATGAGAGTATCGCCCCAGAACAGCTCGAACGAATCGCCCGGTACCACAGGACCTACGCCTGCCGGCGTTCCGGTGAAGATGATATCATCCTTGCCCAGCCCATAGCGGGAGGCAATGAATTCAACGATTTTTTGCAGCGGAAAAATCATGTTCTTCACGTTCCCCCGCTGGACTTCAATTCCGTTCTTGCGGACGGTGAAGTCTGTGGACTCCAGTTCTTCCTGCTCCGGCAATGCAATATAAGGCGTCAGCGGGGCTGCATTCTTGAAGCCCTTGGCGGGCGTCCAGGGCAGGCCTTTGCGCTGCAGATCATTATGCACATCACGGAGCGTGAAATCCAGCCCCAGGGCCATAACATCCACCAGCTCGTCCACACTCATTCCCGGCACATAGTCACGCGCAATACGCAGCACCAGCTCACCTTCATAATGGATCAATCCTGCATTCTGGGGAAGATGAATAATGGATTTATCCAGCGCCACAGCAGCGTGTGAGGGCTTCAGGAAGATCAGCGGCTCGGCCGGCACCTGGTTGCCCAGCTCCTCCGCATGTAATTGATAATTACGTCCCACACAGTATACATTATTGACCGTTCCACTCATTGATCCTTCAGCTCGCTTTCTCTATATAATGATAGCCAACAGCCGTGCAGCTTACGCCTTCAGAAAGATATCGCCCCAGATATCCGGACGGTTCGTACAGATCATAATCTCAGAATGCATCGCGGACAGGCGGCGCATCTCCTTGCCCTTGTTCACGGTCCAGGCCATAACCTTCACGCCCCGCTCCACCAGGGATTTCGCCAGCACCGGACTAAGCCGGTCGAAGCTGATGGATAGAAAAGAGCAGCCCAGCTCATTCAGCTTGCCCGCGGGATCACCAGATCTGGAGTCGTAGATCAGTCCCGTTCGGAACCTGGGGTCCAGCTCCTTAATCCGCTGCAGTGCACCGGCATCGAAGGAGGTCAGCACTACATCCTCGCGCATTCCCCTGGCATTCACCAGATCAATGACCGCCTTCTCAAGGCCCGGATACAGATCCCCGGTGGTCTTCAGTTCAATATTAAGCCGTAATCTGCCTGACGCCAGCGCGAGCACTTCCTCCAGCGAAGGAACCCGCTCTCCGCGAAAAGCCCGCCCTTTCCAGCTCCCCGCATCCAGGCGCCGCATAGGCTCAAAATCCATATTCTTCACCTTGCCGTGTCCGTTCGTCGTGCGGTCCAGAGAATAATCATGGATGACCACAGGCACCCCGTCCTTCGTCAGCTGTACGTCAATCTCCATCCAGCGTACATAAGGCAGCGCAATCGCCATCCGGACGGCTGCCAGCGTATTCTCCGGCGCTTTACCGGAAAATCCGCGGTGGGCTACACACAGGTTGTTCATCATCATTCGCACCTCCAGCAGAAGTAATACCTGTTCAGGTGTTCTGGTAATTCAGCTATTGTACAGCTATTTCAGAGCTATTTCACGGCTTGAGTAACGGTACCGTCATTGCGGATCTGGATCAGACCGGAAGAGATAGACTCCACTCTGTGCAGCAGCAGCTGCCCGTCCGCCTCATTCATCGGTACCGGCTGTGCCAGCTCAGCATCCATCGGCTTCAGCTTAAGCGAACACTGTCCTTGCTTGCTGCATTCCGCCTGAAATACCGCCGTCTCCCAAGTAGCCGGGACGGAACCGCGTGTAAAGATAAAGTTACCGGTGCTGTAGGCGATCCATTTGCCTTTGTAAGGCTCAATGCCCTGCAGTACATGCGGATGCCCGCCCATTACAAGATCCGCTCCGGCATCAATGAAGCTATGGCCCATCGCCTGCTGGGTCTTGTCATACTGCTCCATCCGCTCCCGCCCCCAATGGACGACAACGACGACAACATCAGCCTGCTGCTTGGCTGCGGCAATGGCTCTGAGCGCTTCCGCACTATCATACACAGAGGCCAGACCCGGCTTACCTGCTTCGGCCTTCCATTCTATCACCGGCATCACCCGGGTGAAGCCAAGCAAGGCGATTTTGATTCCCTTCCGCTCAAAAAACTGCGCCGAATAGGCCTCTTTACTGTTTTTTCCCGCCCCCACATGGGGAATTCCCCGCTCGCTCAGGTGCTTCAAGGTATCCAGCAGTCCTTCTTCCCCCTGATCCAGCGTATGGTTATTAGCGAGATTGACTGCATCTACACCGGCAGATTGGAGCGCATCCAGCGCTTTTGGCGGCCCCTTGAATACAAACTGCTTGTTCTTGGCCCCTACCCCGCGTGTAGTAATCGGAGTCTCCAGATTAACAACTGTGAGATCATCCTTCTTGAACATTCCATCCAGCGCGCTGTAGGAATAATCGTAGCCTTTCTTCTGCAGCAGCTCACCCGCCTTACCGCTGAAAATGATATCTCCGGCAAAGCTCAGCTTCACCGTCCCGCCTGATGTGTTCTCCGGCAGGCCTGAGACCAGCCCGCTAGCAGCTCCTGCTGGTGTTGCTTGCGGTGCATCCGTGGCAACCGCCTGTTCCGTTGGAGCAGGGGTAGCGGCGGCTTCCGCTGTCTCTGCCGGCACAGGAGTAGCCTCCTGCGTTCTCTCGGGAGCAGGCTCCGGAGTGGCCGTTGCTGTGGCTGTAGCCACTGCCTCTGTCCCGGGCGCTTCCCCGGTAGGAAGAGCCTCCGTTGCCGCCGCTTCCGGTGAAGATGAAGTAACAGGAGACACCGGCGGAGGTGGGGAGCTATCCTGGTTATTATCATCCATGAACGAATAAGCCAGAACACCGGTAATCATCAGAAGCAGCATCACGTTAATCCATGCCCATACTCTTCTGCGCCGGCGCCTGCTTGTGCGTTTCTTGCCTTGTCTACTGCCTGATCTGGGCGGATACATGAGTACAAGTAATCTCCTTTACCCTTAAAGTGTTTCTATTATAGCATATCTATTAGCTGACGCTCCAAGGCAGCCCTTGGTACTAGGAAGGTATTTTCACAAGCGGAAACGGCTTTGCCGTCCTTTTATAAGGACGGTATTCGTTTCCGCGAGAAATATAAGGATAAGTTATTATGTGAAACATATAAATTCTTATATTTAAAAAAAGGTGAAGCGCTACTGCTCCGCTCCACCGCTCTTTTTTATACCATCGCTTCCGCCGGTTCCGGCCGCTTCTGCAAGCCCGCCGCCGCAGTCTCAGCCGTTAGCTTCGCCTGCTTGATGCAGTCCGGCATCCCGATGCCGTCATAGCCTGCACCGAACGCATGGACGCCCGGCAGCTTCTGTGCCAGCTCCCTGCGCAGGCCGGCAATCCGGCCGGGATGACCCACCGGATATTGCGGCATGGACGATCTGAGCCGGGTAATCTCTGTGAACAGCGGTGCAGCGGTGATTCCCATAATTTCCTTCAGGTCTTTGCGCACCAGCTCCGCCAGCGCTTCATCCGGCAGCTCTACATTCTGTTCGTCCCCCGAACGTCCTACGTAACAGCGCAGCAGCACTTTATCCTCAGGGCTGGTATGCAGCCATTTGGTAGAAGTCCAGGTACAGGCTGTGATGTTCCGTCCCTCCTTGCGGGGGACAAGGAAGCCCGATCCGTCATATTCGGTGACGATATCCTTCTTGGTAAAGGCCATAACCACATTAGCTACAGACACATAGTTCACTGCATCCAGTGCCGATACATCCACATGGGGACGCAGCAGCTCTGCGGCTGCGAAGTTCTGCACAGTGATATAGACATCATCCGCTTGCAGCAGTTCGCCGCTGTCCAGCTCTACCTCATAGCGTGAAGCATCAGAAGATGCGTCCTCCCCCAGGACCCGAATAGACTTCGCGCCTGTCCCTGTGAGCTGGCGGACCTCATGCAGATCATGAATAAGAGCGTGTACCAGACTCTGTAGTCCTTGACGGAAGGTGAGAAAAGCGCTTTTCTTGGTTCCGGTGTGGGTCTCCACCGGCTTCTTGCCGGTCGTCATCCCCCGGATCAGACTGCCGTACTGCCGCTCCACCTCGCCGAACTGCGGAAAAGTCGCCTGAAGGCTGATCTTCCGCATGTCACCGGCATAAATCCCTGCGAGCAGCGGCTCCGTCATATTCTCCAGCACCTCTGTCCCGAGACGGCGTTCGATCAGGTCGCCAAGCGATTCATCCTCCAGACTGCGGCGGGGCGGAATTACGAAATCCATCATCGCCCGCATTTTACCGCTGAAGGAGACGAGTCCGCTCTTCAGGAAGGGCTTCAGCTCTGTAGGAATGCCAAGCACAAGACCGGCAGGCATCGGATGAAGTTTGCCCCGCTGCAGTATGTAGGTCTTTTTGGCGTTCGGATTGGTGCTCACCAGCTCATGATCCAGCTCCAGCTCCCTGGCCAGATCGACCATCGCCGTCTTGCGGGCCAGGAAGGAATCCGGGCCCTTCTCAATTACGAAGCCGTCACGGTGCAGCGTCTCAATTTTGCCGCCAAGGACCTTGTCCTTCTCGACCAAAGTAAGCTCCGGCTGTATTCCGGCTTCACGGTAAAACTTGCGGATGTAGTACGCGGCACTGAGGCCGCTGAGGCCTCCGCCGATGATGACTACCTTGCGGGGTGAAGCGGTCATGACATGTTCACCTTCAGCTGGTTGGCCTTGGTACGCACTACATCGCTAAGCACGGACATGTAAACCGGATCACTATTGAGCGAATCAATCCGCAGCAGCCGCATATCGAGCTCGGAGGCAAGGGCCTGTGCCTCAATATCCAGATCGTACAGCACCTCCAGGTGGTCGGATACGAACCCGATAGGCGCGGACAATACATATTTCACCTGGCTGTCAGCAAGCTCACGCAACGTATCCAGAATATCCGGGCCCAGCCACGGCTCTGCCGTCCGGCCCGCGCTCTGCCAGGTGAACTGCCAGGAGTCTACACCTGCCTGTGAGGCAATCGCCTGAGAGGTCTCCAGCAGCTGGTCACGGTACGGATCGCCCATAGCCAGAATGCGTTCAGGAAGACTATGCGCGCTGAACAGCACACGCACGTCTTCCCGCACTGCGCCGGTTTCTTCAAATTCATCCAGCTTCGCAGTCACCCTCCGGCTGAGCACATCAATCAGCTCGGGATGCATATGGTAGCTCTCAACGAACTCCATGTTAATTCCGCAGGCTTCAGCCTTTTCCTTGGCCCGCTTGATATATGTGCCCACACTCATCACAGAATAATGAGGGGCAAGCACGATGCCGATCGCCTGTGTAATCCCGTCCCGGACCATCGCCTCCACGCCATCCTCGATAAAAGGCCGGGCGTGCTTAAGACCCTGGTAGCAGACATACTGAATCTGCCCGCTGTTCAGCTTGGCCTGCAAGGCTTCCACCTGACGGTCTGTGTTCTCTCTAAGCGGAAATACGCCTCCCACAATCGCCTTATAGCGGTCCGTCAGCTCTTTGAGCTGTTCGGCAGAAGGGGCATTCCCCCGCCGGATATGCGTATAATAGGCCTCTACGTCCTCAAGACTCTCAGGCGTGCCGTACGACATCACGAGTACACCCATTTTTGTGGTCACGGTTCCCATCCCCTTTTACGAATAATGTCCCAAGTCAGGCCAGCGGCGGTGCCGCCTGCTTCATTGCCGCTGCCGAATATTCATGCACGTAATCCGTCAATTCCTTTAGCGTGTCCAAAGAGGCTTCAGGAAATAATCCATGCCCCAGGTTAAAAATATACCCCGGCTGCGTGATGCCTTCATCAATCAGCTCTTTGGCCCGGGTCTTCAATACATCCATCGGCGCGGTCAGCAGGTAAGGGTCCAGGTTGCCTTGAACGGCAAACCCTCCGCCGAGTCTGCGCCGCCCTTCGGTCAGGCTTACCCGCCAGTCCAGTCCGATCACATCGGCCTGCAGCCTGGTCAGGCTCGGAAGCAGCTCCCCGGAGCTGACACCCGGGAAATAAATCTTGGGAACATCCAGATCGGACAAGCTGGCAAAAATCCGGGTGATCGTCGGCAGCACATACGCTTCAAAATCACGCGGGGCCAGGGCCCCGACCCAGCTGTCGAACAGCTGGAAGGCCTTCCCGCCGCTGCGGACATGAGCACGCAGATAGGCAATAACCATATCGCCCAGCTTCTCCATCAGCTTCTCCCACACCTTAGGCTGACTGAACATCATCTCCTTGGTGCGGTGATACGTCTTGGACGGACGGCCTTCAATCAGATAACTGGCAATGGTGAACGGAGCCCCTGCAAAAGTGATCAGCGGTACGTCCAGCTCCTTGTCCAGAATGGCAATCGTCTCCAGAATATGGCCCAGATCGCCTTCCACATCAATCGGCTTCAGCCGCTCGACATCCCTTGCGGAGCGGATCGGATTCTCAATGACCGGCCCAATGTTCTTCACAATGTCGAAATTGACACCGAGAGAAGCCACCGGATTCATGATGTCGGAATACAGAATAGCTGCGTCCACACCCAGCTTGCGCACAGGCATCAAGGTCACTTCAGCCGCAAGCTCGGGCTGTCTGCAGATCTCGAGCAGCGAATATTTCTCTTTGATGGTTCGGTAGTCGGGATCATACCGGCCAGCCTGCCGCATGTACCATACGGGAGTGTACTCCGTGCCCTGCTGTCTGCAGGCGCGGATAAAAGTGTCGTTGTAGGTCATGATAAGATCTCCATTAGATTTGATAGATTGCTTTGTGAAAACACATATCATTATTATGCCCCTTTTGTAAACGGCAAACAACCGATTCCCCCTTAAGGGAATGACAATCCCATGACATTACTATGACAAGTGTTGCATTATACGACTGAAAAACTATGATATACTGATATAATGTCAATTTTTCGTGAACAATGTTCATTGAATTCCATGAAAGGAAGTGAAAAGCACTTTGAAGAATTGGGAGACCTGGAAAGTCAACCTCATGGTGCTTTGGTTCGGCCAGTTTCTGGTGAATGCGGGTATGACTATGATTACCCCTTTTCTGTCTCTTTATCTCGCCAAGGATCTGGGGGTAACCGGCGATCGCGCTATAGGGATGTGGGCCGGACTTATTTTTGCCGCAAACTTCTTGACCTCGTTCATCTTCCAGCCGCTCTGGGGCAAGCTGGCCGACAAATACGGCCGCAAAATCATGCTCCTGCGCTCCAGCTTCGGCATGGCGATTGTTATTGTGCTGATGGGCTTCGCCCAGTCCCCGATGCAGCTGCTGCTGCTCCGGCTGCTGAACGGAACCATCTCCGGCTTCAACCCGGCGTCTATCGCGCTTGTCTCGGGAACAACACCGAAACCACGGATGGGCTTCGCGATGGGCCTGATGCAGTCCGGCGCAGTGGCCGGAACGATTCTCGGGCCGCTGATGGGCGGCTTGCTGGCGGACTGGATCGGGTTCCGTCCGATCTTTTATGTGGTCGGTGCGCTGCTATTCGTTGCGTCACTGCTGGCCTTATTCCTGGTCAAAGAGAAATTCGACCGGGTGGAAGCCGCGCAGGTCCCTCAGGTATCCGTGCTTCAAGGCTTCAAGGAGCTGGCGAAGGTGCCTCAGCTTCCCGCACTGTTCGGCGTGACCTTCCTGCTGCAATTCGCCATGATCAGCCCGATGACGCTGCTGCCGCTCTATGTTGAGAAGCTGCACGGCTCCGCTGTGAATATCGCTTTCTGGGCGGGCATGGTCAGTGCCGTCACCGGTATCTCGAACATGGTCGCATCGCCGCTGCTTGGCAAGCTCAGCGACAAGGTGGGGGCGCACCGGATACTGACCTTTGCGCTGATCGGCGCTGCTCTGTTCCTGATTCCGCAGGCGTTCGTGACCAGCGTCTGGCAGCTGATTCTCGTCCGCTTCCTGATGGGCGTCTTCATGGGCGGTCTGCTGCCGAGCGTCAACGCCCTGATCCGCTCCTATACGCCTGACGGCAAGGAGAGCCGGGCGTTCGGCTTCAACAGCAGTACACTCGCGCTCGGCAATATGCTTGGCGCGGTGATCGGCGGATTTTTGTCCGGTTATATCGGAATTGAAGGGCTGTTCATTATCTCTGGCGCGTTCCTGCTGATCAATACGGTGTGGGTACGGCTTAAGCTGTACAAGAAGACTGAACCCCGGTTGTTCCGTTAGCGTAAGACAAGGCAAGCCCATGGTTGGAGAGGACTAGCTACTTAACCATCGCCAGGGCCAGTCCGTCATAAGCGGGCAGCAGGGTGCTGGTCAGACGGGGATCGGTGGCAATCATCTCATTGAAGCGCCGCATCGCCTGAACCGCCGGTCCATTCTTCTCGGCATTGAGCGTACGCCCGCGCAGGAAGATGTTGTCCCCGGCAATGACCGCACCTGGCGAAGCCAGCCGGATCGCATACTCCAGATAATTCGGATAGTTCTCCTTGTCGGCGTCGATGAAGAAGAAATCATACTTTCGGCCCTGCGCTTCGAGCAGCTTCAGGCTATCCAGCGCAGGGCCGATTCTGTATTCTGCCGCGTCCCCGAAGCCCGCCTGCTCCAGATGGCCCTGTGCAAGCTTGGCATATTCAGCCTTAAGCTCCAGGGAGGTCAGTGTACCGCCCTGCGTGAGTCCACGGCACAGACAGATCCCGCTGTAACCGCCTAGCGCTCCAATCTCCAAGATGCTCGTAGAACGGGACAGGGTAACCAGCATCGTCAGCAATCTGCCGTAGCCCGGGGCAATCGACACCTCCGGCATCTCATTGGCGGCGATGGCCGCTTTGACTTTTAACAATAATTCATCCTCTGTATATAGCTGTTCACTGTACGTTTCCTGATTCTGCATATGTATTCTCCTCTTCATTCATTGTGTGCCCCTGCGGACGGGCATTGTGTAGAACCCTTCATTCCCCTATACTTGATACTGAACGTTCAATAGCCGGGGCTCAAGAACATGCTTCTCTATTGTACTGGCTTTGCGTATTTATCCACAAGTTAAACGGAGTTGAGAGCATTTGGGCAAATTACAATTGATCGCCACCGCCCCCATGGGGCTGGAGGCTGTAGTAGCACGCGAATTAAACGAACTGGGTTATGAGACCACGGTCGAGAACGGACGGGTCTTGTTCAGCGGGGATTACATCGACATCTGCCGCTGCAATCTGTGGCTGCGCACCTCTGACCGTGTACTGGTCAAGATGGGCCAGTTCCCGGCCAGAACCTTCGATGAGCTGTTCGAAGGCGTCAAAGCGATTAACTGGGAGGACTGGATTCCCGAGAACGGCGAATTTCCGGTCGAAGGCCGTTCCCACAAATCTCAACTGACGAGTGTTCCTGCCTGCCAGGGGATCGTCAAGAAGGCGATCGTCGAGAAGCTGAAGCTGTCGTACCGCACGGAATGGTTCCCTGAGAACGGCCCGCGGTATGTGGTTGAAGTCATTCTGCTGAATGACATTGCGCTGATCACCCTGGACACCACCGGACCGGCGCTGCACAAACGCGGCTACCGCCGCCAGGCCACTGAAGCGCCGCTGAAGGAGACCATGGCTGCGGCTCTGATCCAGCTCAGCCGCTGGAACGGCCATCGCCCGCTGTACGACCCTTGCTGCGGATCAGGCACCATTCTGATCGAAGCCGCAATGATCGCCTGGAATATCGCGCCGGGTCTGCGCCGCTCCTTCCCGTCCGAGCACTGGCCGGAGATTCCCCGGCGGCTGTGGGAAGAAGCCCGCGAGGAAGCCTTCGACGCTGTGCGCGACGATTACCCGCTGCAGCTGACCGGAACCGATATTGACCCGGCCGCGATTGAGATCGCCGAAGCGGCAGCGAAGAGCGCAGGCCTCTCCGGTGAGATTACCTTCAAGCATATCGCCGCTGCGAAGGCCCGGCCGGAAGGCGAATATGGCTGCATCATCACCAACCCGCCTTATGGCGAGCGGATCAGTAATGACAAGGAAGTGGAGAAGCTGACCCGCCAGTTCGGCGAGATGATGCTCTATCTGCCAACCTGGTCCTTCTTCGCCATCAGCCCGTATAAGGAATTCGAGCAATACTACGGACGCAAGGCGGACAAGCGCCGCAAGCTCTACAACGGCCGGATTGAATGCCAATACTATCAGTACCTGGGACCGCTGCCTCCGCGGAATTAGGATGCGGGGCGAGGGTTAAGCAGTTTTGCAGTTAAGTAACTATCCCTAAAAAGCAAAGAGCCTTAAGTCACATGAAGCACTTTGTGCTATGGACTTAAGGCTTTTTGTTCTCACTTAAGCCCCTGTTGCTGCTCCGTTAACCCTTGCAGCTGCACATTGTATGTTGTTTTTGGCATACATTTACCCCACTCACCCCCGCACCTGCACATTGTATGTTGTTTTCCACATACATTTGCCACGCTCACCCCCGTAGCTACACATTGTATGTTGTTTTCCACACACATTTGCCCCGCTCACCCCCGCAGTTGCACATTGTATGTTGTTTTCGGCATACATTTGCGGGTGGAATCAGACCTTAAACCAAATCTGGACTTTGCAGCGTACCTACATACTCATAGTAAATAATCCTTTGAGATACTCCTCGAGCTACAGGGCGAAATTTACCTTTATCCACCAACATGCGGCTGTACTTAATGACTGTCGCGGTTTGCAGTTCAAGCTCTCTCGCAGCATTCCCCGGACGAAGAACACGATTGTAACGGATGGCTAATCGCATTAACTCTCGTTCAATTCTGGAATAAGCTTTCTCTGTACTCTGATTTGTAGTTCCTGCCAACAAATAAGGAAACAAAAGGTTCCGCAGTGCGGAAAGGATGAATGATGGATTATCTTTCATCTCGTCTAGAGAGATGTAGAGCACCACGCAATCTTGTGATTGCAGGAAGAGACCCCGATTCAGGTCCATCCGGTATTTGCTCCGATCCGTGCCATGCGACCCAAAATCCATAATCTCAAACGCAATGCGCGAAGATCCAACCTTCCATAGTAAATCGACAAAATAGGATCTGCCACGCCAGTCCTTTACTTCGTATTCCGGATGCAGTCCGTGAAAATGTCCGGCAAGCGGCCACCATACACTTTCGACGAATAAGCGGTTCCCGTAGCCATGTCCCCGCTTAAGCGCATCTAGCCGCTCCCCCTTTCTTCGTTTGAGATGATTGCTTAACCATTGATCATGCTCTCCAGCAAAGCCCATTTCAGTCCCCCCGCTTAGCATTGAAATTAATCTCAGAACACACAAAACCCCGCCTCCTTCTGAATGGAAGGGAGCGGGGCATTCTTTGCCGCGTTAATTTGTACCTAAAATTAGTGTCCCACTTTTGGGCAACGAATGCAATATAAAGGTAGTATTATAGAGTTACAATTTCCTCCGGTATAAAAATCAGCAAGAGCTTGTTAGTATTGGTAAACCCAAATCTTTACTTCCTGCCCTTGCGGCAGTAAAGAATGTATGTTGTTTTGGCATACATTTCCTCCGTTCACCCTCACAGCTGCACATTGTATGTTTTTTTCCACACACATTTGCCCCGTTCACCCTTGCAGCTGCATATTGTATGTTGTTTTCCATATACATTTGCTCCGCTCACCCTTGCAGCTGCATATTGTATGTTGTTTTCCACATACATTTGCCCCGTTCACCCTCATAGCTACACATTGTATGTTGTTTTTGGCATACACTCGGCCCGCCCCCCCACGCCCCCGCCCATTGTGTTCGGTTTTTCGCATACATCCGCACACACCAAAACAGCCCCCGCAAATAACGCGGGGGCTGTGCATTGAAACTAACTGTCTAACAGCTCAGCTCGGACCCGAGCTACGCCTTCTCCACCGGCCGCTTAACGAAAGCTTCCGCTTTGGCCAGCACCTCGTCTTCTGTCGGACCGCTGATGTAACGGCCGTTGATGTAGACGAACGGGCGTTTGCCGCAAGGTCCGCAGTAGGAGATGCAGCCTGTCTTGATTTCGGCATCAGGTGCCATCTTCAGCAGCTTGGGCACGATGCTTTTCATTTTGATATGATTGCACTCGTCACATAATCTTATATCGTTAGCCATGAAGCAACCCTTCTTTATGTCCGTAAAATAAGGGCGGATCAACTAGTGATCGCCATGATTTCCTTTAGACGGATTAGTAATAACGAAACCTTCTTCGGGTAAGTAGAGATAATCAATCTTCACTCCGTCCAGCAGCGGCTGGCTCGGATCAAGAATGACATCGATATCCTTGTCAGTGGAGACCACTACATCGTTCTCCTTGGGCGTGTCCAGATCCAGTCCATAGTGGGCATGATCGCCGTGGGCATGTGTAATGGCTACACGCAGCTTAAGCTCGCTGTTGCCTTCAAGCTCCATGGTTTTTTTTATCACTTTAGCCGCATTGCGGGTAATTTTGACGTTCATCCGAATCCATCTCCCAGGCATCTATAGTTTAAATACTCAATAATTCATTTTAAGGAATATAGGCCGATAAAGCAACCATTAGCTGACATTCATCCGCAGTTGCACCAGTATTTTTCGCTAAAACATCATCTTCCGCTGCTCAGCGCCGCATATTTGCGGTCCATCCGTGTCACGAACCAGCCCATCAGCAGCATTGTTACTCCGATATCGTCAATCGGTATGAACGGCATGAAGTCGGGCAGTACCCAGTATAGCAGTGCCGGAATAGTGAACAGCAGCTTATCTCCCATAGCGACCTCCGGTGAAATAATATATCGCCAGGAGCTGCGGAATATATGAGACCATTGTTTGAGCGACAACAGTTTTCTGAATTTCATAAGTAGTCCTCCCTGCTTCATTTGCTTGAGATCCCTTGAAATAGAAAAGGGCACAGCCGCTGAGCACCTAATGGAAGGATTGCGGCCGTACCCTTTGCTGTTATCTTACGCAAATTTGCAGAAATCGTTTCATTTTTAAAATAAAATTTGATCGGTCGCCCCGCCAACCTTACTCGGTAACCTTAACGTCATCCATCCGTGCAGTGCTGGAATGCATCCGCAGGCCAATCTTCCCTCCGGCCGGCTGCGCCGCCGTATCGGTCCACTGGATCAGCTGGCTCCCTCCGGCAGATGCTGTAATCGTAGTACCGCTGACTGTCACCTTCATCTCTGTCCACTGGCCAGGCGTAACGGCAAAGCTGGCGCTGCTGACCATCGTGAGTGTTCCGGCTGTTTTTTTGAACAGCTCCGCCTTGTCGCCGGAATCGTTCAGCCGGAACATGTAATAATTGGAAGCATCCGCATACCGGAACAGAAGTCCGGCGTTGGCGAAGGTATTCAGCAGCTTAACTTTGGCAGAATACGTGTAATCCCTCCAGGAGGCGTCGCCCGTATAGGCAAGCGCTTCTCCTGTCCCGGAGTTCTGTGATAGAGCCTTCGAACCGTCATCCTCTATACTCCAGGCTCCGCCGGAAGTCGTCCATCCGCTGGAATTGCCATCCTCAAAATCATCCTGGAACAGCATAACCGGAGGTGTAATCGTACCCTGGAATTCAAAAGCTCCGATATCCGGCGCGCCGTTATACAGTGTATTCCCGAAGTAGTCCTGTCCTCCGTTATCGGCAACCACCACCCCGGCATTAAGCAGCGGAGAGGTCAGAGCCAGCTTATAGCCGTCTGCTGAAGTGAGGCCGGTGGCCGTGCCGGGACTTACGAATCCGGGATTGCCGGTGATTTTATGGGGATCGTTCGGAACGCTTGAATTCAGCCCGTAGAAGCTGTTGTGATCATACGTCATTCTCGGGCTGTTCGTGTACTGGCCGCTGGCCCCATTATAAAAGATATTGTTCGTGTAATAAGCCATTCCTGTGTTGCTCGCATGGGTCAGCGCCTTATTCTGCGTGCCCGAACGGTAGATGATGTTGTTGTAGACATAGAGATTACCGCCGCCGTTCACCAGATGGAACACCCCGTTCGCATCCTTGTCGTTCTGGCTGATATTGTAGCGGAAAATATTATTGTTCGTGTTGTTCATGACCAGCAGCGTGCCGCCTTCGTTGTTATAGCTGAAATTATACTGGTAGATGCTGTCGTGCACCTCGATATCGAAGTCCCACGGCTGACCGTCTCCGCCCAGCATCCGGGTATCGGAGGCCTCGTTGTACTGGAAAATAGCACCCTTCGTATAATAAGCCCACTGCGCCGCAACAACAGTGATATCCTCCAGGTAATTGACGATGGATGTATTCACCTCGCAGGCTTCTCCGATGGACTTCGTCTTATTGTATTCGATCAGCGGCGAGGCGCTGGCTCTGACCAGGATGCCGTCCCGGTGGATCTTCTCCACCACATTGCCGCGGATCACCACACCCCGGAAGGCATCGAACTTATGCGTCCAGGCACTGTTGAAAAAAGCATCCGTCATCGTCTGAATCCCTGTATCCGCCACGTTGATCACGGTGTTATTCTCGATCAGAATATCTTCCCAGGTGCTCTCCGGTCCAGTATTTGCTCCGCGCGCATGGAAGTTGATGCCGCCTGTGCGGCGGTCTGTGCCGAAGATATCGTGAATGTCGAGATTCCGGATATAAATATGCCGGAAGTTCCCCGCTCCTGCTCCATCCCCCACCACCAGCACGCCGTTCCTCCGCATATCCGTGGGCTGCTGTCCGCTTGTAATCTCCAGATTATGAATCTCCCAATACGAGACATTGCGCAGCCGGACACCGAAGCCTTCTCCGCCCACAGCGGTGTTGCCGAAATGAATCAGCGGCTTGGCTCCGCTCCCGTAGCGGTCAACTGTAATCGGATTCCCCTCAGAGCCTGAGCCCTTAAGATCCAGATACTGGTCATTCCATACACTGCCCGCCTTAAGCAGAATCCGGTCTCCCGGGCTGAAGGTCAAGCTGTTCACTTGGCCCAGCGTTTTCCAGGCTGCAGCTTCACTGGTGCCGGAATTGCTGTCGCTGCCCTGGGCAGAATCGACGTAATATGTGTTGCCTGCCGCCTCTGCAACAGGACCTGACAAGCCGGATAGTAGACTGAACAGTAAAAATGCAATCATGCCCAGCAGGGTCAACCTGCGCGGCCTGCCTTGCCTTGAATTATGTCTCACATGGTTACTTGTCATTCTAATCACTCTCCCGCAATTAGTTATAACGCTGTGATCGCCTCTCCCAGCCAGGCTCCCTGCCCGACCAGCCCGTGCTGAAGCGCGGTGATATCCACCTTCCGGCTTAAGCTGTCCGTTCCGGCGGCCATCGCCGCCGCCATTCCTGCCGCCTGCCCCATAGCGAAGCAGTTGGGCATCACACGCAGCGAGCCTTGCACCACACGGTCCGAGGAGGCTGCGCGCCCGGCCACCCATACATTCTCCAGGCCAACCGGCAGCATACAGCGGTAGGGAACACCGTGGGACTTACCGGGCGGCAGATGGTGAATATGCATCGCCCCGCTGCTGCGCGCCATATGGATATCAATGAAATAGCTGTTACGGGCAATATCATCCGGGAAGGAGGCCATATTCATGAAATCCTCCTGGGTCAGAACGTAGTCGCCCACAATCCGCCGCGTCTCGCGGATGCCGATCTGCTCACCGGTAGACACCAGATGGGCCTGTTCGAATCCGGGAACATACGCCCGGAAGAATTCCAGCTGGCGGCGGACCAGCTTACGCCCCTCTATGGCTCCCCGGGTCAAGTCCTCGGCTCTTACGCCGTCAATACCAAACACATGGCCGAAATTGACACCGACCAGATAGTCGGCAACCCAGGACAGCCCGGAGACGGAGTCCCGGCCCTGCGGCAGCTTCCCGTCCGCTTGCGCCCGCTGTACGGCTGCATGAATCTGATCGGTGTCACCGCTTTCATTCCGGTATTGCTCAAAACGCCTGCGGTCCACATTGGCCAGCAGGTAACACATGGTCGCGGCTTGAAGCTCGCCTGCTTCCCCGCCTTTGTGGAACGGCGCACCCGCCAAGGCGGCCAGATCGGCATCACCGGTCGTATCAATGACCGTTTTGGCCCGGATGAGGCTCCGGCCGGACTTGTTGACGATCACTACACCGTCAATTCTGCCTCCGTCCCTATCCATAACCGTCTGGCTGGCGATGGTATGGAGCAGTACCTCAGCTCCGCTCTCCGTAACAGCCTCGTCATACACGCGCTTCAGCACCTCCGGGTCGATTGGCACCCAATCCAGCTCGGCTCCGAAACGTTCGCGGAATTCCGGCTCACATTCCGCCTTCATCCGCTCCAGCAGTTCGAGGCCGATGCCGCGCACCACAGCCTTCTCCCCGTCGCTGTAAGGGCAGAAGGCCGGAACCAGAGCAACGGTACCCATGCCGCCCAGGAAGCCGCGCTGCTCAATCAGCAGGGTCCGGGCCCCGCTCCGGGCCGCCGATATCGCCGCCGCCACCCCGGCAGGCCCGCCGCCCGCAACGAGCACATCCACCTCGCGGGATATCGTTATATCCTCTGCAGGCAAGGTAAATACAGTTCTATTCATCGTTCTTCCTCCTTGAAGCTATACTTAGACTCCTCACCATTATAGTGAGGCGGAGGCGTCTATAGCGTGCAGACTGATTGCCTGTTCCGGTGGACAGTTTTGACTTTTATGGCTTGGCGTCATCCGTGGATGGCTCTCTGCCGTCCTCTTCCGGCGGCACAGCCTTGAATTCACTGGGATTTCGGCCGCTGTATTTCTTGAAGACCTTGGAGAAATACGCCCGGTCGGAGAAGCCGAGCGTGTAGGCCACATTCTCCACGGTTTCATGCGGACGGGCCAGCATCGTGATCGCCATGTTCATTTTGTACTGATTGACGTAGTCGGTGAAATTAACGCCGGACAGCTTCTTGAAATAGCGGGAGAAGTAGCTGGCGTTCAGATGCAGATGCTCCGCCATATCGGTTGAGGTCACCATCTGGTCCACATGCTCCTCCAGGAACTGGTCGACGGCCTGAAGCCGGATGTCCTTCGCTTCTGCGGCAGCCGGGGCCAGCGTATGCTGTCTCCACAGATTCCTCAGCTCCCGCTTGGTCAAGCCCGCCGCCTCCCGGATATGAACCGTCTGCTCCAGCTGCGTGAAGAACTCCTCCTCAGCCAGCCCCCCGGCCTCAAAGGCCAGCTGCCGCACAAAATTGCCGCAGGCCTCCTTCACCAGCCGGGGCAGCAGCCGCTCCGCCGCTGCCTGCTGTGTCCACTGATTCACCGCCAGATCAATCCAGGCGGCCTGCCCCTCCTCCAGCGCCAGCGACAGCATCCCGCGTTCCTTCTCTCCGCGCCATTCAGCGGTCTGCCCGAAATCCGCCTGTTCATCAAGGGCAGCAATAGGCGTAACCGCCTTATAGAAGTTATACTCGCGGCTGTCCATGAGCGTCTTATACAGCGAGTCGAAGTTGCGCAACGGTACGGAAGCGCCGGAGTAGAAGCCCCGCAGGGTAATTTTCAGATACTGCTCCACCTTGTCCATGACCGCTTGCATGAAGGCAGTCAGCGTATTCTCCGCAACCCCGGGGTCCGCCACATTCCAGACCAGATAGAGGTCGGCCTCCCTGCTCATGATAGGTGTAATGGAAGGCTCTCCGGCGGACAGCTCCAGCGCGATATTGTTCACGGCAAAATGAATCAGCGGAATATCCTTATACCGGTAACGTTCCGTTACCGAAGCGGCATCCATATGCAGAAATCCATGGCGCAGATAAGGCAGCTTCCAGGAGATGCCCAGGCGTTCACCGAATTCCAGGGTACTCTCCTGGTCTGCCGCACCGGACAAAAGCTGTTTCAGGAAGCTCTGCTTCAGCACTTCCTTATTGCGCTCAATAGCCTGGCGGAAGGAGTAGCGCTCCAGCAGCTCCTCCCGGCTTTTGAAGCGGCTCATCGCTTTGCCCAGACTGCCCTTAAGCTGCTCGGGCGACAGTTCATCCTTAATCAGATAATCATCCGCCTCCAATTGGATAGCCCGCTTCGAGTAATGGAAGTCCTCATAGCAGGTCAGGAAGATCAGCCGCACCTCCGGCTTGGTGATCCGGAAGGCAGCCGCAAGCTCCAGCCCGTCCATGCCCGGCAGGCCGATGTCGATAATAACGAGATCGGGCAATACATCATGGAACTGCTCCAGCGCATCCTCACTGCTGTAAGCCGAAGCTACAAGCTGCAGATCCAGCCCCAGAGACCCGAGCAGATATTCTACATACTCCAGCATCGGGACATCATCATCTATCAGCATCAGGGTCATCAAGGGGAACCGCCTCCTTCTCACTGGTTATAGGGATATATAGGGTAAACGTCATGCCTTCCTCTGTGCCTGCCTGCGCGCTCAACCGCGCACGGTATCCGTACAATACCTCCAGCCGGCGTGCCGTGTTCACCAGCCCGACCCCTTTTTCCGGCCACAGCGCCGTGTCTTCACTGCCTTGCAGACGCCGGTTCAGGCGCTGGAGCTTATCCTCCGGCATCCCCCGGCCATTATCGCTGATGCTGATCTTCAGCAGATCCTGTTCCATCTCTGCTTCGAGCCGGATCGCCGGATTCTGCGGACGGGCCGAGAAGCCGTGGCTGATGGCATTCTCGACAATGGGCTGCAGCAGCAGCCTCGGCAGCATCACCGCTCCAGCCTCCCCGTCCAGCACACATTCAAAAGCAATATCCAAACGGTTGCGGATCTGCATCACCTGCACGTAGCTGCCAAGCACCCGGCACTCTTCCGCCAGCTCCAGCGGCTTGTCCACATGGACGTACACGCGCAGCAGCTTCATCAGTGCATCAATCATGGCACCGTGCGGCTCATCCCCGCTTAGCAGCAGATCCACCTTGATCGAATTGAGCGTATTGAGCAGGAAATGGGGCCGGATCTGCGCCGCCAGCGCCTGAAGCTCCAGCCGCCTTTTCTCCTCCTGCTCACTCTCGACCTGCTGCAGAAGCTGGTTCATATCGTCCAGCATCTGATTAAAAGCGGCAGACAGCACCGCCACCTCATCCTTCCCCCGGACGGGTATCCGCACTGCGCGGTTGCCGCCGACATACTGCTTGACGCTGGTCCGCAGCAGGCTGATCGGCTTGTTCATATATCCGGCCCACAGCATCGACAGGATCAGAAATGCCAGGAAGAACAGACCGACCACCGATATCGAGACCAGAAATTCACGGTTGATATGACTGTCGATAGAATCGCGGGGCGTCTTGCTGGTGAGCAGCCAGCCTACCTTGGGGATGCGGACCTCACTAATCAGCAGCGAGCTTTCGTTGTCATTTTCCGCTTCACCCGTGACTGCGATGCTTCTCCCCTTCTGGTCCGCCAGCGAGAGCCTGCTCTCCGGATTGCCCGTATCCAGCAGGTTACGGAAATAATGACTCGGAATGCCCACATACAGCCTCGCCAGCTTGTTCTGGTTCAGCGGGTCGGTAATGAAGCGTACCGCATAATAATAATCCGGTGCAGCGGGGGTGCCGCCGTAGGGGAACCATTGCAGGGTTATTTTTTCCTGCTCATTCAGCTTGCCGCTCTCCTGCAGAAGACGCTCCGGCAATTCCGAGAAGACCGGAATCTCCTGGTTACCGATCAGAATCCGGTTCTCCCGGTTGACCAGCATGATCTGCAGATCAGCATCCAGCGACTGCACCGACAGGATATTGGCCGTAGTCTTGAGTTTATTGTAGTGGGTATACACTCCGTAGTTCCCGAAGTTCCCGGTGTTTTTGAGATAACGCAGACTTTCCAGCACGGCCGGATCATACGCCTCAGAGAAATAAACCGAGACAAACGAGATGCTGTCTACGGTTTTCTCTATTTGACTTCCGATCACCTTCAGGGTCTCCTCATTGGAACGGGCGATTTTGTCACTCACATTCTCTCTAACGGAGGTGTACGACCAGAAGGTAACGACAATAAAAGGCAGCAGAATCAGGATCAGGAACGTGAACTGCAGTCTGCGATGGAAAGAAAAACGGCTTACCCATTTCATAAGCATTCCACCTTGTACTGTAGTATAAAGATTCATTCGTCCCTATTATAATCCATAATCGCTGCTGCCTTATGCTTCATTCGTTATTTCTGGTTGGCCTGAACTACCTTTTCCACCTCGGCTGTCATTTCACCCTTGATCTCCTCGAAGCTGCGGTTATCCAGGATGTAGCTGGCGAAGCCGTTCTCCACAATCGCTTTCAGTTCACTGCCGTAAGGCACGCTGAAGGTATCGGGCATTTTAAGGTTAGGATCGAACAGCGTTTTGGATAAGGAGGCGGTATCGATCAGGTCTATATTTTCACCGAAAAATCCGTTAATCAGCTCTGCTCCGTCCACACCCTTGAAGGCCGGAATTTCCTTGGTGAACTTATAGGCTTCCTTGGACATCCAGCGGATGAAGTCATACGAGGCTTCCTTGTTCGCTGATTTCGCACCCATGGCCAACCCGCCGCCGGAGATATTCGTCATGCCCAGCTCTTTGCTGTCCACGGAGCGCGGCAGCGGTGCGTACATGCTCTGGAACTCATGCGGGAATTTCTCCAGATTCAGCGCCGCTCTGACTGCATAGCTTGGCACAGCCAGCATACTGGCATTTCCGGCAAAAAACTGCTGCAGCACATGATAGTTCGAGGCCAGCACATCGGCATACGGCTCAACACTCTTGTCTTCCTTCTCCATCACGCGGCGGAGATTGAAGAAGTACTCGAAGGACGGATCATCAAAAATCGGCTTCAGGTCTGCACTCAGCTGCGGATGCGGCTTCTCGGTGTAAGCGATAACGTTCGGATATTCTCCCCACGTGTGGAAGTACGTTCCGAAGTGCTCGGGTGTCGTCAGCTTTTTGGCATAATCACGGAAATCATCCCAGGTCCAGCCCATCTCAGGCAGGGACAGCCCTGCGGCTTCCAGATGATCCTTATTGAAGACAGTCAGCCACTGCGTCGAGCTTGGCAGAATGCCGTATACCTTATCCTCCAGCTTCAACAGCTTGGAATATTCATCCTCAGGCTTGATGCTCTCCTGTTCAAAAAAGGAGTTAAGCGGTTCCACAACACCGCGTGAGGCACGCTCCAGCAGTTCATCCTCGTTCCCGGTCATGAACACATCGACCACTTCTCCGCCGGCTACCAGAATATCCAGCTTCTTCATGAAATCGGTGCTGTCGCTGTTCTGAACCAGGGATTCGTATTCAACCTCTACTTTATCCTGAGCTGCGTTATAAGCCTGCACGGCCTGGAAGATCGGCTCTTCCGGCTTATCCGCCTTGAACGTGTAGAATTTGATCTTCGCTTTGCCTGCGGGCTGGGCTGTGCTGCTGCCCCCGGCAGCCGGATCAGCCGAGGCCGGTGCGTCGGTTGCCGCTGATGAGTTGCCTCCATTCCCGCCGCACGCGGTGACGGAGAGCATGAGGAGCATACTGGCTAGCATTAACGGTAGTTTTTTCAAAGCAATTCCCCCTTGATTTGTGGTCTGCAGGCTCATTATACAATCTAAGCTCCGCGCACACCGTGTACAGCTATGCGGTGTACGCGTACATTTTTTTGACCTTTACCCTTTAACCCCGCCGATGGCAATTCCGTCGATGACCTGCTTTTGCAGCGCCAGGAAGAGTACCAGCAGCGGCAGGATCGCCGCCACGGAAGCCATCATCATGACGGAGATTTGCGTGCCGAATTCCTCCTTGAAAAACTGCATCCCGAGCGGAATGGTGTACAGCTTGGTCGAATTCAGCATAATCAGCGGCCCCTGGTAATCATTCCAGGTCCAGATGAACTTGATAATCCCTACGGTAGCCAGAATCGGCCGGCTCAGCGGCAGCGCCACACTCCAGAAGATCCGGAAGAACCCGGCACCGTCCAGCTCGGCAGCTTCCAGCATATCATTATGAATGCCGATCATGAACTGGCGCAGCAGGAAGGTGAAGTAGCTGGAGAACATCCCCATCAGGATGAGCGCTGCGTGGGAGTCGTAGAGTCCCAGCTCCTTAATCATAATATAGCGCGGAACCAGTGTCGCCTGCTCCGGGATCATCATGAAGGCCAGCATCAGGGTGAAGACCACGGTTCTGCCCTTGAAATCAAGCTTGGCGAGCGCATACCCGGCCATAGCCGAGATTACAATGGTCGCCAGGGTGGAGATCAGGGCGATTTTGAGCGAGTTCATATAGAACAATCCAAACGCCACATCGCCCATCCACACCGCCTTGAAGTTGGCGACCAGATTCCAGTCGTTGGGAATCCACTGAATCGGGAAGGTCCAGACCTCCTTCTCCGTCTTGGAGGCGGCGGACAGCATCCACACCAGCGGCATCAGGAAGAATACCGAGAGCAGGGCGAACAGGGCCGTAAAGATCAGATTGCCGGTCTTGAATTTTCTCTTTGTCATTGCCTTTCGTTCCTTTCGCCGTGGACTAATAATGGACTTTGCGGTTCTGTGTCATCCAGGTAATCGAGGTGACCAGCATGATGATGAGGAACAGCACCCAGGACATCGCCGAGGCATAGCCCATTTTGAAGCGCTCGAAGCCTTCCTCATAAATCTGGTACACGATAACCGTACTCGAATAGTTGGGACCGCCGTTCGTCAGGAACTTGATCATGTCGAATATTTTGAAGGAGGAAATCGTACTGGTAATCGCCAGGAAAAATGTGGTCGGACCCAGCAGCGGCAGCGTAATCCGCCGGAACTGTCCGATCCCGCTGGCCCCGTCAATGGTAGCCGCCTCATACAGCTCCTCTGGAATATTCGTCATCCCTGCCAGGAAAATAATAATCTGATACCCCAGCAGCTGCCAGACATAGATGATCATAATGGCAATCAGCGAGAAGCTGGTATCGACCAGCCAGCGCGGCGGCTCAGATAACCCGATCTGCATCAGAATCTGGTTGATCGGTCCTTTGGACGGGTGATAGAGCGCCTGCCAGACGGCGGCAATTGCTACCGTGGAGCAGATATAGGGTACGAAAAAGGCTACTTTGAAGAACGTCTTGGCATACAGCTTCTTATGGATCAGCGCCGAGAGCACCACTCCGAGCAGCATGGTAACAGGCACTGTGCCCACTGTAAACAGCACATTGTTCTTCAGAGCCAGCAGGAAGCGGTTATCCTTAAACAGCTCGACGAAGTTATCCAGGCCGACGAAGTTGATCGCCGACAAGCCTCCGACCAGATTCCATTCTGTCAGGCTGAGGAACAGGCTGAACAAGAGCGGGAATACCGCGATTACGAGCATTCCGATGACTTCTGGAGCAATGAACAGCCATCCGGCGAGCTGCTCCCGTCTTTTGCGCGTCCAGTAGGTTCCGGCAGATGGCTTAGCGGTCTTGCGGGTAACGGCAGATTGACTCATTCCATTCTCTCCCCTGCAGTTTCAGCTTGGTTGTCCGGCAGATAGCCGCCCTCTTCCCGCAGCCTAGTGCGAAGATGAGCGACATTAACGGCATGTACGTCGCCGCCGTTCTTAGCGGCAGCCAGAGCCGCAGCCATCCCGGCGGCTTCGCCCATCGCCAGGCAGACCGGCATGACCCGGACACTGCCCAGCACTCTGCGGTCGCAGGAGATGGAACGCCCGGCGACCAGAACGTTGCGCAGTCCGCGCGGCGTAAGGCAGCGGTACGGAATGCCGTGCGATTCGCCCGGCCCGTAGAGCGTGATGGCCAGGCTTGATCCATCCCCGCTCTGCTGCTCCTTCTGCGTGCCGTGTACATCAATGAAGTAGCTGTTACGGCAGATCTCATCGCCGAAGCTTCTGCGTGAGATGTAGTCCTCCGCCGTCAGGACGTAATCACCGGTAATCCGCCGGGATTCCCGCGTTCCGATCAGCGTGCCTGTACTCATGACCACCGCGTTGCCGAAGGCCGCAGGGTGGACAGCAGCAAGCATGTCCCGGTAGGCGGCTGCCATCTTGCGTCCCTCTACCAGCGCCCCGGATACGGAGAAGGGATTGGTGTTATCGACTCCCCATAGATGCCCGGCGTTGAAGCCTACGGCACGCGGAGCCACCATATTGTTGCACAGATGGGTGTCCGGAATGTCCGGGTATTCTCCGGACCGGACCACCTCGTGGATCGGGCTGTGCGGGTTCTCTGCGTGCAGCTTCGGCCCGTTCACATAAGCATAATCATCCACGTTGCCAAGGATGAAGCAATGGGTGGCAGGCTGAAGCTCGCCGGTCTCCTCGTCCCCCATCTGGTACTCGGCCCCCGCCCAGGCAGCGACATCGCCGTCTCCTGTGCAATCGACATAGACAGCTGCGCGGAAGGCCTGCAAGCCGCCTTTGTTCAAGAGGAGGAGGGTGGTGATGTTGCCTTGGTCGTCTCTGTCCACATCCGCAAGCGCGGTCAGGAGCAGGATATGCGCACCCGACTCCGTTACGAGATCGTCATAGACCCGCTTCAGCTTCTCCGGTTCGATCGGCACCCAGTCCATGGCATCCGCCTGCACATGCGGCATTTGTGCCTTTAAGGTATTGAACACCTTGGCCGCGAGACCACGGTAGACCATCTTCTCTTTATCCGAGAACGGGCACCAGGCTGGTACCAGGCCGGAGGTGCCCATTCCGCCCAGGCTCCCGGTCGCCTCGACCAGCAGCGTCCGCGCCCCTTCTCTTGCCGCAGCGGCTGCGGCTGTGCAGCCTGCCGGTCCGCCTCCGACTACGATGACGTCGTAGGAGGAATTCAGCGGGATTTGTTTACTTGTCAGCGTATACGTATCTTGCCCCATCTCGCCCTCGCTTTCCCGGCAGACGCTCCTTTTGTCCCGGAAGCCGTCCGCCGCTCTTCTATACGCTAATTTTAGCAATAGACCTTGGCGAGTACGGTATAGCTTTCATACGCCTTGATGTGTATTATTTTGACCCCGAACACGCAGAAGCACTCTAAGCTTGTCACAATACAGATGCCGGGAGACGTTATATAGGCATCAGTAGATATTGCACACAGAGGAGCGAATGAACATTGAACATCAACAAATCCAGGACGCTTGTAAAAATAATGGCTATAACCGCATTGTCGGCCACGCTGGGATTTACAATGATAAGCGGAGAACTAGCCCGGCCTGTTCATGCTGCATCAGCCAGTAATGCTCCAAATGTTAGCAGTGTTTTCAAAATTAGCGACAGTCCGACGTTGAAGGGTGTATTGCAAACAGGATTATCCAGCACACTTAATCAGGCAATTACCCATGATGGGGTAACGCTGACCTTAACTGACCTTATCTATGACGGCAATGAACTGGTGATGGGCATCCGGCAGGAAGGCAGTACTGTGAAGACAGATAAAACTTTCCTGGATCTCGACAAGCTGAGCATTTCCGCAAACGGGAAAAAAATGTATTACAATACGTCCGTTAGCAGTATGCCAAGTGACCCGAACGCCGTCTTGATCGGACTGACAAAAGGTGCCATTAAGCAGCAGATTCCGGATTCATTCGAGCTGACGGTGAAGGCTTATGTCAACGAAGTCAAAGAGCCGTTCATCTTCACCGCCCCTGTTACCAGGATTGCCGGTCTCCTAAGCATCACACCGGGCACTGCCAAGAAGAGCGGTACATTCAGCTACACCGTCACCTCCTTCAAGATGACACCATTAACGATGCAGCTTCAGCTAAGCTATAAAGGGGATTTTCCGGCCCCAGTCCAAAAACCGGGCAGGCTGTTGTATGACCTTGCAGATGAAAAAGGAAACGTGTTCTTAGGAGTTAACAATGGCGGATTTCCTGCAAAGCCGGGGAAGGAGGAACTGGGCTACCGTTCTTTCGTAACGGTTCCCCAATCCATAACGGTGAAGCCTTATGTCTATAAATTGAATGCGAAAGGCCAGTTATTCAGTGACAACACGGGCAGGCTGGCGAAGCATTATTTCAAGGATTTGGAGATGAGGATCTATCAGCGTTGAGGCAAGCGAATGGTACACGAAAGAAACCTTCCTTCAAAAGCCGGAGGCACCCTCCGCCGCTTATGAAGAAAGATTTCTTGGTGTGCATTATTATATTGGCACATTGGAGAGTATTGCCCCCAGGATGAGTCCTGTCTCCAGCGCCATATCCTCAAAATCTGCCGCAGGCAGCGGATTCTTGCCTGCACCCAGCTCGACCGTGAAGCCCGGCTTACGGAAACGCTGGATGAACCAGTCCTTGTAGCCGGCGTCGCTGCCGGTCAGCTCCACCGCCCGGTAGCCGCTGGCCGCCGCAAGCTTAGCTGCCCACTGCTTACTCTCCGGCGGCTCATAGCCCCGGTAATTCCAGTAGATCTCTGCCCCCTGGCTGTGCAGGGACACAGCGGCGTCGCCCGGAATCCGCTCGGCCAACGCCGCCAGTGCCGCAGCCTCCGGCTCACTGAGCGGCGCACTGCCGCTGTAATCTCGCGGGGCCGGGCCGGGAACCTGCCGCCGGTCGCGCTCCTCTTCCCAGTGCGCAGGGAACTGGTCCCCGAGATCCACACCGCGGATGTTGGCCTTCCAGTGCCGGAAGCTGCGCCTGCCGCAGTTCCACTTCATAAGCTCCTCATAGAAGGGATGGTCCTTCATCGCCCCTTCCTGCACCAGCTCGACACCGTCGGGGTTCGCCATCGGTACGGCCCAGAGCGTCCAGTCCCGGTGCCAGTCCGCAGGCCGGTGGCCATGCCAGTCCGTGCCTGAAGCGAACGCGGCTGCATATTCCTCGAGGAACCGCATCAGGCACGGCGCGGTCAGCCATTCGTTGGCATGCAGCGCGGAATTCACATGGAGCTGGCGCGGGCCGCTGCCGATCCGCAGCAGGCGGAGCGGCTTGCCCAGCACGCTGTGGCCTATAATTTCGCTGCTGACACAAGAATAACGCTCTGCAAGTCCGGCAGCATCCGCCTCCA
Organism: Paenibacillus tritici; assembly: GCF_013204885.1. Lineage (GTDB taxonomy): Bacteria > Bacillota > Bacilli > Paenibacillales > Paenibacillaceae > Paenibacillus_AQ > Paenibacillus_AQ tritici. Next base: position 314,890 of record NZ_JABMKX010000012.1, read on the forward strand.
GCTCTGCCGGCCCATATTCCCCGCGCAGATAAACCTCTGCCTTGCGGGCTGCGGCCGGAAGCACCAGCACCTTGCCCGGCAGGCAGCTGCGCCCCGAGCTTACACCGGGATTCAGCATCTCCAGCTCCTCGACCCCCACACCGAATAAGGCTGCAATGCTGTATACATCGTCTCCCGTCTGCACGGCATAACGCTTGCGCGGTGCAGACGGCAGTTGCAGCACCTGCCCCGGATATAGATAAGGCTGGCTTCCAGCCCATGGATTCCCCTGTATGACATGCTCCGGTGTCAATCCGTGTCTTGCGGCTATACGGCTTACGGTATCTCCCCTGCGGGCAATATATTGCTGCATATGTCTCATCCTCCCGGCCCTCTGGTGCCGCCGTCCCTGTGCATCTTACGCGAAGATATGCGGGACACAGCCCTCAAGCCTAGTATATGAGCAGCAGCAGCGGGTCATGAGGAATTGCGTCAAGCGGAAACGACTTTGCCGTTCTTAAAAATGACTGCGTAGCCGTTACTATTTAAGTTCGGAGCACGGGGGATGTTTTTAGTTGGTATTTGTACATCTAATTTAACGGTAAAGATACAATTATAAGAAATAGTTGGAAAAACAACACTTGCTCCGTCCAATTTCAACGAAATCCATAGGATTCGGAGGATTAAGTGGACTTTTTACAGTTGCTTACCCACAACACTCCATTTCAGCAAAAGGGAGTGCCTTTTTTCCAACTACACCCGCTATACCTTTCAGAAGCTTAAAATGGCAAGAGAGCAGCGCTCCTCCTGTTACTGGAAGATCGCTGCTCTGTGCTGTCGGTCATATGCGGCTTGCTGTAAAGCGGTAGCGGTAGTGATAACCTTCCCCTTGGTCGCGGGATTGTAACCGCTAGGGATTGTCACCGCCAGGGTTTGTCCCTATTCAATTCACCGCTCTAAATCTTACGTGCTACATAGAGGATACTTGCCATACGACAGGTGTCCGGCTGATCTGTTCGCCCAGCCAGTCCCGGGCAATCCGCTGGAAGATCTCTGCATCTCCGCTGCAGAAGAACTGGTGAATCGGACTCTCATCCCCGCGCGCCAGCTGGCCTTTATCATAGAGAATGGTACTGATCTCCCGGGCAGTCTCATCCGCCGAGCTGATCAGCTTGACACCCGGTCCCATCACCATGCTGATTGGCTCCATCAGGAACGGATAATGTGTGCAGCCCAGAATCAGCGTGTCGATCGGCTCGTATTTGATGCCGTTCAGCGACTCTGCCACGGCGAGGTGACTCTCCTCCGAGCGGAACAAGCCCTGCTCCACATAGGGAACCAGTGCCGGACAGGCCTGGCTGACCACCTGTACAAAAGGGGACAGCTGCTTCAGCGCCGCCGTATAGGCACCGCTTGTAATCGTACCGACGGTACCGATCACACCGACCTGACCGCTCTTGGACGCGCTGATAGCAGCGCGGGCACCGGGGTGAATCACACCGATCACAGGAATGGCTACCTTGCTGGAGATATAATCAAGAGCTGCCGCAGTTGCCGTGTTGCAAGCAATGACGATCATTTTAGGATTGAATTGAATTAAATAGTCCACGATTTGTTCGGTGAACAGTTTCACTTCCTCAGTTGAACGGGGTCCGTACGGGGCTCTCGCCGTATCGCCGAAATAGATGATTTTCTCCCTCGGGAGCTGTCGCATCACTTCCTTGACAACGGTCAATCCTCCCACTCCTGAGTCTAATATAGCTATGGCTTGCTGCACGAACACACCGCATCCTTTAACTCGTTTTGTGTAGCTTATGTAAGGCTGGAATAATGTGTACCAGAAATTCAGCCCCAATTGCAGATAATACCCCATTTACCGGCTTAGTTCAAGTACAGGATAACTCAGGCGCAGAACGGGGGAGGACAAGGGGGCGGGATCTAAGGGTGCAGGAATAAAATCACCCTGCGGGTGGATGCTGGTGGATAATGTAAGAACCTCTGCGGTCCAGACCACTCGTATGGCTACGACCTTACCCATCTTCCCATTTCCGGGGCATCCGGCCCACGCGTACTCGCACCCGCACTCGCTCATTGTATTCGGTTTTCCGCATACATTCGGCCACGCACCGTCGCACCCGCTCATTGTATTCGGTTTTCCGCATACATTCGGCCACGCACCCTCGCACCCGCTCATTGTATTCGGTTTTCCGCATACATTCGGCCCCGCACTCTCGCACCCGCACATCGCGGTGCGACCCCCTTATTACGGAGTCCCCCGCATAAAACCGACATGTGTCGTAGCCATGCTCTTTATTTCGCTTTTTTCCTTGGCCAGAAGAAGGCGGACCGATCCTCTAGGCTCATGACC
>NZ_JABMKX010000013.1 GCF_013204885.1 Paenibacillus tritici
GATTCTTCGCTGTCCATAAACCCCTGGATTTCAGCGCGCAGAAGGGACTGCATGTTGTCTTTCACAAAATCGTTAACAAGTTTTTCAAATAGATTATTCAGTGCACTTTCGGGTAAAATAGCCATTGGTAGGGTTCCTCCTTAGTGGTTTCGCAATCCTGAGGATACCCTACTTTTTTGTTGCCTGACTAGGCTCCAAATACTGGTACACAACTTATTTTACGCCATCCTAGCACATCTTTTCGCTGTTTTTAACTGCACATTATACAACTATCTCTGAATTTCATTTTCATTTGGAACTGGATACATAAATTGCTGCATTGAACGAACTTACTTCCTTAGCTCTGATGTCATATAGTTGCATTAATCTCCAAACACGGAACTCCCCCCTGCACATCCCCGTTTTCCCCCGCTTTTATCAGGCATTTAACCCTGCTCAAGCAGAAAACTTCTGCTTTTTCTGTTTTTTTAAGCCCGCTCATTCCGCATTTTTTAACTTTTTTCCGTTTATTATGATAGCGCTTACACTCTGTGGCGGATTATGATTTGCCTTGTACAACGTTCTCCTGAATCCCGGGATGAAATGATAACGCTAGCATAAAGGAGTGGACTGTATATGACGCAAGAGGCAACACCCGGCACACCCGGACAGCTTGTTCCGGCGAAGCGGACTGTCAGCGCCCGGCGCTTCCGCAAATCGCTGAGGAAGGACAGCTCGCTGTACCTGCTCGCCCTGCCGGGCATCATTATTCTGATTTTATTTGCGTACCTGCCGATGAGCGGACTGATTCTCGTCTTCAAGAACTACAACTTTAACGACGGAATCTTCGGCAGCCCGTGGGCGGGCTTCGCCAACTTCGAGTTTTTCTTCTCCAGTATGGAGGATGCCCTGCGGGCGACCCGCAACACGGTTATGCTGAATGCGCTGTACATGCTGACCGGCACTTTTTTCTCGGTGGCCATCGCCATTATCTTGAACGAGCTGCGCAGCAAGTGGTTTATCAAAATCACCCAGAGCGTCATGTTCTTCCCTTACTTCATCTCCTGGATCATTATCGGAGCCATCCTGTTCTCCCTGCTCGACTATGACAAAGGGATTCTCAACCAGCTGCTGCAATCGCTTGGCCTGGCGCAAATGGACTGGTATTCGAGCCCGTGGCTGTTCGTAGTGATCCTGGTGCTCGCAAATATCTGGAAAAGTGCCGGCTACGGCGCGATCATCTACTACGCGGTGCTGCAGGGAGTGGACACCTCTTATTATGAAGCTGCCCGGATCGACGGTGCCTCCCGCTGGCAGATTATCACCAAAATCACGATACCGATGCTGATTCCTTCCATCATCCTAATGACGCTGCTCGGAATCGGAGGCATGCTGAAGGGTGATCTGAGTATGATCATGGGCGTAACGTTCCTCAATCCGCTGCTGCTGCCCACTACCGATATTATCGACGTCTATGTCTACCGTACAGCTATACGTTCCGGCGAATTCGGCTTTGCTTCCGCCATTACGCTCTATCAATCCGTCTTTGGATTCATCCTGGTGCTGGTAGCCAACAAGCTGGCCGGCTGGTATGACAAAGACAGCAAACTATTCTAGGAGACCGATACGATGCAAACTACTGAAAACAAAGGGCTGGTTATTTTCTTCTATGTCTGTATTGCGGTATTCTCGGTCATTTGCCTGGTGCCGTTCGTGCTGGCCGTATCCGGTTCTCTCTCTACAGAGTCGAGGATTGCTGCGGAGGGTTATTCCTTCTGGCCCCGGGGGTTCACGTTCGAAACCTATCAATTCCTGTTCGGCTCCAAAGCAGAGCAGATTCTGCGGGCCTACGCTATGTCGCTGTTCGTAACCGTGCTGGGCACGCTGACCGCTGTACTGGTGACTACCGCTTATGCCTACGTTATTTCCGTAAAAGGCTTCCGGCTGAAGAACTTCTTCGCCTTCTTTGCCTACTTCACGATGCTGTTCAGCGGCGGCACGCTGCCGTGGTATCTGCTCAGCACCAAATACTATCATCTAGGCGATACGCTGCTCGGCCTGTTCATTCCCTATGTGCTGAGTGTGTTCCTGATGTTCCTGATGGCCAACTACTTCCGCAGCATTCCGCATGAGATTGTGGAGTCTGCGCAAATAGACGGTGCCGGTCACCTGCGGATCTTCTTCAGTATTATGATCCCGCTCGGCCGGGTCGGGCTGGTGACGATTTCACTCTTTTATGCGCTCCAATTCTGGAATGACTTCTATCTGCCGCTGATGCTGGTAACCGATCAGGAGCTCTATACGATTCAATACCTGATGTACAACATGATGGCGAACATTCAGTTCCTGGCCTCCGGCAATGCCGCACAGGTGGGAGGCGCAATTATTGCCCCGCCGCTGGAGACCGCGAAGATGGCGATGACCTGCCTGACCGTTCTGCCGATCGCTATTTTGTATCCTTTTCTCCAGGGATTCTTCGTTAAAGGGATTATCGTGGGTTCGGTGAAAGGCTGATCCTATAGACACACAGACCTAATATTGGTTGCAGCAGGCGTGTGCTCCCGGGCTTCAACATGTTGTACAATAAGCTTACGGGAGCACCGCCTTGGCAATATAAGCCTCACAGATTAATTCTAATTCAGGAGGGTTCATCATGATCAAGAAAAAAGGCTGGTTAAGTTTGCTCCTGGCAACGGTCTTCCTCGTAAGCGGCTGTTCGCAGGGTAACAATGAAAGCGCTACCCCTGGCAATACAGACAGCAATAGCGGCACAGGCACAGCACCGGCCACGGCGGGAGGCAGTGAAGGTACGGCTCTGGCGCCGGCCAAGCTGAAGATCGTGCTGTACGGGGACGAGTCGAACCGGATGAAGGAGCTGGCCAAGACAGAGTTCTATGATGTGGTCAAAAAAGAAATCAATGCCGAGGTTGAATTCCAGTTCCTGCCCTGGACGGAATACGGCGGCGGCAAAACAGACCTGATGCTGTCAACCGGCGAGGATTTCGCAACCTACACGGATGCCAACTATATGGTGAAATCTGTAGCCAAAGGACTCTACACCGACCTTACTCCCTACATCCCAGCAGCAGCAGATCTGAGTGCTACGGTGGATGAGGCTTCCTTCCGGGCCTTCCAGCTGGACGGGAAGCAATATGCGGTTCCTGTCGGCAACAAACCCAACTCTGCTGAATTCTATAGTGTGCTTGTCCGGCAGGATCTGCTGGAGGAAGCAGGCATGACCCAGGTCACCTCGCTTGCCGAGCTTGAACAGTTCTATGATAAAGCCCATGCCCTTCATCCCGAGCTGATCGGCTATGCTAACACGGACGCCCGCAGAATGCTGCAATATGACTTCACCGACAAGAATCTGTATTGGCAAAATGATTTCATCGCACTGGATGAGTCGGCCAAGGATGATCAGATTATCAGCTGGTTCGAGTCGCCTGAATTCAAGACCTATGCCGGTCTGATGCACGGCTGGTACAAGAAAGGGATTATTCCGAAATATGCCGCTACGAATGTGCCGCAGCTGCAGTCTGACTGGAACTCCGGCAAAGCGATGTTCTGGGCAGGAACCGCAGCGCGTCCGTTCGAAGGTGCCGCTACCATCTCACAGGCCGTGCCTGAAGCCAAGCTGGTCAATTACTTCCTGGGCACCGGCCGTCCAAAAATCAGCAGAGGCACCTACAGCACCGCCTTCTTCGTCTCTGCCGCAGCCAAGGACCCTGAACGTTATGTCATGTTCTTCAACCTGCTGCAAAAAAACCAGGAGCTGTATGACCTGTTCGCCTATGGTATTGAAGGCACCGATTATACGCTGGATGCTAACGGCCGTCTGACCAAAATCAATACCGATTCCCTGATTCCTGATTGGCTGCTGATGAACAAGAACTTCATGCGTTTTGATAACACCGTACCGGATGATTTCATTGCCGATTACAAAGCTTGGGATGATGGAGCCATTATCTCCAAGGGTGCGGGCTTCAACTTCGACAATACGCCAGTCAAGAATGAAGAAACCAAGCTGAACGGCGTATTCACCGAATACCTGGCCCCGATCGGCAGCGGCTTCAGTGATTATGATTCTGCTTACCCGAAGGCGCTTGAGCGGTTAAAAGCAGCCGGTATTGACAAATACATCGCCGAATACCAAAAGCAGTTCTCCGCGTGGTATGCGAAGCAGCAATAGAATTCAGCCGCACAGCGGTGGGACGATGACAGCCTTAATAAAAGCTTAACGGCAGCGCGCCCTCCTTAACAGGAGAGGCGCGTTTGTTGTTATAACCGGTGCAGCTTACGGTATTTCGATGGCGTTAACCCCAGCTTCGCGGTGAATACCCGGCTCAGATAGAAGCCGTTCTCATAACCGCACTGCTGGGCGATCTGCTCGATGGGCTGTGTGGAGTCCTCCAGCAGCTGACATGCCCGGCTCAGCCTGAGTCCGGTCACGAATTCTGAAGGGGTGACCCCGTAGGCCGCACGGAACCGCCGCGTTAATTGTACCGGCGTAATGTTCAAGGTAACGGCCAGCTCCTGCAGGGTCACCGGTGTGCCGGCATGTTCAACCATCCATTGTCTGGCCTGCTGCATCGTTGGATCAGGACTTTTCTCATCGACATGCCCTTCTTCCGCTGTATTACTGCGCTCGATTTCGAGCAGCCTCCATACATCCTCAAGCAGATGCTTGATCCGGCCCAGCATGGGCTCCTCTTGAATCCCTCTTCCGATGCTCCGCATGTAGCGGTACGTTGACCTTAAGCGCTCCACATCCCTGACGGCCCACCTTCCGCCAAGCGTTGCCGCTTCTTCCGGCTCCACCTCTGCCTCCCATACGAATTGAATGAAGTGAAACGTTAGAGGGGTAAGCGTTCTCCGGTAAAAGGCCGTACCGGGCGGACATACAATAATGTCCCCGAATCCGCCTTCTCCTTCGTGCTCTCCGAACCGGTACACAAATTGTCCTTGTTCAACCGCGAATATCGTCCATACGGGATAGGTATCATGCTCCAGCAGGAACTGCTTTTTCTGCTCCCAATAGAGATAGCTTACCGGACGGACGGACCAATTCATACGCATGTCTAACTCTCCTCTAGCGATATCAAATTACTGAAATAAAGTATATGAATTTAGAAATTATATGCATGTTATTTGATGATATATTATTTTATCATGAAACTACGGATATATTATCACAATTCAGAGGAGAGGTTCAATCATGCGCAAAGAAACGGTCCAAACGGATGTCACCGTTATAGGAGGGGGTCTGGCAGGAGTATGTGCGGCGATTGCAGCGGCCCGTCTGGGGCAGAGCGTCGCTCTGATCAACAACCGTCCGGTGCTCGGCGGCAACTCCAGCAGTGAAGTGCGGGTATGGGTGTGCGGCGCCACCTCGCATGGCATTCACCGGTATGCCCGGGAGACGGGGATTATGGGGGAACTATTTGTAGAGAACCAGTACCGTAACAAGGACGGGAATCCGTACCTGTGGGATATGGTTGTGCTGGAAGCCGTGCAGGCGGAACCGAATATTCAGCTGTTCCTGAACACGGATGTGCATGAAGCCGAGGCCGATGAGGAAGATGGCGGCGGGCGCCGTATCCGCTCGGTTACCGGATGGATGATGGGGTCAGAGCGCAGCATCCGCTTCGAGAGTCCGGTCTATCTGGACTGCACCGGAGACGGGCTGGTCGGGTTCCTGGCGGGTGCAGAATACCGGATGGGCCGTGAAGCGCGCGATGAACTGGGCGAAGAATGGGCACCGCTGGTTGCAGATGATATCACTCTCGGCAGCACCCTGCTCTTCTATACCAAGGATGCCGGCCATCCGGTTAAATATATAGCTCCGGCAATGGCTATAGATATTACTAAGACATCCATCACTGAGAACCGCATCATCCGCAGCGGCGACAATGGCTGCGCCTACTGGTGGATTGAGTTCGGCGGCGAACAGGATACGGTTCATGACAACGAGGCCATTCGCAGCGAGTTATGGTCGATCATTTACGGGATTTGGGACTATATTAAGAACTCCGGGAATTTCGATGCCGGGAACATGACGCTGGAATGGGTCGGTTCGCTTCCGGGCAAGCGCGAATACCGCCGCTTCGTAGGAGACTATATCTTGAACCAGAACGATATCCTTGCGCAGCGGGAATTCACGGACCGCATCGGCTTCGGCGGTTGGTCGATTGATCTGCATCCTCCGCAGGGAGTCTATGCCACCGAATCCGGCTCGAAGCATATGTATTCTGACGGCAGCTACCACATTCCGTTCCGGTCACTGTATTCCGTGAATGTGAACAACCTGCTAATGGCCGGCCGCGACATCAGCGCCTCACATGTGGCGTTCGGGACGACCCGCGTTATGGCTACCTGCGCGGTCATCGGCGAAGCGGCCGGCACCGGCGCTGCGCTCTGCGCCGCCAAGGGAGTGACGCCGCGCGAACTGCATGCGAACCACCTGAAGGAGCTGCAGCAGACGATGCTCCGCCAGGACGCCTCTATCCTGGGTCTGAACAATGAAGACGCAGCTGACCTGGCACTCCAGGCTGCCGTCAGCGCCTCCAGCGAACGGAGCCGATTCTCGGTCGAGCAATCTGCGCTTACAGTGCCGCTGGAGACAGACATCGGGTTCACCATTCCTGTCGATCCTCTGCTGGACGGAATGGAGCTGCTGATCGACGCAAGCGAAGCGGCAGAGCTGACCGTTCAGCTATGGGAGACCGGACGGCCCGAGAATTATGTTCCCTATGCGCTTCTGCAATCCGCATCGACTTCTGTCAGCTCCGGTACGCAGCAATGGGTGAAGCTCGACCTGCGCTGGCAGCCGGAGACGCCGTGCAATGCTTTTCTGATCATCAAGGCTAATGCGGCAATCACCCTGCATATGGCAGATCAGCCGACTTCGGGGATGCTCGCCTATGGACACAGCAACACACCGGTAGTATCCTTGGATTTCCAGAATCAGCCCGCACAGCCTGTAGTCCTGTGGGACAAAAAGAAATTCGATCACACAGCCCCCTGCATCCGGCTGTCCGGACCGACAAATGCCTTCGCCGCTGGTAAAGCGGTGGACGGATACCTCCGTCCTTACGGCGGCCCGCATCTGTGGTCCTCTGACCGGATGAACTCCGGCCGCCCGGAATGGCTTGAGCTGGCCTGGAGCGCACCTGTAACCCTTCGTGAGGTACACGTTACCTTCAATGACGATGTCAACGAGGACTTGATTAACCTGCATCATCATATTACGCCATATGAAATCCTGCCGACGCTCGTCAAGGATTATCGTATTGAAGCTTACGTGAACGGCAACTGGACAGCAGTCGCCGCCGGAAGTGACAATCACAAGCGTAAGCATGTGCACACACTTGCCGAAGCTGTAACAACTGATCGCCTGCGCGTTGTGATCGGGGCGACTAACGGAAGTCAGTATGCGGAGATTATTGAGGTGCGGGTTTACGAGTAACTGAGTAAAGAAGATAAAATAGCCTAATCCTTTGGCGTAAATGCTCAAGGATTAGGCTATTTATGTCCAGGAAGACATGAATAAAATGTGCTTACGCAGGGTTTATTTTAACAAAAAGCTGTCAGAATTCCCCCACTTCTAAAGTGGCGGGATGAATGACAACGGTTTGGACTTGGATTTTAAAGGGATTTCGGTTATGCTATGGAAGCGAATGTACGTTCCTGTAATGGTCTTGGCCGATTTGTTCGTGGATTGCGACCATAGTTGATTTGGCCAGCCGGAACTTTGTTCTATTTTGCGGACTCGCCTTCGGTTTGAACAGCAAATCGAAGGCGCACCACCTACATAGGAGGCCTTATTGTGCTCAAAGCATTCAAATATCGCCTGGAACCCACAACACAGCAGGCGGAACTATTCGCCAAAACATTCGGTTGCGTACGCAAAGTCTACAATCTCATGCTCCATGACCGTATCGAATCGTACCAAAAGAATCAAGAAACCGGTGAGAAAATCAAGTTCCCGACACCAGCGCAATACAAAAATGAATTTCCCTTTCTTAAAGAAGTCGATAGTTTGGCTCTGGCTAATGCGCAACTCCACCTGAATACCGCCTACCGCCACTTTTTCCAGCAGCCCGCCTCTGGTTTCCCCAAGTGGAAATCCCGCAAAAATCCCGTTCAATCCTACACCACGAATAATCAAAAAGGAACGATTGCAATTCAGGCGGGTCGCTATCTGAAGCTGCCCAAAATGAAGCCGGTACGTATCAAACTACATCGACAACCGGAAGGGGTGATCAAGTCAGCGACGATCTCCCGCACCGTATCCGGCAAGTACTTTGTCTCCCTGCTGTGCGAAACGGACATTCCGCCCAAACCCCAAACGGGTTCGGTGATCGGGATTGATCTCGGTCTTGCGCATTTTGCAGTTTTCTCGGATGGAACAAAGGTACCGAATCCGAGAGTTCTCGCCCAAACCGCCGCTACCCTAGCGAAAGCGCAGCGCAAACTATCGCGCCGGACGCAGCAGGCGAAGAAGGACGGACATCTGCTCAGCGAGAGCCGCAACTACCAGAAGCAGCGAATTCTGGTCGCCAAGCTGCATGAAAAAGTGGCCAACCAACGAAATGACTTTCTGAACAAACTCAGCACGGATCTCGTCAACAACCACGATGTGATCAGTGTGGAGTCGCTGAATGTCAAAGGGTTGGTTCGGAATCGCAGACTTGCCCGGTCGCTTCATGACGCCTCGTGGTCAAGCTTTCTATCCAAACTGACCTATAAAGCGGCGTGGTACGGCAAACAAGTCGTACAGGTGGACCGCTGGTTTCCTTCGAGCCAGCTGTGCTCGGCTTGTGGGCATCCAGGTGGGAAGAAGGCGCTCCACATCCGGGAATGGAGCTGCCCCAGCTGCGGTGTCCACCATGACCGTGACGTCAATGCGAGCTTGAACATTCGAACCGAAGGGCTTCGCCTGCTGCAAGGCACAGGAGTGCGTTAACTGGACCCCGAACCGCAGGGACTGCGGGGATCGCTTGGGTAGGGCGCTGAGCAGATGCGAAGGGAGGGGAGAAGCCGCTCCCTCCATTTGCTTAAGCGCGCAATAAATCTGACCGCTGCTCACGGATGTACGCCGTTTTGAGCAAGTCCGGGTTGTTTCCAAGAAGCCGCCACCTCTATAGGTGGGGGTAGTTCACAGCTTCATACAAGGCAATAAGCACCAGGGACTGTCCGTATGCCATCGGCATGAGGGTAATGTTCTTGTAATGATCCTTATCCATTCCCATCCCGGTTCCGGCCGACACATTCAGCACCGTTCCATCTCCGCTAATATTGTGACATACCGACTGAATAGCCTTATCGGCCACAGCCTGATAGGAGGAATCCAGAATACCGGCTTTAATGCCTTTTAGGATACCTGCGGCAATGGCGGCCGAACCGGATACCTCTTCATAGCTGGTGGGGTCCTGCAGGACTGTATGCCACAGGCCGGAAGCTGCCTGAAGGGAAACCAGGGCATTGACCTGAGCTTTATACGTATCCACCAGAAAGTTCCGGATACCCGGGCTAATTGTATCCTGGCAAGCTTCCAGGTAATCGACAATTCCATAGGTGAACCAGGAATTACCGCGGCACCAGAAGATACTGCCGAAATTATCATTACGCTCGAAGCTCCAGCCGTGGAAGAACAGGCCGGTATGCTTGTCGAACAAATACTTGATATGGAGCAGAATCTGGTGTTCAGCTTCATGCTGCCACTCCGGCCGGTTGAACTTGCGCCCGGCCTGGTTCAGAAACAGAACCGCCATAAAGAGCGTATCAATCCATAGCTGCCCATTGTGCAAGTGAATGCCATCCCGGTTGCCAATGGCAGTAACCGTATGCTGAAAGCCTCCCTCTTTGGTTTTGGGCAACTCATGAAGGAGCCAATCCGCATGTTCCCGGCATAGCTCCTCCAGCTGGCTGGAAGGCTCCAGCTGATCCAGGAGCAGCACCAAAGGCAAATAAGGAGCTGTCGTATTAATGTTTTTGGAAGGCAGTCCCGCCTCTAGATTACGGGAATACCAATGCTGCAAAAATCCCATATAGCGTTGATCGCTGTAATAATTCTGCAGCTTGTACAGACCATACAGACCGACGCCCTGCGGCCAGTCCCATTCTTCAATTCCGAAATCCCGTTGCACAATCCCTACTCTTGTATCGGCCTGAACCACGGTTTTATCCTTTTCATAGTCGCTGCCGCCCAGATTCATCAGCTTATCTACTACCAGCCCGATTTTTTGAAGCAATATTTCATTTGTCATGGATTCCTAAGCTCCTTGTCATTCAATATGTTCCGGTTAAATGGTCCGCAGATGCCATTGATTATTGATTTCTTTAATTAACTTCGTATCGCATTTGGGTGTCCGATCATAGGCCAATAGACCGTTAATTTCCTGCTCCACATCGGTCAACTGCGTATAACAATAACCATAAATAATCTTAGAAGCGTATACAGCCTTCATAATTCTCTCATATTCCAGAACAAGGTCCTCTGAAGATTGTGCACTGGTATACCCCCAGCCATCGTCAGCGCCAGCCTTATAGCTTATCCCGCCGAATTCAGTTAACAGGATGGGCTCTCCCCGATGCTCATAACCATCTGCATATACACTGCGGGCGGACGGCTTGGAAGCAAGCAACGTTTCCTTCGTGGACAGAATCCGTTTGAATTCCTCATACTTATCGGTCTCATCTGCTCTGCCATGCTGATAATTGTGTACCGCACAAATGTCCGTCTGCGTCATTTCCCAGCCATCATTCGAGATCACTAACCGGGTATCATCCAAGGAATGAATAAGACTATACATGGCTAAGCTGTGATACTGCTGCTGCTTATTCGATTTCACCATCGGAATTCCCCAGCTCTCGTTAAGCGGAACCCAGGCCACAATAGACGGATGATTGAAGTCACGGTCAATAATTTCAATCCATTCTTTGGTTAACCGGGCTACAGCATCATTATTGTAAGAGGGACTGGCAGCACATTCTCCCCATACAAGGAACCCTATACGATCTGCCCAGTATAAAAACCGCGGGTCCTCTACCTTTTGATGCTTACGGCAACCGTTGAACCCTAATTCTTTGGCTAATTCAATATCTTGCTTCAGGTGTTCATCCGTGGGCGCAGTAAGCAATCCTTCCTGCCAATAACCTTGGTCGAGTACAAGCTTTTGATAATAAGGTTTGTTATTCAGATAGACCATACCGTTCTCTGTATGAACTTTCCGCATGCCGAAATATGATTGTATACAATCCACCTCAACCCCATGATCGTACAGCTTCATTTCAACATCGAACAAATTAGGAGTTTCCGGAGTCCAGGTCCAGCCGGCGTTATGAAAGTTTGTCCGGAAGATTTTCAAACCAAACAGATCTACCGTTCTACGTGTTATGGGCTGCAGCAATCGTACTCGATCCTGAATAACAGGGACTCCCCGAAAAGAAATCCGAATATCCACATCTAATTCCTCTGATCCATATCCCTCAGATTTAACTTCTATTCCAATGCTCCCCCGGTCTACATCGGGCTCAAACTTCACCTGATGAATATAAACAGGGTTCACCGCCTCCAGCCACACGGTCTGCCAAATCCCTGTCGTGCGGGTATACCAGATGCTGTCCGGCTTCTCTACCCAGAACTGTTTGCCCCGGGGGATAGTCTCATCCTGTGAAGGGTCCTCCACATGAACAGTCACCTGTTCCTCCTGCCCGGTTAAGGCATGTGTAATATCAAAGGAAAATGGAGTGTGTCCTCCCTCATGCATGCCGATATAATGACCATTCACGTACACCCAGGCTCTATAATCTACCGCTCCAAAATGTAAGACAACACGCTGTTTATACCAACCTGGCTCGAGTGTGAAATTACGCTTATACCAGACGTAGTCATGAAAAGAGGTATCGTGTATTCCACTCGCAGGGGTTTGAAAAGCAAAGGGAACTTGAATGGTCTGACTGAAATTTTCACTTGGATCAAACCAGCGCTGTGCAACTCCAACATTCTTATCATCAAATTCAAATTGCCATGCTCCATTTAAGTTAAGCCATGCGTCTCTAACTAACTGTGGACGCGGATATTCCATCCGGTGTGTCATCTGTCTTCATCTCCTATCCTAATATTCCTGCAACAATAATAGTTAACTTTCTTGCAAGTTCAACAGTAAACTTTCCTCACAAGCAAGCAAATACTATCATGATGAAAGCGCTCTTTCAAGCTTATATCAGCGTAATTCCTTATTTTCAACTTCGTGGTATACTAAATAAAATTAGCGCTTAACCAGATCGTTTATTGTAAACTAAAAAGTTAACAATTGGAGGTACTTATGTTCTTAGAACTCGATGAGATTGGTATTTCTGTTTTGAAAGCACTGGCCTCTGACACCAGAGCTTCCATTCTCAAACTATTGTTACATACACCGCTTACAGTCAGTGAGCTCGCCAAAAAGCTAAATTTAAGCAAAGCTATCGTATCACGCCATATCCGGTTACTGGAGGACGCCAAGATCATCAAGCTCCAGGACAATTTAGAGGTTACCGATAGCCGTAAGAAGAATTTCATTCTTGCTGTGGATCATGTTGCCCTCAACTTACCGAAGAAGCTCCATCTTCCTTTCAATGTAATTACTAATGAAATTAAGCTCGGATACTATTCTAATTTTTCGGTCACCCCTACATGCGGATTAGCCAGCCCCGCCAAAGTAATCGGAAAGTTAGATGATCAACGGACCTTCGTCTCCAATGACCGGATTGAGGCTTCCTTACTTTGGTTTGCCGAGGGCTTCGTTGAATATATGATTCCGAATGATTTCAACCACAATTTCACTGCAGAATTATTAGAGTTATCCTTAGAGCTCTCTTCAGAGTTTCCTGGTTCCAACAATAATTGGCCCAGTGATATCGCTTTTTATATCAACGATGTTTTTCTAGGCACCTGGACGGCTCCAGGTAATTTTTCAGATGTGCGCGGGAAATTAACACCAGCCTGGTGGGATAACGAACTAAGCCAATACGGCCTTTTGAAGCATTTAAGAGTCACCAAGAAAGATACAGGAATAGACGGTCAAAAAATATCATCGGTTACCCTTGCCCAATTAAAGATCGAAGACTCCCCCTTCATCAAATTGAAGATAAGCATTGATGATCATTCTAAGAACAAAGGTGGACTTACTATTTTCGGGGAGCACTTTGGAAATTATCCGCAGAATATGCTGCTTAAAATATTCTACACTGAGGCGGAATAGACTTGAACTTGAAGCTTCATCATCACTGCGGTGAACATTTGGACCTCCGGCCGCTGTTGTCCCCAGATTTCTTGATCTATTCCGCTCTTCGCGGTGGAAATCCCACTTCGAATCTCCCAAGGTGCTTACGCAAAAAAGCTCTCCATGAACGATGCACATCGTTTTGGAGAGCTTTTTTATGGATAATATTCTGCTACAATATAAGGACAAACCAAATTGGAGGTGCCAGCCATGCAATGGGAAGAGGTTCGGAAGATTTATCCCAATCAATACGTCAAGCAGCAAATCCTTGAATCACATACCGGAAATGATGATTTGAAGGTTGAGATTCGTGTTTTTAGTAGACCGAGAGTGGCTCGAATGAACAGAATACTTACAGATGAGCAAAAGAAGCAAATGACTTCGGTTATCTTCAAAGATGAAGGTGTTCTCTCCCAACTTCAACAAGCTCAAAAAGATCGCAGAGATGGAATTTCCACTTACAGTGACAGCGAAGAGGAATTTGCCCAGTTACTGAACAAGATCCAGAACGAATAAATAGCCTAACCTCTTAGCATATTCGCTGTGGGTTAGGCTATTTTTTGTACAATAACTCATCTGCCCTCTCATGCCGCATTCTTCCCCATCATACTCCCTCCCCTCCGCCCATATACATAGGAAGAACGGTTCGCAAGCTGGAAGGAGAGATGGATGCATGCCCGGTGATGAGATTAAAGCGCTGGAACGGGCGATTGCCGAGATTACGGAGATTGCTACCGGGTTCGGCCTCGATTTTTATCCGATGCGTTATGAGATATGTCCTGCGGATATTATTTATACCTTCGGTGCCTACGGGATGCCCACCCGGTTCGGGCACTGGAGCTTCGGGAAGACTTTTCACAAAATGAAGTCGCAATACGATTTCGGCCTGAGCAAAATTTATGAGCTGGTGATCAACTCTAATCCGTGCTACGCCTTCCTGCTCGACGGCAATTCCCTGGTGCAGAATAAGCTGATTGTCGCGCATGTGCTGGCGCACTGCGACTTCTTCAAGAACAATATGCGCTTCTCCATGTCCAACCGGGATATGGTCGAGAGCATGGCAGCCACCGCCGACCGGATTAACGATTATTCTGTCACCTATGGAACGGATGCGGTAGAGAGCTTCATTGATTCAGTGCTGGCGATCCAGGAGCATATCGATCCCAGCCTGATCCAGCCCCGCAAGCTGGGCAAGACCCATCTGCTCGAAGCCAAGATGAAGGAGCGTAAGGACTTCCCGCCCGGCGGTCCCGGACCGGCTCATGCCTATAGCGAGCTGTGGGATCTGGAGAAAAACCCGGATGCCGAAGCACCCGTGCCGGAAACTGCCGGCAAACGCACTTTCCCGCCCGAGCCGGAAAAGGATGTCGTTTGGTTCATCCAGCAGTATTCCACTGCTCTGGAGGACTGGCAGCGCGATATTATGACTATGCTGCATGACGAAATGCTCTATTTCTGGCCGCAGATGGAGACCAAGATCATGAATGAAGGCTGGGCCTCCTACTGGCATCAGCGGATCATGCGCGAGCTGGATCTGACAGCCGAGGAGACCATCGAGTACGCCAAGCTCAACTCAGCCGTGGTGCAGCCCTCACGGCAGAGTCTGAACCCGTATTACCTCGGGCTGAAGATCTTCGAGGACATTGAGAAGCGCTGGGACCGGGACAAAATCTTCGAGGTCCGTGAGCTGGATTCGGATACCTCTTTTATCCGCAGCTATCTGTCCAAGGAACTGGTGAGTGATCTCGACCTCTATGTCTTCGAGAAAAAAGGTCCGGAATGGAAGATCACCGACAAGGCCTGGGAGAATGTTCGCGACCAGCTGGTGCTGGCCCGGGTCAACGGCGGCTCCCCGTACCTTGTCGTCCAGGATGCCGATTATGAGCGCAACGGCGAACTGCTGATCGCCCACCATTACGAGAGCATCGAGCTGGATCTGAAATACCTGGAGCGCACGCTCCCCCATATCTACGCCCTGTGGGGCCGCACCGTGCATCTCCAGACTGTCGTGGAAGACAAAAAAGCCCTCTTTACCTATGACGGTAAGAAGGTGCAGCGGAAGTTTATGTAGTTAACGTGGATATGCCCGTCTATTAAGCCGCAGGTCGGTTGCGATATGCAACTCATCTGCGGCTTATTTGAAAATATAAGACGGCGAAGCCGTTTCTGCTTGTCGTATTAGACTTCCAAGTCAAACAGTCTGCCAAGCGGTATCTGAAAATCTCTAAACACATTCGACCGCACGCTATCCTGTTCCGAATATAAGTCCCGCACCTGATACACACCGTCCAAAAGCGTATAAACATGAACCGTACGATTGCCGGGATCGACGATCCAATATTCCTGTACGCCGTATTTTTGATATAAATTAAACTTCTCATTGAAGTCCTTAAGGGCAGTGGATGGCGATAGTACTTCGATAATCATGGTCGGCGCACCGTGACAGCCGTTTTTGTGATCGGCTTCTATCACTTAAATATAAAATATCCCAAATTTGTTTTAATCGTTCTCAAATTGGTTATATATCTCCTGTGATTTGTATGGGTAATTTTGGATTACACACTATTACCCTCATTAAGACAACCGAGACAGGAGAGGACATTAGTGAAAGTGAAACAATTGGCAATGCTTATGCTCATCATGTGTGTAATTCTGACAGGCTGCATGGGGGGCGGCAAGGAAGCGGGTCCAGCGTCTACACCTGCACCGACGGCCAGTCCGGCGGCAGAAACGACGAATACCCCGGAGAATACTCCGCCGGACGCTTCGCAGACGGTGTATGATCTGAAGCAGAAATACGATACTGACAACAATCCGGGCATCATGCCTATGTATAATGTTGAGCAGGATATGGAATTCATCTTCAGATTCAATACGGATCTTGGATCCGAAGCAATAGGCAAGACGTTATCCGTACATACCGATATCAAGGCACTGCCGGAGAGTAAGGTAGGGACCCTTGAAGACTCACAGCTTGTAGGCGGCAAAAGCGTATACTCCATCAAGCCGCTCGGCTTCGGCGTACTCCCTTCCGATTCCTTGCGCGAAGCCGGAGGCAGCTCCTGGGGGAACGCCCCGGTGTACTACATCCGGCTTAACTATGATCTGGATGCCAAATCGCCTACTCCGCTGAAGCAGCCCATTATTATTCCGTTTACAGTGAAATCGGATCTGCCTACACCGACTCTGGATGCGGACATCAGCCCTGACGGCAGACTGACTCTGGTGTGGAATGAGGTGCCGGGCGCTGAGAGCTACAATATTTACAGCGCTTCGCATATCACGATGGAGAATACCAACGAGGCGCTGAACGGGGCGGAGCAAGGATATGCGAATCAGCGTCCGCTGAAGATTGCAACGGTGCCCGGCACTTCTTATAACGACTTCATGAAGGACGGGCGCGGCGCGCTCGGGATTGTGGATGAGACCATCACCAGCCTTCAGAACAACAATGTGCAAGGTGAATATTATGTCACCGCTGTTCAGGGAGGCAAAGAGTCCAGGTTCAGCCGGTCGGTGGATACGGTTTCGTTATCCAAGCTGCTGCCGCGCACCGTAGCTTCCGAGGATAATATCAACCTGAAGTTATTCAAGAACGCTGCCGAATTGCCCAAGACCGTCCCGGTCCAGTTCATTGACGGCTCCAAAGCCGCGGGGACTGTGATCTATGACACGGATTCCATCACGATTCAGAAGTCCGGTCCAACCGATGTGCCATACTCCATTCAAGGAACGGCACTCAAAGGGTACGTTCAGGTTACGCAGCTGACGGATGCCGATATTGCCGGTCTTGCAGCCGCCCAGAGCAAAGGGGCCAATCCAGGGTATGTGGAGCCGGAGAATAATACGGAATATGTGCCTGCTCCTGATGTTCCGACCATCATTGACAACGACAATACGGGCGAATCCGGCGATGGCGATAATGCCATTGACCGGCAGAAGGAGAATACACGCAGCAAGGTAGATGAGGGGAACAAGCAGGCCGTGCCTGCCTCAACAATCCGGGCGGACCTGATTCATGCCGATTCTGCGCTGGAAGAGTATCTCGCCTTGTCCCTGATCAGCGGAAAGACCGAAATTCCGCTGCTGGCCTTCCCGGAGGCGCAGAATGCGCGGACCCTGGTCGATGTAGTGGAAAAGGTAGTCTACCAGAACCCGCTCATTCTCGGATTCCGCAGCTATGGCTACGATTATCAGAACCTGACGCTGCATGTGGAATACGATGATTCATCCGAGGTCATTGCGTCCAAGCAGCGTGAGATTCTCTCAGAGGCAGACAAAGTCATCGCCGCCATATTCAAGGACGGTATGAGTGCTGATGAGAAGCAGATGGCGATCTACGATTATCTGAATGACAATACCGCCTATGACGATGCCGCGCTGGAGAATGCCCAGGAGCAGCAGTTCAAGAGTGTGGATGCGAAATTCAATGATTCCTTCAGTACCTACGGCATTCTGGTCAAAAAAGTTGGCGTATGCATGAGTTATGCCCACACCTTCCAATTGCTCGCTGACCTGTCCCAAGTCCCTTCGATGGTGGTCACGGGAACCATGAGCGGCGTGAATCACGCCTGGAACAAAGTGAAAATCGGCGACGAATGGGTCAATGTCGATCCGACGAATAATGCTACCAATTCAGGACTTCCCTATCTGCTCTACAATTCCAGCGATGCCACTGCGACAGATGTAGAGTATGTGATGGACAAGGCTTACTGGCTGGACCATGAGCTATCCCTGTTCAAGGCCACCAGCAATGACTATGATTATTATGTGACCCAAGGGCTTGAGGTCGATTCCCTTGAAGCGTACAAGTCCAAGCTGGCAGAGCAATTGAAGAAAGGCGAGACCCTGGTGGTCCTGCGCGTTCTGGCCGATGCAGACAACTCAGAGCTGATGAAGAAAACCGCCGAGGTCATCAAGCAACACGATGCAACCAAGCTGGATAAGGCGGGTATGGTTGAATTCGGAAGTTACGTAGCCGTTCAGTTGGATGCCGCAGCCGGGCAATAACGACCAAAAAGGCAAGCTCCGTTTAAGGGGCTTGCCTTTTTATGTTTAGTTCCAGATATACTGCATCTTTTTATACCCGACATCCCATATTTCCAAGCCGCCTTTAATCGTGATCTTCAGCTCTTCCCCCGGCTCAACCGGCATCTCGTATACCACAGGGTACTGTTCAGGATTAGTACGCTGAAAGTCTCCAGTATAATTAAAGATCTCCTGGCCATCCCGGGTAATACTGATCTCACCGGAATAATCCGTTGGTTCGGGGTTTCCGAAAGTGAAGCAGAAAATCGTCCGGCCTTCAGACTTGTACGTGAACGTTCTGGAATCTAAGCTTTCAGCGCTATATAGGTTATAGCGGAGCGGTATCTTCTGTCCGTTGATTTGAATACTGTCCGGCTTGTCCCCTGTGGATGAATTGCCCGAGGTGTCCTTCCAATCAGTGATCGCCGTAAACGGACCCTCTACTTTAGTTATTAATTTGTCTACCGCCGCGCCTAATCCCCATAAAGCTATAAAAAGGACCAACCCCGATAAAGCCGTTGCCACCAGATTGCGCCCGAGGCTCCGGTAACGGAAACCAAGCTTGTACGCCCCAAAACCGAGAGCTGCGCCAATCGAATTCTGAAGAGCGTCGTTGATATCGAAGCTGCCCAGGAAGGTAAGAGCCTGGAGCGTTTCCAGCACAAGAATCGCGATGAAGAACAAGCTGATGAACCGGACGAAGCTGACCCGGTACAGCCATGGAATCAATATACCGAAAGGAATAAACGCAATCGTGTTCCCGAACCCCACCAAATCCATCAGGGTTGGAGGCATAAGATCAGATGGGGACGGCAGCTTAAGGAAGTTATCGGGCATGAAAATAAAGGTGTAGATGGTATGATCCGAAGCCTCTCCTCTGCCGAAAGCGAAGAACATAAAATAAAGAACAAGCAATGTGTACAACACGGTTATAGTTAGTAAGATCTTACGTTGTTTGACCATGGTTAACTCCTTTGCCGGATGTCTATTGTTAAACTGAACTGGCGGACATTATACCACATAGCAAATTCAAATGCTAAATGGTTACCCCTCCGGCTGTTTCTTGACCTATTATCTAAGAGCTGCCGTCCAGCAGCATGTTCCAGCGCAGACGGGTTGCGCGTTCCACACTGCCCGTGGCGGCGCAAAGACCGAGCAGCATGTTCAGCCACACCGGCAGCGCAATGGGCGAGTTGAAGGTTCCGAAGCGCTCAGCAATCTCAGGCACTCGGGTAATCTGGTCCATGATCTGAGGGATGGCAAGAACCATGGGAACCAGAATCATAATCAGTGAAATATATCCGATCCAGCGGCTCAATCCCGGATGCTTACGGCCAAGACGGGCACGCCTTCCTTCTGCCGACCTCTCATCCGGGATAAGCTGTCTCACACCCCCTTCACTCGTGACATAGTGGCAACGTCTAAGGCCGAAAACCGTGGACACTACTTCAATCGTTCCACCAGTTACAGGAAAGACTGCAGGAAGCTTGGATTGGGCGTAATGCTTGCCATTGAGATACAGATGGGCCTTACCCTTACCGTCATCCGTAAGCAGCCGCTCCCAATAGGGGACATCCACAGCAAAAACGCCTTGCTGGTCATCATTGTTCGTCAACGGGAGGTAGAACAGGGCCCGGGAGAGCGGTTGCCACCAGCGGAAGTCCTTCAATGGACGTCCGTTTCCCGGCTTGACCCGTTGCATAGCTTTGCTCCGGCTCCTCTTGGTGAACATTTCTTCACTTCCTTTCGGATAATAAACAACAGAGATATCAACTGGCTTGCCTGCTGCGTTATTTCAGCATTTTCAATACGCTCTTTATGATTTTTTCATTGTAATCTTCAAGACTCATTTCAGTTTTAGGCAATGACAGGGAAGCGGATATAGCCCCCCGAATGACAATTGCAATTACAATAGGATCAAAATCACCAAATTCCTTAGCTTCCTGCCCCTTGTAGAGAATCCCTTTCAACAAAACATTCAATTCATCTTCATCATTAATCTCTGCCAGATAATAAGGGACGTTATCAGGTGTACGCCCATTAAAAACAATTTCAAGCAGAGCAATGTTATAGGCGCGGTTTGTGCCCTGATAGGCTAAGCTTGCTTCAATAAAAACCATTAACTTCTCCATATACGTTTGTTTCGGTTCCACTTTCCCTTTAATAAAAGCCCGCTCCTGCTCAACCAGGTAGATTAAAGTGTTCCTCATCAAATCTTCCTTGCCCGAGAAATGATAAGATATAAGGCCTGTGCTTATATTCGCTTTATTCGCGATTTTGGACAGGCTGGTGCTAAGATATCCAATTTCCGTTAGAACTACGATGGCAGCTTTAATGATTTGTTCCCGGCGCGCATCGGCTATCAAAGAGTGCTTATTTTCCAATATATTCATCCGCCTTTTAAAATATTGATCAGTCATTTTTTATTTTGATCGTTCAATCAGTTTTTATTCTAGATCTTTTTCATTTTAATGTCAAATGTAAATACGTGATTGAACGACGAAGACAGCCCTAATTGGGCTGCCTTCTTGTAAGAAGTTACTATTCTTTGTTCATACCATCATTTTCTTCAGACTGCGGATATATCTTGATTTCACAATGATGAAAAAGACGCTTTGCAGAATCAGATACCCGGCAAAGGTGGTCAGTACCGGCTTAAGCACATTCATGATTCCCGTCTCCAGGATAGGGCTGATGACCACCAGACTCTGAACAGCAGCCACTACAATAGGTATATAGAACAGTACCGCAATCTGTTTGGTTGCTGATGCTGACATTTCACTGGTGCTTAGCCCGATCTTGGATAACGCACGGTACATACGAATATCTGCAGCCAGATCACTGTACAGCTTGAAATACAGGAAACTGGCCGATGCCACCGAAAAAATCAGAGCCACAAAAACACTGACGAAGCTGAGCATGGCTGTGCTTTGTTTAAGAACCCAATAATTAGCGGCGCGTGAAGTTAAATCGAACACCTCATCGCTTGTCCCTTCCCTTGCAGTATTCCATTGTCTCAGCTTGGTGCCTACGATATTCTCCTGACTGTCGATGGAAGGCAGTGATCCTGTATCCCATGCCGGAACCTTATAGTGATAACTGATATAAGGTCTGACCTCCTTGCCCTCTTCAGCCGACCGGGCTACTCTGA
This sequence comes from Paenibacillus tritici, assembly GCF_013204885.1. Lineage (GTDB taxonomy): Bacteria > Bacillota > Bacilli > Paenibacillales > Paenibacillaceae > Paenibacillus_AQ > Paenibacillus_AQ tritici. Next base: position 21,427 of record NZ_JABMKX010000013.1, read on the forward strand.
CCATCTCCACCCACTTCTCCGGCACAATCAGCACAGGGGCTACTGAACTGATGAACCCAACCGATTCTGTGGTTACACTCTCCTTGACGTAGAGGGATACAGCGGGCTGTTCAGCCAAGGTAACCATCTGGTCACGGATATACTCCTTCTTCTCCACCTCTGGTGACGCTACAACAACGACTTCATTTGCACCCAGTCCGGTTACGGCCGGAAGATCAGCCAAAGGCGCAAGCTCATTATACTGGGCAAGTCCGATCAGATACAGGCCGTTCTCCCTTCCCTCTTCATCCAGTGCCGATGCAGAGAGCAAGTCGGTTCTCTTCTCCGTGTACTCCACACCCGCCGCCTTGAGTTCCTGGTGAATTGTGCTCCGGTCAGGGTCTGCCGATGTGGTCCGGTAATAGGTTTGGGTGATGGCAAAAGGTTTCTCATTGTACTCGTCTCTTCCGGCCTGATTGATGGACAGAACATAACCTGCCCCCATACTGGCCAAGGCCGTGACTACTGTAATCATGAATAACATCCGCGAATTGTCCCGCAGTTTGTAACTCATCTCTGAAGTCCACAACAGCCGCGTGCCGCGCCAGGTGGATCTCCGGCTGCGCTTAAGCAGACGAATGACAACAACAGACAGCTGGGAGTAGAACAAATAGGTGCCGCTAATTCCCGCAACAGCGGCCAGAATAATAGCAAAGGGACTGAGTTCAATCCGCAGGGCATAAAAACCGGTACTCAGCAGGATTACGCCCATTAAGGACAGAAACAGGGAGGCCTTCGGCTGTTTTTTCGGCTTAACATTTCCCTGAAGCAGATCGAGTACTTTGTTATTGCGGATAAGCAGCAGCGTAAAGAAGGAGATGAACAGAAACAAGGAGACGAAGGACAGGGAGGTGACCAGCATGGCATGGACAGGCCAGTAGAAAGGCAGATCCTCAATTCCAATCGCCCTTGTGCTGAGCAGCAGAAATAACTTGGAGAGAAGCATGCCCCCTGCGATTCCGGTTACAATGGCAACTATGCCGATCAGCATATTCTCAAGGAAGATGAGCCGGTTAATCTGGTTGGGCCGGGCACCCAGGATGGTCAGAATCCCGAACTCCAGATTCCGTGATTTCAAAAATGTTCCGATGGAATACAGTACGAAGAAAAAAGCGAACACATACACAATGCAGGCTGCGACCCGCATACTCGTTACCGCCATGGTCCCTATATTCTGACTCGCAATCCCGGGATGATAAATGAATACGGAATAAGCAAAAAATACCATGACCATAAATGAACTGCTCAGGAAATAAGCAATATAAGCCCGGGCGTTACGCCGTACATTATTAAACGCGAATTGAGGAAAGCTCATGACTATTCCCTCCCCAAAACGATAGTGTGTCAATAATCTTCTGGAAAAAGGCCTGACGGTTATCGCCACGGTGAATTTCGGCAGCCAGCTTGCCGTCCTTAATGAAGATGATCCGGTTACAGTAGCTCGCTGCCTGCGGGTCATGGGTAACCAGCAATAGGGTGGTGCCTTGTGTGCGGTTAATGTTCGCCAGCGATTCCATAACGATCCGCGAGGAATTAGAGTCCAGGGAACCGGTCGGCTCATCAGCCAGGATCATCGCAGGGGACGTAATGATTGCACGTGCAAGAGCAGTCCGCTGCCGCTGTCCGCCCGATATCTCATAGGTGCGTTTATTCAGGATATCTGTAATGTTAAGCTGTTCAGCAACCTTCAGCAGCAGGGAATCCATCTCTTTCAGCTTGCGGTTATCCAGCGTAAGGGGAAGCACAATATTCTCAGCCACAGTTAACGTCTCCAGCAGATTGAAGTCCTGAAAGACAAAGCCGAGCTGTCTGCGGCGGAAATGAGCCAGTTCTTTCTTATTCAGCTTGTACGGATTACTGCCGTTGATATTCACCTCTCCGGAGGTAGGCTGGTCAATGGTGGATACCATATTAAGAAATGTGGTTTTACCGCTGCCGGAGGGCCCCATGATCCCTACGAATTCCCCGCTCTCGACACTGAGATGAATATCGGTAAGCGCCTGGGTCTTCACTTTGCCGGGATATACTTTATTCAGTCCTTTCACTTCCAATACATTCACTGAAATCATCCTTTCCTTAGGGAAACAAGTGTTTACCTGTGTGTGGGTCTTTATCCTTGTTCCAATGTACAGGATGAGCAATTCCGCTGCTATGGCTTTACCTTAAGGCTATCTTACACCTGGTTTAAGGTTATGTTCGGTTACTGTACAGGGGCTTGGCCGTTAAAAATAATCCGGACCGCAGTTCCTGCCCCGGGCCGGGATTCCAATTCAACGGCATGTCCCAGTCTGGTGCAGATTTCTTTGACCAGATACAGCCCCATTCCGGTGGACTCATGATATTGACGCCCGCGTTCACCGGTGAAATACGGGTTGAATACTCTTTTCAAATCCTCGGGAGAAATGCCAATGCCCTGATCTGAAATCTCCAGAACCGTATCCTTGCCGCGGGGGTGTGCAGAGATCGTCACCGTTTTGCCGGAACCGACCGTGTAATTGACAGCATTGGTCAAAATCTGGCCCAGCATGAACATCAGCCATTTGGCATCGCTGTATACATGGGTCCCGTCATCCACCAGAATATTCACGGAGACTCCCCTGCGGATGAATAGTCTCCGGTTCCCGGCTACCGCATTGCCGACAGTCTTGCGGAGGGACAATAGCTCCACATGGAAGTCATTCTCAAAACGTTCCAGACGGGAGGTGTGGATGACCATTTCCAGTCCTTTGCGCAGCTTCTCCACCTCCTCCTGAATGCTGCCGGCGGTTTCGTCCTCCAGATCCTGCAGGATGAGCTGTATAACAGAGATGGGGGTCTTCATCTGATGCACCCAGCGGTTAATGAACACAATATGCTGGTCCATCTGCCGGATGTGCCCGTTCAGCTTCTCCTGATACTGGCGGTCCATGTTCTGTAGCAGCTCTTGAACGGCCTCGGGAAGCGCAACCTCTCCAAGGGGTGTCAACTGATCCGCAGAGAAGGTGCCGGGAGAGCTTAACAGCTTATATAATCTGCGGTGCTGAACATAACGGTAACCGAGGTACAAGAGAAGAATACTGCCGCTCAGGAGCACACCGTATCCAATGATCGCCGGGGGCCTGTCCTCGCCTGAGATCCAATACAACACCGGAACCAGGAGCATCTGCAGCAGATAGAAGAGCAGCAGCGGAACCTGATCCTTCCAGAATAATCTCATGGTGCTTCACCCGGTATATTCAGACGATACCCGGCGCCCCTTACCGTTTCAACAACTTCTCCCGCGCCAAGATCCTTGAGCTTCCTGCGGACACGTGTAATGTAGACGTTCAAGGTATTATCATCAATGAAATGCTGGTCCTCCCACATCAGATCCAGCAGCTTCTCCCGGGAGACCACACGCCCTTCCTTCAGCAGCAGCGCTTCCATCAGGATAGACTCCTTCTGGGTCAATTCCATGGATTCCCCGGCATACTGGATGGTATAACGTTCAGGATACAGGGTTAGAGCTCCTGAATGTAGCGTACGTTCCCCCTGAGTTTGTGCATATGAGCCGTAGGCTCTGCGCAGATGACTGCGGATTTTGGCCAAAACGACTTCGTAGTGGAACGGTTTGGTAATATAATCATCCCCGCCGTTCTCCAGCGCCATCACCTGGTCCATCCCGCTGTCTCTGGCTGAAATGAACAGAATGGGACAAAGCGAAATTTGGCGGATCTGGCGGCACCAGTAATAACCATCGTACTTGGGCAGATTGACATCCAGCAGCACAAGAGCGGCAGCGCTCGCCTTAAAGGCTTCCAGCACGTTCGAGAAGTCGTCAATACGAATGGTGCGATAATCATATTTAGAGAGGTATGCGCTCAGCAGTCCTGCAAGCTTGGCATCATCTTCAATGATCAGAATGGTTTCCATAGGTCGCCTCCTTGCCTATAGCATAACACTGCAACTATTACAACACACATCCGGGCTACGGTGAATAGGCTATTATAACTTTGAATTATGGAGGTATCGCCTATGACCTTTGAGAATGAAGACCAGAAACGTTACGATTCCTTTCCCTACTCGCATTACTATCATCTGGTCCGCCCGGAGACCCGCCGGGCAGCTCAGGCCACAGAAGACCACAGTAGAAACGATAAACTTGCGAAGGGACATATGAACGCCAATGCAGGCAGCGGGCAGGGAATCCAGGTTGATGCCGGAGGCGAAGTTGGCGGTGAGCACGGCATTGGCTTGAACGCTGGCGGGAATATAGCACACTCTGGCGCTAGTATTCATGCGGACGCCCACATCGGCCACCCTTCCTACGGAATCCAGGCACAGGGCAATACCCAGCTGGGTAACGGCCAGGGCCTTGGACTTGATGCAGAGGCCCAGGCCTTCGGCAAGTATGGGCTTGAAGCCCAGGCCACAACCCAGCTCGGCGGCGGCCAAGGGGCAGGCTTCCATGCAGCAGCGCAAGCCGGAGGTGAACACGGTCTGAGTGCGGATGCGGAAGGTCACCTGGGTCTCAGTGAAGGGGCCGGACTCCAGACCCATCTGCAGCTCGGCGGTGAGAATGGTCTCGGTGCCGAGGCCAAGGCACAGCTCGGCGGAGGGCAAGGTGCTGGATTAGATATCACCGGACAGGTAGGCAAATACAACGGGCAAGCAGGCTTTAAGATTGGCGGTAAGGAGCAGCAGGCTAAGGACACTAAGGAATAAGACTTCAGGAAATTGTGGCAGTGACGTTGTGTAGAAAATAACGGCTCTCCAGTCCGTAAGGAAGCTGCACGGGAGTGCAGCAGACCGGCTCGACAATGCAAAGGGACGATCCCCAGCCATGAAGATGGCCGGAGATCGTCCCTTTTTCCATTATCTACTGACGTCAATGGCTTCCCGTCAGCGGTTCAGCAGGCTTCCAACATATTTCAGCAGCTCATTCGCGCAGATCGGGCAGTAGTTGTGCTCATCAATCAGGCGGCGGCTGACTTCGTTGATCCGTTTGAGCTGGCTTTCATCCGGTGTTTTGGAGGAGGTGGTGATTTTGACGATATCCTTCAGATCGGTGAACAGCTTCTTCTCAATGGCTTCCCGCAGCCGGTCGTGATTGTTGTACTCGAACTTTTTGCCCTTGCGGGAGTAAGCGGAGATACGGATCAGGATCTCCTCGCGGAAGGCCTTCTTGGCATTCTCGGAGATGCCGATCTGCTCTTCAATGGAGCGCATCAGCCGCTCATCCGGCTCCATCTCCTCATCGGTGAGCGGGTCACGGATTTTGGACCAGTTACAGAAGGCTTCGATGTTGTCGAGATAATTCTCGAACAGGGTTTTGGCGGATTCCTCAAAAGAGTAGACGAACGCCTTCTGCACTTCGCTTTTGGCGAGAATATCGTATTCCTTGCGGGCAATGGAAATAAAGTTCAGGTACCGTTCACGTTCCTCCTTCGTGATCGAAGGATGCTGATCCAGGCCGTCCTTGATCGCCCGCAGCACATCCAGCGCATTCATGCACTGCAGGTCGCCTTTGATCAAAGCGCTGGAGATGCGGTTGATGACATAACGCGGGTCGATGCCGGACATGCCTTCATCCAGATATTCGGTCTGCATCTCCTTCAGGTCCGCTTCCTTGTAGCCCTCAACCTCTTCGCCGTCATACATGCGCAGCTTCTTGATCAGGTCCATGCCCTGCTTCTTGCTCTCCTTGAGCCGGGTCAGGATCGAGAAGATCGCTGCCGCGCGCAGCGCATGAGGGGCAATATGCACATGCTTCATATCACTCTGGCCGATGAGCTTGGCGTAGATTTTCTCCTCTTCCGAGACCCGCAGATTATAAGGAACCGGCATGACGATCATGCGCGACTGGAGCGCTTCGTTCTTTTTATTGGAGATGAAGGACTTATATTCTGTCTCATTCGTATGGGCCACGATGAGTTCATCAGCACTGATTAGCGCGAACCGCCCGGCCTTGAAGTTGCCCTCTTGGGTCAAGGACAGCAGGTTCCACAGGAACTTCTCATCGCATTTCAGCATTTCCTGGAATTCCATCAGGCCGCGGTTGGCCTTGTTCAGCTCCCCGTCGAAGCGGTAAGCGCGCGGATCGGACTCCGAGCCGAATTCGGTAATGGTTGAGAAGTCGATACTGCCGGTCAGGTCAGCGATATCCTGCGACTTCGGATCGGAAGGGCTGAATGTACCAATCCCCACCCGCTCCTCTTCCGACAAAAGCACCCGGACCACCCCAACCTGTTCAATGTCCCCGTGGTACTCATTCTTCAGCCGCATCTGGCAGGACGGGCAGAGATTGCCTTCGATGCGCACCCCCAGCTCGCGCTCAATCTCCGGACGCAGCTCCAGCGGAATCAAATGCAGCGGGTCCTCATGCATCGGGCAGCCCTCAATGGCATACACCGCACCCGCATCTGTACGCGAATATTGCTCCAGTCCGCGCTTCAGCAGTGTGACAAGTGTGGACTTTCCTCCACTGACCGGTCCCATCAGCAGCAGGATCCGTTTGCGCACATCCAGTCTGCGGGCTGCGGAATGGAAATATTCCTCCACCAGCTTCTCCACCGCACGGTCCAGTCCAAAGATCTCCTGCTCAAAAAACTTATACCGTTTACGTCCGTTAATGTCCTCGACGCCGTGTGACTTGATCATGTCGTATACGCGGGAATGAGCCGTTTTTGCGGGAGAGGGGTCTAGTCTCAGCAGTTCTATATAGTCCTTGAAAGTGCCGCTCCACGCCAAACGGTCGTTCTCAGCCCGATACGAAGATATACGCTCAAAAATATCCATGGCTCGCTGCCTCCTCTTGCGCTCCTACTTGCTCCACCAAGCTTAGAAAGTGTATTACATACCTATGCGGCGAGCCCGGAATAGTTGACCTCTTTTTTGCTGTGCTATAATAGAGAATCATGATTTCTGAAGAATGATTACGCTGCAATCCAGGGCAGGAGTGACAACCAATGGCGATCAAGCAGGAAACGGAGCTGTATGCTCCTTTGAAGGGATTTTTTGAACGGCAGGGCTATGAGATCAAAGGCGAGGTGCGCACTTGCGATCTGGTCGGCATCCGGGAGGACGAGGCCCAGCCGCTGATCGTAGAGATGAAAAAATCGTTCAATCTCGCCCTGCTGCTGCAGGGGATTGAACGATTGCGTCTAAGCCCTAACGTCTACCTTGCGGTAGAACGCGTTAGGGAGAAGAAAGGCGCGGTCAACCAGCGCTGGGGCGAGCTCAGCGGGCTGTGCCGCCGCCTGGGACTCGGGCTGATCACCGTCGTCTTCTACAAGACGAAGGCCCCGCTCGTCGAGGTGCTCGCGGAGCCGGGCGAGGCGCCGCCGCAGGCCCGCAGCGCCGTGCGCCGCCGCGAGCGCTTGCTCTACGAGTTCCGCGAGCGCAGCGGGGACTACAACACCGGCGGCAGCACGCGCGTGAAGCTCGTGACCGCCTACCGCGAGAAGGCGCTGCGCGTCGCACTCGCGCTGCAGGCCCTGGAGGCCGAAGCCGCTGATGCGGCCGGCCTCGGCGGGGGGCGCGCGTCGCCGGGCTGCGCGCCGGGAACTGCCGTGGCCGCTGCCGGGACGGCGGCCACGGATACGGCAGCAGCGGCGGGGAACGCTGCTGCGGGTGCGGGCCCGGCGGCTGCGCTCAGCCGGGCGGAGGCACCGCGCGGCGTAACGCCCGCCGCGCTGCGTAAGCGGAGCGGCGTGCCCGGCGCCGCCGCCTTCCTGCAGAAGAACTACTATTCGTGGTTCTTCCGGGTGGGTCGCGGCCGCTACACGCTCACGGCCGCCGGAAGGGCAGCGCTGATCGAGTATGCCACGATCGCGGAGATCAGCGCCGCCAAGCTGTAGGCGGCGCGCCCCGGGGGAGCCGCTGACGGGATTCGCCCGGCCTCAACCGCGCCGTCTATCCATCTAAGCGACGCCTTCCGCTGGGCCCAGGCAGCAACGCTTGAGCTAGCTACAACCCCCGCCCGGGGTGCCAAACTGACTGCGTACCAGGGTGCTGCCTAGCCTACCAATGATGCTTCTGGAGGATGCGCCCATAATACGCCCAGCCACGCTCACTTCCAGCGCCATATCCCTACAGGCGAATCGCGTACCCGTTCCACTTGCCCAACAGTAGGTGGAATTTAGGCACTTAAATTCACTGGTTTATCCGATACAAAAAGATTAGTTGGATAAATAGCATTTATTTTCTGTGATTCTGAGCCCCATTAGCGTATCCCAGGCGAGTAGATGTAATTTTTCCAACTAAACTCCTAAATTTCAGGATTCTAGCATAATTAAGTGCCTTTTTTCCAACTGCTATTACGTTAGGTTGGGAGCGGTCACCAGGGTGCCCTGACCTGGACTATTCCCCATCCACCCACGCCCCAAAAAAGCTACAACCTTAAGCTCCTGCAGACGGCCCACGGATGATCAGGCGCAGGTTGTTCCGCACACAGCATCGCTGCAAAGCTACGGCGTGACAACTCCAAAAGCCCGCTCACCCTCTACCACACTCTCACTCCACACCCTGCTCACTCCTCACTCATACCCTGTTCACTCCCCACTCACTCCTCCACACTCCCCACTCACTCCCTTACACACTCCCCACTCAAACTCCCTATACACTCCTCACTCAAACTCCCTATACACTCCTCACTCAAACTCCCTATACACTCCTCACTCACACCCCGCTCACTCCCTACACACTCCACACACACTCCCCACTCACACCCCACTCACTCCTCACACACCCCATTTACTCCCTACAGACTCCCCACTCACTCCCCTCTCACTCACCCTCCGTTCACTCCCCACTCACTCCCTTACACACTCCCCACTCAAACTCCCTACACACTCCCCACTCCCTCCCTACTCACTTCCCACTCACTTCCCGTGCAGCTCATATTTGCGCCCGTTCAGCAGCGCACTGCCTATCGCTCCTGCAAGCAGCGCCACCAGCAGGTTCATGCCTACGGACAGCCAGTTAATGGTCTCGTTGATGTTAGCCGGCTGCTCCCGGCCTACCGGACTCACCGTCAGCAGATTTGCGTATTGCTTGAAGCTTGCCGCCGATGAGGAGCCGATACTCCAGTGCGTGCTGCCGCGGACCACCAGCGCAAACTGGATGCCAACTGTGATGAGAATGAACGCAGCGATGCAGAGATGGCTTAGCGCCGGCTTACGGAATCTTTTGGCAGCCGCAAGGGCCAGACCTATAAGCGCCAGTCCCGCCGGAAGGCTGCACAGCTTGGAGAGAATGAAGTAGGTCATCCCCAGCAGCGGGCTGGAGGAATGGATAACCCGTGTCTGATACAGCCCCTCGGGATTCAGGAACACATCCAGCAGAGTGGTGGACCAGACCGCCGTAAGCCCCAGCATAAATACAGCGGACTTCACACCGAACAGAGCGGAGGTTCGGAGTGGCAGCATATGGTTAATCGGCATCGTCCCCGTGAAGAATTCCCTGTAATAATCCATATAGATATAGACCGGCAGCAGTATGCCTATTACCATATTTACCAGCAGGAAGACGAAGGCGACATCCTGTCCGTGATCCAACAGAAAATACAGGTTAGCGAGACCGCTTAAGACGGTAAAGATGGCAAATACGGCACTATGCTTCCGGCATTCCAGCTTGAATTGATGCAAATAAACCATGATGTTCTCCCCTTTTGTAAAGTAGCTCAAATCAGACGTTTAAATAAATCCTCAATCGGCATACCGTGTTCCCGCCGCAGCTCCTCCACCCTTCCCTGCAGCAGCACTTTGCCATCGTTCACAAACACCACATCCGTAAACAGACTCTCGACATCGTGAATCAGATGCGTACTGATCAGGATTGAGCTGTCCGGATCGAAATTATCCAGGATGATGCCTATGATCTTATCCCTCGTGGAAGGGTCCACCGCCGCCAGCGGCTCGTCCAGAACGAACAGCCGGGCTTTGCGCGCAAACACCAGCGAGAGGCTTACCCTCTCCTGCATCCCTTTGGATAAGGATTTCACCTTGTCCTGCAGATTCAGTCCCAAGGCTTCAATCATGCTGTACGCCTTATCCCGCTGAAAATCGGCAAACGAATGGTCAAAAAAAGCAATGCTCTCTTCAATCGTCATCCACGGGTACAGGAACTCGCGGTCGGGCAGGTAAGAGACGATTTTTTTGGTGTCCAGGCCGGGCCGCATCCCGCTGACCGTAAGAGTCCCCTTATAATCCCTGAGCAAAGAGACAATCAGCTTCATCAGCGTCGTCTTCCCCGCCCCGTTCGGTCCAAGCAGCCCTACGATTCTCCCGGCGGGAATGGTCAGGTTAAGACCGTCCAGCGCCGTCTTCCTTCCATACCTTTTGGTTACATTGCTGCACTCCAGTACATTCTCCATCTCCTGCAACTCCTTAGATATGTATTTCCTGCTTAGTACATGTGAATATATTCACTTGTTATCTTAGACGTAGTACACATCGTAATCCCTGCGGAGGCCTGCACAAAAAAGAATGACCGCCAGCCATCAAGGCCCAGCGGTCATCCTACTTCCATTTAGGGGTTCATTCGTTCGCTCGCTCCCCGTCCCTTAACTACGGGCCGTGAACTCAGTGACAGCTTCACTCATCAGGTTCATTCCGAGCAGCAGCTCATCCCGGCCGGGATGGCTGAAGTTCAGGCGGATGCGGTCAGTGCCTCCGCTTACACTGCACAGCGGCCCGGGCAGAAAGGCGACGCCCTTCGCCAGAGCGGCGCGCAGCAGAGCCATCGCATCCAAGCCTGCGGGCAGCGATACCCAGAGGAACATGCCGCCCACCGGCATATCGTACACGCTGCTCTTCCAGGCCGGACGCTTCAGCAGCTCCGCCATCAGCTTCAGGCGGGTATTGTATTCGCGGTTCAGCAGGGCAATATGCTCGCGCAGATCAAAGGCCGATACACTCAGCAGATGATGCAGCAGCCGCTGATTCAGCGAGCTGGACTGCCAGTCAGCCATCTGCTTGGCGGCAGCCATCATCCCGATCAGCTCCCGGCTTCCCGCCGCCCAGCCCGTCCGCAGCGCGGGCGCGACGGTTTTGCTGAAGGAGCCGATATACAGCACATGCCCGCCCTCGCTGACATTCTCCAGCGCGTAGAGGGTTGGATACCGCTTGGAAGGATGTCCTTCACTCCGCTGGAAGTGCAGATCGCCATAAGAATCATCCTCCACAATCAGCACATTATGGGAGATACACAGCTCCAGAATCTCATGACGCCGCGCCAGGCTCCAGAGCACTCCGCTGGGATTGGTGAAGCTCGGCGCCGCGAACAGCATCTTGGGCCTGTACTGCCGGATCATGCTGCGCAGATGATCCGGCAGCAGGCCATCCTTATCGCCCTGCACCGGAATAATAACGGCTCCCTGCATCCGCAGAGCCTGCAGAATACCAGGAGAGGTCGGATTCTCTACCAGAACATGATCTCCGGGATCAATATATACCCTGGACAGCAAATCAATGGCCTGCTGGCTTCCCGTGGTCAGCAGAACGCCGCCTTCGGCTACCGCGACTCCTTTGCTGCTGAGCCAATCTCCGGTAAGCCATTCACGGAGCGGGCCATACCCTTCCGGCTCCCCGTACTGCAAGGCACTGGCATCTGTCGATATCACTGTAGATGCGGCCTCAGACAACAGTGACAGCGGAAATAATTCTTCCGCCGGAAGCTCTTCCGCCAGCGAGATCAGCGTACCCCGGCGTGTCTCCTTACGGATACTCAGCAGCGGTGAAGATAACAATGTATGTGCGCGCGAAGAAAACTCATACTTCATACGCTCCCCCCTTTATCTGGTTTAAGAATATTCCGCTCCTGACGCCATTATGTCGTAATACAGGGATTATGCGTAGATTTGCTTGTTCTGTCTTGAGAACAGCGCAAATTTCTCAATCGCCTGCGCTCTGGTCGATACTTCCAGCTTGACATAAATCTTACGCAGATAGTTGTCGATCGAACGGCGGCTGACTTCAATTTCAAGTGCGATCTTGTCGTATGTAATTCCTTGCACAATTCGTTCCATGATGAACATCTCTGTCTGTGTTAGCTGCATCACACCCTCCAGTCCTCTGGAAGAGGTGACCGGCCGTAAGCCCTTTTCGATCCATTCCAGCGGAATCGAGAGGAACCCTTCACGGATTCCGTTAATCATCTGCAGCAGCTGGCCCGGAGTGGCCCCCTTCGACAATACCCCGCTGGCCCCAAGCTCAATCAGGGGCTGGAACATTTCCTTATCGTTCTCCTCGGTCATGACAATAATGTGGGAGCACTTGGAGCTTTTTTTCATCTCCGGCAGCACCTGCTCCACTGTTCCTTCCGGCATCTGATAATCACTCAGCACCAGATCAGGCCGGCACTCCTCCACGACGGGGATGCATTCTGCCCAGGTAGAGTACATGCCGTCTACCGTAAGTCCCTCCTCATCTTCCAGTATCAATTTTGTTCCCAGCATACTTGTGGGATGACATCCCACGATGACCACCCGCCAGACCTTCATCATTAATGCCCAGACCTCCTGCTATCTATATAATATTCCAGAATGGAAAGCGCTATTAGCGTTTCCTGTCAACACGCAAGCAAGGATGTATGCTGCCCAAGTCTGTTTTCCTGCTTTTACCTTGAATACGTCCATCAGATATTCCAATCTATAGAAATTGTATCGCAGTAGTTTAACAGGATGCAATTACTTTTTGTCGTTTTTGCACGGCTCTTTCACTTTTGCGAAAAACCTGAAAGTCTGATAGAATGGGGACTTGAAAAATAATGGCTTGAGGTGATGAAATGCAACCGCTAGCGGAATCGACCCGGGTACACTCTCGCCGGAGCGCAGAGAGAAGCGGCTCTTCCGTAAAATGGTTTCTACTGTTCTGGATTTTGATGATCGCAAGCGGCGTATATGCCGTGTACAGCTACACCAATCATCTGAAAGATCAGGTGCTGAGCGAGCTTGGATCTCAGAGCCAGCAGCAGCTTACCGTTTTGAAGACCGATTATGAGTCCAAGATTGCCGTTCTGTCCGAGCAGGTGAAGGAACTCCAGAGCACGGTTCAGACGTTCAATGAGCTACTGACCTTCACCAAGGATAATGCCAGCAACAAGACGGACAACAGCAACAAGCTGTACACGCAATTAAGCGAGGTCAAGAAACAGCTTGATTCGCTCAAGAAAGAGATGGATCTGCTTAAATGATGACTCCTGTCAAAAGAGTAAACCGGTTCTTCATGCTCCTGACCGCCCCGTTGTTCGGACTGCTGCTCTGTCTGTGGCTGTACCAGCCCCCGCTTGAGCTTAAGCTGAATACCGGGCCCTTCGCTGCTGTTCCCGGACCCGTGAATGAGACCGCGCAATTGAAGCAGGATCTGGCCGTGGCCAAAAGCTATGCCGCCTACACCATCGACTCTATCAGCACCAGCGCACAGCTCTATAAGCAGACCACGAGCGCCATGAACGCACTGGTCACTACAGCGGCAGCCCAGACCTCCCGTCCGGAGCGGATCTATAACAACCGGATTAGTTCCCGGCTCGGCATTCCTGCCGACATCATCAGCAGTGACCGGATTACCATCGAATTATACCGGCTGAACCCCGGCAACTATACAGCATACGCCCTAAAGATCAAGCTGAAGGACCCGTCAGCCATGAAGATGAGCCTGGCCGGTGACGGCACCGGCGCCTCCGAGACCACCCTGCAGGCCGTGAACCGCTACGGCGCTTCAGCCGGTATTAATGCCGGGGGGTTCGCCGACCAGAACGGCAAACGTTATCCGCTCTCGACAACCGTCGTCGGCGGAGAGTATCTGTACGGCTTCGAGCCCAGCTACAAGGATCTCAGCTTCGTCGGCCTGGACAAGGCAGGCAAGCTCATCGGAGGCAAGTTCAACAGCCGTACAGAGCTGGACCGGCTGGAGCCGGTATTCGGCGCAACCTTTGTCCCCGTTCTGCTGAAGAATCAGAGCAAAACCGCCATTCCGCTGAAATGGCAGCTCGCCCCCAAGCGGGCACCGCGGACCGTCATCGGCAATTATAAGGATGACCAGCTGCTGATTCTGGTTGCTGACGGATATGACGAGAACGGCAATTCCGGCGCCACGCTGGCCGAGCTTCAAGACAAGCTGTACAATCTCGGTGTCATTGATGCCTATAACCTGGATGGCGGCGGCTCTTCCTCCCTGATCTTCAGGGGAAAGGTCATTAATAGGCCTTCTGACGGCAATCTGCGCCGTGTCCCGACGAACTTTCTGTTCTTCAAGTGATTCAGTAGAGCTCGTCAATGCCAAATATCACACTTTATATTTATTTTTACAGAATAAAAGGGTATACTCAGGTTAATGAAGATCGTCAATAACGGAGGTGCCCAGCATGTCGTTCTCCCTGACTTTTTGGATCGTAACCCTGGTTTTTGTGCTGTTTATGGCCGGTATTCTTACTTCATCCTACAACGACGACAAGACGAAGGGATTGTAAACAGATCCCTGCGCATCCATCCCTGAGCGTATTACTACAAAAAGGAGCACCGCACTGATGTGCGGCGCTCTTTTTTGTGAACATCCTTCTATTTCTCGCTGAAACGAATGCCGACCTTCCAATGGACGGCATAGCCGTTTCTGCTTGTGTGACTATTAACTTAAGCATGTCCAGCCAGCATCCCTGTTATAGGACGCCGCTTGGGCGTTTATCCTATGTAGATAGCGATGCGGTCTACGCTTACGCGTGTTTTGGCAATTGCGTCATTTCCGAAAGGCAGCTTGCACAAATATAACGGTCTTTATATTCACTTACGCCTTCCATTGATCCGCAAAACACACACTTCGGACGGTAACGCTCCAGAATAATGTGGTCGCCCTGAACCAGAATTTCTACAGGGTCGCCTTCATTCATTTGATACCTTTTACGCAGAGACTTAGGCAGAACAATTCTGCCCAGCTGATCCACTTTACGTACAACGCCAGCAGGTTTCATATCTAACTTACACTCTCCTGTTCAACTTATGATTAGTAGTGCCCTTCTTGGCCTTCTAAGTTCACGTTCTATATTACTTACTTCGGCACTAATCAACTATTTCGTTACTAAAATGTCGAATCCTGCTGAAAAAAATAAAAAATGATGTCAACTTTTAGAAAAGTTCTGGGAAATCCAGTTGCCGGAGCGCTTCATATACAACAATTGCTGCAGAATTGGACAAATTCAGCGATCTTACCGCCTCGCTCATCGGCATCCGCATGCAGGTTTCCTTGCCGGCCTCCAGAATATCCGCAGGCAGTCCCTTGGTCTCTTTGCCAAAAACAAAAAAGTCTCCATCCTGGAAGGTGAAATCAGAATACCGCTTCTCTGCCTTGGTAGTGGCGTAGAAGAACCGGCCTTCCTTATACTTCTCCAGCACTTCACTGAAGGAATCATGATATTCGATATTCACCGCATGCCAATAGTCGAGTCCGGCACGCTTCAGCGTTGCATCGTCTGTGCGGAAGCCCAGCGGATGTACCAGGTGGAGATGGGTTCCTGTGGCCGCACAGGTGCGGGCGATATTGCCGGTGTTGGCCGGAATTTCCGGTTCCACCAGCACAATGTGTAATGCCATAATTTACGATACTCCTCTCTGTAGGGTCTTAGAATTCCTGAGGCAGGCGGGCAAGAAGAAACCTTCCGCTGCCAGGCGGAAGGTCAGGAACGTTCTTTCATTAACCTTGAGTTTGCCGGAAATGCTTCATGAAGTCGGCTAGCGCCTTAACACTCTCATGAGGGACTGCGTTATAGATAGAGGCACGTAAGCCTCCTACACTGCGGTGGCCCTTGAGCCCGATGAAGCCTTCTGCTTCAGAAGCTTTGATGAACTGCTTCTCCAGCTCCTCCGATGGCATCCGGAACGTTACATTCATAATGGAACGGCTGCCTTCTTCCGCAACTCCGCGGTAGAAGCCGTCGCTGCCGTCGATATAGTCATACAGGAGACCTGCTTTGTCACGGTTCTTGGCTTCGGTGCCGGCAAGCCCGCCCTGCTCCTCAATCCATTTTAACACTTCGTTAACCATATATACAGAGAAGGATGGCGGCGTATTGTAGAGAGAGTTATTCTTGTAGTGGGTATCATACCGCAGAATCGTCGGAATATTCGCAGGGGAACTGGAGATCAGCTCTTCCTTGGCGATCACTACAGTGACACCGGACGGTCCGAGATTCTTCTGCGCTCCGGCATAGATCAGTCCGAACTTGTTGATGTCGAAGTCGCGGCTCAGAATATCACTGGACATATCGCCAATCAGCGGAATGTTACCGGCATCAGGATACTCCGCATACTGCGTGCCTTCGATCGTCTCATTCGAGGTGATATGCAGATAAGCGGCATTGTCTGCGGCCTTAATACTGTCAAGCTCAGGAATAGCCAGGAATTTCTTGTCTGCTGAGGATGCGGCTACATGACCGCCGCCTGTCAGCTTGGCTTCCTTCAAGGCTTTGTCCGCCCAGCTTCCTGTCATCACATAACTGCCGACCTGGCCTTCAGAGATGAAGTTCATAGGCACCATAGCGAACTGCGTGCTTGCCCCGCCCTGGATGAACAATACCTTGTAGCCTTGCGGATTGCCGAGAAGCGAAAGCAGGCGTTCCTGAGCTTCATTATGCACAGATTCGTATATCGCCCCGCGGTGCGACATCTCCATAATGGACATTCCGCTCTCCCGGAACTCGACAAACTCCGCTTGCGCACGTTCCAATACTGCCAGCGGCAATGCTGCCGGACCGGCATTAAAATTGTATGCTCTCTTGCTCAAAATAACTCCCACCCTTTCTCTCCTATGAATATGGATATCGCTATGATAGCAGATAACGATAAACACCAGCAAGTATAATTATTCACATATAAGGTAAGCCAGGCAGGGTTCAGGAGGTGAAAAACTGATAGCTGCGGCTCCAACCCTTGCTGTGACGCGGTAAAATAGTGATGTCCGCAAAAACCTCTGGAGAAATAACATGCTTGTCCCCCCACAAAGCAATCCGCTCGGCGGTGAAATCTCCACTCTCCCTGATGCAGGCACCGCTCGGCTTATGGAGCAGCTCCCAGTAATAATTCGCCTCAGCCTGCTCCCAGCCTTCGAGCCTGCAATAGAACTGACGGTCCGGTTCCCCTGCCCATGTGAGGCTGTTCCCGGATACACTCAGCAGATTCTCCGTATAAGAAGATTCAGGGGCAACGATCTGCGGGACTCCCGGCAGCTTAAGCTCATAATCCGTTCCTACGAATGCTTGGTCAATTCCAACAAAGTTGTGGATATACTCTTCGATCCGCAAGGCTTTTGTTCCATTATTTTCCATATTATAGGATATGTTCAACCGGTCCCCCTCCAGCTTCAGCGACTTGACCAGCCTCATGCTGTAGCCCCGGCATTCCAACGGCTCAACCGTGTATGTAACCGATTGTTCGCTCCACTCCTCAATAATGGGAAATGGCTTGAGCGGATATTCCCCTACGAAAGAATACGGCTCTCCGCTCTGCTTCTGGAGCAGTCCGATGCCGGGCTTGGGGAACCATTCCCCCACTGCCGCCTCCTCGTAGCCAATTGCCCGGGAAATGCCAAACTCATTGCAGAGACCGATACCGCCCGTGCCTTGTCCAGGCACCAGACTTTCGGGAACGCAAAAGGTATGTCCGCCCTGCTCCAGCGTAACGCCTGTAATAAATCCGCTCCAGTCAAAACGGGTCCCCCCATAGGCACCCACATCAGCAATCTCTACTGTAAGTATTCCGTTTGAAAGTATACGTGCCATTTCTATCTGTCCTTTCTGTCCTGAATTACACAGCACATCCTATCATACCATTTCCAGCGCATTCTATCCTCCGTATTCGGATATCAAAACGCCTGCTCTCCGGCGGACCGTCAGAGCAGGCGCTATGGGGCAGGCAGCCCCGGCTTATGCCAGTTTTACTTCAAGCAGATGAATTTCCCCTTCAGGCAGAGCGGTCAGCAGGCTGCGCGGAATCACAGCGCCCTCTGAGACGCGCTGAAGCGTTACCTCAGCCCCGTTCAAGGCGGCAGAGTGTATTTGATACTCTCCGTACTCCGTGCTTCCTGAAGCCGTATAGACGACTTTCAGCTCGCGTCCGGCAAAAATCGTTTTGATCGAGGCGCTTTGCTCCCCGTCGAACTGTTCTTGAACCAGCTTCGGCTGCAGCAGCAGGTCGCCGAGCTTGCCTTTGACCCCAAATACCTCTGTGACCATGGTCAGCAGCATCCAGCTCGCCGAGCCTGTCAGATAGGTGTACATCCCTCTGCCCTCTTCGTTGATATATTCCGGGATTCCCGGATACATCCGGCTGACCTCAAAGTTCGCACTCAGGCTGTACAGGGAGTCCAGCACCTTGCGGCCTTCTTTGACATAACCGCGCTTATACAGCGCATTACCGTACATTACGGTCATATGGCTGAACATGGCCCCGTTCTCCTTGTGTCCGAAGGCAAAGCCGAACGCCCGGCCCAGATTCTGCTGAATGCCGCCGAAGTTGCTGTTCAGACGATAGCCGATCTTCTCATCGAACAGATTGCGTTCCACAGCAGAGATCATCGCAGGAATCTGCTCTGGAGCCGCAGCGTGGCCCAGGAGCGGGAAGACCTGTCCGGTAAGCGTCATCCGGGTGCCTCCGGCACCTTCGCCTTCTACACGTTCCCCGTCGTTATTGTAATATCCGTTGAACCAGCCGTCGCCATGCCCGCTCTCTACCCATTCATTACGGCGCAGATGATCGAAGATCCATTCCGCTTTACGGGCGAGATCTGCTGCAACCTCCTCAAGCTTCAAGACGGACCGCACACCGCTCACCTTATTCGGTGCAGCTGCATAGAAGCGGTTCAGCAGCTCATGCTTGGCGGGAATAGATTCATAATCAATGGATTGCCGGAGAGAATCCAGCAGCAGCACCATCTCTTCAGCAAGCTCCAGCGTATCTCCGCCAGTCCGTTCCTTCAAGGTGATCAGCAGCCTGGACAGATCCAGCAGGTTGCTGGCATAGAAGGCGGTGAAGGTTACACTCTCGCCCCGCTGGGCAGCCATGTCCAGACCGTCATTCCAGTCCGCCCCTTCCAGCAGGATGTTGTTATGCTCACCCACATTGAAGAACGGAACAAGATTCTGCAGCAGGATATGCTCCAGAATAGTACCTGTATAGACTTCGCCCGCTGCCGTCCGCAGACTGCTGCCTGCACCCGGCTCCCAGGAAGTATCGCGGTCCTTGCAGCGGTTCATGAAGGTATCGCGGAAATAGGTCTGCTCCTGCAGCAGGAAGTCCAGGTCACCGCTCTGATCCAGATACAGCATGGTGGTCAGGAACGGCCAGGCGCCGTGGTCCATCCAGACCCGGGGGATATTATTGCGGTCCGCAATGAATTCTCCGGGCTCCTGCCCGATAATCGTCGCGTTACTGCCGTCTATTCTGACTCCGGCATAGTTATTCAGGAGCAGGCTGCGCACATCGGCAGGCTCCATAATCAGCAGCGCCAGGCAATCCTGCCAGAGATCGCGCCAGCCGCGGCCGCCTCTGCCGTAATCGTGGTATGGCAGGAACGAATTGCCGTACAATCTGCGCAGCACAGGCTGCAAGGTTACCCACTTCATCCATTCATCTGCGGCATGATCTCCGGTATGGAATTCCACCGTATTGACTTTATCCGCCCAGAAGGTCTTATTCTCTTCAAGCAGTGCATCAAAAGCAGCCGCCGAGCCAACCTTTTCCATCAAAGCCGGCACATCAATTCTCTCATTCTCAATAACCATTGCTACGACATAAGAGTGACTTTGGCCTGGCGCAAGGGTAACCTCCGCAAACCGCAGACCGCCCAGTGCCTCATAACCTTCCCTGTCTATTCCTCCGCCTTCGCCGATCCGTGGAGCCAGATTATTCACTACCGACTCCGGCCAGTCCAGGCTTCCTCCCTCACCGATGAACTCCTCCTGCACCGGGAAAAATCCGGTAGGCTGCGCCCCGCCGTCAGCTGCGCCGAACACTCCGTAAGAGGTATGATTCACCCGGTGTCCGCGTTCATCGAAGGACAGGGCAGGCTGCACCTCTACTCCGTAAGCGGAGGTATAGATCCGGTTCAGCAGCGAGGTGACATGCCGGTGATCCCGCAGATCATCCGCAGACCGCGCATACAGCGGAATAGCTGCAGTAGGAGTCAGCGTAAGCTCCCCGGTGCCGCTGTTCGTCAATACAACCTTCATTAGCTCAACCTTATCATTGCCGCACGGCACAAAGCTGGTGATCTCTGCTCTAAGCCCCAGCTCCTTGCTCTCCCGGGTTACCTTATGCCATAAGAGTCCTGCTTCCAGCAAGGAATCATCTGCCGTCTCGTGATAGAAAGCGGCATTCTGCCGGGCCGAGTTGCCCGCTGCCGACCAGGCGCCCTTGCCTTCAACATAGACCCAGAAATTACGCGAGGCGCGCGAATTATGCAGATCCTCTACGGAGATTGGCGGTGTAAGAAAAGTATTATGACCAGAAGTAACCTGACCATGCAGCTTAGGACTGACGGAAGACATCATGCCCCCTTCGTTGACGAGCGGAAAATATAAAAAGCTGCTCCGGTCCGGCTGCTCCAGCCTAAAGTCCCCATTACTCCCGGTGAAGCTCCAGCCTGCTTTTGACCTATCCGATTTATGACTCACTGAAATCATCATCCTCCCCACTCTACTAACTTCCATTTCCGAAATCGGTTTCGTTTTTCATTATCACATCGTTGTTTACCTTTGTAAAGCGTTTTTTATGACTATATACAGGGGTATAATTTTTACTGTAAATACTGATAAATCAGGCTTTATCAAAGATAGGCTTATGAACTACACCTTATTTAAACCGCTTTCTGTCATGTGGATTATGTATACAATTAGTTGTGTTATAATACATATTTCACACCCGTTTTCCGTTGCCAAATCAGAGTTCACCCTCAGATATAAACAATCCTCCTATCAAAACTGCAATTTCATTGCATTAAAGGTACTATATTAACGAAAATTTACGAAAATCAACGAAACTAACCTTTAATATTGCTGCCTATGGTTTGCATTTTGATTCTGAAGCTACTCTCTGTTTGTGCTCTTTAATGCTGTCTCTGCTGTTTGTAACCTATAATGTTGTAAAAAAGGAAATTCTAAATCCCGGCCTACGGATGTCCGGGAGAATTCTTGCCGGAATTGCAACATCTGCCCCGCTCTGCGGCTTACTAGGTGCTGAAATCCTGCGTTTTGTGCAACATTTCCTGATTACAGCCTGTTCGGCGAAGGAAATGTTGTAATTTGGGCAGGATTCTATGATCCGCAGCATCCGCTTCAGCGAGGTAAGGCGTAATATTCGCAAAAAAGTCCCCGGAATCAAAGATTCCAGGGACTTCTTCTTCATCTAACTCTATTCACAATAAGTTCTCTTATACATCGAAGTACAGGGAGTATTCATGCGGATGAACGCGAATCGCAACGGCTTGAGCTTCGGAACGCTTCAGGGCGATATAGTTATCAATGAAGTCCTTAGTGAATACGCCGCCTTCTGTAAGGAACTCGTAGTCCGCTTCCAGAGCATCAAGCGCTTCGTCCAGGGTGCCTGGTACGCTGCGGATCTTCTCTTTGTCTGCATCAGACAATTCGTAGATGTTCTTGTCCAGCGGACCGTAACCCATTTCTTCAGGGTTGATCTTCTTCTTGATTCCGTCAAGACCTGCCATCAGCATGGCGGAGAAGGCCAGGTAAGGGTTAGCTGTGGAGTCCGGTGTACGGAACTCGATGCGGCAGCCCTTAGGAGTTACAGCAGCTACCGGGATACGTACAGCAGCGGAACGGTTACCTTTGGAATAGACCAGGTTGACCGGAGCTTCATAGCCGGGAACCAGACGTTTGAATGAGTTGGTGCTTGGATTGGTCAGCGCGATCAATGCAGGAGCATGATACAGGATACCGCCGATGTAATGCAGGGCCATTTCACTGAGGTTGGCATACGCGCCTTTTTCGTAGAACAAAGGAGAATCGCCGTTGAAAATGGATTGGTGAACGTGCATTCCGCTGCCGTTATCGCCGAACAGCGGTTTTGGCATGAAGGTTGCTACCTTGCCGTATTGGCGTGCAGTGTTCTGCACAATGTATTTGTAAGTGAGGAGATTATCAGCTGTCTTCTTCAGGGTATCGAAACGGAAGTTGATTTCCGCCTGGCCCGCTGTTGCCACTTCATGGTGATGGCGTTCAATTTCAAGGCCCGCTTCACCAAGCAGACGGCACATTTCGCTGCGGATATCCTGCTGGGAATCCACTGGAGCTACAGGCACGTATCCGCCTTTGACGCCAACTTTGAAGGCCATGTTGCCGCCTTCTTCCTTGCGGGATGTGTTCCATGCCGCTTCTTCAGAATCCACGAAGAAGGAGGAAGTGTTCATGCCGCTCTCGTAACGGACATCGTCGAAGATGAAGAACTCAGACTCAGGTGCGAAGAATGCCGCTGTACCTACACCGCTGGATTGCAGGAATTCTTCTGCCTTCACTGCGATACCGCGCGGGTCGCGCTCATAACGTTCGCCATCAGGCGTGAAAATATCGCACATAATGTTAAGCGTCGGATGAGCTGTAAAAGGATCAATGTATGTTGTGCTTGGATCAGGCATCATTACCATATCCGATTCTTCGATCCCCCGGAAACCTGTAATGGAAGAACCATCAAAGGCTACACCATTCTCAAATGTTTCTTCTTCAACTGCGGATGCTGGCAATGAGATATGATGGGCACGTCCACCCAGATCTACAAAACGGAAATCCACCCACTCGATATTGTTTTCCTTGATCGTCTGCAACACTTTTTCAACCGACATGCTTAATTCCTCCCCAAGTTCCGAACATTAGCCCGCTCTTCGTATCAAATGTTCTTGTTTTTATTTTTTTGCTGTCGTCATTATAAATCGCATACCTAACATCGTCAATGCTTATGTCAGGTATTTCTTGCGAACATGTAAGATATTCTAACGCTTTGGTGAAAAAACCTATTTTTCCCTTATTCCATGTCACCTTTGTCCGGTATTCAACAAAAACAACCCTCTTCCTGCGCCCAGCCGGGCGGGAAGAGAGCTGTTCATAAGCCATTGGCACACTCAAAATCACACGACTGGAGCAGCCTCCAGGGACGGGGAGAACCTGCGTCCAACCAGCGGCGCCAGCTTCTCAAGATCTCGCAGCAGGCTGTCGAATTGCTCAGGGAACAGAGATTGCACCCCGTCACCGGTCATCGAATTATCAGGATCGGTATGCATTTCGATAATCAGACCATTGGCGCCTGCCGCAACCGAAGCCTTGGCCATAGGGGCCACCAATTCACGGCGTCCGGTACCATGGCTTGGATCGGAGATCACCGGCAGATGGCTGAGGTTCTGCAGCACAGGGATCGCAGACAGATCCAGCGTGTTGCGTGTGTAGGTCTCGAAGGTACGGATTCCGCGCTCACATAACATCACATCGCGGTTGCCCCCGGCGAGAATGTATTCCGCCGCATTCAGCAGCTCATCGTAAGTCGCACTGAATCCGCGCTTCAGCAGCACAGGACGGCCGCAGGTTCCCAGCTTGCGCAGCAGGTCGAAGTTCTGCATGTTGCGTGTACCTACCTGCAGAATATCCGCATGCTCGGCACAGATATCCACATACTCCGGTGTCATAACCTCAGTAATCGTCAGCAGTCCGTGGCGTTTGCCGGCTTCGGCCATCATCGTAAGTCCTTCCACACCAACCCCCTGGAAGCTGTAAGGTCCGGTACGCGGCTTGAAGGCACCTCCGCGCAGCACCTGACCGCCGGAAGCTTTGACAAGCCGGGCAATCTCATCAATCTGCTCCGGAGATTCCACGGCGCACGGACCACCCATAATGACCAGATTCTCTCCGCCGATCTTCACTCCCCGGATGTCGATAACCGTATCCTCCGGATGGAAGTCACGGCTGGCGAGCTTGTAGGACTTGGTAATCTTCACAACATTCTCTACGCCCTTCATCTGGCGCAGATGCTCGGCAAGCTTCGGAGTGACGCCCCCGACCAGTCCGATTACCGTGTGATCAGCCCCTACGGAGAGGTGAACCTGCAAGCCTTCCTTTTCAATAACGGCAATAATTTCATTCACCTGTTCTTGAGGTGTTTGGTTGGATGTAATAACGATCATATTATAGCTCCCCTTTTGGATGGATATTCTTATCAACGGTATCGGTCAATTCAATGTCCGACACTATCTCGCTACGACGCGTGTACGCTTTTAAGCACTAAAGTGATTTTACCGCATGTTTCCGTTTCAGTCAACCGTTATTCCCCGGCTTCCGCAGGATTTAGGCGAATTCCCTCTAAATGATCTCCCTGAAACATATAAATTCTCATATTTTCAAAAAAAGCAGTACAGCCCCCTAAGGCTGCACTGCCGTCTAATTACCCTATGAGTTCATTGTTTCCTGACCTGTCACTTGGTGCTTGCAGTCTTATTCTTCACCGGCGGCAGGAGCTTCGCCATATTGACCGTACGTTTGATCTCCCAGGTCTCAGGATTCGCTTCGTCATACTGCTCCAGATAGTTAATAACCTCTTTGGTAATCGGAGTCGGCGTGGAAGCGCCGGAGGTTACGCCCACCTTGCTAATTCCCTTCAGCCACTCTGTATTCAGCTCGGATACGTCTGAGATGCGGTGAGCAGGAACGCCGGCAATCTCCTCCGACACCTGTGCCAGGCGATTGGAGTTATTGCTGCGCGGATCGCCGACAACAATGACCAGCTCACACTGGCCCGCCTGCTCAGCCACTGCCTCCTGGCGGACCTGTGTCGCCATACAGATCTCATTATGAACCTCGGCTCCGGGGAAGGTCTCCAGCAGCTTGCGCATAATATGCTTAATATCCCACTGGCTCATGGTGGTCTGGTTCGTAATGACAATACGTGAAGGAGGAATCCTCAGGCTGGCAATATCCTCCTCCTTCTCAATCAGATGGACATGCTCAGGAGCAATGCCCACCGCGCCCTCCGGCTCGGGATGGCCTTTCTTGCCGATATAAATAATCTCACAGCCCTCATCAACCTTCTCCTTGATGAGGTCATGCGTCTTCGTCACATCCGGACAGGTGGCATCCACCGTAGTCAGCCCTTTGGCGCGTGCCATCTTGCGTACCTCGGGAGATACGCCGTGCGCCGTGAAAATAACGGTACCCTTGTCCACTTTATCTAGAATATCCAGACGGTTATGCCCGTCCAGCGTAATAATTCCGTCGTCCTCGAAGGAGTTCGTGACATGGCTGTTGTGCACAATCATACCCAGTATATAAATCGGCCGGGGCAGGTCAAGATTCTGCGCAGCCTGCCGTGCCATTACCATAGCATCGACTACGCCATAGCAATAACCCCGGGGAGAGATTTTGATGACTTCCATGAATTCACCGCTTTCTGCTGTCAATGACTGCTGTAATAGGAATCCTTATAATTATACCCTATTCCAGCGGCGGGGCAAAGAGAAGCGGCAGCCAGATCACAAAGGTTGTCCCTTCCCCCTGACGGGTGACCACCTCGACAGAGCCCACATGCTCCTCAATAATCCACTTGGCAATGGACAGTCCAAGCCCGATGCCTTCAGTGATGCCTCTCGACTCATCTGCACGGTAGAAGCGGTCGAAGATATGCGGCACCTCATCTTTATCCATCCCGATTCCTGTATCGGCAATGCGGATGCCCACCTGATTCTGATACAAGACCGCGTCCAGCGTAACCTGACCCGCAGATGTGTATTTGAACGCATTATCAATGAAAATAAACATCATCTGCTGCAGATAATCCTTGTTGCCGAGAATATATTTGCCGTTCAAATGCCCCAGCTCCCCTACAGACCACTCTGCCTCACGCGGCAGGAAGGACGCCCGGCGGGCCACTTCGGTCATCATCGGCTCCAGTGCTACCGGCTCAATCTCGAAGGTCCGGCCGGTATCCGCCCGGGCCAGGGACAGCATATCCGCCACCAGACGGCTCATGCGCTTCGATTCATCAGCGATATCCTTCACGGATTCTATGGAGAGCTGGCGGATTTCCGCCTCGGTCATCCGGCTGTCATCCGGCTCCATCTCCCATATTTTCTCCAGCAGATCAATATTTCCGCGGATCGTTGTAAGCGGTGTCCGCAGCTCATGCGAAGCATCCGAGACGAAGCGGCGCTGTGTAGCGTAAGCCTCCTCCAGTCCCGTATAGAAGCCCTCCATCCGCCCAAGCATACTGTTGACCGTCTCGATCAGCCGCCCGATTTCATCCTCCGGCCCGTCGTATTCGATCCGTGAGCTGAGGTCTGTTCCCGTCTGTATCCCGTTGGCAGCCTCAATCACCTTGCCGATGGGACTCATCGCCTTGCGGGCCAGGAATAAGCCGAAGGTGAAGGCGGCAAACAAGGTAGCCAGGGAACCGGCAAGCAGAATATTCTTCAGCCGGTTGAGCAGCGTGACTTGTTCGCCCGTATATACGGCAACCTGAAGCACAGCAGGCATACTGGTGTTGTTGATGTTAATATCAAGAGCCGTCTGATAGATCAGAAAAGGATTGCCGCCATAGCTGGCTTGCAGGTATCCCTCCTGGCTCTGAAGATCCTCCTTGGCAGGGATCTTGAATTGCAGACTGATCTCCGTCATGTTCGGACTGGGGATCAGCCTGTCCAGATCATAAATATACATTTGAGCAAACAGGCTCTGACCCGCCGGACCGCCAAGCACCGGCTGCAGGGTGCCGTCAACGTTCAGACCCGGCTTGAGCTCCACCTGATGGGACTGGCTCAGGAGCCGGTTCTTCAGATCACCGTACGTATTGATATAGACAAAGCCGTAGATCACGCCCGACAAGACCAGCAGCATGACGGCAAGAATCCCTGAATACCAGGCAGTGAGCCGCAATCGTATGGACATATTAGTCACCTCTTAGGATGTAGCCGGCTCCCCGGATCGTCTGAATCAGTCTTTTGCCGCCATGCTCCTCCGTCTTCTGGCGCAGCATGGCAATATACACCTCAAGCACATTCGATTCCCCGCTATAGTCATAACCCCAGATCTTGTCCATGATCAGATCGCGGGACAGCACCCGCTTCGGATTCTGCATGAACAAATGCAGCAGCTCAAATTCCTTCGCGGTCAGCTCCAGACGGCGGCCTGCACGGGTTACTTCCCGCGAATCCACATCCAGCGTAATATCCTCATAGGAGACCGCCTGATCAGCGCTTCCGCCCTGCTCGCTTTTGCGCCGGAGCAGCGCCCGCACCCGGGCCAGCAGCTCCTCCAGGGCAAACGGCTTCACCAGGTAGTCATCCGCGCCGAGGTCCAGCCCCTTCACCCGGTGTTCAATTTCGTCCTTGGCGGTCAGCATTAGCACGGGAACACTGCTGCCGCCTTCACGCAGACGGCGGCACACCTCGAATCCGTCCACCTGCGGCATCATAACATCCAGGATGACTACATCGGGATCACTGTTCAGTACAGCGCGCAGGCCATCGGCCCCGTTGGCCGCTGTTTTGACATCATAGCCTTCAAAGGCCAGCCCACGGCGCAGCATGGAGATTATTTTCTCATCATCATCAATAATTAGTATATTCGGTCGCATCCGGCAGCCCCCATTGTCTCATTCATATATCTCTATTGTATCAGATGCATCCGTCTCTCCGCACCCGCACTCAGGCAGCAAAAGCGGAAGGGTTGCCCCTTCCGCTGTGCCGCTCACCGTCCGGTATGCTTATTGCTTCTGATTCTGCGCAGTGTCGAAATCATTTTTGTTGCCGATGGTTACCGGAAGCTCCAGCTTCTTGCCGTCACGAACCACATTCAGGGTCACCTGATCGCCTACTTTAAGTGTCTGAATATAAGTGATCAGATCCTGGCTGGTCGCATAGTTCTTGCCGTTCATCCCTGTAATGATATCGTAAGGGCGCAGA
This sequence comes from Paenibacillus tritici, assembly GCF_013204885.1. Lineage (GTDB taxonomy): Bacteria > Bacillota > Bacilli > Paenibacillales > Paenibacillaceae > Paenibacillus_AQ > Paenibacillus_AQ tritici. The sequence goes on from NZ_JABMKX010000013.1 coordinate 49,359, forward strand.
TCTGCTGTATACGCCGGTGATTTGAAGACAATCTCAGCCACTACGGAGCCTTCTTTAAGGTCTGTACCCATTTGCTTGGATAGTTCATCGGTAATCGTCATTAGAGTAGCACCAATGAAAGGCACCGGCTCCTTAGGTATTTCCTGATTGGCTTCAAGCTTATCCACAACGCCTTTAATGGTATTTACCGGAATGGCAAAGCCGATACCCTGGGCATCCCTGCTAACAGCAACATTCATGCCGATAACCTGGCCGTTCAGATTAAGCAAGGGTCCGCCTGAGTTCCCCGGATTGATTGAAGCGTCGGTCTGCAGCAGATTCTTGTAGGTGACTGTACCGCTGCCGTCTTCTGCGGCGATGTCAATGCTGCGGCCTTTTGCACTAAGTACCCCTGCTGTAACTGTATGGTCAAAGCCCTGCGGGTTACCAATCGCCACTACCTCTGAGCCGACTTTAATACCGTCGGAATCACCCAGGGCCACATGAGGGAAATCCGATCCTTCAATCTTGAGTACAGCCAAGTCCAAATCCTTGCTTGAGCCCAGCAGCTTCGCTCCGTAAGGCTTGGTGTTGCCGTCCACTGTAACCTGAATCACATCGGCATTATCCACCACATGCTGGTTGGTAAGAATGTATCCGTCAGCATTATAGATGAAGCCTGTGCCGACTCCATAAGGAGTGAGCTGTGAGGAATCCGAATTATTCGATTCCGGCTGAGATTGTGAGTTCGAGCCGGAAGAGCCTCCTCCGCCGAACTGGTCACCGAAGAAGAACTGGGAGAACGGATCACTCATATTCGGATTGCTGCTTCTGTTTCTGGAGTTGCTTGATTTCACAAGCGTCTCAATTTTAACCACTGCAGGTCCTACTCCGTCTACAACGCTGGATACATCTCCCGACCCGGTCACCAGAGCGGCAGTGGAGGTAGAAGGTGTAATGTTAGGATTGCCGTTCGCAGTCTTGGCTGTCGTATTACTTACGATGCTAGATGCCGCCTGATCTCCTGTGAACCAGTTGCCCCGGTCAGCCATGAACATGGAACCGGACAAGACAACCATTCCGGCGAGAAAAGAAATCAATACCGCTTTGACCGGCTTCTTCGGCTTGCGGTTGTACTGCCAGCTGTTGTTCCCCTCCGGAGAATTACCGCCGCGTCCGCCGTTCCCGTCATTGCCTGTGGTGTGAAGCGAGGTGTTATAAGGCAGTGACTTCACCGGCTGTGGCGGTGTAACCTCCACCCGCTCCGGTTCACGGCGGTTATAGTGCTGCGGATCATTGCTGTTCATGTCGTCGTTGTTCAAGGATTTGAAAGGTCCGTAAGAATAGTAGTAAGAGCCGCCTTCTGTAGAGGAATCAGTGCTGTTGTTAGGATTGTTGTTATTATTCACGGTACTGCTATCATTAGTGCCCCACTCACGATCCGGTCCCGGTTCATGATCACGATTGAAGTTGTTTTTGTTATCGTCCATGTTTGCTTTCCTCCCGCGCCTTGCCGTGTCAGGCAAAGTGTTATTTGTTTTCTTGTTCTTATTGTGTACTTTAAACCTTAAGGTCACATTAAAAACAATTTAAGCGGAGATAAAAGATACACGGACGATTGCGATTTCATTGCTCGAACAGGTCCTCTATGGAGCGGATCGGCTGCACCTCCATCGGCTCATGGAATGCTGCCAGATGAGCATAGGCTGCCAGCCAGATCATTGCACATATCAGGATATAAGCCATCGTTTTATTCCCTCCCTAACGCGGATCGGCCCAGAAGCCGGTTCACTGTCTCCGCACTCCAGAACATCAACAGCAGAAGAGCTAGTGCAGTAAAGGGGAACACGCCTATGCCGGTGCGCACAGACAGAAGCCCGAACAACGGCGGAATTACTGTGGTTCCCGTATACGCTACAGCCATTTGATACCCGATTAAGCGGGCGGAGTTCTCCCTGCCGAACCGGGCGGGCGTTTCATGCAGGAGTCCCGGATAAATAGGAGCAAGGCCTAAGCCAATCAATATCAGGCCTGCAAGGGACAGGCTTGGATGGAGCGGCAATAAGAGAACCACACCGCCGGTTATAGTCAGCAGCTGGCCGTAACGGATAAGCAGGCGGTTAGGAACCTTCAAGGTTATGAAGCCGGTGGTTAACCGGCCTACTGTAATCCCGGCGTAGTACAAGGAAATCCAGACCGCCGCCTTCTCAGGCGCAACCCCTCTGGAGCCAACCAGATAGCTGGCACCCCACAGTCCAACCATCGCTTCGATGCCGCAATATAACAGGAACGTCAGAAGAGTGGGCCGCACTCCCCGCAGCCGGATGGTGTTCGCCTGCGGCCTGATTGCCGGCGTTGCTTCTGCAGGGGCACTGTCGGTAAGCGCTGCGGAAGGCAGCGGCTCCCGCGTGGCAGCTACCTTCTTCCACAGAGGCAGAGTCACTAACAGAATGATGGCGAACAGGAACTGAATAGCCGCTACCACCGCATAACCGCCTCTCCAGGACTCGGGGCTTGCCAGTTGAACCGCCATAATCATCGGCCCCAGGGTAGCTCCCACCCCCCAGAAGCAGTGCAGCCAGCTCATGTGGTGGGCCTTATAGTATGCGGCCACATAATGATTCAGCGCTGCATCCACTGCACCTGCCCCAAGGCCAAGCGGAATAGCCATCACTATGAACCACAGCACGGAGGGCGATACGGAGAAGCCGAACAATGAGGCTGCCGTAAGAAGACAACTGACAAAAGTAATCCGCCCTGTCCCCAGACGCTCCACCATGAGGTTACTGAACAGGCTGGACACAATGGTCCCTCCCGCAATAATCATCGAGATGATTCCTGCCGATCCAAGCGACGAGCCCATCTCCGGCCAGATCACAGGCCATGCAGAGCCAAGCAGAGAATCGGGTAGTCCCAGACTGATAAACGCCAGATAGATAATGATCAAAAACCATGTAGTCAAAAATAATCCCCCTAAGCAATACTTAATATATATACTTTATAAAGTAATTATACTAAGTATGTAACGCCTTCATCTCCTTGTCAAGGAATCTATTCATATCTCTATAAAACAACAAAAAACCCTGTGATTACCAAGGGTTTCCGTTGTTAAAATGATCATGCTAGGCTGAACCCGGCTCCAGCTCTTTCAGGGTCAGCCTGCGCAGACCGCTCTCAAAATCCTCTTGAAAGGTATGCTCCGATACAACCTCCGGATAGATGGGCATAGGGTACCGAAGCTGATAGGCTTGCCAGGCGGACATCCAGACTTCATCCTCCACTCTGTCCTGATAGATCACAATTCTGTCCGGGGCCAGAACCGCATTCACTGTTTGAATGATTCTGCAAATGGCCTGAGTGAATTTCCCTTCGGTCATCTCCAGGCTCCAATCCGGCATATCAGGCAGGAACTTCACCTCTCCGGACATGCCCTGATTCCCTCTTAGAAGAGTCCCGTTCAGGTAGATCCCCATACCAGGCGGGTACCCGTTCGGAAAGTAGAGACCCAGCAAATATTGTTGCTCACCTTCCCTATGCTTCAGGCAATACCCGCTGACCGCTGCATTCACATCATTCTCCACCAGGATCGGGAGTCCGTACAGCGACTCAATCTCTTCAATCAGCCGCGAGCCCGTCAGCTCCCGCAGACTGCTGACTTTAATTTCACCGTTTACCGCCTGCCCCGGAATGCCTATGCCGATCACCTTGATCGAAGGATACTGGCCCAGAGCATGTTCAATTATTTTATAGAAAAAGTCTCTTTCAAAGACCGGGATGATATGCTCATCCTTCATCTGAATATCGTCCTTCAGGTTTACAACGGTAGCAGAAACCAGTACCTGGCCCTCTTTTTCTGTCAGGTACATCACCAGCGCAAGGCTAAAGTTATAATTATAGCGGTAAGTCTGCGCAGGTCTGCCTCCGTTGGATGGCACCACCAGGTCTTCAAACAGCTCCCCTAACTCGGACAGTTCCTTGACTAAGGAGTTGATGGTTACGACACTCAGCTTGGTCCGTGAGGCTAACTGTGGTTTGGTAGCGGTCTCCATACGTTTCATCACTTGACGCACATGGTTCAAGTTAATTTCCTTCATTAAGTTAGCGTTCGCTATTGAGATGGCCTCCTTGCGCCCAACCCTTACGGTGGGCATAGATTGCAAGCTGGGTGCGGTCATCCAGCTCGCATTTCATCAGCAGGTTGCTGACATGGGTTTTGACGGTCTTGATACTGATATGCAGCTCCTCGCCGATATCCTTATTGGTCTTGCCTTCAGCGATCAGCAGCAGCACTTCCTTCTCCCGTTCGGTCAGGCCGGAGGAATCGCCCTGCACGGTACGCTGGCGGATACCGCGGGTCAGCGCCTGTGAGACATCCCCGGTCATTACCGGCATGCCGCGATAGGCGCCTTGCAATGCGTAGATGAGCTCTTCTGCCGAGACGGTCTTGAGTACATAGCTGACCGCCCCCGCCTCAATCGCATCGACAACCAGATCATCCTCCAGGAAGCTGGTCAGGATGACAATTTTGAGCCCGGGGAATTCAGCCAGCACAGCGCGGGTCGTCTCGGCCCCGTTCATGACCGGCATCATCAGATCCATCAGTACCAGATCCGGCAGCGCTTCATGTCCCAGTTCACGCAGCATCCTCAGCGCTTCATGCCCATTGGCCGCTTCCCCGATCACTTCAAACATCGGTTCCAGCATCAGATACGTTTTGAGGCCCATCCGCACCATATCGTGATCATCTACTAGCAGTACTTTAACGAGACTCATTCTGTTTCCCCCTAAAATGGTATACGCTTAATGCTTCCTGAAGACGTCCTTACGCTTCTTCGGAATCGGCTTCCATCTCGGCACCGGCTGCCTCCGCGTGGCCTTGGACGAACTTCGGAATATGTACGCGGATCGTCGTTCCCGCTCCCCTGCGGCTGATAATCTCGACTTGGCCGCCGAGCTTCTCGGCACGCTCACGCATCGTCGTGAGACCGTAGGAGCCTTGCTTATGCTGCACATGCTCGAAGCCCTGCCCGTCATCGCTGATGCTCAGCACGACCTGCCGCGTGACCTCTCGCAGCGACAGGCTGACTACGCGCGCACCGGCGTGCTTCACGATATTCGCCATCGACTCCTGAATAATCAGGAACAGCTGATGCTCAATCGCTTCGGACAGCTCTCCCTGCAGTTCAAGCTCTTTCACCCCTTTGAGCCCATTCTGGCGGCAGTAATCCGGGAACCACTTCTCCAGTGCCTCGAACAGTGTGCGCCCTTCCAGCTCCACCGGACGAAGTTGTGCGATCAGCGCCCTCATCTGTTTCTGCGCCATCTGGGACATACTGATCAGCTGATCCATGACCGTCTGCCCGTGCTCGGCACTGCGTTCAAGCACTTTAGGCAGCGAAGAAGCGGACATGTGAATAGCGAATAACTGCTGGCTCACCGTATCATGCAGATCCCGGGCCATACGCCTCCGCTCTTCCAGTACCGCGCTCTCCGCCGCCTTTTCCTTCTCAATGACTTCCTGTTCCCCGAGCTGCTGGAGCCGCTTCATCTTCTTCTCCACCGTATCCATCATAATGTTGAATTCATGATAGACCTGGGCAAAAGACTGGTCTTCGCTCACCGGCATCCGCACGGACATATTCCCCTTGGCTACCTGCAGCATATTCAGATCCAGATGATCAATCCGTCTCTGAATCCGCTGCCCGGCGATATAGCCGATAATTACCGTGAACAGCACGATGCCCAGACACAGGTAGATCCACATTCTCGTGTCCACTACCTGGATGTAGCCCAGGCATGTCCCGGCATACATCAGTCCGGCCGTCACCCCGCCGCTAAGCAGGAAATACACCAGCAGCATCCATTTGGTGTTACTGAAGATCATCCCCATCTAACCCACCGTTTTGACTTTAATGTCACCGATGACGCAGCTCACATTGATGCGCACTTTTTTGCCGGCTTCCTTGTAATAAGGGGACTTGCACTGCACATTGCTCATGAACCCGCTGCGCGACTGCTCCAGCACCTGCATATCCCCGATGAACGAGCTGCCGGTAACCGCAACGCCCAGATCCATATCCTCTGGAATATAAATCTTAATATCGCCGACAAAGGCCGAGACATTAATCTTCGTTTCGCCGTAAGGAATCTGTGCATTGGTCAGGTCCAGCACTGTATCTCCGATGAACTGCGAGATGTTGGTCCGCTTCAATTGAAAATGCTCACGGCCCATATGCACATCGCCGATAAAAGCCGAACGGTTCGTTGCATCCTTATCATGTCCGGAATTCTGAAACTCCTCATGCCATTCGCCATGGCGGCGGGCATGCCGTTCCTGACGCTCCTGGCGTCTGCGCTCATGGCGCTCCTGCTTCTCCTGCCAGCGGGCATCTGCCGAGGAGGAGTGCTGGCTGCCTTGCGCGTCTTCAGCACCCTTATGCAGATAATCATCCCAGTTCCGGTCAACGCTGCCTGCCGGCTTGCCGAATTTCTGCTCGAACTGCTGGTCGAGTGTAGATTCCAGCGGTCCCGGCGGCTGCACATCCAGCGGACCCTTGCCCGGTCCGGGCGGATAGTAATCCGGTGGTGAAGGCGGTGCTGGTGGAATCGGCGGAGTGTTGCGCCGCGGCTTGAAGATGACGGCCAGGCCGCCGCCGATCAGCATAAACGGGATCAGCATTTTGAAGAAATCGCCTGCGGAGTAGTAGAACCAGTCCAGATTCCGTCCCAGGAAGAACAGCCCGATGGCCAGAAAGAAGAAACCGCCCAATGTTGCAGAGAATCTCGAATGCTCCTCATCCGGAGACAAAAACCGCTTCAGCCCCATCAGGATTAGAATAACCGGCCAATAGGTGGAGATCAGTGAGCCCAGGCTAAAATCAGTGTAACCCATCTGCCGGAGCAGGAATAATCCCCCCAGACCGATGAGAATCAGTCCTCCAAGAACCTGGCTGGTGAACCTTCGTTTCATAATGTCGTGCCCCCTTGTCGTTAGTACGTATCTTCCATGTGGCGCTTATAGCCTTAGTCTACAGGAAGAATGCAGCAGAGAACAGCGGCGCGAGTAGGAAACCGTCCTCGGTCTCCAGACTGAGGCACTTGGGATTATATGTTAACCGTCTTGTTCTCATTAAAAAAACTGCCCTTCCAGCCCGTAATCCGGACATGAAAGGACAGTCTTGTTACCTCATAGGCTTACCGGAATCCCAGCATTACTGCTGCGGTTTCTGCATCGGCTTGGCAGAGGTATTGCTGCTTTGCTTAGTAGCACCGTCATTTTCAACAGCGAACTCTGCATTGTATTTTTCATTAGGTGTTTTGAAGTTTTCTTGCACCTTTGGTTTCTTGGAATTGGCCACGGAAATCACCTCCCTTATTTCTCGAAGGAGCAAGTGTTTTGCCCCAGTCGATATTATGGGAAGCGGCAGGCTGTATTATGCATACTCACGTGAAAATAAATTCATACTCCGGGTACCGGCGCATCGTTCCTAAATGGCTTCTTCCAGCAAATACTGCGGAACCGCTTTATAGGTCTGGATCGCATGGCCAAGACTCTTCAGCATACTCTCGGTACATTTTCCGTTGCCGCGCTTGATGAGCTGAACCACAACCGTCTTCTTGCCCCATTCCTTGTAGACCTGCTTGGTGGTGCGGAAGTAGAGGTCGATCTTCTGTCCCTTAATCGCTGATCCGGTATCGGCCACAATCGCATATCCGTAACCCGGTATATATAAAATACTTCCCAATGGCAAAACTCTCGGATCTGCGGCAATCGTGGATACGGCATTCTTATCCCGGCGTACCTTAACTCCAGAATACGTAATTCCATATTCAGGATGCTTCGCAGTCTTACCTGTAGACTCATACCCGGCTGTATACCCGGTCGCTGTGACTTTCAGTGAAGTGATAATCTGCTCCGGTGCCGGTGCGGCTACCGGTTCAGATGCCGGAGACTTGACCGCTGTCTTAGGCTTAGGAGCTGGCTGAACGGATCTGGAAGATCCACCCAGACGGGATGCTGCACCTGCTTGCTGAGACTGAACCCGTGAATGCTGTGGCTTGCTGCTGCTGCCAAGTTGTCCTGCAGTGTCTTCCATCCCTCTCGCCTGAGCCGACTTATGCGAGTAATCCGGGTAGATCCCGGCTGCGGTCAGCAGAAGAACGATGGTGACGAAAAGACACCAAAACCTCTGGTATAAGCCCATTTTGTTCATTAGTTAAACCCTCCCCATATAACGAGGGTTTCCCTTTTCACAAAATTCTATACATGCTTATAACAGAGGCTGATTGGGATCATCTAGATTACGCGTTCCGCGACTTCCTGTGCCAGCGAGTCAATGGCTTCCTGCAGCGGCCGGGCACCGATATCACCTTCGCCGCGTTTGCGGATGGATACGCTGCCTGCGTTCATCTCGTTCTCGCCGACAACGAACATGTATGGAAGCTTCTCCAGCTGTGCTTCACGGATCTTGTAGCCCATCTTCTCATTGCGCAGATCCACTTCCGCCCGGATTCCGCTCCGCAGCAGCTTAGCTTCCACTTCCTTGGCATATTCGTCAAAGGCTGACGATACCGGAATAATCTTCACTTGCTGCGGGGACAGCCAGAGCGGCAGTGATCCGGCAAAGTTCTCCAGCAGGAACGCTACGAAGCGTTCCATGGTTCCCAGAATCCCGCGGTGAAGGACAACCGGGCGGTGCTTTTGTCCGTCGTCGCCGACATATTCCAGCTCAAAGCGCTCCGGCAGCAGGAAGTCAATCTGTACGGTCGATAATGTCTCTTCTTTGCCCAGAACCGTCTTAATCTGCACATCCAGCTTCGGACCATAGAAGGCCGCTTCGCCTTCGGCTTCATAGAACGGCAACCCGGCTTCTTCCACAACCTCACGCAGCATACGCTGTGCAGTCTCCCACATCTCATCGTTGGCATAATACTTCTCGGTATCCTTAGGATCACGATAAGAGAGGCGGAACCGGTAATCTTCAATGCCGAAGTCGCTGTAGACCTGCTTGATCAGTTCCAGCACGCGGATGAACTCGCCTTTGATCTGGTCCAGACGGCAGAAGATATGCGAGTCATTCAGCGTCATGGAGCGGACGCGGTGAAGACCTGTCAAGGCACCGGACATTTCATAGCGGTGCTGAATTCCAAGCTCGGCAATACGGATCGGCAGATCGCGGTAGCTGTGCATCGAGCTCTTGTAGATCATCATATGATGCGGGCAGTTCATTGGCCGAAGCACGAACTCCTCATTATCAATCGTCATCTTGGGGAACATGTCTTCCTGATAGTGCTCCCAGTGTCCCGAAGTTTTGTACAGCTCTACGTTACCGAGTACAGGAGTGTAGACATGCTGATACCCCAGGCTTGCTTCCAGGTCCACAATGTAACGCTCCAGAATGCTGCGCAGCTTCGCGCCCTTAGGCAGCCAGATTGGCAGGCCTTGTCCAACCAGCTGGTTGAAGGTGAAGATCTCCAGCTCTTTGCCCAGCTTCCGGTGGTCACGCTTCTTCGCTTCCTCCAGCAGGCGCAGATGCTCATCAAGCTGGGCCTTCTTGATCCAGGCTGTACCGTATACCCGCTGCAGCATCTTGTTCTTGCTGTCTCCGCGCCAGTATGCTCCCGCCACATTCATCAGCTTGAATACCTTGATCTTGGCAGTGGACGGCAAATGCGGCCCGCGGCACAGGTCGAAGAATTCGCCTTGCTCATAGATGGTGATGACACTGTCCTCAGGCAGTGCTTCAATCAGCTCCAGCTTGTAAGGATCACCCAGCTCGCCGAAGCGGTCCAGCGCTTCCTTGCGGCTGACCTCATGGCGCACAATCGGCAGATTCTCCGAGACGATACGTTCCATTTCCTTCTCAATCTTCAGCAGATCCTCAGGATTCAGCGGATGCTCCAGATCCATATCGTAATAAAAGCCGTCTTCAATCACGGGACCTACGCCCAGCTTGACTTCCTTCGTGCCGAACAGGCGTCTTACCGCCTGGGCCATCAGGTGAGCGGTACTGTGACGCATCACTTCCAGACCTTCCGGTGAATCCAGTGTTACGATTTCTACCAGATCGCCTTCCTGTAGCTGTGCGGACAGATCTACGACGATACCGTTGATTTTGCCGGCTGCGGCGTTCTTGCGCAGTCCGCTGCTGATCGAGGCGGCTACATCATCAATGCTGCTGCCGTCTGCGTATTCCCGGACCGATCCGTCCGGAAGCTTGATATTTACTGACATTGTTCTTCCTCCTACAAGTTAGTTAGCATACACACAAAAAACACCCGTCCCGCAAAGGGACGAGTGATTGCACCCGTGATTCCACCCAAATTCGATTCATCCTCGCAGAAGCTGCTGATCGTGTGACCGTTCAGCGGCAATGCAGAGTATAATCCTTCGTCAGCATGGGGTAACGGCCATGAACCGGCGGTTCTTACTATCCATGAAGAAGGTTCCGAAGGCCGGAATCCATCAGGAGTTCATAACCGCAGCTACAAAGGGGTAAACCAAAAGCCGGTACCGGAGGAAATTACAGCCTGAGGTTTCCTCTCTCTGAAACGGTCCAAAGCAATGATTCATATCTTTGTCAAAGCAGATAACGTCAATTACGGTAATTATAAATCTCCGCATATCTTCCGTCAAGTGGAAACGGGTGTACCGTCCATTGCGGAAACGGCGCACTGCCCGGGGATTATTCCTCTTCCCGGCGTTTTTTAACCGGCAAGCGGCCTGCACGCTTCAAAGACTCACGCAGCAAATATTCAATATGTCCATTTACGCTGCGAAACTCTTCTCCCGCCCAGCGTTCCAGCGCTTCGTGCAGCTCGGGATCGATCCGCAGCGGAAAGCTTTTTTTGGCCGCCATAAGATTACCACCTTTAGTATAACGAGCCGGCGTTGATTACCGGACTTGCGCCGCGCTCCGACACAATCGCCACCATCAGATTGTTGATCATCGCCGCCTTGCGTTCTTCGTCCAGTTCAACCACACCGCTCTCTTTGAGTTGACGGATCGCCAGATCCACCATGCTGACCGCACCTTCTACAATGATCTGCCGGGCCGACAGAATGGCGGAAGCCTGCTGGCGCTGCAGCATCGTGCTGGCAATCTCAGTGGAATAAGCGAGATGGGTCAGCCGGGCCTCAATAACCTCTACGCCGGATAAGGACAGCCGCTCCTGTAGCTCAACCGCCAGTTCTTTGGCAATTTCATCCGCATTGGCCCGCAGGGACATGCCGGACTCATTGAAGTTATCGTACGGGTACTTGCTGGCTACATGACGCAGCGCTGTCTCACTCTGAATCTCCACGAATGCCATATATTTATCCACATCGAACAGCGCTTTGGCCGAATTAATGACCTTGAACACGATGACCGCAGCAATCTCAATCGGGTTCCCTTCCACATCATTGACCTTCAGCTTCACGCTGTTGAAGTTGCGGACCCGCAGCGATACGGTCTTGCGGATGCTGAATGGAATGACTGCGAACAGGCCGCTGGCTGCAATGGTACCCACATATTGACCGAAAAAGGTCACTACCACCGACTTATTCGGCTGAACCACGGTAATGCTGGTACATAGAACTCCCGCCGCAACAAACAGCAGCACAGACAATGCCACATATTCCTGAACCGCAACGTAAATCCCGCCTCCGATGCAAATAGCAATCAGAGCGATAACCCAGAAGCCGCTGACCGGACGCAATAGTTTCTCCTTCATAATGACGCCTCCATACGATATGTATTTGATATGATAATGATATCACTTTTGGATATAGATGTAAAGAAAAAAGCCCGTGCAGCATACGCACGGGCCTTGGCAAATATATAAACTCAGCAGCTTCTATTATGAAGCTTGGTTCTCCAGCATACGGAAGATCATTACGGCAGCCTGAGCGCGGTTCGCAATACTCTTCGGTGCGAATCTCTGGGCATCCATGCCGTTGATGATCCCGGCCTTGGTCAGTGCAGCCACCGCCTGCTGGGCGTAAGGCGCAATCTTGGCCTTATCGGTAAACTTGTTCAGCGTGGCAGTGTCAACCTGCTGAAGCTGATCCTTGAGGGCATTCGCGATCATAATCGCCATTTCCTCACGGGTGATCTCACGGCCCGGCTCGAACCGGCCGTTGCCGGAGCCTTGCACGAGACCTGCATTCACCGCCGCAGCGATCGTATCAGAGTACCAGGCTCCCTGTTTCACGTCGCTGAATTTCGCAGTTGCTGCATTGTTGCTTAAGTTAAGCGAACGAACTAGCATGGTTACAAATTCCGCACGGGTCACACTCTTTCCCGGAGCGAAGGTTGTGCTGTCCATACCTTTGATAATTCCTTTGGCCGCCAGCGCATTGATGGCATCCACAGCCCAAGCGACTTTGCTTAAGTCCTTGAATGCTACAGCTGGTGCTGCCGGACTTGGGGTAGGTGCTGCCGTTGCAGCCGGTGCCGGAGTTGCTGATGCGGCCGGACTTGGCGTGGCCGAAGGCGATGCCGTTGGTTTAGGTGCCGCTGTTGCAACCGGTCCAGGGTTAGACCCTGGGTTCGGATTAGGATTAGAGCTGGGACTAGGGCTGGCACTCGGGTTCGGAATAACCGTTCCAGGGTCTTTGTCAACATTGATAATCCGGCCTTCAATAGCAGCCGTAATGGCGCCGCCTTTGAAAGTATCGACGATGTAATCATAGAATACATCCAGGTCGATCGGACCGGCCAGCGAGGCGCTTGCCTGTGTCAAGACCTTGTAATTGTCACCGCCTGCAGCCATGAAGTTATTGACTACGGCTGTATAGCTCTTGGTCATTTCAATGGGTGTTCCATCGCTTTTGGTCAGGTTAGCCACGCGTTCTGCAACCGGCAGATACATGTTGGCTGTATATTTCAGACCTGATATTTGCAGGGTCTTCGTGTCTGCTGTTCCGTCCGCCTTCACCGCCCATTGCTGCTGCAGCAGTGTCTTGATCTGCTGGCCGGTCAGCGTCAGCTTCACCAGCGTATTGCCGAACGGCTGGATTTTGGCCAGATCCCCGAAGGCTACATTGCCTTTCGGAAGATCGGCACGGATACCGCCCGGATTCATGAAGGCAAAATCAGCAGGACCTGCAGCGCCGTCTTTGAAATCAGCCTGACGCATGGCGTCCGCAATCAGATTGCCCAGCGGAGCTTCCTTCAGATATACATCTGTACGGGTCACTGTGCCGTCTGTTGTCCCTACGGGCTTACTCAGCTCGGGGTGCTTGTCCAGGTAATGCTGGACCAGTGCCGCAGTCTCGGCATCCGGTGTAACGTTCTCCTGGAACGTAGTGATTACAGCAGCCGATTTACTCTTGACTTTTCCTGTATCAGGATCAATCGCCAGGCGGATGTCTTCGTAGGCAGTGCCGTAAGAATACGCCTGAACCACCAGCTTGCCGTTCACCATATCATTGGCATAGGCGTGATTGTCGCCCGCCACGATCACATCCACCGGGGAATTAGCCGGAAGAGCATTCGCCAGATCTACCGCTTCACCGGTAGAGACATTTTTCTTGGTTGTCGCGTCTATCTTGGTTGTTGCCGGGTCATGCGCCAGGACGATAATTGTATTAACGCCCTTCCCCTTCAGTTCAGCAGCATATTTCTCTATAGCGGCCACTTCCTCCCCGGCACTCAGGAATTTCACACCGGCTGTACCGGCTGGCGATACCTTGCTTGGGGTTGCTTTGGTGACGACTCCGATAAATCCGATTTTGACGCCGCCGATTTCTTTGACCGTGTAGGGCTTGATCAGCGGCTCGCCGCTCTTGGCATCCACCGCATTGGCATTGATATAATCGAAATTCAGCGGTGCATGAGTAATGAGCGGATTAACCGGGTCCACCCCGCCGAAGATCTGAGCCTTCATCGCGGCAACGCCCTGATCAAATTCATGATTACCCAGTGTCCCTACATCGAACTTCATCATGTTCATCCACTCCAGTGTCGGCTTATCGCGCTCCATAGAGGATACTGGGGCAGAAGCTCCGACGGAGTCCCCGTTGTTGAACAGCAGGGTGTGGTCGTATTGCGCACGCGCTTTTTTCAGATAGGTAGCAAGAATTGCAGCAGTTCCTACCGGCTTACTCTCTGTACCCACAGTGACATAAGAGGTAGTATCCAATTGACCGTGAAGGTCATTGATTCCGAGCAGGTGGACTTTGATGTCCCCGCTAAGATCCAGGTTGTAGACTTCAAAACCCTTGATGTCCTGTATTCCGGTATCGGTAATATTATCATTCTTCGGAAGGACATTCTTCGCCTTAGGCGAGGAAGTGAAGGTTACCTTCACATCTCCTTCGATTGGAGCAATGGACCAGTTGTTGTCTGCCGGATGGTTGACCGTTCCAGCTTCCTTGATGTAATCCATCAGCACCTGACGGTTCTCTTCAATTGTATCCAGAACCATGGTCACGCCGGAAGCCCCTGCTTTGATGCCCGGGAAATTCCCGCCGCCGCTTGCCCGGTAATTATTGGTAACGACAAGGAATTCCTGTTCCAGATTAAGCGGCTTATCGTCGTAGGTGATTGAGGTAACCCGGCTGGAAGCAGGATCATTCACCGTGCCGTCCACGTTGTACTTGGCGTTCTTGGTGACATCAATCTTGTACTTAATTCCATCAATAACATCGAAGTTAAACACAGAGAATTTGGAGTTAAGCAAGGCTTGCGGCTCCGAAATGGCGGGATCAATGCGGTTATACGCACCTGCGCTCATCTCAAGCCATTCTTTGACCGCAGCACCCTTGACCTTAATCACCTTCAGCGTGTTGTCGTATAGATACAGGTCGCTCGCACTGCGGATGGTCAGCGGTCCTGCTTCAATCTCAGTGTACTCGTCCGGACCATTGCGTCCTGCCTTGAACGGTGCGCCTACACTCAAAATAGGCATTCCCTGGTAAGCAGCCAGTGCCGGATCGGATTGGATCAGCTTCTCGGCATAGTTCTTCTGCGCATAGGTAACGATCTGAACCGTCGGATCATCCTGTACCAGTCCGAAGAAGCTGTTCATCGGCACATCTGTCTGTCCGAGCGGCTGGTTGACATAGTTAATCGTAGCCTGATGAGCGCCTTCGATTACTTTGTCGAGTTCAGCATCCGGCTCTACATTGGAGATGTTAACCTTATTCTCTATCCGGTAGATCGAACGGGTAGATGAGAGGGAATTCGGCTTATCGGCCATCCAGTGCCCGCTTCTATTCGGGTCCGGCACCACCGACAGGTCGATCATCCCCAAGTATCCGCCGCCGAATCCGGCTTGAACCGCGGGAACCCCGTTGATCTGGCCTTTGTCATTGTCAATGCCTGGCAGAGGAGCCTTACCGGAAGCATCCTTGAACGAAGCATCCAGCAGATCTACGCTCGCAGCAGGGAACACCTTATGGGTATGAGAGAAGGTAATGGCATCAATTCCCTCCACCTTGCTAAGTGCGTTGATGTCATTCTCGGACCCGTCGCCCAAAGCCGCTTTGGCATCATATCCCGTGTGCGCCATCGCAACGATGATATCTGCACCGGCTTCCTTCATCTCCGGAATAAATTTAGCGGCGGTGGCAGCGATATCCTTGGTGACAACCTTGCCCTCAAGGTTCAACTTGTCCCATTCCATGATCTGCGGAGTAACCAGGCCCAGGAGCCCGACCTTTACGGTATGCTCCACGTTGCTGCTGTCGAGCACTTTTTTGTCCAATATAATATATGGGGTGAAGTAGTTGACATCATTGGCCTCATTGCTGTCTTGATCATCGACATACACATTCGCATTAATAAAAGGAATATTGGTATATTCATAAGTGGCTGAAGTAGCCGAAGTAATGCTCTCAAGATAAGGAAGGCCATAGTTAAATTCATGGTTGCCGAGGGTTGCAGCATCGTATTTCATTGTATTCAGCGCAGCAATCATCGGATTGATCTGCGTAGTTCTTCCTTCGGCATCGACCTGCTTGGAAGCAAGCGTTCCGAGAGGTGTCCCCTGAATCAAATCACCGTTATCCAGTAAAAGGTTATTAATCCCTTTGGCTTCAGCCCGGGCCTGCTTCACCAGCGTTGCCGTCCGGTCGAGTCCCACGGTTACAGATCCGCTGTTCTTAAAGTAGTCCCAGCCCATCACATTGGTATGCACATCCGTAGTACTCATCAGACGCAGGTTGATGGCCCCTGACGCAACCTCTGCACTCCCGGCCGCTTCTGCCTTCTCCGCTCCAAGTACTGAACCGGCAACGACTCCGCCCAGTACCTGAGCCGTAATCACAGTGGTAGCCAATAGTGAAGCGACAGGCTTGTTCCAACGCTTTTGTCCCATAGAATCTTATACCCTCCCAGTTAATCTCTTTAAATTGACCGTCAAAGCGTAACATATTAAATACAATTCAATCTATCAGATTGGGTTAACGGGGATTGCGAGTTTTGTAAATTGTGACACGATCATTAACGTGATGTAAACTTGGAAGCGAAGGGTGAATTTGGAACTGTAGAAGCAATAGCGTTACAATTGGTAAAAGGAGGGTTAACCTTGGACGAGGAAAAGAACACCCATCAGGAGTTTTTCTGGCTTAAAGATGAGAAACGGACTCTCTCCCTGCAAAATATACGCTGGTTTGAGGAAATGCTTACGTTTGATACTTTGCGGGAAGCGGAAGAGTGGGTAATGAGCGATGCCTACAACCGGCTTGGGGGAGGCGAGTATGACGGCTATCGGACCAGTGATCCTAAGCTGGCGTTTGCCCTAGTCTATAACCTGACACGGTTGAAGACTCTGGGGGGCGCTTCCTTCAATACTATCTATGCCGATGAGGAGGTGCGGGATGGACACATTGTGTTTAGGATATGGGTTAAATAGGAAATATACAGATTAAAATTCAGGAGGATTGAGATGACTATAAATAAACCAGTTCGTGGTATATTTTTCGATCTTGGCTGGACGATTTTCCGCCCTGCAACAGGGGATTGGAGAATAACAGTGAAAGCTTTGGAATATATAAACCCACAAATCCTATGGTCTATACCACAAGATACATTTAACACTGCAATTTCAAAAGCAAATGAATACGTCAAAAATGAAATTTACAAAACTGAAGAGGAAGAGCTTGAAAGGTATATCAATTACTATAGGACCCTTGCTGAATGGTTACCTGAAATTCATATTACATACGAACAAGCTGAAATCATTGCATATGATAGAGTGTATAACGATTCTAATTATGTTTTTCTGGAAAATACAAAAAAGACAATTGAAAGTCTGAAGGAAAAGTACAAGCTTGGAGTTATTTCAGATACAGACCCATCCATCAAAAGGGTTCTTAGAAATGCCGGTATTTATGATTATTTTGATAATATGACACTTAGTTTTGAACTTGGAGAAAACAAACCAAGTCCCGGTATGTTTAGACATGCACTTGATGTTATGAATTTGCCGGCAACAGAAACAGTATTTGTTGATGATTATGAAAAGAACCTAAAGAGCGCCTCAACTCTGGGTATACAATCAGTATTAGTCCTTTCAAGACCGGATTCGCAAGAGAGCACCGAATATCTAAACATCCATAAGCTATCCGAATTATCATTGTACTTATAAAAGACAAATAACGCTTATCCATAACTAATCCTCGCCTTACGGATTAATATTAAATAAGCGTTATTGTTATCCTATTATGCCAAAAGCACCCTATAGCTAGCCTCTAGTTCTGCATCACAAAATCATTGTCGATCTTCGCATTCGCATCATCGAACACCCGCAGGATGTCGTAGCGTGTGTTGCGCTGCGCCGGGATCTTGCCTGCTTCGCGGATGAGCTGGGTAATGGACTCGATGTTGACCTTGTGGGTTGCGCCCGCCGAAGATACTACGTTCTCCTCAATCATTGTGCTGCCGAAGTCATTGCAGCCGTATTGCAGGGAGAGCTTGCCCACCTCAGGACCCATCGTTACCCAGGAGGACTGGAAGTTCTTGATATTATCCAGCACCAGACGGCTTATGGCTACAGTCTTCAGATATTCCTCCGGTGTCTGCCGGTCAAGCTTCAGGTTCGTATTATCCGGCTGGAAGGTCCAGGAGATGAACGCCAGGAACCCTTCGGAGTCATATTTGTTCGCAATACATTCATCCTGCGCTTCACGGACACGCAGCAGATGCAGCGCCCGCTCTTCCATGCTCTCGCCCAGCCCGATAACCATCGTGGCTGTCGTGTTCATGCCGATCCGGTGTGCGGTCTGCATGACATCCATCCACTCGCGCCAGGAGCCCTTGAGCCGGCTGATCTTGCGGCGTGTACGGTCGTCAAGAATCTCGGCGCCGCCGCCGGGCAGGGAATCCAGACCTGCGGCATGGATCTCACGCATCACCTGCTCCAGCGGCAGACCGGAGACCTCCACCATCTTCATAATCTCCGCCGGTGAGAAGGAGTGCATCGTAATCTCCGGGAACCGCTGCTTGATGCCGCGCAGAATATCCGTATAGTAGCTGAACGGCAGATTCGGATTCGTGCCGCCCTGCATCAGAATCTCTGTCCCGTTCACACTGATTGTCTCTGCAATCTTCTGATAGATCGTTTCATCGGGAAGCACATAGCCTTCCTCAGAACCCGGTCTGCGGTAGAAGGCGCAGAAGCGGCAGTACACATCACATACGTTCGTATAGTTAATATTGCGGCCGATGACGAAGGTAGCCAGCGGGTCCGGGTGCCAGCGCTTCATAATAATATCTGCCGCCGCCCCCATCTTCTCAATTTCATTGCTCTCGAACAACGTGATCGTGTCTTCCAATTGAAGACGTTCACCCTTAAGTGTCTTATCCAGAATAAGATCAATTGCACTCATCGTTGACGGCCTCCTCTTAATCTATGAAGTTATATAAATTTTTATCATTTTATTAACCCGTTCCCCCATCGTATCACAATCCGCTGAGCTTGAAAAATCTTTTAGGGCCAGAAATGAGATTACGGTCCTGATACAAAGTCAAACAGCAGCACCTTGGGCGCTGCTGCTCTAATCCTATGCTGATCCGGCTTAGCCGGACGGAGGGCGAATGCTGTTCTACTCCAATTCGCTCCGGGCGGCTTCCAATGCCTGCGTAAGATCAGCGATCAGATCCTCCACATGCTCGATGCCGACCGAGAAACGCAGCAGCCGGTCATCTACGCCGACCGCATCGCGGATTTCCGCAGGAATATCGGCATGGGTCTGCACCGCCGGGTAGGTCATCAGCGATTCTACCCCGCCGAGACTCTCGGCGAAGGCAATCAGACGGATATGGCGGAGCAACGGCTCCACGTATCTTGCATCCTTCACCTTGAAGGAGAAGATGCCCGTGTTGCCGGAGGATTGGCGGTTCTGAATCGCATACCCCGGATGGTCCGGCAGTCCCGGATGGAAGACCTCGGCTATCGCCGGATGCTCCAGCAGATAGCGGGCGATGGCCAGCGCATTGCTCTCATGCCGCTCCATGCGCAGGGCCAGTGTCTTCATCCCCTTCATCAGCTGATAGCTGTCATTCGGGGCAAGAACGGCTCCCAGGGAGTTATGCAGCACAGCCATCTCTGCCGACAGTTCCGCGCCTTTGGTAACAATAAGCCCGGCTAGTACATCGTTATGCCCGCCCAAATATTTGGTCGCACTGTGAACAACAATATCTGCCCCCAGCTCAAGCGGACGCTGGAAGAACGGAGTCAGCAGCGTGTTATCCACAATCGAGAGCAGCCCGTGATGACGGGCCCAGGTACATACCGCTTCAATATCCGTAATCATCATCAGCGGATTGGTTGGTGTCTCAATGAATACGCCCTTGGTGCCCGGCTGGCGGGCCGCCTCCAGGCCATCGAGATCATTGGTGTCCACATACGAGGCGCTGATGCCGTATTTGGCGAGAATCCGTTCGAGCAGCCGGTAGGTTCCGCCGTACAGGTCCAGTGATACAATGAGATGATCCCCTTGTCCAAACAAGGTGAACACCGTAGTCAGTGCAGCCATTCCGGAGGCGCAGGCGAAGCCGGCATCCCCGGATTCCAGCGCCGCTGCCGCATCTTCGAGCACAGTGCGGGTAGGATTTTTGGTGCGGATGTAGTCAAAGCCTGTGCTCTGTCCAAGTCTCGGGTGACGGAAGGCCGTCGCATGATAAATCGGATAATTAATCGCCCCGGTGGCGGGGTCCTCCATTGAACCAATCTGTGCCAGTCTGCTCTCAATTCTCAGTTTCTCATCCATCTCCACTGCCTCCTAAAAGTTTATGTGCGATAAACATTGCTTCTATATATAAATATAACTTTTAACTTTTAGATAAATGCCCCGATATCGTAAGGAGTCTCTTGGTATACATAGTAATTGAGCCAATTAGCGAATAATAAGTTGGCATGGGCGCGCCAGACAGCCGGTGGTGTACGGGTCGGATCATCCTTTGGATAATAGTGCTTCGGCAGCTGCACTTCCATCCCCTTGGCGATATCCCGGTCATACTCCCATTTCAGCGAGAACGGATCGTATTCCGAATGTCCGGTCACAAAAATCTGCTTCCCGTCATGAGTGGCTACCAGGTAGACCCCGGCCTCCTCGGACTCGGCCAGAATCTGCAGCTCAGGATTCTGCTCTATATCTTCACGGGAGACGTCGGTATGACGGGAATGCGGAACATGGAACACTTCATCGAAGCCCCGCAGCAGCTTGACATTATTATGGTTCAGCGTATGCGGAAACACTCCAAAGCATTTGTCCGGCAGGCTCACCTTACGTACGCCAAAGTGATGATACAGCCCTGCCTGCGCAGCCCAACAGATGTGCATCGTCGAGGTCACATTCTGTTTGCTCCACTCCATAATCACTTTCAGCTCTTCCCAGTAGTTAACATCCTCGAATTCCAGCTGTTCTACGGGAGCGCCGGTTATGATCAGGCCGTCAAAACGGCGGTCGCTGATCTCATCGAAGGTCTTATAAAAGCTCTTCAGATGCTCAGCCGATGTATTTTTCGAGGTATGGGAGCTGGGATACAGCAGAACCACATCCACCTGAAGCGGGGAATTCCCGATAAGGCGCAGCAGCTGTGTCTCTGTAGTTTCTTTCGTTGGCATCAGATTCAGGATGGCGATCCTGAGGGGACGGATATCCTGATGAAAGGCCTGGCTTTCATCCATTACGAATATATTCTCACCGGATAATACTTCCTTGGCCGGCAGGCTGTCGGGAATTTTGATAGGCATTGCTGTATCCACTCCTTAACTGAAATTGGGTTCCGCTTAGGCGGTTGAGCTTGTTGCAGGGTAGCGAAAAAAGACCTTTCCCGGGCGAGAAAGGTCATATAATTCAGTCATATGCGCCCTCTCATCTGCCAGAGAACTTCCGCCGGACGCATAACGTCCCTGCAAAGCTTCCGCAAGATTTAGCACCGTGCGTTCACACGCCGGTTGCCGGGTTTCATCGGGCTAGTCCCTCCACCTGCTCTTGATAAGATTTAGCTGTATTCAATTGGATGTACCACAGCATCCGTAGATGCTTTTTCTTAAATTTCACTTTAAATCATGAACCTCCTTTTCGTCAAGTCCATACAATGCTTAAGGAGCCTTGAGATTGAAAAGAATTTCTCTTGTAAGAGGCATACCCCGGCGTTATACTAGACAAGTGTTTCAAACCCAAAACGGCGAAAAGAAGAGGTGAGAGAAGAATGGAAGGCGACCCGGGCTCGCGAATATGCGTGCAGAACGAACAACCACACAGGATTAACATCAGCTTGCCGGCGGCGGGAGCCCTTATTCTTCATGCTCTCGGACCGTCTTTTGGCCTTCATCCATGATTGTACCACCGGCCAAGCTGATTTTTTCCGTGTGCTGAAATTAGCATACCCCCGGAGAAGACCGGGGAGTGAAGGAGTGAATCAGATGAAAATCCGGCTGGTGAATGCAGGGGTTTTTACGCCTATTGACAATATTGAAGAAACTTTAACCGCCCCTGCCGAGGGGTTCTACTGGATTGATGCAGATGTGGAGGACCTTGTAGAGCTTCAGCCTATATACGGGCTGCATGATCTGGCTGTGGAAGACTGTCTAAGTGAAGAGGATCAGCGTCCGAAGCTGGAGATTTATGAGAGCCATTATTTTATCGTAGTGAACAGTATCCGGTTCGATGATGAGGAAATCTTCCTCCGTGCGCTCAACGTGTTCCTGGGCAGACATTTCATTATTACCGTTACGAAGCAGAAGATCCATGAGCTGCGTGTCCTGAAGCCCGCACTGTGGGAGCAGGAGGTCAGTACACCTGACCGCTTCCTGTATCTGCTGATCGACCTCGTTGTCGACAACTTCTTCTCGGTCGGTGACCGGATTGAAGCGCGGATCGAGAAGCTGGAAGAAGACATCCTCATGCATACCAAGAAAACGCATCTGAGCGAGATCATTGGTCTGCGCAGTGAGATTCTCTGGCTGAAGAAGATGCTCGGCCCGCAGAAGGAAGTTATCAACACGCTGAATAAGAAGGATCTTCGCCTGATCGACGATCAATTGCAGAAGTATTTCAGTGACATCTACGAAAACGCGGTCAAGATCTCTGAAACGTTTGAAACGTACCGCGATCTCATGGGCAACTTACGCGAAGCTTATCAATCTAGTATTGCGAACCGCGCCAATGAAATCATGCGTGTATTTACGGCAATTACCACCATATTCATGCCGCTGACCGTGATTACCGGAATCTACGGCATGAACTTTGACAATATCCCGGAGATCCACACCGAGTACGGCTACTATGGCGTCATTGCCGTTATGGTAACCCTCGGCTGCGGAATGCTTGTGATCTTCCGCAAGAAGGATTGGCTATGAAGGACGGCGGACGAATATGCAGGACGAAGGCACCGTATACCTTAGGGTTTCGGAAGCCTTCGTCTTTTTGGTATGTCGCCCTTTACAAGAACAGCAAAGCCGTTTCCACTTGTGTCGCCTGTATGTACCTACCGCTGCACAAGCCGGGAATTCAGATCCTCCTGACCTCTCCGCCGCATTCGGATACTCACTAGCAGCTAAGTAGCCATTCCCAGGGTAGCCGGCTGCTCCCGCCGGAGGCGGAGCCGGATCAGCCGCAGGCGTTCGTAATACAGATCCAGGCCGTCAGCAGGTGCGAAATCCTCCCCATACACTTTGTAGAGGACAGGCTTCAGGAAGTTGTCGCCGATCAGCTCATAGGCTGTCCATATATTGTTCTGTTCTTCAGAGGTCACTTCACTGAGTTCAAAGGCAATGAGCTTCTCGGCGGAATAGCCGTCCTTCTCCAGCTCTTCCACCACCTCAAGCACTTCACGGCGGGACACTCCGCTAAGCGCTGTGAGCTGCTCCATTCCCTGCCCTTCTTCAATCCCCTGGAGCAGAACACGGCGCAGTCTCAGCCGCTCTAATTGCTTCTTGTACTTAAGCTCCTTCTGCTTATAATGCCAGGACACAAAGCTCTCTTCATCAATCGTATGATTCACCCAGCTTAACGGAAAGTCATGCTCGCGTTCTACAGCCGAGGTAATGCTTAGCCAGTCGGCGCCATACTGTGAAGCTTTGCCTTCACCCACCCCCGGAAGCTGCAGCAGCTCCTCCGGCGTACGGGGAAGAAATGCACTGATCATACGCAGCAGACGGTTGCTGGCCAGGATATAAGGTGCCTTCCGTTCGCTGGAGGCCTTCCCCCTGCGCCAGGAGCACAGCTCCTCAAAGACCGCTTCATTCCCGTAATGCTCGCTGTAATACTGCAGCTTAAGCTGCTCCTGGCTGCGGCTGCTGAGATTATCCTCCTCATGAAATACACCGTCAATTAGCGGGCGGTAGCCATCCCCCATCTTCACTGCAAGCTCATGCCGGTATACACACAGCATCTCATTCCACGACCCGCCTTCATACCACAGGCTGTCGCCCGTCTCCTGTTCGCCGGAGAAGTCACGCCAGCCCAGACGCCACAGCCCTTCCTCTTCTCCAATCCATAGCTGGGCAAAAATCTCCTGGTCCACTCCTGATATTCTGGACAAACGGTTCATAAATACAATCTGCATATGAATCCCTACCTTCGTTGTCTTACAGTATGCATAAAGATAAGAACTCTTTATAGCATTGAGCATATAAATTCTTATCTTGGCACAAAAAAAGCACCTCTCCCACGAAATTCGTGAAAGAGGTGCTTCCTCTTAAATGCTATACTGTTAAAACCTAGGATACCATATATTACGTAACAGTCAATGTCTTTTTAACAGAATGCCTACTTCCGGTCCAATGCCAGCTTAGCCAGACCCAGCGCGCCGGACAGACCGGCGTTGTCCCCAAGCTGCGGAGGAACAATATAACTGCCAATCGCCTCATTGAGTGCCGGATGCTGTACATATCCGCCGAGCAATTCCTGCAGCTTAGTGTGGATCAGCGGGAAAAGCTGACTCTGCTTCATCACGCCGCCGCCCATAACGATCTTCTGCGGCGAGAGGATCAGCACATAGTTCATCAGGGCATGGGCCAGATAGTGGGCCTCCATCGCCCAGGCCGGATGGTCCGCAGGCAGCTCACCCGCCGGTTTGCCCCAGCGTTTGCCGATAGCCGGACCGGCTGCCAGGCCTTCCAGGCAATCCCCGTGATAAGGACAGAAGCCTTCGTAGTGGTCCTCGGGATGACGACGGACCAGAATATGGCCCATCTCCGGATGGGACAGCCCATGGATCAGCTTCCCGCCAACGACTGCGCCAGCGCCGATCCCGGTGCCCACAGTGATGTACAGACAGCTATCCAGCCCTTGAGCTGCTCCCCAGGTGTACTCGCCCAGAGCTGCCCCGTTCACATCCGTATCGAAACCGATGGGTACCTGGAAATGCTCCTCAACGGCTCCCACCAGATTATATCCGCCCCAGTGGGGTTTCGGTGTGGTTGTAATATATCCATAGGTAGGGCTGCCAATAACCGGGTCAATCGGTCCGAACGAACCGATGCCGATGGCTTCCACTTCTTTGCCGGCAAAATAATTGATCACCTGGCCCATTGTTTCTTGAGGGGTCTCCGTCGGAAAACTCACCCGGTCGATAATCGTCCCGTCCTCATTCCCGATTCCGCATACAAACTTTGTTCCTCCTGCTTCAATCGCTCCCAACAATTTCACTGCAGCGTTCTCCCTTCTCCATACACATCATTAGGTGACAGCTTCCGGAATTTGCAATTCCTCAGCATATAATACCAACTATTCCCCTTGAAAAAAGACAAGCCGGTCGCCGGCCAGCGGGATAATAAAGCGTTCTCTCGCTCCTATTATACGTGGCTCACCGATGTATGACAAGCGGTTGACATATAGGGAAGCTACTTGGGTAAATGCAGGCATTGTTGCAGAAAATGCAAGAATGGTTCCACTAATCGGCTTGCTTCGAAGTGAAATGCTGCCTTATGTACAACACTCCCCGTTCAGGGGGCCATATGATGTGGGGAATGTTGTATTTCGTGCAGGATTTGTGTTGAGTTCAGTTACTGCTGAGTTAGCTGCTATATAGATTGAACTTGTAAGTTTTATGACCTGGGATTGCCGTGACTCCAGAGAATGTTTGGCCCTCCGGCCGCTGTTGTCACCCGATTTCTTTAATTCAAACCGCTAATCACGGTAGAAATCCGGTGACAAAGGCGGACGCTACCCCTCCTACAGTGCCAAAATTCCCCTCCGCCACTTTTCCCTGTCTGTATATTTTCAAGTTCAATCTATACAGTGAGTTAGCTGTCACTAGTTCAATTTCTGCTGCGCTTCCGGTTTGGAACTCTAGATCTGCTGCAACTTGGCCAGCTTCTCCTCCCGGTAAGTCCGGCAGGCTGCTACAAGCCGCTCCGCTGCCGGGAAATACGAAGCCAGATGAATATGCGCATAAGCAGCCATGATGTTCCCGCTGATGTACCCCTCAGGCTGGCTGCCCCCCCTGCCTTTGCTCTCATAGGCATAGGTCCGGGCCTCCGCGTCAGGATAACTCATGACGGAATAATGGAATTCATGGCCGCGCAGACGCTCGCCCCGATTGAGCAGGAGGCAATCGTGAAGTGCCGTTACTTCACGATACCCTAGTGCCGCCCGGCGCTCCTGCATCCCGGTATGTGCCGGAATGATCCCGGCCATCTCATGTACCGCGCCGGTGCGGTCAGTCAAACTGCGGGCCAGAACCATATAGCCGCCGCATTCCGCATAGAGCGGCATTCCGGCGGCTGCAGCGGACCTGAGCCCGCTCAGGAAGAGCGAATTCGCGGCAATCTCCGCCGCGAATTCCTCCGGGAACCCGCCCCCGATATAGATGCCGTCAGCTTCCGGCGGAATCCCCTCGCCGCTGAGCGGGCTGAAGTGAACCAGCCGGGCACCGGCACGGGCGAGCAGCTCCAGATTGTCGGCGTAATAGAAATTGAACGCCGCATCCCGGGCAACGGCGATAACCGGGGAAGGCTGCGCAAGGCCTTCCGTCTCCTTCAGTGCTGTCAGCGCCGCACCTGGAGAGGACAGGTCGCCCTTCTCATTCCGCTCCTCTGCCAGGGGAGACTTTTGTGGGGCTGCCCCGGTGGACAACCTAGAGTTGAGCGTATCCGCTGTTGCCTCCGTTTCCAGCGTGAAATTCAGCTTAGCCGCTGCCTCCAGCGGATGTTGCACAGCCGCCGCCCCCAGCGGATACTGCACAGTCGCTCCACCCGGCAGATGCTGCACAGCCGCTACCCCCGGCGGATACTGCACAGCCGCTGCCCCCAGCGGATGTTGCACAGCCGCTCCACCCGGCAGATGCTGCACAGCCGCTGCCTCAAGCGGAGCCTGCAAAGCCGGTGCGGCAGCGGCAAGCTCCAGCAGCCGCTCCAGATCCGTGCCTTGCGCCAGGACATCGGCGGCATGGTCGAACAAGGGCTCCAGCTCCCCGCGCTCCACAGCGGGCAGCAGGCCCAGATGCCGTTCCGGGATGTCCAGGCCGCTGTCGCGGGGCAGCCACCCGATCACGGGGATATCGCAGGCTGCCTCAATGGCAGCCTTAACCATCCGGTAGTGACCCTCGCTGCCGCAGCGGTTCACTATAACGGCTGCAATCCGCACCTCCGGCTCCAGCTGCCGGAAGCCCAGCACAATAGCCGCAGCACTGCGTCCCATGCTGCGGACATCCACCACAAGCAGAACCGGACTGTCCGTCAGGATGGCGATCTCCGCCGTCGATCCGGTGAGCGCGGTGTCCTCTTTGCCGTCATACAGTCCCATCACACCTTCAATTACAGAGATGTCCGCCTCCGCCGAGGAGCGCAGGAAATACTCCCGCAGATAGGCGCTTGAAGTCATCCAGGAATCCAGGTTACGGGAAGCACGGCCCGTGACTGCACTGTGATACGCGGGATCAATATAATCGGGACCGCATTTGAAGCCCTGGACCTTCAGGCCCCGCCGGGCAAAAGCGCGCATCAGGCCCAGCGTGACCGTTGTTTTGCCGGAGCCGCTGCCTGTGCCTGCGATCACGAAGCGGGGACGCTTCTGCGGCTGCCGGGAGGTCGCCTCAGCCCCAGTCCCAGTCCCAACCTCAGCCTCATACCTCTCGCTCCTGCAGCTACTAATCTTCATTTCACTCCCGCGGCTATCAAGCTTCATTTCACCCTTCGGTTCATTTCCCGTCTCATGTTTCATTTCATTCCTGCCCCCGTCCACGCTCGCTCCCCTCCAGCTCTTCAGAATAGACAACCCGGGCTACAGCGATGGTTACGTTGCCGCTTTTGAGCTTAGGCTGCAGGAGGGTAGGCGCACCTGAAGACAGCAGTGCAGCAGGTTCACAGACACCGTAAGCACCCGTTGCCCTAAACACCACCTCGGAAGGACTGTCCAGCTCCACTGTATTCAATTGCTCTGGCGTGTATAAAACCAGGTCCCAGCTGTACTTGGCACACAGGGCCAGCAGCCCGGCTTCATCGCCCTTGATCCCGGCTGTAGCTACATTCCGCACACTGTTGAATGACAGCCTAAGCTTATTTAACGTATGCCGCACCACGGCTTCCAGCTCTTCCGCACTCGTCCCGCGGTTGCAGCCGAGTCCAAGCACCAGACTGCGCGGGCGGTACACTACTGTGCATTCCGCAGGGACTGCTATGTCCTGATTTTCACCCGGCACTTCCCCCGGTCCTTCCGCCAGCCTGTCGCTTACAAAGATCGCTGCGCTGAAGCTAAGTCCGCTTTCCTTGAGTTCAGCTCTGCTTGCGAATAAGCGGACATGCCCCGGCAGCTCTGCTCCGGGAGGCAGCCAGCCGCGCTCTCCACTCTCCTGGACCACAGCTAACGCTTCCCCGTTAACCAGTGCGGCGCTTACCGCTTTCATAGGAATGAAGCTGTCCGCACGCCAGCCATACTCCCGGCCCAGCAGGTCCACAGCGAAGGTGCCCTGCACATCCGAGGCTGTGGTGATCACCGGATGGCTGCCGAGCAGCTCGGCAATCTCCAGGGTCAGCCGGTTGGCTCCTCCAAGATGGCCGGAGAGCATACTGATCACATGTTCTCCGCGCTCGTCGATGACGATGACGGCCGGGTCCGTTCTTTTATCCCGCAGCAGCGGAGCCGTCAGCCGGACAGCCGCCCCCAGCGAGAAGAACAGGATGATCCCCTCATAATCCCCGAATAGCTTAAGGAGCAATGCTTGAACCGGTCCGTCAAAAACCGTGATCTCCCCGCCCCGCCCCTCCAGCCCGCCGCTATACTTGGCATAGACAAAGACTTCCGTCTGGTCCAGCCGCGCCCCCAGCTTCAAGGCCAGCCTTATTCCGCTGCGCGTAATCGCAACTGCCGCATACCGCTTACTCACCGGAGCCGCTTCCTTCCCGGCAGCCGTGGGTGAACGCCTTGTCGTACAGCTTCGAGCGGTGCGCGTCACGGTCTGTCAGTCCCGGGTCCAGCGCCCAGCCGGCCAGGATCATGGCATGCATAGTGATGCCTGCACCCTGCAGATCCGCCTCCAGCTTCTCTACTGTCGTGCGCAGAATCTGCTGATCCGGCCAAGTCGCCCGCTTCACCACAGCCACCGGTGTCTCGGGGCTCCAGCCGGCGGCCAGAAATTCCCCGCTCACATGCCCGGCCAATGAAGCGCTAAGAAAAAGCGCCACCGTACAGTGATGCTCCGCCAGCTTGCGCAGCTGCTCGCGCTCCGGCACCGGTGTGCGTCCTTCCGCACGGGTCAGGATCACCGTCTGCGTCAGCTCCGGCACAGTCAGCTCTGCGCCCAGCGCCGCAGCAGAAGCGAATACCGAGCTTACGCCCGGCACGATCTCATAGCGGACGCCGCTCAGCTTCAGCAGAGACATCTGTTCCAGAATCGCACCGTACATGGCAGGGTCGCCGGTGTGCACGCGGGCTACGCTTTTACCCGACTGCACGGCTGCCGTCATCAGCTCCACCTGTTGCTCCAGATCCATACCCGAGCTTTGGAGCACCTGCGCACCGGGCTTGGCGCTGCGGATCAGCTCCTCGCTGACCAGTGAGTCTGCATAGAGCACCAGATCTGCCGAGCGCAGAATGCGGCTGCCTTTTACCGTGATCAGCTCGGGGTCACCCGGTCCGGCACCTACAATATATACCTTCGGCTCCAGCACCATATCCGTCATTTGCTCACCACCATCAGACTTAAGTACTCCACTTCCTTGCCCCGCAGATCCCGCGCATCCCGCCAGACCGTTTCATAGGGGGAGGTTACCTTGGTGACCACTGAAGCCCGGCCGGACAAGCCCAGCTCATCCAGCACATCCAGCACCAGATCCAGCACCTTAGCCACCTTAAGGAACACCACTGTATCGTGATGCAGCAGCGCTTCCCTAAGCGCCTCCTTATCAGCCGTGGCCGGGATAATTCCCACCCGCTGATTGCCATCCGCCAAGGGCTGCTCCAGCGCAGCCGCCGCGCCCAGCACCGAAGAAATTCCCGGAACCGACACAACCGGCACACCGGGATGCAGCTCCTGCATCAGCCGGGCCAGATGAATGAACGTACTATAGAGATTAGGATCACCCTCTGTCACAAAAGCCACATCCCGGCCCTGCCTCAGCTCCGCCCAGCACAGCTCCACTGTGCGGGTCCAGCCGCTGGCCAGCAGCTCGGGATCTTTCGTCATCGGAAAGATCAGGCCGAGCATTATTTTATCCTGCGGATTAACATGCATTCCGATGATTTCGTAGGCGTATGATTTACCGCCTTTGGTGGTGGCCGGATAAGCAATCACCGGACATTCCCGCAGCAGACGGCAGGCCTTGAGCGTGATCAGCTCGGGATCACCGGGTCCGACCCCAACACCGTATAACGTCCCTATAGCCCGGGGCGTCAGTCTCTCCTCCAGCTTCAGCTCTTCTTCATCCAAGGTGCCGAGCAGCTCACTTGCCGCCTGCATCGCCGCTTCTGCCCACTGCGTTCCTGCAGTAGCCTCCCCGGATACTTCCTGTCCGTCCGCAGCCTGCTGGCGCGGCTCCATTACATCGCTCTTCATTGCGGGTTCCTCCTTTATTTCTGTTCCTTCCGTCCGGACAACTCTCCAGTAATCTTCTGCTACTACGAATGATTCGGTGCTGAAGCTGCATGTCCTGCGGCTCACGCTTGCGGATCAGTCCTTACGGCCGCAGACCACATAGACGGGATTCATTCCGTCAAAACGGGTCATTCCGAGAATCGGCTTGCCGCGCGACGCCTGAAGCATAGTGACCTCACAGGCAAGCCCGGCCGACTTCAGGGCCTCCATGCTGCCATGCAGCGTCTCCACCGTGATCGCTCCTACCACAATCCGGCCCCCGGGCCGCAGCCTTGCGGCACTCTGCGCAATAATATTCGCCAGCTCCCCGCCGCTGCCGCCGATGAAGACGGCATCCGGGTCAGGCAGAGCCGCTAATCCCTGCGGTGCCTTCTCCGGAATGATCTGGAAATCCGCCCGGAATTTCAAGCGGTTCGCTGCCATATTCGGCAGATTCTCCGCACTTTTCTCCAGGGCGTAGACCTTCCCGAGCCGGGCAATCCGCGCACATTCCGCCGCTACCGCTCCCGAGCCGGAGCCGATATCCCACACCACCGCATCCTCGCTCAGGTTCAGCTCCGACAGTACCAGCGCGCGGACCTCACGCTTCGTAATCAGGCCTTTCTCCGGCTTGCGCTGCTGAAATTCCCCGTCCGGGTAAGCAAACCCGCGCCGCACCGGGGCAGGGACGCCCTGCTGTATGCGCAGAATCACGACATTCAGTGCAGCGAACTCACTGGTCTCCATCTCCTCCAGCGTCCAGAACCGGCAAATTTCCTCAGCCCCTCCGAGCCGCTCACAGACAAAAGCCTCATATTCCGTCATCCCGAACTCCCGCAAATAAGCGGCAATGACCGCAGGTGTGTTGTTCTCATCGGTCAGCAGTGCGATTTTGTGCTTGCCGTCTATGCGCTGGGCCAGTCCCTGAATGGGGCGCCCATGCAGACTAATCAGCTCGGCATCCTGCCAGCTGTCCCCCAGCCGGGCGAACGCAAGCTGCACGCTGCTGTAGTGGGGAATCACCTCCACATGCTCCGGCCCGAACCTGCGGACAAGATAACCGGCAATGCCAAAGAAGAACGGGTCCCCCGAGGCCAGCACCACCGTCCGCCGCTCGCGCCACACCTCCTCCAGCTTGTCTGTGAAGGGCTTCAGCCCGCCTTGCATAACGATTTTCTCACCACTGTACCTGCCGAAAAAATTCAACTGCCGCTCCCCGCCGAGCAGCACCTCACTGTTGTTCACTATGCTTAAGCTATCCGGGGTCAGACCGCCGGCGCCATCCTCACCGATCCCGATCACATAAATCAGGTTATCCATGAATCTCCGCCCTTCCCAGCACACGGCCCTTCATTGTAATCAGCACCATTTCCACAATCATGCCTCCGTTTATGTGTTTCAGACTCTGTTCACAGGCATGATGGCACAGCTGT
Organism: Paenibacillus tritici; assembly: GCF_013204885.1. Taxonomy (GTDB): domain Bacteria; phylum Bacillota; class Bacilli; order Paenibacillales; family Paenibacillaceae; genus Paenibacillus_AQ; species Paenibacillus_AQ tritici. The sequence continues at coordinate 81,223 of NZ_JABMKX010000013.1, forward strand.
TCGAAAAAAGCGGAATTCCCCGCCTCCGTCATCATATCCACTACCTGTGAGGCTGTGTTGGCGGCAGCAATCTCCTGCACCTGCTCACCGGACGCTCCCGCAACAGCTGCAACGGACGCCAGAAATCCGAAGTCTACGGGCGCGTTCTTGGAGTGGATCAGCATGGCCCCCTGTGCGACCTTGGAGAATTTGCCGGCCATCCCGACGAAGGTGACCTTGCTGAGCCCGTAAGCCTTGGCATGCTCCAGCGAGAAGCCCACATATTCCCCCATCTGGATAAAAGCTTCCTCCGGAAGCTCCGCAAACATAGCGATAGCGTATTTCTCACTGCTCCCGCCTGTGGTCAAAACCACCTGCCGGTTCCCCGCCGCAGCCGCAACCGAGATGGCCTGCACCACACTTGCCTTATAGGCTTCGGTGGAGAATGGCGTAACCACGCCCCGCGTGCCCAGGATGGAAATACCGCCGAGGATGCCCAGCCGGGGATTAAGGGTCCTAAGGGCTATAGCCTCGCCTTCCGGCACGCTGATGACTACGCGCAGCCCGCGCGCAGCGCCATGCTCCTCCAGTACGGCGGCTACGGCCTCCTGAATCATCCGCCGCGGCACCGGATTAATCGCCGCTTCTCCGACGGCCACCGGCAGGCCCGGCTTCGTCACCCGGCCCACTCCACGGCCTCCGTCGATCTCCACCCCCGGCCGGTCCAGCCAGCTCACCGCCGCCTCGATCCAGGCCAGATGTGTCGCATCCGGATCATCTCCGGCATCCTTAACCGTTGCACAGCTTGCCGTGTGAGATCCTGCACACTGCCACCCGGTCAGCTCAAAGGTATGACGGAAGCCGGCCGGCAAATCAATCTCTACAGCAGGGAGGCGCTCCCCTGTAATGAGCAGGAGGGCTGCACCTTTGGCTGCTGCGGTGGCACAGGCACCTGTCGTGTACCCTCTGCGCAGCGGCGGGGCAGGGGGTGCCTGCCCGGATTCCAGGACGGCGGCTTGCTCCGTCTGCTTAGCTGCCTGCCCGAATCCGGGCTCGGCGGCTTGCTCCGCCTGCTTAGCTGCCTGCTCGTATCCGGGCTCGGCGGCTTGCTCCGCCTGCTTAGCTGCCTGCCCGAATCCGGGTATGGCGGCTTGCTCCGCCTGTTTAGCTGTCTGCTTCAATCCGGGCACTGCGGCTTGCTCCGCCTGCTTAACACCAGCCTCCATCCCCCCTTCGGTCCTGTTCTGCCTGGCGGGATGATGTGGTCTCTCTTTGGTCATGGCAATCCCTCTTTGCTGATGATATAAGAATGAATCTGCACAATCTGATAATAACTGAAGCATACGCTCTGAGCGTTCACCCTTGGCAGGCAACCTTCTCTCACTCTCTATTAACCAAATATTGTTAAAATCATTACCAGGAGCCAGTTCACGCCCCATTATCGGGCCAATCTATTAAATATGCGTGTTTTCACAATGTCTGATTTACAAGCCGATGGGGAAATCTAGTTCTACTGCACTTTATACACTAGTTGAACCCAATATCCGCCGAATAATTGGATCTGCTGCACTACGTACATTAGAATTTGGAGAGGGAGGTGTTTTGAAGCCTAATTCCAGAAATCAAGTGTACGAACTGCAACAGAATCGGATTTCCCGCATAAAACTTCGAATTCTATTGCAGTAAATACAATTAGTGAGTCAACTAATCTATATCTAGCTACAGCTAAGCTAATACGAATAGCTGCTTTATCCTGATTCTTTGGAGAAATGCCCGATTTATCCGGTAATCAACCAGTTCAGCAATCCAACATCTGTTTCTACGCCAATACTCCTCCTGCTACACGCCAGCCTTACCCCAGCTCGCCTGCAGCCCGGCGGACCGCCAGCAGACTTAGAGCGTTGACCGCAGCAACCACGATGGTACTTCCGCCTTTGCGGCCGATATTGGTAATGTAGGGGATGTCCAGCTTGCGCAGCTCCTCTTTGGATTCCGCCGCCGAGACGAAGCCAACCGGCATACCGATGACAAGACCCGGCTGTGCTTTGCCCTCTTTTACCAGACGGATCAGCTCAAGCAAGGCAGTCGGCGCATTGCCGATGACATAGATTCCTCCCGGTGCTTGTGCACAGGCCTTACGCGTGGCGATAATCGCCCGGGTCGTTCCCAGCGCATTGGCCTCCTCCATCACATCAGGATCGGAGATATGCACTCTAACCTCGCCGCCGTACCGCTGAATCCGTTCCTTGGCAATACCCGCCTCCACCATCCGCACATCCGCTATAATCGGCTTCCCCTGCAGAATGGCGTTAATCCCGGCCTCAATCGCCCGTGGGTGAAAAATAAGGCTGCGCCCCAGCTCAAAATCAGCCGAAGCATGAATGATCCGCTGTACAATCGGGTACTCCAAGCTACTGAAGGAGTGCTCCCCCAGCTCCGCCGTTATCATCTGAAAGCTCAGACCTTCTATTTCCTGCGGCTGTACTGTCACCGGCTTGAAATCCGTACCGAAATCCACATTCATCCCTCTTCCCTTGTCATTAGAAGCGCAGTCTTCACGGCAGCTGTAATCTCGTCAAAAGAATCAAATACCTTCCCGCTGTCTCCAAAGCACACTCCCGGCCGCATAATCAGAATCACATACAAACCCATATCCAGCGCGGCATACAGCTTCTCATCCACCGAGCCTTCGGCCCCGCTCTCCTTGGTAATCATCACCTGCGTACCGTACTGCCGATAGAGCGCTTCGTTCATTTCTCTGCTAAAAGGGCCCTGAAGCGCTATGATATTCCGCTGCTCAATGCCAAGACTCAGGCACTTCTCCAGATTCTCCAGACAAGGAAGCAGCCTGACCGTCAGCCGGATGTCCGGCTCTCCCAGCAGCTCCTCCGCAAAAATCCCCAGGGTCTTGCCGCCGGTAGTCAGCATAATGGAGCCCTTAAGCTCCTTGGCCTTGCGTGCAGCCTCTTCATAGGAATGTACAAGAATCAGCCGGGGATGGCTGTCATAAATAAGACTCTGCCGTTCGTAGCGGAAGTACGGCAAGCCCGCCTCAGCAGCGGCTCCCATAGCATTGGCATGGGCTTCCAGCGCAAAAGGATGACTGCCATCAACCACGGCACGATACCCGCCTCCTTGAAGGAGAGAGATCATGGCTGCCTTATCCAGCCTGCCGACCCGGGTGCGTATCGCTGCCTCCTCCAGACGTTCAGCCGCACTGGGCGTCACGACACTGGCCTGTAGCTCCAGGCCTTGGCGCGACAGGTTCAGCGCCAGCTCCCGGGCGTCGCTGGTACCGCATAACATGAAGATCATCGCGGCTGGCGAAGCCCCGGGCTGTCCGCCGGAGCCGCCGTCTCCGTTACATCATGCCGCCCATGATGCCCGTGACCATGATGTCCGTGCCCATGTCCCTCATGTCGGTGATGTTTATGCTCATGATCTCCATGCCCGTGATGCCCGTGACCGTGATGTTCGTGCCCATGCCCATGATCCCCTTGCTCCCCATGGCTATGGTGCTCATGCTCCCCATAGCTGTGGTGCCCGTGCTCCTCATGACTGTGATGCCCATGTCCGTGATGCCCGTGCTCGTGATGCTCATGCTCGTGTTGCCCATGCCCGTGTTGCCCATGCCCGTGATGCTCATGTCCATGATGCCCGTGCCCGTGATGCCCATGCCCACCATCACCGTGGTGATGGTAGTGATGCAGCGAAGCTTCATCGCGGAACTTGCAGTTATCGCAATTGCTGAAGGAACGTCCCTCCAGCGTCTCGTCGATCCGTTCTGCCAGCATATCAACAAGCAGCGGATGTGCGCCCAGCGTGCCGCCAATCTCCACTTCAAGCTCGGGATGCTCTGCTGCAAACTGCGAGACCCGCTCTGCAAACTGCTTCATCAGCACTCCGGTGAACAGCAGATAGGGGATAACTATAATCTTGCGCGCTCCCAGCGCAAGGCAGCGTTCGAGTCCATCCGGCAGCGATGGCTTAGCAATGGCAATGAAGCAGCTCTCCACGCTGCGGTAGCCGGTTCTCTCCCAGAGCATTCTGCTCAGCTTATAGAGATCGCTGTTGGCATCCGGGTCACTTCCCCCGCGTCCCATCAGCAGCACGATGGTATCCTTATTCTCTATTGTGGATGGACTTTTCCCGTGCAGGTGCAGGTCCAGGCCCATTCCGCCAGCCGTCTCCTCCTGCACCAATGGAAGCGCCAGTGATTCTGCTTCCCGAATCCGCTCCAGCAAAATATCTACGGCACGCTCCTGCACTCCGAGCGGACGACCGTAGATGAACTCCACCCCAGGATAGTTCAGCTTGGCCTCATCAATCGCCATCGGAATGTCCAGCTTGGAATGACCTGCCGCGAATAAAATAATCGGCACAATATATATCTGCTTCGCGCCGCCCTCCACACATCTGGCAATCCCGCCAGCGATGGAAGGTGAGGCCAACTCTATAAAGCAGGTCTCAACCTTAAGCTCCGGCTTGCGCGCCGCAAGCAGACGGGTGAACTCCAGCAGCTCATCATTTCCCGCTTGAATCCGGCTTCCGTGTCCGACCAGCAGTACAGTTCTCATCGTTTGCGCTCCTTCTAAGCTGTCCTGTTCATTAATAGCTCCTCTTGTGCTGTTCATCCGTTCCCAAAAAGCATGATACCGTTCCTTCTCCCGTCCATGGATTCTATAGTCTTCCACGGCCGCAGCGACAGCTGTAACTGCTTCCTCTTCGTTCATCCCTTCGCGGACCAGAACGCCGGCATGGGCTGCCCGGCCGGACTTCTTCCCGCCCAGATAGAGCTCATAGCTGCCGCGTGACATTACAAGGCCGATATCATCCAGAACAGCCGAGCTGCAGGCCATCCCGCAGCCGGCCACACTGATGTGCAGCTCTCTGGGCGCAGCGAGTCCGTGCAGTTGGGTGTGCAGGCGTGCGGCTGCACTTAACGCCCCGCTTTTGCGCAGCTCACAGAAACCGCAGGTCTTCACTTTTATGTAATCTCCAGGGAGACTTACATTCAATCCAGCCTCTATCAGCCTCGCTATTGCCCCAGCCTCTTCACTCCGGCTTCCGTGCAGCGAAAACCATCCGTCCTTCGTATAGCTCAGCTGCCCCTCATCCCCTGCCAGCTCCGCCAGCAGCTTCAACTGGATGCCGCTGAAGCTGCGGCTGCCGATGGGGGGAGCAATCTCCAGTCCGCGCGCGGCATCCTGGATTTCCGCCATGCGGACCGAAGGGCCAGCGGTCCGCTCCACACGCGCAGACGCTGTTAAGCTCAGCGCCGCCGCGCCTTCCATCCGCGCCACCTCAGCCACGCTTCCTGCTGTTTCTTCCATCCGCGCCACCCCAGCCATGCTTCCCGCCGCTGCTCCTTCGATCCCTCCCGCAACAACAATTGTTCCTGCCGCTGCTTCTTCGCCCCCTCCCGCCTCAGCAATTCCTCTCGCCGCTGCTACGTCGATCCCTCCCGCAACAGCCGCTTCCTCCGCCCGGCCGGACTCCGCCGCAGCCAGCGACCAAGGCTCTGCTGCCGTGCGCAGCCGCTCATGCGGCTTCAGCGTCTGCGTCTGCGCACCAAGACTATACTTGCGCTCATAGCCGCGCGGCGTAACCATGAGCCCCTCATAGACAAGGGTCGCAGAATTGCCGACCACAACTGTCGAGAGCATGCCGATCTCATGCTCCAGCATATCCTGCAGCGTCGTTACGATCGTCTGCTGACGGTCACGGTAGGCGCTTTTGACAATGCCGACCGGTGTAGCCGGATCACGATAGCGCAGCAGGATCTTGCGCGCTTCTTCGATCTGCCGCGTCCGTCTGCCGCTGCGGGGATTGTAAAAGGCAATGACGAAATCCGCAGCCCCCGCCGCTTCCACACGTGCAGCAATGCTTTCCCACGGAGTTAGATGATCACTCAGGCTGATCGTACAGGAATCATGCATAATCGGCGCCCCAAGCAGAGACGAGCAGGACTGAATCGCCGATATTCCCGGAATCACCTCCACCTCCACACCCTCCTTGCGGTTCCAGCCCCGTTCCATGAGCACCTCATAGACGAGACCGGCCATTCCATAGACACCGGCATCGCCGCTGGAGATTACTGCAATCTTCTGTCCGGCTTCGGCTCTGCGCACGGCCTCCTGGGCCCGGCTGACTTCCTCTGTCATCCCCGTGCCCACGATCTCCTGGTGCCGCAGCAGCGGCCGGATCAGCTCCACATAAGTGTTATAGCCGATTACCGCTTCACTCTCTTCGAGGGCAGCCAGTGCCCGGCCGGTAATATGCTCCAGCGCTCCGGGGCCGAAGCCGATAATCAGCAGTTTCCCTTGGTTCTTCATCCTTCTTCCCCCGTTCATAAATAACTGTGTTCAAGCTTCAGCAGTGGATGGAGCCGTGCTTTGAATTCCCCGGCTGTGCGGGGAGCGCTTTGTCCACCGGTCAGACTTGCAGGCAGGCTGTACCATAAGTCAGCCAGCAGCGGCAGTCTCAGCCCGATCGCCTCCAGCTTTTCCCGGCCGGCAAAAATCTCCTCCGGTGTTCCCTCCGCCCGGCACATTCCGTGATCCAGTACAATAATCCAGTCCGCCCAGCGGTAAGCCAGATCCATGTCATGTGTAGCCATAACCACTGTTGTACCTTTAGCATGTATAGCTTCAAGACCCTTCAGCATCTGCAGCTCCGATAACGGGTCCAGATACGAGGTCGGCTCATCCAGCAGAATCAGTTCCGGCTCCATGGCCATTACACCGGCGAGGGCCGTGCGCTTCTTCTGCCCCAGGCTCAGCTGGTGAATCGGTTTATGGCCCAGCTCAGCCAGATTCAGCAGCTCCATGACCTCCCGGCAGCGTCCAGCGATAGCCGGTTCATCCATGCCGCTCCCGCGCAGTCCGAACGACACATCCTCCAGCGGTGTACTCAGGATCAGCTGCTGCTCCGGGTCCTGAAAGACCAGGCCCACCCTCCGCCGCAGCGCAGCCAGCTCTTTTTTGGCGTAGGATAACTCCTTGCCTCCCTGTAGAACCTTGCCGCTCTGGGGACGCAGTATGCCTACGGCATGGAGGAACAACGTTGATTTGCCCGAGCCGTTATGACCAAGCACCGCTGTCTTGCTGCCTTTGGGAATGGAGAGTGTCAGTTCATGCAGCGCGAGCTCCTTCGTGTCAGGGTAATGGAACATCACCCCGTCAAAAGCCAGACTATATTCCATATCCATTGCTTACTCCTCTAATGTGATTTGGCCAAATTTCACCCCCGCACCCACAGCCAGAGCTGCGCCAGCACCAGCACTGCTACCCCGGCATACGCCTGGACAGCATAACGCCGCGGCACAGGGCGCGCGCTATAGGGCGGCAGAATAATCTCTTCGGTGAATCCGCGGGCCAGCAGCCCCTGCGATAATCCATAATAACGGTGCATCGTGTTGCCAAAAAGCGCTCCCGCCATAGCCGCAGTCTCCCGCAGCTTCGCCTTATACCCTCTACGGCCTCCGCGCAGCCGCCGGGCCAGCAATAGCCCGTGCGCCGCATCTGTCAGCAGGAACAGGAACCGGTACATAATCAGCATCAACTCCAGCACAATCTGCGGCATCCGCAGCCTGCGGAGTACCTGCAGAAGTTCACTGAACGGCGTAGTGAACATCAGGAAGAAGAAGCAGCTCATACAGGCCGAGATCCTGGCCAGCAGTTCTCCGGCCCGCTGTAGTCCTGCCGCTGTGATATATACCGGCAGAGGCAGGCCCGGAAGCTGGAATACACCCGCCTGCCCCGCTGCCGGATGCCCGAATTCCACCAGCAGGGCCGGGATGCTCAGGCCGTAGAACAGCAGCGCTGTGCCAAACAGCAGTCCGTAGGCACGGAAGGGAATTCTGGCCTGCAGAATACACCACGACATCATCCATAGGGTGATTGCAATTTGCAGAAAAGGATGCACGGTATAGGAGAGCAGGAACATCAGGGCTGCGAATGCGCTTTTCCACATGGGAGACAGCAGCCTGAGCGCGTTATTATAGGACAGAACGTCAATCCGTCTGATCACTTGCTGCTATTCTGCTTCGTCCCGCCTTGCTTTCCTTTCAGCAGCCCCAGGGTATAACCGATCACTCCGGCACCGATTGCTGCCTGCAAGGCGAACAGCATACTCTCCGTCTCCCCCGGCAGCTCGGCAAGCGGCTTGAACCAGGGCTTATAGTCAGGATTGAGCTCCGTAATTACTCCCTCAGCCGCATCATCGGCCCCGCCGAATTCCCCCTCCACGAGCAGCAGCGGCAGCACACACAGCAGGACAACGGCCAGCAGCATCAACCCGTTTTTCCACTTATTGCTCATCAGGCTCTTCCTCCGTTCACCTTGCGCTTCAGAAGCGACAATTCATTCGGGCTATACGATTTCAGCCAGTTCCACAGCAATACGGTCAACAGCCCCTCACTGACAGCCAGCGGGATTTGCGTTACGGCGAAGATTCCCCCGAATTTGAGAAAAGAGGCCAGAACGCCGCCATCCGCCGCCGGAAAAGCCACCGCAAGCTGAAAGGAAGTCACGACATACGTACTCAGATCCGCTACGGCTGCGGCACAGAACAATGCCAGCTTCTCCCGTTCCGGCAGCTTCATCATCAGCTTATACACGGCATATCCGGCAAAAGGGCCCGCTACCGCCATCGAGAACGCATTGGCACCCAGCGTAGTGATCCCCCCATGCGCCAAAAGCACCGCCTGAAACAGCAGGACAATAGAGCCGATCACGCCCATCGGGAGCGGCCCCAGCATCACAGCACCAAGTCCAGTACCGGTGGGATGGGAGCTGCTTCCGGTTACGGAAGGCATTTTGAGCGCAGACAGTACAAAGGTAAACGCCCCTGCCAGACCCAGCAGCAGCTTCAGTTCCGGATTCTCCCGGGTCATGGCTCTGAGTCTGATGATCCCCAGCACGAAGAACGGTATGAACGCCGCCCACCAGAACACGGCCCAGCCTACCGGCAGGAACCCTTCCATAATGTGCATGGCCCGGGCCGTACCCGGCTCATTCAGCATAAAGTACACGGTAAATCCGGCAACCAGTGCCGCAAAGCTCCAAAAACTACGCTTCTTCATTTGTCAGCCTCCATGTTTTTGAGTTTCTGTACATCCTTGCAACTTCAAACAGAACCGGCTGCGCCATCCTTCAAGAGAACGCAATCCGTTTCAGCGGGAAAGATAAGGAATGTTCATGCGCGGAGCATATACATTCTTATCTTCCCAAAAAAAACCCACCCTGATGGGTGGGAGTGTATGTACGCAGGCAAGTTCGATAGAGCGCGCAGTCCGTAGCTAAACGGAACAAGGTGCTTTCCATCGTCCCATCACTTGGGCCGTGTCCTTGTAGCCAGCAGCTATAAACCGGGTGTCCTCTCTAAACTCAAGATTCCTCCGGTCCTTCAGGGCAGAACGCTTCATCTCATTAACCTATCCGTACACCGCTCCTATCCGCGTAGAGTCGTGGTGTGCGTCGACAAGGTAGGTCTCCTGGCTTGGAATACCGGCGCTGTGGACTTCGTCTTCCCCGGAATTCCCGAGTGACCTCATGAAGTTCAGCTCTTCCTTACAGTGGCGGGACCGCTCGGGACTTGCACCCGATTCCCTGTTATCCCTTGCCCGCTCGAGGCAAGAGCACCTTGTTTCATCGCTAATTCATCCTACATCATAGCGGACAGAGATTAGCCTGTCTGTGATATAAATTGGAAAGGCAGCCCAATAAGCTATCCATTGCATTCATTTGCTTGTAGAAAGTTTATTTGAGTAATATAATTATTAACTATATAACCTGAGCGTGGAGGCATCCGATGAAACTTGATCTAACCGAACAATCACTGCCCGTGTACGAAGCTTTATCCAGCACGGTGCGCCTGCACATGCTGCGGCTGCTGTCCGATACCCCCATGAACGTGAAGGAGCTGGCCGGAGCCCTTAAGCTCAGCAGCGCCATTATGACGATGCATGTACGCAAGCTGGAAGCGGCAGGGCTGATCCGCAGCCATATGGCTCCCGGCAAAAGCGGCCTGCAGAAGATCTGTACGCTCGCCGCCGACGGAGCGGAGATTGTGTTTCCCGGACAAGCCCGGACCCCGCGCAGGGGATACCGCAAGGAGATTCCGGTGGGACATTATTCGGACTTCCAGATTGAACCTACCTGCGGATTGTCTACAACGGAGCGGGTCATCGGCCACTTCGACGATCCCCGTTATTTCTGGGATCAGGAGCGGGTGAATGCCGGTATCCTGTGGTTCGGCAAGGGGTTCGTGGAATACAAAATCCCGAATTTCCTGCTGTCGAGCCAGAGGCCGGAGGAGCTTGCGATCACCATGGAGATTGCTTCCGAAGCCCCGTCCGTCAACAATAACTGGCCCTCGGACATTACCTTCACCCTGAACGGGCAGTCTCTCGGCTTCTGGACAAGCCCCGGCGACTACGGGGATAATCCGGGTAAATATACCCCGGCCTGGTGGCCAGCGCTTACGAACCAATACGGGCTGCTCAAGCAGCTGCGGATTACCAAGGCTGGCACCTTCATGGATGGACAGAAGCTGTCCGAGGTTACTCTGGATCAGGTAGGTATCCGTAATAAACAGTGGACCTTCAGACTCTCGGTTGAGGAGAATGCCGAGCATATCGGCGGTCTTACGCTGTTCGGCAAGGGATTCGGCAATTATAACGAGGATCTAGTATTTGAACTTTTTTATACGGACACTGCTGCCGACCTGCCCGCTTCCATCTAGAAGCTGCTTCTCCATTCGCCTGCATCTGGCGGTACCGGGCGTAATGAGGTGCACTAATGCTCCTGATTGGCTTATTTAGGCAGCGTCCGGTGAAATGAGGTGCACTAGTGCTCCTTATTGGCTCATTTGGCCTGCGTCCAGTGAATTCTGGTGCACTAGTGCTCTTTATTTGCTCATCTGGCCCGCGTCTGGTGAATTGAGGTGCACTTGTGCTCCTCATTGGCTCATCTAGCCTGCGTCCGGGGAATTCTGGTGCACTAGTGCTCCTTATTGGCTCATCTGGCCCGCGTCTGGTGAATTGAGGTGCACTAGTGCTCCTTATTGGCTCATATGGGCAGCGTCCGGTGAATTGAGGTGCACTTGTGCTCCTTATTGGCTCATATGGGCAGCGTCCGGTGAATTCTGGTGCACTAGTGCTCCTTAGTACTCTCCTTACGCCACACGCGGCTGAACCAAAGGGATTTTTCCCTCTCATTTCCTCCTCCAGCCCACTTTCCGCTGAACCAAAGGGATTTATACCTCTAATTTCCTCATCCGGCCCACTTTCCGCTGAACCAGAGGGATTTTTCCCTCTCACGTCCTCGTCCAGCCCACTTTTCGCTGGACCAGAGGGATTTCTCCCTTTGATTCTCCTTGGATTCTCACTTTATTTCCTCTTGGTTTCTCCTTGGTTTCTCCTTGGATTCTCACTTTATTTCCCCTTGGTTTCTCCTTTGATTCTCCTCGGCTTCTCGCTTTATTCCCCCTTATTTTCTCCTTTGTTTACTCCTTGGTTTCTCCCTTGTCTCTTCTCTGCTTCTCCTTCAGTTCTCCCTACCGTCCCCTTCCGACCCGACTATCAGCCAACTACCGTCTCCTCCCAGCCTGCCTCCGGCAGCTCCCGAATCCTGTATCCTTCTAATCTCGCCCCCTATCTTCAATGGAAGGCTATCAGACTTCCCATTACAAACCAAAAACACCTCCAACCCGCTGCAATTATGCAGGTTGGAGGTGTTCATATAGCATTGCCTCTATCTTCTATCCGCTATCTTCTACCCGCTCAGCCGCTTACCCCCAGCCGTCATTCCTGAACCGGCTGCCACATCCCGCCGCCCGGCAGCGGACAGCCGCGGGCCTTCAGCCGGGCCACGACAGGTATAATACAGCCGCAGGCGGTGCAGGTCACGCCATCCTGCAGCTTGGGGCAAGCCCCGCAAAGGGCAAGCCGCTCGGCATAGACCTCGTCTGAAGCGGTATTGCCGGGGTTGAACATGGACGAGGCCAGAATCCGGGCAATCTGCGCGTCCGTTACCTTGTACTCCTCCCGGCATCCTTTGCAGGCTGAAGTGGTTGTCATGCTGATGCTCTCCTTACGCTTTCGGAGTGATTGCCAGCACAGTTACCGACATTGGCGGCAGCTCAACAGTCAGGGTATCACCTTCAAGCTTGAAGGCGTTGAACGCCTGCGGCTTTACAGCTTCCGGCTGCTCAAAAGTATTGTGAGCATCAATGGAAGCGCCAGCAAGTGTAGTACCGCTTACGGTTGCTGATTGTCCAGCCAGTCCGCGCAGCTCCAGCGGCAATACTGCCGGTGCAGCGTGATTCAGGTTGCACAGGCTGACATGAATAACGCCCTCTGCTGTGACGGAAGCCGAAGCCGATACTTCAGGAATCTCTACGCCTTCATAGCTGTATACCGGGCTGTCTACAGTCAGCTCCAGCAATTCTGCATCCTGATGCACCTTGTACATGTTGAATACATGATAGGTTGGAGTCAGGAGCATTTTCTCGCCTTCGGTCAGAATGACAGCCTGCAGCACGTTAACGGTCTGGGCAATGTTCGCCATCCGCACACGGTCGCTGTGCTTGTGGAAGATATTCAGGGTCAGACCGGCAACCAGCGCATCGCGGATCGTGTTCTGCTGGTAGAGGAATCCCGGGTTCGTACCCGGCTCTACATCATACCAGGTGCCCCATTCATCGACGATCAGGCCTACTCTTTTCTCAGGATCGTATTTGTCCATAATGACACTGTGACGGGTCACCAGCTCATCCATGAACAGCGCCTTCTTCAAGGTGTTGAAATATTCATCCGTTCCATAGCCGGTAGCCGCACCTTTATTCGCCCAATCGGAAGTCGGCAGGGTGTAGTAGTGCAGAGTAAGGGAATCCATGAAGCGGGTAGCTTCGCGCATCAGCACTTCAGTCCAGTTATAGTCATCGGCATTCGCACCGCAGGCGATCCGGTGGATCTTGTTGTCTCCATAGTTGCGCACATAAGTCTGATATTGGCGGTACAGATCAGCATAATATTCAGGACGCATATTGCCGCCACAGCCCCAGTTCTCATTGCCCACGCCGAAGTAAGTTACACTCCAGGCCTCTTCCTGGCCGTTCTTCTGGCGCAGCTCAGCCATCGGGGATACGCCGTTAAAGGTCAAATACTCCACCCATTCGGACATCTCCTGCACGGTTCCGCTACCTACATTACCGTTGATGTACGGCTCACATTCCAGCATCGCGCAGAGGAGCATGAATTCATGCGTACCGAAATGGTTGTTCTCTACCGCGCCGCCCCAGTGTGTGTTAATCATACGCTTGCGCTCTTCGCTCGGGCCGATACCGTCCTTCCAGTGGTATTCATCGGCGAAGCAGCCGCCCGGCCAGCGAAGTACCGGAATCTTCATTTCCTTAAGCGCTTCCACTACGTCGTTGCGGATACCCTTAGTGTTCGGAATTGGGGAATCTTCGCCCACCCAGATGCCTTCATAGATACAGCGTCCAAGATGCTCAGCGAAATGTCCGTAGATGTTGCGGTCAATCTTACCTTTGCGGATGTCGGTGTTCAGTACAATGCGTTCTGCCATGGGAAGTTAACGCTCCTCTTTAGGTTAATATATTTGTTAATCATTTAACACTTATATTAATATTATAGTCAAGCTTCCTCCGGTTCGTCAATCTTTATCTTGCACAGCACACAGCGCCCCCCGCATTTCACTTCCCGGCAAAAAATGATATTATTAACACACAAATAACGCACAAATGGAGAGTATGATGATCAGACCTATTTGTAAAGATGTAACGATACTAAGCCAGCGGTCCACTCCGGCGACGGACAAGGATCTGATGGTGTTAATGGATCTTGTGGAAACCCTGCGCGCCAATTCAGACCGGTGTGTCGGCATGGCTGCTAATATGATCGGTGTCAACAAGCGCATCATCGCCATCCGCATCGAGCATCAGCTGACCATCCCAATGATCAATCCGGTGATCAAGAAGCGCGCCCGTCCTTATGAAGCCGAGGAAAGCTGCCTGTCGCTTGAAGGCGTACGCACAACGAAACGATATGACTATATTGAGGTAGAATATTTCGACTATAATTTCAAGAAGCATTATGAGAAGTTCACAGGATTTGCGGCGCAGGTCATCCAGCATGAGGTGGATCATTGCGACGGCATTGTCATTTGAACTAGGAGACAACCATGCAGACATTCAATAAAGCTGTTGCCGAGCAGATTCTGAGGAATGAAGTTGATACCCGCACGCTTTTGTCAGAATACCCTGAATACAAAGACGAGGTGCTGCTTGAGATCAATGCCATATCCAGCCGTGGACGATCCAACCTCATTCAGCATTCACTCCGGAAATATACAAGCAGTGCAACCATTGCCAAGAATAAAATTGTCAAAAGCGGCTTCAATCAAACCACCATCAACACCTTTCTTCCCCATATTATCAAGGCCCGCTTTGCGATTTATCTGATTGAACAGCTGCAATTTGCAGTTTCCTCGGAGACCTCTGCCGGACCCGTGCGCTTCAATCTATGGGATGGTTTCATTCTGCAGAGACTGCTGTTCCGGGAAAAGCTTGTTCGCAAGCCCGTTTCTCTTATCCTGTTCCGGGTATTCTGGAAACTGATCATCAACCCCAAAATTCTAATGCCGCTTGTTAATAAACAAGGGATATATTGTTTCTATTCCAAGCCTTTAATCAAGCAGCTGTCCGCTCTGATCGGTGATCGTGAGTGTTTGGAGATCGCTGCGGGTGACGGCACATTAACCGGATTCTTGAACGATAACGGTACGCCATGCACAGCAACCGATGATTATAGCTGGGCACACTATATTTCTTATCCCGCTCATGTAGTACGAGCAGACGCCAAAACCGCATTGAACCGCTATGCTCCCAAGGTTGTCATCTGTTCATGGCCGGTCCCCGGCAACCCTTACGAGAAGCATGTCTTTCACTCCGGTTCTGTGGAGATGTACATCGTTATTGGTACCCGTGACCCTGCGATAACCGGTGATTTTGATTCCTACTACAATGCCAAAGATTTTGACATGGAGCTGAATGAGGAATTATCCCGCCTCATCTTGCCGCCGTCCGAGGACAACGCTGTATACATCTTCACCCGCAAGTAGACAAGGCTTCACCGTCCTCTTAAAGGACGGCATTCGTTTCAGCGAGAAATAGAAGGATAATCTATCATGTGAAACATATAAATTCTTCTATTTAAAAAAAGACAGTATTGCTCCCAAATAGGTGAGCATTACTGTCTTTTTGTACTAATTCTATCGTGCTGCTTCAGCCCAAATCTCCGAGTTCAATCTGTACGATTCCCCGGTCATCCCGGGCCTCGGCGATCCCGCCGATCAGATGCATCAGGCTGCCGAACTCCAGCTCGTTGAACTTGCGTGCCGCGTTATCCCGCTGCAGCGACCACAGACAGTCCGCCAGTTCACAGACCACCGGTACATCGCAGCGGATTTCCGCCAGCTCCCGCGAGAGATGCAGCATGTCGAGGTCAGCTTCGATTTTGGCCCGTACGCCTTTGGGCAGCAGATGCAGGTTCTCGATCACACCTTCCACCGTACCGTATTCGGTCAGCAGCTTGGTTGCGGTCTTCTCGCCTATGCCCTTCACACCGGGATAATTATCGCTGGTGTCGCCCATGAAGCCCTTCAGGTCGATCACCTGCGCAGGAGTAAGTCCCCGTTCAGCCAAAAGTTCCGCCGGATCATACACTTTGTAGTTGGAGCGGCCTTTTTTCATAATCACGACCTTGACACTGTCATTCACCAGCTGCAGCATATCGTGGTCACCCGTGAGAATATAGACCTCCGACTCCCCGCTATAGCACGAAGCCAGTGTACCGATGCAGTCATCTGCCTCATAACCCACCAGACCGATATTCGGCACGCCCAGCTCGGCCACCACTTCCTTCACCAGATCGAACTGCGGAATCAGCTCCAGCGGGGCGTCAATGCGGTTGGACTTATAGCCGTCATACTTCTCCGAGCGGAACGTGCCCTTGCCCATATCCCAGCAGCAGACCACATGTGAAGGCTCAAACGTACTTACCGCGTCGAAAAAATACTGCAAAAATCCATACACCGCATTCGTCGGAAGCCCGGCGCTGGTCTTGCGGATATATCCTCCATAAGAGGTAGCATAAAAAGCCCGGAACAGCAGAGCCATTCCATCAACGATCATTACCCGGCCCTTCATTTCTGTTTCTGTGCTCATGTGTAACCTCTCCTTGTATTCTGTAATTTAGGCGTTGCTCCAGGCTTCAGCGTACTGATCCTCTTTGTAGCCGACAGTAACCTGCTTGCCGTCCGTGACGACCGGCCGTTTAATCAGCATCCCGTGGGCGGACAGCAGCGCAAGCTGCTCGTCTTCGCTAAGATCCGCCAGTTTGTCCTTCAGGCCAAGCTCTCTATATACTTCACCGCTCGTATTAAAAAACTTCTTCAGCGGCAGTCCGCTGTTCTTCACCAGCACGCGCAGCTCCTCTACGGTAGGCGGCTGCTCGGCAATATGCTGGAGGGTAAGCTCATGCCCCTGCTCCTTCAGCCATTTCACTGCGCTGCGGCAGGTGCTGCATTTGGGATATTGATATACCTTCAAGTCACTCATCGGATTCTCCTTCGTTCCCTGTCAGAAACCCCGCAATCTATGCTGCCAGATCAGCATCATACGAGTGCGGAGGCTAGTGGTAGTAGTTGATTGTGCTTCGAAATTATATTAAGTGGAAATTGTACACCTGCTCCTCCTCAAACTGCACGATTGAAGGAATTAGATGGATTAATGACACTTAAATCAGCTGTTATCGTTACTTTGCAGTCCATTGGTTAATTTTAGCTGTACTTTTTCCACTTGCTTACCTCAGAACCGTCATATGACTGTAAACAAGTGCACTCTCGCACTTATTTACTCTTAAGCCCGGCACTTCAGCAGCAGCTGCATCCGGCCTATCCGGGACGTACATCACCGGCCGCAGCATTCCTCTATTATTCCGCCAGCATACAGGTTCCCAGGCTCCAGATACCTTCGGATATCAGCAAGTATGCGGTTCAACGGATTGCCGACTGCCGGAGCTTCTCCTGCAGCAGCACCATATCCGGCGGCAGCGGCGCTTCGAAGACCAGATCGTCATGCGTGACCGGATGCCGGAAGGACAGCCGCACCGCATGCAGCGCCTGCCGTGGAATGGATGCGTCCAGCTCGGCGATCTGCGTGAGCTGCGCCGCTTCCGCGGGCGACAGCTTCGCCTCTTGCGTCTCGCCGTAAGGCGGCACCAGCCCGGCCTCCCGCTTCTTCTCCTCCAGCTGTGCACCGCTAGGCTGACTCAGCTCCGTCCCGAGCTGCACGCCTTCCGGCAGCCGCCCGTACAACGGGTGACGGTACATGCCGTCACCGATCAGCGGGCAGCCTATAGAGCTCATATGCACCCGGATCTGATGGGTGCGCCCGCTCTCCAGCTTCAGCTCTACGAGTGAAGCTGCACGGCCATAGACCTCCTTGACCTCGTACCGGGTCAAGGAGGGATAACCATCCGGCGTCACGATCCGCCGGTGCGGCTCCAGCGGGTCGCGGTCGATCGGACCGTCGATATCGCCGCTGCGCGGCGCCGGAACGCCGTGCACACAAGCGGCATACCGCTTGTCCACCGTTCCGGCGATCATCTGCTCGGAGATATGCTGATGGCTGTAAGGATTCTTGGCAATGACCAGCACACCGGAGGTCTCCCGGTCCAGCCGGTGGACAGGGCGGAAGCGGACCCGCTCCCCCTTCTCCGCCCAGTAATGGACCACTCCGTTCGCAAGGGTCTCGGTATAATGGCCATGGGTAGGATGGACAATCATCCCCGCAGCCTTATTCACGACGAGCAGATGCCCGTCCTCATACAGAATCTCGAACGGGATCGGCTGCGGCAGAATATCCTCCGAGGTCTCCTCCTCCATCCGGATCTGCACCAGGTCCCCGCTGCTTACCTTGACACTGATATAGACACGCTCTCCGTTCAGTGTAATGCCAAGGTCCGTCATTTTGAGCCGGGACAGCAGCTTACGGGAGACATCCATCCGCTTCTGGAGGATGGTTTTGAGCAGCCATCCGTCTTCGGACGGCGGTACATTATAGGAGATTGGCGGATAATAGCTGGTCATTGGTTCCGGAACACCTTTTTGCTGCGCACGTACTCTACGTCAGCAATCTCGAGCCGGGTATTGGCGGCACGGGCCAGCGCGAAGAAATAATCGGATAACCGGTTCAGATAGATCACAGCCTCCGGGTTAATATCCGCACTCCGCCCCAGGGTCACAGCCCGGCGTTCGGCACGGCGGCAGACGGTCCGGCAGACATGCAGCACGGAAGACAGTTGGCTTCCCCCGGGCAGAATGAAGCGCTCCAGCACCGGATTCTCGGCCTGCAGCACATCAATCCAGCCCTCCAGACGTACGGCCATCTCGCTTTTGACTTTATATTTGTTCTCGCTCAGCTTCACGAACGCCAGGTCCGAACCACAATCAAACAGCTCATGCTGAATCTCCAGCAATTGCTCGCGGACATCCGCGAACCGCTCGTCCTCCATCAGGCTCCGGGCCTGGCCGACGAAGCAGTTGAGCTCATCTATGGTGCCGTAAGCCTCAACGCGGACATCGTCCTTGCCCACCCGGCCGCCGATGACTGAGGTCTCGCCTTTATCGCCCGTGCGCGTATAGATCGCCATCGAAATTCCCTCCTAAGTTGCAAATCACATAGTAATAGTGTAATCGTTCTTAGGTATGGTGGCAAACAAAGTTCAACATTTACGGCTTGCGGAACGTTATACAATACATCAGGCCCTTGCATACTTCCTTGTATTCGATCTCCAGCATATTAGGCGGAATAAGACCAAGCATCCCGGGCATCTCTTCCCCCTGCTGAAAATACCCCTTAACCACCGGCACCTTCCCGTACGTCCCCTTCACCAGCTTCTCCGTCTCATCGGCAATCATCAGCCTGGTGCCCGGCTTCGCCACCCGGATCATCTCCAGCACCGCAGCAAGCGGATCACTGAAATAGTTGATTCCGCCGACATGGTAGACGCAGTCGAAGCTGTTGTCCCGGAAAGGCAGTCTCTCGGCCGTCCCCTGGAACAGATGAGCCTGCAGCTTCCAGCGCTTCACATTGCACACCGCCTGCTTCAGCATTCCGCTGGAAATATCCAGCCCGTACAGCTCCGCCTTCGCTCTAAGATACGGGAAGTTATCGCCGCTGCCCACCGAGGTCTCCAGCACACGCTGACCGTCACGCAGCTCAAGCGAAGACAGGAACTGCGCTCTGTAGCTGCGCTCCCCGCCGAACTTCAGGGCGAAGTAGGCCTTGTTGGACAGCCGGTAAAAGCGGGCAATCCGGTTGTACAGCTCCAGGTACTTTTTATTGCTGCCTTCGGCATCCTCTTCTTCCAAAAAGGCCAAAAACCCGTGCTTCCACGGATATTGCCGCCCGTTCTCCGGGTTGACGGCCCCCGTCTCCTCCAGCTTAAGCTCACCGTATGTACTCGGGTCCCTGAGCATTTGTGCTTGCAGCATCTCTATCATCCTCTTCCCTGACATCGTACAGTTCAGCCGCTTACTCTGAAATGTTCTTGAGTATTCATTATATACCTGCAGTCCGAAGCCTCCATCCGTCCCCGGGTCTGCCGCAGACTCAGCCTCAGGTCGTATAAGATACGACATTTTTTTATTTTTTTCGACAAAAGATAACAACTAAATGAGATCTCCAGCCGATGATATTCAATATACTTGTTTAAAAGTTTCACTATCATAATGGGGGGATTCACATGGCAAATGTTGTTCACAAGGGAAGTTCAAGACTCCGGTTCAAAAGCATACGTATGAGAACATTTGCATTCATCCTGCCTATCTTCCTGATCACGCTTCTGCTGGTCGCCTTATTGTCGTACCTGTATTCCAAGAATATGATCCGGGATGAGGTCAGACAAAAAATGGATTTGCAAATATCGGAGCTTTCGGGCGAAATTAATGCAAATCTAAATGAACACAGTAAGGTTCCCGAGGTGCTTGCACGGACGCTGGAGAGCCGTGCCACTGCATTCACGCTGGATCAATACAGAACCATGATCAGCCATGCGCTGACAGCGAATACAGACACTTTTGGGGCCGGTATTTATTTTGAACCGGGACGGTATGACCGTAAGCTGAAGTATTTCTCTACCTATGCTTACCGCGACGGTGCCAAGATTGTGACTACAGAGCAGTACAATGACCCGGAATATGATTATCTTAAGCAGAATTGGTATACGGCCGGCAGGGAGCACGCCGGCATTACTGATCCGTTCTATGATACGGTTACCAAGACGACGATGAGTACGTTCAGCGTGCCTTTTTATGATGAGGCCCATCAATTGCTGGGTGTGATGGCTGGTGATATAGATCTGCAGACGCTGCAGAACCGGATTGAACAGACCAAGGTCGGGAATACGGGCTGGGCCTTCCTGCTGGACAAGCAGGGCAATTACATTGCCGGACCTGATCAAGAGAAGAATATGCAGCTGCAGATCACCGCCGAACCGGATGCAGAGCTGGCCGCAGCGGGAACAGCAATGCTTAAGCAGGACCGCGGGATGGTTACATACCCTGCTTCCGGCGAACTCATTCAGATGTATTATGAGAAGCTGCCGGATACCGGCTGGACTCTTGCCCTCGCTATTCCGGAGAAGGAGCTGTACGCGCCGCTGAAGGGGCTGCTCCGGTCGATTGTGCTGGTTAGTCTTATCGGTCTTGTGCTGACGTTCGCGGCGGTGTATCTGTACAGCCGATATATTACCCGGAAGCTGGCCCGCGTCAGTGAGATGTCCCAGCGGATGGCGGCAGGGGACTTCACGGGGAAGCTCAGTGTGGACAGCCAGGATGAGCTCGGCGATATGGCCGGACATATGAACCGGATGATTGACAATCTAAGCGGACTGCTGGGAAGCATCGCCGACCACTCGCTTCAGGTGGCTTCCACCTCGGAGGAATTAATGTCGAGCGCCAATCAGACCAATCTTACGACAGAGGTCATTGTGGAGAACATTCAGGATCTGGCGGGCGGGGCGGATACTCAGCTTCAGTCTACCCGCGAGTCTGCAAGAGCCATGGAGGAGATGGCCGCCGGAGTCCAGCGGATTGCGGAAGCTTCGATGGACACGGCCCAGGCAGCCGGACGGGCTGCCAGCCAGGCGCAGAATGGGCATTCGGTGATTATGGAGGCCGTGGAACAGATGGAGGAGATGGAACGGGCCGCAGCAGATACCTCCGGCTTGATTGAGTCCCTGAACTCCCAGTCCAAGCAGATCGGAAATATTGTCGGACTGATTAAAGGCATCAGCGATCAGACCGGTATGCTGGCCTTGAATGCGGCGATTGAGGCGGCAAGAGCGGGTGAGTATGGACGGGGCTTCTCGGTCGTTGCCAGTGAGGTGAAGAAGCTGTCCGAGCAGACGGCAGAGGCTGCCGGTCATATCAGCAGCCTGATTCTCGAGATTCAGCAGGGAAATCTGGCTGCGTCGGATGCCGTGCTTGCCAATGCTAACGCCGTTCAGGAAGGCTCACGGATGGTTGGGGAAGCGGGGCGCCTGTTCACGGACATCCTCGGCGGCATCGGCGAGATTAACTCCCAGGTTCATGAGATGTCCTCCTCTTCCGAGCAGCTCCTGGCCGGAACGGAGGAGCTGACCTCCTCAGTAGAACAGATGGCCGAAATCGCACGGCAAGCCGTGGAGCGTTCGCAGAGTGTGGCTGCTTCCTCCGAGGAGCAGCTGGCTTCCATGGAAGAGGTCGCCGCTGCCTCTACTGAGCTTGCGAAGATGGCGGACGGGCTGCAGCAGGCAGTGGCAACGTTCAAGGTGAGCTAGAGCAACAACCCCCTGGGCTGTCCTCGGACGGACACAGGGGGCTTTTTTAGATGTGGACGTCCCGTCCCTTCAGGTAATCTATCAGCTCACGGTTAACTCGCTCTGGTTGCTCATGATTTAGGCCATGCCCGGCATCCGGTATGACTGAGTAACGAAACCCGCCGTCCTCAAGTATCCCTAAGAATTCCTTCTTATGACGCAGCTTATAATCACCCAGCAGAAAATAAAGCTTATCCCTTACTGCAATCGCTTTCTCTTTATCGTATGGCTGAAGCTTATGGGGAAACATGGCCTGCTGATTATGATTTTTCATCAATAACACCAGATGCTCTCCGACTTCCGGGTGCTTGTCAAAAAAGCCGGACGCAGGCGAACTGAGCTTCCGGGCTACTTTCAGCAGATTGCTATGTGTGGGAACAAGAATTTCCGGGAACATCATCAACAGCGTATGTAGCATGCTTTTTAACGGGGCAGTGACCATTCCTCCTTCCATGCAGACAGTCTTCAATACTCTTCGCGGCTCGTGAACTGTATAGTTGAAGGCCATGTACGCTCCGTTCGATACCCCTGCCACATAAAAGTGCTCAAGGTTCAGACCATCTGCAACCCCGTTCATCCAATCTACCTGATCAAAAGTCCGTTTATTGAACCTCTCACCTGGAATACTCTTCCCCGGTCCTCCCAGCGTATCTACTGCAATACAATAAAAATGCCGTGACAGCTCCTTCATATTGAGCAGCCACATCACGGCCGAATTATCACCTACCCCGTGGAACAAAAGCAAAGGCGGATTCAACGGATTGCCCGATGATATACAATGGGTCAGACCGTATTTTGTAGTAATAGTTGATTCCCGGTGCTCTGTTCCCCACTGCGATAGCAGTTCGTTATAGGAGCTATGAACCCGTTCTTTACCGGAAGCGCTTTTAAATACCTTGATCATGGATCTTTCCACCTTTTGGATTTGGGATGGGTGCTATTGATTCTATTGTCATGAAGTGCAGAACCAGCTCTATTGATGGAACAGGAACAGTAGCCGTAGTTATAATACTATTTTATGGATAAATAAGTAAATGAACAAAAGACGAATTCCTCATGAATGCAATTCTATGCACCTCCTAATTTGAATGGGGGAATTCAGCCTGGAAGACGCACTATTTTAACCTGGGTAAGGTATTAATTTATCCTCTGGATGATTGTATTGTCCAAAGCAACGGATATCGTTCTTGAAGGGCGGCTATCTCCTCCCTCACTGCACAAGCAATTGGATAAACGTATCTTATTTGAGATGATTTCGAGCGTCTGAGGTAATTAGTTGGAGAAACGTCATTTAATTTCGTACGTTTCCTCTACTCTGATTGATTTGCGGTCTATTAAGTGTTGTTTATCCAACTGCTTCCTTGCAAGGTCTCATTTGTTCATTAGCAAGTGCTGAAAATCCAACTGCTTCCGGTCACAAAATCCGGTCACAAAAAAAGGACATCTCCCGCCAAGGAGACATCCGTTATACTAACATTACGCCGCGGCTTCGCGCTAATCCCGCTTGCGGTGGCGGCCTCGCATATACTCATTAATCTTGAGATCCAGCAAGCTGCTGATTGCAATGACATTATCCGAGGTGAAGGAATTCTCCTGCATAAAGAGCTGTTCCATTCTGCTGCGGAGCATCTGAATTTCATCTTCCAGCGAGAGCCTGCGTGCATCAGCATCCCCTCTGGCAGGATGTATCCCGCTTCCGGAACCACATTTCCCGCCATAGGAAGGTAAGTAATAATCTGCGCTCAGCACAATCACCCTTCCTGATGTATTATTGCGCGGCACCCGGACAGAGAATATGTAGTGCTGTTCGTCCGGCCTTGTGCGCCCTATTCCCGGAATAAGAGGTCCATGTAAGTGTATTACAGGTGTTTCTTGTCCTTATAGTTAAATAATACCATGTCAAAAGGTGATCGGCTATAGTCCGATTTACTTCTTTCTGGATGCCTTCTATGCCCCTTCCCGGGCGAGTTCTGAGACAAATGCCCCAATTCGTTCAACCGCTTCATTCAACTGGGACACTGAGGTAGCATAAGAGCAGCGCAGGTAGCCTTCACCGCCCAGACCGAATACACTGCCCGGGACCGCTGCAACCTTATATTCCAGCAGCAGGCGCTGGGCAAATTGGTCTGAGGTGAGTCCTGTGCGCTGAATACTCGGGAACGCATAAAATGCGCCTTGCGGCTCATGACAATCCAGTCCCGCCTCCCGCAGCCCTTTGACAATCAGTCTGCGGCGCTGGTTATAAGAGTCTGCCATGCGGTCTTTCTCTTCCATCCCGTTGGTCAGTGCCTCCAGTGCAGCCACCTGGCCCATCGAAGGCGCACACATAACAGTGTACTGGTGAATCTTCAGCATGGCGGAGATCAGATCCGGGTGGCCGCAGGCATAACCCATCCGCCATCCGGTCATGGCGAAGGCTTTGGAGAATCCGCTGACCAGGATGGTCCGGTCCAGCATCCCCGGAAGGGATGCGAAGCTGACATGATTGCTTCCATAGGTCAGTTCAGCATAGATCTCATCCGAAATGACAATGAGATCGTGCTTCTCCACTACCTTGGCAATCGGCTCCCAATCCTCACGGCTCATGATTGCGCCGGTCGGATTGCTCGGATAACAGAGAATCAGAATCTTGGAGCGCGGGGTGATCTTGGCTTCCAGATCCTCAGCAGTCAGCTTGAAGTTATTCTCCCCGAACGTCTCAATGCCAACCGGAATCCCGCCGCCAATCGCTGTAATCGGAGAATAAGAGATATAACAAGGCTCGGGAATCAGAATCTCATCTCCCGGGGCGATCAGAGCCCGGAGCGCCAGATCTATGGCTTCGCTGCCGCCGACCGTGGCGATAATCTGGTTCGCAGGATCATATTGCACCGCGAAGCGGGTATGCAAATACTCGGCAATGCCCTCACGAAGCTCCGGCATTCCTGCATTTGAGGTGTAGCCGGTGAAGCCGCGCTCCAGCGAATAGACGCAAGCCTCCCTTACATGCCACGGGGTCTTGAAATCCGGTTCACCGACACCCAGCGAGATAATATCCTTGCTGCCTGCTGCCAGGTCGAAAAACTTGCGGATGCCCGACGGCTGAATCTGCTGGACCAGCGGGGCCAAATAGGAGTTCATGGACTTGCTTGTATCTCCTGTATGCTGACTGTTATTAATGATCATGACATTACATCCTTCACGGAGATATCATCAGACGGTTGTCTTCCTCATGCTCTTCAAAGATGATACCGTCCTGTTTGTATTTTTTGAGCGTAAAATTGGTCTTGGTTGAGAGCACGGCATCAATCGGCGACAGCTTCTCTGAGACAAAATTGGCGACCTCGCGCAGATTGCGGCCTTCCACTTCAACCAGCAGATCGTAAGCCCCCGACATCAGATAGACTGACTTCACCTGCGGATACAGATAGATCCGTTCGGCAATACCTTCGAAGCCGCGGCCCCGTTCCGGCGTGATCTGCACCTCGATCAGGGCAGTCACCCGTTCATCATCCACTTTATCCCAATTGACAACCGTCGCATATTTCACAATAACATGATCCTGTTCCATTTGTGCAATCACGGATTTAACATCTTCTTCTTCCGCACCAAGCAGGGTCGCCATTAAGGCTGTTGAGCTTCGTGCATCCTCCTTGAGCAGTTCCAGCACTTTCCTCTTCAATTCTTCATTCATTTCCTAGCCTCCTGCGAAAAGAGTTTAGTATTAATATGACATGAAAATAACCGTTCTGCAAACAAAATAACCCCGCCGGGGCGGGGTTATTTTAGATGAAGCGCTCTTATGCTTCACCAGTCAGGCGTCAGGGTTACATATAATAGGAACCGTTATTATGCTGCTGCACGTTAGCCTGATGCTGCGGAACATTGGAGCCGTGGTTGTAGGCACCTGCTCCGCCCGTTTTCTCGCGTACGAACTGCTGCAATTTCTGCTGGGTCTGCTGGGCACTCTGAATCTGTTTGTCCACATCCTGGCGCAGTGCTTTACCGGGAGGGGCATACATGTTCATCTGAGACATCTGCATGTACAGATCCCCCTGAATTCTGAGGGTATCCATCGTTAATTCATTGAACACCCGTCTTACTGCCGGACAATTCGATTCTGTGGCTGCTGTTGTATACTCACGGACTGTCCGCTTCAAATCGGCCAGAATCGTGTAGAGTAAATCCTCATCCGCCATAAATGGCGTTCCATTGTGTACGTTCACCGTAGTACCTCCTTAAAGTTTGTGAGCATCTGCTTCCGGTTGCTGAAGACTGCTACTTATTGCGGCTGGGTCGGCGCATACTGCTGATGCTGATGCAGCAGCTGTACCAGCATATCCATATGGTGGGTATGACTCTGGATCTGCTGGATGCAGATTCCCTGAACCGTGGAATTCTGGGTGGTTCCGGCTGTAGCAGCCAGCTGCTTAATCAGCAAATCCTCGTTGGAAATGGAATCGGCGATGTATTCCAATTCTTTTCCGCTAAGTGCCTGCATTTGGTTAGATTGCATGTTCGGTATTCCCTCCTTCTGGATGTTCAAGCGTTGCTTAGTATGCCTCAGAGGGAAAATCTTTATGTGCCACCAGGCACAATGAAAGCTCACACCATAATGGACTAACCCTGCGGCTTCGCATAGTCTCTGTTAAATTGCAAATACTAATACTTTGGATATACAAAGGAGCGACCAAACCATGAGACTTATCAGCGGGCATCTGCCCTGGGAGCATACCCTGCTTCATCCTCCGGTGTATCCGGTACTTACTGAAGACATCACCTGCGACTGTCTTATTGTGGGCGGCGGTATGGGCGGAGCCATGATGTCCTACCGGATGTCCCATAGCGGAGCAGACACCGTCCTCATCGACAAAAAAACAGTCGTCACCGGAAGCTCCCACGCCAATACGGGGCTGCTTCAGATCGCCAATGACAAATCGCTTACCTCCTGCATGAATACCTTCGGTGAAGAGAACGGCGTGCTGTTCTATAAGCTCTGTCAGCAGGCTATGCGTGCTATTCTTGAGCTGCCCGGCAAGCTGGATATAGATCCTCAGATTATGGAGCGCAGCAGCTTGCTGTACGCCAGCGTGCCGGAAGACGTACCTGTTCTGAAGCACGAGAATGAGAATCTGATCAAGCACGGCTTCGACTCGGAGTTCTGGGATGAGGATACTATCCGCTCGCATTATTCCTTCTCCAAGCCCGGTGCATTATTCTCCAAAGGCGATGCGGAGACCAATCCGCTGCGGACCGCGCACAGCCTGATTCAAACAGCGCACTCCGGCGGGGTCCGGGTCTATGAGCACACTGAAGCCCTTCATTACGAGTACAATGCTGACGGTGTAATCTGCCATACAGAGAATGGCCGGATCTTCGCGAAGAAGGTAGTGTTTGCCATGGGGTATGAAACCCAGGAGATGAAAAAGGACCGGGGCGCTGAGCTGATCAATACCTATGCCATTATGACCGAGCCTCTCGGCAGTCTCCCTAAATGGCATGAACAAAGTCTTCTCTGGGAAACGGCGCGGCCTTATTTGTACTTCCGGACCACTCCGGACGGCCGGATTATTGCCGGAGGCAAGGATGAGGCGCTTACCAGTCCCGAGCGGCGGGATGTCCGGGTGCTCTCCCAGGGCCAGCGTCTCATAGAAGAGCTGGTGGCCTTGTTCCCTGAACTCCGAGGCGTCCAGGCCGAATATTCATGGGGAGCCGTATTCGGCACTACCCGTGACGGATTGCCTTATATCGGAGAACATCCGGAGTATCCGCATTGTTATTTCATTGAGGGCTATGGCGGGAACGGGACCGTCTACAGTATGATCGCCGCCGAGCTGCTGGCAGATACGCTGGCCGGCAAGATCCGCCCGGAGCTGGACCTGTTCTCGTTGACCCGCCCTGCCAAGCCGGCGCCCTCTCCGGCTGTTATGTAGAAATGAGCTGCCCGGAAGCCGAATCTCCGGGCAGCTCATCTTTTATCTCCTAAGAACCACTGAATCTGGGATTATGAACTGACCACTGTACCCGAATTCTGCGTTTCGTAAGAGGCGACAATATTCTTGATAATGACATTAGAATCACTGGAGCCAGAGCTAATGTCAATGGCTGCCCCGGCAGCTGCGGTTGCCAGATCAATCGGAACAATAACCGATCTCTGTTCCACGTAAGCCTTGGTGCTATCCTGAGTAATCGTCAGATCGCCTGCGTAATAGAGTTCAATGAACTGAGATACCGTTCCCACCTCGTTATAAATTTGTAAGCCACACGGCGTATTGGCTGTAGGTTGAACCGTTATACACACGTATTGCGGGTTGGGAGATACGCGAATCTGGTCCTGACCTCTATAGCTTTTAATATCCCTAAGTTTTACGGGAGTAATCTCTCCGCTAGCTTTTATAGAGAGATCCTCAAAATATTTAAGATAGGCCTTATTGGGTGGCGAGGTAGTGAACAATTTAGCCGGTGCGCTGCCAAAGTAAACTCCGGATACCGTATTATCCAGCACACTTGTGTTTTTCTCTTCACCCGGAGTTGCACCGTTAAAATATTTCAGGAAGCCGTTCGGTCCCAGCACTCCCACAGTATGCCCATCAGGATGAATCACAAGGGGGTTATGGGGAGGATCAAAGGTAAGCTCAGAATTCATTCCAAATGTCGAAATCGAGTTATTATCAACCGAAATGGTTAAGATATAATCCTTGTTATCCTTATATTTACAAGCAACAAAGACAAGCGGGTTGTTGTCGGAGACGGCGAAGGCAAAGGGCTGGCCAACTCCAGTAGGGAGGGTTGTCAATACCTTATTGGTACGGTTATCGATGACCGTGATGGAGTGATTATTGGAATTGGCGACGTAGGCTTTTTGACCAAAGGGATGAACGATGACCGCCGTAGGAGCGGCAGGAGCTAAAGCCGTTACTCCACGGCCGACAGGTAAAGTAGCCATTACTTTATTGTTCTCGGTATTAATGATGGAGACACTGCTCTCGCCCGTGTTAACCACATAGACCTTGTTTCCCAGAGGGTCCATGCACATAGCGCCAGGCTGAGAACCAACCGGAATATGGGTGACGATGCTATCATCCGTGGGATCAATGACGGCAACTCTCCCAAATCTTACTCCAACCTCATAGGAAGCATAAAGGTAAGGAATCGAACCTGCCAAAGTACTGCTGTTGCTGATCTCGTTCTGATTCATTTGTAAAATCCCCTTTCTTGTAGCTGGACCTTATGGACTCACTGGTTCCAGCAGACCGACAAGCTGATGCAGGCGCGCCAGTTGTTCCGGATTCTGCATCAGGTTGTCTGAAGTAGGATATGCATTAATTTTCCAGCCTGACCATCAAAATGTCCTGCCGGGACGCAAAAAGGGCATTTGATAGCCAAGAGATGATAGAAGAAAAAAGGATGCCCGCACAGGCCTGACGGCTGTGGAGCATCCTTTTTTCACTCTAAGAATAGATAGAACCCATATGGAATATAGCTTATTGTTCTTTGACAAATTCAGCGGACTTGATCCCAGCCTGGCGGCCGAAGATAATAATCTCGGCTACCGAGTTGCCGCCGATGCGGTTCTCACCATGCAGCCCGCCGACCACTTCACCTGCTGCGAACAGGCCTGTGATGGCTTTGCCGTCTTTGTTCAGGACTTCAGTATTGGTGTTGATGACCACACCGCCCATAGTGTAGTGAATCCCAGGGCCGATCTGAATCGCGTAATAGGGGGCCCCGGACAGATCATGGTCCATGCCGGTAGTTCTGCCGAATTCTGCATCCGACTTACTCTTCACCGCATTGTTCCAGGTATCCACAGTAGTCTTCAATTCAGCGGCAGGAACCTTCATTTGTTCCGCCAGTGCCTGCGGGGTATCTGCTGTCAGGACCACGCCCATCTTGATGTATTGCTCCACTGCTTTGACGCGGGATTTCACTCCGGAATCAAAGACAAGATAAGCTGTTTTCTCAGGGAGAGTATTGATCGAAGCGGTCACCTTGTCGCGGGTATTCATTTCGTTGCCGAAACGTTTGCCTGCACTGGATACGAGGATAGCCCCTTCCCCACGGACAGCCTCGCCGATCAGGTAGGATTTCTCCTGCTGTACTGTCGGGTGAACCTGAATCTGATCCATATCGACGGTGGTTCCGCCGACTTTCTCAATCATCGTGATGCCGTCGCCGGTGCTGCCGATCTGATTGGTGGTTACCAGCCCTTCCAGGTCGGGTCTGACTGTAGAGATCAGTTCCTTGTTCGCACCGAAACCTCCGGTGGTCACGATAACCGCTGCTGCACTGATGACTTTCTCATCAGCCTGGTTGAACAGAACCTTGACGCCGTTCACCTTACCGTCCTGCACTGTAAGCTCCTTCACATCCGCATTAACGAACAGCGGAATCCCTTGCTCCTGAACATTCCTCACGAGTCCTGCAACCAGATATTGTCCGACAGCAGAGCCGTCTTCCGGACGGTGGGTACGCTTCTCTTTCATTCCGCCGGTAATCGTAATGTTGTTCAAGCGGATGCCAATCGAATCGAGCCAGTCAATCGCACTTGCGGAGCTATCCACGAAGAAATGAAGTAATTCCTTGTTGTTCGTGTCGTGACCGCCCTTGAGTGTCTCTTCATAGAACAGCTCATTGCTGTCTTCGATTCCCTGCTCCTTCTGGAACTTCGTCTGCGAAGCGTTCATCCCGGAGGAGGATTTCGTTGTATTACCGCCTGCCACCGGCATCTTCTCCAGAATAACCGGGTTCATGCCGTTTGCCTTGGCTTCCAGCGCCGCAGACATTCCTGCTCCGCCTGCACCGACAATGACGATATCATATTTATCTTGTAATTGATCGTACGGTGTATAGCTCGCTTCGGATGCTCCCGATACGGCTTCGGCTGTCTCTTTAGGTGCAGCGGTTGCTGCAGGCTCTGTGGCCGCACTGTTGGTTCCTTTGCTCTCCTTGGTGCTGCTGCCTGCATTGTTGCTTCCGCAGCCCGCGATAACCAGCATCACAGACAGAACGAGGATGAGCGTCGCTGTTAATCTCTTATTCATTGTAAGACTTGCCCCCTTGTGCATATTTTCACAATTATCATAGAGGCAATAGAGGAGGTTTTGGAAGCTTCCGTAACTAATTAAAGAGTTTTGTAACTAAAGTAAGTGAATAGCCGTCACAAAGTCTACATCTCCTCTTCCTTGACCGCATAGGGCACATCCACGATAAAATGGGCTCCCGGACCGCTGCCGGCGGCAAGCTGAACATGGCCGTTAAGTTTATCCACACTTTTCCTGACCAGATACAAGCCGATCCCCCGCTGTTCTCCCTTGGAGGAGAAGCCCTGGACAAAGATCTGCTCCTGGAGGTTCACCGGAATTCCAGGGCCGTTGTCGCTTACCTCACATAACAGCCGCCCCTCTTCATATTGAAAAGCAAGTTCAACCCGCTTACCGGCTGGCCCGCGGAACTTCCCAAGCACCTCCAGCGCATTATCCAGCAGATTACCGGCAATGGTGATCAGCTCATGAATCACCTGCGGATCTGCCGGCTCCGGCAGATAGCTGTCCTCTGTCAGCAGCAGTTCAATTCCCGCTTCGCGCGCCCGGCTCAGCTTACCCAGCAGGAAACCGGCCATTACCGGATCTTTGATCTGTCTCGTAATCGACCCAATCTCCTTCTGGTAGTTGCTTACGGTGCCCAGAATATATTGCTGCAGCTCATCATACAGGCCCATATGCGTCATGCCCATAATCACATGCAGCTTATTCATGAACTCATGGGCACCGGAGCGCAGGGCTTCTGCATAGACGGAGACTCCCGACAGCTTCTCAGCCAGCACCGCCAGTTCGGTCTCATCCCGGAAGGTGGCAATGGCTCCGACGATTGTACCGTTGACCCGGACCGGCAGACTGTTCACCAGCAGAGAGCTGTCCCCCAGCTCCAGTTCCCGGTCCTGTACCCCCTCACCGTTCAACAGCACCCGCTCCAGGCGCAGCTCCGGCCAATAATCGGCTATCTGCCGGTTGATGGCGCTTCCTCCAATCCCCGCCGCCTTCAAGAGCCGCTGGGCCTCCATATTAAGGATCGTAATCCGCGCTTCCTGGTCTACCGCGATAATTCCCTCACGCGTAGATTCCAGCATAGCGCTGCGCTCCTGCAGCAGCTTGGAAATATCCGCCGGCTCCATGCCGAAGACCATCCGCTTGATCCGTGCCGCCAGAATGAACGAGCCGCCTGCTCCAAGTAAGGCTCCCGAGACCAGGATCACGATAATCGTCCATTCATTCAGACGGACCAGCCGCTCGACCCTCTCCAGTGACAGACCGGCGATGACCACTCCCACCTGATGTCCCCGGTTGTTATAGACCGGAACGAAGCCCCGCAGCGACCTGCCCAGCGGCCCTGCTCCTTCCGAGATGCTCTCGCCCCCGCGCAGGGAGATTTCCTGCCCTCCTCCGGCAAAAGGCAGACCGACCAGAGAATCATCCGGGTGGGAATAGCGGATACCCTTCATATCGGTCACCACTACAAACATAATGTCATTGCGGCGGGCGATCCTGGAGGTGTAGTCCTGGATCTCCTTGCTGTTTCCTTCACTAAGGCCCTCTGAGACCAGCGGGATCAGGGCAATCGTACGGGCAATCGTAATCGCCTTATCCTCCAGTGCCTGCCGGGTCTGGGGAATAATCTGATTGCGGAAGATAAAGTATAAGATCAGCAATACTAGCAGCACAACGGCAGAGACCATGACGGCTACCATTGTCCTGAGACTGAGGCTTTTTGTTTTGCCCATGGGCACAAGCCCTCCTTCCAACCCTCTATACAATATCGAACTATATTTGTTGAACTTGAATTTGTAAAGCTCCTCCTTAGGAACGGTTCGAGGGAATGAAGCAAGCCCAGTCCTGCTGCCGGAGACAGGAGGGCTGGGCTTGTATGGCTTGTGTACAACCTTTTCACCTAAAATAATAGAATAGCTAGCTTACTTCTTCTTGGCTTGCTCCAGTGCCTGAGCCACCGCTTCGATAATCCCACCGCTGGAGCCGGAAGCACCGGAGAGGGCGTCGACGCCTTCGGTGGTCTGCTTTTCGATAATTTCGGGAATCGTATTCTCCACCGCCGCATCAATCATAGCTTCGGTTTCCTTATGCTCCTTAACGGTAATGCCCTCAATTTTCTCATCCTTGATTTCTACTGCGACTTTAATATCGCTCTTTACGCCTTTGCCTGTACCGTCATACGTCCCGTCCACATACTTGCCGGAAGAAGAGCATCCCGTCACAAGTACAGTCACAGCGGCGATCGCTGATAACAGCATGGTTTTTGTCCGCTTTTGCATGGATAATTCCTCCTTCTATGATCTATTTCTTAAGCGACTTCACGGCTTCGTCTGCTGCAATCCGGCCGAAGGTGGTGATGTCCGCCAGCGCATTTCCGCCAAGCCGGTTAGCGCCATGCACCCCGCCGGTCACTTCGCCCGCAGCATACAGCCCGGCAATCACCTGATCCTGGGTATCCAGCACTTGCGCGTGACTGTTAATGGCTACTCCTCCCATCGTATGGTGAATTCCCGGTGTTACCTGAATAGCGTAATATTTGCCTTGCTCAAAAGACAGCTTAAGATCCGGCCGTTCAAACTCTGTATCCTTGCCGGAAGCGACGAATCCATTGTAACGGTCCATCGTATCGGTCAACGCTGCAGCATCTACGCCAATCTGTTCAGCCAATTCCGCTGGGGTCGCCCCTTCTTGTACCAGATCCATTCCAAAATAAACTTCAGTCGCCTTCAGGTTGGCACGCAGCTCATCATTGAAAATAATGTAGGCCACCTTGCCGGACTGGGCCAGAATGTTCCGGGACACGACATCGCGGGTCAGCAGTTCATTCGTGAATCGTTTACCTTCGCTATTCACCAGAATCGCACCGTCTCCGCGCACGCCTTCGGTGATCAGCACGCCTTGACCCGGAATGGTAGTCGGATGAATCTGAATCTCCTTCATATCTACCAGCTTGGCCCCGATCTTCTCGGCCATCTTTGTTCCATCGCCCGTCGCGCCCGGATGGTTGGTAGTGGAGAACCCCTCAAGCTGCGGCTGGTAGCCCTTGATCATATCCATATTGGCTCCAAAACCGCCGGCCGCCAGAATCACGGAATTCGCGCTGATCGTATAATGCTTGCCTTCCTTATCCGTCACCTTCACTCCGGTAACCACGCCGTCCTTGTTCTTGACGATCTCATCCGCAGTCGTCTGCAGCCGCACATCAATCTTGTCTTCTTCCAGCTTCTTCTTCAGTGCAACCACTATGAAATTACCTGCCGCCTCTCCGCCCGCCGGACGGTGAATCCGGTTCACACTTGCACCGCCTGCGCGGCCTACCTCAGACAGCTCGGCTCCGTTCTCCTTCAGCCATTCTACTGAAGCGGTCGCGCCATTCGTAAGCGTTCTGACCAGCTCCGGGTTGTTCAGGTTCTTGCCGCCCTTCATGGTGTCCTCATAATGCAGCTCAGGACTGTCGGTGATGCCCGCCGCAGCCTGATAAGGTGTGCCTGCGGCATTCAGCCCGCCTTCCGCGCGGACGGTGTTGCCTCCGAGCATAGGCATTTTTTCAATTAAAATAACCTTCGCACCCTGATTATGCGCTTCAATGGCCGCGGTCATTCCCGCCCCGCCGCCGCCGATAATAACAATGTCCGTAGACTCCCCTTTGTTACTGCTGCAGGCTGGCAGCGCCACCAGACTTGCCAGCAGCAACCCTGTGCCCAGCAGACTTGCCCATCTCTTTCGGTTCATTGATTGTTCCTCCAATTGTAATTGTGCATATTTTCACAATCATCATAACCTGAAAGAGACCTCCCTCCACTATTAAGTGATTAAAGAAATAATATAGTGATTAAAGTAATAATAAAGTAAATAAAGTTAGTACATTTGCCCGGATGTGTTTATAGATTTATAATGGGGACTTACACGACTGTATTACTAGGAGGAGCAGAAACTATGGAAAAAAGCCAAAAATATATGCTTGCCGGAACGATTTTGGCAGCAGCAGGGGTCTCTCTGATCACCTATTCCGCAAACCGCTATACTTCATTCAAACGAGTCGTTGCCAGATCACTTACTCTGGAAGATATCGCTGCCCTGGAGATTACCCGGTTGTCTTCTGTTCCCGGCGAACAGAAGGATATTGTCGTTACTGAACCGGAAGCGATTAGACAGATCTGTGAGGACTTCTCTGACGTCCGCTTAATGAAATCAGCCCGAAATGTCAGCTCCGGCAGCAGGTACAGCTATTACATTACCATCGTACAGACGGACCGCAAGCAGCGCTTCGATATTATTCTGAAGGGTAAGCAGCATATGATTATCTATGACAATGATTTGAATAACCCTCACTTGAAGGCTTACAAAATTATGAACCCGTTCAACCCGCTGGCCTTGCAGCAGGCCTTCGAGTGATTCAGCGCACGCTTAGGTATGGCACAGCATAATTACTTCACAGCATTTCGCAACGGCTATGGAGTCATGGACCGCCTGGGGGCAACCTCGGGACAGCCGTGACTCCACACTATCCCCAGCTATCCTCATCGTTCCGTTCCACCCGATTATAAGTACTTACTTATCCGTTCATACCCCTCCGGCTTCACCCTGTACATATAGACCGGTCTGCCCACCGCGCCGTAGCTAAGCTCCATTTCCAGAATTCCCGCTTCGGTCAGAAAAGCCAGATATTTGCGGACAGAGATCCGCGAGATCGGCGCATGGCTGCTGATATCCTCCGTGGAGAATACCGGACTCTCCAGCCGGTTGATCGTGCTCCAGATGCTGTCCAGTGTGCCTTCAGCCAGCCCCTTGGGCAGGGCCTGCGGCAACAGAGCCGGCTTGTCCTCTTCGGTACCGAGCGAATGGCGCAGCAGCTTATCCAGCTGCTCCTGACTGAGATGCTCCTTGTGCATCAGCTGATAATCTTCACGGTACGCCGATAACGCCGCCTGGAAGCGGGCAAACTCAAACGGCTTGATCAGATAATCCACCGCCCCGTTCTGCAGCGCCTTGCGGATGCTGGCATTGTCACTGGCCGCGGAGATCACAATGATATCCACCTTGCTCCCCTGCTCCCGCAGGGAGGAGAGCAGCTGCAGGCCGCTGGTATGCGGCATATAGATATCCAGCAGCATGAGGTCGATGGACTGCTCCTTCAGCAGCTTCATCGCCTCATCTCCTGAAGGGGCCCAGCCCCCAAATTCAAAGCCCGGAATCTGCTCCAGATAATGACGGTTGAACTTCGCCACCATCGGGTCATCTTCTACAATTAATACTTTAATGTTCATGGGTTCTCCTTATCTCGGACAAATATCTGTTCCTGTAGCGGTTCCGTAATGCCTGGTCTATTGTGGCTTACCTTACGCAGTAGCCACCCTTAACAATATATCATTACACCGGGTAATTTTGGAGGAATATGCCCTGATCCTTTTGCTGTTCCCTTCATGTAAGCCTTCTGACAATAGCGGCTATTTATTACCTTATTACTGCTTCCAATGGAAAGGAGAGTATACACCTAAGACAATAAAAAACAGATTAATCATGGTCGTATCTGACCATAATCAACCTGTACTATCCTCTTCTAGCGAAGCATTGATTTTACTAATTTTGATACTCAGAGACATAATTCGTTTATATTACTGGTCTTCCAACTACGAAGCTCTGTTCTAGCTTATTAGTATACCAAGCGTTTTTTTGGTAGAGTCTTCCAGTGGATACTCAACTTCATTCGGCAACATATCAATCCTAAAATTATCAGATCGTACCGCTTCTCTAGCATCTAGTACATACTCAGTTATATCATTAATTTCTACAATCCATTTGTATAGATAATTTTGTACCATATCACCCTTCAAACCCAATTGTATTGCTCTCCTTGTCAATTGATTCCCATATTCATCTCTATCAGGGTCCCATTGACATCTTACTTGAGAATTAAGTAATTTCCTTTGCCATTCGTTATAAGAGGTATATATTTCAGGATCAAATGCGGATAGGATTACATTTGACAGGATTGTGTTAAAACCCTCTCTAGTTATATCAATTGCTAATATCCTTTCTTGGTTAGGTTTAGTTCCCCATCCCGATCGATACATCATCCATAAAAATGATGGCTTTATCCAAGTCATCCTATTTATTTTAAAAGAAGATCCAAACCTACCAAGTTCCAACACCTCATCTGCAATTTCGTGATTATATGCCTGATATACTCTAATTGTCTCAAGATTGTAAAGTGCCATAATTCTTTTCTCTTCTGCAGTTATTGTAGTATTTTTATTTTTCTCCATATACGGTTATTCCCTCACAAGATATAAAGTTTAGTAATCGGGTAAAGTTATTCACTTCACCCAATTACGTTTATTACTCAATTATTTCGTTCTAGTTGTTTTACGGCATTTTCTCTGATTATTTCATTTTCCGACTCTGTAAGAAGTTTCAACTTCCCCCTTGAATCTTCAGTGTTAATATCACCCAGTGCCCATATACATTTGACAGCTAAGGCATACGCTTCGTCAAAGTCAAGATAATCGAATTGTGTTACAGCCGCCCTATACAAATATTCAATGCTAGCAGGTGATTTCAATCTTTGAAGAATCATTGCCAGATTTTCATGCTGAAAATGCCAATGAGACTCTATTAACTTGCAAGCAATTTCGACATAGTCTTCGTTAAACAGATTAAAAGAAAAAGCAATAAATAAAGAGTATTCAACCTCATTAGCTATTTTTCGATTATACGCTCGTTCTAACAGCATTAAAACATAACCTGAATTCTGTGTAACATCAACAGTGAAATCTTGCAAGAATTCAGTCTTAGTTATAGATTTTCTCATCAATTTTTTAACCACTTCTATTTCGGTATTTGTCATTTTACGATTACTTCCCTCCGACAATCTTATATTCTATTATGTTGCTATTAAAAGTATCCAATGCATTGCCTTTACCCAGACCTATATTAATTTGATCCCCTTCTCCTTTAAAGTATGCATTAATTGAAGTCCATCCTTTTGAGACTGTAGGCATATTATTATATACATTTTTTGTTAGATCCGAAGCATCTCTTACACCTATTTTCTCTAAAGATTTGGTAGTTCCAGCATTTACTTTAAACTCAATAGTGACTCCATCATAACCTTCAGAAAATGACCGTGTCGGAGAAATAAATGTCTCACTTGTTGCTGGCATTTTCCCTGTTTGTACGAGGGTATTATAGTCAGCTTTACTCATCGTTCTAAAGTAAGTTTCAAAATTCCCAGAAAGTTTCCCTGTTCCTCCAGCCGCCTTAACCTCGCCTTCAACAATTCCTGCCAGTTTAGGCTTACTGGGGGTTCTAGTTACACTCACCTTGCTCTCGGCTTGTGCCATTCTCTTTAAACTGAAACCACTGCCCACCAGGTTTAATGTAACTGTAGCATAGGCCTCCGCCATTCTTGGATCGGTGACCTCTTCCTTATACATTTTAAGTGCTTCACCTACAGTAAACCCTTTTTCAGACATATCGTAAGTGAATTGTAGCATATCAACTGTTCCCATGGGGCCTTTTGCTACTTTAAGCTTGGCATCCTTAAGAATATTAGACGTTACTTTTCCTTTGTTTGACTTCACTGCATCAATAACGTATAAAGATTTTTCCAGACTTCCCATATATGAACCTGTATCCGCTATAAACTTCAGTTCATTGGCTGTAACCTTATAGTTCATAGCAAGTGAAGCAGTCGCACTGTCTGTAGTCTTCTTTGTTGAGTCAACCGTCCTAGAAGAAGAGTTTACTGTAACCGTCAGACTTGTTCGTCCAATAGTCACCATGTTGACTGTTGAGTAGTTTATAGTACTCGCTCCACCTGAAAATGTATCTCCAACAGTTTTCCGCTCAGAATCCGACGCACCTATTCCAACCTTTTGTAACGCTTGCCTCCATTCCTTCTCTGTTGCATAGCCCTTCGATGTCCCATTCACCACAATCTTTGTAACTTCTGCTGTTTGGAATTGCAGTGGACTAACTACTGACTTATCTTTAGCCCCTTCTGTTGTTCTAACTGTTGTGGCTTGGGCAGTTATTGCTTTCTTTTCCGCCTCTGTCACAGCCTTGTAATAAGCATTCGTCAATGCAATGAGCTTCGCCTGCGCCTCTACATTTAACTTCTCATCACCCGCTGCCCAGTGGCCCGTAGGGTCCAGGAACAAGATTGGATTATTGTGAGCGTAAGTATACAGGTTCAAGCTTAATGGATTGGTGTCTTCGCCCCGGTAGCTGTCTTCGGATATGAATCTTGCCGTATAGGGATCGTAATAGCGGGCACGCAGATAGTATAGTCCTGACTCCGCATCATAGAACTCTCCCCCATATTGAATAGATTCTACATAGAGTTCTATCGTTAATGTACGGTTACCGAAGACATCATAATCGTACTGATTCTGCACTTCTCCGCTAGCAGTCACTGTCTGTACAACATCGCCATGACCATTGTAGAGATAATAGGTATATTTCTCAGCCTGGTCCATTCGTGCAATATAATTGATTCCCCGGATATAGCGGGTACTTAGCTTGCCGCTGCTATCCAACTCCAGGATGACATGCTGCCGATCATATACGTAATGGGTCTCTTTATCAACATCCGGAGTTTTAGTACTCCGTACCGTTTTTTGGGTTCGAAGACCATCGCCATTATACATAAACTCAATTTCAGATCGATCACCGGATTTAACGGTCACCGCTTTCTTTAACCGGTTGAAACCGTCATAGGTCCGGGACACTTTTTCAATATAGCGGTTAGTCTTCTGTAGTTCACCTGCTTCATACGTTTCTCCACCGGTTGATTGGTGTAGATCAGCAGAGTGGGGTTGAATATAACTGGTCCGCTGGCTTAACTCATTGCCACCTGCATCATACAGATAATCCACGGTTTTGAGCAGAACCTCTTTGCCATCTGCGCCGTTCATCCTCTCTTCCAGCTTCAATAATTGATTGCTGGAAGAATACAGGTATTCTGCTTTTTTTAATTTAAATTCAATAGCTTGTTGAGTTATTGTGTTCTTGTAGCTGCTTGGCTGCATGGAAGTGTAGGTCTCAAGCATAGACTTACGGTTACCCGCTCCATCATAAGCATAGACGGTCGTCTTCCCTGGCGCTTCAATCTGCAAAATACGGCCAGCTTGATCATATTTGTATTTCGTTGTACCGTAGCTGTCAGACTCCGTCTCTTGTCTTCCTGCTTCATCATAGGTGTAACGATAACCGGATATCTCGGAGCCATTCTTCCGCTTATTGATTACGGTAAGTAGACGATTGTTCCGATCATAGCCGAACACTTCCCTTACGCCATCTTCGTATTGAACCGCCGCCCGGTTACCGTTCAAATCATAAGTATAGGCGGTTGTATGACCGTCATAAGTCACCTGGTTCATCCTGCTTGATTTGTCATAATGATAGGTTGTTACATACCCTAAAGCATCTGTAATCGTATCAATGTTACCGATATCATCATAGGTATAACTAATTTGTTTCTTGCCATCTTTGGACATTTCTAATAACAGATTCTCAGAGTCATAAATGTAAGTGGATACCCCACTCTCATCGGTCATGCGAATACGATTACCTGCCTCATCATAACCATAGAGAACCTTGTCACCAGTCTGTGAAACCTTGGTTTCAATTAAATGATTAAAGTTGTCGTACTCGTAGGTAGTATCACGCATCATCTGGTCTGTCATTAGTATTTTGTTAAGTGCAAGATCATATTTATAACCAATTGATTGATTAGAAGCATCTGTAACGGACTGCTGAACTCCAAAGGAGCCATAACGATACTGGGTCAGCTTGCCCCGCCCGTCTTTCATAAACAGCTTGTTACCTATACGGTCATAACCATAAGTAACTTCAACCTGTTCTCCGTCTATTACCTTGATCAGATGTCCGGCATTATTGTACTCATATTGCATCAAGTTGCCTAATGCGTCTGCTTGACTGACCATATCTCCATATATATTGTATTGATATTTCGTGGTGAACTTGGAGTTTCCGTTCTGGGCTGCTAATTCAGGATCAATGAATGCTATAAGCCGATTAGCCAGATCATATTGATATACATTTCCATACTGTGAATTATCTTCGCTACCTGCAGCATATCCTTTTGCGTCGATTTTTTTGGTAATATTACTATTGGCATCGTAGATGTTTTTAGAGATCACAGTACCTTCAGGATCTTTGGTTAGAACCAGACGATTCAACTTATCATAGGTATATGAAATGGTATACCCCTTGGAGTTCTCTTCCTGCACTTTGTTGCCAGCCAGATCGTATTGGAATACAAATTCCTTGTCTTTCGTATTTGTAGTGACCGCTACACGGTTGGCAGCATCATACTGATAATGGGTTACTCCTCCCCGCTCATCTCTGCTTGTAATTTTATTTCCTGCTTCATCGTACCCATACTGCTTATAAACCGCTGTTGTCCCCTTGTATCGAACGAACTTCTCAGGGCGGTTCAAGATGTCGTAGGTATAATAAGAGGTATATAATTTCCTGTTCGTTGTATCCGTCTCCAGATAGCCATAAGCACGCGGATTAATGTCTTGAACTTTGTTGCCCAATATATCATAGACATAACCAGTAGTCTGACGAATTTTCCCAGGCATGTCTGTGGCTCTTAAGGTAGCTACATTAAGCAGGTAGGAGGCTTCACCTACACTTTCTTCATCCAGCCAGTTTGTTTTTTGAGTCAGCCTGTTCTCCGAATCAAATTCAAATTCTTGCACATCAGCAAGACCATCCAATCTCAGATTTTCCTGTCGGATCATATTGCCGTTTTTGTCATATTTTTTGACTGTATTTGCTCCACTGTTGTCTGCAATGTTTTGGACAAGATTGTTGTCATAATAGGTATAAGTTGTTTCACGTTTAGGAGAATCGTCCTTTGATCCTGTAATCATCTTCTTGAGCAGATTCCCTAACGAATCATACTTATATTGTTCAGATAAATAAACAATGTTTTTGCTGCTATCCATCTCCAGAGGGATTTTTTTCACAGTAAGCCGGTCCATGGAATCATAACTATACAGTGACAGACTTCCCCGTTTGTCTTTTTCAGAAACCTGATTACTGTTAAGGTCGTATTTTTTTTCAATAGAATATCCGTAAGGATCTTTTATTGATTTCTCTTTGCCAAAAGCATTGTAACTGTATACAGTCGTTGCTCCCAGCGGACTGGTTTCCAATATTTTCCTTCCCAGTTTGTCATATTCATATTTCACCACGCCTCCATCCGGATTGCTGACTTGAGCTATGGTGCCGTCCGAATTAACATTATAGAACGTGGAATTCCCTCTTCCATCAGTTTGCTTCACCAGATTATCCAGCACACTATACTCATATTGCTTGGATACACCTAAGGCATTGGTTTCATTAACCATCCTTCCTAAACCATCATAAGCATAAGTCGTCCCTTTGGAAGTTTTCAGGTTTCCGTTATATCTAAGTCCGTCAACAACCTTGGCAACCTGGCCATTCAGATTATACAGAATATATTCCAACCCGATTCCTTCAGGTGAAATTTTTGAAATGCGCCGGTTCATCGTGTCATAGGTATACGACATACCTTTCAACTGTGCTAACTGACCGTTCTTATCCTTCTCAGAGGAGTATTGGTTAGGTGACACTTCTCTAGTTAGATTTCCAGCCAAGTCATATACATACCTTGTAATGGCTCTTTCCCCATCACTTGATGGTGCAATCTTTCGGAGCAAGCGCTTCAGTGCATCATACTCATATAGAGTAGCCACTCCGTTGGGATTTGTCTCAGCAATCAAATTGCCATTACTGTCATATTGATAAATTGAAATTCCCTGCAACGCATCCGTCTTTTTAACCATGAGCTTATCATAGTCATATTCAAATAAAGTCTTATTACCTTTGGGATCAGTCTTGCTCTTGATCTGATCGTTCTTGTAATAGGAATAACTGGTGATCACATGCAGACGGTCCACATATTCATTGTCGAACTCCGCACCTGCAAGATATTCAGAGCTAATATCAGCAGTTTTAACCAGTAATGTAGACCTGTTCAGTCTTCCTCTAAGATCGTAGCTGTACCTTGTAATGTCGTAGTTAGCATCACTTACTTTCTGGTAGGACGCAATCACATTACCAGAGCGGTCGTAATCACTTTTACTCTCTCTGCCGAATGGCCCCTTTATTACGATTAACCTTCCCGCTTTGTCAAAGATTTGCTCCATCCGATTATCTGCGCTGGATTCACTCACAGCACCGCTGGCTTTATTCGTCTTACTCAGGAAGCTTTCTTTGACCATAATATTGGAGGCCTCATCATAATCAACTCGGGTTAACCGATAGTTGTTGTATGTTCCATCTTTATTGATGAAGCTTTTCTCTGATATCTGATTGCCTGCCAGGTCATAGCTGTAATATGTGGAGTTTCCTTCTTTATTTACACTCTCAAGAAGCTCCCCTTTGGATGAATACTTGAACATTTCTTTTGTACCATCAGCATATTCAATCAAATAAGGTTTTTCAAAAATATTATTGTATGTTTTAGTTACATGCCCTAACTGATCAATGCTATTAATCACCCATTTACCGGTTAAATCATACTCCTTCTTAACCGTAGAACCATCGGGATAAGTTAATTGTTGCAGTCTTCCTCCGAGGTCATAACTAAATCGAGCAGTATTGCCTGGACCAGTCGTTTCGATCAATACATTACCTGAACCATCGTAGCTAAGACTCTTGGTGAAATGGCTCGTGCCCTGCTGCTGATTTAAATACGCTATTTGTGCTGATACGACCAAGACGGGCTTGTCGAGCACATTATAACGATACTCCGCTCCTATAGATTTCGCGGGATTCTCGGTATTGTATCCTTCTCCATCCGCTTGTTTAATGGGATTACCTCTGCCATCGTACTCTTTGTAATCAACAACCTCTTTAGTGGTTCCATCGAATGCTGTGGTTTTCACCAGCCGGTTGAGGGCATCATACTCTTTTTCAATTCCAGGGGCTTCTGCGACAGATTGGGTATAGTATCTGGCGTCCACCATCTTCACAACATTCCCTGCTGGATCATATTGATAGCGGGTAGTATTTCCAAGCGGATCTGTAACACTTGTTTTTAAAGCCATACCATCATAGGTATACGAAGTTGTACGTTCGGTTCCAGAAATAATAGAAGTCTCAGCAACCAAATTGCCGACCTTATCATAATCAAAACGTTTTTGTCTTGCTCCCTTTGCATTAAAAGGAGACTTGGTGGTAGCAATCAAGTTTCTATAGGTGTAAGTATTTTCTTCAGTATCATAACTTGTACCATTAAAAATTTGTTTCTTCAAAAGGTTGCCTGCAAGGTCATAGACATATTTCGTTTCGAATTGTCCACGTTCTACAATCTTGCCGTCTCCTGCCTTCTCATTGGAGACACCAGATTCAAGAATAGGCCGTCCCGCAAAATCATATTGGAAATTACGGACAATTAGTCGATTGCCAATAGAATCACCATATTCAACTACTTTAGTTTTGTTCCCGTTCGCGTCATAATCATAATGAATATGAGTTGAAGAAGACTCTGTTAATTTGGAATACTCATCAGAAATTCGGTTTTGAGAATCATAGACATAAGAGATTATAGACGAGTCTTGATTCACACCACTGAGGAAAGCACCCACTGTAGTTTTGACAAGATTATTTACAGCATCAAACTCATTCCTCGTATAATAATAATCCGCAGATCCTGATTGTATTATTTTCTTGACTGTATTTCTTCCCAGATTATCATAGGTCCACTCAGTAATTTTACCTCCGGGAGCCTTTTCATTAACGACCTGGCCCAGAATGTTATACG
This sequence comes from Paenibacillus tritici, assembly GCF_013204885.1. GTDB lineage: Bacteria > Bacillota > Bacilli > Paenibacillales > Paenibacillaceae > Paenibacillus_AQ > Paenibacillus_AQ tritici. Next base: position 126,005 of record NZ_JABMKX010000013.1, read on the forward strand.
TATACTCCGTAGTATTACCCATGGCATCCGTTTGGCTGGTCTTCCTACCCTGGGAGTCATAGGTATACCGGGTAGTATTCTGCTTCTGATCAGATTCGCTCAGAATATTTCCGGCATAATCAAATGAAGCGGTTGAGGTATAAAATTTCTGATGGTCAGGAGTGATTTCCCGTTTCACCATCTGGCCCAAAGGGTCGTAGTAAGATCGTTTGTCGTATCCTTCTTCGTCTGTAATCGTCAGCATTAAGGGCATCAGTGGATCGTTATTATTCTGATATTGCAGGGCAAGCTTGCCCTTAAGTGTCTGATCTTTGGCATAATAAGACTTCTCTACAACATTCTGATTAGAGTCATAGCTGTACCGGGCGCTATGCCCATTCGCATCAACCTCTTTAATTAAATTCGCAAAGGAATCATATTGCCTGATTAATGTTGTCAGCCATGCGTTGTCTTGCCAAATTTTCGAGTTCAGCAAATTCCCCAGAATATCATACTCGTTCAGATATTTGTAATTCCCGGCATCCGTGTACTGGATCTTGAAATTCGCGTAAGGACTCTCCAGATACTCGTATTGCAGCGACTTATTATCCGGCCTGATATTCTTGAGTACCCGGCCAACGGCATCGTATTGATAGGATGTTTTGTTGCCGTTCGCATCAATCTCACTAAGGATATTGCCTGTATGCATATCATAAGCATAGGTTTTGGCATAAGTCTTACCTCCGGACTGCTGATATTGCTTCGTCAGGTAAGCCCCTTTGGTATTGGTGCCATTAGCGTCGATGCCATATTCATAATAAGTGGTGAAGTCCTGAGAACTGTCATGCGCCGTCTTGCGGATCAGATTGCCAAAGGTATCATAGGCATAATCTGTAATCAGCCAAGGATTCACCGGGTCATCGTTCGCTTTACTCTCCTTGAGTACGTTCCCCTTGCTGTCCAGCTGGTAATTGGTCTGAGCCGTTGTATTCTGATCCAGCTTCCAGGTCTTCTGGGTCAGTATATGAAATTTGTTAATATCATAGGTGTACAGCACGGTGTGCTCATTGTTTACCGGGTACCCCTTACTGTCCCGATCAGCAATCGGCCCGGTATAGCTGGTCATATTGCCGTATTCATCGTAACGGTAGTTCTCAATTTTATGAACCGGTTCCCCCGTTGCCTGTCCGTTCGCCACCTGATAGACAAGGGTCTCCTGTTTCTTGACCAGCTTCAGCTCATCATGCTCACTGGTTACCGTTTCCTTATGATTCTTGCCCAGCTTCTCGGTTTGAATCATTTCCTGATTGCCGTTATAGGTGTATTTGACAGTGCTGCCATTCACATCTGTGAGGGTTGTGTAGTAACGGTATGTATCCTTAAGATAGGCCTTATCATCCTGCTTGTAGTCTGCGGTGCCATACCCGTCAGCTTCATTAGTGTAGGTATAGGTCTTTTTGTTATAGGTATCGGTGATGAATTTATCCAACAAGTTAGGTTTAGCAGCATCGAAGCCCTTCTTGATCAGATCGCTACTTTCAAAAACCTTTCTGTACTGCATACTGCCTTCATTCAGACGTTTCGTGTACGTATTATAAACATAGCTTTTCGCTTTATTGCTCTTCACTTCATCCACCAGTACAAGATTCTCGTAGCGGGAATACGCTGAATACTTGTCTTTGTTGAAATAGGTGAAGCCAAGGTCGGGCTGCTCATACCAGAACATATATTTAGGCTTAGCATCCGTATCATATACTCTTTGCAAGCGGGTTCTAATTACACGTTTGGAATCATTAACGAGGGCCGCTGACTTGTCATACACGATACTTTTATCTCCCGGAAGATGGAGAATGACTTGAAACTTACCTTTTAGATCACCAGAATCCGTGTTATTCGGACTTTGCGATGCGGTATAATAATTGTTTGCACTGACAGGAGCGTCAACGCCGATCGGTCCCACCTTATAGTTGAAATCCTCTTTGTATTCGATAGTCGTGTCACGGCCCACCGAGTCTGTAATTTTGGAGATCAGCTTTTTGGTGATGGAGTGACCATCTATGGAATAACTCAAAGTATCGTATTGAAAATTAATAGTATTGCCGTACCGGTCTACAATCCCCAAGATCCGGCCGTCCTCGGAGAAGTAGGTGTTCTTCCCATCCTTGCCTGTCATCTTATACTTGGAGGTTCCGCCCTCCTGTCCATTCTGGTAAGCTGTTGCTTCCCGGACTACCACATCTTTGACAGTCTGCCCCTCTGGCAAAAATACGTATGCACCCTCCAGGTTTGCAGGCTTGAGACGGTACACATCTCCGCTGTCTGTATGCAGGAACTTATGGCTGGAGCCATCCGAATTCACTTTAACCTCAATACTCGGAAAAGAGAACCGCATACCCATTCCCAGGTTATATCTATCTTCATAGAAGGAGGAAGTTTTGGCATAGGAGAATGCCCGGTCTACCCAAGCCCCATCAACATAATTCACTTCCATCTCTTGCACATTAGCCGCTTCATTCTTATAGATACGTTTGAATTCAAGGTCTAGCCCATTCTTGCCGGGCAGTACATAATCCGTCTGGGTAATACTCAGCGAGCCACTCTGCGGACTAATTTCATCTACCGTTTCATTCGTTCTCAGATAGGCAGGTGAGAGCATGGTATTATACTTTTGCTTGGGACCTACCAGATTATTGAGTTGATCCTGCAAGGTCTCGGCGCTGGCCGCCGGTAAGAAAAACATCATAAAGATAAATGAAGCTAATGATATTCGGATACATGCTTTCACAAAGCTACCCCCGTCTGCCTGTTAAATTATTCTCCGTACTTTTCCAGATAACTCTGGGCCATGATCATTTCATCTGAAACCCCTTGCGCAAGCTTGCTAACCACAACCTCGGCAGACTCCCCCAGCTTGTGTGCCAGAACAAAGGCATGTGTCACCTGCTGCTCCGTAAGCTTGCCATTCTGAGTATACTTATGTAGTTCTTGCTCTGTTAGTTGAACCCTCGGGAAAGAATCCCCGCTGTAAAGCACGCTTTCCCGCACAAAAACACCGCTCCACTTCCCTTCCTTGAGCTTAGCGTTCAACAAGTCTCCAAGTACCTTGCCGGTTACAAAAGATAATCTGTCAGCGATCATAATGTCATCCGAAGTTGCCCCTTGCATCTGCATCAGCAGCTCAAGCTCCGCCGGATCAAAAGATCTTGGGATAAACTCTGCATGGGTCTCACGATATTGTGTAAAAAGGGTCGCCCAGTCCTTCCCGGCAGCTGCAGCCTCAAGCAATGTAGCCCCATCCTTGATCGTACCGAAATTGTGATATAAGAAGTCATAAGCGGTCATTACATCAGCACGGCTATAACCGCCGGTAACCCATTGTTCAATCTGTGTACGATAAGCTTCTTGAACAGTAAACTCTTTAAGAAACTGATCGAATGTACTACGAACCACTTCGGACTGCACGGGTCCTGAGCTAACTCCATTACTTGCCTTAGTCTCCACTTTAGGAGTAACAGCTACCTTGGCATAGGCAAATACCCCTGCCTGGAACACCACTGCCAGAATGATGATAAAAGCTGAAACTTGAAGGATCTTACGTTTGTTCATTCCTGTTAACTCCTCTATTTATAATTAGGATTCATCGCCTGAATTTCTTGTCTGACTGCTTCGGCCGGATTCTGCGGCATCACATCTTGCACTGTAGGGGGATTAATATCGGGAAGCAGAGAGTTTTGCCCTTCGTTTGTAAGGCTCTTCACTTCTGAGATTCCCTCTTCGACTTCACGATGAAGTTCTTCCTTACCCTGCTGTAGCTTCTCTAACATGGTCTTCTCAAGAAGTTCCAGCGTTACAATTTCGCCTTCTCTTAATGTGATTGTTTTTTGCTCTTTATTTTCCTGATACATTTTGGGGTCAGTGATGTAATCCTTCAGGTTCAGCCCGATTTGAAGCGACAGTAAGTATTCATTCATCACTTCCTCCATCGAACCCAAATCCTGCTGCAGGGTGAGAAGGAGAGTGACTGCCTCCCCCTCATTGAATTGCCCGTTGATTGCCACGTATGCGGATTGCAACTCCTCTTCGGCTGACGCGTTCATATCTGACATTGCAGCCGGAGCCTCCACTGTAGCTGAAATTGCCGCACTGCCGGTAACCTCTTTCAATTGCTGCATGGTTCTTTCGGTCAACATTTTGGCTTCCATGATCTCATCATCATCGTAGCCCTTCTGCCGAAGTTCATTAAGTAATTCCTCACCCAGACCTGCCTCATGAAGCAGATTTGAACGACTCAGCTTATCTTCTTTATTGTTAGCTGGGAGCTGATGTTTCAAGGTCTCCGTGATTTCATTCCATGAGGAGCCTGCTTGTTTCATCTCTAAAATATGCTTGGCGGCAACTCCGCTCAGATTGGAAAGCTCTGCGGCTGTCTGTTCGTCTTGTTGCCGGGAAGATTCTTGTATGGCTTCCTCTTTGTTAAGCTTGGGAAAGCTAATAATGGCAGCCTCAGCCAGCAGAGCCACTATGATAGCCAAAGATATATATTTAACCTTTCGTTTGTGAATCATTTCAATTCCCCTTCACCTTCAGCATCATTCAATCTACCGTAACTTTAACGTTGCTCTCACCTGTTATTCTCGACTTGAACATGAGCGTGGTTATTTCGCCGGACCAAGAGGTACCAGGCACAACATTCTGATCCATAGACAATGTAACTTTTCCAGCCGTATACGTTGCAGTTAGATTAGAACCGGGAACCCTTCCGTTAGACAGATCACTGACTGGAGTGAAATCATATAAATCTATTAATTCAAGTTCATCCGGATTATAGGTCACAACAAATTCCAATTCACTGAAATCCTGTACATTCTGAGCCAATAGTGTCAGGCTTGCTGTCCCATCCTTCTTCACTTTAAGAACGTAATCCGGACTTGTAGTGCTCTTTTGCAACGCAGGGCTCCAAGCTGTCACTCCTGTAGTATTCTTCGCCCTAACCCGGTAGGTATGGGCAGTTCCTGACAGAAGCTCATTATGCAGATAGTTTATATTGTTGCCGACATCAATCGTTTTCCCGTCTACCTCAAGCTGGTAGCCATTAGCGCCGTCTATCTTCTCCCAGCGCAATTCAATAGACGAATTTTGGGCAAACCCTTCTATTTTGGAAGGCGAATCCGGCAGGTTGGGAAGTGTTGAGAGGGCTAAGACTGCAACCCAGTCCCCGCGTTCATTTGCTTGCTTCACTCTGATTTTATACAGATGATATTCTTCGGCACGAAGCCCGACATGATTGTAAATGGTATCCGCAGCATTATCCAATAATTTGCCGTCTACCTCGATTTCATATCTTGCGTCAGTGGCAACTGTATCCCAGGACAGGGTGATAGATTTATTCGTTACTACTGCGACAACATTCGTTAAGGATTCTGTATTCATCCCCGCCGGCATGGTAGTCATGATTATAGGCTTGGACCATTCACTGTGCCCGCTGATATTGTTCGCCCTAATTCTATAGGTATGTCTGGAATCCGCAGGGAGCTGGTCATGCACGAATATATTCTCCGTAACATTGGTTACAGCCCCGTTATCCATCTCGATGTCATAGCTATCGGTATGGGGAACGGTACGCCACGATGCTGTAATCTGTCTCTCATCCGCTGTCGTCATTATGTTTGTAGGCACATCAGGGATCTCGGGATGGGTGGTTACATCCAGGGGAGAACTCCACGCACTTTTGCCCCCAATATTGACCGCGCGTATTCTGTAGGTATGGCCGCTAAGTGCAGCTAATCCCTCATGGGTATAGCTGGTCAGCTTTTTATTATCAATAATCAGCCCGTCCACTTCAATCTCGTAACCGCTGGCCCGCTCCATCTCATCCCACTTTACAATTACAGTATGTATATCCTGTACTGCAGCTATCTTCGTTGGAGATTCTGGCGGGTTAGGCCATGTCTGTTGACTGGCAGGCTGGCTCCATTCACTCACTCCTCCAGTATTACCGGCTCTTACACGATAAGTATGATCCGTTGAAGCTTCCAGATCTTTGTGCATGAAGGAGTTAAGCTTTCCATTGTCCGTCACAACTCCATCTGCTTCCACTTCATACCGCGTAGCATGAGGAACCAAATCCCAGGTTAATGAAATGAATTTCTGCGAAGGTACCGTCAGTAAATTCACTGGCGCAACCGGAGGTTCGGGTAAGGTCAGCTTGATAAAGGGTTGACTCCATTGACTTGTGCCTCCTGCATTAATAACCCTAACTCTATAAGTGTGTTGAGTATTAGGTAATAATCCATTTTGAGTATAGGTAGTAGAAGTTCCATTATGGATAATCGCTCCGGATGCCTCCACTTCATAACCTAGAGCATTAGCTGATGAAGGCCATTCAAGCTTGATCCATTGCTGTGAAGCTTCTGCAGTGATTCCACTGGGTGCCGCAGCCAATGTAGTTCCGCTTGCAGCAGCTCCGAACGCCGTCTCTACTCCTTCATTATTTCTGGATTTAGCCTGGAAGGTGTAGGATGTATTTGCTGTTAAGCCATTGATTATTACGGTTTTACTGGCTGGGGTAATCCATACAGGTGAAGAGGTAAGACTGCCGGACGAAGTAACATAAGAAGTACCCATTTGAATCAAATATTGAGTTGAAGCAGCATTCTGATCATGCAGCTGCATCATTAGCGAAGTTTCACCATTTTGCTGAAGAGATAGTGATGGAACCTGCGCTCTCGTGTAGACATTCTGCTCATGGACCGCGATATTTCCCACTTTATCTCTAGCTTCAATCTTTGTATAAAATGCAGTGTTTGAAGCCAACCCCGTGGCAGTGAAGCTTGGATTAGTAGTCCAGCCGCTGGACTGACTCCCTACGGTGTAACGGTAAGGGACATTATCCAGCCCTGATATAGAATCTGCGGCGGTTCCTGATACTTGAACCTGTGAGTCTGAAGAAATTATATTTACATTTCCAATCGCAGGAGGCGATTTATCCACAAAGATAGTAATAGAATTCTGGGTGGTGACCTTTCCATCGCTGGCCGTAAACCGGATGGTATGGCTGCCTTCGGACATAGAAGCTACATTCAAAGGGCTGAAAGATACGGTTTGCATTGTGGCTGTATTGGTTACGGTCTTACTCTCCCTTGCTGCTGCCTCCGAGTCCACAAAGTACTTCAGCTCAAGCGCATCACCGTTTGAATCTGTTACCCCTATCACAGGGACAAACAAGGAGCTTGGACCAAGCTGCTGTCCGTTCGGTGATGGTATGGTAATTGAAGGAGCGGCATTGGAGGTAAGGTTCTTCTCCGGGAGATACTCAGAGAGTGAGTTTCTCCAGCCATTAGAAGGCTCATTTGGCCTATGGTTATTATCCCCTGCATATACCCCAATGCTGATCTTTGTTGGAATTTCACCAGCCAGTGCTCCCCCATGCTGCACAACAAAGTCACCTGCATTGGTTATGAACGTGTTGCTTGTAGGAGTAAAACCCCAATTCAAATTTTCTACACGTGTATGTGTATAGTACTCTGCACTAGAACTACTGCTTGAATTACTCGCATAAACAGTTATGTCCAAGTATCTTGTACGTTGATTGTCAGAGTTCCAATCGGTACGTGAGCCTGAAGTCATAACGGCTGCATGGTCCAAAGCGATATCGTAACTCATTTGTCTTGTAGATAGATCAAAGCGAATATTCTTGAGTGTAATTCCTGGCATATCCAACGTAATTTCTGCAATATTACCCATGTCTGACACATATCCAGCCGTTTTTATGAAACCATCGAAGTGAAGATCTGCAAAGCTAACAATGTTAGACTCCCCAGCCGCCTTAACCTGCAAGCCTCCTAAGAAGCAATTCAAAGTAACCATTACAAAAACACATAAAATAGAAGTCCATTTTCTCAACATATCCCTCATAGTTCCTCTCCTACCGCTATTGAATCTATTCTATGGTATAGGTTACTTTAGTAAATTGATTAGTCAGGGCAGTGAAGATAAAGGTGTTCATCGCAGCCTTATCGTTCGTTTGTACGCTGAAGACTATTGTCCCCGGTTCAAAACGGATGATATTTACAGGTGTTCTTGTAATGATTCCAGTCCCAAGCTCCAGATCAGGAGTCTCTGCACGAAGATCCATGATCTCAAGATCCTTGGCATTGTATGTGACTGTAACTTGCCGCTCTGACTTTCCATTTTTATAAGGGATGATCATTACAAAATTAAGCTGGGAATCTTTTTCCGGTTTGATCGTTAATGCTGGAGTGGTTGTTTTCTTCAAAAGCTCTGACCAGTCGCTGCTGACCCCGCCGTTCTTAGCCCGAACCCGATAAGCGTGCATGGTATTGGGCTCTAACCCGCTATGTGTATATTCCAAGTGATTGGAATACGAGATGATCTGTCCATCGACTTCCACATCGTAGCCGGATGCTCCATTCACCGAATCCCAAGCAAGCTGAATGGAGTTCACCGTAACATCGCCCCGAAGATTCTGAGGCATAGCCGGTGCTGTAATGCCTGTAACTAAGGTAGTCCACTCGCTCCATTCGCTAACCACCAGAGTGTTTTTGGCCCGTATACGATAGTTGTGCTTGGTATTTGGCGACAATCCTGTATGCGTGAAAGTAACCTTGCTACCATTATCAATAATTGTACCGTCAGCTTCGATTTCATAACCTGTCGCTCCAGTAACGGAGTCCCAGGATAGACGAATTTGATTGCTTTTGGTTTCGGTCTTCACATTACCCGGAATCCCGAGCACTGTGGCAATAGTCAGCGGCTCACTCCATTCTCCGAGGAAGCTTCCATGCTTGGCTCTCACCCGGTAGTTATGCCAGGAATAAGGCTCCAGCCCTGCATGATTATAGGACAATGCTTCTCCATTGTTCAGAACTTCACCATCCAGCAGAATATCATAGCCGGTTGCATTCTCTACCTTGTCCCACGTTAGCTTAATACTTGTATTTGTAGGAACAGCCCGCAGATTCGATGGTTTCCCAAAAATAGTAGTTGCTGACACGAACCCGCTCCACTCCGCTGCCCCTGCTGCACTTATGGCTCTTATCCGGTATTTATGAGTGGAGTAGGGTTGAAGATTCTTATGGATGTACAGATTATCCGTAACTGCACGAATCGTTGTACCGTCCAATTCAATCTCGTAACCCGCAGCACCTGTAACCAGGTCCCAGGTTATTGTAATTTGATTGCTTTCAGCTGAAGTCTGTATATTATTCGGGACTCCCGGATGGGTTGAATAGACAATCGTTGCAGTCCAGTTCCCTGCTGTATTGTCATTTCTCGCACGTACTCTGTAGGTATGCTCTGAATTCAAATCAAGCCGCGAATGAGTATAATCATTCATTAACTTGTTATCCAGAATGTCTCCGTCTACTTCTATGTCATAACCTGTGGCACCGGCAACTCGGTCCCATACTACATGAATAGAGTTCCCCTGTACTGTAGCTGCAAGATTCTGCGGAACTCCAGGTGCAGTATATACTGTGATGGGTTCGCTCCATTCACTGACCCCATTGTCATTCTTTGCTCTTACCCGGTAACTATGCTGACTGTTAGGCTTAAGACCATCATGTACATAGGATGGTTCCGTAATGTCACTAAATAACACACCGTCTAATTCCAAGTCATAGGCAGCGGCACCTGACACAGCATCCCAGCGCAAATGAACGGAGGTATCGCCCGCTATCCCTTGTAGCTTGGAAGGCACCCCAACAAGGGTGGTTTTCGTAATAATGTCGCTCCATGCTCCTGATCCGCTGCTGTTCACAGCTCTGATGCGGAAGATCTTAGGCATATTCGGATTCAAATCATGTTCCTGGTAAGTTAACACGGAGCCTATATTTTTGGTGCTGTTATTGACCTCAATTTCATAACTGGAGGCCCCGATCACCGGCTCCCAATCCAGAGTAATCGTATGACTTGTTGAAGTCAGCTGGATGCTCCGGGGAACGGCAGGCAAGGTCCAATACGAAGCAACAGTAGACCACTCCCCTTTGATGTCTCCGCTATTTGCCCGGATGCGATAGAAATGTTCAGTACCTGGATCAAGCACAGTCTTGGAAAAGTAAGGCTCACTGCCGAGAACAGTAATTTCCTTATCGAACTCCACCTCATACCCATCTGCATTAAATAATGATGGCCATTTCAGTGAAATCGCTGTATCTTCGGCGCTTGCAGTTATGGCCGGTATAGAAAAAGGTCTTAGAGATACAGATGGGACTACTTCACGAATCTGTTGCCCGCTTTCCCAGACTAAGCTGGCCTGAGGATTGCCCATCTCATTTGCATATTCCATCTTCAGGTTATATTTCTTTCCGGCTTCAAGCTGGATGGCCCCTTGTTCCACATGCTGCTTCGCAGACCAGGCATCTACAAGAAGCTGATCGTCAATCCAAAGCTTCACTCCGCCGGACGTATGTACCGAGAAGATGTACTGATCCGAATAATTAGGCTGAATTTGGCCCGTCCATCTTACTGAAAAACGCTGATCCGCTATGCCTGGCACACCCAAGACGGGTTGCCCTGACAGAGAAATAGAGTCATCCACCTTCACTGCCTTCTTGCCCGTAAAGTTATTTCCGCTGAAATACTCCGCCTTAAGGCCTGATAGAACATATTTCAGTAACGTACGTCCCCCGGCTTCATTCCCGGTATGGATGACAGGTCTTTGATTGGAGATCATGTTGCCGCCTACTGCGAATAATCCGCCAGTAGTTATATTCAAATGATTATTCACACTGACATTGTCACGGACAAACAAATCTCCTTGGGTTATGTTTAAATCAGCTTGCGAATTATTGGATACAATCTCTCCGACAGACATTTCTTCCTCTATGTTCATTGTTACAGAAGTGTTGATGTTCATATTACCTTCAACTAATATCCGCTTCGCTGCAAGCTCTAGTGTGCCATTGTTATAAATCAAGGAACCTGCAAACAGCTCATGATCTACATGCACATTGGAATTGTTATTTAGATGCACAGCGCCCTTTGCCCAGAGGTCACCAAGATCCGTACCCTGTCCAGGATTGAGAATATTGATATTTAATTGCGTGTTTGCATTCAGTCCACCGCGAAGGATTAAAGATCCGTACACGGTTATATTCAGATTCCGATTAGTATTAATGCCATCCGCTATCAAAATGACGGGCTGATCCACACTTCCGAAGGTAACACTTGATTCTAAATTCAGGTGTCCTGTCGATATAATTGCGGGTTTCTTGTCGCTTGAGTGGATAGACCTCTGGATTGTCTCAATATCAGCATTTCCAACTGGAACTGCATTTTTGCTGTACTGTTGTATTTGTTGATCAATAGATTCGATTTGTTCGCGGATATGCCTGGAAATTTCTCCTTGCAGTCCATTCACACGAATAAACGGAGGAGCATTATGTATATTGGTCATACTACCCGATAGAATTACTTTGTCTCCTGCGACCTTATTGGGTTCAAAAGGCAAGCGGATTTGAGGGGGGATCAACGTAGGAGTGTACATCTTAACTAACGAAATCTCCAGGCTATTCAGAGCCGTTTCAATTCCGGAACCCTTGAGTTGACTTACAGTTAATCTTCCATCTTCTACAGCAACTGTCTTCTTAACGGTTCTATGCTGGCCTGCTTCAAGAGACAGCCCCTCTATCACTTTGACGTTCTCAACTGTAAGGGAATTGTTGCTGTCATAGACAGAGTCGCCTACGGTTACCGCAACTTCATAAGTACCATTGTCCAGTTCAATCTCCCATTTTCCGTCAGGACGAATTCGTGTCAGGCTATTGAAGCCGGAGTTATCGTAGGTATCTCTTGAGACCGTAACATCTCTATGGTCCATATTCCAGCCGTAGGAGTAATTGTTTTTCAAGCTAAACACCGATCCGAAATCCGCGATTTCCCCGTCTTGCACCGGAATTTCTTCGGGCTGGAACCTGACCTTAAGCATGCTGTCCTGCGCAGATATCTTCATCATAGGGAATCCCACAAAAGGCGTCAGGAATTGAGCCAGAATGATAAAACACAATATTTTACTTATAAAGCTTTTCTTGTTTGTCATAAAAGACCTCCGCTCAATTAACAATTCAATTTAAAAAAGGGCGCAAAAAAACCACTGGAAAAAGCGGCCCGGCTACCATTCACAGATTAGCTGTTACTATCCTGTGCGTAAGGCCCGTGGCTTTGCGTCCCTGACTTTCGTGCAGGTTTGCCTTTGTAGTTCTAATGGTTAAATCAAGAGAATCCATTTGCAATTCACTTCAATTACAATCTGTACTTACCTTGGCAATAATACCCTATATTTGAATCATTTAATATTGTACATTCTGTGAACATTTAATGCAGCAACCGCCGCAGCATCAGCCAGCTTCCCAGCGGCGCTGCACCCAGCAGCAGCATGAGCAGGGTAATCGTCTGCGGAGACTGATTGACCGACAGCACAGCGATGAACACCAGCAGGCCGAGGAGCCGGCCGCTCATCAGGCTAAGCTCCCTCAGCACAACCAGCTCCACCCGTTTCCCGGCGCTCTCTTCAGAGACGCCCATCAGGTCGAAGCTGGTAGAAACCATCGGCAGCATATAGAGCGGAAGGCACAGTGAGGTGCCGATCCCCATGATCAGCAGCGTGGTGTAATTGACCTTCCACAGCAGCGGCAGGACGAAGGCTGCCAGCAGCAGACTGCCCGCCAGCATCCCGCCGAGACGGGCCCGGGGCTTGAACCATTTGCCTGCGGTGTAATAGCTGATCAGCGATACGGCGGAGGTAAGCAGCGCGAACTGCCCCAGCTTGCTCTCCTCCCGGGCCGCAATGTAGACCAGCAGTCCGATCAGGAATGAGAATACGCCCTCCCGGATGCCCTGGAACAATAGCGCGGCCGCAGCGGGCCGCCAGGGGCTATCCCGGCGGCTAAGCTCGCGCCATGGCTCCAGCCAGAGGTAGGCTCCGCCGCGCGGCCGCTTGTGCAGACCGAAGCTGAGCACAGCCGCCACCCCATAAATACAGAGTGACAGGATAAATACGATGCGGTACCCCCGCCCGCCCTGCCAGTAGGAGATCATCCAGCCGGAGACCCACGGGCCGACAATCCCTGTCAGCGAACCGAGCAGCCCCATCCAGCCGTTATAGAAATCGCGGTTGCCGGCATCGGTAATCTCAAAGAAGACAATATTGAAGGCCAGCCAGTAGAACCCGATCGCAAGCCCGAGAATCAAGCCCAGCGGCCAGATGTAATGCACAGCGTCCCCGCGCAGCCACAGCACCAGCAAATAAAAAAAGCCCGAAACGGCAATTCCCAGCCGTAGGGCATTCATTTTGTTATGCTGTTTCACCCATTTGCCGCCCAGCCAAAAGCTGAGACCGACGGCCATTTGCTGTGCCACCGTAAACCAGCCGATCATGGCGAAATCCGGCCGGCTTTTCCACAGGTACACGTTCAAAAAAGTCCCTGCCAGCACCGTAGCCAGCAGATATAGCCCGCCTACGGCAAGCAGCAGCGCCGCCTGTCCCCGTACTAACCCTCTCATGCTATACCTCCCTGCAGTTTCTTGGCACCTCATCTATCACTAACATGTCCAATTTGCAGGGAAAGCATGAATACGAATTATTCGGCGGCAGTACTGAGATTACGGACAAGCTGGATGCGGTCTTCCTGCGCCAGGCTGTGCTGCACATGGAAGCAGGAAGGGCACACGAACAGATTCAGCGAGAACGGAGGCTTCAGCACGGCTGTGCCGCCCAGTGCTTCAGGCGTTGCCGGAGTAAAGCCGCTTACCTGCTGGGTACCGGAATGAATCATCAGCTCATGGCATTGCGGACACTCCGGCGCTTCAAGCTGAGCCGCCAGAATAGCCGATACACTCTGCTCATAACGCGTCAGATCATAATCGTCACCGAACTGGACCAGGGTGTTGAATATAGGCACGACGCTATCCTTATCGTCATCATCCCACAGATCCTCGTCGCTGACCTCTTCCTCTCCGGAAGCCTCCGCAGCATCCGGCTCCTCATCTTCAAGATCCTCCGCCCCAATCGTAACTGTGCGGTAGCCGCTAAGCTCATTATTGCAATGAGGACAGGTATCCTCGGGTCCAAACTCCTCATCCCATACAATCTCGGTATGGCACCATGGGCAAACTGTTGTCTCCATCTGTACAATCTCCTTCACTGCTCACATTCGGTTCAATTAACCGTTAAATAGATAATGCCGGCCGCTATAAAAGCCAGGGCGGAAATGAACAGAATCCGAACCAGAATCTTCATAATTCCCTGCTCCCTAATTCAAAATATAGCCGCGCCGATCACATAAGATAATGAAACAGAAATCAGCATTGCTGTCAGTCCTACAGCCCGGTTGTCTGCAGCAATCTCGTCATCAATCGAGAAGACCGGAGTCAGAAATTCAAACAGGAAGTAAGCCAGGATCAGCAGCATGAAGCCTACCACCGACCATTTCATCGTCTCATAGATCGACGCTCCCGCTTCAATGCTGAAGCGCAGAATATTGCAGATCCCGAAGATTTTGCCTCCGGTTGCCATCGCTACAGCCACATTCCCCTTGCGGATTTCTTCCCAGCAGTTGTATTTCGTCACCATCTCAAAGAATGACAGGAATACGACCAGACCCAATATGGCCACAGTGAAGTAGCCCAGCAGCGCTCCCAGCGGATGTTCCAGCAAAAGATCAATATTATCCTGCATGCTTCTCCCTCTTTCTGCCGGAACTACTCCAGTTCAGCCACTGTGACACCCGCGCCGCCTTCATTGTAATTCCCCAGCCGATAGCTTTTGACATGCTTATGCTTGCGGAGGTATTCCTGTATTCCTGTACGCAGGACTCCCGTACCCTTACCGTGGATAATCGAGATCTGCCCCAGGTTGCCAAGGAACGCTTCGTCGATGAAGCGGTCGGTCTCCATAATGGCTTCTTCCAGATTGGCACCGCGCAAATCAAGCTCACTGCGGACATTCTCATCACGCGTACGCTTGACCGTTGTGGCCCGGCGCAGGGCGGGCGGAGGCGAATCCGGTGCGGAAGCCAGGAACTCCAGATCGCTCAGATTCACCTTCATCTTCATAATGCCGAACTGGACTACGGCTTCCTTGGTTCCGCTCAGCTCGACCACAAGGCCCTTCTGGTTCACATTCGCCACCTTGACTTCGTCCCCCGGCTGAATCTTACGCGGCGCCTTGGCGGTGCTGCGCGGCAATACCTTCTTACGCGGCGCAGGCTCTGCCTCATCCAGACGGCGCCGGGCTTCAATCAGCTTATGCTCCTTGACGGAAGCCCCTTCCTCCATCGCCAGGCGGCGGAGGTCGCTGATAATCTCCTCGGCTTCCTTGCGGGCCTTGGCAAGGATATCGCTGGCATCCTTCTCCGCCTTCTCCAGACGTTTGTCGCGCTGGCCTTCCAGCTTCTCCAGCTCCAGCTGCTGCCGCTTGCGGAATTCTTCCGCTTCGCGGCGGATAACCTCCGCCCGTAAGCGTTCGTTCTCAGCGGTGAGGCGGTTCTCCTCCAGCGAAGCAATCATATGCTCGACGCGCAGGTCTTCTTCATTGACCTCGCCGCGGGCGTGCTCAAGAATGGTGCCAGGCATCCCCAGACGCTCGGCAATGGCGAACGCATTGCTTCGTCCAGGCACCCCGACGAGCAGCCGGTACGTCGGGCTCAGACTCTGCACATCGAATTCCATACTGGCATTAATGACGCCTGCACGCTCATAAGCATAAGCCTTCAATTCACTGTAATGGGTGGTTGCAACCATCCGGGATTCGGTCCGGTGGATATGCTCCAGAATGGCAATCGCCAGAGCGGAGCCCTCCGCCGGATCTGTACCGGCCCCCACCTCATCCAGCAGAATCAGGCTCTTCGGCGTCATCCGCTTCAGGATGGATATGATATTGGTCATGTGGCTGGAGAAGGTACTGAGACTCTGCTCAATACTCTGCTCGTCGCCAATGTCGGCGTAGATGGCATCGAAGACACAGAGCTGGCTGCCTTCCTCTGCCGGAATGAACAACCCCGACATCGCCATCAGGCTGAGCAGGCCAATGGTCTTCAGGGTAACCGTCTTCCCGCCCGTATTCGGCCCGGTGACGATGATGGAGCTGTAGTTGTTGCCGAGCTCCACATCCAGCGGCACGACCTGCTCCGCCGGAATAAGCGGATGGCGCCCTTTGCGCAGGCGCAGATATCCGCGGTCATTCATCCGCGGCTGGGTAGCCTTCATATCGCGTGCGAGGCGCGCTTTGGCGAAGATGAAGTCCAGCCCGCCGAGAATGTCGATGTCATAAGCCATCTCTTCGGCGATGTCGCCGACAAGGGCAGTCAAGCGGTGCAGGATGATCTCGATCTCGCGTTCCTCACGCAGACGGGTCTCCCGCAGCTTGTTATTCATCGCTACGATGGATTCCGGCTCGATGAACAGCGTTGCCCCCGATCCGGACTGGTCATGCACAATACCGCCGAAATGGGCACGGTATTCGGCCTTCACCGGAATGACGAACCGGTCTCCACGGATCGTCACCAGTTGATCCTGCAGCATCTTCGATACCGAGGAGGAGCGGATCATCGAATCCAGCTTCTCGCGGATACGCGTCTCTCCCCCGCGAAGCTCGCGGCGGATGGAGGCAAGCTCCGTACTCGCCGAATCCATGACATCGGCGTTCTCGTCAATACACTGCCGGATGGCATCCTCAACAGGCTTCTGCTCCGACAGCAGATCACTCTGCGCGAAGAGCGTAGGAATGCTCTCATCCTCATTCATGGCATGGAGGAACCGCTTCACCCGGCGCGCTCCGCCAATGGTGTTGCCCACCGAGAGCAGCTCCGCAGTTCCCAGCATCCCGCCAATTGATGCACGCTTCAGCGCAGGCCGGATATCGGTCACGCCGCCGAACGAAGGAATCCCCTTCAGCCGGTCCACGTTAACCGCCTCATCCGTAGCCAGCAGGAGCAGCTTCACCCCTTCGAAATCCCCGGAGGGCTTCAGTAGCTCGGCGGTCAGCCGTCCCATCGGCGTCTGCGTATACTGCATCAATTTATTTAAAATCTTGCGATATTCAAGCGTATGCAAAATCTTGTCGTCCAATTACCGTCACAGCTCCCTTCATAGATGCAACCATTATACCTAATTTAGCCCATTTTCGCTATTTGGGTATGATTTCTGGGCATAGAAAAACGAAGGAAGGCCACAATAACAACGCACATATCCTTAAGCGAACGCCAAAGGAGGTTAGTTCATTGAGATTCTTAGGTCATGTGGTTCGTTTTATAGTCGCAGCCATCGTCCTGATGGTGGTCGGCTGGATTGTCCCGCAGTTCACGGTTGGAGGATTCTGGAGCGCATTCCTGCTTGCTCTGGTTATCGCTCTGCTCGGATGGGTAGTTGAAGGTATTTTCGGCAAAAAAACAACGCCCTTCGGCCGCGGTATCGTCGGCTTCCTGGTCAGCGCCCTGGTTATCTGGATTGCCCAATTTGTCGTCAGCGGTGTCAGTGTCTCCGTCCTCGGCGCCTTGCTTGCAGCCCTGGTCATCGGGATCATCGACCTGTTCCTGCCGGTATCCACTCCGTTCGAAGCCGGCAAATAGCCGCGCGGCTTAAGCCAGTGCAGACAACAAAACCCCCAGCTCCCGGATTATACCGGCAATTGGGGGTTTTTTGTAAGGTTAAGGAATTCGCCAGGAGCTGCAGAAGAAGTAACAACCGCATTTTTCCCGCCCCGCTTGGCTGTATACAGGGCATCATCCGTCTTGCGGAACAGCTGTTCCTTGCCGTCTCCAAGCTGATAATGGCACAACCCGATACTGACCGTGATCGGCTTGTTTCCGGCATAAGGATGGGTCATCGCGGCGATGCTCCTCCGCATTTCCTCAACCGCAGCATAGGTCTCCTGATAGCTTTTATCCGTAAAAATCACCGCGAATTCTTCCCCGCCGTATCTGGCCGCAAAATCATTCAGCCCAATCAGGCTGTTCACCTTCGCCGCCACTTCCTTGAGGACAAGATCGCCGACCCAGTGACCGTACGTATCATTTACACATTTGAAATTATCAATATCAAACAGGGCCAGCTGCAGCCTCAGCCTGTTGCTCTCACACTGCTCCAGGAGCGAATCCAGATATTCATGAAACGACTTGTGATTATACAGGCCGGTCAGCGCGTCCATCTTCAGCAGCTTGTCAGAGATGGCCCGCTCCACCACGAGCTCTTGCTCTGACTTGGTGAGCTGCTCCAGATACTCGCGGGTCTCGCGGCCCCGGATGATTACCGCCTGCGCCATCAGGGCAAATACGATATATACACACTCCACCAGCAGAAACTCCAGGAGCGGCTTGCCGAGCACCGGCCGTTCCAGCCCGAAATAAATCACGGCGTAGAATAGGGTGCTGAACACCCCAAGCGTGTAGAGCATCCGCTGGTCGAAATAGATCAGGGCAATCATAATCGGCATCATTACTGTCATCTGTGCACCGTCTACATAAGGCTCCAGCACAAAATACATCAGATAGGAAACGATGAAACCGCAAATCACTACCGCCTGCTTATGATGATCCTGGGAGCGGCGCAGCCAGATCTCGGCAGAGGCCATAGCCATGAGTATCATCAGGTTACAGGCGGCGAACATATGCCCGTTGCCGGAACCGAAAATACTCTCCATTCCAATAGAGCGGGAGTACTGCATATAGAGGAACTGGGCGATGAGCAGACACAACACGATAATCCAGTATCCGCTCAGTATTCTCCGGTGCCATTTCTCTGCACTTTGCAAGGCGTAATCAATAATGATCTGAATCCCCTACTTCTTCTCGCCAGATAAGATAAAATTTTAATTATAACAGACTTAATTATATTAAATTTTAAACTATTTTGCATCATATTTCTGCAAATTTCGACAAGGTTTTCCCCGAGACAATTCGGCAGATTTAGGCTATGCTTAATGTCAATTGCTCACAATTCTCAAGGGGGATGGTTAGGATCAGAAAGTCAGCTATTCTTTATTTTATCTTATTTGCTCTTCTGCTTACGGCCTGCGGAGCGAATTCCGGCGGCAGCAGCACTGAGAACGCTAAGGGCACAGCGGCCGATACCGAACTGACGGCTGATGAAGAGCTCATTATTACAGCAACGAATTACAGCTTCGACCAGGAAGAATATCACCTCAAAAAAGGCGTGCCCGTCAAAATCACGTTCAAAAATGAAACCGGGAACCACGGCATCCTGGTGCCCGAGATGAAGCTGCGGCTGGATGCGAAGGATTCCTCCCAGGTCATTGTTCCCGAAGAGGCCGGAACCTTCGAGATGACCTGTGCGATCATGTGCGGCTCCGGCCACAGCGGGATGAGCGCCAAGATCATCGTGGAATAGACGCCTTAAGTAGTTGCAAGTACATTTTTATATTTGGAAAAAGCCGGCAAGGATATGATCCTTACCGGCTTTTTATTCTGAAGCTCCTGCTATCTCACACCCTTGCTGCGGCCTGAAATGTCCAGCCAGACGGCAATGACCAGGATTGAGCCTTTGACCACGTACTGCCAGAAGGATTCCAGTCCCATCAGCGACATTCCGTTATCGAGCGAGGTCATTACCAGCGCCCCGATGATGGCGCCAATAACGGTTCCTGCTCCTCCCATCAGGGAGGTGCCGCCAATGACGCAGGCGGCAATCGCATCCATCTCCGCCATGTTCCCGGCGGTGATGGTAGCCGAAGCCAGCCGCGAGGTCAGCACGATCGCGGCGATGGAGCCGAGCAGCCCGCTGAGTACGAAGATCAGCATCGACTTGCGCTTGATGTTGATCCCGGAGAGGCGCGCGGCTTCAATATTGCCGCCTATGGCATAAATATGGCGTCCGAACGTAGTTTTGGTGGACAAGAAGTAGAAGATCGCCGCCAGCACGATGACGAAGATAATCGGGAACGGAATCCCTTTGTAATTGTTCATTAAGGCTACAAAAACCACCACCAGCAGTGACAGTCCCGCTACCTTGGCGATATCCAGGCCCAGCGGGGCAATGACGAAGCCGTATTTCTTGCGGGAGCGGCGTTTCGTGAACGCGCTCCAGAGCAGCAGAGCCACGGCAGCTACCCCCAGGATGATCCCGAAGCCCGGGGCAAAATAAGCATTGCCGAGCAAGGCCAGCACCGGGTCGGATACCGGAATGGTCATCGACTCGGTCACGCCCATCAGCACCCCGCGGAAGACCATCATCCCGCCGAGGGTGACGATGAAGGCGGGAATCATTTTATACGCCACCAGCCAGCCCTGAATCAGACCCAGCACCGCACCGGCGGCCAGGGTACCCAGAATAACCACAATCGCGGGCAGCTCCAGCCAATTGCTGAGAATCGCCGCCATCCCGCCGGTCAGCCCCACGATAGAGCCGACAGACAGGTCGATATGCCCGGCCACGATGACCAGCACCATGCCGATGGCCAGAATAGAGGTCACTGACATCTGTGTGAACAGATTGGACAGATTCCGCGAGGTCAGGAAGGTCGGATTCAGCATTCCGAACAGCACCCAGATCAGAATCAGTGCCCCCACCATCGTATAGGCACGCATATCCATTTTGCCGAACAAGCCGCGTAAGCGCGATCCTCCGGCTGCCGGAACCGCTGCCGGTTCCTTACCCTCTTTTTGCAGCTGCATCTCTATCTACCTCCCGTAGCGGCCAGCATAATATTCTCCTGCGTGGCTTCCCGCCAATCATATTCCCGTACAAACTGCCCTTCGCACATCACCAGAATCCGGTCGCTCATGCCCAGCACCTCCGGAAGCTCCGAAGAGATCATAATAATCGCTACTCCCTGCTCCACAAGCTGATTCATCAAATGATATATTTCGTACTTCGCCCCGACGTCGATGCCCCGGGTAGGTTCGTCCATAATCAGTATTTTGGGATCACTCATCAGCCATTTGCCGATGACCACCTTCTGCTGGTTCCCCCCGGACAGCGTGCCCACCGGCGTCTCCAGCGATGCTGTTTTGGTCTTCAGATCGTGCACATACCGGTCCGCCCACTTAATCTCCTCATTCTCATTAAGGACTCCCAGCCGGGCGACTTTGCCCAGTGTGGCTAAAGTGGTATTGCGTTTGACATCCATTCCCATGACCAGCCCCTGGCGTTTGCGGTCTTCCGTGACCAGGGCAATTCCCGCCTTGATCGCTTCGGCAATGGAGCGGATCTTAATGGCCTTGCCTTCGATCAGCACCGTACCTTCCGACCGTCCTCCATAAGCGCCGAACAGACTGCTGACCAGTTCCGTCCGTCCCGCTCCCATCAATCCGGCAATGCCCAGTATCTCGCCCTTGCGCAGCGTGAATTCAATGTCTCGCAGCACCGTCTGATGGCGCTTCTCCGGGTGCCACACCGTGTAATCCTTAACCTCAAGCACCTTGTCACCCGGTGAATGCTTCACCCGCGGATAACGTTCTGTCAGCTCACGGCCGACCATCAGCGAGACGATCTGGTCGTCGTTGGTCGCCTTGCGGTCCAGCGTCGCCACAGTCCGCCCGTCCCGCAGCACGGTGATCGAATCGGCCAGCGCGAACACCTCGGGCATTTTGTGCGAGATATAGACACAGGTAACGCCTTCGCGCCGCAGCTGGTGCAGAATGTCCATCAGGATGGACACCTCACTCTCGGTCAGAGCCGCCGTCGGTTCGTCCAGAATCAGAATCCTGGTATGCTTGGAGAGCGCCTTGGCGATCTCCACGAGCTGCTGCTGGCCGATGCCGAGATTGCCGATCTTCGTGTCCGGCGACAGATTCAGCCCGACCTTCTTCAGCCACAGCGAAGCCTGATGGTACAGCTCATTCCACTGGATGGCCCCGCGCTTCACCGGCTCTGCACCCAGGAAAATATTCTCGCCGACCGTCATCTCCTTCACAAGCGCAAGCTCCTGGTGAATGATCGCAATCCCGGCATGCTCCGCATCCGTAATTTTATGAAAGGCCTTCTTCTCCCCGCCTATGCGGATTTCGCCTTCGTATGTCCCCGCAGGGTACAATCCGCTGAGCACTTTCATCAGTGTGGATTTGCCCGCACCGTTCTCACCGCATAAGGCGTGAATCTCCCCTTGCTTGACCTTGAAGTTCACATGATCCAGTGCCTTCACGCCGGGGAAGCTCTTGCTGATCTCCACCATTTCAAGTACATCCATGCCTGCCGTTCTCCCTTCCGGCCCTTGAACCGGCAAGCAGATGCGGTAACGCCACGGGCGCCGCATCTGCTTGCCGTTCAGGCCGCCCTTATTGTTTCGGCCACTGGTCCTTCGGAACGTTCTTGTAGACCTCCTCAAGCTTGTGGAACCCGTCCTTGATCAGCACATCGAGGTTATCCTTATTCACTGCCAGCGGATCAAGCAGCACAGAAGGAACATCAATTTTACCGTTGTTAACTGTCTTTTCAGTGGAAATACTATCGCCCTTGGCAGCCGCTACCGCCATCTCTGCAGCCTTGGTTGCTATCGCGTTGATCGGCTTGTAGACCGTCATGAGCTGGGTACCTTCAGCGATCCGCTGCACAGCGGCAAGGTCGGCATCCTGGCCGGATACCGGAATCTTGCCAGCCATCCCCTGCGCCGTAAGCGCCTGGATCGAGCCGCCTGCTGTCCCGTCATTGGCTGCTACTACCCCTTGAACATCATTATTGTTCGCGGTCAGCGCATTCTCCATATTCTTCAGCGCTTCTTCCGGCTTCCAGTCCTTGGAGAACTGGTCGTAGACGATTTTGATATCGCCCTTCTCCTCAAGCGGCTTCAGAATATTCATCGCTCCCTCCTTGAACATGTGAGCGTTGTTATCCGTGTCCGCACCGCCGATATAGACGATGTTGCCTTTCGGGGCTTGATCAATGACTGCCTGAGCCTGGAATTCTCCGACACGCACATTATCGAATGAGATATAATAATCCACCTCGGCATTGTTGATCAGCCGGTCATAGGCAATGACCTTGATGCCTTCCTTGTGGGCCTTCTCTACAATAGGAGCGGTAGCTTCTGCATTATGGGCAATGACCACCAGCACATCTACACCCTGGGAGATCAGTTGCTCCGCCTGGCTTAACTGGGTAGCATCATCGCCGTTGGCAGCCAGCACCTTCACTTCACCGCCCAACTCCTCCACCTTCGCGGTGAAGATATCCCGGTCCTTCTGCCAGCGTTCCTCCTTCAACGTGTCCATGGACATGCCGATGACAATTTTATCCCCGTCCTTGGCAGCGCCTGCCGGTTCCTTCTTCTGATTGTCACCGCTTGAGACCACACCGCAGCCCGCCATTGACGCCGCCAGCACTAACGCTGCCAGCCCCAGGGAAATTGCTCTTCCATATTTTCTCACTCTGCCCTACGCCCCTTTTCATACCCTATATTTGATTGCGCTTACATGAGAAGTGTAGCATGGAAAATCCTGGCCTGGAGCTGCGATTCCCTGCACTTTTTTGCCTTCCACCCGCACTCCGGTACGCTCTGCTGTAATGTAATTCTTCCCTCCGGCTTTCATAGGATAATCCGGGGGTTCAGCACAAAAAAGTCCTTGCTCACTTAGCAAGGACCCTGCTTCTCATGCTGCTGGCGGAATTCGCTGGGCGTCATCCCGGTCGCCTTCTTGAAGACCCGGCTGAAATAATTCGGGTCCTTGTAGCCTACCTCATAGCAAATCTCCTTCAGGTTCAACTGCTCCCCGGCGATCAGGCGTTTCGCCTCATTGATTCTCAGGCGTGTGACATAGTCGATGAAGGTCTCCCCTTCATGCTGCCGGAACAATTTACTGAAATAATGCGGGCTTAAGTTCACATACTCCGCCGTCTGCTCCATGGAAATATCCTCTTTATACTGCTGGCTGATATAGAGCAGCGCCCGCTGATGGACATGGGAACGGTTATGCTCCTGTTCCTCCTCCAGGCTGTCGATCAGCCGCTCCACCCAGGACTCTGCGCTTAGCCTCAGGGAGACGGGATCTTCCGCAGCATTCAAGGAAGCCAGAATCTCCGCACCGGCTACAGAGTGAACGCTCCTGGCCAGGAACAGCAGCAGGCCGGTTACCTCTCCGCGCAGGGCGGGAAGCGGCTGCTCTCCACCCTGCTCGAAATAAGCATACAACCTGCCGAACCGCTCTATAGCCTCCTGCTTGCTGCGCTGAAGTACGGCATCCAGCAGCTTCTTCTCCTCATCCAGAGAGACAGCCGACTGCCCCGAGCTCTGGATAATATCATCATAGTGGTGGACCGTGAACGAATCATGGTGATCTGCACATACCCGGACGGCTTCCCGGTAAGACCGGCTAAGTCCGTCCCAGCCTTCACGGATTGAGCCGATGCCAATGCTGACGGGCAGTCCGAAGCGCTGCCCGACATACCCCCGGAGCCGCTCCCCTAAGTCCAGCGAGCTGACACGCTGGGAATATCCGCTCCGTCCCGGCGGCAAGGGGATGAACAGCGCCAGCTGATGCCCGATCAGCGGCCCGGCCAGGCAGCTTAGCCCCGTCCGGGCGAACTGCTTGACCGCCTCATAGATCTCGCGCCTCACCAGCCGGAATTCCTCCCAGGCGGCTCCCCCGGGCCGGGGGAACGACAGGACCATCGCATACCCTTTGCTTACTTGTATATCCAGCAGACCCGCAAGCTGCTGCGGCTCCAGATCCTGCACATGCTCCAGCATCAGCATCAGGGTCAGCTCGTTCTCGGCCAGCGGCAGCAGATGGGCCAGCTTCTCCTCCAGCTCCAGCTGCTCATTCCTGCGGCGCCTCTCCTCCTGGATGACCGCAATCAGTTGTCTCAGCACCTCCGCTACCTCTTCGCGTCTGGCGGGCTTCAGCAGATAGTCGCGCACGCCCAGCAGCAGCCCTTCCTTGGCATAAGAGAAGTAGTCATGGGCAGTAATCATTACAATCTGCGTGGCGGGCAGCTTCTCCAGAATCTGCCGCACCGCTTCCAGTCCCTGAATGCCCGGCATCTTAATATCCATGAAGACCATATCCGGCCGGTGCTCCTCGGCAAGCTGAATCGCCTTGCGGCCGTTCTCGGCATGCAGGAATTCGAATTGATCAGGCAAAATATGCCGGATCATCAGCTCCAGCCCTTCCCGCTCCAGCGCCTCATCATCTGCGATCAGCAGCTTGTACATCCTTATCGCCTCCCCTTTCTCTTCTGCCCTCTAGGCCGACGGGCGGAACGGTAATCTGAACAGCACAGCCGTCCCCTGCCCCTCACGGCTGTTGATCTCAATCAGCTGCTGGCCGTCGAAGAAGAGATGCAGCCTTTTGAATACATTATGGGTACCCAGCCCGGTAGACTGGCCTTTGCCGCTGAATGACGGAGCTTCCTCCTGAATCGATCCCATTAGCCTGGCTACAGTCTCGCGGTTCATGCCGGCTCCGTTATCGCTGATCTTGATGTCCACCTGCCCGCTCCGGTAGCGGATCGACAGCGACAATACGCCCCCTTCCTCCATTTGTTCCAGACCGTGAACGAAGGCATTCTCGAAGATGGGCTGCAGCGTCAGACACGGCACCATTCCGGCCATCGCCTCCTCATCAATCTCCATCTCGAAGGCGATCCGGTCACGGAAGCGGGCCCGCTGAATATTAATATACTCGTTCACATGCTCCACCTCCTCGCGCAGCGGAACCGCCTGATCCAGCTTTTGCAGGTTATACCTAAGCAGCCGTGATACCGACACAGTCAGATCACTGGTTCTCGCCGCCCCTTCAAGATACGCAAGCTTGGCGATGGAATTCAGCGTATTGAATAGGAAATGCGGATTGATCTGGCTCTGCAGCATCTTCAGCTCCAGCTCCTTGACCAGACGGTCCTTCTCCGCACTCTTGATATTCTCCTTCATCAGCTCCTGGATATTGTCGATCATCCCGTTAAAAGCGCGGCACAGAATGCTGATCTCATCGTTATTGACGCTCTCCGGCGCCTTGGTATCCATCCGTCCCTTGGAGATCTGTTTCGCCGTTGCCACCAGGCGGCGGATCGGTCCGGTGATGCTGCTGGACAGCCAGACGGCCATACAGATGCTAAGCAGCGCGGCGGTGATCACCAGCAGGCTGCCCATCCGGTTCAGCTTCGCTGTCGTGGACATGATCTCCCCGTAGATCGGCTTGTACTGGTCCAGCTCAAGATCAACCAGCTCCTGCGCCTCCTCCCGGATGAACCGCTGCGTCTGCTCTGCTTCGATATAGGCGCCGGCCAGTGTATTGGAATCCTTGCCGTCAATTTCTGTAATCATCTGCCCGGCCTGCTCCAGAAACGTATCAATGATATGGCTGTAGTTCATCAGCGGAAGACCGCTTCCCCCGATGGTCGCCATCCCGTCCAGCCTGCCGCGCAGCTCCCGCACTGCGCCCAGATGCTTCTCCACCTCCGGGAAGCTGTCCGTATCGACCTGCATAATGAAGCGGTTCAAGGAGCGCATATTCTCTCCAACCTCATAGGACACTTCCTTGTACAGCATGATCCGGTTCATCATCAGATGGTAGCTCTCCTGCACATTTTTTCCACTCTCAAACAGCACAAAGGACACCGAACTCATCAGCAGCACCAGCAGCGGAATACAAATCAGCAGCTTCAGGCGGATACTCATAGGCTCTCTCCCTCCTGCACATTGGACTTATCCAGCACCTTCACTCCGGTGTAATACCTCGGCTGCAATTGAACTCCCGCAAAATACTGATGCAGCAGCCGGACCGCCATATCCCCCATAAGATAAGGCTGCTGTGCAACAGTGGCTGCGATATCCCCACGGCTGATGGCATCCAGCGTCTCCGCCTGGTTATCGAATCCGATAATGGTCAGGTCCCCGCGCTTCAGGCTCCTTGAAGCCTGCAGAACACCAAGCGCATCCGTTGAACTGGTGCCGACCATCACATCAATCTCCGGATGGAAGCGCAGCATATCCGCCGCCTGCTGGATCGCCTCCATGTGTGAGATGTTCGAGCTGCGGACATCGACAATCTCCATGCCGCTGTAGCTCTTCACAATATTCCGCAGGCCGTCCAGCCGCTGAAGCTGGTTTTTGGCCAGCTCGCTGCCGATGATGACGCCGATCTTGCCTTTACCGCCGGTAGTCTGCACCACCATACGTCCGAGCGCCTCGCCTGCAGCGACATTGTCGGTCCCCACATAAGCCAGCCGGCGGCTGGCCGGAGCATCGGTATCTATCGTAATCACCGGAATCCCCCGGTTGACCGCTTTATCAATCACCGGAGTGAACTTCTCGTCGTTGAGCCCCTGCACGATGATGGCATCCACCTGAGCGGCAATCGCTTTTTCCAGCAGACTGATCTGCTCTTCCATGTTATTGCGCACCGGTCCTGTAAATTCGATATCCATCCCGTATTTCTCTGCGGCCTCCTTCGCCCCCTTCTCGACCATCTCCCAGTACGGGTGATACCGCTCCTGTTCAATCAGCACAATATGATAACCTGGACTGTTCCCGCTGGGACGCCCGCTTAATTCCTTGACGATATTGCCCATCCGGGCCGAATGACGCGCGAACCCCATAAACAGATACGCCAGCAGCACAAAAAGCACAATCACCCCCACGCCGCTGACCCATTTCTTATCCATCTCCCTCACCTCAGCCAACATCCTTTGTTCGTCTCAGCGTACAGCTCTTGGTTACTGCAACCCACACTTTGGTAGCACAATACACCTTGGTAGCACAAACCACACGTTGGTAGCGAAACCGAACCTTGTAGGCAACCGAACCTTGATAGCACAACTGAACTTTGATAGCACATACCGAACTTTAATAGCACAATATAAGTCTCCTATTACCACAACCCGTTTTTCTTCGTTACATACATATCTCTTGGTTACTTCACACCTACATTCATTGGTTACAACCATACCCGTATTTACATCAACATTCCGTGTTTACTCCAACATTCCGTGTTTACCCCTATCCCAGCCCAGTTGTAAACGGTTGCAACAGTTGATTTATGAGAATAGCATAATCGGCGGCTAAAACTAGCTAGTGGTAAAATAAGCCTCACACCAGACGTTGAACCTATCGCAGTCCAGCCTGCTTCGGGCGATTTCAAAGGGATTCATCCCTCCCATTTCCCCGTTGCGCCTACTTCCGACCCATTCAAAGGGATTTATCCCTCTCATTTCTCCGTCACGCCTACTTCTGGCTGATTCAGAGGGATTTATCCCTCCCATTTCCCCGTTGCGCCTTCTTCCGGCATATTCAGAGGGATTTATCCCTCTCCTCTTCTTAGTTCCTGCCTGCTGCCCACTTTCGACGGATTCAGTTTCACTTTTTTGCTCTCCACCTCCGCCTCCTAGCTACTTCCGGCCAGTTCAGGTGCACTATTACTCTCCATTCGCGCTCCCTAGCTACTTCCAGCCAATTCAGGTGCACTTCTGCTCCTCATTGCCGCCTACCGCTCACGTTCGACGGATTCAGGTGCACTTCTACTCCTCATTCCCGCCTACTGCCCACTTTCGACGGATTCAAGTGCACTTCTGCCCCTCATTCTCGCCTCTGGTCTATCTAGTCTCTAATTCTGCCTTTACCCCAATTCCGTTGGACTCAGCAGGTCTCCTGACTTAGAGCAAATTTGTCCTGCAAGCTTGTCAGTTCCAAATAAACTTACTCTTGGTTGTATGTATCCCGTGTATACCTTATCTATCACTAACGAATATCCTAATCTACTAAACCAGACATCAACAAAAGGGCTGTTCCCGGCAGTCTCCTGCTTAAAACAGCCCTTTCGTAAAACATCCGCCATTCAACTGTCCTGTTCGATCAGTTGAATCCATTCATTATATTCACTCTGCAGCTTGGCATATTCCGCCTGCAAACTGTGGTGTTCCCTGGAGAGCTTCTCCAGCTCACTCTGCTGCATCTCGAACTGGGCCTGAACCAGCCGCAGCTGGCCCTGGACAAGCTCGTAGCTCTCACCAATCTCTTCCAGCTGCTGCGCCGTCTCGCTGCGCGAGCGGCTCACCGATTCCGCCTGGGCTTCAGCTTCCCCGGCCTCCTGCTGCCAGATCTCGATCTCCTCACGCAGCTGCGCTTCCTGCTCGCTCCACTGCTGCTCGCGCTGCTGAAGCTCCTCGTACTTCTGCTTCCAGGAAGCTTCATACTCCTTCGTCTCGCGGAGTGCTTCCTGCTGCTCTGCTACCGTTGCGGCAGCTTCACGGCCCGCTTCGTACAGCTCTTCCAGACGCCGCGCGGATTCCTCGCGTTCGGCTTCCAGCAGCTCGTACCGTTCCTTCAGCTGTTCCCCATCCTGCAGGATCTCGTCGTACTGGGCGATCAGCTCCTCATAACGGCCGCGGAGCGCAGACAGCTCCTTCCGGGCTGTCTCGGCTGCCTCATGCTGAACGGCAACCTCCTGCTCAGCTTCGTCACGAAGCCGGGCTTCCCGGTCAAGCTGCTGTACCATACCATCGGCCTGTCCGCGAAGGGTCTCCACCTCACGCTGCAGCGCTGCCGACTTCTCCTCGGCTTCCAAGAGGTTCATCTCCAGTTCGCCGATATCCTCCATATGCTTGTTCGCAAGCTCCTGCCAGGACACCGCCTCCTCAGCCGTCCGGTCGAATTCTGCCTGTGTCCGGCTAAGCTGATCTGCTGTCTCCTTCAGAGATTTGCGCAGAGCCGCCGCTTCTTCCTGGGTCAGCTCATAACGCTGGCGCAGGCCTTCCAGCTCATCATTCAGCAGATTGCCAAGTTCCGTGGCTGTGCTCAGTTCTTCAAGTGCCGCGCTAAGCTTGTCCGCTGTCTCCTGCAGGGCGCGGTTAAGCCCGGCCGCTTCCTCCTGAGCCTGTCCGTAACGCTGGCGTACCTCTTCCAGCTCCTCGCTATGCTGCTGGCCTTGCTCTGCCGCAAGCCGCAGCTCTTCGCCCAGCTGCTCTTCGCGCTTCAGCACGGCCTCGTACTGCGCAAGCAGCGTCAGGCGCGCATCGCGTTCCCCCTTAAGCCCGGCTTCCGCCGCACGCAGCCGGGACTGGAGCTGCCCGGTTCCGCCGCGCAGCTCCGCAAGCTGCTTCTCCAGCTCCTGAAGCTGCTGCTTATGTCTATGCTCCTGCGTCCCTTGCGACTGACGCAGCTCCTTATTCTTGGCCAGCTCCTTCTCAAGCGCTTCCCGCTCTCCGCTAAGCTCACTGGTGAGCGCAGCCTTGGTATCGGCAAGCTCCTTGCTTAAGGTTGTACGGATCTCCACGATCTCGCTGCCCATCGACTCCCGCGTCTGAAGCAGCTCCTGCTCCAGTTCTGACAACTTCTCCGTCTTCTCCCGGGTCAGCGTCTCGCGCAATTGCGTCAATTCCTGCAGATGGGCATTCTGCAGGTCTTCAAGCTGCTGCAGCCGCATGGCTTCGGCAGCTTCCAGTTCCTGCCGCGCCGCCTCACGGCTTGCGGCTTGCTCTGCTTCATGATTCTCGCGCAGCGCCTTAAGCTCTGCCTCGCGTTCCTTCAGCTCCTGCACCAGCTGCTCGCGGCCGGAAGCAGCAGCCTGCTTCTCCTCCTCCAGCAGCTGTGCATGGAGCTTACGCTCCTGTTCCTGGAGCTCCAAATGCCTTGCGCGTTCTTCTTCGGCAGCGGCAATCAGCCGCGCCGCCTCTTCCTTCGCCGCCGCTTCGAGCTTCTCGTATTCTTCCTGCCGTTCACGCTGTGCTTCCTGGAGGCGTGACACCTCAACCCGAAGCTCGGTACGTTCACCTGTCAGCATATTCAGCTCATTCTTGAAATCCTGAACCTGGATGGCCTGCTCAGCCATATGTACAGCTGCAAGCACCGCAATCCGCGGTGTATCCAGTCTGGAATGGGATTGGGATATTGCACGCATGTGCTCGTCTACATAACGGGCAACCTGCTTCATGTATTCAGTGCTGCTTCCAACCAGCTTATAGGAAGTTCCGTATATCTCCACGGCGACACGGGTCCGGTCCATAGCCACAGTTGTGCCCTCCTTTGTATGTGTGCGGATTCTTAGATGGTTTCTTTACTCTCATGCTCCTATTGTAGCGTTATTCCTTAACCTTTGGCAAAAGAACGTGTCCATATCACTCATTTACATGAACCTCCGCACTTCACAAGGGTACAGAAAAGCCGCAGCGAATCTCTGTTTCTAAATGGATTCGCTGCGGCTTTGCACAATTCCTGCTATTTTCTTAATTCAGCGCCAAAAGTTTGTTCAAGTGCAGCGACCACCTTGCCATGAACCTCCACTACCTCTTCATCGGTAAGCGTATGATCGGTATGGCGGTACAGCAGCGACAGGGCTACACTCTTCTTGCCTGCCTCCATTTGGCCTCCTGTGTAGACATCGAAGACTTGCACATTTTGCAGCAGTGTCCCGCCATGCTCACGGATCGTTGCGATCAGGTGGCCTGCCGGAACCTCGGTATTCACAACAACCGCAATGTCCCGCTCCATGCCAGGGAAGCGGTGAAGCTCGCTATAATGCAGCTCGGCACGCGCCGCATCATACAGAGGCTGCAGCAGTACCTCGGATACATAAGTATCCTCCAGATCCATCTGACGCTGCAGCTCGGGATGAAGCTGGCCCATCGTACCGATCTTCATGCGGCCTTCTGCCTTCTGGAGATAGATCGAAGCCGAACGTCCCGGATGATAACCCTCAGGGGCATCCCCCTCATAGATCACACGGTCCGTAAGGCCGAGATGTTCAAATACGGTCTCCAGTGCACCCTTAAGATCGAAGAAATCCACCGGCTCAGCCGCTACGTTCCACTGCTTGGCGGCACGCGTGCCGCTCAGCAGCAGCCCGAGTACGGGCAGCTCGCTTGGCTGACGGGTAAGCACTTCTTCCTCCGTGAAGAATACATTGCCGATTTCGAACAGCGCCAGGTCACCTTGGCGGCGGTTGGTGTTGTAAAGAGCAATGTCCAGCAGCTGCGGCAGCAGGCTGGTGCGCAGCACACTGCGCTCCTCGCTCATCGGCATCGCCAGCTTCACAGACAGCTTGCCGTCCGCCAGCATCGGGAAGAGCTTGCTCTGCTCCGGCTGAATGAAGGAATAGCCCATAACCTCCTGGTATCCGCCCAGCGAGAGCAGGCGGCGCAGCTCACGGCGCAGGAACTGCTGTCTGGTCAGCGCTCCGGGTGTAGTGGTGCCTTCGATCAAGGTTGTCGGAATATTATCATATCCGTACAAGCGGGCAATTTCTTCAATAAGATCGACATCATGGCTGATGTCGCCGCGCCGTGTCGGCACCTGGACCTCGACGATTCCCTGGGCAGCATCGCCGCACTTGAAGTGCAGACGGCCGAAGAGGGTTTTCACTTCCAGCAGCGACAGATCCGTACCGAGATAACGGTTCAGCTTCTCCAGCGATAATTGCAGCACCTTCTCCTGCTCCGCAACTGCACCGGCCTGAACAATCCCTTCATGCACAGCCCCCCCGGCATACCGGGCTATCAATGCCGCCGCACGGTTCAGTGCAGGGATTACCGCGTTCGGGTCCACTTCCTTCTCGAACCGCTGGGAAGCCTCCGAGCGCAGGCCCAGCTGACGCGAGGTCTTGCGTACAGTTCCCCCGTCGAACTTGGCGGACTCCAGCACAATATTGACGGTGTCTGCGGTAACCTCTGTAGAGAGTCCGCCCATCACTCCAGCCAGACCAATCGCCCCCGAACCGTCGGCAATCACCAGCATCTGCGGCTCCAGCTTGCGCTCCTGGCCGTCAAGTGTCGTCAGCCCTTCACCTTCACGGGCGAAGCGTACGCCGATGGTCCCGCCCTGTAACTGCCCGCCGTCAAAAGCATGCAGCGGCTGTCCGTATTCCAGCATCACATAGTTGGTGATGTCCACAATGTTGTTGATCGGACGTACTCCGGCTGCCATCAGGCGGTTCTGAATCCACAGCGGGGACGGTGCAGTCTTCACTCCGGCAATATAACGCACAGCATAATGGCTGCAGAAGGCTTCATTCTCGATCGTCACGGCGATAGAATCCGCAGCCTTTCCGCCTGTTTCTACGAGTTCTGCAGCCGGATCAGCCAGCTTCAGCTCACGGCCCAGCACCGCGCTCACTTCATAAGCAGCACCGATCATGCTCAGGCAGTCGGAACGGTTCGGCGTCAGATCGAAATCAAGAATTTCGTCATTCAGTCCAAGCACCTTAAGAATATCCTGGCCCACCTCTGTATGCTCAGGCAGCACGAGAATGCCTTCCTGCAGCTCTTTGGGCAGCAGCTTGTCGTTGAGGCCCAGCTCTTTGGCCGAGCAGATCATCCCTTGGGACAGCACGCCGCGCAGCTTGGCTTTTTTGATCTCCAGGCCCGGCAGCTTGGCGCCTACCAGTGCAACCGGAACCTTCTGGCCCGCTGCGACATTCTTGGCTCCGCAGACGATCTGCAGATCCTCGCCCTGACCTGCATCCACGATACAGATATTCAGCTTATCGGCATCCGGGTGCTTCTCTTTGGATTTCACATAGCCGGTAACAATCCCGGAAATTCCTTTGTTGCGGCGTTCTACTCCGTCAATCTCGATGCCGGCGGTGGTGATTTTGTCCGCCAGCTCACCTGCGGTCACCCCTTCCAGCGATATATAATCGGCCAGCCAGGCGGTTGATACTTTCATAATCGCACACTTCCTTTTTGTTTCAGATGTATTGATCTCCATGCCGTCTATGCTTGGCGCGAAGGACATGCATGAAAAGATATTGCGCTCCCTAGCTTACTTCGGAGCATTCTGCACTAGCAGAACCTCCAGAGAATATTTGGACTTCCGGCCGCTGTTAGGATTGAATTTCCTGATTACACTGCTGGCTGCAGTAGAAATTCAATCCTAGCATATGCTTCCGAAGTGAGCTTTCCTGCGGAAAGCTTTCAGGCGGTCGCTAACGCTCCTCCAGTTCCAAAATTCCCCTCCGGTTCTTTCTATTGCAGTCTTAGATACAAAGTAACCCAGTACCTCATCACCTTTTCATACAAGCGTCCAACACGCCCTCCACGCACAGCCGCCAAATCCCTAAATACCCTTGAACTGCTTCACAAATCCCATATCATTCGTATAGAAATAACGGATGTCGTCGATGCCGTATTTCAGCATGGCAATCCGTTCCGCACCCATGCCGAACGCGAAGCCGCTGTAGATCTCAGGGTCGTAGCCGCCCATCCGCAGCACATTCGGATGCACCATGCCGGCGCCGAGAATTTCCAGCCAGCCGCTCTGCTTGCAGAGACGGCAGCCTTCGCCGCCGCATTTGAAACAGCTCACATCCACCTCAACACTCGGCTCGGTGAACGGGAAGAAGCTTGGACGCAGGCGGATGCCTGCACTAGGCCCGAACATCTCCTTCATGAACTGCTGCAGGGTGCCCTTCAGATCGCTCATGCGGATATTGCGGCCGATCACCAGGCCTTCAATCTGATGGAACTGGAAGGAGTGGGTCGCATCGTCATCGTCACGGCGGAATACTTTGCCCGGACAGATCACTTTGACCGGAGTCTCACCATTCATCGCCTGCATGGTACGGATCTGAACCGGCGAGGTCTGTGTGCGCATAAGAATGTCTTCTGTAATATAGAAGGAATCCTGCATATCACGGGCCGGATGGTTCTTCGGCAGATTCAGAGCCTCGAAGTTATAGTAGTCTGTCTCCACTTCCGGTCCTTCTGCAACCTGGTAG
This sequence comes from Paenibacillus tritici, assembly GCF_013204885.1. GTDB lineage: Bacteria > Bacillota > Bacilli > Paenibacillales > Paenibacillaceae > Paenibacillus_AQ > Paenibacillus_AQ tritici. Next base: position 160,597 of record NZ_JABMKX010000013.1, read on the forward strand.
CCCATGCCGATGAAAATATCCTCGATCTCCTGGATCACCCGGCTGAGCGGATGAATCCCCCCTTGCGGCAGGCCGCGGCCTTGCAGGGTAACATCGACCTTCTCCGCATTCAGGCGATTCTGGGTCTCCTGCTGCTGGAACAGCTCCTGCTTCGTGCCGATAACCTCTTCGATGGCACTGCGCACCAGATTGGCCACTTGGCCAATCACCGGACGCTCCTCCGCGCTTAGTCCGCCCATGCCGCGCAGAACCTCTGTAAGCTCACCCTTTTTACCCAGGTATTTGACGCGCAGCTCATTCAGCATCTGCGGATCGGTTACCGCCTGTAGCTTCTCCAGCGCCTCAGCCTTCAGTGCTTCCAATTTTTCTTTCATGGCTTGTACTGCCCCCTCAAATCTCATATTGTTCAACAAAAAAAGGCCTTTCCTCCCGGTAAAGGGACGAAAAGACCGTGGTACCACCCTTGTTAGACGGCCGGTACGCTTCCCTATAAGAGTAATATTCCCTCTTATGGTCTAGCGGAGACCTGTCTCACTTTATACAGAACTAACGGTCTGCGGCCGGTCCCCCCTACTATCACGCTCAAGGAAGCCTTGAACGGAATTCAGGGAACTGCTCCGGAGTGAACTTCGGCAGCTCTGCTCTCTTAGAAACGCTCTCAATCTGCGGCGCTTCCTCCCTGTAAGCCAGGCACTGCGTACTTTTCTCCATCAATGCATTTTGTGGATGAATAACTTAAACTTCGATCTTCACATTCAGAAGATATGTCTATTTATTATATGCAAAAACAGACATTTTGACAAGCATGAATACGCCCTTAGTACGCACTGCACAACAAGGCGCCCCGGAAGGTATGCTACAGATTACACCTCTGCTCAATTTACAAGTCTTTCGATGAATGCGGGGCTGACGGGTCAAACGGCTTAGCATAATTTTAATGCAGAATTGATGCCTTAGGGGTATCGTTTGCAGTAAAAGTGGGTAATAGGACTCAAAGGTCAGAATATTTATTCAGAATATTTATATAGTAGTAAGTTATACATAATAGTTCTTCTATCGGCTGCAAGGAATATGTCTTATTTCAGCAATTGCTCTGCTTAAGGGATGTCCTATATACTGGTGAAAAGAAACCGCGATCAAACCGGAACTTTGTGTTTTCATTGCCTCCTTCTTCCCCTGCTTCCTAGGACTCGCTAACATAACTCTCTTTTTCATGCCTGCAAGATGCCTTATTCCGCAATTAGGATAAGTTCCGCATGCATCCAAGCTACACCATTGAGATTTGTAAAAGTTTTGTGCGGGGAGAGGATGACAGTGGCAGTTTTTTCCGAAATCACAAGTACACGCAGACTAATCCTATTATTCACCTCCATCTCCGTTCTTCTGGTTGGTATCAGTGTGGCTTCCTTGCTGTATCTGAATCATACAATGAACAAATTATCGGACTCCTTATACAGTGACGTATACCTGAACTCCGAGCTCATTCTGAATGCCGACCGAGATCTGTATCAGGCTGCTCTGGCGCTTCAGTCTTCGGTTAGCGGGAATCTGAACGGTGCGCAGCGCAGTAAGTTATCTCAAGAATTCGAGGATAATAATGCCCAGGCGCAGCAGCGGGTCAGTACCGCCAGATATAATCTGGACTCCGTGGAGAGCCCGTTCAATGGAATGAAGCAGAGTGAGCTGCTGCTGGATGAGCTGAGAAGCGAGCTGGACCACTTCGGGGCTACGCTTGCCGACTGGAAGGATAGCGGCCGGGAGCTGATCTCGCGCCGGGTCCAGAGCGATTGGAATGCTGAATCCTACTCCGCCCTCGCCGTACATACCCAATTGAACGAAGTGAGAGGACGTCTGGATAACGCAGAGGATATGATCGACAATTATGCCAGTCAGGTCATGCTGGAGTTCAATAACCTCAAAAGCTCGCTGTTCGCCATCTACTCCCTGTTCCTGTTTCTGCTCGTGCTGCTTATCATCTATCTCTCCCGCCGACTGATCTCCCTGCAGAATGAAATGCGGGAAGAGAAATCGCTGTATCAGCTGATCGGCGAGACGATGTCTGACTTTATTATTCTAACGGACCCGAATGGTCTGATTCTGTATGCTTCCCCCTCCCATGCAACTGCGCTTGGTTATGTGCCGAGTAAGGGGGCTCCGCTCTCCAACTATATACGTGAAGCCGAAATCTCTTGGGCTAAGCTGAAAAGTGTCATTCAGTCCGCACCGAGAATATCCGAGCTGCGCATGCGTTCGGCCGAAGGCCACTGGGTCTGGCTGGAGACCAAAGTTACACCTATTGCGGGCAGCCGCGCTTTCCCGGCGCAGTTCATGCTGGTATCGCGTGAGATTACCCAGCGCAAGCAATATGAGGAGCGGCTGCACAAGCTGGCCTTCTATGATCATCTGACAGCGATTCCCAACCGTGCCCATTTCAAAATGTACATGGAGAACCTGATTAACCAGCCCGAGGAGCGCAGACAGGAAATCGCCGTGGCGCTACTGGACTGCGACCGGTTCAAGCAGCTTAATGATACGCTCGGCCATCTTGCCGGGGATGAATTCCTGCAGATGCTCTCACGGGAACTGCAGCAGACTGTGAAGGGCTCCGGCCAGGCCTTCCGGATCGGCGGTGATGAATTCGCCGTGGTGCTGCACCGGTTCACCAGCCCGCAAATACTGGATGAGATGCTGAACCGTCTGCTCCAGTTGTTCAATAAGTCGTGGTCCGTCAACCAAGGCTCCAGCTTCCATACCTCAGCCAGCATTGGCGTCGCCCTGTACCCGCAGCATGGCAGCAGCATCAACGAGCTGCTCCGTGCCGCCGATCTGGCAATGTACCGCTCCAAGAACCATGGCGGCAACGAGGCTAACCTGTACAGTGAGCATGTGGATAAAAAATATAACGACCAGCGGAAATAGCACATATGTCCGACTTAGGCAATAACAAACAGCGGGAGTTTCAAAAGCCATGCTGTGGCTGATGAAACTCCCCTGTTTGTTGGATTTTAGAAGGGTTGTATGTGGCCGCTTACTCCTCTCAGTTGCTCTGGCGCTCTGTTGTTCATTTAGCCCGCGTTCGGCGGATTCAGGTGCACTAATGCTCTTCATTTACTCATTTGGCCCGCACCCGGCGTATTCAGGTGCATTAATACCCCTCATTTACTCATTTGGCCAGCACCCGGCGCATTCAGGTGCACTAATGCTCTTTATTTCCACATTTGGCCCGGACCCGGCGCATTCAGGTGCACTAATGCTCTTCATTTACTCATTTGGCCAGCGTTCTGCGAATTCAGGTGCACTAATGCTCTTCATTTACTCATTTGGCCCACGTTCGGCGGATTCAGGTGCACTAATGCTCTTCATTTACTCATTTGGCCCACGTTCGGCGGATTCAGGTGCACTAATGCTCTTCATTTTCATATTTGGCCAGCACCCGGCGCATTCAGGTGCACTATTACCCCTCATTTACTCATTTGGCCCGCGTCCAGCTAATTCAGAGGGATAAATCCCTTTCATTCCCTCACTCTGCCCACTTTCGGCGCATTCAGAGGGATTTATCCCTCTCATTTCCACACTTAGCCTACTTTCGGCGCATTCAGAGGGATTTATCCCTTTCATTTCCACACTTAGCCCACTTCCGGCACATTCAGAGGGATTTATCCTTTTCATTTCCACACTTAGCCCACTTTCCGGCACATTCAGAGGGATTTATCCCTTTCATTTCAAATCTACCTCACAATAAAAAAGCTATCCTGCGCCCCCTAAAAAGGGGGACAAGCAGAATAGCTTTTAGCTTTTAGCTTTTAGCTCTCAGCTCTTAGCTCTTAGCTCTTAGCTCTCAGCCTTAGCTCCAAGCTCCAGCTTCTAACTCACGACTCAACCGCTCCGCTCAAGCGGTCCTTCGGAGTGGCTCAATTCGCCATGGACCACATCGGCGTGGCCCTCGTCCGCCTGCCGGCGGTCGCTGACCCTGACCTTAACCGGCTCCTCGCTGCCGGAGCAGTCGATGAAGCGGTCTCCGGCGCCGTCCTTCTGTTCCCAGTCGTTCAGCCGGAGAATGTAGCCGATCGAAGACGTCTCCGGCAGCACCTCAATCCGCGCGACCGCATGGCCGTCCTCCATGTGCTGGAAGTCCCGTTGTCCATCCTGTATGCCTGTACCCCATACCCAGAGATTCCAGCCCCGGTAATCGCCATCCGGCCGTTCATAATGAACCTCCACTACCTTCGATCTTGGCTCGGGTTCACCATATTTATCATAGAGTACCATCATCGACAGTCCGGCAATCTCAATGCTGCCGCTATCCGTCTGCCGGAAGGCCTCCGGTCCGGCATGGGTATGATCAACTACGATGTTCCAGCCCCCGGAAGCTTCCGGGAGATACTGGGTGACTGGTTCCATGTTGGCATTGTAGACCACCACTATATTACTCCATGAATCGCCGCCGGCATGATTCTTCAGCATATAGGCGACAACGCCGCCGTCACAGCGCAGGAACTCAAGGCTGCGCTCAATCTCCTGGCGGCCGTGCAGGCGGAAAGCCGGATGGCTCCGCCGCAGCTCAATCAGGCCTTTGTAATAGTTAAATACCGCAATGAACCTCTTCTTGTTCTCCCAGCGGATCGCGTTGATACAATCAGGGCTGCGGTAGCTGTTATGATCACCGTATTTGCTGCGAAGCAGCTCATCCCCGGCATGGAGGAACGGAATTCCCTGCGAGGTCAGAATGATTCCGTTAGCCAGCAAGGAACGGCGGACCGTCTCATTCTCCAGCACATCCTCGGGATCAACGGCAAAGTAAGGATTAGCCCGCTCCACTGCGGCCTGAAGATCACCTCCGCCCCGGAGTCTGCCATTCTCCAGATCCGGCAGCCCGGCTTCCCCGCGGAGTCCCTGGGTAGCCAGAATTTTGTCCCACAGATTAAGATTATCATGTGCGGTTACATAGTTGACCGTCTCTACAGGCGCATCGGTGAATTCATGAATGGCCCCTTTCACCCCGGAAGCCACTGCGCCTTCTTTGCCGTATTCTCCGGTAGCGAAGCCCTTGCCCCAGCCGTCACTGTCTCCCTTAAGGGCAGCGCGGAAGTTGTCATTGAAGACGGCATAGCCTTTACCGCGCTGAACGCCCTTCAGTGTCTTGGTTGCAAGCGGAGAGTCTCCGCCTGTCCAAGGCTCACCGTAGAGCAGCAGATCCGGATTAATCTCCAGCCGCAGCTCTTCGGTAATCTCACGCATGGTTACACTGTCCATCAGTCCCATCAGATCGAAGCGGAACCCGTCGATATGGTATTCCGAAGCCCAGTAGGACAACGAATCCTTGATATATTTGCGGACCATCGGCCGTTCCGTAGCCAGCTCATTGCCGACACCCGAGCCGTTCGAGAGCCTGCCGCTCTGGTCGTGACGGTAATAATAATCCGGCACCAGCGGCTGGAAGGGCCCCTTCTCCAGACCATACGTATGATTGTAGACCACATCCATAATGACCGAGATGCCATGGCTGTGGAGCGCCTGTACCATCTCCTTGAATTCACGGATACGGGTAAGCGGGTTAGCCGGATCTGTGCTGTAGGAGCCCTCCGGCACATTATAATGCTGCGGATCATATCCCCAGTTATAGTCCGTGAAGACCGCAGACGCCGGTTCTTCACCCGGAGTCCCCAGCTCATCCACTGTCTGATAGTCGAAGACCGGCATCAGATGCACATGGGTAATACCCAGCTCTGCCAGATGGTCAATGCCCAGCGCATGACCCGCAGCATCCCGCAGTCCTGTTTCGGTGAATGCTTTGAATTTCCCTGCGTGCTTAAGACAAGAGCTCTGATGTGCCGAGAAGTCCCGTACATGCAGCTCATAGATGATAGCATCAGCCGGATGCGGCAGAACTGGAGAAGCATCGCGGTCCCAGCCCTCCGGGTCCGTCTCCGCCAGATCCACAATCGCCGTACGCAGGCCATTAGCCGATACAGCAGTTGCATATGGATCTGCCGCTTCATTAATAGATCCGTCGGCAAATACGGCCCGGTACATATAATATTTACCCTTCAGGTTACCGGGAACCCGGATCTCCCACACCCCGCCCTCAGAGCGCTGCATGCCAAGGATTTTGCCGCCGTCCTTAACCTTTCCATCCTGGGGAGTGATCCCGTGGCCGCCTGTAGCATACAATACAAGCGATACTGTAAATGCAGTAGGTGCCCAGACTTTGAATACACAGAATTCCGCAGTATACGTTAAACCGAGGTCATTGCCTTCATAGGTCTCAATTACGGGCTCTGCTTCGATATAATTGCTATTCATTGACATTCACCATCCTAATGCTCTCCGCCATATTCCCCGGAAAACGAATCATTCTATTACTTTCAAGCTATATCCACATCATGCACAACTAATACTTGTACTTGCACTGCTCTGCAAGCGGATTACGCGGGATTTCCTTCAAAGGGTTCATTGTATAATATGTAACATTATAGTCACAGGTTTGGGTTAAGGGTAGATTTGTACCCCTGTGATATACCCTATATCGGCATTCAGTTCCCGGGATTTAAGCTAATTAAGTTATAGCCGCTAGTTAATCGGAAGTATACTTGTCTCACCGCCCGATTACAATTGTAAAATCTTCCAGATCATACGGACCGCTTCCGCAGCAGCCTTCCATATAAAGCGATGACAGGAAGCAAGAGGATGCCTGCGGACAGCAGCGAAGCTCTGATGGAGATCCTGCTGCCGATGTAACCCACAGCCGGACCGCCTGCGCTCTGGCCCAGGGCATCGGATTGACTGATCATGGACAACAGGGTGGCGCGGTTCTGTGACGGCAGCTTCGTGTTCAGCCAGGTCGTATAGACAGGTTCGCTCACGGAAGTCACTACCCCCAGGATCAGCACAGCCCCAATGGCCCAGTAGAAATCAGGTGCAAACACCAGCAGCAGAATACAGCCCATGCGGAGTAATGTCAGCAGGAACAAGGCGGCCGCTACCTGGCGCTCCCGCTCCAAATCAATGACCTTTCCGGCAATATAGACAGCCAGCATACCCAGAAGGGTCGTTGCTGCATTGATCAGCCCGAACCCTGTTGCCACAGAGAACACCGTCTCCGGAAAGCCGACTTCATTCATCAGATAGACTTGCCACAGGCGGTCATATCCTTCAGACGCAGCACCACTAAATAAAGTTACAACGGTCAGCAGCAGAAGCAGCGGATGATGCCTTAGTATGGATGCACCGCTGATCCAGGTCTTGCCCAGCTCACGGACAGGAGACGAATGAAGCGCACGCTCCCTGCGGGTGAACCCCGTTTCCTTCATATAGCGGATCAAGATCAATCCCAGGATGAAATAGAAAACTCCGCCCGCCAAAAATGGCATATTAGGCGCCAGCATGGTTAAACCTACGCCGATGGCGATGCCCAGGAGAGAAGCGCTTAACGCAAAGATTTTGGAACGCAGAAAGAGGCTTCCCGTTGACTCCTCATCCAGCTCATCAACAATCCAGGCCGTATCTGCCCCGCTGACGAACGTCCAGCCGATTCCAAACAGCATCTGGGAGACCACCAGCCAGCCAAATGCGGGGAGAAAGGAAGCCGGCTGCATGATCCAGATAATACTCCCTTCCAGGACAAAAGCACTTCCCAGCACGAACATTCCAATAATAACCGACAGTCTGCGGCTGTATGTATCAGCAACCACCCCGGTAATCCCCTCGAATATAAGCACCGTTATCTCCAGTACCGTTCCCACCAGCACCAGTTGAAACGGATTTAACCGCAGCTCAGAAACATAATAAATACTGTAGGTTGTAAATATCGTACTGCTTGCCAATGACATCATAAAAACGATGAACAAATAAATCTGTGACGCACTAAACCTCTGCACTATAAACCACCCTCCAAAGCTGTAAAGACTGAACTCGGGAACTTAATCCTTCAATCTGCCCGGTAATGGATTTATTATATAAAATGCTGCCAGAACAAGCTGTTCCCAGTTTGTTTTAAACTAAAAAATAAAAAAACGGCCCCCGAGATCGGAGGCCGGCAAAGTAGTTGGAAAAGTGTGAAGCGTAAACAGACGAACGGATTAATTCACGCGGGCTTGCACCAGTGCCGCTACTTCCTCGGCAGTGCCGAGCTGCAGCGCCTGGGCGGCCATGTCCTTCATGTCCGCAGCAGAGAGCTTAGCGATCTGGCTGCGCGCCGGAAGGATGGAGGTAGCGCTCATGCTGAATTCATCCAGGCCCAGACCCAGCAGCAGAGGAATAGCTGTAGAGTCACCGGCCATTTCACCGCACATGCCGGTCCATTTGCCTTCGGCGTGTGCAGCGTCGATCACGATTTTGACCAGACGCAGAATCGCCGGGTTGTATGGCTGATACAGGTAGGATACCCGTTCATTCATACGGTCCGCAGCCATTGTATATTGGATAAGGTCGTTGGTGCCGATACTGAAGAAATCCACTTCTTTGGCGAACTGGTCCGCCAGCACAGCAGTCGAAGGAATCTCAACCATGATACCGAGCTGAATGTTGTCCGACACTTCCTTGCCTTCTTCACGCAGCTTGGCTTTTTCTTCCAGCAGCAGGTCACGGGCTGCACGGAATTCGCCAAGGGTGGCGATCATCGGGAACATAATCCGGAGGTCACCGTGTGCGCTTGCTCGCAGCAAGGCACGAAGCTGGGTGCGGAAGATATCCTGACGGTCCAGACAGAGACGGATCGCCCGGAAGCCCAGGAACGGATTCATTTCCTTCGGCAGATCCAGATAAGGCAATTCCTTGTCCCCGCCGATATCCAGCGTACGCACCACTACCGGCTTGCCTTGCATGTTCTCAAGCACAGTGCGGTAGGCATTGTACTGAATCTCTTCAGAAGGCAGCTTGTCGCGGCCCATGTACAGGAACTCTGTACGGTACAAGCCTACGCCTTCTCCGCCGTTCTCAATCACGCCAGTGACATCATTCGGAGTACCGATATTGGCAGCCAGCTCTACATGCTTGCCGTCAGCGGATACGGTAGGCTCATCACGGAGCTTCTTCCACTCAGCAATCTGCAGATCATAGGCTGCCTGCTTCGCAGTGTACTCAGCAACTTCGGCTTCCGAAGGGTTGATCAGCACATCGCCGTTCAGACCATCAACGATGATCAGATCGCCGGATTTGACCAGGGACAAGACATTCTTGGTCCCTACAACTGCCGGAATCTCCAGGGAACGGGCCATAATCGCCGAGTGGGAAGTCCGGCCGCCGATGTTGGTCGTGAAGCCTTTGACGAAATTGCGGTTAAGCTGTGCGGTATCCGAAGGTGTCAAGTCCATCGCAATGACGATAACCTCTTCACTGATTTCTGCCGGGCTCACATAGTGAATGCCAAGCAGGTGGTTCAGCACACGTTTGGTGACGTCACGCATATCGGCTGCACGTTCCTGCAGGTACGCGCTTTTCATGTTCTGGAACATTTCTACAAACTGGGTGGCTACTTCATTCAAGGCATAGTCCGCATTCACCGATTCCTCACGGATTTTATCCATTACAGGCGTAATCAGCTCAGGGTCATCAAGGATCAGCAGATGGGATTCAAAAATCTCCGCCTTCTTCTCGCCAAGCTCAGCCAGGGTACGCTCTTTGATCGCCTGAAGCTCGCCTCTAGATTTGTCCAGGGCATCCTTCAGCTTCGCAAGCTCAGCATCTACATCAGTAATTGCTGTTTTGGTAATGGTATAGTCCGGATGTTCCAGGATAAAGGCACGGGCTACTGCAATACCTGCGGAAGCCGCGATTCCTGAAATTTTATTCATGGACCTCTCCCAGCCCTTCTTTAACCATAATCTCTTGTAGTGCGCTGAGTGCTTCGGCTTCTTCACTGCCTTCAGTAATCAGGGTAAGGGTATCTCCTGCTTCAAGGCCCAGGGACAGAACGCCCAGGATCGACTTGAGTGTTACTTTTTTGCCTTTGGCTTCCGCAAAAGCCTCGGTGCCTTTGAATTTTGTAGCTGTATTTACCAGCGCTGTTGCCGGACGTGCGTGAATTCCATCTTCGTCAATAATTCTGAAAGTTGTTTGCATAATAATATCCAACTCGCTTTCTGTTAATTTGGGATCTTAATTATGGTGAAGGCTTACGCTTCCCTTCATTATAATGGAAGCGTTTCGCCTTTGCACATTTTACTGAATGGTGATGATATCTTTATCGCCGATGACCACTTTACCCGGCTTCTTCAGGGTAACGGAGGAGCCTTCAGGCAGATTGGAGAAAATAACCGGGGAAATGACGGAAGGTGCATGGGCCTTCACGTACTCCAGATCCACTTCCATAATCGGCTGTCCGGCAGCTACCAGATCGCCTTCCTCTACCAGAACCGTGAAGCCCTGGCCCTTAAGCTTAACCGTATTGACCCCGATATGAACAAGGACTTCCTTGCCGCCGTCCGACATAATGCCGATCGCGTGTTTGCTCGGGAACACGTTGAATACCTTGCCGTATACCGGCGAAGCAATCTTGCCGTCTTCAGAGAGGAAGGCGAAGCCGTCACCGGTCATTTTCTGCGAGAAGACCGCATCAGGAACCTGTGTAATATCCATCAGCTCACCGTTCACCGGGGATACGATATCCTCGGCAATAATAGCTTCACCCTGCTCGCCGGCCTGCTGCTCAAGCTCCGGCTTAGGCGCTACAGGAGCAGCAGCCGGTGTTCTGCCGTTCATCACATCCTGAATCTGGGACTTGATCGTATCCGAACGTGTTCCGAAGATCGCTTGTACGTTGTTACCCACTTCAAGAACACCAGAAGCACCCAGTTTCTTCAGACGGTTCTTATCTACGCCCGCTTTGTCCTTGACTTCGACACGCAGACGCGTGATGCAGGCATCCAGATGGGTAATGTTCTCTTTGCCGCCCAGGGCAGACAGAATGTTGCGCGGGAGATCGTCGCCCGTCTTGGATACACTCTCTGTGCTTACTTCTTCCTCATCGTCCGAGGCATCTTCACGTCCCGGAGTCTTCAGGTTGAACTTGCGGATGACAAAGCGGAATCCGAAGTAGTAGATTACCGCAAGCACCAGACCTACCGGAATCACCAGCCACCAGGCGGTACGGTTCGGAATGACACCGAACAGCACATAGTCGATGAAGCCGCCGGAGAAGGTCATCCCGATTTTGACATCAAGGATGTGCATGGTCATGAAGGACAGACCGGCAAAGACGGCATGGACCGCGAACAGCAGCGGAGCTACGAACAGGAATGAGAACTCCAGCGGCTCCGTAATCCCTGTCAGGAACGAAGTCAGTGCGGCCGAGACCATCAAGCTGCCGACAATCCGTCTGTTCTCAGGCTTGGACTCGTGGTAAATCGCCAGGGCCGCAGCCGGAAGGCCGAACATCATGAACGGATATTTACCTGTAGTAAATGTACCCGCTGTGAAATCCACACCGTCACGAAGCTGCTGCATGAAGATTCTCTGGTCCCCGCGGACAAGATCCCCCGCCTTGTCAATATAACTTCCGAATTCATACCAGAACGGTGAATAGAAGATATGGTGCAGGCCGAACGGAATCAGGGAACGCTCGATGACCCCGAAGATAAAGGCCGACAGCGTCAGGTTGGTATTGATCATACTCTGCGACACATAGTTCAGACCGTGCTGGATCGGCGGCCATACCAGTGTCAGTGCAAGACCGAGAATCAGGGAGGTCACTGCCGTCATAATCGGTACGAAACGTTTACCCGCGAAGAAGCCGAGATAAGACGGCAATTCTATACGGAAGAACCTTTTGTACATGGATGCGGCCAATATCCCGACCAGGATACCACCGAACACCCCGGTTTGCAAGGTGGGGATCCCCAGCACACTGGAATACGAGAAATCCTTCCACGTTAGCACATAAGCATTGACACCAACTACCGTACCCATGGTTACGTTCATCACCAGGAAGCCGATAATCGCTGCCAGCCCGGCTACGCCTTCCCCTCCGGCCAGCCCGATGGCTACGCCGACGGCAAAGAGCAGGGACAGGTTATCGAATACGATTTGCCCGGAGTTCATTAGTACCGTGGCAATGGCCTGTACTATATTATTCTCCAGTGCAGGCACGTATTGCAGGAAGTCCGGATTCACCAGCATGTTCCCGATTCCGAGCAGCAAGCCCGCTGCAGGCAGAATGGCAACAGGAAGCATAAGCGCTTTACCGACTCTCTGCAGAACGCCAAATAATTTTTTGAACATTCAAGGTCACTTCCTACTCCTAAATTTCTTTCAACAGAAGCCAAAAAAGGCATGAGCAATACAGCACATAGATTGCCCGGCTAACGCTAACGTTAGAGTACCCCGAGTTGGGGCAGGACAACCATAATACTGTAAATCACTCATGCCTGATCGTATCAGTTACACGTTTGTATTCTGCTTCTGTTTCATAACAGGGATCATTGTAGCACCATTGATTTGAAGTTGCAACCCCAAAAATCGCTAAAGCCGGTCTACTCCTCCATCCCTGTCTCATCTTCCTTCTTCTGGGCAAGACGCTGCAGATGAATCGTCAGGTAGCTTACCTCCGCAGGATAGACCGGTATATGCACACGCTGCTCGATCACCTTGGTCAGCTTCCAGGCAAGCATGTACATCTCGGGATATTCCCGCTTCATTAATCCGTCCAGCGACGACGTCTCACGGACCGTCTCCCCCCGGCGAAGCCGTTCCAGCACAAACCGTAAATGGGTCACCAGTCTCGAATAGTCCAGAGATTCTCGCGGAATGCGGTATTCCAGGCTATCCTCCACCAGCCCGACCATATCTCCGATTAGCTGGGAATGCTGCTTCACCTCAGAGATATGCCGGTTGCTCAGCGCACTGACAATATGGAGGGCCACGAACCCGATCTCATCCGGCGGGAGCGTAACCTCCATGACTTCATTGATGCGTTCCACCGCATACTCCGCCAGGCTATATTCCTCGGGGTAAATCTCACGCGTCTCATACAGAAACGGATTATGAATGGCTATATGCTGCTCGCTCCTGCGGATCGCGAAGGAAATATGGTCCGTAAGCGCGATATGGATATGTTCGTTCAGCGGCTGGCGGCTGCTCTGCATAATATGCAGTACAATCTCCTGAACCACCTCAATCAGCTTCTCGTCAACCTGCGGCACCAACTGCTTATATTGCTCCTGCTCCTCCTGGCTCCGCAGAATGAACATCTTCTCCACAGAGGACAGGTTGATCCGGTCCCGCGTTTTGCGGTTGAAGCCGATCCCCTTGCCAATGACGACAACCTCGGCATGCTGGGGATGCTCGGCAATGATCACATTATTATTAAGCACCTTGGCCACTGTAATGCTGCTCACTTGCGACACCTCTTTTAATTCTGAATACCCGATTTATTCTGGCAGCACGATACCTACTATCATAACATCAAGAATCTCAAATTAGAAGGGTACGGCAAGGAGCATGGAGGCTTATTTCACCCTAAATGTCCGGCCTGAGAATTTATAGACCAATACCAGAGCGGCCAGCATATAGACAGCGGCAGAGAGCACTACAACCCAAGCGAACATCCCGGGTTCACTCCTGAACTGCATCGCGATGAATCCTATCGCCAGCACTACACTGTTCACAATCGTGAAGAACGGATTCTTCACATTCAGCTCCGTGCTGTACGGCTGGAAAATATAGTACATGAACAGATGATGCACCGAGAAGAACAGGGACAACGCCAGGATCGTCACGCAGAAGATCACCGCATCCGCCGCACCCCAGCTCTCCCCGGACAACAGCAGCAGCACGTTGACAGCAAGGCAGATCGCTGCCGCCGGAATCAGATTGAGCACGCTGAGACGCAGCAGCCGAATCCGGAAGTTGCTCAGGATAGCCGATTGTTCCCGGTAGAAGCCGTAGCGCAGCAGACTGAGATCGCAGTTGTAGAACATAGCTTTACATAGGCGTTCACCAATGGAGGTATAATTCATAACGATCAGGAAGGTCGGCAAAGCGCTGATCAGATAATGGGCCAGCTTGGTAAAAGTTGCATGCGACAACAGCATCGTCAGCAAGGCGGCGGCGAACAGCGCACCAATAATAACCAGCCGCCGCTGAATCGGACTGGTGAGCAGCCGCCGGTGGCGCGAGAAGAAGATCGCATTCAGGTAAGCATACCCGCTTTTCCCCTCGAATGGACCCGGTTTCAGCTGCTCAGCCGTGTATTGCTGCTCCTGGGTTGCAACCTCTTTTACGCGCGCCTCCTTCATCATCCGTCCCATATCCAGCAGCGGATCATCTATTTTGGTAACCGCATCAACTGCGTTCTGATAGCCCGCATACCGGGCAATATAGACTGCACTAAGTGTACCCAGCACCATGACACCCAGCACTACAGGCAGGTTGAACAGCATCCCGCTGTCCACCACGGCGAAGCCGGGCAGCAATGGAATATAAGCCAGCAGGTAACCTATGCCGATAGCGGTCCAGACCACGCCTGTTTTTTTGATGACAACGATGCCGTAGCGGTCAAAAATCCACAGATGCAGCGCCTCGCAAGCAGCCCGCCAGAAGGTCAGCAACAGCGCAAGAACAACCCCGTGCCACAGCGGAGCGCCCAGCAGGCTCCCGAAGACCATCATCGCCGGAATAAACGTGACCAAGAAGCTGACTCCGCGCAGGGTCAGTGTGGTCCGCATATACCTCTCAGCGGGCAGCCTCATCAGCTTCACGAATATGTATTTATCCCGCTTCGGCTCCAGAATAATAACGCTTGAAAACGCACCAACCAGGAAGCTTAGACACAGCAGAATCTGCAGATAGAGCTGGTACTGAACAGAGAGGGATAAGGTAATATCATTGCCGATGAACTTCACCGGGAGATAGATCATGATCCCGAGATAAGCAAACTTGGTCAGAAAGGCCATGAGTACCTTCAGAATATGCACGACAACGGATAAGGTCTGCTTAAGCGCAGTCTCCGCATAGACCGAAGCCGGGACCCGCTTGCCAAGCACCGGGAGCTTACGGACATAGAACATGAGCCGGTTCGCGCCGGACATCCCCCGCACTTCCAGAATCGCCTTCAGCGTCCTAATCATGGTCCTCATCCTTCAGCAGGGCAATGATCTGCTCCTCAAATTCCGGACTGTGCAGGGTCTCAGCAGGAATCTCCCGCAGCGTACCGTTATTCAGAATGACCAGCTCATCGCAGAGATCGGCGGCCAATTGCAGAATGTGGGTGGAGAAAATAATGATATGGTCCTGCTTCATCTCACGCAGCAGCTTCTTGATCTCCAGGGCCACCACGACATCAAACGAGGTTAACGGCTCGTCCAGCAGGATCAGCGGCGGCCGGGAAATGATGAAGCAGAGCATCTGGATCTTGTTCTTCATCCCGTGGGAATAGCCCTTGATCAGGCGGTGCCTGTCCTCCTCCTCAAAGCGGATGATATCGAAATATTCCTCAATGGTTCGTCCCGGCCCGATTTTGTCCTTATTGATATCCATATAGAACTTCACAAACTCGTAGCCCGTCAGGAAATCAGGCAGAATCGGCAAGGAAAAGACGTAGCCGATCTCCTCTTCCAAGAGCGGAAGACTCACCTCGTCCCGCCGCAGAAAAGCCCCGCCGCTATCCATGCGGATCTCCCCGCTCAGGCAGTTGAACAATGAGGTTTTACCTGCGCCGTTGCGGCCGAGCAGGCCATAAATTTTGCCTTGCTCAAAGGTAAAGTCAATGCCCTTCAGTACTTCCCTGCCGTCAAAGCTCTTGCGTATATTATCCAGTATGAGCTCCATGCCTCTACCTCCGTTTCAGCGTGAAAGATAAAGAATCTCTGCTTATATAAGATGCACTTAAGATTTGAACTTGAAGCTTCATCGTCACTGCGGTGAACATTTGGACTTCCGGCCGCTGTTGTCCCCAGATTTCTTGATTTATTCCGCTCTTCGCGGTGGAAATCCGGTGACAAAGGCGGTCGCTACCGCTCCTACAGTTCCAAATTTCCCCTCCGCTTCTTTTGCTTTTTGTTTATTTCTTTAGTGCCTCTTATATAGTTAAATTCTTGTAAAAAAGGTATGACTGGCGGTTAATGCTGCCAGCCATACCTGGTTGCTGCACTGTTATCCCTCAGGCTGTTCCGCCGGGTCGGCCGGAGCGGCCGGGGGTACCGGAGCGGGTCTGCTGACCACAGTGGTTATGGGTGCTGCTGTATGTCTGACAACATCCTTGTGCTCAGACTTGCCCTTAGTCAGTCCTTTGATCAGCGCCTCGACATCAATGCCGGATACGCTTTTGAGCATCTCAGGAGCTGTGGACATGAGCTGGGTCACATAATTGCTGACCCGCGCCGCCCCTTCACCGTTGCCGGTATCCACCACAGTCAGCTTGTCGATAGATGCCAGCGGCTCGGCAATCTTGCCGGCCAGCTCAGGCAGCATTTTGACGATAATATCGAGTACTGCCGCTTCGCCGAATTTCTGGAAGGCTTCCGCGAGCTTCTCCTTGGCTTCCGCTTCAGCCAGACCGCGCAGCCGGATAACCTCGGACTCCGCTTTACCCTTAGCCAGCTCGGCATCGGCGATCGCCTGACCTTCCAGACGTTTCTGCTCTGAGGTTGCCTGAGCCTGCTTCTCAATGCTGTATTGCAGCGCATCGGCTTCACGCATCCGCTTGGCCTTATCGGCTTCCGCCGCCTGCTCAACCGCATAACGGTCCGCTTCCGCTTTCTTCTTCACTTCTGCATCATATTGCTTCTCACGTACCTGAATTTCCTTCGCCTGGATATCAATCTCGCGTTCCTTGCGGACCAGCTCGACCTTCATCTGCTCTTCCACCACGGTCTGCTTGGCACGAGCCTCCTGAATATGGTACGCCTGGTCGGCTTCCGCTTTGGCGGTATCCTGATCGCGCTTGAACGCCGCCACCTTCAATTGGTTCTCCTTGGATGCTTCAGCGATATTGGTATCGCGCAGCAGCTCGGCCTTCTGCCCCTGCTCTTCAGCATTGGCCTTCTGAATCCGCGCGTCACGCACCGCTTCAGCTTCCGCAATCTCCGCATCCCGCTTCACTGCGGCAATCCGCGGCTTACCGAGCGCTTCGAGATACCCGTGCTTGTCGCGCACATCCTTGATGGTGAATGAGACAATCTGCAGTCCCATCTTCTTAAGATCGCGGGCGGCAACGCCTTGAACCTCCTGCGCGAACCGGTCACGGTTGCGGTAGACCTCTTCCACGGTCATCGTTCCGAGAATCGCCCGCAGATGCCCTTCCAGCACTTCCTGCGCTTCGCTCTTCAGCGATTCAATCGGCTTCCCCATGAACTGCTCGGCAGCTGTTGCCACATCCTCGGTGGAGCTGCCCACCTTGATAATCGCCACCCCGTCGGCAATAACCGGTACGCCTTGCTCGGTGTAGACCTCCGGGGTCGTCACATCGAGCTTGTGGGAGAGCAGGGACATGAACTCCGCCTTCTGGAAGACGGGCAGAATGAACGCACCGCCGCCGCGGACGATTTTGATTTTGCGGCCGGAGCCGTCATCCGAGATATGATTCTTGCCCAGGAAGGAACCGGTGACAATCATGCCTTCGTCCGGGCCTACCGTCTTGTAACGCGCCCAGAACGCAAGTCCGAGTACAAGCAATACAGCGATCACTACTGCGGGTATGAATATGTTCTCTGGAATATAATCCATCATTAAGTATCCACTCCTCTTCTCTCTTCAAATTCAGATACAAGGGCTACACCTTCGCGAACTTCTACGACTACAACCTTGATCCCGGCCGGCAGTGCTTGCTGTTCGAAGCTGGCTGCCGTATGCAGACTGTTGCTTGCCCCGAACTTCACCATGATCTCACCATAGCCTGCGCCGGGAACCGGAATGGTTACCTCGCCGATCCTGCCCGGCAGCTCGCTCATGGAGAACCCGCTGGACATCTCACTGTTCCTCATCGGCTTCACTACCACCAGGTGCATGACCACTCCCATGAATGCCGCAATCAGCAGAGACAAGGCAAGAATTACGCCATCTTCCAGTCCGCTGTAGCGGTTAAGCAGCATTCCTGCTCCGCCGAATACAGTTACCCCTCCTGCCAACAGGGTAGGATTCAGGAAATCGAAGGATACAATGTCAAAAACCCCGTGCAGCGCACTCCCGATCAGGTCACCAATCACCACACTGACTACGGCAAATAAAACACCAAGTGTCAAACAGCCCAAATACAGCGTTTGCATTATAGTCTCCTCCCGTCGATACTTCCGGACTGCCATACTAGTATAAACGCAGCAACCATGCCCTTGGTTTCACAAAGTTGGGTGTAACTCTCATTATTGTATGTCAGTTACGACAAAAAAAGCCGCTCCCGTAGAATGGAAGCGGCTGTGTGTAACCATTACAGGGCCATCTTGTAAATCTCCACAACATCCTCACGCTGCAGCTTGCGGAAGTTGCCGAACGGGCCGAAACGGACCGCCTTGTCTGCCATGCTGCCGATTTCGCTGTCGTCGATATCATAATCGCCAAGCGTCTTCGGAGCGCCGATCGAATCCCAGAAGCGGCGCAGCGCTTCAATGCCTTCGAGGCCGGTCTGTTCATCTGTTTTGCCGGAAGGGTCAATTCCGAACACATTCACAGCAAGCTGACGGAAGCGGGCAGGATTCGTGCTGAGGTTATATTTCATCCATTGCGGGAAGAGAATGGCCAGACCTCCGCCGTGGGGAATATCATACACTGCCGATACGGCATGCTCGATATTGTGGGTAGCCCAGTCACCGGCAAAGCCCATGCTGACCATACCGTTCAGTGCCATCGTTCCGCAGTACATAATGGTCTCGCGCAGCTCGAAGTTATTCAGATCCTCAATCAGCTTCGGCGCAGTCTCGATCACGGTGCGGAGCAGAGTCTCGCAGAAGCCGTCCTGTACCGGCGTATTCCCGTCTGTGTGGAAATAATGCTCCAGCGTATGGGACATGATGTCCACCATACCGTAGACCGTCTGGTCATGCGGCAGGGAGAAGGTGTTCTCCGGATCAAGGATCGAGAAGGCCGGATAAGCATGTACGCTGCCCCAGCCCATTTTTTCCTTGGTCACCTCATTGGTGATAACCGAGCCGTTGTTCATCTCCGAGCCGGTTGCCGCCATAGTCAGCACCGTCCCCAGCGGGAGCGCTCCTTGCGGGGCCGCTTTGCGTTCTACGAAGTCCCACATATCCCCTTCATATTTCGCACCGACTGCCACTGCCTTGGCACAATCCAGTACGCTGCCGCCGCCGACGGCGAGAATCAGCTCAATTCCGTTCTCCCGGCATAAGGCCACACCCTTATGTACCGTAGACAGACGCGGATTCGGCTCCACTCCTGCCAGCTCGGTCACTACAGCTCCTACAGCAGCCAGCTCAGCAATGACATTGTCATACAGGCCGCTGCGTTTGATGCTGCCGCCGCCGTACATCAGCAGTACATTCTTGCCGTATTTCGGCACTTCAGTGCGTAGTGCCTGCAACGTCCCCTGTCCAAAAATCAGCTTGGTAGGGTTATAAAATTCAAACTTGCGCATATGGGTAAACCTCCATGAGTATGTGAATGTGAAGCACTTGTATATTATAGACCTCCTGCTTAACGCATTCAAATGCATACAGAAAGACCCTGCCGGTATCCCGGCAGGGCCACTTCATCCAGCTCTTAGTTGAACCCGCTGCTGTTCAAGAACCGGCGGAACGCCGCATGTCCTTCCGGCGTGCGTTTGTAGACTCCGGCATGCTCCAGAATATGCGTGAACTTCATGCCAACCTCGTTCTGGACCGTCTTCACCGCTTCCTCGCGGTTAAGGGAGGTGCCGAAGCGGCTTGCCAGCTCCACAATCCAGGAGGTATGCAGCGCCAGCGGATGAGCTGCCCCCTGGCTCTGGACAGCCTCCAGCAGTGCGGTATCGCCTGCCAGTACGCCAGCAATGGCATCAAGCTCTTCCTTGAGCCGTCCCGGCAGAATCGCCAGTCCCATCACCTCAATCAGGCCGATATTCTCCTTCTTGATATGATGCATCTCCCGGTGCGGATGAAAAATCCCTTCGGGATATTCTTCGCTGGTCCGGTTGTTGCGCAGCACCAGATCCATCTCGTAGCCGCCGTCTTCTGCCCGGCGCACGATAGGGGTAACCGTATTATGCGGCACGCTCTCGCCGCCCTCTTCACTGAACGCCAGGACTTCGGCTGCCGGATCGCTATACGTCTTCCAGGCCTCATAGATATGGTTGCCTGCCTCCAGCAGCACCGCAGGATCTTCCGCATGCATCCGCAGCACAGACATCGGCCATTTCACGGTGCTTAAGCTGACGCCTGGATACGAAGCATGGGAGAAGGTCTCCTCTTTGGGCGCCTTCTGGATCGGGAAGGTATGCCGCCCGCCCTGGAAGTGGTCATGAGTCAGAATAGAGCCGCCGACAATCGGCAGATCGGCATTCGAGCCGATGAAATAATGCGGGAAGGCTTCCACAAAGCTAAGCAGACGCTTCAGCGTATCCTTCGTCAGCTTCATCGGCACATGATCGTGATGGAACACGATACAATGCTCGTTATAATACACATAAGGCGAGTATTGGAAGAACCATTTCTCGTTGTTCATCGAGAGCGGAATCACGCGCAGGTTCTGACGCGGCGGGTGATTCACCCGTCCGGCATAGCCTACATTCTCGCGGCAGAGCTGGCACTTGGGATAGACCGGAGGCGGTAGCAGCCGGGCCATGGCGATTTCCTTCGGACTTTTCTCCGGCTTGGAGAGGTTGATCGTCATTTCGATATCCCCGTAAGGCGAATCCTGGAGCCAATATACATTCTTGGCCACCCGGTCCATACGAATATAATTGGAATCAATGCTCAGCCTGTAAAAGCGGTCGGTTGCCGCCTGAATCCCCTGCTCTGCCCGCGTCGCGGCGAACCCGGCATTCACCTCAGACGGGCGGGCCATCAGAAGGCCCATAATCTTGGCATCCAGCAGGTCGCGGTACGTATCTGTATTCTCCGGGATCAGCCCGATGCCGAACCCGTAGTCAATCAGCTGGTCCAGCGGGGCCTGCGGGCTGTCCAGCGGAGCTTCCGTGAATGCACCTGCATACGGCTCGCTGAAGCCGAACTGGTCCAGCAGTTCATTGCGGCTGTAATCAACGTCTGCAGGCTGAATCAGCCCCGTGTGCCCGGCGAACAGAACCAGCTGTTCAATCGCATACAGCGCCTTCTCAGAGGCAGCAGCTGTACTATTATCGTTCTGCATTTCAATTCTCCTCATATGATTGCTTATTCTTCAAGCCAGGCTTACTCCCCGTACCCCTGCGGGTTCGCGGAATGCCAGTTCCAGGCGCTTTGAATGATCCCTTCCAGGTCGGCGTGCTGCGGGTCCCAGCCCAGCACCTGACGGGCTTTGGCGGAGGAAGCGACCAGCACTGCCGGGTCTCCGGCACGGCGCTCCTGGATCACAACCGGAATATCAAGGCCGGTGACCTTCTTCGCCGTCTCAATCACCTGCTTCACGGAGAAGCCCAGGCCGTTGCCCAGGTTGAAGATATTGCTTGCACTGCCGCTGCGCAGATAGGTTACTGCACGGACATGCGCATCCGCCAGATCGCTGACATGGATGTAGTCGCGTACGCAGGTTCCGTCCTCCGTCGGATAGTCTTCCCCGAAGACTGCGATGTTCTCACGCTGCTTCAGGGCAGCCTGGAGCACCAGCGGAATCAGGTGGCTCTCCGGACGGTGGTCTTCGCCGATCTTGCCGCTGGCATGAGCGCCTGCGGCATTGAAGTAGCGCAGCGCTACATACTTGATGCCCAGCACTTTGTCGAACCAGGCCATCATGCGTTCCATGGTCAGCTTGGTTTCGCCGTAGACATTCGCAGGTTCCGTGCGGTCGGTCTCTTCAATGGGCACCTTTTCCGGTTCGCCGTAGGTTGCGGCTGTAGAGGAGAAGACGATTTTGTCCACACCAGCATGCTGCATGGCTTCCAGCAGACACTGTGTTCCATAGACATTGTTGTCGTAATATTTGACCGGGTCCTTCATGCTCTCGCCCACCAGGGAGCTGGCTGCGAAGTGAATCACTGCCTCAATCTCGTTCTCGGAGAACAGCTTGGCCAGCAGCTCCTTGTCGCGCAGGTCTCCTTCATACAGCTTGCCGCCAAGCAGCGCCTCACGGTGCCCGGTCAGCAGATTGTCAATCACCACTACCTCTTCCCCGCGGTCCAGCAGCTCAGCTACTGTGTGTGAACCGATGTATCCTGCTCCGCCCGTTACCAGAATCGCCATCTTATTTCACTCCTTTCAATTCTTCCACACCGTTACCAATGCCGCATACATAGAATTCGCCGGTCAGACCTGTTCTGTTCTTGTAAGCTTCACCTACCTCAGCGATGAACCGCTGCACATCATCCTCATGCACCAGAGATACCGTACATCCGCCGAAGCCTGCGCCCGTCATCCGCGAGCCGAGTGTGCCCGGAATGCGCTGTGCTTCTTCCACCATAACGTCCAGCTCTTCGCAGCTGACCTCATACAGGTCGCGGAGCGAGACATGGGAGTCATTCATATACAGACCGAATTGCTTCAGGTCATTGTTCTTCAGAACTTCAACCGAGTCCAGTACGCGCTGGTTCTCTTCCACCACATGGCGGGCACGGCGTCTAACCGTTTCGTCGGTGATTTTATCCTGATGCTGCCCGAATTGCTCCGGCTTCATCTCGGCCAGATAAGACAGGGAGGGAACCTCCTGCTTCAGAATAGCCAGCGCCTCTTCACACTGGCTGCGGCGCTCATTATACTTGGAGTCCACCAGTCCGCGCTTCTTGTTCGTATTGCTGATCACCAGCTTATAGCTGCCGGTCACGAATGGAACCAGGCTGTATTCCAGAGTGTCGCACATCAGCAGGATGGCCTGGTCGCGCTTGCCGTTGGCCACTGCGAACTGGTCCATGATACCGGAGTTCACGCCGACGTACTGGTTCTCCGCACGCTGGGACAACAGGGCGATCTCTACGGTGTCTGTGTCACCGCCAAGCAGCGTCAGGAAGGCAAAGCCTGTTACTACCTCGATGGAAGCGGAAGAGGACAAGCCCGAACCGTTAGGAATTTCACCGTGGAACAAAAGGTCGTAGCCTCCGGATACCGGAAGATCCTTCTTGGCCAGCTCTACCATTACGCCTACGGGATAGTCCACCCATTCGCCGGTCTTGGCATGGCCGATCTCACTGAAGTCGATAGAGGCTTCATAAGGGAAATTCGTCGATGCGAATTGAACCTTGCCGTCTGTGCGCGGACGCACGATCAGGGTGGTTCCGAAGTCCAGCGCTGCCGGGAACACATAGCCGCCGTTGTAATCCAGATGTTCTCCGATCAGATTCACGCGGCCTGGTGCGTAGAATACCCGCGCCTCTTCCCCGCTCTCCCCGTACTTCTCGATAAATTTGCTGTTCAGTGCCTGTATGCTCATTATTGCCACTCCATCCTTTCGGTGCTTGTGCTTGGACTTTGGAATTCAACTTGCGTCCTTCATGACTACATTATAATAAAATCAGACTTGCCCTGATAATGCAATCATGTGTGCAATGTATGGACAAATGTGACTTCTATCCTTACTCAGGCTATACTCGGTAAGAAGGAAATTCACTTGGCGCTTACCCTTTCAAATAGCAGTGGTAGCGTTATATTCAGGAAAGGCGGCTTAGAAGTGCAACATACCTATTCTGTAGGATCTAATCCTGTATATTACGATAAGCAAGTGCTGCATGTACTCTTTGCAGGGGAGAGCCAGACGCTTCCGCTGCATCAGGCTGGCCCCAAGATCTACGAATACTATCTGCTCCATTATATTGAATCCGGCTCCGGGGTCTTCCGGACGGAGCAACGTACTTATGAGCTGGGGGCCGGGGACTGCTTCCTGATTCACCCGGGCCAGCTCGTCAGCTACATCTCTGATCCGCAGCAGCCCTGGCGGTACCGCTGGGCCGCCTTCACCGGCGGTGACGCCGGTCAGCTTGCGCAGCAGGCGGGCTTCACTCCATTTGCACCGGTGCTGTCTACCGCTGAAGGCAGCGTGATTCCCGGTGCGCTGGCCGGTATGATGTCCGCCTTCTATGCCAATAAGGAGAGCGCCTCTCTCACCGCTCTGGGATATCTATACCTTATTGCAGGCGAAGCTGCGGAGCTGCTGGTCTCTTCTTCCCGGCTCCCGGGCGCAGAATCGCAGGTCAAGCGGACGGTAAAGCAAATGATCAACTATATGGCTTCACAGTATGCCCATCCGGTCTCGATTGAACAAATGTGCGGCAGCCTGGGATATAACCGGGCCTACCTCTCCCGTATCTTCAAGCAGGAGACCGGGCTCTCTCCGGTGACCTATCTGCTGAAGCTGCGGGTAGAGAAGTCACGCCAGCTGCTGCGTGAACGTCCCGAGCTGTCCGTGGAGCAGGTTGCGGCTTCGGTGGGACTGACGGATGCCTTGTACTTCTCCCGGCAGTTCAAACGCTTCTACAGCCAGTCCCCCACCGCCTACCGCCTGGCAACGGTGAACCCCGGTGGGAAATAGCCTGGACCAACAGCCCGAATCCTGAACCGGAAGCGGGCTGTTTCATGCTGCTATGGTTATTAAGCTGATCCTCTGACATTACAGGTTAATAGGTTGACGACCTCAGGCTTCACTCTCCGTCTTCAGGATCGTTTCGATCCGGTCCAGCTCCTCCTGGGAGAACTCGCCATAGGACAGAGCGGCGATATTCTCCTCAATCTGGCTGACCCGGCTCGCGCCGATCAGCGCCGAGGTTACCCGGCCTCCGCGCAGCGTCCAGAGCAAGGCGAACTGGGCCAGACTCTGACCGCGGGCTACCGCCATCTGGTTCAGCGCGTGGATTTTGCGCAGCACCTCCGGTGTAATCCGGTTCTCATTCAGAGCGGTTGAAGGCCCGGCGGCCCTGGAATCGCCGGGAATACCGTTCAGATATTTATTGGTCAACAGACCCTGCGCCAGCGGAGTGAAGGCGATACTGCCCACCCCGTGTTCCTCCAGCACATCCTGAAGCCCGCCTTCGATCCAGCGGTCCAGCATGGAATATCGCGGCTGATGAATCAGCAGCGGGGTTCCCAGCTCCTTCAGGATGGTAATCGCCTGCAAGGTCTGCTCCGCCGTATAGTTGGACAAGCCGATGTAGAGTGCCTTGCCTGAACGTACGGCATGATCCAGCGCTCCCATCGTTTCTTCCATGGGCGTCTCCGGGTCCGGGCGGTGAGAGTAGAAGATATCCACATAATCCAGCCCCAGCCGCTTCAGACTCTGGTCCAGACTGGACAGGAGATATTTGCGTGAACCCCAGTCCCCGTAGGGGCCAGGCCACATATTGTATCCCGCCTTGGTCGATATCACCAGCTCATCACGGTAAGGGGAGAGATCCCGGGCCAGAACCTTGCCGAACAGCTCTTCTGCTGATCCGGCCGGAGGCCCGTAGTTGTTCGCCAAGTCAAAATGGGTAATCCCGAGATCAAAAGCACGGGTAATCATCTCACGGCCGTTCTCATAGGTATCAATGCCGCCGAAATTATGCCACAGGCCCAGGGAGATGGCCGGAAGCTTCAGTCCAGACCTGCCGGTGCGGTTGTAACGCATGACTTCATACCGTTCCTCATTAGCCACATATACCATATCTTATCCCTGCCTCTCGTTTCGCTTTGTGATGCATTACCCTACTTTAAACGCAGGACGGAATTTGTAATCTTATTCTCCAGAAAAGCTTGAAGCCTAGCCTAGCAGTCCCTGTATTCTGCCCATCACCTCACCGATCCGCTCTGTAATAATCAGATCCGCCTGATCATCGTACGGGGTGGGTTCGCCGTTTAGCAGTACCGTATGCCGTCCTCTGAAGTAAGTGACCAGACTCGCGGCTGGCTGAACAGTGAGTGAGGTGCCGCCGATGATCAGCAGATCCGCCGCTGCAATAGCGTCTACAGCCTCCACCAGCACCTCATGATCGAGCGCTTCCTCATAGAGCACTACATCCGGCTTGATCATGCCGCCGCAGTCCAGGCACCGCGGCACTGCATCACTCTGCTCCAGCCATTCCTCCAGGCCGTAATACCGCTGGCAGCCCATGCAGTGATTCCGGTGGATCGAACCATGCAGCTCCAGCACACGGCGGCTGCCCGCAATCTGATGCAGGCCGTCAATATTCTGCGTAATGACCGCCTTCAGTTTTCCAGAGGATTCCAGCTCTGCAAGCAGCCGGTGGGCGCCGTTCGGCTTCGCACCGGGATGAATCATCTTGCTGCGGTAGAAATCAAAAAAAATGTCCGGCGAGGACATAAAAAAGCTGCGGCTGAGCATCACCTCAGGCGGGTAAGGAGAATTGTGCTGTGTCTGGTAGAGTCCGGCTGCCGAACGGAAATCCGGGATGCCGCTCTCCGTCGAGGTTCCGGCGCCGCCAAAAAATACAATATTATTGCTGTTCTTCAACCAGGAAGCCAGCAGCTGCAATTGATCCATAGTCTCTACACATTTCCCTTCTGTACGGAATGTATTTAGAATGCTGTAAGGCGAAGCTGTTCATATCCGGAGATCACGATATCCGCATCCAGCAGGTGACCTGAACTCCCGTCCGGAGATATCCCGATGGCAAGACGGAGGCCCGCGCCTGCGCCAAGCTGCATATCTGCATTGCTGTCACCGATAATAACGGTCTCGCCGGGCAGAAGACCGAGCTCGCGGCAGGCGGTCTCGGCCATCTCCGGTGCAGGCTTACCGTACTTCACCCTGTCTCTGGTGACGACCGAACCGAAATAACCGGAAATTCCAAGCCACTCCAGATGCTCACGGGTAGTCCCCATATTGTCTGAGGTCACTACACCGAGCTTCAAGGAAGCTGCCTTACACTGCTCCAGAAAATCCTGTAAGCCCGGCATTGGCAGCGCTGCCTGCCTTCTGCGCAGCTCGCTCATCGCTTCCTTGGAGACTGCATTTACACGCGTGACCGCCTCATTCCAGGGAACACCGGCAGCATACAGCTGCCAGGCCAGAATCCCGATCGTCTCTTCGGCGGTCGCCATGGAGAGCGGTCCGGCGGGATCATACCCGGTCACCTTGCCTGCGGAATCATGGACCGTTCCCAGCACCTTGGCAAGGTCCGCTCCTGAACCGGAAGAGCTTCCGATCAGCGTGAGCTGGCTGCTTAATCCCTCAAGCATTAGATTCGCCCAATGGCCCCAGGTGCCAAGCAGATCCAGCAGCGTTCCGTCCTTGTCGAACAGGATACCCCGGCAGGGAACGGTGATTTCATTAATATGCAACACAGGCATTCCATCGCTCCTCTGCATAGATTACATTATTTCTATGATTCTATATTCATTTGGTCTGGCGCAGATTGCCCATCCAGTCCAGCATTGCCCGCACAGTCCGCGTCTGCTGTTCTTCTTCTGTAATCGCAGCGACACCGTCACCCTTTTGCGGGCCATAACTCCCGAACTGGGCATGATTGCCGCCTTCAACCGACACGTATACAGTATTGCCGGGTAAATAGGCGCGTCCTTGGTTATAGCTCTTCTGATCAACCACCTTATCCTCCGTGCCAAGCACAGACAATACAGACAGCGTAGTGTCCTTCAGGCTGCCCTTCTCGTCAGGATACGAGGCCAGCAAAAAAACGCCTTCCAGCTGACCGGCATGATCTGCAGCGAAGCGCGAGGCCATGACGCCGCCGAGCGAGTGGCCGCCAAGGACGAAGGACTGCTTGGGATGAACGCGGATAATCTCTTCGGCCGCATCCCCTTTAATCACGGCGAGGTTAAGCGGCATTCTGGCAATGTAGAACGGGTGGCCGGCCGCAGCCACTTTTCTGGCCAACGGGGCATACGCCTCCGCCTTGACCAAGGCACCGGGATAAAAGATCACGGATGTGCCAAGCACAACCGCAGGGTCAAACGAGATCCAATTGTCATTCTGCTCCACAGATACTCCTCCGGCAGAGATAAGGGCTGTTTCGGCCCGTTCTTCCGGCTTATACGGGGTCAGATACCTCCATATAAACACCCCTGCCACCAGCAGAATCAGCACGATCCCTATAAGCACACGGCGTCTGGTAATATTCTTGTTCATTCAACTTCACTCCCGGTTATTGCATACTGAAAATTATAAAGTAATCAATGAAATCAAACAACCTTCAAGAGTTCGCCACATATGGGCGCATCTATTCCCAATGATAGCGCTTACTATTGTGATATATTTCACAATTTATTTACCGGAAATCATGTATTTTAAAATTAAAGTATTTAAACACTGCGCAACACGTAAACCGAATCTCACTTGGAGGTTACGTCATGACCCGGGAAAGCTCGCTTGACACGCGCGGAGAGACTTTTTTTCTCAATCTGCGCTTCATGCTTATTGTAACTGTCTTTGCGGCCAATGCGATCGAACCCCTGATTCAAGAAATGAGCGGACTTCACACCCTTTACCAGTGGATCTTCAGTTTTCATATGCCGCTGTTTGTGCTGGTGACCGGATACTTTGCCCGTTCAAGCTTACATGGAGCGCCAGGACGCAAAGTCCTGCTGCAGATTGCCCTGCAATATGTTATTTTTCAGAGCCTATACTCCGCACTGGACGCCTCCCTGTTTCATGTGAATAATATACAGCATTCCTTCTTCGCTCCTTATCTGCTGCTATGGTTCCTGGCCAGCCACATCTGCTGGCGCCTGCTGATGCTGGGCATGAGCCGCTGGACCCGCAGCGCCCAACTGGCCTTCGCCGTTACCGCAGGGGTGGCCGTAGGTTATCTGCAACCGGACGGGATCTGGTTCAGCATCAGCCGCACCTTTGTATATCTGCCCTTTTTCGTCATCGGAACCCATTTCTCCTTCGGAGCTTTCGTCAAGCTGTATCAGCAATATGTCAAAATCACTGCCGCTGCCGCCTCCCTCCTGCTGCTCGCTCTAATCGGCCTGTTCGGCCGTGATCTCCCGCTCGGCTGGCTGTACGGCAGTATGACCTACATGCAGCTTGGCGCCCATGATTGGTATGCGGGAGTGTTCCGGCTCGCTGTGTACGGTCTGCAATTTGCCGCTTCCCTGGCGTTTCTCGGCCTGGTCCCTTACGGGTTAAGCCGCATGACGGACTTGGGACGCCGTACGCTCTACGTGTTCCTGCTTCACGGATTCATCGTCCGGGCGGCTGCCGTTTCCGGCCTGTACGACTATATCACTAATCCTGCCGGAGTTGCCCTGCTGCTTGCCGGTGCAGTCGGCTGTACGGTGCTGCTGGCCCAGCCTGCGCTCAGACGCCTGCTGAATCCGCTCGTCGAGCCGTCTGTGGACTGGATGATCTCGCTGCAGCGCACAGCGCTCAGACGTTCGCTCTAGATTAAGGATATTGTTCCAAATCTATCTATATAGAAGCCTTTCCCATCCGGGAGGGGCTTCTTTCTGTTTGCACAACAATGAAGCCGTTTCCATGAATCCGCCGCCCCAGGACTGCGACAAACTTCACATTGTCCGGTAGAAAAAAGAGACTTTTTGTGATAGACTCTCTATTAACGTTCTTAACCAATCACCGCAGACACGTGAATTCCCGGATTGCATTGCGTTAATGCGGCACTATATTTGCTTCACCAATACTTTTAAGGGGAAATGTCATCATGGCAAACAAAAAAATGCGCTCAGACATGATCAAAAAAGGCTTTGACCGCGCTCCGCACCGCAGCCTTCTGCGGGCCGCAGGCGTTAAGGAAGAGGATTTCGGCAAGCCGTTCATCGCGGTCTGCAATTCCTATCTCGACATTGTACCAGGTCATGTGCATCTGCAGGAATTCGGCAAAATCGTGAAGGAAGCGATCCGTGAAGCCGGCGGGGTTCCGTTCGAATTCAATACCATCGGCGTAGATGACGGTATTGCCATGGGACATATCGGAATGCGCTATTCGCTCCCAAGCCGCGAGATTATTGCCGATTCAGTGGAAACGATGGTCTCCGCTCACTGGTTCGATGGAATGGTCTGCATTCCCAACTGTGATAAAATCACCCCGGGCATGATGATGGGCGCACTGCGCGTCAACATCCCGACCATCTTCGTCAGCGGCGGGCCGATGAAGGCCGGCGTAGACAGCAAAGGCAAGAAGCTCTCCCTGACTTCCGTGTTTGAAGGCGTAGGTGCCCATCAGGTCGGCAAGATCAATGACGCCGAACTGCTTGAACTGGAACAATTCGGCTGTCCAACCTGCGGATCATGCTCCGGTATGTTCACTGCCAACTCCATGAACTGTCTGGCCGAAGCTATGGGCCTGGCACTTCCGGGCAACGGCACCATTCTGGCTGTAGCAGAAGAACGCAGAGATTTCGTCCGCAAATCAGCTACCCAGCTCATGGAGCTGATCAAGCTGGATCTGAAGCCGCGTGATATTGTAACCCATGAATCACTGGACAATGCCTTTGCGCTGGATATGGCTATGGGCGGTTCCACCAACACGGTGCTGCATACCCTGGCCCTGGCTCAAGAAGCTGAAATCGACTATCCGCTGGAGCGCATCAATGAAGTAGCCAACCGCGTGCCTTACTTGGCCAAGCTGGCTCCAGCATCCGATATCTTCATCGAGGATGTGGACCGGGCAGGCGGCGTCAGCGCCGTGCTGAACGAGCTGCTGAAGAAGCCGGGCGCCATCTTCGGCGACTGCATGACCGTAACCGGCAAGACTCTGGCCGAGAATGTCACCGGTCATGAGATTCAGGATACGTCAGTTATTCATACAATAGACAACCCTTATTCCCCAGTAGGCGGATTGGCTGTACTCTACGGCAATCTGGCTCCTGAAGGCTCCATCATCAAGGTTGGTGCCGTAGACGCTTCCGTTGGCGGCTACCACAAAGGACCTGCCATCTGCTTCGACTCCCAGGAGCAGGCGCTGGAAGGAATCGCGAACGGCAAGGTCAAAGAAGGCCATGTCGTTGTGATCCGGTATGAAGGTCCGAAGGGCGGACCGGGTATGCCGGAAATGCTGGCTCCGACTTCGCAGATCGTCGGTATGGGTCTTGGCGCCAAGGTCGGCCTGATCACTGACGGCCGGTTCTCCGGTGCGTCCCGCGGCATCAGCATTGGCCACATCTCGCCGGAAGCGGCTGAGGGCGGACCGATTGCTTTTGTCGAGGATGGTGACATCATCGAGCTGGATCTGATCAACCGCAAGATCGAGCTGCTGGTTGAAGAAGAAGTGCTGGCTGTCCGCCGCAGCGGCTGGAAGGAATTCGAACCGAAGGTGAAGACCGGTTATCTGGCCCGTTACTCCAAGCTGGTTACCAATGCAAGCAAAGGCGGCGTGCTGAAGATCTAATAGTTAGCCGCCGCGACCGGATATAACACAATAGAGCAGCGATTCTCCGTTGACAGGAGAACCGCTGCTCTTTTTTTGTTCGTTGATTATACTCCGGTACCAAGTCCGTCCGTAATCTCAAGCTCCGCTGTCCGGGCTCCGGCAAGGCTCCCTCCAGCCATCACCGTAACCCGGCAGGGGACAGGCGCAAACTTCATTGAAGTATTCCATATCCCCAGCTCTTCCACGCCCAGATGGAAGGTTACGGTCTGCTCTTCTCCCGGCTGCAGAGAGATTTTGCTGAAGCCCTTCAGTTCTGCAATCCGGCGGGTGATCCCCGACTCCCGGGCACGGATGTACAGCTGAACGGTCTCCATACCTGAGATAGCGCCGGTATTCTTCACCTTGATACTGACAGCTACCCGGCTGCCGGTACCCAGATCAGCAGTTGAGATGGAGTCAGCGGATAAAGAGACACTGCCGTATTCAAAACTGGTGTAGCTGAGCCCGTGTCCGAAGGCATACAGCGGGGCAGACGGCATATCCACATATACCCGGGGACGGCCCGGGTCCTTCTGGTTGTAATATACCGGTAGCTGCCCGGAGGAACGCGGCAGAGACACCGGCAGCTTGCCGCTGGGATTCACGTGGCCGAACACTATTTCAGCGATGGCCTGTCCGCCTTCCGCCCCGGGATATGCCGCGCAGAGAAGCGCACCGGCTAACGGCTCCAGTTCGTCCAGCGCATGTGGACGGCCCTGGATCACAACTGCGACCACCGGTGTACCGGTGGCAGCCACTGCTTCTGCAAGCTGCAGCTGGATGCCGCCGAGCCGCAGGTCAGCCAGATCCACGCCTTCTCCACAGTCCATTTCGGATGGACTGCCTTCACTGATAATTGCGGCACCGTTGGCCTCGAAGTCGCCGCCGAACTGCCGTGCACTGCTGCCTCCCAGCACCAGTACAGCAACATCCGCACGCTGTGCCAGCTCCACCGCTTCGCTCAGACCGGCTGTGGAAGATTCGCGGATGCCGCAGCCCAGAGCATGTACAACCTCAACACCGGCGGGGGCACATTGCCGGATGCCCTGGAGTACGGTCGTACCGCTTCCCTCCCGCTGGATGCTGGTATAATCACCGAGCTGATTGTACAGCCGATCCGCATTCGGACCGATAACCGCAATCCGCCGGAGCTTGCCGGAGAGCGGAAGCAAAGCATCTTCGTTCTTCAGCAGAACGGCCGATTCCCTTGCCACCTGCAGGTTCAGGCTGCGGGTAGCCGCATGACCAACTACAGAAAGCGCCAGCTGCTCATCCGTATAGGGGCGTTCAAACAAGCCGAGCCGGAATTTCAGCGCCAGCACACGGGATACTGCACGGTCAATATCAGCCTCGCGGGCAAGGCCCCGGTTCACTGCCTCCTCAAGCGTGCTGAACGCTTTGTCCCACAGGCTGAGGTCAACGCCGGCGGATAAGGCCAGCGCTGCTGCGCCTTCATAACTGCCGGTCAGCGCTATCAGACGGTCTACCGCCTGACCGTCAGCCATAACGATCCCGCCGAAGTCCCATTCCCCGCGTAGAATACCGCTCAGCAGCGCCTCATTCGCATGGCAGGGAATGCCGTCGATTTCATTATAGGCTGCCATGAATCCGGCCGCACCCGCCGCTGTACCTGCCTGCGCGGCCGGCAGATGAATCTCGCGCAGCTCACGTTCACCGATTGCTGCCGGCCCGGCATTCCTCCCGCCCTGCGCGGCTCCCTGAGCGCACAGATGCTTGAGAATCACTGCAATCTTGTCAGGTGAATCCAGCTCTTCCGGCGTTGTTCCCTGCATCCCGCGCACAGCCGCTGCCGTGAAGGCAGCCGCCAGGAACGGGTCCTCGCTGTAGCATTCCTCGGAACGGCCCCAGCGCGGATCTTGCAGAATATCCAGGGCGGACAGCAGCCCGAGGTGAGCCCCCCGGCTGCGCAGCTCCAGCGCTACCCGGCTGTAAGCCTGTTCCATCAGCTGCGGATTCCAGGTTGCTCCGGCAGCCAGATTCACGGGCAGCAATGTTCCGTCCAGTGCCTGATGCCCATGCGGGCATTCCTCACTAAGCAGTACAGGAATGCCCAGCCGGGTATGCTCCAGCACATAGCGCTGCACCTTGTTCGCAGCAGCCGCGCTGGCGGCGGCTGTAATTCCGTTGCTGTAATCCACGCCGGACCACGGGTCACTGCGGAATAATCCATACAATGCCCCCATGCCTGCGCCTGCAGCCACTTCCCGGCGGAAGGCCTCGGTAAGCACAAGCTCCCCGTTCTCCCAGGCATAAGCATCCCAGCCATACATCCGCTGGTTCAATTGGCCCGTCTTTTCACGCAGTGTCATGCGGGACAGAAGATCCTGAACCCGCTCCTCCACACTGTAGGAAGGTTGCTTATATATTTCCATCGTCTTGCTCCCCCCGCTTGCCCAAAGTCATCTATTTAACACGCACTTAAGATTTGAACTTGAAGCTTCATCGTCACTGCAGTGAACATTTGGACTTCCGGCCGCTGTTGTCCCCAGATTTCTTGATTTATTCCGCTCTTCGCGGTTGAAATCCGGGGACTGCTGATGCTTACGATGCTAGCTTTCCTACGGAAAGCTTTCAGGCGGTCGCTACCGCTCCTACAGTTCCAAATTTCCCCTCCGCTTCTTTTGCTTTTTGTTTATTTCTCTAGTGCTTCTTATCTAACTGCCTTGTCCCGCCTAACCTTACAAGTCCTTGCTCGCCCGCAAGCCCCGGTATTCCTTGGGGGTCATGCCCGTATAGGACTTGAACACCGTCACGAAATATTTGTATTCCTTGTAGCCCACCTTGTCGGCAATTTCGAATATCTTATCATGTGTAGCCGCAAGCAGTGCCTTAGCCTGCTCGATCCGCAGCTCGTTCATGTATTCCGTGAACCCCTTTCCTGTGCTCTGCTTGAAAATATAGCTGAAATAACTGGGCGTAATCTTCAGCCAGGCCGCGACCTCGGATGCCTTCAGATCCGTACGGTATTGCGCTTCAATGTAACGCTTGGCCTTCTCAACGATCCAGTAGGAGCGGTCTGTGCCATTCTGTTCAATCAGCTCCAGCAGGTCGCCCATGTCCTTCTGGATCAGCTCCTGGAGAGCATCGTAAGAATTGAACAGGTAGAGGTCCGGTGACTGGCGGCCATAATCCATACCGGTAATTCCGCTCTTGCGCAGCCGCTGGCGCAGCAGAGCGAACAGCTCCTCATACACAGTCACAATCTCATGCAGCAAATACGATTCACGCTTGAAAAATCTCAGCATCTCCGATACCAGCTCCCCGGTCTCGCCGGCATCCTGCTTGAATAGAGCCGCTACCAGATTCTGCACCGTACCGGCAATATCCAATGCCGCAGGCTCTCTTGTACCGCTCCACTGCCGGACAATATCTTCCTCAAGCACAGCAGAGTTATCCAGTACAGCATAGCGCAGCAGCCCCGCGGCTTCCGCACATCGGTCCGACGTCTCTGCGGCATCGTCATAAGTCTGCGATGCTCCGCAGTGCAGCTCCGCCCCGGGGATAAGCCCGGGAACGAAGCCGTCCAGCCATTCACGCCATTCCTGCGGCTCCAGCCGGTGGTCTGCCGCCGCCAATGTAATCAGCAGATTCTCATGAGCGAAGATAGAGACAAGCTTCAGGCCGGGTAATGCCAGCTGCCCCTGAAGGCAGCCTATCCACTGCTCCTGAAGCTGCTCATACTCCTCTTGCCCAAGCTCCGAATAACGCCCGTGGAAGCAGCTCAGCTGCGTGGCAAGAATTCTGAACTGTGCTCCCTGAAGTGAAGAGGGGGCAGCCTTGCGGTACGCCATCCCTTGCCGGGCCATGTTGGTCAGCCAGAGCTTCACTTCATCTCTGCCGCCCTCCTGCTTCTGCTGCCGGATATCTTCTGCCAGCTTGCCCACTACCCCGGTAAGCTCGTCTATATTAACCGGCTTCAACAAATAGTCGTTCACCCCGAGCCGGATCGCCTGGCGTGCATAATCGAAATCTTCATAGCCGCTGATAATTATCATGCGGACCCCGGGATAACGCCGTCCCACCTGCTCAGCAAGCTGGAGACCATCCATGCCATCCATCCGGATGTCCGAGAGTACGAAATCCACCTCATGCTCCCCCATAATCTGCAGCGCTTCCTCACCGTCGTAAGCTTCGCCGATGACCTCTATTCCCAGCGCAGCCCAGTCGATGGTCAGGCGAAGTCCTTTGCAAATGACCGGTTCATCATCAACAATCAGCATTTTAAGCCCTTTGGTGTCTGTTCGTCCGTTATTGCCCATGATCTTCTCCCCCCTCGCTTCCGGCCTGCCGCAGCGGGAGTGTGACACGGATACGTGTACCTTCACCCGATGTATGGATAATCCGCAGCCCGTAATCCTGTCCGAAAAAAATAGACAGCCGTTCATGAATATTGCGCAGCGCCCCTTCATGGCCGCTGACGCGCATGGAAGGCCTGCGATCCAGGGTAGCTGCGATCTCCCGCACCCGGTCCGGAGTCATGCCTGTTCCATTGTCGGTCACATCAATTCGTATTTCATCTTCAGCCGTATAAGCCTTCACTTCAATCGTATGAACAGCCTTGCTCCTGTCCATAGCGTGCTTGACCGAGTTCTCCACCAGCGGCTGGAGGGTCGCCTTCAGAGTGACTGCCTCTTCAATACCCGGCTCCAGGTGCAGCGAATAGGACAGCTTATCCCCCAACCGGTACTGCTGTAAATACAAATAAGCCTGTACAAATTCCATTTCCTTGCCCAACGTCGTCTGATAGCTTCCGTTATTGACGCTGGCGCGAAAGAATCTGGACAGCATTTCGATCAGCTGACTGGATTGCTCCGCCTGCTCCAGACGGGCCGTCCAGCGGATCATATCCAGGGTATTGTACAGAAAATGAGGGTCCATCTGATTCTGCATCAGCCTTAGCTCCGCTTCCCTTTCGCGGAGCTCCAGCTTGTATTTATGATCAATCAGCTGCTGGATGGTCATGACCATCTCATTAAACTTACTGCCCAGTTCAGCAATCTCATCCTGAGAGCTGACGGGCACCCTCGCGCTGAAGTCACCGCCGGCCACACGCCCCGTCTCAATCTTCAGCCGCAGAATCGGACGGATAATCGTATAGTGGAATCCAAGGAGCGCAGTGAGCGCCAGCACCAGAATAGCAATCAGGATAATGGACATCACGATCTTGACGCTGCGGAATTCCTCCGCCATCTTCCCTTCGGAGATGAGAACGACCACTTTCCAGTCGGAATTGTCAATTTGGTTATACATAGTCAGGTACCGTTTGCCCCCGATTTCAGCGGTAGCCAGCTTGCTGCTGCCAGCCGTGAGCCTTTGCATCAGGCCCTGGTCCGGCACATAGCCGTCCGGCAGACGGTTGACCGACTCCAGGATCAGATCACCCGCTCCGCCCATTACGAACACGCTGCCATAACCTGCTGCCAGCACACCTTTTTCAAGCTGAGCGGCGATCTCCGCCTCATCAAGCCGGATGGTCAGCATGCCGAGCGACTTCGTAATCTCACTGAAGGAATTCAGGACACGGATCATGGAGAGCACCCGGACCTGCCCATTCCAGGAGCTGTTCAGCGGATAGCCCTCCGTCCAGAGAATCCCGCCCTTGCGGGCCACCGCCTCACGCTCCCACTTGCCTTCATCCCCGCTGAACGGCTCACCCATCTCAATAGCATTACCGTTGTAGCCGGAGATCTCAATGGAGCGGATATAACTTCTCGACATTAACTGGAAGGTCAGGAAATCCTCAATATTGCGTTTATATACAGACCTTTGTTCAGCTTCAAGCGGCGGATAGCTGCGGAGAAAGTTCCGCATGTCGGGACTGAGAATGAAGTAGTCGGCGATATCCTCCACCATTTTGGTCTGCTCGCCAAGCTGGCTGGTCACATTATCAAGGTTGCGGCGGGTAGCACTGATGAACTGCTCGCGGAGCACCTTATTATACTTATATTGAACGATGACCCCGACCCCGATGGTCGGCAGAAAGACAAATAGCAGAAATATCACCATAGCCTTGCGTTTCAAGCCGAAATTACCGGCCTTTCTCCAGCGTGTCTTCATCCTCAGACTCCTTTTTTCTTCCACCGCCGCTGCTTCACTCCTCACTGCGGACCTGTATTTAGCCTTTGACAGCTCCGGCGGTCATTCCGGTAACCAGCTGCTTCTGCAGCAGCAGATAGAAGATCAATATGGGCACAAGTGCAATCGTCAGCGCCGACATCTGCAGCGTATAGCTCGCTGTCTCCACGCCGACGAAGTTCGCGAGCCCCAGCGGAAGCGTCTTAAGCGAATTGGAGGTGATCAGTACTAGCGCGAATAAATATTCATTCCAGTTGTAAATAAAGTTGAGTATCACGACGGTAGCCATAGCCGGGCGGGTGATAGGCAGAATAATGGACCAGAAAATGCGGAATACACCCGCTCCGTCCATAATCCCCGACTCCTCCAGATCCTTGGGAAAGCCCCGCATAAAGCCCTCCAGAATGAACACCGTAAGTGACAGGTGAAAAGCCGTATATGGCAGAATCAGTGAGAAATACGTATCTATCAGACTCAGTTTCTGCATAATCAGGAAGATTGGGATCAATGTGGCATGAATCGGCACCAGCATCCCCAGCAGAAACAGCGCATACGTGAAGCCGCGGAGCTTGAATGTGAACCGGGCAAGGAAATAGGCGGCAAGCGAGCCCAGCAGCACGGTCACAATCAGCGATACGAACGTAATCAGCAGACTGTTCAAGAAGTAAATGTTCATATTTGCGATTTCCCAAGCCTTGGTGTAGTTGGAGAAATGCAGCGTGGTCGGGAAGGAGAACGGGTTCGCCGCATATTCCTGCTCTTCCTTAAACGAATTCACGATCATCCAGAATATCGGAATTATATTCATAATAGCGAACAGACTCAAAAATGTGTAGGCCATGACTTTGAATAACGGTGTTTTTTTATTCATAGCTTCTCTCCTCCTTTCTGTACATCTTCATCAGGCGTCCTTCTCCCGGCCGATCCGGTTAACGATGGAAATCACGACCAGACTGAACACCAGAATCAGAATCGATACCGCGCTGCCATAGCCGTAACGCAAATTCATAAATGCGCTATTGTACATATAGAGTGTCATGACTTCTGTCTGATGTGCCGGACCGCCGCCGGTCAGCACCTGAATCAAATCAAATACCCGGAAAGAGTTACTGATGCTGTATACGACCGCTACCATAATAGTACTGCGGAGCATAGGAATCGTGATATGCAGTGTGCGGCGGAAGCCTGTTGCACCATCCAGCTCGGCGGCTTCATTAACTTCATCCGGGATATTCTGCAGAGCAGCAAGGAAAATAACCATGTACAGCCCGCAGTTCTGCCAAATGTACGCCACACTGATGGACAGCATGGACCACTTCATGTCCCCCAGCCAGTTCTGCTGCCAGCTCTCCAGTCCGAAGAAGGCCAGCATGCTGTTCAGCATCCCGTATTCCGTGTTATAAATCATGCCCCAGATTAAGGAAACCATAACGGACGAGATAACAACAGGCATGAACCCTACGGTACGGAAAAAGCCTGAGCCCTTCAGCCCTTTGTTCAGCAGCATCGCCATGATGAGGCCCAGCGGAAGTTGACCAACCAGCCCCGTCAGCATAATGACAATATTATTCTGCACAGACAGCCAGAACGTATCATCCGTAAGAATACGGGAGTAGTTGTCCAAGCCGACAAAAGACATCTTGCCAATCCCGTTCCAGTCCATCACCGAGTAGTAGAGCGAAATGCCGATCGGTATGATCGCAATTCCAAGATAGATGACCAGCGCCGGGAATAATCCGATAAAGATCGCCAGTTTATTTTGCTTAAGTGTATGCACAGGGCATCCCCCTTCCAGTTGAATCCTCTTCTGCTTATGAAATGGAGAAACGGCTTCGCCTGATGCTGCAAGCGGCGGTCCCCGTTTCTCCCTGTTCATCCTAGTTCATTTGGTCAAAAGCTGCCTGTGCGTCCTTGGCGACCTCTTCCGGTGTGCCGCGGCCTATCGTGAGCGCCTGTATGCCGTTCTGTACAACGTCAACCACTTGTGTCGGAATGATGCTGTCGAATACAGGGGCTGTGCCTTTGCCGGTCAGCTCAAGCATTTCTTTCAGATACGGGCTGGCATCCCCGGGAATTTCCACGGTGGCCGGAACTACTACCCCGTTGCGGATCAACTCCTTGTACAGGTCCTCACTGACAAAATACTTCATGAATTCCTCAGCCGCCGCTTTGGTTTTCTCATTCAGCCCGCTCTTAATGGCGATACCGTACTGCACCACACCCGCGCTCTTCACCGGATCACCTTTGCCGCCTTCCACACCCGGGAACAGGGCAATGCCGAACTTGTCGCCTTCGTCATTATTGATCCGGATTCTCGCATCTACTGTTGAGGAAGAGATATGCATCGCTGCTTTGCCCTGGATGAAATAATCCTGGCCTTGTACGGAATCCATGTTGTTGGCATCGGTATTGAAGGCCTTCAGCTTAGTCAGCTCATCAATAACCGCAATCGCTTTGACGAACTCCGGATCTGTGAATTTCGCTTCCTTATTTACCACCTTGGTGAGGAAGTCACTGCCGGTAAAGCGGTCCCCGAGAATGGACAGATAGGAGGACTGCAGCGGCCATTGCTCCTTGTTGCCCAGCGAGATTGGTGTAATCCCCGCCGCTTTTAGCTTGGTAACTGCGTCGATGAACTTATCGTACGTATCAGGAAACTCTGTATAGCCTACTTGGGCGAACATCTCTTTGTTGTAATAAATGATGTCTACGAAGGTTTGTTTGGTCGGAATGGCATACTGCTTGCCGCCAATATTGAACCCGGCCAGGGCACTCTCCGGCAGAATCGACTTCCAGTTATCCATCAGACTATCAATCGGCTCCACCAGGCTGCCCTCCACCAGCGGCTCCAGATCGGCTCCGGGCCATACGACATTAATGTCCGCCAGATTGTTGGCGGCTGCCAGCGTCCGCAGCTTGGTTTTATATTGTGCGGAAGGCACTCCGTCCTGCTTGATTACAATATTCGGATGCTCCGCCTCAAATTTGGCGATCCGCGCCTTGTATACCTCATTGTCCACATTCGGCGAGGTCCAGGGATGCATCATATTCAGGGTGATGGTCTCTTCGCTATTCCCGCTCCCGCCCGTATTACCCGCGTTGTTGCTGTTGCCGCATGCTGCTGTGAACAAAGCCAGCGCGCCCGCCATCCCAAGCAAAGCTACTTTTTTGGTCTGTTTCATTGTCACCCTAATCAACCCTCTTTCTACTATTATTAGTATCTGCTATTCCCGCACCTCAGATTCCCTCTTGCAGGACTACCTGAGCTGTTACGTTAATTATAAAAGCTATGGGCTGCGGTCTATATCCCACAAATGTTAGATTATATCCGATATTCTACAGCGAATTTGCAAGAAATATGAAAAATACACTGAAAATCATGAAAGTAAGTCATATTATATTACACTATACGTTATATAAATTCCTCTTTTACGGGAATTTTTCTGGGTAAACGCTTCCAATATTAAGCGGATAGGAACCGCCTGAAAATATCCAAGCGGTTAGCGAACATCCTTCTACAATACCGTCTGCCCCAGCAAATGCTCCAGCATATCGGAGAGCGGAACCGTTGCCAGCGCAATGGCTGTATCGGTTACGCCGTAGTAGATATGCAGAATGCCGTCATCGAGCACACAGCCGGTCGGAAAAATAACATTGGGAATCTGGTAGCCGAATTTCTCATAATACGTCTCCGGCTCCATGATAAAGTCCTTCGTTCTGGCGATCACCTTGGACGGGTCCTCCAGATCGAGCAGCATGGCGCCGAGACGGTACACCGTATCGCTGTCCACACCGTGATACAGCAGCACCCAGCCGTGAGCGGTACGGATCGGCGGAGTGGACGCCCCGATCTTTTTACTTTCCCACGCGTTTTCCGCTTTGGCCAGCAGACTCGGTTCTTCCCATTCCTTCAGATCCTCCGAATACGAGATCCAGATTGCCGCCTGCTCCGTTCCGTAAGCTTCACCGATGTACTCCTCCGGTCTGCGCAGCAGCGCGTATTTGCCGCCTATTGTCTCCGGGAACAGCATATTATTGCGGTCGTTAATCTCAAGCGGAGTTGTAGTGCTTACATACTCCCAATCCGTCAGATTGCGGGAGGACATCAGAATAGAGCGCGTCAGCCAGTGCCCCTCCTCCTCGCCCCAGCCATCGGGATATTCAGGTATGGAGCGCTCTGGAATGCCGGTTCCGGTCGGATAATAATTCATTGCACAGGGGCGGAGCGCAAAGCTCATGTAGAACAGGTCCCCAATCTTCACTATTCTCGGGTCCTGTACACTGCCGTAAGGAAAGCCGAGCATATCGGGTGTAACCACCGGCTCGTCCTTCACATGGGTGAAATGGACACCGTCCTCGCTCTCCAGCAGACCCAGGACATTTTTGCACGGCGTCAGCGAGCCTGCGGTCCGTTCAATCATATAGAATTTCCCGTTATCCTTGATCACTGCCGGATTAAATACCGTCGCCAGCCGCCAGTCATATTTGCCCGGCACCACGATTGGATTCTCCGGATGTCTGTTGATTCTCATTGCTCTGCCTCCTCAGGGTTAACCTGTACTTGAATTGAATTATCCCCATTATAGCCCGCTCCCGGGCGTCAAAATATCCCGCATAGTATAGAAATCATCCGAATAATAGCGCTGATATCCCGGTTAAGGGAGAAGCCTCAGCGCTGAACATCGCCGCCGGGATTCATCAGCATCCGAAAGACATCCTGCTCGGAGGACATCGGCGAGTCTCCCGCTACGGTGTGTGCCAGTACTCCGGCAGCAGCAGCGAACGAAACCGTATGCTGCGGATCAAAGCCCTCCAGCTCGCCGTGAATAATCCCGCTGGCATAAGCATCTCCCGCTCCGACCCTGTCCAGGACTGTAAATGTCAGATGATCCGAGAACGAGAAGCTGCCTGCCTTGAAGATATATCCGCGCAGGGAGTGGCGGTTGTCCTCATGAATGGTCCGGTGTGTTCCGGCAACCGTACAGAGACTGTAACGGGCAGCCACTTCAGGAATAAGCTCACGAAGCTGTCCCTCCCGTTCACCGCTTACCGC
Organism: Paenibacillus tritici; assembly: GCF_013204885.1. Classification (GTDB taxonomy): domain Bacteria; phylum Bacillota; class Bacilli; order Paenibacillales; family Paenibacillaceae; genus Paenibacillus_AQ; species Paenibacillus_AQ tritici. The sequence goes on from NZ_JABMKX010000013.1 coordinate 203,070, forward strand.
ATCCATACCCAGGATGAACATGGCATCCTGCTCGTTCATGAGCACAATATCGGCCAGATGAAGCATCTCTTCATAATGCAGCCTCGCCAGCTCATAGCCGCCTTCCCTCCAGAGGGACGGGCGGTAATTACAGTCAAAAACCACGAGGCCTCCCTTGAGCTTGACCGCTTCGGCGTAGCTTTTCATCGCCGTTCTGACGCCGTCATTCATCGCCAGCGTAATGCCGCAGAAATGGACAGCATCCGCTTTGCCGGCAAGCCCGGCGAAGGAATACGTATGCTGCGGAGCTGTATTGAAGCTGCTTCCGGCCCGGTCCGTATAAGTTACTCTGCCGGGCCTTGCCCCAAACCCGTTCTCCAGAAAATACATGCCGATATACTGCCCGCCGCGCTCAATATAGCCGGAATGAATGCCCAGCTTACGCAGGCTCGCGATTGCGGCATCGCCCAGCGGACCCTCGGGCAGTCTCGTTACCAGACTGCCCTGATGCCCGTACCGGGTCAGAGCGGACAATACGTTCACACCACTCCCGGAGAATGAATAGTTCAGAGTGCTGGCTTGTGACAGCAGCTCATATCCGGGTACCTGCAACCGCATCATCACTTCGCCGAAGGCGGCGATCTGTTTAGACATAGCTATCCGCCAGCCGGGTCATCATCCGGTATAGCTTCTGCACATCGTCAGGCCGCGTAAGTCCGGTATCCTGGTCAATAATGGAAGTATAAACATGGGGAATGACCTGCGGGACGCCAGCACTAAGCGCAATGGACAATATAGCCTCAAAGTTGGACAGGTCAATGCCGCCTGTCGGCTCCAGTGCAAAGCGTTCCTCGGCACAGGCCTCAGCCACTGCGCGCAGCTCTGCTTCCCTGCTCAGCCCCTGCATGGGGAAATACTTCAGTGCATTGCCGCCCATATCCCGGACCAGGGCGATCGCCGCCTTCACAGGAATAACCGCCTGCTCCGTCTGAGCAGCGCTAACCGGTCCAGTGGAAATATTAACATAGCCGGGCTGCCCTGCCGGAGAGACCAGAGCGTTGATCCAGCTGTCCTTCCCGCCCAGACTTGCGCGGGTGATGCCTACGGCAGGAAACACCTGGTTGATATGGCTTCCGCTATAGTACCTGGCGATTTCCGCCACCACCGCAGCCTGACGGTTATCCCCGGCTCCCAGTCCGATGGATACTGCGCCGTCAATTTCCCGGTCATAGGCTTCCATTGCGGTTACCGCTTCCTGAACAGTGGCATAATCCTTCGAGAGTACGCCAACCAGTACATGCCCCTCGGACGCCTCGAACACCTCTTTGGCGTTCCCGATATCCCGGGCCAGCACATTCAAAGCGACCCGTCCCTTGTAGAACCGTTCTGCAATCTTAGACATCTGCTTCTCCTCCAGTCCATTGGCGAATTCCCGCCGCAATGATGTGAATGTCATCGCCCGTGAGCGGACGCGGATCAATATCGAAATAACCTTGCCGGACGCCATAGTCACGGGTATAAATCGCGATATCGCCCTGCTGCAGCCCTTCGGACAGCTCCTGTGCAGAAATTCCGGCCAAAGCCGGGTCCACCTGGACTCTTCCCCGGAAAATCGCCCGTCCAGCTTCATCCTGGACAACAGACACCTGTATGCCGGGAAGCTCGTTCAGGGTCAGCAACGTCTGCAAGGCTGCTTGTTCCTGGCTGCTGTTGTCCTGTTTAACCGCATACTCATCCAGTGCCTGCAGCAGACCGAACGTCGTTTCCTTGCCGACCTTCATACTCCGTCCGATGCCGTGGAGCTGCACCTTCAGCCATTCGATATAGGTCCGCTTGCCCGCGACAATGCCGGAGGTCGGTCCTTCAATGGCTTTGGAGCCGCTATAAATAACCAGATCGGACACCTGCACATACTTCTGCAGATCCTCTTCCGCTGCGGCATCCACAATCAGCGGAAGCCCTGCCGCCCGGGCGACCTCCCAGGCCTCTTCGACAGAAATCATATTCTTCTGCACTGCATGATGGGATTTCACATACAGAATGGCAGCCGTCCGGTCCGACACAGCATCCCTGAGATGCTCTGCCCGGCCTTCATTGGCATAACCGGCTTCCAGCACTGCCCCGCCGCCGAGGTAGATCATAGTTTCAACAGGCGCACCATATTGCACGTTATGCCCCTTCAGCATAATAATCTCATTCCGGTACAGCTTATCCTGATGCAGGCGAAGGCTTGCACGCGGTTCGCCACGTGTTACTACCGCCGCTACCGCAAGTGCAATTCCGCTGGAAGCTGAATTGACAATCACCGCAGCCTCCGAACCGATATGCCGTGCCGCATAGTCTCCAGCCTTATCTACCAGCTCGGCAATCTCCACATACCGCTGCCCTCCCTGCTTCATCGCATCCATCACCGTATCCGCGGGGGCGGATACCCCCAGGATACTCATGCGGCCGCTGGCATTAATCACCCGCTTCAGGCCGTATTTCGCATTCAATGAATCTGCCATCAACGAACACTCCCATCGCTTCAATAATTTGCCGGCCTAACCGCCGCGTCCCTTCTGAATCCACCAATTCCGCCAGTTCGTCCTTCACTCGGAACAACGTCAGATTAGCCTCGCCTCCGGTGCGTATTTCACCCAGCTCAGGTCTGCCAAGCCAGTCTGCAGCCTGTGTCGTTACCCGTGCCACGGTTTCCTCAAGAGAATAGCCGAGCGCAAGAAATTTAGTCAGCACATGGGCCAGACTGAAGACCGGCCCATGCAGCCGGTTGCCCCGGTAGATGTCGCTGCTGATGGTATCCGGGTGGACACCGCTGCGCCTCGCGGCTTCCGCCACTTCAAACGAAAAGCTGGCAGTTCCGTGTCCGACATCCAGATGGACTCCGCGTAAGACCGCTTCCTTCAAGACCTCAAGCGGCTGGCCCGCGCCGTCAAACAGGTTATTGCTTTTGCCGTTCAAATAATGGGTGATGATATCCCGCCGGCGCAAAAGCGGAATCACCTCACGGATATCCGGAGGGCCCGAGCCGATGTGTACCATCAGCGGCAGGCCCGTCTCTTCCGAGAGCTGAACCGCTGCATGCAGCGGCTCAAGTCCGTTCTCCTTCACCACACTCCGGCTGATCCTCGCCTTCAGTCCTACGATAAATCCCGGGTGCTTCGAGACCGCCAGCAGCAGTCTCGCCCGGTTAATCCATTCCATATCGGCCAGCTCATCAATCCGCTGCAGCCCGATATGTGAAATATTGAGGAAAGCCAGCAGCCGGGTAGCCGCTCTCCGCCCCGATTCTGCAAGCTCAGCAATCCGGTCAGCCCCGCAGCTTCCGGCATCCACAATAGTGGTCACCCCTTGCTTCACGCCTATCTCATCTATCTCATCCCCGTACGGGTCAAAAGCGGGAAAAGCATGAACATGCATATCAATCCAGCCGCTGGAGACATAGGCTCCCGGGGTCTCCCATACCCGGCAGCCGCCCGCCTCTGCGGTACCTGCGGGCAGGATCTCCGCAATCCTTCCCTTCTCCACCACCAAATCCACTTCTTCACCGTTCATCCGCCTTACCCGGCGGAGCAGCAACCGCCCTGCCATCATCCTCATCACCTTTCGGTCCGGCTGTTTATACCGCCCAGTGTATGAATTAATCATAGCCCGGCCCCGCCGAAAGAAATATCCCATAAAATTGCGATTATATCGTGAGAATTCAGATCATTCTAAGCTAACAAACAAAAAAAGCTTCCATAACCCAAAGGTTATGGAAGCTTAGCTTATTATGGCTATTTCATTTAATTACGCACGTGCTTCAATGAACCACCGTTGCTCCGGGCAGTTCAAGCTCAGCTTCAAGGGAGTGCTCCTCTTCCCGGACACGTTCCCGCTGCTTCACCAGCTTCTGCGGCCGCTGCTGGTTCATCTGGTCAAGCAGCTGCGACACGGGCATCAGCATCATTTTGGGTACCAGCAGCTCACTGCGGACTTTAAGTCTCGCTCCGCCTGACGGATGAATGACGCTGAGCAGAATACTGAGATAGAATTTGGTGGAGCTTGCGAACAGGCCGCTTGGCAGATCCAGCACCATGAATCCGAACTTCTCCGGCCCGCGGTTCAGCAAGCTCACACCGTAGAGCGCCTTGGCCTCGGCCAGCTCTAGATCACCGGCAATACGCTCCGCAAGCACCGGCAGATCCTTCTCCATCCGGCGGATCATGCGGATGGCCAGCTGGGCCGAGGAACGGGAATGAATGCCCAGCTCGAACAATTGCCTGTTGTCGATATGCAGCTCGATGACCTTGTCGCCTTTGCTTAAGGACTCGCCGTTGTCCATCTGAACAGGATTACCCTGGTACTTACGCAGGCGGTAATGCAGGAACGGATCTGCCGGAGTGATCGTCTTAATCCGGAACAGCAGCTGGAAGGCCTTCTCCCAGGCCAGCCATAATCCGACGACCAGCCGTTTGCCGAACGACAGACGTGTGATCGGGGAGCGCTGCACCGCCTTAATCATCTCATCAATCCGGACGCTGCGCAGTCCCCGTCTGTCCGCTTCCTCCAGCATCCGCTCCAGTGCAATAAGCATATGCTCCGGCGCATGCGGATCGGCACCGATCGTTGTGCCGCAGTCATGCAGCAGCAGGACTTCACCCGGGCCCAGCTTCGCAATCAGCTTCTCGGTGAGCCGTTCCGCTCCAAGCTTTTCTTTCCAGTCACCGAACATGGCCGACCACAGCACAATCTGCACCTGCCGGCGCTTGGAGATGTCAAACAGGTTCACGATCCCCCAGGGCGGCCGGTAATACGTACTGCGCTCGCCGGTAATACCGAAGATGATGTCGCCCGTCCGGTCAATCTGCTTCCTTACTGCAGCGGGACGCATCAGCCAATTCGTCTTGTGCACATAATTATGAATGCCAATCAAATGCCCTTCATCATGCATTCGCTTAATAATCTCGGGATGCTGCTCCGCGTGGGAGCCAACGACGAAGAATGTCGCCTTCGCCCCGTAACGCTTAAGCAGATCAAGCAGTAGCGGTGTATAATGCGGGTCCGGCCCGTCATCGAAGGTCAGTCCGTAATCCGTGCGTCCAATTCCCTTGCGAAAGACACGGTAACCAAATAAGCGGCTGATCATTCCAGGAATAAAAGCATAAAAGGTAGAGATGTAAAATAGCCAGAGCAGCAAAGTCTGCATGTAAAATCACCGCTTTTCCAGAGTTGACTTTGGCTCGCCCTACGTCTGTAAACAGATAGATGTGATACGGCCAAGTAGGAGTGTAAGTAGAAGCGTCTGTATGAACTCTTAACTTTCAAGAAAAAAACGTTACCTCCTATTTTAACACAGCTGTCAAAGAAATAGACGCTTTTTATTAAAATCGTGTACAATGAAATGAAAGAAATCTCTAAAAATAATTGATCTAAAAAAGGAGTCGTTTAAATCTATGCTGCCGCTGTACAAAAAATATTGGCGTACCTTTTTCGACATCGGGCTGGTTTTTCTCACGCTATATTTAGTGATGCTTGGCTTCAGCAAATTGTATCAGCTGGCTGCGCCGGTGTTCCTGTCCTTTTTTGTATTTCTGCTCATTGAGCCGCTGGCCCGCTTCCTCAACCGTAAGGGGTTAGCCAAGCCTTTTGCCTCCGCGATCTCCGTATTTCTCTTCCTGGTCATTCTTCTGGGCGCACTGTTTGGTGCCGGACTGCTGATTACAACCCAGGCGATCCACCTTCAGAATAACCTGCCCAAATATACATACGTGGTCCAGCAGCATTTCACAGAGACAACAACCTATCTTCAGCACAAAGTGGATGCGCTCCCGGCCAATCTCACAGACAAGCTGAACGGCTATTTCAGGGATGCCACGAATATTCTCTCCCAGTGGATGGTGGCCTTCTTTAAATATATGGTCGGAGTGCTTGGCTCCTTCTCTTCCTTTATGGCTAATTTCGGTATTGCGATCATTCTGGCCTTCTTCCTCAGTATGGAGATCAAGGACTGGCGCCGTATCGCTCATGACAAGCTTCCGAAGACATTTAAGACAGCCTTTGCTTTTTTGCAGGGCAATGTGTTCAAGGCCATCGGTTCTTATATCAAAGCCCAGATGATTCTGATCAGCATCACCTTCGTGATCATTCTTGCCGGTCTGCTGATTCTGCGGACAGGAAATGTGCTTACCCTGGCGCTGGTCTGCGCACTCGTCGACCTGCTGCCGCTGCTCGGGGTACCTGCGGTTCTGATTCCTTGGATTATCTATCTGTTCATTGTAGGCAACTCTTCGCTCGCCATCGGACTGATCGTTCTGCTGGTCGTGGTGATGGTCGTAAGACAGCTGCTGGAGCCCAAAATCACAGGGAATTCGATCGGTGTCTCCTCCGCCTTCCTGATGCTCTCCTTCGTCATTCTGTCTTCCTCCTTATTCGGCATAGCCGGACTTATTCTGTCGCCGATTCTGCTCATCCTGCTTAAAGAGCTGATCCAGCAGGGATATCTTCAGCAGTGGATCTATCTGCCGCAGGAGGAGTTCGTCGTGTCTCCATTCGCGGCGTCCGGGACTTCTACAGCGGGCGGTCCGGTTAGCGGGGATGTTGCCACAGATCCTGCCGGACCAGACCATCAGGCACCTGCCCGCCCCGATTCCAGCTCGGACAGCAGCTCAAATACCTGACCGAACAGCCGTGTCGCAGCCTGCGGGCTGCCCGGTGCCACATTCTCTACCGCAACGGACACCGCATATCTCGGATGGTCTACCGGGCCATAGCCGATGAACCATTGATTGTTGCGGGCCTTCCCTTTGACCAGTGTCTGGGCAGTGCCCGATTTGCCGGCAACCGGCCAGGCCGAATGCGCAAGCATCCGGCCTGTTCCCTCTGTCACCACACTACGCATCATTCCCAGCAGCACACGGGCAGTGGCGGCGGAGATTCGGCCCTCCGGCGCAGGCGCCAGATGCCCGGGAAGCTTCTGAAGCGTCTGCCCGTTGGCAAAAGCGACCCGCTGCAGAATACGCGGCGCTCTGACTTCGCCGCCATGCAGCAGCGTGACCACCAGATTCGCCGCCTGCAGCGGCGTGATCCGCACATCGCGCTGGCCGATGGCTGTCTGGACTCTGGCCCCGCCGTCATCAGGCAGCAGCGTGGTGAAGATAGTCCCCGGCTGCTCTCCGGCGAGCGGCCGGAGCAGCGGGAGGCCCAGCGTATTCTCCGCCTGCCACCCGATGTCCCGGCCCAGCCCCAAGGCCAGGGCAGCAGCCTGGAGCTTCACCCCGCTCAGCCGCTCGGCCAGCGTAGCGAATACAGTATTACAGGACACGGCGAACCCTTGCTCCATGGTGAGGGCGCCGTGTCCTTTGCCGTGCAGGCAGGACAGACCATATTTGCCATACTGGCCTGTGCAGAAGAAGGGTTCGTCCGGGGTAGTCACCCCGGCTTCAAGCGCAGCCGCGGCTGTTACAATCTTGAAGATGGAGCCCGGGGCTGCCGCCTGCAGCGCATGATTGTTCCATTCTCCTCCTTGCGGGGAGATCTGCTGCGGATTATAGAATGGCAAAGAGACCATCGCCGCGATATCTCCGCTCTGGCTGTCCAATACAACAATGGCCCCTTCCTTCACACCCGCTTTTGCAGCCAGCTCCTCGATTCCTTCCTGAAGCTTCAAGTCAATCGTGGTATATAAAGACAGCGGGTAATAGGGATTGCCCGGTGCCTTAAATTTGACCGGACTGCCCGGAATCCTATTGCCGCGTGCATCGACCTGGGCTACTGCCTCCGTGTGCCCCACACCTTGCAGCAGCGGTTCCAGCGTTTTCTCCAGCCCGTCTGTTCCTGTTCTGGGAATTCTCAGGCCTGTAGGCGATTGCCGGAGCGCGTCACCCGAAGCTTCAGACAGATAACCAAGCCACTGACGGCCTGTATCAGACCCGTTATATCTGCGGGCAAAAGGCAGCGCCCTGACTCCCTCAATCTTCAGTTTCTCCACCTCTCTCGCCTGCGGCAATGTCAATGCCAGCGGATCAGCCCCTTGCCCCGAGGGCCAGAGAAGCGGCTCCTTAAGCCCTGTGCGTCTGGATTGAAGCTGGCTGTAGCTGACGCCTAGAATCTCCGCTAGCCTGTGCAGCTGCTTGTCTTCCTTGTGGCTTCCGGCATCGTTATGCAGGTGAAATTGCTCCTCCTGCGGGAACAGTGCAGCCGTCCATATGGTCTCTCCCGCGAGCGCTTCCCCGTTCTTGGCGTACAGCCGCCCTCTACCGCTGTCCAGCACGGCCTCCCGCTCACTTTGAATTTCGGCCATCTGGGCCATCGTGTACCGGGTCCCGCTTACTTGGCTGTCCTTCATCAGCAGCTGTACCCAGGCCAGCCTGATCATCAGGCCGGCAAGCATGATACACAGGAGTAGGCATCCCCAGAATATACGTTTATGAACCAGCTTGTGCAAGGCAATACCTCCATCCAGTGTGCTGCAGAACCATGGCTACTATTATACCCACCCCAAGCGGCAAAAAAACCGCCTTTCCCTGTAGGAAAAGCGGTCCTGAAATATAAGATCACACACTGAATTTGGATAAACGTTATTTCACTGCTGTGACTTTGTTGGTAGGAGCGGCTCCGCCACCGAATCCCTATGGACAATATCCGCTGCAATCAGGATCTTCTCCAGAGGTGCGGAAGGGTTATGAATACGGTTCAGCAGCTTCTCTACTGCCGCCCGGCCCATCGCTTCTTTGGGGACATGCACCGTAGTCAGCGGAGGGTTGCCTCTGGTAGCATCCTCAATGTTATCGAAGCCCGTTACTGAAATATCCTGCGGAATGTTAAGACCTTCCGCCCTCAGCACCTCACAGACGATTAACGCAGTGGAATCATTGGCACAGACCAGGGCGGTAGGCAGAGCATTGGCCCGGATACGCCCCCGCATCCACTGCCTGAAACTCTCATCGAATGTACCGTCATCCAGGCCCTCCAGCTGAAGCATCTCGTCATCGCCGGCAGGTGTCTTCATGGCCTTCTCTTCAAGCGCACTGCGGAAGCCGATCCAGCGGTCACGGAAGCTGCGGGAATACAGGTTATTCCCAATAAAATGCATCTCTGTATGTCCAATGCCCATCAGATGATTGGTGAGCCGGACCATGGAATCTGTATTATTGGCAAATACCGTATCGCTGGGAATCAGCGGGTCTTCATGGTCAATCAGCACCATAGGCAGACCGGTCCGGTGCACTTCCAGGAGCAGCGAGGTTGAGATCTGCCCTACCCCAATTAATCCAAGCAGGCCGGCAGGATTGAGGATATTTACGAAATTATCGGTACGATGCTCGGATATAATGACCATGCCGAGACCTTCCTGATCCAGGGCCAGCGCTATACCGTCTACTATCTTCCCCCAGTATAGAGAGTCCTGGGTCTGTGCGCGGATATTGGGCATCAGCACCAGGACTGATTGTCTATTCCGGTCATGGCCTGCAGACTGCTGAGGGTGCTTGATACTCTGGACGTATGCGTTCTTCTGCGTGAAATAGCCCAGCTGCGAGGCTGCCTGAATCACCCTCTCCCGGGTGGTTTCGTTAACACCGCCTTTGCCCGAAAGGGACTTGGACACAACAAATTTAGATACGCCGAGATGGTCGGCAATTTTTTGCATAGTGACTTTTTTAGCCATATTATAGTAAGACCTCCAGCTCCAATTGACAATTTCAGTGAAATCCTTATCTTCATTGTAGCTAACTTTTCTTGAATCCATAACAATTAGCTATATAAGACGCACTTAAGATTTGAACTTGAAGCTTCATCGTCACTGCGGTGAACATTTGGACTTCCGGCCGCTGTTGTCCCCAGATTTCTTGATTTATTCCGCTCTTCGCGGTGGAAATCCGGTGACAAAGGCGGTCGCTACCGCTCCTACAGTTCCAAATTTCCCCTCCGCTTCTTTTGCTTTTTGTTATTTTCATTAGTGCTTCTTATATAACAAAATAAGTATACGGGTCAGTGAACGTTAGTACAATAAGCAGAAATGGCTTTGTCCTACTTTTCAACAAATGATACCGTTTCGGCTGCATAAAAAGACCGCTCTTCACCGAGGGTGAAGAAGCGGTCTCTAGTATACGGAGCATTCACAACAGTAAATCTAATCTCACTCTAGATCTTGAACAATGACAGCTTGCTCTCCAGTTGTGTCGAGGCACCCTGCAGCTTGCCTGACAAGGCTACAAGGTGATCACTAACATTCTGCTGCTCACTGCTAAGCGAAGCCACCTCTTCGGAGGTTGCCGACGACTGCTGGGCTACCGCACTTACGTTACCCATGGCATCCGACAGCACGCCCTGCGAATGGTTCAGACTGTCGATTGCGCCTGTCACAGATTCCAGACTGGTGATGAAGTCTTCCATTTGCCCCTTCACGGACACGAAGATCTCACTGGTGCTCTTCACGGAAACCATCTGCTCTTTGAACAGCGGGGCTACTTCCGACAGTACAGCTACCGTCTCGTCCATCTCAGCCACAATCTTGTCTGTAATTCCGGCGACCAGTGCAATGGACTGCTTCGACTGGTCCGCAAGCTGGCGGACTTCCCCGGCTACTACCATGAAGCCGCGGCCGGCTTCGCCTGCTCTTGCGGCTTCAATCGTGGCATTGAGAGACAGGATATTAGTCTGCTGCGTAATATTCTTCATAACATCCAGCACCTTGATCACGGAATACACGGTTTCCTTCAGGTTATTGACCCTATCCACCAGTGCAGAGGTCATCTCACCGGTACGTCCGGTCTGCTGCAGCAGCTCCTCGAGCTGAACGGCCCCTTGTCCGCTGGCTTCCCCGACTCCGCGTGCTGCCTGATCCATCTCGGCATTGGCCGCAATTACACTCTGCATCTGCGTAGCAATCAGATCAGTCAGCTCATTGCCGCGCTCCGCCTCCTGAGCCAGACTGCCGGCCCCCCCGGCAATCTCTTCCGTAGCCGCCGCAATCTCTTTGGCAGATATGGCCGTCTTGCGGGATGCGTCCCCAAGCTCGCCTGCAGTCTCAAGTACTTCCCGGGCAGTATCCGTAGTCTGGGCAACCAGCTCCGTAATCCGCCCCATCATCAGGTTGAACGAAGCGGACAGATCGCCGATCTCATCCTTCGAGACATACTCGGTACGGACACTCAGATCCCCCTTGGCTCCTTCCACCATAAGGTCCTTGAGCCGTGCGAGCGGCTTGGCAATCATCTGTACCATCCAGAATCCAACCAGAATAGCGAGCAGGGCTGCAGCACCCGCAGCGATGAAGGTTGTAACGAGAATCGGCGTAGCGGACTTGACCAGTTCTCCGGTAGGAACTACGCCGGCCAGTTTCCAGTCTGCCTTCTGCATCGGGTTGTATACAGCAAGCACATCATCGCCGTTCGCATCCTCGGCTTCCTGGCTCTTGCTGTTCTGCTTGCTCTCCATAATGAAGGGAAGCTCTGACACCTGCCCGTCCTCTTCCGGTTTGGAGGAGGCTACTACGGTTCCATCCGGTGAAACCAGCTGAATCCGTGAATTGTCCCCGAGCTTCACGCTCTTGAAGGCTTCTTCGAGAAGGCTGCTCTTCAGCTCCAGCATGACAACATAAGAGGCATTGGAACCCAGATTCTTGAGCGTTCTGACCATTGCCAGATTCTTGCCGCCACTGCCTTGAACCGCCGTAGGGAACCAGTAGTTCTGTGCTGATTTGGCTTCTGCCGTATAATAAGGCTCGTAAGAGCTTGAATTAGCGACAACTGTCTTGAACCATTCCTGGGTTCTCAGACCGTCCCCGTCGAAGCTGGCGCTTCCGCTGGAGATAATCGTCATCTCAGGATCGTCTGGAATTAGTGAAATGGCCACGATATTGGAATCCGTTGTCGTCTGGCTGGACAACTTCTTGCTGATGGCATCCGTAGCCACAAACTTATCATAACTGCTCTTCGCAGAAGACAGCTCTGTCAGATTCGCCTGCATCTGTGTATCGAAATACAGCTGAAGTGCCAGGCTCTCATACTGCTTCAAGGTAATATCCAGCTTCTCCGAGGTCTGAATAATGGTCTGCCGGTTCGCTTCGGACACACTATCCTTAATCGTATTCTTGGCCTTGTTGTACGACAGAAGTCCCAGGAATAGCACCACCACCACAATGGAGGATAAGAAGATCAGGAACAGCTTCACCCCCACGGACTTCGTCGGGTTTACTCTCTTGACCTGACGCAACGAGCCGTTCAATACATTCTTCAACGTTCCCTGTTCTGCCGTTTTGCCTGTTGTCTGTGACGTTTCTGTTTGACCGGCCTTAGCCTTTTGTGTACTCTTTGGCTTTTTACTGTTCTTTGCCACTTTTATCCTTCTCTCCTTTGGTTTGTTTAACTCGTTCTCCGGATTCGGAGCCCCCATTACCATCACCCTACCTATCCATTAGATTGGAAGACGTATGTAAGCGTTACCTGCCCTTTATATCGGCACAAAGTCTCATTTTTCTTAGCATTTTTTACAAATCACTTCAATATTCATATATTTTTACCGAACTGCATAAGTAATTTGGCATACAAGTAGAAACGGATGCCATCCTTCAAAAGGATGGCATCCGTTTCAGCGAGAAAGATAAGGAAGATTTATTACGCGAAGCCTATAATTTATTATCTTTCAAAAAAGGAGTGCCCATTTAGTAACGGACACTCCACGTATAAGAAGCTGCTATTTTCTCTTGCGCATCATATCAAAATAAGCAACCGGCTGATCGACCTTCATCCGCACCCGCTGCAGCGGATGGCGGGCAACCTCCAGCGGATTACCCGCCTCATCCCACAGCTCGCCTACGGTCTGCTTGAAGAAGGTATCGTCTGGTCCGAAGAATTCGACTTCCTGTCCCGGCTTGAAGTTATTGCGCTGCTGAACGAGCGCCATCCCCGTCTCAGCATCATATTCCAGCACCAGACCAGCAAAGTCGTAAGGAGCAGCTTTCTCCTCCGGCTCATAAATGTGATCCTCATGGTCCGGTGTGTCGTAGAAGAATCCTGTATTCAGCGGACGGTTAGCCGCCTTCTGCAGCTCCTCCAGCCACTCCGGCTTCAGCACATACCCTTCCGGGTCTGCCATATAAGCATCAATGGCTTTGCGGTAGGCGTTCACTACAGTAGCCACGTAGTGAATCGACTTCATCCGGCCCTCAATCTTGAAGCTGTCTATTCCGGCCTCGATCAGGTCAGGGATACTCTCCAGCATACATAAATCCTTCGATCCCATGGTAAACGGATTATCCTCAGGCTGATGCAGCGGCAACTGCGTTACTCCAGGCTGCAGGGCCTGCGGCGCTTCCGCCTGATCCTCTTCGGATACCCAGTTCCCTTCCGGACGGGCATCTTCAAACAGATCATATTTCCAGCGGCAGGATTGGCAGCAGCCCCCGCGGTTGGAGTCACGGTCTGTGAAGTGATTGGACAATACACAACGTCCGGAGTAAGAGGAGCACATGGCCCCGTGGATGAAGCTCTCAATCTCAATATCCACATGCTGCTTGATCTCGGCAATCTCCTCCAGGCTGGTCTCCCGGCCTAATACTACCCGGGGCAGTCCTTCCTGCTTCCAGAAAGATACCGCCTGCCAGTTGAGCGTGGATTGCTGGGTGCTTAGATGCACCTCAAGGCCCGGTACCAGGCGGAGGGCGGTGTCCACAATTACCGGATCGGCTACAATAATAGCTGCAATCCCGGCCTCATATAAATTACGCAGGTATTCTTCAATCCCCGCGATATCTTCATTGTGAGCATAGATGTTCGTCGCAACGAATACTTTGGCGCCATATTTCTTCGCAAATTCAACGCCCTCGCGCATTTCCTCGAAGGTAAAGTTATCTGCCCCCGAGCGCAGGCCGTATTTCTGGCCTCCAATATATACTGCATCCGCACCATAGTGTACGGCGAATTTCAATTTCTCCAGATTCCCTGCCGGAGCCAGGAGCTCCGGTTTGTCCAGACGGTAACGTTTGCCTTTGAATTGAGGCTTGGTCATGGTTCCCATTTCCTGTTCTCCTCTCTGTGTCTCATCTTGTTAAAAAGCTTGCGAAGCTTGCATACCGATGATAAACGCTGCTGCGGTGAATTTGGACTTTCGGCCGCTGTTAGGTTTGAATTTCCCAATTATAATCCGCTGTCAGCGGTTGAAATTCAAACCTAAAGGCGGACGCTATCGCTCCTGCAGTTCCAAATTCCCCTCCGCTGCTACCCATCTCGATGGTAAAGTTAACAACCCATTTTAAAGAGCTGAGACAAACCCTTTTATATTAATATACCTGTTCTTTGTAGAAGAAGCCGAACGACAGTTCACGCTCAGGGTCCTGCAACGCCCGGACCTCCTCCAGCCAAGCTTCATCATAAGCATATTCCGCCGGATCAGCGGCGTATAAGTCAATAGCATGACGATAAGCCTTAACGACAGCCACGTTGTAGGCCGCAGGCTTCAGCAGTCCCTCAATCTTCAGGCTATGCACACCGGCCTTGAGCAGGAAATGGAGATCCTCCAGAATACAAATATCATCTGAGCTCATAATATGCGTTCCGTTCTCATCCTCATAAATCGGGAATTTCTCATTCGGACGCTCCGCTTCAATCAGGAACAGCCCGCGCTCCTTGCCCAGGCTTCCGCCATCACTCGGACGGCCCTGATGGGACATATAACTGGCTACCAGCTTACGCTTGGAATGATAGATATTGGTCATGCCATGCACCTGCACCTGGGCTTCCACTTCCAAATGAGGCACCATCTCCGTCATTTCATCCATATTGAGCTCACGTGCCAGCACGACCCGCGAAGCTCCCTTGCTGCCCCAATAATTGGCTGTAGCATAGTTGGTGGACGTCATTTCCGCATTCCAGTGCAGCTTCATTCCCGGCGCTTCCGCCTTCACTGCCGCAAGAACGGCGGGATCACCGAACTCTACCCCATCGACACCCAGCTCGCTAATGGCCTTCACATAAGCCGGAAGCTCCTCCAGCATCGTATTGGGAATCAGTCCGTTTATACTTCCGTATACCTTGGCGCCCCGGGCATGTGCGAGCTTGACCACTGCCGCCGTATCCTCCAGCGTAAAATGCCCGGCAAGCCGCATGCCGAAGCGGTCATCACCGATCAGCAGCGCATTCGCTCCTGCCGTTAGCAGGGCAGCAGCTTCTTCCAGAGAAGCCGCTGTAACCAGCAGCTCCGGTGTGTTATTCATTGTGTTACCTCCTGTGTGTAGCGCATCCCTACTATTGTAGCGGGTTCTTAGGGATTTTGTTTGCTTTTTTGAATATTGGCTAAATGTTCCTTGTAGGTCCTGGCAAATAAATGCCCCTGTGACCCGTCTTTCTTAGTGACATAGAAGAAATAATCCGATACCTCCGGAGTCATCGCTGCTTCAATGGAGGCAAGGCCGGGGCTGCTGATCGGTCCAGGCGGGAGTCCTGCCTGCTTATACGTATTATAAGGGCTGTCCACCTTCAGATCCTTCTCATACAGCCGCTCTTTCTGCTTGTCCAGCAAATATTGAACCGTAGCATCTATCTCCAGCTTCTGCCCTTTGTCCAGTCTGTTATAGATAATACCGGCAACCAGCGGGCGTTCCTTATCCACCACAACCTCACGCTCCACCAGTGAAGCTACGGTCAGCAGTTCATGGAGGGTGAGTCCGCGGTTCGCCAGCTTTGCTTTCCATTCAGGAATCGTATCCAGCTTCTTCACCAGCTGATCCAGCATGGCTTCAATAACCTCCTGCGGAGTGCTGTCCTTAACCAGCTCATAGGTTTCCGGGAACAGATATCCCTCCAGACGATGGCGCAGCTGCGGGTTGGACGGGATTTCCAGCAGGCTTACAGCCTCCAGGCCCTCACCGGAATCCATCAATTTCAGGAAAACCTCCGGCTTCTGGTTCCAAGCAGCAGCCAGCTTCTCTGCCACTTGGGTTACTGTATACCCTTCAGGGATCGTGAATGTAACCATCTCTTCCTTCACGACGTCTCCGGCATTCATCCGGCTGATCAGGGTGTCGTACGAGTCGCCGGGACTTACATTATACGTTCCAGCCTTGAAGCTGGAGCCCTCCTGGACCCATTTCAGATACCCTTTGAAAAACAGGCTGTTCTTGATAATTCCCTCTTGCTCGAGCAGGTCAGCGATTTGCGAGCTGCCCATACCCTTCTCTATCGTAACCGTTACAGGCGGCCCTGCGGGCTCTACCGGCTGCATTCCATTCCAAATATACCATGCTCCTCCTCCTGCGGCAGCCGCCAGGACCAGGATTAAGATAAGCACAGTGCGGATCACGGCTTTCAAATATTACGCCTCACTTTCCGACTATAAAGTATAAATTTGTATTGTCCAAAATTCAACTTATTTTTTCAGCATAAACTAGAATCCCTTATCCTTAAACAAAAAGAGCGCGGAAAAATTCCGCCCTCTTCCGTACCCGCTCTAGATTAAGTTGCCGCAGATGCTTATTCGCTGTCTTCCGCCGGGAAGGTAAGCTCATCGTACAGCTCGGAAATATTCTCCCACTCATCGTCGTCCATGATGCTCTCCAGCTCGGGAAGTCCGTCCGGAGAAACTACGATGCGCAGAATTTCCTGCTCCGCAGCTCTTCCCGAACCGCCCAGAACCGCATAAGCACGGTCACCGACAGCAAATTCTGCAATAATATCGTAAACGGAAGACTTGCCCTGCTCATCTTCCAGTTCTACTGTTTCTCCGTATACTTCCTTGAGCTTAGAAGTCCATACCGCTTGATCAGCGGAAAAATCAGTCATTCTCTGCTCCTCCATCCAGCTCGTCAACCAAAGTATTGAAGGTCTCTTCTACGATGGCCCATTCCTCGTCATTCTCAATCATGAAGAGCTGCAGATCGTCGCCGTCTTCCTCGTAACGGAACGCGTAGACCTCATCTGTCTCCTCATCCTCGGAATCGAGTGGAACCACCATCATATACTTGGCATCCGATCCGTCGACTTCAAACTTCATGATGACCTCGAATTCCTCTTCATTACCTTCCTCATCGGGAATATAGATAATTTCCGGTTCCTCTTCTTGGCCGATCTGTTCGTTTGTCATATCCGCACACCCCTCACCTTTTACTGTTAGCATCCAAAAAATTTTGCAAAATCAGCGCTGCGGCCATTTTGTCCACAAGCCCCTTGCGTTTCTTCCGGCTGACGTCCCCATCAATAAGCACCCGCTCAGCAGATACCGTCGTCAGACGCTCATCCCAAAGGTGTACGGGCAAATCAAATTGCTCCCGCAGCTTGGCAGCGAATTCAATGCAAATTTCACCACGGGGTCCTACTGAGCCGTTCATATTCTTCGGCAGCCCAACGACAATCTCACCGATTTCATGCTCCTTGATCAGTTCACGGATACGGTCATATTCGTTGCCGTTTCCGCGCCGCTCAATGGTCTCCAGAGACTGTGCTGTCCATCCGAAAATATCGCTTGTGGCGACACCGATTCTGCGGTCGCCGTAGTCCAGTCCCAGCTTCTTCATCATTTCGGCGGGTCCACCCGGTGATTGGCCAGATAGAAACGGACCAGTTCTTCGATCAGCTCATCACGCTCTTTTCTCCGGACCAAACTTCTCGCATTGTTGTGGCGCGGAATGTAAGCCGGATCTCCAGACAGAAGATACCCTACGATCTGGTTGATCGGATGGTATTCTTTCTCCACCAGCGCGTCGTATACGGCGAGCAGTATTTCCTGGGGGGAGGCTTCCTTTTCGTCGCCCTTCACATTGAATTTGACCGTTTTGTCCATGGAGTCCATTTGGTGACACCTTCCTTCTGCAAAATCACCCTACCCGGGCGGCTTCGCAAAGTTGCTGCTGTACAGCTTACTTGCTGCCTTCATCATAACATATTCATGCCCTAACGAGGAAATCCTGCCCTGTAAAAGCGCTTTTTTTGGCATTTTGTCTACAAAAACAGATGTTTTTTTGGGTTTTAAGCTATTGCAAGCCCCAGGTCAATAATGAATAACCCTCAAAAATATACATTTTGTGAATAAAGCAGCGGCACTGATATAAAGCCCTCAGTACCGCCGTATCTCACCGTTAATAAATCTTCACAGTTTCTTACAACAATTCAATCACTGAATGACGCTTAAGCCAGTGCAGCTACCAGCTCGGCAGCCTTCTTCAGGGCTTCGTCCAGCTTGGAGGCATCCTTGCCGCCGGCCTGGGCCATATCCGGACGTCCGCCGCCGCCGCCGCCGCAGACCGCTGCAATCTCTTTGACCAGCTTGCCGGCGTGGAAGCCCTTCTTGACGAGGTCCTGCGGCACAGCAACCACAAAGTTAACCTTGTCATCCATCACGGCACCGAGTACCAGTACGGCATCCGGAAGCTTGGACTTCAGCTCGTCTGCGGTTGAGCGCAGCGCATCAATATTGCCGGCCTGCACGGAGACAGCCAGAAGCTGTGTGCCTCCGCCTACAGTGATCACACTGCTGGTCAGCTCAGCCGCAAAGGTTGCGCTCAGCTTAGACTGCAGGGATTCGTTCTCACGGCCCAGCTCGCGTACCTGGGCATGCAGGGCTTCGATGCGCTTAGGCACATCGGTCAGCGAAGATTTCAGCAGCGCTGCCGACTGCTTCAGCAGGTCCAGCTGGCTCTCCGTGAACTGATACGCATAACGTCCGGTCACCGCTTCAATCCGGCGCACACCGGAACCGATGCCGCTCTCGCTGAGCAGCTTGAAGATTCCGATCTGCGAGGTATTGGCTACATGGCATCCGCCGCACAGCTCCAGGCTGTAATCTCCGACCTGAACGACCCTGACCACATTGCCGTATTTCTCTCCGAAGAGCGCCATAGCTCCCATGGCTTTGGCTTCATCAATCGGCTTATTCTCAATAACTACAGGAAGACTCCGCCAGATCTGGGCATTCACACGCTGCTCGATATCGCTGAGTTCCTCTGGAGTGATAGCTCCAAAATGCGAGAAGTCAAACCGCAGGCGTGAGCCTTCTACTAAAGAGCCTGCCTGGTTGACATGGCTGCCCAGCACTTCCTTCAGTGCTTTGTGCAGCAAGTGGGTTGCGGTGTGGTTCTTCACGATATCCTCACGCTCTGCCCGGTTCACTTCGGCACGGACGGTATCGCCCACCTTCAGATCGCCTGCTTCAACCGTAACGAGGTGAACATGCTGGCCGTGCGGTGCTTTGAAGAGGCCACTCACCTTAGCTGTCACCGATCCGCCGGTCAGAACTCCGGTGTCGCTGACTTGACCGCCGCTTTCTGCATAGAACGGAGTCATTTCAAGAATCACCTGGCACTGCGCGCCTTCACTGACGACATCAACAAGTGCGCCGTCAATGACAATCGCCATTACTTTGGACTCTGCTACCGTGTCATTATATCCAACAAATTCACTTTTAACCGTCAGATCGGCGAGTGCGCCACCTTGAATTTTCATGCTGGCACTGTCTTGACGGGCTGCTCTGGCACGGTCACGCTGCTCCTGCATAGCAGCATCGAAGCCCTCGCGGTCTACGGCAAGCCCTTGCTCAGAGGCAAAATCCTCGGTCAGGTCAAACGGGAAACCGTAAGTGTCATAGAGCTTGAACGCATCGGCGCCGGCAATGGTGCTGAGGCCGTCAGCTTTGGCTCTGGCGCTGATCTCGCCCAGGATAGCCAGACCATCGGACAGGGTCTCGTGGAAGCGTTCCTCTTCGAGCCGGATGATCTTGGCAATATATTCACGGTTCTCCACCACAGAAGGATA
Organism: Paenibacillus tritici; assembly: GCF_013204885.1. Lineage (GTDB taxonomy): Bacteria > Bacillota > Bacilli > Paenibacillales > Paenibacillaceae > Paenibacillus_AQ > Paenibacillus_AQ tritici. The sequence continues at coordinate 222,770 of NZ_JABMKX010000013.1, forward strand.
GTACACGCCCATAATCTCGCCGACAGTCTCGGTCAGCTCATGCAGGAACGGACGGTCCAGCCCCAGCGTCTTCCCATAACGCACGGCACGGCGGAGCAGACGGCGTATAATGTAGCCGCGTCCTTCATTGGAAGGAAGCACGCCGTCACCCACTGCGAACGTAACGGTACGTACATGGTCGGCAATGACTTTTAACGCGATATCCTGTTCCACCTGGTCCTTGTAATTCACTCCAGCCAGCTTAGCAGTCTTCTGGATGATCGGCTGGAACAGATCGGTATCGAAGTTGGAGTCTACATCCTGCAGAATGGAGGCGAAGCGCTCCAGACCTGCGCCGGTATCAATATTCTTATTCGGAAGCGGCGTATAACTGCCGTCCTTATTATGGTTGAACTGTGAGAATACGAGGTTCCATACCTCCAGCCAGCGTTCATTCTCACCGCCCGGGTACATTTCAGGATCACTCATATCACTGCCGTACGCTTCACCACGGTCATAGAAAATCTCCGAGCATGGTCCGCACGGGCCTTCGCCGATATCCCAGAAGTTCTCGTCGCCCAGCTTGATGATGCGTTCTGCGGGCAGACCGACTTTCTCGTTCCACAGCTTGAACGCTTCTTCGTCCTCGGCATATACGGTAACAGAGATCCGTTCGCCGTCGAAGCCGATCCATTCCTTGCCGGTCAGGAACTCCCAAGCCCAGGTAATGGCCTCTTCCTTGAAGTAATCTCCGATGGAGAAGTTACCTAGCATCTCAAAAAAAGTGTGGTGACGGCGCGTCTTGCCCACGTTCTCAATATCATTGGTACGGATACATTTCTGCGAATTGGTCAGGCGGGGATTCTCAGGAATCTCCCGGCCGTCGAAGTACGCCTTCAGCGGCGCCATGCCTGCGTTAATCCACAGCAGCGATGGGTCATTGTGCGGCACGAGGGATGCACTCGGCTCAATGCGGTGACCTTTACTCTCAAAAAACTGCAGCCATTTGGAACGGATTTCACTTGCTTTCATCATGTACAGCTCCCGTCTCTTCATTTAAATGCAAAAAACGCCCCTGAATTAGATTCAGGGACGATGATTATCGCGGTACCACCCTGGTTATCGTCCTGATCCGTAAAAAACGGACAACTGCAGACGATCGCCTTGTGCGGCTGTTAACGGGCGCCCCCGGCGGGGTTGTCCCCGCACTCCGAAAGTAGCTTTCTGCCGGCCTGACTTCCAGGTTCTCACACCCGATGCGGACCATCCGCAAAGGAACCTGTTCTCTGATGGAGCCATTCTCCGGCGTACTTGTTTTCATCAACGTTTTATCCGATTTGCTTTTTAACATTTCAAGTATAGCCAGCGGGTGGTTTTCTGTCAATCTTGGGTAGGGAAATTCTCAAGCATAAAAACACCAAGCCATTTAAGTCAAAATGAAGTAAGCTGATTAATAATCAATTTGTAATTTATTACTTCAAGAAAACACAGAAATTAGGAGGCAACATGAAACTAACCATCGCTGATTTTACACAACATCTCAAGGAGTATGAATTTTTTTTAAGTGTAGAACGTAATTTATCGTTAAAATCAATTAAAGCTTATTTATCTGACTTGAATGGATTATACGCTTGGTACATTCTTCAGTCTCTAGACTTGATTACAAAAGAAAATTTGATTACATATTTAGAAGAATTGAACTCAAAAAACATATTGAGTGATTCAACAATCAAACGAAAATATATCAGTATCAAAGCCTTTTTCAACTATCTTGTTCAGACAGAAAAAATATCAGTTTCACCTATAGCAAGCTTCGGGAGGCATTTCAAAACAGCAAAACGCATTCCAAAGACACTATCTGTAAACGAAGTTGAGCGCCTTCTAAACTCCCCTCAAGAACATATGAAACAATTACACTCCTCCTTCAGGAGAATAATTTGTACACGGAATAATGCAATTATCGAGTTGTTATATGTGATTGGAATACGAATAGGGGAACTCGTTTCCATTGATCTAGAGGATTTTGATTTAGAGGAGAACACTATTCTGATTTTTGGGAAAGGGCGTAAAGAACGGCTTCTATATATTTCAAGTATTGAGGTAGTCAAAAAGATTAATGCATGGCTCAGTATTCGGGAAGAGTTAAACCCAAACTCAGATGCGCTTTTTATCAATAAATATGGAGATCGTCTTTCCATTTATTCTATAGAGGATATCTATGCTAAGTACAGAGATCTTGCAAACATCAGTAAGAAGTCCACTCCCCACTACTTACGACATAGCTTTGCAACACATTTACTAAACAATGGAGCCGATCTCCGCTCCGTCCAAGAAATTCTTGGGCATACCAATGTCAGTACTACCCAAATTTATACAGAAGTTTCTGTAGAACGAAAGAAAGAAGTTCTTAACCGATTCAATGCAAGAAATAATCTGAAATTATAGTTAAAAACCTCCTAATAACTCAGAATTATTTGGAGGTAAATTATGGGTTTTAAAAAAGTGATAGACACATACAACTTGATGAATACATATGGAAAGCTTTCAGATCAATTCTGCGTTATTTTTGTTTATAATGATTGGAATGACTTTGATAACGATTCACACCAATCCGAATGTATTACCAGTAATGAAAAAAGTGAAATTACGAATGCCTTTAGATCTATTACTAACTTTTTCTTTCCGGTTAACGGCGAGAAGGAATTTATTACAAGTATTCATACTTATAAAGAACGTTTCAACTATATCCTTGTATACTCAATGGCTCAGAACACAAAAGGAATTGGTAGAAGATGCCTGATTCCGTTGTTATGTGAACATTTTGGACTCTATAATATTAGTGCGGATTTTTACCCTTCTGTTTTAGGAGGGAATAAAGAGTTAATGTACAACTATATTACAAATTCCAACATTCCAAATATTTCATTTCCTGAAACTTATTTTTGCCATCACATAGAAGAAGCAAAATTATATACGGACCGATTTATTAATCAAAACAAGGATTTTATAATAAAGCCGAACTCAGAATCCGCTAGTATAGGCGTCTCCAAAATATCTTTAAGCACTCAGACAATTGATGAGATTTTTATCATTATTCAGAGAACTTTTGACACTTATGGAGACTTCCTAATTCAAGAGTACATATCAGGAAAAGAAGTTGAAGTTCCTGTTGTTAATATTGAAGGCAAGCATGTATCACCCGGAGTCGTTGAAATACTTTTCTCAGACGATAATGAAATTCTCACTTACGATATTGTTGCATCAGAGCGATATGATTTCACATCATATAACGGAAAACTATTTGACTCTATTCTGGAAACTGCTCTTGTTTGCGCTAAAATACTAGGATTCTCTTCAATCTGCCGGTTTGATTTCCGCCTTACTGAAGATTTTGCTTATGTCATCGATATTACTCCAAATCCAACTGTATCATCGATGAGCTCGACCCATTATATGTTTCTCCAACATTTTCTTAAGGATAATCATGCGGTTTACAGGCTACTAATTATGTTGGCTATCATAAAATATGATCTATTCGAACCAGCGTTCAATTCCTCCATATAATATCAAATTTTTAAAATAGGCATAGCCTGGAGAAGGATAGCGTTCATTCATGATGTACAGTAACCGATTTTCCTTCTCTGTAAATGTTAGTTCTTCTTTCATAAGCAAAAGCATTATTTGGAATTTATCATTAAAAAAACTCTGAAAGGGTTGGATCAGTGGGTCATCGTTAGCTTTGATCTTTACTATTGTGTGATTATAGTTATCAACATCTCCTGCTTCAAAATAAAATGAAAGCAAATTATGAAGAGCATAGAATTGATGGTACGAATCCCCATGACTAATAACGTACTCAAGCATTTCAATTGCCTTCTCATGATTATTCTTTAACAATGCTGCAGCAGCATTGTTTCGGATAATCATTACATCACTTGAGTTTGAATTTCCAGCTTCTTTAAGTAACCCGTTAAATTCCTTTAAAACTCTTGATAAAGATAATCTATTTGATAATCTGCCCGCAATCCAATAGTTATTTTTAAATGACAATTGGGTGTCTTGGTTTATTAAACTTAAATCTATTGAGGGCTTGGCTTTAAGTAAATCAAAAGCTTTGCTGTACTGTCCAAGATAAATAAGACTATAGCTGTAATTGATTTTGGAAAGTTCGTGATCAACAACCCAGTCTTCTTTCCCCTTACTAAGGGTAAACGCCTTTTTAGTAAATAACATGCCTTTTTCTATATCCTCTGGATATATCGCATTCCCTAAACGCAATAATTTCAAGTAATTCTTCATTTCCTTTTCCTTATTAAATTCAAAATACTCAATCATTTTCCCAATACTTTTTTGTGCATTTCTTTTTGCTTTGGAATACGGATTTTTGAGAACTGTGGTCAATAAAATTAGGTTCATATTAAACTCATTTTGCCAATAGGGAAGGTTATTACAATTATTCTCATTTAACTGATTCAAAGAAACAAATATTTCATTATGCAGATTTTCAAGAACAGACTGATTCAATTCATGTTCATAATAATAAATGGCAATAGAGCAGTAAAAACATAACTTTGCTAGTACAGTTAATGAACTTAATTTAGCATTATTCAACAAAGACTCTACCATTTCTTTTAACATGTTTATTTCGTATGAAGTATGGTCTCTGAGCATTTCTATACACTCTAAATAACGATATTCTGGTGAGTACTTAGAAATAGCTGATAACAACTGTAATCGCTGCTGAAATAACCCTTCTTTTTTTGTGTAGCAGTATGCGACTATATACGCTGAAATAATTTCTTCTCTATCTCGTGAAAACATTTCTACAAGATGTGCTAAATATATATATTCATAAGGGTAGTGCTTGTTTATATGTTTATATAATTTCCCCACTATTTGACTAGGTACGTCTCTTCTAGCTCTGTTATAAAAAAATAACTTTATCGCTTCCTCCATAAATAGATAAGTGTCTTCTTGTTGATTATCCAATACTTTAGCTTGTAAAGCAGGATTAAGGAAGTTTAAAGACTTCTCATCAAATACATCTTCAATATCAAATTTAGTAAAGGAATTAATAAATAAACTACAATATTTCAGGAATTTATCTAACTCCCCCTGGTCAATTTGACTTTGTTGATGTGAAGTAGCAAGCATTTTATCAAGGATTTTTTGAAGCATAGTATCATAATTTTCTTCAGATGCTTGAATAGAGTGAATAATAATGTCACTATATTTTTTGAAAAATGGAATACCGAATTTCTGAGCAAGTTGTAATACATAAGGTTTAAATATGATCTCATTAGACGTTAAAAAATTCAAATCCTCCATTGTAATATCAAAGTTTTCACTTGGAATATCCATTAAACTCGTATCCCATTTTTCTTCTTCAGAACACTGAATGATAATTCCGATATTGAGGAGTTGCTTTGCCTGAATAAAATAAGAAATTGTCTTTAGTAAATCAAACTCTTTATCGGACAGCTTATTGTAATCCTCTACGATAATTATTCTAGTCATTTTCTTATAAGTCTTAGCTTTAGTTCGATTCACTTTTAAACCATTAATAATTGGCTTAAACTGCTTTTGATAATTAATCGCAGTAGTGCTTGGAATTATAGTCGATAGGACAGTCAGAAGCACACTCGTTGGAGCAAACGTTGACACTATATCTTTAAGTGGAAGGAGACTAAAAGTAGTCCCACCTGAAAATTTCGAATTATTATCTGTATATTTATTTGAACTCAAATCGCTAAATGTAATAATTTCGTAGGAATGCAGTTCAGCCTGATAATATCTTAACAAACTAATGTTGCTATTTGTCGTGATTTTAACAATTCGTGTATCCATACTTTCTTGAATGAATTTATTGATGTATTGGATTATCCTTTTTTCAATGGGCATTAATTCTAAGCAGTTCAAAACATAACCTCCAAATAATTCTGAGTTATTAGGATGTATTTCTTTAGAAATACACCGCATTATTTTTGTTTCAACATGATAATCGACATATTCGACTTTTTTCAAAATAATCCTTTTTTCTACCATATCTTTCACAGATCTTTCACTAACGACATAATTAGCCATTCGTTTTCGATTCCGCACTATTCTTACTTCGACAGCAAGAGCAAGTCTGCAAACGTTAGAGCTTCAGGCTAGTAGCCATTACAGCCTGGAATGATAGCCGATCTCGCATTGTCGTGAATCTTACCCTCACATTCATTTTGTGTTGTTCTAATGTTGCATCATCTGCAACTCGGAATCTTAGATAACCAGCGTCCATCAGACATTGTTGCAGTAACTGCAGGATTACATCCACCTAAGCGGACTGGGGGCGGGAAAATGCTGTTTTTTATGCAACATAACAGGATTGCGGTTGGTATAATGAGGGGGAATGTTGTAATTTGTGCAGGATTTTGGCGGGAAGTTGATAGTGTCAGGGAGAATGGCAGAAGCAGACCCGGAGGAGGATACGGAATTGAGCAAAATCATTAACTGGGGTATTATCGGCTGCGGGGATGTAACTGAGGTCAAGAGTGGTCCGGCTCTGCAAAAGGCTGAGGGTTCACAGCTTACGGCTGTCATGAGGCGAAACGGAGCACTAGCAGAGGATTATGCACGGCGGCATGGAGTGCCTGGGTGGTATAGCCTGGCAACCGATCTCCTGAATGATCCCGGAGTGAATGCCGTATATATCGCCACACCGCCTTCCACCCATATGGAGTACACTTTAGCGGCTGCCCATGCCGGAAAACCTGTCTATGTCGAGAAGCCGATGGCTCTCAATACGGCAGAATGCGAAGCCATGATTGCTGCCTGCGGGCAGGCAGGGGTCCCACTCTACGTTGCTTATTACCGGAGAGGGCTTCCGCGCTTCCGCAAGGTTAAGGAGTGGCTGGATACGGGAGCGATCGGCGAACCCAGGTTCGTACGCACCCTGCATATGACTAAGCCGCTTACGGCAGTAAGTGAGGAGAACTGGCGGGTGGACCCGGCAATTTCCGGCGGCGGTTTATTACTCGATGTGGGCAGCCATACGCTGGATTTGCTGGATTTCTTGCTCGGCCCGATTCAGGATGTCAGTGGACATGCGTCCAACTTTGGGAGCCCCTACACACCTGAGGATACCGTCTCCGGAAGATACCGCTTTGAGTCCGGTGTCCATGGGACGGGCATCTGGTGCTTTAATGCTTTTTCTAACGAAGACGTTACTGAAATCGTTGGCAGCCGCGGCAGTATCACCTTCTCCACCTTTGCGGAGCAGCCGGTTATTCTCCGGACCGAAGACGGGGAGCAGCCTGAATTCATTGCCCATCCGCCCCATATCCAGCAGCCGCTGATCCAGTCCATTGTAGATGAGCTTCTGGGATACGGCACCGCTCTCAGCACTGGCGATACCGCTATCCGTACCAGCCGCGTGATGGATGAACTGGTACGGAATTACAATGGACGCTGACAGGCGGCATACTTAAGAACAGCTCCGGTTTCTATTACCAATGCTTATCCCGCAATCTAATAGCTCCCCTTGAAAACAAACCGCAACCCAAACAACCAACCGCCGGGCAGATTCCCGGCGGCTGGTTGTTTAACTGCGTCTGTATCTTATCCATTCATTCTATCAATTAAGACTGCGAGTATCCTTTACAGCTTCCAGATCCGGTACAAAATCACCGCTGCTTCCGCGCGGGAGAGTGTGTCCCCCGGAGCAAGCTTGCCGTTCTTACCGTTCACTACGCCGTATTTCAGCAGGGCGGACACGCTGTCCTTGGCATAGGCTGAGATTTGACCGGCATCGGTGTAAGATGCTATTGCTCCGCTGCCTTCAGCCGTGATTCCAGCCGCCTTCAGGGCACGCGCTGCAATCACCATCATCTCCTGGCGGGTGATGACGCCCGCTGGCTTGAAGGTATTGTCCGCATAGCCTGTGACGATACCCAGCTGCTTCGCGGCGGCAAGCTCCTTGCTGTATACCGCGTTGCTCTGGACATCGCTGAAGCCTGCAACTGCTTCAGCAGCAGCCTTAAGCTCCAGCACCTTCACCAGCGAGGCGGTAAAGTCTGCTCTGTTCATAGGAGCCGCAGGCATGAAGCTGTTGCCGCCCGGAATGATATCGCGCGCAGCCATGGCAGCGACAGCCTGCTTCGCCCAAGACAGGTTCCCCAGATCCGTGAACGATAGCGGAGCATAGGCTGCCACAAACGTGCCGGACCCGAAGGTCTGGAATACAAATCCTCCTTTAGCCGCGTCATAACGGCTGTTCACAACAGCAGTCAGGGAGGCATTGCCCGTCAGAGAGCGGATGACTAAAGAATCCAAGTTCCCCTGCTCTTCCACTGAAGGCTGATACGGGATGGTTACGGTAATCGGCGTCCCCGGATTGCTCCAGGCTATCCGCTGCCCCGCTGCCCATAGACTCAGCTCCATTACCGGACGGGTGCCGGTCTGCTTAGTAACTGCTGCATCCAGACTGGCTGCCGGGACTTCTTGTATGCGAATAGAGATGGAATCCGTGCTCGCTGTAATACCAGCCAACTGCTCACTTGGGATTGCCAGAGTGGCAACACCATTCTTGATAACAAGCAGATACTTCTCCTGTCCCTTCATGCTTGACAGCGGCAGCTGAGCTTCATAGGAGACCGCACCTGTCTGCTTAGGCAGATCAATGACGATCTGTTTGCGGCCGTCCGCAGCCGGGACGGCTTGCTTCAAGGCTTGCTGCCACAGTTCGCTTGTAACAATGGCCTTCGCTTCTCCGCCCTCGGTCTTCACCTCTGGTCTGAGCGTAATTACGCCATCCTTGCTCTCCAGATTCACAGGCTTCGGCGCCGGTGTGCTACTGCTGTAGTTCGTACCGCCGTACACAGGTTCCGGTGTCGGTGTTGGTGTGGCTTCCGGTTCCGGCGTTGCTGCCGGTGTCGGTGTTGGCGTTGGGGTCGGCTTCGTCGGCGGTTCAGCGCCGTCTTTGGCCTTAAGCGTCAACACTCCGTAGACGGAGGTGTCCTGATAACCGTTCCCGGTGGTATCATTCCAGGCGGCAACACTTTGCCGGACGCCGCTCTTGGCGTCGTTAATCTGAGTGTCGAAGCCGACCTTAGTGCCTCCGGCCGGGGTGATTTTTTTGAACGGAATCTTCATTTCAAGGGTATAGCTTGTTCCGGCTACCTTGGTGGCCGACTCGAAGCCTGCACCGATGGCTACCGGACTGAAGGAGGCTTCATTGTCATAATTGACCCGGAACTGTCCGTCATCATCCTGATAGAAGGTGGTGCGGCCCAGATTCTCATCCAGGAAGACCTCGACAGAGTCCTGCTCCCATACATTCGGGTTACTCTTATCGAGCTGGGCGTCGCTGACCTTAATCAGCACATACAAATTCTGGTCATCCCACAGCGTACGTGCGGTTCCGCTTGCACCCTGCCAGGCCAATTGATACCGGTTCACTGCCATCTCAGGCGCCGAGGACCAGATTGCATCCGCAGTTCCGTCAATTACCGGTGTGCCGTAAACAGCCTCAGACACATTAGCCTCTGCCCTGTTCGGTTCATGCTCTGCCATATATTTTGCCGGATCAATGACGCCGTAATAGGCCGGTTTGGCCTGCAAATTCCGGTCAAACAAGAGCGGACTGGAGACAGCTCTCCAGCTCGTACGGTCATCCATTCCCCAGAAGGTAACACGAGCGATATTGGCGGCATATGTCTTGTAGAGATCCATCAATTTCGCATACAGATAGCCTTGGTCCACCAATTCCTTCTCCGTTTGCTTATTGTCGCTTCCCGCTTGGATATCCAGCTCGGTAATGCTGACCTCTACGCCAAGCGAGATGAATTTCTCCAGCGACAGCTTGACGTTATCGGGATTCGTGTTGATGTTGTAATGTGCCTGCATACCCACACCGTCAACCAGCAACTTCCCGGGGTTCGCAAGCGCGTACCTGTCGTTGATTTCCTTGACCATACTGTAGATGGCCTGGGCTTTGTTCTGGTTATCATCGTTATAATCATTGTAATACAGCTTGATATCCCACTCCGGATGATCGTCCAGCACCTCTCTGGCCGCCAGGAAAGCCTGCTCTACATAGTCCGCGCCGATGGCATTATACCAGTTAGACTGACGCAGAGCGTCTTGCCAGTTGGACGGGTTAGACGGGTTATCATTCATTGCTTCATTGACTACATCCCAGGAGATCACCCTGCCCTCAAAATGCTCCATAACCTCCCGGATATGCGTCCTTAGATTGGTGAGTGCTTCGGCACGCCCCAAAGGAACGGTATTGCCTGCTGCATCCGTGGTCAGGTTCATCCAGTCAGGCGACTGCTGATACCATACCAGCACATGCCCATGCATTTTCATCCCTTCAGCCAGCACTTTGTTCACCATCGCATCTGCCGCTGTAAACGTGAAATTACCCTTAGTGGGCTGCAGCGCATCCGGCTTCATGGCATTGCCTGCGGTAGCCACATTATGATGCATTTTCAGCAGATCCAGCCGGACCCCTTCCAGATCCTCGGCGGATAAGGCGTTGCCGATCAGGAAGTCATTCTGATAAGCCGCTTTTAGAGGAACCAGATCCCTTTGAATATCAACCGGGCCGGTGCCTGTATGCTCAAAAGTGATATCGTCGATATAAAAGGAGGCTGCTGAGTTATTGGAGCTCTCAATATAAAGGGTCAGATATTCGCCGCCCACACTGTTATAGCGGTAGCTGCCCTCAAATTTGACCCAGCCGTCAGCGTTGCTGATGGTCTTGGGGGACAGGGCCACATAACTCGCACCACTGTCATTGCCCACCTGCGTGGACAACTGGAGCTGCGCGCTTGCCGGATCAATCAGCTTGACCCAGGCGGAGATGTTATATTCGCTGCCCTTATCCACGTATTTCTCGACACGCAGGGAAGGCCCGTGCCAGGTAGCCGTTCTGCCTTCCACCTTCAGCGCATAGGAACCATCCGCCGTATGATTCGCTTCATTGGTCACCGTAAGCAGCTCGGTTCCCGCCCTGCCGGTGAATCCACCCGCCGTCTGGTCTTCAAAATCAACCGTGCTGAACGGCAAGGCCGGTTCTCTTACAGGATCTTCCCCGCCGCCTGGTGTGCCCTCCTCGGTGAACAGAATATCTCCAAGGTAAAAGGGGACTGCGGCCCCGGCCTCGTTGGAGTTGATACGCAGGGAATGATCCTTCTTACTGGTATCCACCGTAAATTTCTTAGTCAGGGTTACAGATTGCCCTGCTTTATAAGGTACTGATGCATCGTTGGTGTAATCGTCCACTGTCTGTAGGGCTGCATTAGCATCGCTTGGGACCGCCACAGTTGCGTCAACGTAGACAACCGCAGTGACGGTGTACGTTTTTCCGTTCTTGAGACCTATGTCCGTGAACTTGAAATCAACCGCATCCCAGTTATTCACCCGCTTGCTTACGTACAACGCCGCTTCATCGGCATTCCCGTCGAAAGGAACATCCTTGACTGCACTAAGGCTAGCGCCCCCGGATGGGACTGCCTTGCCTATGCCACCCGCAAACGTTTCGTGATAGACCGTGGTCGTGGCCTCCGCCGCTTGAGCCGCCGGAACATATCCGCCTGCCGGAAGAAGCAGAAGGGCTGCCAGCAGCACCAGAGAGACTTGCTTGATCATTCTCTTCATGCATTGCACTCCTCTGTATGAAATTTAGGTTTCAATAAGTTAAGCGCTTCCAAGGCAATCGAAAGCCTTTCCTTTCACCACCCAAATCGTAGCACAAGGACAAAAATGCGTCTTACCCGAAACTAAAGGTTGTACCGTGCTTTTTATAGTTCATTTCACTGGAGTGTCACAATTTAAGCAGCACCTATCGCCTACTCTACAAGCCGGATGCTACAGAGGACGGAAATAGTTGGATTTTCAACACTTGCTGGTGAGCGAATACCCCGTGCTTAATCAGCAGTTGGACAAACAGCACTTACATCATTACATTTCCTCCAAAATAGTGAAAACCATCCGTGTTAGATGCTGTTTTTCCACTTGCTTCAGCAGATTGCTGGGAAGTTGACGAATTAAGCTACGTTTATCCAATTGCTGGCCGGGGCAAGCCACTCCTACCTGAGAACACTTGGACCGCCGACGTAGCTCGGCATCGTATCATGCCAGCCTTCATTACACCACGTGCAGGGAGTCTGCACGAAGATGCAAAAAACACAAAACAGCACTTCTCAGTAACGCGAGAAATGCTGCTCTGTTATCCTTTTCTCTTAAATAGGACTATTTCATATATGGGTGATCCGCCAGCAGAGGACGGCCTTATCACCAGCAGCTATCAGATCAGCTTATGCGCATACCACTTCTTCCCCCGGAAGCGCCACAGGAACACAGCTCCGCGGACGGCCCACTCGCAGTTCATCGCCAGCCACACGCCCAGAACCCCGTAACCCAGCACAATCCCCAGAATGTAGCCGAATATGACCCGGAACAGCCACATGGTCAGCATCGAAGCTATTGAGGTGAAGCGGGAATCGCCCGCTGCCCGCAGCGCAGACGGCAGAATGAAGCTGAAGGCCCACAGCGGAATCTGGGCAATCGCATTCACCAGCAGCACCACGAACAGATCATCAATAATCTCCGGCGGCGGGGAAAAGATCGACACCAGCGGATGGAACAGCGGCATCAGGATCAAGGCCACCAAGGCATAAGAGGCAGAACCGATCCAGAGGAAGGACTTGATGAACTTCCGGGCATCCGCCACATCCCCCCGCCCGATGCACTGGCCGACCACCGTTACGATCGTCAGCGACAATGCACTGGCCGGAATTTGAAACACCATCGCCAGCGACCCGGCGATCGCATTGGTGGCAATCGCATAGGTGCCCAGACTGACGATGAAGATCTGGGTCAGCAGCTTGCCGCCGTTGAAGAACATCTGCTCCGCAGCGAACGGCACACCGATGAACATGATTCTGCGCAGCATGGAGAGCGGAACATGGAACAGGTCGCGGACCTGCACACGCAGCACTGTATCAATCTTGAACAGGTACACCAGGGCGAAGATCATGCCCGCATACCGCGCGATGTTGACCGCCAGCGTCATCCCCAGCACACCCATGTGCAGCAGGTTAATGAAGACAATGTTCAGGAGTACATACAGCAGATTCATAATCAGCGACAGCAACAGCGAAGCCCGCGTCCGCCCCACGCCCCGCAGCGCACCGCATACGGCCTGAACCACGGCGATTCCTAAGTAAGAAATACTGCTGCCGATCATATAGACCCGGGCGTTGTCCAGCACATCGGCGGAGGCGTTCCCGAACAGTAAATTCAATATTGGGGTATGAAAGGACATAAGCAAGAGACCAATCCCCACCGAGATCAGCGATACGGAGGCGACCGAACCGGCCGTGGCCTGGGAGACCATCCGGTCATTTCCGCTGCCTTTATACTGGGCAACTACCACCGTTCCCCCCGTCGCAATAGCAACAAATACGTTAATCAAGAAAATATTCAGAGAATCTACCATATTCACTGCACTAACCGCCGCCATCCCCGACGAGCTGATCATCGCAGTGTTGACCAGATTCAGCCCGATAATGAAGGCCTGGTCAATCAGAATCGGAAGAAACAGGGCGATAATTTGCCGGTAATCCATTCCTTCCCCGGACAGATATTTCTCCAGCCATTTCTTGGCCGGCAGACGGGCTTGAAGCTGCATAAACATATCACATTCTTTTCTGTAGAATATTTGCAGGCATACAATACATACATTCCTTCCAGTTTACTACAGATTCCATTCCAAGTCTGTGTTAAGTCTGTATTACTTTTTAGACGACGATGACAAAATAGAAACACGCACTCCATTGCCATCCCTTTCGCTCTAAGTAAAATCCTGGATCTGTCCGAAATATAGCTTGTGACTATTTTTTGCGGGAGGAGGAGTCTCTGATGAATAATGAAATTGTCAAAAGTCTGATCGGGCAGGTTACGGAAGAAGTCATGTCCGAGAACAAAGCCGCCTTGGAGCAGGCTGGAAACAGCCAGGCCAGTATTCAATTAGCCGTGCAGCTGTCCGCCGTTACCACCCTGAAAATCCTTGAAAAGCTGGAGCTGATTGATAAGGATTAAGCTTCCGCACAGTTGGTCTGTGCTACATACCCGTGATGTATTCTACGCAAATAACCCGCAGGGTAGAGGACCTCTACCTGCGGGTTATTTTTGTGCCATTCATACAGGGCGATACAGAATTAGGAGCAGTCACTCCAGAAGATCGGCACGGAAGTCTCCATACCGTTGTCTGGACTCTGTAGAACACGAGTACGCTATACCATTATGGACATCAAGCAGCGTCAGCCGGCAGCCATGCTTAGCCCCTGTGTCAATGCCGATCTTTCCGCCGCTTCTCCAGATCTTCCCCGCCGCCGCTCCCAGCTTGAAGGTCGGGGTGTGTCCGAACACAATGCCCTGACCGGCGAAGGCGGGCAGCGGAGCCTCCCAAAAATCCTGGCGGATCTCGGTCATATCCAGCAGCGTCTGCTGCTCCAGCGGCACTCCGGGACGGAACCCGGCATGCACAAACAGATACCCGTCCGCCTCCACATACGGAGGTAACTGACACAGCCAGTTACGGAAGGTTAACTCCACTGCCGAGTGTCCTTCAGGCTGGCTCAGCAGCTTCGTCTCCATATTACCCGGAACGGCGAGTGCTCCCTCCCGGGTTAAGCTTCGTATCAGCTCAAGCGTTGAGCGGCTCTGCGGGTCCTCATCTATGTAATCCCCCACCAGAATCAGCTGGTCTGTCCTGGGATTATAGGCGGCGGCATCGAGCAACTGCTGCAGTCCTGCGGCATGTCCATGGATGTCCGATACTGCAAGCAGCCGGTAAGCTTTCTGTAGTGTGTGCGGCATAGTATCAACGGCCTTTCCGGTAAAATCGCTTTTCTCTCACAGCCCGTACAAATAAGCAGCGTGACTAGGGAGTACCATACGGATATCTTTGTCTGTCTCCACATAGTCTTCACTGAACAGATACAGTCTTTCGCCTCTTGCCGTTTCTGCCAGCGTCCGCCATCTCGTCCCCTCAAAGACGCAATGGACGACCCTGGCCTCCAGAATATTCGTCTTCCTGTCCCTCTCACCGGCTATATCAGAGTTCTCCTGCAGGAGTGCCAGTGCTTCCGGACGGAAACGCAGCTCAGCGGGCCCGTTCACCTGAAGTCTCCCTCCCGGCTCACACAAGATTCCGGAGATACGTCCGGCGGAACAAGCGATAGCCGGGTCTTCAGCTGTGCCGGCAAATTGTCCCTTAAGCACGTTGATGGCTCCGAGCAACGAGGCCGCTTGTCTGCTTGCCGGTTTATGATAACAGGCAAAGGGCGTATCGAACTGGTCGATCGCACCGCTGCGCATCAGCAGAAGCCTGTCTGCCATAGCAAAGGCTTCCTCCGGGTCATGCGTGACATGGAATACACTCATCCTCAGCCTGCGGAAGAGGACGGACATTTCCGTCCGCATCTCGACGCGCAGGCGCATATCCAGGTTGGAGAGCGGTTCATCGAGCAGCATCAGCCTCGGTTCGGTTACGAGCGCCCTGGCAATCGCTACCCGCTGCTGCTGCCCGCCGGACAGCTGCGGCGGCAGACGCCGCTCAAAGCCTTCAAGCTGCAGCAGGGCAAGAGCACCGGCCACCTTGTCTTTCATCTGCTGGGCGGGCATCCGTTTCTCCTTCAGTCCATACGCCACATTCTCAAACACATTCAAATGCGGCCATAACGCATAATCCTGGAAGACCATGTTGATGCCGCGTTTTTCGGGCGGCAGCATCTTAGCCGCTGTAGCAATGGTCTGGCCGTGCAGCAGAATCTCGCCTCCGTCCGGACGGCTTAAGCCTGCCACAAGGTGCAGCAGCGTCGATTTACCGCAGCCGGACGGGCCCAGCACGCTGATGATTTCACCTTCCTGAAGTTCGAGGCTGAGGCCGGTTAATGCTTTATAATCGCCGTAGCTTTTCTGCAGATTTCTAACCTCAAGCAGCGGCTTGCCTGTCACCGGAACCATCTGTGCTTGTGCCTCTCTCATGCTGTAACCCCTTTTCTCTTGAAGACCGCTTCAATCACGATCAGAATCAGTACAATAATGCCTCCTCCGGTAACCGTTGCCGCAGAGGCGTAGCCAAACCGCATATCCTCGAACGCATCATCTATTACAATCGGCAGTGTCACGAAATTCGGCGGGAACAGAATCGAATTGACTGCCAGATCGAACACACAGGAGCCGAACGCAGCAAGTGCACCCGATACCAGTGCTCCGCGGATCAGCGGGATCAGTATCCTTCTCACCCGGCTAACCAGCGAAGCTCCCTGTAGCTGGGCGGCATCGAGCAGATGCTCGGGGACTTTAGCCATCGAGCCGGTAATCATCCGGGTAATCACCGGAATAGCTCCGGCAATAGCCGCCAATACGAGAATCGTTGGCGTGCCGTAGAGCCTCAGTCCCAGCACCTCGAGCCATTTTTGATTCCAGACAAAGATATATCCGATTCCCAGCACCACTCCCGGCACTGCAAATGAGATTAGTGTCGCGGTCTCGATGGCTTTTTTGAACCTGAACCGGGAATACGAAAGGACGAACGCAGCGCCCAGACCGATGAGAAGTCCGGCCAGCGAAGCAATGGCGGCAATCGCCAGGGATCTGCCGATTCCCGGGAACAAATCTGCTCCTTGCCGGAACAGCTCGGCATAATGCTGAAGCGTCAGGTTGCTGCGGACCAGGCCGTCTGACTGCACTTGCAGAACAGACATCACTAGACTCGAGCCAATCGGAATACCAATGACAACAATGAGCAGCAGAATGACCGCGCCGCTAAGAAGCCAGTGATATTGGCCGGAGGACCCGGGAATCAGGCGCTCGGCCCGTCCTGACAAAATATCGTAACGGGACCTGCGCAGAATGTAGAACTGGACAGCGATTGCCAGTGTAATCAGCAGCACCAGATATAATGACAGCACCCCGGCCATGTCGAAACGGATCGGTGAAGTATAAATGGCCGAATAAATAGAATAAGGCAGTGTCGGGAAACGGTATACCACGGCTATCGCTGAAGGCAATCCGAAATCGCCTATGGTATCCATAAAGACCAGCAGAGCTCCTGAGCAGATCGAAGGCAGAAGCAGCGGCGCCTCAATGCTCAGCCAGACCCGCCATGGACGGGCACCGCATAGCCGTGCTGCCTGTGACAGCATATCCATTTTCCATTCCATGGCCGCTCTTACCGTAAGATATGCCAGAGGAAACTTGCTGAAGGTCATCACCACGATCAGTCCTCCGGGAGAAAACACCGCACCGCTGACCCACTTCCAGCCCAGCAGCGAAGCCGCCAGACCATTTCCTGCCGAGAACATGATCCAGCCCTGGGCAAGGATGAAGGAAGGCATAATGAACAAGATCCAGGCTGCCGCATCCAGGGCAGCGGCGCCTGCGAACTTCCAGCGGGAACGGATTACCGCCAGCACTGTCCCCAGAAGGGTTCCTAACAGCGTCGTCCCCAGCCCCAGCAGGAGAGAATTCTCCAGGGATTTTCTCCATAGCGGACGGTTGAATACATCCAGCAGCAGGGACAAATCCCCGAAGTTCAGCTCTCCAAAGAATACTCCCGGCAGCAGCACCTGAATGATTACCGCCGCTAACGGACACAGGACGAGAATGGCCAGCAGAATACTGACCATCCAGCCCAGCCGGTTTACATTCAGAACTCTAAGCATAACCGTCTATTGTACCGCCTGATCAGCGAACCACTGCTTGATCTCGGCTTCATGCTCACTTGCATAGGCGGCATCCGTAAAGTTCAGCTTGGCACCCTTAGCCCGGTCAGCCTTGGGAGTTGCGCCTTCTGCGGAGGGTTCAAAATAACTTTCGTCGCCGCTGTCAATCAGCTCCTGCTGCACCTCAGGTTCAAGCAGGAAACTCACGAACTGCTTGGCCGCATCGGCTTTGTCTGTGTTCTTCTGAATGGCCGCAACACGGACAGAGGCTGGTGCGCCTTCCTCCGGCCATACCAGCTCCACCGGTTCTCCGGCACTCAGCATGGAGTAGGCATTGGATTCCTGCAGCGCCGCAATATCAATTTCACCGGAAGTAAGGGCTTGTACCACCTGAGGATTCTTCGGGTAGACACGGAGCCCCTGCTCCATCAGATGGTTGAAATATTCCTTGCCGCCATCCATTCCTTTATCCTCAAAAAAACTCGCTACAAACGGGTATGCCGGTGCTGCGATTGCAGGATCAGCCATCCCCAGTTTTCCTTTGTAGGCCGCTTTTTTCAGATCTTCCCAGGAAGCCGGGATATCTGTGCCTTTAACGGTTGTCTTATTGTAGACGATAATTCCAGAGGCATGGGCTCCGGTCGGATAGTAGGAGCCGTCTTCCGGGATCAGCGATTCATAATTGTCCTTCAGTCCGGCCACATTCTCCGGCGTCCAGCCGGTCAGAAGCTGGTCCTTGGCATCCAGCCCGTAGATGGACGGCATCGCATCAATCCATACGACATCCCACTGCGGATTCCCCTTCTCAGCTTCGATCCGGGACATGATTTCCGCGCCGTTCCCGGATACGATATTGAGCTTGATTCCACTTTTCTTCTCGAACATCTCCCCGATGACCGCGTCAAAATCATTCAAATACACCGTAAGGGTCTCGCCGCCGGCATTTGTACTTGTGGCTGTATCTGTTGGTACTGCTGTAGATGTGGCTGTTGCTGTCGCTTCGGCACCCTGGTTGTTTCCGTTTGCGGCAGCACCCGCTGCGTTCTGATTCTGTCCTCCGCAGGCCGTCACGGCCAATAATGATAACAACCCTGCTGCAACACCCGCTGTCTTCCGCCACTCTCTTTTCACTTGAAGAATCCCCCTTGAGAATCGTTTTTCGCCTTCGCGTTACTTCAAACTTTAACAAGATAGTGTAAGAGCAGCGTTAAGCCCGGTAGGTAGTTTTATTAAATATATCTATGTGTATTGAATGTTTGATAGATAAACTCTATATTCAAAAAAGAGGGGAGCGAAATGCTATGAATGTGCAGCAGTTAAAGGTGTTTGTCGAGGTCATGCGCAGGGGGACTCTGCAGGAAGCGGCTGATCAGCTCGGGCTGACGCAGCCTACCGTCAGTTTTCATCTGCGGAAGCTTGAGGAGAGTCTAGGAACACAGTTGTTCCGGAAGCAGTCCCGCAAGCTGATCCGTACCGAAGCGGCAGACGAGCTGCTGCCTTATGCACGCCGTGTAGTTTCACTGATGGAAGAGGCCGCTGACCGGATGCAGGCAAGGGCAGCGCAGGGTCACAACAAATTGAAGCTGGGCGCCAGCTATACACCGGCCACTTATTTCATGCCCCCGTTCCTGGCGGAGTACAAGCAGGCGCACCCGGAGACTGCATTGCTGCTGACCGTAAAAAAAGCGGAGACCATCCTCTCCCTTCTGCGGCAGCATGAAATTGATGCCGCAATCGTCTCCCTGCCGAATGAGCCCGAAAAGGGACTGCAGATCGTGCCGCTCATCGAAGACGAGCTGCAGCTTGTCCTGAATCCGGGGCATCCTCTGGCATCCGCAGAAACGCTTAGCGTGGATCAGCTTGAGCATGAAATTTTCCTGCTGCATGAACAAGGCTCTACCTCGCGGCAGCTCGCTGAGGAATGGGCAGCCTACATCGGACTGCAGTTCCATTCCGTGATGGAGCTTGGAGCCATTGAGACGATTAAGGAGACGCTGAAATTCAATTCGGGCATCGGTGTACTCCCGCTGCGCAGTGTGCTCAAAGAGACCGCTGCCGGGGAGTTAATCCGGCGCCCTCTGCCCGGAGCAGGCTATACCAACCGGAGGCATATCTGCCTAGCTTACCGGGATGAGCCAATCTATGCCGCACACATCCGCAGCTTCGTGGACTTCATCCGTACCGCTGGCGGGAGGGGGGATTAGGGGATGGGGATGGGGATGGGAATGAGGATGAGGACGGGAATGAGAGAGGTAGAATCTGGGAGAGAGTGAGGGAGGGAGTGAGGGAGGGAGTGGTTGGAATGTGGGGATGGACTTGAATGCAGGGGTAGATATGAGTTCGGGGGCAGGGACAGTTCGGCGATGCTACGATAGGTTGGGAGGGGCCTCTACTCTACTCTTTTATTCAAATATTTCCGCCTACTGCTTCCTGACTACCGCCTACCCCCGGCTGATTCAATGGGATTTATACCTCTCATTCCTGTCTACCGTCTGCTTCTGGCGGATTCTGAGGGATTTATACCTCTCATTCCTGCCTACCGTCCGCTTCTGGCGGATTCAAATGGATTTATACCTCTCATTCCCGCCTACCGCCCACTTCTGGCGGATTCTGAGGGATTTATACCTCTCATTCCTGTCTACCGCCCACTCCCGGCGGATTCTGAGGGATTTATACCTTTCATTCCTGCCTACCGTCCGCTTCTGGCGGTAGCGTCAAGAAGTTTGTGTAAGAGAGTAGAAGTACCTCCCCGGGTTACGGGTTGGGGGTGTAGGTGTTTCTGGGGGGAGGGGGAACCCCGACCCCCAGAAACTGGATTCATCCGCTAT
>NZ_JABMKX010000014.1 GCF_013204885.1 Paenibacillus tritici
ACTTGCATGTATTAGGCATGCCGCCAGCGTTCGTCCTGAGCCAGGATCAAACTCTCCAAATTGGTATTTAGAAAGAGCGATTGCTCATTTTGAAACATCTGACGAGAATTTACATTCTCTACGATGAGATTTCTAAAGCGTCAAGACGCTGTGAAATTCATCGTTTTTGGAATTCACTTTCGTGATTTCCGATACTCACTCGTTGTTCAGTTTTCAAAGATCAAGCTCGTTGTCAGCGCCGCTTACCGCGTCACCAGCAACTCTTATAATATATCACATCCAACCGATCAATGCAATCTCTTTTTTTCAACTTCTTGTTCGAGCTCGGCGTTGATGTTTCGCGGCCAGAAATAGAATATATCATGGATAGAGATTCATTGCAAGCATTATTTTGAAACAAGTGATCTCAACTCCCTCCACTCCTCAGAGTGCATGTTATTAGCGGGAATGGATAGAATACCCCATATGTATCTAAATCAAAATTGGCAGGAGGATTGTAATGGACACACATGAATTCGTGGAGAAGTTCCAGGAGAATCAGCGCAAAGCCCTGAAAAACAGAAACCGTGGTAAAGGATCTCCTGGCGCCCGCCTGGCGAATAAACAACATAGCACCAATAAATAGTACAATTCCAGTTAACGTCCGGTAACGTTCAATCAAAAACATGTCCCAAAATACAGCAAGGGATGTCCGCGCGGCCTATTCTAACGGCTCTGCGGACATCCCTTTTACATGTGTATCTGAATTTAGAAGCAGTCGTAATTATTTACTCAATTTCGCTACGCCTACAGCCACTTTCTCCATTTGCGCTTTGCTGAGTGATTTGTCCGGTGAGCTGATGGTCACAAACCGGTCTGCCAGCTTGAAGGTCAACATAGGCGTATCCGAAGGGGTGTACCATTTCGCCTCTGTTCCATTAGAGAGCTTCACAGTGCTTCCATCGTAGTCATAGGAATAATCACGCGGAGACACATTCACACGCATTTTATTGAACAGGAAGCTTACACCGTCATCTCCGCCTGCAACCTTCTGGAAGGCATCTCCGCTGATCATTTGTGTCGGGGCATAAGCAGTCTCAAACCCCTCGTAGTTGGCAAAAGCCTTGATAATCTGTTCCTTCTGCGCTGCACTGTATTGTACTGCCGTCAGCTTAACCGCCGAACCGTTGTCAGGTGTTGTTGTTCCCGAACCGCTGCCCAGAGTAACCTCGTTCGTGGAGGCGTTAAATGTGACCGGCACCTTCAGTGCATCTGCCATCGCCCGTACCGGAAGATACGTTGTATCCTTATAAGTGATTGGCGCCAATGTTTTGCCATTGTTGTCCAGTGGTGTGTAGGCTGCTCCATTCACTTTGAAACCGATGCTGTGATTGAGGTATGCGGTGATCTTCTGCATATTTGTTCCTGCATATACACCGGCTGAGCCTGTAACCGCCATTCCGAATACCATGGTTGCTATAATCATTTTTTTGCTTTTCATTACTTATCGTCTCCCTTAGTTGTGATGTTAGTGTGTGTGTCCCTTGCTATAGATCAATTAAACCATTAACTTGTTTCTAACTTGTATCCGGATTGTAAAGAAGTAATTCAGACGATGAATCAGCAGCTAGACACGGCTCTGCCCGCTAACTTGATACACATCCGTGTACAGAATATCCCTGAACCGGTGGAATTCCTCCATTGTAACGGGTTCAGGATAGGTCATGATACGCAGCGGCAGATCGGCTTGTCCCGCACGAAGCGGGGGCTGCATATAATCGTAGGGATTCAGATGAAAGCCCAGCCGCTCATAAAACCCGATCCTTCTCTGCTCCAGCTCGCCATCTGGCGGCTCTACCTCAAGCAGCACCGGCTTGCCCGAACGTGCGATGTAGCTGCTCATCAGCTTGTTGCCGATTCCTCCGCTCCGCAATGCGGGATTAACCGCAATATGCTCAATAAACCGTAGCCCGGGAAACTCCCAAGCCGCCAAAAAGGCCAGTATCCTCCCCTCCGCATCCTTGCTGGTATATAGATGATAATTGGGATGATTCAGCAAATCGCGCTGCCCGCTGTAGGTTCTAAGCTCACTCACCGGAAAAGAAGCTTCCATAATAGCGAATATCTCATTGAATTCTGTTTCATTAATGGTTGTTTGCTTGTCCATGGCTGCTGCCTGCTTTCTGCCGCTTCGATAGGAAGCGTTCTGTTTGTATTGTACCCAGAATGTGTAGAATAAAGACTGTCACAGAACATTCTCCAGTGTCCTTCAGTCAGTTAGCATCTGGTACTAGGATATCGTGCTATACTATAGTTATCAGAACTATCATCACGTTTATATAGGAGAGGTTCATTTGGATAATCAACGCTGGATCGCACCTGAATTCTACAATCTTACTTCGGAAATGGAGCAGCACCCTGCTGACAAGGTTGCGATTAAATGGTTACACGAGAACGGGAACCTGGAGACAATCACTTATGGCGCACTCATGACTCAGGCTAACCGTCTGGCAGGGGGTCTGGCCGGACTAGGGCTGAAGCAGGGTGATCGTGTGCTGGTCATGGTGCCCCGCCGTATCATCGCCTACGCGATATATCTGGCCTGTCTGAAGCTGGGACTGGCTGTTATCCCTTCCTCTGAAATGCTGCGGGCGAAGGATCTGTCTTACCGTCTGCGTCATTCCGAGGCCCGGGCAGTTATCGTCTGGTCGGAGGTTACCGGTGAAGTGAACAAAATCTCCGATGACCTGCCTGCACTGGACTACCGACTGTCCGTCTCCGGCGGAGAAGCTGAGCCGGAAGCAGGCTGGGTAGACCTGGAGAGTCTGATGGAAGGACAACCTGATTCCTTCCCTGCCGTTGCCAGCCGCCGCGATGATATCGCCATCCTGGCCTATACCTCGGGAACTACAGGCAATCCCAAAGCAGTGGTTCATACACACGGCTGGGGATATGCCCACCTGCGGATTACCTCTTCCCTCTGGTTCGATATCCGCGAATCGGATACAGTCTGGGCTACAGCTGCACCGGGCTGGCAGAAGTGGATCTGGAGTCCGTTCCTGACTGTACTCGGTAATGGGGCGACCGGCTTTGTCTATAACGGCCCGTTCCATCCGGACCGCTACCTGCAGCTCCTGCAGGATGAAAAGATTCAGGTCTTGTGCTGCACACCGACAGAGTACCGCCTGATGGCGAAGACCGAAGGGCTGGCGCAATATGATCTGTCTAATCTGCGCTGCGCCGTATCCGCCGGTGAACCGCTGAACCAGGAAGTCATTCATACATTCCAGCAACACTTCAATATTACAATCCGCGACGGCTATGGACAAACCGAGAGCACACTCATCATCGCGGCGCTGAAGGATGAACCGATCCGAATCGGTTCCATGGGCAAGTCTATCGCTCCCGGCATTGTCGAGGTTATTGATGAGGCAGGCCAGCCGCTGCCAGCAGGTGTGGTCGGGGATATTGCCGTTCATCTGAGTATGCCGGCTCTGTTCCAGAGCTACTACAAAGATCCCGAGCGCAAAGCAAACTGCTCGCATGGAGAGTATTTCGTAACCGGCGACCGGGCGCAGAGGGATGAAGACGGCTACTTCTGGTTCGAGGGCCGCGGCGATGACATCATCATCAGCTCCGGCTACACCATCGGACCGTTCGAGGTGGAGGAAGCATTAATGAAGCATAACCTCGTCAAGGAATGCGCCGTGGTGGCAAGCCCAGATGAGATCCGCGGCTCGGTCGTCAAGGCTTTTGTCGTACTCAAGGACGGCCACGCCGGGACAGCGGAGCTGACCAAAGAGCTGCAAGCCCATGTTAAGGAACAGACCGCACCCTACAAGTACCCGCGCAAAATCGAATACCTGACAGATCTTCCGAAGACCACCTCCGGGAAGATCCGCAGAATCGAGCTGCGTGAGCTGGAAAAGAAGGCCGCGGAGAAGTAAGGTCTCCCCGGGCTCGAAAGTCCTGCGGGACCGGCAGCTCAACAAGCGTGAACGCCTTGGTCACCTATCACAAGATGGCACCGCATAGCGAGAAGCTGGAACTGCAAAAGCCCCGCTCTACCGTGATGTAGAGGCGGGGACTTTTTTGTATTTTAACTCAGAATAGCCTTACTCCGACCAATATTTCGCATCCGGATTCAGCGCGGCGCCTACCTCGCCTTCCGTTACCAAATCGCAGTCTAGATAACCCTCTTCATCCAGGAAATAAACTTCCTGCTTATAGAATTCACACAGAGTCTCCAGGAACTTCTCCGGCGAATCGTACATCACTACCAGATCTCCGTAGTCATGCAGCAGATCACATACCCGCTCCACGCCTTCCTCAGAACGGTAGTAGCAGATGTAATCACTCCCGTAGTTCGTCAGCAGCGGCAACACGACTCCATGACCTGTATACCCCTTCTCCTGCAGAATGCCTGACAGCACATTCATCTCACGGCCGTATTCCCCGATATGAATCAGCCGGTAGCCTGGAATGAATTCCAGCAGACTGGGATCTTCTTCGGTGCTGTCCGTTCCCAGAACGGTATCATAGACCGCCTGCAAAAGGGCAGGCACTTCGGGAGTATACGCTGAAATAGCGGCACTGCCCCCTGCCGTGGCCTTCCCCAGACTGGCGGTGTAGCCGGGCCGCAATTGTGCGGATCGCTCAAGGAATTCCTGAAATTTACCGGTAAGCATGTTATCACCCTTCCTCACAAAAATATAGCGGAGCGATAAGGATGGCTCCTTCTCTCTCCGCTTGCAGCGTCCTGACTATTTGGTCGCCGAAATCCACATTTGTTCCAGCCACTGATCGAAGTTCTCGCCCTTCTCACCTTCATAAGCATCGTAGACGTCAACTCGCATCTTCTTCAGCTTCTCCTTGAACTCTTCGTAAGAATGGTCTTTGGGAAGACTCTTCTTCACACGCAGAATAATCTTGGAGACCCCTTTGAACAGTTCGGCTTTGTTCTTCGACGGGACCTTGACGTCTTCACCGAAGGCTCTCAGCTTGTTGTACGCGGCTTCTTGAACGGTATATACAGGATCGCTGATCATCAGACGATTAAGGATATCAATAATTTGTTTGTGGTTATAGCGGCCTAGCTCTTCCACTGCTTCAAGACGCGCTTTCCAGTCTGCGGAGCGGCCGGCGGCTCTCTTCAGTTCCTCATAATTCTCTGGCAGCTCTTGGATTACTTCTTCGTTATTCAAGCTTTACAATCCCCTTCTTGGTTAAATCTGATATAGTGCAATTCTACAGTACACTAGTCCTTGATTTCAATCTTTTGTCCAAACATTCGAGGGAATATGCAATATTCTGCAAAGTTCAGTCTGCTTCCCGGGCCGCAACAGGCTCAGGTTCAGGCCAAGCAGCTGGCTTGCCCGCCTCGATCAGTACCTTGTTGCCCAGCAGGAAGAAACCCTGAATGAACAGCAGAATGCCCGTAATCATCAGCAGCCATTCAATACGGATCAGATCCGCCAGCGGCCCGAAGACCAGCATGCCGAGCGGCATCATGGAACTTGAGATCATGCCCAGCACCCCGAAGACCCGGCCCAGATAATCCGGCTCTACCTTTTCCTGCAGCAGAACTGTGGAGGGGGTGTTGAAGAACGGCAGCGCCAGCCCCACAAGCGCCATTACGCCAAGATAGATCCAGAACACCGGAATGACTCCCAGAGCAAAAGTACATAACCCGACGGCAAGGGCCGACATGGTCATGGTGTGAACCCGGTTACGGAAGCCCGGCCACGCTGCCATCAGCAGACCGCCAAGCATCATCCCGATGGAGAACGTAATCTCAATGGCGGTTAACCGCCAGATATCCCCGCCAAAGGTCCGCGTCACCTGAAGCGGTGTCAGGAACGACACGGGAGCGGCGAGCACGAAGAAAAAGGCACAGAAGATAAAAAAGCTTCTAATATACGCATGCTGCCGGATATAACTGAAGCCCTGGCGCAGATCCTCCAGGTAACTTAACGTCTGCTCAGCAGCAGCTTTGGCATGAACCGGTACCCGCACGAAGAAGAACATCGTCAGAACAGCTGCAGCAGCCGTAATCACATCAACGAAAAATATAATTTCTATACTGGCCATGGTCAGCAGCGCCCCGCTCAGCATCGGAGACAGCAGCATCACCATGGACTGAATACTGGCGTTGATTCCGCCGATTCTCGTCAGCTTGTCTTCCGGCACCAGCTGCGGCAGCATGGCCGCCACGGCCGGAGTCTGTACCCCGCCCCCCAGCGCCCGCACGGCAGATACCACAAACAGCATCCACAGCTCATCGTAGCCGAGCAGGAATAACAGCGCCAGAATCAGCGTGGAAGCTGCGATAATGGAATCCGAGAGGACGATCAGCCATTTGCGGCTGTAACGGTCCGCCCACACTCCTGCAAAGGGCGACAGCAGAAACATCGGTACAAAGCCGCAGATAATCGACAATGTCATCATTACTCCTGACTGTGTATTCAGGGTAATATACCAGAGAATCGCATATTGGACGAGCGAAGATCCGAATAACGAGAGGGTCTGGCTGGCGAGGAATAAGGTAATGTTTTTCTTCCAGTGCATGTTCATGGTCAGGGGATTCCTCCTCTTTCTTAGCACTTTCGAGTCATATTCTAGCATAGTTCAGATTGCGTTGGATACTGATTTTGACTTCAATGATCTGCAAAAGTATAGTATGGACAGACGAATCCGCCAGCAGTAAAAGGAGGCATACAAAATGAGAGCCATTGCCATTCATGAGTCCAGCCCGTCCGGGATCTTAACGGAAATTGAGCTGCCTCTGCCCGTTCCCAGTGAATATGAAGTACTGGTTGAATTGCGGGCCACTTCCGTTCATTCGGCAGACATGAAGCCGGGAATGAACGTAGCCGGAATAGTGGTAGACATCGGCAGGGCGGTGAAGCGCTTCAAGCCTGGTGACGAGGTATTCGGATTAAAATCCGCGGTGCAGAGCAGTTGTTATGCTGAATATATATTGGCGAGGGAGGATGAACTTGCACTTAAGCCTCAAGGGTTATCCTTCCAAGCGGCCGGAGTCTTACCCGCTGCCGGACTTGCTGCCTGGCAGGCGCTGGCTTCTGCCCGGGTCTCCAGCCGGGACCGTGTGCTGGTGCATAACGGCGCGGGCGGGACCGGCAGCTTCACGGTGCAGCTAGCCAAGCTCCGGGGAGCCACGGTGATTACTACCATCAGCAGCGATGCAGAGCTGGATGTGGTCTGGGGCCTTGGGGCAGATCAGGCGATGAACAGCGGCGGCGGCGAACAGGATTTCGCTGCCATTCTGGGGCAGAGCATTGATGTGGTGATTGATAACGCAGGAGGCGCTATACTGGGCAGGAGCTTCGCGGTGCTCGCTCCAGGCGGAAGGCTGATCTCCACCGCTCAGCCGCCCGATCCGGTCCAGCCCACACAGCTAGGCATCCATGCAGCGTATATCACTCCCACTGCCGATCCCTTCCAGCTGTCGGAGCTGGCCCGGCTTACAGCTGGGCGGAAGCTGGAGCTGCTGATCGGCGGGTCCTTCCCGTTCAGCGAGGAAGGACTGCACAGCGCCCATGCGCTCGCTCTAAGCGGGCAGGCGCAGGGTGTTGTTGCTATTACTATTAAAGAGTGAGGGAGAGCATCAGCTGTATTTTATCGAAAGTTATGTACCAGTATGACCAACAGCACAGCCACAAGGATGCCGGGCAGCAAGTTAGCTACCTTAATCTTGGTAATGCCGAGCAGATTCAGCCCGATACCTATGATCATCACCCCGCCTGCGGCGGTCATCTCTGCAATACAGTCGTTCAGCAGCGCATCAGGGACAAAGCGGGTGATCTGTGTAGCAAGTAAAGCGATTGCCCCTTGATATAGCACAACAGGAATGGCCGAGAACATGACACCAATGCCCAGCGTGGAAGTCAGAATCATGGCGATGAAGCCGTCCATGATGGCTTTGGTATAGAGAATCTCATGATTGCCTTTGATCCCGCTGTCCAGCGATCCTAGTATAGCCATCGCCCCCACAACAAAGACCAGACTTGCCGTAACAAACCCCAGGGAGAGGCTTCCCTGCCGGCCCGCTCCTGCCCTGCGCTCCAGCCAATCTCCCGCCCGCTTGAACTTGTCTTCAATGTTAATCCATTCCCCGGCCACAGCGCCGATTACGAGACTGAGGATGACAATTAGGAAATTCTCGCTCCGTAGCCCCATCTGCACCCCCAGCAACATAAGCGCCAGTCCAATCGCATTCATCACTGTATTCTTCATACTCTCCGGTATGCGCTCCAGCAGCTTCCCCAGCAGGGTTCCGAAGATTATTGCCATTCCATTCACTATCGCTCCCAGCAGTACCATTCCTCAACAGTTCTCCCATCCATCATTTCTCTTGTACTTCTGCATTATAAGGGCAGCAGGCATTCATGAGTCAAGACTATTATTGGCCGGCAGGATACATAAGCATAGGAACACCCGGGCTGAGAAATTGACAAATTTCTGTTAACGATGGTACGCTCACTAATATCATTCTTTTAATAGAACAAATCCGGTGCGGACTTGTTCAAAATCAGGTAAGGAGAGTCACTATGACGGACCGGAATACTCTTAATAAGGCAAGCTTATCTAAGGAAGTCCACCTGATTCTTGCACTTCTGAATTCCGGGAATCCAGATGAGACGGCGCGGCAGAATCCGCAGCTGTTCACAGGTCTGAACTGGGACTTATTCGTGGAGCTTAACCGGCATCACCGGGTATACCCTTACCTCTACCCCAGGCTCAGCCGGATGGAGGAGAAGGTGGTCCCTTCCAATGTGCTGGAGCAGTTGAAATGGCAATACCGCAGAAATACGGTCCAGATGCTCCAGCTCAGCGGTGAGATGGGTAATATCGCCAATCAATTGGCCGGGATTAATATCCGCTGTCTTTTCCTCAAAGGGCCGGTGCTTGGGCACGAGCTGTACGGCGATCTCTCACAACGCACCTCGCGGGATCTTGATTTCCTGGTGCCGATAGAACAGCTGGAGGATGCCGAGACCTTGCTGATCGGGCTGGGCTATGAGAAGGAAGAGAAATTTGAGAGCGTACTGGGAGACTGGAAATGGCGGGAGCATCACTCCACGTTCATTCATCCCGTCAGCAAAATAAACCTGGAGCTGCACTGGAGATTAGGACCGGGGCCGGCCAAGGAACCTGCGTTCGACGAGCTGTGGAAACATTCGCGGACCAGCAGCCATTTCGGCCAGAATGTCCACTATCTGGGCCCTGAGGATCTATTCATGTTCCTGGCTGTGCATGGAGCCAGACACGCCTGGTCCAGGCTTAGATGGCTGCATGATATCAAGATGCTGGTGCAGGGACAGCAGCCACCCGACTCCGCGCGGCTGACCCGCCTGCTGCAACGCTACAATCACAGCGCTGTGGGCGGCCAGACGCTGATTCTGGCAACAGAGCTGCTGGAGACGCAGATTGCTCCGGGCTTATCCTCTCTGATGGACAGCCCCAAGGCGAGCAGGCTGGCACAGGATGTCCTGTTCTATCTCCCGCGGATCGTGAATCTGAACACCCCTCCGCTGGAGCCGGAGGTCGAGCAGCACTTCAACAGATATCTGCCGAGCATTCTCTCCCCCGGGAACCGGATGCTCCGCTCCGCCAGCTTCTTCTATCCCTACGCAGCGGATGCGAAGACCCTGCCGCTGCCGACGATGCTGCATTTCTTATATTTCCCCTTGCGTCCTTTGCTGTGGAGCTGGCGGAAGGTAACGGGTGTGGACAAGGAGAATTAACGCGGCTCACCACTGCACACAGAAAGGCACATGCTGCTAGTTAAATGCAGCACGTGCCTTTTTTGTACGGCGGGTAATCTTAAGAACAATAGTAAATACTCCAAGTCTCCTGCCGGACAGCGATATATCCTGCCCCTGTACCCTAGTGGCCGTAAATTGTTTTCGGTTTTCTGTGAAAATACGTCTCTATATCCAGCGCCCTCACCTATCCAGCCTCCTCCTGACCGCTAAGCAAGCGGCTGAACATGCCGCCCTTCTCTGAGGCCAGTCCGCTATAGACGCCCTGCTGAATAACCCGGCCCTGGTCGATGACCAGAATCTGATCGGCTCCCCGGATCGTGGACAGGCGGTGGGCAATGACGATCACCGTCACCGAAGCCTTCAGCCGCTCCAGCGCTTCCTGAATCCGCTTCTCGTTCTCGGTATCGAGCGCGCTGGTCGCCTCATCGAGCACAAGAATCGACGGCTTACGGATAATCGCTCGCGCCAGCACCAGACGCTGCCGCTCTCCGCCTGACAGGCGTACGCCGCGGTCGCCAAGCAGCGTATCCAGTCCGTCCGGCAGCTTGCGGACAAAGTCCGCCGAAGAGGCGAACTCCAGCGCCTCCCACAGCTCCGCTTCCTCTGCATCCGGCTTGATCATCATCAGATTATCGCGGATGGTCGCGTTATACAGGAAAGGGTCCTGCGCCACATACCCGATGGATCTCCGGTAGGCGAGCAGCCGCTCTCCTGTGATCGGCTCGCCGTCCGCCAGAATCTCCCCGTTCTCGGGCTGCATCAGTCCCATGAGCAGATCGACGAGCGTGCTTTTACCGGCACCCGAACGCCCGACAATCGCCGTCATCTTCCTGGCGGGAATCTCCACGTTTACCTTCTGAAGGGAATACTGCGGCTCACTGGCATGATAACGGAAATCGACATTCCGGGCCTCCAGACCATGCTTCAGAGTCATAGGCTGCACCGGCTCTGCGCCTTGATCCGCACTATGCTCGACAGCAGCCAGACATTCATCCTGCAGCAATTGCAGTTGTTTGAATGAAGGCAATACGGAGGCCAACTGCTCCATCAGTGACTGCAGGGTGGAGAAGGTCGGCCACAGCCGGGTAAACACCAGAATGACCAGCAGCAGGTTTGGCCCCTCCACTTGCATAAACCGGAAGGATACGAAGATAAATACGGCAATCAGTAGCGTAGAGGACAGCTTATACAGGAGCTGAGAGTTGGAACGCAGCCGCGTGTAGTCCAGTTGCTCCTGCTTCACCTCTCCGGTGAAGGCATGCAGCCATTCCAGCCGGGATTGCTCCAGATTATTGCTTTTGATATCCTTGATGCCGTTCAGCTGATCTGTGATTCCGCCCAAATACGTCTTGCCCAGCTCTGTGCTGCGGCTGCCCAGCTTCTTCGCCTTACGGATAAACCGCCGGGAGAATATGGACAGCAGGGCGGCGCAGACAAGAACCGCGAGCGTCATCTTGGGGGACAGCCAGAAGGCGAAGCCGATCTGCACAAGGGTGAACAGCAGCGAAGTGAGGAACTGCAGGAAGCAGCTGATGCCCGCAAGCACCCTGGCCAGCTCTGTGGTCATCATATTGATCAGATCGGAGGTGCGCTTCTTCAGAAAAAAAGACCACTCCGCCCGCAGCAACGCGCTGTAGACCTCATACCGCAGTTGTCTGCCGTAGGATTGCTGAATCTCCACATTGCGGATCGCCACGAATCGTGAGATCAGATTCTGGAAGAGGACAATCGCAACATAACTGCCCAGCACCAGCAGCAGCGCTGTGGTCTGTGACAAATCGTTGATGAAGCCTAGCATCGGGAGCTGGAAACCGGCCGCAGCCGTGCCCCCCAGCTGTATGCCTGCCATGCCAAGCATGGGAACAAGCAGCAGAATGGCAGAGCTCTCCAGCAGGCCGCTGATCACCATGCCGAACAGATTCAGATATAACTTCACTCCCGACAACCGCTGAAGCTGCCGGACATAGTAGATTATCGCTTGCATAGACCCACCTCGATTACTCGGCTTGTAACACCTTGGCGAACTTCTCCACTACCACGAATCCCTGCATGGCGTCATCCCCGGACACATAATGGGCTCCGCTGCGCAGCCAGGCATGGGCAATCATCTTGCCTTGCTTATCACGGGCCACCCCCATATACAGGGTGCTCTCAATGCCCCGCTTCTCCAGCATCTTCAGGCCGGCTACCGCACGGACCATACAGGTGCTTTTCCAGGGAGTATAACGGCTGATGACCCGAATGGCCTTGGTGATCTGCCGGATGCGGGGAATATCGGCTTCTCTGGATACCTCAGGGGTCTCCAGGGACTTCACCCCAAGCTGCGGGGCCGTCTTGGCAAAGGGGAAGAAGAGCTGGATTCTAACCAGCAAAAGCCGCCATAACGCTTCAGGAATCAGCGCCAGCGCGGCCTTGTCATACTTCAGCAGTAAACCGATACGCCGGAGGGTCATCATGGCCCGCTGACGACGGCAACAAGATCCTCATTCAGCAGATTCTGCACAAAATCAGTTACATCCTGCTGAGCCAGCTCCGCCGGAACCTCAAAGATCTCCTGCATCACCTCGGCAATCCGGCGGATAGACACCGGTGAAGCCAGAGCCTCCCAGATCTCTCCGCCCACTTCGCCCAGGTTGTAATACTTGCCGTTCTTCACATTCAGCATAACCTTCTCGCCGTCCATATCACTGGCGATATTGCCTTCCCGCTGAACCAGCACCGAATCAAGCGACAGCACCTCTGTGGTATTCATGTTCATAGGTTCATCTCCTTCACCTTTTGCGTAATCGTCTCAAATATCAATTCCGTCTGCTGCGGTGCACTGAAGCCCTGCTCGGGGCGGGTCAGCCGGTACATCGGCAGACGGTTAACAAACGAGGCCAGCATGCCGAAATGCCATTCCCGGACACCCATAGGGTCTACCAGCGCTTTTTGATAGGTATGATTGTATAAGGTATGCAGCCGTTCCAGTCCGCTGACCGCCTCTACCGCCACCGGCCCGTCCTGGACTACAGACAGTTCAAATATTCCGGCCAGCGGCAGCGGTTCACTCTGGAACCGGTCATGCACCGGCACGGCAAACTTGGTCTCCCGCTGGAACAGCGGACGATACGCAGACGAATTCATTCCCAAATAGTCCAGGCTTTGCTGCCACAGCTTCTGCTGCGGATAACCTGGAACAGCTAATGGATGTCCATTATGCACCAACACGGGAATAACGTCGTCACTGACCAGGAGATGGCCCTGATCCATTAAATAGGAGGCGAGTGTAGACTTGCCCGCACCCGAGCGCCCAACCAGCGCATAAGCCTTATTGTCCAGAACAAGCGCGCTGCCATGAAGAGCCAGTATCCCTTTTTGCATCAGCACAACCCCCATACAGCTGCCCAGAATGAACAAGCGGATGCTATCCGGATCGGCGTCTGCTGCGGGAGATACTGTAATGGTAGTGCCATTCTGTATGGAAAAGATAGCGGTGCCCTTCACCATAAACATAACTTCATTCTCCGCTATGCCGAGGTTCGGTGAAATCTTCGGTATCGCTTCCCATCGCTCCGACAAGCTGCCTTGAGCAACAAAGATGCTGCCTATCCTTCCGGGGTGATCCGTACGGGAAAGTTCCGGCAACGGGAACTCACTGAGGATCTGCAGACCAAAGGCCTTGTATCCGAGGCATTGCACTGTGCCAGCCATACTGTTCACTCCATCTTTGTCAATTTCACCCGTCTTCTTATGCGGATGAGCAGTTCTTGTATTGTAGATATGGGGACAGCCCTGATCCCCCTCCAGCAAGCTAAGAGGGATGAGGGCTGTGAGTTGCAAAAAGCAGATTAGGAGTGACTGACGATCTCTTCCGGATCCGCTTGGAAGGAGTCGGCAATGGCGATCCCAGGACCAGCCATAGTCATTTTAACATCCAATACTTCCAATGCAGGCTTGCTGTATTCCTTTTTCATAGTTTGTCACCCCCTTTCAAGAAACGTCCTTCAGGTCAGCCGCTTCAGGAAGCGGTAGAACACTAGTCCTCGTGTAAGAAGGCGGAAATCTGTGTTGAATATTAATAATGGTGCGGGCTCACTACCCAGCCGGTCCAAGCATCCGGCGAGCCCGGTATGATTCAGGTAAGACGAAGTGCGGGGGTCTTGAAGCATCTCCCTCAGCTCCTGCTGGAAGCTCTCCCACTGGGGCAGCATACGTGTAATTCCGTCCGCCCCCTGGATACCGCGCCGGGTCTGGTTGAGTCTGACCTTATCGGGCAGCCGTCCCTCCATCGCCCGGCGGATCAGCGACCGGTCCACGCCGTTCT
This sequence comes from Paenibacillus tritici, assembly GCF_013204885.1. GTDB lineage: Bacteria > Bacillota > Bacilli > Paenibacillales > Paenibacillaceae > Paenibacillus_AQ > Paenibacillus_AQ tritici. The sequence continues at coordinate 14,074 of NZ_JABMKX010000014.1, forward strand.
GGACGTATTGCCCTTCAGGCACCGACATGCAGAAGTTGATGACACGCAGATCATTCGTAGCGTCACGATCCCATACCCTGTACTTCAGAGACAGCTTGGTAGCCGCTGTTCCATTCACATTCCAGACATGCGGCTGCTGAAAATGCTCTCTGCGGATATCGTATACCGTCTGAGATTCCAGCGGCTTCTCAAGCTCCTTCAGCCGCTCCTGCACTCCTGTCCGCCGTGCGAATTCAGGATGGATCAGCTCCAGCGGAGCCTCCTGCTTCCCGGAGACCAGCCCCCCGAGACCAGGGAATACCTTGCGGCTGACGAGCTTCAGCATTCTTTTGCGGCTGGCACCCATCGTACGGCTGTACAGCTTATTCTCGCGGTAGAAGGAGAACCAGTGGAACTCCCTTAGCAGCTTCGCATGATAATCCAAGGCAGGTCCCCAGGAGATACTCCAGTTGCCCCGTTGTCCGCTGAGCAGAATACCGGCATCCTTCAGCTGCGCTTGTTCATATATGCCTTTGAGCCAATAAGAATTCTCTATAAATTTGTAGGGCATCTCCATAATATCCAGCCATTCGTCAATCTCGCCATAAGAGCTGCGGTCAGGAAAATTCAAAAAGCTGGGCTTAATGTTCCCGACATAGTCGATGGTCTCCTGAATATAAGGACGCTCATCCGTTACCCGCTGGCCCAGCTTGAACCCGGTGAAGTTATCCAGCGGATAGGAGCTGAAGGTGTATAACGGCTTGCCGGAGCGGCGAAGCTCCTCGGCAGCAAAGCTCACCACCGAGCCGGAATCCAGCCCCCCGCTAAGATTGGCGCCAACGGCAAGGTGGGTACGCAGCCGGTCACTGACGGCACGCCCGAACACCTCACGGAACGCCTCCTCATATTCGCCATTGCTGCGCAGCTTCAGTGGAGACGGAGTCTGGAAGGTGTAGTAGCGGGAGAACGTAATCCCCTTCGCACTGACCGTCATCGAATGGGACGGGGGCAGCTGCTGCACGCCCTGGTACACCGTGGAGAACATATCGGCCACATCCGTCCGGCCTTGGCCCGCCAGATACTCCGAGACCCAGTCTTCATTCAGGCCCGGCCCGCCATCCATTATAGTGAGTAACGGATGAATCACGGTGCAGAAGGAAAACCGGCTGCCGGAGCGGTGAAAGTACAACGTCCGGGTGCCTGAGAAATCTCTGGCTCCAAACAGCCTTTGCTTGTCCGCATCCCAGATCATGAAGGCGAAGTCTCCGATCAGATGAACCGGAGCCTGGTCCCCCCATTTCTCATAGGCCAGCAGAATCAGCAGGCTATCGGGAATGGAATCCCAATCCTCCCGGACAACCTGAAGTTGTCCGAATAGTTCACTGCGGTTATCAATGATAGCGTCAGCCACAATCGCAAGATTCCGCTGCGGATCATAATAGGGAAGCCGCTCGTCCCGTGACTGCGGGGTAATCCACTGCGCGTGGCAGCCGAGGAACACTCCCTCCGCCATCCAGCCTCTGGAATCGTCCGCCGGATAACGCTGCAGCTGCTGCATAAGACGCGGTCCGAGCTCCGGGTCCAGCGGCCCATGCTGCATAGAGTAGATCCCGGCGATTGCGCTCATGGTATGACCTCCAGCTGTCTGTATATTCAATACCGATTCTTAGATTCTTAATAGTGAACACTTCTTACTACCTAAGATAACGTTCTACCCCTTAAATGTGAATAGTACCAGAGAGTACTTTTAGGTATCCTTTAGCGTATTGACTATAGTGAAAATATATGGTAATGATTCTCTCAAAAATGACCCGGGACAAGGAATACCTTATACTAATGAAGACAAATATATTTAATAGAGAGGATAGAACATGAAGGAATTAGAATTTATTAAGGATTATAAAAGCAATGAGCCGCTAAGAAACAGCTTCTTCGAGCTGGCTGCCGATACGTTCGAGCTTGAACTGGAGCGCTGGTATGAGGGGGGCTTCTGGAATGAAGGGTACATTCCTTATTCATACATAGAGGGGAACCGGGTCGTAGCGAATGTCTCCGTGAGTCTGCTGGAGCTGGTGATTAATGGTGTGAAGTCCCGCGCTGTGCAGATCGGGACGGTGATGACTCATCCAGATTACCGGGGACGGGGCCTGTCCTCCCGGCTCATGAACAAAGTGCTGGAGGATTACGGGCAAGCGTGTGAGTTCATGTATCTTTTTGCCAATGATACGGTGCTGGACTTCTATCCCAAGTTCGGATTCCGTCCGGTGGAAGAGAAGATCTTCACCATGGACTGCCCTCCGGGCTCTGCCGGGTCTGCGGCAATCCGCAAGCTGGATCTGGCTAGCCAGGAGGATCTGAAGCTGATCACCAGCCTTGGGAAGCAGCGAATCCCGGTATCTGAGCGTCTTGGCGTCAGCGGCGCCTATGGACTGCTGATGTTCTACTGCCTGAACGTCTTCAGCGAGGAGCTCTATTACCTGGAGAATGAGAAGGTCATCGCCATCTGCCAGCAGGAGAACGGCCGGTTAGAGATCCATGATCTCATCAGTACAGAGCCCGTCTCCATCCGTGAGATTGCCTTGAAGCTTGCAGACAACGGGACGGAGACTATCGCCTTCCATTTCACCCCGGATGACCCGGACCTTACGCTGGCAAGCAGCAGTTATCCAAGCGGCTTATTCGTAAGGACTCACGGAAGCCTGGAGTATGTGGTGAACGCCAAACATCCGTCTACATCCATCGCTTAAGCTTAAGCAGCACTCTTCCGCTTGCAGAGGTTACAGTGTCATGAACTGCCCCTGCCGGGCCAGGTAAGCCTCCTTCTCCTTGTAGTCCGGCATTATACTTCCCAGGCGCCGCCAGAAGGAACGGTCATGATTCATATGCAGCAGATGACACAGCTCATGAACAATGACATAGTCGATCACTTCAGGCGGCGCCATGGCAAGGCGGTAGTTGAACGTCAGCTTGGCATCGAAGCTGCAGCTCCCCCACTTAGTCCGCGATTCCACAATTTCGATACTTTTGGGCTTCACCTTGAGCCGGGTCTGATAAGGGGTGATGCGCTGCGCGACTATTTTTTTGAGGCTGGCTATATAGAACTTCTTCAGCGCAAGCTTCAGCTCCTCCGCATCCCTCTGATCCACCGCAATCAGCTCATGCAGCGCGTACTCCTTCCCCAGATACAGATAAGCTTCCTCCCCCTGATACGCCTTGACCTTCGGCACCTGCCGGGCCGCTGCATTGCTGCGCAGCTTCTCCAGAATCTTCGGGCCTAGGCCTTCTACCGCACCAAGAATGATCTCTTCACTTGTTCCCTTAGGAGCCTTCACGGTAATGAGATCCGAGCCGTCCACGGTAACGGAAATCTTCTTGCGCTTGGCATACTGGACATGTAGCGTAATCATCTGATCTTCTAGTTGAATCTGCATAGCCACCATCATTTCTGTAATTTCTAATAGACCGGATACCCGGATACAAACACTGCCAGATACAGCAGCCCGCCCGCAATGAATAGTGAGGTCAGCACAGTATCTTTCCATTTCTTATCTTCAGTCAACAGTACAGCCGCGAAGGCCAGCGGAAAAGCTACAGCGAAGTAACGCGGAGCGGACAGCAACCAGGTCGGGGCCACCACGTAAACGAAATAGACGATCATGTACGCCATGTAGGCGGGATTAAGCTTCTTCGCGCTGCGGATCATCAGGAAGAGGACCAGGAAGATCCCTGTCAGATTCGGCAGCCACAGCCCCAGGAAGGAACGGTAATCCGCATCCTTGAAGGTATTCACGGCATACTCCATCTGATATTTCACCGTATCGAAAAAGAAGTAGAACCGCTGGGACCAGTGTTCCCGCTGATAAATACTGAACTGGAACGCGTTGCCCGTCACATTGTAATTGATGTAGAGATAGGCCAGCAGACCGAAGGAGACGGTAACCAGGGAGACCCCCGCCAAGATCAGCCTGTTGGTAAAAGCCTTGCGGTCCATCTGCCTGTAACCAGCGGCCAGATCCCGGGCGAACTCCACGGCAATCGGCACGGCCAGCAGAATCCCCGGCGAACGGGTGAAGCCGGCCAGGGCAGCACACAGGCAGCCCAGCAGCCAGCGCTTCTTGCGCACATAATACAGAGCCATCAGGGAGAGCAGCAGGAACAGCGCCTCCGTCATGGGAATGAAAAAGAAGAACGCCGATGGAAAGATGAAAATATACTTCACGACGCGCAGGGCATTCCTGCGTCCCATATCCAGCCGGGCCAGCTCGTAAGCGAACAATGCCGCCGTAAGGGTGCACAGATTGGCTACGGCAAAACCGGCAGCCATATAGCTGCCCGTGAAGAACTGCGCCAGCTTGATAGCCACCGGAAAGAGCGGCAGAAATACGATGTGGAATCTCGGGTCTCCTTCCGTAACATACCACCGCTCGGCAATGCCCAGATACGACATCGCGTCAATTCCGCGGATATGCCAGATGTCGATGAAGCGGGAGAATAAGCTCTCGGCGCCTCCCTCTTTAAGTACCCAGAATACATAAGCCACCAGGATCAGCAGTACGCGGCTCGCCACCACCCACAGCACAATCCTCCACCATGTCCGCTGACGTTCCTCCTGCGAGTCGTCTCCAATTGCCGCTTCCGTTGCATAAGGCCGGATGATGTATCCCGTCAGAGCGGGAATGGCCCGCAGGCCTGTCCATATAAACAACGTCAGGCAGAGCAGGGAGGCCAGTGTTCCCATGGGGGTCCAGGTATGCACGGACACTGCCCAGACCCAGACGGCTACGATCATTACCAGTATGAAGAGTGCTGAAATTGCTGTGTTTACTTTTTTCACCATTGCCTCCGGTTCCGCATCCGTTGCGTTCTTGATTAGGACTGGAATTATAAGAATCCGCCTTTTTCTCATTTTCTTATAGATAGGCGTGTAACACAATGATTAGTTTATTACGGCATGACACGCAAAGAGGAACGCCGCATCATTCAGCAGCGTTCCTCTTTGACATAACCTATGGCAATCCTTAATCCATCAGGAGTGGGCCAGCAACGGGAAATGACAGGCCACCGGACGGCCTGGAACAACCTCTTCAAGCAGCGGCTCCACCTGGCGGCATTTGTCCTGCACAAACGGGCAGCGGGTATGGAACCGGCAGCCGGACGGCGGATTGGCCGGGGAAGGCACATCCCCCTCCAGCACAATGCGGTCCTGCTTGCGTCTTGGCGTCGGCTTGGGGATGGCCGAGAGCAAGGCAGCCGTGTACGGATGCAGCGGAGCCGCGAACAGCTCCTCGGTCTCCCCCACCTCCACCAGCTTGCCCAAGTACATGACCCCAACGCGGTCCGAGATATGGCGGACTACGTTAAGACCATGTGCAATGAACAGGAAGGTTAAGCCCAGCTCCTTCTGCAGCTTCATCAGCAGATTGATGACCTGGGATTGAACCGATACATCCAGTGCAGATACAGCCTCATCAGCCACAATAAATTTCGGATTCAGCGCAATCGCCCGGGCGATGCCAATCCGCTGGCGTTGTCCGCCGGAGAATTCATGCGGGTAACGGTTCCGGCGGCTGGCATCCAGACCTACCAGCTCCATCAGCTCGACCACCCGGGCATCTATAAGCTTAGCGGGCATATTCCGGTGAATGCGCAGCGGCTCCCCGATGATATCCTTGACGAGAAAGCGCGGATTCAGCGAGCCGAACGGGTCCTGGAAGATAATCTGCATCTCTTCCCGCAGCTTCCGCATATCACCCGAACGCAGCGAATGAATATCCTTGCCTTTGAATAACACCTGCCCTCCGGTCGCACTTTGCAGCCGGAGCAGCACCCGCCCGAAGGTCGATTTGCCGCAGCCGGATTCCCCGACCAGGCCGAAGGTCTCTCCTTGGCGGATGGACAGATTAACGCCATCTACCGCTTTGACCTGTCCAACTGTCCGGTTAAGCAGTCCTTTGGTAATCGGGAAGTACTTCTTAATATCCTTAACTTCCAGCAGCACTTCCGAAGAAGGCGATGGCGGAAGCTGCGGTAAGCTTGCTGTCTTATTCATCATGCGCGTTTCACCTCATCGCTGTAGTCCGCCAGAACCGGCTTATCCTTGAACAGCCAGCAAGCGGTACGGTGATCGTCAGAGATCATGAAATCCGGCGGCTCCTGGTTCCTGCAGAGATCCACCGCATGGGGACAGCGCGGATGGAAGCGGCAGCCCCCAGGCAGCTGGCCAATCGGCGGAATCGTTCCGCTGATGGTATACAGCTCCCCTCCCCGGCCGCCCTCGAACCCCGGTATCGACTGGAGCAGCCCAACCGTATACGGATGGCTGGGACGGTCGAAAATCTCCTCAACAGTTCCCTCCTCCACGATGGCACCGGCATACATGACAGCAATACGGTCTGCCATCTCGGCAGCAACCCCCATGTCATGGGTGATGAGCAGGATGGACATCCCAAGCTCTGACTGAAGCTTGCGCAGCAGATCCAGAATCTGTGCCTGCACGGTCACATCAAGCGCGGTTGTCGGCTCATCGGCAATCAGCAGCTCAGGGTTACACGCCAGCGCAATCGCAATGACTACACGCTGGCACATCCCGCCGGACAGCTCATGCGGATACTGCTTGGCGCGGATCTCCGGGGCCGGAATACCGACCAGCCGGATCAGATCCACGGCCAGCTTCATAGCCTCAGCATCACTTTTGTTCTGGTGGAGCCGCAGACTCTCAGCGATCTGTTCCCCTATCGTAAATACCGGATTGAGCGAGGACATCGGGTCCTGGAAGATCATCGCGATCTGGTTGCCGCGGATTCGCCGCATCTCTTCCTGGCTCTTCGCCGCCAGATCCTGTCCATGGAAGTTAATCTGTCCATCCAGGATCATCCCGCCTGCATAATCAATCAGCCGCATGATGGCCAGCGAGGTTACACTTTTGCCGCTGCCGGATTCTCCGACAATACAGACCGTCTGACCCTTGTCTACTGTAAGGGAGATGCCGTCGGTTGCTTTGAGCAGCCCCTTCTCTGCCGCAAAGCCGGCGGTCAGCTTCTGGATTTCGAGTAGTTTTTCCGCCATTGCGCGAGCCTCCTCCAGGATTTGGTCACTTGCTGTCTGGGATCGAGCGCATCCCGGATTCCGTCGCCGATGAAGTTAACTGCCAAGACTACCAGCAGGATGCACACGCCCGGATAGACTGCCTGCATCGGGTCAACCAGCATGAATTCCTGAGCATTACTGAGCATCAGTCCCCAGCTTGTGGCCGGAGCCTGGATACCGAGTCCCAGATACGACAATGCGGATTCGCTCAGAATCGCGCCGCCGACCATCAGAGTCGCGTTGACAATAATCGGGAAGCTTGCATTCCGGAGCAGATGCCGGAATATAATTCCCCAGCTGGAGACTCCAATGGCCCGGGCCGCCTCTACATACTGCATTTCACGCAGCTGCAGGAAGGTCCCGCGGACCAGCCGGGCAATACTCATCCAGCTGGTAAATGCCAGAATAAGAATCATGAATTTAATCTGTGTGCCAAACAGGGCCATAACCAGGATATTAAGGAACAAGGATGGCACCGAGTTCATCACATCAACAATGCGCATGAACACCGTATCCACGAATCCGCCGAAGTAACCGGAGATCGCCCCGATCACCGATCCGACCGCTACAGAAACAAACGCAACGGAGAAGCCGATGAGCAGCGAGACACGTGCACTGTACAGCAGTCTGGTAAGAATATCACGGCCCAGCTCATCGGTGCCAAGTACATGGCCTTCCGCGCCCGGCTTCAGATTGGCAAACATCAGGTCAATGGCTTCCGGACTATATGGGGTCAGGCGCGGAGCGAGGAGCGCAATGATTACAAATATAAGCAGTACGATCAGACCGCCCATCGCAAACGGATTGCGCGAGAATTTCTTCCACAACACTCTCCAGGGACCCGGAGGCCGCTTGGAATCCACTACCGGAATCTCCGGGTCAGTCCCCCCGGGCATCGGATTCATATCCGGTGTTCCCAGCGGCTTGGATACCTTCCCTTTGGTTAGCTCTATATTCCCTTTACTCATGCTGCTTTGCCCCCTTGCTTACCGAGCTTCACCCGGGGATCGACTACGACATACAGTATATCTGCCAGGAGATTGCCGATGACGACCATAACAGCCGTCACTATAGTGACAGACATCAGTGCCGAATATTCGCGCGCACTTGCCATCTCCACGAACCAACGGCCCATTCCCGGCCAGTTGAATACATTCTCTGTTAGTGCGGCCCCGCCCACCAGCAGAGGAAGATCAAGGCCGAGTATGGTAATGATCGGAATCAGCGCATTACGCAGTGCATGGCGGAAGACTACCTTACGTTCCTTCACACCTTTGGCCCGTGCCGTGCGGATATAATCCTGATCGAGCACCTCCAGCATACTGGCCCGCGCGTACTTCATATAAGATGCCAGGAAACCAAGTGCCAGCACGGTTACCGGCAACACCAGATGCATGAATAAATCACCTAGATTTCCTTCTTTCCCTCTTGAATACATATCCGATAGAGGGAACCAGTCCAGCTTGAGCGACAGCCATTGCTGCAGCAGAATCCCGAACCAGAAGGTCGGCATGGCGAAGCCCAGATAAGAGAGGAATGAAGCCGTTTGATCCGATATTCCATACACTTTGGTACTGTTGTAGATTCCCCAAGGTATGGCGATCAGCAGCGATACCAGCCAAGCCGCCCCCATCAGGATCACGGTATTGCCGATACGCGGCCAGAGCAGGTCTGAGATCGCAATATGGTTCTTGAAGGTGTAACCCAAGTCACCTTGCAGCAGGTCGCCGATCCAGCGCACATACTGTACCGGAACAGGCTGATCCAGCCCAAGGTTCTTGGCTTGCTGCTCAAAAATTTCCGGGGACAAGCCCGGAGCCAGCATCACTTGAGTCGGTCCGCCCGGTGCTGCATGGATGAGAAGAAAGGTTAGTATGGTGATCAAAAAAATGACCAATACCGATTGAAGCACTCGGCGTATCAGATATTCTGTCATAGGCTATCCTCCTAGAGATGGTAAGGCGATAGATTACGGAAGACTCCCCCGGTTATACAAAAGGGGGAGGTGAAAGAGAATTCTCTTTCACCTCCCGCAAGTCTATTCCGTTAGCCGGAACGTTAGTCAGTTACCCACCATTTGATCGCATGGAAGAACTGTCCGTAGCCCAGTGACGGCTCGGGAGCATCCTCCTCTGCCCAGTGCACCCGGGAGCCTGTTCCGATCGCCTGACCATACTGATAGAGGAATACATATGGAAGGTCGGTGGAAATTTCTTTACCCACTTCTTTGTAGATGTCCTTCCGCTTATCCTGGTCAACCGTGGAATACCCGTCTACCCATAATTGGTCCAGCTTCTCGTTCTTGTACCAGCCGCTGTTCTGTCCGGCAGGCGGGAAGTATTTGGAGGAGAAGATACTCTCTGCATCCGGGTCCGGTGTATTCAGCGACCACGCAAGCAGCAGGGCCTGGAATTTACCCGGTGTGACGTTCTGGTCAATCCAGGCTGCGAAGTCAATTGCCTTAGGCTTCACTTCAATCCCGACATCCTTCAGGTTCTGCTGGATCACAGCGGCAACCTGCTCGCGGCGGCTGTTGCCGGCATTGTACTGCAGCTCGAAGGAGAAGCGGTGTCCGTCTTTGGCAAGAATGCCATCCGTTCCGGCAACCCAGCCGTCTTCAGCCAGGAGCTTCTTGGCGGTTTCGGCATTGTAATCATAATTCACAGCGGCATCCTTCGGATCAGCCCAAGTGTCGGGAAGGAAAGGAGCATTCATCAGGGCGCCTACACCTTTGAGAATGTTGTCCACCATCCCCTGACGGTTCAGGGCATGGGCGATTGCCTGTCTGGTCTTCTGTCCGGCGAACAGGCCGTAGTTATCCGGGAAGTTCTTGCCGTCGAAGTTGAACATTACATATTCATACTGCGCGCCGGGCTTCTGGATAATATCAATGTTTCCGGCAGCCTTAACGGCTTCGACCTGCGTTACCGGAATCGCACTGATATGATCCGTATCCCCCTTCATAATCGCCTGAACTTCAGTGTTCTGGTCGGCGTAGACTTTGTACACAATTTGAGCGATATGCGGCTTCACCGTCCCCCAGTAGTTCGGATCGGCATCCAGGGTGTGGCTCTCGCCCTGCTTCCAGGCAGTCCATTTCCAGGGTCCGCTGGTAACGGTCTTGGCCGGATCTGTACCATAGGCATTCTTCTGCATTTCGGTTGGCTTCACATCCTTAAGGATATGGGCCGGAACAATCTCCTGAACCAGCGCGTACAGGAATGGCGCGTACACTTGAGTCATGGTGATTTTTACAGTCTGGGCATCGACCTTCTCTGCGCTCTTCACCTTATCAAAGGCACTGGTCAGCGGTGAGCCGGTCTCGGGGTTCTTGGCCGTTTCAATGGTATACACTACATCATCCGCCGTGACCGGCTGGCCGTCACTCCATTTGGCGGTATCCTTCAGCTTCACGGTATAGGTCAAGCCATCTTCGGAGATCTCAGGAAGCGCGGCAGCCAGAGACCAATCCTCTGCCTGCACATTGCCTTCGCGGTCCAGGTTATACAGCTTGGCGAAGACGAATTGGGCCACATCGCCTGAAGAGGTGTCATTGATTAAGAGAGGATTAAGATTAACAATATCGGAAAATGTACTTGTAACAAGGGTTCCGCCATCCACAGGCCCGTCTGCCGCAGGTGCTTCAGTAGCATCCGGCGCCTCGCTCCCGGCAGGAGCCTCAGTTGCTGCAGGAGCACTTGTTGGACTTGCAGTGTTATTGGTACTGCAACCTGTGAACAGAACCCCTACCAATGATAAGACAAGTAAACCAGACCACCATTTTCTCTTTTTCGCCATTCCTTTACTCCTCCTTAGTTAAGTGCTTGTACCTTCTCTTCCAAACTTCTCGGGAGACTGGGATGTTCTGGATTAGGATGTGCCTGAGTCTGCTAATGACCGCCTTCGCAATATATGTGACATAACATCACATCTAATATATATTGTAGGGCTGCGATAAATAGACCGCAGGTCAATTAGAGTCAGGGACAATTTCCCCGGTTAGGGGCCAAAAACAATCCCTGTATAAATTATGGTTTATATTACATGTGAATATTTCTTACGTCAATAGATTTATTTGTCATCTTTAAATCTTATTTTTTTGCTACAAAAACATTTAATTCCAACTTCATGCGATGTAAGCGTTTATATTGGTCCTAATCATTTTCACAATGCGTCAATTAGGTCAGTTTTCATGACACCATTCTATTATTTTTGCGTTATTTCGACACCAGCCACCATATAATTCCATCTTCCGACTATGAATCTCCCTGTCATCCCTCTTGTTTTTAGACGCAAAAAAGAAGGATTATAGCTAGGGGCAGCTCCGCCCTCAGCTAATCATCCTTCCTCATTCGCCTGCTTGTGCTACTCTACAGATTTCAGCGCTTCGATCATATGAATCCGCTTAAGCTTAAGATGCATGAACACCATTACAATCCCCGAGAACAGAACAGTCAGTAAGGCTGCATAGATATAGCTCTGCCACTTGATCAGCGGTGCGAACATTGTGGCATCCAGCTCAGCCGTCGAGAGCACAAAGCTATGCAGAATAATCCCCAGTGCACTGCCGGACAGGATGCCGAGCAGCGTCAGCAGAATGTTCTCCCGGTAAATATACATCGTAACTTCCTTATCATAGAAACCGAGCACCTTAATCGTTGATAATTCCCGGACCCGCTCCGACACATTGATATTCGTCAGGTTATACAGGACCACGAAGGCAAGCGCAGCAGCCGATACAATCAGCACCACAATGACAATATCCATACTCTCCATGGTTCCTTCAAAGGCTTCCCCCACCCCGCTGGAAAAGCTGACCAACGCCACCTGTCCATTCGCAGTGAGCTTCTCTCCGAAGCTGTTCTCCCACTGCTTATCCTTGCCGCTGTAGTTCAGCAATTGAGTGTTAAAGACCGGCTCTTGCCCGAATACTTCTGCGAAGTACGCCGGAGTCATGTACACATAATGCAGCACATAGTTCTCGGTGACCGCTGCAATCCTGATCTGGAATTCCTCATTGTTGCTGTCCAGGACGCTCAGGCTGTCTCCGGGAGCCAGACCGTACAGCTTGGCGAGCTTCTCTGTAATAACTGCACCCTCGCTATTCAATACACGCGGCTTACCAGTGGTACGGTCCTTCAGATTAACGAAGGAGGCCAGCTGCTGCGTATCAGCAGGCACAAAGATCCGCGCCTCCTGGTCGTTAACGCCTTTGGCCCGGACCGTCACGGCTTCCTGAAGCACATCCAGCGTTCCCGTAACCGCAGTCTCCTGTTCAATCAGCTTCTGGTAGGAAGCTGTATCGGCGGCCGGTGCATTGTCATGCAAGGCTACGAGGGCGCTGTATTTCATAATCCCGCCGAACTGCCGCTCAGCGATACTGCCGATGGAGTCCTTCAGTCCAAAGCCCGTCAGGATAAGCGCTGTACAGCCGGCCACTCCGATGACGGTCATGAACATCCGCTGCTTGTAGCGGAACAGATTCCGGGCCGTCACCTTCTGCACGAAGCTGAGCCTGGTCCACAAGAAGCTGAACCGCTCCAGCATAATCCGCTGACCGCTCTTCGGTGCCTTGGGCCGCATCAGCACGGATGCGTTGCTGCGCAGCTCTACCCGGGAGGCGATCATGGCCGTCATAGTGGTACAGACCAGCGCCACGATTATGGAAATCACGGCGTAGGACGGATAGAAGCTTTTGATCACATCCGGCAGGTTGTAGAGCTGGCTGTAGGCATTATAGATAATGTCCGGAAAGAACGTGAAGCCGATGGCCAGACCGGCAATGGAAGCCGCAAGGCTGGCCAGTGTGCCATACACCAGAAACTTGGCCATAATATCCATAGCCCCGTAACCCAGTGCCTTCAGAGTCCCGATCTGCAGCCGCTGCTCCTCTACCATACGGGTCATAGTCGTTAAGCTGACGAGTGCTGCAATCAGGAAAAAGAATACCGGAAAGGCCGATGCAATCGCGGACAGGCGGTCCGCATTATCCTTGTATTCGGCGTATCCGGGATTGATCGTCCGGTCCGTCACATACACCTTCGGCAGCTCCGGCTGGCTCTGCGCGGCGGATGCCGAAGGCCCTGCCGCCTGTTGCTGCTGCGAGGCATCCGCTGCCTGAAGTCCCGCAGCCAGCTTCGCTGCGGCTTCCGCCTTCAATTCCTCCAGGCGCTGCGCCGGATAATCCTTCAGCGCCTCCTCTGTCTCTGAGAGATGCCGCTCGATCAGGTTATCATAAGCAGGCGTATAGGCGGTTTGTGCCGCCGTATCCTTGAAGCTGAGATAGGCTTCCGTATATACCGGAAGGATGAAATCCTCTTCCGGGATGACGGCAAACGCATCGGCGGTCCCTTTGCCAATCCGGCTCGTTCCGCGGTTCGCAGTCTCAATATATTGCGGACTCTGCGCGAAGCCGACTACGGTGTAGGTCTGTGTCCGGAAGCTCTGTTCGGGCTTCTCCCCGGCTTCCCCGCCGAAGGTAACCGAATCGCCCAGCGAGAATTTCTTCTCCTCCTGCAGATGCTCATCCAGCACCATCTCTCCCGTGGCTGCGGGCAGGCGCCCGGCGGTGAGCTTATACCCGTTCAGCTTATTATCATCCGCATACGAATAGACCTTGGCAATCAGCCCGCTGTCGCCAAGGAACACATCGGAGCTGTACACAGGCTGAACCGTCTGCACCCCGGGTATGTCCCGCAGCTTCGCTATCCCTTGCTCCGACAGCCCGTAAGTGGACTGGACCCGCAGATCCATCAGCCGCAGATCCTTATAATACGTCGCTGCGGTATCCAGCATATCCGGCCCCGCCGACTTGATCCCGGAGAAGAAGCTTACCCCCAGCATAATAATTGCAAAAATTGAGAGAAACCTCGCCTTGGTGTGGCGGATCTCCCGAAAAACATCCTTCCATAATGCCCGTTTCTTCATGATTCCCGGCTCCTTACCATTCGATGTCGTCCACGGATACCGGTGCTGGGTTCTTCACCATTTTCCGTACCTTGGCGTTGTTGATTTCAATCACCCGGTCAGCCATCGGGGCGATCGCCAGGTTATGGGTAATGACAATCACTGTAGTTCCGGTATTGCGGCAGGTATCCTGCAGCAGCTTGAGCACCTGCTTGCCCGTATTGTAATCCAGCGCACCGGTCGGCTCATCGCAGAGCAGCAGCTTCGGCTGCTTGGCCAGCGCTCTGGCAATAGCGACACGCTGCTGCTCCCCGCCCGACAGCTGGGCCGGGAAGTTATTCAGCCGCGCTCCAAGACCCACATCCTCCAGCACCTTCCGCGCATCCAGCGCCCGTGGGGAGATCTGTGAAGCCAGCTCGACATTCTCCAGTGTCGTCAGGTTTGGGACCAGATTATAGAACTGAAACACGAAGCCTACGTCATTACGGCGGTAGCCGGTCAATTCCTTAGCGCTGAATCGTGCGATGTCCGTACCGTCCACAATGACCTGGCCTTCGTCGGCGGAATCCATTCCGCCCAGTATGTTAAGCACTGTTGACTTCCCAGCTCCGCTGGGTCCAACAATGACAGCAAATTCACCCTTTTCAATCTCAAATTCAATGCCGTCATTGGCAACAATCAGGGTCTCCCCCATCTTATAACGCTTATATTCGCCCTTCACCGTTACGAACGCCATGCTGTCTCCTCCTGTCTTCTCCACAACTGCCTATATCCAAGTGTAGCACACGAACCCCCTGTGAATGCAAAAGCGCAGCAAGTGAAACGATCAAGCAGCAAAAAACCTCCTTGCGGAGGTTCAAGCATAAAGCTGATTATGGAGTCGGCATTCCGCCGTTGGCATTCAGCGTCTCGCCGCTGACATAACTGGATTCCTGGCTGGCCAGGAATACGTATGCCGGGGCCATCTCCGCCGGCTGGCCGGGACGTCCCAGCGGAGTCTTGGCTCCGAATTCTCCCAAGACCTCCTCCGGCTGTCCGCCGCTCACCTGAAGCGGGGTCCACACAGGCCCGGGTGCGACTACATTGACCCGGATTCCCTTGGCAGCCACCTGCTGGGCCAGCGATTTGCTGAAGGTATTGATTGCGCTCTTAGTGGTCGCATAATCAAGCAGTATCGGTGCAGGCTCATAGGCCTGAATAGATGAGGTGTTGATAATGGTGCTGCCGGGCTTCATCTGCTTCACCGCCGCCTTGCAGAGCCAGAACATCGCGTAGACATTCGTCTTGAAGGTAGCATCGAACTGCTCTGTAGTCAGATCCGCGATATCCTTCACGAACTGCTGCTTACCGGCAATGTTAGCCAGGATATCAATCCCGCCAAGCTCCTCGACGGCCTTGGCAATCAGCTGCTCACAGTACTTCTCGTCCTTCAGGTCGCCCGGCAGGGCAACCGCCTTGCGGCCGGCTTCCTCCACCAGCCGGACCACTTCCTTCGCGTCAGCTTCTTCCTCCGGCAGATAGGCAAGTACCACATCGGCGCCTTCACGGGCAAAAGCAATCGCTACCGCCCGCCCGATTCCGCTGTCCGCTCCGGTGATCACGGCCTTGCGACCGGTGAGCTTTCCGCTGCCCTGGTACGTTCCCGCCCCGTCATCGGGACGCGGATGCATCTTGGTCTCCAGCCCGGGACTTGGCTGCTGCTGCTCGAATTCCGGTGTAGCCTTGCCGTATTGCTTAACAGGGTCCTGAATCTTATATTGATCACTCATGATGTTTCCTCCTCTGCTGGGTTCTGATTCTGAATAGGCTTCAGACACTTTCTATGTAACCAGCTTCCCTTTTTATTAAACGAATTATGTATGGGCCGCACTACAAAAAACCCCCTGCTTCGGGAGCAAGGGGCTGTACCTCTTCATATAAGCCATTCTCAGAATTCTTCGTATACCTGCGGGTCCTGATCCCACAGCGGTCCGGTTGTGGGAATCTCCGAAATCAACTTCATCTCTTCCCCTGACAATGCGAAATCAAAAATTTCAAGATTCTCCCGCTGATGCTCTTCGGACGCCGATCTTGGGATAGGAACCGCCCCCAGCTGCACATGCCAGCGCAGAACAATCTGTGATACCGATTTGTCATGGGCTGCAGCGATCGCACTCAGCTGTTCATTCTTCAGCAGCTCCGTGCCGCGTCCCAGCGGGCTCCAGGATTCTGTAATGATTCCATGCTCCTTATGGTAAGCACGCTGCTCTGCCTGATTATAATAGGGATGCAGCTCAATCTGATTCACACTGGGCACGACACCCGTCTCCTTAATCAGACGGTCCAGATGCTCCGGCAAAAAGTTACTGACTCCGATAGAACGGATCAATCCCTGCTTCTGGGCATCAATCAGCG
Organism: Paenibacillus tritici; assembly: GCF_013204885.1. Taxonomy (GTDB): domain Bacteria; phylum Bacillota; class Bacilli; order Paenibacillales; family Paenibacillaceae; genus Paenibacillus_AQ; species Paenibacillus_AQ tritici. The sequence continues at coordinate 30,439 of NZ_JABMKX010000014.1, forward strand.
CCTGCCATGCTTCCACATACAGGTTCACCTTGGGGTTCGGCCAGTGAATCAGATACAGGTCATAATAATCCAGTCCTGCACGGTACAGCGATTCCTGAACAGTCTCGACGGCTTCATCATACTTGTGATGGCGTCCGGGCAGCTTGGAGGTGATGAACAGCTGGTCTCTGGGGACCCCGCTCTGCCGTACCGCCTCCCCGACAACGCCTTCATTCTCATAGTTGAATGCCGAATCAATCAGGCGATACCCCAAATCCAGGGCAGTCTTCAGATTCTGCACGCCCTTCGTACCTTTGATCCAGGCCGTTCCGTAGCCAATCGCAGGTACCTTCAGTCCATCGTTCATCCGTACTTCCGGAATATGATTTGTCATATGAATTGCAGCCTCCTCTATTGTAGTAGCCTATTGTATTAGCCGGGTGCCTTCCGCCCCCTCTTCATTCCGCCGGATCAACTGCCGGAAGCTTGACCCGTACATGATACTGCATACCCGGTTTCAGCCCCTTCAACACACCATCCTCCACTTGCTGGCCGTCCAGGTACACTTCCGTTGCCGTGACCCCTGTCTCCCGCTTCATCTCAATGTGCAGCTCCGCGCCTCTAAAGCTGCGTTTCACCGTCGCCTCCTGCCAGGCGGAAGGAAGCTGCGGTCTCACCTGCAGCCCTTCCCGGTTCCCTTGCAGCCCGAACAATCCGTCGATCAGACAGCGGTATACCCAGGGAACGGTTCCGGTATTGAACAGATGGCTGGAGCGTCCGGCAGTCTGCGGGAATTGCTTATACGCGCCCCGGTAATAATTCGGAATGAACACCGGAAGCTGTCCCCGCCGGATGATATCCTGGATGTCCGGCCCGGGAAGCATTTTGCGCAGCAGGCGGTAGGCCTGCTCCTGCTCGCCCACTGCATACAGGCCATAAATATAGAACGCTGCGGCATGATTATAGACCGCTCCGTTCTCCGCCGTCCCCGGATGCTTCTGGGTAACCCGGCCGACATCTTCACGCATGGCTGTGTAGGAAGGGGCCAGCTTTTCCACTCCGTATGGGGTCTCCAGCTGCTCCGTGACCGACTTCATCAGCTTCTGCCGCTTCTCTTCATCCGCCGCACCGCTGAGCAGTGCCCAGCCCTGCGGATTAATGAATATCCGGCCTTCCTTATCTTCACTGATCCCGAACACGACATTATCATCGGTGATTCCCCGCGCATACCATTCGCCGTCCCAGAGATACTGATTAACTGCCGCATTCGCCTCTTCCGCCGCGTGGCGGAAGGTCTTGCCGGTATCCGGGCGTCCGCTCCGCTCACAAATCTCCGCCCAGATCATGCAGGCATACGCCGTGGCTATCGTCAGCCAGCCGGATACGCCTGTGCCCCGGTAGCCTACCATATTCATCGGGTCACACCAGTCACCCTGGTTGATATAATTCAGACCCCGCTCATCCCGCTCATGGAGCAGCCAGTGCATCGCCCGGTCGATATGCTCTGCGACTGTCCCCGCTTCATCCCCGCCTGCGTAAGGAACTCTCTCATCCAGAATGCTATAATCGTCAGTCTCATCCAGATAGGTACTGAGACAGATGGGCAGCCAGACACAGTGGTCCGTATGCGGCACCTGATTGATATATTTCAGCTCCGCGGCTTCATGCAAAATAATGCCGTCCGGCATGGCTCCGCTCACCTCCTGCTGGCTTAAAGCCGTCAGGAACGCGCGTCTGGCCATCTGCGGCTTCATATAGCTCATCCCCATATTATCCTGCAGATAATTCCGGGTCTGAGGGTCTGTGGTCAGGCGGTTAGTCTGCCCGTGATAATACATCTGCCGGGGCAGCCAGTGGTTGACCAGGTTGTCCAGGTCTGCATCCGGCGTGGAAATCTCGATGCTGCCTCTGCCTTCGCGGATGTATTCCGCATATTCACGCTCAGCAAGCTCGAATCCGTCTTCTCCCCCTTCACCGGTGTCCAGGAACATCCGCTGGCGGATCTCCGCAATCTCCTGCTCACTCCGGGCAGGCCCGAAGATGAAGCGGTATTCACGCTCCTCCCCCGGCTTCAGGCCGATGCTGTACTGCAGAATGGCTGCCGGCGATTCGTAACGGGCTTCGCCCCGGGACAGCTGCTCGCTCTTAAGTGCTGCCGGTGAGCTGATTCCGCCTTCGCCCTCGAAGGCCTCCTGGTTCACTTCCCAGGAAGCGGGGGGCTGGTCAGCCAGCAGGAAGGTCTTGTCCTTCAAGTGCTTGATTTTGGCATAGTCCTGATATTTCTGATAAGGCGTAACGGCTGTAGCCACGATTCCCTGCAAGTCTTCCTTGTATTCGCCGGACTGATTCATCCATGACATGTAGCCGATGGTGAAGTAGGGATAGATGCTGATTGTGCGCGGAGCCGAAGACAGATTGGTCACCTTCACCCGCCATAGCTCCATCGGCTCATTGGTAGGCAGGCTCAGAGTCATCTCAATCGCGATACCATTCTTCTCAATGGTCCATATAATATTATGTTTGCCTACAGCAAAGGTGTAGTGGTCGGGGGGCATACGGACGGGCTCATAAGGGGCAGAGAATACCTCTCCGCTCTCCTCATCCTTCACATAGACGAACCGGCCGGGATGGTGGGCATAATAAGGCTGCTCCGGCTGCATGAAGGTCTTGGCCTCCAGATTCGGCGCATACGAGTACTTGGCGGGCTCGGGCTGCATGAACTGGGCTACCGCATATCCCCGGCAGTTCATATGAATCATCATCTGCTCATTCCACAGGAACCCCGAAGCCTTGGGAAGAATCGTCGGACTCGACAGCTCATAATATTCATTATCTTCAGATGCTCTTATCATTCTCGTGCCTCTCTTTCCGGATTATCATTCTGCTCTCTAGTATATCTTGATTTAAGAATACGCTCTCATAGGTTTGGCGGCAAGTCAGCCCGAGCCGTTTCAATTTCATCGTTCTGGGTTTTATAGTAGAATAAACCTAATAACATTGACAGATGAGAGGGGCACCCCATGAAGGAAGCGTACATAGCAAGACTTGAACTATTCGTAACTAATGCACAGCAGATCAAACAGGAATTCCCCTGGCAAAATGCCTCCGTTAACCGTCTCGCAGCCCTGCTCTACGCGGTGGAGGGCAAGATGGCCAATGTGGAAGCGATCCGCATGTACCACGAGATGATTAAGGACAACACCCGAGGCTTCTCCTCCTTCCGGGGAACCTCAGCCATTTGTATTGCGGCTCTGCTCTCCCTTTCAGCCCGGCCGGAACAGCAGCTTGCGAATACCCTGGCTGTATATGACCTGATGAAGGAACGCAAGTTCAGAGCCTCGGACTACCTGGTAATTGCCGCCTATCAGATCGCTGCGCATACCCCTTACGATCAATATGCCACGGCAATAGAACGCACTGAAGCATTCTATGAGGGGATGCGGGCGAAGCACCGGTTCCTGACCGGACGGGACGATTACATCTTCGCTGCCATGCTGGGCCTCTCCGATATCAACATTCAGCAAGGCATAGAACAGCTAGAGCAGCTCTACGTGACACTGAAGCCTGAATTCTTCTCCGGCAATAGCGTGCAGGCACTGACACAGGTGCTGGTGCTCGGCGGCGGTGACCTCACAAGCCGGGTCCTTAGCCTGCGGGAGGCCTTCCGCGCACGGGATATCCGGCTGGACAAAGAGTATACGCTCTCTTCACTGGGCATCCTGTCGCTGCTCCCTTATGAGCAAGAGCAGCTGGTCAGCGATGTCTCGGACACCTATGAGTTCCTGCGTCCGCAGAAGGGGTTCGGCGGCTGGTCGGTCAATAAGCAGGAGCTGCTCCTGCTGTCTGCCGCCCTCGTATCCTATCAATATGTAGATGATGTGAAGAACGGCATCATTGAATCCATGTTATCTACCAGCCTGACCAATATCATCATTGCCCAGCAGACCGCAATCGCCGTAGCTGCCGCCTCCGCTGCCGCTGCTGCGTCGTCTTGAACTCATAAGTTAGGCAATAATACGGGTGGCTGCGGATGCTTCCGAAGGTGCTTTACTTTGGAGGCATCCGCCCTGGCTGGCTATCGCCGCCTGCTGATTTTGCTGCTGCTGCAGCTTCAGAAGCTTCAGTTCCCGTTCAAGCGAATTTAGTTGGATTTTGGGCACTTATTGATCAGGCTATTTCTGTCTCATCAGGTATAGTTGGATTTATGACACTTAATTTCGCCATATCTGCTAGAGTAGCTGAATTCCGCCAGATTAAACGTATAATTTCCAACAAAATTTCCTTAAACAACGAACATCCTACTATTAGATGACATTTTTCCACTTATTTCGATATCGGCCAGGCTTTGGCTGGTCTGAGCAAGGATCGTGCCGTTTCAGCGGGAAGTAGAAGGAGCGAGTTAGACGTAGGAGGGTAATGTGTAGCGCAAAACTTACAAGTATAAATGGATGCCATCCTTCAAAAGGACGGCATCCATTTCCGCGAGAACGATCAGGAGTATTTATTGTACGAAGCATAGAAAACACGCCCCCGGGTTACCAGGAGCGTGCTCTTTTCAGTTATCTGCTCAGCAGCAGCCTTCCAGCGCATGGACCCGTTTGTGCTGCACCTACCGTCCATCTGCCACTCTGCTAAGATACGGACTTATGCATCATCCGCATCCTGCGGCAGACTCCGCTTGCTGATCCCAAAAGCATAATAACCGGCGACCACAATAGCCAGGAAGGAGGCTCCGACGATCAGCGACAGATGGGTATCCGGATTGAACCACATGCCGATGATCACCAGCGACAGGAAGATAATAATAATGTAGTTACTGACCGGGAAAAAGCGGGACTTGAACGGATGGGCTGCCATCTCGCATTTCCACCTCTCCCGGAATCTGAACTGGCTGAAGGCCAGGGCAAACCACGGAATCATTCCCGGAAGCACGCTGGCACTGTAAATATAGAGAAACAGCTTGGAATCCGGCATCAGGTAGTTGAACAGCACGCCAACCAGCAGCAGGGAAATGGTTGTGATAATACTGTTCCTGGGCACGCCGCTGGCCGAGACTCTGCCGAAGAATTTCGGAGCCTGTCCATTCTGGGCCAAGGTATACAGCATTCTGCCCGCACTGTAGATCCCGCTGTTGCAGCCCGACATGGCTGCTGTCAGCACAACGAAGTTGATGATGCCCGCAGCGCCGACAATGCCCACCTTGGCAAAGGTCAACACGAACGGACTGCCGATCTCGCCGATCTCATTCCATGGATAAATGGTCACAATGATGAAGATGGCTCCCACATAGAAAATCAGAATGCGCCAGATGATATTTTTGATCGCTTTTCGCAGCGTATGCTTGGGATTCTCCGCTTCCCCTGCCGTAATCCCCACCAGTTCAATCCCCTGATAGGCCGCGGTGACAATACAGAGCGCAAACAGGAATCCCTTAAGCCCCCCGGCAAAAAAACCGCCATGGCTGTACAGATTAGAGAGTCCAAGCGGCTGCCCGCCATTCCCCAGACCGAAGAAGATCACCCCGGTTCCAATCACCAGCATCACGACAATGGCCACCACCTTGATCATCGCAAACCAGAATTCAAACTCCCCGTACAGCTTCACCGCCGCCAGATTGGCTGCCGCAATGATGCCGACACCGATCAGCGCCGGAATCCACTGCGGAATGTCCGGGAACCAGTACCCTACATAGATTCCAATCGCCGTAACCTCCGCCATCCCGACAGTCACCCACAGGAACCAGTAGCTCCAGGCGGTCAGGAAGCCGGCCAGCGGGCTGATATATTTGTGGGCAAAGGTGGCAAACGAGCCGGTCACCGGTTCAACAATCAGCATCTCGCCCATAATCCGCATCACAAAAAACATAATGATTCCCGCCAAAAGATAGGCCAGCAGCACGGAAGGCCCCGCCCACTTAATCGTACTTGCCGAGCCCATGAACAATCCCACGCCAATCGTGCCGCCCAGTGCGATCAGCTCGATATGCCGCGGCTTCAGTCCTCTTGTCAACTGTTTCTCTTCCAACAAAATGCTCCCCCTCATAGGTATGCTTCGCATGTGAACAACGTAACTATCATAATCTGTAAGAGTTATTGTAAGCTGTGATATACATTAACGCAATGCAGAATTACTCCGGCAAAAAGTTTTGCGAATTGTAATAAAAATTTGCCCGAAAACCTATACATTCTGAACCATAGTGTTATAATCACTGTGTTTATTTATCAAGAACAACAGAAAACAGGTGATCAAATGTTTGAACTCAAATGGCTGTGGCAGAACCTGGAAGGCAACCGGGCGCGGTATGTCGTGGCAATCTGTCTCTCGGTAGTGGGCTCAAGTCTTACGATTGTGAACCCCTACATCAGCCAGCGTATCGTCGATACGTTCATTGCCGGCGACCAGGCAGGACAGAATCTTGCTACCGGACGCGGACTGCTCGTGGCACTCTGCCTGGGCATGATCGGCTTCTCGCTGCTCCGCACCGGGCTGGCCTATTTCACGACGATGCAGTATGAACTGTCTTCGCAGAACATGATGTATAACATCCGTATTTATCTGTACAACAAGATTCAGGGTCAGGACCGGGAGTATTACGACCGTAACCGCACCGGCGACCTGATGACCAAGATGACAGGCGACCTGGATATGGTGCGGCACTCAATGGCGTGGATTTTCAAGACGATTATTGAATCGCTGACGATTTTTCTGGCGGCCGTGATTTATTTCCTTACCATTGATGTCCAGCTGACACTGTGGATGCTGATCCTGTCACCGCCGATCTTCATCGTGGCCTTCATCTTCGCCAAAAAAGTGCGCCCGATGTACATCGACCTGCGTGAACGGCTGTCCCAGCTCAACACGACGACCCAGGAGAATATTTCCGGGAACCGTGTGGTCAAGGCTTTTGCCCGTGAAGAGTTTGAAATCGAGAAATTCACAGAGAAGAACGTCAATTACGCTGTGGCGAACAAAAAAGCAGCCCTCGTCTGGCTTGACTACTTCCCTTATCTGGAGACCTTCGCTCAAGGCTTCAACGTCGTGCTGATGCTGGCCGGCGGTTACTTAGTGATGGAGGGCCGGATTACCTTCGGTGAATTCACGGCTTTCTCATCGCTAATCTGGGCGGTCTCGAATCCTATGCGCAATATCGGGATCATCATTAATGATATTCAGCGTTTCTTTGCCAGCTTGTCCAAAATCATTGATCTCTATTATGCCCGGCCTGCGATTGTCAACGATCATAATCAGATAGAGCAGCGCCGCTACGAGGGACGGATTGAATTCGACCATGTACGGTTCAAATATGACAGCGCTACCGTGTTGGATGATGTAAGCTTCACAATTGAGCCCGGTGAGACTATTGCAATTATGGGCGCAACCGGCTCCGGCAAAACCTCGCTGATCAACCTGATTCCCCGGTTCTATGATGTAGCGGGAGGGCGTGTGCTGGTAGACGGCAGAGATGTCCGGGAGCTGGAGCTGGATGAACTCCGCGGTAATATCGGTATGGCGACACAGGATGTGCTCCTGTTCTCCGATACCATTGACGGCAATATCGCTTATGGAGATCCGGAGCTTCCGGAGGAGGATGCTAAGTCTTTTGCAGCCCTCGCTGCTGCCCATGACTTCATTGTCAAAATGCCTGAGGGGTATGATACCGTGGTCGGGGAGCGCGGCGTCGGATTATCCGGGGGGCAGAAGCAGCGCATTGCGCTTGCCCGCGCCCTGGCGGTCCGCCGTCCGATCCTGATCCTGGATGATACGACCTCTGCTGTCGATCTGGAGACGGAGGAGCATATTCAGCGCAGCCTGCGCGAGCTGGAGTACCCCTGCACGAAGATCATCATTGCGCAGCGGGTATCGACCACCGCCCAGGCGGACCGCATTCTTATTCTGGAGGGCGGCCGTCTGATTGAGGAAGGCACCCACGCCGAGCTGCTGGCGAAGCGGGGTTACTATTATGATGTATTTATGCTGCAGAACGAGGGTATTGGAAGGCAGGTGACCGAAAGTGGCCAGGAATAAATTCGATGTCGATGAGAATCTGGAATCGCCGTTTAACATTAAGCATTTCCGGCGGGCCATGGTCTATATCAGACGCAAAAAAAAGCCGATGCTTATCGCATTTGTGCTTAGTGCATTGTCGGCGGCTATCGCCCTGTCAGCACCGCTTATTATGCAGCATGTGGTGGACGTCACCATTCCGGCCAAAGCCATGGGCCCGCTGGTAGGCTGGTCCATGCTAATGCTGGCGACTATCGTGGTCAGCGTAATTCTCGCTACGATCCGCTCACGGATTATGACAAGCGTCGGACAGGATATTATCTTCGATATCCGCACAGACCTGTTCAAGCATCTGCAGGATCTGCCGTTCAAATATTACGATGACCGGCCGCAGGGCAAGATCCTGATCCGGGTCGTGAACTATGTCAATGCGGTATCCGATGTGTTATCGAACGGAATCATTAACTTCATTCTGGAAATTGTGAATCTGATCTTCATCGCTGTGTTCATGTTCGCCGTGGATGTCCGGCTCTCCCTCATCATTCTTGCCGGACTGCCCGTCTTCCTCGGTGTCATGCTGCTGATCAAGACCCGGCAGCGCCGGGCCTGGCAGGCCGTATCGAACAAAAGCTCCAATCTGAATGCCTATCTGCAGGAGAGCATCAGCGGCATTGGTGTCACGCAGATGTTCTCCCGGGAGACACGTAATGAAGGAATCTTCACCCGTCTGGCAGGTAATTTCCGCACCGCATGGATGAAGGCACAGCGTTACAACCTGCTGATTCCGTTCAGTGTCGATAACCTGTCTACTATGGTTACGGCTATGATCTTCCTGGTCGGCCTGCTGACCCTGGACCCGCAGAGCATGACTCTTGGCGTTATCCTCGCCATGAGCAGCTACGCGGCCCGCTTCTGGCAGCCGATCTTGAATCTCTCGAACCTGTACAACAACTTCATCAATGCAGTGGCTTATCTGGAGCGGATCTTCGAGACGCTGGATGAGCCGGTGACTGTTAGCGATATTCCCGGCGCTAAGGCCCTTCCGCCCGTTCAGGGCCGGGTTACCTTCGACGATGTCACCTTCGCCTATGATCCGGGGCTGAATATTCTGGAGAATATCTCGCTTGAGGTCGCAGCCGGAGAGAGCATCGCTCTGGTCGGCCCGACCGGTGCCGGCAAAACGACGGTCGTCAACCTGATCTCGCGCTTCTATAATCTGACCGGCGGACGCATTCTGATCGACGGCCAGGACATCTCACAGATCACGCTGAAATCGCTGCGCGGACAGATGGGGATTATGCTGCAGGACAGCTTCATCTTCTCGGGAACCATTCTGGATAACATCCGCTACGGCAGACCGGATGCTACCGAGGAGGAGGTCATTGCCGCAGCGAAGGCGGTCTGTGCCGACGACTTCATCCGTGAATTTGACCAGGGCTACCAGACAGAGGTGAATGAGCGCGGCTCCAAGCTCTCCCAAGGACAACGCCAGCTTATCTCGTTCGCCAGAACGCTGCTGGCTGACCCGCGGATTCTCATCCTGGATGAAGCCACCTCCTCCATCGACGCGCAGACCGAACGTCTGCTCCAGAAGGGGCTGAATGAGCTGCTCAAGGGACGCACCTCGTTCATCATCGCGCACCGTCTGTCTACGGTGAAGAACTGCGATCGCATCATGTATGTCTCGAACAAGGGCATTGCCGAGAGCGGCTCGCATGAGGAGCTGATTGCCCGCCGCGGCCTTTACCACCGGCTCTATTCGGCGCAGAAGATGCAAGCCTAAGTGTGGACTGTAAATAAGGCTAGGCTCAAATAAGCAAATACCAAAAACCGCAGCAGGGGTTCGCCCCTGTCTGCGGTTTTTGGCATGAATGGATGATGGACCGCGAGGGCGGCTCCTCAGTCCGCTGCGAGCAGCACAGCTGTCTGTGTCTTTGGCTTCATATAGTCTTCCCGCAGTATACTGTAGATCTCCAGATCGACCACTCCCTTGCCGGACCAAAGGGCCGCTTGCCGCAGCATCCCTTCCTTGACGAATCTGTTCTTCAGCAGCACCTTCTTGGAGATCACATTGTTCAGCATCACTTCAGCCTGTACTCTGTTCACCTGAACCTGCTCGAACAGGAATTCCGTCAGCAGCTCCACCGCTCTGGAGGCCAGGCCTTGTCCCCAATGGGCTTCCGCGAGGAAATAGCCTATGGTCACCATATTCACCTTCTGATTGAAATCGCAGGCTTCAATAATCCCGAGCAGGCGTGACTCCTCCTCTGCGGCGAAGATGCCCCACTTGATCCGTGATCTTTTGAGATAATCCCGTTCATAATGACCGATCATGTTCTTCACCGTAGTCTTATTGTGCTTGGGAATGATCCCGCAATATTCAAACACATGGTCATTGCTGTAAATCTCGAACAGGTCATCCAGATGATGCTCCTCAACCTTGTTCAATACAAGCTCCTCTGACCGCAGGACAGGGAATTGGTCAAACACAACTTCCAGATTCATACTGGCTGGCACTCCATTCTCTGATTGTTAGGCTTCCTGCTTAATGGGGATGTACAGCTCAACCCTGCACTTACCCTCCGGGTCCTGCGCCGGATCATTCAGACAGTACTCCAGGCATGGCCGGTCATCGGCTTCATAGCCACTGCGGGGTAACCATACGCTGAACATGCTGTCATACGCAAGGACAAATCTATCTACCGTATCGTAGTAGGAATACACCGCATACAGCCCGCCGGATAAGGTCTTGAATTCTGCCTCCTTCCGGTGAGCCTCGCGCTCAAAACCCCCGGGAAGTGTAACGCAAGCATCGTACCGGCAGACAGACTCTTGAACGAACTCCGTATCATCCAGCGATATTCCGATGAACTGCTGATTGGCCGGATGGAGCCCCTGCTGTGCGGCCCAACGCTTCAGCTTGTCCCAGGCGCTATACGTGTCCAGGTAACTTCCAATATGCCTGATATAGGCAACTTCGACCTCCGGGATGTGCCTGATCTCTACCATGCTGTCCCATGCCCTCCTTAACAGCGGATTCCTTCTTTCTGTTCTATTGTAATCCGCCATAGGCGTCTTATCTGCTTGCTTATTGCTGAAGGCTGTTGCGAAATTGCTATGTTTCTGCCCGCTATTCCTGACACTGCCGGGGGTGCATCCATAATGCCGTTTGAACTGGACACCCAAAGCCGACACCGATTCGAATCCGCACTTCCCCGCAATCTCCAGAATGGTCTGATTCGTTCCGGTCAGCAGTACCAGCGCTTGCTCTATACGCTTCCTGGTCACAAAGACCATGGGCGTCATGCCCGCCACGGCTGTAAAGATTCTGGTGAAATGATATTTGGAGAAATGGGATATCTCCGCCAGTTCATCCAGCCTCAGCGGCTGACTGCTGTTATCCTCTATGTAAGCAATAACCTTCCCGATCCGCTCTCTATACTCCTCATTCATCGCTGAATCCCCCGGTTCATTCATGGTACAATGCAGTACAACTATTAGCAGATGAGGTGATAAATAATGGCTACAAATCTGTATTTGGTTAGGCACGCCCACTCTACTTATTCTATCGACGAGCTTAATAGACCTTTATCCGAGCGTGGACTAGCTGATGCACAGAGAGTTATCTCTCTACTTCTCCATGAGAATATTAATACTCTAATCTCGAGCCCCTATAAACGGGCTATCCAGACTATTCAAGGATTAGCTGTACCACTGAACCTTGATATTGTAATCGAGGGAGATTTCAAAGAAAGAATGTTGTCTGGAGAGCCTGTAAGTAACTTCGATATGGCGATTAAAAGGGTATGGGAGGACTTTTCTTTTGCCTGGGCAGGCGGAGAATCCAGTCTGTTTGCCCAGAATAGAGGTTTTAGAGCCCTCTGCAAAGTATTGAAGCAATACGAAGGCTGTAACGTGGTCATTGGAACTCACGGTAATATTATGGTCTTAATCATGAATGCTCTGGATCAGCGCTATGATTACAGCTTTTGGAAGCAGCTGGATATGCCAGATATCTATAAACTAAGTTTCGATGAAGATCATCTTATCGGCGTACAAAGGATTTGGAGCAGACGTTGACTCACACAATCGAGTACAGTTTCTACTCACTGGCCAAACTGGACAGACTGTTGTCACAACCCTGTGGTATAACCGAAGTAAAGGAGTGATGGCTATGGCAAGCTATGAATACTCGTCCAGACAGGAGCTGATGGATACGATCCATAACCTGTACCTGCTCCTGGATGCCGAATTCGACGGAATTAACAATACATACAAGGACAGACGAATTCCCGAGGTGGACAAAACCCCGGCCGAGATCATCGCTTATCAGCTGGGATGGCTGGAGCTGGTGAGGAATTGGGACAAGAGTGAACGGGAAGGCCAGACCTTCTCCATGCCCGCTCCGGGTTATAAATGGAATGAACTTGGCGGATTGTATCAATCCTTTTACAGCAAATATGCTGAATATTCCCTGTCCGAACTGCGCGGCATCTTCCGGCAATCAGAGCAGGACTGGCTGGACTGGATTGGTACGCTGACAGATCAGGAGCTGTTCACCCAAGGCGCGCGTCAATGGACCGGAACCAAGGAGAACTGGCCTATGGCCCGCTGGATTCACATCAACTCAGCCGCTCCATTCAAATCCTTCCGTGCGAAAATCAGAAAGTGGAAAAAACATCTGCCAGAAGCACTGGCGTAGTCTCTCTTTCCTTGGCCCCCGCCAATGCCGGGAACCCGCCATTCCAGAATCGAAATGGGATCTGGTAATGTTCTGAGCGGTAATAACATCACATGAGGTTCACTCCCGTATTACAGTAGGGTATAATTATAGGAAACAAGAATAAATACAAGGATGTGATCTAGATGCAATGGCAAGAGGTTCGTTCAATTTATCCCGATCAGTATGTACTGCTCGAAATATTGGATTCTCATACCAAAGATAACATTCAGTTCATAGATAATGTCGCACTGGTCCGTGCCATTCAGGACCCTGACGAGGCCACCCGATTATTACTAAATTGCAAGAATAATAATATTGTTTATCATACCGGACAAGAGAATATCACTGTCGAACTTAGAAACCATCCTCTATATAGGAGAAGACAAGATGCAAATTGAGTTCATACACGGTCTGCTTCAGACAAAGATGACAATTAACTATAGAAATCATTCCTTAACCATAGATAAATTAGTTGTCGATACAGGTGCGGCTCACTCGCTCCTGTCATCTGATATTGTTTCTGAACTAGGCATCAAATTTGAGAATGGCGATAAACTTGTGCGTAGCTTTGGGATTGGCGGAGATGAATATACATTCCAGAAAACTATTGATCAAATCCAAATCGGTGAATTGATTATGAATGATATTCCCATTGATTTCGGCATTTTTCACGAAGGTATTAATTATATCAACGGTCTTATTGGACTGGATATTCTAAAAAATGGAGATATGGTTATTGATCTGCATAGAATGGAAATGTTTCCTGCAAGGTAAGATCATCTTACCTCTCGAAAGCTGATATTTAAGCTATTTCATAGCACACGGGAAAAGCCCGTTTGCTATGAAATTATGCTTTAAATCAAAACTATAGTATGGCGATATCGCCAAAAAATCTTTGATGGGTTAATTATCAATAGATTGAATAATTAATTCTTCCTTCCTCATAATTTATTATCCTCTACTCTTCACTGAAAAATCTACGAACCTGCGGAGCTTGCTTATATGAATCTAGTCTGTAATTATAATCTGCTTCTATTGCTTGCTTTACCATGACCTGAACTTGGTGATAAGTATTCCATAAAAAATCACATACACCTAAAGAATTGAAGATTTCCAATAACTCATGGTTAGCATTATGTTCAGCTAAATCAATTTTAAATTCATTTTCTCCATAGCTTTTAGAACCGTACTTTAGAATAAATTGGCTCAAATCCATTAACGACTCTTCTTTAACTTCTTCTTCACTAGAGGAATCCATTAAAAATTCAATATCGAGTAAATCATGACCAATAAATTCAAATATCGAAGCCTCTAAACTCTTACAACTTGAACCAGAATTTTCAGGAAACGCGGTATCTGAAGGAATATTAAAGTTTAAAGTAAGACCAAGGTATTTGAAAGTCGAAGAAGTAACTGTTTTGGGGTTGCTTGAATCTATAATATTTAAATATTCCTGAAAAGCAGAAACCAAAAAAAACTCATTAAATCTCACAATATCCATTTCAGAACATAATAACCAAACATCGTGTTTGAAGTCCCAGAAATCATTTTGTAAGTCCAGAAATTCTTTATAAGAAGTTGAATGCTTACTAGTATTGTGAGTAAGAAATACCTTTAGTGACAAATACGCTTGAAACACTACTGTCTGAAACATATACCACTTCCCTTTCTGAATGATGAAAGGAAATGATAATATTTCTAAAAGGTCAACCTGATTGTTTTCAAAGGCGGTTTGAAAGACTTTATGCTTCTCGAGAGTTTCTGCAGAAAAAATAGTTTGACCCTTTCTTAACATATCCAAAGCAAATTCCGAAAACATTTCTCGAAGATTATTAACATGATTTGTGGAATCACTATCTTTAATTAGAAAAGCAGCTAACATTTCAAAAAACAATAGGCTCGTTGCAGGTATCTGTTTCTGATCATGGTAAAATTCTAATAAGAGCGATAATCTATTCCAGCTCCCATAAAAAGGGTAAATAAACCAAGGTTCTTCATCTTCATATAATGATACTATTTCTTCCGCCTCTGATGCAGTTTGTGCATTCTTAATTATAAAGTCAATAATTTCTTGATCTTCTAAGGCTTCGGCTTTACTTCCTAATAGCGCCCTTTTTTCCTCATTTATAATTTCTTTTATTTTCTCTTCAGATTCTCTTCTTTCTATTATTCTCATATTTCTTTCTGCCTCATACTGATTGTTTTTTTTCGTTTCATTATCATAACCCATAGTGAATCTAAAAACTTTCCAAAAGGATTTACTATCACGTAATTTAAACGTATCTAAAATTCGGGGATAAATTATATCAATAAGAAAGTCGATTCGTTCATACTGCATGTCAGATGCAAAAAACTCAATATCATCAAGCAATAAGTACTTGATTTTCGCCTTTATCTCCTTATAGTTTTTTTTCTTGAAGTTAGCATATGCTTTAGGAAAAATCCCTGCAAATTCTGTGAAGGTTAGCCAATGCTCAGCAAATCTGGAGCATCTATGATAGTCCTCTAAAATTATTTCTTCATCTAAATCAATATTTAACAAAAGTACTCTATTAATTAAATCGGGAAATTCAATCATATCACCATAACTAAATGGATAGTCTTCATCATGAAGCCTTTCACATAAATACTGAATTTTGCTCTTCACAAATTCTTTCATTCTACTATTTTTCTCAACGTCAAAGTTAAACATAATATCATTTAATTTTCTGACAATGCAGTCATCTGGCTTTGTATACACAGACGATTTATTCTCAAAGATATCATTATCGAAATAGGAATAATTCAAAATATCAAAATCAGTAATAATCTTATCTGTGAGCATAATTTCCAGCGTAGGTGTTAGATTTATTTTCTTTTGAATAAAGATATCATCTCCAGAGCTATCTTCAATGCTACGCCCCGAAACCGTCGTCTTAAACATAAACAGAAGTTGATTTAGAAATGGGCAGCCTTGGATTAATATTTGGCCAAAGAGCTCTAAAGAATCAGATAGATATAAATATAAGAAATCCTTAACAGATGGATTTTGAAATTCAACCAAAATAATGGCTGTTCCATTACTCAAATAGGTTTTAATCATTGTTTTCTCTAATTGTGCAATGATACTTTCGAATTCCAAATTTCTAATAGAAGTATTACTTTCATTCATGAAATTTAAACAAGTGTAGTAAGAATGCTTTAAATCACATAATCTCATGGGTTGCGAAGATAAAAACAAAATAAGTGCAGCTAATTGTGCTCCACGAGTCTGATGCATAAAAATGCTCTTCCAGAAAGATAATGGCTCATCTAAGTATTGTTTAAAGGCGTTATAGAACTCAGAAGGAGAATTATCTTCGATAAGGTTCATTCCATGGTTTAGAAAATCATTTATAATCCTTGGACTATAATTACTGTGTTTAATAATCGGTTCATAGTGATTAGCGATAATCTCGACATAATCCCATTCAAGTTGGGAGAAATATAGATGGTTAAATATAATTTTAGCTTTAATCACCTCAGAGTAATCTTCCATTTGAAGCATACATTTTCCGATATCAAATGTTCTATTGAGCTGTTCATCATGATACTCTGCTAAGCCTTGCTGAAGTACATATTCACGTGACGTCAATATCAATATTTTATTCTTTGATCTAGAAACAAGTTCAATAAACTTCACCATGTGCTTTTCTTCGTTATGCGGGAGCTTCTCATCTTTAAATACACTTCCCCAAAAATCATCAAAAAAGAAAACCTGTTTTTCTTTCTCTTTGAACATCTCAAGCGCATTTCTTACCGTGTCCGCATAAATGAAATCACCATACCCCATATGTTGTAAGTAATACGCCGCTAGACAACGTGCCAGTGTCGTTTTCCCAACACCAGGCTCTCCAGAAATCAATATATATCTAAACTTTTCTAACAATCTTAGTGATCGCCCAAAACTAGGATTTTGAACAAAAACCTTCACCGTTTCCTTTATTTGATCAAGTTCAAATTTCGAATTAACTAAGCTAGCGCGATGAACAATCCCTTCAATAATTGAAATTAACACACCAGTACTACTAATCCACAATTTATAATGGTTTTGTTCTACCTTGTGATACTGTTCTTTTCCAAGCAATTGATTCAAATCATTCCTATCAATAATATCATCCTCTGTTTTTATAAAACCTTCAAAAAGACTAATAATCTCACTTCGTTGCTCATTGCTAAGCTCAAGAGAAACTACGAGAATATAGCGAGAAGGACTTAGGAATTTGGCTTTCTGTTTCTCTTGATACTTTAAAACACTTCGTAGTTGTTTATAGTTGTTCTGGTAGCACTTTACTTGAACGATTATTTTTGTTTTATCTTCACGATGTATAAGGTCGATTCCACCATCTTTTCCTCGACTAGAGATTTTAAATATAACCTTCTCTTTTATTTCCAATATATCTCTAGCCAATTCCTCAAACTCTCGTGGAGATAAGCAATTATGAAAATCATAATTTGGCATATTTTCGGCTCCTAACATAATTAATAAACTCTCTACAGGTAATCTTTATTTATAAGCGTACACTAGATTACCCCATGTTAAAATATGTATAATTATTTTTTCTTAACAGGAGGGGACCCTCTATGCATGGCTTCTGTCATAAACAAATTCGTACTCCTTCGTGACTTATAACCAAGTAGACCAAAATCCCCTCCAGGCGCCTCTCCAGCCACCGCATCATACGATGAGGCTGCCGGAAAGTCTGCCCGAAAGGGGATTCCTGTGACTTCCTTGTTTTTATTTCACCCGGTTAATCATTAATAGCCTAACAGACTCTTTGTCTTGGCAAAAATATCATTGGCCATCTCCGCATACCGCGTGCTGCCGTTGGCTTCAACCTGGGCCGTATACTGGCTCCAGTTGTCCAGCTTCTCCTGGCCGGTCACGAATTTGAGCGTCATGGTCTTGACGTAATCCATCAGCGGCGTCGAGATCAGCTTCATCTGCTCATTCTCCTCAGGAGTCGCCATGATCGGCGGTGCCAGCTTGCGGGTATCCCGTGTCGACTGGACACGGCTCACGAAGTCTTTTTCACCATCGGTCATCTTGGACATCTTCAGCTTCTCCGAGCCTCCATAAGCGAACATCCCTCCGGCGAAGCCGTAATCGACATTGAGCTGCTTAGGCGCACCTTCATTGATCCCGTTGTAATAGATTTCCGGGTTCAGCACCACATTTCCATCTGCGTCCAAGGTATAAGTCTCCCCTTCTACACCCCATAAGCTGAGCATCTGGCCTTCATTGGAATACCAGAACCAGTCGATGAAGCGCAGCATCTTAATGAAGCCCTCTTCACCCAGGTCGTCCAGCGCATTCTGGCTGATCATAATTCCGTTCTCCAGACGGGAGGTTTCGACCTGCAGTTTGCCTTTGGGTCCGCCCGGCTGGGTGATCATGTAGAGCTCGCTATCCGGAACCTGCATCTTGCTCTTGAAATCGGCCATAACCTGATAGATTCCGCTGATCACATAGGTGTCGCCCTTGAAGAACTTCGCTTGGGCCGCATCGTCTTCCTGGGTGAACGATTCCGGGTCCATAATGCCTTCATTCACCAGCTTATTGAAGTAACCAAGGAAGTCCTTGAAGTCATTGGAGGCATCGGCAAACACAAACTGCTGCTTCTCCTGGTCAAAGACCAGACCGCTTGATAATCCCCAGCCGGCGGTAACGCCATATTGAACTGCGGCAATGTTCAGAGCGGAATCTCCCTTGAATTGGTCAGAGATCACATAATTGCTGCCTGTGAAGTCTTTGACCTTCTTCATCGCTTCATAGAAGTCTTCATACGTCCAGTTGCCCTGCTGTCCTTCAACGTCCACGCCCGCTGCTTCAAACACATCCTTGCGGATAATGTAGGAATAACCGCCGCCGGCAATCTCCCACATGCCTGGAAGCACATAATACTTCCCGTCCTCCTTCAGCTTAGCCTTCAGGTCCTCCTCCATGCCCCAATCCTTCACGGCCTTCATGTAGTTCGGCATGTACTGCACCCAGTCACTCACGGGCACAATCTGGCCTGAGGCTACGAAAGCGGATTCATCATAAGTCTTAGGAATAATATAAGGAGCATCTCCGCTGTTCACGAGCAGGGATTTTTGGTTCTCATATTCGGTTCTTGCCGTAATGGCCAAATCGAAGTTTACATTCGTTTTCTCCTGGATCGCACTCCACAGCCGCCAGTCTTTATGATATGGATAATTCTCATGGTCGCTGTACATCATGGAGTAGGTTACCGGTTCATTCGAGTGGAAGGTCTGATCTGCACCAAAGGTATAATCTTCCGCCGCAGCTGTTGCCGGTGCATTCGTGCCCGCAGCATTCGGTGCTGGGGAATTACTGGTGCCTGAAGCCTCATTATTTCCGGATGAACAAGCGGTCATAGACAACATCAACGCCAGCGATGCCATTGCAAGTGGTTTACTGAATCTCATGGTTTGCCTCCCTTTTTGGGTATAGAGCTATATATAACAGAGAGGGCCGTAACCCCCTCCGGTGATACCGTTTATCCTTTGACCGCGCCGATCATCATGCCCTGTACGAAATACTTCTGCACGAAAGGATACACACAGATAATAGGCAGTGAAGTTAAGACCATTGCTGTCGATTTGATGCTTGCCGCAATCTGGCTCGTCTGATCGGAGGAGGCTCCGATTTCAGTCGGACTGACGGCATTGTCGATGATCTGCTTCAGATACAGGGCGACAGGCCACTTCTCCTTGGACTGCAGATAGAGGGACGGCCCGAACCAGTTATTCCACATGCCGACCATTACGAACAGCATGATTGTTACGAGAATCGGCTTCGACAGCGGCAGAATGATTCTGGTGAATATCCCGAAGACGTCCAGGCCGTCTACACGCCCTGCTTCCTCCAGTTCGTAAGGCAGACTGGCAAAAAACGTCTTCATCAGGATGACATTGAACGCGCTGATCGCTCCCGGAATGACTATCGCCCAGATCGTATCCCGCAGCTCCAATGTCTTGGCCACCAGGATATAGTTCGGGATGAGGCCGCCGCCGAAATACATCGTGAACAGCACGAACGGAATGAAGAATCTGTTCAGCCGCAGCTTATCCTTGGACAGCGGATACGACATCACTGCGGTTGCAGTCACTGCAATTAGGGTGCCTGTTACGGAATATACGATGGTATTCCAGTAGTAATGGAAGAAATCGGGCTTGCTCAAAATCACTTCATAGGTCTTGGTCGTAAACTCTACCGGGAATAGAGTCACCTTGCCTGCATAGATAGCCGCTTCCGAGCTGAAGGACTGGGCCACAAGATACACGAAGGGATACAAGGTAAACATGACAATCAGAATCATAAAAATACTGTTAATGATGTTAAACAGGTTAAAGGTGGAGGATCGCTTCACGGGTTCGGCTCCTTTCTACCAGAGGCTTGATTTCGTCGTTTTTTTGGATACAGTATTCGCAATCGTCACCAGGATCAGGCCAATAATACCTTCGAACAGGCCTACGGCCGTCGCGTAGCTGAAGTTCCCTCCGGTGATTCCCATCCGGTACACATAGGTAGAGATGACATCTGCTGTCTCATAGGTGAGCGGGTTGTAGAGCAGCAGGATTTTCTCGAAATTAGAGCCCAGAATGCTGCCGATATCCAGAATCAGGAGCACCATAATGGTAGGCAGGATACCGGGTATTGTTACATGCTTCGCAAGCTTGAACCGGTTAGCACCGTCCATCTTGGCGGCTTCATACAGAGACGGATCAATGCTAGTCATCGCGGCCAGATAGAGAATCGTCCCCCAGCCCAGACTCTGCCAGACGCCGGAGGTGACGTAAATGACGGGGAACCACTCCGGCAAGGAGATGAAGGAGATTTTCTCAAGTCCAACGGAGGCCAGAAGGCTGTTAAGCGGTCCTGTTAAGGAGACCACCTCTTTAATCATCCCTGCGACGATAACCATAGAGATGAAATGGGGCAGATAGGACACCGTCTGGACGAATTTCTTCCACTTGATTCTCCGTATCTCATTAAGCAGCAGTGCAAAGGACAGCGTAACCGGGAATTTCACGAGGAGGTAGCTTACACTTAAGGTAAGATCATTGAAAAATGCACGCCAGAACGTAGGGTCTTTCATGAACATCTCAAAATAAGTAAACCCGACCCATTCGGTCCCCATGATATTGGGCCCGCCTCTGTATTTGCGGAAGGCAATAATATTCCCCAGCATCGGCGCGTATTTGAAAATAATAAAGTAGACTACCGGAATCACCAGAAACGAATACAGCTTCCATTCTTGTCTAACATGCTTCCAGAGCGGAACCCGGTCAGCCTTGGTACGCGGGGCCATGCCTGCGGGCTTGATTCTAGCAGGAGCTGCCATGTCATCATCACTTCCTCACGAATAATTCACTCTAACAGGAGCGGCAGCCTGACGCTTGCGGGCGGCTTCTCTGCCGTTCCATGTAATCGCTTACTGCTCCACCAATGTACTGGCTGACACTGCCGCTCAGCAATGTCCAATACCGGAAATGATGTACGTTAACCGCAAATGACGATGGACACCTTGAAACGGATAGACGGTTTCGCATATTCCTCCTGGCTTCAAGCAGATACAGCCGCAAAAAAAAGATGACCTCCGGCATCCGGAAGTCATCTGTGCTCCTATCATTGAATGGTTTTGTATTTCCCAGGGGTAATTCCCTCATACTTCTTGAATACGCGAATGAATGCATGGCTGCTGGCGAATCCGACCTTCTCGGCCGTATCATCAATGCTGGCCCCCTCCAGCAGCAGGGCCTTGGCCGCTTCCACCCGGGTCTGGCTAATGTAGTCGCGCAGCCCGACCTGTCCCGTCTGTTCACGGAACAGCCGGGACACATATTGCGGGGTCAGGCTGAAATGATCGCCTATCTGGGACACGCTCAGGTTCTTATCGCTGTAATTCTCCTGTACGAACGCTGTAACCTTCTCGCCGATTCCGGCACTCGCCTGCAGATTAGGCTTGCTGCGGAGCACCGTGCATACCCGCTCGAAGATATCGAGCAGCTCCTGCTCGAATTCCGGCTTCGTGGAGCAGGAGAGCAGCCGTTTGAGCGGCCGCCATTCATCCCAGGCTATTCGGGTCTGTTCCTGATCCGGAATTGCCTTAATCATCGTCGTGGCTACATCGAGCAGGATGCACTTTGAGATTTCATGAGACTGCTCCCTCTGGAAGGCTTGCTGCAGGATACTGTTAATCATATGGTTCGCCTGCTCAAACTCATCGGCCTTCAGCAAATTGATCAGCAGAATCTGGTCATTCACTGTGAAGAAATAACTGCTCTCGCTCGTCTTGATGCTTCCGTGCCAGATCAGCATCTCATCGCCAAGCACGCTGCGGTATTCCTGGGCCTCCAGCGCTTGAAGGAACGCAAGATGCACCCCTTCCAGACCCGTCTGCAATTCACTGCCTACCGTCGTGAAGCGGAGCTTATACCGTAGAGTGATGAATTCATAAGCCTGGGCTAAATCATCCTCGATCTCATCCTTCCATTGCCCTGCACGCTCCGGATCTATGTTCACAACAGCTGCAAGCATGCCGTCTACATCTGTGAAATTGATCGTCCAGCGGCTGCCGATCAGATCCGCAACAATATTGGACACAATAAATTGTGATAATTCCAGATCGGTTATCCCGTCGTCCCCGCTGTCAATATAGAACAACAGCACGGCAAAGGAACCGGTTGTCCACTGGAGCTTATAGGTCTTCGCCAGCTCCGTGAACGGGGTATTCCGGTCGGCCTGCCCCTTCAGCAGCCTGCCCAGATAATAATTCTGCAGCACCCGCAGCTGCTGATCATGCTTCTTGTTCGTAGCATCACGTTCCCTGATCGTCTCCAGCACATTTCTGCGGATGAAGGAGTACTCATCCAGATATTTACCAGTGTCCTGCACAGGATTACGGGCGAAGACGCTGACCAGTTCTTTGACCGGATTATAATTCTTCCGGGCGAAATAATAGATCACCGCGCTGCCAATCACGAAGCAGAGCAGTAGCCCGAGCATATTCATCGTCCGCATCCCTCCGGCATGTTCCCAGAAGACATCGGTCGGAAATACACTGATATACTTCCAGCCTGTCGTATCCGATGACTCAATAGTGATCATCGACTCCACACCCTGGAAAGTGCCCGTAAAGGTGCCGGTGCCCCGCTCATCCCACTCCTGGTAGGCCGACGGTTCAATCATCGTGCCGCCCGTATTCTGAATCATGATCTGGCCGTTCGTATCCATAATAAATACCCGGCCCCGCTCTACCCAGTCGATGTTCGCAAGCATCGTCATCATTGTGTCCACATTAAGCGGTATAATCAGTGCACCTGTCACATCAGCCGTTGCCTGAATCGGCAGTGAACGGATATAGAATGGCGTGTAGGTGACTTTGTTATCCGGATTCTTAAGCGGAAGCAGTGCATACTTACCCGAATGATACTCCCGGGTCAGCTCCTGCCAATCCCCATAGACAAAGCTATCCGTCTGCAGCTTCATTTCGTAGAATGAATATTCATCTATATAAGTCTCACTGGAGAGAACAGACTGCAGCGGCTTGGAGTACAAGTTAATCTCCTTAATGAAGTTGTTGGCCGTTAACATTCTGCCCAGCTCCTGCTTCAGTTCATATATCTTGTAAGCGTTCCCGGAAGCAGAGGAAAGAAAGCTCTTCACCTCGCTATGAACAGCCAGCTGTGTAGCCAGGCTCTCTGTCTGCAGCAGCTCCCCGTCCACAATATATCTCACCTGCTGGAGCATCGCTCTGCTGGCCAGCTTAATTTCATTCTTCACAACTTCCCGCGTCTGACCATAGATGATCACACTGAGAATGACAGGTATGCACAGAATCACCGCATAGGATGTAATTAACCGGACAACCACACTTTGTGTAAAGTGACCCCTCTCCAACTTCAACTGCAATCCCCCTAATTCCTCTTGTTGTACATTCTCCATCATAATTGAAATTAGGGTACTCTTCATATGTACAGTTTGAAATTCAATGTACAAATTACACAGTTATGGCTGCTTACCTGCTGCGGACCACCCTGAACCCCTGATCATTGCCCCGGCTGCTCGCCTCGAACTTGCCCCGGAAGGCGACCTCTGTATTGTTAACGCCGCCGATCCACCCGCCGCCCTTCACCAGCCGGAGTGATCCGTTGCTGTTATCCGGACCCGCTTCTCCGTACCAGTTCCAGCACCATTCCCTCACGTTCCCTGACATATCGTAAAGTCCCAGCTCATTGGGCTGCTTGAGGCCGCCGAATCTCGTCTGGCTATGATTGTTCTCAATCGCCGGCCAGTTCCAGTCCCCCGTTAAGAATTGATCACCGGAATTCCTCCAGTACCACGCCACATCTTCCGGCTTATTGCTTCCGCTATAGCTGGTGCTCTTGCTCATCTGGCCTCCGCCTGCTGCATATTCCCACTCGGCTTCTGTCGGCAAACGGTAGCCGTTCACTCCTTCATTGGCCGTTACTGTCCATTTCATGAAATCCCGGTCGCTTGTATTATTAGGGTCAACTGTGTTCTTGTCTATATTATAATAGGGGTCCAGGCCTTCCTTGATACTCCGCTGATTACAGTACTCCACGGCATCATACCAGGTTACACTCTCCACCGGCAGCTTGTCCCCCTGGAACTGGGAGGGATTATTCCCCATTACGTCCAGCCATTCCTGTTGAGTCACCTCATATTTGCCGATATAGAAATCCGGAAGAGTCACATTGGTTCCGTGATAATTAGATTTGGTATCTACAAAAGAACCGCCCTTGACCCAGACCAGGCGTTCCTCCTTGGGAGGCTTGTCCTGCGAGCAGGCACTGATCACAACCATTAAGGCCATTGCCAGAATAATCAATAGTTTTCTCATGGATACATCTCCTTAGAAGCGATTAAGGCAGGTTGCAAGTAACCGCTTGCAAAATAAGGCCGTCCGCTGTGTGACCGGCCGGCCTTAGCCCTATTATCGGTTAACTGGCCTTCGCGAATGCCGGAACCGGCCAGTCGCCTGTCAGCTTCCCGTTACCATACCGTTACATTGGAGCTGCCGCTGCTCTGATATCCTTCAGTTGCCATTACCTGGTAAGACCAGCTGCTTCCCAGATTCATCCCTTTGCTTTTCCAGGCGTTGACATGGTTGCTGAAGGTGATCGTTGAATTGCTTCCGATCGGTCTTTTCGACTGTCTGACACTCCAGTACTGAGGGAACGTCGCATTACCGTCAATGGAAGGAGCATCGTACCGCATAGTGGTATAGATATCATAAGTGCCGCCATCACTGTTCACCGTGCCTTTGTATTGTCCGGTAGGTCTATAGGTACCCCAGTTGTCAACCACGTAATATTCGATAAGTGAGTTTCTAGTCCACCCGTACATCGTCAGATATCCGTTGCCGGACGGGGCAAAGACGCCTGCATTGTAATTGATCGTGCGGTTCGGTGATCCGACATTCCAGCCTTTACCGACCACGAAATTGCCGGTATTGTACCAGTTCACAC
Organism: Paenibacillus tritici; assembly: GCF_013204885.1. Lineage (GTDB taxonomy): Bacteria > Bacillota > Bacilli > Paenibacillales > Paenibacillaceae > Paenibacillus_AQ > Paenibacillus_AQ tritici. The sequence continues at coordinate 55,664 of NZ_JABMKX010000014.1, forward strand.
TGTAATTCCCGCCAGACCCGTTCACAGCATTGACCGTCCCGCCGCCATCCGTCCAGTTCTGCCAATAATCAGTTGCTGCACCTGCGGTGGCTGCGAATGCGCTGAAGCTCATAGTGGCTGCCATAACTACCGTTAGAATCTTCTTGTTTAACTTAAACATTGAATTACCTCCCAAGAATATTTTGTGGGTACAGCCTGTCTTACCCGCCCTCACTTGCCAGTAGCTTCTGTTCACGGAATATAACTTATCCTGAGCTATATGCCATATATTGGCCTGTCCTCCTTCAAAATAGATTATATATAGTAAGCGTTTACATTACTCTCTGCAAACTAAAGGTTTACCCCCAATTTTTATAGGTGTTAATGTCGTGCTTGCGGTATGCTAGAATCAACAACCAAAAGAAATTTGCCAAGGAGGAACCATGAACCGTATACAAGAGGTCACACTTAGAACCCGGGAAGTATCCGATCACCTGCTGCGCATCTGGGAGAATGCCGTGGGGGCTACGCATCTTTTCCTCACCGGACAGGATATTGAAGATTTACGCCCCCTGGTGCAGCAAGGAATTGCGCAAATCTCCCACTTGCTCGCCTATACAGATCAGGAGGGTCGTCCTATCGGCTTCATCGGTGTTCAGGAGCAGAAGATTGAAATGCTGTTCGTAGACCCGGCCGTCAGGGGACAAGGCATCGGTAAAGAGCTGGTCACTTACGCCATACACACACTGAACGTGCGCGATGTGGATGTCAATGAAGACAATCCCCAGGCTGCCGGGTTCTACGAACATTTAGGATTTGCGGTCTATGACCGGTCTGAACGGGATGAGCAAGGCAAGCCTTGGCCTATTCTGCATATGCGGCTGTCTCTGGAGTAACGCTTCTGACTTGTCTGTTGCTTGCTTAATCCCCTGCTACCTACTCCTTCGCCGTCCAAATATTAAGCGCATGGGTGCGGACTGCGATATTCGTGTGATTCCTGTACCCCCGCAAATACTCTGCGGCTTCCGGACTCCAGCGAAGCGCAGCTCCCGCTGCTTCCAGCAAGGAAAGTCCAATATACGCGGCTTCATACCGCGGTTCCGTCCGCAATCTGTCTACAAGCTCAAGCAGCGTCTCCGGCGTCCAGTATCCGGTGCTTGTATCCAGATTATACGTGATCTGGCTATACGCCTCGCCTAACAGCTGCGGCTGATCGGACAAACTATGTACCATCCGGTTCAGATAGGCGGCGGATTCCTCCACGTTATTCCAATCTAGTATTGCGATATATAATTTCATTACAAGCTGCTGCAGCGTCTCGTCGGGAGCCAGAATATGAATCAGCTCCAGGTATAATGGAATAAGCTGCTGGCGTGTCTCCTTCGGCAGAAGGGCCAGCTTCTCTATTAATTTCGATAGCCGCTGCCGGTGCGGCACATCTCTGTCCGTAGCTGCATTCCATTCATCGTTCACCACCGGACCAGCCAGCTTCTGACAGATCCCGGCTACCGCCTCATTGATCTTGCCATCCTGGCAGGCTTCGATCAGGGTGTTCATCGCAAATTCCCACCGGGTACTGTCTTCCAGGTCCGTAATCGCCTGAGCAGCGGCAGCGGCAATCACCTCTTCATGTCCATCCGTCCACCAGCTCATAATAACGAAGGCATGTCTGCCGACGTATGCATCCGGGTGACCCGCAATCTCCAGAATTAAGGACAGATAGCGCGGTCTATAGTCAACCGGAAGCGCAGCAGGCTGCTGGGACAATAAGCTAACTGCCACATCACTTTGCGGAGAAGCTGCGATGGCGCTTAGAATCTCCCAGCTGCGTTCATCGTCCAGCAGTTGTTTGGCTGCATGTCCGATAGCAATCAATACATCCTTGTGCACGTTTGGTTTCCCGAACTCGTGCAGGAGCAGCGGAAGACTATCCTCACTTCTATACACACCCAGCAGACGGATGGTTTCTTTACGGACGGTGACCTTCAGCTTATCCCGGTTCAATAGCTCCTTCAGCAGGCTGACCAGCAATACCGGATTCACCCTGCGGATACACCTTGGTATCGAATACATGGCTACACGGGCCCGGTCTCCATCCAGATGGTCCAGCAGCACGGGAAGGGATTTCTCCGGCTCCTCCAGCAGGGATAAGGCATGAAGCGCAGCTTCTGCAACAGCGACCTCCTGATCCTGCACAAGCTTAAATAGCGGGTCCGGGTCACAATCAGGCATAGCTGCCATGATTCTTATCGCTCTTGAACGCTCGGACAGGCTGTACTTCGGATCGGAGGCGACTCTGCTTAACACAGAGCCGTAGGCTTGCTGCTGCCGTGGCAGCCACCGGTAGAACCCGTCCGTAGCCGGAACCGGATGAATGGTTTTGCCGGACAGGAACTTGCCCTTGATTACAGCTCCCGAAATATACGGGTCCAGCCATTCCTGACGCTTCAGGTGCAGATGCCGGAACACCTCATGGATCGTAATATACGATGGATCTGCGGCCAGCAATTCCTTCACCCGTTCATCCCGCGTCTTCAGAGGCGCAAGCCAGAATCTGGCTGCCCGTATCGCTGTGGAATCGGTTTTGGCTCGTGTGGCTTCCTGTAACAGATGCTGAAGTTTGACGATACCGCTCCCTCTTTTGCCGAAGGAATTCGCCAGACTCAGCACCAGATTGTAGTTCTCTCTCTTGCCTGCCTGTGCAGCGTAAGAATAAATCGCCTCGAAAATAATCTCTTCTACTCCCTTAGGCAGGTTCTTTTCCAGCGAGGGGAGAGACAGCTGTCCGTCCTGCTTCGCCAGCTTCTGAAGCGTAGTAAGGGCGAACCTGAACAGCTCCCCGTGAGGCTCGGCCGCATTATGGCGCAGGAGAATGAAAGCCAGCTGCTGGACAGAGAACTTGGTACCATAGGAGGTATCTCTGGCGTCGATCACGCTATCGACGAGTACAGTAAGTGCCTGCACATGGTCATTCGTATAGACGGACGCCGGGCTTTCCGACAGCTCTTTGAACACAGCGCCCCGGACCGGGTCCTGATCATTTACAATCCGGCTTAAAGTTAATAACGTTTCACTCATGCCCTGTCTCGACAGAACCGTACTTCGGACAAGCTGCATCAGCGCTGTGGCGCGCTCGTCTGCACTGGATACCCGGGTCGCTTGTTCAAGCGGCTCTCTTGCCTGAAGAATGGAGCGGGAAGCGGTTATGCGAAGAGTCCGGTCCCGGTTGTCCTTGATTTCACGCAGTCCGAGCATCCGGGCAGCTTCCTTGTCACGCAAGTCATGCGGCAAGGCATACAAGAGTCTCTCGGGGAAAATCCATTCCTTGCGCTTCTCCTCCCCGTACACCGCGTCAAAAATCGACTGACGATTAGACGGAGCCATATGTTCAAGCAGCTTCGCTACATGCACCGGGGTGTCTGCCAGCAATTTGGCAATCTCCGTCCACTGGTCTACGGTCAGGAGTTTCCTCCTCTTGAGTACGGCCTCAGGAACGCCCAGGGACATAAGATCGTTCCGTACCCCGGGCTGGGTTAGCAGCTGATACACCCCATCCGGCTTCAGGCGTACCAGTGTGCCAAGATGGGCTTTGATGGAAGGATGTATCAGGTTCACCGGGCCGTGATTCTGCGCGCAGGCCAGCACCAGCTCCGGCTTGTGATTGCATAGATGCTCCATCGCTGAGGAGAACCTTGACCAGACCCTTCCTTTCGCCCTAAGTGGTGCTTCCTCCAGAGTGGCTGTGAAGTATTCCGCAACTACGTCCAGATGGCGGCCCGCTAACCTCTTCCAGTCCTTAATCGCATAGCCGATAGCTTCCAGCCAGGTGCGGAGGGTTGCCGCAGAAGAGGCCTGGAGTACAATAGCCGCCTCTTCCGCTCCCCACCGGGCGTACACGATAGGCAACAGCCGCTCCGCCAGCTCCTGACGGCCCACAAGTGAAATTGTGCGCAGCAGCTTGCGGCGGCAATCCGGCGATAGCTGGGGAAGCTCCCGTTCGATCTCTTCGTCTGAGGCTACTTTGGCTACCAATCCGGCCGCTGTATTTCGGATACTCGCCATAGGATGGCGCAGCCCGGATAGAAGTATAGGGGCATCCAGTGTGGCAATCGCACCCATCAAGGCCAGGCGTGCTTCATAGGCTCCTCCCTCCAGTAAGGAGGCTAATAACCGGGAATACGCTGGAGAACCAAGGTGATTACGGCCTAAGACCGCTATGGTTCGGATTCTATCGGAATAACCTAGTGTATCGAGTTCTTTGAGTAAGCTCTGTTTGTCCAATGGGTCTCGCCTAACCATCATAAGTCCTCCTCTGAATCTTGAATCTGTTCGGGTTCCATCTCAAAAAAAATACGGGCAACCCCTAATCCGGCGATTCCACCGTCTTCAAGATTACCCGCCATCCTGCTTACTCTACCAGTTCCTTCTGTTCGTGCTTCTGCTGGATAAATACATAGGTATTCTCATCCGACAAGGCCTCTGCAAATTTGAAATCAAATCCGCTGAAGCCCTTGATATCCTCGACGCATGTGATCTGCCGCTCAGCCATGAAGCGGACCATTTCACCCCTGGCCATCTTGACCAGAGTCGCCCGCTCCACCAGCTTACCGCCAATCTCCTGTGCGAATACACAGCTAACCATCCGCACATGGCTGCCTACATACGGAGAGATGCACTTACTGTATTCCTTGGAGGCCAGATTCACAATAGTGTCACTCTCGGCAAATAGCTGGTCCGCCAGCCTTCTGTTCCAGAACTCATAGAGTGTACGGAAGCCCGGCCCGCCCAGCCTGGCCTGCATCTCCAGCCTGTACGGCACAACCCCGTCGAACGGACGGACGATCCCATAGAACCCGGACAACACGCGCAAATGCTGCTCCAGGTACTCCAGCTCCTCCGTCTGAAAAATCCCCGGCGCCATGTACTGATACTGGATTCCCTCATAAGCGAAGATCGCCGGCGTCAGATTGCGGGTTAATTCCATCTCCTGAATCCGCTGCATATTCAGCGTGGCGATGGCATCATTGCATTTCCATAGCGCCTTGGCTTCTTCGTAATTCAGCTTGCGTAGTAAGGCCAGCAGACTCTGCGACTCGCTTAAGAATTGCGGAACCTGGCGGTACTCCAGGATATCCGTGTCTGTCTTCATCTTCTTGGCAGGTGAAATGATGATTCTCATGATACTCTCTTTTCTACCCTTGCGGGAAAAATAAATGTATCTTATATACTAACATACTCTGCCTCCTACCGAAGCATATCAGACAGGAAAGCAAGCGCCAGGCCCTGGCCCCAGCCTTGAATCCAGTCTTTGGGGATATTGCGGTATCCCTCCAGGTCCTTCATAACGGCCGTTCCGCCGGATACGCCCAGTACCCGCCCGTCTTCGGTGATGTGCTCAAGAATGCCCTTCAGGGCCTTTTGCACATATTTGGTATGCAGCGGATTCCCGTTGCTTATCATAGCCGCCGCGATTCCGCAGGACGCAGATACCTCTTCATAGGAATCCTCATCGTCCAGCACCGTCCGCCACAAGCCGTTCTCCGTCTGCACCGTCTTGAGCGCCGCCAGCTGATCCCGGAGCGAACATTCCACATCCATACACTGCGGGTACAGATACCACTCCTTCAAAAGCGGCTTCACCTGCGACATCGTATACGCGCCCCAGGCGTTCGCTCTGCCCCAATACAGCCCGGACATATGATCCTGCTTCACATGATTGTAGCCATGGAACCAGAAGCCGGTGCCGGGGTCCTGCAAATATTTGATGTGCCAGTAATATTGGTTAAGCGCATCCTGGATCAGCTCCTGATCCTCAAGCTTACTGCCCACACGCAGCAGGAAAAACGCCGCCATAAACAGCGTATCCGCCCAGGCCTGCTCCGGAAAATCATTGGACACCGATACCGTATGCTGCAGCACGTTGTCCCCGAACCGCAGCGCGGTCCCGCGGAGATACCCGACTTTACTCATCACAATATCCCAATACTTCCGGTCTCCGGTCTCTTCATATAAAGTAATCAGCATATGTCCCATGGCACAGGTATTCACGGTCCAATCCGGCAGGCCCAGCCCGATATATTCATCCACCCACTCCACCAGTCTGTCCAGGTACTCCTTGTTCCCTGTGGTCTGGTAAGCTCTGGACACCCCATAATAAGCTACGCCGCAAGGCCATTCCCAGGTTAAGTCCATCGCCAGCGTTTTGCGGGTCACCTTGTCGATAAGCTGTAAGATTTCTTCCCGGTTATACTCTACTTGAAGCATGTGTATTCCCCTCTCATCATCGAGATGTTATGTTCTATTTTCTTGCCAGCTCTACTCTTCTAATACTTTCTTTCGTCCAGGGAGGAGCCAGGGGGTGAGCCATTATCTCATCGTAGGTCATCCAATGTACGGCTTCGACTTCATCAGGACTCTTGTTCGTTGCCGTACCGCTGTCATATTCGCAAAGGAAGACCTGATTGATGACATTGCGTCCATCCTCAGTGACGAAGGAGGAGCTGTACACCAGCGTAACCGCTTCTGTGATCCGAATTCCGACTTCTTCATAGCATTCCCGCTGTACCGTCCGTTCAAGGATATCGAGCGTATTCCCTTCAACGTCCACCTTCCCCCCAACAAGAGCCAGCGTCCCTCCCGCATGCTCTTCTTTGGTACTTCTAGTAATCACAAGCCATTTTCCATCCTTGTAGACCGCACCTTCTACGTTGACTATGAACATGTTATTACTCTCCTTTTCCGTATTAGTTAACCATTTGCCATTTTTTCAAAATCTCCTGCTTGTCCGCCCAAAGCAATTGACTTTACGGTCCTTTGCATCTTTGAATAATTGTCTTATTTTGATTCAACTTTTCCTTATCACTTGCGTCCTTACATATATACCAAAACTTTCATGGAGGATATTAATGAAAAATCTAACTCGTGGTATTTTATCTTTATGTTTAATCGGAGCTCTACTTCTCTCTGCATGCGGAAAAGCCGATGACTCTACAACCAGTGAAGAATCGGGTACTATCCTACCAACAACTCCAACACCTGCTACTAATTCACCCGCAGATTCAGAGAAATTGATTGATCCGGCAACAAAAGAAGTCAAAGAAATTGCCGAAGCCGACTTCACAAAAGGAGTATTTATTAATTTTGACCCATACCAAAAAAGCTTTTTCGACGATGATATTATTTCTAAGTTCAATGGTAATATTGAAGCTGTGGTCGAGCAGGATGAAGAAAAATTCAAAGAGCATCTACATGAAGGCTCTCGTGGTGAAACATACTTTTTCAGTGAAGAAGGCGTTCAATTTATGTTTTATGATCTAGATCTTCTGGAGAAACTCACAGTTCATGGGCGTGAACAAATTAGAGTCGGCGTTCAATATGCCAAAAAAATGGCGGATGGAACCATTCAAAATCAAGGGATTACCTACTTCTTTACTAAAAATAAAGCAGGTGAATGGGGTATTGAGAATATAGATTAAATTAACCTTTGTCTTCTCTATGCTTACATACAGCAACGGCTATGCGTCCTTTTAGACGGCATTCGCTTACTCCGGTAGCCATCTGGCGTAATGAGGTGCACTAATGCTCTTCATTCGCTCATTTCCCCCACGTCCGCTCAATTCAAGTGCACTAATGCTCTTCATTCGCTCATTTGGGCCATGTCCGCTGAATTCAAGTGCACTAATGCTCTTCATTCGCTCCTTCAGCCTTTTGGTCCCACAATTTCCTGAACAATGAAAAAAGCGAATTCAGCACAATGTCTGAATTCGCTTTTTTCTGTTTATAACAATCTTCAGTCAATTAACTCCGACTTCTGCAGCAAACGCTGAATCAGAACCGCCACTTCTGCGCGGGTGACATTAGCTTTGGCGTCCAGCTTGCTGCCGCCGCGGCCGGTGATCAAGCCGGCGCTGGCTGCAAGTGCCAGACTGTCCTTGGCCCAGGCGCTTACGCGGCCTGCATCGGTAAAGGCTGCGAGTACACCTGCTGTATCCACCGTGCCGGTCTGTTCTGCAAGGCCAGTCAGCTTCATCGCTTTGGCGATGATGTTCATGGCTTGCTCACGTGTGATCCGGGCATCCGGACGGAAGGTTCCATCCTCGAAGCCGGTGATCAGACCATACCAGGAGGCTGTTTCGACTGCAGAGGCATACCAGCTATCCGCCGGAACATCGGCAAACTTCGCAGTTTCTCCTCCATACTTCAGTCCCAGACCGCGTACGATAATCGCTGCGAACTCTGCCCGGGTAATGTCTGCATCCGGATTGAACATTGAATCATTCACTCCGTTAATGACCAGACGCGAGCCCATATCGTTCACCGCATTTTTCGCCCAATGCTTCTCTACATCCTGGAAGGTCAGCGGATGCCACACTACAGCATAAGAGCTGTTCGTCAGACTGTTAATCTCAGCATAATATCTGCCGTCTTTCTGGATAAGCCGGGTGGGCACATGACGCACCGTTCCAACTGGATCAACGACGATGCCCGTGGTAATCCGGTTCGGATCAATGCCCTGTGGAAGCGCCACTGTCCGCTCAACATAAGCATTGAACTGGCTCACTTCCACTGTTGCTGTACCAGAGGTAGCAGTGACGGTGAAATCCAGCGCTGGGGCAATTAGCGTGAAGCCGTTTCTGCCTGCCGCAGCAGTCACTACCTGATTCATGGATGCCGAAGTTTCGCCAATTGTAATTTTCAGCGTAATATCCTCCAGCTTCACCCCGTTCCCCAGTCTTGCAGCTAACGCTCCAATGTTAATCTGGGATGCAGGTAACGTATAGGTACCCTTGCTTGTCTGAAGCACCAGGGTGGCCGACAGCTCCTCCATGTTCTTGATCATCTGGCCGTTCAATTCTCCGATGATAATGTTGGAATCCAGCATCACCGGAATGGTTACTACAGCCCCATTCCCCTCCGCATCGAGCTTCGCTTGCAGTCTGGCCGGATCTACAACGACGTTCGTTATTCTCACGTTGCCGGAGGTCGTTGTTGTTGCTTTGCCCGCATTCTCCTGCTTGCCGTTCACAAGGACGATTACATCGGTAACCGTAGTTGCCGGATTCCCGGCAGGCGTTCCGCTGCTTGGGTTGCCACTGCTCGGGTTGCTTCCCGGGTTGCCCGGCCCGGGATCTGGTATGACCGGATTAGTCACCGCAACTACCGCTATCGCGCTGCCGTACCTCACTACCTTACCGTCAGCATCAACCTCAGCAATTCCAATCGTATCCCCGTCGGCTGCCGGAATCAGACCCTCACTGCCTACAAGGGTGTATCCGCTCAGAAGGTCTCCCGCATTCGGCACGCCGACACTCCCAGGACCGAAGTTCTTATACAGCAGCTTATGCCCCTCAGCGGGTGCAGGCGTAACCGATATAAGCGTATAGCCGTTATTGGCTGCACCACCCGGGTCACTGGCACTCACAGACAAGTCTTCAGCAGGGATCAGCACATTCGTTGTAAAAGTAAGCATCGTTGCCGGTCCCGCCGGAACAGATCCACTGGCTGCTACCCGGACTTTGACGGTATGCTCACCGCCGAGATCCGGCAGGTTAGTTCCGTCGTACCGTACGTAAGGTCCGTCGTCTACAGCGAATTCCATGCTTGTGTTCAGGCCTATAATCGTATTGCTCTGATCATCTGCGGCTACTTCAGGTGCAGACGGGATAACCGCATCCGAATCATGAACAGTAACCTGAGCAATATTTGAAGCAAAGTCTGTTGCCGTTGCCTTCACACGTACATAATAGGTGTCCGGCGCAAGACCAGCAATCGTTGTGCCGATGACCTCAGTCCAAAGTCCCGCGCTGCCTGCTCTGTATTCCATCTGGACCGTCAGATTCTGCAGAGTACCATCATTGGCTCCGTTGTAGGTCACATCCGTTACACTCACACCAACCGGAGCGGCCTGACGGGCAGGAACAGTTAACAGTTGCACATCACTATCCGTGGTGGTTACCCCGTTGCCCAACTTCACAATACTCAGCGAGGTTCCCAGCCACCCATTGTCTACAGCCAATGTTCCGTCCGTTGCAGCTGTTACTGCCATGCCATTCACCGTGTATAAGCCGTCTGGTGTCAGACCTGATAATTGCTCAGCGGCAAAATCAATGACCGCCGCAGGTGTCACTTCAGCCGTTGCGGTGAACGACATTACCGTAAGTGGCACCGAAGCTGAGGTGAACGCTGTCGCTGTCGCCTTCGTCCGCACGTAATACGTATCGGGAGCAAGCCCCGTTACCGTTGTGCCCGCTACATCTGTCCAAGCCCCTGCTGCACCTTTCTTATACTCCATCGCAGGAGTCACATCAACCAGCGTACCGTTGTTCGCATTAATCGCTGTTTCATCCGTCGCTGCTACATCAACAGGCGCTGCCGGACGAGAAGCAACTACCAACGTCTGCGCCGCGCTGTCAATCGTCGTTGAACCATTGCCCTTCTTCACGATGCTCAGCGAGGTTCCGAACCAGCTGCTGTCCAGCACCAGCCTACCCTCGGCTGTCGCCGTTACCGCCAGCGTACCGTTTATCGTGTACGAACCGTTTGGCGCAAGACTTGCCAGCTGTTCAGCCACATAATCCAGATTTGCTGCCGGAGTTGCTTCAGGTATTGCTACGTAAGCCGCCACCCTCACCGTCTGTGCTTCTGAGGCAAACGCTGTCGCTGTCGCCTTCGTCCGCACGTAGTACGTATCGGGAGCAAGCCCTGTTACCGTTGTGCCCGCTACATCTGTCCACGCCCCTGCTGCACCTTTCTTATACTCCATCGCAGGAGTCACATCAACCAGCGTACCGTTGTTGGCATTAATCGCCGTTTCAGCTGTCGCTGCTACATCGGCAGGCGCTGCCGGACGGGAAGCAACTACCAACGTCTGTGCCGCGCTGTCTATCGTTGTTGAACCATTGCCTTTCTTCACGATGCTCAGCGTGGTTCCCAGCCAGCTGCTATCCAGCACCAGCCTACCCTCTGCTGTCGCCGTTACCGCCAGCGTACCGTTTACCGTGTACGAACCGTTTGGTACCAGATCTGTCAGCTGTTCAGCCACATAATCCAGATCTGCTGCCGGAGTTGCTTCAGGTATTGCTACGTAAGCCTTCACCGTCACCGTCTGTGCTTCCGAGGCAAACGCTGTCGCTGTCGCCTTCGTCCGCACGTAATACGTATCGGGAGCAAGCCCCGTTACCGTTGTGTCTGCTATAACTGTCCACGCCCCTGCCGAGCCCTTCTTGTATTCCATCGCAGGAGTCACATCAACCAGCGTACCGTTGTTGGCATTAATCGCTGTTTCAGCTGTCGCTGCTACATCAGCAGGCGCTGCCGGACGGGAAGCAACTACCAACGTCTGCGCCGCGCTGTCGATCGTCGTTGAACCATTGCCCTTCTTCACGATGCTCAGCGTGGTTCCCAGCCAGCTGCTGTCTATAGCCAGCTTGCCTTCTGCTGTAGCCATCATCGAAGCGCCGTTCACCGTATATGAACCGTTAGCCGTTAAGCCTGTTAATTGTTCAGCTGCATAATCAATATCAGCGGTCGGGGTTACTTCCGGCGCTGGCTTGAACAGTGATACCGTTGCCGTCAGCGGCGATCCGCTGATCGTGTACCCGCTTGGCGAATTCACTGCCACCGATACGTCCCCTTCAGCTTCCACTGAAGTAAGCGCAATGCTCCAAGCTGTTCCTGACCCGCTTAATGCTCCTTTTACCGCAGAGCCTGTACCGTCAGTAATCGTGATGTCATCTGCCGTCAGCCCGGCAATCGCGGGATCGAACGTCAGATCAATCTTCGTCGAGGTTGTGGTTCCGGGTACGCCATCAGCTACCGCCGATTGCAGCACTACCGGAGTGGAGATCTCTGTTGCAAACAGTCTGCCGGTTATTCTGTAATGAGTATCATCGGTATTATCCGTTCTGATGAAGACAAGCTTGTCGCCAAAGGTGGGGTGGATAGAGAACTTCGGATAATATTCCACAGCGAACATCCAGCTATCTTCATCATATCCCTGAAATACGACCGGCGCGGAGTCCACCGGCTGATCCGTTGTATAAAGCAAGTTCCCGTTATAGTCATAGTAATTCAGGTAAGCATACTGGGTTCCCGACCACTCTGTACCGTAGTTGTACGCATCGTCGATGGCCTTATTGGACACAGCGTCCGTACTTACGGTTACGAATCCGGGCATGGCACCCTTCTTGTAGACAACGGCTGATGCCGCGGCCAGAGAACCATTCATGGTAAATCCGCCCTGAGCTGCACCCGTGTTGTCATATAAAGAAACACTGGTTACCCCGGTCTGCCAGTGATATTGGCTGAACATGAAGTTCCCGTTGCCCAGTGTAGACAGATACAGCTGCCTCTCATTCATTCTCGCTCCCACATTAATAGTTGTTACGGTGGGGGTTCCGTTGTTATGGAATAACTTCAGATAGATATTATCGTTGGGAGCCCCCGAATTGTAAGCTACCATATACACGCCGTCACCAGCAGCTACATAGGACATGCTCGCATTAGCATCGACCAGCAGCGTTTCGCTTGACACGGGTACACCCGCAGCGGTGAACACACGGGTAACCGTACTCTTGTTGTCATTCCTTTGCCAGGAAAAAGCTATATTCCCGTCAGATAACTCCGCCGCCGATACAAAACGCGTAAGCTGCGGAAGAGTTCCGGTACTGAATGTATTAAGCTGAGTCTGGCCGGTTACCTTCTGGCCTGCCTTGTTAAGCACCATGAAATAGGCATTCGGCGTGCTCTCCGTAACAGTCCCCAACTGCAGATTATTTTCATTGGAGTCACTTTTACTATACGTAATCAATAGATTGCCGTTACTTAGCGCAAGCATACTCACATAAGTCATTTTGTAATAGGTGTCCATCAGGCTGCCCAGGTTAACGTCTGTTGTAAGTGTTCCTGTGCTGTTATAGATCCTAAGGAAATTAGAGGAGGTGTAGGTATTACCTTGATATACGAATGAATTCAGCAGCACTGCCGTACTTCCATCCTGAAGACCTTGGACATCCGAAACAGTCTTGCCTGTGGTGCCTGAAACCGGAGGTTCGATGACAAAATCGAGTGTTTCATTAAAAGTTGGCAACGCAGCATAGGCCCGGAGTGATACCATGGGCAGCAGCCCGATCACCAATACCAAAGCCAGCCCGATCTTTCCAAATTTACTTAACATCGCTTTCCTCCTTGTCGAATTGGCTATTCCCATATGATTGATAACGCTTTTAATAATTGGTTTATCGACATTTTCCGCGTTAAAATTAACAAGTTCGACAAATATATTCACTGAATAATGATATAAATATATATTTAGTCCTTGCATGATGCGAATCAGCAAAAACAAGCACAAAAAAAGCCCGATCTGTCCATTGAACAGAATAGGCCGGGTATGATTGCCCTTACAATTTGCGATTATCTGTGACTATAGTACAATTAATCTTGCCATCAGTCATCTACTTGGAACGAGGAGGGGTTAGTGTGCAGAATATGCAGGATATGCAGGATTTATTTAAGGCGATCATTAAGCAGGACGTCAAACCTTTTTTCTCCGAACGGGGCTATCGTACAAAGGATCTGAATTTCAACAAAACAGAAGGCCAACTCAGCTATAAAATCAATATCCAGAAATTCAAGTACAATACACACAAGCAACTCAGCTTCTATGTGAATTACAGTCTTAATTCCGAAGAGCTTGCGCAATATAGGCCTGCTTCCTCTCTGGGCTTGCCTCACTTCTATGTCCGGATCAGGAACATCGTCCCCGCCGCCCCGGAACGCTACTTCCTGACTCCGGAGGTAGATGTGGACAAGTTCACGGCAGACCTGCTGCTCCACTTGGATCAGGGTCTCCAATTCATGTACACCCTAACCGATGCCAGGGCCATTATTGAATACTATATGCCGAAGATAGCACTGCATTTAAGTGAGGAGACCTTCGGGTTCCTGCTGGATACAGGGGACACAGAGACTGCGGAGCAATACCTCAAGCAGCTCCAAGCGAAATACGGCGCCGAGAAGCGCTGGGCGATCTTGGAGAAGAAGTATGCAGCGGTCTGGGAGAAGTACGGGAGGTAATGGCAGCTTCCGCTCCCTCCTTCCTGCGGACAGAATCAAACAGGGCTATTCCGGTCTCATCCGAGACTTCGGAATAGCCCTATTCTTGTCACCTATTCAGGTGTTACAGGTCAGGATAAATTCTCCGTCAGCAGCGTAAACCCTTCAATCACCGCATCCTCCTCGATCTCAATCATGATGCAGCGTTTCCCCTGATAATTCACCTGTCTCACATACTTCAGATCCTGCGGGCTGATCGTGATCGAAGCTACCTTGGTATCAATCTTGATCGACTTGGAGGTGAATTTCGGGATGACACTGCTGGCCTTCATCTCGTAGTGCTTATTATCGACAATGGTCTCGAAAGCGCGCTCCACCTTCTCCATGGTTACGTCCTCTACGCCGCTTGCCTTCAGCACACGCTCCACATCCCGGTAATCCAGCTTCGGCGGCTCTTCCTCATCCGCGTTGTCTTCGATGACCTGGTGAATCTCCTCGTACACCTGGGCAATGGTACCCACATCAATCTGTTCGCCTGCCACTTCTTTTACAATCTCTTCAAAGATAGATCTCTCTTCCATGGCCGTCACAGACCGCTCCGCATTCAGCACCTGCTCAATGAAATGCGGGTTCGGATTATTCGCGCTTCCCGTACAATACAGTACACGGTTCACATCCGAATAGTTGTCCGTCACACTCGGGTAGAAGAAGCCTTGCTCCGGCGTGCTCAGCTTGATAATCGGGTCAACCATGATATTATACTTGAATTCCCGTTCTACATAATCGAATAAAAGCGTCTTGCGCTGCTGCTCCGTGGAATTCACACTGCACAGGATGAACGGATGAGCGAATACCTCGTCCTTCCCGGTCTCCTCGGCTTCGTCATTACGCGCCTTGGTCGGCCGGAAGTATTGCCCCCGTACGAATGTGATGACCGCATCCTTCTCATACTTGGCATCCACCAGCATTTTGTCCACCAGCATGAGCATCAGGTCCTGCCACTCCTCCGGGTCACCGGTCACCAGTCCCTGGTGAAGCATCACCTGCGACGGCTCCTCCGCTTCCTCCAAGAACTTCAGCTCGAACAGCTTATGGTCCAGCTCCCCGGTCAGCAGCTTGCGGAAGTTGCTCATATACAGCTCCTGCTTCTCACGTTCCAGCATCGCGAACGGCTGGCGCTCGAAATGATAGATCTCGTTGGTCTCCTTCATAATATACACGTTGAGAATATCGTACAGATTCAGCTGATCGTGATCCATCTTAAACTGCTTACGTATATGTGCGGCTTCTTTCTTGATCATGGTTCGTAACACAGCTCCTAGGAAATAAATTGGTTGTTCCATATAAACGATAGTAGAAACCCTACGCCTGCCGCCCCATCATCCCCAGATAGCGATCCAGCTGCTGTTCTTCCAGAGAGGCTACCATGTCCGCGAAAGGCTTAAGGTCCCGGTGCACAGCGTAGGCTTCGAGGGCATTGAAGTAATCCAGCCGTGTCTCCTTGGCTATGGAAACCGGAAGATATCCATTCGCCAGCAGCTGATAATTCATGATTAGACGCGAGGTTCTCCCATTCCCGTCAGCGAATGGATGGATACGCACGAATTCAGCATGGGTCCAGGCCGCAAGCTCTATGATATCGGCGGTACTCTTGTCAGCTAGATCCGCATAAAAGTTCTTCACCTGCTGGTACATTTCATTGGGTGGCGGCGGTGTATGGGATGCTCCTGATATATACACCTCAACATTCCGGTAGACACCGCCTACCATGATATTCTCAGTTAATACAGCATGGATATCTTTAATCATCCCTTCATCCAGCGGCTTCCCATCATGAATACAGGCTTTAATATACTGGTAGGCTTTATTATGGTTAATCACCTCGTATATTTCCCGAAGCATTTTGCCGCCTACGGATAACCCTTCCTCCAGAACCACCTTGGTCTCCAGAAGGGTCAATGTATTGCCTTCAATCGCGGTTGAGTTATGCGTATACTCAAGTTCAAAGGCCTTGACGTAGCTATTGACGGTAATGTCCGGGAGTTTATCTTTAACCTGATCATATAAGGCCTTTTTACGCACTATTTCAGGGTATCCCATTCGGCTCACTCCTTTCTTGTCCTAACGGCGTATCTGTAAGTCAATTGATTTCAAATATAGCACTAAATATATCCCGGTTGTAAGCGATTATCATCTATACTCCCGTCCGGTTCAAATTTCATGGCCGCCCTCCACATCGCCCCGCTTGACCGCATACATCCGTTTGTCCGCATGACGCAGCAGAGCGTCCGGGGCCGTCCCGTCCCGCGGGTACAGACTGATCCCGATGCTCATATCGATCCTCAGCTCTTCACCCTCGTAATCAAGCGTAGCCTGCGTAGCAGCTATATGCAGCCGATGCTCCAGCTCAGCGGCGGTTAGCCCCTCCCGTCCGACAGGGCAGAACAGCACGAATTCGTCACCGCCGAAGCGGGCAGCCAGCCCGTAGGGCTGGACCAGCTCCCGGACCATGACGGCCACCCGGCATAACACCAGATCTCCAGCCTCATGACCCCAGCGGTCGTTCACCTGTTTGAACCTGTCGAGATCAATCAGCAGAATAGCCAGCTCCCCGCCGGTCCGGTCCGCCTCCGCCAGGGCTTCCCCCAGCTTATCGTAGAACTGCCTGCGGTTCGGCAGCTCTGTCAGCGGATCATGATAAGCCATGAAGGCAATTTGACGCAAATGCTGATTGCGCAACCGGATGTCACGAATCAGCAGAACGGCATAGATCTCATGATCCACGGTTACGTAATCCCCGTTAATCATCACCTCGATCATCCCGTCACCACTACGCAGCACTGCTTCGATTTCGCCGATATCCTCCTGTGCCTTCAGCTTGGCCACGATATCCGCACCGCCCAGATCGGCAAGATTCGCCGGGCCAAGCGCCAGCCGGTCGAACATCTTATTCGCACTCGGATTTGCTTCCTTGATGCTGCCGGACAGCGAGACGAGCAGCGCGGCCTGTGAGTTGATCTGAAACATCTTTTGGTAGCGCTGTCCGGCATGATTGAGGAACTCATACCTCTGCATGGATAGACGCAGGACGAAGCACCAGATCAGCCCGCCGTATATGTACGTATAGGGCGGCAACACCTCACCGAACCGGAAATAGCCGAATACGGCTACCCAGAGGATCGTAACCCAGGAGCCGTACTCCAGCAGCTTGAAGATGCCCTTATGCTCTTGATAGGCCGGATCGGCAGCACTCCACTTGCGCGCACTGCGCAGCATGGCGATAGGCACGAAGCTAAGCAGCAGGCTTGCCGTCAGGGTTCCATAATAGGCTGCATTCGCCACCGGCCATTTCCACACACCGGATGTCGTGAACATCTCTACAGACGTATAGGAACGTTGACTAATAAGTCCGGCTGGTATAGCCAGCACCAATATATGTAACAGATAGGGATACCACGGCTTCGGCATCCGCTTATGCAAGCCGATTAACCGGGCCATGAGGTGAAATCCAAGCCCTGGAATGAGGATACCCACATTGGCGAACCAGGCTGCAGCCAGTACGGGACTATATTCAATCGGCAGCATATATCGGATGTACTCCTCCAGGAACATCAGGAAGTAGCACAGAATCGATACACTCACCAGACGGTGTTCAATCTTCTTCGGGTTGCGCAGCAGCACATCCATCCCCATGTAGAAAAAGAAGAGCATCGGCAGCCAATAACAGACGACAGGTATCCACACTTGGGTCGGGCTCATTTCTCTTCTCCTCTACAATCTGTCGCCAGGAATATCTTCACTTCAATATATTACCGGGCGGTGATGCCGTCAATGGACAGATCAGTTCGCTTGATTCATGTATACATACTGACTCTGGAACAGCATATCATAAGCTTCATTTCGGGTGAACAGATTAGTGTGGGTATCGTAGGCTACCACCCTTCCGGCTTGCAGCACCATTACCTTGTCGCAGCCTTGAATCGTAGATAGACGATGGGCAATGGAAATCATGGTTTTCCCGGAGGACAGGCTCTGAAGCTCAGTAATAATGTCACTCTCATTCCCGTGATCCAGAGCGCTTGTACTTTCGTCGAATATAATAATGTCCCTGTCCTGCAATAACACCCGGGCAATGGATAAGCGCTGCTTCTGGCCTCCAGAGAGCTTAACCCCCTTCTCTCCAATCCTCGTATCCAGCTGATGCTCCAGTGATTCAATCCATTCATAGATACTCGCTCTGCGGCAGCACGCTATCAGCTCTGCTTCGGTTGCACCGGCCTTAGCCAGCAGCAGGTTCTCTCTGATCGTCATATTGAACAGGACGGGTTCCTGCACAACGATGCTTACTTTGCCAGAGACACTCTCGCCGTTCACCTCAGCTAGATCTATACCGCCGATGCTGACCTTTCCTCCTTGCGGCTTCCTCTGCCCTGTCAGCAGTTTAGCTAGAGTAGACTTGCCGCTGCCGCTTTGACCGGTGATAGCCAGATGTTCCCCCCTGCTCACCGAGAACGAAATCCCCTCAAGCGCGAAAGAATCGTTCCCCTCATAGCGGAATTGCAGATTCTGAACGTCTATATCCATTCCGCTAATGCGTTTGTAAGGCCGCTTGTCCGCTTCTGCATGTAATAGCCCGATCACTTTACTAATATTCACCGAATCATTCTTGTAATTCATCAGACTATTGCTAATCCTCTCGATGAACCCGAAGAACTGCCCATAGAAGCTGATGAACACCAGCAATACGCCGACCTGCGAATAGCCTTGAATGACAAATATCCCGCCGATGAAGTAGATAAATAGCTGCGTAATGAAGTTCTTGGTGAAGAATGAATAGCTAATCCCCAGATGCAAATAGAGCTGATTACGGAACCAGACCGGGCGGATCTTCTTATAATGTCCGTTCAGTTCAGCGAGCTGTGCCTCCTCCAGATTGTTGGTCTTAATATCCTTCCAGTTCTGCAGATTCGAATGTAAAAAAGATTCATATTGGTTCTGCAGCTTCCATAATTCTTCTCCGGCCTTCCGTGTCCTCTCTCCCAGGAAATTAACTGTATACAAAGACACGGGAACAAAGACGAAGCTAAGCAGTGCAATCTTCCAGTCGTAACACAGTAAGATAATAGCCAGCGCACCGGCATATACGACCGCATAGCTATAATCCAATATATGTGTCATGAAGAACTTCCCGGCAACGGCAGCATCTTGCTCAATCCGGCTTTTAACATCGCCCATACTATATGTGCTGTATACCTCATGATCAAGGCGGAGCAATTTATTCAACAGTTTATGCTTGAGCCTCAGATCATACTTCAGGATTAGCTGGTTGGAGAACCGCTGGCTGACTGCAATCCCGATCGTCGTAAGCAGGAATACCGCCAGATAACCAGCAAGGACCGGCCACAGCTCGTTCAGGTGCTTATCCACTAGAACCTGCTTGACCAACAATGAGTACAGGAACAATGGAATTAGTCCGCACACCAGATTCCACAGCTTGAACAGGGCGAGCACCAGGAGCGGCTTGCGAATACCCCCGATCTCCCGGGTTAATGCCTTGAATGTATCCAGTCGTGTCATACGGCCTCCCCTCCTGCACACTGTTCGCTGAATAACTCCCTATATGTTGTATTGCTTCTAATCAGTACGTCGTGAGTATCATAGCCTTGGACAACGCCGCCTTCCAGCACTGCGATTCTGTCACAGCTTCGGATGGTGGAGAGACGGTGAGCGATGATGATCAGTGTCCGGTCTTGCGCAAGCTCGCTCATCATTTGCCGGATCAGCCCCTCATTCTTGCTGTCGAGGGAAGAAGTCGCCTCATCGAAGACCAGGATCTTCGGGTTCTTGACCAATATTCTCGCAATCGCCAGACGCTGCTTCTGCCCGCCGGATAATTCCTGTCCGTAAGTCCCCAGCCACGTGTCCAGCCCTTCAGGAAGGCTTAGGACAACTTCGTACAGAGCGGCCTTCTTAAGCGCCTCCAGCAATAGATCGTCATGGTCACGGTTGTTCGTGAACGACAGATTATACCGCAAAGTATTATCGTAGATAACCGTCTCCTGATGGACTATCCCCACCTGGCTCCGCAAGCTGTGCAGGTTGTAATCGTTGACATTCACGCCATCAATCACAAGCTCACCGCTGTCCACGCTGTATAGATTATTGAGCAGGTTCCCCATGGTTGTTTTGCCCGCACCGCTCTTTCCGACAATGCCAATGGTGCTTCCCGCCTCCACACGGAGATTGAATCCGTTCAGCACCGGCCGATCCTTGGTATATCCGAAGCAGACATTATGAAATTCAACCGTCCCCTCCTTGATGGATGACGGCGGCTGCAGTTCCCGGTAATCCTCTTCCTCTTCATTCAGGATATCCACTACACGCTGCAAGGAGACCGTCTGCCCCCAGATGTCGGCCATCTTGCTGTTGATCGAGCTGAAGTAGTTCACAGCCATATTGAAATAGCTGGCGGCGGCGACAAAAACACCAAGCTGCATTCGGCCGCGCACAATCAGATGGGCACAGATAATGAAGAGCAGGAGTTGGGCGGCAAGCATGATGAACGAATTCACCCTTTCGGTGGTCATTTCGATTCTTCCGTTGTCTACATTCATTCTATGGATAGAGACCGTTCTTCTTAGATATGTACTTGTTACCTTCTTCCCGGCACCCAGGACCTTGACCTCCCGCAAATTCTTCACGATCTCGAATAAATAAGAGGATAGCCTCCCCTTTTCCGTCAGGATATCCTTGTTAACCTTCTGTGCTCTGTTCTTGAAGACCTTCGAAGCAAAAAACACGGCGGGAACCAAAACGACCGTAAAAGCCCCCAGAAGAACGTTGTAGTAAAACATGAAGCCGGCAGCGAATACAATATGCAGCAGGTTGGAATATCCCCAAAGTCCGCTCCAGAATACCAGATTCATAATATCCTTGGCATCGCGGTTCATCCGGCTGATCAGATCCCCGCTGTACATCCCGGAGAGGTCCTTGCCCTGCTGATGTAATATCTTGCTGAACAGTGCCCGCCGGATATCGAAGACAAACCCTGTCATTAGCTGTGAGGAAATGAGATTATTGAGTGTCGCAATGACGAACTGATTGACAAAGAGTATACCGGCATAGATCAGGCACAAGTGTAAAAAGGCGGTCATGTCTTTATCATAAAAAGCGATATTGATTAACTTCCCGCCCAGGAACGGATACATCAGGTTGACCATAGTCATCAGTGTAGTGACAAGGAACCCGCATACAAACACCCATTGGTGCATCCGCATGAACTTAATGACCCACTGCCTTGAAGTCACAGCTCCACCCCTCTTCCATATATTCACAAAGTTTATTGTAGCACAAACGTTCGCATGGAAGAGTGACGAGTTTCTGACTATAGATGGTTAAGCACACGCAAAAAAGACACGAGTCCATTCGTGTCTTTTTGTCCAAATATAAGAATTTATAGGTTGCACACGATAACTTATCCTTCTATTTCCCTCTATAACCCTTCCACCATATCCCGCTTGCGATATCCCATATAGCCTATCCCCATCATGGCGATACTGATTCCTGTCATCGTCATAAAGACGGCTCCATCAAAGTTATCCATCGGCATCCGCGGAATCCAGCTTTGAACCGCTGTTCTGGAGAACCATTCCGGCAAATCCAGAATTCCTCCAAAATAGTTCAGCGCAAAAGAATAGCCAAGATAAGCATAAATCACCTTGCCCAGCTTCGGCGCCCAGCCTAAAGCCAGAGCCGCAAGTCCGGTAAAGAACAGCACAGAAGGCAGGAAGTTATAGCCTGCAGCGAGGAAGTCTCCCATATTCATGGACGAGCTGTCCCCCATTGCAGATATTGCCGTGCCCCCAAGACCGCTTGAAGCCAGCACAATACCCACTAGTCCGGCAATGATTGCCATAATGACACTCGTCCAATAGAGCTGAGCCCGGGTCACTTTGGTTGAATAGATCTGGCTCAAATGCAGCCGCGCTTCTTCCGAGAACAGCTTATTAACAATGGCAACGGGTAGAATAGAAACCAGCCCAATCATGACCATCATAATCGTTCCAGTGAATGATGCTTCGATGGACACCCCGGCTATCGTGAACATTTGACTCATCACTTCATTGCTTGCCAGGAAGGTCTGCATATCTCCATAAATCGAGCCATAGGCCGCCCCCATAATTACAAAGGCAATCAACCAGCTAATGATAATGCCTTGGTTAAGCTTCATAAACAAACCGGGTACAGACAACAACGACTGTCTCGCTGCCCCGCGTCCTTCTCTCTCCGGTAAATAACCAGCCCCCATATCTCTTCCGCCCTCAAGGGCAAAAGCAACGATCACCACAATAGTACTGAAGGCTACGGACAAAATCAGGGGAACCGCATTGTTGTCTGTAAAAGGATAGGTCAGATAGATCCAGCTCATAGGATTGATCATTGAGAAATCAACATTCGATACATCCGTACCGGCCCGAATAATGTAGAGCAAACCCACAATCCCCAGTGATGAACCCGTTGCCCCGGATGAAGTTGGCATAATTTGTGCCATCACCAATGCAATCGCAGCTCCCACAATACCTGCCATCCCGATGGAGGCGCCAAACAAAAATGATCCCCCCGCCGAGATCGTATCTACACCAAAGCTAGTCATAACCCCGCCAATCAGAAGGGCTAATACAATATTGATGAGGACGACTTCAGCGATCACCGCAAACGAGTTCGCTTGACGCCCCACTTGAAAGGAACGCACCAGTTCTGTAAGCCCGCGCTCTTCTTCTTTGCGGGTATGGCTCACAACATGCAGAGCAGCGATAATCATCGCAAACAAACCACAGAATAACAGCATCTCATTCGCATACATAGCACCCAAGGTATAATCAGCCGCGGTGTTCACTGGTGTCGGTCCAACCATTGAGATCATAGCGGGATTGCGTAAGGTCTCATACATCCCCTGCAAACCTTGGCCCTTGCCGATTTCTTCAAAAGCTGGAACATAACCCGCTGAGAATAAACCCAGGCCCAAAATCCAGACCGTTATTTTTTTCCAGTCACGTTTCAGATACAGCGCAAATAACACATTCCAACGTGCAAATTTTTCTTGCATCGCATGTCCCTCCATTTCAGCTCTTAGACTTGATAATGCCGCATGAATAAGTCTTCCAGCGTTGGCGGTACAGCTTCGAACCTCTTCACCCCTAATTTTGCCGCTTGGGTCAAAATCTCATTAATATATTCATTATCCGCAGAGAATGTCGCCTGATTGCCTTGGTGCTTAAAGTCATGGACACCATTAACAGATAGCATCTCAGCCACATCCCCCTCAGTTACCAGAGTCACTATAGAACGGGTCAGGTGGCGCAATTCATTCAATGTCCCGGTTTCAACCACTCTTCCCTGACGAATGATAACCACCTTGTCTGCCAGACGTTCCACTTCACTCAGAATATGAGACGATAGTAAGATTGCTTTCCCGGTATGCTTGATCTGCTCCACCTCATCCTGAAAGACAGCCTCCATCAACGGGTCAAGCCCGGAAGTCGGTTCATCGAAAATATACAAATCGGAGTCCACAGACAATGCCGCAATGAGGCCAACCTTTTGCCGGTTTCCTTTGGAATACCCCTTAGCCTTCTTCTTAGGATCGAGTTCAAAACGCTGAATCAAATAATCCCGTTTATCCTTGTCTCCTCCGCCATGCAATTTAATAAACAGATCAATAATTTCGCCGCCTGTTAAGTTGCCCCACAGAGCCACATCGCCTGGAACATAAGAGATGCGCTTATGAATCTCCAGGCTATCCTTCCATACATCCTTGCCAAAGATCTTCACATCCCCGGCATCACGATTGATGATCCCCAGCAAAGTACGAATGGTTGTTGACTTACCCGCGCCATTTGGCCCAATAAAGCCCACAACCTCCCCGGCTTTTACGGTGAATGTCACATCATGCAGCGCTTTGAATTTCCCGAACTTTTTTTGCAGGCCTTGCACCCTCACAATTTCATCCATAGCACTAAAACTCCTTTTAAAAACAGTTTTAGTAACGTGCTTTCCAGTTCAAAGCAAGGTCAGCTCCAGATAAATATGAACTATTAATAGTATTAAAGTTCATATTTAATGAATTATCCCTTTGTTTTAAACCAAAGTTCATTTACATCTTCAGTTATAGCTCTTTTCATCCTCTCAGTCAATTTAAAAATCAAAAGTTATGAACTATCATGAGATTGATAACCCATAACTATAGCTATATAATTAATATGAAAGAAAATTTTGAACTGAACCAACCATAAATATATTTATTTACTTGAAATAGAAAGCAGGAATGATACATGAACGGTTTCGAAAAGCGGACCCAGGAGAAGAAAAACCAAGTATTAGAAGCCACCTTTAACCTGATGAATTCAGATACCGGTATAGAGAAATTAACAATGGAGGAGATCGCTGAACAATCCAACGTTGGCAAAACAACGATTTTTAAATATTTCGGGAGTAAGGAGAATCTTATTCATGAGGTTTTTAAGTATTTTTTGGACAAAATGGGGAACACCGCCCGGGGGATTATGGCCGAGAATAAGCCTTTCGAAGAAACTCTCATTGCCATGAGTCAGACCAAAATTCATTATCTGGACAAAATCAAAAAAGAGTTTTATTTAGAGATGATGGATTACTTCACCAGGAAGGGGGAGGATGGCTTGTCTATGATGATGCAGGAATACGCTAAGGAAAGCTTTAATATCATGCTGGATTTATTCCACCGCGGACGTAAGGAAGGCAAGGTTGATCTGAAATATTCAGATGAATTTCTTTTGATATACTTCCAGGCCTTAGTTGAAGGGATCTCCAGCCCGCATATCTACGGCAGGATCGTTCCTTACACTGCCCAATGGACAGACATGCTAATTAAAGGTATTGCGCCCAGTCCTCCGTCCAGTTCAGCCTTTAAATAAGCAATGGGTATACTATCCCCGCCAACCAAAAACGCCTCAGAGAGTATGTCATTTCAATTAAAGGTCACCGGCTGCTGCTCAGGCCAGCAAGGCCCGGGCTACCTGATCCACAATACAATTGATGCCTGTCGGTCCATAGCAGCCGATCCAGGTAGCCGCATCCACCGCGTATATACGCTGCCGCTGGTCTGCATCCAGTATGCCCCTCACGCTTTGCTCTGTCATAGAACTTCCGTCCTGCATCCTCTCGTTGCTAAGCAGGAAATAGTAGTTGGCATGCACAGCCGGCAGTCTGTCGACGGAAATATGATAGGCTGTGTCGGATGTATCTGCAACAAACAGCGGAGCAGGCAGACCCAGGTCCCGGTACAGCACAGCGCCGGTGCGGTGAGCAGCCGTATGTATCCGGACCACTGACTCCCGCGGACGGATCAGAGCCACGCTCCTGCCCGACAGTACCGGCGCAAGCTCTGCCGACAGCAGTGCCGTACGTCGGAGGTAATCGGCAATCATACGTTCCGCCTCCGCCTGCTTGCCCGTCAGTTCGCCGAACAGGCTCAGAATCGTCTGCCAGCTCTCATTGCGCTTGAACATGATCGTTGGAGCCGTCCGGCTTAAGCGTTCATAGTGCAGATCATGCACCTCGGTACAGATAATCAGATCCGGCCGCAGCCGTTCTACAGCCTCCAGGTCCGGGTACTCATAGGTTCCGAGCATTTCCGTTGCCTTAAGCCTCTCCCGGAAATACGGGGGGAAATTGAGCGCCCTGCTGCCGAAGCCTACACTTCCTGCAGGAGACATCCCAAGCGCAAGCAAATGGTCAGCATATTGAACGTCTAGTACAGCAATGCGCTGCGGAGTAGCGGTGACAGAATATTCGCCCCGCAGATGGGATATCACCGGGCTCTGCAGTGACTCGCGCGGGGAAGCCAAGCGGGGGTCCGGCAGTTCCGAAGAAGCAGCGACCGTACCGGGGCCTGAAGCGGCAGTGCGCCTGTAGAGCTGCGGGGGGACGCCATAATATTTCTTGAACGCCCTGCTGAAATAATACATGTCGCGGTAGCCTGTTCTTTCAGCGATTTCGCCGATGGGAGCATCCGTATAACGCAGCATCCGCTCTGCGCTCTCCATCCGCAGCCGGATCACATATTCCATCGGCCCGACCAGCATCTCCTGTTTGAACCGGCGCTGGAGCTGTCTCGCGCCGCATCCGGCAAGCGTAGCCAGCTCTTTAAGCTCGAGGTCCTGACGATAATGCCCCGCTATATAAGCGGCGACCACATCCACCATGTCCGGCTCTGCGCCGCCCCGGCCGCGTTCATGCTCCATAATAAGCTCGTAGAGCATGCTTTGCAGCAGCGCATTGGCATGGAAGCGTTCCAGCCCTTCACCCCGGCCCCATTTGGACGCAATCCTATCCGCCGCCATATGCAGCTCCGCCGGGAGCGCGGGATGGTGAACGAACGAAGTGCGTAGCGGGTGATTGCGCTGCGGGAAGAGAACATGGGCGGCTCCCGCAACAGGAATGGCCTTGTAGCTAATAACAGTATAATGAATGTTGTCTGATCCCGCAGTCAGAGCAAAGGATGATCCCTTAACAGCGTGGCAAGCAAAAGAGGCCTGGACATGGCAAGCTTCACCATTAATCACAAGCCCTCCTTGCCCGCCGCCTGCCAGCAGCAGCATATTTGCCGCAAGTCCCGTTTCGCTCAGAACCCCGCCCGGCGGCACAGTCCCGCTGCGTACGTCAAGCGTCTTGATCGTCGTATCACTCCACAGACTTGCCTGTTCTTGCTGCGGCATTTCTCTCATCTCCTGACAACAGTATCCTTTGGCTAAACGGATATTCTATTGTCATTTTAATTGAGATTCATTCTCATTGTCAATTTTCGGGCATTTCCGGCAATATTCTCCCGACATCCGGTAATAGAAACAGCAGGTCATGCGCTTGCTCTTCGCAACCGGAGCCTTGTCATTCCCCTCTGTGAACCGGGTGAACGGATTGCGTCTTGCCCCGAACAATTGTCCGGGAGCCGTCCGGGCCAGAAACGCAAAATCCTCCTGCATCCGCGCCCTTTCTTGACCGGAATGGTCTGTTCCAGGCGCATACAGCGGGGCAATACGCACCATAATATTCTCCCACAGCACGGCCATGGAGACAGGACCAATGGCAGCAAGCGTCTGCAGCATCGGCGCAAGCTGTACTGCAAAAATCTTCTCTGCAGCCTTCTCCTGCCACACTCCCCTATCTTCCGGCGGTGATGCGGACCGAAGCCCATTCAGCGCCAGGAAAGGGAATGTCGTCTCTTCTGCAGAAGCCGGATGATAGAGGAAGCTTCGGTCCAGCGGGAAGAAGACTTCACGATTATGAAAGGTCATGGCGGTCAATAGCGGCGCGATCCACAGATAGCCGATCCGCTTGGCCAGCATGGAAGCCGCAACCTGCATGTCCGGCGCACCGATATATTCCTTAAGCCAGCTGACATATTCGCGGCATGCAGCTTCATCCTGCAGCTGGCTCAGTGCAATAGTACGGACGCTGCCTGCGGGCGGCTCACCCAGCCACAGCTTGTAATCCTCCGCCAAGTCCCTCCAGGGGGTCGACGACAGATAGTGTTCCATCTCAATGAGCTCCAAGCAGCGCTTCCGAGGCCTGATCTACAATGATATTGATTGCAAGGGGACCATAATAAGCGATCCAGAGCGTTGAATTAACGTCGTATGCACGGTTATTCTTAACTGCATCAAGGGATTTCCAGATCGGACTGCTGGCCAGCACCTCTGCTTCTTTGGCGAACAGATCATCCGAGAGCAGGAAATAATGATCTGCTCCGACATCTGCGACAGTCTCCATCGAGATTTCAACCGAGGTATCATCTTTGATCTCCTGAACGAAGGCAGGCGCATTTAATCCCAGGTCCTCATACAAAATGCTTCCGGTCCGGTGCTCGGGACCATGCACACGAATCCCTTCCGGTCTCGGACGAATCAGCGCAACCGTCTCGTCGCCCAGCTTCGCCGACAGCTGCTCCCGTAGACCGGTGATTTTGTCCTCGTAGGCCTTCTTCACCACTTCAGCCTCTGCCTGCTTGCCTGTTATGGTACCGATGGTAGCCAGCGTATCCCGCCAATCCTCATAGAAGTCCAGGACGATTGTAGGTGCAATTTTACTGACACTCTCATAGACCTCCTCCTGGAAGTCAGTCATCAGAATCAGATCCGGGTTCAACGCCACAATCGCCTCCAGATTGGGCTCATCCCGTGTACCAAGGACCTTCACACCTGCCATTTGCTCACTCAAATACTCCGGGAACTCGTCCTTTGTTCCAGCAACAACGCTGCCCTCAGGCTTCTCTCCAAGCGCGATCAGCTGATCGGCGAATTTCACATCAAGCGCAGCAATCACCTTCGGCTTCTCCGTCAGCGTATATTCACCCTTGATATGGGTGAGGGTAACCGGGTAGGCTGCAGCAGTCTGCGGCTCCGGCGATGCCTGAGCCTGTGCTTCAGAGGCCGGAGACGGTTCAGCTGCCGCTGTCGGCTGTGCGGCTGAACCTGCCTGATTGCCGTTAGTGCCCCCTCCTGTCCCGCATGCCGTCAGCACAAGCACCAGCGCCAGCATCCATATCATGAACAGTCCTGATTTTTGGGTGGCGTTGCTCTTGCTGCCGGTCCTCTTTTTCCTTGTTGCTCTATTCATTTCGACTCCCCCATCTCTGTATTATGTGATAATGATTTTCATTATCATAATTGTTACAGCGAGTATAGCCGATTCAGAGCCTCTGTTTCCATGTACTTTTGCGACATTGCATCCGGATAAATGCGACATGGGTTGGTTACATTTGGCTTACATGGCGTACCCAGTCCAATTGTGTTCGGTTTTCCGATTACATTTGGCTTACGCAGCGTTCCCAGTCCAATTGTGTTCGGTTTTTCGATTACATTCGGCTTACGCGGCGCCCCCAGTCCGATTGTGTTCGGTTTTCCGATTACATTTGGCTTACGTGGCGCTCCCAGTCCAATTGTGTTCGGTTTTCCGGTTACATTTGGCTTACGCGGCGCCCCCAGTCCAATTGTGTTCGGTTTTCCGATTACATTTGGCCTACGTGGCGCTCCCAGTCCAATTGTGTTCGGTTTTCCGGTTACATTTGGTCCACATCAGAGGGAAACTATAATTTCCTAAACAATCAACAAGCCCGCATCCTGTTGGCGGATGCGGGCTTGCTTTGTATGAACCGTTGCTACCTATTAATGAAGTTAAGCCCAATATTGGTGGGCAATCTCTTGCCCCTGTCTGATCTTCGCCCACTGCTCGGCTTCCGTTAATTCGTTGCCGCCGTCGCAGGACGCGAAGCCGCATTGGTGGGACAGCAGTAATCGGTCCTTCGGAATGATTGTAGAGGCCTCATCCAGCATGCGGAGGACACGGGTCTCATCGTCCAGAGTGTTCGTCTTGGAGGACAGCAGGCCCAGTACGATCTCCGTCTCCGGTCTATCCTTGAACACAGCAAGTGCCTCCAGCGAACCTGCACGTTCGTCGTCCCACTCCAGGAAGAAGCGGTCGTACTTCAGCTGCTTCAGGAACAGGTTGGCAATCTTCACATAGGAGCCGCCGCCCATATTCCGGGAATCATAGTTGCCGCGGCAGTTATGCGTCCACATTTTCAGCCCCAAGCTATGTCCGTAATCAATAATGGTATTGTTAATATCAATGAATTCTGTGGCGAGACTCTGAACTTCTTCATGGTTGATTTTCTCGCCGGTGAATGGCGAATTCGGATTATCGTCCGCGAACAGCTCCCAGAGGCAGTCGTCGAATTGCAGAATTTTCCCGCCAGCGGCCGCGAATTCCTGTACAAAATCCTTATACGCCGTCACCAGACCCGCCTTCAGCTCATCACGGTTCTGGTACACTGCATTAGCGCCGCCAAGGTTATCCGACCAGGACAGCTCTCCGAAGATATGGGACGGCGAAGGTACGCATAGCTTCGTCTCACGGTCGCCGGCAAGAGCTTGAAGCTTACGGTAGGGCTGAAGGAAATGATGATTCTTCCCGCCCAGCTCGCCTGTAATGCGTAGGCCGATATCTTTTCGCGTCTCATATTTGGAGGTACCGTCAATATCTCTGAAGAAATAACCGTGATCCGCTATATAGCGCTCAATCCCCTGGAAGCCCCACACGAAGTCCAGATGCCACATCGACTTGGAGTACTCCCCATCCGTCAGAATGGACAGCCCATTCTCGCGCTCTTGCTCGACTACCGCCTGAATCGCCTCAGCCTCGCACTGCTCATAACCCTGGAAATCCTGGTAAAAAGGATACTGGATATCATCCCGGTGTTCAATTTGCTGTTTATATTCTAGTAGCTCCGCCGGACGCAGCAGGCTGCCTACGATCTGAAATCTGTTGCACATGGTTAGTCCTCCTCTATTCTCACTCATCTTTGTCTCTTGTGTCTAAATTCTAGCATGGAGGGCTCGGAGGTACGTAACACTTAAAAATGATACCTGGTTATAGTGAAAGGTTATAGTGCGGCAGCCCGGACCCTGCAATCTCTGCCCGCTTCGTAAGACAATCGTAATACTTAGCTTAGAGAATCGTAAGCTCTCTTGCTTATTCTTATCCATGTAATCAAAAAAACCGATGGAGCGTGATAAACATGGTTAAAGGTAAATCAGGCAAAAGGTTCATGATGACAGCAGTATTGGTGCTCTCTCTGGCGGTGTCCGGAATAGCCGGTGCGGCAGCAGGAATCAAAACGATGAAAAAAGACGGCATGGAGCTGATGAACCTAAGACAGGCCGCCATGATGTACGGCTACAGCATTGAATGGAACAGCAAGGACCGCTCAGTATCGCTAATGTACATGGACAAGATGATGGACGACAGCAAAATGATGGACGACAGCAAAATGATGGACGACGGCAAGATGATGGATGACGGCAAGATGATGGACGACGGCAAGATGATGGACGACGGCAAGATGATGGACGACGGCAAGATGATGGATGACGGCAAGATGATGGACGACGGCAAGATGATGGACGACGGCAAGATGATGGATGACGGCAAGATGATGGACGATGGTAAGATGATGGATGACGGCATGAAGCCGATGGGTAAGATGATCAAGGTAATGATTGGGTCGAAAAAAATGATGGTCGACGGCAAGACGGTCAACCTGAGTATGGCCCCTGCTCTCTACGATGGCAGCACTTATGTGGTGGACATGGTAGTGGCAGACTACATGAAGCCTGCCAAGGCTATGAAGTAAGACGGACTGAGCTATACCATCACCATATGCTATGATGGAGTCAAATGTATTTTTCCGAATATGGGGTGGGTTAAGGTGAATGAACGGGTACTGGTCGCTGATGACGATTCGAATATTACCGATGTGTGCCGCAGGTATCTTGAACGGGAAGGTTATCTGGTGATCACCGCCAAAGACGGGGTAGAAGCGCTGGAGCTATGGCGCAGTCAGACTCCCAGCCTGATTGTGCTCGATCTGATGATGCCGCATAAGAATGGCTGGGAAGTGTGCAGTGAGATCCGGCAGACCGAAGATGTCCCGATCATTATGCTGACGGCGCGCGGGGAGGAACAGGATCGTCTGATGGGGCTGACGATGGGTGCAGATGATTATCTGACCAAGCCCTTCAGTCCAAGAGAACTCGTGCTGCGTGTGCGGGCGATCCTGCGCAGAATGCGGGTGGTTCAGGCATCGCCTGTTACCGCGGCTGAACACACCATTAAGTATGAAGGACTTACTATAGACGTGGCGAAGCGTACCGTGGAGATCAGCGGGCAGGCGATTGACTTGACGGTTACAGAGTTCGAGATGCTGTACTTGCTGGCAAGTCATCCCGGCCAGGTGTTCTCGCGGACCCAGATTCTGAGCAAGATCTGGGACTTCAGCTACGAGGGAGATACCACCACAGTTACCGTGCATATCCGGAGATTACGGGAGAAGATCGAACAGACTCCCTCTGACCCGAAATATATCAAGACGGTCTGGGGAATAGGCTATAAGTTTGCGGGTGATGGCATCTAATGAAACTGCGTACGTATCTATTGTTGTCCAGCCTCACGGGGATTGGGGTCCTGTTGATCTGTCTATTCGTCAGCTACTCCAAAATGCTCCTCAACATCAATCAGTTCTACTGGTTGTCCGGTATAACGGCGGGGGTAGGCTTGCTCTCCTTCATCCTGCAGCATTTGCTGACAAGGCCGTTAGAGAAATCCATTGCACAGATTACACAGCAGACAGTACGAATTGCCGAGGGGGATTTCCATACCGAAGTCCCCTTAATCGGCCCGCAGGAGTTCAAGCTCCTGGCACAGCAGTTCAATGTAATGAGCTTCAAATTGAAGGAAAGCTTCGACAACCTGCACCACTCGGAATCCGCACGGCGGGAACTGATTGCGAATGTATCCCACGATCTGCGGACCCCCCTCGCCTCCATTCAATCGTTCGTTGAAGCGCTGGAGGACGATGTCATTCAGGACGAAGAGACTTTTCAGCGTTATCTGAATACCATCCGGCTGGAGACGAAGCGGCTCGGAGGGCTGATCCATGATCTATTTGAATTATCCAGTCTGGAAGCCAAAGGCGAAATCTTCGACCCGCTGCCTTGTCATGCCGATGAGCTGCTGATCAGTACGCTGGAGAGCTTCTCGTTTCACCTCACGGAGAAGAAGCTGAACGTGGAGATTGAGCTGCCGGATAAGCTGCCTGCCGCTCTGATGATGCCGACGCAGATTAAGCGGGTCTTGTCCAATTTATTGCAGAATGCCATTCAGCATTCACCTGTGGAAGGTAAGATCGTGCTGGCTGCCGCTGAAGAGGGTCAATACCTGCGAATCTCAGTGACCGATGAAGGTCAGGGGATTGAAGCGGAGGAGACGGCACGCATATTTGAACGGTTCTACCGGATTGACAAAGCACGCAGCAAGAACAACGGGGGCGCCGGTCTGGGCCTTGCCATCGCACAGTCGATTGTTGAGCTTCATGGCGGTGCCATTGGGGTGCACAGTGTTCAGGGAGCAGGCAGCTGCTTCTGGTTCACCGTTCCCATCTATATCAGCCGGTAAGCCTTAGGGCCCGGGTAAGCAGCATTTATTAAGGTGGTGACTGATTTGGCCGGTGAATCTATATTTCTGTTCGGCGTGTTTGGCGCAGGGCTGTTATCGTTTTTTGCACCCTGTATTCTGCCGTTGCTTCCGGTATATGTGTCTTATCTGTCTGGAAGCATAGCGGATGGTACGAATCAGGGAGTGGCTGACACCAGCTCCTTCCGGTTTCGTTCCAGCTTCATGATGCGGACGTTGTTGTTCGTGCTTGGACTATCTGTAGTCTTCATCTTGCTTGGCTTCGGTTCCGGCATCCTTGGCAATATCATATCCAGCCCGAGATTCATTGCTATCTGCGGAGCCATCGTTATCTTATTCGGGATCTATCAGACAGGCCTGATCAAGTTATCTTGGCTGGAACGTGAAAAAAAGCTATCCAGCAATCGTGTGGCCAAAGGCGGATATATAGGAGCCTTCCTGCTTGGTCTGACGTTCAGCTTCGGCTGGACTCCCTGCATCGGCCCGGTACTCGCAGGTATTCTCAGCATCGCCGCCGGTGAAGGCTCTCCTGCTTATGGAGGCTTCCTTATGTTCCTGTATACGCTCGGTCTAGCGATCCCCTTCCTGATTATGTCCGTATTCTCGGAAGTTCTGGTGAAGCGGATTCGCCGCTTGTACAGATTCATGGGAGGAATCAAAATCGCATCCGGCTGTATGCTGATTATCATGGGACTGCTGCTGATGACAGACCGGCTGAACACGATTGTCGGCTGGATTCAATAAATCGTTAGGAGGGGTTAGCTATGAGGAGTGCGTGGAAATGGATGGGATATGTCCTGGTGATTGGCGGAATGCTGTCGCTCCTGATGGCCTGTGGTACGAAACCGGACGCAGCGGCCGGCAATACCGGCTCCCCCGCTGCAATGGACAAAGGAAAGCCTGCCCCAGATTTCGCCTTACAGGATCTGAAGGGTAACTCCCTACAGCTTGCGGATCTTCAAGGGAAGAAAGTCTATGTGAAGTACTGGGCTTCCTGGTGTTCCATCTGTCTGGCCGGTCTGGAGGACCTCAATACCTTGGCCGGGCAAGAGAATGACTTCCAGGTGGTCACGATCGTTACACCGGATGCCAAGGGCGAAAAGTCCTCCAAGGAATTCACAGAGTGGTTCAACAGACAGTCTTATGACAACTTAACTGTGCTTTTGGATGAGGATGGGGTATGGGCCAAGAAATTCGGAGTCCGGGCATTCCCCAGCTCCTATTATATTGATGCCGACGGTAATCTAGTGAAATCACTTCCGGGTCATGCTTCCAATGAGCAAATTACCCAGACCTTCGAGGGAATGATGTAAGGAAGGAGGAATACTCATGAAACGTACCTTATGGGGCTTATGCCTGCTTACCATGGCAATCGTACTATCTGCTTGTGGAAACAATGCGGAGAGCCGGACCGCTTCTTCGGCGCCGGTCCGGGCCGTGAAGACCACCACCATCGCCGATAAGGATCTGCACAATCTGTACCTGGCGGGCGGCTGCTTCTGGGGGGTCGAGGCCTATATGTCCCGCATTCAGGGAGTTCAGGATGTCACCTCGGGTTATGCCAACGGGGAAGGCGAGAATCCAACCTATGAAGATGTCATTAGCGGGGACCGTGGGTTCGCAGAGACCGTTCATGTGAAATATGATCCGAAGCAAGTGACGCTGCAGCAGTTACTGGATTCTTATTTCAAAGTAGTTGACCCTACCAGCCTCAATAAGCAAGGCAATGACAGAGGTGTTCAATATCGTACAGGAATCTACTATTCGTCCCCGGAGGATGCAGCCGTCATTCAGCAGGCTGTAGATCAGGAGCAGGCGAACTATGATAAGCCGATCGTAACGGAAGTGCTGCCTCTGAAGAATTATTATCTGGCGGAGGAGTACCATCAGGATTATCTGGAGAAGAATCCGAACGGATACTGCCACATTGACTTAAGCATTCTGGATGAGCAAGCGGTGGTGATTGATCCTGCCCAATATCCGCGCCCCTCCGATGAAGAATTGAAGAAACAATTAACGGATGAACAGTATGCGGTAGCGGTCAACAATGATACTGAACGCGCCTTCAGCAACGAATACTGGGATAATTACGAACCCGGCCTGTATGTGGATGTCACCACGGGTCAGCCCCTATTCACCAGCCGGGACAAATACGATTCCGGTTGCGGATGGCCCAGCTTCACGAAGCCCATTACCCCGGAGGTGGTAACCTACGATACGGACACCAGCTTCGGCATGGAACGCACCGAGGTCCGCAGCCAATCCGGCGACATCCACCTGGGTCATGTGTTCGATGACGGCCCCGAAGACCGCGGCGGCAAGCGCTACTGCATCAACAGCGCCTCCATCCGCTTCATCCCGCAGGACCAGATGGAAGCCGAGCATTACGGGTATTTGCTGGGATTGGTGGAGTAGATTAAGTGGAATCGCACATTACCAAGATCGCCCTCCATTCGCTCATGAGAGCTGTGGGGGGCGATTGTTGTTGAAGCCGCCGAAATATAGCTCTACCGCTTCCTGGGAATAACCGTCATTCCCCTGCCACTCCGCCATAGAGTTATAATCTGAACTCCCGCCTCTGCGCTTCCGGGGTGTGTCCCGCGGTACCAGCAATCCGGCATAGCCCCAAATCTCCATGATTACATCCCGTTCATTCTTACTGGAAGGAACGACGTCCTTCCACCGCTTCTCCAGCATCCGTGCACCATCATACTCCCCACAACCCCGAACCGCTTCCAGCATCCCGGAGAGTATAGCAGCATCCTCGGCGGTAACCTCGAACTCTTCCTCTGTACTGAATAATTCAAGGTCCAGCCAGCAATATAAAAGCCAGTTGAGACGAATCCCGCCCCACTTGACCCGTTCGAAATTCAGCACATTCAGATCCTGATTGATATATTCCCGGTCAGACATTAACCTGTGAAAGTTACAATCCCCGCAGCTGCTATAATTGGGCCGGACAGCACTCCGCTCCTCATAGGTATGCACAGGTACACCGGAAGTCAGAGCCCAGCTGGACAGGGCGCTCCGCAAATGGACCTTCTTCGTCGACAGACTGTGCAGGAACGCAGCGGCTACCCGCTCCCTGGTAATCGTCTGGTGCAGCTCCTGCAGCCGCTGGATAATCTCGTCGTGGGTAATCGTCACAGGATCGAACATCAGGCCTTTGCTTTTGGCATAGTCGAAATCCTCACCGGTGAAGGCAGCAGGACTACTCTTCCAGCCGGCTGAGGTCCAGAAGGTGTTCATCAGGATTTTCTTTGCTTTGTTGTCCATGGGATTACCTCCTTGGGTTCGGCATTATTAGCTCTACTATAGCTTAGTTCTATAGCTTGCACAAAAGAATAGACCGCCAGGAAGCGGTCTACTTATGGGTACCGATGAGTGAGCTTAACCGCTCCAGCAGATCGCCGCCGCCCGTAACCGAGATAGAACCGATCCCGTCGCATATCTTCTCCAGGAATTCCAGCTCCTTCAGACGGAACAACGTCTGATTCTCGTCCATCAGCTTCGCCGTATTCAGCAGACTGCGCGTCGAAGCTGTCTCTTCCCGGCGGGTAAGCAGGTTCGCCTGCGCCTTCTTCTCGGCGAGCAGAACGGTGTTCAGGATGTCCTTCATCTCTCCCGGCAGAATGACATCCTTCACCCCCGCCCCAAGGAAACGTACCCCGAACTCTCCCTCCTTCTCCTGGATACGGGACAGAATGAAGGTGGCAACATCCTCTTTTCGTTTCAGGAGATCGTCCAATTTCAGCGTCCCGACATACTCCCGGAGCAGGAGCTGCAGCTGGATGTGGATCTGCTCGTCGAACCCCTTCATCTCCAGAACGCGGTGCGGATTGACGATGGTGTACTGGCATACGAAGTTCAGACGCAGCGAGACCTTATCTTCTGTCATCATCTCCTGGCCCACCAGATCCATCTGCTGTTGTCTCAGATCGACCGTCTTCGTCAGCACCGAGACCGGCCCCTTCCAGAAATAATACTTACCCGGCGTGAGCTCCCGCTGGAGTGTATGATCATAGAACAGGAATCCCTGCTCGTAGCTCGCAATCTCGTAGCACTGCACATATGGAGTAAGCTTCGATATAATGGAGCGGTCGATCCCGGCAGGCAGCTCCGGCTGCCTGATATCCGTATGGACGAAGGTGTGCTTCCGCAGGATGTTCCAATAAGCATACACACCCGGCTTCAGCACCTGCTTGAATTGACCATCCTCATAGTGCAGAACAATCTCATGATCCTGTACGCGTACGACATCGAGCTCCCGCAGGAGTTCATCCTCCTGTAAGAACAGCTCCAGGTCTTTGCCCTCGACACTAAACGGCCTGCCAATGTTCAGGACGACCACCGTATGCTGCGACCACGAGAAGTAACGGTAGGTTCCCGGCAGCAGCCGCTTCACATAACTTCCCTTATAAAAGAGCAGACCGCGCTGGTCCGCTTGAATCGTGATTTGTTTCAACATCATATGCATTACCCCCTTCATGTTTGGCCAATGGATGACAGAATCCCGCTGTGGACCGGGCGGAATCACATTTGAGACAGGCGGTCTGCCGGGAGGTCCGGGAGGACTTCTAGGGGTCCGAGGCTAACCCAACCTTCAGCCAGCCTTCATTCCCTTCTGTCCTTGCCACTGTCCTCCCCTGCTGCCACACTATCGGTATCCACGGATTGCAAAGCCCTTCCGCAGTGCGCTAGACTAGCCGCCAGAGATTCTGTCCATTGGTTTCCTTACTCCAATTGTGCTTCAATTGTGGCTCGATGGAAATCGAGTACTGTAACCAACGTCGCTGTGAAGGCGATCGGGGAATCGAACCCCTTATCTGCTCTTACCGCAACGGACCGTACAGGATACCGTAACATACATGCCGGCACTGCGGGATCACCTGAGATCCCCGCCTCGTTACGCCCGTTCGGATAAGAACCAGTTGTAGGATGAACGCGCTTGGCGTTACCTTACAGGCTCTATCATCGCTGATATCCGGCGGGGCGAACATGGCGGAAGTATTACGAGGGGAGAATAAATTTCCAGAGGGGATTGTAGGAGGCACAGGAAAAAGCCCAAAGGCAGGTGGGGGCCTGCTTTTGAGCTTTTTTAGAAGAGTCCTGTTGGTAAGTTCACACTTTTCCATTCGTGATCCCTGATGTTCATGTTCGGCATGTTCATTATCGCACTGCTTAATTCCCCCAAAAAGAAATAGACCGCCCTGCCCAAGGGATACAGTCTATTCTTTGACGGTCTACCTTTTGAAGCCACCGCTCTTAAAAGCGGCTATTGCTCCGAGAGTCGTGTGTCCAGTACGGCTCTCTTTTTTATTATACTTTCTCCTGCCTATTGCACCGCTCTCTTAGAATCTCTCATTAGTCCGAGCCCACTCTTCCGGCGGGCTCCATTGGTCGAGTCTGAGCTGTTCGTATATTCAAAATTTTCCATCCGTGGTATAATCGCAGAAGCAATAGAAAGGCTTATATGGGCGGTCGGCTAATCTCCCGGAAGGGAGGTGAAGCCTGTGGAGGTATACCAAGCATTGACGCTAATGATTTCGTTCGCGACTCTGGTTGTGTTGATTCTCTCTTTCCACAAAAAGAAATAGACCGCCCTAGTCAAGGGAAGCGGTCTATTTCTTAACTGCTATTCCGAAAGCCACCGCCCTTAAAAGCGGCTATTGCTCCGAGAGTCGTGTATCCAGCACGGCTCTCTTTGTATTCTACGTTTTTTCTGCCTTTACTATACCACAAATCATATCATAAAGTAAGAAAATGTATGAAGATATCTATTTTCTTAGAACTTCTCATTACCCCGAGCCCACTCTTCCGGCGGACTGAAGTACGCATCGTACTCCTTAAGAGCTTCCGGTGAATGCTTCTCTCTCCAGGCCATCCCGAATCTCCATCAGCAGCTTTCCCAGCATATTGCCGCCCTGACCGTCCCCGCCGTCTCCCCAGTAAGCATCATTCGAGGTATGCTCAACCAGCGTGCAATCGCCGGTGGAGAGCAGGATGGACTTGATAACAGGATGCTGCTCAACCTTTGCCACGAGCGCTTCCCGCATCACCTGCACCTTACACTCCTCCCAATCAGGCCGCAGCGGCCGATCCCGCTCCCGCCCCATCCTAGCCGCTATCATTGGCGTACTGGCGAACCGGATTTCCTCTTCATGCTCTGTCCCTACGAACTTCTGCGCCTGGAAATAATGCTCTGTTGTTGCCCACTCTTTGCCCTTTAACAGGATGGGATGCTTCGAAAAGTTGGAAAAACAGCCATAAGGTTT
Organism: Paenibacillus tritici; assembly: GCF_013204885.1. Taxonomy (GTDB): domain Bacteria; phylum Bacillota; class Bacilli; order Paenibacillales; family Paenibacillaceae; genus Paenibacillus_AQ; species Paenibacillus_AQ tritici. The sequence goes on from NZ_JABMKX010000014.1 coordinate 95,032, forward strand.
GTCCGTTTCATAGAAGCGTATAATACGCTCCTCTGGCTTAGTCGATAACCATTCATCATTATCTTCATCAAGTATCTTCTGGATATGTTCCGGGGTGTCCATGGCAATCCTGGCCTCCTTGTGTTCTTTACTCGATCCGTGAATTGAAAATCACATAATCCGGCGCTGTGGGCACATTAATCGTGAATGACAAGGCCCCTGCCTTGGGAGTCGCCTCCGAAGGGCCGGGAAGCTGCCGGACAACGGCCTGACCCAGGCTGTCCACAGCGACCAACTCCAAGCGGGAAGCGCCCTTGGGAATAACAAACCCAGAGGCATTAAGTACGCTGAGAGTCAGCCGGAAACCCTTGCCATCGGTAGACTGCGTCAGTAGTGTCGGATAAAAGGGATTGTGGTGCTCCCCTCCCAAATCTCCAAACGGGGTCACGCTCTTCCAAGACTTGGCCTGCGGCAACACCGTGTCTCCACGCCCCTGCACTATCAGTACTTTGAGTCTGAGCACCTTATACATGTTCTCCCATTTCACCTTCTTCAGCCCGGTGAGGATCGGGTTCATGGGCGCAAACAGCACGCCCTCCCGCAGTTGCGGGGATACTCCCAACGCTATTGTATTCCCGTCTTTGGTTACCGCAGTAGCCTGCCCGGCCCGTAGCTGTCCCACACTCTCACCTAGAAGGGATACCGTGGAGCTCTTTGTGGCGGCATCATACGTCAGCTGTGCCCCTAGCGCACCTGCGAACGCACGGATAGGTACCATCAATTTGCCTGCCTGTATATAGGGCGCCAGCTTACCTGGAAACAGCACATATTGGCTATTGATCAGCAGCGGACTAATCTGGTTCCCCACTACCGGTGCGGCCTGCGCCGGAGCTGCCGAATGTATGGCTGGCAGCAGACCAACACACAGCAGCATAATCAAGGTTTTCATAGCCAGCCGAAAGAATGGATGATGGCGATCATTCATAATTGTTCTCTCCCTTTGTCGTCGTGAATAATTTGAGTAGAATTAAATGCCTAGTGTCTGCATTTTTCCTGCTCTCTTTCAAATATTCCGCACCTCCACCACCCTGCCCAAATCCACATACTCCTCATGATCCAGCTTCACCTGCACTCTGCCCTTGCGGCGCTTCTCCCGCCATTCGCGTAGTGCTTCCTCCGTATCCAGCCGCAGCTCGGCAATCTCCAAAGCCCGGTCCAGGATGTACTTACTCGTATAGAGCACCGTGTAAATCCCTTGTCCTCCAAGCGCGATAGGATCAGCTACCCTCTTCCATTCCTCAATCGTGAAGCGTACATACAGCTCTTCCTCGGTACCCGGCCGACAAGGGATTTCCGTAATCTCCTTACGCCGCAGCACCTGCCAATCCGCTACCTTGCCTACCCAGTGAATGCCTGTTTTGGCGGGATCAATGAATTTCTTGCGGGATTGGCACATCGCGATGTATTCGATCTGGGTCAGCAGCTTCTGGAGGGCAAGATTCTTAAGCGGCATATGATAAAAAGCTTCCCGCAGCGCCACTCCCACCTGCTCCGGCCCCCGGACAGAGCCCACAAGCACATTCTTGCCCGCAAGCTGATTGGCATAGTATTCCTTCGTGCCGCGCGGACGAGTCGAGCGTTCATAAGCCTTCTCTGGACTATCCTGAATAATCTCAGCTAAGAATTGCTCCACCAGGCTTGTGGAATTGGGCAGGAACGGCAAGGCGCCAATGTTGAGCAGCCCGATGCTTTTGTAGAAACGGTGGGACTTGTACCGCTCCTCATCAGGATACGGAAACAACACATACGCCCCGAACATGCTTCGCTCGTATTCCCCTGATCCTATCTCCTGATATACGATCGCATCCCGGTAGCGGTGCATCGTATTAATGTCATCCTCTTCCGGCCCGGGCTGACCATATTTCTGCTGATAAGAAGTCCCCTCGTACGCCGGATTCAAGCGGTACTTGGCATCGAAAACATACTTATACTCCTTGATCTGACCCGCATCCTTCTTCTTCAAGGTAAGCACATTGTCGGGACGTTGACTGAGCGTTGGGGTCCTGTCTGTTCCATGAATCGCATTATAGTACAGGATGAACTGCTCCCCGTTAACCGGATTCTCATAGACCATCTGCGCACTCTGCGAGCGGTCCAGCGTAACGAAGATCCCATTCCGGTTCACCTTAATGATATCCTGCTTCACCAGCGTATACTTCTGTCCCAGCAGCTGATTCAGCTTAAGGAAGCACCAGTATTCATAGAGCTGCGCGACATCCTTCATGGATAGACGAAGCAGGTCGCCTTGGATCGACAGGCCTTTGAGCAGCATGAGATAACAGCGATAGACCTCACGGTATCCGGGGGCCATCTGCAGCACCAGCGTAACGGACATCTGCTTCAGTGCTCCAGCCTCCCGCAGAAAATCTATCTTAAGTACCCGCTCGAGCTGAGTGAGCATCGTGTCGATTCTTCGGATAAGCTGCGGATCTGAGGTCCGGTTATTCTCCTTCCAGCGGCCCTTAAGCTCCTTAAGCTTCCCGTGAATACGTTCCAGCATCCAGCGGACGATCCGGTTCTCACTCGTATCATAGGCGAGGCGCTTCCGTGTCTCTATTAAGTGGGATGCTGTGTAGCTCCGGTTGCCGATCGTTAAGAACCCATGGTTCATGTCTTCTCTTAACCGTTCAGGATGCTTCGCGAGCTCGCGGATGTTCTCTCTTCCGGCTTTTTTGACCCGGCCTGCATCCATTAACCGTCGCTCCTGGAGCAGCGCAACATTAGGATTCTTGTTGATCCGCTCAACGGCATCCAAGAGCTGTCTGAATACATGCTGAAGGATGGCGAAGAACTCCGTCAGGCTCTGATGCTGCGTCTCCCGCAGTCCGGTTAACTGGTACGTCCGGCGCAGAAAATCAAAAGCCAAATTATAAATCTGCGCATTCACTTCATGCAGAAGGTTCTGGTAATCCCGCTTGTAATCCATCTTTGAGGGGAAAATCTCCATCTCCACCCGCAGCAGCGTCTGCCCTTCACCCCGGATCTCCCATTCCGTCAGCCCAACCTCATTCCCAAAGTTCAGCACACCCGCAAGGATCGAGTCACCCAGAGGCTTAACCGCCTGCCGGAGCAGCACATTGTCATGATAGAAAGTAAGCTTAGCCGCCTTCTTGTTCTGAATCACCAGTTCATACGGCTGCGTCTCATAAAAGCAAGGAAAGGACGACTCCCCCGGCTGCCAGTCGATCAGCCTATAGGCTTCAGGCGAGAACACCTTAATCTGTACTTCCCCAAGCCGCTGCGAGCAGGTAATCCCAAGCTGAGCATTCACCCACTCCTGATCCGGGGAGCGATGAAGCTGCAACGTCTCCACCGTAGGATGATAGGGCCGCCCCTGCACATATAGTGTAAAAAGCTCCGTCTCGATACGGAGCAATTCCACCGCCTGATTAAGAGAGCCAGTATGAGGTGAATCCATCTTCCTCCAGCCTCCTCAGCATATAAGCCAATTTACGGGCACTTTGCGGATGCTTAACCCCAGGCGGATTCTGCCCGGCAGCCCATTTCAGATAGAGCGGCGAAGCATCATCGTCCATGAGTTCTTGAACATTAACCGTAATGCCAGCACTGCTGCCTATCGCAACCTTCATCAGGCCCAGCAGAACCCGTCGCACCGATGAATGACTCCCCTGGATACGCGGCAGAATCTTTTGCAGCAGCTGCCAGTCAAACGCCTCTTCCTCCTCCATCAGGCCATACCGTTCGTTATAGATCATATAGAAGCAAATCGCATCCCGCACCCGGAAGCCCACATGAGCATGGATATCCTCCAGCAGTGTATTAATCTTCACCAGTCTCTCCGTCGTCCGCACAACGAGCTCCTGATGGGTATCATAGGCATCCACCAGCTGCAAATAATCGGAACGGAGGAAGAGATGATTCAGCTCATTAAGATCAGCGGGATCGCCCGCGTCCTGCTCAGCCCCTTGCGGATACTGCTGCAGATTGATGTAATTGAACTCCAGGGTGCTTGCGCGGTCGAGAACTTTTTTGCTAAAAGGATGCGTAGTCTCGTCCATATTCACCGTCCCGATCAGGAACACATTCTCCGGGATGCCCAGGCCTCCATAGGTCGCTCGATCCTCAGGTATACCCAGCAAGGCACTCGAGATCAGCTCCTGCGTCTGAATCTCACTCTCCCGCCACTCCTGCGTCTCCAGCACACTTAACAGATCACTGAAATAATGCTCCACCCGGGCCAGATTCATCTCATCCAGACAGATAAAATAAGGCTTATGCCGGTTCTCCGGCTGCCGCGCCTCCACGAACACCTGCGTCATCGGACCCGGCTGGAACCTGCCCGACAGATCCTTATACCCCAGCAGATCCGCAGGATCACTCCAATCCGGCCGCACCGGAATCAAGGTATACTGCCCATTATCCCGCGTCGCCCCCAGTGCCTCCGCAAACAGCTTCACCAGCCGCGTCTTCCCCGTCCCCGATATCCCCGCCAGAATCACAAACGGCTTCGCCTTCAGCGAGAGGTAGAAGTTCTCGATTAGATGCTCCGGGAAAAAGAAGCCTTGGCGGCGGATGTGGGATTGGATGTGGTGGAGGATACTTGTAACTTCCTCGTCCTTTAACGGCTCGGCTTCTTGTGGCAATAGTTCCACTTCCTCATCAATGGCTTCGTCATCACTGGGCGCAATCACCGATTCCACATATAGACGGTAATCCTCGATTACATTCTCGAGATCTTGAATTAACTGCTCATCATTCGGAACATTACCTCTATCATATTTAATGTAAGCGATGGTCGATACCTGATAGTCTTGACCAAGACCACTATCCACAAGATGAATGTTCTCATCCTTATTCATATTAGTCAGGTCAAGGAGATCTAGAAGAGCTTCTTTGCGATCTCTCAGATAAGCATAGCCTTCTCTGCGCCCCTTCTCTTGAATGGGCTTTGTTACACCCTGATTAAACGTAAGATACACAGCACTCATATCCTCAGCAAATAGATACACAATATATTCCCCGTGCTGAGTTGTTTCCGTTATTCGTTTATCCAGAACTGCCAGCCATGGTACCGTTGCCCAATTGCCTTGTCCAATTGACCCTTGAACCTTGTATTGCTCATCTATGGAAGGTAATGCTTTAAGCTCTGAAGGCAGGGTCTGGCGAAACAATGTGCCAAGAGAATGACCTGCGAATCCTTCCATTTTAGCAGAGGTGTACTCCGCCAGGATTTTCTCCAGATAACCTTGCAAAGAGAACCGCTGCAAAGCAGCGTTGTAAGCCTGTAGCTCCTCGTTGGCAAGCCGCTCTAATTGTGAGAGCCCCTCTTCCCCTAGCTGTCTATGAATCTGGCTATGAAACCCAATAGTGTTCTCTCTCAAATCTACATACAAAATATGCGAAAGTGCATTAACAGGACTGTTAAGGATATCCTTCAACCGACTTTTAGATGCCTCTCGCCATAACTTCCGCCCTTGTGGCAAATCTACCCGGTTTCCTCTTTCTTGTTCAGCTATGAAGTAGTTAAGGAACCGCATTTTAACTCGATCATAAGACACTCGCTCCCGCTTGGACGCTCTAAGCTCTTCAATTAAGGATAGGATTAAGACAATCTTATATGATTTTTGTTTTCGCTTGAATATCTGTGCGATTGTTTCTGGTAATGGCATGTGAGTCCTCCAAGGTGGTTAACTATTATTTTTAGTTGGAAGCTTTTCAAAATGAAGTTAGCGAACGGTTCAGTCTGTGACGCTCGACTGATTCAGTTATTCATTAAATAGAGCAAAGCCTTTTCTAGTCTTGATTTACAATATGTATGGTTATTCGACAATATGGGAAAGTATCCCTTCCAGACACAAGAAAAAGGACTGTCGCCTGGACAGTCCAAAAATAAAGTATGCGTATACGTTTTTGATTCTGTCTTAATCGGAGAGAATAGAAGGAGCAGTAAAGGCATTTGCGAGCTGCATACCATCTTTTAGTCCTTGTAGATATAGACGTTCATTAAGAGCAGATTGCTTCAATTGCAGCTTATCCTCCCAATACTCAAACTCTGGCATGCGTGCAATATCCATGGAGTCAAACAACGCCTGAAAGGCCTTGCTCTCTTCTTCAAAAGCATGCCTAGACTCAGATTGATATTCAATCTGTGCGGTTACCTCATTCAATCGACCTTGAATCGTTTGTACAAACCACACTGGAAAGCTCACCACATCTCCCCCAAGACAGAAGTTTAAACGAAAAGCCTCTGAATATCCGTTCTTTTCTAGATGCATTTGATTAATGAGTTCATCCACTCTACGACTCTGGGCTTGAACTGCTTCATTGCCGCTCAGTGGAATTCCTTGCTCCAGTGATCTCTGGCCAAGTTCATTCAGCTTGCGCTTTTCCTCCTCATATTTCTGCATCAGATGTTGCATTACAAACCCTCCTTCCTGGAAAAGCTATGTCTGTAGACGATGTGAAGATATTTTAATGCGTTTATCGGTTTATTTTATTTTAATTCGATATCCGCATTAAAACAACAGTTACCTCGCATACAATTTGGTTAAATTGTGAGGTGACACGGAAATGAGACATCGTAAAGAGCCCCCAGGCGACAAAAACATCATCGGGACTCGAGTTGTAGCTATTCGAAAAGCTAAGCGAATGAAGCAAAAGGATTTCCTTGCCAGGTTGCAAACCTTCGGATTAGATATTAGTCCGACTAGTTTATCGAGATTAGAAGGTCAATACAGATTAGTTCAGGATTATGAAGTGGTTGCCATAGCGAAGGCGCTGGAGGTTTCTGTTGTGGAGTTGTTGGGGGAACTTGAATAGCCCTTATTTGGACAGATGACATTGTTTCGTTTCAATGAATGTATTTCACAAAATCATCACATTAAAAAAGGTTATTTCTGAATTGACGACCTCCCTCTAAAAACGAGAGAAAAGGCTTTAGGCAAGCTTTCAGCCTTTTTCCTCATACCTCTTATAATTATTACTTATCACTCAATTTTTGTCATAAGTTCATTACGCTTAACAAGGGATACTTGCATAACTTTATATTCCACAAAAAAAGCCACACACTCCATATGCATAAGTGTCTATCACTGACTTAAGCAATAAGAAGACCGAATGCAATTTGCGTCAAACTCCCAGTTTCAGAATTCTTGTTCTAATTCAAAATCAAGCCAGCGGCGCTCCAGCATCGCGCTCAGGACCTATATTCCGTTAGTTGCTCTACTTCCTAGCGCCTTCGCTCTGCGCTTCTCAGCGTCTTGGGCGGAATAAGCTATTCTCCTATGTCAGGCAGCACGAGCATTCTCTACCTGGAGTTGATTGTTGTTATGTTGCTTATTCAGCATTTTGCTTTCGGAATGCTTGCTCAATGATAACCATAACATCATCAAGTTTATTTAAGCCGTCCAAGTATACTTCAACATCGCCGTTTCCCAAGTGACCGATTCCCGAAACATCTCGGCAGATACCCTTTGGATCGGCAACTTCGATAAAACGTAAGTTTACCCAGATGTGTAATCGTTGTTTCTGAACTTCAACATCCGCAAAATTTGTGTCTAATTTATATGCCACGTACTGTTTATTAAAGACACGACTAATGACTGTACCGAGATTCAATATCCTCAAATTCAATGATTCAAAAAGAATTTTTGTGAAACCGTCTGAATTCCCATAGCTCTCAAATGTATACTGTGTAACGGAATCATCCAGTTTACGATACGGTTCTAGTTCTTTATCAGCGAGCATCGGGTACGGCCATACCTTCATTGCTAATTCCGCAAGTCTTCTGGCGCGTTCATTTATCTGTGTTTCGCCCCACTCTGACTGTTCGACGATATATTCATTGAGACGTAAAGCACTTTGCTTGTATCCTTGCGATATTGTAAGTTTATCGCTGAATGGCTTATTCGACATAGACGAATTGTCAGCCCAATGCGCAAGAGTTAAATTGCCAACGGTATGCAGTAGTACCTTCTGCACTACTCCCCATTCTGATGCTTTTGGTTTTTGCGGGAATACGTGTTCAACCGACAGGTCATCCAAAGATACGATCTTATGCCCATTCCACGTTTCTAATTTGCAGAGGATGAAACGACATATTTTCTTACTGTATACATCTTGGGTGACAAACTCGTCGATAAACCTCTTGTCACGTGGAAATTCCTTTGACGATTCCTGCAAGATAAAGAACGCCTTTACCGAGTTGAGGTAATCTGATTCATTTATCGAGTTTTTTAATACCGCAAACATATAGTTCAATCCGGTCGTGCGCATGCTACAGACTGAGCGCCGAAGCGCATAGTTTACGCATATGGATACGATTTCAAGTAATGTTGTTACCGAAATAATATTGTTCGCACAATCTTCGTGAGTCTTCATCAAGAATGGATAGGCAACACCTAATCCTATGGTTTTCAAGTCAATGTATAAAGATTTAAGTTGTACATCGCTGCTTTCACCAGAATCCATATCTGCGTAGTGCTTTGCGAATGCCAGAAGGTCGCGGCAGAGTTCCTCTGTTTTAGTGTTCCAATAAATGTTTCGATAGAGCTTGAATTCTTTATATACATCGCGCTGATTGACCAACCTCCCGAGTTTCATAGTCAGGTAGTCACGGAAGAAATTGTCCATCAATACAGCCTTGTCTCCATATGAAAATAATTCTTCCATATGAATCCATACGTTGTTGTAAACAAATTCCTGTCTTCCCGAAGGAAGACCCATAAGGATAAAGTTTCTTATAAGATCGGAATCTTTCAAATCTATACCAGTGGAGTTCAGACTTTCAAAAATCGCCTGCGGATCGTCGTATTGGCGGTCCAGCGCGATATCGACTATCTGGAGTTTTCCTATGGCTTGATAAATCTCGTCGGCCTTTAGGTCACCCTTTGCGATTTGCCTCTCAAAAAACTCATAGTTTGAAAGAATCTTTGAAACAGATTCGCGATTAGGAGCGATGCTTTCAATCAACTTTTTCAGCATCTCTTGGTCAGTTTTAGTAAGCAGAAGCTTATAGCGGTCTCCGTCACGTTTATATGAATTAATGAGAAGAGTGTCTGTTATTTCTGCAGCGTTGATTTCTGTAGTTGTATTGTTATTTTTGATAAAGTCCCGAAGCGCAATCAACAGTAGTGTAAGCGTAGTCAGACGCTGTTGCCCGTCGATAATCATTGCCTTAGGGAAGCCAGCTGCCGACACTTCGTCAATGCGGACAATGGAGCCAACAAAATGCCCTTCGTGATTCTCCTTTTGCATCATGACGATGTCCGCCCAAAGTCGTTGGCATTGCTCAATTCCCCAACTGTAGACTCGCTGATAAATGGGGATGCTGTACTGCCTTATACCATTCATATATTCAAAAATATTGCTTTTAAAAGCATTCACTCTCTTATCCCCCTTAACTTTCAGTCCACATCTCACACTGCCCGATAACGGTAGAGATTGCGTCTTCTATACCTTCCGGCGGGTATTTAAACTTCTTCAGTAGTTTCTTGACCATACGTCGCATTCCGGCGCGGGCAGATTCTTTCTTCTGCCAGTCAATAGTGCGGTTTTTGCGGAGCATATCTGTAAGTTCTTTAGTCATGGCCACAAGTTCCTCGTTATGGTAGAAGTCCTTGATGTTTTTGGGGCGTGTCAAAGCATCGTAGAAGGCCAACTCCTCGTCGGTTAAACCCAGAGCATCGCCTTGAAAATGGGCATTCGCCATATCATTTGCCATTGTCATCAGTTCTGCGATGACTTCTTCGTTGGAGAGCATGCCATTGAGATAAGCTTTCATAGCACGTGAGAGCATCTCAGAAAATTTTTCACTCTTGACGAGGTTCGTATGGCGGTAGATCGCTACCTGCTCTGCGAGCAACTTCTTTAAAATTTCAACCGCAAGATTACGCGCCTTCATCTTTGAGATTTCCTCAAGAAACTTAGGGTCAAAAAGGGAGAAGCCTGTGTTTACATCGGAGAATAAGTTGATGACTCCTTCGCTCTGAATACTAGCTTTGAGCAGTTCGTTTACGCGGGCATTTATATCTTTTAGCGACAGCGGCTTACCTTCGCCAGTGATACGAGTAATAAGTGTACGGACCGCCTCGAAATATGCCGCCTCAAATCGCAAATCTGTGGTGAGAAGTGAACGACACAGCGACAATGCCTGACGAAGCAACATAGTTTCTTTGACAAAAAACTCACGCTGCTTTTCTTTGCTTACGCTTGACAGAAAATTCACTCCGTTGCTGATTGCCTTGGCGCGACTTAGATCAGTAGCTGTTTCACTCATAAAGCCTGAATAATCAAAACCGTGGAGCAGGTCGCGGCAAACCTCCAGTTTTTCATGAAATATCACTTGAGCAGTATTTGCGATATCCATATCACCGTAGTTATTCTTATCGCGATTGGTATAATCGTTCATCGCCTGCTTCAACGCCGATGCAATACCAACATAATCGACCACTAGACCGCCTTCTTTATTTTTATAAACACGATTTACGCGGGCGATTGCCTGCATCAAATTATGGCCTGCCATCGGCTTATAAACATACATCGTTGCTAAGCTAGGAATATCGAATCCCGTCAGCCACATGTCTACTACTATAGCGATTTTTAACAAGCTAGCGTTATCCTTAAACTTCTTCGCCATTTCATCCTTATGACGTTTGTTTCCGATGATCTCACGCCATTCTTCAGGATCGTTGTTATTGCTTGTCATCACCACGCCAATTTTTTGTGTCCAGTCAGGGCGCATATCTAATATTTCATGATAAATTTTCATTGCCACCGGGCGGGAATACGCCACAATCATTGCCTTACCAGTCAGTTCATACTGGCGGTTTTCCTCATAGTGTTTTAAGATGTCTTCACATAGGGCAGTTATTGTCTGGCCTGCACCGAGGATGCTCTCCATCTGCCCGAGTTCCTTTTTGCTTTTTTCAATTGCGTATGTTTCAGCATTTTGCGCCATAATGTCGTACTCAGTATCAATAAGACGTAAAATATCTTCATTCAATTTGAGATGGATGACGCGGCTTTCATAGTAAACTGGGCGAGTTGCTCCATCCTCAACAGCTTGTGTCATGTCGTAGATGTCAATATAATTTCCAAATACTTCGATTGTTGAGCGATCTTTCGATGATATCGGGGTGCCTGTAAATCCTATGTATGTTGCGTTCGGCAGACTGTTCCGTATAATCCGGGCCGTGCCTAGAATTACACGCCCTGTCTTAGCATCAACCTTTTCTTCAAGCCCATATTGTCCACGGTGAGCCTCGTCGGTTATAACGATGATGTTTCGGCGATCAGAAAGAGCTTCTGAAGACTCTTCAAACTTTTGCATGGTAGTGAAAATAATTCCGTTCGCCTGCCTACCTTCAAGAAGTTCTTTTAAATGAAAACGACTATCAGCTTGCTGCGGTGTTTGCCGCAGGAAATCTGCACATTTGGCGAACTGCCCAAAAAGTTGGTCATCAAGATCATTTCGATCGGTAAGCACAATGATAGTAGGCGATTTTAACGTTTCCTGTAACAGATGAGCATAGAATATCATGGACAGGGACTTGCCGCTGCCTTGCGTATGCCAAAACACGCCACCGCGACCATCTGCCTCGATTGCTTTTATGGTTGAAGCAATTGCCTTATGAACGGCAAAGTACTGATGATATGCACCAAGAATTTTCGCATCGCCTGAAAAGCAGATGAAGTTTTTGATAATATCAATAACTCGTCGTTTATCAAATACCCCTTCAATGAAGGTGTCGAACTGGGCGTACTGCGTATTCTCATAACTGCCGTCTTTTGTTTTCCATTCCATAAAACGGTCTTCATCGGCAGTAATTGTGCCGACTTTGGACATGGCAAGATCACTCATTACCAGGAAAGCATTATATATAAACAAGGACGGTATTTCTATCATATAATTACGAAGCTGGCGATGGGCTTTACTAGCGTCGGTTTCCTCCCTACTCGGCGATTTAAGTTCAAACACCACAACAGGCAGTCCGTTCAGAAAAACAATAATATCCGGGCGTTTTTCGCTATTTTCGGTAATGGTCCACTGATTTGCAACAGTAAAATCATTTTGCTCTATGTTATCGTAATCCACAAGATAGACAAGAGATGCCCGCTGCTCACCATCATCGAAATAGTTCACTGATATACCATTTTGCAGATAGTCCATAAATTGGACATTTTTCTGCAACAACGTGCCACTCTCAAAATTACGCAGCTTGTAGATTGCCTCGAATAGCGCTGCTTCCGGGAGTTTTGAATTAATACGTAGCAGAGCAGGAAATAATTCATCCATATACAAAGATTCGGTATAATCACGCTCAACGTTTGGACCGTAAACGTAGCTGTATCCTAACGTATCGCGGAGTATCTCTATTACTGCGTTTTCGTAGTTGGCTTCGGTATATGGCACAGTTCTACCCCCCTTCATATTTATTCTTTATGTAAGCTGCCTGGTGCTCTAATTCTGGGAAAAGGAATCCATGATTGATTCCGAATGTTTCAAGTTCCAGTAACAGTTTAGCCTTTTCATCTTTAGGTATAATAATTGAACGGCCTATACCATCATCAAAGTCTTTGACCAGTAGAGGCTTCAGATCAAATTCTGTTTTTTGAAATGGGTTACTACTTTGGTCGCCACGTATTCCAACAATAATGAATGCTCCCTGCTGCCGTTTAATGCGCTCGTTATTCATTGGTGCTTCAATTAGTACGTGTGATACGGTAGTTAAATAGCCAAGTTCTGGACTTTTTATTTCTCTATCACTTAAAAAACCCAGCATTTTCCGCTCTGATGATCCGCTATATTCAGCCAAGGCAACAAGACTTCTAACATTTATGTCATAAGGACGTTGAATGTAATCATAAAAGATTAAAACCTCTCCGTCACTTTCAGGATCCTTACTACAAGCGAAATACAGAGCAACAAGAGGATTCAAGGTTATATCTAAAAGTCTTGTTGGAAGCCCGTAGTGTTGCATTTTGATAAGACGTTCAAATGAGTTACCAATAGCATTAAATTCACTTGGAGAGTTAAGCACAATGTCGCTTATCAAAATGTGCTCTTTTGTGAGCAATCCATTTCTAAAAACACTTGGAGTTAATAAATAGGATGAGTCAGACTGTCCACGATAGAATAAAATTCGTTTGTCATCCAGAGCTTTGGCGACTTTAGTGTTCTTTAAAAAGATATTTAAATATGTCCCAAGACATGGTTCATCATCATTTATCATCTGATCTTGTAATTGAGCATTTCCCTCAGTTAATGTTGCACACATCAGACTTTACTCCTTTCTTATTTAATCTTGGTTAACAGCCTTTAGGTCAGAAACGGACAATTCACCAGACATCAGGCGGGGTAACAGGGTATCTCTTAACGCAGCTAGGCGAGTAGATTGCACCTGATTTTCATAAATAGCATGAAATAATGGAGCTAACTGCATCTGGATTGTTTTACCTTCATCCAATGTTGGTACAATAATTTTACAACCTCCGATATCTAAAGCTTTTATAGAAGGAAAGGTGGAAACACTTTGTTCTGCAAGCTGTTGAAGTTGCTCAATAATAGCCTCTGACGTGAGCGTTAAATAAATGTATTCATTGCATACAGCAGGATTCACACTTCTCAATACAGCAAATCCTGTTGAGACTAACATATTATCAACGGGATGAGCGATAATACCAAAATGCCGTTGATTGGGTCTAACCGTGGAGTAGACTATATCATTTGCCCTAACTTTGCGCTTTGCTCTACTAGGCAACTTACCGTCAAGTAAAGCAAAATGTTGAATTGATTCAATTTCATTATTAGAGATATTCCCTGTGTCAAGATAGTTCACATATTCCCATCCTTCTTTTCCGGAATATGTGTCAGTGTTTATCGCTGCAATGTCGGAAATGGTGCAAATATTGCTTGTACAGCGCTTCTTAAAATCAGTAAAAATAGTCTGGGCAGTCTGCTCTAGCTGATGATTTATCTTTGTATTTATATCAATTTTTTTCGACAATAAATAATACATATCTCCAATTTTACGTTGCGTTTCCAAGTCTGGTTCTGGGATAAGAAGCTGATCAAGAAAACTTTTTTTAAAGTGTGGTATTACATCGCCTACACTCGTATTGTATATTTGAGTCTGAATATTAGAACTTCTAAGTACTGCAAACAAAAACTTGTTATACATACGATCATTTGTTCTGAAAGCTATCATATCTTGTGCAATGCAAAAATCCACTAGGTCAGGAACCATACATACTCTTCCCGGAGTCCCTTTATTAACAAAGAGAATATCTCCAGGGATTGGATGTGCACGAAACCACGTTTTATATGTTTCATCTGATAAATATCGTACTTTTTCATAAACAGGATACAGTTTGTCGTTGCGAACACAGTTTGTCGCAATCAATTGATGTCCCTTCTCTTCAGTCGGAACAGTTTTGCCTCTATTGTCAACAACAAATGACAACAAGTCAGGTAAGGATGTTAATTTCCACTTAGATTTCATACCCAATCGCCGCCAATCTTTTCCGGATTTCGTACTCCAATTCATGAGAGCGTTTGAACATATCAGAGAGTTCTTCAGTCAGCCTCGTCATTTTCTCATCAAAAGGTTCACCATCCTCCTCTTGCTCTTCAATGCCAACATAGCGCCCCGGTGTGAGTATGTAATCCTGCTTCACGATTTCAGCAGTTGTGACCGCGGCACAGTAGCCTTTCACATCCTCAAGCGTCCCATTGTCAAACGCCTCAAATGTAGCAGCAATTTTCAAAATATCGCCATCACTTCCATCTAGATTTTTATAAGTTAATTCACGCAGCCGACGGTTTACCATCGTTCCCATTTTCCGCGCATCAATAAATAATGTTTTCCCCTTTTGCTGCTTGTTTCTGCTGATGAACCATAGCGAAACTGGAATTTGCGTAGTGAAGAAGAGCTGTGGCGGCATCGCAATAATCCCTTCAACAAGGTCATCCTCAATAATTCTTCGGCGAATCTTGCCTTCTCCTCCACTCTGAGAGGACAGCGAGCCGTTAGCAAGTACCAAGCCCATTTTGCCATTTGGTGAAAGGTGGTAGATCATATGCTGAAGCCACGCAAAGTTCGCGTTACCGGATGGAGGCAGACCAAATTTCCAACGTGGGTCATCATTTAGAGAGCCATCATTCCAGTCTGAAAGATTGAACGGCGGATTAGCGAGTATGAATTCTGCTTTTAGCGTAGGATGCAAATCATTATGAAAAGTATCAGCGTTATACCCACCAAGATCAGCTTCAATGCCTCGTATAGCAAGGTTCATCAATGCTAATTTCCGTGTGGTAGGATTGGCGTCCTGTCCAAATATGGATAAGTTATTGATATTACCTGCATGGTGATTAACGAAATCAGCTGACTGTACGAACATTCCACCAGAACCGTAACAAGGGTCGTATACTCGACCTTTAAAGGGTTTTAATACCTCAACAAGCGTACGAACCACGCAGGATGGTGTATAGAATTCACCTGCACGTTTGCCTTCTTGCTCAGCGAACTTGGCCAAGCAGTATTCATAGGTTCGACCAAGAATGTCTTTATTTGTGCCGTGCTCTATCATCTGAATGTTGCTAAACAAATCAACCACATTCCCAAGACGACGTTTGTCCAATTCACTACGAGCATAGTTCTTAGGAAGAATATCTTTAAGCCGTTTATTCTCTTTTTCAATAGCTCGCATGGCACGGTCAATTATTCCGCCGATATCAAAATACTCCTCTCTTCCGTTTTCATCAGTTACTTTTCCACTTTTGTGTGCCCATTCAGAGAGCACATTCCACCTTGCAATAGGCGGTACATAAAAAATATTCACCTCAGTGTAAGCGTCCTTATCTTCCACGTCGTCATTATCGGCAAGTAGTTCTTGATAACGTTCCTCGAACTTGTCCGAGATGTACTTCAGAAAAATAAGTCCAAGAACGACATGCTTATATTCGGATGCATCCATATTCCCGCGCAGGATGTCGGCTGCTGTCCAGATTTGTTGTTCAAAGCCGATATCTGCTGTGTTATTTCCATTTGCCATGCAATATAGTCCTCCTATTTATATGCTCGAATACACAAACAATTAGTTTCACATGAATATATAGATACTCTTTCAGTATATCAATGAAATACTTAATTAACTAGAAGCACTAAATATCCCTTCTTGTTATTTGCAAAGAACTCAAAATAAAATTTAAGATTTTAAATACGCACAGCTAATTGCTCTAGAGATTTTCCTATACTTAAAAAATCAACGACTCGTATTAAATAGATTCTTCATTTTAATAATTATTTACTCAACTTTCGCACCAGGAAAATGAGCCTAAACCCTTGAGTACGTAAGGAAAATCCAATTGATTTAATCGCATTGACAAAAAAACACCTCACTTGTTTGGTATCATGGAAGTGCGACCAACCATGCCAACAAGAAAGGTGCGTAACTCTATGTTACAACAACATTCCCTGTCTGAACAGTCTCGCTTTTCCAACCTTTTTGCCAGTCTTCACATCGGGAAATCGTTGCGACAAGCGGGTATTTCTAAATCGTTTGGTCTTTCGAGTTTAGCCATTTTCCAAATCATTTTCTCTTTGGTCTTCGAAGGGAAGAATTGGTATCGACTTCTGGAAAGTGACCGCGCAGCCGATCTTCCCGGCAAAGACGTGATCTACCGTTTTTTGAATCAAGCCTCTTTTGCCTGGCGACGCTTTTTGCAGGTCTTAAGCCTTCGCATCGTGCGCCATTTCGAATCGCTTATTTCGTCGCACCGAGTACGCGTATTCATTATTGACGATTCCGTGCTCAGCCGAAACCGGAGCAAAAAAGCGGAACTTTTGGCACGTGTATTTGACCACTCCACAGGCAAATTTACCAAAGGCTACACGATGCTAACGCTAGGCTGTCAGACGGCTTTAGCTTTGCTCCACTTGACTTTGTCATGCTGTCTTCAGCCAAATTAGCCAACCGTCTGTGCGAAATGGCTTCGAATCTCTCCAAACGCAGTAACGGCTACAAGCGCCGGATGGAGGCCTTTTCTCGGAAGCCGGATGCAGTCGTAGCCTTGTTGGAACGAGCCTTAGGTGCAGGATTCACCGCCGATTACGTGCTTATGGATAGCTGGTTTACGCAAGCTCCACTGCTCCGTGAGCTCGCCGCCAAAGGGCTTCCCGTCATTGGTATGGTGAAAGAAATGAAGCAACGCTACCTGGTTCAAGGTAAGCGAATGACACTCCGCGAGGTTTTTCAAAGCCTTCCCACATCGAAAGCCAAAGACATTAAAGGCTCGGTCATCGTGCACACCGCCTGCGGTCTGCCCGTGAAGCTTGTGTTTGTCCGCAACCGGAATAAAAAACGAGAGTGGCTGGCCATTTTAAGCACCGATGTAACGCTGGATGCAGCTGAAATCGTACGAATCTATGGCATGCGCTGGAGCATAGAGACCTTTTTCAAAGTCACCAAAAGCTACTTGAAACTGGGAACTGAATTTCAGAGCCGTTCCTTTGATGGGCTGATTAGCCATACGACGATTGTATTCAGTCGATATTTGGCAATGGATTACGAACGGCGTCAATCGAGTGATGACCGAACACTGGGAGGACTCTTCTTTCTCTTTGCCGACGAGGTCCGCGATCTGGACTACCAGACCGCGCTTCAGCAGCTCATGAGTTTATTTCTCGAAATGTCCCAGGCGAAAACCAAGAAGAACAAAATAGCTGTTTTTTGTCAACTACACGAATGGATCTCCGGTTTACCCAGCTATATCAAGGGTTTGTTTGCGGATTTGAGCTGCGAAAGTTGAGTTATTTATCACTCTCCCATCCATTTTCCAAATGCTTTTCCCATCTAAGCTCATTCATCCCCGGGTAAAAAATCGCCCCTATCCTGCCGTAACTTATAAAACCACCGCACAACCGGATACTTCAACCCCACCTTCTCCACCATACTCATTATCTGCTTTTTTCCAGCCCCTCTGTCCACCAAAGCCAGAATATTCAATGCAATATCATAGCTCTCTAGGCTTTCCTCTATAGGGATAGCCAAGAACTTATAAGCCATCATGATAAAATTCGATTTACTTAGCAGCCTGAGCGGACATTAGGTCTTTGGTATGTTCTGTACTTTTTCTGCTTGTGCAATTACGATTAGACGATCCTCCGGCACTGTTCCCTTTAAGCTTGTCTGATCGCTTCTACACGGAGCTCTCCAACTTTGACAGCTTAATCTCCAAGTCCCTCCGCCTCGTCCTACTCTTTTCTTCCAAATTCGCCCCGAAGCAGCCGCACTTCACTGGTGGACTTGGTGTTCATTTATTTCTTAATTCGCTGGCCCAGAGGAAGCCGCTGACATACATTTTGATCTGATTCATCTGAGCATAAAATGATAATCCGCTCGGCTCAACGGATGCCTGAATATAAACATCCTCCTCTTCCTGCTCAAACCAGTGTGGAATTCCATCTGTATACCCTATCCAACCAGGCATAAGCGCATATATATTAGCAACTCTATCCCATACTTCATCAGGTAGATGGGCCCATATATTCAGATTACAATGATGAGAGGTTATTTCATTCATTTGCCTTCCCCCCTTAGCCTAACAACTTATAGCAAATAAACCTTACGTAATAATCTTCTTGGAATAGACACTCAACGTATAATCATCTAGTGTATAATCGTCGATGTCTGACTCCAAACTACCATCAAAGTCAGCTTTATCTATATATAGCGATAGAACTTTGCCAATCTCATTAAGCTTTTCCACTACACATTCGAACGATAGTTTTACTCCCTCATAAAAAGAAACTATGGATAATCGTATTGTAGGAATTTGATAATCACCCCACAAATAAAAGACAAAGGACTTCCCTTGATAGTGTTCGCTCAAATATCGGGACCAAGAATCCTCAATGAAGCTTATAGTCTGCTCTAATTCGTTCAGCGAAATCCTGTTCGTCCTGATCGGCTTGTTCAGCTTCTGAATGGTATAGAGGTTATGGCGAGCCTCCGCATTGTACTGTTTCTTGTCGTTTGAGAACAGCAAATCCGGACGTTCTGCTATCTCCAATATTTCGTGGAAGGTCTTTATGCTCTTACTCTTGAGAAAATCAATCTTTGTATGGTCATAACCTCCAAACCTTCAGATAGACTTCAATCACATCGTACCATATGTTGGAATTCCCTTCCTATCATTAGAGGCTCAACCACTCTCATCCACCTTAGACTTGCTATTGATGAATTACACGGTTAATTATTCACTTGAAAAAAGGATTATTTTTCTATATTTTTAAATATAAAGTAACCATTATAATAACAGCTGTGACAGCACAATTGTAAATGAGCCTCAAGCGGAGCTTTATAACCCTCCATCAATCCAGTTAGAAATTGCAGTTGTTGGTGATGTTCCTTTTGATAACATTAGAAATCTAAGCTACATACCAAAAAGCCTCAAAGATATTATTAAAGACACTAATATAAATTATGATGGCTTAATCATTACAAAGGATCATCTGGCTGAAGCAGCCAAGCAGGAATATAAGGATTTTTTCAGTAACATAACGTATCCGGTATTTTTCATGGGGACTGAGAATCTACTGGTGAATGTATTTCATGACGACAGATTAACTCTTGAGGCCGCAAGAATAGATGGTTTTGGAGCTCATGTATCCGGATTTGTTCTATTAGAGGGCAAGTTTCAGCAGTGGGGCTTATACTTACCAAATAACTCTACAGAACAAGATATGAATAGAGATATGATTCTAAGAATCTCCAATATATTAGAAGATTTCAAAATTCTACGCAGTAACATGAAAACTGCAACTTAAATTCACCCTATAGTGAAACACGACAAATCCCCTCACAACTACTTATAGATGCCCAGAAGATGTCCTGCCATCCCTGGCCAGACAAACAGAAATACCCTCTCCGCGAAGAGAGGGTACCCTTATTATCTTCTCTTATCCCATCAACTCATAAAAATACTTAGCGAGATAATTTCATATCTATAACGTTAATTGCTTGGTTTGCATTCATGTTCTCACCAGCTTTCGAGTTATCTAGCAACTTTATCCCATACTTCATCAGGTAGATAATACCATATGTTCAGATTGCAATTATGAGAGTGTTTTACCTCCATTTGCCTTCCCCCTTAGCCTTCACCTTCAATTAGGCTTTAATTTACACCATACCATATATTGGAATCCCCTTCCTTTCGTTCGAGACTCAATCTGTCAACGCCTAACTCTCAGGTACACTAATTGTTTGATTTTTGTTTTGCTCACCTTGTTAAGTTCAATAAGGGGTCGAAGTGGCATCGGTACTGGTCCCAAATGGAGGTTCTATCACACGTATCCTCACTTTATCAACTACAGCCCTTATTGCTTTCAAACAAAATTACTGAGGGTGAAAATCAGAGAACCCCGATATCAGAACTCTAGACCCCTTATTTACGCTATCCACCTTCCAAGTACCGTTCGTGAATACAAGAGTGACCGTCCGGTCTTCTGCATATTGATCTTCTCCTGTAAGACCATTCGCCAATATTACGGATTGTGTAAGTGTGGCAGAATTCTTGCTAGTATAAATAGGTGAAGTGGCCGGCGCTTCATAAGTCCCCACTGTGTTTAAGCCTTTGTTCTGAACAATCGACTTAATTAACCAATCCGTGAAATACGGCTGAAAGGTTGAATTTACATTTTTAATTGAAGATACCTTTGATGCTTGGTTTAATTTATCCGATAGTAGTTTCAAGCGTGAGTCAGTAATTTTGTTTTTATCCGGAATTTGATTAGACGGGGTCTCCATATTGACAACGAGTCCCTTGTTGCCTAATGTTACTGTTGCTTGTTTAGACAGTTGATCCCACGCTACAGTCGCTCCTAACGACTGACTAACAAAACGAAGAGGGACATACGTTGTTCCTTTGATGACCTGTGTGGCAGTATCCAAATCAACATATTCCCGGGACGGTGTGTCTGGAGTTTCACTCGATGGAGCAGATTCAATAATTACACGTTTGAAATTTGCGGCAAGCCATAT
This sequence comes from Paenibacillus tritici, assembly GCF_013204885.1. Classification (GTDB taxonomy): domain Bacteria; phylum Bacillota; class Bacilli; order Paenibacillales; family Paenibacillaceae; genus Paenibacillus_AQ; species Paenibacillus_AQ tritici. Next base: position 116,074 of record NZ_JABMKX010000014.1, read on the forward strand.
GGTTGAATTTCCATTTTTGATTTTAACAACTTTATCCGCTTGAAACCATTGCAAACTTGCACCAAGATTTTCGGAGACAGCACGTAAGGGGACTAATACCCGACCGTTGTTTATTTGACCATTGTTAATGGTAGTAGATGTTGGTACCTCTGCCGCATAACTAGGCTCTGTTGTTAAAGGCAGCAAAAGAAGTGCTGATGAAAGCAAAGAAATCGTCCATTTTTTTATCATAATATAACCTCCTCATAATAAGTTCGCCTTAACTATACTCACGCTTCCCCACTCCTAACACTATTTAACTATCCAATATTTGTACACCATTTATTGAAATGAATCCATAGTACGTTCTGTTCAAAATTATGATTTGAATGCAAAAAGGCAGCCTCACGTGCTAGGCTGCCTTCTTTGAATTGAATAGAGAATTATTGATTCTAATTATATTACGCAACTTACGCAGCTTGAAATTGGTAGAAAAAGCCTTGATGTAATTGGACAAAGCGGGCATGAAGCCCCCGGTCTTCAATTCTACCGATTAATGGAGCAGGCGTGAACCAGCTAAAAGAGAGGGGGCTTCATTAACTGCTCTTATCCCATCAACGCATAGTAATACTTCGCTTCCTGAGTCTTATACAGACCATACCAGGCCTCTAATTTCTCTGGTGCAAATACATCCAGGGCTTTCAACACATGCAGAGTAAATTCCAGCGGGGCGATGCCGGTTGCTGTGATCAGCTTGCCGTCCGTTACAGCAGGATGATTCTGGTAGAACTCTTCGCCGGTGTAGGCGGGACAGATCATTTTGAGGTACTCCAGGTCATTGCTTGTATGAGGGCGTGAGTTCAGTATTCCGGCCTGGGCAAGTCCTATCGTAGCCCCGCAGATCGCTGCCACTAATATATCTTCCTGTATACATCTCTCAGCAAGCCCAAGGATCGGCTTGTGGATGGCTTCGGTCCATGTCTCACCACCGGGTAGGATCAAGGCGTCTCCGCTTACCAAGCTGCACTCCTCTACCGTGATGTCAGGCATGATTTTCAGTCCGCCCATGGTAGTGAAAAGCTTCTTCTCATTGGCTATGGTTACTATTGTAGATGGGGCTTGTCCCTCCTTGTAACACCTTCCCGAGTTCAGTTCAGCCGTTAGATACCCTATTTCCCAGTCTGCCATGGTGTCTAACACATATAGATATACCTTATTATTCATTTGTACGTCCTCCTTCAAGTTTCTTTCTTTTTTTATTATAAAACAGCTTCACTGACACATGCTGTCAGCGAAGCTGTTAGAGTTACTTTTAATTATTGCCCCCATACCCCTTATACGTAGCATATACGGCATTGGCATATTGATCCGCCAGGATAGGGCGGCCGTAGGAATCGGTAGCGCCCGGATACCAGTTGTCGCCTCCGTTGTAGTGTAAGAGTCCGTTGTAGATATTGCCGAATCTGACGATCTTCTCATCGAGAATCAGTCCGCCTAAGGCTACCTGATCCTGTTCGCTGCTGTGATTGTATGTGCGGCCGAATTTGGCGCTGAATTGGGATAGATAGGCATTACGGGTGTTCGGCTCGACCTGCATCAATCCGTCACCGGCGGATGGACTGCCCGGCAGACCTGCTCCGAAGCTACTCTCCTTCTTGATCACCGCGCTTAGTAGTAGTGCGAAGTCTCCGCCTTTTCCGAATTTATTGTCCACATTCATGGCATAGGTCCAGATCTGGCTGGGCACCTCGGAGGGCCTCGTTACCGAAGGATTCGGTGAACCCGTATAGATTTTGACCGAAGACATCTTGTCATTCACACTGTCGCCGACCCAGGAGGAGCTTGCCGTGTAGGTCCACTTCGTGCCGCCGAAATTATCGTCCGCATACACTTCAACCGTCCAGCCGTTAGGAACCTTGAGCGAGGACATCCAGTCATTCGGAATTCCGGCAGCATTGAGCTGAGACAATCCATAATTGCCTACGCCAAGGGTTACGGCATTGCCCCCATAGTTAATATTCGCATACAAGATGACTCCATTCGTTGCCGGGGGTGTGGTCGGCGCAGGTGTCGGTGTTGGCGTTGTAGTGCTGCCGCTCTTCCATAGTGCAGGAACATTAGCCGGCTCCCAGCCTGTGAGGGAAGTATGTGCCTGAAGACAGGTATAGGTCCCTCCGCTATAGGTTACGGTATCGTTTACTGCATAAGCCGTATTGGGAGCCCATGCTCCTCTGGCGGCCGCATTTGCCTGCGGTAAGGCGGTGAAGAACAGGGATAGGAACATTGCTACAACTACCATTAGGGACACGGCTCTGGCTGGAGCATTGTGCTTCAGTCTCATCAATCTCATAATCCTCCTTTATTTAATTTACCGGTTTCGCTCATTAGGCGATCCACAGGGTATTATATTGTATTGTCATTTGTGAAATTAATTCCATGCCTGATGAATTTTAACGGGCAATGGAATGGACAACTCACTATGTCTTGCTGCAAAATACGGGTTAACCAGCCACGCCAACCAAACAAAGGGCCTCCCAATCATCCGAAGATGACCGAGAAGCCCCTTATTTCATTCAATTAATCATCAGAACGGCCAGCCCGGAAAGCCTCCCCCACCCGGGAAGCCTCCGCCCCCGTCGTCAGCGTAGTCACCCAGAATCATTTCATAGGTTACGTTCTGTGCAGGCATGGGGAGGGAACGCACGTAGATACTTTCGATCTCCGGCCCTCCATCTATGGCTCTCCAGCCAAGAACCTTGCGATAGGCATAGGTGCTTCTCGCCGGAATGCTGAACTCCGCGCCGTACCGGTAGGTCTCTTCAAATAATACTTCCTGTTGTCCAGTATCCGGATCAGTAGCCATGAACTTCGCTGTATAGACATTTCTGTCATAATACAATTTCAGTACAAGGCTGCCGTCCTCCTTCACGGTTCCGGTGGTTACATTCAGACTGGACCCGGCATCGAACGTGAAGCCCTCAATGCCGTATACCGCTGCCGTTACAGTCTCATGTTCAAGACCTAAATGCTCCGTTGTGGTATAGAGCGTATAGTCGTCATCAATGCGAACACCTCTAACGTAATGCTCCACTTTGTACTTCGCTTTCCAAATCGCTGTATAGGTTACATCCTGTGCGGGCATTTCTTTTTTGATCTCATCCGCAGCCCAGCCTTCCCAGCCCATGAATTCAAAGCCTTCACGAGTCGGATTATTCGGTTTTCCATATAGGTAACTTTGAGCTGTATAGATGACGTAGCTGCCGCCTACCATACTGCCGCCGCCACTGCTAATATCTTGTTCCGTCAGGCTGCCGCCGTTCAGATCAAAGGCTGCATCGTACAGCTTCTCGTAATAGAGGTTCAAGCCTGTTGAAGATACTTGCTCCGGATTCGTATACATAATATACGGTGACTGGTCTGGAATTACAGATGTCTCTGTTTGCAGCATGTACTCCGTTCGGGCCAGCAGGTCTTCCTTAGAAGCGTCATACGTACTCCAGGCAGGAACCGATATAATTTCGCTGCCAAGCTTAGTGAATTCCGATTCCAGATCATTTCTTGTATAATAATTAACCTTCAGATCTATATTCGCAATTTCAAAAATAGCCTGATACGTCCTGGCATCCAAAGGAACGGTTGCATCTATATTCTCCCACTCTAAGAAGGTTAGCCCTGGAAGAGCCGGATACGGCGGGTCCAGGATAGCTCCTGGCCGATACTCTCTGACCTCTGGACTCACTCCAAAAGGCAGTCCCAATCGGGATAGATAATCGTACGCGAAGGTTAATGCAGTATTTCCGCGTTCATAATAATACTTAATCACCGTTGTTCCATACGCGTTAATCTTGATCTCTTGCTTCTGCGGTGAACGATACCCCCAAATATCCATGGGTTCATATTCAGCTACGCTGTCTGTTGTCCCTCTGTACTTCTCTGCTGAATGAAGACTGTATTGCCCGGTATAGATATTCTGAGTGTAGCTCTCCACCAGGTACGGTGTATCCGTCTTTGGTGACCACTTCGCCCACAGTAAGGTCGTGTTTGCAGGCATTTTGGCAGGAATGGTTACCGACACTGAGGCATTCACATCATCGTACCAGCCTGTGAAATGGTATCCGACTCTAACCGGATCAGGCTGTTTCGGGATATCGGAGTTATACTCCCCCCAGATTCTAGTAATGACTTTGGATTGCGAAGGCGGATTCACTACGCGATCATAGGACAACAGGTTCATGCTGTAGCTTGATCTAAGATCATCATAATGCAGATTAATCTTACGGCTAAGCGGTTCAGAGTTGAAGCTTCCGAACGGCGATCTCCAGGCAATGGTCATTACCGTGTCTACACCCGTAGGTTCGAAATTACCCACGAGCACTCTGCGCTTCAATGGATCATAGTAGAAGTTCGCATTCGAGAATGAAATATCGAAATACTGATCAACCTGATGATACACCTGGTTCTCTACTTCACCTTCGTGAAGATCCATATAGCTCATCTCCAGGAAGTGATCATCCAGCGGGAAGATATAGTCATTCCCCTTCAGCTTAACATCCTGTACATCGTCTTGATCATAGGCAAAGTCAATCACCACATAACGTGAACCTATGGTCAGCAGCGGGAATTCATAGGATGTTGAGAATGGCACGACGGAGAAGGTTCCCTTGAACGCCTGGGCGATAACCTTAACATCCAGATACAGCCCGATCTCTACATTGATGGCCCCGGCAGCATTGGAGGTGGCGGCTTTGCCTTGGGTCTGGCTATATTGGTAGTAGAAGAATCCCCATAGCTTAATATAGCCGCCCATCTCTACCTGAACCCCGATACTATTGAGGGAGGTAGATAATGCACCCACGGCCACCTCTAACCGTATCCCCGCCCGGAGCCCCAGCTCACCCATGGCGTAGAACGTGAAGTCATACTTTTCCGGTACCAGGGTGGATTTCGAATTGCCCACACTTCCTGCCAATAGCCGGATGTTATAGCTGTACCGCTGGCCGTTCTCATAGGTGTAGATGATCCCCAGCGAGACATTGACCTTGGCACTCACCACAAAATCCGCCCTGAACGTTACTTCAATCAGTCCCGCCACTACGCGGAAGCTGACCTTCAGCAGATTCTGCTCTACAATATCCACCCAGTCATTGTCGTTCTCCAGCATGGCCTGGTACAGATCAGGTAAGGAATTGGAGATCGCATCAATCTCCTGATCATCGAGATCTTCCGCTTCCTCCATAATCTTCTTGAGCTGCTTGGCAATATTCTCAACACTGTCGTCATTCCAATCCGGCTCTTCCTCTTGCTCGAACAATCCGATGTTGGCATCGAACTGAACCGCCGTGTAGGTGAACACATCAATGTTAGCGTTGATCGTGTAATCTGCCGGATAGGGGATGAACCAGGCTTTTTTCCAGAAAATCTCCCCGCTCGCGGATATACCTACGGATAATTCCTGCTCGAATACACCCGTCAGCTTGATCTTGATTTCATTCTCATCATCCACTTCGATCGAGACCTCGGCCGTAATCTCTATAGATGCGCGAACTCCGCTCTTGCCCTTGAAGTGGCTTAAGTCTGTGCCGATGTTGACCTTGATATCCTCCAACTCCACCTCTACCTTCGAGCCGGCTACCTTCATCTGCATGGTACCTGTATCCTCAAGGGAGGATAGGTACTGGATATCCTTCTCTTCAACCTGCAGATCTCCGCTAAGATCCTTGAAGCTATCCGTTTCCAGCGCCATCGCCGCCAGATATCCGGCAGCCTGCTCCACAAAACCGCTATCCATCGCCTTCTGCCGCATCTGTGCTTCGAGCTTCGGAATTTCACTCTCAGGAATCAGGTCTTTACTATCAATATCCTGCTTCTTGTAATAATCAAGTGATCTTAGCATGTCATCCTCGGTTGCAATCGTATACGAGATCGTATACACACCGTTCGTCAGATTCACACCCGTAATTAATGCATAGTCTGTTAGCTTAGCCGCATCACTACCCCATTCGCCCTGATAGAACGAGATATAGTCACCGGCTTCAATGACAAGCTGCTCATCATACTCAAATTCAGCATACTTGCTGTCTGTGTAATCCATATCGGCTGCAGGAACGGTGATAGAGAGATTGCCCGGATCACCATCCGTATCTGCAAGAACATTGACAGGAAGCACATCCGGGATGAATAGAATATCTTCGATCTCAGGAGCGCCATAATGATATTCATGTCCTGTAACCGAACGGATTTTGACATAAGACAGGTCATTATCATCTGATGCATCCAGCCGCTGATTCGGGTGCGTCCCTTGATAGATAATCACGGTATCCCCGACCTCAATATCGTTGCCCTCGTAGATGAAGTAGCCATTCTCATAATTAACAGGAGAGCTGCTGCGTTCTTCCGGGCTGGCCTCCAGCTGGTACAGGGAGTTGGGAATGAACTCTGCGCTTTGCCCATCCTGACTCATCATGGAGATATCCGCTGCGGCTACATATACAACGTCAGACTTATATTGGAGGTTATTCACCTCAGCTTTGGCTGTTGTGACTACTAACTCTCTAGTCGATGAGTCCTGTAGGGTTGTTCCGTCTTTGAAAAGAAGTGATTCATTGGTCAGGTTGAACTGGAACGTTCCCCCCTCTGGATAAGCGCCCTTCTCGTTGTTGGCTCTAACCGTGAATTCACCCTTGCTTCCAGTGACCGCAATTCCTGTCTCCTCCGCGAAGGGGGAATGCGAAGTAGAGCTGAAGGTAACAGCGTTCTTAACCTCACCTGCCGTTAATGTGCCGGAAGGGTCTACTACCTTAATCGTGAACGTGCTTGGCTGTTCAAGCTTCGTGATCGTAGGAACACTTTGCGTCAGCAGTCCAAGCTCCGGTAATTTCTCATATTTCGCATACAGCGTCATATTCCGGGTGACCACTGCATCTGGTTTCACTTCTTCCGTAAGCGCACTATCTGTATACCACCCAAGGAAGCGATGGTCTGCTCTGGAGGCTGCCGGAAGCACGCCAAGCTTGTCTCCCTTACCAACGTTCTTGCTGCCTATCTCCTTGCCACCGTTGGTATTGAAAGTAATTGTGTAATATGTACCTGGTGAAGTGGCCTGCGGGGATGTAGGACTAGGTGCTGGTCCCGACCCTGACCCTGACACTGGTGCTGACGTTGAACCCGGTGTTGGTGCTGGTGTTGGTGTTGATCCTGGGGTTAGTGCTGGTGTGGGTCGTGCTGCTCTTTGCTTGCTCACAATCTCATGACTGCGCATTAAGAAAGAAGCTGCCTCTGCACGGGTGGCATTCGCAGCAGGATTGAAATTGCCTTTCGCATCGCCTTTGATGAGGCCTGCCTGCCATAGCTTAGTAATCGCATCAGCAGCCCAAGGAGAACCCTTAGCTAAGTCGTTAGGCTTCGAGCTGATTGTAGAATCGGGAGGATAAGGAATCGTAAGTGTGTCGAGAAACCGGACGGTAAATGTAGCCATCTGCTCTCTGGTTAACGTGGCCTCTGGTGAGAAGCTATTTGTGCCTGTACCACTTGTAATTCCGCTCTCCACTGCCCAAGCTACATAGGGTGCATACCATGAGCCTGCCTGGACATCTGCAAATGCCGCTTCTGTATACTGGGTTACATCCACTTGTGCGATACGTCCAAGTACCGTTACGAACATAGCACGGGTCATCGTGCCCTGGGGAGTGAAGTGGTCCTTGCCAGTCCCCTTAAACAATCCGTTCTGCTGCACATAGTTGACCGCATTATAGAACCAGTCGGACGGCTTAACATCACTGAAGCTGAGGGTAGTATTCGCTTGATTCGAGATGCTTGCCTTCGCTGAGCTGATTCCCGGGGGGATGATGGATACCAATAAAAACACGGCCAGCATGAAACTAATGATACGCTTGTACAAGTTATGCCTCCTCTTTCGGGTGCTTTCCTCCTTGCAAAAGCAGCCTGGAAATATGACAAATTTCGACGGTTTGTCTCCTTAAATTGGATTCTATCATAGTAATTTAGCCCTTAAATGAAACTTAAAGAAAACTTTAAACTCTGCTATTTCACACAGTTTTCTTCAATGATGCTATCATGAAGAGAATCAGCTTATGCTGGCGAATTTTGTAGATTGGGGTCGGCTTCATGATGAGGGGTATGCTAAGATTCGTTTCCCGTAATATCTGGTTTCAACTCGCTGTTGCCGTTGTTATCGGTATGGCCGTAAGCTATGCCATCGTGCCTGGATCGCCAGGCGTCCCCAAGCATCAAAGCAAAGAAGGCATTCTGGATCTAACGCAGGACTCTATGGGTAAGAATCCGCAGAAGTTACAAGGAGAATGGGAATTCTACTGGCAAGAGCTGCTCTCGCCGGAGGATATACGGAACCGTATGGCAGCAGGGGAACAGGTGGATAGATATATCAACATCCCCGGCTCCTGGCTGGGGTACAAGCTGGAGGAGCAAGAGCTGGAGGGGCAAGGCTTCGCAACCTTTCGGCTGGCTATTCAGCTTAATGAGCAGGACAGGAATGAGCGGCTGGCGCTGCGGCTGCCTACTATTTTTCATGCGTATAAATTATGGGTGAACGGAGAACTGCTGGCAGAAGTCGGTGAGGTGGGTCAGGACAAGCACGGCATGACTCCGCGTCTGGCTACGAAGCTGGTATTCTTCCAGCCCGAAGGCGACACGGTAGAGCTGGTTATGCAAGTGGCGAACTTCCATCACAACCGGGGCGGCATCACCAAGGATATAGAGCTGGGCGGCAGTAACGTGCTAACGGTCAAGACTCATCTGAAGATTGCTTCAGATATGTTCATCACCGCAAGCCTGCTGGTAATTGGCGTGTATCATCTGCTGCTCTACATCCTGCGGCGCAAGGACAGGGCGCCGCTGTACTTCGGTCTGTTCACCGTGATGTTCGGTATCCGCTCCCTGCTGAACGGCGAGCTGATGCTTACCCAATGGCTTCCCCGTTTCCCGTGGGAATTGCAGTTCAAGATCGAATATCTGATTCTTTGCCTCGGCGGATGGATCATCACTATGTATTTCGAATGCATTTTCCCGGATGTGGTGTCACGGTGGTTCCGCCATGGCAGCCGGATCGTAACCGGCATACTCTGTGTGGTTATAGTGGTAACCCCCGCCATCCTCTATTCAAGAATGCTGCTGCTGATCGGTGTGATCGTTGTTCTGCATATGGTGTATCTGATGGTTGGGCTGGCTGCGGCGGCCATGCGGCGGATGGAGGGGGCGCTGATCTTCCTGCTCGTATCAGTGGTTGCTCTGGTTACGGTGATCAACGATTTCCTGTATTACAACGAATGGTCACGAATCGGAAATACCTCTCCGTTCGGGCTGCTGGTATTCACGATCGCCCAGATGATGCTGCTGTCTTCCAGATTTACGAGGGCGGCAACGAACGAAGAGCGGATTGCCCGGGAGCTGCAGGAAGCCAATACCAAGCTGACCGAGATGAATGCCAATCTGGAGCAGCTCGTGCTGGAGCGCACACATGCCTTATCCGCAGCTCACGAAGACCTCCGCATGTCGTACGAGCGGTTACTTCACTCCGAGCAAGGCAGGAAGAAGCTGCTGGCCTACATTACACATGATCTGCGTATGCCGCTGTCCAGTATGCTCGGTTATGTCGAGGCGGTAATGGACAGGGTGAAGCCGGAACGCAATGAACAATACCTGATGTATATCCGGGATAACACGGTGAGGATTAACCGCATGATCGGGGAGCTGAGCTTCTTGTCGCATCTGGAGACGGGGCAAGTAGAGTACCGGATGGAGCCGGTTCCTGTGGTACACTTCCTGCGTGGTTTCTATGAACAATATGAGCTGGTTGTGCGTGACGCGGGGCTTGATTTCAACCTGGTGATCGGAAATACGGAGAATCATGGACCTGGCTTGCCCGTTGTAGAGATGGATACGCAAAGATTAGACCAGGCGCTATTCAATCTGGTATCGAACGCAATGAAGTTCACCTCCAGTGGAGGAGTGGTGCGTCTTGCCCTAACTGTGGACAAGGTGCAAGATACCCGCTGTGCGATCATTAGCGTACAAGACTCTGGTACAGGCATTCCCCCTGAGCAGCTGGAGCAGATCTTCGACCGCAATTACAGGGTTGACCGGCCGGGCATGGACATGGGCGTAGAGGGCAGCGGGCTTGGGCTGGCGATTTGCAGGGAAATCGTCCAAGCGCATGGCGGGACGGTCCGGGCGGAGAGTGACGGGAAGACGGGGTCGATATTCTATGTATCGCTGCCTTTGTATTTCAGCAGCAGGAAGGTGACGGAGTGATGGACACATACACAATTATGATCGTCGATGACGATCCCCATATCTGTGAGATTGTTCAGGCGTACTGTGAGCGTGAAGGCTTCATAGCCTCGTATTGCCACAGCGGGACAGAAGCCATGCTGCTGCTGGCATCGCTTAACCCGGATCTGATTGTTCTGGATGTCCTGCTGGCCAATGAGAACGGCATTGACTGGTGCAGGGACGCACGCAAACACACGAATGCGCCGATTGTGTTCCTGAGCAGCCATGAGGAGGACGAGGTGAAGATCAGCGCCTTATCCTATGGCGGCGACGATTATGTGACCAAGCCGTTCAGTCCGGGGGTCCTCATGGCCAAAATCAAGGCCCACCTTCGCAGAGTGTCCACTGGCAGAAGGGAACAACTGCTAGAGCTGCCGGGGCTGACGCTGGATTTCTACGCACAGTCCGTCAATATGGACAGCAGAACCATCTTTTTATCCAAAAAAGAGTTCAGTCTGCTATCCTATATGGCACAGAACGTGAATCATGTCGTCACTGTCGATACGCTGTTCCATCTCATCTGGGGCATGAAGAGTCTGGAGGATACTCGAACGGTCGCTGTCCACATCAGTAATCTACGCAAAAAAATCGAGGCCGACCCTGTCCATCCGGAGCGAATCATTACGGTCCGGGGAGCCGGATATATGCTGGTGGCCGGCAAGCGTTGAATATAGCAAACAGCTCCAAGGACAGTGAATGTCAGTGGAGCTGTTCAGGCTGATCTATTCGATATACACTCACAGCGTCCACCGGCGCAGCTCATAGAAATACTGCACCACCGGATGCTTCAGCCTCATCTTCTCGGACATGCCTATAATCCGCTTCTTCCCGACTCTCCGATCCACCAAGGCCAGGATATTGAGTACCATATCATTACTCTCCAGGCTCTCCTCAATAGGAGTGGTCAGGAACTGATTCGCCACCACGATGAAATTCGATTTAGTGAGCGCAGCCTGCGCTGCCATTAGCTCTTTGGCGTGCTCTGTGCTTAAGCGGCTTCGGGCCATGACGATCAGGCGATCCTCAGGGATTGGCCCCTTGGCCGTTTGTCTGACGGCTTCAATGTCGTCATCGGTGACAGGAATCCGGATACCCGGATCATTCCTGATGTCCAGCTCAGATGCATACCACCTGATCGTGTTCGTTTTATCTCCCAAGTTGAGTACGTTCTTCTTATCCACCGAGATGTAACAGATCCCTGATTTATCCGCAAAATAACGGTACCCCGGCGCGCGGTATTCTACCCTTCCCTGTAACGCAGGACTGAGAAAGCCCTCCAGCTGTTGCTTCAATTTGCTCCAAGACATATGATCCCACCTTCCCTAACCCAACAGAGGACCGGCTTGCCGGCTCCGGGCTTGGTTTGCCCTGCCCCATCAGCCGATCCTCACTTCTATAACTTACCCGGTAAACGGACTCTCCGGCAACCCAAGTGCTGTACGTAACAGGTTCAGGTTGGCGTTGTGCGGATTGGCCCGGTATTGCCTATATTCTCTTCTCCTACAGTCAACGAATCAGTAAACCGAGTTTAGCAACGACATCTGAAAGTATGCTCTGTGGTACTTTGCAGATGAACGCTGCCTGCTGGAACTGCCAATCAAGACTCTTTACCTGATCGGCAAGGATAACCCCTTCGATGGGCAGATCCTGCGGAATGACCACTTCAAACGGGTAGCCTTTGGGCTTAGACGTTACCGGACAGAGCAAAGACAACCCCACCTTCCCATTATAAGAAGCAGGGGACACGACCAAGGCCGGGCGTTTACCCGCCTGTTCATGCCCTGCTTGCGGGTTGAACTGCAGCCATACCAAGTCACCCCGATCTGGCACATACCCGCGCGTTACCATGCTTCCCGTCCTTCTTGCCCGCCTGTAGAGACCTCATTATGGATATTATCCAGGGTAACCTTGGATAGGATTTCGTCCAGTGTAGCCGACTTCGGCTTGATGATAAGATGCCCCTCTTCGACATCAAGATCGACTTCGGAGCCCTCCTCAATACCGACCTTCAGCGCAAGGGATTTGGGAATACGAATACCTAAGCTGTTCCCCCATTTTTGAACCTGAAACATAGAACCGCCTCCCAAAATGTATATACAAAGTGTAAACAAAATTCTTTTAGAAGTCAAATCACTATGGAGAGGAACGACCTCAATCCTTATACGGATCGAACTCATTCGCTCCCGCCATACATACACCGACCGGCTTCAGTACATGCATGACCTCAATCGTCCCAGAGTGCGCATCCAGTACCTCTTGCAGCTTCCGGTATACAAAAGGACTCTCGTCCGTGCCTGCGCCGCGCAGCTCAACACCGAAATCGCGAACCGCTCCGAGCATTTGCGCTGTCGAGATTTGGCCGCCGCTGCGGGTGCGGGTTTTCCAGTTCATTCGGCCTGCCGCCTGGGTCCGGCTCATAATCCGCCCCGCCCCATGAACGGTGCTGTAGTAAGCATCCTTGTTCTCCGCACTGTCCTTGCCCTTAACGATTACCGATATATCCCCCATACTGCCGCCAATGAACCCGACCTGACCCGGTGCAGACGGGGTCGCCCCTTTGCGGACAATGACGACTTCCTTGCCGTTATGGGTTTCTTTCCAGGCATAGTTATGATGGTTATGCACTTCGAGATCCGCTTCCGTTCCCAGGATGGCTAAGACCTGCCGGATCACATATTCCCTGCCCGCATAGGCGTAGCGTCCCGCCAGCTTCATCGCTCTGTAATACATATCGCCCAGCTCACTGCTGAGATCCAGCAGAACGGGCGGTTGGTCCATCTTTTCACCGGGGGCGTTAGCAAGAAAGTCTCTGCCCGCAGCCAGGTTAAGGAACCCGCTCGCTGTCTTGTGCCCGAACCCTCTGCTTCCGAAATGATTGGCAATCCACACCCGGCCGTCTCCGGCTTCTTCCAGCAGGTCTACGAAGTGGTTACCGCTGCCGACCGTGCCCAGCTGACTCTGGGCCAGAGCCTTCAGCTTGTCGTGCTCCACTCTGCCGACTGCCTTGAACACATCCCAATCCGGGTCATCGAACAGCTCATGATCCACCCGCTCATTATTGACACGGCCGACTCCGAAGGAGATTCTGCGGGCAATCTCGTCCATGATTCCTGAGAGCCTCGGCCGGAGCTCAGCCATGGTCAAGCGGGTCCGCACCGCCTTGTTCCCGCAGCCAATATCATAACCCACGCCTGACGGAGAGATTTGCCCATCGTACACGACCACCCCGCCAATGGGCTGACTGTAGCCTTTATGATGATCTGCCATGAGCAGGGTTTGCACCACATTCCCGTTCTCCGCACACATACGGGCCTGCACCAGCGCGCCGTCGTCCGGCTTCCCCCACACCCGCACGCCGTCTATTGTTGTATAAGCCATAATTATTCATCCTCCTATGGATCGGGATATCACAAACTTCTGCCTCTATAGTCGCTTAATTGGAGCGCAAAGTACATGGCGGAAGTATTACAACTGGGTAGATATAACAAAATAGACCGCCCTATCCAAGGAGTCGGTCTATTTACAATTAGGCAGCTTCAGCGCATCATCATTTTGTATTATCCCCAAGCCCGTCCGCCCCGTCCGGCTCCCTACTCCCAAACGCATCGAGCAGCGCCCGCACTTCACCGGTAGACTTGGTGTTCATTAGATTATTCCTTAGTTCACTGGCCCCGCGGAAGCCGCGGACGTAGATTTTGAAGAACCGCTGTAGCGGGCTGAATGAACGTGGTGCCTGTCCTGAGTATTGATCGTAGAGATCCAGATGCAGCCGCAGCAGATCAAGCAGCTCTTCGCTGGTATGCTCCCTCGGCTCCTGCTCGAACGCGAACGGATTCTGAAAAATCCCGCGCCCGATCATAATCCCGTCCACTCCGTACTCTTCAGCCAGTCTTAGGCCGGTCTGCCGGTCCGGGATATCCCCGTTAATGGTCAGCAGGGTATGCGGGGCCACCTCATCGCGAAGCTTCTTGATCTCCGGGATCAGCTCCCAGTGGGCATCCACCTTGCTCATCTCCTCACGGGTGCGCAGATGGATGGACAGATTCACAATATCCTGCTGCAAAATATGGGTTAACCAGCCCCGCCATTCGTCAACGCTGCTGAACCCGAGCCGGGTCTTGACACTGACGGGCAGTCCTCCGGCCTTCGCCGCCTGGATGATCTCCGCTGCGAGTTCGGGACGGCAGATCAGGCCGCTGCCCTTCCCGTTCTCCGCCACATTCGCTACTGGACAGCCCATATTAAGGTCGATGCCCCGGAAGCCTTCCTCGGCCATCCCAATGCTCATCCGGCGGAAGTATTCCGGCTTGTCTCCCCAGATATGAGCCACAATCGGCTGTTCATCCTCCGTATAAGTCAGACGCCCTCGCACCGCATGGTGCCCCTCCGGGTGACAATAGCTCTCTGAATTCGCAAACTCCGTAAAAAACACATCCGGTCTGCCCGCCGCGCTTACCACATGGCGAAACACAACATCCGTCACATCCTCCATCGGCGCCAGTATAAAAAACGGCCGTGGCAAATCACGCCAAAAATTGTTCGTCATATCCAAAACCTCTCTATGATGATCAGGACAACTCTTTGTCCCTTAGTAGAATAACTAACCTGTAACCCAGATTATATCATAAGCCCCAAAGAAGTGACTCCCCTAATAGATCCCAAAAACATATGTCTGAATTGCCCATAGCTGGCAAGCCCCCCAGCGGCTACGCTTAATGTGCTGGACAACGCTTAAGGGAGGATGCAAGAAATGTATGAGCACCATAGACAGACACTGGAGAAGCTGGTGGAGAAGCTGGAGCAGAATCCATCCTGTCTGGCGGTAATCACCAGTGGATCAGTAGCCCAAGGAACCGCCAAGGAGACCTCGGATGTGGATGTTCACCTGGTATTCACCGATGATTCCTATGCAGAGTATGAACGGAAGCATCTGCTGTCCTACGTGGACCGTGAGGTCAGCACCTATGAAGGCGGATATGCCGATATCAAAGTGGTCAACCTCCGGTTTGTGGAGCTGGCCGCCGAGCGGGGCAACGAGCCTACGCGATATGCTTTTACCGGGTCGGAGGTTGTATTCTCCAGAATCCCGGAGCTGGGCGAATGGGTCGCCCGGATTCCCGTCTATCCCGAGGAGAACAGGGAGCGCAATCTGCGGGACTTCTGCGCCCAGATCTTCATGTTCGCCTTCTATTTCGCCCAGAAGGCGGCCCGGAAGAACGACGCCTTCCTGCTCGCCCACACCGCCAGCAGTCTGGTCTTCTTCAGCGGCAGAATGATCCTGGCTTATAACCGGATGCTCTTTCCAAGCCACAAGGGGCTACTGGACGCCGTTGAGGCTGCGGAAGCTAAGCCGCAGGACTTCCGCAAGCTCGCCACAGAGCTGCTGCAGTCGCCAGGTGCCAATAAGTGCAAGCGCTTCGCCGCAAAGGTGCTGGACTTCTATTCTCACGGTCTTTCCTTCGAGCAGGCCCTGGGAATTTATGTGCAAGCCAGTGAGCGCTCCTGGATGGAGCAGCCTCCTTCCTTGCAGGACAGATAACAGGACAGATTATATGAGACAGCGACTCTCCGGTTTCCG
This sequence comes from Paenibacillus tritici, assembly GCF_013204885.1. Classification (GTDB taxonomy): domain Bacteria; phylum Bacillota; class Bacilli; order Paenibacillales; family Paenibacillaceae; genus Paenibacillus_AQ; species Paenibacillus_AQ tritici. The sequence continues at coordinate 131,939 of NZ_JABMKX010000014.1, forward strand.
GGAGTCGCTGTTGTCATTTGTAGACTATGAACGAGAAAGTAATCAATATATTTATATAGTTTCAAATTAATGTTATTTCTTGATTTGTGGTCTTAAGTATATTTGTCTCTGCATATGCAGTATTAACGACCATTTGTTGCAATGACCGGTTGTTGTCCACCACGAAGTCCGGAATTGTGTAATAGAACAGGCACCTTACACCGAAAGGAGATTTACGAAATGAATCACGAAGATGAAGATTTAGCGGGGGCATTGGCGGATACACTTGCGTCCAGATTTACGCTGACATCTGCGATGCACTTGACCATTGTGAATCCTGATAACGAGAGCATTGATCTGAACATTTTACAAACTTCCGGTTTCTATCTGAGCAGGAATAAAGCGGGTACGAATGCCCCCAGTCAGGATGTCACATGGACTGTACAGGTCATCATAGATGATGACAATAAAGCCCACCGGGATGTCAGTGCCAGTCAAACCTATCAATCGCCAAGCGGTATTTGGCACAGGTCCAGCAAAGATAGAGGATCTACCTGGTCGGAATGGCAAAGCCTCATGAATGAACCGGCCATGCCGCTGAAGAAGACGGAAACCAATGATTTGAACCAAATTAACAAAGCTGGCTTCTATGTAGGAGACGGCAGAGATGCGACGAATGCACCCAGCTCCAGCACTGCCTGGGTGCTCATGGTGGTAGCCGCTCCATATGGGAATCAGAGCTATGTTGCGCAAACCTTCTATGCGGACAACGACATGTATTGGCGCCGAAGCCAGGATAACGGTTCTACCTGGTCGGATTGGACCAGTACGGTCAATAAACCCTCTATGCCGCTCAAAATATTGTCTGGCACCGTTGACCTTAACCAACTCAACGACACCGGCGTATATATTGGTCCAGGTACTGCTGGCACCCATGCCCCGGTTGCCGATCCAGCCTGGAGCGTGGAGGTTATGGCCCAGATGGTGTCCGGCCAAACCCATGTCATTCAGACCTATAAGTCCGATTCTGGTTCCTGGTGGCGGTCTACCAGCAACGGAGGCAATACCTGGAGCGAGTGGCACAGCGACACGAATGTTCCTGCCATGCCGCTGCAGAAGACCGAAACCAACAATTTGAATCAAATTAACCAAGCCGGTTTCTACGTGGGGAACGGTATAGGAGCGACGAATGCCCCCAACTCCAATGCTGCCTGGGTCCTCATGGTGGTCGCCGCACCCTATGGGAGTCAGAGTTATGTCATGCAGACCTTCTACACAGACAACGGCATCTGGTGGCGCCGAAGCCAGGATAACGGTTCGACCTGGTCGGATTGGACCAGTCTGGTGGATGAACCCTCTATGCCGCTCAAGACATTGTCCGGCACTGTTGACCTTAATCTGCTCCATGACACCGGCGTATATATTGGAACTGGAACCCGTCCCACACACTCCCCATTTTCCCAAGGATCGGAATGGTTTCTCGAAATCCTGGCACGGGCCTCCTTCATCAGTCAAACCTTCATAACTTCAGATGGCAGGTGGTCCAGGTATAGTCTTAATCGAGGTGACACTTGGTCTTCATGGACACAATGGGATATAGACATATATCCAATGCCCATCCGGTATTGGGAGGAATTTTGGGGGGATGACACAGATTTAGATGGCGCCACAGCTAATGGATTCTTTTACAGTCCCAACAAACCAGCCATAAATGGGCCCAGCGACAGCGCTTTATGGACACTAATGATCACTGGCGCTCCGGTTGACTACCGCCCTTTAGAACATCCTTTTTTAAGTCAGACTTTCTTTGATCCTAATGGAGTCTGGTATCGCTCAAGTACTCACCTCCCTAATGGATGGACCGATTGGATTAACTTAACTGAATCCTCCTTGCCTTTGAGAACCTTGTCCGGCACTGTTGATCTCAACCAGCTCAAAGACACCGGCGTATATATTGGTCCGGGCAGCGCCGGTGCCCATGCCCCGGCCTCCGATGCAGCATGGAGTGTGGAAGTCGTGGCCCAGACGGTGTCCGGTCAAACCCACATCCTCCAGACCTATAAGTCCGATTCCGGTTCCTGGTGGCGGTCCAGCAGCAACGGCGGCAGCACCTGGAGCGAGTGGCACAGCAGCAGCGGCACGGGTACCAATCAGAACTTTGTCCCTTTAACAAACCTTGGCGGCAACAACCATATTGATCTGAACCAATTTAAGACAATTGGTTACTATGTGGGCAATGGATACCAAGCTAATAATGCCCCTAATGATAACGGGTCTTGGGTATTAATGGTGTTAGCTGCTCCTTATTCCAATAACCCTCCTTATACAACCCAGTATTTCTTTACAGACAGGGGCATCTGGTGGCGCAGAAGTGAAGATAATGGATCCACTTGGTCCAGTTGGGTGAATATTACCAGTAATGATCTTGTAAAGGCCTACGGCTCCGCTTATTTATTAGGTGACGCCGTTATTGCCAACAATGACTTCATTCCTTTTACTGCAATGGCACTAAGCAGCGACTGCCAGCTTGATGCCCGGACGGGAGAAGTCATTGTGAATCAATCCGGCGTGTATTCCTTATCCCTGTCTCTTCATCTGAATAATAATCAGCCTGCCTCCTTCGTCATCTCATTAGATGGTGAAACGCCCGAGCATCATTCCTCCCTGCATTACGAGCCTGCAGCCTCTACCTTCACCGGCATTCAGCCTGCTCATATCACCGGAATGATTCAATGCGAAGCCGGTCAAAGACTTGGTGTTAAGAACTTGACTGCTCATTCGGTAACTCTGCGCCATGCTTTCAACGGCAGAAAGTGTAAGCATGAATTCACTCTTACGAAGATTAACTGATGCACGTACTGGTGAAGCCGAGGAAATATAACTTTATAACGGGAGGGTTAAAGGGCCATGTCTCATATTGATTTTGTTCAGACAAAATATATATATTTCAACGACTCCAATTGGAACACCATTCTGACGGCTCCATTCATTAGCACCAAGAAAAACCAGGCAGTCAAGCTTGATGCCTACCTGTTGACTCAATGGCAGTCGTACCAAAATTTAGAGGTAACAGTGGGTATCCAATACCGTCTCTTGCGTAATGGCATCCCTATCTACTTGAGTGAGCCTGTAATTCATAGCCATCTAACCTATTTAAATACCACCAATCAGAGACCGGTAAATTTGTTGTACGTAGACCAGCCGTTAAGCGGGGCCTTCACTTACGAATTGCAAGCTAAAGTTACGGACTCTCAATATGTCAGGCTACAACTTGACATCGAAATTTTAGAAGCCAGCATGTCTGTACTTGTAGTTGACAATACCACCCCTGCCTCCATGCCTGTGTATGTATCTTATGAAGCACAGAACGGCGACGGGTATGTAGCGGCCATTCATTCTCAGACGGATGCTATTCTCGCAACCATTCCGGTAGGCAAGCAACCGGGCTCCATCTGCATCTCACCGGACGGATCAACCGTCTATGTTGTCAACGAAGGGGACCATACGGTATCCATCATTGATACCAATACCAATGCGGTCACCGCTACGCTGAACGTAGGACGTAATCCCAAAGCAGTTATGGTAACCCCTGACAACACCAAAGCGTACGTGGCCAATTATGACGATAAGAGCATCACCATTATTGATAATTCCTCCAAAACGGTTATTAAAACAGTGTCCGTGGGCAGCGGAAGTCCCTTCGCTCTGGCTGCATGTCCCAACAGCTGGTATATGTATGCCGCCTGCCGTGAAGGAGGAACTAACGATTATGTATCGGCCATTGCCGTAGACAGCGATGAGGTTAATCCCTTCGCGCACGGCGGATGGAACCTGAGCTTTAGCACCGCCCACAACCCGCTGGTTGTCGGACCTGACGGTCACTTGGTGGCCGCCCTGGATATCAACAATCAGCTAAGGAGGATCAATGGTCCTGACGATATTGGTCCCGGGAATTCTGTTACATGGCTGAATCAGACCGTCTCCGGCGTTTACCTAAACAATGGCCTTTTTTTGGCGACCAAGTCCTTCACTGAAGATGTCATAAGAACAGCAAGTAATCTGGCGATTGATGCCAGCGGCGCTGTAACGGGAGAACAGAAACCGGATATTCCCAGCTACAAAGGCCAGAATAAAATCCGGGTATCACCGGACCAATCGCGTGTGTGTATAACCATTACGGCTAATGACGACCAATTCGCGGGCCTGCAGGTGATTTCTATTGATTCGCAAAGCCTGGATATTTCGTCTGCTTTTGTAAGATTGCCTGTGGCCAATGATCTGGCTATCACTTATGACGGCACCAAAGCTTATGTCGCAGAAATTGAATATGTCCATCCCGTCAATCTTGTGACCCCCTCCTCCTCTAATTCAATTCATTTGGGCAACTCGTCCAGGGTGAAGGGAATCGTTGGAGCATACCGGACCCAATCATAACTGCCTATATCGCTATCTGTCTCTCCCATCTTAAGGAGGTATACAAATGAATCTTGATTCCCTAAATTCCTGTCCGTGCAACAGCTTCCATTATCAATCCACGTTATCGCCAGTGAGCCTTCCGCTGGGATCACCCGGGGATTGGACTTACCTTGTAACCGTTCCCTTCAATATCATTGCAGAGAATCAGGTTGCCAAAATCGAGGTTAATATGGAGGTGATCTGGGACAGCATCGATAAAGCAAACAGCAAATTGGCCATTGAATACCGTCTATTGCGCAACGGCAGACAAATTCTTTTGGATAATACAATATTTGCGTATGATGTTGACGCGACAACCGTCCACGAGGAGACACTCAGCTTCTTCCATGTGGACACACCCGGTAAAGGTTCATTCACGTACACGCTGCAAGCCCGGATTTCAAGCTACAATAACGTAGAAGGCCCTTTAAGCGTCAGTAAGTCCGATATGAGTGTCAACGTATTCAACAGCGTAGACTCCTCCAGCTATCTCTTCGTTACCTACACCTCCGCAGCGGATGGGAAAGGTTATGTGTCAGTGGTAGATCCGCAGACCCAAAAGATTGCGGGAACCATAAAGGTTGGAAATGATCCGAGGGCCATTGCCAAATCGCCGGATGGAGCAGCTATTTATGTCATTAATTACGGAGATGAAACCCTCTCTGTCATTAATGCGGCAACCCTTCAGATCACTGCCACTATCAGCGTGGGTACTGAGCCGGTAGCTGTAGTGATTACACCGGACAACAAACAGACCTTCGTAGCAAATCTCGGAAGTAAAAGTGTTACCGTCATTGATAACAGTACCCATACCGCCGTCAACACCATAGCGCTTCCTGCAGCTCCGTTTTCCCTGACTGTAGACACAAATAGCTGGTTCGTCATTGCTGCCTGCAAGGATCCGGATAGCTATGCCGCTATTGATACGGTGAAATACACGGTCCAGAATGGTAACTTGGCATGGGGATCCGAGAATCATAACCCGATCGCTGTTACAAACAATGGAAACTGGGTGCCCATGTTTGGACCTACTAACATCAGGGTCTATCGCATTGACGGTCAGAGTAAGTTTAGAAGCCTGACTACTTGGAACGTAGGGGGTAACATTGCTGCCGTAGCCACTGATGCAGGACAATGGCATGATATTTTTTATGCAATTCAAGCCCCCCCTTCCACAAAGATCATGTTCGCCGGCATCTCTACCGGCTTTGCCGGCCCTAATTATCTCGACGGCTATAAGGGCCAGAATGACATAGACGTCTCCTCGGATAGCCAAAAGATATGCATCGTTATTGAGGCTAGCGATGACCAGTTTGCCGGCCTGCAAATTATTGAGCCCTATAACGGTGCTCTCTCGCATTTTGTGAGAATCCCCGTTGCCCATCAGGTAGTTATTACACCTGACAGCTTACAGGCATTTGTCACCGAAGAGCAATATGTGACCCCTGTTGATCTGGTGACATACACCAAAGGGGAAGCCATCTCTATCGGCGGCAAGGTGTATGGTATGGCAGTCAGCTACCGGACGCAGAGCAAGCTCAGACCCAAAACGCAAATCCTTGAATCAGAAGATTGAATAACTACTGAGGGAGGAATCGCACAGTGAACCCAGAAGACGATCACAATCTAATAGAAGTGGTCAAAACTCCAAGCCCGGATAGCATTCCCGATGAAAATGGAGCATGGACGTGGGAGAATACGCCTGTGCTCCCCACCGATGGAGTCCCCGGTAACGGAGGACCGCAAAGTCCACAACCTCCTCAAGGTACTTCAAGTCCGGGCAGTACAATCAGCTATAACAATTCCTCCACTGCCGTCACACTTTCCTTGGGCACTCCATCCCCATGGCAGACACTGGAGACGTTGTCCTTTATTAATACACGTGATAGGGAAGTGGTGAAGCTTGACGCTTCTTTTATGCTGTCCTGGACCAGTGTAGCCGCCGCTCATACCTTTATTGGCATTGATTACCGTATATTGCGAAATGGCACTCAGATCTACTTGTCCAGCAATATCTTTGGTTCTGAGGACAAGGCAAATGCCAAGAGCTCGGAACAGATCAGCTGCTTCCATATTGACAACCCAAATGTCGGTAACTATAACTACACCCTGCAAATACGTATCAACCGTTATACCAACCTTCAGCCTGCGGTGCAAATTATGCAATCCGAGCTAGCAGCCGTTGTCTATTCCGGCATCCTGTCCAAATCTTATCTGTATGTATCCTATACTGAGAATCTGGAAGCCCCCAATGATCCCGGCTTCGTCGCTGTCGTGGACCCCGATAACCAGAAGGTGATTAAGACGATCCGCGTTGGCCGCAGTCCAGGGGCGTTGGCCAAATCTCCTGATGGAGCCAGCGTCTATGTTGTCAATGTCCAGGATGAGACAGTTTCCATTATTGATACGAACACCCATACTGTAGCGGCCACGCTACCCGTAGGCAATAGCCCCACTGCCGTTATCGTGGCCCCTAATAACACCAAGGCCTATGTAGCTAATTATGGTTCACAGAATGTGACCATTATCGATCATGAGACCCGTCAGGTTAAGGCAACCGTTCCTGTGACAGGCAGTCCGTTTGCCTTTACAGCTCAGCCCAATAGCTGGTTTATCTTTGCCGCTACAATCACTGAGGGAGATAAAGGCCACGCCATTGCAATCTCCGTAGGCAACGATCATGTTCAGGATCTGGGGCAGAATTCCGGACTGGACCGCAGATACAATCCGCTTGCAGCAAAGGTAGCCGGTATTAAACTGATGTTCATCGCCCCTGGTGGTACGCGGACGTTCAATGTTTATAATTCCAATACGATCACCGCCTCATATTCCTATGGTCTGAAGAATTGGACCTCCGCTGTTCACAAAGAACGATTTGATTATTTTTACGGCATTCAGACCTTTGAGTCCACTTCAAGGGGAAGATTCAGGGTGTACGATAATAGTAATTATGTTGGTCCCTGGAATTATGCCAGCTTTACCGGTCAAAGTCACATTGTAGCTTCACCGGATTACTCAAGAATCTGCATCAGCATTGAGGCCAATGACGATCAATTTGCAGGTCTGCAGATTATTGATACGGAGCGTGACAGTGACCTTCATTTCATCGAGATTCCCGTTGCCCATAAGTCGGTTATCACCTCTGACAGCTCCTTGGCTTATGTCATGGAGAACAGCTATGTGCATCCGGTGGATATTATCCGTTTCATTCCCTTTGAATCCATTTATATCGGCGGCAAGGTTCACGATATGGTGGCTGCCTATCAAATGACTACCTGAAATTTTCTTTTTTAACATTGGAGGTTATTGGAATATGGAATGCCCAGTATGCGGAAGCGGCTCTACATCCACGTTCGCCAACTATCCCCGCTTTACGCTGATGGACTGCCTGGATTGCGATATGCTGTTTCAACCGGAGGACAGCCGCAGCACAAGCCAAGCTCTTATACCGGAGATTTATAATGACAGCTGGATACGAATGCGGGACCAGTGGATGAGAAGTACTTATCTGGATCATGGCTCGTTCAACCTGCTTATGCTGCAGACCTTCAGCCCGGGCCGCGGCAAGCTGCTGGAGATCGGTTCGGGGACGGGCGAATTTCTCAATATGGCACGGGCCGCAGGCTGGGACGCCCTTGGAATTGAGCCCTCCCCAGCCTCCTGCACATACATTGCTGAGAACTACCAATTGCCGGTCATTGAAGGCATATGGAGTCCGGAGCTGGAGCTGCCGGTGAACTCCTTCGATGCGGTTGTGTTCTGGCATGTATTTGAGCATATCGCTGAGCCCGTTTCCTTTTTGAAGGAGACGTCCTCTCTGCTCGCGCCGGGTGGTTATCTGTTTTTTAGCGTACCGAACCGGTACTGTCTCAGGAATGAATTGCGGAAGGCTTCCAGTCCCTTGTTCACCGAAGCGGATCATCTCTTCCATCATTCCGAGCGGAGCCTGAGACGCATTACGGATCAAGCAGGCTTAGAGGTACGTGCCTTATTCAGCAGACAAACCTATGCCGAGCTGGAATCAACGACCTCCGGCCATCCAGTCTATGGTCCGCTTACCTTCCCTCAAAAAATGGAGCTGCTGTCCCGGCTTCAAGCCGAAATGCGGGGACACGAATTATTCTGCGCAGCTCAAAAAAGAGACGATTAAGTATAAACAAGTAGCGAGAACTAGATATTTCGATAGTAGACTCAGGTCAATATGACCTGAGTTTTTTTATTTGGACGAGATTCTGGGCTGAAGCAAGTAATACGCCCGAACCTTTCATACATACTCTCATAAGCTGGAATTATCTGGTTCAGAGAGATTGCTCCTCTTTTGTCGCCACAGATTCAGAGCAGGCTTCTCTTCCGGAAAACTAATGCGAAAGCGAGGTTCCTTTATGTCCACCCCTAATATTCCTAATATATCGCCTACTATTACCTTATCTTCCGATGACGTGCAGAATTTACTCTTCTCCTCCATCGCTATGGAAGAGCTTGGTTTGGCGCACATTATTAACGCCGAAGGGGAGAAGCTTCAATTTGCTCTGGGTACGCTTCCGGGGATAAGCGGGCCAACTGTCACCATAGACGATATTCAGGCCGTGAATGCCAGTGCCCGGTCCATGCTTGATGTGATCTCACGCCAAGAGATGATCCTCGGCTCCAAGCTGCGTACGACCGCAGGTTTCCCATCTATGATTGGACCTACCGGGCCTACGGGACCTCCGGGCGGAGTCTTCAGTGTAAATGGGCTGGCTGGTGAAGTCGCATTGACCTCAGCGGACGGGATTGTTCCAGTATCCGATTCGCTTCCTTCTAATTTGTCTCTGAGTACATTCGTTCAACCCGGTGTCTATAGCTCCAATGCCGTTCAAGGTATCCCTCCCGACTCACCGGTCGGACCTGCTAATCCACAGATTTGGACACTTTATGTCAGTGTTTCAGGCACTACTGTTCAGCAGTTGTATCTCTCTAATCCGTCCATTTATTACCGGGTGCGCCAAGCTGATGGCCTGTGGACTTCGTGGGAGCCTGTTGCAGAGGTTGGTCCTACCGGACCTACCGGACCAGACGTAACCGGAGATACAGGCCAGACCGGAATGACGGGGCAGACGGGTTCGGCGGGGCATGCCGGACTCACCGGACCTGCGGGCATCCCTGGAGAGAAGGGCGTTACAGGCGTTACCGGTGTAACCAGTACGGTCACCGGGCCTGCCGGACCCACCGGTGTCATTGGAGAACCCGGGGCCACTGGAGCCGCTGGAGCTACCGGCATGAAAGGAGCCTCCCCTCTGGCCGGAGCTTTCAGGGGAGCGAGAGGACCTGCCGGAGCTACCGGTAAATCGCCGACAGGACCTGTTGGGGCTAAAGGTTTCACAGGAGCTACCGGAGAAACCGGGACTACCGGGAATCCGGGATCAAGAGGACCCAGAGGACTTACCGGACAGACGGGTGAAAGCCCCACCGGACCCACTGGGATTGCCGGAGCTAAGGGAGCCACCGGCCGGACCGGGATTGGTGCAACACAGCCGGGTAGCAGAGGACCTTCCGGCCCTACACGCATTGGACCTATCGGTCCCACAGGACATACCGGAGGAAGCACTATAGGCCCCCCCGGCGCTTCCGGTCCTACCGGGATCTTTGATCAGGACTTCTTTTACGCCTTTGTGACTGGAGCTACTTTAACAAGTTTTACGGGGGGAGAATTCATATCCAATTGGAGTACCGGACTTACCCTTGGACAACCCAGGTCCACAATCCTCCCTTTCCAGAGCAATCCCTCAGAAATCGCGCTGATCCCAAATGCGGAGTACCAAATGGACTTCACAGTAAACGCAATTCCGGCTAATACGACTCCCTCCCTGTTCGCTGAACTCTATTTCTCCTATTCCGGCTCTGATGTGCAGGAGTATACCCCTTACTCTAGGGTCTCCAGGGAACAGATCGGCCAGAATATTTGGCGCAACTCCTTTATACTGGATGCCACCTTGTTCCCTGCCGATGCCATGTCATTTGTGTTAAACACCAATTTTGGAACAGGCACCACGATTCTTGGCGCCTCCGTACGTGTGGTTACCTTACGCGTTCAATAATCTTACTGAAGGAGAGGAATCCCTATGTCTACTCCCAATCTTCCTAATATTACACCCACGATTACACTGACGCGGGATGATGTCCAGAACCTGCTCATGTCCTCCATTGCCATGGAAGAGCTTGGTCTGGCCCACATCATCAACGCGGAGGGAGAAAAGATCCAGTTCGCTCTGGGCACCCTGCCTGGCATCACCAGTCCCCCCGCATCCATTCAGGATATTCTGAATGTGAACAGCAGCACGCAAGCCATGCTCGACAGCATCTTCCGACAGGAAATGATGCTGGATTCCAAGCTGAAGACATCGGTTAATATTCCTACCGTAACGGGTCCGATAGGACCTACTGGAGCAACCGGCGGTGTCAATACGGTAAACGGATTAACCGGTGATGTTATTCTTAATGCCGCTAACGGAGTGTTCCCCGCATTTACAGCTGAGCCCTCGGGAGCAGACTTGAATTTGTATATCATACCCGGGGTTTACAGCTCCAATGCTGCGCAAGGACCGCCTTTGAACGGACCGGCCGGGCCTTTGAATCCACAAATTTGGACTCTTTATGTGACAGTATCAGGTACAACAGTCCAGCAGCTCTATCTTTCGAATCCATCTATCTATTACAGGGTAAATACAGGCGGTGTCTGGACTCTCTGGGAACCGGTGGATGTTACCGGTCCTACCGGTCCCACCGGCGCAGCGGGTATCGGCATTACCGGTCCTACCGGACCCGCCGGGACAACTGGAGCAACAGGAGCCACCGGACCCACCGGAAGTACAGGCGTTACTGGCCATACCGGGCCAAGGGGAGCCACCGGACCCACCGGTCCAACTGGTCCCACAGGAGCTACAGGACCGACCGGTCTTAGAGGAGCTACAGGGGCTACTGGCCTTACCGGCCCTACTGGACCTACTGGAGAAGGGGTCACTGGGCCGACCGGACCCACCGGACCGACGGGGGCCACTGGTGCAACTGGACCGACCGGACCCACCGGGCCCACCGGTCTCCAAATAACAGGGCCGACCGGTGCTACGGGCGTTACTGGTGCCACGGGTCCCACCGGAGCCACGGGTAGCACAGGAGCTACTGGTGCCACTGGGGCCACCGGGCCGACCGGACCCACCGGCGCTACGGGGGCAACAGGCGAATCCCTTACAGGCCCGACTGGACCCACCGGGCCTACTGGACCTACTGGACCCACCGGACCGACAGGACCAACGGGCACGGGCATAACCGGACCGACAGGCACTACAGGGGGGCTGCCTACCGCGAACTTCTTGATGGCCTATATAACAGGACCCACCACACCATTAGAAGCAAGTTTTTACGGCGATCAGGATGTCCACTGGAGCCATGGCGGACAAGAAATTACTGGCGGCACTGGTTCACCCAGAATTGACTACCCCCTATACATTAATTTGGCCAGAGGGTTGTTCCAGATAGACTATATGGTGGACGCCATTCCCTCCATCACCACAGCTCCTAATGGAGTTATGGTGGAGATTATATTAGAAGATGTAATTAACGACAGTCGCTACCCTGTTAATTTTGGCAGCCGGGTAACTCATGATTCGGTGGGTCAAAATGTATGGAACAATTCTTTTGTCGTAGACATAACCCCCGCTCCCGAAGGACTGGCGTTAATTATGCATACAAACATGGGCATGGGTTCGACAATCAATCAGCTTAATTTACGCATTATCAGCCTCAATCCGTATACACCTAACCAACCTTAAACCAAATCACATTCTGTGCGGTAAACTGGCACCGGTACTAACCGGTGTCCGTTTTTCGCCTGTCCCATAATTGGACAAATATTAACAAAATACTATTATTTAGAAATCGAACATATACATATGTCGATTATACCTTGAGAGGAGTTAACATGGTGGATGATAATCAAGACCAGCTCAATACACCCGAACCGTTAGCAGACGCTTCCGGACCAACCGGCCCTGCCGGACCCCGGGGAGCAACCGGACCTGCTGCGTATATCGGGTATGCCTCTTCAACCGATCCTCTGATCCTGCCCCCGGGTACGCCCGCACGCTGGGCCACGGTAAGCAGTGTTGCTGCCATTAGCCTAACCGCTACCCAAGCTGTAAAAATTGATGCTTCGTTTCTGTTATCCTGGGTCAGCGGAGACAGCCGCGCTGCCGAATTGAATCTGGAATACAGAATTCTCCGCAATGGTACTGTAATTTATACGGGGGCCAATGTGTATGGACTGGCAGAGAACTCCAGGGCTACTCATCAGGAATTCATTAATTTCTTCCACGTTGACACTGCCCCCTCCGGCTCATACACATACACTATGCAAGCCCGGATTAATGGTTACAGTAACCTGCAGGCTACAATTGAAATTCTGGAATCTGATTTGTCGGCTGTGGTATATCCGAACCAGATGGCCTATCAGCATTATCTCTTTGTCTCCTGCTGGAATGATACCGAGAATCTGAATGGTCATGTAGCAGTCATTGATACCGTTTCAAACCATATCGTGAGGACATTGTTCGCAGGCTCTAAGCCGGGACCCATGGCCATATCTCCAGACCTTACAACACTGTATGTCGGAGATCAGGATCCGGTCACAGCAGCCCAATCTGGCTACAACTTCATGTGGGTGTGGGACCTTGTCCAGCTCAGACAAATCGGCGTCGTTCAGATTGGGGCAACTCCCGTTGCCATTGTGGTTTCACCAGACAACACGAAGACGTATACCGCCAATTCCGGCTCACGGAATGTTACGGTTATAGACCATTTGACCCGCCGGGTTATTGCAACTGTTCCAGTGGGAACGGGCACCCCCTTTGCCCTTACCGCTTCACCTGATGGAAGCTACATTTTTGCTGCATGCAAGTCAGATACCGCTGGGAACGATTACATCGCGGCTATTAGAACAGCCGATGAACAGGTTACCGTTTTTGGCAAAAGCTACAGCCTTGAATTCGATCCCTCCTGCAACCCTATTGCGGTTTCCAGCAACAGCCGGACCTTTGTGGCTGCTGGGAAAGAAAAGGCTTTGCTGGCCAGTCTAAGTTCAGGCTCCATTGGACCCTTCTTTTCCGTACCCTATACTTCTCTCGGAGGTCAATGGCGGTCCGGCATATTCATTGACCAGGATATTCAGCAGTTCCATCAGATGTACTGGACAGAACCTACGCCGTCTGAGGAGATATCCATATGGCACGTGTCTGCCGACAACAGTCCGGCCCGTTGGCAGACCCCGGTGCCCTACCCCGGCTACAAGGGACAAAATCAGGTAGTTGCTTCTCCAGATCAGCTTCGTATCTGCATCACCGTTGCAGGCAGCGATGATCAATTTGCCGGCCTGCTAATTATAGAGCCGGAGAACAATAACACATCCCATTTTGTCAACCTGCCCGTTGCCCGGGAAGTAGCTATTACAGCCAACAGCGCCATAGCCTATGTATCTGAGCACCGGTATGTACATCCTGTCAATCTTCAGACCTTCACAGAAATGCAGGCGATTGGCGTCGATGGGCTTGTGCAGACCCTACTCGCAGCGTATCGTCTGCAGAGCTGACGCTCCCCTTATTCCTTATAAAGGAGTTGTGCCGACACGTGGATGAATTCAAAGAAAATAAGAATCAACCCCTGCAAGCTCCCGTCAACGGAGGGCCCGGACCGATCATCATTGGGGAGACAGGCGAAGATGACCAGGAGATCATCTGGCCGGGCACGGGCCCGGAGCTGCCTGAAGGCATTACAGGACCAACAGGACCGACAGGTAACCGGGGACATAAGGGCGCTACTGGTCCAACTGGACATACCGGAGACACAGGGTCTACCGGTGCTACCGGCGCTCCAGGGCCTACTGGGCCAACTGGGCCCACCGGTTCAACGGGCACTCCCGGAGAGAAGGGAATCACCGGCGGAACCGGAGATGATGGATCCGAAGGAGGCATAGGCCCTGTTGGGCCTGAGGGACCCCGAGGTGCCACCGGCGCCACCGGAGATGAAGGAGTTACGGGTGTGACGGGTGTCACAGGCCCTACCGGAGTTACTGGAGGTACCGGAAGCCGTGGTGATACCGGACCCTCCAGTGAAATTGTATACTCCAAGTCCCCTCAAGATATCTTGCTCCCGCTTGGCGAGCCTTCTTCCTGGGTGACTGTCAATACAGTGCCATTCGTAACCTTGGACGAACAACAGGCAGTGAAGGTGGAGGCTTCCTTCCTGATAGGCTGGGACAGCACTACTACTGACGACACCTCGCTGACAATCGACTACAGGCTGCTGAGAAACGGCCTTCCCATTTACTCCGCCACCAACACTTACGGATTCCGGACCAGTTCCAAAATGATCAATGAAGAGCTGGTAGAGATTTTCCATGTAGATACGCCTGAACGGGGAGCTTACACCTATACCCTGCAGGTTAGAACGAACGGATATCTCAATTTGCAAAATGCCACGCATATCCTGAATTCTGACATGGCGGCTATTGTATTCAATAACATAGAGCCTTCTTCTTATCTGTACGTTTCTTATATTTCAGATGATCAGCAATCCGGTTATGTAGCTCTGGTCGATCCCTCCTCTGATACCATTATCCAGACAATTCAGGTAGGACGGAATCCGGGAGCACTCGCTAAATCTCCGGATGGAACCACCGTCTATGTTGTCAACAGTACGGACAATACTGTCTCCGTAATTGACACCCGTGAGCGAAGGGTTGCAGTGACACTGGCCGTTGGCCTCAACCCCGTTGCTGTAGTGGTAACGCCGGATAACTCCAAGGCATATGTGGCGAATTATGATTCTCACAGTGTGACCGTTATTAATAACTTAACCCGTGAAGTATTAAGTACTCTGTCGATGGGTACCGATCATCCATTTGCAATGGTGGTTTCGCCGAGAAACTGGTATGTCTATGTGGCGTGCAAGCAGAATCAGGCGGATAATGGCAACGTATACGCTATCTCCGTTCAGAATGAATCCCTATTTCATTCCAACAATTATGATTTTATCTCGAAGCCTCAACAAAATCCGCTAGCCGTTTCTTCGGACGGCGAAACACTAATTGCTTACACCAAAAATTATGTTTACGTTCTTAAGAGTGGACTCACAAGTCCCTTATCTATAAGCGGGCATATTACCGTTAATGGTTGGGTCTCCGGCGTATTCCTGGAAGGGTCTAATAATTACAATTATGTAATGAAAGAACCGACCTCAACACAAATGCCATATTGGCGGATTTATGGAAGCGGCGGATACTATGGTCCTTGGTATTTGGACAGTTATAAAAGACAATATGATATCTCCGTCACTCCAGACAATTCCCGTGTACTCGTAACCATAATAGGAGATGATGACCAGTTTGCCGGTCTCCAAATCATCGAACCCAAGAATAATAATGTCTCCCACTTCGTCGAGTTGCCGATTGCTTATAAAGTCGAAATCACGGCGGACAGCACAAAGGCTTATGTAGCTGAGAATCAATATGTCCATCCGGTGGATATTCTGGGCTACCAGGCTCTGAGGGCAGTCTATATAGGCAAACAAGTACGCGGCATGGCAGGGGCTTACCGGGCCCGTAGCGTGCAAATATGAAAGTGAAAATGAATGAGGGGTTGTGCACACGTGGATGAGATTATGAAAAATCAATATCTTATATCGCCCGCGCTAGCCGATTCTACAGGAATCACGGGACCGACAGGGGAAACTGGGGATCCTGGAGATGAAGGTGACCCGGGCAGACCCGGGCACCGGGGGCACCAAGGCTCTACAGGAGGAACTGGCGCTACTGGTGCTACGGGAGCAACCGGTCCCACCGGTCCCACCGGTCCGACAGGAGAGACCGGGGCTACCGGAGCTACGGGAGCAACAGGCTCCACCGGACACACAGGAGAAACAGGTGCTACTGGCGCTACTGGTGCTACTGGTGCTACTGGACCGACAGGCTCTTCCGGAACTCAAGGACCCGTGGGAGCCTTGGGGGCAACTGGTTCTACAGGGTCCGCCGGTGCTCGCGGAGCGACTGGGCCTTACAGCTATATTAACAATGCCCGCTCTTCAACGGCGGTGCCGCTACTGCTCTCCGCTACTGCACCCTGGATGACCATAAATACAGTTCCCTTCCTGTATTTGAAGAACAATCAGGCAGTTAAGATCGACGCCTCCTTCCTTCTATCCTGGGACAGTGTGAATACAGATGCCACCTCTTTAAGTATTGAGTACCAGCTGCTGCGGAATGGAAATATGATCTATAAGAGCTTGAGTACCTACGGCTTTTACACCAACAGTAAGATGAACAACAAGGAACTGATCGATCTGTTCTATGTGGATGTGCCCGGCAGCGGGGCCTATACGTACTCCCTGCAGGTTCGCACTACGGGATTCTCTAATGTCCAGAATACTTTAAAAATACTGGAAACGGATATGGCTGCCGTTGCTTTCAATAACAAAAGCTTCTCCACCTATCTATATGTGTCTTACCGTCCGCAAGACAATCAGGAAAAGGGGCACGTGGCGGTGGTCGATACCCGTACCGATTCGGTCGTACAGACTATTGAGGTAGGCCGCGGACCGGGCGCAGTGGCCAAATCACCCGATGGAGCAATCCTCTATGTGGCCAACTCCGGGGATGATACTGTTTCCCTGATTGATACCTCCACCAATCAAGTAACGGCAACCTTGTCTGTGGGGAGTAACCCAACCGCGATCGTCGTGGCGCCTGACAATTCCAAGGCTTATGTCGCCAATTCAGATTCAGGCAATGTGACCATTATTGACCACGCTGCCCGTAAAGTATTAACCACTGTCTCTGTGGGGAACGGCCATCCCTTTGCCCTGCTCGCTTCTCCCAAGAGCTGGTTTATATTTGTGGCTACCCGGCTCGACCAAGGAGGCCAAGGGGAAGTATACGGCATCTCCGTCAAGAATGAGCAAGTCATCAACACCGGCTACACCTATGACTTTGTAGAGGTCCCTCAGCGCAACCCTCTTGCCAATTCATCGGATGGCCAGACGTTTCTTATTTTCCAGAGGAACCAGTTTGCGCGTTTCACCTTAACCGAATCAGGGGACTTCACGCCTATTGTTCCTTATTATGTCAAAGGCTGGACCTCCGGCATCTATTTGGAGGGCAGCGACAATGTAATCTATATTATGAATTCCCCTGTCTCTAACCAGCTGGTGAAAGTCAGGCTTATAGGCGGAAGCTATGATGGGCCCTGGTATCTGCCCAGTTACAGAGGACAGCGGCATATTGCATTAACACCAGATCAGTCCAAGGTATGTGTGACCATTGTGGGCGACGATGACCAGTTCCCCGGACTGCAAGTCATTGAGACCGCAAATAATGACCAATCCCATTTCATCCAGCTTCCTGTGGCCAACCTGGTTGAGATCACCCCGGACAGCGCCAAGGCTTATGTTTCTGAGAATCAATATGTCCATCCCGTCGATATTTTGGGATATACCGCTCTGAGCGCCGTTTATATCGGAGGCAGCGTGCAAGGGATGTCTGCTGCTTATAATACGCGCTCTTCTTAACCAGGCACACATGCTCTATGAACCTGAGAGTTTAGAATAAGGAGTTGTGCATTGTGGATGATAAGCAAAGCAAGCCAATATTTACCGGAATAACCGGTGAGAATGATCAGGAAGTGATCCGGGAAGGCTCACAACCCCAAGAGGATGGAGTGGTGGGCCCCACCGGACCGACAGGCCCAACGGGGCCCACCGGATCAACAGGCCGGCCCGGCGGCACAGGAGACCCCGGTGATCCCGGACCTACCGGACCGACCGGGCTTACCGGAATGACGGGGAACCCTGGCCCGGATGGGCTTACAGGTATAACGGGACCTGACGGCGAAACCGGGCCTTCAGGGTCCACGGGGCTTACCGGGGTAACAGGAGCAACAGGCCTCATCAGTGGACCCACTGGAAATCAGGGACCCGCAGGGGTTACAGGTCTCAGTGGCCTTGAGGGGGTTACAGGAACGACAGGTTATACTGGTTCGAATGGTCCCAGAGGGGCCACCGGAGCCTCCAACTATATCGGTTATGCCCGGTCGGATGTGTCCATAACCTTGCCTCTTGGTGCACCTGCTCCCTGGGTGACGCTGAGTACCGTTCCTTTTCTGAGTATCGGGACTAACCAGTCTGTCAAAGTCGATGTTTCTTTTCTGCTCTCCTGGGCAAGCGGGGAAACCAGCGAAACCTCGATATCCATTGATTTCCAGATCCTCCGTAACGGCACTGAAATTTATTCCAGCAACAGCACCTTCGGCTATCTTGCTCTGAAGAAGCTCCCTTTCAAGGATCTAATCCGCTTCTTCTATGTGGATGCGCCGCCCGAAGGCTCACATACGTATACCCTTCAAGCCCGCATCAGCTCCTTCATTAACATTCAGGCAACCACGCAGGTTCTGGAAACGGATATGTCTACTATTGTATTCAACAATGTATCGCCGCCAGCTTACTTGTATGTGTCCTACCGTCCTGCTGAAGATGATGGACTAAGCAAAGGTCATGTGGCTGTAGTAGATACTGCATCCAACGCCATTATCCAGACGATTGAGGTTGGACGCGGGCCTGGCGCAGTAGCCAAATCGCCGGACGGAGCCACTCTGTATGTGGTGAATGCGCAAGATAATACCGTTTCGTTGATCGACACCACTACTAATCTTGTTACTGCTACTCTGAACGTAGGGGCTAACCCGGCTGCTGTTGTTGTGACGCCGGATAACTCCAAAGCCTATGTAGCCAACTACGATTCCCGCAGCGTCACCGTTATCGATAACGTTAATCGGCGAGTTCTGACCACTGTATCCGTGGGGAGCGGCCATCCCTTTGCCCTGCTCGCTTCTCCCAAGAGCTGGTTTATATTTGTGGCTACCCGGCTCGATCAAGGAGACCAAGGGGAAGTATATGCTATCTCCGTCAAAAACGAGCAAGTCATCAACACCGGTTATACCTATAACTTTGTAGAGGAGCCTCAGCGTAACCCTCTTGCCAATTCATCAGACGGTCAGATGTTTCTTATTTTCCAGAAGGACCGCTTTGCGCGCTTCACCCTTACGGAGGCAGGACAATTTACGCCTATTATTCCTTACTATACAGACGGCTGGGTCTCCGGCATCTATTTGGAGGGCAGCGATAATTTGCTTTATATTATGAAAAACCCATCCTCTAACGAGCTGGTGAAAATCCGGATTTGGGGAGAAGGTCATGAGGGCCCTTGGTATCTGCCCAGTTATAAAGGAGAACGGCATATTGCATTGACGCCAGATCAGTCCAAAGTATGTGTAACTATTGCGGGTGACGATGACCAGTTCCCCGGACTGCAAATCATCGAAACGGGGAACAACGATACCTCTCATTTCGTTGAACTTCCCGTTGCTTTGCAAGTTGCCATTACGCCCGATAGTACCAAGGCTTATGTTTCCGAACATCAATATGTCCATCCCGTCAATCTCCTGACCTATTCAGCGGGCAATTCGATTAATATCGGAGGCAATGTTCAAGGTATTGCCGCGGCATACAGCAGTCGATCCTGATGCTGAAGACCTCCATTCCATCATTTTGAGAATGGAGGCATTTTTCTCAGATAGACTGTATCTGTTCAAGCATATCTTCAGTACACATACTGATTCTGATCTCCCGCAGCAATTGCTGCGTTTCTTGCTCTATAAGCAGTGTTCCGGCTTCCTTCAAGCATACATCCGTCATATATAGCAACGTCTGAATCAGCCCTGTGCAGGCCTGCTTGTTCTGTATGGCACGGGGTTCCCGGTGAACGGCAGTTTGCCACCTCCCGGTAATGGATCGCGCAGTATGTGCATGACCATTCACCAAGGCTGCTTTGGCTGCGAATGACAACCAGGCGGCAGCAGCATTTTCGTTCTCCATGTTTTCTCCTGTAAAAGGATACTTAAGAATTTCAATAGGGACCCCCTTTTTCATCCACAGGATCCACTGTTCCATCTCTAATTGGTGCTGCATGTTCTGCGACAGAATAGAATTGGCTGTAACATATTGTTCCGCTTCGGTCAGCTTGCCTGACAATAACAAGGCACGAAAATGTATTACTGCTTCCCCATAGGACTCTTCACCCGGACCCCGCCTGTCAAGTAAGGACAAAATCGTCTGGTAACTATCCACTTCGGTCAGAATGGCAAGGAGCGGAGACATCATTTGGGTTCCATGTAAGTTCATGTGCCGCAAGAGCAGCTGGGAAAGCTCCTCTTCCCGGTTACAGCATCTCAGCAAACGGGCAAGATCCCGCAACGCCGGGGAGAACAAGGGCTCCCAATCCAATGCCAGCGTGTATTGCTGTATGGCCAGATCATAAGCTCCTGTATGGTGCTTAAGGCTACCGAGCAGCCACCGGGTACGGAAGGTTCCGGTACCCTTGTGAGACACATAATTCACCGCATCCCCCAGCTTAAGGGCATGGATAAACATGTCCTCTGCCCTCTTCGTGTCTCCTGTTTGCAGATGAAGAATTCCAAGCCAGTGATACAAATCGGTATAGTTATCGTATTCACCTATCCCTTCATTCGCCGCCGCTATCGCCTCATGCGTTCTGTGCAGACGAAACAGACAGATGGTCTCATGTAAGTAAGATGCTGAACGGCAGGGAGAATCCTGCCGATCGTACTGGCGGCATTGCCGGAAGAGAAGAACCGCTTGTTCAAGCTCATGAGTCTGACAATAGTTCACCGCTAAATTATAAATCTGGTAGGAATTGGTTGGTTCCTTTTTCAACACACCGGATAAGGCGGTTCTGTTTCGTTTTATTTTTTGTTTGGAAGCCATGCGTTTGGGATCAGAGCCGAAATGGTGGATGATCAGATCCGATTGGCCCAGAGCAGCATCAGGCTTGTGGGAGGCAATGCTATCAATGATTTGTTCATGTATGGCATTTCGGAACCGGTACTCCGGGCGATTCCGGAACATTCTCAATGCCGGAGTGATCATGGTCTGCCACGGCACCTGCTCATCCAAGTAACTGTGTATTTGAAATAGAATTCCTTCTATTTCGGTATGGCTCATATAACTAGTAATCAGTTCGCATCTGTACGGGTCCAAGACCTCATCCGCATCGAGGAATATAATCCAATCGCCGGTTGCTGCTTCCAAGCCCACATTGCGCGCCTCTGCAAAATCATTCTGCCAGACATGACGGATCACTCTGGCTCCGTACCTCTCCGCTATCTCTATTGTTCCATCCGCGGAGCCCGTATCCACGATGATGATGTCGTCCGTCAGTGTTCTGACACTGTCCAGGCAACGCGGCAGTAACTCTTCTTCATCCCGTACAATCATACAAAGAGAAATCGAAGGTTTACTCATGAACGGCCTCCTCTTTGCTTCGCTATTAATTGCCGGAGTTTATGTTCAATGGCTTCCAAGTTACTGATCTTATTATGGTTATGTTGATCCTGAGAATCCGTTGTTCGCCAGCTACGGCTTACCCCTACAGCCTGGGACAGGTGCGAAAGCGCTCCTCCCAGCTTGGCAAGGGCATATAGCGGTGAGGATGGCGGAAATTGGTCAAATAAAGAAGCCGACCGGATATAGTGCCCGGAATCATAAGCATGTACAGCAAGGGTCAGCAGCCGTTCATCCTCAATGCCTGTATCCTCAAAGCGCTGCAAAAGCATACGTATGGAAATAGAACGGTCTTCCGGTCCTGAAAAAAAGGCAGTTGTTTGACCTTCATGTTCATGACGAACATTTACATTTGACAAGATAAGCACTCCCTCATGTATCAAAATCCGTAACATCCATATACCTTATGCACCCCCATAGACTTTGGAGAGAAATTATCGTACCAAACCACGTTATGGTTGTATTTAAGCAGTCTCAGAATAAACTTTCCCTACAGAGTTGAATATGAATCCGGCAACAAATACTGATCTCATATTCAAGGCACTCAGAGTATTAAGGCGTTGTGGAAGGAGTGATATTGTGGGTAATCTCGAAAGAATTACAGGACCTACGGGAGTAACAGACACGATTATTCTGGCTACTACCGCGGATACGGGGCCCACAGGCCCAACCGGGCCTACAGGGCCCACTGGCGCGACGGGGCATACGGGCTATACGGGACTTTCGGGGCGCGGGTCTACCGGCAGAGCTGGAACTGCGGGAAATACGGGAACTACTGGCACGACAGGGACCACTGGGGCGACAGGCGCGACGGGCGCGACGGGGACTACAGGGACTACCGGGGTTACGGGAGTTACGGGGCCTACTGGCGCTACGGGGCATACAGGACATACGGGGCTTTCTGGGAAAGGGGCTACCGGCAGAACTGGCGCTACCGGATCGACGGGGCCCACAGGGGCTACTGGAGTAACGGGTGTAACGGGAGCCACTGGCACTACGGGAGCTACTGGTCTAACGGGGACCACCGGTACTACGGGAGCTACGGGGGCTACCGGCATAACGGGACCCACGGGGGCTACTGGACATACGGGGCATACGGGACTTTCGGGGAAAGGGTCTACCGGCAGAACTGGATCGACGGGAGCAACTGGGGCGACCGGATCGACGGGAGCTACTGGGGCGACCGGAGCTACTGGCGAGACCGGGGCTACCGGGGCGACTGGTGCCACTGGCGAGACTGGTGCCACTGGCGAGACTGGTGCCACTGGCGAGACTGGGGCTACTGGTGAGACCGGGGCTACTGGCGATACGGGGGCTACTGGCGTGACCGGGGCTACTGGCGAGACCGGGGCTACTGGCGTGACCGGGGCTACCGGTGCGACGGGTGCCACTGGCGAGACTGGGGCTACTGGGGCTACCGGGGCTACCGGAGAGACGGGGGCCACTGGTGAGACCGGGGCTACCGGGGAGACTGGCGCTACTGGTGAGACCGGAGCCACTGGTGAGACCGGGACGACTGGTGCGACGGGTGCGACTGGCGTGACCGGCGCTACTGGGGCTACTGGGGCTACTGGGGAGACTGGTGAGACTGGTGAGACTGGTGAGACTGGGGCTACCGGTGCAACCGGGGCCACTGGGGCCACTGGCGAGACGGGCACCACTGGTGCGACGGGTGCTACTGGCGAGACGGGGGCCACTGGCGAGACCGGGGCTACCGGTGAGACTGGTGCCACTGGCGAGACTGGGGCTACTGGGGCGACCGGGGCTACTGGGGCGACCGGGGCTACTGGGGCGACGGGTTCCACTGGCGAGACTGGGGCTACTGGCGAGACCGGGACCACTGGCGGGACGGGGGCCACTGGTGCGACGGGAGCGACTGGGGCTACTGGCGAGACCGGGACCACTGGCGGGACGGGGGCCACTGGTGCGACGGGAGCGACTGGGGAGACTGGTGCGACTGGTGAGACCGGAGCTACTGGTGAGACCGGAACGACTGGTGCGACGGGGGCGACTGGCGTGACCGGGGTTACCGGTGAAACGGGTGCGACTGGCGAGACCGGCGCTACTGGTGCGACCGGGGATACTGGGGCTACTGGTGAGACTGGGGCTACTGGTGAAACCGGGGCTACCGGCGAGACGGGGGCTACTGGTGAAACCGGGGCTACCGGCGAGACGGGGGCTACTGGTGAAACCGGGGCTACCGGCGAGACGGGGGTTACTGGTGAAACCGGGGCTACCGGCGAGACGGGGGCTACCGGCGAAACAGGCACTACTGGTGAAACCGGAGCTACCGGCGAGACGGGGGCTACTGGTGAGACCGGGGCCACTGGCGAGACGGGCACCACTGGTGCGACTGGTGAGACCGGAGCTACTGGTGAGACCGGAACGACGGGTGCGACGGGTGCGACTGGCGAGACCGGGGCTACCGGTGAAACCGGGGCTACTGGCGAAACCGGGGCTACCGGCGAGACTGGCGCTACTGGCGCTACTGGCGCTACTGGCGCTACTGGGGCGACTGGGGCGACTGGTGCTACCGGCGAGACGGGGGCTACCGGAGAGACGGGGGCTACTGGTGAGACCGGAACGACTGGTGCGACGGGTGCGACTGGCGAGACCGGGGCTACCGGTGAGACTGGCGCTACTGGCACTACTGGGGCGACTGGTGCTACTGGTGCGACCGGCGCTACCGGCGAGACGGGGGCTACTGGTGAGACGGGGGCTACTGGTGAGACCGGAGCTACTGGTGAGACCGGAACGACTGGTGCGACGGGTGCGACTGGCGAGACCGGGGCTACCGGTGAAACCGGGGCGACTGGCGAAACCGGGGCTACCGGCGAGACTGGCGCTACTGGCGCTACTGGCGCTACTGGGGCGACTGGGGCGACTGGTGCTACTGGTGCGACCGGCGCTACCGGCGAGACGGGGGCTACCGGAGAGACGGGGGCTACTGGTGCGACCGGAGCTACTGGTGAGACCGGAACGACTGGTGCGACGGGTGCGACTGGCGTGACCGGGGCTACCGGAGAGACCGGGGCTACCGGAGAGACTGGCGCTACTGGCACTACTGGGGCGACTAGTGCGACTGGTGCGACCGGCGCTACCGGCGAGACGGGGGCTACCGGAGAGACCGGGGCTACTGGTGAGACCGGAGCTACTGGTGAAACGGGGGCTACTGGCGAGACCGGGGCTACCGGCGAAACAGGCACTACTGGTGCTACCGGGGCTACTGGTGAGACTGGCGCTACTGGCGTGACCGGGGCTACTGGTGAGACGGGTGCGACTGGCGAGACCGGAGCTACCGGCGAGACCGGAGCTACCGGCGAGACCGGAGCTACCGGCGAAACAGGCACTACTGGTGCAACCGGGGCTACCGGCGAGACGGGGGCTACCGGGGAGACGGGAGCTACTGGTGCGACGGGGGCTACTGGTGCAACCGGGGAGACGGGAGCTACTGGTGCGACCGGCGCTACTGGTGCGACCGGGACGACTGGTGAGACCGGGGCGACTGGCGTGACCGGGGTTACCGGTGAAACGGGTGCGACTGGCGTGACCGGCGCTACTGGTGCGACCGGGGCTACTGGGGCTACTGGTAAGACTGGGGCTACTGGTGAAACCGGGGCTACCGGCGAGACGGGGGCTACCGGTGAAACAGGCACTACTGGTGCAACCGGGGCTACTGGTGAGACCGGGGCTACCGGGGCCACTGGCGAGACGGGCACCACTGGTGCGACGGGTGCTACCGGCGAGACGGGGGCCACTGGCGTGACCGGGGCCACTGGTGCAACCGGGGCTACTGGTGCAACCGGGGCTACTGGTGCAACCGGGACTACTGGTGCAACCGGGGCGACTGGTGCAACCGGGGCGACTGGTGCGACCGGAGCTACTGGTGCGACCGGAGCTACTGGTGCGACCGGAGCTACTGGTGCGACCGGGACGACTGGTGCGACCGGGGCGACGGGAGCGACTGGTGCGACCGGGGAGACGGGAGCGACTGGTGCGACGGGGGCGACTGGCGTGACCGGGGTTACCGGTGAAACGGGTGCGACTGGCGTGACCGGCGCTACTGGTGCGACCGGGGCTACTGGGGCTACTGGTAAGACTGGGGCTACTGGTGAAACCGGGGCTACCGGCGAGACGGGGGCTACCGGTGAAACAGGCACTACTGGTG
>NZ_JABMKX010000015.1 GCF_013204885.1 Paenibacillus tritici
ACGGTAGGGTTACCCCTGCTGCTCCAAGACTCGCTATTGGTGGCGTGGCTTTCGCCTTTCCAAGCAGGGATTCCACCTGCTAAGTTACTCAACCTAGGCTCGGTCGCTCTATTCTGTACAATTAGAAAGAACGGTAAGTCCCCTTTTGCGGAATATGGGGGATTTTAACTGTATCAAATGCAATTAAAACCTTCGCAGCGCAATAACCGCTCGCTTTAGTTGCACAATACACAGTTAGAGCTTAGGCGCGGGTCTCATCACAGCCAGCCTGCGGCTCAAGCAAGGAGCACGGCATGCTAATCCGAAAGATTAACAGTTCAAGCTGTACATGACATTATTTTTGAACACAATGCTCCGCCCGTTACACTTCCAAATAAGCGCCGTGGGCCACAAGCGTCTCCTGCAGTCTCTTATAGTCCACCTGCTGCACTGGAATTCCTGCTTGCACCGCCAATGCCGCCGCTGTGCCGCCCGCCTGACCGAGAGCGCCTACCGTTGGCGTTGTCCGCACAGCCGCCTGGGCTTCAAAGGTGGCCGAGAGGCATCTTCCGACGACAATCAGGTTGTCGATCTCGCTGGTGATCAGGCAGCGGTAAGGGATGCTGTACATCGCTCCCCATTCCAGATGATCCGTTGCGGTTCCCTCGCCGTCCGGGCTGTGGATATCAATCGGGTAGCCGGAATGGGCGATCACATCGTCGAAGGGCTTCACCGACAGAATATCCTGCGCGGTCAATGTATACACACCCTTGATCTGGCGGGAGCCGCGGACGCCGATGGACGGACCGGTGGAGACGACTACAGAATCTTCAAAGCCGGGAATAACCTTTTTCAGAAAAATCTCCAGCTCCCGGCACTGCTTGCGTCCTTCAACCTCGGCCTCGCTGAGACTCCACGGGTCCGTGCTGTCCTTGCCCAGAATCCGCGTCGTGTTCATAATAATCTCGCCGGGATTACTGGTCTCGAAGAACAGCACATCCTCTCTCGGAATACTGATCTCGCCGCGCGCCTTCGCTTCACGGAACTGCCGGTCGAAGCCGGCAACCGATAATCTTGCCGCCGAGTCCATTACGCTGATATCCTGGTTCATTCGCGGAAAGTCCTCACGATGCTCCCGGATATACGTCTTGATCTTCTCCGTGTCCACTCCCCTCATCTTCATCTTCAGGGTCATCGGCTGCGACTGTTCATCGGATTCGCGCCCTTTGGTGAAGGGAACCCCGGACCATGCGGAGAGATCACCGTCTCCGGTTGCATCAATGAACACATCCGCCGAGATTTCGCTAAGCCCCGCTTTATTGCATAAGGTCAGCGACTCAATCCGTCTGCCCGATACCTTCGCCCCGGCAAGCATCGTATGGTACAGCACCTCGCCTCCGCTCTCCTGCAGCATCAGATCCAGCTCGTATTTCATCGCTTCGGCATCGAACGGTGTCACCGAATAGGTGTAGTTCGTCGCATCCGGGATATGTCCCGGCGATTTGCCCAGCGCCTGTAACCGCTGAATCAGCTCATCGGTAATCCCTTGAATCGCCTGCTTGTTCCCGGCATGAAAAGTCATCATCGGCCCGACCCCCGCAGCCGTCAGGGTTCCGCCGAGGAAGCCTCCTGCCTCGATGATCAATGTTCTGGCACCTGCTCTTGCTGCCGCGATAGCAGCGATGGAGCCGGATACTCCGCCTCCCGCTACAATAACCTCATATTTCCTCATCCTGGTTCCCCTCCTGCTTAATGTTAGCGATTACAATCCGGCTGTTCCCTGAACTGGGAAGGAGTCTTGCCGGTATAGTCCTTGAATACCGCCATGAAATGTTTGGAGCTTAAATAGCCTGACAATTTGGCCACCTCATAGATTTTGAGATTACTCTCCTTCAGCAGCTGCTTGGCCCGGTTCATCCGGCACTGTGAGACATAATCCGTGAAGTTCTGTCCGGTCTCCGACTTGAACAGCACCGACAGGTACTGGTGATTCAGATGCACCTGTTCTGCCATATATTGCAGTGAAATTTCCTGATCCAGCCGCAGTGCGACCAGCTCCTTCACCTTGCGGATCAGCTGCCTGCCCTTCTGGTCTGATTCGCCCTCACCCGGCTGAGCCTCCGGATCACTCTGCGTTCCGTGCCTGCGTTTGAAATCTCCCAGTGCCTGGGCCAGCTCCGTGCGGTCAACCGGCTTCAGCAGATAATCGCTGATGCCGTATTTGATCGCCTGCTTCGCATATTCGAAGTCGGCATACCCGCTCAGAATCAGGATGTACATGTCGGGATACTGGTCACGAATCCGCTTGATCAGCTCCAGACCGTTCATTTCATTCATCCGTATATCCGTGATCAGAACATCGGGCTTCACACTCTTGAGCGCCTCCAGCGCAAGCCGTCCATTCTCTGCTTCCCCTACCACCTGATAGCCGCCGATCACCTTCTCAATCAAATGCTTAAGGCCCGCACGGATCAGAGCTTCATCTTCCACCAGAAACAGCTTGTGCAACCCCATCCCCTCCAAATACAGCATCCGGCCACCGCAACCGCTCCGTCAAGCTCCCAAGGGCTTATCTTTTGTGAAACGCTTACAGTAACAGTATAAAATCTGGGCAGCCGCAAAGAAATGCTCCCCATTCGAGAAAAGGTATGAAATTTCGAGATGTATCCGTACCTTCTCCTTCAGACATCAAACCGGATGCCCTTAACGCCAAGATACGGCGGAAAGAACACCCGGTTTTTCTTAAAATATAAGATTTTTTACAAATAGTGAATACTCACTTCGGTTCTGCCGGATTACAGGACAGGTGCTGCGCTGTTGTCGTATAGCCCAATCAGCTCATCGAAGGAAGAGATAATAACGTCAGAGCCCTTCAGCTCATCCTGCCGCCCGAATCCGGCATAGGCGCAGCCGATGACCGTCTGTCCGTTGCCCTTGCCTGCCTGCACATCCGAGGAACGGTCCCCTACCATCCAGGCGCTGCTGATCTTATGATTGTCCAGCAAAAGCCCGAGCAGCTCAGTCTTCGTTGCCGTCCCTTGTCCGCCTGCACTGTAGAGACCCTCGAACAGCTCCTTCAGCTCATGCACGACCACGATGCTGTGGATATAGTCCTCCAGCCCGTTGCTCGCTACGAACAGCTTCACTCCACGCGCGTGCAAGGCACGCAGTGTTTCGACTACCTTAGGGTATAGCACCGTTCCCCCGGCTTCCAGTCCTTCGATCTCCAGCTGCAGCAGCAGCTCATCCGCCCGGCGGTGAACAGCTTCATCCGCTTCCGGCATTACGTTCTTCCAGATATCCGCCAGCAGCATGCCAAGGCTGCCGAGTATACGCTCCTCCGGCGGAGTCGGCCCGGAATGCAGCCCCTCCTCCCGCAGGATATCAAACATTCTATGATAGGCTGGCAATAGCAGGCTCTCCGTCTGGAATAGCGTTCCATCCATATCAAATACGATAGCTTCCGGCTGGTTTAATTGCGGCAGCGGTTTGTTCCCTGCCTGTGTCTGTTCTTCGTTGCTCATGAGGTGACCCATCCCTTCCAAATTGTTCTGCATGTAACATGATAAAGGAAAGCAGTATGTATTGTCTAACTGCCGTCTTTGTTTTGCAACATATATTGCAACACATATATAGAAGGGACCGGAGTGCAGACACTGTTAAAGTGCCTGCGCTACGGTCCCTTCTATTCATACTGCATCCAGCTTCAGAACATTAACTTAGATGTTGTCGAAGCTTGAGATCAGTTCATCGAGAACATCTTTACTGACCATTTTACCTTTGAAGTTGATCAGGTTCTCGGCACTTCCGGAGAAAATGCAGGTAGGTTCATATTTTCTGAGAATGATCTTTTCGCCGTCCACAAAAATTTCGAGCGGATCCTTTATGTCAATTCCCATTGTTCTGCGCAGTTCAATCGGAATCACAATACGTCCCAGTTCATCTACTTTTCTCACAATACCTGTTGCTTTCATCATTATGCATCCTCCCTTGAAATAACACTTGGATCATCATTCGGTGTTAAAAGCTATCAAAGCTTCTAAATAGTAGAAATGATTACTCTATAATTGCATTGTAAAGTGCTATTTCTTTCCTGTCAATTTTATTTCTACATCTTTTGATATTTATCGACAAATAATTCGACAAAGTTTAGAGTTTTTTCGACAAAACTATAACTGAAACACTTTTATATCCATTTTATTCTTTTATAACTATTTTTCCAAACGGCTGATCCTTTAGAACTATATCCTTCCTTCACTTGACAAAAAAGTTATATCATCTATATATTTTACTTACCATACTATATTGGAGTGTTTCCATGAGCAGAGAAGCAGAGAAAGAACAAGCCATCTATAAGGTCATGGATCATATGGCCAGCGTGCAGCAGAAGTCACAGGCTTTCGTAGAACTGATCACGAAGAGAGGGGCGCTGTCCCAGAATCAGATTATGCTGATGTTTCAGCTGCAGCTCACCGGCTCCCTTAATATTACGGACATTGCAGAGAGACTCGTGATTACCCCAGGAGCCGCTTCCTTCATGTGCGATAAGCTGGAGGATCTGGAGTATATCGAGAGAATACGCACCAAGGAAGACCGCAGAGTCGTGAATATTGTTCTTACCGAACAAGGCAAACAGCATAATCTTTCGTTGTTCGACACCTTTGAGGTGGCAGACCTGGGCAAAATTTCAATGACCTTGCAAATGATTGATGATCTGATGGGCGGGATCGTCCAGTAATTCCGTGGGTTTAACATTCTGCCAATATAAGACACACTTAAGTTTTGAACTTGAAGCTTTATCGTCACTGCAGTGAACATTTGGACTTCCGGCCGCTGTTGTCACCAGATTTCTTGATTAATACCGCTCTTCGCGGTGGAAATCCGGGGACTGCTGCTGCTTACGATGCGAGCTTTCCTACGGAAAGCTTTCAGGCGGTCGCTACCGCTCCTCCAGTTCCAAATTTCCCCTCCGCTTCTTTTGCTTTTTGTTTTTTTCTTTAGTGCTTCTTATATAGACTGCATTTCCTCAGGAAATGCAGTTTTTTGTGCAGATATTTGTGCAGATGTAGGTATTCACAGGCTTCGCCCGAACCCATTTTCTTCTTGAGCATAATACTATATTGATTATATATTACAGTTAATATATATTATAGTTACTTAACTATATATGAAACGGCGGTGTATTCGACTATGCCTGTACTGAATCCTCCTGCGGGAAACACGGAACCGCTCAAAATCTACGGTTCCCGGATCTGCCGGGGAAATCTGGACGCCTCCATGGTGGAGGTGCTGGGCCATCTGCATGTCAGCGGGGAGCTGATAACCTCACGGCTGAAGCTTAAGGGGGAATGCTCTATCGGCTTGACTTGCAACGCGCAAGAGATCACCAGCCTTGGAAGTCTGCGCGTTCACGACCTTCAGGCAGTGAAGGTAGTCTCTGACGGATATTTGTCTGTGACCCGGGTCGCTGCCGCAGAGGAGTTCCTGGCAGATGGCTGTGTGCGGATAGACCGCTTATCCTGCAAGACACGCATCAGCATCAAGCTGGGCACCTTATGCAAGGTCAGACACCTGATGTCTGAGGGCGCAATTATTGTCTCTCCTTCTTCCCGGCTGATCCAAATTCCGCTTAACCCTCTTCGGAGGTTACAATGCGAAACCATTGAAGGCGCTGATCTAAGTCTGTACAGAACCTCAGCGGATAACGTAAGCGGAGTGAACGTTACCATAGGCTCCGGATGCGTCATTCAGGAAATCCGTTATAGCGGAACACTGACCCTTCACCCCAAATCACAGGTAGGCAAAATTACTCGGATCAACGACCCGGAAGGGAGGGATTAGATATGAAGCCATTCTCTAAGGTGATGTCTTCTCTGCTGAATGTTCTGGCAAAAGGGGCGATCCTCCTGTTTGTGCTGCCCATCCTGAGCGCCTGGCTCGCTGGCAGCGCCGTATGTGCGGCGATTGCTCCAATAGGAGGGTTGCTGCGGACTTTCGGCGTTACGGCTATAGGAATGCAGCTGACCCCTTATTATTCCGTACCGACCTATCTTAGTCTGCCCTTCAGCTTATGCCTGGCGCTTCTCCTGGCCTTGTCCTTCTATTACACCCGGCGTTTGCTGTGGAAATGTATAAGCTTTCTTAAGGCTTGAACTGCCTCCGCCACTTTTCCCTGGCTGTATATTTTCAAGCTCAATCTAATAGGGGTATTCCAGCAGCCTTGACCCGCTCTGGAATACCCCTGTAGTGATTCAGGACAATCTAAGTTTGCCTCGTGTTCTCATCTTGGTGTACCCGGATTATCGTGGTTGTTCTAAGAACGAAGCTCGAAGAGTCTCGCGGTCTTGCCCGGCGGCAGAGAGACGCTCAGGCTGCCCTCCGCAGCGTCCCAGCTCCACTCCGCCCCGTGTTCCTTAGGATAAGCACAACGGGCTTCTGCGTTGTCTCCCCGCAGCTCAGGAATAGGCAGCTTGATGCCAGCTGTCTCCCCGGCAATCCGCCATACCGCAATATAGCGGATATCTCCATGATGCAGACCCAAGCTGACAAACTCTGCCCCGTTGTCCGGCAGGCCCAGCGGCCAGAAGGCGAAGGCCTGCGGGATATGGGCGCGGATGGATTTGTAATACTCCAGCGCCTCCTTCACAAGCAGCCTGCGCCCCGGTGTAAGCTCGGCCAGATGGCCGCTCTGGTGGACGCGGAGCAGCAGCGCATTGACCATATTGAAGATGACCTCTTCATCATCCCCTTCGCGCAGCGGATACGACCAGACCGCCGATTGCTCCGGAGTCAGCGCCGCCGGTGAGCCTGCGGCAATGGCTGCATACTTCACATAATCCTCCTGATCACTGGTGGATTGGATACTGTAGCGGCTGAGCATGGCGTAGTCCATCCGCATTCCGCCGCTGGAGCAGTTCTCGATGACGAGCTGCGGATAACGGGCGAAGATGCTATCCAGCCATGCCAGATAGGCGCGGTTATGCTGTAAGAGGCCGTCCCCGAAGCTGTCAGCATCCGTCTCTGTGCCAATCCCCGCATTGATGTTATAGTCCATCTTGATATACCCGACCCCATAGTCCTCTACCAGCCGGGCAATTACGCTGTCTGCATGTCTGATCACTGCCGGGCTGCGGTAATCGAGCTGATAGCGGCTGCGGTCCTTCACCCGCTTGCCGTGACGCATGAAGAACCAGCTGTCATCCGTTTCCGCAAGCTTCGGACTGTTGATCCCCATAACCTCCAGCTCCAGCCACAGACCCGGTATCATCCCTTTGCCGCGGATATAATTCAGCACGAACTTGATACCTTCCGGGAACCGCTCGATGGACGGCTCCCACTCGCCGACACCGTCCCACCACTCACCGGGAGCATACCAGCCGGCGTCGATGCAGAAGTATTCACAGCCGACATCGGCAGCGGCATCAATCAGCGGCAGCAGCTTCTCTGTCGTCGGGCTCCCCCACAGGCAGTTCATGTAGTCGTTAAAAATAATCCGCAGCAGCTCATTATCCTCATTCGGTCTGCGGATGATCCGCCGGTACGCTGTTAGCTGCTCTGCCGCTCCCTGGAAGCCGCCCTGCACAGCGCCTGCGGCTACCGGCACAGAGGTGAATTCTTCGCCCGGGGCCAGCTTCAGCCACCAATGGTTGTCATGCTCTGTAGGTCCGCTGACCAGCAGCGTGAGCTGGTCAACCTGATCCGTCAGCTCCCAGTGCCAGGAGCCGTTATGCTCAATCTGCCAGAACAGGCTTGTCCCGCTCTCTGTGTTCTCCAGCACTGCCATCGGCAGCAGCTCAGCCGCCGACCAGGAGCCGGTATTGCTGGCGGCAATGCGCTTAGACCCGCGGTCAGCCAGGTGAGACATGCCCAGCTCAGGCAGGCTGTAGCTCTTCCATTGCAGCTCACTCTGCCACCCGCTGTGAGCAATACTCACTTTGATTTTGTCATTTCGGTCTCTGCTGCCCTCTTTATCTACCCCGGTAAGGGCGAAGGAAGACAGGTACTCTACCGCAGCTTCGTTAGCCCCGTCATTGCGCAGTACGGTCCAGGAACGTACAATCTGCACACCTGTATAGAACTGATAGTGCTGGACCGCCTTCACGCCCGTGACCGGATCAGTCAGCGTGATCTCAAGCTTCCGTCCCAGCGGATTAACGGTATCCCTATGTCCGTCATACACCATGCGCAATCCCGGATACGAGGCACGGTGCGTACGCCCGTGATATTCCGCCCGGTCTTCGCCCGATAATTGCAATTCCAGCAGCCGGAAGCCCACCTTACGTTCCTCATCAATACTCCCCGGTTCCAGCGGTGCTGCGCCGAAATGCAGCAGCCGTACATCCTGCTCCTCTGTAATTTCTATGGTAAGATAAAGCCCGTTCTCGCTTATTTCTATGAGCTTGCTGTCCATGTCTAATTTGCCTCCTTACAAAGGTAGTTATCTTTAATCTTTAATCTCTTATCTCTTATCTCTTATCTCTTATCTCTCTGATCTCTTTGGTTTTCTTGTTTCCCTGCCCATCCTGAATATAAGGTCTTCTCTTATATTCGTAATCCCTGAATTTTTGTGCAGCCGCATAAGTGGCGAAGTAACGGAGGGAGGTTTGGAATTGGAGGAGCGATAGCGCCCGCCTTTGTCTCCGGATTTCAACCGCTGCAAGCGGTATAATTCAGGAAATCTGGAGACAACAGCGGCCGGAAATCCAAAGCTCCCGGAGTTACGTCCAGCCACTTGAACACCGCTCGCTCCAAAATTCGATGTTACATAGAAAGAAGGCCCCCTCAGTAATAAAGGAGGCCGTCCCGGGACTAATAACTCTTATTGTGCGGACCCGAATTGAATCCAGGCCTTCTGAATTTCGTCAATTGCTTGATCCTTGGTCTTGCTGCCGCCGATATAAGCCTGCATCAATTCACCGAATTTCTGGTGGAACGTATCCAGCGAGTAGTTCACCGACAGGTCGCCGGATTTCTCGGTTTTGAGGATTTCTTCCATTTCCTTAGGCATTTGCAGGTCAGGCATCGGTGCATCCTTGATTGGAGGAATAACCTTGGCTACTGAGGAGAACCAGCTCTTGCCATACTCGGACGTGTACAGCCAGTTGAAGAATTCAATCGTCTCAGCGGCTACAGCAGAATCCTTGTTAATGCGCAGCGCCTGGTCAGCACCGGTGATAATCTGGGACTGCTCTGCTTTGTCGCTGACCGGATAGCCGGCGATGCCGAGATCGAAGTCAGGGGTGATTTTCTTGATCGCTTCTTCATCCCATGCGCCCTTACCGGTCATGAAGGCTGTTTTGCCAAGGGCAAAGTCACTGACTTCAGCATTGCTGTCGCGTTCCAGCGGCTTGTCCGTACCGTGCTTAACCGTCGTATCAATGAAGTTGAAGAAGTTGTCGCTTAATACCGGATGATCCTTGAAGGTCGTCTTGCCGGCGATGAAGTCAGCTACAAGCGTCTTGGCATCGGTGCCTGCATCTGTTGCCGCAGCGTCAACGAAGTGCTGGAAGATATGCTTCCATACCCACCACTCTTTATAAGCGTTGGCGAAGGGCGTGATGCCTTTCGCTTCGAGCTTGGTGATGACGTCATCCATTTCAGCAGTAGTCTTGGGAACCTCAGTAATTCCGGCGTCTGCCAGCAGCTTCTTGTTGTACATCAGGACGAACAGATTGCCTTTGACCGGCAGTCCGAGTACCTTGCCATCCGTAGAGCTCATGTTGGAACGGACCGCATCTGTCATCGCTGCAGCCAGCGGTTCATTGGTCAAGTCTGCACTGTATTCGGCAAACGTGTCGATATCGCCGCCCGCAGTGGTCTGGAACACATCCGGTGTGCTGCCTGCAGCAATTTTGGATTTCAGCACCGTATTGTAGTCAGCCTGCATAATTTCCAGATTGATCGTTACATTAGGTTTTACTTTCTTGTATTCGGCAATATAAGCATTGAAGGCCTCAGTGTATTCAGGAGATGCGGTGAACATATTAATGGTGACCGGCTTGGAAGAATCAGTAGGCGTATTGCCTGCTCCATTTGTTCCACCCGTGTTGTTAGCGGCATTATTGGTGTTATTTCCGCCGCAACCGGCCAGCAATCCGCCTACGAGCAGCAGACTCGCAGATAGTGCCATGAATCGTTTTAACATGATGTTGCCCCCTTTTTCCTTATGCATCTTGTGGTCTTGCTCATCATTCTAAATAAAAAGAAAAAGGATAAGAATGTACATAAGTGAACTGATGAGGGTAAAAAAGTGTGTTCATGTAACCGTTTCACTTTTCTACCCCTGGCCGCTGCAGCCGGAATTCAGAAGGTGAGCAATCATAGTAATTGCGGAACGCCTTGCTGAAATAGTTCTTGTCCTTATACCCCAGCATCTCGGAGATATCCTGAATTTTGAGGGCCGGATCGGACAGCAGCGCTTTGGCTTTGTCCATTCTTACCTTCTGCACATACTCGTGAATGCCGTATCCATATTGTCCCTTGAACAGCTTCATCAAGTATTCTCTGCTCAGGAAATATTGTTCCGTGAACTTCGATATCTTAATATCCTCAAAATAATGGTTATCAATGTATGCTTTAATATTTTCCAGCACACTGCCGCGGTCTGCGGACATCGTCCGGCTGATCTGGCCTGAATAAAGGTCAAAGATTCCGTTAAGCACGCCCCCGAACTGCTCAAAGGAGGCAAAGTCACTGCTGATTCCAGAGGAATGTAGACCGCCATCCTTCCCGCTGCGGATCTGCGGCGGCACCGCATCCAGCGAGGCGGCAATCTCATTCAATACAAGCACGAACCCCTGCAGGGTTCTGTCCGCCTCCCCGAGCGTGAACACCTCTGCCTCCTGGCATTTCCGGATGAATTCGCTCAGAATACTCCGTGCATGGTTAACGTTCCCGCTCTCCAGTGCGCTGCGGATCTGCGGCATCCGTCCGGTCAGCGAGGGATTATCCCGGGATACCGGCTTAGCAGACCCGCCCTGCCGGATCAGACTGCCCTTTAAGCTGAGCAGATCCATACTGTCCAGGGCCTCCTTGGCCTGCTCATAAGACCCGGCAAGGCTAAGCGAATCGCTGCAAGGCTCCCCTATGCCGCCTGCACAGATGATGCCGAACAACTCCTTCAGGGTAGACGCCGCTCTCTTCATATGGTGCAGCGACAGGAAGGCTGCATCCTCTTCGTATCCGCCTTTCATCGTGAAGATCGCAATGAACTCCCGCTCTCCTTTGGGACTGGCGAAGCTGAACGACTCGAACTGCCCGTCGCTGTTCTCATTCATTACATTGGTCACGGCAAAATGCAGCAAATCCCGGTCTCCATGGAATCTTTCCTTACGTACCTTCTCCAGATTAAGCATTCGCAGAATGCCGCAAGCGAAGTGGCTGGCCGCTCCGTCAGCACCAATCAGCGGCAGAAAGGCCTCATTGGACTGGGTTTTGAAGCTCCGCTCAATAATCGACACATACATTTTCTCCTTCAGCTTGGGCAACGACATGTTAAGCGTTATATTACGGTTGATGAACTCACTCTCCCGCTTCCGCTTGGCATCCAGCACCCCGACGGCCTTACGCAAGGCCTGGTTGAGGTCTGTACGGTTCACCGGCTTGAGCAGGTAATCCACCACCTTGGAGCGGATCGCCTGGCGCGTATACTCGAAGTCATTGTAGCCGCTGATCACAATCAGCAGCAGATCCGGGAATTCCTGCTCGGCTATCTGCAGCAGCTCGGCCCCGCTTAGCTCGGGCATTTTCATATCCACCAGCACCAGATCGAATCTCTCCCGGCGCAGCATGGCAAGGCCCGCCTTCCCGTCTGTCGCCTCCAGAACCTCGCTGACACCTATTCCCTCCCAGTCCCCCAGGATATGGATCGCTTCGCGCAGCGGCTCCTCATCGTCAATAATCAGCACTCTATACATGTTGTCCCACTCCTCCCCGCGGCAGCCGCATATCCATTTGTGTTCCCTGTTCCGTGCTATGAATCACCAGGCCCGCCTCTTCTCCATATAAAAGCTTCAGCCGGGTATTCAGATTCTTCAGGCCGATACTCTCATGACCGCTCTCTTCCTCTGTATCCGAACCGCGGTCCTCCCACTGGATCTGAAGAGAGCTCATGACCTGCTCCAGCCGCTCTGCGCTGATGCCCGGCCCGTCATCCAGCACCGAAATAATGCTGTGTGTCTCGGTGACATGCGCCTCAATGCGGATCGTAACCGTGCTCGATACCTTCTCCAGCGCGTGCTTGATGCAGTTCTCGACCAGCGTCTGGATCGACAGCTTGGGTATCCTCAGCTCCATCAGACTGTATTCCCAGGCATACACCACCTGCATCCGGCTTCCGAACCGCGCCTTCTGCAGCGCCAGATACCGCTCGATATGCCGCAGCTCCTCCCTGGCCTGGACGACATCCCTGCCGCTAATACAGTACCGTAAGGTTAGGGCCAGGTTGTCCACCATCTCGACAATATCATCATTGTTGTTCTTCAGCGCCTTGGTAGAGATCGCCTGCAGCGCATTGTACAGGAAATGGGGATTAATTTCAGCCTCCAGTGCTTTGAGGACGGCATTTTTTTCAGTGATTTTCATTTTGTAGCGTTCATTGATCAGTTCATTCGTATTCTCGACCATCTTGTTGAAATGGCGTGACAGGTAAGCGATCTCATCCTTGCCCTCAACGGTGGCCTGGGCGTCGAAGCTCCCGGTACTGAACCGTTTCATCTGCAGCGACAGGTTCTTCAGCGGATGGGTAATCCGGTTGGAGGTGAAGCTGACCAGCACCACAGATACGATCAGGAACAGCAGGCCAATCGCTACACTTAACGTACGCGTTGTTGTCGCTGCTTCATAGATTTTGGAGTAGGGAATCGGCTTGACGAGCTTCCAGCCTTCCTTTTGGCTGATGTCGTAGATCACCAGGTACTTCTGCTCCTTGTCGGACCATGTTACACGCCCCTTCTGTGCCGGTGTCAACAGATCACTCAGCCCCGCTTCCCGGCTCTCCCGGTAGAATTCCTTGTCATCCACCATGAACGGTTCATTATCCGGGCTGATATACATCAGATGCTCTCCGGTGCTGAACGGGATGTCCCGCATTATCTCATCCGTCACCGAGGAATTCAGGTACAGCGATAACACCGCCTGCGGCTCCCGGGAGACGATGGAGCGTATCAGCCGGTGATAGCCCATGAAGACCTTGTCTTTGTTAACGGGATAATCTGCACTATTCTCCAGAACGGGACTTGCCTCTGCAAAAGACTGATATGAACGGTTATACGGACTCTCCAGCGCCCGCTTGTACCAGGGCAGGTTCCCGATGGGCGGATGTTCGGACACCCGGACGGTAATATTATAATTCTCCTTGGTGACATAATAATACTTCTGCTCCTTGATCACATACAGGTATACCGCCTCCAGATCATTGCGGGAGAAGTAGAGATTCCTCAGGTAATCCTCCACATACATCCGGGAGCTATAGTCCTCCGATTCATGCAGAAGGGCATAATTGAACTCATCATAGGAGATCTGGGGCAGGGACAACTGCTCGATCCCATTCAGGTAACTCTCCAGATTACGGCCAACCAGCAGCAGGTTATTCCCCGTACTTGCAATGCTGTTATTCACCGATTCCCGCTGGAGCATTCTATAAGAAATGTATGTAAGTGAACTGACCACCAGGATGATGATAGCCGTAAACAACAGAATCAGCTTGTTGACCAGACGACGGGAAATCCGCTCCAGCAAAGGCTCTATCAGCGTATACCAACCTTTTTTCATGATGTCCTCCGTCCTCCCTGGCGCCCGTTTCAGGCGTCTTTTTTGCCTCCGCAGTCCGTTCACCTTTTTACCCTTAACTGTACTCTTAAATCCATTTTTGAGTATAGGGGTCTGCTCTATAATACACAATATAGACTAACCGGAATGGTTAAGTGTGGCAAGCCAGGCACAATACTCCCACCCTATAACTCAAGAAGAGGTGCATCCATGTTAAAAAGACTCGGAAAAGAATGGCGCGAGAAATTCGAATTCGGAATCTTCACACTCCCGGTTCTAATCTGTATCGCTGTAGCCTTCTATATTCCCTTTGCCATGACCATCCGCTATTCAATGACCAAGTGGAACGGGATTTCCAAGCATCCCAAATTCGTCGGCCTGGATAACTTCAAGCAGATCTTCTCAGGCGATACCAACTTCTCTGATGCCGCCTGGTTCACGATTAAATATGCAATCCTGTACATTGTGATCGTCAACGTGCTGGCGATACTACTGGCGGTCCTGCTGGACATGAAGCTGAAGAGTACCTCCTGGCTGAGAGCGGCCTTCTTCATCCCTTATATCCTCAGTCTTGTCATTGTCGGCTTCATCTGGAAATTCATCTTCATGCAGGGCTTCAACTCGCTGGGCGAGAGCACCGGCTGGGCCATCTTCGACTTAAGTTGGCTTGGGACACCGGGACTGGCCTTCATCTCCATCCTGGGCGTATCCATCTGGCAGTCCATCGGGTTCTATCTGGTCATATACATTGCCGGTCTGCAGTCGGTGCCTGAAGATCTCAAGGAAGCCGCTACGGTAGACGGGGCCGGACCGATGAGAAAATTCTTCAGCATTACGCTGCCGCTGCTTGCTCCGTCGATCACGATCTCCGTCTTCATGGCGCTGACTAACTCGATCAAGGTGTTCGATGTCATTCTGTCGCTGACGGGCGGCGGTCCCGGCGGAACCACTTACAGTATCGCTTATGATATCTACCGGGATACCTTCCAGAACAACCTGTACGGTTATGGTACAGCCAAAGCGCTGATCCTGTTCCTGGCAGTACTAGTCGTAACAATCATCCAGCTGACAGTCTTCAAACGGAGAGAGGTAGAGGCCTAATGAAAACAAACCATAACAAGGCGGGCAAGATCATCCTGGAAGTTGTCCTGGTCCTCTTGTCTCTGCTGTTCCTTTATCCGCTGTTCCTGACGATCATTAACTCGTTAAAAAGCTTCGGCGAGGTCATGACCGACGTCATCGCCCTGCCGAAGCAGCTCACCTTCAGCAACTACTCCTATGTCTGGGAGTTCATCAACTATCCGCGGCTGTTCCTGAATAACTTCATTATCACCGGCGTCGGCCTGCTCGGTATCGTGTTCATCTCCTCCATTGCCGCCTATAAGCTGGCACGGACCAAAACCAGATGGAGCGGCGTCCTGTACTTCCTGTGTATTATGCCGATGCTGATCCCGTTCCAGTCGATCATGCTTACCGTGCTGCAGACAGCCAAGAACCTGAATCTGTCCGAGAGCACTTGGGGACTAGGCCTCTTGTACTGGGGCTTCGGCGCTCCGCTGGCCGTATTCATCTACCACGGCTTCGTGAAGGGAATTCCGACGGAAATTGATGAAAGCGCGACAATCGACGGCGCTTCCGGCTTCCGCTTGTTCTTCAGCGTCATCTTCCCGCTGCTGAAATCGGTCACCACCACCATTGTTATCATTGATGTAATGTGGATCTGGAATGACTTCCTGCTCCCGCTGCTGATGGTGAACGGCTCGCCGGATACGAAGACACTGACGCTGGCTGCTTACACCTTCGTCGGCCAGTATACCTCGGACTGGCAGTATGCCATGACCGCCATGGTAATGGCCGTGCTTCCATCCATCGTTGTCTTCATCTTCCTGCAGAAATACATCGTCAAGGGCGTAGTCGCCGGGGCGGTTAAGGGCTGATTCTGAGCTTGTTGAAACAAGAATGAGGCTGTCCCAAAAGCCATGAAATGGCTGCTTGGGACAGCCCCTTTCTTTTGGAGCAGGATCAATGTATGCACTTGGGGGGCGCTCCGCTGTTTAAATGGAAAAAGTAGCTCATTTAGGTAGCGTCCGCTCAATTCAGGTGCATTAATGCTCTTCATTCGCTCATTTTGCTCCCGTCCACTAAATTCAGGTGTATTAATGCTCTTCATTGGCTCACTTAGCCACAGTCCCCTGAATTCAGGTGCACTAATGCTCTTCATTGGCTCATTTAGCCTCTGTCCACTGAATTCAGGTGCACTAATGCTCCTCATTGGTTCATTTAGCCTCCGTTCCCTGAATTCAGGCCTTTAGATTGCTAATCCTAATCCACAATAAAAGGTTATCATCATGCGTCACCTTCTCCAATCCGCTGGAACAGAAGCGTTCAGCGTGCGGAAGTCGGGTCGCTGTCGTCCGGCCAGCCACATGAAAGGGATGATCTCTCGTACGGCCTTATCGATTTGCCGAGACGAATAGTTTCGCTGAGTGTAAACGTAGATCATGACTTTGGTGAGCATTTTAGGG
Source organism: Paenibacillus tritici (assembly GCF_013204885.1). Taxonomy (GTDB): domain Bacteria; phylum Bacillota; class Bacilli; order Paenibacillales; family Paenibacillaceae; genus Paenibacillus_AQ; species Paenibacillus_AQ tritici. Next base: position 16,272 of record NZ_JABMKX010000015.1, read on the forward strand.
TGGTAGCTATCGCGGCCGCCGCCGTGATAAGCAGCGTCAAAAATGGCGTCGGCTAGCCGATTGACAGCGGCATTCACGAGCGCGATCGAGGTGATTTTCCGGAATGACTTCTTCCAGGTCCATTGGCAAGCAAAGTGGGTCCATGGACTATTGAATGCACAAAAGAAACCTCTCCTTTGAAATGGTGGTGTGGTAACTCCATTTACCAAAGGATGGTTTCTTTTTGTGATTTTAGAAAGATTTGAAGAACCTTTTCCCGCTCAAACAGCGGAGAGGACGGAACGATTGTGTAAAAGCGTCAGCGGTCGCCTTTGTCCCCGGATTTTCACCGCTAAGGGGAATCAATAAAATCGGGGGACAACAGCGATTGGAACAACGGTCCGTTCACGCAGCGTCCATCCAAGTGCTCACGCTGATCCTGCTCAGCCATTTCATGGCTTTTGGGATATCAACCTTTACTATGAAGGGTAATCTGGTAACCGTCCGGGTCGGCAAAGGTGAAGGTTCGCCCGAAGGGTCCATCTATGGGTGCGGATGTAATCTGTACGCCTGCTGCAACAAGCTTGTCATGGATTGCTTGCGTATCCGGGGCATGAAGCCACAGCGCGACACCCAGTCCAGGCTGAGTACCTGAACCGAGTTCTGTTCCCGGAATCAGGTCACGAAGAGCAAAGGCAATAGGCTTGGTCTCAAAGACCACAGCATGAGGGGGGCCCGCCTGTGAGCGGACAAGCCCAAGATAGTTCTGATAGAATTCAGCAGAGCCTTCAAGATTGCTCACTTGAAGTGAAATAAAGTCGGGTCCAATTACTGACATAATGTCCTCCTTAGAATATGTGGCTGGTTATGTCTTAATTGTACAACCCCGCTACTGACAACGGTATGTCAGTAGCATTCCTTCACTTTTTCATTTCTGCCGTCTAAGCCCGATCCGGTAGACTGGCGCAGCAGTAACGCTGTGGAACACAGCAATAGCTTCCCCCTCGAATACCTTCTCCACCGCCATCGCTGCATCAGCGGCGACAGATACCGCACCTGTGCGGCGCGGCGTGGTCTCCAGCACAATCTCGCCCCGGCGCAGCACATCACGGAACCGGGACAGCCCGATTTCCCAAGGCAGCCCATTGTAGAAATGGTCGTGGAACAGTTGGCCCGCGGCAAAGGCATACCCCACATTCCCTGTATAATCAATACTCAGCAGTACTTCTTCCGCGCCTTCCAATACATCCTCGGGCAGCTGGAGTATCACCTTATGGTCATGGACCCGCCGTGTTGTAAACTCGATGCTCTTCAGCGGAACCTCCACATCATAAGCCTGGAACCAGCCTTCGCTCCGTCCGCTGACCGTAGCGTCCGCCTGTACAGTATTCCACTGCGCTGCATCAGCTCCGCCCGGATATTCACGGAACGTGAATTCATTCTGCCCTGAGCCGATGAATTCAATCCCGTCCGGGGTCTGAGCCGGAGGCACCGGCGAGAACATCACCCGGTTCTGTCCGCCCTCTTCAAGCTCCCATAAGGTTGACGCTTCCTTGGCGCTCATCGCATAGATACGGACTTCTCTGGCGCCGTCCCGCCGGATGACAATCATGGACGACTTGTCGTGCGGAATCAGCACATTGTAGCCGCCAACCTCTGCAACGTCTCCTCCATCGGCAGCCACCTCCAGAATGCCGGCTTCCGCATCAATATGGAACTCACCGTCTACGCCTTCGGGCATGGAGAAGAAATAGGTAGCCGCTTCATCCGTTTCCACAGCCGTTACCGGCTGGGCTGTAGCATACTTAAGATTCAAGCCATCCAGCGCGAAGTTGAACGGAAGCAGGAAGGAAGCCTTGGCCTGGATCGTCAGTGAACTCCGCTGCGGGAAGCTGAGACGCTCCTCTCCAAGCTCTACGGCAAATACAACCTCTTCATGGGTATCCATATCGACATGATCCTGATAATTATTGACGAACAGGAATCCGGACTTGCCATCTGTACGGACCGCATAACGCAGCGTATGTGCATCTTCCGGTGTGATCGCTTCTGCCCCTTCGGGAAGTACAGTCACCATAGGCGCAAGCCGGTCTGCGAACCGGCGGAGGAAATAATGCAGCGGACGAAGCAGATGATTGGATTCGCGGATCTGGCCGAACTCTCCGATTGGCGCCTGGAAGTCATACGTCAGCTTCGGTGTGGTGCTCTCGTTCAGGTATCCGGTTCTGCCTACGGGATTCGTTCCGCCATGGAACATATAGTACCCGATGAAGTTGCAGCCTCCGGCAAGCTTCATTAAGGTCATAGCGATTACACTTTCCGGCTCCACCTGGAACCGGGACAGATACCAGGTCTGCATCCCCCCGCCCATCTCACAGCAGGCGAACGGATATTTCGTCCGCACATACGGCGGGTTGAATTCGCCGCCCGGCGCCTCATCATCATGGAAGTTCACGAATACATATTCCGGAGTCGGCTTCTGGACCTGGTTCGGATCACTGATGCTCCACGGGGTATAAGCATACCCGCCATACAGCGGAAGCACCTCATCCTCCAGGAACGGCGCTTCGCCCCAACCGGTGCTGGTATAGATCGGGGCAATCAGGCCTGAATCCACCGCATACTGCTTAAGCAGGCGCATATGCTCCGAGCCTGCCTCGCCGCTCGCTCCTCCGCTGAGATACTCGTCGCCCTGCTTGGCTGTCTCTTCCCACAATGCGGCTGCAGCATTGAGTTCATTCTCCAGCTGAATGCCGATGACCGGGCCGCCATCCTTGAACATCAGGCCGCGAGCCTCCTTCCCGATCTCCCGGAACAGCCGGTTCACATAGCTCAGATAACCCTCATCATTCGAGCGGACATCGAATTCCCGTCCGAACAGCCAGTCCGGCAGCCCGCCGTTGCGGACCTCGCCGTGGCAGAACGGGCCGACACGCAGAATGACATAGAGGCCGTTATCCCGGCATAGCTCCACAAACCGCCGCAGATTCCGGTTGCCCGCCCATTCAAATTCCCCTTCCAGCTCTTCATGATGGTTCCAGAAAATATAAGTAGCAATCACATTAATCCCGGACAGCTTCATCTTGCGGATCTCGCTCTGCCAATCCGCTTCAGGATAACGGGAATAATGGAATTCGCCGCAGATGGCGAAATAAGGCTTGCCGTTCAGCTCCATATAATAATTGGTGAAGCTGATCTCATCCCCCTGGGGACTGGTTCCGCCCAGACGCAGCGTTGACGGATAGATATTCTTGGGGGCTACCTTAGCCTGAATCGTGTATTTCATGGAAGTTGCTCCTTCGCAGTTAATTTCATACAAACTGCCCCAAAGCTATGCTTTGGGGCAGCCCGGAAGCCGTTACATAAGCTTCTCTCTTATTCAGCTATTATTTCTGAGCAGCCAGGAAGGCGTCAATTTGTTTCTGCATTTCAGTCTGCACCTTATCAAGACCGGCCGATTTCAGCTGCTTGATCAGGTCTGCCTGACCTTTGGCCAGATCATCAATCAATCCGTATTCCAGCGGAATGGCATAACGCAGCATCACGTTACCGATATTCGCTACTTCGTTCTTCACGGGTGTGGAGTCGAAGACGAAGGTCTCCAGCGGGAAGTGATAGATGCTGGACTGCCAGCTATTGAACATGTCATCCGCTTCCTTAGGATAAGCTGCATCCTGACGGTTCAGCGGGGAGTTCCAGCCCCAGTTGGAGAAGCCTGTGTAGTTCGCGGCAGCAGGACCTGCTGTGAACTTCTTGTCGCCTTCCGGATTATAGTTGCTTCCGGCGATACCATACATCGTCAAGTCATGAATTTCCTTGTCATTTTGCAGCAGGTCAATCAGCATCAGCGCACGCTCAGGATTCTTCGAGCTTGCATGGATGGACATTCCGTTCTGGGTTGAGATCGCGGCAATTTTCTTTTTGTCCGGTGTAAGGTCGGCAATCCCCAGCTCCACATCCGGTTTGTCACGGCGCATTTCGGCCAGGTTAGCCGCTACCGTTCCCAGGTTGTGGGCATAAGAGGACACCTTGCCTGCTTTGACATCCTGCCATACATCATTTTTGTTGCTGACTACGTTTTTGGACCATGCTCCATTATCGGCCAGATCTTTGTAGTATTGCAGCAGGGAAGTGAATTCCGGTGTGTCGTAGATATTGAAGATTTTGCCGGAAGCATCGTCCAGCTTGTACGCCAGCGGCAGCAGGCTTGCATCTACCAGGTTAAAGTTGTTGTTCTGCTCCAGCAGCGTCTGATCCAGCTCATGGAACTTCCAGCCGTCTGCAGGCTTGGCACCGAAGGCAGTGATGCCTTTTTCATCTTTGGCAATAGCCTTCAGATAGGTGGCGTACGATTCCGCACTGTTGATTTCAGGCAGATTGTGCTTCTTGCGCAGATCCTCACGGTACAGGACTACCTTGTCGGTTACTTCAACATTGTTGTTCGGAACCATATATAGCTTGCCGTCCACTTTCGCTTGATCCCAGTTCACTTTCGGCATGGCTTCCCAGGTTTGCGGCATATACTTGGTCAGCATATCCTCGGTTAATTCCAGGAATCCGCCTTTGAGTGCCTGATCATTATAGAAGGCCCAGTTCGCAGTGTACACAAGGTCGAAATCTTCATTAGCCGCGAACTTCAGCGGATATTTCTGTGTCCAGTCAGACCAGTCCAGGAATTCCGTTTCCACTGTAGCATTGATTTTTTCTTTCAATTTAGTATTTAGTTCACCGAATACCTTGTCGTAATCGCCAGGCTGTCCGCCGACCAGAATCATTTTGAGCTTAACTTCCTTGGAGGTGTCAGGAGCTCCGGAATCCGTAGCGGTTCCTTCCGATGATGCCGGAGCCTTCGTAGCTTCCGCACCTGTATTCCCGTTATTATTGCCGCCACCGCAGGCACTGAGGACCGTCCCCAGTGTCAGCATCGTTGCAAGCGTAACTGTAAGTTTCTTTTTCTTGTTCATCATGACCTGTATTTCCCCCTTAAGAAAATAGTTGCTTAGGCTTTATATTGATAACCAGGTTACCCTGTGATCATCCTTTGACTGCACCAATGGTAAGACCTGTTACGAAATATTTCTGAATGAACGGATACGCCAGCAGGATTGGCCCTGTAGCCACAATCGTCATGGCCATCTTCAGACTTTCGGTTGGCAGATCGGTGTTGACCACTGCGCCGGAAGCCATCATTGCCTTACGCATGCCGTCCATGTTACCCAGCATTTTGTATAGATAATACTGAAGCGGCATAAGCTCTGACTTGGAGATGAAGAGCAGCGCGTTGTACCAGTCATTCCAGTAAGCCAGGGCAATGAACAGACCAATGGTCGCCAGGGCAGGCTTGGACAACGGCACAATCAGCTGCATGAAGATCCGGAAATCGCCGGCTCCGTCGATTTTGGCGGATTCGGTAATGGCGTCAGGAATGCTGCTCATGAAAGACTTCATGACGATAATATAGAACACGTTCAGCATCATCGGCAGGATCAGCACCAGCAGGGTATCCTTCAGATGCAGATAATTGACGATCATCAGATACCACGGCACCAGACCGCCGCTGAACAATGTAGTGAAGAAGAAGAAGAACGAGAAGCGGCTGCGCCACTTGAAGTCTCTCCGGGACAGCACGTAGGCGGTCATCGAGGTGAGGAACAATCCAACCAGTGTGCCGATGGCAGTCACGGAGATAGTCACGCCGTAAGCTCTGAGCATCTCAGCCGGATATTTGAACAGCAGGCTGTAGGCTTCTGTCGAGAAGGCGGTCGGGAAGATCTGGAACCCTTTCTCGATAATCGCGCTCTCCTCACTCAGAGAGGAGGATATCACCAGAATGAACGGGAAGATACAGAAGATAGCCAGCACAGTAAGGGTTACATATCCGATTAAGGACAGGATCATCTTGTCTCTGTTGCCGGACTTTCTGCGTACTTCCGGTGTTTTAAGATTTGCAGTGGTTGAACTCATTGGGCATTACCTCCTTTTCCTAGAATAGAGCACGATCTTTGTCATATCTGCGTACCGCATAGTTGGCGAGCATAATCGTTGCGAAGCCAAGCAGTGATTGATAGAAGCCTGCTGCTGCGGACATTCCGATTTCATTGGATGTGGTCAGCGAGCGGAAGACGAAGGTGTCGATTACGTCTGTGGATGAGAACAGCAGGCCGTTGTTGCCGACCATGTTGTAGAACATCCCGAAGTCCCCGCGGAAGATATTACCGATGGCCAGCAGGACCAGAATGATGACGGTCGGCATCAGGTTCGGAACCGTAATTTTCATAATCCGCTGGAAAATATTCGCCCCGTCAATCTCGGCGGCTTCGTACATCTCGGTATCAATGCTGGTGATCGCGGCCAGATACATGATCGTTCCGTAGCCCAGTGTCTTCCAGGCGGAGACAATAACCAGGATGAACGGCCAGTAGGCTGCTGTATTATAGATATCCACCGGCTGCATGCCGAGGCCTTTGAGCAATACGTTGATGGTTCCTACATCGAAGTTGAACAGGTTGTACGCAATCGCTCCAACCACAACCCAGGAGATGAAATAAGGCAGGAACAATACGGTTTGCGTAAGCTTGCGGAACCATTTGCCCGCTACCTCGAACAGGAGGATCGCTGCAAAGATCTGAAGCACGTTGTTCACAACGATAAATGCAATGTTATACAGTGCCGTATTACGCGTTACGCGCCAGGCGTCACCGGAGTCGAAGAAGAATTTGAAGTTGTCCCATCCGTTCCAGGGACTGCCGAACACCCCGCCGGTGTAGTCGTATTGCTTAAACGCCAGAATAATGCCTGACATTGGTATATAAGCAAAGAGCAGGAAGAACAATACAGCCGGTGTCAGCATAAGAAGCAAGGATCTGTACTTCTTGACATCGTCCCAGAATCCATGTTGTTTCTGTTTCATCTTGAATCCCCTTTCCAATTTCCCATTTCTCTATAGCTTTATTATAAATAAGCGTCCTCCCGGTGGGGATTAAGGCTATCAACTAAAAGTAATACTTATTCAACGATCCGTTTAAAACATATACTGTCCAAAAAAACAAAAAACGTTGCCTCTGATATGAAAATCAGGATTGGCAACGTTTGGTATTTCAAAACTTATATTTTCTGCTTCTTCCGGTACTCCCCCGGCGTCATGCCGGTAATCTGCTTGAACTGCCGGTTGAAGTAGATAATGTTCTTATAGCCCATGCGTTCTGCAATCTCATAGATCTTGAGCGTCGGATCGCTGAGCAGCTCGAAGACTCTGCCCGTCTTGCGTTCATTGACGTATTCACTGAAGGGGAGCCCGTATTCCTCCTTGAACAGGAAGCCCAGATAATTCGGTGTGAAGTCGAAATGGGCCGCTACTTCCTTCAGCGTGATCTTCTTCTCCAGATTCTCCTCCACATAGTTCATAATCTCATCAATCAGCTTGCGCTTCTGCCGCTGCCGCTTCACGTACAGGAGCTCCGACAGCTCGAAGAACCTCCGTCTCATCCAGGACAGGATGTCGTGAATCGTCTCGAACTGGAACAGGATGTCCGGCTGATGAGACTCCCACTGCAGGAGCTCATACAGATTCTCGTTCTGCTGCTGCAGGTCGGCATGCAGCTTGGAGGTGATGCGGACAATCAGCTCATAGACATCCTTCTTCCCGGCGCTCTTGAACAGCTCCAGCAGATGATCGTCAATCGCCACCAGGTCGTACTGGATGATCGCCTCCAGCAGCTGCACAACCGTCTGTTCAATCCGGGCCCCCGGCGTACCGCGCGGGGAAGACTCCAGGTTATCACGGATCAGCCGGTTCTTCCCGAGCAGCCACTTCGCGCTAAGTGCGGCCGTTGCCTGCTGGTAGGATTCGTGCAGGCCCGCCTCATCCTGGGCATAACGCCCGACGCCGATAGTTAATGTGCAGGGGGAGCTGCCCGCCATATGCTGAATCAGCTCATCCAGCAGACTAAGGAAGCTGTCCGGCGGAAGGCTGCAAAGAATGACGAACCGGTGATGATGGACCGGAATCAGCGTCCCCAGCTTGGCACTCTCCACGAACGCTCTGATCAGTCCGGTCATCTGCCGCGTCTTGACACGCGCCTCCTCCTCGGACAAGTCGCGCAGCTTCCATTCCAGATCATCAATCTCAACAATGGCCGCAGCCGCCCCCTTCTGCAGCAGCGGATTCAGGGCGCTGCGCAGATGCGGCTCCGCCGGTTCAGGCGAGGCCTCTTCGAACCAGCGCAGAATCAGCTCCTTGTTCACAAGCGACAGCGCTTCAGTGAAGGAGCGGTTCTGCTCCCGTTCCTGCTCCAGAGATGCAGACAGGGACTCCAGCATTTCGTAGAGATCCTTGTCTTCCACAGGCTTCAGCAAATACCCTGAAGCATTGATCTCTATCGCCTCCTTGGCATAACTGAAGTCTTCATGCCCGCTGATGAAGACGATTTTGACCTTCGGATGAATGACCTTGGCCCGGCGGGCGAACTCCGTTCCCATCATAATCGGCATCCGTATATCGGACAGGATGATATCCACCCGCTCCTGCTCCATGATCTTAAGCGCATTGAAGCCGCTGTTCGCCGTTCCTACCACTGCCAGATCGAGCGGGCTGGCCAGCACTCTGCGCCGCAGCCACTCCAGATCAATAGCTTCATCGTCAACCAGTAATACATTGATACTCATCGCAATCTTACCCTCCTGTGTGTACGTGCTGCATTGCCGCAAGGCTAATTAGCGGCCCGCTACAGATCCTCATCATCCTGAAGCCCGGCAGGAAGAAGCAGCCGCACGGTTGTTCCTCCTCCGTAGAAGCTGGCAATGCTCACCCCGTACGCCTCACCGTATCTGAGCTTGATCCGCTCATCCACATTCCTGACCCCGTAACCGCCGGACTGGCCGGGTCCCTGCATCATTCGCTTGACTACCTCCGGGCGCATCCCAATCCCGTTATCTATTACCTTCAGCTCAATGTTGCCTCCCACCCGCTTGCCGGTCAAGCGGATGGCAATGGTCTCTCCGAACCAGGCATGCTTGAACACATTCTCCACAAAAGGCTGAAGCAGCAGCTTGATCACCTGCATATGCCTGATTTCCTCATCGACATCAACGTACAGCGTGAAGGCATCCGCATATTTGACCCGCTGGATTTCGAGATAGGTCTCCACCTGCTCCAGCTCCTTCTCCAGTTCAATGTAGACATTGCCCTGATTCAGCGTCAGCCGGTAGAAGCGTGACAATCCCTGGACCATCTCCGTAACCTTGCCGATTTCGCCCAGATTCGCCAGGCTGCTGATCGTAGATAACGTATTATAGAGAAAATGCGGGTTAATCTGGGCCTGCAGCGCTTCCAGCTCCGCCTGCTTCTTCTGGATTCCCTGTACATAGACGCTGTTGATCAGCTCCTGAATATTCGTAGCCATGTCATTGAAGGAATCTGCAATCTGTACAAATTCATCATTGCCCGAGAAGCGGATCCGCTTCTGGAAATTCCCTTCCTGAAAGGAACGCACCAGGCCTACAATCCGGCTCATCTTGCGCCCGGAGATCCGTGCCACCACATAGCCGATAATGGTCATCACCAGGAAGCTCAGACTACAGACCGCAATGATCACCCTGCGCAGCCGTCCGGCGTCCTGAGTCAGATACTTTTGCGGGACCAGGGCTTCAATGATGAAATTACTTCCCGGAATCTGTTCATGCAGACTGAGAAAATTCTCTTCCCCGCTGTTATAATTGGCGGTTCCCCGCTGGAACAGAATGTCTCCGGTAGCCTCCTCCACCAGCCGCAGCGTAATCCCCTCATCCAGCGGGAAGGTATCGAAGCCGCCGAACAGGTCCTCCAGAGATACGGTAATCCGCACATAGCCGATCAGGGATTGGTAATCACTGAAATTGACGAGTCTGCGCACATGCGAGAGATTGCCCAGCTTCTGGTCCGTATCAATCTGCAGCCACAGGTTGTCGCGCTTGGAATCCTTGAGGGACCGGTACCATTCACTCCCGGTAATGTCATCCAAGGACAGAATATAATAGTCGCTCTTAATGATCGGCTCATTCAGATTGTCCCCGGATACAATGTTGAGATCCGCATTCGGAGTATAGAGAATGAAGCGGATCTTATTCCCGAAGAGCTGCAGGGGCGCGGTAATCTGGGGCACGATCTCATCAAGCATCGTCAGATAAATCTCGAACGGCGTCCCCTTCATCTCCAGCGCACGCTGGAACGGCTGGCTGCCGAACAGGTTGTCCGACATCCGCTGGATTTCATCCATCTGATAGCGGATATTGTTCCTCGACTGCTCCATTCCCGTTCTGATGTTGGACTCGGCCATCTCTGTTCTGGAGTCGGTCAGCATGGAATACGAGATATAGCCGATGAACACATCGGTCAGGAGAACCAGCAGCAGATAGGGAATCATCATTTTATAGGTGAACGGCATATATTTCTTAAGCTTAGGCATCATTCGCGGGACATCCTCTGCAAGGAATTCGTTATTGTATATTATCGTTCCACCAGCGGCTAATCATTAGTCCGGCCCGGAAGTCTGCTGCCAGCCTTACTCGGATTCTGAAGCAGATTGCAGCATCACTTCCGCAGACTTCAGCCCCATGGATACGGCCCGCACCTGAATAGCACCTGCTGCTGCTGAAGTCTGAACTAAGGCCAGACACCACCCGTTAAAAGCCCGCCGCAGCACAGACTTATCCGGCTCATGGCTGCTTGGATTGCCGTTGCCTGTGCCGAGCAGCGCACCGGCTCCCGTCACTTCAAAGCGGATCTCGTTGTCGGCTGCCGGAACGACATACCCCTGCTTGTCCAGAATGGCGACACGGACCGGAATTGTATCCGAGCCGTCCGCCCGGGCGTCCAGCCGATCCGGGAACAATCCGATCTGGTAAGGCTGACCGGCGGTGACCACTGTCTTCTCGGCGATCATCTGCCCGCCGCGTTTGCCGGCGGCTTGCAGCTCACCGGGTTCATAGGCAACCTCCCACGACAAATACCCGTTCATGTCCACCTGCTGTTCACCCAGGCTTCTGCCGTTCAGAATCAGCTCCACCGTATCGGTATTCGCGAACACCCGCACCTCCACCGGCCTGCCCTCGGACCCGGGCCAGTTCCAGTGCGGAAGCAGATGAACCATCGGCTCCTCCTTCCACACGGACTGCATGTAGTAATAGCTGTCCTTAGGGAACCCGCAGGTGTCCATCAGCCCGAAATGCGAATTGATGCAAGGCCAGAGGTAAGGCGTTGGCTCTCCCCGGTAATCAAAGCCTGTCCACATGAAGACACCGGTCAGGAAGCGGTGCTTCACAAGATCGCTCCATGCCTGCTGCGGAGTGCAGCCCCATGACGGAATGTTCGTCCCGTATTCAGAGCAATAGCCTTTTACCGGATCATCCTCATAGATGCCCCGGGTTGCAGTATAACTGGCACATTCACTGCCAATCATGAGGCGGCCCGGATACAGCCCGTGGTCCCGGATGTCAATGCTCTGGTCTGCCCTGTGTCCATAATTATAGCCTGTGATCTCTACCGCATCATTATAGCCATTCTCATTCCAGCCGTGATTCATGGCAGCCGAGGTCGGGCGGGTCGGGTCAATCCGGCGGGTCGTCTGCGCAAGCGTCTTAAGAATCCGGGCCCCCGTCACGGTTCCTTCAAGAACCTCCTCATTCTCCAGGTTCCAGATAATGACGCAAGGGTGATTCCTGTCCCTGTAGAGCATCCGTTCCAGCTGGCTCAGGCCATTCGGGCTGCTGTCCAGCTTACGGTTCTCATCCATCACCAGCATCCCGATCCGGTCGCAGATATCCAGCAGCTCAGGCGTTGGCGGATGATGCGCACTGCGGTAAGCGTTAGAGCCCATCTCCTGCAGCAGTCTTAGCTTGTATTCAATCAGGCTGTCCGGCAGCGCTACCCCTACTCCGGCAAAATCCTGGTGATTGCATGTCCCCTTGATCAGCAGCGGTTCACCGTTCAGGAAGAATCCCTCCTCCGGGTCGAAGCGGATACTGCGGATACCGAAGATCGTCTCGTACCGGTCCAGCTCTTGACCTCCCGCTATAACCGTCGATTCAGCTCTGTACAGGGAAGGGGAATCAGGACACCAGAGCATCGGCTGCTCCACATGGAAGCTCTGCTCCAGCTCCGTATCCGCGTACCAGTCCGCATAGGCTTCCGCCGATCCCGCGCAGACCTGCATTCCGGCAGCATCATAGATTACGGTCCGCAGGGATACCTGCATCCCTTCGGGATAGTCATTGCGGATACGGGTACGGAGATGAACCACAGCCTGATCCTTGGCAACCTCCGGCGTCGTAATATAGGTGCCGTACTCAGCCACATGCAGGCGGTCCGTATTCTCCAGCCAGACATGCCGGTATATGCCGCAGCCCTCATACCACCAGCCTTCACATTCCGTGGCATCAACCTTGACGACAATGACATTGGTGCCTTCCCCGCCATAGCGGAGTACATCCGTCAGATCATAACTGTACCCGATATAACCGCCGTGATGCGAGCCGAGCAGATGCCCGTTGACCCAGACTGTGCTGGTGCCGGATACTCCGTCGAAGCGGATCTTCCACTTGGACCCGTATGCTTCTGCCGGAAGCGTGAAGGTTCTGCGGTAGAAGCCGGTCCCGCCCGGCAAATAACCATGGCTGCCATCCCTCGAGCCCAATCCCTCATCCTGAACGTACTCCTGCTCCACACACCAGTCATGCGGCAGGCTTACCGCCGTCCATTCCAGCTGCTGCTCACTCATTCCTTTATCATTAAAAGCAATATCCAGCCACTCCCCCTCCCGGAGAGCGCCCGTATCTGTAATCCCGCCTGTCATTCCGCCTTTGACTGCATACGGAATATGAAGCCCCCCCCGATAAAAGCTCCAGTCCCCGTCAAACTTAACCTTACTTCTCACCGTTCCCGTTCTCACTTGTGCGTGACCCTCCTTGATGGACTAATATTCATATTGTAGAGTAGATTAGCTCCACGCAGTTAGTACAATGCTAAGAATGAATAGCACAAAATGAATAATACCGGGAAGACGCCAAACAGCCCAGGAAGGGATTAGAAGCTCCTCCCCCGGGCTGGTCTGATATTATGATCCGTGCCGCTGCTTCAGAGCTTCTCGCTGACTGCCCCTCCGGCTGCGATCTTCGCATTGAAGGAGAGCTGATTGAGCTTCCGGATGGTCTCTTTATTGTAGGCTTCCCCCATGAAGTTCGGCTGACCGCCAATAATTTTGACCGGAGTAATGCTGCTCGTCACCCCTGAATTATTAATAGTGAAGTTAACCAGCATGGAATGCAGCGTTTTGTCCCCGCCCCGCGTAGAGCGGTTGAACACAAAATTACCCAGCGAATAATAAATCGGCTTATGCTTGTAATATTCGATCCCCATCAGACAATGGCTGTGCGCCCCAAGGATAATATCGGCTCCGCTGTCAATCATCTGCTTGGCCAGCTTCCGGGCATATTCCTCCGGGTAATCCTTGAATTCCTGATTCCAGTGGATATATACAATCGTATAATCATTATCCTTGGCAGACTTCTTAATTGCACTCAGCAGCGGTTCCGCCGTATAGGCAGAGGCTGCACCCGGACTGCTCTTGCCTGCATACCAGGAAGGGTCAGACAGCACCCGGCTTGTTCCCAGGATGGCGATCCGCTTGCCTTTGACAGTCTTGATATACGGTTTAAAAGCCTCTTCGATGTTATGGCCTGCCCCTGTATGCCCAATCTTATTCCGGTCGAGATGGGTCAGCGTATCCAGCATGGCGGTCCGCCCGTAATCCAGAATATGATTATTGGCCAGGGACACCCCGTCGATCCCTGCATAACTTAATCCCGCCAATGCCGCCGGCTTCGAGCGGAAGGTGAATGTCTTGCCGGCCGCTTCACCGCGCACCGAGACCGGAGTCTCCAGATTGGCAAAAGCCAGATCTGCCTTTTGCAGCACCGGAGCTACCTTTTTAAATGGAAAATCCACTCCGTACTTGGCGATCTGATCGCCGACAAAGCCGTCCAGCAGAATATCCCCGGCAAAAGCAAGGCGGATATCCTCCTGCGGAGCAGCACCTTGGCCGCTAACACCCGCAGCCGGGACAAGCAGGAGCAGAATCATGAATAATAGAGCATATCTGCGCAAGTTCTCTGACTCCTTTAACTAATGAATTTAGACTGTGATAGTTACCCTGGCTTAAGAAATATAGAAGAGAACGCAGGATTGACTTGCGCTTGCCGTCCGGTAGAATTCCTGTATGGCCGTGAAATAAGTATAGATATAATCAAAGAACTCTTCCGCCTCATCATCCTCCACCAGCGGGTAGATCCCTTCCTCCATCATCTGCCGGAATGAATATTGTTCCCGCAGCCAGGCTTCTTCTATTCCTTCCAGCGCTGCTGCCGTTTCCTTCACCTGCTCCGGTTCCATGGCAAAGACCTCGGCATCCGAATAGTGCCCGATATAATGACTGGTCAGAGGTACAGCAGCACCCAGCGGCGAGCCGTCTCCCTCCTGTCCGCCGTTCAGTATATAATGCAGAGCTTGCCAGGACTTATCAATATCAAGCTTCGGTCCGATCCCGTGCAGGCTCACTTCTTCATTCCGTATAGCCTGAAGCAGTTCTGCATTTACAGCAAGATAGTTGCCAATCATCCCCATGAGGTTGTCTCCTTCTTTCTTCAGTCTTGAAGTTATTCTACTACACCGGAGGGAAACAACCAAATGGGGGTAGGGTATTTGCTAGATTTGCGCTTTTTTGAGGACGGCCCGGAAGCAGTTAAGACCACCATACAGATCCGTATGCGCAGCATCTGCCGGAAGATTGAAGTCTGTTTCCCCCCAGTACTGGAATCCGGCCTGCAGCAAAATCTCATTCATCCGCGGCAGGTTGACGGTCGGATGATCAAAGGTCAGGACGAGCAGCCCTTCTCCATTAAGTGTTCTATGGAACTCGCGGACCGCAAGCACCGCCTCCTGTACGGACAGATGCTCCAGCACCGAGATGCAAAATACCGTATCGAAGCTCTCATCGTCATACGGCAGTGCGGTCAGGTCCGCCTGGGCCAGATGCAGCCTGCCCATAGATTCTGCCCCCACCTGCTTTGCTGCCTCAGCTCCGATATCATCGGTAATGTTCTGCATGATCGCTTCTCGTGACAGAATCCGCACATCCTTATCACAGGCATGGACCTCTGCACTATGCTCGGCAAGGTAGAACTTGAGCGGATGACAAATCCCGCACGCGGCATCCAGCACAACATCATGCGGTGAAATGAAATGGGTACACCATTCGTATTCATAAGGACGGCTCCACCAGGCTTCCGGCAAATCATAAATCAGCTTCTCACGGCGTGCATCGGTGTTCACAAAAAAACGGGAGACGTAAGGGTGTGTCGGCATGGCCAGGACTCCTTTTTCGAGGGGATTTCGGTAGTCAGAGTATATTCACGAATCCGGGTTTCATGCTATAACCAGGCTATAAGCTGACATAAGCTGAATGAACACCCAAGTACAAACAGCTTTTTAATTTGGAGCAGGATTAACGTGAGCGCTTGGGTGGACGCTGCGTGAACGGACCGTTGTTCCAATCGCTGTTGTACGCTATGAACTACAACATAGAGCAACGCCCCTCCAATAACAGGAGGAGCGCTGCTCTATAGACTTTTATGATTTACAATTAAAAGGACCTGTCTTCCTCGTTGAAAATCCACTTTTAACAGCCTAGCTTATCTGATTCTGCTTATACGTAATAGGTTAGCAGCTTCGCATCAACGCCATGCTTGGCGATTAGCCCGTCCAGCATTTTGGAGAAGTCAGGGTCGGAGGTGCAGCGCTCCGGATGAGACTCGAACCAGGCAATGGACTGCTTCACCCCTTCGGCAAAGGGGACGGTAGCCTGGAAGTCAGGGACCAGACGTTTGATCTTGCTGTTGTCGAACACACTGCTGACCGCCTGATCACCAATCAGCCCGTCCGCTGTTCCGGCCGGTGTGTTCGCAGCGATGAAGTCGGTCGAGATATGCACAACCTTCGGCTCACGGCCTGCGGCCGCCCCGATGGCAGCGTAGATCTGATTCCAGTTCAACACCTCGTCCGAGGTAATATGAACCGCTTCTCCAATCGCCTCCGGATGTCCCAGCAGCCCGACGAATCCTTTGGCAAAATCGGTATTATGCGTCAAGGTCCACAGAGAGGTGCCGTCGCCATGAATAACAAGCGGCTGGCCCTTGCGGATGCGTTCCACCAGTGACCATGGATGGCTCCAACTGGTCAGCGCGGCCGGGATGGCTGTATCCCCATAAGTATGGGAAGGCCGGACAATCGTCACCGGGAAGCCGCTCTTCTGATAAGCTTCCAGCAGCAGCTGTTCGGAGGCAATCTTGTCCCGGGAATACTGCCAATACGGATTCACAAGCGGTGTCTCTTCTGTGATCAGATAACTACGCTGCGGCTTCTGGTAAGCGGAAGCCGAGCTGATATAGATGTATTGCCGCGTCTTGCCTGTGAACAGATCAATATCCGTCTGCACATGCTCCGGCGTGAAGGCAATCCAATCGACTACAACATCGAAATCATAGTCCTTCAGCGCCTCGGCCGCCTTATCCTTATCACGGATATCGCCCTGTATCACCTGCGCACCCTTAGGCACAAATCCGCTGCGCTCTCCACGGTTGAACAGATACAGTTCTATTCCCCGTTCCACTGCCAGCCGGGATACTGCCTGACTGATAAGTCCCGTACCTCCGATAAATAGAACCTTCATCTGTATCCTCCCTCTCTCTTAGCCGATAATTTCATCAATTCGTGCCAATACATCCTCTGTAAGCTCTATACCGGAAGCCTTCACATTCTCTTCGACCTGTTCCGGACGGCTGGCGCCGACCAGGGCACTTGCTACATTAGGCTGGCGCAAGATCCAGGCCAGTGCCAGATTCCCTACTGTAATTTCCAGCTCTGCGGCAATCCTGCCCAGCTCCTGAACCTTGCCGAGCTTCTCCTCTGTAATCCCTTTGCGCATCCAGTCGAGCCTCGCGGCCCGGCTATCTGCCGGAATATCGGAGACCGAGCTGTATTTACCGGTCAGCAGGCCCTGGGCAAGCGGTGAGAATACGACCTGTCCGATTCCCTTGCGCAGGCCAAGCGGAATAATCTCTTTCTCAATATAACGTTCGAACATATTGTAGACCGGCTGGTTAACCACGATATGATCCAGCAGATAACGGTCCGCAACTGCAAGGGCCTCGGCCATCTGCGCTGCCGTCCACTCACTTACTCCCACATAGAGGACCTTGCCCTGCCGCACCAGATCATCCAGTGCCCGCAGCGTCTCTTCGATCGGGGTCTCCGGGTCATACCGGTGGCAATACAGCAGATCCACATATTCAGCGCCAAGCCGCTTCAGGCTGGCATGACATTGCTCGGTAATATGCTTACGGGAGAGACCGCGGTCATTCGGACCGTCACCCATTACACCGAATACCTTGGTCGCCAGCACATAGGATTCACGCGGATAGCTGCTTAGGGTAGCGCCGAGCACTTTTTCCGCCGCCCCTTTCTCATAGACATTCGCCGTATCAAAAAAATTGATGCCCAAGGAGTAAGCGGTTTCAATCGCCCTAACGGCATTGTCCTGCTCTACATAACCTCCGTAGGTCAACCAGCTTCCCAGGCTGATCTCACTGACCTTAAGTCCGCTTCCACCTAATCTGCGATATTTCACGATTTAACTGCTCCTCTCTGAATCCGGCTTGTCTAACCGGTTACTCCATACACATGTTCATTCTAGAACAATTTGGATGAAATAGGAAGTAGTCCGCCAAGTGAACCTGAGCCGCTCAAGGGGTAGGCTGTACCTGCGGAACCATCTGGTTGCGCTCCATTAGCGCCCACACTTGTTCTGCCAGCTCTGCTGCTGAATACGTC
Source organism: Paenibacillus tritici (assembly GCF_013204885.1). Lineage (GTDB taxonomy): Bacteria > Bacillota > Bacilli > Paenibacillales > Paenibacillaceae > Paenibacillus_AQ > Paenibacillus_AQ tritici. Next base: position 34,168 of record NZ_JABMKX010000015.1, read on the forward strand.
GTGGCCCGGGTAACCAGCTGCTCAATCATACCGGTCATCGCCACAGCCAGAAATTGCACCAGAATGCCCTTCTCCATCCCCCGGTTAATGCCGCTCATATCCACCTGTTTGTCGAATCCCCGCAGCAGTACCGCCTGCAGACGGTTTCTGAACGCAGGGACACCTTGATTGGCCAGTGCTGCGGCATAGAAGGAAGCATGATCATCCAGATAACGGAACGTATAGCGCAAAGATTCTGCTGTAGGGAAAAGCGCCTGCTCGCCGCAAGGGAGACAGCTGTCGATCAATTGGACAAAATGGGTACGGATGCACTGATCCAGCAGATCGTATTTGTCAGTGTAATGTAAATAAACCGTGCCCCGGCTTACATTGGCCCGCTCGGCAATTTCGTTAATCGTGATCTGTTCGAAATTCTTCTCCCCGATCAGCTGGATAAAAGCCCCGATAATAGCTTCACGTGATTTACGTATCCGTCTGTCCATAGATAACTCCCTCTTGACTCCGTTCACCCTGAGTTGGATCAGTTGAACACTTCTCCTGATTGTGTGCAATACTGAACGGATTCTGGAATTCTAGCAATTGATACAGCGATAACGCACTGGTAGGATCATTATATTGAACGCCTATTCATAAATCAACAGACGCTCAACTATAGAGACGGGAGGATTCAATCATGAATGCCATTGTGATCGAGCATTACGGTAACCCCGGAGTGTTCACAGAACAGAGTCTCCCTGCTCCCGCCCTTACCGATACCCAGGTGCTGGTTGAGATGTACGCAACCACTGCAAGCTCCGCAGACACCCTGGTCCGCTCAGGTACATTCAAGCAGGTGATGCAGGTTCAGTTCCCGCATGTGCTGGGTGTAGAGGTAGCCGGAATCGTGCGGGAGACCGGAAGGAAGGTAGCGCATCTGAAGACTGGCGACCGCGTCATGGGACTCACCAGATCCGGCGGCGGTTACGCTGACTTTGTAGCACTGGAAGAAAGCTCAGCCGTTGTCATTCCGCCCGGCATCTCCTTCCAGGAAGCAGGTGCTCTACCGGCCTCTGCTTTGTCGGCCTGGCAATCCCTGTTCCAGTACGGGAAGCTGCTGGCCGGTCAGCGGATTCTTATCCACGCAGGCGCAGGCGGCGTGGGACACCTCGCCGTTCAACTGGCTAAGCAGCATGGCGCCTATGTCATCGCCACAGCCCGTGCGTACAATCATGATCTGGTGCGGCAGCTGGGTGCCGATGAAGTCATTGACTATACAACCACTGATTTCTCAGCAGCGGCAGGCCCGGTGGATGTCGTACTGGATATGGTGCGGGACCGTGCTGTAGATGCAGAGACAGGGATAGGGGCAACCGAACAGAAGAATATCCAGATTCTGCGGGATCACGGCAGGCTGGTCTCCCTCGTAGACCCGCTGATCGCCACTCATCCCAAGGTTCGCGGTATCGAGGCCCAGTTTGCCTATATAGAGCCGAACCGCGAGGACCTGTCCGCCATTGTCCGGCAAGTCAGCGAGAACAGGCTGAAGGTGCATGTCGACAAAATTTTCCCGTTCACCATACAGGGAGTAACCGGTGCCCATGCTCATTATGAAGCCGGGAAGTACCGGGGGAAATTAGTGATCCAGAGACAACCGGGATAGCCCGCGTCATCTCCCAACAACAAAGAGGCAAAACCACACCCTCGTTCAGGTGACGGTTTTGCCTCTTTGAATTGAAGTAGAGTCTTGAAATACAGCCTATGACCGGTTTCCTCAGCCGCAGCAGATAGACTCCAGATGCACATTCAGCACCCGGACCATCCGCTGTCTGTCCAGCCGTTCAGGCTCCAGCATAGCGTGCATGGCCAGCCCGTCCACCAGGGCATACAGCCGTTCCGCTTCATCCCCCTTGTCCAACCCCTGCTTGAGCAGCCCATGCTGATCCAGATAATCTATGAGCCGGACGATCAGAGGATAGATAGCATCGTCAAGCTCAGCACTCTTATCCCCGGCAGACCTCAGATGAAAAGTAAATGCGAACCATACCTCCATTTCAGCCATGCTGCCGTCATCCGTGGGGAGCAGCTCCAGCAGAACCTTGGCAACCTGTTCCCTAGGAGGAAGATCCGTATGTATGATCGCCAAGATCCGCGCAGTTACCCGCTCCTTCACCAGATTCATAGCAAATAACAGCAGTTCATGCTGAGTGGAGAAATAATGACGCAGCGCTCCCAGAGAGACCCCCGCCTCAGCAGCAATCTTACGCACCGTAGCCGCTTGGATTCCCTGCTGGATAATAACCCGCCAGGTGGCTTCGGCAATATTCGATTTACGTTCTAGATGATCTACGATTTTTGGCATATCCATATTGTAGCATAGCCCAAATATGAAACACAATTTAAATAATACAATTGTATTATTTAAATATCACTGCTATACTTCCATTAGTACCACCATCTAAGATAAGGGGTGTATTATGAATCTGGTAGCATGGGCGATTGTCACCTGTGAGGTATTATTCTGGGTAGTCATTCTTGCCGGCTTTACAGCACGTTATATTTTCAAGCGGCCCACCCTGGGGCTTATTTTCCTGGCACTGACTCCCGTACTCGACATCATTCTGTTAGTCATCTCCGGCGTTGACCTGGCTCATGGTGCTTCCGCGACGACAGCACATGCGCTTGCAGCCGTATATATCTCCATATCCATTGTCTTCGGCAAAAGCATGATCGCCTGGGCCGATGAACGCTTCCGCTACTATATTACCAAGCAAGGGACGAAGCCGGTCAAGCGTTACGGTATGGATCATGCCAAGCATTATCTCCAAGGCTTCGTCAAGCATCTGCTCTCTTTTGCGCTCGCCGCAGGGATTCTCTATGGACTCATTGTCTGGATAGACGACGCCTCCCGCACGGAAGCACTGTCAGGCATCCTTTCGGTATGGTCCGTTGTGGTCGGCATTGATCTGATCATCACCGTTACCTATTTCATCTGGCCCAGACAGGCCAAGAGCACAAGCTGATTCTGCTTGACCAGCCCGGTTCTATGAACCGGCTCTGATATTCTTAACCGTCCGGTGTTCGAGCGAGAGCTCCTTATAGACCCTAGCCCCGCCTTCGCCGGTAGGAGCTTGTGCCAACAACCCTACCTTAATCGTATCTTCCACCGGAAGGTTAAAGAACCGCATCATATCAAACCTTACGCCATCGGTAGAATAATGAAAAGCGAAGGCATTCCCGGACCTGGCCGCCTGCAGCCATACCTCATTCCCGTTGATATTACAGCCATTCGCATCATCCGAGGTCTGGTTCGTGACTACGCTGACCACAGCATGAGTATCGAAATCTGTCAGTTCAAAGCAGGCTTTGGCCCAGACCGACAGGTCCTGCATGACCATAATCGAAGAAGAATCGTAAGTATCCCGGAAGTCATGACTCACCTTCACCCGCAGCACGAAATCTCCCGACACCTCTGTATAGAAGAAGGGCGCATTCGTCAGATTCTCAGGTGTAAGCCCTTCTTCGGCTATAGCCCCGTTATTGCAGAAAAAGTCACTTTTAGCCGGTGCCTCCATAATGATCGAGTGATCCTCAAATCTGATGTTCCCCTCATTCATCCATTTGTACGCTGCGAAATCAGTCTTAATCATTTAATTGCCCTCCCATTATTGGATTATCCCTATGAAATGTAAACGCATCCCAATCCTATAGCAAAATGGCAATCGGGTTCAACCCCATATTTTGGCAGATGAATCTTTTTTGAAACTTGTAAGGTACGGTGGCCGTACTTAAGGGTAACTAACGTTTATAGCTGCGCTGCAATGGCTTATACCACCATCGAGGAGGAAACAAAATGTTCAAGAAAATTCTTGGCAAGGTCCTGCACTCCGTAGAGCAGTCCAAACATGGCGGGCACCGCAGGCATTCGAGCAGTCATAAAGGGAGGCCAGTATCCAGAAGGCATTCAAGCAGCAGCCACGGATACAAGCGCCACTCCTCATCAGACGCCCGCCGCGGAGGAACCGGACATAAATATTATAAGAACCGTTACGGCAGTTCAAGCTGAGGTTCGCTTAATTGCTTCATACACATGCACAAGGCGCCGTGTCACCGTTTGGTGAGGGCGCCTTTTTTTGACGGAGATCAAGACATTAGTTGCTCATACAGTTCTCCGGCCTCACGGACAAATGAAGCTGAGTCGGGATAGCACTCCTGCTCTCCAAGCAGCCGGGTCAGCAGCAGCAGCATTCCAGGCGACAATTCCAGCTCTTCCTGCCAGCTTCGCTCCGGCCCACCCCGCTCCGGCTGATAGCCGGAATACAGCATGAACAGCATCAATTGTCCCACATCGTACAGATCTGAGCCGATCACCGGCGGCCTGCGTTCCGGCCACGACTGCTTCCTTGGCTTCAGCCGCTCAAGCACGGTATCCGTCTCTCCAATCTTTTCTGCTAATCCGAAATCAATTAAGTACAGATCCTCCTTATGAAGAATTACATTAGGAATCCGCAGATCCAGATGAACATATCCGCGCGAATGCACATGGGTTACCATGTTCATCAATCTCAGCGCCATAGCCAGGCATTCCCGCTCACCATAGATCACATGCTCATCAAAGATCAGATCCTCCAGCGTCTGTCCTGTAATATAGTCCGTCACCAGCCAGTTCGAGCCTTTATAGTTGAAATAGTCACGGCACTTCGGAATATTAGGATGATCCATGGCCTGCAAAATCGCGCTCTCCTTGGCCAGCATTGTCCGGCCCAACGCCTGTTTGCTCGGTCTGGACTGCTTAAGCGCCAACAGAGCGCCATCTCTTGTATCATAGCAGCGGTAAGTAAGCCCGTAGCTGCCCTCTCCAAGCAGGAGGTCTATCTTGTATCGTCCGCCAATCACAGCCCCACCCGGTAAGGGATAATCCCGCCAGGCCCGGATGAATCCGCGCCACCGCTCCAACACCATAAGGTCCCCTCCATTCCCTGCTGCGCTTCAAATATTCGTGATGCTATTATCTCATAGATGAAGATATCTGGCACCGTGGGGTTACCGGAGGGGCTTAGGCGGCGATGGCATCGCCCTCCTCTGTCCTTGTGTTTAATATTTTCTGCCCCCTTCTTCTTCCCCTACTCCTGGCGGCAGCTGGCGAGGTGCACTTATGCTCTTCATTGGCTCATTTTGTCCGCGCTCGCTGAATTCAAGTGCACTAATGCTCTTCATTTCCAGGACAATACAAAATCACCCTGCGGGTGGATAATGTAAGAACCTCTGCGGTCCAGTCAACTCGTATGGCTACCTCCCTTATCCCTCTGCCCATTGCCGAGAATCCGGACCACGCATCTTCGCACCAGCACATTGTATTCGGTTTTTCCCCATACATTTGGCTCACACTTAATCGCACCCTCACATTGTATTCGGTTTTTCTGTGACAATACTTCTGGCACAACCTGCGATAAACGCACGGCCTACGCGGCGCTCCCAGTCCAATTGTGTTCGGTTTTCCGATTACATTCGGCCTACGTGGCGCTCACAGTCCAATTGTGTTCGGTTTTCCGATTACATTCGGCCTACGTGGCGCTCACAGTCCAATTGTGTTCGGTTTTTCGATTACATTTGGCCTACGCACCCTCGCACCCTCACATTGTATTCAGTTTTCCGCATACATTTTGCCCACGCTTCTTATCCACAACAGACGGATAATATAATTTCCTATACAATAAAAAAAGACCTTGGGTAATCCCATGGTCTACGCTAGATATTTTAAGTAGAAACTACTGCGCCGTCCTTCAAAAGGATAGCATCCGTTTCAGCGAGAAAGATAAACTGAAAACGCAGAATCTGGTGCTCTGGAATAACCATCTCCAAAGTGTCCTGCTCATCCCTTATCTCATCTAAATCCGTCATCAACCACAACAAAAGCAGCCTCACAGAAGGCTGCTTTGTCATGCAAATCGTATCCCCTCAGAATATCCGTTTCTTATCCTTCTCGTCAATCAGAATCTGCACCGATTCCTTGAACCGGATGGCATGAATAATCTCCCGCTCGCGCAGGAATTTCAGGCCGTCCTGCAGATCAACATCGTCCGTCATGTCGATCAGCCACTGGTATGTAGCCCTCGCCTTCTCCTCTGCGGCGATGTCCTCATACAGGTCGGCGATCGGATCACCCTTCGCTTGGATGTAGGACGCTGTCCAGGGTACACCGGCAGAGTTCTGGTAGAACAACGCATGATCCCGCTGCGCATAGTTCGGGCCCAGACCGGCGGCTTCCAGCTCCTGCACCGATGCGTCTTTGGTCAGCTTGTAGATCATCGTGGCGATCATTTCCAGGTGGGCGAATTCTTCGGTGGAAATATCTGTCAATACGCCGATGACCTTGTCCGGTATGGCATACCTCTGGTTCATGTAACGCAGTGCCGCTGCCAGCTCCCCGTCCGCACCGCCGTATTGCTCCATCAGGTACCGGGCCATCCGCACATCACATTTGCCGACACGCACCGGGTATTGCAGTTTTTTCTCATAGATCCACATTCGTGAACTTCCCCCTCCTCAGACTTATTTCATTCCCGGCTTCATTCATGTCTCAGACTTGCCAAGGCCAGGGACTCTCGCTCCACTGCCAGGGAGCTTTGGAGTAGGCGCGGCCGAAATTCTGCAAAGGTCCGTATAGCTCCTGGAACTGATTCGCCAGCTTCGTGCGTTCATACGTCAGCTGATTAAACTGCTCAATCGCCTTCACATCCTGGGGATGAGTATCCAGGTACAGGTTCAGCTCTACCAGTGCGAAATCGAGTACCTGCAGCTGCTCCAGCATCTCATAATAACGGGGCTCGCAAGGATTAGCTTCCATAACCTACCTCACTCCTTTGAACTTGGACTCATAAGGGCTGTACAGCGATGGCCATAAGGTCCCATGCTTCAGGGCTTCCGGCAGAGAGAACTGCGGGAGATTCGGGGGCTGAAACGTAATGAATTGATTCGGCGGCACAACATACGTCTTGAACGGCACCGGCGGACAAGGGTCAAACGGTCCCCTGTATGGTGTCCATACGCGTTCCTGGGAGTTCAATGATCATTCCTCCTCTTAAAGAGTTTTGACGGCATTCCTTCATAAATCCAGATCTCTTATCGTTACCTCGTAACTAACTTATGACAGCTCCAGGGTAGAAAAGAACAGCAAGAGAATAAAATCACTCTAGAGTGGAAACGGATTTGCCGTCCTTTTAGACGGTTATCGTGTGCAACCTATAACTTCTTATAATTCAACAAAAAAACAGGGCACACCAGCAGGCCGGTTGCATGGCCTCTGATGTACCCTGTTGATTTTGGCATTACGGATTCAGCGTTTCAATCCGTTTATTCTTTCCCGTCTTCCTCGGCCTCTGTCTCCTCTTCCGTCACCAGCGGAGTCTCGCGGTGGATATTAATCCGCGTGATCCGCAACCGGGTGGATTCCTCCACCTCGAAGGTGACGTCACCGACGACAATCTTTTTGCCTTTGGACGGATTGCCCTCCAGCTCCTTGAACAGCCAGCCGCCGATGGAATCTACCTCATCATCTTCGATTACGACGCCGGTCAGATCGTTGACGTCTTCAATCAGCATCCGGCCCTCCACGGAGATATACTCCCCGTTGTGCTCTACGCTAGGGCGTTCATCCTCGAATTCGTCATGCAGATCGCCGACGATCTCCTCCAGAATCTCTTCAGCGGTCAGAAGCCCCGCTGTTCCGCCGTACTCGTCTACGACCAGCGTCAGCTGGGCCTTGTTCTTCTGCATCAGCCGCAGCGCGTGGCTGATCTCCATGGATTCCGGCACATTCAGAATCGGCCGGACCAGGGAAGTCAGGTCATTCTGCTGCTCCTGCGGAGCGAACAGCAGATCAGTGATATGGATGAAGCCGATAATCCGGTCCTTATCCTCGAAGGCAACCGGATAACGTGAATGCTTCGTCTCCGTAATGATCCGCATATTCTCTTCCAGCGGGAGATTGCTGTACAGTACATCCATATCCGTTCGCGGAAGCATAACCTCGCGGGCCAGCAGGTCCGAGAATTCGAAGATGTTATCCATCAGCTTCATCTCATCCTGATCAATGACCCCGCTCTTCGCACTCTGATTCATCAGAATCCGGATCTCCTCTTCCGAATGGGCAGCCTCGGCTTCGCTGGCCGGCTCCACGCCGAACAGTCTTAGCAGAGCGTTGGCTGACGCATTCAATACCCAGATGAAGGGCAGAAACAGATTATAGAAGAACATCAGCGGTGCTGACAGCAGCAATGCGGAGCCTTCGGTTTTTTGGATAGCCAGAGACTTCGGTGCCAGTTCCCCCAGCACAATATGTAAGAAGGTAATAATCGAGAAGCCGATAACGACAGATACCGTAGAGATTAGAGTCTGATCTGTAACCCCCAGCTGGTACATCAGAGGTTCCACGAGCAGCTCAGAGATTGCCGGTTCCCCGACCCAGCCCAGTCCAAGGGAGGCGAGTGTAATCCCGAATTGCGTAGCCGACAGATACGAATCCAGCCGCTTGTTGACCTTCAGCGCATATCCGGCCATTTTGTTGCCTTCGCTGACCAGCTGGGTCAGACGAGACTGCCTGACCTTGACCAGCGAGAATTCCGCCGCAACGAAGATCCCATTCAATAATACGAGCACCAGAACGAGCAAAAGATTAAGCACTAATCTTCCTATGTCGAATTCCGTATGCACTATAATAACGCCCCATTTCTACAGAGTGATCGCTTTTCTTGATTTGAAATCAACCTCAGGATAGTACATATCGGCTACGAGCAGGTTAGGTCCGCAGCAGCCGGCGGCATCGCAGTGACAGTTCACCTTCTGATTGAGTGGATGCTTAGTCTGCCACTCGGTGAAAATGTCATCCAGCCTGGAGCTGCTGATATTGCCAAATGCTGAAATGTCCGCGAAGTCCGTTACAAAGACATCGCCTGTAAACAGATTCACATTCACCCGGTTTCTTCCGTCCGGGTCATTGCGCAGCGTCACATTCTTCTCGCTGCGCAATCTGCGCAGCAGCTGCTGGTCTTCCTCCAGGAAGCTGCAGGCGAAGAACGGCAGGGTGCCGAACAGCATCCACATCTCCGGGTCACGCGCATCCAGCAGAGAATGAATGGCCGCATTCATCTCCTTGAGGGACAATACAGGCAGCTTCGAGGCGAAGCTGGAAGCATACATCGGATGTACCTCATGCCTTCTTGCACCCATCTCTCCAATCAGCTTGTGAATCTCGGGGAGCTTGGTATGGGTACGGTAATTAATCATCGACTCCGCAGAGATCAGCATCCCGTCACTGCTGAGCCGGCGCGAATTCTCCAGCATCGTGTCGTACAGCCGGTAGGCGGCTTCCTTCGAGACCGGATGCCCGCTGTTCGCGAAGCCCACCTCATGGAAGTCATCCCCGTTCACATAATTGAAAGAGATATGCATGACATCCAGATAAGGAAGCAGCTGCTCATAACGGGAATACGGCATGGTCAGATTGGAATTGATCTGTGAACGGATGCCCCGCTCCCTGGCATATTTCAGCAGCGGTACGATGGTATTCTCCACTGTTCCGGCGCGGAACATCGGCTCTCCGCCTGTAATGCTGATGGTCTGCAGATGCTCTACCTCCTCCAGACGGTTCAGCATATGGGTCAGAGGCAGCAGCTCCCCCTCTTTCATAGTAAGGCTGTCACCGACAGCGCAGTGCTCACAGCGCATGTTGCACAGATTCGTGACCGTCATCTCTACACTGGTCAGTACATGCTGTCCGTACCGGCGGAGTGAAGTAATCGGATCCCATGGATCGTATTCCGGCGATAACTCTTTTACAGGTACTACAGATGATGATGGCTCTAATATACTCATTTCTTAATGCTCCTTTAATGCTTATTCCTTATTATTAACCCAAATCTAATGAAAAAGAACGATAACTTATGCTATATCATACCACGACTAATAAAAAACTGCGCATCCGGCCCTCTTCTCACGCGAAGCCTATATACATTCTTATCTTTTCAAAAAAACAGCCAGGCAGAGAATACAGCTCCGCAGTTTCTGCAGGATGCCTATATTCTCTCCTCGCTGCCCAGAACACCTATCCGGTACTTTTCACTACAGGCTCTCCGCCGTCCGTCACATCAACAATGACTACAGAGAGGGCTTTGCTGAGATCACGCTCATAGGGGGTAACCGTTTCGCCTTCCGGTCCGTTCAGCACCCGGACAACGGGTCTATGCGGCGTGCTTGGATCAATCTTGACCACAACACCGCTCTCGCCGGAGCTGAGCTTCACGGTAAGGCCCAGCGGGTAGATGGCCACCCGGTCTCTGAACAGCTCCAGCTGCTTCTGCTCATACAGTGTTCCGGAGCCTACATACAGCGCTTCTACTGCCTGATGGGGCAGCATGGCTTTTTTGTATATCCGGTTGGAGGTCATCGCATCATAGGAATCTGCGACCCCCAGCCACTTCGCATATTCATGGATCTGCGGGCCGGTCAGTCCGCGCGGGTAGCCGGAGCCGTCAATCCTTTCATGATGCTGCAGGGCACAGTGGGCCGCCAGCAGCGGAATATTCGGCTCCTCCTTGAGAATCCGGTATCCGATCTCGGTATGTGCCTGCATGTGGCGGAATTCCTCCTCGCTCAGCATGCCGGGCTTTTGTACAATTTTGACAGGAATCTGCGTCTTGCCGATATCATGCAGCAGCGCACCGAGTCCGATGACCCGAAGCTCTTCTTTGCTGTAGCCGTGGGCAATGCCAAGCACCAGAGTATACAGGCATACGTTCAGGGAATGGACATACAGGTAGTTGTCCGCCGTATGCATGTCAAGCAGCATGATCATCGGGTCCTCCTGCAGGGACATGTCGTCGAGGATGGAATCCATCACCTTGGAGAATTTCTTGTCGAGATGATAGAAGCCCTTGGTAATTCCAGAAGCGCCGGACATTTGCTGGAACTGGTTCCTGATGACCTTCAGCGCCTGGTTGCGCGTCTCATCCTGCAGCATTCCGGGAATCACAATATCCTCTGTGAGCGAATCTTCAATGTAGATATAGCCGATATCAATTTTGGCGAGCCGCCTGATCAAGGCATCGGTAAGCTCCACTCCGTCCGCAAGCAGAACCAGCCCTTCATCATTATATATTTTTTTACCCAGCTTCATTCCCGCCTGAAGCCGATTCATGGATACTAGACGCACCTTGGCTCACTCCTGCCTTTAACGGTAAAATTGCTACTCTGTTGTGGAATCCCTGGGTCAGACACGATGCCTATACCGTTACCATGATGAGCGACCGGGCAAGCATATGTAGACGCTGCGCGTTCCTCCCGGTGATGCCAAGCTGAGATCAACGCATAATAAACAGCCAGAAGACGGCTGCAAGGATGAACCGGTAGATGGCGAAATGCGTCGGTCTGATCTTCTGGATCATTCTCATGAACAGAACCACCACCACATAAGCCACGATGAAGGAAATAATGAAGCCGATGACAAAATACCCGATCGTCTCATTCGTGAAATTACGGTAGGAATCCAGCAGCTCATACCCCGAGGCCGCGCACATAATGGGAATCGCTATAAGGAAGGAGAAGTCCGCCGAAGCCTTGTAGCTTACCCCGCTCAGCATCCCCCCGGATATCGTCGAGCCGGAACGGGAGAACCCGGGCCAGAGTACCGAAATAATCTGATAGAGTCCGATTGCCAGCGCCTGCCCGTAGGACAGATCGTCCAAATCATGCGCCGTCACCCGGATCTTGCGTTTGTTCACCCACTCCGCAACAATCATCAGAACCCCGCCGGCCACCAGCGCCCAGAGCACCGTAGATGCGCCGAAGAGACCTTTGATGAAATCACGGGCGAAAAAAGCTACAGCGAGTGCAGGAACGATACCCAGCAGGACATGGATCAGGTTCAGGCGTGATGCCGGCATGACTCCGCCTCTGTCTCTGCGGCTGCGGCCGATGCCGAGCAGGTTCAGAATCCGCTGGCGGTAGACAATCGCAATGGCCAGAATCGCCCCCAGCTGGATCACGATCTCATACGTCTTCATGATAGCATCCTGCTCGTTGAAGCCCAGAAGCTTAGTGGTCAGAATCATATGACCCGTGGATGAAACCGGAATGAATTCGGTAATCCCTTCTACAATAGCGAGAATAATTGCTGTAATTGTATCCATATTACTCCTCCTGATCTAGTCAATGAAACCTGGCATAGCGATAATTACTAATGTTCATACAATGTTGTAGGTATGATCAGGTGGATCGTAGCTTCCAGCGGACCGCTTCAGACTCCTCCAGACTCCCCGGCCGCTGAAGCTCCATCCGCAGCAGATCACGCAGGAAATGAGGCAATAAATATACCGCCTCCCGGCCATTAGCTATACTCTCATAGCCCGTACGGAAAGTAAACATATCCAGCGTGCCGACGCTATACACCCTTGTGTCCTCCAGCCTCTCTCCGCCGGCAAAAACGGCAATATGGTTATCATAAGGCATGACCCTTGGATCGTACAAGATTTTTAATCCGTCAACGGCCAGGGTGCCCAGCACCTCTCCCCGGAAACCATAGCCGTAGATGACCTTATTACGGTACTCCGCCATGAGACTCTGCTCCAGCGCCGTGCGGATATCCTTGCCTGTAAGCTGAACAATACAGGGATTAATCGGAGAAGGGCATAACGCATGCAGCATGCCTGCCGTAATATTGCCCTCCGGCAGCGGTCCGAGCAGCTGGCCGGAATTGACAAGCGAGATCGGGCTGCCCGTGAACCGGCGGACTGCCTGTGCGAGCAGGTTGCCGAAGGGAGACTCTCCCTGGAGGTCCAGGGGAAGCATCCGGTCACTGATAGCAACGGTCTCCTGCAGTGCCTCACGGCCGCGCTGCAGATGGATAGCCGCTGCCGGAGCGATCCTCTCCTCAGGCTGTGCCGGATCGACTGCGGCACAGCCTCCTTCTGCCAGCCGGAACGATTCTCCCGGCTGTTCCCGCTCAAATACCAGCCGGCCGACGTACCGGCCGAATTTGCCGGCGCCGCATACGGCTGTGCCGTTAATCATAAGCGGCTGCTCCAGCAGATGGTGGGTGTGTGCACCCAGAATAGCATGCACACCTTCCAGGTTCTCTGCCAGCTTCTGGTCTGCGGGAAGCCCCAGATGGGACAGAATAATCAGGATATCCACCTGCGGTGACAGGAGCTGGCACTGCTCACGCAGCGCGGCTTCCGGGTCCAGCACATCCCAGCCCAGCAGGGAATAGAAGGAGGTGAACGCCGCTGTCGCTCCTGTCAGGCCAATCCTGATGCCGTCCTTCTCCAGGATGGCGTGGCGCTGCATCCAGTGCGGGGGCTCTCCCGTGGCCGACTCCAGGAAATTGCAGCATACCACAGGACACTGGATGCCTGTATACAGGGCTGAGAGCATCTCCCGGGAGAAGGTGAGGCCCTCGTTGTTGCCGATGGTTACCGCATCATATCCGGTCAGATTAATAATATCAATGTTTGCCTGTCCCATTGTGCCTTCTGTCTCTACGGCAGCACGGTCCATATGGTCGCCGATATCAAGCAGCAGCACAGGCTCCTCTCCTGCGGCAGCCTTCATGGCGTTGATCTCAGCCGCGACAGGGCTCATCATTTCGAAGTGGCTATGTATATCATTGGTATGAATAATCGTTAATCTTTGCGGCCCAGGCTTCATAATCTGGCTCCCCTCCCACTTGTACAGCCGTTTATAGTGTAAGCGGCAGGCTTGTGTTTCTTCTAGAGTTAGCATAACATTTTCAGGCTCATTATGGTATATTGTAATCATTATAAGCTGTCCGGACCTACGTCCTGAAAGGGTGAAAAATCATGCACATCTCCATTCGGCTGTTCGCCGGCCTGGCCGAAGTCATCGGCTCCTCCACTCTGATCTTCCATGCCCATGAGTCCCCTGTGACAGCCGGCAGGCTCAAGGAGCTCCTCTCGGCCTCCTATCCTGATGCAGCGCCACAGATCGGAGTCTCCCTGATCGCTGTTAACCATGAATACGCGCCTGATGACATGGATATTACTGAAGGCTCAGAAGTGGCGTTGATCCCGCCTGTATCCGGCGGTTAACCCGGCCTGCCCATCCCCCCGCTAATCTGCGCAGTTGCACAAGCCGCAAGTCATAATTCAGTACTCTTACACCATTGAATATTACATAATTTGTTGCTATGCTCAAAAAAATTGCTTTAGTAAGGTGGCCTATTCATTGAGAGTACACGTGATGGACCTTAAACCGGGTGATCATCTGCGGATGGATACCTTCAGCTCACGCGGGCTTCATGTATTACCTAAGGGATCACGGCTGCACATGGAGGAAATCGCCAAGCTCATCCAGCATGGTGTTGATTATGTAGATATCGAGTCCGTGCAGGAAGAGCCTGCCCCTTCCAGCCGGACCTCAATCATTCAGGCTGCAACCGGCAGCTTCGATATCATGATTGACGGTTTCGAGTCTCTATATATGGAAGCGCTCAGCAAAGGCAGCTTCAATCAGTCCGTGGTGGACGATATTCTTCAGCCGACATTATCCACGCTAGACAAACACAAGGATGTAGTGTCACTCCTTCTGCTGCTGGACCGGGAAGATAACTACACCTATAACCATTCCCTTCAGGTAGGCATGCTCTCGTATTACCTCGCCACATGGCTTGGCTATTCCAAGACAGAATGCTACGAGATCGGCCGTGCGGGATACTTGATTGATATCGGCAAATGCCGCATCTCCCCCGCTATCCTGAACAAGCCTGGCAAATTGACACCTGCAGAATACGATGAGATCAAATTACATACGGTATACGGATACGAGATCATTCAGAATTCCATGAACGACCCCTTTACAGCCTTGGTTGCCTTACAGCATCATGAACGGGAAGACGGCTCCGGATATCCCCGGCAGCTGACCAAGACAGATATTCACCCTTACGCCCAGATTGCAGCCGTTGCTGATATTTACAGCGCGATGACGACTCACCGGGTCTATCAGTCCAAGCAGGAGCTGATCTCCGTCCTGCGCGAGATCAACTCACTCAGCTTCGGCAAGCTGAACGGCAAACTGGTCCAGGCCTTCATTAATCATCTGATGCCCAACTTCATCGGCAAACGCGTCCTGCTGAGCACCGGAGATATGGGAGTCATCATTATGAACAACCCGCTGGATGTCTTTCGTCCGCTCGTACAGAGCGAAGGCAAATTCCTTGACCTGTCACGCGAACGAACCATTGCCGTCGTGGAGATCTATATGGAATAACCCGGCAAGACTTCTCTGCCCAGACAAAAGGGCTGTCCCGCTGAGCCAGCAATTGGCCAAGCTGAGGACAGCCCTTATTGGTGTGGAATATTACCTGCGTCAATGATTACCGGATTAATGTCAGCAGAAGCTCGCCGTTTGTTACATCTGTTCCTGTACTCTTAAGCACATCAAGGTATTGTGCCGAGTTAGTTACAATGACCGGAGTTGCGGTTACAAATCCGGCTGCACGGATGGCTTCCAGATCAAATTCAAGCAAGAGCTGGCCCTTTTCCACCTTATCGCCTTCCGTTACTTTTTTGTTGAAATGCTGACCTTTGAGCTTCACGGTATTAACGCCGACATGAATCAGCAGCTCAGCTCCGCTGTCCGAGGTGATGCCAATGGCATGTCCTGTAGGGAATACAGTGGTCACTGTTCCGTTCACAGGAGAGGTCAGCTTGCCGGAAGACGGCTCAATGACAATCCCTTTGCCCATGGCGCCGGAAGCAAAAGCTTCGTCAGGCAGGCTCTCCAGCGGCTGCAGCACTCCAGCCAGCGGGCTTACCACGATTTCTTTATCAATCAGCGTTGGGGTCGTGGTACCGGTAACTCCACCCTGGTTAACAGAAGCCGCCGGAGCTGCCTCAGGGTCATTGTATCCAAGAACTAATACCAGTACAGCAGACAGTACGAATGCTACAAGTATACCAATGACTACCCAGATGAATCCGGTGCCGAAATACGTCGGCAAAGCCAGCAGACCCGGCAGGGAGAAGGACAATGCTCTTGCGCCGCCTGTGGCAATAATCGCACCGCCGATCGCGCCGGAGATACAGGCGTAGATGAACGGCTTTTTGAGCTTCAGGGTCACCCCGTAAATCGTCGGTTCCGTAATGCCGAAGACCGCCGACAGTGTGGAGGAACCAGCAAGCGCCTTAAGCTGCGGGTTCTTCGATTTCAGGAATACGCCGAAGACTGCCCCGGCCTGCGACAGTACTGCCGCGCTGAGAATAGGCAGCATTGTATCCTGTCCCAGGGTAGCAATATTACTGAGCATGATCGGCACGAAGCCCCAGTGTACACCAAAGATAACGAATACCTGCCAGAACGCCCCGGCAATGGCTCCGGCCACAAGCGGACTGAGATTGTAGAGCCAGGTATAACCGGAAGCGAGTCCGTCACTGATCAGTGAACCTACAGGTCCGAAGGCCAGGAAGGTAAGCGGAATAACAATGAGCAGTGCGAACATGGGAACCAGAATGTTCCGGACCGACTCATGAATGAAGGAACGGAACCATTTTTCCACATAGGATTGTACCCATACCGCTAGAATAATCGGGATTACACTGGAGGAATAGTTGATGAGTATTATCTTGATCCCCAGGAAGTGCAGCGGGTCTGGTGAGCCTACCGCCGCAACGACTGCGGGGTAGATCAAAGCTCCGGCGATGGCAATGGACACGAATTGATTCGCCTTGAATTTACGCGCTGCTGTAACCGCCAGGAATACAGGCAGGAAGTAGAACACGCTGTCAGCCGCCGCATTGAGAATCAGGTAAGTACCACTGGTGGCGCTGATCCATTCAAGGGAGAGAATCAGGGCCAGCAAGCCCTTAAGAATCCCTGCCCCGGCCAGTGCTCCGAGAATCGGCGAGAAAATGCTAGAGATAATATCTACCGCTTTGCCTAGCACGCCGGTACTTTCCGAGCTCTCGTCACCACCGTTCTTCTCGGCATCCTGAAGCGAGGTTTCCTTCATAATCTGTTCAAACACCTGGCTGACATTATTGCCGATGACGACCTGGAACTGTCCGCTGTTTTCGACTACTGTAATGACGCCCGGCGTTTTCTCCAATGCTGCTTTATTGGCTTTGCTGTTATCCTTCAGCTTGAATCTTAAGCGTGTGGCACAATGGAAGACGGAATTCACATTCCCTTCTCCGCCAACGAGTGTAATGATTTGTTTGGATAAGTCTTTGTTACTCATGTGAGTTTGCTCCTTTTGAGAATCTGTATTATAAGCATCGCTGCAGAGGCGATTTGTGCCAGCAATGTTCTATCTTTCCCCTCTGCAAACAAGAAAAACCTGAACTCAAGGCAAAAGAAGGCGTCCGAACACGCTTTTTTGCCATCAGTTCAGGTTTTGCCTGCATTACCAGTTACACCCTGTCCGATGAAAATATGAAATTATAGAGGATGGTTGTTGATGTTACGCGTTACTCCAGACTATTGCGGTCCGTTACACGCTGGATGTGAATGGTCAGATAGACGTATTCATCCTTGCTTAAGCTCTGTCCATGGGTCTTCTCCAGATATTCATTGATCTTGCCCACGCATTCAAAAGCCTTGACATAGGTCTGCCTCACCTGGTTATACAGAAACTCCTCACCGCTGTTGTTCGTCTCCTTCTTCAGAATCCGCATGGAAAAATACTGCAGATGGGTCAGAAACCGCGAGTAATTCAGCGAATTCTCATCCAGTACCACCTTATAATGATAGGTAACGATGTTCAGAATATTCTGGACGATCTCCGTCATCTTGATGGTAGACCTTACCTCAGTGCCATCCATTCTGGCGTTGACCAGATGCAGGGCAATGAACCCGGCTTCATCTTCACCAAGCGCAAGACCCGTAGTCTCCTCAATCATCTTCAACGCATCCAGCCCGATCCCGAATTCCTTTTTGTAAAAACGTTTGATTTCAAACAGCATCGCATTCTTCAGCAGAATTCCCTTCTCGAAACGCTGCAGCGCGAAATGAATGTGATCCGTCAGCGTCAGATAGAGATTATCGCTTAGCTCCGTGCGCAGCACTTCATTGGCATAGGATACAATCCCGCTCGCCAGCTCCAGATGAACCACCGGAATATCATTCAGCAGCTCGGTCAGCCGGGCTGTGAATTCATTCTCGTTCAGCAGAAAAATCTTGTCCACCTTGGCAGGATCAACATAATCACCCGCAACCTTATTGAAGGAAATTCCTCTGCCCATCACAATAACTTCCTTGCCCTTCTGGTTCTTGGTCAGGAGCACATTATTGTTCAGCACCTTTTCGATAATCATCTCTATTTCACCCCCTGACGCATAGTTTGTACAAAAAAAGCCTAAGTTGATCCCAATATCATTCATAAAAATGATACTCGAATCAGCTTAGGCATTGCCCGCGTTACCGGTCACAATCCTGTATTACTGTTATTGTAGCATAAATAAAAGCGATTTCAAGAACTTTATTTATCCGCTGATCTGAATAATCAAATTATGCCTCCTTCCGGTTTGAATCCGCCCCTCCAGGGCCAGGCTAATAGCAGATACTGAGCGCATCAGCTCCGGTGCTATTCGCTCACAGCCTGATAAGGAGGAATGTTATGCTTGCGGTTCATCAGCGCCTGGCTGAACTGTACACTCTGAGTCTGAAGCGTCCGCTGGCTCCGGCGGAACAAGACGAGCTTCAGCACTGTCTGCATATCAACACTGTCTATTGCTGGGAGATGGCACGCCTCCATATGGAAGGCCTGCTGGCAGCTGATACACAAGACACCGCCTGGCAGCAGGAGATTAGCGCCCAACTGCTGGAGGTCCGGGTAAGCGGCAGGTCCGGCAAACGGCCGGGGTAACGCTTAAATATTCAAAAAAAGCAGCAGCCCATCCCTCCATTCGGGGACAGGCTGCTGCTTGTAAGAGCTGCTATAAGAAGCGGAACTGCGCTTCAATCAAGCCGTTATAGATGCCGTCGTGCTTGGTAAGCTCGGCATGGTTGCCTTCTTCCTTGATCTCGCCATGATCCAGCACCACAATCTTATCCGCATGGCGGATGGTGGAGAGCCGGTGGGCAACGATGAAGGAGGTCCGGCCCTGAAGCAGCAGCTTCAGCGCTTCCTGAATCTTGATCTCCGTCTCGGTATCAATACTGGCTGTCGCTTCATCCAGAATCAGAATCCGCGGATCAGCCAGCAGCGCCCGGGCGAAGGACAGCAGTTGACGCTGCCCCATGGACAGTGCACTGCCGCGCTCCTCCACCTCGGTGTCATACCCTCCTGGAAGCTTCATGATGAAATCATGGGCGTCCACAGCTTTGGCCACCTCTTCGATCTCCTCATCGGTCGCGGTGAGCCGTCCGAAGCGGATGTTGTCGCGGATCGTTCCCGAGAAGATGAAGGTATCCTGCAATACAATCCCGATCTGTTCGCGCAGACTCTGGAGAGTAACCTCGCGGATATCCCGGCCGTCAATCGTAATGTGGCCGCTCTTAATATCATAGAACCGGCCAATCAGGTTGATGATTGTGCTTTTGCCGGAGCCGGTATGTCCTACTAGGGCAATGGACTGGCCTGCTTTGACATCCAGATTGATGCCTTTGAGTGCCGCACGGCCTTTCTCATATTCAAACACTACATTATTGAAGTGAATATCCCCTTGAATCTTGGACAGCGGCGTGGCTCCCGGCTTATCCTGAACCGCAGGCTGCTCGTCGAGATACTCGAAGATCCGCTCTGAGGAAGCCATCGCAACCAGCAGCTGATTGTACATCTGTCCCAGCCGGTTGATCGGGTCCCAGAAGTTGCTGACATAGCTGCTGAAGGCCACCAGATAACCAATGGTAAGCTCTCCCGATTGAATCAGGTAAGCCCCGAACCAGAAGAGAATCATCGTTCCGAAGCCGCCGGTAACTTCAATAATAGGGCCGAACGCCTGGTTCATAGCGGATGCTTTGTTCCAGGACTTCCGGCTGTCCATATTCATGGCATCGAAATAATGCATATTCTCTTCTTCCTGGGTGTAGGCCTGCGTGACGCGAATCCCTTGAATCGACTCGTTAAGATGGGAGTTGATCCGGGAGTTCTTCATCCGCACATCCTGCCAGGCGATCCGGATTCGCTGCCGCAGCTTGGTGGAGATCAGGAACATAATAGGTACGGTGATCATCACCGCCAGCCCCAGCTTCCAGTTGATCAGCAGCAGAATAACCATGATGCCCAGCAGCTGCACACAGTCAATCATCAGATTGACTACCCCGTTCGTGAACAAATCCTGAAGCGAGTTAATGTCATTCGTTACCCGGACCAGTACCGAGCCTGCAGGCCGTTTATCGAAGAAGTTGAAGGACAGCTTCTGGATATGCCGGAACAGGTCCGAGCGGAGGTCATAGATCACCCGCTGGCCGATCACATTCGTATATTTGATCCGGTATACGCCGGCGATCCATTGGATCAGATACAGGATGATTACACTTGCCGTTAACGTATAGAGCAGCGTCAAGCTGGTATTTCCGTCTTTTGGAGCAATCGCTTTATCAATCGCCATACTTGTCAGGAACGGAACCGTAAGCTTGGTAATGGTGCCCAGAATCATCATGATGGAGACAAGCGGCAGCATCTGCTTCGCGTATGGCTTCATATAACCGAACAAGCGGGTGAACTGCCTCCAGTCAAAAGCCTTGTCTATCACATCATCATCTTTATAGATAAACCGTTCTTCAAGCGTCTGTTCCTCTACTTTACTATTGTCAGTCTCTACTGCGCCCTCTGCGGTCTTCTTGGAGGTCTGAAGGTTCATGCCGGATCACCCGCCTCTCGTTCATTATCCCTGGCTAAATAATCGGCGTACTGAATCCGGTACACATCCTGATAAGGTCCAGGGACGGCGATCAGTTCCTGATGGGTGCCCTGCTGGACCATTTTCCCTTCATTCATCACAATGATCTGATCGGCATGACGCAGAGAAGATATGCGGTGGGCAATAATCAGAGTCGTCCGTCCGCGCATAACCTCCTGGAATCCGGCCTGAATCTCATGCTCCGTCTCCATATCAACCGCACTGGTTGCATCATCCAGAATGAGAATCCGCGGATTCTTCAGCAGCGCGCGGGCAATGGCAATCCGCTGCTTTTGGCCGCCCGAGAGACCCATTCCCCGTTCACCAACGACCGTATCATAGCCTTCCGGCATCTCCATAATGAAGTCATGCGCCTTCGCCAGCTCGGCGGCACGGATGATCTCATCCATGCTGACATTCTTAAGTCCATAAGAAATATTATTGCGGATCGACGACGAGAACAGGAAGGTCTCCTGGAATACCGTCGATATCTGTGAGCGCAGACTGCGGACCTGGAATTCACGGATGTCCACTCCGTCGAGCTTGATACTTCCTTGGTTCACATCATAAGCCCGCATCATGAGCTGGGTGATGGTGGACTTCCCGGACCCTGTTCCGCCAAGGAATCCTATGACCGCACCGGGCTCGGCATGGAAATGAATATCCTTGACCGCCGGCATTTTGTTCCCGTAAGCAAAAGTGACATGATCGAAATCCACCTCACCCTTTACTTCAGCCGGAGCAAGCTCACGCGCGTTCTCTTTATCTTTGACATCAATCTGCTGATTCAGCACTTCCAGCACACGTTCGCCGGAGGCTTTGGACTGGGTGTAGTTATTGATATGGAACCCAAGTCCCCACACCGGACCGATGATGTACCAGATCAGACTGAAGAACGCTACCAGCTCTCCCAGTGACATCTGCTTGTTAATGACCAGCGTACCGCCGACGCCCAGCAATATGGCAACACTGACCGAAGCGAGCAGCTCCATGAACGGGAAGAATTTACTCCACAGCTCAGCCGCAAAAATCTGATTATCTTTATAACGTTCATTACGGTGTGAGAATTTCTCAACTTCGTATGCTTCTCTCGCAAACGATTTGACCGTTCTCACCCCGGTGACATTCTCCTGTACAGCCGTTGTCAGGGAGCTTAATGCCAGGCGCATCTCCTGAAAGGCCGGATGAATCTTGGATTCAAATCTGAGTGCTACTCCAGCCAGGAACGGCATAGTGATCAGAGTAACCAGCGTCAGCTGCCAGTTGATGGTAAACATCATGATGGAGCCGAACAGAACCATGAAAAACACATTCAGCAATTGGGCAAATCCGAAGCCGATGAACATCCGGATGGCTTCCAAATCCCCGGTCAGCCGGGACATCAGGTCACCTGTCTTCGCGGTATCATAATAGCGGAAGGACAGGAATTGCAGCTTCTCATAGCAGGCATTGCGCAGCCGGTACGCCAGGAAATTCCCCAGCCGTCCGCCGAAGAACCCATGGGCAAACTGCAGGCACGCCTTAACAATAATGACCGCAAGCACACTAAGAGCGAGTACGGGCACCTCAGTAAACTTTAGGGGAACAATAACATCGTCGATCAATCTCCTTAACAAATTGGGGGTAATAAGCCCCACTGCAGTTGCGGCCGCCAAACATACAATCGATAGAATCAAATAGTGCAGCTTCTCCCGATAAAAGCCCCGCAGTTGCCTGAGAACATCCATATCTCTCCTCCTTAAAGCTTTACGAAGTACAGCTTGCTCCGTAAGCATAAACTTGGCTTTACGAAGTACAGCTTACTTTGTAAGCATAAACTTAGTCCCATACAGCAACCTTCCACATCTTAACCCACCTTTTTTTAACGCTTTCAATTTAGGGACTTTAAGCAGTTTATCATCCATAATTTAATGCGGCAAAGGGGATAAACCTCCGTTTTCCTCTCTTTTCGGAAAGAACAGGGCCTAAGCAGGCGGAAAAGGACGCCCTTCGTTTTAATTGCTGCTATTTCCTCGCAAATACTGCTCAATTAAGATATAGCAAGATTCAGCGCTTGCGAAGAGCCCTTAAGCCGCCTGCAAAAGGGATATTATGTATAATAATTACAAGCTCCGTATAAAAAAACGTGCCCCCAGATCCTCGACCAGATTGCGTCAAGATTCTGTGGACACGCGCAGGATATTACTGAATGAAGGGAAGAAGCTTCTGGTTACCCGATGCTGCCTTCCATTTCGAACTTAATCAATCTGTTCATCTCAACCGCGTACTCCATCGGCAGTTCTTTGGTGAACGGTTCGATGAAGCCCATGATGATCATCTGGGTGGCATCGGCTTCGGAGAGGCCGCGGCTCATGAGGTAGAAGAGCTGCTCTTCGGACACCTTGGAGACGGTAGCTTCATGTTCAAGCACGATGTTATCATTCATGATCTCATTGTAAGGAATCGTGTCCGAGGTGGACTCGTTATCCAGAATGAGCGTATCGCATTTGATATTGGATTTCGCGCCCTCTGCCTTACGGCCGAAGGAGGCGAGTCCACGGTAAGTGACCTTGCCGCCGTGCTTACTGATCGACTTGGACACAATCGTAGACGTAGTGTCCGGTGCCAGGTGAATCATTTTGGCGCCGGCATCCTGATGCTGGTTCTTGCCCGCTACTGCGATGGACAATACCGAGCCTTTAGCGCCGCGGCCTTTAAGAACAACCGCCGGATATTTCATCGTCAGCTTGGAGCCGATGTTGCCGTCTACCCATTCCATGGTGGCATTCTCTTCGGCAACCGCACGTTTGGTTACAAGGTTGTAGATATTCGGTGCCCAGTTCTGAATCGTGGTATAACGGACACGGGCATTCTTCATGCAGAGAATCTCAACCACTGCGCTATGCAGAGAGTTCGTGCTGTAGATAGGTGCGGTACATCCTTCTACATAGTGCACGAAGCTGTCTTCATCTGCGAGAATCAGAGTGCGCTCGAACTGCCCCATGTTCTCGGAGTTGATCCGGAAGTAAGCCTGCAAAGGCACTTCACATTTCACGCCCTTCGGAACATAAATGAAGCTGCCCCCGGACCAAACTGCACTGTTAAGCGCTGCGAACTTGT
The DNA here is from genome assembly GCF_013204885.1 of Paenibacillus tritici. Lineage (GTDB taxonomy): Bacteria > Bacillota > Bacilli > Paenibacillales > Paenibacillaceae > Paenibacillus_AQ > Paenibacillus_AQ tritici. Next base: position 58,095 of record NZ_JABMKX010000015.1, read on the forward strand.
TGTCGGCTGGAGGAATGATCGTACCGAAGAACTTTTTGAACAGCTCGGGATGATCACGCAGTGCAGAATCCGTATCCGTAAAGATTACACCCTGGTCTTCAAGGTTCTTCTGCATACTGTGATATACAACCTCAGATTCATACTGTGCAGAGACGCCGGCCAGGAACTTCTGCTCCGCTTCCGGAATCCCCAGCTTATCGAAGGTCTCCTTAATCTCGGATGGAACTTCCTCCCAGGTCTTACCTTGTTTCTCGGAAGGTCTTACATAATATTGAATGTCCTCGAAATCCAGATCGTCCAGATTGCCGCCCCACTTAGGCATTGGCATCTTGCGGAACTGCTCCAGGGACTTCAGACGGAACTCCAGCATCCATTCCGGCTCGTTTTTGATTGCAGAAATTTCCCGGACGATTTCTTCCGTGAGTCCTTTACCAGACTGAAATATCGACTTGTGCTCGTCACGGAACCCATACTGGTATTCCTCCATATCAGGCGCTTTCTTAGCCATGGTGTAAGCCTCCTCGTTTGTAATGTTATTGCTGAGCTTCTTTCGTATCTATACCTTTGCGAAGCGCGTTCCAGGCCAGAGTGGCACACTTGATCCGCGCAGGGAATTTGTTCACACCGGACAAGGCTTCAATATCTTCGTAGTCTCCGAAATCCGCTTCTTCACCCTTCATCAGAGAGGAGAAGCTGTCCGCCATCTCAAGCGCATGCGCTATCGTCTGGCCTTTGACCGCTTCCGTCATCATCGAAGCCGACGACATGCTGATGGAACAGCCTTCGCCGCTGAAACGGGCATCCTGGACGACGCCGTCCTCCACCTTAAGCTGAAGCGTAATGCGGTCGCCGCAGGTAGGGTTGTTCAGCTCAATCTTCAGAGCGTCATCTTCAAATGAACCACGGTTCCGGGGATTTTTGTAATGATCCATAATTACGCGTCTATACAAGTCATCCAAGTTCATAGCTGAAGTACTCCTTTGCCTTGATTAAAGCTTGAACCAGCAAATCTACATCCTGTTCTGTATTGTACAGGTAGAAGCTGGCCCGGGCAGTGGAACTAACCTCCAGCCAGCGCATGAGCGGCTGGCAGCAGTGATGTCCCGCACGTACAGCAACGCCTTCGGCATCCAGGACTGTGGCTACATCATGCGGATGGACATCCCCAAGGTTGAAGGTAACTACCCCCACCTGACGGTTACGGGGGCCGTAGATCGTCAGATCGCTGATCTCCGACAGCCGCTGCTCCGCATAGGCGGCAAGCTGCATTTCATGGCGGTGAATATGATCCATTCCAACCTCCTGGAGGAAATCAATCGCTGCCCCCAAGCCGACGGCGCCAGCAATAATCGGCGTCCCGCCTTCGAACTTCCAGGGCAGCTCTTTCCAGGTGGACTCATACAGCCCAACATCATCAATCATCTCACCGCCGAATTCAACCGGCTCCATGGCTTCCAGCAGGGCCTTCTTGCCATATAGAGCGCCGATCCCGGTAGGCGCAAGCATCTTGTGACCGGACAGCGCGTAGAAATCGCAGTCCAGCTCCTGCATGTCTACCTTCATATGCGGTGTACTCTGGGCCCCATCCACAACGATTACCGCGCCGTGGCGGTGAGCAATCGCTGCAAGCTCTTTGACAGGATGGGTAACGCCCATGACATTGGACACATAAGCTATGGCCACGATCTTCGTCTGAGCCGTGATCGTCTTCTCAGCATCCTCCAGTGTGATGGTCCCGTCCTTCTGCAGCGGCAGGAATTTCAGGGTTGCCCCGGTCTTCTTGGCCAGCTGCTGCCAGGGAATGAAATTGCTGTGATGCTCCATTTGGGTAATCACAATCTCATCGCCTTCCCGCAGGACGGAAGGGCCGTAAGAGGAAGCTACAATATTCAGTGCGGTCGTTGTGCCGCGTGTGAAGATAATCTCCTTGGTGCTGCGGGCATTGATGAAATTCTTCAGCTTCTCCCGGGCGCCTTCATAAGCATCGGTTGCCCGGCTTCCCAGGGTATGAACCCCGCGGTGCACGTTCGCATTATCCCATTCATAATAAGACTTGACCGCGTCAATGACTTGACGCGGCTTCTGGGAAGTTGCCGCACTGTCCAGGTAGACCAGCGGATGGCCGTTAATCTCCTGGTTCAGTATGGGAAACTGCTCCCGGATTATACTGCTAATCATTGGCCTAACTTCCTTTCCACAAGAGATTGGAGCTGATTGCGCAGTCCCTCCAGTGGAATTTGCGACACTACAGGAGCAAGGAAGCCGTAAATGATCAGTGTTTCTGCGTCATGCCGCGATATTCCCCGGGACATCAGGTAATAGACTTGCTCGTAATTGACCTGTCCTACGGAAGCGGCATGGCCTGCGGTTACATCATCTTCATCTATAAGGAGGATCGGGTTAGCGTCACCGCGTGCCTTAGGGCTTAGCATCAGAACCTTCTCTGTCTGCTGTCCGTCAGCTCTGGTGGCGCCTTTCTCGATCTTGGTGATTCCGTTAATGATCGAAGTCGCCGAATCCCGCATCACAGCACGGGTAATCATGTCACTTGGTGTATTTCTGCCGAAGTGCTGGGCTTGTGTAGTATAGCTCAGCTTCTGCGAACCGGAGCCTACAGCGATTACCTTCGCATCCGAACTCGATCCGTTGCCCTTCAGGATCGACTTGGTGTCGCTGGCTGTATCACCGTAGTTCATCTCACCGATAATCCATTCAATGGTGCCGTCATTCTCCACAACGGCGCGGCGGTACGTCACATCCGTAGTATCCTGCCCCATCTGATGTACAGTAGCGTATCTTACAGTGGCACCTGCACCTACGAATACTTCAACGGCGCCGTTATGCAGACCCGCTTCAGTCTTATCTGATACGTAGTTATCCACGTAGGTCAACGAACTGTTAGTATCGGCAACAATCAGAATATGCGGTACAAAGGCAGCTTCCGCGTCATCCGTGAGCAGGACCGCCTGCAGCGGAGTCTCGATGATGACATTCTTCGGAACATAGAGGAATACCCCGCCGTTCCATAAGGCTGCATGCAGTGCTGCGATAGAGTGTTCTTCAGGCAATACTGCCTTATGCAAATAACGCTGAACCAGGTCTCCATGCTCTCTGACTGCAGTCTGCAAATCGGTGAAAATCACGCCTTGCGCAGCCAGCTCCGGAGCCAGACGGGCATACACTGCCCCTGAGTTCCGTTGAATAATCAGGCTGCCTTCTTCTTGCCCCTCGATCAGTCCGGCAATGGAGGCCGGAGCTTCGCTAAGTGAGGCAAAAGCCGCACTTGTCTTAAATTCCCCGTAGTTGTTGATATTCCAGCGGTCAATCCGTGTCTTCTCCAGCTTCGGCAGGTCAAGCCCTGCGGCAAGCTCCAGAGCCTTCAAGCGGCTGTCCTTCAGCCAGCCCGGTTCGCTGCTGCTCTGCGACCATACGCTGAGCTGCTGTGCATCCACGGGAAGAATGGTTTGCGTCGTCATAAGTGGTTTCCTCCTTCCAGCGTTTCTAAGCTTCTTGTCCTACAGTTTCGTCTTCGATGCCGAGTTCTTCCTTAATCCATTCATAACCATCCGCTTCCAGTCTGTGAGCCAGCTCAGGGCCGCCGGATTTGACAATCCGTCCCTGCATCATGACATGCACATAATCAGGCTTGATGTAATTAAGCAAACGCTGATAGTGGGTAATAATCAGGAATCCGCGTTCCGGACTGCGCATGGTGTTCACACCATCGGCAACAATTTTGAGTGCGTCGATATCAAGGCCGGAGTCAATTTCGTCAAGAATGACGATCTTAGGGTCCAGCATCATCATTTGCAGAATTTCGTTACGTTTCTTCTCCCCGCCGGAGAAGCCTTCATTCAGATAACGGTGCAGGAATTCAGGGTTCATATCCAGTTCTTTCATTTTGGCTTCCATCTGGCGGATGAAGCGGATCAGTGAGATCTCGCTGCCCTCTTCACGGCGCGAGTTGATCGCACTGCGCAGGAAGTCGGAGTTCGTCACTCCGCTGATTTCACTTGGATACTGCATGCCGAGGAACAGACCGGCGCGGGCGCGCTCATCCACTGCCATCTCCAGCAGATCTTCACCTTCAAGCGTAGCTGTACCTTCTGTAACCACATACTTGGGATGACCCATCAGAGCTGAGGCCAGCGTACTTTTACCAGTACCGTTCGGTCCCATCACGGCGTGGATTTCCCCGCCCTTCATCTGAAGGTTGATCCCCTTCAGAATTTCTTTTCCTTCAATCGTCGCTTTCAGTCCCTCAATGACAAAATCTGCTGCCATAATTATTATTCCCTCCATTGATCGATTTGCGAAATCAGAAAGTTGTATTGTCACAGGTTAACCCTGATTACAAGCAATTAGATTTTATATCACATTATAATTATTATAAATTGAATCAGGATGATTATCAATGATTCTCACTAATTTTATTACATCGGCCCTTTTTAATCAAATTAATTAATGGTTATCTTCACTGCGTGCGGAGGAAAACCGGAATTTGAATACCGCTGATGTTCCCCTGCTTCAAGCACTGCGACGATCCGTTCCAGCGGACGAAGCCCGAAGGACTCGCACCGCTTCCGGTCATAGACCCATTCCGGAATCCTGCGGCGTAAGTGCCACCCTTCGGACTGGGCCAGCAGTTGAAAATTCTGGATCAAGCTGCACACCGCCGCATAATCCTCGTCCTGCTTGTGCGGGTCTGCCTCTTCTCTGGCTACGACCAGAAGGAATGGCGGGGAAGGTGCCTCTTCAGAGAACAGCAGTTTGCCTGCGGCCTCTGTCTTATCCCCCGTCACATAGATGAACCGCCAAGGCTCCCGCATCCCGTCATTCGGCGCCCAGACCGCCTCGTTCAGCAGCTTCTGGATATTTTGTTCAGAGAAGGGGGCGGCCACGGTATGTATGCTGCCGCCTTCACCGATGGTAGTCCAGCTCCGTTCTGCCGGTGTTCTTTTTCGTCCTCGCGGTGCTTTGTCGAAGTAGCCTATTTCCAAAATCCCGGCAAACCTCTCTCCTTCACGCCAACCGATGAGCTTATAGAACGATTCGCTCAGAATCATGGGATCTGAGTACCACAGCATACCCAGTCCTTGTTCCCAGCCCAGAAGCTGAACAGTCTGCATGATACTGCAGACCGCGGCGTAATTCTCGTCCCGTTCCCGCTCTGTGCCGGCGGACTCGGCAATGAAGATCACATGAGCGGGAGTCCCCGTGATTTGCTTTTTTAGAAGATCTGTCATTGGGGCAGGAAGGAGCTTCCCGAGACGGCTGCCTGTCACCTTCGCGATCATGGATTCAGCCAGCTTTTCACGGGAATCGGGAGTGCCAAAGTAAAGACAGCGCCAGTGCGGCGTTCCTTCGGCCTCGTATAAGCCAGCTGCTTCGTTCAGCAGGGCAACAATCCGTTCTTGTTCAACCGGTGCAGCGCTGAATCTCCTAATAGTCCGCCGTTCTCTAACGGTAGTGAACACATCCTTCATCTTCATCCCCCCAAAATATCGTTTGGTGTCCAATAATTAATATTGTTTACCAGTTAACTATATTTTGAATGAAATACGATGTCAAATGGTTTCATTTAATTTAAAACCATTGTTCTATTATAAATAACTTGTCTGTGAAGTTAGTTTACACGTTAATCATTTCGAGTTAGAATAAAGATACTTCTACAGAAAGGAGATGCTGAGCCCTATGCATTCTTCTGAAGGACTTAAGCGGCTGCTGTATGACCGGTTTCTCCACCTCTCCCATTTAGTTGAAGAGACCTTTGCAACCGAAATGGATGCATTTACGGATCTCACACGGAAGCACGGAATTACTCTCACTTCAACCAGCTTGACCAGTATTCATGTCATCGACTGTATCGGCAAGCACGAGCCTGTGAACAGCACTACCATTGCGGAGGCCATGAAATTGTCCAAGGCAAGCATCACTAAGATCAGCGCCAAGCTTCTCCAGGATGGCTGCATTAAGCGGAGCCGGATGAATGACAACAAGAAAGAAATCTACTTCAGCCTTACTCCGAAAGGCAGACAGCTCTTTGAACTCCACGCCCGGATGCACGAGAACCTGGAGCAGAAGTTCATCGAGAAAATGAGTGAATTCTCGGAACCGGAGATGCAGGCTTCACTGAAATTCATTCAAATGATGATTGATGAGAATACAACGCTCCACCTAACTCTTAGTGACTTCGAGTAGAAACGGCTACGCTGTCCTTTTAAAGGACGGCATTCGTTTCAATGACATCCTTATCATTCGAAAATAAATAAAGTCTCCCTCCAGGGAGACTTTATTCCTATAGTTGAAATTATTCTGCTAATTTATCCGGCAATCAGCCCAGGAAAGAGCGCAGCATCCACTGGTTCTTCTCCAGGTCGGCACGAATCTTGATGAACAGGTCCGCTGTCGGCTGGTCGCTGTTCTCTTCAGCCAATTCGATGCCTTCAGTCAATTCTTCCGCTACTGTAGCGAAATCTTCGATCAGGGCCTGAACCATGCCCCGGGCATCTTCTTTGCCTGTGGCTTCCTGAATCGTAGCAATTTCCAGATATTCTTTCATAGTCGCTGCCGGGCTGCCTTTGATGCTCAGCAGGCGTTCTGCAACCTCATCCATTTTGAGGGTAATATCATCATACAGCTCTTCAAACTTGACATGAAGGGCAAAGAACTGCTCGCCTTTCACATACCAGTGATAGTTATGCACTTTCACATACAATACGTTCAGGTTGGCCACCTGACGGTTAAGTACTTGTTCCAATGAGCTTGTGTTTACTTTGTTTGATGCTTTAGCCATGAGTTGATCCCTTCCTTATCCATGAATTTAGCCGGCTGCTTGTCCATTGTCCGGCCTTGCAGTTGTCTATTCTCCATTTACCCTTTTGGCTACAGGGCGAAACAAAGATGACTCCGGACAAGCCTCTTTCCGCCCTACCCCGTAGGATGAGCTAAGCTTGGGCTGGTTATGCTAAAATTCACTTTTCAAAGGCAAAATGGGGTCAGCCAAAGGGCGGGAAGCTCCCGGGCTGACCTCTCATGGACATGCACCCTACATCATGAGAAGCAGGGCCTCTGCACCAGTCATACCTGGCACAATTCCCAGCTTTTCCGCTTCTATAGTTACAGATTCAAGCGGCGCGGCCAGCAGTTGAGGAATCGTGCGCACTCCTACAGCTCTTGCAGCAATAATCTGCCGGTCACTCAGCACCTCATTCAGCAGCCCTATATCCAGCGCTCCGCACATGATGTAACCCTTGCTTGTGCTGATGCTGAGCAGCGTAGTTTTGGGCAGCTTGACCTCCACACCTACCAGAACATGATCGCCCACCTGTACAGGCTCTAACGTTACCATTTTTGCAGCACCTCCCTTTTTCGCATTTACGTTGTAGGTTATGCGTCCGGTTCTGGCCGCGTGTGGACGATGGTCCTAGTTCCCGGATAAATAAGAGGGCCGTAAGTCCTTACTTCTATACACGAGGGTATATAATTTTTGCCTGTTTAATGGTATAGTTTATATACTTTATTAATAAACGATAAATCGTGCCAAACGATGAAGCTGGGGGATTAATGGATAAGAAACTACAACACACCGACGGCAATTATCTGTTCAATGTCGACATCCTGATTAATGCCCGCACTAACCCGCTTGCACTGCAATTTATGCTTGAAATGTTGAATAGCAGTGACAAAATCACTGACTTCAACATCAACTCCGGTCTGGAGCTTGGAAGAACCATTGATCACCTGCTGAAATCTGCAAAAATGGCTCTGAAGAACGACTCCTTCACACCGGCTCCGATGTCAGTGAAATTGCCAGAGAAGCCAGCGGACCTTCCGGCGGACAAGCCTGCCGAACAGCCCGCAGCCAAGAAGCCGCCTGCCGCACCTGCAGAGACTCCAGCCGATGTATTCGGCAAGATCCGGCAGTACATTCAGAATAACCAGCTGGTCCGGCTGAGAGCGAACCGGCACGGCAAGCAGGTATCCATGCCCTGCCGTATTCTGAACTTTGACGAAGGGGCCAATTCGTTAAGCGTATACCATGTGGACGAGAAGCAGGTCTACACCTTCAAGCTCAATGAGATTGATGAATTTCTGTAGGACAACAAAGCACCCGCCCGGGACTCCGGAACGGGTGCTTTTGTTCAATTCTTACGCTTGAAGGCTTCCAGGGCAAAGCAGATCCAGCCTGCGATGAAGCATACGCCTCCGAGGGGTGTGATCGCTCCGAGAATTTTGATACCGGAAATACTGAGGACGTACAGACTGCCTGAGAACAGGATAATTCCGGCGCCGATCAGCCGTCCTGACCAGCGCAGACGGTTACTCTCCCCCCACTGGCCTGCGGTCAAGCCGATAAGAATCAAGGCCAGCGCATGAAACATATGATATTGGACGCCGGTCTCGTACACTTTCAGATAGTCTGCACTGATTACAGGCTTCAGAATATGCGATCCGAACGCGCCGATTGCCACAGACAGCATCCCAAGCACAGCTCCCCAGCCTATCAATCTTCGTTGCATGGTTCCACAGCTCCTTTGTGTCTTGAACTCCTCCTATCTTAACGTATCTGCGCCGCCTATTGCCAGCCACTGGTTCTTACAGGTATTTGGCCAGTAGACTTGCATTTGGAGCCAGCTTATGGAAAAGTGGTAGTAACCCTATTTCATCTCAAGGAGCGCAGCCCATGGACTATCATTCATCTCCCGAACCCGAAAATGCGTACGAAGAGAATAAACGCGATTATAAGCACTCCGGGCCCGGTATCGCTTCATTCGTTATCGCTCTGTTTACTTTGGTATGCTACGCCATTACCTTTGTCTACGTAGGAGCACAAGCCGCATCACTCATGAATGAGAATAATAAGCTCATTGCCGATTCGGCAGAAACGATCATGTATCTCGGCTTAACTGTACTTATTCTTGTAGCGGTTAATGTGATCGGGGCGGTTACCGGCATTATCGGACTTACTCTACGCAGACGCCGCAAGGTATTCGCTATCACCGGTACGATCATTAACGCTGTTCTCCTGCTCCTGTTCATGCTTCTGTTATCCACTGTTCTGGTGAATGCCGGAGCTTCCTGACAACCGCCTCCACAGCAAACACAGCACATCCCCTTTGTCCGGGACATGCTGTGTTTTTTAATAGCTATAAGCGTCTAGAATGCCGTTTACAACTCAAACTCTTCGCTCGAATCAGACAGTCCGCCATTCTGTATTCCTGAACTATTGGCTACTGCAAGCACATACACCTTATATTTGGTTCCTTTGACTATAGAGTTACCGTTAATATCCCTGCCTGCAGCCGCAACAGACTGGTTGCTTCCGTTAGGGGCTACTGCTCTATAATAAGAGCCCTGCACTCCGAGGGCCTCTGCGGAACCGAAGCTCTGCTTGGACGGAACGACGAATACCCGGTATTCCGAGAGATTCGATTCACGGGAGGACTTGGTGAATTTAACCACTATTCCGCCGTTATCCATTCCGTAGGTCACATTGGTCACGGAGGTGACCGGAAGCTTTTCTTTGGCTGATAAGGTAATCGCTGCCGATCCATCCGACAACAGGTTAGCACCCTGATAGCTGCCGTTTCTGACGGTTAATACATACACCCTATAGCTGGTTCCCGGCTTGATCACGGCACCGCGCACATCTCTGGATGAGGCATCCAATACCTGACTGGTGCTGTTCCCGGAGGTGCTGGCCGTGATATAGTTGGCTGCATTATTCGCGTCGGACAGGCTGAAGCTGCTGTAGTAGTTCGTAGGTACAACCAGAATCCGGTAATGACTAATGTAAGATTCATCTCCGGCATGAGTGAACGATACCTTCAGATCACGGCCATCCCCATAATCACTGACATCACTCACGTTCAGACCGGATATTGCGCTGAGGCCGGAGGTATTCAGAAGTGTAATGGCCGAAGATGCAGCCGATAGTACATTCGAGCCTGGATTGTTTCCGTTACCGGCAGACAATACATATACTTTGTAGCTGGTTCCATTCTTGATCAGTGCGCCGCGCACATCTCGGCTGGAGGAATTCAGAATCTGTTCGGTAGCAGATCCCGATGTGTTGACAGCCGTGTAATTGGCACTCTGTACATTATTCGCATCATTCAAGCTGAAGCTGCTGTAGTATGACGTAGGAACTACCATAATCCGGTACTGGCTGATATAGGTTTCATCTGAAGCATGGTTGAATGAGACCTTCAAATCGCGGCCGTCGTTATAATCATTCACATCAGTCACACTCAGGCTCGAAATCCCCACATTGGAAAGCGTAAGAACCGCAGAAGCTTGAGACAGCACATTATTCGCTGCATTGCTGCTGTCCACCGCCAGTGCAAAGACCCGGTAGCCGACTCCTGTCTTAATAAGCGCTCCATCTGTATCCCGGGAACCGGAAAGGAGATTCAAACTGATATTGTTCCCTGTCTTGTTAGTCTGTGTGTAATTGGCACTTGCCACCGCATTCGCTCTGCCCAGATCAAAAACAGAGGTATTCGAGGCTTTGACTACAAATATCCGGTAAGAGCTTACCTTAGTCTCATCTGCCAGCTTGCTGAAGCTGACGGAGATATCCCTTCCGTCCCCGTAATCACTGGTATCCTTAACCTGCACGGTGCCGAGTGCCGGAACCGCCTTGTTAGTGAGGGTTACCGGGGCCGCTCCACCGGAGAGGGCACTGGTATTGTTTCCTTTGCCGACGGTCACAACATAAGCGGTGTATCCCTGATTATTCTTAATCAGATCACCGTCCAGGGTTCTGGTAGCAGCGTTCAGCTTCACCACCGGGTTCGCCCCTGTTACCAGAACCACGGAATAATTATAGGAGCCCACTGCCAGTGCGGATGACAGATCCAGCGCAGTACCTGTCTTGACGATCAGCACACGATAGTGATCCACCAGCGACTCATCGGCCGCCCGGTTGAAGCTGACCTGCAAATCCCGTCCGTCGCCGTAATCACCGATATCCTGGGCAGCGACTCCGGATACCGGGGCCGCATTCCCACCGGCCGGAACCGGAGTGGTGATCGTCACAAGCTGGGCTTCCTTATTCCAGCCCACTTCCCGGCCCAGCGCTTCACTTACGAACCGTGTCGGAACCATGGTCCGGCCCTTCAGATTCTGACCCGGCACATCAAGGCTGACCGCCTTGTTGTTGATCGTGGCGATCTTGGAGCCGATCTTGAGTACAACCGTTGTATCATCCTTGTAAGCTGTTACGGTCTGTGTCTTCTGATTCCACTTGATATCGGCATTGAAGGCTTCAAAGATTGCCCGCAGCGGTACCATCGTCCGTCCCTTCACCATGACCGGCGGCTGATCTGTGGTCAATGTCACTCCATCAATAATAACTCTGATGGGTTTAGCTGCTGCCTGGGCCGGAGCCTGGAACAACATCGGCAATACCAATAATCCTGCAACCATAGAAATCCATAACTTTTTCACAAGCTCACCCTCCCGGATAGGAAACTATTCTCATTTTCACTCTCTCTTTGACGCAAGCTAGGCGGGAAAAGTTTCTCTGCTACCCCGGTTACAACAAAATAACCTTTGGGACCGGACCCAAAGGCAGCAAAAGACGGCAACGAGAGGAACCCCGCACAGGGGTGTCTCCATTGCCGTCCCGGTTCCGGGCAAGCTGCAATGTCAAGGTGCGCAGCCCGGTCTTATTCCTGATTGACCAGTGAATCCAGCGAAGCATATACATGCGGTCCGAACCCCTCCGAGGCCTCCCGCTGCGGAATGTTCAACCGGATCAGATAACCTTGTCCGTCCGTCTCCTTCACGGCCACCTGACGGGTCAGGCCAGAGCCCATAGCCGTAAGATACAGGCGGACATCAGACATCCGCCGGTCACGTTCTTTCTCGCCGAGCGCTGTAACCTTGCCTGTAGAGGCAAGCTCTGCACGGCTCTCTTGTTCCAGCCTATCCAGATTGTAATCCGGAGGCAGCTTCGTAATTTCGGCATAATACCCGGGGTCCACCTTCATCGCCAGTCTGCCGCTTGCCGCATCAAAGGTGAAGATATCGAATACGTACAACGAGAATCCGTCACCGGCGGCCAGCGCTGCCGTCTTCTCCTCTTCCATACCTTCCAGCGTCAGCTTGAAGGTACGGGTATCCGGGAGCACCCCGGCCTGTGACGGCGGCGTCTCTTCACTGTCTGCCTTGGCCAGACTGGACAGTATCCGCTGAATCACGACAGGGTCAGTTCCGACTACTTTTTCCACATAGGCAAAAACCACGGGATCATCCATCTCAAGCAGCTCCGGCGCATCCTCAACGCCTGTTCCCAGTTCAAAGGCCGTCGGCCCTTCTTCCGTCTCAATCTCTACCGAATGGTTATCAATCTGTCCGACATAAATACCTGATCCCTGAATGAGCTGTGCCTCTCCGGCGGCGGAAGGACTTGGCTTAAGCACTGAGCTGGCAATAGGGACCGCTTCTGTCTGGACAGGGGCCGGTGCTTGGCCCGCAGACGATTCTCCAGGTGCTTCAGCCGGGCTATTCCCGCCGCAAGCCGTTAAGGTGAATAGTAATACAGCGATTGCTGCCATAGCGGGTAATGTTCGTTGTGGTCTCATGCTGTGTACCTCCTCTGTATCTTGCGGTAGGGCCAGAGCCTGAAGCTTGCCTACCTTATTAAGGATTACCCCGTAAGCCCGGTTGTGTAAACTTGGCGTTATAAGGTGGGCATCCGCCGTACACACGGAAGCACTGGACTAATACAATAGTGAAGAGCCTTATTCAGCACCTTGAAGGAGTGGTGGTTTCCCCTGAGAATCGATATCGGCTGCGGCCCGGACAAAGAATCGGGTTATCTGGGAATTGACCGCACACTGTACCCCGGAGTTGATATCGTCTGCGATATTGGCGAAGGAATCCCCCTGCCGGACAATACGGCCGAATTTGTAATGGCCAGCCGGGTCATGCCTTATGTGAACGACCTATTTGCAGCGATGTCAGAGATTTATAGAATAAGTACCCATCAGGCTGTTGTATGCATTCTCTCACCCTATGCCCATAGTTTCCCGCATGTATCCAATCCTATGTTTAAACAAAAGTTCGATGAATATACCCCCCGTTATCTGACCGGCTGCTTTTATCAGCCTTATCAAAGCCCGCTCTGCCCGGAGATACTGGATTATCCCGTACCTGTGCCTCCGTTTGATTTCAGACTGCTGCGGATGGAGCTGTTCTACCAATATCCTTTTGACGACGATCTCTACGATACGGAGGAGCTGGAGGTCCTGAAGACGCTGCAGTCTAACGTTATTCATGAAATCATGTATCACTTCGCTGTAATTAAGCAGGAGATCACCCGTGAAGAACTGGAAGCTATGAGCAGAAAAGTCTATCCCGAACCACGGGCGCTGCTCAAACGCCGGCTTCGGCTGCAGAACAGGAAATATATGTTATAAATTTCCTGATGGACATACAATATTACACAGAACTTCACATAGGCTATATCAACACAAGAAAGAGGGCACACCGGCTTCCCGCAGGAGCCGGTCTGCTTTTTTATGCTGTCTGCCTCTCTATGCGCATTCATTCCAAAGGAGGTGATAAACATTCCTCTAGTCGTTCGGTCTACGGTAAATGCAACAGGTGCCATTACCTTCACCGGCAATACACTGGGGCTGAGCCGTTCAGAGGTAGCTGGCGTACCGGGTACCCAGGATAGCATCGGAGGCTTTACTACTATAAACACCGCTTCTGTATTCGGCACTTACCCCGCCGGTACTACCAGTCTATATCAGAATAACAGCTCAGCAGCCATTCTGAGCCTTCCCGCCGGAAGCACGATTCTGTATGCGGAATTAATCTGGGGGGGTACCTATGTCAACGGCTCAGTCAACCTTACCGCAGCGATCAATAACCCTGTCTCCTTCACTACCCCTCTAGGAAACACGGTCAGCGTATCGCCCGATCCAGCCACGGCCAATTCCGTAGATCTGGGAGGCGGGGCACTCGCGTATGTCCGTTCCGCTAATGTGACCAGTACCATTCAAGCTTCCGGCGCCGGAACCTATGTCACCGGCGGTGTAGTCGGGACTATCGTAATTCCCGGCGATTCTACTGCCAACCATGCCGGCTGGACACTCGCCGCCATCTATCAGAATCCGTCCCTTCCCTTCCGCAACATGTCACTGCGCGCAGGGGCTGTCCTTGTCCAAGCTTCCTCGGCTCCGGTAGTTACAACCATTACCGGATTCGCTACCCCTGTCACTGGCGCGCTCGGGGGACGCACCCTGTTCAGCGCCCAGGAAGGTGATGCCAACCGCTCAGGAGACCAGGCGCTTTTCGGTCCTACCTCCTCCACCCAGGTCGCCCTGTCCGGGCCTAACAACTTCGCCAATAACTTCTTCGCCTCGCAGATTAACAATGATGCCGGCAGCCTGAATACCACCGGAACCTTCGGAACCCGCAACCAGATTAACGGCAGTCCGGGCTCCAACATTGTCGGCGGCAGGCAGGGCTGGGATATCACGAACGTGGATGTCTCCGCCCGCCTCGTCAACAATCAGTCTTCCGCCCTGCTTACCTTGACTACTTCGGGCGATGCTTATGTCGTGAATGCCAATGCCCTGCAGATTGATATCAACGCACCCAAAATCTCCTTAACCAAATCCGCCAATGCCGCCGGTACGATTGTTGGTGATACCGTGACGTATACAGTAACGGTAAGCAATACCGGTACAGCAAGTGCAGCCAGCGTTGTATTGTCGGATACCTTCCCGGCAGGTCTTACCTTCGTCGCAGGAAGCGTAGTGGTAGCCGGGGTTGCCAGACCGTCTTATGATATAACATCCGGTATTCCGCTCGGATCGCTAACTCTTGGCACTTCCATAACCATTACATACCAAGCCAGGGTTACTTCCTTGCCCAATCCGCAAATCGTCCCTAATACAGCTACCGCCGCCTTCACCTTCCAGAGTGTGGCCGGCGGCCCGATTGTGAGCGGAGTGATTCCCTCCAATACACAATCACTGCCGGTATATTCTCCGGTTCTTGGCATTGTCAAAAGCGCGAATACAACCAACGCAACCGTCGGCAATCAGATTATCTACACGCTACAGATAGCCAACACCGGCAATATCGGTGCCACCACTACACTCACGGATAACATTCCTGCGGGCAGCACCTATGTTCCGGGAAGCTTTACGGTAAACGGCACTCCCGTGGCCGGCAATCCTGCCACAGGTATCGCTATCGGTACTATCGCGGCCGGAGGAAGCTCTACCGTCCAGTTCCGCGTGCTGGTTAACAGTCTGCCCGCCCCTCCACAACTGGTTGATCAGGCTACGGCAGCCTATACCTTCGTGGTTCCTGACGGCAGGACCGTCACCGGTACCGCAGCCTCCAATACGCTGAGCATACCGGTCAGACTGCCCAACGTCTCCATCGTCAAAAGCGCCAGCTTCCCGGATGTCGCCGTAGGCGACACCCTGCTGTATTCGTCAGTGATCACCAATAATGGAATTGAAGCCGTGACGAATGTCGTGCTCTCCGATCCGATTCCCGCCGGCAGCACTTTCGTGCCGGGAAGTGTCGTGGTGGCCGGCAGTGCCAGGCCTTCCGCTGATCCGGCTTCGGGGATTACCGCGGGTACCCTTGCTGCGGGGGCCAGTGTGACAGTAACCTTTCAGGTGTCAATAACCTCTGTGCCGGGAAGCGGCCAGCTCGCCAACCAGTCATCGGCGTCGTACAGCTCGGGGACATTCAATGCCCTTACGCAGTCCAATACCACCCTGACTCCTGTATATCAGCCGGTAATCGGCATCGTCAAAAGCGCAAGCCCCGGCAGCGCCACGGTTGGAGGGAATGTGCAATACACGCTACAGGTCCAGAACACCGGCAATCTCGCTGCAACGGTGACCTTGACCGACACGATTCCAGCCGGGTCCGCCTTCGTCGCCGGCAGTGTAACCGTGAATGGAGCGGCACTTCCTGCCGCCTCTCCGGTTAGCGGAATCCCGCTTGGGCCAGCGGCTCCCGGAGCAGCCTTCACGGTGACCTTCCTGACCTCTGTTCAGTCACTGCCGTCTCCGGCCACCTTGACCGACCAAGGAAGCAGCAGCTACACGTACCAGTTGCCCAGCGGACGCTCCCTGTCCGGCGGAAGTGTCTCGAATACGGTCACTATTCCGGTATCCGCCCCCAACCTCACGATTCTCAAAAATGCCAATCTCACCGCAATCGCGGTAGGGGAATATCTCACCTACACGGTCTCGGTATCCAATCCAAGCGGGGTAGCGGTTAACAATGTAGTGCTGTCCGATCCGGCTCCGGCAGGCAGCGCCTTTGTTGCGGGAACCGTCACCGTCAACGGGACTGCCGTGCCCTCTGCCAATCCGAATGCCGGAATTGCTCTGGGTACCCTCGCCGCCGGGACCACAAGCATCGTAGTCTTCCAGGTCAATGCCACTTCCGTTCCAAGTCCGGCTCAACTGAGCAACCGGGCCAGCGCGTCATTTACAGCAGGCATGTTCAGCGGAACAGCCCTGTCCAACACGGTGCTTACTCCAGTCTTCATCCCGGTCATCGGACTGGTCAAAAGCTCAAGCCCGGCCCAAGCCTCTGTCGGCAGTCTGCTCTCCTTCTCCATCCTGGCCAGCAACACCGGCAATATTGCCGCCCTGCTGAATCTGACCGATAGCCTGCCGCCGCAGACGGTATTCGAGACCAACAGTGTCAGCATCGGCGGAACACCGCTGCCCGGGTACAGCCCCCTGACCGGAATTCCGGTGGGCCCGCTTGCTCCCGGAGACAGCGTCATAGTCAGCTTCCTTGTTACGGTTACTGCGCTGCCTCCGAACCAGCAGCTGCTTAATTCGGCAGCGGCTTCCTTCACCTTCACCCTGCCGGATGGACGGCAGCTCGGCGGAAATGCAGTGTCGGACACACTGACCGTTCCCGTCTCGGCACCCAATGTCAGTGTCGTCAAAAGCGTCAATGTCATTGATGCTGTGACCGGCGACATTCTTACGTTCACCTCCGTGCTGACGAATAACAGCATTACCTCTGTCAGCAACATCATTCTCAGCGATCCCCTGCCTGAGAATGCAGCATTCATTCCCGGAACCGTAATTGTTGGCGGCGTATCCCAGCCGCTGTCAATTCCGTCCGCCGGTATCCCAATCGGCAGCCTGGGGCCTGGGGCCTCCGTTGCCGTAACATTCGAGGTGAGGATAACAATGCCGATTCCTTCACAGGTCAATAACCAGTCCACCGTCAGTTTCACCTCCGGGGTCTTCTCCGGCTCTTCCTCTTCCAACGTCACTACCACACCGGTCACGCAGCCGCAGATCACGCTTGTCAAAAGCGCCAATGACCTGAACGCCACAGTTGGCGATACGGTCATCTATACCGTGCTCGTCAGTAATTCCGGCAACGTTGCGGCCAATGTTACCTTGACAGACAATATTCCGGCTGGTACCGCCTTTGATCCCAACAGCGTCATTGTCGGCGGCTTCCCTCAGCCGGGCGCTGCACCGGATACTGGAATCACCGTCGGCGTTGTCGCTCCCGGCGCCAGTGTGTCCGTAAGCTTCACCGTGTTCATTGTGTCCCTGCCTTCCCCGCAGCAGCTTGTGAATCAAGCGGCTGCTACCTACACCTTCACACCGCCGGACGGGCGGCTGCTGAGCGGAAGCGCCGTCTCCAATACCGTAACGATCGCTGTCTCCGCCCCCAATCTGGAGGTCGTGAAGAGTACGTCTTCCACCTCAGTGGCACTCGGCGATACCATTGCCTATTCCGTTAACATCACCAACAACGGAATAGACCCGGTTAATAATGTAGTGCTCAGTGATCCAACACCGGATGGGGCAGCCTTCGTGCCGGGCAGCGTATCTGTAAATGGCGTGCCGTTCCCCAATGCCCATCCTTCAACAGGGATCGCCATTGGCACACTGGCATCCGGCGCTTCCGCCGTAGTCTCCTACAGCGTTACGGTAACTTCGGTACCGGCAGACACCTCGATAGATAATCAGGCTACTGTAACCTATACCTCCGGTGTCTTTACAGGCTCCACCTTCTCCAATCCCGTGGCGGTGCCTGTCTTCCAGCCCAATATCGCTGCGGTCAAAACGGCCAATACCGCCAATGCAACAGTCGGCGATACCGTAACTTACACGATAACGGTCAGCAATACAGGCAACTACGCAGCAATTCTGACCTTAACGGACAATATTCCTGCCGGGACTACCTTTGAAGAGAACAGTGTGCTGATTAACGGGCTGCCTCTGCCACAGGCGAGTCCCGCCGCCGGAATTGCGGCCGGAACCATCGCCCCGGGTGCAAGTGTTGCTGTATCGTTCTCCGTAATCATCACTTCACTGCCTTCACCGCAAACGCTGGTGAATCAGGGAACCGTTGCCTACAGCTTTACCTTGCCTGACGGAAGAACCCTGGGAGGTTCGGTGCCCACCAACACCCTGACCATCCCCGTCTCGAACCCGAACCTGGCGGTTGTCAAAACCACCGCGACCACCGCAACCCATGTTGGCGATACCATTACGTATACAGTAACGATGACCAATAACGGCATCACTACCGTTAACAATGTGGTGTTCACGGATGCTCTGCCTGCCGGTACCGCCTTTGTTCCGGGCAGTGTGCTGGTAGACGGTGTTCCCCGTCCGGCAGCTTCGCCAGCTACCGGGGTGACGATTGGCAGTATCGCTCCGGGCGCTTCTGTCACTGTAGCCTTCAACGTAACCGTTACGTCCCTGCCGGGATCAGAAGTGCTTAACAATCAATCTTCGGCCAGCTTCACTTCCGGGGCCTTGTCCAGCGTGGCCTTCTCGAACATTGTGACCACTCCGGTCTTCCAGCCGATTATCGCTGCCGCCAAGAGCTCCAGCTCGGTAAATGCAACGGTCGGGGATACGATCACTTATACTGTCAATGTCAGCAATTCAGGTAACTATGCGGCAACCGCCACTCTGACCGATACCATCCCCGCCGGTACAACGCTGGTTCCGAACAGTGTGCTGATTGGCGGCTTCCCGGCACCGGGCGCTGATCCCGCCTCAGGTGTCCCGCTGGGCCCGGTCGCTGCGGGTGCCACACTGCAAATCGTGTTCTCTGTTGTCATAGATACACTTCCTGCCAGCCAGCAGCTCAGCAACCAGGCGATCATCGCCTTTGCTTACACGCTGCCGGACGGACGGACCTTCAACCAGTCGGCCAGCTCGAACATCAATCAGATTACCGTATCCTCGCCCAATGTACTGGTTGTCAAAAGCTCTACAGTAACCGATGCAGTCGTGGGAGATACTGTTCCATACAGCATAAGTGTTACCAACAGCGGCATAGCGCCGATCAATAATGTTGTACTGAGCGACCCGATTCCGGCCGGCTCTTCCTTTGTCCCCGGCAGCGTAGTCGTCGACGGCACTCCGCTGCCGGGGGCGAATCCTGCCAACGGTATTGCTCTGGGCACCGTGGCCCCGGGCGCATCTGTCCTGGTCACCTTCAGCATCGTTGTTAACACGCTGCCTAATCCGGCCACGCTCAGCAACCAGGCTTCGGTGAGCTTCACCTCCGGTGCATTCTCCGGCGCCTCCTACTCCAATGCGCTGGTTACTCCTGTCTTCCAGCCGATTATCGGCATCTTGAAAAGTGCAGATACCGCCAATGCAACGGTCGGGGATACCGTCACTTATTCCCTCAGCGTGACCAATACAGGCAATCTTGCAGCCGTCGTCACCTTAACCGACTCCATCCCGGCGGGAGCCGTATTCATTCCGAACAGTGTACTGGTCAATGGCCAGCCCGTTCCGGGTGCAGATCCGACTACCGGTATCAACCTGGGGACAGTAGCAGCAGGCGCCACTGTCACGATGACCGTCACTCTGCAGGTTACGGTAGCTTCCCTGCCTTCACCGCAGCAGCTCGTGAACCAGGCCGCCGCCACCTTCACCTACTCTCCGCCGGATGGCCGTCTGCTCTCAGGCTCTGCCCTGTCCAATACGCTGGTCATTCCGGTCTCTTCCCCGGATGTAACAGCCGTCAAGAGTACTCCGGCCATTGATGCCATAGTCGGCGACATCATTACCTATACCATCGTTGTGACGAACAACGGTATTGTTCCTGTCAACAATGTGGTGCTGGTTGACCCGATTCCGGCCGGCAGCCAATTCGTTGCAGGCAGTGTGACTGTGGACGGTGTTCCGCGTCCTGGTGCGAACCCGGCCTCCGGTGTAGTGATCGGAACCATTGCTCCGGGAGCTTCTTCTACGGTAACCTTCCAGGTTCAGGTCATTGTTATATGACAGACGGCTCACGGCTTCAGCCTGTCGTAAGCAATCAGTCCATGGTACGGTACAGCTCCGCAGAAGGGAATGACGCTATTGCCTATTCCAATACCGTCCATACGTCCGTTGTGGGTCCGGTTCTATCCCTGCTCAAACAAGCGGCTCCCTTGAGCGCCTCCCTGGGAGATACGCTGGTCTATACCGTTACCGCCAGGAACAGCGGCAATACACCGGCACTGCTCACGATCGTTGACGTTCTTCCCCCGGGAGTATCCTTCATAGCCAACAGTGTGCTTAGAGACGGAGTGCCCCTTCCGGGGGTTACTCCGTCTTCCGGCATCCCGTTGGGGACTCTTGTTCCGCATTCAGGGGTCACCATCGCTTTCCAGGTCATTGTAGTCTCACTCCCGCCTTCGCTTGTCCTGGACAACAGAGCGGTTGGCACGTATTCCTTCACCACTCCGGAAGGGAGAACAGTGAGCGCGGACATCCGCTCCAATCCTGTCAGTGTCTCCCTTCTGTCCTACCAGTTGTCCACGCTGCTCTCTGCCAGCACACCTACTACCTTCATTGGGGATGTCGTCACGTATACCCTTCAGCTTAGCAATGAAGGCTCCCGGCCGCTGACCGGGATTATCGCTACTCTGCCTATCCCGGAAGGGGCCGTATTCCTCCCCGGAAGCGTGGTTGCAGGCGGGGTCTATCAGCCTGAGGCTGATCCGGCTTCAGGCATTGGACTGGGTTCGCTCAGTACAGGCTCAGCTGCCGGGATCTCCTACCGTGTCCGGGTAACCTCAACCCCTCCAGACTCGGTATTGCAGGCGCAGGCCCAGGTCTCCTATGTGGCTAATGACAGCCGGAATACCACCGGGAGCAACACCGTTCTGATTACCGTGATCCAGCCGGGAGTAACCGTCAGCCTGAAGGTTGATCTCTACAGCGCAGCTCCCGGCGACAACCTGCGGTATGAGTTCACTGTGCGTAACAACGGGAACCTGGCCGTGGAGGCACTGCTGCTGGATGCCATTCCGCCAGGCGTACTGTTCGTCTGGGACAGCGTCCGTATCGACGGTGTTCCGCAGAAGGGCGTCCGCCCCGGGGACGGAATTCCGCTTGGCACCTTACGGGCAGGCGCTGAAGCCGTGGTGGATTTTCTCGTATCCATTCCGGGTGCCACCGATATCCGCCAGACGCCGGCCATTCAGAATCAGGGAGTTGTCCAGTATACGTTCTCCCTTCCCGACGGACGTAATGTCCGGCAGCTCGCCCGGTCGGGCGCAGTGACCACGTTGCTGTTATCGCCCGTCATCTCTATTCAAATGCAAGGGGAGCCGCCGGTTGTCGACCCCGGGAGCATTGCTGAATTCAACATTTACGTAGCGAACAGCGGGAATTATCCCGCAGAGATATCCGTAATCCGGATTGTGCCGCAAGGAACCGTCATGGAGCCGGAGATCGTTACCATCAGCGCCGTAACCGTACCCGGGACTCCATTCAGCGGAACGGTTGCTCTGGGGACGCTGCAGGCCGGGCAAAGCGTCACACTCACCTATTTTGTCAGGATAAACCCGGATTACATGGGCAAGGATCTGCAAGGATATTCGGCCGCCCTGTATTTATTCACCATCGACGGACGCCGGTACTCCGGTGAAGCCCGTTCTAACAGCTACAGGCTGCTCATTGAAGAAATCAGTGAATAATACAGCTCACATATCCCCCATCTCCCTGAATATACTTTAGTTACAACCTGCCGCATGATCCTCAGCCTCAATATTGACAATACCGAATAACACAGTCCATGGGAGGTGGTCATCCTGTCACAGCCATCCGGTCCATACGCTTTTGTCGTATCCAAAGAAGACTGGTCCCTTCACCGCAAAGGCCATCAGGATCAGGAGCGTCACCAGCAGAAGGTCAGAGAAGCCATTAAGGGAAATCTGCCGGATCTGGTTACCGAAGAGAACATTATTTTGTCGGGCGGCAAGCAGATTGTGAAGGTGCCGATCCGCAGTCTGGATGAATACCGGATTATCTATAATTTCCGCAAGCAGAAGCATGTCGGCCAGGGCGACGGGGAGAGTCAGGTAGGTGACGTACTCGGCCGCGATTCACAGTCTGCCCAGCCGGGCAAAGGGGATAAAGCCGGAGATCAGCCCGGGCAGGATACCGTTGAGGCCGAAGTCGATATCGAGGATCTGGAGGATATTCTGTTCCAGGATATGGAGCTTCCCCATCTGAAGCCGAAGGATAAAGAAGAAATCGAGGTTAAATCCATTGTCTTCAACGATATCCGCAAAAAAGGCATGATGTCGAATATCGACAAAAAACGTACCTTACTTGAGAATCTGCGGCGTAATGCCAGCAGAGGCACTCCCGGCATTCACAGCATCAGCCCCGATGATCTGCGTTACAAAACCTGGGATGATATCACAACCCCCCACTCCAATGCCGTGATTATTGCCATGATGGATACCTCAGGCTCGATGGGCACTTTTGAAAAATACTGCGCCCGCAGCTTCTTCTTCTGGATGACCCGCTTCCTGCGCCGCCAGTATGAGAAGGTGGATATTGTGTTCCTGGCCCATCATACGGAAGCCAAAGAGGTCAGCGAGCATGACTTCTTCACACGCGGGGAGAGCGGGGGAACCATCTGTTCCTCGGCGTACCAGAAGGCGCTGGAGATTATCGACAGCCGCTACCCTCCGGCCAAATACAACATCTATCCCTTTCATTTCTCGGATGGCGACAACCTGACCTCGGACAATGAACGCTGCGTCAAGCTGATCGGCGAGCTCCTGAAGCGCAGCAATATGTTCGGCTATGGCGAAGTGAACCAGTACAACCGCAGCAGCACCCTGATGTCCGCCTACCGCCACCTGAAGCAGGAGCAGTTCATGCATTATGTGATCAAGGATAAGAAGGAAGTGTATCAGGCGCTGAAGACGTTTTTTGGCAAAAGGGCAACAGAAGCCTGAGCGCTTGCTCTCCAGGCTGACAGTGAAGCGATACTGCGCGCTGATTCATACCGGGAGGATGATCCCCTGCAAACCGTGCGAACGGCGGGCAGGGGATTTTTGTGTATGCGGGGTCAGATTGTGGTACACAAGCCTGTTGACAACTATATCGCCAGCCGATATACTCAATGTATCGGTTGACGATATATCGCCCAATGCTATAACGTTCAGTGTTATAACGCCAATGGGTATAACGACGAATGATGGTACTGGAACTCCAAGGTCTGTGGAATGTTACACAAAGATGCAATAAGGAAGGTGATGGCATTGTCTAGCAACAATGAATACGGGGCGCTGACCGAAGGCGTCTATTATATCCTCTTGTCTCTGCTCACCCCGATGCACGGCTACGGCATTATGCAGAATGTGAAGCTGCTGAGCCATCAGCGCGTGGAGCTTGGGGCAGGCACACTTTATGGTGCGCTAAGCACACTTGTGGAACGGGGCTGGATCGAGCTGCTGGCAGGCGGAGAGGATTCCCGTAAGAAGGAATATCAGATTACAGAGCTTGGCAAATCTATAGTCCGCAGTGAAATGACAAGACTTGACGAGCTGCTCACAAATGGAAGAAAGCTACTGGGAGGCGAAGCGTAATGAGTCAGGTGGTACGCAAATATTTCATAGATTTCGAGAAGGAAGAGGCTTGGCTGAATGAGATGTCGGCTAAGGGGCTCGCACTCGTTGAATATTCATGGGCCCGTTATGTGTTCGAGGAGAGTGCCAAGGGAGAGTACATTTACCGGCTTGAGCTGCTGGAGAAGGACCCGAAGGAGGAGTCCGACTATCTGCAATTTATGGAGGAGACCGGAGCGGAGCGTGTGCCTGCCGGAGCCCCTGCAAAGGCCAAGCGTACATTGATCAACCAGCGCTGGGTGATCTTCAGAAGGAAGGCCTCGGAAGGCCCCTTCCAGATCTATTCCGATACAGATTCCAAAATCAAACACTATCAGAGAATCCATAACGTCTATCTGTCCCTCGCGCTGCTGGAACTGATCATCGGCTCCTTTAATATCATGCTGATGATGCTGAATACTTCTTCTAACATCTACAAAATCAACCTCATCGTGGGAGTCCCTGTAATCATTCTGGGCCTGTTCTTCGTGTGGCTCAGCCTGCCGGTCCGCCGCAAGATCATCCGGCTGAAGAATGAGAAGCTGATAAGGGAATGAGCCATCAACACTTTCTGCACAAGGGAAGTATAGTCCAGGCTGAAATTCAAAAAAAGCAGCGGTTCTTCCGTTATTGGAGAACTGCTGCTTTTCGTTTTAGATCATTTGCAGCTTGTTTCTGTTCTGTCTGTATATCCGCCAGCCTCATCTTCAAACCACCGGGATACCAGCAGTCCTGATACAGGATACCATTTTAATGTGGATAATCAGCAAAAATTTCCAACAGCTCATTTATTGTCGGACCTGAACCAACCTGTTGAACAACGGCTTTTCCGTCTCTTACATAGGCCAAAGTGGGTGTTCCCTGAAATTCAATACGGTCAACAAGAAATTGCCCTATTTCCCTTCCCCAGTCCCCGCCGTCCACATTATAATAATATATTGGTTGTGAGATTTGCCGGGAGAACTCCTTGAGCACCGGAGAGAATTCACGGCAATAATAGCAGGTGGGTCTGCCAATATAAAAATAAAAACCTTCGCCTGAATTAAATTTGTCCATGGTCTGGCTGGCATTAAGCACAGGTAGAGCTTTTACATTATTCTCATATTCTTCAATTGTGACTTCAGCAGCGTTTGGTGCAGCATAGTTAATATCATTGGCAATAAAAAAGCTAATAAAACAGACAATAGACAGAAATAAAACTTTTAGAATAGGATATTTTTTTGCAGCTATAATCATTTTCCCCTCCAAACTAATTTGACTCTCAGAGACAAAGACACTGCTCAGAATGCTCCAGTCCAGAAAGCGCTGCATTGATTTGGACCGTTTGGACTGCAATCATGCTGACAATCATCGGGGTCACAAATCTGAATAGACATATCAAACTCTTCAGCCGCCAGTAAACTTAACTCTTTCATTTTTTATACCTCCCTTCTCGCAATTATTAGCAGAAATACACAAGAGCTTTTTCTAGTAAAATAATACAGTAATAAGGACAATTTGGAGGACAGCTGTTATAATTAACTGTATTTTCGGTTTTTTCGGCAATTTATTCAAAATATTAACAAAAATTTCTTAACTATTGCAGAGAGAAAGATCGGAGGAATAGTATGAATCACATATTAATTATTGAGGATGATATCGCCTTAAGTAACGGGATTGTAATTGCCCTTAAAGGACCCGAAATGAACCTAATACAAAAGCATGACATTGCATCTGCAAAAGAAACATTGCAATCCTCTGCCTTTGATTTAATTATTCTGGATGTGAATCTGCCGGATGGAAGCGGGCTGGATCTTTTAGCTGACATACGCAAATCAACCACAATTCCAGTCATTGTCCTAACCGTTCATGATCTGGAAACGGATATCGTCACAGGTTTTGAGCGGGGAGCAGACGACTATATCACTAAGCCTTTTAGTCTGATGGTATTAAGGGCCCGGGTAGAGGTTCAACTTAAGAAAAGCAGACATCTGTACCCCGACACCTTTGAGCTCGACGGCTTTCATTTCTCATTTGCCAAGATGGAGTTTCTGAACAACGGCAATCCAGTAGAACTTAGTAAAACTGAGCAAAAACTGCTTCGACTCTTGATCAATAATCGTGGAATCACCCTTTCCCGCGATCGTCTGGTCGATAACATCTGGACTGATGGAGCAGAATTTGTAGGTGAGAATGCCTTATCTGTAGCGATAAAAAGGTTGCGTGATAAACTCGAAGAGAACCCGTCCGCTCCCAGGTATATCAAAACTGTCTATGGGGTCGGCTATATATGGGCTATAAAATGAATATCCTGAGCTATGTATGTATTGGTATTGCCGTTACTGCACTTCTTGCAGCCGCCGCTGTAATCATTCTGTACCGTAAAAACATTGACAAAACATTTAAAAGCTTTGAATACATGATTGACACTGCAATTAATGGAAACTTTTCGGAAAGTGTTTTCGATGAATCCCTCATCTCAGCGCTAGAAGCAAAACTCGCCCAATTTCTGGCGCTCTGTTCAGCATCCTCAACAAATTTGCTGGCAGAAAAAAATAAAATAAATGAACTGATATCCGACATTGCGCATCAAACGAAAACACCTATCGCTAATATCCTGCTGTATTCACAACTTCTCAGTGAATTCAAATTGCCGGAGGATGGCTCCACCTGTGTGAGGGCCCTGTCTGCACAAGCCGAGAAGCTCCATTTCCTCATTCATGCCTTGATGAAGACCTCCCGCCTGGAGACAGGGATTATCAAGCTAAACGCCAAACAAGAGGCTGTCCAAAAGTTGTTGGACACTGCATTAGCGCAAATTATGCCGGAAGCACACGCCAAAGCGATTTCGGTTACAGCCGAGAGCAGCGCAGCCCTGGCGTGGTTTGACCTAAAATGGACTGCGGAAGCTATCTACAATGTCCTTGATAATGCTGTGAAATATACCAGACACAATGGAACTGTTTCCGTTAGCGTGACCGTATTTGATTTATTCTGCCGAATTGATATTACCGACAACGGAATAGGCATTCAGGAAGAGGAGCAGAGTAAAATCTTCTCACGCTTTTACCGCTCTCCTGCTGTTAACACAGAGGAAGGTGTGGGCATCGGACTTTTTTTGGCCAGAGAAATCATCGCAGCCGAAGGAGGCTATATCAAGGTATCTTCACAGCTTAACAAAGGTTCTACCTTCTCGCTGTTTCTTCCGCTGGAACATTAATTCTTTCAACTCTGTTAGATTTCAGAAAGATTGTGGAAAGATTGCTGTGATATATTCTTATCGTAGAAGGCTGCGGATACTCCAGCAATAGGAGGGAAATACGGATGATTAAGCTGACTCATACAAAAGTCCTTCGCAATCTGTCCGCCAAAAGCTTCAAAGCGAATAAAGCCCGAAACCTTATCGCCATTACAGCGATTGCCCTAACTTCATTGTTGTTTACAACCCTGTATACAATGGGACTAGGCGCTGTCGGCCACATGCAGCAGGCAATGATGCGACAAGCCGGCGGAGATGCCCATGCTGTTTTAAAATATATTAGCGCTGGAGAATTCACAGTAATTAAGGATCACCCGCTGATCAAAGAAATAGCATATAGACAGCTGTTAAGTGACGGCGTTCAAAACAAGGAATTTTTAAAATGGCCTACGGAATTCTGGTATTACGATAACAAAGCATTAAATCTTGGATTCGTGGAATTGGATGGAGGTCATCAACCCGCAGCGGCAAATGAAGTGATAGCAGATAAGCATACACTACAGCTGTTAGGTGTTCCGTTAACGATTAATGCACCTGTACACCTTAAGCTTGATATACGTGAAAAAACTGTTGAACGCAACTTTATCCTGTCCGGCTGGTGGGAGAACGATCCTATGTTTCATACCGGGCAAATCTATGCTTCCCAAGCCTATCTAGTGGCTCATACCGAGGAAATTCAGCATACATATAAAAAAGATCACTCCTCTACAGGAACCATTCACCCCTATATCATGTTCAATAATAGCCTGGATTTGCGTGGAAAACTGAATAAAGTAATCACGGAAAGCGGATATTCGCTTAATGAGAGTGCCGTAAACTTTGTCCAGAGCAATGTGAACTGGGCTTACCTTTCCACCCGTCTGGGTAACAACTCTGGACTCCTCTTCTCCCTCCTGTTGGGATTGCTGCTGATCGTGTTGACTGGCTATCTTATTATCTACAATATTTTTCAGATTTCAGTGCTCAAAGACATACGTTTTTATGGCCTGCTGAAGACCATCGGAACAACCTCCGGACAGGTGCGCAGCATCATCCGCAGGCAAGCCTTATTTCTATCCGTGCCGAGCATTCCTGTTGGGCTGGCCGCAGGCTTTATGTGCGGGAAATACCTTGTACCCCTTATTATAGACAACACTGTATTAAAAGGTACAGCGGCCACGATATACCCGAATCCATGGATATTTATAGGCTCTGCTTTGTTCACACTTATTACAGTTTTCATCAGCACTCTCAAACCGGCACGATTGGCCGCAAGTGTATCGCCTGTTGATGCTGTAAGGATTGCAGAACTGCATTATAAAAACAAGAAGAATCAGAAGAATACTTCACACCATAGCATGCCAAGGATTGCACGCTTTAATCTTGGACGTAACAAGAAACGCACCTTGCTGGTAATTATTAGTCTATCATTAAGTTTAGTACTCTTGAACATAACGTTTGCGCTGTCCAAGAGTATGGACGTAGACAAGTACATTTCCTCAAGATTCAGCGATACAGATTTTCTGATTGGACATGCAGATTTGTTCCATCAAGACTTCACAGGGTCTGCAAATGCACTTTCCGATAGTTTTGTTAAAGCGGTTCAAGCTCAGCTGGGCTTTGAAGAAGGCGGGTATTTATACGGTGACCGGGAGCTCCTTACGGTTGAGAATTCAAGTCGTAAGACCGAGGGGAAATCAGACGGGGTTGATGCCATTGGCAACCCATATACACAGGTGTACGGGTTAGATGAGCTGCCCCTTCGCCAGTTGCAATGGATCGACGGACAACCCGATTACGGCAGGCTGGCTTCTGGAAAGTATATTCTGGAGGGCGTTGCACTGAACGATAACGGTACCCCTTATTGGCCGTTAATTCAATATAAAGTTGGGGATACGGTTACGCTCCATAACAATACGGATAATAGCACAACGGAATTGAATAAAAAATATACGACACATACATTCACTGTGCTGGGTCATGTCGCCATGAAAAATTCCAATTCTGATCGGATGCCAATGAATTATAACTTTTATATTCCAGCGAATATCTACAAAGAATTAGTACAGCAGCCTACAGTGATGAGCTATGCCTTTAACGTGCCCTCTGGCAAAGAGAACGCCATGGAGAGTTTCCTGGCACATTATACCCGGACAACCGAACCGCTGATGGACTATCAATCCAAGCTTTCAGTAAGAAAAGAAGTGGCCGGAATGCAACAAACCGTTGAAACTATTGGAGTTACTCTCAGCCTCATCATTAGCTGCATCGGTATATTAAATTTCATAAATACGATTCTGGCCAGTATTATAGCACGGCGGCAGGAGATTGCTATGCTGCAAAGCATCGGAATGACCCGACTCCAATTGCATAGTATGCTGGCTCTTGAAGGCATATATTATGTATTAGGTACAGGCCTGGTATCTGGATGGTTAGCCATTCTGTCTTCCGTTCTTATAATAAAGCCTCTCTGCCGTTACCTGTGGTTTTTTAGTTATCATTTTATAATATGGCCGGTGTTGTACATCTTGCCTGTTTTGCTGGCCGCCGGAATTTTCATTCCACTGGTAGTATATTCTTTGAACAATAAGCTCAGTATCGTTGAACAGCTTCGCAACGCAGAATAAACTATTTTTTCACTTGTTCATCCATATTTTATTATATCCCCCTCCTACTCCGCTATCATGAGTAATCATTATAACGATGTGCCTTTCTTTAAGTTCATCCAAGAGCTGAATGAACTTTTCTTTTACAATAACATCCAGGTTAGAGGTGGGTTCGTCAAAAATTAATATCTCCTTGTTGCTGTAAAAGTTCCTCAAAATTGATATCATCTGCATTTGGCCGCCGGATAAGGAGAGGTTTTTCCCGATAATATGCTCCTCCCCATGCTCACGTATAAAGTTCTTGGTGTCCAACAGTTCAATATAATCATTTAACCGATCCATTGAAATGCCTTGTTGTCCCAAAATGATATTATTCATTAGCGTATCCATATACATTACAGGTTCCTGAAAACAAATGCCTATCTTATCGTTGACTTCTTCCCGCTTCCAGAGCCGCAGTTCTTTTTCGCCCAGCAGAATCTCACCTGTATAATTACAAATAATTTTTGTTAATAACTTTATCGCTGTACTCTTACCGGCTCCATTCCGGCCTGACAGACAGAATATATCGTTTCTGTCAATAGAGAAGGAAACGTTGGATAAAATCTCTTCCAGTCCGTTGTAACTATAGCATACGTTCTTAAATTCTATTTTCAATTTCACTCCACCTCTTCAGCATTCATAAGCTGCTCTACTCGATCAATGGATACTTTAGCCTGCCTCCAGCCTGCCACATAACTGGTTACACCTTTGATGGGTCCTATGATCTGATTGGAATAATACACAAAAACCGTCAATATCCCAATACTGGTCTGCCCCCTCACGACCATCATCGCACCGCAACCGAGTAGAAGAACATTCCCGACAGTAACAATCGCAGAAGAAACCGTGGCAGCTATTTTTACCGTATTCCCTCTTTTTCTGTTTGTCTCCAGCGCCCACTCCTCCAGAGGCATATATTTGCCGAGCACGTAGTCCCTCAACCCCATTCCGATTGAATAAATAATAGAATGAAGAGTGCCTCTGATGTAAAAAACAGAGCTGTCATAAGCTTCCATAACCAATTTGCTTTTTTGGGTGATTTTCCTGTTAAAATACATTTGGCTCATTAATGTAATTATTATAATCAAGAAAATCACAACAAATAATTGATAGTTGTACCACAGAAGCACGGAACAAATAACTGCAAGAAACAGCAGGTTTGAGATAAACATAGGTATGCCATTCGATACCAGACGTTCAATACTCCCTATATCACTCATAAATAAGGATAATAATTTATCATTGTGCATGCTAATATTTTCGCCGGACAAAGTAAATATTTTCTTTAACAGCTTTTGTTTCAGATTGTAAGAAATTCTCTTACCCAGCTCCGTAAAGATAAACTCAGAAAATAAACTAAACAAATGGGATAAAACGTACAGCCCGATAGAGATAATCATAAACCGTACAATTAAAGAGGAATCCTCCGAGTCCAACCCCCCGTCAATAATCCTGCTTATGTACTGCGGAAGTAATAGGCTGACCACAGTATCCAGGGCTTGAAAAGCCAGAATCAAAATTATAAAAAGGTTAAAACTCCTAACCCCTGTAACGATCCATTTATACTTTCTGATCATACGCATACGCCACTCCCAATACATCAATTGAAAATTGTTCTCCAGTAATTTTACAACTTAACGCTGCTTTCCACCTGAACGTGACATCATACACCCTTTTCCTGTCATAAAAAACACTTTACTGATTAGAGAGGACAGATATTTTTGTCCAATTATGTCAGCAACCGTTCAGATTATGACATATAAACCCTTTTCTAAAAGAATAAATGTTGTACTTGGTATTATTGCAGTTAAATGCATGAGAGGAGAACTGACTATGAAATATGTTTTTAATCCTTACCTGCAGGAATTGTTCCACAATCATCAGGTCATTGTCGCAAATACCAAAACAGGCGATTTCCTAAAAACCTCCAAAGCTTATTATCATGTACTTAAGGATATGGTAATTGCCGAAGAAACCGAGGTATTCCTTATTCCGACTGAAAGCACGGCACATGCCGAAATCATTCAAAATTTATCGAAACTGTTTCACCAATTATTAAATATCGGATGTATTTTGCCGGAAAATCATTTAGCCCATATTTATAAGGAACCGTTAGATGTCGTGTATCTGGCGTTAACCAATAAATGCAATCTGCGCTGTAAACATTGCAGTGCATCCGCAGATATAAACTTCACCGATGTCTTGACCACAGAAAAAATAAAAGAAATTATTGACCAGCTTGTCTTGCTTAAGCCCCAAGCCATTAATGTTACTGGCGGGGAGCCCATGATGCATGCTGACATTATGGATATACTGGCTCACTTGAGAAGTAAGTTTGACGGGACCATCCTGCTTTCAACAAATGGTCTTTTTATCACCGATAAAAACTCTGGACAGTTACCACAATATGTGGACAACATCTCCTTCAGTGTAGACGGGTACGATGAAGAATCTTGTGCAAGTATTAGGGGCAAAGGCGTATTTAACAGAGTAATCAAAAGTATTAAGCAACTGCAGAGTAAAGGATTTCAGAAAATCTCTTTGTCTATGACCATTACTAGCTACACTATTGACGAAGGAAGGGAACGCTTCCATAACCTTTGTGCCCGATTACAGGTAGAGCCTATTGTTCGTGTTTTGACATCGGCGGGCAGAGCAGGAGAAAACAGCAAAGAAATTTTTCCTGAAAAGCCTATTGAGGATGACAGCGCCATCCAAGAGCTTAGCTGCCGGTTATGTTCACCTGGTAAAAGAGAGTTGTTTATCGGGGGGGACGGAAATATCTACCCGTGCGGAGGATTAATGGACTCAGGAGATTTTATATTAGGAACTGTATTTGATGATAATTTAATTGATCTGGTAGCCAGCGCCAATACAAGAGCCGATTATTCTCGTATTGATCAGGTAAGACCTTGGAATGTTGAACCTTGCAGCGAGTGCAATGTCAATTTATTTTGTCATCATTGTATTAGCAACATTCATTATCTTCAACTTAACCAGCCGTTGTTTGAATCAGTTTGTCAAACACAAAAAAAGCAGCTTCAACAGCTGGTATGGAAAGAATAAGAAGGACAAGGAGCGATTACAAATGAATTTTACTTATTGGGTGACCGAGGATTGCAATTTAAAATGCAGCTACTGCTATGTTAACAAAGTCCCAAAAACAATGGATCAGGAGACTGCTGCCAGGGCCATAGAATTCACTGAGAAAATACTCGCGGCAAACCCTGCCCGGCAGAAAGATAAGCTATGTATAAGCCTGCATGGTGGAGAACCGCTGCTGAATTATCCGGTGATCCGTTATATTATTGAGGCATTCCAGTCTAAATATCCCGGGAACACTGCCTTCACCATGACAACAAACGGCACTACTCCTAATGGCACTACTCCTAATAATGAGATCCTCGATTACCTGGCCAGCCATGTGGAATTAACAGTAAGTGTTGATGGTAACCAGGAGAGCCATGACAGGAACAGAGTATACGGTAATGGGCAGGGCAGTTTCCGGCGTGTCATGAAAACGATAGAGTACTTAAACAGTAAATCCTATTTTTACAGGGTTAGAATGACGATTACACCCAATAACGTATCCGATTTCGCTGATAACTATATATACCTATATGAGAAGGGTTGTAAGATTGTCGCCTTTGCCCTGGACGAGAGTGATCCGGATTGGAACAAAGAGCTTATGGACATCTACCAGAGGAATCTCTATAATATCTTCACCTATATGATCAGCAGGGACCTTACCAATGCACAGTACTGTCTGCACAATTTCAAAAATGAATATTTCAGACGAAGAAGTACCTGTGACGGCTGTCATACCAGTTATAATATTGCTAGCGACGGATCTATATACCCTTGTATTCTGGCAGTGGGCCATGGGGATTTTGTAATGGGCAATGTTCATACCGGGCTAAATGAAGCAAAGTTAGCGGAATTAGACACCATCAACCAAAAAGATGAGGGCGCCTGTTCTACATGTGCCATGTATAGCAACTGCCGGAGTAAAACGTGTAAAATTATTAATAAAATTCAGACAGGTAATTATTATATGTCCTCCCCTATATTTTGTACGGCTCAAAAAATTCACTATTCAACGGTAAAAAATCTCGACTATATTCTGGACGGTTTTGCAGTATCGGCTAAATAATGAATTCAATGAATTCTTTCAACACTGTTAGATTTGAGAAAGATTGTAGAAAGATTATTGTGATAATGTTTGTACTGTAGAGTTACTGCGGTACAAACATTTTTTTGTATAGGGGGATGCAAGGTGCAAATATTAGAAACCACGAATCTGAAAAAAATTTATGGCAGTGGAGAAACAGCTGTTCACGCGTTAGACGGAATCAACCTGAAGGTGGAGAATGGGGAATTCGTCGCTATTATTGGCACCTCAGGCAGCGGCAAGTCCACTCTTTTGCATATGCTAGGGGGGCTTGACCGCCCAAGCAGCGGAGAGGTTATCGTCGATGGAAAAAATATTTCCTCGCTAAAAGATGAAGAACTCACTATTTTCCGCAGACGTAAAATGGGCTTTGTATTTCAAAATTATAATCTCGTACCGGTCTTAAATGTATGTGAGAACATTGTTCTGCCTATTGAACTTGACGGAAAGCAACCCGATAAATCCTATCTGTCCCGAATTGTGAACACGCTGGGGCTTGATCATAAGTTATACGATCTGCCAAGCAATCTATCTGGAGGACAGCAACAACGCGTCGCAATTGCCAGAGCATTGGCCTCAAAACCAGCCATTATTCTCGCTGACGAACCGACCGGCAATCTCGACAGCAAAACAAGCCTGGACGTAATGGGACTTATTAAGGTGTCCAGTCAGCAGTTCCGCCAAACGATAGTTATTATTACCCACAACGAGGAAATCGCACAAATGGCGGACCGAATCATCCGTATTGAGGATGGTAAGATGGTAAGTGGTGAAAACCGATGATCCATATCAAAAGCAGCAAAGCGATTAAGAATCTTTCTATCAATAGTTTGAAAATGAATAAGACCCGCAATATTATAGCAATTATTGCTATCTCACTAACAGCCTTGCTATTCACTACCCTGTTTACAATGGGCTTGGGCACCATGGAGAGCCTACAGAGGGCAACGATGCGTCAGGCAGGGGGAGATGGGCATGCAACCCTAAAGTATTTAACCGATGAAGAATTTGAGCACATTAAGAGCCATCCGCTTATTAAGGAGATTGCTTATGAGCGTATACTATGTAAAAAAGTAACCAACCCGGAATTTTCAAAACGTCACGCGGAGTTTTGGTACTATGACGATATAGGGATGAACCTTGGATTTATTGAGCTTGAAGACGGTCATAAGCCCGCTGCTTACAATGAGGTTATTGTTGATTCCACAACCTTGCAGCTACTGGGCGTCCCCTTAAAAGTTGGTGCACAGTTAAGCCTAAAGCTTGATATTGATGGTAAGGAGGTACAACGTGACTTTATCCTCTCCGGCTGGTGGAAAAGCGACCCCGTATTTAATGTAGGGCTAATTTTTGCTTCCAAAACATATATAGATACCTATGCCGATGAGTTGAACAGCACCTATAAGCAGGACTATGACCCCACTGGAACAGTTAGTGCTATTCTCCTATTCGGCAACAGCCTGGATCTGCAGGGAAAACTGAACAAAGTAATAACAGAAAGTGGTTACTCCTTGGATAAAACCTCACCGGACTATCTGGACGGCAATGTTAACTGGTCCTATCTTTCCACCAATTTCATCCTGGATACGGGAACGGTCCTTGCATTGGTTGCTGCGCTCCTGTTAGTTACGTTTACCGGCTACTTAATCATATACAATATCTTTCAAATATCAGTAATGCGCGACATTCGTTTCTATGGCCTTCTAAAGACCATTGGCACAAGCAGCGGGCAAATCCGTCGGATCATCCGCAGACAGGCCCTGCTCCTCTCTTTGTTGGGCGTCCCTCTAGGTCTCCTCACAGGTTTTTTTATCGGTAAATCCCTGGTGCCTTTCCTTATGAATAATTCGGTCTACGCAAAAGCTGAGCTACATGTATCACCGAGTCCATGGATTTTTATCTGTTCTGGTCTATTCGCTGTAATTACCGTTATTATTAGTACTTATAGACCTGGAAAAATTGCCTCCAACGTCTCTCCAATCGAAGCTGTAAGGTACTCAGATGGAGGAGTTAAAAGTCTAGGCAGGCATATGAAAAAATCGGCTAACGGGGGCAAAATGCCACTCATGGCCCGTGCCAATCTTAGCCGCAATAAGAAACGTACGGCTCTCGTAGTGTTTAGTCTCTCTCTTAGTCTGGTACTCCTGAATACTGCATTTACGTTATCTCAGAGTATGGATATGAACAGGTACTTATCACATTTTAACGATACTGACTTTCTTATTGCTCATGCTGACTATTTCCAGGAAGATTTCACCGGCTCCGATAACGCTACAACCGAAAGCTACATTCAAGCCGTAGAAGAGCAACCCGGGTTCGAAGAAGGCGGGCGGTTATACAGTGGTAGTAATGTACTCACTATTGAGTCCAATAACACAAATGAGGGGTATGAAGCAGATGCCCGCGGCAATCTGCCTGCAGTAGCATTCGGACTGGAGGACTTGCCTCTTCACCGGCTGCAGTTAATTGATGGTGAGCTTGATTTTAACAAGCTTGCTTCAAAAAGGTATATTCTTGAAGGAGTACCGGTGGATGATAATAACAACCCGGAAATGGAATACTCAAGATTTCATGTTGGCGAGAAGATAACCCTGCATAATTATATGGGGACTATTCATGATCCGCTCGACCAGAAATATGCCAGCAATGAATTCACTGTTCTTGGTCATGTTAGTATAAAAGCTACTAATTCCGGCACTGCCGCTGCAGCCTACGCCACCTTCTATCTCCCGGCGGATCTCTATAAATCACTTGTACAACAGCCTGTCGTAATGAGTTATGCCTTTAATGTATCCGCCGATCACGAAGCTTCCATGGAGAACTTTTTGAAGCAATACACTGAAATAGCAGAACCAATGATGCATTACAAATCCAAACTCATCGTCAGGAATGAATTCAAAGGACTGCAAACTACCGTTGTAGTCATTGGTGGAACCCTCAGCCTGATTCTCGGTTTAATAGGAATTCTTAATTTTGCCAATGCGATGCTCACCAGTATATTAACCCGCCGTCAGGAATTCGCTACACTGCAAAGCATCGGTATGACCAATAAACAATTGAAGACCATGCTTATTTATGAAGGGCTGTACTTTGTAGCGGGGACCATTGTATGTTCTATCCTGTTAGGAAGTCTGTTCTCCCTTATCATTGCAAGACCTTTGAGTCATCTCATGTGGTTCATGAGCTATAATTTTATTATCTGGCCGCTGTTCGCGGTGCTTCCAATACTTACAGTACTCGGAGTGGTTCTTCCACTCGTTATTTACTCCCTTAGCGGTGGAAAAAGTATTGTGGAACAGCTTCGTTCAGCAGAATAGAGATCTCATCACGCTGCCATTGCATGGGAATGGCCCAGCCAGAGGTTCTGGCTGGGCTCATTTAAGCAAGGCACGGTCTAGCTACCACTGGGTAAGAAAGTGTGAACTGCAAACATTAGTGCTTTCGATACAATCCCCTTTACAAGAACCGTCACAAACTTGTTGCACTTCCATATCAAACTCCGCTTGTGCCAAAGTTTCAAGTTTTTCCATTATTTCCTCACCTCCTCTTATAATTCTATTTTATACCATACATGCACCTAGTGCTTTTATATGTTAGAAAAAGCAATTTTAGTGCCATAAATAGACCAGGTGTCATGACACCATTAGCAATCCATATCCCACAAAATAATGTTTACATAAAACCTGTTTCCTTCGGTCCGTATCTTAAATATGCCTGAATATTCATTCACGATTTGCTTTACACTTTCCAGTCCAAAACCGTGACTTTTCCCATCCTTCTTCGTGCTCTGCAAACGGTAGTCAAAAATATCCGGATTCATATTATTTGAAATTTGGATATACAATTGATGTTGATGATACTTTATATTAATGTCAATCTTCTTTTCTGCATCGGTTATCTTTTCACATGCTTCTATCGCATTGTCCAGCAAATTCCCAAAAATAATTGCAATCACATCATTGTTTAGAGAAAAATGTTCTGGAATCAGACAATGAACGCATACAGAAACATTGCTTTCAGTTGCTTCTTTAATTTTCTCTGTAAGCAAATAATTCAGCACATGATTAGGAGTATATTTTTGTATTTCTGTACTTTTTATCGCGGAAAGAGAATTCTCAAGCATTCGCTCCGCCTCGCCGTTCTTGTGAGCTTTTAGCAGTCCTAATACAGTCAATAATTCATTTTTCATATTATGATTCAGTTTACGGATTTCGTTGTGAGAATTTTCTAAATGATCATAATAGTGATTCCCGGTTTTTATCTTCAGATTCACTATCTCCTGATGGATTAATCTCCTATAGACATTGCATATTTGATCATAAGTATGCAGAACAGCGATATTAATAAGTACTATACCACCCACAGATAACAGACACCGGGATAGCTGGAGGCAGCCGTCAATTTCCAGAAGCAAATCAATATGGATACAAAAAATAAATATAGTAGTTACAGATATTGATATCAGAAGCTTTTTTAAATAACCTGGCATATATTTTTTCTTCATCAGATCAAACCTTCTTAAAATCTCTTCCTTACGTAATTCATAATTTTTGTTTTAAAATCTTTTTTATATTTCCTGCTGATTGGCAATTCCTGATATGTATCCATAAGTTCATTATTCATATATTTCTTCAGTACAACGTTTTCACATTTCATACCAGCTATATATTTCAAATTAACAATATAAGAAGCATGTATTTGGGCAAAAGTCATCGAATCTAGCTGCTTCAGAATCTGGGCAATCGTCTGATTGCACTTAAAGGCTTTGGTTTCCGTATAAATATGGGCTGTTCTTCCGCTCTTTTCAAAATACATAATTTCATCTGCATTAAGAATATATTTGTTCCGTTCATAATTAAATTCAAAATAACTATGGGTGCTATGTAAGTAAAGATCAGCCCTTAGCAAAACTTCAAAAAAAGTTTCCTTATCTACGGGCTTCATCAGGTAATCAAAGGTCTGTACTTTGAACACATCCTGCATGTATTCGCTATAACTCGTGATAAAAATAATTGCGGCTTTTTTATCAAATTCCCTTATCTTTTTGGCCAAACTAATTCCATCCATATCCGGCATTTCAATATCAAGCAGATAAATATTATATTCAATGTTATTGTTCGATAAATATTGAAGCAGCTTAGGACCGTTTCCAAAAGTGTCGATTTCAACTTTGGTGTAAGGGTATTGTAGTGCATAGTTTTCGACCACACTCAGTTCCAGCTTAGTATCGTCGCATAGAGCGATATTTAACAACGAATACGACCTTCTTTCTTAAAGAAAAATTAGATGCTTTCACTTCCAATTTTAAACATATTCTGAATAATATCATATAACATATGTCATAAAAGGATGAAAATTGTAATTAAAGCACAAAAAAGAGCCATTCTTACAGCCGGTATCAACCGGATAAGAATGCTCTTTAGTATTAGCAGTAATTCTTATCTAAAATATCCTGACTTCTTTACAAAACTTATAAATATATTGAACATTGTTGGTTATTGCCCTGGGTACTATTTTATTCCCGACTTCATTATAGTAACTTGATTGTTGTGCAGAATTTGCTAAGGATTTAGCATATACTGCTGTGTTTTGAATCAAATCAGCAACTTCTGTATTCACGGCTTCCAGATACGTTTTTTCGGCAAGAGTATTTCCGGCTACCTTATAGTTCAGCCTGTTTTTATCAATATACTTCTCAAATTCTACATGATTACTATTTAGAGCAGTAAGATTCGAGGCGTGATGAGGAACGTTAATATCAGAGACAAAATGTGTCCCTTTTCCCAAGTGTATAAAGGCCTCTTCTATGTTGCCCATTCGATATTCTTCTACTGCATTATTATAATATTGTACAGCTCTTGTCTTCGCAGTAGGAGAAGATTGGCCCAGCCAGTTCTTTCCCGTATCCGGATCGTAGAAATGTCTGGCAAATGTCCCCGTATCCGTCTCGTGATCATCAGGCCAATCTGTGTAATATAACAAGGATGTTCCATAAGTATTAAGCACAGAATTTCCCTTATCATGATTTAAGATGGAGATAGCGGAGGCAATAATATATTGATGGGTATGATTTGAACCACCGCTAACGAAATTAAGATGCATATTATCACTGTCTTTTTCTGTAATATTTGCAGCAGATGGATCTTCGGTAATTAAAATGTCAGCTCCAGAAGCAATTTCCTCTACCACTCCGGGTAAGTCCAAAGTATAATTGGATAAATCTTCTGCTTTCATAACCGGACTGTTATTCACTGAAAATACTAACAATGCCGCAATCAAGATTACTATTCTAGTAATCTGTTTAGAAACATTCATTTCTCAAGCCTCCCGGGAAAATAGATATTTTCCATGATATCTTCTTTACCTCAAACGTTCTTCATGATTGCCGTACGGCAGTTCATCACCCCCTCTAAAAATGACAATAATGCTGAATAGGAACAAGCATCCAATATCCGAATCTGATGATAATCCTGTATAGTAAAACCAATCTCTTCTTCTAGAGCTTTCCAGAAATCATAGAAGTTATTAAAGTTTATCCCCGTTGTCTGAGATATAAAGGGGCCATTCAGCAGAAGGTCAGGCTCCAGCTCTTTACCGGTAATTCTGTACATCACCCTTTCAATTTGCACACGCAGCTGTTCTGAACATTCGTTCTTATCGCTTTCTGTTACCGGGCGGATAACTTCTGTAAGTTCTGCAACTTCATGTTGCCGGGCATATTGTTCAAGCAAATCATTGAATTCCGAAAAAGTCAGCTCTTCATTGCACTTCAGGCTCTCTGTGAGTATCTTCATGCTCATTCCCACACAAAGGGCATTGGCCTTAGAGGTACCTTTGAAGAAAGTAAATCTGCCTGCAAGCGTATATACAAAAATAGGCGAGTCATCGAAGACCCCTTGAATCTCCTGGTGCGCCGAGTAAGAGAAAGCTTTCTTTGAACAATACGGCAGTCCTCCTACACCAATAACGCCAGACAGACAGGCTGGATAGCTTCTTTTGCTGCCATTTCTAACGGATACAAAAACAAGCTTATTCTGATTTTCCAATAATTGAATGATCTCTGACAGATCCTGCTGATACAATTCCTTAGTCAGAGCTAAGCTTACGCAAATAAACTTAATATTTAGCGTTAGACACTGTTTTAAAGCCCTCTGCAAAAGCTCTGTACTTGTCTTTCCTTCTGAATTGGCTATTTTAATAACATAAAACTGTGCTTCACTAAATACCTGTAAGATGGTGTCTGCACAAGTTGTCCCGTGTCCGTTCTCATCCTGGAAGTGATCTTCTTCAATAATCCGATTGCCAACATATTTAAACCCATTCCCGTTAATTACATGTTTAGCTAAGCTACAATTGGTCATATCAATTCCGGTATCAATAATGACAGCTTGTCTGGTGTTGTACACTGTCTCACACCACCTTCTCATGATCGCTAAAGATGTAATTAAATTAACATCTGTATTCCCATTCGTATTGCTCATGTAATAAACAAGCCTTTACTTGGTATAAATAACAATTTCCCACCTGTAAAAACACAAAAAAGTGTCTCTTACGCGGATGTTTCACCCAGCGTAAAGAACACTTTTATTTAATCAGAGATTCAAAACCCGCCCTCTTTATGGTTACAATACCATTGGTGGTATAACCTACTGCACCTTCTCACGATCCTTACCCTTATCAGACTCTCCGGCATTCTTGTTCGCGGCTTCGCGGTCCTGCATCATTTCGTCCACCGTCTTCACCTTGAGCCGGGCCGCTCCCTCGTTGCCGGCATTCGTCGGAATCAGATTCCCGGAAGCCAGGCGCTCCTTCGCTTCAGCGATGGCTGCACTGTATTGCGGCAGCCATTGTTCCCCGGCAACCAGCATCTCATCGACCATCTGCCAGATCTCCTTCGGATTGCAGACCGCGCCGACCAGCGGGTCCATCATGAAGGCCTGACGCAGCAGCTTATCGTCGCCATGCACAGCCGCTTCCACAGCCAGACGCTGCACGGAAATACTCACGTTGCAGACAGCCGCCGGGCCGAGCGGCAGGTCGCCGACCAGCGGCATCGAGATGCCGTTACGGTCCACGTAACCCGGTGCTTCGATAATCGCATCATCCGGCAGATTGGAGATGACTCCGTTATTCACCATATTGAAGTGGCCTCTGTACACTCGTCCTGTCTCCAGGCCTTCGATGATATACGAGCCATGCTCCTCGCCGCGCTTGTCCGGGATATACTCCAGGGCCGGGTCCTTCATCCAGTTCGGGAAGTCGGTCTCGAACCAGTTGCGTCCTTCCGTGCAGACCCGCAGGTATCCGCCCGTCTCCCCGTTGATCCACACGCCCAGATCAATCCAGTCCATGATCTCGCTCGGGCGCTTGCGGTACCAAGGTACATATTCGCTCAGGTGACCGTTCGATTCCGTGCTGTAATAGCCGAAGCGGCGGAGCATATCAATCCGCACCTTCTCTGTACGGCTGTACTCCGGGTGCTGCTCGAAGGCCTCCAGCAGACCTGCCGTCAGATCCCTGCCTTCATGCTTGGCGGAGATATACCAGGTCTGGTGATTGATCCCGGCGCAGATAATATCCACCTGCGACTTCTCCAGCCCGAAGACCTGGGCGATCTGCTGATGTCCATGCTGTACGCCATGACAGAGCCCGATCGTCCGCACACCGCCGTATTTATTGCAGGCCCAGGTCAGCATAGCCATCGGATTCGAGTAATTCAGCAGCAGCACATCTTGTGCGGCCACCTCGCGGATATCGCGGCAGATCTCCAGCATCTCCGCAATCCCGCGCTGTCCGTACATGATACCCCCCGCACACAGCGTATCGCCTACGCACTGGTCCACGCCATACTTCAGCGGAATGTCCACATCGGTAGCGAAGGCCTCCAGCCCCCCCATCCGAATAGTACAAAATACGTACTTGGCATCCTTCAGCGCTTCTCTGCGGTCCGTAGTGGGGGAGATTACGATATCCAGACCGTTCTCCTTAATATCTCTCTGGCACAGCTCGGTGACCATGTCCAGATTATGACTGTTTATATCCATGAAGGAAACTTCAATATTACGGAATTCCGGTACAGTCAGCAGATCGCGCAGCAATCCGCGCGTGAATCCGATACTGCCCGCCCCGATAAAGGTTACTTTAAAAGACATCGTTATCATCCTCCGGCAATGAATTGTTGATTCCTGTCCATTGTAACAAGGAGGCTGCCGGAAGCGTAACCAATATCATGACCATTTTGCCGGTATAGTGTCAACAATCCTAACTTAATGTGCAGAATACCAATCGCGCGGATTCCGTCTATTCCTCACTCCAGAAATGACGTTCAATAGAGTTACGGTATTCGATTGGTGTGCAGCCGGCATACTTTTTGAACAGGAGATGAAAATACTGCCTGCTGCTGATGCCCACATAATCGGCGATCTCCGCTACCGGAATCTCCCCTTGCCCCAGCAGCATCCGGGCCTTCTCCATGCGCAGCCTGTTCAGATAATCGGTCAAGGTCTGCCCTGTATGGGTTCTGAAGATACGGTGCAGATAGCCGGGGTGAACATTCACGGAGAGTGCAATCTCCTTGACCTGTATGCTCCGGTCATAATTCTGATGCAGGAATTCTATCGCCCGCCGGACATAGAGCTGTGACGGCTGCTGGCTGGCCGGAAGCGACTCCTTCCGCAGTCTCGCCAGACGCAGCAGCAGCTCCGAGAAAAGCAGATGCACCATGCTGCTTCCCGTCCTCCCCCGCTGATCCAGCTCCAGCACCAGTGCCTTCAGGACATGGAAGACCTCCTCCTGGTCTGAGAGTACCAGACTGTCGAACGGATGCCGCAGCAACTCGGCAAGCGCCTCCTCTTCCCGGGCCAGTCTGCCGACGGAAGGAACCACACCCCTGTATTCTGTAAAAGCAAATTCCACATTCAGCATCCGGCAGGAGGAGCCCTCTTCGACGATCAACCGGTGCGGGACCCCTGCATCCAGCAGAATCATTTCGCCCCGCTTCAGCCGGAAGGGCGTATCTCCGCCCGATTCGTTCCGCACATCCACCACACAGGTGCCTGAGATCAGATACATAATTTCCGTGGAGTTATGGTGATGATAGGCCATCGTATAATTGCTCCACTGCTTGTAGTAATAGGCCAGGAAATGCGGGCTATAATCCCCGTCCAGCAAAGCCTGCTCAAAAAGACTCCCGTTCAACTCCGGCACTCCGCATCACTCCTC
The DNA here is from genome assembly GCF_013204885.1 of Paenibacillus tritici. GTDB lineage: Bacteria > Bacillota > Bacilli > Paenibacillales > Paenibacillaceae > Paenibacillus_AQ > Paenibacillus_AQ tritici. The sequence goes on from NZ_JABMKX010000015.1 coordinate 102,251, forward strand.
TCACCCAAGTATCAATAGCACAAGTGTACCCGCTGAAGCTGAGCAGGACAAGAAACAGGCGGCTGATTGCACGATGTGCAATTAAAATACTGCTGTACATTCACTTCCAGGAAAAAGGAGCTTATATGTAAAAGTGAGCAGATGTTAAGGTACCAAATCCTAACTATAAGGCACAGGCAGCAACAAAAGGGGATGTCGAGAGGGAATGATCTACCGAAGGGGACCTGAGGGGACCTGAGAGGGGACGCCTCCTGCACCAAGCTAGTGGAAAAAGGTAGCTTAATTTCTCGATTTCGGCGGATTGTGGGTAAGCAAGTGGATAAACAGCATCTACTAATGAAGGATTCAGCTACTTTGGGTGAATGCGATAATTTAAGTGCTGTTTATCCACCTCCTGTTCTCGCTGCGTCTATTCATTCATCAGCAAGTGGAGAAAATCCAACTGCTAGGTTGATCCCGGATGCTCGCATTCTTATCGGAGATCACAGAAAACAAGAGCCGAAGGCCCACGCCCCCTGCTCTTGTTCATCATCCTCAATGGACCTTTGTTAATATTCCATTCACCAGACTGTACACCCCGCCGCCCTCTATCGCTTCGAGCTGTCCATTCAGCAGGTAGATGCCAGTGTCTTCGTCTATTCCGTAATTCGGAAGCTCACCGAGGGTACGAACCGCTGTCCGTAAATGCTCCTACTCATCCCATTGTGTGAAATGAACGGAAAGCAGCAGCTCAGGAATCAGATGGAGGCCCTTGCGGTGTTTGAATTGCCTGCTCTCATTATCCTTGGCGGAAATTACGCACCGCTCCGGGCTAATCAAGGCTCCTGCTGAGAAACCGGCAACCGGCACTCCTGACTCATAACGCTGCCGGATTACTTCACCGATAGGGGTGTCCACAATCAGGTCAGCATACAGATCCGTGTCTCCGCCTCCGATGATGATCCCGCCGCTGGCCCCGAGGCTCTGCATAGCAGTACTCACCTCAGTGGACTTCAGCGGCAAATAACAGAATTCAGACAACCCTGCGTCAACGAGCGGCTGCATATAAGCAGGCATATAATCCGGCCAGTCCTCCCGTTCTTCAAACAAGACAGCGACGGGCCCTGCTGCCATCAAGCCAGCGAATCTCCGTGCCATACCATGAGTAAACGGCGGACCTCCGCCGTTCAGAAATAAATGCTTGTCCATGACATCACCTTCAGTGTTCAAGATAAACTTCTAATTCTTTATCCATCTTATAGATAAGCGCAAGCTCTGGCAATACGAACTCCCTTAGCTGCCCATACCTTCTCCTCCCCCAAAAGAACGCATCGACTGCTTCAGATTCTCTGCCAGCGTCTCCAGCTTGCCCGAGAGAGCCACCAGCTCCCTGCTTACCAGGAACTGCTGTGAGGACATGGAGGCCACCTCCTCCGTGGAGGCGCTGGTCTGCTGCACGACCGAGATCACACTTGCCATGGATTGTCCCAGCTGCTGCTGATATTCGGTCAGCTCGGCGACAGCCGTTGAAGACTGGCTCAGATAACCGCTGAACACCTCCATCTCTGTTCGCACGCTTTGGAAGATCAGCGAGGCTTCGCGGACCGAGACAATCTGGCTGCCGAATTGCGGTGCAGCTTCACCCACAATTTGAACTGTGTTCTCAATATGGCTGCTGATCTCCTCCGTAATTCTGGAGACGGATGCGATCGACTGGCTGGATTGATTGGCCAGCCTCCGGATCTCATCGGCAATGACAATGAACCCTCTGCCGGCGGCTCCTGCCCGTGCAGCTTCAATGGATGCATTCAGTGCCAGGATATTCGTCTGCTTGTTCATGGCAATCATCGGGGAGAGGATGCTGCGGATCAGCACTGTGCTATCCCGCAGCATGGCTGAATTCTCCTGAATCAAGTCCATCATCTTCAGGACGCTCTCACTTTGCGCAACCAGCTTCTTCATCCGCTCCGCTCCCTGGTCGCTGGCCTCCATAACCTTCCCTGCCGAAGCGGCCATGACCGCATTCGTCCCGGCCACTTCGTTCGCCTTGTCCCGCATTCGCTCCACCTTGGCGTTGCTGCTCTCCGCTTCAGCCGCCAGACTGGCAGCTCCGCCTGCGATTTCGCCGGTCGCAGCGGCTACCTCGCTGGCCTGGCCGCTGATCGCTCCCGAAGCTGCGACAAGCTGCTCCGAGGTGGCCAGCACTTCAGCAGCCGAGCTGCTGCTCCGGCCCGCCAGCAGGGAGATCTGCTCCATCATCCGGTTGAAGCTGTGGCCCAGCCGTCCGATCTCATCCCGGCCCTTGAAGTCCGTCCGCACCTGCAGGTTGCCTTGCTCGCCCTCCTCCATCAGCCGGGCCAGCTTGCCGAGCGGACGCCCGATGAGCCGGACCAGAACATAGCCGATGACCAGAGCAATAAGCGCTGCTGCCAATACTACCAGGAAGGTAATATAGAGCAGCCTGTCGGCAGATTTGGTGAAGTCGCTCACCGGCGCATATCCCAGCAGCGTCCAGTCCGCTGTAGCCAGCGGCTGATAGACCACCAGTTGAGGATTGCCCTGCTCATCCCCGGTAGTGAAAGAATGCACCGGCCCCCCGGCCTTTGACGTACCGGACTGCCGCTTTTCATCCTTTAACCTTCCCGATTGCTCCTGTCCCCCGGTCTTCCTCTCTGCGGTATGTATATAAGAAGGCTGCCCGAGCAGCGCGTTGTCAGCACCGTATGCCACCCGGCCCGAAGGATCAAGGATGCGGATCTCCCCGGCAAGCCCGATATGCAGATTAGACAACACACCCGTCAGCGCGCTTCCCTTCACCTCAATCAGCATATAATACTCGGCGGCCGGATTCTGAATATTCCGCAGCAGACGGCCCATTGTCAGAGAGGACTCGCTGTACGCGTCAAAAAAACCCTTGGCACGTACAGGGAACCAGACAGGCTCACCTTTGCCGTTATCAATCTCTTGCATCCGGGCAAGGATACCTTCATCACTCCGCACACCGCTAATTCCCGTAGATTTATAGGATTCGGCATCCACCATGCTTCTGGAGACCAGCCGGACCCCGAGCAGCCGCTCATCCGACCCCCTGACCGAATCCAGCTTACGGCGGATTCTATCCTCCGCTGCTGCCTTAACAACTGTACCGGCGGCTGGATTGTTGACAGCTTCCATATCCGCTTTTAACACAGAGTCTACAGCAAATTGCCTGGAGAGCGCTTCGTACTCAGCGAAGAGGAAATCCAGCTTGTCCGCCGCCTGCACAATGGACTGCGAGGAGGCCGCAGCGACCTCGTCTGTGATGATCCTTTTTGCCGCATAATAGGAGGTTAAGCCCAGAACTGAGGACAATAGCACAATGGTACAGAATAAAATCACAAATAGCTTGAAGCCAACCGACCTGACATTTAATTTCCGCCGCCGTTTCATGACACTCTCCCCTTATTTATGTAGGTTTAACAAACCGTCCAAAATAAATAGCAGGCGCAGCCCTTCATAACTGCTTAAAGGCCGCACCTGCTATTCTCAAAACTTAAACACTTCCTATCCCTTGCTGGCTCCTGCCGTCAGACCGTCAACCAGCAGGCGCTGCAGGAACCCGAACAGAATCATAATCGGTACAGAGATCAGCACTGCACCCGCCGCAAACAGTGTGAAATTGGAATTCTGCATCGTATTGACCATATCCCACATGCCCACCGCGACCGTCCAGTTCTCCTTGGTCCGCAGGATCAGCTTGGCGAAGATAAAGTCCACCCACGGGCCGACAAACAGGGTCAGCGCTATATACGTGATCATCGGACGGGACAACGGCAGGATAATCCGGGTGAAAATCCCGAAGTTGCTCGCCCCGTCAATCCGTGCCGCTTCATCCAGTGAACGCGGAATCGTATCCAGGAAGCCTTTGGCGATCAGCGTCCCTCCGAGCGGCGCTCCGGCCGCATACACGATAATCAGGGCCAGATGGGTATCCAGCAGATTGAACTCCTTCAGCAGCAGATAGATGGCAATCATGCTCATGAAGCCCGGGAACATCCCGAGAATCAGCAGCGTGGACATCGTTGTCTTGCGGCTTTTGAACCGGAACCGGGATAAGGCATAGCTGGTCAAAAGCGTCAGCACCACGCCGATCAGCATCGAGAATACCGCTATTTTGAGCGTATTGGCATACCAGGTTCCAAACATATACACCGGTGAGGTGAATAGCTCCTTGTAGTGCGCAAGTGTGAACTGCTCAGGAATCAGCGTCTTACTGTACAAGGATTTACCCGGCCGGAAGGAGGCAAGCAGAATCCAGAGTGCCGGATAGATGGCAGCAATCGCCAGTGCAACCAGAACAATGTAGCTTAAGCCCAGACGAATAAAGTTGACAGCTTTGCGTCCGATGATCATTGAATCATGTCCTCCTCTTGGAATGATTTGGTCCGGCGGTAGTTGTACAGGGAGAACCCGGCAACAATTATGAATAGGATGATCCCTATCGCGGACGCCATATTATTCTTGTTCTGATCCAGCGTCAGCTTATAAAGCCAGGTGACGAGCAGGTCCGTCGAACCGGCGTATTGATAGTTCCCGTTCACCGGGTTCCCTCCCGTCAGCAGGAAGATGGCATTGAAGTTATTGATATTGCCGGCGAATTGCATAATCAGAGTAGGGGCGGTAGAGAACAGGATCATCGGCAGAGTGACAATCCGGAATTTCTGATAATTCGTCGCCCCGTCGACTTCAGCAGCCTCATACATATCGCGGGGAATCGTGGTCAGCACCCCCATAATCAGCAGCATGGACACCGGAATACCTACCCACATGTTCACCACGATTACTGTAACCTTGGCCCAGAACGGATCGGTCAGCCAAGGCAATCCATCCAGTCCGAAAAATCCGAGATACTGGTTGATCGGGCCGAACTGCCCGTTGAACAGGTTGCGCATCAAGAGGAGGGAGATCATCTGCGGAATGGCATAAGGAATGATCAGGAGCATTCTCCACATGCCCTTGAAGCGGATACCTTTTTGGTTGATCAGCAGGGCGACCAGCATCCCGCCGAAATAAGTAGTTATGGTTGACAGAACCGCCCAGATGATGGTCCAGGTAAGTACACCGTAAAAGGTATGGCTCCAGGTTTTTAGCACCAGCAGGTTGCGGAAGGTCTCAAAGCCCACCCAATCGACCAGCTTGGCCGGAGGGATGTGATTCGGTGCGGCATAGTTGGTAAAAGCCAGCATGATCATAAATATGATCGGCATAATGGTGAAGAACAGAATGCCCATACCCGGGAGCAGCAAGAAGCTCTGGGCGAATTTGTAATCCAGTATATAACGTACGGATTGCTTAAATGTATGCGATGGACGGCCGTTTTCGCGTTCTGCTCCGATTTTATAGGCATCCCTAATATTCATGTACCAGACGATCAGGAATAACACAAAGAACAGCAGGGTAATCAGGCTTTCAATCAGAATGACAATGGAATGGTCTCCGGGAACCATTTTGGCAATCCCTTTTACCTTCTCCAGACGGCTTGGAGATTCACCAAGTGTGGTCATTCCCCAGAAGGCTCTTCCCAAATTGCTAATGAAATAGATAAGTGCTACAGCTTCTACAGCTATGAACATTAGCCCTTTAATGAATTGGCGGTTATATATTTGTCCCAGTCCCATAAAAATGGCCGACAGTATCCCAGCTTTCGCTTTGTGTCGCTGCATTTCCCTTCCGTTCTCCTCTCCGTGCCGAATTCAAGGAAACTGCCCGCTGCAAGGCTATGCGGCGGGCGGCTTGAATTCCACTGTAAGCTCATGGTTGTGTAATTACTGGGCAGTGGCCCCGTTGTTCAGATCCTTGATTTGTTCTACAGCTTTGTCCATCGCAGTCTTAGGATCAGTGTTGTTATCCCAGATTGCCGGAAGGGCTGCGTTCACCGGGCTCCAGACGTTCCCCATTTCAGGAATCGAAGGCATCGGCTGTGAATTCTTGGCTTGCTCAGCAAAAGCGGATACGAAAGGATCACCAGTAATTTGCGCATCCTGCAGAGCTTCATTGTTCGTCGGCACAGAACCGATCAGCTTATTGAGCGTAAGCTGTGAATCTTTACCGGAAGCAAAGCGGGCGTACAGTTTAGCGGCATTCGGATATTGCGTATACGCGTTGACTGTAAAGATTTTGATTCCGGAGAAAGTAATCGCTGTTTTACCGTCAATGGTAGGAACCGGCGCAATACCGAGGTTGTCGCCCAGCGCTTCTTTGTACCCGGCAAGCTCCCATGGTCCTGTAATGTCCATAGCTACATCGCCTGAGTTGAACAAGCTGCGCTTGATGTCCGGATTAATATCACCGCTCTTGATCGGCAGCACTTCCTTCAGCTTGGCAAATTCCGTCAGGCCTTTGATCGCGCCTTCATTGTTCAGACCAATATCGTCCTTGTCAGTACCGTCTTTACCGAACAGGTAGCCGCCGGTGGTGGCGATGAACGGATAGTTGAAGTACATGTTGCCGACTTCCCACATAATGCCGTATCTGTTCTTGGCTTTATCCGTGAACGTTTTGCTGAAGGCAATGACGTCGTCGAAGGATTTAGGAGCTTCCTTCAGCAGAGATTTATTGTAGAACAGTGCATAGGTCTCTGCCGCTCTCGGATACCCGTACAATTCACCATCATAAGAGGAGCCTACGATGGAAGCCTCCGTGTTCTCAGCCTTGGTCTGCTCTGCGAAAAGATCATTAGGGAGCACCAGACTCGCGCTTGCCGCCTTGCCGAGATTATCATGAGGAATGACGACAACGTCAGCGGCCAGACCCGAAGGACCGTCCTGGGTAAGCTTGCCGACTTGATCGGGCGGGGCCACCTCTTCGATTTTGATAGGGACGTTATACTTGGCAGTGAACTGCTTGGCGATCTCTTCGGCGAACTGTCTCTCTTCTTTACTCTCCCAAATGACCAGTGAAGCGCCCTCTTCAGGAACGATCTCATCGGTTGCCGGTGTATTTGCGCCGCCGGCACCAGCGTTGTCTGTAGCCGCTGCATTATCCGCAGGAGCATTCGTCGCTGCTGCATTTCCCCCATTGTTGTTTGAGCCGCACGCCGTAATTGAGATTGCCATAGAGCATGCTGCGGTGAGAACCATCCATTTTTTGAGCTTCATTCCGTTTAACCCCTCCCGTTTTTGTCTATCACTTGATTTGACCATAGTGCTTCTAACAGTGCTTTCAACTTTTGCGCAAACGATTTCAGAAGATTCAAAAAAATATTCCCGTTTCTCCGATTACCTCTTCCTAATACGTTACACCCGGTTTGGAAAGCGCTTCATTCATGAATTCATAATACATCAGCAGACTTACACTTGTAAAAACGTTTGCACATACCAAATTCATCAATATTGCGCCTTTAACATATATATATGCTGTATTTACTCTTTTTATCGCATGATTTCTTTAAATAACTTGATATTACTTCAATTCAAAAATCCGATTTTGAATTTTTTGTAATATAAAGGCGAATCATGTTGAAAAATTGCTAAATATTATCATTTTACAGACTTTGGAAATCGGTTTCCCGAGATAAAAAATCTGTGCAACTGTTTGTACAAACCTCTTGAACCTGTTTTTATTCCATGCTATAATCCAAACCATTATGAAGCCCCTATTCTTCACATAATTTAAAGGCACTGTTCCTTCTAGGTACAACCTCGGCGTAGTATACCCTGCGGCTGGTTGTGCCTCTTTGTTGTGTGCAGAATTGGATGCTTACTCTATCTAATCTGGGAGGAATTATTATGTTATTAGAAGCTGTGTACCATCGTCCCCGTCTTAACTGGTCGTATGCCTATGACCACAATACGATCCACCTGCGTCTGCGGGCCAAAAAAGGCGATCTGACGGAGGTCTTCGCCTGGGCGGGTGATAAATATGCCTGGGATACTACCAAAGAATTGATCCCGATGACGCTGTTCACTTCCGACGCGATGTTCGATTACTGGGAATGCGAGTCGGTTCCGCTCTACCGCAGGCTGAAATACGGCTTCCTGCTTCAGCAGGGCCACGAACGTATCTGGATGACAGAAAGTGATTTCCAGAAGGAGCGTCCCGCGAACCCTAACCGGCTGTTCGAATTCCCCTACATAAGCCGGGGGGATGTCTTCACGCCTCCTGCCTGGGTGAAGGATGCTGTCTTTTATCAGATTTTCCCCGAACGCTTCGCGAATGGTGATCCAACTCTGAACCCTGAGAACGTGCAGCCTTGGGGCGGAACACCCCAGCCTGATAATTTCTTCGGCGGAGACCTGCAGGGTGTCATCGACCATCTGGATCATCTTACAGAGCTCGGCATTACAGGCATCTATTTCACGCCTATCTTCACAGCCACCACCAATCACAAATATGACACAGAGGACTATATGCAGGTTGATCCGCATTTCGGTGACGTTGACACGCTGAAGAAGCTGGTGAAGGCCTGCCATGAGCGCGGAATCCGTGTGCTGCTGGACGCTGTATTCAATCATGCGGGCCGCACCTTCGCCCCGTTCGTAGATGTGCTGGAGAAAGGCGAGGACTCTGAGTACAAGCACTGGTTCCATATCCGTGAATATCCGCTGCAGGTGGTGAACAATATCCCTACCTACGATGCCTTCGCCTTCGAGCCGCTGATGCCCAAGCTGAATACAGAGCATCAAGAGGTCAAAGACTATCTGCTGAAGGTGGCCGAGTACTGGATCAAAGAGGTGGGCATTGACGGCTGGCGTCTGGATGTGGCCAACGAGGTGGACCACGAATTCTGGCGTGAATTCCGCAAAGTCGTTAAGCGCACGAATCCCGAGGCCTATATCCTCGGAGAGATCTGGCATGAATCGGCCCCCTGGCTGGAAGGCGACAAATTCGATGCTGTCATGAACTATCCGTTCACGGATGCCGTGCTGGACTTCTTCGTCAAAGGGACGCTTGATGCCGAAGGCTTCGCCAATTCGATCGGCAGACAGCTATCCCGATATCCGCTGCAGGCCAGCGAGGTTGCCTTCAACCTGCTTGACAGCCACGACACGGCGCGGCTCTTGACCGTGGCCGGAGGAGACAAGAACCGGATGAAGCTGGCCGCGCTGTTCCAGTTCACCTTCATGGGCACACCCTGCATTTATTACGGGGATGAGATCGGAATGGACGGCGAAGGCGACCCGGACTGCCGCAAATGTATGGAATGGGACCCGCAGCGGCAGGACCATGACCTGCTGGGCTTTTACCGCAAGCTGATTGAGATCCGCAGCAGCCATCCGGCTCTGCGTACAGGACGCTTCACCTTCCTGGAAGCCGGACCCGGGGGCAGCAAGCTGGCTTACGAACGCAGCCTGGGCGATGATCTTATCATCGTGCTGATCAATACGGAGGAGACGGCGCAGACCTTCCGGCTTGATGTTGAAGAACGCAACTGGGTGAACCTGTGGAACGGCGAAGCCCTCCGTGCAGAACGCGGCAAGCTGTCGTTCAAGCTGCCCGCCTATGGCTTCGCGGTGCTTCAGGCCAGCTTGTCCTAATCTGGTGTCCGCTCTGGGAGCTGTTTAACAAGCTGGACGCGCAGCCGCTGAAATTCCGCGCTACACACTGTTAGCGGCTTCAGATCGTACGCTGCACACAGGGTATTCCACAACAGCAGCCTTTAAGCTGACGGAATACCCTATTTTTATTCTGTATTTATTCTGGAGCTTGCCAGTATGGCTCAATGCTTAGGATAGCCGGAGGGAATGCAGAGAAATGCAGAGCAACGTAGAGGAATGCTGAGCACTCCGTTTAGTGCGTCATTTGGAATCAACCCTCTTCATGATTATCGTTTGCACACATTCGCGATGATCGAATTCTGTATTGTAGGACGATGGCCCTATATTCAGCCGGGTTGTGCTGCTGTTTTACCGGGAAAAAGGCTGCTCTTCTCACCCAAACCTGCCCGGACAACGCCAGATACAGGGTTTCTCTATTTACAATCCTCAACACTTCGATTAATATTACTGTGTAAAGCAAACGGTTCCATAAGGAGGTTTCTATGACAGTTACCATTAAGGACGTAGCCAAGAAAGCGGGGGTCTCTCCCTCCACGGTGTCCCGGGTGTTGTCAGGCCATCCCAGAATCAGCTTAGAAACTTCCCGTAAAGTCAAAGTGATTATGGAAGAAATGGGCTACACCCCGAATATGATGGCCAAAAGTCTTGTTTCCAAGACCACCAACAGTATCTGCATCATTCTTCCGAAACCGGCAGAAGAGCTGTTCTCCAATTTGTTTTTTATGGAATTGATCCGCGGGATTGTCACTCAGTCCAGCCGTTCCGGCTATGATGTGCTGATCAGCTCCGGGGCAAACGAGAAGGAAGAGCTGGAAGCTGTCTCCCGCCTGCTCAAAGGACGCCGCGTTGACGGTGTTATTTTGCTCTATTCCCGTAAAGACGATGCGGTGATTGACTTTCTGCAGTCTGGCGGTTATCCGTTTGTCCTGGTTGGACGAAGCGACCGTTACGAGGATATCTTGTCAGTGGACAATGATAATATCATGGCTGCTTATGATGCGACGAACCATCTTATCTCTATGGGGCACGAACGCATCGGCTTCGTCAGCGGCCCGCCGAATCTTATCGTGTCGCGCGACCGGCTGGAGGGTTACCGCACAGCTATGCAGAGCAAGGGTCTGGAAATGAAGAATGAATGGATTGTGGAAGGCGAGTTCCTGCAGGATAGCGGCTACCGGGCGATGTCCTTCTTCATGAATCTTCCGAACCGCCCGACAGCGCTTGTCGCGGTGGATGATATGGTCTCCTTCGGCGTGCTCCGCGGATTGAATGAGCTGAAGTACAAGGTCCCTGAGGATCTGGCGATTGTCAGCTTCAACAATATTCCGCTCTCCGAGCTGTCCAGTCCGCCGATCAGCAGTATTGATATCGGAATTTATCATCTTGGCTATACGGCCTCGCAGGTACTGATCCAGAGCATCCAGAAGCCGGGTAATCAGGACGGATATACGAACCGCTTTGTCATTCCCCACCGTCTAATCGTACGGGAGTCATCTATGTATGCTCCGGGAAAATAAAGCCTGTAACTTGTTACAAGAAATGAATGAAGCTTACCGCTTCATTTCTTTTTTGGAGCTTTGTACAAACGTTTGCGCTAAATGCCGGATTGTTATTCTGGGTGAGGATTTTGCCCGCCAATACATTCAAGGAGGTTCAACATGTCAGAAATCAAAGCCTGCCTGTTCGATCTGGACGGCGTACTCGTCGATACCGCGAGATATCACTATATTGCCTGGAGAGAACTCGCGGAAGAGCTCGGATTCGTCTTCACCGAGCAGGATAATGAACGGCTCAAAGGCGTCAGCCGGGCCGCGTCCCTGAATATCCTGCTGGAGATCGGCGGCATTGAGCTTGGAGAAGCCGAGAAAGCCCGGCTCGCCGAGCAGAAGAATAACCGCTATGTCGAATACATCGCCAAAATGGACAGCTCAGAGATTCTGCCGGGTGCGCTCGGCTTCCTGAAGGAATGCCGGGAACAGGGCATCAAGGTCGCCCTCGGCTCCGCCAGCAAGAATGCGATGACCATTCTGAACAATACCGGCCTGACCCCGTATTTCGATGCCATCATCGACGGCACACACACCAGCGCAGCCAAGCCAGATCCCGAGGTCTTCCTGCTGGGTGCACAGGCAGTGGGCACCGCTCCTGAGCAGTGTGTAGTCTTCGAAGATGCCGCAGCCGGCATTCTTGCTGCTACCCGTGCCGGTATGCGCAGCGTCGGCATTGGTTCGCCCGAGACGCTGAGTGCCGCAACCCTCGTCATCCCTTCTTTGCAGCAGATTAGCGTTGCGGCGCTCCGGGAATCTTTTTCCGTTGTTTAACGAATATTAACATCTGCTGTGTAATAGGAGTCCTTCTCTTCTGCCCTACTCTTTATAAAAGAACTATATGTGAAAAGCGAAAGATACGTGATCAGCGGAGAAAGCGAAAGGAATGTGAAGAAGCGTCAGCGGTCGCCTTTGTCCCCGGATGCTTACCTTGCAGCTTCAATTCGGGCATCCGGGGACAACAGCGATCGTAACATCCTTTCGCATTCGCAGCGGCCTGCACGTAGCATAACGCCCGAACTGATAGTTCATTTTATATCCTCATCCCCCACTTAAAAGGAGCCAAAACAATGAAACAATACCTCAAAATTGATGAATGGTCCATCATCGAAGAATCCTTTGATCCGCAGACCCAGGAAATTTCCGAGAGCGTATTTAGCATCGGGAACGGTTATATGGGCGGCCGGGCCAACTTCGAGGAGCAATACAGCGGGCACAGCCTGCAAGGCAGCTACATGGCCGGGGTCTATTATCCTGACAAGACACGGGTCGGCTGGTGGAAGAACGGGTACCCGGAGTATTTTGCCAAAGTCCTGAACAGCACCAATTGGATCGGCATTAATATTGAGCTGGACGGTACTCCGCTCGATCTGGCGAACTGCACGGTCAGTGAATTCCGCCGGGTGCTTAATATGAAGGAAGGCACACTCTCCCGCAGCTTCACAGCCACCACCGCTGAAGGCAAGGAAGTCAAGGTGGAGAGCATCCGCATCGTCAGCATGGTCCGTCATGAGATCGGGGCGGTCCGCTACTCGATCCAGCCGCTTAATTTCTCCGGTGAGATTACCATGACTCCTTATCTGGATGGCGACATCAAGAACAAGGATGCCAACTACGACGAGAAATTCTGGAACGAAGTCGAGAAGAAAGCCGAACCGGCGGGCGGGCATCTGACCCTGAAGACCAAAAAACTTGATTTTCACGTAACCTCGGCCTATGAATACGATATTCTGCTGAACGGTGAGCCGGTTGCCGCAGAAGCGGAGGCTGTCGAGCAGGAGAAATATGTGGGCAGCAAAGTAACGGTTCCGGTAAAATCCGGCGATCAGGTGGTTATTTATAAGTATGCCGCGAACGTCACCTCCCGGAATTACGGGCTGGGACAGCTGGTGGACGCCGCCAAGACCGCCTTGCAGAGTGCGCGTGAAGCCGGATTTGTGGCGCTTTTGACTGAACAGGCCGGGGCTTGGGGCGACAAATGGAAGGAAAGCGACATTATTATCGAGGGCGATGTGTCGGCGCAGCAGGCGATCCGGTTCAATATTTTCCAGCTGAATCAGACGTATACGGGCGAAGACGACCGTCTTAACATTGGACCGAAGGGCTTCACCGGGGAAAAATACGGCGGCAGCACCTACTGGGATACGGAAGCCTATTGTGTGCCGTTCTATCTCAGTACCGCCGACTCCGCGATTGCCCGCAATCTGCTGATCTACCGTTACAAGCATCTGGAGAAGGCCAAAGAGAACGCACGGAAGCTCGGTTACTCCAAAGGCGCACTCTACCCGATGGTGACGATGAATGGTGAGGAGTGCCATAACGAGTGGGAGATTACGTTTGAGGAGATCCACCGTAACGGCGCGATTGCTTACGCCATCTACAACTATGTGAACTATACCGGCGACAAGGCTTATCTCGGCCAATACGGGCTTGAGGTGCTGGTGGAGATCTCCCGCTTCTGGGAGGAACGCGTGCACTACGTACCGCATAAGGACAAATACGTAATGCTCGGCGTAACCGGTCCGAATGAATACGAGAACAACGTCAACAACAACTGGTACACGAACCGGATTGCCGCCTGGACCATGGAATATACCCTGGAGGCGCTGGCGTATCTGCAAGAGAATGAGGGTACGAGATATGCTGAGCTGGCCGACAAGCTGGAGCTGCCGGAGAGCGAAACGGCGCAGTGGAACGAGATTATCGCCAAAATGTACTATCCCGCCGATGAAGAGCGCGGCATCTTCCTGCAACAGGACGGCTTCCTCGACAAGGAGATTATCCAGGTGAAGGATGTCCTGCCGGAGAACCTGCCGCTGAACCAGAAATGGTCCTGGGACCGCATCCTGCGCTCCTGCTTCATTAAGCAGGCCGATGTGCTTCAGGGACTCTACTTCCTGGGCGACCGTTATGATCTGGAGACCAAGAAGCGCAACTTCGACTTCTACGAGCCGATTACCGTGCATGAGTCCTCCCTCTCCCCTTGCATCCATGCGATTCTGGCTTGTGAGCTGGGTTACAAAGAGAAGGCCTATGAGATGTATCTGCGTACTTCGCGGCTGGATCTCGACAATTACAATAATGATACGGAGGACGGCTGCCATACGACCAGCATGGCGGGTACGTGGATGTCGGTCGTACATGGCTTCGGCGGACTTCGTGTGCTGAAGGACCGGCTGGCCCTAAGCCCGTCCAACCCCGGCCACTGGACCTCTTATTCGTTCAAAATCATGTTCCGCGGCTCCCGCCTAAAAGTTACAGTTACCGATGTACAGGTTACGGTCAGTAATGAAACCGATGTTCCGGCATCCATCACGATTCATGGCAAGGAGTACACGGTGAACGGACTGAGCAGTGTAACTGCTGACAGCTCCCCGGTAACGGTGTAGTCTCTGTCTCCCCTGCCCCGGAGGTATTAAGCTTCTTCGGGGCTTTTTTTATAAGTTGAACTTGTGAGGACAATTAAAAGATGAAAGTAACGGAGGGGATTTTCGGAACTGTAGGAGCGGTAGCGCCCGCCTTTGTCACCGGATTTCTACCGCGATCAGCGGTTTAATCAGGAAATCTGGGGACAACAGCGGCCGGAAGTCCGAAAATCACCGCAGTAACGGCCAACATCAACATTGGAGTATCTCTAGGTCAAATTCTAAATAAACTCTCAAAGGAGCCCACCCAAATGAAACGAGCCTTTTGGAAAGAAGCCGTAGTCTATCAGATCTACCCCCGCAGCTTCCAGGACAGCAACGGAGACGGAATCGGAGACCTGCAGGGGATCATCTCCCGGCTGGATTATCTCCAGAAGCTGGGCGTCGATGTCGTCTGGCTGTCGCCCGTCTACAAATCTCCGAACGATGACAACGGTTATGACATCAGCGACTACGAGGATATTATGGATGAGTTCGGTACACTGCGGGACTGGGAGGAGCTGCTGGACGGGCTGCATGTCCGCGGCATCAAGCTGATGATGGACCTGGTCATCAACCATTCCTCGGATGAGCATGCCTGGTTCGCTGAATCCCGATCCTCCAAGGATAATCCTTACCGCGATTATTATATCTGGCGTCCCGGCGGACCGGACGGCGCGCTGCCGAACAACTGGAGCTCCATCTTCAGCGGACCGGCCTGGGAGCTGGATGAAGCCACAGGCGAATATTACCTCCACCTGTTCTCGCGTAAGCAGCCGGACCTGAACTGGGAGAATCCGCGGCTGCGTGAAGCTCTGTATAAGATGATTGCCTTTTGGCTGGATAAAGGTGTGGACGGGCTGCGGATGGATGTCATTAACATGATCTCCAAGGTGGACGGCCTGCCTTCTGTTCAGCATGAGGAGCTGGCTCCGGGAGAGCTGGCGGGCGGCGGGGAATTCTATATGAATGGGCCGAGAGTCCACGAGTATCTCCAGGAAATGAACCGGGAAGTCCTCTCCAAATATGATGTAATGACCGTCGGCGAGACGCCGGGGGCAAGTGTGGAAGACGCCATTCTCTATACGGACGAAGACCGGCAGGAGCTGCAGATGGTGTTCCAGTTCGAGCATATGGATGTCGATTCCGGCCCGGGCGGCAAGTGGAATGTGGTTCCGTGGACGCTGAAGGGTCTGCGCGATATTTTGCATAAATGGCAGGTCGGTCTGGCAGACAAAGGCTGGAACAGCCTCTATCTTAACAATCACGATCAGCCGCGGATGGTATCCCGGTTCGGGGATGACGGCAAATACCGCGTGATTTCGGCCAAAATGCTCGCTACCCTCCTGCACACGCTTAAGGGTACGCCTTACATCTATCAGGGTGAGGAAATCGGCATGACCAACGTGAAATTCCCTGTGCTGGAAGACTACAAGGACATCGAGATCCTCAATATGTACCGGGAAAAGGTGACCGAAGGCGGCGCAGATCATGATACCATTCTACAGGCGATTCATACCAAAGGCCGCGATAACGCCCGCACCCCGATGCAGTGGAATGCTGCGGCGAACGCCGGCTTCACCGACGGAACGCCATGGCTGAAGCTCAATCCGCGCTACACGGAGATCAATGTGGAACAGGCGCTGGCCGATCCGGACTCGGTATTTTACTATTATCAGCAGTTAATTCGGCTACGCAAGCAGCATCTCATCATGGTCTATGGCGAGTATGAGCTGCTGCTGCCGGAACACGAATATATCTATGCCTATACCCGCACCCTGGAAGGTGAGAAGTGGCTGATTCTGCTGAACTTCTGCGATACTCCCCAGACCGTTGATCTGCCAGACGAGCTGAATGCGGTCACCGGAACGATCATCGGCAATTACCCGGAGGAGCAGGCCGTCATGGACCGCAGTACGCTGCGTCCGTATGAGGCAAGAGTCTGCCGGTTAGGATAACTTGTTGCCGGAAGCTGACAAATCCCTTGAAACATGACATCATAGGATCATAGACTGTAGGCTGACCCCTGTCATCAATGAGCACAGAATAACAGGACCGGCCATGCGGCAGCATGATAGTATGAATCTAAAGGGAGATGGGATACTTGGAATGGCTGATCCGTATGAAGAATGCTCTGGATTACATGGAGAGCAAAATGACCGAACCGCTCCGCATCGAAGAGATTGCTGCGGTGGCTTATGTCTCTCCTTTTCACTTCCAGCGCATGTTCAGCATGTTGACCGGTGTAACGGTAGCTGACTATATCCGCAAACGCAGATTGACACTGGCTGCTCAAGAGCTGGCGGTGTCCAAGCTCCGGGTGCTGGATGTGGCGCTGAAATACGGATATGACTCCCCGGAGTCCTTCGCCAAAGCGTTCCGCAAGGCCCATGGGATTACACCCTCCGCCGCGCGCGAATCTGGCGTACAGCTCAAAGCCTTCCCCCGCCTCTCTTTCCAACTGTCATTGAAGGGAGATCAGGAAATGGATTACAAAATCGTGAATAAAGAGGCTTTTACCGTGATCGGCAAATCAATGGAGGTTACCACCAAGGACGGGGAGAACTTCCGCAGAATCCCGCAGTTCTGGGATGAATGCAACGCAGACGGCACTTCGGATAAGGTGATTGAGTTCGGCTTACGCGAAGAATGGCTCGGCATCTGTATGGATATGAATATGGAGAAGGAAATGCTGTCTTATTGGATCGGAGTTGAAGCAGACGCATCCACTGATCCGCAGGGGTATGAGACTACAGTGGTTCCGGCGGCAAGCTGGGCTGTGTTCAAGTCCGAAGGCGCATTGCCACATGCCATTCAGAATGTCTGGCAGCGTATCTTCCAGGAATGGTTCCCGGGAACGGGCTACGAGCACACGGGCGGCCCGGAATTCGAGCTGTATCCTCCCGGCGACACCTCAGCAGAGGATTACGTCTGCGAAGTATGGATTCCAGTAATGAAGAAATAGAGAATGCATTTCTCCGCTATACCGGAATATACCTGCGAAAAGCTTCACTGTCCCTGCAAGGACGGCGAAGCTTTTTGCCTATGCACAGACAGCCCTGAGGCGGATGAAGAAGCGGCATAACCCGCCAGCCTCACAAGCTAGCATTTTTTATTTTGAGATTCCAGACAGGCTTGGTATAATAAACAGATTATAGGGTCTTAATATAGTGTATTGTCATCCGAGATCGGTGAAGGAGATATTCATGTCTATTGTAAAAATCTTTTCAGACAGCACTTCCGATTTGCCGCAAGGCTGGAAGGACACGTATGATATCGGCATTGTCCCGTTATATGTTGTATTTGAGGACGGCACATTCAAGGATGGTGTAGAGATTACACCGGAAGAGGTATACCACCGTGTCGCAGCGGACGGTGCCCTGCCCAAGACGGCTGCCCCTTCCCCGGCGGACTTCATTGCTGCCTTTCAGCCCGTCATTAGCGGCGGCGGAGATATCGTCTACATCAGTCTGTCTTCATCTTTATCCTCTACATACCAGAATGCCCTGCTGGCTGCGGGAGAATTCCCTGAAGGCCGGGTACATGTTGTTGATTCCCAGACGTTATGCGGCGGGATCGCGCTGCTGGTGATGAAGGCCGTCCGTGCCGCTGCCAAAGGCCATACCGCTGCCGACATTGCAGCCATGGTCGAGCAATCCCGTGCCCGGGTGGAATCAGAGTTTGTCGTCGATACGCTGGATTATTTATATATGGGCGGCCGCTGCTCGGGGATGCAGAACTTCATCGGCAGCCTGCTGAAGATCCGTCCTGTCCTAAGACTGATTGACGGGGCTATTGTACCCGTTGCCAGAGTACGCGGCAAGAAGGAAAAAGCCGTGGAGCAGATGCTCCGGCACGCGCTTGCGAATGCGGACCATATGGACAAGGAGCTGTTGATTGTCGCTCATACCCTTGCCGAAGAGGACGCCAAGTTTCTGGAGACGGCGCTGCGAGAGCAGACCCGCGTCCAGGAGATCGCTGTCATTCACGCCGGCTGTGTCATCGGCAGCCACTGCGGACCGGCTACCGTAGGTCTCATGTATATGCACTAGGATCGGTGCAATACGAAGGAATAGCATCAAGCAGCTGTGGAATAGCTTAGCTTCACAGAAAGAAACAGCAAGTCTCCTGCGGGAGACCTGCTGTTTCTTTATTTTGGCCGGATCAAGCTTGGGAAGAGGTTTGGCAAAAACTTTCGTTTCCGCAAGCTGTTTAATTTGTACTCGACCTCTGTTCCTGCATGAAACAAGCAAATGGAAAAACGTATCTTGATTCAGCGTTTTTCGAGGATGATATGGAATCAAGTGGAAAAAAGGCACCTAATACTGTGGGTTTCTCTTCCCGGGGTGAATTGTGCTTTTTTAAGTGCTGTTTTTCCAACTACTTCATCTGTAAAAGCCAGCAGTTCATTAGCAAGTGGAGAAAATCCACCTGTTCCAGCTCCCCGTTCCGTTCCATGTGGATGCTGCCTGCACAAACAACCCGCTCCCCAACTTAGCTGAGGGGAACGGGTGGTTCGGGTCTATTTCACAAAAGGAAGCATGAACCGGAAGATGGACCCCTGGTCTTCTTCGCTCTCCACAAAGATGGTTCCGCCCATTAGCTCCACCAGCTGCTTGCAGATCGCAAGGCCTAGTCCAGTGCCGCCGTACTTGCGGTTAATGGACGGGTGGAGCTGGGAGAAGGACTGGAAGAGCAGGTTCAGATTGCTGTCGGCAATGCCTACTCCGGTATCCCGGACGGAGAATTCCAGCAGATATTCCGGCGAGGCCGGCAGCGGAATATTCTTCACCGACAGGGTCACGCTGCCCCGATCGGTGAATTTCAGCGCATTGCCGACCAGATTGACGATAATCTGCCGCAAGCGGCTGGGGTCCGTGGAGACAATATCCGGTACGCTGGTATCCGCCCACCAGCGCAGGGCAAGCTTCTTCTCCTCCGCCTTCGGAGTGAAGAGATCAATAATGCCCTCCAGCATCTCACGCAGATCGAAGCGCTCCGATTGCAGCGGCATTTTGCCGGCTTCCATCTTGCTGAAATCAAGAATGTCGTTGAGGATCTGCAGGAGGCTGTAGCTGCTGCTGCGCAGGATCTCGGCATAATTGCGCTGCTCCTCCTCCAGTTCCGTTTCCAGCAGCAGGTCCGCCATCCCGATCATTCCATTCATGGGGGTGCGGATCTCATGACTCATCATTGCCAGGAAATCAGACTTGGCCTGCGCAGCCTGCTCTGCCGATTCCTTGGCGCGGAGAATCTCCCGCTCATTCGTGATGTCGCTGAAGGAAATGACCACTCCGCAGATTATTCCGTTATCCATTAGCGGAGCAATCCGGTAATTCACGAAGAAGCTGGTTCCATCCTTGCGCCAGAAGATATCATCCGCCTTGCTGCGGGTAACCCCATCCTGAAGGGTAAGCAGAATGGGACATTCGGACAGGGAATGGCGGGGCGCACTTCCATGGATATAATGGATCATATTCATGATCGGCAGCCCGCTCAGCTCTGAAGGCTGATAGCCCAGCATTTCCGCCCCTTCGCGGTTGATGAAGATGGTCCGGCCCAGCGTGTCCAGACCGAAGATTCCGGCAGAGACCGAATTGAGAATCAGGCTAAGCCGTTTGTCCTCCGCCATCTCATAAGCAAACTCAGCCAGTTGCAGCTCGTTCTCTTCCTGCCCGGCTGAGGACTCCTCATCTAATAGCAGGGAGTCCACCTGCACAGCCTGCTCCATCCGATCAGCATCTGCAGAAGGACTGGTACTCCCGTTCACCCAGCTGCGCAGCAGCAGAGACTGCGGCCGGTTCCCGGGATCGTGAAGGATGGCAAATACACCCGCGATGCCTTCATCTGTATGAAGCGGCACATACTGGACAGAAACGGCCGCACTCCATGAACTTCCATCCGTCCCCACGCTGCCCTCTGCTGCTTCCATATCCAGCTCGAAGCTGGATGTAATGCCAGCCAGTGCAGATGCGAAGCAGGTCCCGCCGGGAGGATGTATCCGGCTTCCGGTCAGCAGCCTGCCTGCGTCCTCCGCACTTAAGGTCCGGTTGCTGTCCACATAACGGCCCTGCCTGTCCAGCACAATAATGAGATTCGGATGATGATCAAACAACGCTCTGTATGCACTATCCCCCGAGAGCGCCCGGCCCAGAATAGAAGCCCAATCTTTAAGCATGGTCCACCTCCTCGCTGCTTCAAATCTGCTATGGTAAAGGAGTCCGAAAACTGCGAAAATTCTCTGATTATGTAGAACTCTCTGAATTATTACCTATTATAACAAATAAACTGCGGTTGGTCGCCACAAAAACACGGTGCTCGAGCAGCTGTACAGCATGCAGAAACGGCTACGCCTTCCTTTTAAAGGACGGTATACGTTTCTGCAAAGAAATGAGAAAACAGCGCAGCCCTGTAAAAGGACCGCACTGCTTATGGCAGGTAATGTGAGAGGGAAGGGCTTCAGCCTCAGGCAACATCCTGATGCTCAATATTGCGGATGGAGAGATACGCGATTCCCGCACCGACCAGCGCCAGAGAGAGCGACACCCCGATCAGATTGCCCATGCGGAAGCTCCCGAAGCCGGATGAGATCAGCATAACAATGAAGATGGCGGTGACAATGGTCGCCGGTACCGATTTGCGGCGCATCCCGAAGTATAACGGAATCAGCCCCATGCCTGCCGCGTACAGCGCATCCGTCCCGGCCTTCACCAAGTGGGTAAGGATCAGCTCCTGTGATACAGTACCCTCAATCACGTCAGACATGAAATAATCAACGCCGGTAAGAATGCTGCTGATCACAATATCAGACAGGAAGATACTAAGGAAGGTGAACACAAAGACGATAATCAGCTTTGCCGTCAGCAGCATTTTGCGGGGAACCGGGTACATGAACAGCACAGTAATCGTATTATTCTTGTATTCGTCGATCACCAGCTTGCTAAGTAGTACAGAGGCGAAGATGATATAGATTGCTTTTACAAAAACGAACACGCCATCAAACAAATCCGTGTACGAGCTGAATTCCCCTTCGTTAAGCGATGTAAAGGCGATAAGAATCATGAAGCCCAGAATGGCGAGATCGGCAATCAGCACACTTTTGAGAAAATTGAATTTGTTCTTGCGCAGCTCCAAACGAATCAGCTTAAGCATTGTGGGCACCTCCCATCAGTTCCACGAAGTGATCTTCCAGCGAATGATGCTTCTTGCTCATACTCTCCAGCTCCACATCTGCTTCCGCCATGGCCTTGCTCAGCTCCAGCTGCGGAATATCATCATAGATCCGGATGGTGCGCGGATCGAGCACTTTGTAATTGGTTAAGCCCAGCTTATGCTCCAGGATATAGACAGCCTTGGTGCACTCGCCTGTAATCAGTTCAATGTACTGCGTATTCTGGTTACGGATCGTATCCATTGCTAATTGCTCCACCAGCACGCCTTCGCGGATCACGCCAATTGTGTCGGCAATCTGTTCGATCTCGCCCAGAATATGACTGGAGATCAGCAGGGTCATACCGTATTCACGGCTCAGCATGCGGAACACCTCGCGCAGCTCCTTGATACCAAGCGGGTCCAGCCCGTTGATCGGTTCATCCAGAATGAGCAGCTCCGGCTTGGTCATCACCGCTCTGGCAATGCCCAGCCGCTGCTTCATCCCCAGGGAGAATTGCTTCACCGGTTTCTTGTCCACTGCACTCAGCTTCACCAGCTCCAGTGCTTCCTCCATCGCTTGGACATCGTAATATCCCATGTATTCACCATGCAGCGCCAGGTTCTCGCGGGCACTCAGCTTGTCGTAGAAGACCGGATATTCAATGATGCTGCCCATACGCTTCAGCATTTCGTAAGAGCGGTGGGTCATCTTGTCGCCGAAAAATTCAATCTCGCCCGCCGTCGGCTTTACCAGATTCGTAATCATTTTCATCACCGTCGTTTTGCCGGCCCCGTTGGGTCCCAGGAACCCGTAAATTTCCCCCTGCTGTATCTCCATATTCACGCTGCGTACGATTTCCTTCTCGTCATAGACCTTGGTTAGGTCCCATGTCCGAAGTATGGTTGTCATGTCCGTTATCCCCTTTGACTTCTTCTTTGTCTTCCTGGTATTTATTCTACAGGGCGGAGTTTGCTTTTTTATTACTTGAATCTTACGTAAATCTTAAGCTGCGTCAGGATACGCGGACCGCCCCGCCAGAACCGGAATTTCAGAAGGTCTGCCGCTGAAAAGAAAGCTTAAATGCCGTCCGGACATACGGCTTGCTGCTTAAGGAAATACGGCCGTTCATCTGCTCGGTGAGCCGCTTGGTAATGGTCAGACCCAGGCCGCTTCCCTGGTAGTCGCGGTTGCGCGAATCCTCCAAGGTGTAGAGCCGCTCGAACACCTTGTCCTCATGGCCTTCGGCAATACCTTTGCCCCGGTCCCATACTTCTATACACACCTGACCAGCTTCGCTGTACAGCTTCAGCCCCAGAACCCCTCCGGCATCGCCGTAGGTAATAGCATTCGACAACAGATTGGACAACACCCGGTCCAGCGCATCGTCGTTGCCCATGATATAGAGCGGCTCATCCGGTATCTCAATCTGCACCTCAGCACCTTTGGCACTGAGAATATCGTAGAACACCAGAATATTCCTGCGGCAGACCTCACCCAGCTCCACGCGGGACAGCGGGATATCCCGGTCCCCCGACTCCAGCTTGGCCAGATCAAAGAAACGGTTCATCAGCGTAATGACTTCGCCCGCTTTGGCATGAATGGTCCGCAGAATACGTTCCTGCTCTTCTAGAGGCGTGTCTGTATCATGCAGCAGGGTCTCAATGTACCCCAGCACCACTGTCAGCGGTGTCTTCAGGTCATGGGAGATGTTAGCCAGCATACTGCGCATGGACTTCTCCAGCTTGGCCCGCTCCACAGCTCCCTTATGATTAACATCCAGCAGCCGGTTCAGATCGGTCAGCAGAATCTGCAGCTCCGGGCTGCTGCTCATCAGAAGCAGGCGTTCATGGGAGCCGTTCTCCACAATACTCTCCAGCTTGGTATGAATATAGTTCAACTGGCGTGCGTGCTGCCGTGAATTCATTACCTGCACTCCAAGGGCTAGCAGAAGCAGCGCAATAACGATAATGAGCAAGACGGTCATTGCTGCACATCTCCCAGCTTATAGCCGATGCCCCACAGCGTTCGGATATATTCCGGATGGGAAGGATCATCCTCAATCTTCTCGCGCAGTCTGCGCATATGTACATTGATTACATTCTCATCCCCGAAGTAATCATCCTCCCAGACCATACTGTAGATCTGCGCCTTCGTGAATACCCGTCCGGGGCTGCTTACGAACAGCTTCAGGATATGGAACTCCTTAGCGGTCAGCTTCACTTCTTCCCCGTTCTTCAGCACCGAGAAATTATCCAGATCAACCGTTAGCCCGCGCAGCGTGATCACCTTCGATGTCGGCTGCAGTTCCCCACCGGCAGCGGCCTGGCTGCCTTGCGCTGCATACCCGGCCCGGCGGATCGCCGCCTTCACCCGCGCGGCCAGCTCAATCATCGAGAACGGCTTGGTAATATAATCATCTGCGCCGAAGCCCAGACCCAGCGCCTTGTCCACATCACTGTCCTTCGCTGACATGATCAGCACCGGCACCAGACTCCCGCTGCGGATCATCTGCAGCACATCCGTGCCGCTGCGCTTCGGCAGCATCAGATCCAGCAGCACAAGGTCGTAAGGGAGACCTGCAAGGAATTTCTTCACCGCGCTCTCCCCGTCAAAGGCAGTATCCACCTCGTAGCCTTCTTTAGTTAAATATGAATAGACCATTTCGCTGATGGCCTCATCGTCCTCAATCAGCAGCACCCGTTGCAGCATATTGAACCTCCTGTATTCTATTTGACGCCGCCTGTAGCAGCAGGCAGCTGTAAGTAACTATCGCCGGCCTCTACAAGCCCGATAATGTAATCTGCGGCCTCCGTCATCACCTTGCCATCCCTGCCGGTATCACATTCGCTCCAGGCATAATGATTCTCGGCACTATTGATCAGCACCGTCAGATCATAGCTCTCATACGGCTTGAGGTTGCAGCTTGTACTAAGCTGCTTCTCCCCAAGATAATTGGCCAGCACCAGCTTCCGGTAGATGCTCTGCCTGTCTGCCTGCGGCAGGGAGAAATCGCTGATTTCGGTGACAGTACCGTTCAGCATATCTTTTACCACGGACTGCTTCACTGTATTGATCTCATTCCCGTGATTGAACCCGTATTTGAGCACGAACTCAAATGTATTCTGCGAGCCCAGATCAAAGCTGACGGTGAGTAAGTCTCCATCCCCCATATCCCCCTCGCACCCCTTCAAAGAGTACCTCAACTGATGCTTCTCCTCCCTCCGTACAAGCTCATTACAGCTGTAAGTCTTCACTTCATGGGAACCGAAGGCATCCTCAGTGGTATCATAGCTCAGTTCCAGCCGTCCGCCTTCATATCTTAATTCCGTAAAGACGGGATCGCCCTCAATCGTGTAATGAACTACCCGCTGGCTGCCGCTTCCCCGTTCCATGAAGTTGTCCAGCTTGTCCAGATTGCTGATTCCACCGCCGTTGGAGGATATGACATCCGCCTCCGGGTCAATCTTGTGGCTGATGGCGGATGAGCCTCCACTCTCGAATAACGAGCAGCCTGTAGCCAGAATCAGCAGAAGTAGAGCGGGAAGAGCTGCCCAGGCCAGCTTTCTGAATAGTATAGCCGTTATTCTCAGCTTGCGCAGCAGCTTTGAGCCAGGCATTACTTCCACGGCTAATGACCTCCCTGATATCATGATCGGATGGAGCTTTTGTTAAAGTATACCAATGCTGCGCACGTGATTCTACTACAAAGAACCATACATGCCCGCTCGTGTTAAGTGGTTAATATTCTCACATACCATACAGCAACAGAGCAGCGGCTCTCCTGTGACGGGAAGCGCTGCTCTGTTGTTTCCATAAGTAACATTATTGGCGGGCAAATGAATTACAAGCTCACGCGGATCAGACTGCCCGTCCAGCACCGGGAAGCTATAATACGGGAATTTGATGTTGTAGTATTGCTAAAGGCACTTTAATATCAATCGGTCCTGCGGCAGGCTCACCATTAACAATCTTTATCTGAGTACGCAAATCTATAGTTCCTGCCTCGTCAGTGTATAACGCCAGAATGTTATAGTCGCCATCCGCTAAATAAAGATTGAACTTACCAGCAACCACAGGGACCCAGTAAATTCCGAAATTCAGAGCATTCATTTCTCTGATTTCCAGCCAGCCGTCGTAAATCGGGGAACCATCCACGAAGCTAATGCTTCCCTCAATTTTTGGAGGCAACTTGATATTTAGATTGGTTTTCCCGTCAATGACCTCAAATAAATAATTAATTCTTAATTGATTGTTTGTTTCGCCGTAGTTTAAGACTTCAACATTATAATGACCGTCCGGTAAATTAAAGCTGAACCTGCCTGCTTGGATTTCAGTACTATACGAGGCATACGGTCCGCTGTCCAATCTCCTTACAATAATTTCCCCATCCTCAACTATGGTCCCGTCCGAGTACTGTAACGTGCCTGCCTGCTGCTCAGGAATGAGGATATGCACATCTCTATCTGCCTTGCCATTCATAACGTAGAACCTATAGTAGAGTGAAATAACCTCTTGTGTTGTAGTGGAACGCATGGAGTAAATCCGGTACGGCCCATCCGGCAAATCTATAGAGAATTCTCCATTCGTCAGTGCAGCGGAGTAAGTCATATAATCGCTATCCCGTTCTAAGTATACAGTACCTGAATCCGCAACCTTCCCGTCTGCACGCTCAATCACCCCTTCTACAACTCCATGATTTATAATAGGCGGTGTAGGTGCCACCGTTGACCACGGTGTGGGTGTCGGTGTTACTACCGGCCATGGGGTTGGCGTCGGCGGAGCCGATGGTGACGGCGAAGTAGCGGCGGTTGGCATCGCTGATGACACCGCTGTTGCTACCGCCGTTGCTGCCGCTGTTGGCGTCGCCGATGACACCGCCGTTGCTACAGGCGTTGCTGCCGCAGTTGGCGTCGCTGATGACACCGCTGTTGCTACCGCCGTTGGTTCTGCTGTCGGTTCCGCTGTCGGTTCTGCCGTTGGTTCCGCTGTTGCTACCGCCGTTGGTTCCGCTGTCGGTTCTGCCGTCGGTTCCGGCGTTGGTTCCGGCGTTGGTTCCGCCGTTGGTTCTGCCGTTGGTTCCGCTGTTGGTTCCGGCGTTGGTGTCTCTGTTGCTACTGGCGTTGGTGTCGCTGTGGGTGTCGCTGTTGGTTCTACCGTCGGTGTTGGTGTAGCCGCCGCACTTTCACCGCCACCTCCTCCACCGCCGCCACCTGGCACAGCCGGCGCTGGTATTGCAGAAGCAGGCGCAGCCGTTTTATCAGAACCGGCTATATTTACTTTCACATCTGCCGGTACATCCGTGCCGACCGTAATTTTACCTGGCGCTTTCTCTATTGTAATGCCTGAAGCGTTGACTACCGCATTCTCGATGCTGCCTTTACCTGAAATCTGTATACCGGCGTTCATCGTCATTGACTTGATACTGCCGTTATTGGCCAGTTTATTACTGCCCGCTGATTGGCCAACACTGACTGTCTCCACAGTGCCCCCGCTGATCTCAATATCAAGATGTGATGCAAGAATATTTACAGTCTTGAAGCTGCCGGTTAACCGGATGCGGGCATCCGCCGGAATGTCAGGTGATAACGTAAGGGTACTGATCTCAGCTCCGGGAAGGGCTTCAACGGTTGAAGCTGAACGGACCTGAAGCTCATTGATTCGGGTCTTTCCTTCAGCAACCACTCTTACACTGCCATCCTTCTTGTCAATACGCACAGAACCCAGTGTAGAATCCGCCAGATGAATACTATTCGCTCCGCCGCCTTCAACCGCAGTATTGCCCCCTACCGTTACATTCTGGAGCTTCACATCGCCTTCACCTATGCCTTCTCCCAGCAGCAGACCTCCGGTGATGTTCATATTACGGAGTGTAATCCCCGGCACACTGATCACGACATCGCTGTCTACTTGGGACATTCCCGACAGCGGACCATATATGCCTGGCTTATCGTAAATGATTACATATTCCCCCGACTCAGCATCGAGCAAGGACAAGGCTCTATCCAGAATGACAACCGTTTCCGCACGGGTTGCATAGGCGAGCGGGCGAAAATTCCCATCACCATAACCTGTCATGATACCCTGCCCGCTTACCGCACGGATTGCGCTCTTACTCCAATCCGGGCTACCCTTAAGATCACCGAACTCAGGGGCGTCTGCTGCGGCTGTCAGCTTAAGCATTTTACTGATCATAGCCGCCAGCTCCTGACGGTTAACCTTCTGATCCGGCTTGAAGGAGCCGTCTGCATAGCCTTGAACATATCCCGCTGCACTGGCCTGCAAAATACTTGTGTAATACCACTTGCTGCTGGAGATGTCGCTAAAATCAACTTTTTTCATTTCAGTAAATCCAAAAGCCCTATTGATCAAAACCGTTAATTCAGCCCGGGTGACCGGATGATTAGGTTTGAATTCGCCGTCCGGATAGCCGGAAACCAAACCTTGATCCATCCATCTATGAATTTGTTCCTTTGCCCAGCTTCCACTGAGATCCGTCATGTTACCCGCCAAGGCTGCGCCGGACGGCAGTATAGCCAGACATACAGCGAGTGCCCCTGCGATTACTTTCTTTCTAACATTTTGTGTAATGAACAAGCGAATTCCCCCGACTATGTAGTTATAAAAGCACGCTTAAGCCCTATTAATCCGTTAAAATTATAGCACGATTCCGGTTAAGGATTGGTAATATTTCCGGATTTTTTTCTTCATTCCAGGAAGAAAAAAACGGCCCCATTCCTCCATACCGGAAGGCGGGGCCGTAGCTGTATATGATATTTTGTCGCTGAAACTACCGCTTAATCTTCATTCCTGATCACAATATCGAACTTCTCATGATACGGATGCATGAATAATTCATACTGAATTCTGCGCTGCTCGTGGGATTTCATTAAATACTGAATATCTGTCCCCCGCTCAGCCACATCACGGATTCCCCTTCGCCTCAGCTCAGTCTCCCCGTCCGTATATAAGTAGACTTTGAGATCATACAGACTCGGGTCCGTAAAAGCCACGCTCATGCCCTCTACAATATTAATCCTGTTGCCAGATGATAACAGCGCACTCTTGCTATAATGCGTACCGATGGTATACAGATCCAAACCGTCCCGCAGCATACGAACGTCTCGCTCCAAAGCAGCCACGTTATGGGCGGCAGGGTGACAGGCGGTCATTTTGTCACGATATTGTTCATTGTTATATTCGTAGTCAATCCTGGCGTACCGTCTAAGATCAGATCCGATAATATAGGGGTCAGTATTCAGAACATTCAAGCTCTCCTGCCCCAAAAGAGTGATCAGATGATGGGCAAACGTCGTCTTTCCCGATGCCCCGTGACCCGAAATGCCCACGATCACTCTCTCAGCCTGACTGTTAATCCACTCGGCTATTCTGTGCAATTCCTGATTCATAGCTTCCTCCGCATGTCCTCGATTAGAAGTATCCAATATCCTATACTATCACAAAAATCGGACCCGGATCAGCTGCGATTATAACGATGTTGACGCTCAATTTACCGGTGTCTGTAACTTCTCCACCTCAAGGGAAGCCAGCAATAATGGCGCAACACCCATCGGCACATCAGAGACTACCGCTTCGGAAATGTAGTAATCATAAGAACCGTTCCGGTCCTTGCTGAGGCCTGCCCCGTGGCAGATCTGATGCAGATGAACGCCTTGTTCATCTTCGGTAACCAGATGCGTGAGGATGCCCTCATAGCCTTTCAGCATCGCTTCCTTGAACGAAGGCTCCAGATAACGCAGCCGCAGGGCTTTGGCCATCGCATAAACGAACATGCACGAGCCGGTGGCTTCGAGGTAATTGCCTTTGCGCCCTGCCTGATCAAGCACCTGATACCACAGGCCGGTCTCCTGGTCCTGCACCTCAAGCAGTGCACCGCACATCCGCTGGAAAATCCCGATGATCGTTCCCCGCTGCGGATGGGTGAGCGGGAAATGCTCCAGGCAGTCCACGGCGGCCATGGCGTACCAGCCCATCGCCCGGCTCCAGAAGTGGGAAGAGAGTCCGGTGGACGAGTCCGCCCATTCCTGCTCTTTGGATTCATCCCAGCCGTGATAGAGCAGGCCGGTCCGCGGATCACGGGTCCGGCGCTCGATCAATAGCAGCTGATGGGCAGCTTCATCTATCAGCTCGGGACGCTGGAATACGGCCCCGTATTCGGCAAGAAACGGCGACGCCATATATAATCCGTCCAGCCACATCTGAAAAGGATACACCTTCTTATGCCAGAATCCTCCCTCTGAAGTACGGGGTTGCCCAATGAGCTGCGCCGCCAGCAGATGAGCCGCTTCAGCGTAACGCGCTTCCCCGGTCTGCCGGTACAGGTAGAAGAGATTCTTGCCCTGGTTGATCTGATCCAGGTTATATTCCTCCAGCGAATAGGAGCGGATCGAGCCGTCCTCCCCGATGAAGCTCTCCATATGCCGCTGCATGAAGGAGAGATATTCGGACTCCCCATGCTGTACACCGGCGCGGGCCACTGCCATCAGCAGCATACCGGGCACATAGGCCCAGCGCTCCAGGACATACTCGTGCTCCCCTTGTTCATTGCATTGACTAATAAAGGTATCCGCGATTCTGCGGGACAAGCCTGACATTGTTGATTCCGTGATAGACATCCTTATTCCTCCTGTCGTTTATGCTCCAAGCCTAAGTCTGAGCTCAGGCACCGGCAAGCTTCTTCTGCAGCCAGGCATACGCCGGCTCCCCGTGTATTTCATGCCCTCCGGCAAAAAAATCCGCCTCTACCTCTCCGCCATGCCCCGCTGCGTTATAAATCGTCTCCAGCCGGTCCAGGGCTTGCTTCGCGCCTGCCGGACCAAACAAAGGGTCGGCATCTCCCGACTCCAGGAACAGGCCGCGCGGGGCAATCAACCCAAGCAGATCCGGCATTTCCGCTTCCAGCAGAATGCCCGGAATATAATTATCCAGACAATGATTCCGCGTGAGTATGCTATCCGCAAACGTATTGGCGTAACCGCTGACGACCGCACAGGTGATCCGCTGATCCAGTGCAGCCGTGAAGCCGGCGACCAGCCCGCCGCCGGAAATACCCATAATGCCTAATCGTTCACCGTTAACCTCTTCCCGCATCTGCAAATAATCCAGCGCCCGCATACTTTCATAGATCCGGTAGCCTGCCATCGTCTGCCCCGCCATCAATAGCGCAGAGGATAGGCGGAAGCAGGAATTGCGCCCGGGCTCGCCGCTCTCCAGATCCTCTGCCAGCCGCCGGTCGCCGAAGCCGAGCATCTCGGGCGCTGCGACCACGAAGCCCTGCTTCACCAGGGAGACGGCAAAATCCTTATGCAGCCCCGGGCCACCCTGCCGCTGCGAGCCATCCGGATGGAGGCCGGTAATCTCACGGCTGCCGTAGCCATGCCCATGAATAGCCAGAATAGCCGGGCAGGGAGAAGATAACGGCTGCCCCGGAATCAGAAGATACATAGCCATTCTAAGTCCTTCATAAGTGGTAATCTCCACACGCTCACGTATATATCCGTTACAAGCTACCCGCTCAAGCCGCACAGGTGCAAGCGCTGCCCGTTCCTCCGGCAAGCCGCCAAGCCGTCCGGTAAAGCTTGCAGTAAGCTTTGCCCGCCACTCCCCGTGTGGAATGTCCTCACGGAAGGCAGCGTCCTGCGCTGCGGCAGCGGTCAATTGCTTCATATATTGTTCCAATGATTCCATCGGGGGTTCCTCCTGGTTCTTAATAGCCTTCAGGATGCCAGCCGTCCAGAACGGTCAGAACCCGGTACTCCGCAGCTTCCTCTGCAGTTAACTGTCGAGACCATGCAGCCCTGCTCTCTGGACAGGCCCCTGGCCCGCTGCTGCCGTATTCTTCATAACGGCTGGTCTGCTCCCTGTCCGGCTGCCCCCAGTTATGCCAGCCTTCGCCGGTCACTGAACCGTCCATGACCGTGCGGATGAAAGCTACATGCGCATAAGGCCGCCAAGGACGCCCGAGATACACCTCACTGACACCTTCACCGCCGGTAATCCGGCAATTCAGGAATACATAGCCGAATGCAGCTCCCTCCGGTGTTGAAGCGGCTGTAATATAACCTCTGGACCGCTTATTGTGCAGATGGCAGCCATCGAACAACGCCGTGGCGGCTCCAAAAATATAATCGACATCGCCTTCAATATAGCAGTCGTTGTAATATTGCTTGCCCTGCCCTGTATAGAGTGTATCCTGGTCACCCAGCATCCGAACGCGCCGGAATACCGCCTGTCCGGCATCAACAAAGGCGGCCACCGCCTGTCCGGTTCCCGGACCGGATGCGTTCCTTATGGTCAGATTCTCGGCGGTGAAGCCTTCCGCGAACACATTCAGGGTGCCGCTGCGGAAGGTACCGAGCGGTTCACCGTCCGCTCCCAGCGTGTGGGCATTATCATTCCAGGTAATCACGGTGGAATGCGGGTCCTCCCCCAGCAGCAGAATGGGCGGGGCTTCGCGGACGATTGTAATCTTTTCCTCATAAATGCCGGGCTTGATCCGGATGGTTACGGCCTGCTTCTGCTGTGGCGGAATGGAATCCAGGGCCTCCTGCAGACTGCTGTATCCTTCTCCGGGATTCTTCGATACTGTAATTAACATGTGCGGCTCCTTTCATGGCGACCTCTATTTATTCTATAATAACCGTAACGGTTCAGATGAGAAGAGGAGATTTATGACCAGCGTGACTAGCCCTAATCCGAAATATCATATCGAAGAAGGACGGTTCAGCATTCAGCATATGAAGCGCAAAGGCATCACTGCGATGCCGCGCCCCCACAGTCATGAACTCACCGAGCTGTACTATCTGACAGAGGGTGAGCGCGTATACTTTGTGGATGACCGGGTCGTTACGGTTCACAAGGGCGAGCTGATTCTGATTCCAGGCCGGGAGCTGCATGCTACCGCAAGCTCTGAAATGGCCGAATTCGAACGGATTCTGATCAATTACGATCCTGAGCTGCTGCCCCTTGTGCTGCAAGATGAGGCCTTGTGGTTCCAGAATCACCGCTACCGTCTGTTCAGGCTGACCCTGCGCGAACAGAATGAGGCGGAGACGCTGCTAAGCCGTATTCTGGAGGAAGCGCGTATCCAGCGGCCTCTGTATGAAGCCTCCATCGTGGCGATGTTCACCGAGCTGATGATTCTGCTCCAGCGCTCGGAGAGTACAACACAGGCCGGCGGGACGAAGCACCCGCTGCATCATCTGGTAACCGATGTCGCCACGTACATCCGGGAGCATCACCGTGAAGCGCTTACGCTGGAAGAGACTGCCGGACACTTCTTCATCAGCCCGTCTTACCTGAGCCGCGTGTTTCACCGCCTGACCGGGTTTCATTTCCGTGAATACATTGTTCATATCAGAGTCCGTGAAGCCCAGCGGCTGCTGGCCGGAACCTCCGCCAAGATTCAGGAGATCGCTTCCACAGTCGGCTTCGAGCATCTGTCCCACTTCAATAAGACTTTCAAAAGATCAACCGGGCTGACTCCGCTCCAATACCGCAAGGCATCCAAATCCCGGGCTGACTCCAAGTCTGAATGAAGGATTGAAGAATAGCGCCTCTCCCGGGCATCAGCCTGAGCTCTCTGCAATCATAAGCTCTCCAGACCGGATGAGCTCTACACGGCTGCATTTATGCATCTTCACAGGCTCTGCTTCCTCAGTCCTCAGCCGGATTCCGTCCAGCTTCAGATTGCTGGCATACCGCAGAACCATTCCCTGCTTGCTTATCGCGCTGAAATTCTCCACCGTCAGCCCAGCAAGCGGCATCTCCGGCAATCCGTTCACCAGCAGCGCAGTTGCCGCACCATGGCAGGTGATATTGCGGAGTGTGATATTCCGGAACTGCGGAGTCTCCTCCGTAACGGGGAAGGACTGCTCATCATAGCCTTCAGAGCCTTCAACTCCCGCATAGAACATATGGAAGGATACTGCCTCATGGATAATGCCTGTCATGCGGATATTCTCCATCCGGATATCCTCTACTACTCCGCCTCTTCCCCGGGCGCTTTTGAAGCGCAGCCCGATGTCCGTGCCGATGAACAGGCAATCGCTGACTCTGACCGCATGCACGCCGCCAGACATTTCACTGCCGATCACCACTCCGCCATGTCCGTGATATACCGTACAATGCCGGATCGTAATATACCGGCAGGGCATCCCTGCTCTGCGTCCTTCCTCGTCTTTGCCCGACTTCAGGCAGATCGCATCATCCCCTACATCGAACCGGCAGTGCTCCACAAGGGCGTGTGTGCAGGACTCCAGATCCAGCCCGTCCCCATTCTGGGAATACCATGGATTACGTACCTGGATGTGCCTGACCGTTACCTGTTCACAGCCCATAGGATGAAGGCACCAGGCAGGTGAATTCTGGAAGGTAGCTCCCTCCAGCAGCACCCGCTTGCAGTTCCGCAGGCTTAGCAGTGCAGGACGCAGATAAGCCCGGGCAGGCAGATAAGCTTCCATTGCAGTCTGCCCTTCCTCCAGCAGCCGCCGGTAGTAAGCCTCTCCCTTCAACGCCTCTCCAGAAGGCCACCACATCTGATTCTGCTCATCCACTACTCCCCCGGAAGCAATCAGGCTCTGCCATTGAAGCTCCGTCATCTTGAAGCGTTTCACCGGGCGCCAGGCCTCACCGCTTCCATCGAATATCCCTTCGCCGGTAATGGCCACATCACTGAGATTCTCCCCATCCAGCGGAGCCTGGCAGCGCCAGCCGGCATTCCCCTCATAATGGGAGAAGAGCAGCGGATACAGCGTGAAGTCCGGTTCGAAGCATACAAGTGCCCCGCGCTCGGCATACAGATTAGTCCGGCTGTGCAGCGTCAGCGGTCCCGTACGCCATATTCCCGGCGGGATGATGACCTTTCCGCCCCCTGCAGCAGCACAGGCATCAAGCGTATCCTGTATGGCAGCAGTGCACAGCAGTTCTCCGCCTGCTGACCCATAATCCGTAATCCTGAACGTCCGCTCCGGTATTCGCGGCAGTTCAGGTACAGGATAAGGATTGGAATCCTGCTGGCTGTTCATAGGCCGCTTCCCTCCTGTCTATTCAATTTCTTCATAGCTGAACCAGTCGAAATCGGCATAATTGGTGCTTGGCGCCCCTTGGGAACTGGCATACATGCCAATGTACGCCCCTGTGAATCCTCCGGCCAGGTCCGTGCTGAGCACTCTTCCGTCAGCCCGTTCATGTAATGCCGTCCATGAACCGAATTCGTCCGATCTATAATAGAAGCTATAGTCCTGCCCTCTGGCCTCTGCCTTAAGCTGCACTTTGTCCTGCGGATAAGGCACCGATGCCAGCAGCTGCTCATCCCCTCGGCTGCGCACAATCAGCTGCAGCACCTGCTTCCCGTCCTTCAGCTTCAATTCATAGCGGAAGTGGTTGTCCGCATTCTGAATCAGGACCAGTCCGGCGGTTTCGCCTGTTGCCCCCGGCTTGAAGGTCATTTCAGCTGCCGCTCTGAAGCTTAAGTGCTGCTGGCGTCTTCCAATGTAAGACGGATTGCTGATCTCCGTCAGCTGCTCCGGCTTGAGCCGCAGCCGCAGATGTCCCGGACGTTCAGTGAGGCTCCAGAATTCCCCGCGCGGTGTCCGCAGGAAGTTCCAGATCAGGCTGAGCTCTGCGGACTCGAAATCATCACGTACAGGCAGCTGCGGCCATTTCGTTTCCGGCAGATCAGGCGCTGCCGCTTCCAGCTCCAGCACGCCTTTGCCCGGATTCACAACAGGCCATTCATTCTCCCATTTCACCGGGGTCAGGAACGTCTCACGCCCGAGGTTGCGGTAATAGCCGCCGCAGGTCCGGGAAGCAAGACAGAACATCCACCAGTCTCCATGCTGCGTCTCCACCAGCTCACCATGGCCGACATTCACGATTGGATATTCTCTGCCGAGATGGCGGTGAGTAAGAATAGGATTCGCTTTATGTCCTTCATAAGGGCCGGTCACGTTCCGGCTTCTGGCAATCGTGATCGCATGGGTATGGCCGGTGCCGCCTTCGGCAATCAGCACATAATACCAGCCGCCGATTTTGTAGACATGGGGTCCCTCCTGGGCATGACCCACCTTAAGGGCACCTTGCCAGATGCTGAGCTTCGGACCTATGAGTCTGCCTTGTTCAAGGTCAATCTCCTGCAGCCAAATGTCCATATGCTTCGGATAATCCTGGCCTTCGGGAGGAACACGGTTGCCGGTGTAATATACCTTGCCGTCTTCATCGAAGAACAGGGAGGGATCGATCCCCGGTGCATCCTCCAGCCATACCGGATCAGACCAGTCTCCGGCCGGATCGGTGGCAGTCACATAGAAATTATGCTGATCCTTATTATTGTCCACGTAGGTTGTAATCATATAGAAGAGACCTTGATGATATCGGAGGGTAGGTGCCCAAATGCCCATCGACGGAATCGTGTGGTCCAGATTCAGCTGGGACGGACGGTCCAGCACATGGCCAAGCTGGCGCCAGTTCACCAGGTCCTTGCTGTGAAAGATAGGGACACCGGGGAAAAATTCAAAGCTGGACGTAACAAGATAGTAGTCCTCGCCTACGCGGATAGCGGAAGGGTCGGGATAAAAGCCCGGCAGCACCGGATTGCGGAATGTTCTCAATACAGAAATCCTCCTTCAAACGAGCAAAATGTAAGCATAACCAATTATAGTTCGTATAAGTTTAACTTTCTTGCTCTTTCTATGCTCTTTTTCCCGTTTTTTATACTTTCATGCTATTTGGCTCCATCTCCCATCTTGTCAATGAATAGCTTGTCCCTCTAGAATAGGTGTAGTAGGATTTACATAAAGGGGCGATCATCTTGGGAAAGAGAAAGAAACTGTATACCCGCTTTTTTATGAGCCTGACCCTGATCTCCGTCTGCTGCATTCTGGTACTGGCTATGGCGATCTTCTACTGGTACCGGAATATATCCATTGATAATGTCGATAAGGCTAACCAGAATGTGCTGCTAAATACTGAAACCGTATTCACGAATTATAAGGACATTGTTCAGAACTATACGATGGACTTCTATGCCAACCCGAACATCAGCACCCTGATGCGGAGCGGAGAGACAGACTGGAGTGACCAGCTCTACAGCGTCTTAAGCCAGATTCGCGGTGCGCTGATCGTTAACCAGTATCTGGAGAATGCCTATATCTTCGGCGAGAAGGAACCTGCTGTCATCTATGAGAATATGCCGCTCAGCCCGGAAGCCAAGCTGGAGCTGGCCCGGAGGATGCGGAGCAGCCGCATTATTGAATCACCTTTTGTGTGGAAGACCACCCAGAACAATGGTACGCCGGTCACCCTGTTGACTGTCTTCTATAACGACCGGGCCTTTGCAGACAGTGAATATTACGGCGCAGTTGCGCTGACCGTCAATCTCGCCAAGCTCCAGAACAATCTGTTCACTCAAAAAGAAGGCGGAACTACGCGTTACGCCGTCATTGACCGGAATGGCGAAATTCTCATGCACAGCACACTCTCCGGCAGCACCTTACATCCCGAGATGCTGAAGCAGGTCGCTGCCTCCACCTCGGAAAGAGGCTCCTTCGTCTATAAGGGCAACGGGGACAAGCAGCTGATTACTTATGTCTATTCCGCGCAGGATAAGCTGTGGTTCATATCAGAGATGTACTATACAGACAGCATCCGTGAGCTTGCGAATGCCCGTAATCTAATGATTGGTCTCTGTCTGGCCCTTATATTGGCTGCTGCGGTAACCGCCAACCTGATCTCCCGGCGGATCTATAAGCCGATCGGCAGGCTGTTTGGCAGTATCGCTAGTATCTCCGGCAATGAAGAAGCCTTGAAGGCCGGCAGTGACCTGGGTACCGTGAATCTGGAGCTGGAATCTATAGGTGTGAAGCTGGCACAGCTCAAAAAGGAGAGCGACGGCAGTGCCCTGATGCGCTGGCTGCTCTCCCCGCGCGGTGCGGCAGACCCTTCCGGCGGACTCCCGATGATGAGCATCGGCGCAACGGGAGGTGCTTATTGCGTCTGTGTACTGGCCGTGCTCGAACCGGGACAGACCGGGGATGCTCCGGAACCTGTCCAGGAAGGCATTCACCGGATTCAAACTGCATTCTCGGAGCTGGCCGAGGTTCAAATCTTCCGCCCCCATCAAGGGTCGGCCGTCCTTATACTGAGTGAGCTCTATAGCGGAAGCTTCGGAGATTATGCCCACTACCGCAGTACATGGGAGGAACTCGCTGCAATGGGCCTTAAGTCCGGCGGCCGCTGCGGGTTCGGCATCAGTGGGCTGGAAAGTGATCTGGGTCTGCTGAAGGCCAAATACGCTGAAGCCGCAGACTGCATGCAATATTTCAAATTTCATGCGCAGCAGAATATCATATTCGCCGATGATACTGTCCATCTGAACAGCAGCCCGGTACCTGACAGTGCGCTTGAGCCGGTATTGCAGGCGGTAAAGCAGCCGGAGCTGGCAAGCCACATCCCGCAGGCAGTGGAAAGACTGCTGGCGGTAGCCTGTAGCTATCGTGCAGAGTCTGCTGCCATTGCTGTATCAAGGCTTGCCTTCGAGCTGAACCGTACGGCGGATCTGAGCAGCGGGGGCAACCGCCATTCCGGCTTTCTGGATGATTATCAGCAGGTATGGCAGATTCAGAGCTATGACAAGCTGCGCGAGTGGATTGAACACAGCTGCGGCGCAGCCGTGGACCGGATTGCCGGCATGAGGGCGGTGCAGACCCGCAGCATTGCCGCTGAGGCTGCCGCTTATATTAGGGAGCATTATAGCGACCCGGCCCTGTCGCTTAATGCGCTGGCCGAGAAGCTGTCGGTCAGCCCTGCCTACCTCAGCAGGCTGATTGCCGAAGAAGTGGACAGCAGCTTCCCGGATTTCGTCAACCACTTGCGGCTGGAGCAGGCAGAGCTGCTGCTGGTCACCGAGCTTGCGCTCGATATCCGCGAGATTGCCGGACGGGTCGGATATAACAGCAGCACTTATTTTACAACCCAGTTCAAGAAGCGTTATGGCGTCACCCCATCCAAATGGCGAATGAATCATATCCTGCAGCAGCGGGAGTAGTGGGGATGGATAGGGACGGGTAAGGATGGATAGGGGCGGATAGGGAAATGGAAACAGCGGCAGCCTGGACGGATAAGTCCTGGGCTGCCGCTGTTTTGTTGAGAGACGTTTTTTACTTTTTGTGTATAAGGTCTACTTCCCCCAAGGGAATTTAAACCCGCCTAATCCATATGTACTATTAATTTGTTTAATATAATCTTTTTTATCAAAGTGAAACGTTTTTGAGTTATTCATTAACTGTTCTCTGTCATCAATGAAAGTCCAAGATACAATGTCTTTATTCATTTCGATAAATGAATATACTGCCCCACACCCCAGATCAGCACATGCAGGGCATATGTATATTGAATTCTTTCCATTGGGGAAATCTGACTGACTCAATAATATCAATCTTGAAATGTGTTTTTGCTGAAAATCCTCACTGCCCCATCCTAAACAGGATACAAAGTCATAATGCTTAGCATAACTATCATATAAGGATTGTCCGTCAACTATAAAATCCGCAAAACGTGTGGGTCCCGGATAACCATCCCTTAGACGCATTTTAAATTCAATTTCCGATTTTTTAATCATCCTCACCTCTTCATGATAAGTGCTCATCGAATCAATCTGATTTTATCAATAGTTCATTGAAAATTTGTGTTACCTCTGCATATCCGACGACCCTAGCGCCTCCTGCGTAAGAGTATCAATTAATTATTGCAGATTAGGTCCTATTTTAAGCCATAACACGTCATACCCCATATTCTCGAGTATTTCTAACCCATCACTGAACGTGATTCTGTTTGATCCACTCCACCCATTTTCCAGACCATACATAATAAACTGCTTCACTACTCCCGGGTAATTTAAGTTAAAACCTTCAATATCATCTGAAGCCCTCTTCTTTAAGTGAACACCAACTAACAGAGGACTTCCTGAAATCGGGTCATCCCATGTACAAAATTGGAAAGAGCATGTTACATTCTTCTGTCCTTTTAATGATACAGAAAGATTGATTTCGCTTACGCCTTGGTGGTACTTTTGGTTAATCACATAAACGTAATTTTTATCTTGAACCTTGATTTTCCTAGTTTTTTTATTCATATATTCATCACCTATTGGAAATTCTCCGTTTGCAGCATAATCTTCTTATCCAATTTCCAAATCATTCTTAGCCAGATCCAAAGCTGCGTTCTTGATCAAATTTTCTATTACAAACACTTCAAATTTAGGAGCTTTCTCCCTACTTCCCTCTTACAGCATCTATAATAGCTCTCTTCACATCGTCACGGGCTAAATGTATAGATTTAATAGACACATCCAATTTTTCTAGAGTTGTATCATTGTATAGCTGCTTTTCACCAAGGGAATTAAGCTTGCCAATCAGTTCGTCACCTAAGGATGGGAGCCCGCTCCGAACCTCTATTATGGAGAAATCATGGTCTTCAGTCTCTACAGCAAAAACCCCTAAACGCCGATACTCTGTATGCACACGACCTCTCATTATTCTTTCTCCCTTCACACTAGGACATAGCTGTCCCTATAATCATAATTATTCATCCTTTTCTATGAGGAAAAGGACTTTCTAAAGAAACAACGCATATATCAATATGATTATTGAAAATAATAACCCACCACCTTTTAAACGCAATTACTATAAATGAGGATAAGCGAAGCAATAGTCGATACAACCCTAAATAATATCATTACAGCTGCTCACTTTGTTACCTTTCACACGGTATTGGTCAGTAAAGGCTTAAATGTTGTACGTTTTGCAACTCGGCTACCTAAATACCTGGGTGTTTGGGAAGATTGGTTGTATGAAATACAAGAATTGTCCTGCTAGGCAACTTGGAGAAGGAGAAATGCTGTTTTTTATAGAACAATTTGGGATTATAGCCGAGATTATGAGGAGAATGTTGCAGTATGTGCAGGATTTTCGCGCCCGCTCCATGCCTTCTTCCTCAAGTCTATCACTTAATTTTGCACTCCACTACTTCATTCTCCACAGTTAGCCTCTACTATAACGTCAGATATAAACTGGTGAAAATCACTTTGGCAAATTACCTAGTGAGGGTTTGAGGTTTGAGGTTTAAAGTAACCCGCTAACGGTACGCGATAGACTTAACTGCACTTTGTACAACTAAATCGTCTGATTTCCCACCAATTCTCCGTTTAGTTGTATTTCGTACAATTAAACTGGGACATTTTGATAGTTTTCTCCCATTAGGGCAGATTTAGTTGTACAGAATACAGTTATACGATGCTAGCACAGGTAGCGTCAAGAAGTTTGTGTAAGAGAGTAGAAGTACCTCCCCGGGTTACGGGTTGGGGGTGCAGGTGTTTCTGGGGGGAGGGGGAACCCCGACCCCCAGAAACTGGATTCATCCGCTATGCTTCATCGGGTGTAGGTACGGAAGGGTAGCGGGATTCAAAGAGCTCCAGGAGCTTCTTTTTAACGGGTTCCATCCCAAAGCCGGGGACGACCCGCTGCGCATGACGTTCATTGTAGTCGAGCATTTCCAGATACACGATTTTCTCCGCCGCATCCATATTCGTCAGAC
>NZ_JABMKX010000016.1 GCF_013204885.1 Paenibacillus tritici
ACGGTAGGGTTACCCCTGCTGCTCCAAGACTCGCTATTGGTGGCGTGGCTTTCGCCTTTCCAAGCAGGGATTCCACCTGCTAAGTTACTCAACCTAGGCTCGGTCGCTCTATTCTGTACAACTAAATCTGCCCGAATGGGTGAGAAACCGGGTACAGGCGGCAGTATAATTGCATGAAATACAGCTAAACTGCGATTCAGCGGTATATCGGACAATTTAGTTGTACAGAGTGCAATTAAGCATACTACTTGCACCATAATCGGGACACGGCAAACCTTCAAGCATGCGATTGGTTATAGTGCCATGCATGTAACAACAGTGAACAGGAATGCTCACCGCTTGAACTGCGTGGTTACGGTGCGTATGGATCAACGGTAAGCTGAACCGGAGGCTGATTGCCTGCCGCCAGCACAATGTTCCGCACCCGGGCCCAAGGCTCCCGCGGCACCTCACGGTCTTCTCTCTCGGAGTCCTCGATCTGCACCGTATCCAGCAGCCTGCGGACATCGCCCGCTTCGGCAGCTTCGTCCAGACAGATCACCGCCCAGCCCGCTTCCAGGCGGGGCAACGCCAGAACGGTGCTGTCCCCGGAATAGAGGACCTGGCGGAGCCTGATCCTCCCTTCCTCCCGCACCACTGTGACAGGCAGTCCGGCGCGGGCCTCCGCCCCGGCACCAATACCCCTCAGCGCTGTGACCGCCACTGCACAGCCCGGATAATGCAGCACCAGCCATTCCCGGTCTCCGGCTGTATTCATTACACGCGCTATCTCTCCGTCATAGCGGTGGATAACCCATTCATCTGTAAGCTCCGCTGCCCGGTTATGCAGCCGGGTCATGCTGCGGACCACCAGCAGGGCATTCCCCTGCTGGGCCGAACGTGTCTCCACCTCCGGGTACAGCGGCTCCGCAAATAGCGCAGGCATCAGATAGGCCGTGCGGTAATCCTCCGCCGGATGTGTGCGCACGGCTGCGGAATCATCCACGTACCAGCGGAGATAGGACACCTGCTGGTCCCTTACGCTGAAGCTGACCGGGAAGCTCTGCCAGCCCAGCCCCCAGGCGGGATGCTGGTAGCTTCCGGGCATGACCGGGAAGCGGTTGATGCTGCCTAGGCGGGTATGCCGCCCGATCCAGGTATAGGAACGGGCGGCATCGAATATCCGCTCCTCAAGAACCCTGGGTACCGGCTGCGCAGACGGAGAGTCTTTTCCTTGAAGGAAATCTTCCTCGAACAGGAGCAGCGTCGCCGCATCATTAAGCGAGAAGTTCTGCTCTGCCAGACGGCCCAGCCCTGTCACCCCCGCAATCGGCCACAGCAGGCTTGCCCGCTTCGTCTCTCCCCGGAAGTTATAGCTGCGGATAGACGGAACCAGCTCCTCCCCGTCATGGAAGACAAGAATGTTCTTCAGTGTCTCCATCCGTTCTGACAGCCGTCCGGCCAGCTCCTGGTCATGCTGCTGAAGTACAGAACCGGCAATCCTCAGCGCGTTCATCATCACCCCTTGATAGACCAGGCTGATGTTCTCCCCCCAGCCCCAGCCCCGGCGGACCGTATATTCTTCCCATCTGCGGAAGTATCCGGTTGCGGTCTCCAGATACGCAGGCTCCTCCAGGAAGTGGGCGATGGCCAGCAGCATCGCGCCGTCGCTCATCGTCTTGTTCGGGTAGAACAGCTCCGGTGCCCGGCATTCCTTGGAGAACCAGGCCGCCGCATGGCTGAACATCCGCCCGATCACCTCCAGGTGACTGGCCGGCAATACACCGGGAGCACAGAGGCGTACAACGACAAGCGGCATGAGGATGAAGAATGCCGCATTGGAATCCTGAATCACGCTCTCCTCCCGGTACCAGAGGAACCCTCCGTAATCGTGATGCTCCGGGTCTGTAAACTGCAGCCCGGCAATGGCTTCAAGCATCTCCAGCCCGGCCTGTTCATCCAGCCGGCCCAGCAATGTGCCGTAAGCATAATACCCCGCCGAGAACCG
Organism: Paenibacillus tritici; assembly: GCF_013204885.1. GTDB lineage: Bacteria > Bacillota > Bacilli > Paenibacillales > Paenibacillaceae > Paenibacillus_AQ > Paenibacillus_AQ tritici. Next base: position 1,988 of record NZ_JABMKX010000016.1, read on the forward strand.
GGCTTCGTGGCAGTACGGCAGCTTGGAGACCTGCCGGGTATGACCCGGCCAGTCGTAGCGGACCAGCCCCTCCTCGACTACAATATCCTCCGAGGCAGTAGCATAGCTCTGCTCCAGAATCTCTCTGACCTGATTATTCAACTCCGCCCGCCCCCTATGCTGGAATTCACCAATTACTCAGCCGCGCTTAGCTGCTTGCCCATCTCATAAATATCCTTCAGCATGATAGCATCCGCTTTATTGTCCTGATACCAGGTTGCATAGAACTCATCGACCTTGGTTCCGCCGGCCTTCTCCCAGACTCCCTTGGCTTCCTCAATGAACTGGTCCACCGAAGCCGGATCGGGGCTGACGATGGCCTGCATGGCCCGGTCAAGGATCGTCTTATTCGCATTGGTGTTGATCTGGGTCAGGTCCTGCGGCAGCAGCGGCAGGAAGGCCTTTTGCGTAATGCCGACAATCGGGCGGTCCGGGTTCATGTACAGCTTCTCGGCCATTTCATAGATTGCGATGAAATCCTGTTCAGCCGGTGTAGGGTTCACCTTGTTCTTCAGCCCGTAATTCTTGCCGATCAGCGGAGTGAGCATCCCCATATCACGGTTGTACTCCAGCTCCTTCTTGTTTTTCTCCGGATCAATCACCTCAGCCCGGCCGTCGGCGGTTTTGTTGTAATGCACGCCTTCAATACCGTTCTGAATCGTGGTGGTGTATTTCTCTGTAACCATGAAATCAATCATCTTCATCACGGATTCCGGGTCTTTGGCCGCCGCATTCACCATGCCGGTCATCTGGATCGGAGAGGTCAGCGTCGGGCTGAACTGGCCGAATGCTGTCGTCGGCAAGGCAATCGGAATCACCTCGGCCTCAGGGGAGTTCTTCTTCAGCGTCTCATAAGTGCTGACATCGGCACCGTTGCCGCCGTAAATCCCCAGCTTGCCAGAGATCCAATCCTGCTTCTGCTTCTCGCCGTTCTTATCCGTGACGAAATCCTTATCCACCACACCCGCTGCATACAGCTCCTTCTGGAAGGAGATTGCCGCCTTGATCCGGTCCCAGTCATGTACAACCTTGTCATTCTCCAGTACCCAAGGATATTGGTCTTCGCCGAACAGCGTAAATCCGGTGCCGAACATGTTGTTCAGAATAATCCCGGCTACAAAGCTGAGTCCGGTTCCCTGCGTATCCGCTTTGCCGTTGCCGTCCGGGTCCTGCTCAGTGAACGCTTTTGCCACCTTCAGCAGCTCCTCCGGGGTAGTGGGAACCTCTAAGTTCAGCTTTTTGAGCCAGTCATTGCGGATAAACAGGTAATGCTGCGGGCCGAACTGGATCGGACGCCCCACCGTGTACAGCTTGCCGTCCGCCATTGTGCCTGCCTTGCGCAGCGCCGGATACTTCTCCAGCATCGCCTTATATTCCGTACTGCTGCCCGCAATCAGGTCATCCAGCGGAAGGAGCTGCTTCTGGTTGTAGAGCTGCCCCTGGTAAGCGGTATCAAATTCAAAGATCAGGTCAGGGGCAGACTTCGACGCGAACAGCACATTGAACTTTTGCAGGGATTCAAAACGCGGAACCGTAACGTATTTGACGTTCACCGGCCCGTTCTCATTGACCCACTTCGTCCAGCGGTTGTCGCTCATCGTCCCCTCTTCAGCCGGTACCGTGCCGCGGTCATACAAAGAGACGGTGATGGACCCGCGTTTCCCGGAGGCTCCTTCCTTGTTCGACTCTCCGCCCGGGGAAGCAGCATGATTGCCGCCGCAGCCTGTGACAGCGATAACGAGCATCAGGGTGGCTGCTCCGGCAGCGGTTTTTTGGCTAAGCCATAGTGGTTTGGACATATGAATGTGACCCTCCTAGAATGATGTTCTTGTAGTTACGGATATGAGCAGCAAGGATCAGCCTTTGATGGCCCCGATGGTTACGCCTTTGACAAAATACCGCTGCAGCAGCGGATACACAACCAGCATCGGAATGACCATCACCATAATCCCGGCGGCCTTGATGCCCTCCGGTGTAATATTGACGGCCTCCTGCGAGTTCATCGTATTCAGCTCCTGCAGGACAGACTGGCTCTTAACCATCTGCTGGATGAGCACCGTCAGATTGATTTTCTCCGGACTGTTCATATAGATCATTACATTGAAGAACGAATTCCAGTAATACACGCCGTAAAAGAGTCCGATCGTCGCCAGCACAGGCAGGGACAACGGCAGAATAATTCCTGCCAGCAGCCGCCATTCGCCGGAGCCGTCAATTCTGGCCGCTTCCACCAGCTCCTCCGGTATGTTCTCGAAAAAAGACCGCATGATCATCATATTATAAGTGCTGACCAGAGCGGGCAGCCATAGTGCCGCGTAGGAATCCACCAGCCCGAGACTGCTGACCACAAGATAGGTCGGGATGAGGCCGCCTGTGAACAGCATCGTGAACACAATCGCCAGGGTCAGCGTGCGTCTTCCGTAGAAGTCACGGCGGGACAAGGGATAGGCGGCGAAGATCGTGAACAGCATGCTGGCCGCCACACCGACCAGAGTAATCAGGAGACTGTTGCCAAAAGCACGCACCACCGGCGTTCCCTCGAACAGCATGGTATACGAGCTGATGGTGAACTCCACCGGCCATAACGTGACAAAACCGGAGAGTACGGCATCCTTGCCGCTGAGGGACAGGGAGGCCAGATGGAGCAGCGGCAGCAGACACAGAATGCCTGCGAGCGTCAGCAGCAGATAATTGAAGCCGTAGAATACCTTTTCACCTTTTGTACTTTGCATAGTGTCCTCCTGTTACCACAAGCCTTTATTGAAGCGCCGGGCAATGGCGTTGGAGATCAGCACCAGAGTCAGCGCCACGAGGGAATCGAACATTCCCAGTGCAGCGGTCAGGCTGAACTGCCCTCCCTGTAGTCCTATCGCGTAGATGTACGTACTTATAACCTCCGAGATCCCCGATACAATCGAGTTCTGCAGCACGTATACATGGTCGAACCCTACCTCCATCACCCGTCCCATGGCGAGAATCAGCATGATGACGATGGTCGGGCTGATCCCGGGCAAAGTGATGTTGCGGATCTGCTTCCATTTGCCCGCCCCGTCCATACTCGCCGCTTCATAGAGGCTGGGGTCAATGGACGTCAGTGCAGCCAGATAGATAATCGCATTGAAGCCCGCATCCTTCCAGATGCCCGAGCCAAGGAAGATGGATACCCAGGACCACTCCTCGAAGAGGAACGGAAACGGCTTGCCAAACAGCTTCTCCACCAGCACATTGGCGACACCGGTCTGGGCGAAGATCGTTACCACCAGCCCTCCGACAATGACCCAGGAGAAGAAATACGGCAGGTACACTAACGTCTGAACGGATTTTTTGAAATATTTGTTACGGACTTCATTCAGCATAATCGCCAGGGCAATCGGGAACGGAAAGCTGACCAGCACTGACAATATACTAAGCACAAGCGTATTGCGGATAATCTGCACCGATTGTGCCTGGGTGAACAGATTGGTGAAATTGTCCATGCCGACCCACTGGCTGCCCCATACCCCCTCATAGAAGGTATAATTTTTGAAGGCAATGACCAGTCCCAGCATGGGCGTGTATTTGAAAATGATATAGAACGCGATAACCGGAACGAACATGACCCACAGCGGCAAATTGTTCTTGAACCGGCGGGTCTGCCAGAAGCGTTTGCGTCTGCTGCCCGTCTGCCGGGGAGTGTCCATCCGCAGCACCGCTTCGCTGGCTGAATTCGCTTTCATCTCGGTGTCTCCTTTCGCTTGCCTGCCTTTGCTTGTGACACCTGTTACTGTTGATCTGAAATGGCCGTTTCATGTCCTCACCATAGCCGCTCCAGCCGGTTAGAGCAATATTCAGTTTACCTGTTAATCGCCGCAGAACCCTTATGCAGTCTGGGGTTAGAGGATTCCGCCCAGCTCCCGGGCCAGATTCTCCCCCATCCGGATATGTCCGTCATCCCCGGGATGAATCAGATCACAGGACAACCCGCTAAGGTCATCCAGCACCCGTTCTCCTTCAATCAGGTGCAGCTTGGGGTGGGACAGACGCTCTACATGGCTGCGCAGAATGTCGTTGAACCGGCTGTCCTTCTCCGCAATCCCGCTGCCGGGGAACATGGCAAAGTTGGGGTAGATCGTAATGACCGCCACCGGCTTCTCCGGATGCCCGCTTACCAGCCGGTCCAGCAGATAGCCGGTCCGCTCGCGGAATTCGTCCGCCGACAGGTGATCCCGCATATTCACACCCAGCTCCAGGGTCATGAACGACCAGTCCTGCTGCGCCGCCAGATAATTGCTCATCTCCCGTTCACAGTGGCAGGAGCCGCTCATGCCCAGATTCAGCACATCGGCAGCCAGCCTTCTTGCCGCTTGGCCGATGTACGGCAGGCTGCTGTTCTCTCCATGGGTAATGGAGGAGCCGTAAGCGATCCAGCGCTTCAGCGGGGTCTCCCCCTTCTGAGGCGGGCGGAGCGGATGGCCGAAGGTCTCGATGCCGCTGACCACGCAGGCATACCGTCCGAAGCAGATCCGCCATACCTCCGGCGCAAAGCCTGTGCCCATCAGCCGCTTGCGGTCAGCCATCGCCAGCCGCGGCGGCTCGCTTAACTGGAGCGTGCGGATCGTCCCCGCCTGAAGCTCATGCCTGGAATGGAACAGCCCGCCCTTGAACACGGTCACACAGCCATCCGTCTCCGGCAAAGACAGGGTTACCCGGATATTCGGGGCCGCTGTGACGAAACGAAGCTCGCAGCCGCCCGCTTCCCCGGCGATGAACCGGCCCCGCTCATTCAGATGCTCCCTGACGCTGCGGGGAACACGGCGCAGATACACGCCATTCCCTGCTGCCGGCTCCAGCTCAGCGACGTTATGGAACGCAATCCGGTCCAGTCCCGGCAGACCCCTGGTGCTGGCGGAATTAATGCTGGAGGAATTATACATGCTTCATCGCCTCCACCAGCAGCAGGAGGGTCATGGATTGCCCGTAGGGCATCGGGCAGACGGGGATCTCCCGGTAGTCCTGAAGCGTAGCGCCCATGCCCGTCCCGTAAGATACTCCCTGTACGATCCCTTCTTCGTCAATCTGCCCCAGCACATAGTGAAGAGCTGCCATGGCAGGCTGGCGGCAGCTCTCATCCAGCAGCCCCTGCCGGACCGCCTTCAACATGCCATAAGCAAAAGCGGCGGTAGCCGAGGTCTCCAGATAGGAGCTGCTGTCGTCCAGCAGGGTATGCCACGCGCCCTCCGACGCCTGGAGCTCGTTCAGCTTGCGCACCTGCCGCTCCAGTGAAGAGAGTAGGAAGCTGCTCACACCCGGCGGCAGCTCCACCATCTCCAGATAATCCACCAGCCCCGCCGTATACCACGAGTTGCCGCGCGCCCACAAGGCCCGGGCAAAGTGATGGCCCCCCTCGAAGGTCCATCCGTGGAAGAATAGTCCTGTGACAGGATCAGTAAGGTACTTGAGATGGACGAGAAACTGGCGGATACTCTCCTGGATGCATTCCTCCTCCTTCAGTACAATCCCCATCCGGGCTACGAACAGCACCGTCATATACAGGGTGTCATCCCAGAGCTGCCCGGGATTCGGGCTGCCCGTAACCTCATGCTGAATGCCCGCTTCCTCTGTGCGGGGCATCTCATTCAGCACATAATCCAGCCATTCCCGGCACAGCTTCAGATAATCCGCGCGTCCGGTCTCCTCCGCCAGATAGCTCAAGGTTAGCATCGGGCACATGGTATTGACGTTTTTCACCGGAATACCCCCGTCAAGCTTGCTGTCGAACCAGCCGGTCAGGTAGTGCAGAATCTCCTGCTCCCCGGTTTCCCGGTAATAGCTGTATAAGGCAAATAATCCAACCCCCTGCGGCCATTCCCAGTTGTCCATCGAGATGATGCCAATGGGCGCCGTTTCCTGAATGGAGCCTCTCATATCCTTCATCCGCTCAATGACGCGGCCGATATGCCCTTTGAGTACGGTCCGTGATACGGTCTTCATCATGTTCCCCCTTGTGAATGTCCTGACCAGGGCCTGTTGCTGCGCGGATACCCTGTTCGCCACCTCAGTGTAGTCAAGCGGCGCAATGCCGTCCATTAACAAGAATCTTGCTAATCGCTCTCTATTCTGGCATTGTTCTTATTGGAGCCGTATTCAGTTGGAGGAGTACATGAGTAGAAGGAGTACATGCTCACGAACACTTTCTATATAGATTGGACCTGTAAATTTAATAATGGGAGAAGTGACTTAGAGGAAGCCGCAGACTGGCAGCGCCCGGAAGAGCAAGGCCTCTGCGGAGTCAGGAACAAATCCCGCATTATAAATTTCCAGTTCAATCTACATAAGAGAAATCAGGGAGGGTAACAGGTAATGAGAATCAAGTTTGATCTTTTCCCCGGCGGTGTTGCTAAAGCGCTCACATTAAGCTGGGATGATGGAAGAATCCACGACAGACGTCTTGTGGAGATCCTTAACGGGCATGGGCTGAAGGGCTCTTTCCATTTGAATTCGGGGTTCTTCGGCAATGAAGGCTATATCACGGAAGACGAAGTGGCTGCGCTCTATGAGGGACATGAGATTTCAGCACATACCAGCACTCATCCTTTCCTCTCCATGACTCCGCGTGAGGGCATCGCCGAAGAGATTCTGAAGGACCGCAGACATCTGGAGGCAATCGCCGGTTATCCCGTAAGGGGCATGTCCTATCCGTTCGGCAACTACAGTGATCAGGTGCTGAGTGTGCTTCCGGCGCTGGGGATTGAATATTCACGCACAGTGAAGTCGCATGGCAACTTCAGCCTGCCGGACAATCTGCTGGCTTGGCATCCTACCTGCCACCACAAGGAGATGCTGGACCTGGGCAAGAAGTTCCTGGAGGAGCAGCCCCGGTTCCCGCATATGCAGCTGCTGTATGTCTGGGGACACAGCTATGAATTCAACGACGACGGCAACTGGGAGGAGCTGGAGCAGTTCGCCGCTATGATGGGCGGCCATGCAGAGATCTGGTATGCCACCAATATCGAGATCGCCGACTACCTGTCCGCTGTGCAGGGACTGCGCTTCTCCGCTGCCCAGGATATGGTCTATAACCCGTCGGCAGTGGAGGTATGGATCTCCGTAGAGGGCGAAGCCTGCCGGATTCCCGGAGGGGCAACGGTACGGTTGGGTTAGGGAATGCTGGATTAGGGGGACTGCTAGATTAGGAGGCTTGCTGGTCACGAAGGAGATTTGGTGCAGGTTTTCGGCAACAGTAGCCAGTTAGTCTGAAGGCCATAAGCAGGCATAATAAAACCCGATTCCGCCGCAGCCTAAATGGCTGGTCACGTAGGAGAACTGTTGCACTAATTGCAGCTTTGATTACCTACTCCCGGGCGTTTGAGTGGAATGTTGCACAAAATGCAGGAATTGGCTCGCTCCTCGGTTTGGGGGATGAGAAATGCTGCATTTCTTACAACAATCCTGAGTTAGAGCCGACTTAACGCGGGGAATGTTGTATTTAGTGCAGGATTTCGCTAGCAGCAGCCAGTTAGTCTGAAGGCCATAAGCAGGCACAATAAAACCCGATTCCGCCGCAGCCTAGATGGCTGGTGGAATCGGGTTATTGTTATAGTATAGGCGCGATGGGATCAGGGACAGCAGCCATCCTCTCCGGCAGCTACTGCCATCCTCCGGCGGCAGCGTCGGTATTGTCCTGCCGGGCGATCCAGGTCAGGCAGGCCGCCCGGAGCAGCGCTTCAGTCCGCAGGGCTGCGCTGCAAAAGATCCCGCTCATGCCGATCTCATACAGATCAGCCAGCGCGTACGCCGCCGGTGCCCCCGCGGCGAGCACTGCCGCCGCCGGCCGTGCCCGGCGCACGGCGGCCAGCACCTCAGCCGCCGCCGTGGCGAAGCCCTCGGCGGCGTTCTCCTCCGGCGCGGCTTCGCCGGCCGCGCCGTCCAGCACCAGGAAATCGGCGATGCGCGCGATTTCCCCCGCGGCAGCGCGCTCCACATCGGGGGCGAGAAGCGCCCCGATGCGGCACGCTGCCGCGTAAGCGTGGCCGAGGGTCTGCTCGGCCACACCCTCGATGAATTCGCGCTGCGCCGCGAATTCGGCTCTGCTGGCGGGGTACGGCGCCAGCAGGTCTACGCGGCTGTCGCTGCCCAGCCGCTGGCTCTCCGCGACGGCGGCGAACAGCGCGTCAAGCTGCGCATCCTGCAGAGCGGCCAGCCTGGCCGGGGAGGCGGCGAGCTCCGGCGTATAGGGCAGAGCGACTGCGGCCCAGACGCCGTCCGCCGACTCCAGGAGGACTCCGGCGGCGGCCCGCAGCCGGTGATAGATTCGCTGCAGGATACGCTCAGCCTGCCCGTCTTCTGCGCATGACATCCAGCTCGAATAGAGCGCAGCAAGCTCCGGCTCCAGCAGCCATTCCTCTGCACGGATCAGACAAGGCCCGGCCGGGTAGATCCCCGGCTCCTCCCTGGGAGTTGACCGTTCGCCCCTGCCATCGCGCAGCACCAAAAAAGGCTGGCGTTCCCCCGGACGGCGGAAATAAGTCCGGCTCATGTTCCCGTTACTCTTACGCTGATCCCTCTCGGCAAGAAATTCCGCGGCGGCGGAAGCTACAGATGCGGACTGGCTCATCTCCATGCCAATGGTCCGGTCGCCGGTACTATACTTGAACAGGCGCTCCTCTTGGTTTGGATCATCATTCTGCTGGCGTTCACCCTTCATCATCGCACCCACCTTTTTAACTTTGGATTACTGCCGCTGCGCTCCCCTGGAGGAGATGCTACCAGCATTTTACGAGGCTTCAATCTATAAATACTGGCAAAGGAGCTGAAATATGCAAACGGTATCAAATGAATATTACGGGTAACTGACAACTACCTTGGTATTTACTTGTATGCAGTTAGTTGCTCAGTTTTGTCCGGTCAATGCACTTTCTGCAATAGATTCCGTAATATTCTGCGTTAAAATCCGTTCTGATGTATTCCATACAATAGATATTCTGCATACAGCCAAAAAACAGCGAGTCCCCTCAATTCTGATGTACGAACTGCAACAGATTCCATTTCGCGCCTGATTTAGAGTGTATCTGCTGTACGAAATACAATAGAACACCAACAGTCTAAGATCAACAATCCTAAACCAACAAACATAGACTACCTATGTGAAGCCTAAGGGCTTTATTTTGCAAAAAAGATACCTTTGTTGCTCGCCTGCGGACTTAGTGGCCGTTATGGAGTCATGTGGAGTTGAAAATGAGGCTGAATAGGTTAGTTAAAAGCGCCAGAGTGCGAACGGCTGGCGGGAAGAGCACCCGGCTGAACGAACAACTCTCCAGTCCGCATGGATCACAGCAGTATGGATAATGTGTGATTATGGGCGCAAACTTGGCGGCTTATGCGGATTTCTATGTATCTAGCGGAAACGGCTTTGCTGTCCTTTTAGGGACGGCACCGTTTCCGCGAGAAATAGAAGGAAGAGTTATGGTGTGAAACCTATACATGCTCATATTCAGCAAAAAACCACCGTATCATGCAGCAAAACTCTGCATAACACAGTGGTCGGTAATTTTTTCTCATCCAATGCTGTCAGGAGCTAGGTTTCCGGGATATGAGCTTAGCGGCATAGCGCGCTTCTGCTCTTCCCCTTAAGACTGCTGGCTGGCAGCGATTGCCTGCTCCAGATCATAGAGGATATCGTCAATGGATTCCGTACCGATGGACAAGCGCAGCAGTTCGGGATTAACACCGGCTGTCGCCTGCTCTTCCTCCGACAGCTGCTGGTGGGTCGTGCTGGCCGGATGGATGATCAGCGACTTGGAGTCACCGACGTTAGCCAGATGGGAGAACAGCTTCACATTCTCGATCAGCTTCACCCCTGCTGCTGCCCCGCCTTTGATGCCGAAGGTCAGGATTGCCCCTTGGCCCTTAGGCAGATATTTCTGCGCCAGCTCATAGGATGGATGACTCTGCAGTCCGGCATAACTTACCCACTCCACAGAATCATGCGCCTCCAGGTACTGGGCGACCTTGAGTGCATTCTGGCTATGGCGCTCCATACGCAAATGCAGCGTTTCGAGTCCTTGCAGCAGCATCCAGGAGTTGAACGGGGAGATGGCCGCGCCGAGGTCGCGAAGCAGTTGTACCCGTGCTTTGATGATATAAGCGATAGGGCCTACAGCTTCAGTGTAGACTACCCCGTGGTAGCTCGGGTCCGGTTCGGTAAGTCCGGGGAACCTTCCGCTGGCCTTCCAGTCGAACTTGCCGCCGTCCACGATGATCCCGCCGATGGAAGTGCCGTGGCCGCCGATGAATTTGGTTGCCGAATGCACTACGATGTCCGCACCATGTTCAATCGGACGCAGCAGATACGGGCTTGGGAAGGTATTATCCACAATCAGCGGAATTCCATGCTCATGGGCGATAGCCGCCACTGCTTCGATATCCAGTACATTCCCTTGCGGGTTGCCAATGGTCTCGGCGTACAGCGCTTTGGTCTTGTCCGTAATCGCTGCACGGAAGTTCTCCGGATTATCGGAATCCACAAACTTCACCTGAATCCCCAGCTTGGGCAACGTTGTAGAGAACAGATTATAAGTTCCGCCGTACAGACTTGCGGAGGATACAACCTCATCCCCGGCTCCGGCAATATTCAGAATAGAGAAGGAAATGGCCGCCATTCCGGAAGCCGTAGCCAGTGCCCCGGCCCCGCCCTCCAGCGCGGCAAGACGCTGCTCAAACACATCGGTGGTCGGATTCATCAGCCGGGTATAGATGTTGCCGAACTCCTTGAGCGCGAACAGATTAGCAGCATGTTCCGCATCCCGGAAACCGTAGGATGTAGTCTGATACAGCGGCACGGCACGGGCTAAAGTAGTTGGGTCAATCTCCTGGCCTGCATGAACGGCTAGGGTCTCAAATGACAGCTTGCGCTCTTCTGACATGGGTATTTCCTCCTCTAAAATCAATAATGGCAAACGTTAACAATAAAGAATTGTACCTATTCTCTCACAAACCATGTCATTTGAAAAGATAAAATTCTTATTAATTCACTGTGTTTTATTAAGTATAGTGAAGGCAAAAACCCCGCTGCAAGCAGCGGGGCTAAGTGCAAGGATATCCCTCTAACCTCTCTTGTGGCTGGTACATCTGTCCAAAGAAACAACAGCTTCAGGTGTCGTAGTTGACCAGATAATGATGAAGCTCTGTGTTATAGCAGCCGATGCTGTGTTCAATCAGCCTGCCTTCCCCGTCGTAGGAGTTGCGCAGGCGCACCAGTACATGCGTGCCCGGCGGCAGCGCCAGCAGCAGGCATACTTCGGGAGGTGCCTGCTCTACGAAGAACCGGTCCTTGAAGTTCTCCAGTACAATGTTCTTCTCCTCCAGGGAGTCATACAGCGACTGAATGTCTGCACCTATCTCCGCCGTACCTCCGCCGGGCAGGGCAGCAGCAGTCAAGAAGTGGGTCAGATGAATATAAGGCTGTCCATTCAGTATATATAGCCGCTCAATCCGCTGGCAATACGGCCCGTAACGGCTGTATTCCTCCGTCCCGGGATCATTGGTAACCAGCTTGGAGTCCAGCAGTTTTTTTTCCAGCTTATGCCCCGCTTCTACCAGCAGCTCTGTGAACCGTTTGCCCTTGGAGAGCTTCTGGTAGGAGGTATTACGCATTACAATCGTGCCGACACCACTTTTCTTCTGCACATAACCTTCCTGCGACAGCTCCTGAACCGCGCCGCGGACTGTCATTTTGCTGACGCCAAACTCTTTTTCCAGCTGCGGCTCGGAGGGGATGATGCTCCCCAGAGGATATACCCCGTGCAGAATCCGGTCTTTGAGGATCTTTTGGATCTGCTGATATAAGGGACCTTGCTTGCGTTTCAGAGACACGCTCTCATTCACTACCTTTCAACATCTAAGCTACGGTCTGACAACGCCCGGAGTACCTCACTCTCGGTGAACAGCGCTGTATCGCCCGGGATGGTGTGGGCCAGCATTGCCGCTGCCGCTGCCATGTCCACCGTCTGCTGCTGCGGGTACTGCTGCAATTCACCGTGGATGATCGCGCTGGCGAACGCATCCCCGGCACCGATCCGGTCATAGACCGGGAAGGTCAGCTTGCGCGAGAACCGGAACGTTCCCTGATGATAAATATACCCTGTCAGGGAATGCGTATTATCAGCGTTGATCTCACGGTGGGTCCCCGCTGCCGTCCTGATTCCGAAGCGCTCCGCCACTGCGGGAATCGCTTGCTTCAACTGTGTTATTCTATCATATTCTCCGGTCACGACACCAAGAATGTACTGGGCATCCTTCTCGTTCATCAGCACCAGATCCGCCAGGCCAAGCAGCTCCTCCACATGCGGGCGGGCCTTGGCATAGCCATCCTCCCCCCATAACGCCGGACGGTAATTGCAGTCAAATACCACCGTGCCCCCGGCACTCTTCACTTCCGCGGCAAGCCGCTTCATCTGCTGGCGCACCCCATCATTCATAGCCAGCGTAATGCCGCATAAATGGAGGACATCCACTCGGGAGGCCAGCGCCGCCATATCATAATTCTCTGCATCTGCCGTATTGAAGCTGCTGCCCAGCCGGTCTGTATACGTGACTCTTCCGGGGCGGGCACCGAACCCATTCTCCAGAAAATACATCCCCAGCTGCTTCCCGCCCCGGCGGATCAGCGAGGTATCCACCCCAAGCTTGCGAAGATAAGCCATCGCCGCTTCACCCACCGGAGTCTCCGGCAAGGTTGTGATCAGCGCACCGTTATAGCCGTATCTGGAGAGCGCCGCCGTTACATTCACCCCGCTGCCGGAAAAAGAGTACTCCAGCCTGCTGCCCTGGGCCAACGTCTCATAACCCGGAACCTGCAGCCGCATCATCACTTCGCCAAAGGCAGCGACTCTAGGCATAGCGGTCCACCAGCAGCTTCATGATACCAAGCAGTGTACGGACATCCTGCACCTTCGTGCTGCCCGTCTGCGGGTCTATAATCGAGGAATAGACATGCGGGATCACCTGCGGCACGCCTGCCTGAAGTGCTATCTCCAGAATGGGCCCGAAGTTATCCAGGTCGATTCCGCCCGTTGGCTCCAGCGCAAACCCGGCCTCGCCGCAGGCCTTAGCCACCGCACGGTACTCCTCCTCCAGCTTCAGCCCCTGCATCGGATAATATTTGAGCGCATTCCCGCCCATGTCACGAACCAGGGCAATGGCGGCCTGCACCGGAACAATTGCTTGCTGCCCCATCCCGGAACTGACGGGTCCGGTCGATATATTGACATAACCCGGCTGTCCGCAGGGAGAGACCAGGCTGTTAATCCAGCTATCCTTTACTCCCAGGTTAGCACGGGTGGCTCCCACTGCCGGAAATACCTGGTTGATATGGCTTCCCGCATAGCTGGAAGCAATCTCCGCCACAACCGCTGCCTGGCGGTTGTCTCCGGCTCCGAGTCCGATGGATACGGCATCCTCGATGGATCGGCCATATTCGGTCATGGCTGCGGCGGCTTCCCCGGCGGTGGCATAATTTTTGGAGAGTACGCCTACCAGCACATGCCCTTCCGCAGCCTCATAGATATCCTTGGCGTTCCCGATACTGCCGGCCAGTACATTAAGTGCCGCTCTCTTCTTATAGAACCGCTGTTGAATATTGCTCATTCTTGGTTTCCCCCTAAGATTTCATTGATTCTGCTGACGATCACCTGAAGATCATCCCCTTGCAGCGGCCTTGGATCAATATCGAAAAAGCCCTGCTTCACGCCATAGTCCCGGGTATACACGGCAATCTCACCTTCCCGCAGCAGGTCATTGACCTCCCTTGCGTCCATTCCCGCAGCAGCGGCTTCAATCTGGATGCGTCCGCGATAAATGGCCCGGCCCGCTTCATCCTGTACGATGCGGACTGTGACTCCGGGAAGTCTGCCGAGCGGCTGAAGCGCCTCCAGTGCCTGCTTCTCCCGTTCACTGTTGTCAGCCTTGTGCTGATATTCGTCCAAGGCCTGGAGCAGTCCGAAGGTGGTCTCCTTGCCGACCTTCATGCTGCGGCCAATCCCGTGCAGCTGAACCTTCAGCCACTCGATGTATTTCTTCCTGCCCGCTACAATACCCGAGGTTGGACCTTCCACAGCCTTCGAGCCGCTGTAAATGGCCAGATCGGAATAGCGGACATATTTGTGCAGATCCTCTTCCGCTGCCGCATCCACAATCAGCGGCACCCTTCTCTTCTGTGCAACCTCCCAGGCCTCTTCCACAGAGATCATATTCTTCTGGACGGCGTGATGGGATTTGACATAGAGAATCGCTGCGGTATGTTCACCGATGGCCTGTTCAATATGCTCCTTCCGGCCTTCGTTCGCGTATCCGGCTTCGACCACCCGGCCGCCGCCAAGGAATACCATTGTCTCAACCGGCGCTCCATACTGCACATTATGGCCCTTCAGCATAACAACCTCATTCTTCAGCACCGGCTCCTGGTGCAGGCGCAGGCTGAGCCGCGGATCTCCGGCGGTCACGACGGCTGCTACCGACAGCGCAATGCCGCTGGAAGCAGAGTTCACGACAACCGCCGCTTCGCAGCCCAGCAGACGGGCTATATAGTCCCCGGATTTGTCCACCAGATCGGCAATCTCTACGTATTGCTGCCCGCCCTGTTTCATTGCCTCCATGACCGAATCCGTTGGGGCGGAGACGCCCAGGATGCTCATTCTTCCGCTGGCATTAATCACACGCTTCAATCCATATTTAGCCTGTAATGAGTGATCCATTGATAAAAACTCCTTTAGCTTCAATATAATGGTGCGTCGTCCGGACATCGCCTTCCGAATCTGTGAGCCGCTTCTCGCCCGATTCCAGGGCGAACAAGGTCAGGTTCGCCTGCTGCGCGGCCCTGATCTGCCCAAGCTCCGGCTTGCCGAGCCAAGCTGCTGCGCTGCCGGTGACCGCCCGGATGACCTCTTCCAGACTGTAGCCGAGATACAGGAATTTCGTCAGCACATCCGACATACTGTACACCGGACCGTTCAGACGGTTGCCCCGGTAGATATCGGTGCTGATCGTATTCAGCGGAATGCCTGCCGCCTTCGCCTGCTCGGCCACCCGGAAGGAGAAGCTCGCCGTGCCATGTCCGACATCCAGATGAACGCCCCGGGCCACTGCATCCAGCAGCCCTTGCAGCGGTGTGCCGTCTGCCTGGAACAGATTATTGGATTTGCCGTTCAGATAGTGGGTGATCACATCGCCCGGCCGCAGCAGCTCCAGCACTTCAGCGATAGCGGGCGGAGCGGAGCCGATATGGACCATGAGCGGAAGCTTCGTGTCTTCTGACAGTGTGCGGGCCAGCTTAAGCGGCTGAATGCCGGAGCTTTTGACGACACTCTGGCTGATGCGGGCCTTCAGGCCGACAATGAATTCAGGATACGCCGCTGCCGCCGCAAGCGCCCTGGTCCGGTCAATCCACTCCAGCTGTGACAGCTCGTCGGTCCGTTCAAGCCCGATTCTCGATATATTCAGCAGAGCGAACACCCGTGTGGCCGCCCTCAGACTCCTGGCATAGAAATCTCCGATCCGGTCTGCCCCGCAGCTTCCGGCATCCACCAGAGTGGTCACGCCCTGCTTCACCCCAATCTCGTCGATCTCATCACCATAGGGATCAAGCTCCGGCACAGCATGCACATGCAGATCAATCCATCCGCTGGAACCATATAACCCGGAGCAGTCCAGCCCGTTCCCGCCTTCAGCCTGGCCTGGCGGTGTAATCGCGGTGATGATCCCGTCCTGAATGGAAATATCCACTACCCGGCCGTCCACAAGCTGCAAATTGCGCAGCACATTCTCTGTGCCCACTTATCCCATCTCCTTCGTCAATCCATGCGATTTAAAAGAAATACAAAAAAATGATTAATGACATGAACCCTTAACATCCTTATATTTAATAAGCAGAAACGAGTTTGCTGTCCTTTAAGTTCTTATTGTTCACTCCAAAGATTATAATGTTATAATGTTTATATTAGCACAAGTGTGATCCAGAAGAGAACTGTGATTTACGATCAACGATTGTTCATCCCAATCATTCTAATCCGAATATCTTAATACTGGAGGGACTGCTTCATGGCAAATCCGGCACTCAAGCCATCCTTGCTGAGCCGGTTCCGGCTGAGCTGGAACCATTTCAAATCAAGGCTGCTGCTGAAATATGCATTTTCTTATATCCTCATGTTCCTTATCCCGCTGACCGGTGTTACCATCTTCGTCTATGAAAACGCCGTCAAAGGCCTGCGGGTCGAAATTGAACAATCCAATGTCAATCAGCTTAATCAGGTGAAGAGCACCATAGACGACCGCATGAATGAGCTTCAGGAAGTCGCGGGCAGAATCGCCTATGACAAGCATCTGACCCCCTATATGGTCCGGCATCCCTACTACAGCCTGGAGGCCATTCAGGCGCTGGCGAATTACAAGGCCAGCAGCAGCATTGCCGAGGATCTGTTCCTCTATTTCCATGGTGATTCCAATATCTATTCTTACCGCGGTCTGGCGGATCTTCATGTTACCTTCGATACCCTTTATCAGTTCGAGCACTGGACGACCGGGGACCTGCGGCGGGACTTGAATGAGACCCGGCAGCCGCTGGTGCGCCCTGCTGAGAATGTGACTGTCAATTCCCGTGTCGAGCCGATGCTCGCCATGCTCGTCCCCGTGAAACCCAATGACCCCTTCCCTTACGGGACAGTCGTCTATCTGATGAAGGAATCCAATCTGACCGGAGTCATGGATTCCATTCTGAGTGATTTCTCGGGGAGCAGCTATATCTTCGGCCCCTCCGGCGAGGTGCTGACTGCGAACAGCCATGGCGTCAGCCTCCCCGGGGACGAGCTTAAGACGATATCCGTCCTGGAGCCGGGCATTCACAATCTGGAGCTGGACGGGGAACAATACTCCGTGGTGTCCGTCAAGTCGGAAGAGAATGGCTGGACCTATGTAACCACCATGCCAAGCTTCCAGTTCTTCAGCCGTGTCGCCCAGGTCCAGACTCTGATCCTGATCGTCTTCTGCATCACGGTCATTACCGGCATCGCCGCCGCCCTGCTGCTGGCCAAACGGCAATACCATCCGATCCGGGATCTGATGGAATTCGCCAAGCTGAAAGGCAGCGGCAATGAGGCCTCCAAGCTCCGCAACGAATGGGAGTCGATCCGCCAGACGCTGCATGATTACAGTGCCAGAATTGATCTTCAGGAGCCCTTTGTCCGCAACCAGTGTATGCTGCTGCTGCTCAAACACGGCAAGCCGGATGATCCTGAGATTGAACAGATGATCCTGAGCGCAGGCTTCCGGCATCCACAGGAGCAGGGCCTGTATTTCTCGGCAATCCTGTCCTGGGATGATGCGGCTCCGGGCGGGCAGTCCTGGCAGGAACGCCATCTGCTGCAGGAGATGCTCAGCAATATCTGCCTGCCCGGTCCGGATGCACAGATCTTCGGGATTGAATTCTCGGTCAAAGACCAGTTTGCCCTGATTATTTCACTTCCCGGCGAAGGGGCGCTGCCGGTTCAGGGCCGGATGGAGCAGGTTATTGAAGCCATTCAAGCGGTGATCCGCGAACACTCGCAGCTCTCTCTGAGTATCGGTGTCGGCACGGCCTACAGAGACTTGGCCCGGCTTAACCAATCCTTCATTGAAGCAGCCGCAGCCCTGGAGCACCGGATGATCCGGCGCAGCGGCCAGGTCACCTACTTCGAGCAGCTGGCAGAGCTGAACCCGGCCGCTGGCGAGAGCTTCTGGATTCCCCGCAAATCCATGCTGAAGCTGGAGCAGAGTCTGAAGCAGGGCAACGAATCGGTTGCGGCCCAGATGATCGCCGACACGATTGATACGATCAAGGATGAGCCGCTGCAGGTCCATCTGCTGCGCTGCATCTGCTTCGATCTGCTGAACGCTTTTCTGCGTACTGCCTCCGAGCTTGGTATGGATGAGGTGTTCACCAATGTGCCCGAGCTGACCTCCTTCGAGACACTGGAGGAGCTGGAGAGCCGGCTGCTCTCGCTGGCTGCTGCCATTTGCGCGCAGGTTGAGCGGAACACGGAGACCAGCGAGTCCTCTCTCATGGACGACATTCTGGCTTACGTGGACCAGCAGTTCGCTGACTACACCCTCAGCCTGGAGCATGTGGCACTGAAGTTTGCCATTTCAACCTCTTATTTAAGCCGGAGCTTCAAGGAGAAAACCGGCAGCAATTTCTCCCAATATATCTGGCAGCTGCGGGTGGATGAGGTGATCCGGCTGCTGGAGAACACCAGTGCCCCGCTCAAGGAAATTATCGAGCAGGTCGGTTATCTGGATGCGCCGAACTTCATCCGCAAGTTCAAAAAAGAAACCGGTCTGACGCCTGGGCAATACCGCAAGGAACATGCCTTGAAGGGGACCACTGCGAAAAGACCGGTATAAGGCGGGCGGAGCTTCCGTCCGACCTGTCTGAATAGGCTAAGCTTAAAGATTGTGGCATACAGCCAATCCTTCACCCTGTGAATAGTCGGACTTCCGGGTGGAACTTCTTTGAGCCCTGTGAACAGCAGACTTCCGGGCAGAGCTTCCTTCAACCCTGTGAACAGCGGACTTCCGGGCTGAGCATCTTTTAACCCTCTGAACAGCGGACTTCCGGGCGGAGCTTCCTTCAACCCTGTGAACAGCAGATTTCCGGGGCAGCGGCTGTTGCGCTGGAATTCCCTGGTGTGATCCACTTTTCGCGGCAGAAATCGGGTAACCTTGTATAAAATCCTGCACATAATGCAACATTGCCCTCATCCTATCCACCCGAACCCGGAATTGTTGCACAAAAGGCAGGATTGTGCCTACCTTAGGCGGTTTAACTAGCGTATTCTTGTATTCTATGCAACAATCCGCCCGTACACCTGACTATCTATGAAGCAAAGCTGCAAAACGTGCAACATTTATGTCTATAGTGCCTATAACGTCTATGCCGCCTATGATACTTATGATGCCTATGACGCCTATTAAGGAGTTGCATTCTGCCGGGAACGAGTCAAGCACCCGCTTCGCGCCAGCACATTGTGTTCGGTTTTCCGCATACATTGCCCCACACACCGCCGCGCCAGCACATTGTGTTCGGTTTTCCGCATACATTGGCCCACACACCGCCGCGCTGGGCGAATTGTGTTCGGTTTTCCGCATACATCTGGCCCAATGACTTCACTCTTATAGTCCTTCAGGCCTCATCGCGCCCATTGCACTAGTTTAAGTCTGGCGCTGAACGGTTACTCCGCTTCCTTAAGAATATGCTCTACCAGCTCATCCAGCGGCACGGTGGCAAGCGCAATCGCTGTGTCCGTTACCCCGTAATAGATATAGAGCAGCCCGTCCTTGACTACATTACCTGTCGGGAAAATAACATTCGGAATCTGGAACCCGAATTTCTCGTAATAGGTCTCCGGCTCCATAATGAAATTATGGGTCCGGGCAATGATTTTCTCCGGCTGCTCCAGATCCAGCAGCATGGCCCCCACACGGTAGACAATCTCCTCATCTACGCCGTGATAGAGCACCAGCCAGCCCTTGTCTGTACGGATGGGAGGCGTCGAGCCTCCGATCTTGCGCGATTCCCAGGAGAGGTTCCCGGCGGTGGCAAGCAGCTTAGGTTCTTCCCAATTCACCAGATCCTCTGAGTAGGTAATCCACATGGCCGCCTTCTCTGTTCCGTAGGCTTCGCCCACATATTCCTCGGGACGGCGGAGGAGTACGAATTTGCCGTTTATTTTCTCAGGAAAAAGAATGTTGTCCCGGTCATTGATATCCAGCGGTGTCGTGTCCGCAACAAACTCCCAGTCCAGCAGATTGTCCGACTTCAGGATGGAGGAACGGGTCAGCCAGTGGCCCTCCTCTTCTCCCCATCCATCCGGGTAGGTTGGAATAGAACGCTCAGGGACGCCTGCCCCGGTAGGATAATAACTCATGGCACAGGGGCGCAGGGCGTAGTTCAGGTAGAAGGTTCCGTCGATTTTGACAATCCGCGGGTCCTGCACACTGCCGTACGGGAATCCCAGCATATCGGGCGTGACAATCGGCTCATCCTTCACATGGGTGAAGTTTACGCCGTCCTCGCTCTCCAGCAGCCCCAGATAGTTCTTGCACGGAGTCAGGGAACCGGCGGTACGCTCGATCATATAGAATTTTCCGTTATCAATGATAACTGCAGGGTTGAAGACGGTAACCTTGCGCCATTCATAGCCGCCCGGGACGACAATCGGATTATTGGGATGTCTTGTGATTTGCATGTCTATTCCTCCTGCGAATGATGTTCGTGTTATATAGGAAGCACTTAAGTTTTGCACTTGAAGCTACATCGTCACTGCGGTGAACATTTGGACTTCCGGCCGCTGTTGTCACCAGATTTCTTGATTTCGAACCGCTACTCGCGGGTGAAATCCGGTGACAGCTTATGCTTACGAGGTAGCTTTCCTTCGGAAAGCTTTCGGGCGGTCGCTACCGCTCCTACAGTTCCAAATTTCCCCTCCGCTTCTTTTGCTTTTTGTTAATTTTTTTCGTGCTTCTTATACAGTTTGAGCGTCTGGACCTCATAGGGTCGGAAGGAGAGCGGGATCACGCCGCCGGAAACTTCAGCAGAGCCGGTACTGCTCTCCAGCAGATTGACCCGGCAGGCGCGGATCTCCTTGTCCTTCCAATCCAGCGCAGCCGTCTCTCTGCTGCCTGCGGACTCATATAGGCGGACAATAATTCCGCTGCCGTCCTCTGCCTGCTTGATCGTATCGAGCATTACGTGACTGCTCTGGAAGTCAAGCCAGGAATGGGTGCCGGGATAACGGCCGGAATGCGAGGCTTCGCTGACTGCCAGCAGAGGCTCATTCAGCGCTGCTGCCTCCCGCACCACACCGGCTTGCCGCCAATCTCCGCTGTGCGGATACAGGGAATAGGTGAATTCATGTTCCCCCTGGTCCGCATAGCGGTCAGGCCAGCGAGGGGAGCGCAGCAGCGACAGGCGCAGCACCCCGTCATGAATGTCATAGCCGTATTTGCAGTCGTTCAGCAGGCTGACACCATAGCCGCCTTCGGACAGATCCGCCCAGCGGTGTCCGCAGACCTCGAATTGCGCCTGCTCCCAGCTGGTGTTGCGGTGGGTCGGACGCTCCAGCGCCCCGAAGGGAATCTCATACGTCGCCTTCGCGGCCACAATATCCACCGGAAAAGCGACCTTCAGCAGCTTATGCTTCTCCCTCCAGCTGACCCGGGTCCGGAAGTCTACCCTGCGGCTGTGCCGGGGCAGCACGATCTCCTGCTCAATCAGGGATTCGCCCAGCTGCCAGCGGAATTTCAGCACCGTCTGCACAGGGCCGCTTGTGACCACCTGCCGGTCCAGCAGCTCCGCCTTGCCCGCAGGCTGCTGCTCATAACGCGGGTCCAGATCCCAGGCATCCCACAGCGGCGGGGTGTCATGATAGAACTGCAGCTGATTGCCGGTCTGGCCGGGCTGAAGCAGCTCGCGTCCGGCGCTTTTGTCAACCCAGCGGCTGATTTCACCGTCTTCGTTAAAGGCAAGCATGTAATGGTCCGTCTCCCATAACTCCGGGAAACCGTCTCCGGCGGCAGGAGCTGCCTGCGGCTCAGGCCACACTACGGCTCGTTCCGCAGCCTCTGCCTCCTGCCCATACCGCTCGCCGACAGCATACGCCTGCCGATCAGGGCGTACGCCCGCAGGCGCAGCAGCCTCCCGCAGCCAGAAGGTGCGGCAGCCGAAGGCAGGCACCTTGCGCACCCGGATGGCCAGCGTATAGCTGTCGCCGTCTCCAGCCGTACTCCAGCATTCACTCTCCAGCAGGCCGTCTTCATCGAAGGCCTGAAGCGTGGTCAGACTGGAGTCTCCCTCCAGCCGGATCAGCTCTGTCCGCTCCCAGCCCAGGCTGTTGAAGACTACATAAGGGCGGCCCGCACCTGTAGTATTCACTTCGCCTGCCAGGGCACGGAGTGAGGTGTCCAGCACCTTCCGGCCCAGACGGAAAATCTCCGCGTATTCCTCCCGCGAGGTGATGTACACCTCGGGAATGGAGGTGCCGGGAATGATGTCATGGAACTGGTTCAGCAGCAGCAGCTTCCAGCCTTCAGCCAGCTCCTCCTGAGCCTTCAGCCACAGCTCTGTCTCCGACCGTGCAGGTTCCGGCTGCATAAGCCCCGACTGAGAAAGCTCCAACTGCACAAGCTCCGGCTGCGCAAACCCCGGAAGCCTCATAAGCCCGCTCCTCTGCGCGAGTACGCTCCAGATCTCCGCTTGCCGGTATAAGACCTCCGCCTTGCGGTTGCTGCGCTTATTGAAGGCATGGGTTGTGAAGGTCCCCCGGTGAAGCTCCAGATAGAGATCGCCATGCCATGCCGGAAGCTCCGGCTGGCGTGAGCCGATCTCTAAGAAGAACGCCTCCGCCGTAGAGAAGCGGCTGACCGGCTGGCCCGGCGCGAGATCGGTGCGGGCTACATATTCCAGCATCTCGTGAGTGACTCCGCCTCCGCCGTCTCCGTGGCCGTAGAGCAGCATCAGTTCATCGTGCTCTTCCTTCTGGGCGTAGGCCTGCCAATGCTCCTGCACATCCTTCGGGTGAGTATGCTCATTCACTCCATGGTTCTGATAGGCCACGATCTTCGTCCCGTCAATGCCGACCCAGTGGAACAGCGTATGCGGGAAGGGGTTGGTATCATTCCAGCCGAGCTTCGTTGTCATGAAATAATCAATTCCCGCCTGCTTCAAGAGCTGCGGTAGGGACGCGCAATAGCCGAACGTATCCGGCAGCCATTCAATCGTGGACCGCTTGCCGAACTCCTCCATATAGAACCCCTGGCCGTACAGCATCTGCCGTACCAGCGATTCCCCGCCGGGAATGTTCAGATCCGGCTCTACCCACATGCCGCCGACCAGCTCCCACCGGCCCTCGGCAACCCACTGCTTGATCCGCTCGTATAGCTGCGGATAATGCGCCTTGGCGAAGGCATACAGCTGGGGCTGGCTCTGGGAGTACCGGAACTCCGGGTACTTATCCATCAAGGCGCAGACCGTGGAGAAGGTCCGGCTGACCTTGCGTACCGTCTCGCGGACCGGCCACAGCCAGGCTATATCAATATGCGACTGGCCCACCATGTGCATCGTCCCCGGATGCAGTCCCTCAGACCGTTCCGCTGCCGCTTCTGTCCGCAGCTGCTGTTCAGCCGCAGTGACGGCATCGCCGTCCAGGAGCAGCTCCTCCTCCAGATAGAGCGTGTCCATTACCCGCTCCAGTGCCTTCAGGCTGCGGATGCGGCGCATATCTCCCTCCGGCAGCAGCAGGGCCGCTTCATGCACGATCTTCACCGTATGCAGGAGGCTGTACACCGCCGGATTCACACGCACCAGCGTGATTTCTACTCCCGTAAGCGGCGGCTTGATCACCGCCTGGCGGTTCAGCGGGTCCTCCGGCTCAGGCACCGGATCATACAGCTCGATGTCCAGCTGAAGGAGTTCTCCCGCTATGCCGGGCGGCAGAGGAATGAACCAGTGATTGCTGTCCAGGCCATGATAGGGCGTTCCGCCCAGCTTCAACAGGCCTTCCCCGCGTCCCAGATAGAGCAGCGCCGGCTCTTCCGGCCCCCACTCTCCCGGAACCGCGATCTCCCGCTGAAGGAAATACGTGGTTCCATAACCGCCATCCAGCCGGGCAATCCCGTAATTCAGGTGAAGCTCCTCTTCATGCTCATAACAGCCGGGCGAGAGATAACGGGACTTGTGCATACTCCACTCCGCAAGCTCTATCTTCTCTGCCCACTGCCGCTTGGCGAGCCAGCCGATGAACCGGTTCATACGCTTCATGGCTTAGCCCTCCTCCCTGACTTCAAGTGGCGCTGTCAAGTACTCTGCGGAGTGCGGGCCTGCCATCACCGCGAACGCTCCCGGCTCCACAATCCGCGTCAGGTCGGCCGATACATACTCCAGCTCTTCCCGGCCGACGCTGAACGTCACCGTCTGCGTGTCTCCCGGCTGAATGCTGATCTTGCGGAAGCCCTTGAGCTGCTTCTCGGGACGGGTAATGGAAGAGGCCAGATCGGAAATATACAGCTGGACCACCTCGCTCCCCGCCCGGTCACCGGAATTGGTCACATCCACGGAGACAAGCGCCTGTCCGTCCGCCGTAATGACGGGAGGCTCAACCTTCAGATTGCTGTACGCGAATTCGCTGTAGCTGAGGCCGTAGCCGAACGGATACTCCGCATGGAAGTCCGTCTCCAGATAGCGCTTGCCGCGCGTCCGCCGCTTGTAGTAATAGACCGGAAGCTGGCCTACATGCTTCGGAATGCTGATCGTCAGCCGCCCGGAAGGGTTCACCCCGCCGAACAGAATATCGGCAACCGCATGTCCGCCTTCCTGCCCAGGGTACCAGGCCTCCAGAATGGCGTCGGCATGCTCTGCAATCCACGGCTCGGCAATCGGACGGCCGTTGATGTAGACCACAATCAGCGGCTTGCCCAGCTTATGAATCTCCTGCGCCAGCTCAAGCTGCACGCCCATCAGATTCAGCGTAGCCCGGTCGATACCCTCGCCGCATTCCATATCGCTCCAGGAATGCTCAGTCACAACGGAAGCTCCAGTGAGCAGGTCAATCGTTCCTTCCCCGAAGTCTCTGGCACTTGAGCCGCCAATCGCCAGCACAACGGCATCCGCTTCGGCTGCACAAGCGAGCGCATGGGCGAAGCCTTCCCGCGAATCACCTTTGATCCGGCAGCCGGGTGCATACAGCACATTGTCCGCACTGCCGCCCAGCGCCTGCCGGATTCCCTCCAACACCGTAACAATAGCGCCTTTGGGCTGCGGCGAGGTGTAGTCACCAAGCTGGTTATACGGCGCATCCGCATTGGGCCCAATCACCGCAAGCTTCGGAATCTGCTTGCTCAGCGGCAGGGTTCTATTCTCATTCTTCAGCATAATAATGCTCTCACCGGCTATCCGCCGCGCCAGCTCCCGGTGCTCCGGCTTGCCTATGATCTGCTCCGCCTGCTGGGGATCGGCATAGGGACGGTCGAACAGTCCCAGCTTGAACTTCAGCTCCAGAATCCGCGCAGCCGCGCGGTCCAGATCGGATTCTTGCAGCCGTCCATGCTCGATAGCGGCCGCAATATGCTGCTCGAACATTTCGCCCGACATCTCCATATCAATGCCTGCCAAGAGTGCCTGGGCCACCGCCGCTTCCCCGCTGTCCGCTGTGTTATGACCATTCGTCAGCATCCCCAGCGCTCCGCAATCCGTAATCACGAAGCCCTCGAAGCCCCACTGCTCCCTAAGCACATCCTGCAGCAGATAACGGTTCGTTGTGCAAGGCACCCCGTCAATCTCGTTATAGGCCGTCATAATGGACAGCGCTCCGGCCTCTACCGCCTTACGGAAAGGCAGCAGATCCACCTCATGCAGCTCACGGAGTCCCATATGCACAGGTGCGGAATTCCGCCCGCCTTCCGAGCTGCCATAAGCGGCGAAATGCTTCAGCGTAGCCAGCACGGAATCCTCTGCGTCCAGCCGTTCGCCCTGCAAGCCTTTTACCGCCTCTACGCCCATAGTGGCAATCAGGAACGGATCTTCGCCGAAGGTCTCCTCCGTCCGCCCCCAGCGCGGATCACGCACCACATCCAGGACCGGCGAATAGGTTGCCGCACCGCCCTGGCTGCGGGTCTCCAGGGCAACTACGCGGCACATCTCCCGGTACAGCTCCGGGTTCCACATGCTGCCCAGTGCAAGCGGAACCGGAAATACAGTGGCGCCTATCGCCATATGTCCGTGCGAGCATTCTTCCCCGAACAGAATAGGGATACCGAGCCGGCTCTCTTTCATGGCATAGGCCTGAATGGCATTCACCGCCTCCGCCCCCTGCTTCGGGGACAGGCCGGTCTCCAGAGTGACGCCGGTCCAGGGATCTGCACGCAGCGTTCCATAGAGGGAGCCGACGCCTCCGGCGGCCACCTGGCGCTTGAACGCTTCCGTCATACCGGTAGTTCCGTCCGGGTGCTTCTCATAACACTGCCAGCCGAAAGGCTGGACTAATTGTCCAGCCTTCTCCCCAAGGGTCATGCGCTGCAGCAGGTCCTGTACCCGATCCGCCACAGGCCGCGTTTTATCCTTATAGATCATTTTTACAGCACCTTTCTGCACTTAGACATTCATGCCGCTCTAGTTGCTCTTCCAGCGGTCATAGGCAGCCTGGTTAATCTCGGCTACACGCTCTCCGCCCATCTTCTTGACTGTCGCCACATAATTGTCCCAGCCCGTAAGCGGCTCGGCACCGGTGATGAACTTCGCTTCCATCTGCTTCACATACGTGCTGAGGTCCGAATTCAGACTGCTGATCTCGGTCTGCTCCTCCACCGTGAGGAACAGGGCCGGGAACGGAATCCGCGCTCCTTTATCCAGCAGCTTCTGCTTGGTTTCCTGCTCGACCCAGAGGTCAAAGTCTGTCTTCAGCCCCTTGTTGATATCATCCATGGACAGGGTTGGCGCAGGAATACCGTAGTTCGGCGTCAAGGTAGCCCGGAAATCTTCCATTTCCTTGCCGTCCGGTACAGGCAGGTATTGCTTCACGCGGTTGTCTTTATCGGTGTACTCCCAGAGCGTTCCCTCTGGCCCTTTGTTGAAGAACATGGCGCCTTCATAGGAATAGAGATAATCAACCCAGCGCAGCGAGGCTTCCGGTGCCGGATTGCTGTTCGTGATGGCGAATGCGCCGGTTGTAATCCCTCTGTTCTTGGCAATCGCCGGAGCGGCGACCGATTCACTGCGTACCGGGGCGAACATCGGATCTGCCGTGGACGGCTCCCCGCCCTTGGTCATATAAGCGTGCCAGTCGGAGAAAAGAGCGACGCGGTTGTTATTCGCCTTGGCCTTCTTCTGCTCCGCCGTCTGCGAGAAGCTCTCATGATCCAGCAGTTCCTCGGACCACAGGCGGTTCATATAGGTCAAATACTCCTTATAGCCTTCTTCGAGCGGGGTATAATGCACCTTATCCGCATCGTCTACATAGATTTCTTCTTCATAGATGCCGAAAGCGCCCAGCAGCCAGGTGCGGATATCACGCAGATTCGCAGCGGTGGTGGTCACCGAGGAGATCGGAATTTCATCGGCTTGGCCGTTGCCGTTCGGGTCTTCCTCCTTCACCCGCTTCAGGTAGGTGTATAGCTCCTCCGTCGTTTCCGGCAGCTTGTCGATATTCAGCGCCTTCAGGAAGTCGCCGTTATACCACATCGGATTGCGGTACCAGTGCTGGCTCATTTCCACAACCGGCAGAGAGTAGATATGACCGTCCGGGGCTGTAATTGACTTGCGGACATCCGGGTTCTCCTCCAGCAGCGCCTTGAAGTTCGGGGCGTATTCCTCGATCAGATCCTCCAGAGGGATCAGTATCCCCTGTTCGCCGTAATTCATCTGCTCGGCAGTTGTCAGACCGGCCGCATAAAAGATATCCGGGTAATCGCCGCTGGCGAACACCAGATTCTTTTTAGTTTCGAAGCTGTCCTTCGGCGCGTTTTTGAATTCCATCGTAATCCCGGTCTTCTCCTTCATCTGCTGAAGCACCGGCATGTTCTCCCAGTTCTGAATCCCCACATCCGGCGCCATCATGCTCAGGGTAACGGGCTCACTCACAATCGGGAAGCCCTCCTTATTCACCGTGACCTCTCCGGTACTCTTATCCGCCGTGCCTTCATTTGCGTTGCCGCAGCCTGCCAGCAGAGTAAGGATGAGCGCCGAAGACAACAGAAGCTTCCATGGTTTACGTGTGGTCTGCATTTGATGATTCCTCCCTTATATTCATTACATTCTAACCGTTTAGCCTTTCACAGAGCCAATCATGACCCCTTGGACAAAATAACGCTGCAGGAACGGGTAGACCGCCACAATAGGCAGTGTCGAGACGACGATGACTCCATATTTGACCAGCGATGCCGTTTCTGCCTTATTATTCATGGCCATAGCCACCTCGCCGTTAATCGCAGCACCTGTGGTTTCGGCCGACATTTCCTGAAGGACCAGGATCTGGCGCAGCACCATCTGCAGCGGATACTTGGCTTCATCATTCAAGTAGATCAGGGACGGGAAATAGCTGTTCCAATGGCCTACCCCGTAGAACAGGGCCATCACGGCTATAATCGGTGCGGACAGCGGCAGAATAATGCGGATGAACAGCTTCAGATTCGTACAGCCGTCGATATGCGCCGCTTCCTGCAGCTCCTTGGGAATGGTGCTCTGAAAAAAGGTACGGGCAACCACGATATTCCAGACGGAAGCCGCCACCGGCAGAATCAAAGCCCCCATGCTGTTGATCAGGCCAAGGTTCTTGACCAGCAGATACGTCGGTACAAGTCCGCCGCTGAAGAACATCGTGAACAGAATGAGACCCATGAACAGCTGGCGTCCGACAAAATCAGACCGGCTGAGCGCATATGCAGCAGGCAGCGTCACAGCGAGATTAAGCAGCGTGCCCGCCGCTGTGTAGATGATGGTATTCAAGTACCCGTTCCATATCTTCGGGTTCTCAAAAACAAGCTTGTAGCCGTCCAGTGTCACATTCTTCGGAAACAGCCACATGGCTCCCGAATTAACATCCTGCGGTGAACTGATGGACGCGCTGAGGATATAGATCAGCGGATAGAGTACAACTACCAGCGCAAGGCACAGATAAATGTAGGTGCTGATCAGAAACAGCTTATCTCCCTTGGATTCTTTCATGGCAGTAACCAAAGACTTCAACTCCTTTCTACCAGAGGCTGTTCTCACTGGTGCGTTTGGCAATCCGGTTAACGGTAACCAGCAGAATTACGTTGACCACCGAGTTGAACAATCCGACAGCCGTCGAGAAGCTGTATTGGGCGTTCACCAGACCGGCGCGGTACACATAGGTGGATATGACATCGGAGGCTTCCATATTGAGCGAATTCTGCAGCAGCAGGATTTTCTCGAAGCCAAGGCCCAGAATATTACCCATATTCAGGATCAGCATGATCGTGATCGTGGGTATGATGGTCGGCAGATTGATATGCAGCACCCGTTTGATCCGGCTTGCTCCATCTACTATGGCCGCCTCATGCAGCTGGGGATCTACGCCTGACAGAGCCGCGAGATAGATAATCGTTCCCCACCCGGTGCTCTGCCAGACGCCCGAGAAGACATACACGGTCTTGAACCAAGCCGGATCGGTCAGGAACTGCGCGGGCTGGAAGCCCAGGAATTCGATGACCCGGACAATCATTCCGCTGGAGGGCGACAGGAAGGTGATGATCATCCCCGCCATGACTACTACTGAAATGAAATGCGGTGCGTAGGTGACGGTCTGGACTGATTTTTTGAACGGACCGTTGCGGACTTCATTGAAGGCCAGTGCCAGAATGATCGGCAGCGGAAACCCGATGGCCAGTTCATAGAAGCTGATGCTGAACGTGTTCCACAGCAGATCCCAGAAGAAATAGGAATTGAAGAACCGTTCAAAATGGTCAAAGCCTACCCACTCGCTGCCCGTAATTCCTTTGGAGGGTACGAAATTCTTGAAGGCAATCTGAATACCGTACATCGGACCATAATGAAATACGAGGAAATACAATAATGCGGGAAGCATGAACAGATAGAGCTCCCAATTTTGCCAGATTCTTTTGCCCAGGGACTTGTTCCCCTTCATTCTCCCACTCCTCTCTATGTTAGTTTTCATTACACAAAATCCTGTATCCGCTTCGCATTCTTGTGAAGGCCCTTCCTGCTAACGCTTACAACCCAAATTGTAGTGAAACTTAGCTGACATCGTAAATATGTAGGTTGTGCATTGTCATGTTAAAGGCGTGTAAAACCGCGCTGCTACGGGGCTTATGGGCTGAATAACTTCGATAGGCCGCCGCTGGCTGACTGCCGTAAATGTGTGAATTATGAACCCTCCTCCCCCCTGCAAAAGTTACATATTGTGATCACCGGGCAGGTATGCAAACATTTGCTACGAATGCCAACGCTACAACACCCGACTGATGATATAGGAGGTTTCTGTCATGACCCGTACAACCGCACACCTCATCTCCCACACTCATTGGGACCGTGAATGGTACATGCCTTACGAGCGACATCATGTCCTGCTGGCGAAGCTGATGAATGAACTTCTGGAGACGCTGGAAAAGGATGAGCGCTACCGTTATTTCCACCTGGACGGACAGACCATTATTATTGAAGATTATCTTCAGATTCATCCTGAGCGGAGAGAGCAGCTGGAGCAGTTCATCCGGGATGGCCGCATTATCATCGGACCCTGGTATGTGCTTCAGGATGAATTCCTGACCAGCTCCGAAGCCAACGTCCGCAATCTGCTGATCGGCCATCAGGATGCGGCGAAATACGGCGTCATCTCCAAGCTGGGTTATTTCCCGGATTCCTTCGGCAATATGGGCCAGGCCCCGCAGCTGCTCCGGCAGGCTGACATTGAGACTGCGGTGTTCGGCCGCGGCGTCAAGCCGACGGGCTTCGATAATATGGTGGGCGAGCTGAACAGCGCCAGCTATGAATCGCCTTATTCGGAGATGTACTGGGAATCCCCCGACGGCTCCAGCGTCCTTGGACTGCTCTTCGCGAACTGGTACAGCAACGGCAACGAAGTGCCGGTGGATGCAGGCGAAGCCAAGATCTTCTGGGAACGGAAAATCGCCGATGCCGGCAAATATGCCTCCACCCCGGAGCTGCTGTTCATGAACGGCTGTGACCATCAGCCGGTACATTGTGATCTGGCCGATGCACTGGAGACCGCCCGGGAGCTGTACCCTGACATGGATTTCGTCCATTCCAGCTTCGAGCAGTATTTGAAGGCGCTGGGTCCTTCGCTGCCCGAGGATCTCGTCACTGTACACGGCGAGCTGCGCAGCCAGCACACGGACGGCTGGGGAACGCTGGTGAATACCGCTTCCGCACGTGTCTATCTGAAGCAGATGAACCAGCGCGGGCAGACCCTGCTGGAGAAGGGCGCCGAGCCGCTGGCAACACTGGCTTATCTGGTCAGCGGTCAGGTCTATCCCCATGCCCTGCTGACCTACGCCTGGAAGACGCTGATGCAGAATCACCCGCATGACAGCATCTGCGGGTGCAGCGTGGATGAGGTTCACCGCGAGATGATCACACGCTTCGAGAAGAGCAGACAGGTTGGCGAGGCTATTGTGGAGGAGAGCCTGAAGGCGATCTGTGGGCAGATTGGAACCCAAGACGTAGAGGCTTGGGGAGAATCAGCCATTCCCGTAACCGTCTTCAATACCACCGGCTGGGAACGCAGCGGGACGGTTAGCGTGGAGGTGGCGGTTGCCAAACGGTACTTCAAGGAAGGCCCTAACCCTACTGCGATTGCCGATGCGCTGGATCAGCTTCCGCTTGAGCTTGCTCGCGGGCGGCTACTGGACGTTGACGGACAGGCCATCGCCTGCAAGGCGGAGGATCTCGGCACCCGGTTCGGCTATGAGCTGCCGGACGACCAGTTCCGCAAGCCTTATATGGCGCGGATGGTCCGGCTGACCTTCGAAGCCCCGCAGGTGCCGCCGCTTGGTTACAGCACCTTCGCCTGGGCAGAGTCGCCGGGCGGCGCATCCGCTGAAGCGGCCGGGGCTCCTGCTGAGGGTCCGCTTAAGCTGCTCGAGCGAGGGATGGAGAATGACTTCCTGGTCATCCAGATCCGGGAGAACGGCTCTTATGATGTAACCGATAAGCGGACCGGCAGAGTCTTCGCAGGACTTGGTGTCTATGAGAACTGCGGCGATATCGGCAATGAATATGTGTTCCGCCAGCCGGAGGGTGATATTACCCTGACAACCAGGGGACTTGATGCCCGCATTACCCTGGCCGAGCATGAGCCTTACCGCATCACCTATGAAATCGTGCATGAATGGGCCATTCCGGCTTCCGCCGATGCTTCGTTTGAGGAGGAGAAGCGCCGGATGGTTCCGTTCCGCCAGCGTAAGGCCGGGCGCTCCGCTGAGCAGGTACCGCTGCGGATCGTAACCCGGATTAGCCTGGAGGCTAACGGGGCCGGCATTCAGGTCTCTGCCTCGTTCAATAATCAGGCCAAGGACCACCGGCTGCGTGTTCTTGTCCCTACGGGTCTTGCGGCCTCCACTCTTCTGGCTGATTCCATCTTCGAAGCCGCTGAGCGCGAGATTGAGCCGGCAGCGGACTGGATCAATCCAAGCAATGCCCAGCACCAGCAGGCTTATGTCAGCGTGTCAGATGGCAGCGCCGGACTTACGGTTGCGAACAGAGGGCTGAATGAATATGAGGTTCTGCGTGACGGCAGCAATACCATTGCCGTAACCCTGCTGCGCAGCGTGTCGGAGCTGGGAGACTGGGGCGTATTCCCTACACCGGAAGCCCAGTGCCTCGGTGAGCAGACCGTGGAATTCGCGATTCGTCCTTATGCCGGAGATGCCGGCTGGCCGGAAGCCTTCGCCTGGGCTTACCAGTATCAGGTGCCCTGGTTCACTGTCCAGACGGGCTGGCAGCACGGCCCTCTGCCTGCTCAGTATCAGCCGCTGGAGTGGCAAGGCCGCACCCTGGCGCTCTCGGCCTTCAAAATATCAGAAGCCCATGAAGATATTATTCTGCGGTGGTACAATCTGGCGGGCGCGGAGCAAGAGCTCGCGCTGACGCCACATTTTCCCGTAGAGGCTGTACATGCCAGTGATATCCTGGAACGGCGGAAACACAGGGAAGCTCTAGATGAAGGAAGACTCCGCAGCTCCATCGGCAGAGCCCAAATTGTCACCTATGCCCTGCAAATAGCACAACCCTAAATCCACTACGTCTGAGGAGGAATTACACTATGAACCTGCCCGCTTCCATTGCTACCTATCTGAATGAGGCCGATGAACGGCTCGCGCATCACCCGAAACTCCGGCAGTTGTTCCGCAACTGCTTCCCGAATACGCTGGAGACAACCACGAAGCTGCTGGAAGACGGCACTACCTTCGTGTTCACCGGCGATATCCCGGCCATGTGGCTGCGTGATTCTACGGAGCAGGTGCGCCACTATATTCCTTTTGCCAAAAACGACCCTGAACTGCAGCGGATTCTCCGCGGCCTGATCGCCCGGCAGATGTTCTATGTCAATATTGATCCATACACGAATGCCTTCAACGAAACGGCCAGCGACAAGCATTACCGGGATACCGACGACTGCAATCTGAACCCGTGGATGTGGGAGCGCAAGTATGAACTGGACTCCCTGTGCTTCGTCGTTCAACTGGCTTATATGTACTGGAAGGAAGCGGAGCAGAGTGATATCTTCGATGCCGCCTGTTATCAGGCGCTGACCTCCATCGTGAACACGATCGAGACCGAGCAGCATCACGGGGAGAAATCTCCATACCATTTCATCCGGCAGACGCTTCAGGATACAGAAACTTTGCACAATAACGGACGCGGGATGCCAGTCAACTACACCGGTATGAGCTGGTCCGGCTTCCGTCCAAGCGATGACA
Organism: Paenibacillus tritici; assembly: GCF_013204885.1. GTDB lineage: Bacteria > Bacillota > Bacilli > Paenibacillales > Paenibacillaceae > Paenibacillus_AQ > Paenibacillus_AQ tritici. The sequence goes on from NZ_JABMKX010000016.1 coordinate 35,501, forward strand.
GCTGTGAATTCGGCTACAACATCCCCTCCAATATGTTCGCGGTAGTCATTCTGGGATATATCCGCGAGATGGCAAGCGAGGTCTATGGGGATGAACGGCTGGCGGCGCGGGCGGCGAAGCTGCGTAAGGAGATCGACTTCGGCATCCGCACCTACGGCATCGTGAACCATCCGAAATACGGCAGAATTTACGCCTACGAGACGGACGGCTACGGCAATTATTCCCTGATGGACGATGCCGGTACGCCGGGACTAATGTCCATTCCTTATATTGGTTATGTGGGCTTAGAGGATGAGATTTATCAGAACACCCGCCGGTTCGCCCTCAGCTTCGACAATCCGTTCTACTTCGAGGGCAAGCACGCCAAGGGCATCGGCAGTCCGCATACGCCGGGCGGTTATGTGTGGCATATGGCGCTGTCCATGCAGGCGCTGACGGCAGATAACGATGAGGAGATCAAGGAGCTGATCGACATGCTGATCCGGACCGACGCCGATACCGGGTACATGCACGAGGGCTTCCACCCGGATGACCCCGCCGATTTCTCGCGCGAGTGGTTCGCCTGGTCCAACAGCCTGTTCGCCACGCTAATCGGCAAAGCGATGGATAAAGGGCTGGTCTAGTCCAGGGAAGCCTATTCAGCTCATTTTCCAGATAACTCATATAATTTCCTGATATAAAAACGGCTACGGCCTCCTTGATTTCAAGGGGCTGTAGCCGTTTTTGTGATAAAGCTGGAAATTTAGCTCGCGTCCGGCACGATCAGGTGCATTAATACCCTTCATTCTCACATTTAGCCCGCGTCCGGGAGATTGAGGTGCACTAATACCCTTCATTTCCACTTTTGGCCGGCTTCTGGCGGATTGAGGTGCATTAATACCCTTCATTCTCACATTTGGCCGGCTTCTGGCGAATTCAAAGGGATTTATCCCTCAGGTTTCCACATTTAGCCCACTTTCGGCGAATTCAAAGGGATTTATCCCTCTGGTTTCCACACTCAGCCCACTTTCGGCGAATTCAAAAGGAGTTATCCCTTTGGTTTCCACACTTAGCCAACTTCCGGCGAATTCAGAGGGATTTATCCCCCTGAATCTCCACTCAGCCCACTTCCGGCGCCCCATCTATACTCATCTTATCCACGCCAGACAGTTCTCCTTACTCCTTTACACATAACAAACGGCTGCGGCCTCCTTGAACTCAAGGAAGCCGCAGCCGTCTACAGGTTAGCCAATCTTCTATTTAGTAGCCGCTCTGGCTCTGCTCGCCTTTGGCAATCGCCACACCGCCGCTTGTCCCGATCCGGCTTGCACCTGCGCCGATCATTACGAGGGCATCTTCCGCGCTGCGGACACCGCCGGAGGCCTTCACGCCGATCTCAGGGCCAACAGTCGCCCGCATCAGCGCGATATCTTCCTTGGTTGCCCCGCCGGTAGAGAATCCGGTCGAGGTCTTCACGAAGTCTGCTCCCGCTTCTACAGCAAGCTTGCAGGCGCGGATCTTCTCTTCTTCAGTCAGCAGGCAGGCTTCGATGATGACCTTGGTCAGCGCCTTGCCGCGTGCGGCTTCGACTACTGCAACCATATCGCGCTTCACCAATTCATCGTTTCCGTCTTTCAGTGCGCCGATGTTGATGACCATGTCCACTTCACCGGCACCGTTCGCAATCGCATCAGCCGCTTCAAAAGCCTTGACCTCCGGTGTCGATGCTCCCAGCGGGAACCCGATTACCGTACACACCTTCACTTCCGGAGTATCCTTCAGCACGGCATGGGCCGTGGCTACCCAGGCGGGGTTCACGCAGACAGATGCGAATTTGTAAGCCTTGGCTTCCTCAGCCAGCTTGATAATATCGTCTTTACGGGCATCCGCCTTCAGCAGCGTATGGTCAATAATCCCGGATATTGTAGTCTCACTCATTGTTCTATTCCTCCATGTAATCGGTAGTAGATGTTCACATACCTTGTAATCATACCAATAGTCGGATACTTTTGAAAGCTGGAGGCCAACATCTGTTCAATAACGATACCGGGGGCAGGACAGATCAGGCAGCCGAAGGAGTTACCTCTGACTCAGACCTTCACCTGCCGGATGGCTTCCCGCAAGCTGCCCGTATTCGCGCTGATGGTCATCGAAGCCTCGTAGACTTCTTTGATTTTTTCCAATTGCAGGCCGGTCAGCTCTCGGATCTGCCGTGTCTGCTCCGAGACATCTCCGGCAATATCAGCCATACTGCCCACAGTAGCTGCTACCTCCTCCGAACCTGCGGATAGCTGCTCTGCGGTCGCCGACACATCAATAATCTGTCCGGCCACCTCACGAAAAGCGGCTGAAGCCTCCAGCAGAGAAGCCTCCGCTTCGGCGGATATCCGCACCCCTTCCTCCACTTCACCGGATGCTTGCGTCATTTGCGCACTGATGTTGGCCGAAGCCTTGCTGATATGAATCAGCAGGTCGGCAACCCGCTCCACGGAGGCAGCGGAGCCTTCCGCCAGCTTGCGTACTTCACCGGCTACGACCGTGAAGCCTCTGCCATGCTCCCCCGCACGCGCTGCCTCAATAGAGGCGTTCAGGGCAAGCAGCTTCGTCTGGTCCGCGAACTGCTTTATCGCCGCCAGCGCGCCTTCAATCTCCCCGGCATAGCCTTGCAGCAGCAGCACGATATCCAGGGTATCCCCGGTGGAGACGGAGATCGACTTCATCTGCTGATTCGTGTGGTTCATGGCAGTCTGGGACGACTGGACAATATCCAGCGCCTTGAGCGCGAATTCCGAGACCGTAGCCGAAGCCTCCGAGATGCGCGTGATCCCCTGTGCCATCTCATCCATCGCCACAGCGCTGCTCTGCGCTCCTTCGGTCTGTGAATGAGCTCCGGCGTAGATGTCGCTTATTCTGCCGTTGACAGCCTCACTCATCTTCAGCACATCGTCGGCGTTCCGGGCGAAGGTCTCGGAGGAACCGTAGAGACTGTCAGACGCAGTAGACACATTGGATACCATCCCCCGCACTCTCGTATTCAGATCTCCTGACATCTGAAGCATAGCCTGATAGGCTGTTCCAATCTCGTCCCTGGAGGTAACCGGACGGGTATGCAGTATCCGGCCTGCCTCAGCCAGGTCGCCTCTGGCCATGGTCTCCGCACTCTTCGTGATCGTCCCCAGCGGACGCAAAGACCTCGATACGAACCAGGCCAGGACTGCCAATGCAGCCAACGATAAGGCCAGAATAATGCTATAGAGCGGCAGACTTTGCATCAGGACATCACGGGTCAGCGTACTGAGGACAGCCACATCGGTATCAATGCCCAGCGCTCCAATCAGTGCCCCGCCAGCATCTGTCATAGGCACGAAGGCCGAGATATAATCCCCGTATTCAGGATTTCGGATCAGCGGCGTGCTGGCCTTCTCTCCGGCAAGCACTGCCTCAACGGCAGCAGCCGGCATATCCGTACTTTCGTTGATCTGTGAAGCCAGCGGGTCCCCCTCCGGTCTGCCGTCAATCATCAGCATCGGCTGACGCGCTTCATCAATTCGCACAAAATATACATAACGGGCACCCATCGACTTCCGGAACTGATCCAATTCATTGCGGAGTGACCAATACAGGTCCGTCTCCTGCGGATCGGCCAGGAACTCGCGGTAGCGTCCGGCATCAATCTGTGTAACATAATGGCTGGCAATACTCATGTTGTAGCTGCTGATCGTCCCTTTGACTGCTGACCCGGTATTCCCCCATTGAATCGCGACATTTCCTGCCGTAATACATAGAATCACTGCGGTCATAACACATAGGATTCGGGCAATCAGTCTTGTCCGGATAAAAGAAAACATAGAGGCCTTCCCTTTCGCGCATTACAATTGCGTTATTAAAGTAGGGCCATCTCCGAAATGCAATGACAAATGTCCCTCTACCGGAAAATTTCGACAAACTTTTCAAAAATCCTTTTTCCTGTTTCAAGATACTTTAGGACGGCACCGTTTCAGCGGGAAACAGAAGACTGGTGGATGGAGCGAACCTTAGACATCCTTATCTTGTTAAAAAGGCTGCTTCCGGAGCATACAACGCTCCAAAAGCAGCCTTTCCTCTTATCCTTATGATTTATCCATGGCCGCCGGAGGGCGACAATCCGACCCGCTGTACCAGCCGGGCGCTTTCTTCATTTAAGCCGGTTATCGTTACTTTTTTGCCCAGCGCAGCGTACTTGTCCATCGACCTCGCAATCGCCCCCACCGCTGACTGATCCCATACATGGGAACGGCTGAAGTCGATAACGACCTGCTCCGGGTCACTCTCATACATGAATTCATTCACGAAATGACTGGTTGTCCCGAAGAATAGCTGGCCCGATACTTTATAAGTAGTTACAGAGGCCGTAGTATGAACGCTCAGCTGTATGGAAGCTATCTTCCAGGCAAAAGACAAGGCGCTCAGCAGGACACCGAACAATACGCCGATCGACAGGTTATCGGTAGCCACTACCGTTACCACCGTGACGACCATGACCAGGGCGTCGCTTAACGGAATTCTCCGCAAGGAGATCAGGGACTTCCATTCAAAGGTGCTGATGCAGACCATAATCATTACACCGACCAGTGCGCCCATCGGAATCTGCTTGACCACATTGCCCAGAACAAGTATCAGGAACAAGAGAAACAGCCCGGATACAAAAGTTGACAAGCGCGTCCGTCCGCCCGATTTCATATTGACCATCGACTGGCCGATCATCGCACAGCCTGCCATACCCCCGAAGAAGCCCGTCACGATGTTGGCAAGACCCTGACCCTTCGCTTCCCGGTTCTTGTCGCTGCCTGTGCCGGTGATATCATCAATCAGCGTGGCCGTCATCAGGGATTCCAGTAATCCGACTACAGCGAGCGACAGCGAATACGGCAGAATAATCATCAGCGTATCCAGCGTGAACGGAAGATTCGGCAGATGGAACACCGGCAGCGCTGAAGTAATTGTCCCCATATCGCCCACGGTTCTTACATCCAGATCAAGCACAATGCTGAGTACCGAGACTGCAACAATGGCGACCAGCGCCGAAGGCACAGCCTTGGTGATCCGCGGAACCGTATAGATAATGACCAGGGTAAGGGCCACCAGTGCGTACATAATCCAGCCCTGTCCTTCAAAATGCACCAGCTGAGCCATAAAGATCAGAATCGCAAGCGCGTTGACAAAACCGGTCATGACCGGCTGCGGCAGAAAGGTGATGAATCTGCCCAGCTTCAGCATCCCCATCACAATCTGAAGGATGCCCGCCAGCACCGTCGCTGCGAACAGGTACTCAATGCCGTGCGAGAGCACGAGGCTGCCGACCAGCAGCGCCATTGCTCCTGTCGCTGCCGAGATCATGCCCGGTCTTCCGCCGGCGAAGGCTGTGACAATAGCGATACAGAACGAGGCGTACAATCCAACCATAGGGCTTACACCGGCGAGGATGGAGAAAGCAATCGCTTCAGGAATTAAGGCAATAGCCACGGTCATGCCCGATAGAACATCACTCCGTGTGTTGGAGAACCAACCGTTGTTGTATGAGACAGATTGCTTCAAATTTTCAGTTCCTCCTGTGTCTTGTGATAAGGTGATAGGCTTTGCCATAAAGCCCGGGTCCGGTGCACCGCCAATGCTATTTATTGTACCTGACCCGCCTTACACTCTACAAAAGTGAATCTTATTCTTGTAAGCGCTAATTACTGCCCTTTTCTCCCGGATACTGCTATTTACGCCCGAATTCTAGATATTGAAATTAACGGTATAATCCCGAAGCCTTCACTTCATTGAAGAAGGTGTTGAACTCCTCAATGTTAAGCTGCTGAGCCGCATCGGACAATGCCGTGGCCGGATCAGGATGCACCTCCACCATAATACCGTCAGCTCCGGCGGCAAGCGCAGCCTTGGCACAAGGAATCAGAATATCCTTGCGTCCCGTCGAATGGGTCACATCGACCAGCACCGGCAGATGGCACTCCTGCTTGAGAATCGGCACCGCCGAGATATCCAGCGTATTGCGCGTCGACTTCTCATAAGTACGGATGCCGCGTTCAATCAGCATAATCTCCATATTGCCGCGGGACATAATATATTCTGCCGCATGAACGAATTCATCCAGCGTCGCGGATAATCCGCGCTTCAGCAATACCGGCTTATTCACTTCCCCTACGGCCTTGAGCAGCTCGAAGTTATGCATATTCCGTGCGCCGACCTGTATAACATCCACATAATCCAGCGCTTCTTCAATATGGCGGGGGTCCACAATCTCACTGATGGTCAGCAGCCCGTATTCGTCCGCCGCTTCACGCAGAATTCTCAGTCCGTCCATCCCCAGCCCCTGGAAGTCATAAGGTGAGGTACGGGGCTTGAAGGCTCCGCCGCGCATGACCTTCACGCCCGCCTTCTGCAAGGCCGCAGCAACCGTACGGGTCTGCAGCTCACTCTCCACGGAGCAGGGCCCTGCCACCATCAGTGAGGATAAGCCGCCGACGGTAACATTCCCTGGAAGAACGATAACGGTGTCCTCCGCATGATTTTTACGGGCTACCAGCAGGGATTTCTTATGCTCTGTACTCTGCAGGTCAAGTGAAGCAGAGAAAATCTGCTTGAACAAAGTGCGGATGGTTCCGCTGGTGAACGGCCCCTTATTGCTCGCTACCAGCTTCTCCAGCATAGCCTTCTCCCGTTCAGGATCGAACTTCGGCACACCCTGCTTCTCTTTGAGCACTCCAATCTCCTGAACGATTCCGGCACGCTCCGAGATCAGCTCCAGCAATTGACTGTTAATCTCATCCAATCTTCCTCTTAGACCATCCAATTCCACATTACTCATTCCGGGCACTCCCTTTGTATAGTTAATAGTTAAGTCTGTGAATCAACGCAAAAAGACCCCCCGCCGCAAGGGACGAGGAGCCGTGGTACCACCCTTATTTAGAGCTGAATCCTGCTGACGCATCAGCACCCGGGTAGGGAGTGAATCTCCCGGCCCTGAATCAACTCTGTCTTACATCCGTTAACGCAGGAAGCGGGCCGTCCTACTCAGTCCTGCTGCAGCAGGAACCTTCAGGGGCCGACTCGGAAGTGAACTTCGGCACTAAACGTCGCATGAGGGTGCTCTCAGTCTCCGGCACACCTTCCCTGTTAAGCTCCGCTATGAAGTGCTTACTCTCTTCGTCATTGTCATTGCATGGTATATCGGTGCGTCTTATGCACCGGTTTCTGCTATCTTAATCAAAAAGGCTTCCACATGCAAGACTTCACAGCGCTGCCTTACAGCTTTAACACAGCATTGTGATTAAATTGTGAATAGAGAACATGCCCCGCTGCTCAGAAAAAGGTATGGATCACAGTCATAATAGCTTCGCTTCTCAGCGGCTTGCTGATGTACTCATCCATTCCGGCTTCAAGACATAACTCCCGGTCGCCTTTAAGCGCGTTGGCGGTCACTGCAATGATTACGGGCTGCAAGTCTGCGGGCTGCTCTGCCCGGATTCTTGCCGTTGCCTCCAGGCCGTTCATGCCTGGCATCTGCACATCCATGAAGATCAGATCATAGCTGCGCCGGCCGGTCATCTCTATGGCCTTACGCCCATCTTCGGCAACATCTACGGCGAACCCCTGCTTCTCCAGGATTTTGCGCAGCACAATCTGATTGATCACGTTGTCTTCAGCTACCAGAATCCGTAACGGGCGGCCCAATACCCCCTGCTCGAGCAGGTCTCCACCCGGCCCTTCAGCCGGAAGCGCCTGTACTTCGGTCCGGAGTACCACAGTGAACACAAAGGTTGCCCCCTGCTCAGCCGTGGGGTCCAGATATATTCTGCCGCCCATCCGCTCCACCAGCTGCTTGCTGATCGCCAGCCCCAGACCGGTTCCTTCAGCCTTGCGGCCCATGAACTGATCCGTCTGGTAGAACGGCTCGAACAAGCGGCCGCGGGCAGCTTCCGGAATACCGCTCCCCGTATCGGCCACAGTGAATTGCAGTGTTACGCCTGCCGGACTTCCGGCAATACGCTGCACGCCTACTTTAATTCCGCCTGTACTGGTGAATTTCACTGCATTGCCGACCAGATTAAGCAGAATCTGCTTCAGCCTTTCCCCATCTCCGATCAGCTGCTGCGGCACATCCGGCCCCACCTCTACCCCGATATCCAGACCTTTACGCTCCGCCTTCAGCTTCAGTAGCTCAAGGGCGGAATCCATGCAGTGCTGCAGGATGAACGGCTCATCCTGAAGTGTGATTTTGCCTGCCTCAATCTTGGAGAGATCGAGAATATCGTTAATGATATTCAGCAGGGATTCCCCGCTCTGGCGGATAATCTCCAGGAACTCCCTCTGCTGTGAGCCCGGCTCACTCATCTCCAGCAGCAGGTCGGTCATCCCGATCACCCCGTTCATCGGGGTGCGGATTTCGTGGCTCATCATGGCCAGAAATTCACTTTTGGCACGGTTGGTATGCTCTGCCGTTTCTTTGTCAATCAGCAGCTTCTTCTGCTCGGTAATATCCTTGACGATAATATAAAAGCCAACGGTAGAATTGTTGATAATAATCGGGGCAAGGGTTGTCAGAACCTCTACGGAATGCCCGTCCTTATGCCAGATCAGGTTGATGTCCTGTTCCATGGTCCGGCTCTTGTGGCCCAGGCCGATTACATTCTGAAGGTGATGTTCGCCAACGATCCGGCCGACACTCATGCCCACCAGCTCGGGTATGGTATAACCTGTCAGGCGTACCGCCTGTTCATTCCCGTTGATGATATGACCCTCCAGGTCCAGAGAGATGATGGCGTCATGATTATACTTCTTCAGCGACGTATAACGTTCGACAGACTCCTGCAGCTTCTGCTCCATAATCTTGCGCTGGGTCACATCGCGGCCTACCGCAAGCACGCCCCGCTCCCCGCCATATTCGACCATTCTCATTGTGAACTCGATCCAGAGATATTCCCCTGAGGCATGAAGAATCCGCAACTGGACGCTAGGAGATTCAGCGACCTGCTGCTCACTCATGAATTCCATATCCTCAGGGTGAACCAGTCTGCTGATATCACGGCCGACCAGCTCCTGCGGCTTGTACCCGAGCACATCCTCAACCGAAGGGGAGCAATACTGGCAGAAGGAGCCCGGCGAAGCATAATACACAATGTCCCTGATATTCTCTGCAATCAGCCGGTACAACCCGTCTGGAGGCTCAGAGCGTTCCTTCCGGGGTTCCCGGAGCGGCAAGCCCGCCAGATGAATAAGGTAATACAGCCCGGCTCCCGTTGAGGGCTCGTTAACCCTGGCAACATGCAGCAGCACCGGAACCGCAGTGCCGTCCGCATGGCGCATATTCAGTTCCGCTTCCCAAAAAGGGGCTTCTCCCGCGCTCAAAGTCCCCATTCTATGCTTATGTAACTGCTGGGAATCTTCATACACAAACTCTGCGAAGTGATGTCCCAGCAGCTCTTCTTCGGTATATCCGAGCAGAAGGGTAACTGCCGGGTTCACATTTGTCCATACTTCAGAAATGGAGAGAAAGGCTGCTCCGGCAGTTCCAGTTTTAAATGCCTGTTCCAATGGAGAAGAAGCCTGCGCATGCTGTCCTAGCATAAAATCCACCGCCCGTTTGTGGAGTAATAAATGCAATTCTTTTATATTAAATCCGTAATATAAATATCTTGCATAATCAGGCGAAAGTCAAATCATGTTGTCGAAATATAGACTGCCCCATATTGAGTTAAGTTATCGTGTGAATCCTGTACTTTTTATTAATGAATACAATAGCCTGTGAACCGGCCGCCAGACAGAGTTCTCCCCAGTTCTCCACCTTTGATTATTTCTTTGTTATCTTCAGCCGATCTTCTATCATTCTTCGCTGCAAAGCAGTCTTTTCACGGTCTCGGTGAACGCTTTGACCTGAAATGGCTTGGTAATATATGCGGCAAAGCCCTTCTTCCGGGCCTTCTCAATATCCGATTTTTGAGCGAACGCGCTGGTCGCCAGTACCGGAATATGACTAGTCGCCTTATCCTGCTGCAATATTTCCAGAGCTTCATATCCGTTGAGTCCGGGAAGCCCTATATCCAGGATGATCAGATCCGGCAGAGCTTCCCGGGCCATGCTTAAACCGAGTTCTGCCGTCTCAGCCTTCAGCAGCAATACGGAGGGCAGGTTTCTTTTGAAGATATGGTACACCAAAGCCATGTTGAGCTGATTATCTTCCACGTATAGTACTGTCCACTTGTACTCCTCCATCCAGCATATCCTCCTAAAAAATCTCAGCACCACCAATACCTGCTGCGGACAGGCAGAAAATAAAAAAACCGAAGAAAGGGACCATTCCCCCTTCTTCGGCTCATGTTCGGCTCATTTGCATGTCCGACTCATTTCCGCCATATATATGGTTAGACTTTAGTGAAAAGTATAGGCTATCACACTGGTATCTTTATCGAGATCCCAGTCCACATAAATATCCGACAGCTCCTTGCCAAGCATCGGGGCAATGGAAGTCTCCTCCAAATATCGCTTCTCCATCTTGCGTTTGGTGGTCTTAAGCGTATTCTCATAGCCGAGGTCAATCAATTCCTTCTCCAAAGGGATCAGAATGCCCTCGCGCTTAATAATCAGAATCCGGGGGCCCAGCCACCAGGAATCCGTATATACTGGTTCCTTCTGGACCTTCCGGCTCACTTCGTTAATCTGGGAATGGACTTCTTCGCGTCCGGCATAATCATCAATGGGTATATCGTCATTCTTGATCAGTGCGACGATCATCCCCGATGCGTTATGTATGCCCCAATCATAAAAAAGCTCGCCGACCTCAATAGCCATGTTCTCCTTCAGGTAAGCTGCAAGCTCGGGAAGCAGGGACTTCATCAGAAGCTCCCGTGTATAACGAAATGCCTGTTCTTCTTCCTTATTTAACAAAAACCTCTCCACAGGCCCGATGAAATTACGGATATGCAGGGCGATACACTGCTTCCCGATGGAGGCATGTATGGATTCAGGCCCTTTCCCGAAGCGTTCGCGCAGTAGTCTTCCTGTGTAACTGGATAGTTGGCTAGTAAGTTCTGTAATGCTCATTCAATTTCCTCCAGCATAATATTCTAGTGTCTGTGGTACGTATGGGGAGACGCTCCGCCTGCTGAAGAAACGGTTCGTTCAATTTAGTATAATCTCAACCGCCGGGTTCGTATATACCCATTATTCCAAAGTTACCGCTACATTATAATTACAAGCGGAAACGGCTTTGCCGTCCTTTTAGGGACGGCACCGTTTCAGCGAGAAATAGAAGGATGAATTATGGTGTGAAACATATCAACCCTTATAATTTAAAAAGACGCCCCATTGCCGGAAATGGCATTGGAGCGCCTTCGGATGCCTGGATCACCTGCTCTTTAGCGGAGCTGCCAATCGCTGATATTGAAATCCTGCTTGGCCAGCTTCTCTTCCACGAGGAAATTCTTGGTCCCTTCCAGCAGCTTCGTCCCTTCCCCGGTGAAGGCCGTATCCTTAATATCACTGATCGGATTCACCTGCTTCGCAAGCTCGGGGGTGGTATCCCCAATCTCCGCCAGGAATTCATAATATTCCTCTTCATGCTGCTTCAGATCAGCGAGTGCCTTCTCCCGTGCCGCATTCCAGACCTTGGGGAAATCCGGGAATTTCGCAAGATACTCCTCCGACACTACCGTAGCACTGCTTCCGAGCAGATCCGGGTGGGCCGAAGCATCATCCAGATGGGTGTACCCCTGCTCGAGCTGCTTGAGCGCCGCTACACCGTTATTGGTGGTCGCGTCCACATCTCCACGGGCAAGTGCCGCAGTCGCATCCGGAATCAGCATGTGAACCAGCTTATAGCCGGTTACACCCTCCTGCTTCAGCAGGCCGGCCACGTAGCGGTGCATGAACGACCCTTTCTGGATTGCAATGGTCTTGCCCTGCAGATCCTGCACGGTCTTCGGTCCGTCCTTCTTGCCGATCAGATACCCGACAGTATGCGCTGAAGTCTGGGCGATTAACCGGGTCTTGGCGCCTGATGCGTACGCGATTATCGCCGGAGTGTCCCCAAGACTGCCGAAATCAAGTCTGCCGCTGATTAAGGATTCTGTCTGATCCGGCCCGTTCGGGAAGCCGGTCAGCTTCACTTCGGTAATTCCGTATTTCTTCAGTTCCTCCTGAATAATGCCTTTGTACAATCCCCAGCCTTCCGCGCCGCCGGGCACATTCAGCTTATTGGAGCCGATGTAGCCGAAATTCAACACAGCCGGAGCCTGGCTTCCCGTTCCGCTGCCCGCCGCTTCGGCGGTATCCGAGCCAGCGCTGCCGCCTGCCGGGCCGCTGCCCCCCGAACCTGCCTGATTGCCGCAAGCCTGCAGGACCAGCATCATCATTACCACCCCTGCAATCAGTGCGAGGCGCCTTCTTTTGCTCCCTCTCCCTGCGTTCTCTCTGTAGCTTCTGTTCATCGCTCTCTTCATTGTTCTTATTCTCCCCTCTGTCTCTCACCGGATGCTGTAACGCCGCGCAACATCAGAACCCTGCTCTGGCCGCCAGCTTAACCATGAACTCATGACTGGCTACAGGCTGTCTGCCCTTGCCCCAGCCCACCTTCTCACGGTAACCGCCAAGCAGCTCCTGCTCCTCCAGCTCCGCCTCAGTGATTCCGGTAAGCTGTTCGGAATCCGGAGCGACATACAGGGCATCCACCGGGCAATACAGCTCACACATGAAGCAGGTCTGGCAGTCGCTCTGCCGGGCGATAACAGGGATTCCATCCTCTACCCGGTCGAAGACATTGGTCGGGCAGACGGATACACATTGATTGCAGGCTACACATCTGTCAGCGCTGATGATTTCAATCACAACAGAACACTCTCCTTCGCTACTTCTTCTGTCTTGACCCAGACCTGGTCCAGTCCGCCGCTGATCAGGCGGTGATGCTGAGTGTCGTCGCTTCCCTGGAAGTCCTCCCGTTTGTGCATGCCCCGGGTTTCGGTGCGGGCCAGGGCTGAGTTATACATCCAGCGTGCCGTTGCCGTCATCGCCTGGGCTTCACGCGCCTTCACACCTTCCGGGGTAAGCCGGATTTCCCGGCTGCGCTGCTCTGTCCATAGTCCGTCCAGACGCCCCAGGGAGGAAGTCAGCCCCTGTTCCGTACGGAACAGATTAATGTCATATGGTTTGACTTCGGCCTGTACAGCCTCCACATATTCCGCAGTTCTGGCCGCTGCGCCCGCCTTCACTTCCCCGTGAACCAGCGGGGAAGAAGACAACCCTACAGGGGCACGGTGGTATGAATGGCGGCCAAGCCTTGCTGCATAGGCGGCTGCACCTTCTCCGGCGAAGGAGCCGGAGGACATTGCCCATGCCGCATTATGGCTTCCCCCGCCGGTGAATCCGCCGCAGATTAGCTCGCGGGTGGCGGCATCCCCTGCCGCGTACAGGCCGGGAACCCCTGTACCGCAGCTCTCATCGGTTATCCGGATGCCGCCCGTCCCCCGGACGGTCCCTTCCAGCCGCAGCGTGACCGGAAACACATCCTTGAAGGGATTAATCCCCCGCCGGTCGAACGGCAGGAAGAAATTCGTCTGCGCCGTCCGCAGCAAGGGCTGCAGCTCCGCGTCGGCACCGTCAAGCTTCGCAAATACCTGGCGTCCGGCCAGCAGATTCCTGGCGATGACAGAGCGGCCCCTCTTGGAGCCCGCCCCCTCAACTACACTGCCATCCTCATAGTAGAAGCTGGCATAGCTGTAATAAGCCGTCTTCGTCACGGAAGAGAAGGTCGGGCAGATTGCATAGGCATTGGAGAATTCCATGCCCGACAGGCTGGCCCCTGCCTCAGCGGCGAATAAGTACCCGTCGCCTGTCAGCACATTGCAGCCCAGCGCCTTGCTGAGGAAGGCGCAGCCCCCGGTAGCAATGACCACCGCTCCGGCCTGCACACTCCAGGCTTCCCCGCTCTGAGTCCGCACTCCGGCAGCCCCGGCTACCCCGTGTTCATCGGCAAGCAGCTGCAGCACCGGGCTGTGGTCCAGTATGGTCACCCCTGCCTTCTTAACCAGCTTGCGCATCAGGCGCATATATTCAGGACCTTGCAGGCCCCGGCGGTATGGATTGCCCGCCTCATCTACCGGGAACGGATAGCCGCTGACGCCCAGTCTGTTCATATTCTCATAGGTACGGTCCAGCACCCGGTCCATCCAGCGGTGTTCCGCCAGCTTACCGCCCATGGCGTAGCGGCTGGCCTTCGCTGCCTCACGCAGCTCAGCCTCCGGCTTCACATACCAGACTCCGGTGCCTGACGGGGCCGTTGCGCCGCTGGAGCCGCAGTAGCCCTTATCGGCCAGAATCACCTTCGATCCCTTAGCTGCGGCTGTAAGTGCCGCCCATGTTCCTGCCGGACCTCCGCCGATTACCAGTACATCCGCCGTCCATTTCAATCCTTCCTTCAGTGCCGGTTGGTTCATGTTCTTGCCCCCTTGGTTGGTGTGTGGATTAGCGCTTCATCAGCCTTGATAGCTGTCACGCCAGTACAGGAATCTGCGCTCGATAACTCGGAATAGAGAATCAATCAGCTTGCCGACCACGGCGAATATAATAATGCCTACAAAAACAACCGCCGTATTGGAATTCTGCTTCGCTTCATTAATCAGGAACCCAACCCCTGACTGCGAGCCGATCAGCTCCGCCACTACCAGGCCGATCCAGGCCACAGCCATCGACAGGCGCAGTCCCAGCAGAATGCCGGGCAGCGCAGCCGGCAGGATCAGCCGCCGCAGCTTCTGCAGCGGGCTGAACCCCAGCACCCGGGCTACTTCAAACAGCTTGTTATCGACTCCCCGGATACCCAGGAATGTATTAATATAGAGCGGGAAGAAGGAGCCGCTCATAATAATAACGACCTTCGAAATCTCCCCGAAGCCGAACCACAGAATAATCAGCGGGGCAATCGCCAGATGGGGAACCAGCCGCAGAATCTGAACGCTCGGGTCCAGCAGATAGGCCGCGCTGCGGAACAGGCCGGTCAGTGCCCCCAGCAGCAGGCCGAGTATCCCTCCAATCAGGAACCCGGTCCCCGCCCGGCCGATACTGACGCCCAGATGATGGATCAGCTCCCCGCTCACGGCCAGCTCCGCCAATGCCGCGAGAATCGTGAGCGGTGCCGGCAGAAATTCAGGCGAGATCCAGCCCGCACTTCCGGCAAGCTGCCATACGGCAATGACCGCTACAGGAATTACTGCCCCTGCCCCCCAGCCGTACACATGAGATTTCCAGAACACAGACGTTAATCTTCTCCTGTTGTTATGCGTAGTCAATGAAGCAGTTCCGCTATAATCCCGGGCTTCCCTTACACCCTTGGCTGTCTTGATTATGGCTTCTATCCCTTCACTCATGGTGTTATTCCCCTCCTACCCTTGATAGCTGTCCTGCCACCGCAGCAGACGCCGTTCCACCAGCCGGACCATCGTGTCCGTAAGCAGTCCCGCAGCGGCAAATACAATAATCCCAACGAACACTACAGGCGTATCGGCAAACTGGCGGGCATCCGACATCATGTAGCCGATTCCCGAAGTGGAGGCGATCAGCTCCGCGACCACCAGCCCCAGCCAGGCCAGCCCCAGCGACAAGCGCACGCCGAGCATGATGTTGGGCACTGCCGCCGGCAGCACCAGCCGCAGAATCTGCTGTCTTCTGCTGAAGCCCAGCACACGGGCTACTTCAAACAGCTTGTTATCCGTCCCGCGTATACCCATGAAGGTATGGATATAGAGCGGGAAAAAGGCACTTTTGGCAATCAGCAGCACCTTGGATTCTTCCCCGATGCCGAACCAGAGAATGAATAGCGGCACTACGGCCAGGCTGGGGATCATCCGGATCATCTGCAGCGACGGGTCCAGCAGCTTCTCCGAGCGGCGGAACAATCCGACCACAATGCCTAGCAGCAGGCCAAGCCCGCCGCCAAGCAGGAATCCCGAAAGTGTCCGCAAGGCACTGACCCGCAGATTGATCCACAGCTCCCCGCTGGATGCCAGTGTAATGAAGGACTGTGCAATCGTATAGGGTGCGGGGAACAGCATTGCCGAGATCATTCCGTAATGACTCAGCATCTGCCACAGGATCAATACGCCCCCCGGCAGCAGCAGTCCCAGCCCGGCAATGGCAACTTTCCCGGGACCTTCCGGTCTTCTGATTCTTCCAGCTCTACTGGCACTTCCGGCTCTTCCGGCACTTCCTGCATTCCCTGCCGCTACAGCCCGTTCAGCCATGATCGTTCCTCCTTCCTAAGTCATGTAATCTCATCGTTTAAGTCGGATATAAGTCAGCATTTACTCTTGCTTCAGATCCCCGCTCCATCCTTCAGCTCCAGCTCATCCACCTTCTCGAAGTAGTTCAGCACCTTTAGCCTTAGCTCCTGAAAGGAGGTTGTGGTTTTTTTGCGCGGATACGGCAGGTCTATCGGTACAATCTTGCGAATCTTGCCGGGACGGGGCTCCAGAATCACCACCCGGTTCCCCAGAAACACCGCTTCATCAATATCATGTGTCACAAAAATCATCGTAGTCCGGTTCCGCCGCCAAATGTCGAGCAGCACCGTCTGCATATGCGCCCGGGTAAAAGCATCCAGTGCGCCAAAGGGCTCGTCAAGCAGCAGAACCTTGGGACTGCGCAGCAGCGCACGGGCAATCGCTACCCGCTGGGCCATCCCTCCCGACAGCTCACGGGGGTAAGCGGTCTCGAAGCCGCCAAGCTTCACCAGCTCAATCAGCTCATCCACCCGTTGCCGGATATCGGGCCTGCCCAGCGGCAGATCCGAGGCGATATTCTTCTCCACCGTAAGCCAGGGAAACAAGCGGTGCTCCTGAAAAATAAACCCCTTATCTATTCCCGGCCCGCCTATAGCCTTCCCCTCCAAGGTAACACTTCCGGTGTAGCCGGTATCCAGACCGGCAATGATGCGCAGCAGGGTGCTTTTGCCGCAGCCGCTGGGGCCGATCACCGTGATGAATTCTCCCTCCTCCACCTCCAGCTCCACATCCTCCAGCGCCTGCACCTGTCCGCCTGCGGTATCGAAGCGTTTATTCAGCTGTCTGATCGACAATAATGCCTCTCCCATCTCTGCTCCTCCTTCTGGCTGTATACAAAAAAAACAGAGGACCTCGCGCTGTAATCACGCTGGCACCTCTGTCTGTACAGTCGGCAATATTCAATTCAAAGTAAGCCAATTGGAATTTGTAAATTTAAAATATCACCCATTCTCCAATCTGTCAATGAAAATACACAATTTCCGCCCGGATTAATTTGTTTTAATACTGACTTTCTGCTGAAAGTATGAATTATCTTTTTCAGGAAACATTGCAAACTTCCACTCATATACTTACATTTTGTAAGTAATTATGCTATACTGGGCTATATCCTTTCACTAACGGACATGCTTACTGTTATAACGCTATTCAATATTCTGGATTATAAGGAGTCTGTACCATGAACAACCAAGGGAATGCTCAAGCGAACGAAGCAACCGTACCGGAGTTTGAATTCGGTATTTATACACTGGGAGATATCGTAACCGACTGCCATACGGGCCAGCGGATCAGTCCCCGCCAGCGCCTGAATGAAGTGATTGCAGCCGCCAAGCTGGCCGATGAAGCCGGGCTGGATGTATTCGGGGTCGGGGAGCATCACCGGCTGGATTTCGTCATCTCCTCGGTGCCGGTTGTCCTGGCGGCCATTGCCCAGGTCACCCGGCGGATTAAGCTTACCAGTGCCACGACCGTGCTAAGCACCATTGATCCGGTCCGCGTCTTCGAGGATTTCGCCACCTTGGACCTGCTGTCGGACGGGCGGGCCGAGATCATCGCCGGACGCGGCGCTTTCCTGGAATCGTTCCCGCTCTTCGGCTACGAGCTGGAGGATTACAAGCAGCTGTTCAGCGAGAATCTCGATCTGCTGCTCACGCTGAACCAGCATGAGGTCATGAACTGGCAGGGTAAGTTCCGCTCCCCGCTGCATAACGCCGAGATTGCTCCGCGTCCGCTCCAGCAGAAGCTTCCGCTCTGGGTCGGCATCGGCGGTTCGGCCGAAAGCGCCGAGAAGGCCGGGTCACTTGGCATTGGCATGGCGATCGCCATTCTGAGCGGCAGCCCGGAGCCTTTCCAGAACCTGGCCGGTACCTACCGCCGCTCCGGCGCAGCCGCCGGCCACGCGCCCGAGGACCTGAAGATCGCCATCACCAGCCACGGTTACATAGCGAAGACCTCACAGCAGGCACTGGATGAGTATTACCCTTATTACTACAGCTACCGCAATGCGATCAGCCCGAAGCCCGGTCAGGAATACCGGGTCTCCCGCAGTGAATTCGGCCGGTTCACTTCGCCGGACAATACGCTGGCAGTAGGCAGCCCGCAGCAGATAATTGAGAAAATCCTCTATCAGCATGAGCTGTTCGGCCATCACCGCTTCATGACTCAGCTGGATATCGGCGGCCTCCCTTACGCCAAGGTAGCCGCAGCTATTGAGCTGCTCGCCACCGAGGTCGCGCCGGTCGTCCGGCGCGAGCTTGCGAAGAAGCCGGGCGGAATCTCCTCGGCGCAATAAATCAAGACTCGAAAAGATGCCGCCCGGTTGTAGGGCGGCATCTTTTTGTGCGAAGTTGTACCGGACACAGCCCTCTCCCGGTACATTACCTGGAACAGCATCTGCCTCAGAGAATACCCGGCAGATGCTTCCGGCATACCTTTTGCAAGGCCTCATAGCTGTCTTGAACTCCAGCTACCGGCGGTTATTCAGGTAGTTAATCATGATTAGCAAGTGGATAAACGTATCTTAATTTGGATGTTTCGGAGCGTCTGAGGATATTAATTGGATAAACGTATCTTAATTTCATGCCTTTCCTCTACTATGAATGATTCCCGGTTGATTAAGTGCTGTTTTTCCAACTGCTGTCCGCTAAAGGCTCCTCTGTTCATGAGCAAGTGGAGAAAATCCAATTATTTCCCCCGCCAACAAACAGACGCCTCAGCTGCCCGCATGCTACACAACAAGCCCTACCGACCCTAGCTCATCCTGTTTCTCCAGCTCCTGAAGCCGCTTCTTCAGAGTTACGCCCGGTCACAGGTCATACTAAATAAGGGGTAAGCTCCGCTTACCCCAAAACATATAAATTCTTATCCGACAAAAAAAGCCCCCGGCGCTGCCGGAGACCTGCTTAATATTCATAAATTAGGTTAGCGATTATTATGCGAAAGATGGCTTGTTATTGTCAACCTTGCCGCTGACCAGCTTCTTGTACTCGTCATCTCCGCCCTCCAGGGAAGGTGCGAGATACACGTTGAGAGCCGAGGGTGTAAGCTTGGGGCCGGATTTGCGTCTGGAACGGCCTTTGCCTCCCGCGCTGTTGCCGTCACCGCTTGCAGACCGGCGGACAGTACTGGATATACTAACTGCATTCTTCATATTCTTCATCCTGTTAGTCCCCTCCTACTAAATAATTGACGGTACGGAACAAATCCCGGTTATAGGCAACGACTGCTGTAAGATCCTCTGCCGATAATCCCTGAATGCCTGAGAAATGCACCGACAGAACATGGTTCTTACCTAAAGGATAGCATAGGATATATACCTCCGCAACTTCCGTACGCTGTAAAAAGGTCCATTCCTTGGCCAGAAAAGCATCCAGCACTCCCGGCTTTCTGCCTTCGTCATCCGAGGCCGAGAACGGATAAATATGCCCGCGTCCCACATTGCCGCCTACCTGCTTCAGCCCTTCCCCCGCTTCCGCCCGCCACATGGCGGCTCCGATCACCCGGCAATCCTCCGGGGGCACGAAGGAATTCCTGACAGCTTCGCTAAGTGCCTGATATTTCTCGGCAGCCTGGGGAGTCGTTACATTATTATTATATTGCCAAAAGAAGTGAAGGATACTTTCTTTTCGCCTAAGCTCTGATCTAAGCTGCAGCAGCTCCACAGCCGGATCATGGTACATCCCCTGGCCCTGAATACTGTCGATGATCTTGCCGCAGCTGACATCCACTGCCGCTGTAGCATTCTCATGCTGCCACTCGTATTCCAGCGGTGTCAGTCCGGACAGATCCGACAGCAGATGGTACTCCTCGACATTCTCGCCCGGAATCAGATCACTGCGGGCGGGCACCTGGTCCGGCAGCAGGCAGAAGACCCGGCCCCGCCGGAGTCTCGCCCAGAACAGCCCCATTTCAAACTGGGTGTTGTCCCGGGTGACATAATAATATTTACCCCTAATCCGCGCCACATCATCCGGTGAGAACACGAATACGGCAAAATCGCTGATATCCAGATTCCGCTCCAGCGCTTCCATCGTGTATTCATTAGGCCGGAACGCAGCAGCATACCAAGGATGAACCTCGGCGGTCCGCTTCAGCTGTTCATGAATAGCTCTGGCATAGCGGATCGATTCTCTGGAGGAACCAATGAATAATTTAGGTCTGATCACGGCGGCACTCCTTTGTCTGTTTCCCCAATATGTAATAATTATACAGACATTTCCCGCCTAGGAATAGGGTTAACAATTATATTAGTCAGCTCAGGAGCAATCGTTCAACTGGCGGTGTTATCAGAATACAGGGACAAAACTTCTCTTTAATTTTAAATTTTCTGTATTCTCCGGCCGATGAAACGGGTAATAGAAGGTTATCTCTCCGGGAAATGAGGCTTTATTTGTCATGAGAAAAAAAATACATACCGCAGTACTGGCAGCCTGCTTATTGACTTCATCCCTGCTGCCTGTTCTTCCGTCTTCCCCAGCTTATGCTGCATCCGGCTACACGGCCAAAGTATACGCCAACTCTCTGAATGTACGCAGTGAGCCTGCTGCCAGTGCAACCATAACAGGTACTCTGGCGGGCGGAGCCCTGGTTACCGTCACTGAAGATCAGCATGGCTGGCTCAAGGTCCGGGCCGGTTCTGTCTCTGGATGGGTAGCCGGTTATTATCTGAAACGCACCAGCGGAAGCTCCTCGGCCAGCACCTCCGGTTCCGCCAGCGCCAAAGCACCCGTCAGGACCTCTGCCGTCTCCAGCGGAACGGCTGTTGTAACCGCCTCTTCCCTCCGCATGCGTGGAGGAGCGGGAACCGGATATGAGGTCGTAGGCTCCCTGCAATCCGGCAACAAGGTGACCATTCTGTCCCGGCAGGGGGAATGGACCCGGGTCCGCGCAGCCGGAGGAACGGTCGGCTGGGTAGCGTCCCAATATTTGTCGGGCGGAACCGCCCGTAACCTAAACACAGCGGCTTCTAATACCCAGAAGGTGAGTGTCGTACGCAAATCCGGCAGCATCCGCGGCAAGCTGATTATTGTCGATCCCGGCCATGGCGGGTTGGACCCCGGCATGCTCGGCACGACCTACAACACGATGGAGAAGGATCTGACGCTGCAGACCTCCCTGTATCTGCGGGATTATCTGAGCGCCAAGGGAGCGAGGGTAGAGATGACCCGCACCCGGGGCGACCAGAAGCCCTCCTTCTCCCGGCGGGTGCAGCTCGGGCAGCAGCTCGGCGCGGACGCTTTTGTCAGCATCCATTATAATTCCTCTCCGAAGAATGTCTCCGGCACGCTGACCTTCTTCTATTCGGAGCAGAATGATATACGGCTGGCCCGGGCAATTGAGACCCGGCTTGGCCAGGGAATCGGCCTGCGCAGCAATGGTCTCTCCTTCGGGAACTACCATATTCTGCGGGAGAATCCGCTCCCATCCACCCTGGTAGAACTAGGGTTCCTCAGCAATCCGTACGACGAGTCGATTGTACGCAAAGCCGCTTATCAGCGGAAGGCGGCCCAGGCTGTCGCCGACGGGGTGGCAGATTATTTCAACAATTAGAGAAGGCATCATTCATCTTATACACTGATACACTGATTATAAACTGATCTCGCGGATGTTAAGCTCCGTTCTTTTACTGAGGTCAATATATTCATCATCAATGCGGATCAGCGGAGTCTCGATGTCATGCGGGTTCAAATAGACAATCTCACCGACCCGGCCATCGGTTAAGACCACCTCGCGGCCAACGGTCCGCTTCACAATATTCTCCAGGAACACCGAAACAATATGCGGGTCCAGCGCGCCGAAGCTGCCTCTTCGCATCTGATCGACAATCTTATGAAACGGCGTCGGCTCATGATAAGGGCGCTTGCTGGACATCGCATGAAAAATATCGGCAACGGCGACAATCTTGCTGTAAGGATCAATCTGCCCATCCTTCAGCCCCAGCGGGTATCCCATACCGTCATTCCTCTCATGATGCTGCAGCGCCGCCAGGGCAATACGCGAATTGGCCCCGGTGGTCTCTTTGAGGATTTCGTAGCCGTATACCGTATGCTTCTTAACCTGGCTGAATTCCTCGTCCGTCAGTTTGCCTGGCTTGTTCAGCAGCTCTGAGGGAATCTTCAGCTTACCGATGTCATGCAGAGTGGCAGCCAGGGAGAGCACCGACAGCTCGGCTTCGCTCATCTCCAGCCATCTGCCGATCAGGGTAGCCAGGACCCCAACTCCGATATTGTGCTGATATGTATAATCATCTTTGCCCTGAACCGAATGGAACAGCGCAAAGATATCCGGGTTGCGGGAGATGTCCTGGATCACAGGAATCACATCCTTGCGGATATCCGCCAGCGGGATTTTGCGGGAGATTCTATAGGATTCAAAGAGTTCCTTCGAACTGTTCACTACTCCGTTTACCATCTTCTGATAGGAGGGCGCCTGGTCAGCCTCATCTGCAAAAATAATGTCACTCACATCTATTTTTTGTTTGCGGATGAGCTCCAAATGTTCGGCATTCAATCTGCTTTTTGCGGGAATTACGGTAACTCCGTAGGTATTGATCAGATCATTCTTAATCGTTCTTCCCAGTAAATTGTTCATACTATCCAGCCCTCCCATATAACCGCAGGCTATGAATTAATTGCCCCTATAGCTATTATCGGTATTAGGCCGGAAAATGTTGAAAGGCAGGTATGAAGCTGATGCTCTAGGCTCAGGTTTCCTCTTCATGCTTGCGGTACTCTCTGGGGGAGACTCCGGCGGTTTTTTTGAAGACACGGCTGAAGTACTTCTCATCCTCATAGCCCACCAGCTCCGCGATCTGCGACAGCCGCAGATTCGTATTCTGCAGCAGCGTCTTCGCCTTATCCACTCGGAGACTGGTCAGATAATCCGACAGATTCTCTCCGGTAATCTGCTTGAACTTGCGTGATACATTCTCCCTGCTGATGAAAAAGCGTTCCGCAATATGCTGAAGTGTCATCTCCTGCGCATAATTCTGGTTCAGATACTCCCGGATCTCCTGCACAAGTCTGCTGTCCGGGGTCTGAGGGTTGCCCTTGAACAACCGGCGCAGCAGCGATTTCAGCCCGCCTTGCCAGTTCTCCACCGAGAACAGCCCCTCTGCGTCATAACAGGGCTCCAGGCTAATCTCCTCCTCCGGCCGCCAGCGCTTCAGAACCGTAAGTATCTCCGCCTGCTGCTGCAGGAGGCCGCTCTCCGTAAGCAGCGGCAGCCCCGCCAGATGCCCGGCCCACTCTTCCACCACCCGCTCTATCCGCTCCAGATCACCAGACAATACTGCGATTCTAAGCTTGTCCAGCCGTTCCTCCAGGGCGTAGTCTTCTACAGGTCTACTCCGGTCTGCCCGCTCTCTGAAGGGATGGATACGCCCTTCCCGCTGCAGGAGGTTCCGCTCCTCCAGCGCCTGCCCTGCCTGTTCGAACGCATGCTGAAGCCCCTCCGGCAAAGGATTCAGCGGACTAAGTCCGATATCTACCTGAACGCCAAAGGCCTGGCGGATGGCTTCGTTCATACGGTTAAGTACGGTCTCCGCCTGCATTACAGCACTCCACAGCAGAACTACAAGCTCACCGCCGCCCTGCCAGCTGCGGAAGGCGTAACCGCTCTGGTCCGCCGCCATCACTTCATTGCAGACGTTGGCCAGCACGAAGGCAGTCAACGCCACATCGCCGTGAAATCTCTGCAGCAGGCGGCAGTCCGCGCCTTGCAGCGAGATTACAGCAATCCGGCAGTCGTGTGCCCCAATCGGCATTCCCAGCTCCTCGCACAGCGGCAGCTTCAGCTCATGGAAGGAGGCCTGGCCGCCCACAAGATCGGATAACATCTTGTCCCAGTAGAGCGGACGCAGCGCGTTCAGCTGCATATTCTGCCGCTGCCGCCGCTTCCGCTCCGCCTCTTCCTCCATCCACAGCCGGAAGGCATGCTCCGCCGAGGCAATCAGCTGCTTGCTGTTCAGCGGCTTCAGCAGATAATCGGTCCCGCCGTACACAATGGCCGGCTTCACGTAATTGAAATCCTGATACCCGCTGATCACAATCGTCTTCGTATTCGGATAATGGCGGTGCAGCCATTCCAGCAGCTCCGCCCCGTCCATCAGCGGCATCCGCATATCTGTGAAGACGATGGCCGGCTGGTGTTCCCGCATCACCAGAGTCGCTTCCTGTCCGTTGGTCGCCTCATAAATAGCGGAGATATTATAGCTGTCCCACGGAACAAAATAACGGATGGCCTCCCGCACATGCTTCTCATCATCCACAATCAGCACCTTCATCTCTGCTGCCCCTTTCGCGCGTATGTCTGCCCGTCCAGCGGAATCCTCAGGGTTACCGTAACCCCTTGGCCCTCTTCATTATTCACGATCTGCATCTCCGCCCCGCTGCCGAATTGCAGCCGCAGGCGGGCCAGCACATTATACAGGCCGATCTCCTCATTCCCGGATTGGCCGCTGCTTGTGAGTCCGGCTGTAATCTCCGCAAGCCGCTCCGGGAGAATGCCTTTGCCGTTATCCTTGACAGCAAGCACCAGACCCGTCTGCCCTTCCAGCGTGCAGTCTATCCGGATCACACCTTCGCGGATTCCGTCCGCGAAGGCGTGCTTGAAGATATTCTCTACAATCGGCTGTAAGATCATCTTCGGCAGAATAAGCTCCAGAGTCTCAGGTTCCGCCTCGATCTCCAGCCGCAGATTCTCTTCGCCGAACCGCTCTGTCTGCAGAATCACATAATTCTGCACATGCTCGATTTCATCACGCAGCGGCACCTGTGTCCGCTCTGTATTCATGGAATAACGCATCATGCTGCCCAGGGAATAGATGAGATCATACACCTTCGGCGCATTATAGCGCAAGGACAGGCTGGCAATAGATTGCAGCGCATTGTAGAGAAAGTGAGGATTCACCTGGGCCTGGAGTGCCTTCAGCTCTGTCGTCTTGTTCGCCAGCTCCAGCCGGTATTCCTTCACGATCAGGTCATTGATCGTGCGGGTCATGCCGGTGATTTTACGGGTCAGGAGACCGAACTCATCCTCCCGCTCGGCCACCATATGCGCATCCAGCTGGCCGATCTGCACCTTCTGCGTGAAGTGGATCAGCTTCTTGATCGGCCGGGTGAAGCCGATGGAGATCAGCACGGCACTGATGCCCCCGATCAGGAGGAACAGCAGCCCAATGCCCATGTTGAACCGGGTGATAACCCTTGCATCCCCATAGAGATCTTCATAGGGCACCAGCTTGATAATGCTCCCGCTGAACAGCGGGTCCTTAATCCGCTTGTACATCACAATCCCCTGGAAGCTGTCCTTCTTCCAAGTGAAATGGCCGCTGTCACTGTCTGCGGGAAGACGGCTCCAGCCGGTCTCTACCTGCTTCCCTACCCATCCCGGATCGGATGCGAACAAGGCCTGTCCCTCCGCATTCAACACATACAGACGTTCCGTGTCCGAGTTGTACATCGACTCCACGATCCCCTCCAGCTCACCGAGAGTATAGTCGATCGACAAATCTGCCAGCACGCTGTCACTGGGGGTGCGGTAGATAGGGAAATGGGCGGTAAACACGGGAACAGTGCCGGGCTTCAGATTGGGGAAGCCGGACTTCACGCCGTATTGATGATCCATATGCGTGACTTCAAGGTACGGCCGGTACGTGCCTTCAGGATCTTCTGCACCGGCATTCTCCCCGTTCTCCCGGCGGAACCATCCTCCATGCAGAAGATTGGACTGCCTGGCAGCCCTCACATACAGGTGGATCTGAAAAGTGTTCCGGTCCGAGAGGAACAAGTTGTACAGCTGGGTGGAGATCACCGCACGGGTATCCGGCAGTACTGTGCCTGCGGGCACCTGCTCATTGCTTTTGGCGGTAAGCAGGGTGGTGTAGAAGGAGCCGGGAACATTAATCCCGCTGTATAGGGACATTGCCTGCTGGTTCATGCCGCTGAAATAACTGCTGAGATTCGCTTCTCCCAGGGTCAGCAGCTTCGTGTTCTGCTTCACAGACTGCTCCGTAACCGACTGCTTCGTGTAGAGATAGGAAAAGGTAACGGAGATGCCTGACGGAATCACTGACGCGAGCAGCACTAAGGCCATCAGCCGTGTCCGGATGCTGTTTTTGAACATGGTAGTCCCTCTTCCCTGCAATATAATCCACTTTTCTGAGCATCAAATTGAGTGTTGGCGGTGGCCCCGGCTTTTTATAATCAAGCTGTGAACCCGTAGTAAACTTACACAAAGGAGATTCCCTATGAGAAAAACTCTGCGCATGCAACGTGGCTCGGGACAGCAAATCGTATTTCTCGGCCCCTGTCTGCTCTTCTTCCTGACCATTGTGGTCACCCCGTTCTTCCTTGGCTTCTACTATTCTTCCACCGACTGGAACGGGCTCGATCTGGACAAAGCAGTCTGGACAGGCGCGGCCAACTGGAGACGGATTTTTACGAATGACGACAAGTTCTGGGAGTCCCTGGTCTTCACCCTCCGCTTCACCGTGGTCTCGGTTGTGGCTGCCAATGTTCTGGCGCTGCTGCTTGCCTTCATTCTGATGACAACGCTGAAGACCAAGAAGCTGCTCCGCACCGTGTTTTTCATGCCCAATGTAATCGGCGGCATCCTGCTCGGCTACATCTGGCAGTTCATCTTCACCAAGGGCTTCGCCACGATCGGCGAGCTTACCGGAATCTCGTTCTTCCAGCTGCCTTGGCTGGGGACTCCCGGCACAGGATTCTGGGGTCTGGTCATCGTGTTCGTCTGGCAGACTGCCGGATACATGATGGTCATCTATATCGCGGCGCTGGCCGGTATTCCGAAGGATCTGATCGAAGCGGCCAAAATTGACGGCGCCCGTGCCCCTCAGCTGTTCAAGAGCGTCTATGTCCCGCTGATTATGCCGGCGATCACGATCTGCCTGTTCCTGACGACCTCCAATGCGTTCAAGATGTTCGACCTTAACCTGTCGCTGACCAAAGGCGGGCCGGGCACCTCGACCCAGTCGCTGGCTTATAACATTTATGCGGAGGCGCTGATCAACAACCGTTATGGACTCGGCACAGCCAAAGCACTGCTCTTCTTCGCCGCCGTTTCCCTGATCACGGTCACACAGGTCTGGCTTACCAAAAGAAAAGAGGTGTCCGCCTAATGAACAGCAGCAGATACCGTCCCAGAAACTTCGTTCTCGAAATTGCCGCCATTCTGCTGGCTATTGTGTTCCTGTCGCCTTTTTACCTCGTCTTGAGCAATTCCGTGAAGGGGCTGAAGGACATCCTGACCGACGCCGCTTCCTGGCCGCAGGTGTTCCACTGGGATAATTATTCCAAGGTCTGGAAGGCGATCGACTTCCCGCAGGCTTTCCTGAATTCTCTGCAAATCACGATCCTGAGCGTCATCTTCATTGTCCTGTTCAGCTCGATGGCCGCCTATCAGATTGTGCGTAAGCCTACGCGCTTCAACTCCTTCGTGTTCCTGCTGCTGGTCTCGGCAATGATCATTCCGTTCCAGTCGCTGATGCTGCAATTGGTCCGGGTGACCAGTATTCTGGAGCTTCGCGGAGAATTGTACGGTATTGTGGCCTGTTATCTCGGCTTCGGGATGCCGCTGTCCGTCTTCCTGTTCCACGGATTCATCAAGACCGTGCCTCTGGAGCTGGAGGAAGCGGCGCGGGTGGACGGCTCCAATCCGTACGGCGTCTTCTTCCGGATCGTATTCCCGCTGCTGATGCCGATTATTGTAACGGTCATCATCCTGAATACCCTGTGGATCTGGAATGACTACCTGCTGCCCGTACTCGTTATCGGGGGAAACAAGGACCTGACTACCCTTCCGGTAGCTGTAACCAAGTTCTTCGGACAATATACCAAGAAGTGGGACCTGGCCCTCGCGGGTCTCGTTATGGCAATCACGCCGATCCTCTTGTTCTTCCTGTCGCTCCAGCGTTATATTGTTGAAGGTGTAACGTCAGGCTCTATTAAGGGATGATCCCGTTTCATAATATGGAAAGACCGCCACTACAGGATGTTGCAAGGGTCGCCCCTTGCAACAATATCCACCTTTTCGAGCAAAATATGAAGTGTAAGTCCACTCTCATTTGCCTTACGATCTAGTTGCAGGAACCACAGACCAGGGAGGTTATTCTATGACAAGAAAGTTCGCGTTCATTATGGCAACCGTTTGCACCCTCATTATCGCAGGTTGCGGGAACAGCGGCAATACGAATTCCGCAGGCAATGGTAACGCAGATAAGGCTCCTAACGCGTCAACCGAAACGACAACACCGGATGCAGGCAAAGCGCCTGCCAAGGATGTTACGATCAAGATGTTCCAGTTCAAGGTGGAAATTGCCGAGCAGCTGAATGCACTCGCCGAAGAATATGAGAAAGAGACCGGAGTGAAGGTCGAAGTGGAAACGCATGGCGGCGGTGAAGATTACGGCGCGCTGCTTAAAGCGGAGATTGCGTCCGGGTCTGAGCCTGAAATTTTCAATAACGGAGGTTATATTGCCCTCGCCCCTTATATGGACCGTGCCACCGATCTGAGCAATGAGCCTTGGGCCAAGGATCTGATCCCCACAGCCAAAACACCGGCAACGGTGGACGGCAAGCTCTATGGTATGCCTATGAACGTAGAAGGCTACGGGCTGATCTACAACAAGGATCTGTTCGCCAAAGCCGGTATTACGGAAGAACCTAAGACCCTCCCGCAGCTAAAGGACGCCGTAGCCAAGCTAAAGACCGCTGGTATTACACCGTTTGAAGCCACCAATGAATGGTGGTCGATGGGGATTCACCTGGTCAACGTAGGGATGGCGCACCAGCCTGATCCGAAGCAGTTCATCGACGATGTGAAGGCGGGAAAACAGACGATCAAAGGCAACGCAGTGTTCAAGCAGTGGCTTGATCTCGTGGATGTCATCTTCGACAATGCCCAGGACAATAAGATGACTACCGATTATGCTACCCAGGTGGCTGAATTCGCCTCCGGGAAGGCCGCAATGATGCTGCAGGGCAACTGGACGCAAGGCGATATCGACAAAATCGACCCTGCACTGAACCTGGGCCTTCTCCCGCTTCCGATCAGCGGTGAAGAAGGCACCATTCTGGTAGGCGTGCCTAACAACTATATCGTGAACAGCAAATCCGCCCATCCGGAAGAAGCCAAAGCCTTCCTGAACTGGCTGGTAAGTTCGGAAACCGGCCAGAAGTATCTGACCAAGGAGTTCAAGTTCATCCCGGCTGAAACCAACATTACCACTGACGCGGCCGACATCGGGCAGGTTGCCGTTGCCGTGCAGGAGAAATCCGCCACCGCTCTCGGCTGGAACTGGGATATGTTCCCTGACGGAGTCACTCAGGGCTTCGGCGCCGCGATGCAGGAATACCTGGGCGGCCAGCTGAGCCATGATCAGCTGCTGGAGAAGCTGGATAAAGCGGTGCAGGATATTGTGAAGCAATAGGAATTAGTTGTTTCGTTTGAAATTCAGGGGTGTCTTCAACGGCCATAATTGGCTGGGGAGGCGCCCTGTTTGTTTATTGAGTGTAGGGGCTGCGTTACATCGACGCTCGGTGAGCACGCTACGCAAACGGAACGTTGTTCCAATCGCTGTTGTGTCCAGATTTTTTTATTTTTTACCTTAGCGGTGAAAATCCGGACACAAAGGCGAACGCTCCGCTTTTCCACAATCCTTCCGTCCGCTCCGCTGATTGAGAGGGGGAGTAACGAAAATATACACCTAAACCTACATCTACACCTATATCTAACCTACCCCCACCTGATCCTGATTCAGCCTCAGGTGGGGGTGCACTTTTGCTCTTCATTTACGCCTGCCGCCCAGTTTCGGCACATTCAGGTGCACTTTTGCTCCTCCTTCTCGCCTGCCGCCCACTTCCAGCGCATTCAGGTGCACTATTGCTCCTCCTTCTCGCTCGCCGCCCGCTTTTGGCACATTCAGGTGCACTATTGCTCCTCCTTCTCGCTCGCCGCCCACTTTCAGCGCATTCAGGTGCACTTTTGCTCTTCATTCACGCCTGCCGCCCGCTTCCGGCGGATTCAGAGGGATTTATCCCTCTGATTTGCTCGCTCCGCCCGCTTCCGGCGGACTCAGAGGGATTTATCCCTCTGAGTTGCACGCTCCGCCTACTTTCGGCGGATTCAGCTACTACACAGAAATGATTAGTTAGTTTAAGAACAGCGCCCACACCCCACGCAACGTTCGCTCACTCTCCATCCAACCTACCGCCCAACCTACCATCTACCATCTACCATCTACCCTCTACCATCTAACCTACCGCCACCCTAAGAAATAGAGGGCTATCCCCATCAGCCTTTTTTCATGGCCAATGTCGGGACAGCCCTCTAAGTGGTTCAGGGATTAGGCTCTTCTATTCATAGCAGCGAACTTCATATACAGCCGCAGAAGGGTCGCCGTTGGTAGCTTCAATCACAATCCGCAGTTTCTGGGTCCGAATGGAGCCGGGCAGCTTGTGGCGTACATGGCGCTGGTAATTATTCACGGCATGAATGACATCGTTCCACGCTCCGCCCGTCCAGGACTGGATACGGTAATCCTTGGCACACTGCGGATCACGGTAAAACGGGCCGTAGGCATGATACTCCCGGAACAAATGCCCGGCAAAGGTAATCTCTACTGTACCTATTTCTTGTTCGCTCTCCCAAGTTAGCTGAATCCACTGCGGTAACGGCTGCACGGGGTCGGAGCGCCAGAGGTTGGTGTACCGGTAAGGCCGGTTGACCCCGCTGACAATATTGCCTGCGCCGAACGGCTGCTGCGGGGGAGTGATACGGTAGCTCATCGTCATACCTTTCTCGAAGCGCCGCATTCTGCCGCCGCCCATCTCGAAGGCGCTGATGTGGCCGGGGATAATCGTGCCCGCCGCATGCCAGATGACCTGGGGATTCGCGGCCAGATCCAGCCGGACATACCTGCCCGGCTTCAATCCCTCTGCGGCTCCGGCCGGGCTGGCCCATTCGATCCAGTGCCTTCCCCCCCTGGGGAACGGTCAGTGTACAGGAGGCCAGCCGACCCTCCTCCGGCTCCGAGCGGTAGTCCCAGATATGGTCCACCTGGAGCAGCACCGCGTCCACCTCCTGCGGCTGATCCGTGAGGTTGCTCAGGCAGACCGCCAGGCTGTCGAGCTGCGGAGAGGACACTGCGATCCACTGGCCGCGTCTTCTGAGCAGCCGTTCATCCTCCCCGCTCCAATCCTTGCGGTCATTCCATTCGCTCAGCTTCGGTAGGGCAGTCCCGGTCTCCGGCCCTGCGCCGTAGACCAGCACCTCGCTGCTGGCGGTGACCGCAGCCTGCCGGGCCAGATCACCCGCATCGCGGTTCTCCACATTCGGCAGGAAGCAGCCGTCGCGCAGCAGCGTCTGCTGCAATTCCTGCATCGCATCAGTGGTAACCGCCTTGATGCCTATTCCTTTCCTCAAGGCAATGGCCGCCGCTGTCCCCGCAGCCTGGCCCATCAGTGCGCATGTGGCCATGACGCGCACAGTCCCCAGCGCGGCATGCGTCACGCTGACATTGCGGCCGGCCATCATCAGATTATCCACATCCCGGGCCAGCATGATCCGGAAGGGGATGCCATACGGGCCGCAGTAGCTTTTGATTGCATATTCTGAAGTCTGGTTATAGCCCTCTGAGCTGGCATGTTCACTGGTGGCGGCCAGCAGGCCGCCCGGAGTGTGCAGATCCAGGAACCAGCCGCCGTAGGCGATCTCGTCCTCGAACACCTTGCGGTTCACCGGATCATGCTCGGTCATGAAATATTCGCCCATAATCCGCCGGCTCTCCCGCTTGCCCGGCACCTGCCCGATCCAGTCCAGCGCGTAGTTCGCTGCAAGCTCCTTAGTCTTGGGATCGCGGTTCTTGATCCAGTCCCAGATGCCCAGCGTATGCTTGGTCAGCTCATGCCGGATATCCTCGGCCTCTGTAATCGTATGCCAGGGCACTCCGATCTCGATCCACCAGTATCCGCTGCGGACATCGTAGGGTATCCGCCCCTGGTCATAGAAATAAGCCGCATCCTCATATGAAGTCGCCCAAGCCGGAGCGGTAAAAGGAACCGGCCGCCCCATATCCTTGGCCTTGAAATGAATCGAGTTCCCCATCGTGTCCCCGCTCGCCAGCCCGGGCGCATGAGGCTCATTGAACTCCTCCCGCCCTTCTGTGCCCATTCTCCACTCACAGCCTGCGAGATCGGCAATCACGCCATCGCCGGTACAATCAATGAATAGATCAGCCGCGATCTCTATATTCGTCTCTGCATTGGCGACCCGCGCCAGGATAGATTGAATCGCCCTGTCCTCCTTCATCACTACCTCATGGACCGAGGTATTCAGATGAAAGGACAGATTCGGTGTACTCACGGCCATATCGTACATCGTCATATCCCAGACACTGTTCGTCCAGCCGTTCTCGGTAATCTCCTCATGATTGCGCGCCCGTTCTTCAATAAACAGCTCGGAGATAATCCCGGTCTCCTTCGCATACGTATGAAAGGCCGCTGCCCCGTGCAGCGTCACCCGAATCTCTGACGAACTGTTGCCCCCGAACACCGGCCGGTCCTGGATCAGGCAGGTCCGTGCCCCGTGCCGGGCGGCGGCAACGGCTGCACAGAATCCGGCCATCCCTCCGCCGATTACTACGAACTCATACTGCTCCTTAGTGTGAATCATAACGTCATCCCCTCCGTGTTTATAATTACAGCTTTTCAGCTCACTAGCTCTTCGTCTCCTAGCTTTCCAGCTCTCCAGCTCTCCAGGCTCTCCAGCTCTCCAGCTCTCCAACTCTCCGGCTCTCCAGGCTCTCCAGCTCTCCGGCTCTCCAGCTCTCCAGCTCTCCAACTCTTCTATGCTTCAACCCTTAAGCCCCGTACTGGCAATCCCCTCAACGAACCAGCGCTGAAAAATGGTAACCACAAGCACCAGCGGTGCCAAGGCCGACACGGAAGCCGCCATAATGAGCGGATAATCCGTACCGTTCTCATCCGTGAAGGTAGTCAGGCCAAGCGGGATGGTGAACAAATCGCGGTCCCGCAGCAGGATCAGCGGATTCTCATATTCATTCCAGTGCCAGGTGAACGTCAGGATCAGCAGGGTGACCAGCGCCGGCTTGGTCAGCGGAAGGCAGATCTGCCAGAACATTCGCCAGTATCCGACTCCGTCTACCTTGGCCGCCTCCAGCAGCTCACCGGGCAGCGTACTGAAGAATTGCCGCATGATGAAGGTACCCAGCACGGTGAACATCCCCGGCAGAATAATCGCCAGATGGGTATTGACCAGGCCCAGGCTGTCGAACAGGATAAACCGCGGGACAAAGAACACCTGGGCGGGAATAATCATGGTTGCCAGATAGAGCAGGAAGATAGTCTCCTTGCCGCGGAACCGCAGCTTGGCGAAGGCATAACCGGCCATGGAGCTGGTAATCAGCGAGCCGAGCACCTGGAAGAAGGTAATCTTGACCGAGTTCTTGTAATACACGCTGAACGAGACGGCCCCGTTCCAGACCTTCTCATAATTCGCGGTATTCAGCGTATCCGGAATCCATTCGATCGGATAGCGGAACAGCTCCGAGGTGTTCTTGAAGGATGCCGAGAGCATCCAGAGGAACGGCAGCAGCATCAGTATTCCGATCAGAAGGAATACCGCTGTCATTGATATTTTGGCGGCCAACTTGTAAGCACTGCGCTTGTACAACTACCTCACCCTTCCTCCCTAGAATTGATCCTGCCAGCTTCGCTGAGAACGCCACTGCACCAGCGTCACGACGAATATGAAGAGGAACAGCAGCCAGGACACCGTAGCCCCGTAGCTCATATTCCGCAGCTCAAAGGCCTGCTCATAGATATACAGCGCAAGCACGCTGGAGGACCGCATCGGACCGCCGTTCGTCATCACCTGCACAGAGGCAAATACCTGGAAGGATGAAATAATCAGCGTAACCGCCGTCAAAAAAGTAGTCGGCTTCAGCATCGGCACAGTAATGTGCAGAAAGCTTTTCAGCCCGCTGGCTCCATCAATCTCTGACGCTTCGTACAAATCCTTGGAAATCCCCTGAATACCGGCCATATACAGAATCATCGCATAGCCGATATACGTCCAGATGGTCATGAGGATGATGCCCGCCAGCGACCAGTCCGGACTGGACAGCCAGCCCGGCGGATGGTCTACACCCAGCGCCTTCAGCACCGAGTTAACCGGTCCCTGGGAAGGATTGTAGAGGACTCTCCAGACCACAGAAATAGCTACAATGCTGCTCATATAAGGCAGAAAAATCATGGTACGGATCGCAGTCTTCAAGTATACGAACCTGTTCAATATCACGGCCAGCAGCAGGCCAAGCCCCAGCGCCACCGGTACACTGGTCAAGGAGAAGACCACGTTATGCAGCAGGGATCTCCAGACTATAGGGTCTTCCCCAAGCTTGACGATGTTGCCGAGGCCGGCAAAGCTGAAGCCACTCATCCCCTTCAGATAGTCCCAGTCCGTGAAGATAAGGACGAAGCTGAACACCATAGGGAAGAGGATGAAGGCGGCGAAGCCCAGCAGATTCGGAAGGATAAACAGGTAACCGGCCACATTCTCCCTCGTTTTGTCTCTCATATACTCAACTCCTTATATCCGTATTATAGAGGCGGTACGCTGCTCCCTGAATGTCTTAAACTGTGCTTAAACCGTGATATTCTGTGGTGTTCACTGCTGCTGATTCAGCGGGAAATTCTTAGGTTTGCACAAAAAACCGCTCCCGGAAATTCCGGGAACGGCCATGTATCGTATTCATCTGTCTCAGGAGCTGCTGCAGCCAGAACTACTTCGCAGCAGCAATCGCTTCGTCGGCCCGTTGTTTGATCGTCTCTACCGTAGTGTCCAGATCCTGCGCATCCATGAAGTACTTCTCGGCTTCTTCCATGAAGGCTTTACGCATTTCGGTCAGACCCGCTGTCTGGGTGATCTCGGTGTTCGTATATTCTGTGTTCAGCAGCTTCACGAAGGAGTCCTTATCGAAATACTGGGCCCTGTCGCCCATAACCGCTTCCGCCACCTGCGCGACATCGGCCTTCTTGCTGGAAGGAATACGCCCGCCGGGAAGCATCTCGGTATTCCCTTCGGTCAGGAACCAGCTTAAGAACTTCATGGCTGCCTCTTTGTTCGGACTCTTGGCATTGATCGAGGTCATGTCGTTCAGCTTGGTGTTGTTGATGTTGCCCCCTGCCGTCCACTGCGGCATCGGCGCGAAGGCAATCTGGTACTCGCGGTTCGGGTAGGCGGTGTCATCCTTGATGTAACGGACAAAGTAAGCGGAGGTATAGGTAGAAGCCGTTCGTCCGTTCAGCAGTTCATCCTGCGGCTGAGCCTTATTGGCCACCCCTTCCGCATACGGCATCACCTTCTTGCCTTCAATCAGCTTCTTCTGCAGCTCAAGTCCTTTGCGAAAAGCTTCATGCCCGAAGTTAGAGGTGCCGTCTGCGGCATAATAGGCATCCTTCGGCTGGGCTGAATTCAGCACATCGAAGGCAATCGGCTCCCAGGTGGGCGTGAAGAACGCCCCGTACTGCCCCTCCTTCGTCAGCTTGCCGGCCAGAGCCGCATAGTCATCCCAGGTCCAGCCCGGCTCCGGGATGCTCTCTCCGATGGCATCCAGCGAAGCCTTGTTGAAGGCAACGAACTTCACATCCCTGGAGCCTGGAAGGTTATAGATGGTGCCGTCCACCTTCGTAATGTTCTCTGAGCCGATGATCCCCTCCAGGTCAAATCCGCTGGACTTAATCAGGGCTTCCAGCGGCTCTACCATCCCGGCCTTGATGCGGCGTTCCAGATGGGCATCGGCGTAATTGACAAACAAATCAGGAGCATCCGTGTTCGACAGCAGAGCCGTCTCCAGCTTCACATTGCCCGGATCATCATTGACGAACCGGACATATTCAACCTTGATATCCGTGTTCTCAGCGTTCCAGCGGTCCGCTACCGCCTTGGGACCATTCTCTTCAGGTACGCCGCCCCACCACTTCAGTGTAACCGTTTTCGATTCTCCAGAGGCCTTGGCGCTCTGCTGCGGCGCCTTGTCCGGGCCCCCGGCCGTATTCCCGTTATTGCCTCCGCAGCCGCTTAACAGGACACTTGTCAGCAGGACAGAGGACAGACTTAAGGTTAATCTACGCTTCATTATGATTTCCCCTTTCGCTAATTGAACAGTAACACAACTTAGTTATATCAGAGCGCTGCTCAATAACGAACGGCTTATTCTTTGGTCTTAGAGGGATTTTCCAAGCTGCCCTGCTTGCGGCCGGTCATCGTTTTGCGGTATTCCAGCGGAAATAATCCCTCTATTTTTTTGAAATACTTACTGAAATGATTGGAATCGGCGTAGCCGACCATCTCGGCTATTTCATATATTTTGTACGTGGGATTGCGCAGCAGCTCCCGCGCCTTCTGCATCCGGATCTGGGTCAGATAATCCACAATCTTCACCCCGGTCTCCTTCTTGAACATCACGCTCAGATAATTCTCGGCGAACCCCGTCCGTCTGGCCAGATCGGCCACTTTCAAGGACGAAGCATACTCCTCCTCCATGATGGTGATCATCTGCTTCACCTCATCGCGGTATACCGGCTGGCTATTCTGCCCTGTCAGCGCGATAGCTTCGGGCAGCCAACCCAGGAACCAGTGGCCGATCTCCCGCAGCGTCTCCGCGTTGCGGATCACATCGAAGGGATACTTCCCCTGATGCTCAGGCATGACGTACAGAATATGATCGGACGGTCCCATATGCTGGAAGACCAGATGCAGCCACTGAAGCCACTGCTCTCTGACCCAGGCGGTTCCCATCCCTTCCTCCTCCTGCAGCCGGGCAATCCAGCGCCGCACTTCCTCCAGAATAACCGCCTGCTCCCCCGTGTCCAGCAAGCTGCTCCAGTGCCCGCTCTTCAGAATACTCACCTTGGGCTGAACCTCATCCGCCTCAGCCAGCGGGTACAGGATCGGGCAGTCTTCATGAAAAAAACGCCGGGCCAGTGCCTGATCCGCCTGCCGGAAGCCTTCATTTAACTGATAAGGGCTGCAGTAGTCCCCGGACACGCCGAAGCTCACCTTCACCTTGGCAAAGGTGCTGCCCGCCCCCATAAGCTCCTCCAGCATCCCCTCCGAATAAGCGCCGGCCAGAATCACCAGCTTGCGGTTATGCATGTCTACGAGCTGGCACTTGTCATATTTCTTCAATATTTCCGCAAAAATATTACTGACGGTATAGAACAGCAGCTGCTCACTTTGAAAGCGGTTCTCCTCCAGGACCTGCCGGTAATGATCGACACCCGCCACAATCACCCGGCAGCCCTCCGTGACAAAAGGCGGCAGGTTCCCGTCTCGCTGCAAATGGTCCACCTCTAGCTTCGATCTCTGCTTCACCAGTAAATCAAGCAGCGTCAGCTCGGCGGATTTCCGCTCCAGAGCTTTTATTTTATAATCCAGCTTATCCTTCTCTGTACGCTCCTGCTCTTCATTGTGGAAGAACTGCTGAAGCCGCTTGCACTTGTCAAGCAGCTCCTCCGGCGTATAAGCCAGCTTCAGCGTATAGTCGGCAGCCCCCAGCCGCAGCGCCTTCTGCACATATTCAAAGTCATTATGGTTGGATAAAATAATAAACTTAATCGCCGGCCACTTCACCCGGACATGATTCATGAGATCCAGACCGTTCATCTCCGGCATCCGGATATCGGACAAAATGATCTGGCAGGTCCCGCGGTTCAGCAGCTCCAGGGCCTCCACCCCGTTCGCGGCTTCCCCGATGATCTCGAAACCGTGCGCCTCCCAGGGAATCAGCGTCTTGAGCGCCACCCGGACCAGAATTTCATCATCCACAATCAATATGCGTGTTGTCATCCTTCCAGCTCCTTCCGATAAGGAATCCGCACCGTCACCTGTAGTCCGCCCGCCTCCGGCCGGGACAGGAGAATGCCGCATTGCTGCCCGAAATGGATTTTGATTCTTCTGTCCACATTCAGCAGCCCGATGCCGCTGGTCTTCACATGATCCTGCTGCAGTTGATTGGCAATCATCCGCAGGGTTTCCTCCGAGACCCCTTTTCCGTTATCCCTGATGTGAATAAGGATGTATTGACCGGGGCATTCCGCCTCGATGCGGATATGCAGCGGCAGCTTCGACCCATGGATAATGCTGTTCTCCACCAGCGGCTGGAGCGTGAATTTCAGCACCGTGCAATCCAACAGGGCTTCCGGGACCTGAACAGCGACCGTAACATCATCGTGATACCGGATTTTTTGCAGAGACATGTACAGCTCCAGATACTCCAGCTCCTGCCTCAGCGTGACGAACAGCGTATTCTGCTTCATGGAGAACTCCATCAGCTTCCCGAGCGCCGTAATCATATCGCTGACATTGCGGTTGGTACCCGAGAGCATAGCCATCAGCTTGATGGAATTGAGCGTATTGAACAGGAAGTGGGGGTTAATCTGGGCCTGGAGCGCCTGGAAATGCGCCTCCTCCTTCTGCCGCTGCTCCTCCGCCACATGATGGATCAGCTCTTCGAGCTGCGCGACCATTTTATTGAAATGGCTGCCGAGCAGGGCGATCTCATCCTTGCCGCGCACCTCCACCTTGGTACTGAAGTTGCCGCTGCCCACCCTGCTCATCGAGCGCACCAGGGCATAGAGCGGCTTGGTCAGCCGCAGCAGAATGTAGATCACGATAATGATCCCCACGCCGAAGAACAACAGGAACAGTGCGATGGACTTCGTCCGGGAGTTATCGAGCTGAGCCGAGAAATCCCCCATCCGCTGCAGGGAGACAATGGACAGGCCTACCTGCGGCACGGACGCTGCGTTCATTAGATAGGTCTCCTTACCCAGCGTCAGCTTCCTCATCACAGAACCGCTATGCCTGGAGTCTTCCGCCTGCTCCGGCGTCAGCGAATACTGCTCCTTGCCGTAGATGTCGTACAGGGTTCCCCCTTTATCCAGAACAAGCAGCTGCGTATTGTCAGGCAGCCCTTTGGAGGGAATGCCGTAGAACTGGCTTACGGGTATGGCCACGATAACCAGTCCCCAGTTACGGATGGACGATTCGAAGGCGAAGGAACGCGACAGCAGGATGAACTCCTTATCGGGCGCATTCTCGGTATACCCCAGATTAGCTGGCAGCCGGTAGACTCTCTCCCAATAGGGATAGCCCTTCAGCTCCATCCCCGCAGTGAACCAGGGTTCGCGGATGATCGTTCCGGTTGCCCCGCGGTTGAAATTGTTAAGGGTCGTCACCACACTGCCTTCAGCATCGACCAGTCCGATGAAGGCGCTGTTACCCAGCAGGATATCCTTCAGGTACCCCATCTTCTTCTGAATTTGAAAAATAGCTCCCATCGCCTCGGCATTCCCGTAATCCCAATTGAAGGTATTCGAGCCGAAGGACTGGGCCATATCGGCCTCCAGCAGATACGTCGCCTGAATCATCCGTTTGGCTGTATCATTAATCGTCATCGCCGCCTGCTCCACCAGGCTCTGATTGGCGGCATAGACCTCCTGCTCCACCACTCTGACCGATGTTGTGAAATAGTCATACAGCACGATCAGTGTCGGCAGGGCAATTACGATGAGTACGGTAGCAATCAGCTTGCTGCGGATGGAACGCAATCCTCTCCAGCTTCCGGTTATGGCGGCTTCCTCCCCTGGCACTGCGACCTGTGTTCCGAAATATCTTAAACACATTAATTATAGCAAAGGATAGGCTGGGCTATGAATGGGATATACTGTTTAAAAACAGGGGAATTCTTCTGTCCTTGCAGCAAAAAAGCAGCGATCCTCCCATCGGGAGAACCACTGCTCACAGCTCACACAAACATCTCTACAATTAAGAACAAATTCAGCGATACCACCAGAGCGGAGATGATCCAGCCCAGGATGGTGGTAATCCGGTGATTCACCAGGCCCTTCATGATCTTGCGGTCGCTGGTGAAGATCACGAGCGGGATCAGGGCAAAGGCAATCCCGAAGGAGAGAACGACCTGGCTCATCACGAGTGCGGTGGTCGCATTAATGCCGAAGGCGATAATCGTCAGCGGTGGGATAATCGTAATCGCCCGCCGGAGGTAGAGATTGATTTTTTTATTAATGAAGCCTTGCATCACCACATCACCGGCCATCGTACCGACCGACGAGCTTGACAGACCTGCGATCAGGAGGCCGAGGCCGAAGGAGATTGCCGTAACGGGTCCTGCCAGATTGCGGAACTGCTCGAAGGCGATATCCAGATCCTCAACAACAAGACCGTTCTTGAAGAACAGCGCCGCTGCCACGATCACCATGGCCATATTCACCGCACCGGCAATCAGCATTGCAATCAGGATATCAATGAACTCCAGCCGGAAAATCTGTTTCTTCTCCCGCTCATCTGCCCCCACAACCCGGCTCTGGGTCAGCGAGGAATGCAGATAGATCGCATGGGGCATAACCGTTGCGCCGAGAATCCCGGCCGCCAGCAGGATGCTGTCCACACCTTCAAATCTGGGGGTAAACATCCCTGTAACAATGCTGCCCGCATCCGGCTTCGCCATAATGACCTGGAACGCAAAGGCCAGCACAACAATCATTACCATGCCGGCTATCCCGGCCTCAAGGGTACGGTAACCGCGCCGCTGAAGCTCCAGAATCGCGAACGACCCTACTGCGGTAATCAGTGCAGCCGGCAGCATCGGTATACCGAACAGCAAGTACAGTCCGAGGGCTGCCCCGATAAATTCCGCCAGATCGGTAGCGATAATGACCAGCTCACTCTGTATCCATAAGAAGACCGACACGCCCTTCGGGAATTTCTCCCGCGCGACCTCCGGCAGATTCTTACCGGTAGCAATACCAAGCTTGGCGGATAAGGATTGAATAAGAACGGCCATCAGATTCGAAGCAAAGATAACCCATAGCAAGAGATACCCGTATTTCGAGCCTGCTGTAATATTAGTGGCGAAATTGCCGGGGTCCAGGTACGCTACGGAAGCGATAAAAGCCGGGCCCAGGAACGGAAGCAGCCGCTTCAGTCCTTTGACATCTCCATCAAGCACCGACTGTGCCGAAAGTTTATTGGTATGGCTTTTTAGTATTGTGGATGATTCTACTGCTGTATTCTGCTCCATCATTTCTGTCCCTCCTATTGCCCGGAAAAAGTTGTCTATACACACGAAAGTTTCCCTGGTGCAACATTTGATCTGAGTTTATTATAATCCGCTGTATGAGAAATGTAAATGTATTTTCATTGGTTTTTTTCATACGAAATGTCACGATGATTACAGACAGCTATGCTATCCGCCCGGCCGCTGCATCTTATATTATGTGCACGCCCCTGGAAAGTGATGCTCCAGCCCATATGTTATTACCCATTCTGAGACTTATGATTTACAGGAGCACATGGGTGGACACTTGAGTGGACGCTCCGCGGATGGACCGTTGTTCCAATCGTTTAGCGGTATCCCATTAAAACATTTAAATAAAAGTAACACCTATACCGGGCGTAGGGCGAGCTAGTACCACACTTCTGGATCGTATCCGTGTTGACCTTCACTTCGCAACATCCTGCAGTTTATTTCCCGCTTTGCTTTTCCAGGTATCCTTGAGTGGAACGATCCGGTTGAACACCAGCTTCTGCTCACTGCTGCGCTTGCTGTCGATACAAAAATACCCGTGGCGCAGAAATTGGAATTTGTCCCCGGGCTGCGGTGTATTTTCGAAAGGCTCCAACAGGCAATCCTTAAGCAGAGTCACAGAATGGGGATTGATATATTGCTCCCAGGTCTCCCCCTCCTCCTTCGGACCGTTGTTATCGGCAAGCAGCTGCTCATACAGGTATACCTCACACTTGAGCGCATGGGCGGCAGAGACCCATTGAACCGTTCCTTTGACCTTCCGGCCGCTTAGAGGACCGCCGCTCTTGGTATCCGGGTCATAGGTGCACCGCAGCTCCAGGATCTCTCCCGTCGCCGCGTCCTTAATGACCTCATTGCAGCGGATAATATATGCGCCCTTCAGCCGTACCTCACCGCCTAAGACCAGTCTGCGGAAGCCCTTGACAGGTACTTCCATGAAGTCCTCCCGCTCGATATAGAGGGTGCCGGAGAACGGAACATCTCTTGTCCCCAGCTCAGCATTTTCGCTATTGTTATCCATCTTAAGCCATTCGGAGGTCCCGGCTTCAACATTCGTGAGCACAACCTTCAGCGGATTCAGCACAGCCATGATGGCGGGCACCTTGGCCTTAAGATCCTGTCTGACGCAGTGCTCCAGCAGTGAGTAATCGACCATCGCCGTATTACGGACCATTCCGATCTCATGTACGAAATCCTTGATGCTGTCCGGTGTAAACCCGCGTCTGCGCAGACCACGAAGCGTCGGCAGACGCGGATCATCCCAGCCGTCCACGTAGTTCCCGTCTACCAGTGCCCGGAGATAACGTTTGCTTGTGACCACTCCTGTAAGATTCACCCGGCCGAATTCCCTTTGCCTCGGCGCCTCCGGGATATCCAGCTCATTCAGCACCCATTCATACAGCGGCCGGTGATCCTTGAATTCAATGGAGCATAACGAATGGGTCACCCCTTCTAGCGCATCCTGAATCGGGTGGGCGAAATCATACATCGGGTAGATGCACCAGGCATTGCCCGTACGGTAATGCTCTGCATGAATGATCCGGTACAGCACCGGGTCGCGCAGATTGATGTTCGGCGAGGCCATGTCGATCCGGGCCCGCAGCACTTTGGCACCGTTAGGATATTCGCCGTTACGCATCGCTCTGAACAGCCGCAGATTCTCTTCCGGCGAGCGGTCCCGGTAAGGACTATCTGTCCCCGGCTCGGTTAATGTCCCCCGGCAGGCCGTTACCTCCTCCGCCGTCAGGTCACAGACATATGCCTTC
The DNA here is from genome assembly GCF_013204885.1 of Paenibacillus tritici. Taxonomy (GTDB): domain Bacteria; phylum Bacillota; class Bacilli; order Paenibacillales; family Paenibacillaceae; genus Paenibacillus_AQ; species Paenibacillus_AQ tritici. The sequence goes on from NZ_JABMKX010000016.1 coordinate 78,700, forward strand.
CCCTTCTGAATGAGCACTTCCGCGCTGCGGCAGATTTCCTCTGAATAATCAGAACCGTAATAGACATGCTCTCCCGGGCTGCAGCCCAGCCATTCGATGTCTTGGGTGATGGACTTCACGTATTCCATATCCTCCTTCAGCGGGTTGGTATCATCGAAGCGCAGGTGGAATCTGCCGCCGTTCTTACGTGCAATCTCATAGTTCGCGTGGATAGCAAAAGCACTTCCGATATGCAGATAGCCATTGGGCTCCGGGGGAAACCTTGTGCAGATCTCCCTGCTGAAGACCCCTTCCTCTATATCTTCCCTGATGAGCCTGTCCATATAATTCTCCGGCACGGCCGATTCATTCTCATTAACATTAACGTCAGTCATTCGATCTCCTCCTGTATATGGGTGATACCTGCCCTTACGGGACCACAAAAAAGAACCTCACCTCCAAGACTGTAGTCTTGGGGACGAGATTCTCGCGGTACCACCCCAGGTTCATTAATATGTCGCCATATTAATCTCATCAAGTACGGCGCCGCCGGCAAGGCAGGGCTTATACTCTAGCTCTGTAACAGGAGCACCTGTCGCACCATCCCCGGCTGCTGCCGGTTCCGATACACCGCTCAGAGGCTTGTTTCTACTCAGCCTTCCCTGCTCCTTCACACCAGCCGGAGCTCTCTGTGAGGGAAGAACTGAATATACTCTTCTCGTCATCGCGTTTGCAAATTGTTGGATACAGAATATCAAATCTCACACAAACTGTAAAGTCCAATAGCGGCCGGCTGTCCTTATAGCCTGCCGGTTACGCTTCTTCCGGCCCCTGGCTCAGCGCCGCCAAAAGCTCCAGCGCTTCCTCATGCTCCGGCTCAATCAGCAGCGATCTGCGCGTGTAATCCAGCGCCGCTTCGTCATCCTCCTGCTCGTAGCTGCAGATCGCCAGGCAGTACAGCACGGTAATTACCGGCTCCTCCTCACTTGACGCAAGCGAATGCTCCAGGAAGCGGCGGGATTCCCCGTACTGCTCCATCTCGAACAGCAGCAGACCGCAGTCCAGCGCCAGATCATACTTTTGCGGCATCGGGTAGAAGCCCTTCCACATCAGATTAATCCCCCGCTGAAGGTCCAGCAGCTCTTCATCGCTGGCATCCGGCAGCAGCGCGGAGATGCGCTCCGCACTCTGGATGAACAGCTCGGCGTCATAGCCGCCCAGCCGCCAGAAGGCCAGAATCTGCTGCATCCCGATCGTATCGTAATTCTTGTCAATCCACACCTTCAGGCTGAAGAAGTCATCCGGCCCGAACCGCTCCACGAACCGCCGGTAGGCCAGCCGGGTATGCGGATGCAGCATCGGCTCCTCCAGCATCAGGATACAGCCCACATTCAGATTCTTATAATGATGCTGCGTGAACTGGGCCAGTGCGCCCTTCCGTTCAAAATAATGCACCAGCGCATGATAATTCGCCGTGAGCGAGATGCTGCCGTGGTGAATCAGCTTCGGCGGCTCGGCGAATTCCCAGTTCTCCAGCCGGTGGTCTCCCTTATCGGCAGTCAGCAGCAGGAAGCTTCCACGGGAGAGTGCCCCCAGACGCTCCATGCAGGACAAGGCCGCAGCAGGAAACAGCACATGCGAATCCTCCAGCTTGTCCAGATAGAACGAAATCACTTCATGGTACTTGTATGAAGGGTCCTCATAGCCTTCGGCCCGCTTGTAATGATATTCCGGCACCAGATCCCGCAGTACTTCTGACGTGCTCATCGAGCCGGACTGCTCGGGATATTTCAACGAAACCTCACATTCATAAATCTTGCCTTCATCAATATAGAGCAGTTCCTGCTGAATACTATCGAAGAAGTAGTTGGCGATCACCATCAGCGGCTGCTGCAGTCCGCCGGGCTTAATCACGATTCCGCTCTGCGTCAGGGACAGCTCTGTATCCTGCACCGCATCAAAGCGGGCGAAATCAAGAATCCCCTGCTCCACAAAAGGCTTCAGACCTTCATGCTCCTGCCAGCCCTCAATGTTCTTCCAGGGCAAATCGCTCATTACGTAACGGAACGGCGGCAGCAGCACCCCCGCATACTGGATCAGCTCACATAACTGCTGCAGCACATGGAACGCCAGACGTCCCACTCCTGCCCCCAGCTCCAGAACAATCACCGGTTCTGCAGTATATCCCTTCTCTGCCCGGTCCTGAAGAAATCCGAAGATCATCTCCGCATAAGCGGTTCCAATCATCGGATTGCTAGTAATGTACTGCGGAACCTGGTCATTGGCCCAAGCCTGCAAACCGAGCTGTTCATAATAGGCACGCTGCAGTTCCCATATTGGCGCTTCACTGAAGCGGTAGCGTTCTTGTTCCTCTAATGTCATTGGTTCTAACCCTGCTCTCTGATTGTCGTACGGAAATTTGTCCGGTAGTCAAATATTATCACATTTCCGCATATATTTTCTTGAAATGCTGTGCATTCCACCTGAATCCCTTGTCTATCTCCGACTGGTTCGCTCATACTCCGCCGGAGGTACTGTCTGCGAACTTCGGCGTAATGGCATAATGTTGCACATTCTGCAACCTCATCATCTGATTATCCTGAGGCTCAAGACAATTGTTGCATGAATGGCAGGAATCCCCCCTGCTAAGCAGTGTGGAGGAGGAAGAATCCTGCCTTTTGTACAACAATCGTGGCTTAGAGTCCATATCCGGCGGGAATTGTTGCATTTTTTACAGCTCCAATGGTCTAGTCCAGTCCAGGACAAAAAAAGCGGTGCAGACTCACCGTCTGCACCGCTTGTTCTGCTTATCCTATTTCTAGTGCTTAAGTTAGAGCAGCTTCAGCTCCAGATACAAGCCCAGCAAGGTGATGAATAGCGTCGGAATCGTCAGGATCACGCCTATTTTGAAATAAGTGCCCCAGGAGATCTTCACACCCTTGCCCGACAGCACATGCAGCCACAGCAGCGTAGCCAGTGAACCGATCGGTGTAATCTTCGGACCCAGATCCGAGCCAATGACATTGGCATAGATCAGAGCTTCCTTCACAAGACCTGCGGCATGTGCGGTATCAATCGCCAGCGCCCCGATCAGCACCGTCGGCAGATTATTCATCACTGAGGAGAGGAGCGCGGCAAGGAAGCCCATTCCCATCGTGGCAGCGAACAACCCGTGCTCCGCAATTCCGCTGATCATCTCGGCAAGCACATCCGTCAGTCCCGCATTACGCAGACCATATACCACTACATACATGCCAATGGAGAAAAAGACAATCGCCCAAGGCGCACCCTTGACCACTTCCATAGTCTTCACGTAAGGACTTCTGCGGGCCATCAGCAGGAAACAAACCGCAATCACTCCTGCTACCACAGATACCGGAATGTTCAGGAATTCACTAACGAAATAGCCGGAGACCAAAAGCGCCAGTACGCCCCAGGATAACCGGAACATCCGTTGATCCTTAATCGCTTCCTCCGGAAGCTTCATTCCGGCGGTGTCATACTCTTTGGGTATGCTGCGGCGGAAGTACAGGTATAAGACCAGAATACTGGCTCCCAGTGAGAATAAGGTGGGCAGCCACATATGCCCTGCATACTGCATGAAGGTGATGCCGAAGAAATCGGCGGAGACAATATTAACCAGGTTGCTGACGATCAGCGGCAGCGAGGTGGTGTCGGCGATGAAGCCGCTGGCGATAATGAAGGGAAACACTTTGCGCTCGTCAAAATTCAGTGCCCGGACCATCGCCAGCACAATCGGCGTCAGAATCAGCGCTGCCCCGTCATTGGCGAACAATGTCGCCACAACTGCACCCAGCAGGATCACATAGACGAACATCAGCGTTCCGTTGCCGCGCGCCGCCGATGCCATATGCAGGGCCGCCCATTCGAAGAATCCAATTTTATCAAGGATTAAGGAAATCAGAATAATAGCTACAAATGCCAGCGTGGCATTCCATACAATTAACGTCACATCACGGACATCCCCGAAGCTGACCACACCTGCGGCAAGCGCCAAGATCGCCCCGCCGCAAGCGGACCAGCCAATGGATAAATTCCGCGGCTGCCAGATCACAAAAATCAAAGTAATAACAAAAATCAGGCAGGCGGTAACAATCACCATCCAGCCCCCCGTTCGATCTGCAGCATTCCCCGATGCACTCCTTAAAATAAATATAGTATAAGCCAATTCATATATACTAAAGCAGCCCCTTCTGAAGTACAAGAAAAAATTGCTGGGGGGTTAGCAGGGCATTATTTATATACTTAAGTACTAAGCGCCTGAAGGGATACATAGGCTGGATTAAGGGGAACGAAGCAGCTTCTTGGGAGAGGAGATGCAGGTCCGTAAGAGCCATCCTTGCGTTTGGGATTGGAGGTTCGGACTACCATGAGTACAGATCAGCTCATTGCACTGCTCGTTCTTGTTATTATGATTGTACAGCTTGCCGTCAAGAAGGATAAATCCTGAAGACAGCAACCAGAGAGACCGGGGGCATCCCGGTCTTTTTGCCGTGAGGACCAGCGTTGGGCGCAGGCCCAAGGGACAAGATAACCGCAGTCCAATTGTGTTCGGTTTTCCGTTTACATTCGGCCTACGCGGCGCTCCCAGTCCAATTGTGTTCGGTTTTTCGTTTACATTTGGCCTACGCAGCGCACCCAGTCCAATTGTGTTCGGTTTTTCGATTACATTCGGCCTACGCAGCGCACCTAGTCCAATTGTGTTCGGTTTTTCGATTACATTCGGCCTACGCGGCGCTTCCAGTCCAGTTGTGTTCGGTTTTCGATTACATTCGGGCTACGGCGGCGCGTCCAGTCCAATTGTGTTCGGTTTTCCGATTACATTCGGCCTACGCACCCTCGCACCCCCGCACCCCCGTACCCTCCTACCTGCCAAGTGTATTCGGTTTTCTGCGTACATGGGTCGATCTGCTAATTAAGGAGTCTTCTTTATACAATAATAAAAATCCCCAATTCACTTACTAAAGTTGAGAAACATTATAAAGCATAGTAGAATGATTACATGAAGAAAGGGGCGGACAGATATGGCCGAGGATAAACAACGAATGGAAATTGGAATCAGCACGTTTTTGGAGACTACACCCGATCCGGTGACAGGGCAGACTATCAGCCATGCCGAACGGCTGCGGGAAGCTGTAGAAGAAATTGTGCTCGCCGACCAGGTGGGCCTGGACGTATATGGCATTGGTGAACATCACCGGGCCGACTATGCAGGCAGCGCTCCGGCTGTCGTGCTGGCCGCAGCGGCAGCTACAACCAAGCGGATCAGACTGACCAGTGCAGTCAGCGTATTGTCTTCGGATGACCCGGTTCGGGTGTATCAGGCTTTCGCTACGCTGGACGGCCTCTCGAACGGCCGGGCAGAGATTATGGCCGGACGCGGTTCCTTCATTGAATCGTTCCCGCTGTTCGGTTACAGCCTGGAGGATTATGATGAATTATTCGAGGAGAATCTGGAGCTGCTGCTGGCGATCCGGGCTTCCGAGAAGGTTACCTGGCGCGGCGGACATCGTCCGGCGATTCATAATCTTCCGGTCTATCCCCGTGCGGTGCAACAGCCGCTTCCCGTCTGGGTCGCCAGCGGCGGCAATCCCGAGTCTGCTGTGCGGGCCGGAACACTCGGCCTGCCCATCGCCTTCGCCATCATCGGCGGTATGCCGGAGCGGTTCGCTCCGCTCGTCAAATTGTACAAGGAAGCCGCTGTACGCGCAGGGCATAATCCCGACAAGCTGCAGATTGCCACGCACTCCCACGGCTTCGTAGGAGAGACTACCGAACAGGCGGCTGCCTTGTTCTATCCATCCACCCAAGCCCAGATGAATGTCATCGGACGCGAACGGGGCTGGGGCGGAACGTATAACCGTGCAGCCTTTGACGATGCCCGGAGTCTGCGCGGCGCCCTCTATGTCGGTGACGCTGAATTCGTGGCCGAGAAGATCATACTGCTGCGCAAGAACCTTGGCGTGACCCGCTTCTTCCTGCATGTGAATGTCGGCACCATGCCGCACCGCGAGGTACTGCGTGCCATTGAGCTGCTGGGCACCAAGGTGGCCCCTCTCGTGCATGAAGAATTAGCCCGTATTGAAGGCAAGTAACATTCACTTAAAAAACACTTCAGGTGCCCAAGGGCTCTTGAAGTGTTTTTTTGTTAAGACTGGACTAACGCTTCTAACACCGGATAAGAGATCAGACTCCGGTCTCTGTAGGTTGCCGGGATCACATCACTGTGTGAGCTAAGAATGCCATTTTGCAGCAGAACAGCCTTGAACCCTCTTTCCGCAGCCCCGTTATAGGTGAACAGTACGCAATGCTCCGCAGCATAACCGGAGAGTATCAGCAGGTCGATCTTCTGCTCCCGCACAATCTGTTCCAGATCCGTCTTCCAGAATGCATTCGAGTACTCCTTCTTCACTCTGAAATCCGTCTCCTGAACCTCAATTCCGGGAATGATGTTGAACTTCGCTTCCTCTGAAGGCTCCATGCCTTCAATGTCCTGAATATGAATGACAGCATGGCCCTTGCCGCGCAGCAGCCCGGCGACATAATTAATATACTCACAGGCTTTGTCAATCACCTGCTGCTCCACCTTGCCCAGATGAGTCTCCTGCAGATCAATAATTAATAATCCGATTCTCATTCTATTCCTCCTATAAAGTAATTATTCAACCGCTTTTTCAAATCCACTCTTGTATATGTGGTTTCATACGCTGTACCGTCTTCATTATAAAATATAGCTGTTTTCAGGTAAGGCTCTGTAACCGCTGCATACCCGAGTCTGGTGATCAGCTGTATCATCCGTGGATTCTCCTGCGGATCAACACTGACAAAGAGTTCCGAATAGCCCAGCGTCCGGGCCATATTCTCCTGATAACGAATCAGAGCCGAGCCTACACCCTTTCCCCGGCAGGCTTCTTTAACATAGAGATCACTCAGTTTGGGAATCCGGTTCCCGCTCAGCTTCAGAACCACGAACCCTGCAATCCTCCCGTCCATCTCAGCGACTATGAAGCATCCTTCCCTTTGGTGATCCTGATCCAGATACTTGCGGAATAAGCCCTCATGATTTCTGATTGAACATAGACCATCCAGGTCCCTAGCGCTTGCGGCTCTTATGCTGTAATTCATCCCTGCCTCCATTATCTTAGATTATATAACAAGAATTGTAGCATTAATCCGTCCTATGTAGCACAAAAAAACTGCAGTAGAATGATCCACCGGAATGGACCCGTCTCTGCAGTATGTTTGGTCTTCACAGCTATCCTGAATCCGATCCGTTTACTCTGTTACTCTTTGACTCCGCCCAGTGCTACACCCGCGATAATATACCGGGACAGCAGGAAGTAGACCACGAACAGCGGCAACGCTGTCAGCGCCAGCCCCATATAGATCGAGCCGAATTCCGTCTTGTAAATGTCCCCGCGCAGCAAGCTTACCATGATAGGCATCGTATACTTCTCCTTCTGTGTAAGCAGGATCAGCGGCATGAACAGGTTGTTCCAGTTGGCCACAAAAGCGAAAATCGCTTGAGTCGCAATCGCCGGCATCATCAGCGGCATAATAATCCGGTTGAAGGTGCGGAACTCGCCGGACCCGTCTACACGGGCTGCCTCTACGATCTCAATGGATAATGTAGCGAGCAGGTATTGACGCATGAAGAACACCACCGCAGGCGCTGCAATCGCAGGCAAGATCAGCGGAAGGAAGTTATTGGTCCAGTGCAGCTTATACATGAACTGATAGAAGCCGATGGCACTGGCCTGGGAAGGAATCATCATCACGCACATAATGAAGGTGAAGAACGCGCCCCGCAGCTTCCAGCTGTAGGTTACCAGTCCGTAAGCGGCCAGGGATGAGAAGTAGACCGTACACAGGGTGGCCGAGCTGGCAATGATGAAGGAGTTCATGAAGCCTTGCAGCGGATCAAAGCTCTTGTCGAGCAGCACCTTCAGATTGCTCATCATGTGGCTCGAAGGGAGCAGCGAGAGCCCGCTCTGAATCTCCGGTGTAGAGCGCGTAGCGTTGACGAACATGATCCAGAACGGCAGAATGCTGAGTACCGCCAAAGCGATGCAAACCACATAGATAATCGTCTTGTTAATGGATTGGGTGACTTTCCCGCTTTCCCGATTCTTCTGCATGGCTTACACCTCCCTAGCAGCCGTCTTGGCAGCATTTCTGTGTGTTTGTTTTTGGATTTTTTTCATTTTGGCTGCATCGCGGTCACGCATGACGTAGAACAGCAAGCCGGACAGTACGGCAGATATCAGGAACATAATCATACTCGCGGCTGCAGCACGGTTATACATGTAACTGCCCTTGAACGCCTGCCCGTAGATGAACATGGACGTAGTAAGCGTAGAGTCATCCGGTCCGCCCGCAAGGAATAATTGCGGAATATCGAACATGGTCAGACCGCCTACCATCGAGGTGATCAGGGTGAACAGCAATATGGTACGCAGACTCGGCAGCGTGATCCGGAAGAAGGTCTGGAACCCGTTCGCCCCGTCAATCGCAGCCGATTCGAACAGCGCCGGATTAATTCCCATAACCCCTGCGATCAGGACGATCATGGTGTTCCCGTACCACATCCAGAACTGGATGAAAGACACGATGCCGCGCGCTGTCGTCTTATCCTGCAGGAAGAAGACCGGGCCGTCGGTCCATCCCAGCATCTGAAACAAGCTGTTGACCGGTCCCATCGGATAGGCGAACAAAGTACTGAACAATACGGCGATGGTACTCGCGGTAATGATATTCGGCATATAGAGCAGAACCTTGAACAATCCTTGCCCTTTTATGTTAAGACGCCGGTTGGTGAACCATGCGGTCAGCAAGAGCGCAAGCAGCATCTGTGGAACGAAGTTCGTAATCCAGAGCAGTCCGGTGTTGATCAGGGACTTGCGGAAGGACACATTATCGAAGAGAAGATCCTTGAAGTTCTGAAACGGGTTATCGAGGATATGTATAGGCTTGGGAATGAGCCCCTTCATATCCGTGAATCCAATCACTGCCGTATACAGAATGGGATACAGTGAGAAGATTAGAAAGGCAAGAATAAAGGGAAATGTAAAGATATAACCGAATTTCGCATAGCTGACATCCTTGCGGCGCATGCTCTCACCTCTTTAGTTGATTATAGGGGCGGGAAAAATCCCCCCGCCCCTCCGAATTCTTCTTATGCTTATTCGCTTTCAATACCCAGCTGGTCTTTGACTTGCGACTTGAAGGTTTCGATTGCTTTTTCTTTGGTCTTATTGCCTGCAGTGTACTCGCGTACCTGTTCGCGCCAGGCTTTGTTGATCGTTTCGTCAAATTGGGTCAGGTTCTTACCTGAAGCATTCGCGTTGGCCGGAACGAAGACGTCGAACATGTTCTGTCCGCCCAGCAATGGAACTTCACCATTGGATTTGGACATCACCACAGAGGAAGCTACGCTATCCTTCGTGCCTTGTTCGCCCGTTTTCATCGTACCGTTAGCCCAGTAATACTGGAGTCCCGTTTCCGAGCTGTCGAGTGTAACCCACTTCACGAAATCTGCAACCGCTTGTTTCTTCGCATCATCCTTGGTTACTTCGGCATTGGCCAAGAGCCAGGTGCCGCCCCAGAAGAAGCCTGTAGTCGGTTCCGTAACAGCCCAGTCGCCGTTTGTATCCTTCACTTGGCCGTTCATCACGTAGTTGATGAGCCAGGCCGGACCGAAGAATCCGAAGATCGGTTGAGCGCCTGCACCGGACATATCTGCATACCATGCTTCTGTCCAGTCGGTTGTATCGTTATGATAGCCGTTGTCTTTCAGCTTTTTGGAGAGATCCAGGAATTCTTCACGCTTCGGATCAATGTGCAGCTTGCCGTCTACAATCCAGCCCTTGTCCGAGCTGTTCTCAATCGGGTGCCAGATGTCGCCGTCGCCGGATACGATACCATATCCTTTAGCCTTCAGCTTCTTCGCTGCATCGAAGAATTTATCCCAGCCGGGTCCAACCTCTGTTTTGATCTTGGCCGGATCATCGGTTCCGAAGACATCCTTCGCAATGGAGCGGCGATAGATGAAGGCACCGCCTGTAGCCTGGTAACCGAGACCTTTCAGGTGACCGTCAGTTGTACTGCCGATATCTACAGAATACTGGGCGATGCCAGCATCTTTTACCATTTGATCATCAAGTCCAAGGTCTGCATAATTGGCAGCATAGGTCGATGCATCGCCTTGCGTGTATTTAAGTACGAATGCGGACTCCGCTGCATAAATATCCGGGGCATCCTTCCCGCCGCCTGCCAGCGCCTGGTCAAGTGCAGGCTGATAAGCGCCGTCTGTCGTTGCAATTACCGTAGTTTTGAATTCCACATTCGCATCAGGATGCGCTTCCATATACTTCTTGGTCATGTTCGGAATTTCGTCGGTGAAGCTCCAGAGATTGATGGTTACCTTCTCACCAGATCCGGCTGCTGGAGCTTTGGTAGCCTCTGCGGCAGTTGTAGCTGCTGGAGCTGTCGTTGCTTCTGTACCGGACGAGCTGGAATTCGAATTCCCGCCGCCGCATCCTGCCAGAGCAGATGACATCACGAGCACTGTTGAGAGCCCCGCTAAAACACGCTTCATACTTTTCATACTTTGCCTCCCCTTTTATATTCATCCTCGGTTTTATGTAACCGCCTTCATATTATAGTGCTAGTCTCTCTCCGGCATAAGGAACCCCTCATTGGGAAAAATACCACTATTTATGGGTTTTGCTCTAATAAGGCACAAAAAAGACGCCAAGGGCATCGGGCCTTAGCGTCTTTGTAATCTTTGACCTTTATTTCTTCCTCTTCATTCTCGCTTCTCCGAAATCCTGATCATAGTGCAATATTTCCTTCATTACATGGCTCCAAATCCAAACTTGTTGCAGAAAAGGCAGTATTTCTCCCCCTTCATATGGCTCAATCGGGACAATTCCTGCATTTGATGCAACATTTCTCAGTCATACTTAGTGCCGAGAAATCAAAGCTGCACAATGTGCAACATTATGGATCAATGCATCCCAAATCCAGCTCCAGATAAAGGATTATCTCATTTTATTTTATATACAAATCACCCATTAGGGTATAACTAATTAGCAGCCGGAGCTGAGAATGCTGAAACTTGTCATCATTCCTAACGTAGATTTGAACCATACAGACAAAGAAACACTGGAGAGGAGCTTGTATCTAATGGAGTATTACCGCCACAGTGTGTCAGACACCCTGGAAGAGGTCCACAGTTCCACGAGCGGGCTTACGTCTGCTGAAGTAGACAACCGGCTCGCCAAGGAAGGCTATAATGAGTTGAAAGGCAAACCGAAAGACCCGCTCTGGAAGCTGTTTCTGGAGAATTTCAAAGATCCTATGGTAGTTGTCCTGCTCATCGCGGCAACGGTTCAGATTGTGATGGGGCATCTTATGGAGTCCATCATCATCTTTGTAGTGCTGATTCTGAATGCAATCATCAGCGTGGTTCAGACGCGCAAGGCGGAGAGCTCACTGGACGCGCTGCGCAAGATGTCCGCCCCCGAAGCCAAGGTTATCCGGGACGGGGCGCTGCGGTCTATTCCGGCAAGGGAGCTTGTCCGGGGCGACATTGTCTTCCTGGAGGCAGGCGATTACGTGCCTGCGGATGGACGGATTATCGAATCCGGGAGTCTGCGGATCGACGAAGGCATGCTGACCGGCGAATCCGAAGCCGTGGACAAGCATATCGAGCCGATCGCAGAGGAGGCTCCGCTTGGGGACCGGCGCAACATGGCCTTCAGCGGCTCGCTGGTCGTCTATGGCCGGGGAACGCTGGTCATCACAGGAACGGCGCTCGGCACCGAGCTTGGGAAGATTGCCGGTCTGATTGAGAGTGCGGAAGCGAAGCAGACGCCCCTTCAGCGCAAGCTGGAGAGCTTCGGGAAGAAGCTGGGCATCGCTGTCCTGCTGCTGTCCGTCCTCATCTTCTCTATTCAGGCCGCGCGCGTCTGGCTCTCGAATGACGCGGTTGATACCACCGAAGCGATTCTGAATGCCCTGATGTTCGCCGTGGCTGTAGCCGTCGCCGCGATCCCGGAGGCCTTGTCCTCCATCGTAACGATTGTTCTCTCCGTGGGCACGAACAAGATGGCCCGGCAGCATGCCATTATCCGCAAGCTTCCCGCAGTGGAAGCCCTGGGCTCAACCAGCGTAATCTGTACCGACAAGACCGGGACCCTGACCCAGAATAAAATGACGGTTGTCGATTATTTCCTGCCCGGAGGACCGCAGGAGCAGTTCAGCCTGAAGGCGGATGAATGGTCGGAAGAAGCACGCAGACTGCTGCATATTGCAGTGCTCTGCAACGACTCCAACATCAACGAGGAAGGCAAGGAGCTGGGCGATCCCACCGAGGTCGCTCTGATTGCCTTCAGTAACAGCAAGGACCGGGATTACCGTGAGATCCGTGACAACTTCCCGCGCGAAGCCGAGCTGCCGTTCGATTCCGAGCGCAAGCTGATGACAACGCTGCATACCTTCGAGGGGCAGAAAGCCATGCTGACCAAAGGCGGCCCCGATGTCCTGTTCAGCAGATGTACCCATGTACTGCTGAGCGGCCAGGAGGTTCCGCTGACACCGGAGGTGCTGGAGCGCTTCACTGAAGCCAACGAACAGTTCTCCAGCCGGGCCTTGCGGGTGCTGGCTTACGCTTATAAGACGGTGCCGAATACAGTTACTGAGGTGGGCCTTGCAGATGAACAGAATCTGGTACTGGTCGGCCTGTCGGCGATGATCGACCCGCCGCGCGAGGCTGTATACGGCTCCATTGCCGAGTCCAACAAAGCCGGTATCCGCACGATTATGATTACCGGGGACCACAAGACTACAGCCCAGGCTATCGGCCGCGATATCGGACTGATGGCAGAGCATGAGATTGCAGTCACCGGCCAGGAGCTGGATGCCATGTCCGAGGAGGAGCTGGACAGCAGGCTGGAGCAGATCGGTGTCTATGCCCGTGTCTCCCCTGAGAACAAGATCAGAATCGTCCGTGCCTGGCAGCGTAAAGGCAAAATCACCGCCATGACCGGCGACGGCGTCAATGATGCACCGGCCCTGAAGCAGGCCGATATCGGTGTAGCCATGGGCAGCGGAACCGATGTGGCCAAGGATTCGGCGGCCATGATCCTGACCGATGATAACTTCGTATCCATCGTTAATGCGGTTGCTGTCGGCCGGACAGTGTTCGATAATATCAAGAAGGCCATAGCCTATCTGTTCGCCGGCAATCTGGGGGCGATCATCGCCATCCTGTTCGCCCTGATCTTCGACTGGATCAATCCGTTCACGGCCATTCAGCTGTTGTTCATTAACCTGGCGAATGACTCCCTCCCGGCGATTGCGCTGGGCATGGAAAAAGCCGAGCCGGATGTAATGAGCCGCAAGCCGCGGGACATCAGCGAAGGCATTTTCGCTGGCGGGATGATGCAGGCGGTCATTACCCGTGGTCTGCTGATCGGGATTGCCGTCATCATCTCCCAGTATATCGGGCTGCAGCATTCGGATGAAATGGGGATTGCGATGGCCTTCACCACGCTGATTCTGGCGCGCACCCTGCAGACCTTCGCCGCCCGCTCCAACAGTCAGACCTCTGTGGAAGCCGGCTTCTTCAGCAACAAATATGTAATCGGCGCGGTCATGATCTGCTTTGCCTTTTATGGCATCGCAGTGCTGCCGGGAGTCAGAGATATTTTCTCGATCCCAGCTTCCTTCGGGATAAGCCACTGGCTGACCGCAACCGGACTCGCCTTGGGCTCTGTCATTGTGATGGAGCTGGCGAAGCTGGTCCGCCGTATGCTGCCTGCGAAGCAGGCTGCTTAAGCTGGGCTGAGTCGACGAACCGTAATAACAGCAAGAAGCCTGCACGCCCGGTATGGGGGTGCAGGCTTTTTTATAATCCATCACTTCTTCAAATGATAAGGCACCGTAGTGACAATGACATCGCTGCGGAACAACAGACGGGCGCGTATCAGCAGACTCGATTGATTATGAAGGATATTATGCCAGCCTTTCTTCGGAATGAACTGTGGAATAATTACCGTTACCCTATGGTTCAGCTCTGCGGCCTTCCAATTCACCTTATCAATAAATTTGGTCAAGGGTTGTATGATGCTTCTATAAGGAGTATATAGGGTGACCAACCTTACGTCCGGCTGCCACTTTCTCCATTTCTCCTCGAACACCGCTTCATCTTCCCGCTCGAAGGGCACGTAGACGGCTATAATCTGCTGCGGAGACAGCGACTTGGCATACTCCAGGGAGTTCATCACGACATGCGTGATCCCGGCTACCGGCACGATAATCACATTGCCTTCAATCTTAATCGTCTCCTCACAGGTAGTAATTCTAAGCTGATCCGCAATGGCCTCATAATGCTTATGAATCCGGTGGAACACCAGGAGCAGAATCGGCAGAAAGACAAACACCGGCCATACCTGCGTAAACTTGGTCATGAAGAACATCATCGTTACAACGAAGCTGATCAGAGCGCCAACTGTATTGATGATGAACTTTGGCACCCAGCCCGCAGGCTTTTCCCGGAGCCATTTCACCATCATCCCGCTTTGCGATAACGTGAAGGGAATGAACACACCTACAGCATATAAAGGAATCAGCTGCTCCGTCTTCCCCTCAAAGACATAAATCAGAAGCATGGACAGCACGCCCAATATGATAATACCGTTGGAGTAACCCAGCCGGTCCCCCCGCATGGTGAACATTCGCGGAATGAACTTATCCTTGGCAAGGTTCACGGCCAGCAATGGAAAGGCGGAATAACCGGTATTGGCAGCCAGGATCAGGATTAATGCCGTCGTTCCCTGGATAAAATAGTACATCGCATTCCGGCCAAAGGTTTGCTCGGCAATTTGCGAGACAACAGTGACGTCAGCGCGGGGAGCAATCCCGTAATAATAGGCTAACACCACAATGCCTGAGAACATCACAGCCAGTAACACTCCCATAGCGATTAAGGTTTTGGAGGCGTTGGAAGCTTCCGGGCTTTTGAAATTCGGTATGGCATTGGAGATCGCTTCTACACCCGTTAACGCAGAGCTCCCGGAAGAAAAGGCGCGCAATAATAGAAACAGGCTAATCCCCGCTACCGGAGTACCCAGTGAGGTATGCAGTTCCGCCGGAACGTTACCTGACAAGATGTTGTACAGACCTGTACCAATCAGGATGAATAAGGCCAGGACGAATAAATAGACCGGATAAGCGAGGACGGAGGCAGATTCCGTGACCCCTCTTAAGTTCAAAATCGTGATCAGAAGCACAAACACAATGGCAATCACCACTTTATGCTCATGCAGGCTGGGAAACGCTGAGGTGATGGCATCTGTACCCGCCGATATACTTACAGCCACCGTTAAAATATAGTCAACCAGCAGCGAACCGCCGGCAATTAACCCCGGATACTTGCCCAGGTTCTCTTTGGACACCACATAGGCGCCCCCGCCGTGGGAATAAGCAAAAATAATCTGCCGGTAGGACAGAATGAGCGCGGTCAGCAGGATCAACACACCCAGCGCAATCGGGATCGAATACCAGAAGGCGGCTGCCCCAATCGTAACCAGAACAATCAGGATTTGCTCCGGCCCGTAGGCCACGGATGACAGCGCATCTGAAGACAGTATAGCCAGCGCCTTCTTTTTATTTAACTTTTGCTCTCCCAATTCACTGGACTTTAAGGGCCTGCCAATTAAAAATCGTTTTAAGAATGAAATCACTTTGGTTTCACCACTCGCTTGTTATTTGTAGGATCTTGGTTGTACCCCATCTGCACCTGTTCCCCTGACACAACAAAAAGACCACAGAAGACTATTCCGTGATCTTCAACATATCATGTCCGGCATTAATATAGCGTTAAGAATTACGCCAAGACATTAAGATTGCATTAAGATCATTCACAGGCCGGAGCATTACCGGACTGATCCTTCAGCGCGTGGTGTTACTCGGTGCCTGACACCTTACTTACAAGCTCCTCGATTTCACTTACGAAGTCATGAAGACTGGATTTCCGGTTACAGAAGCTGAATTCTTCCCGATGCTGCTCCAAATAAGATTTGCATAATCCCGGTTTGAAGATCCCTTCACTGAATCCTCTTTTCAGCGCTTCACAATCGATGCCGGGATACGTATTCTCCAGCTGAGCGATCTCTGCAAGGGCCCTCTGTTTCTTGTCCTCTAACAGTAGTAGAACGGCTTCTCCCGGATAGATCTGGTGGACCCATAGAATCCGCAGTGCCTTCAGACCTATCGTTCCTCCTGCAGTTAGCCGGATTAGCTCCTCCTGAATCTGAACGATCTGCTCCTTGTTCCAGTAATCGATGATCATTTCGAAGATCCAGTACATCCATTCCTCATCTTGACTCTGATTCCTGAAAACATCTTGAATATAGGGGATCACCGGATCACCGATCTCTCTCAACAAAGGAGCAATCCGGCGTGATCCCGGCCAATTCATGTCCTGAATCCACTCCAGCAGTCCGGGCAAGATAGGCTTCACGCGGGGATAGCCCAGCTTAACAATAACCTCCGCCGCTCCGCCCCAATACTCTTTGCCTAGCGGCTGCAACAATAGATGAAGCTCCTCATCCTGGATGTTCTGAAGCTTCTGAATAGCCTCCGCTTGTTCGGCTTCAGGTGTGTCCCAGTCTAGCTTTTGAATAAGTGCATTGATATCCTCCACGTGCTGTCCCCTTCTCTGCAACAGTCTACTTCTTCGCGTTTTCCTGCCACTCTCCATCCTTATAGATAAAATAACGGGGATTCTCCTCCTGGTCGCGTGCAACAATCTCTCCGGCGCGCCCTTCGCTGCTCTCCTCCATCACTTCAAAAAAAACCTCATCCTCAGCAGGGAGCATCCGGTATACGTACTCCAGTCCGTCTTTTCCCGTATTACTTCGGACAATATCACCCTTCGCGGCAAAGAGCATATTCACGTCCAACTGGACTTCTCCGCCCAAGACAGGCAACACCCCAAGCACCCTTCGCTGGGAGTCGATGACATCAAACCTCATTTTCCAAAAATCACTCAGCTTGTGAACCTGATAATCCCCGAGCGGATACACCTGAACGGCTGCCTGTGGAGTGAGAGTGAATTTACGCGGAAGCCCTTGTTCCAGTTGCATTAGCATGGCAAGCTTAAGACTGAGATACAGGACAATAAACACAGCACAGCCCGTATTAAGCACCCGTCTCCTGCCCAACGACACCGGAAGCACAAAACCCATTACACCTAGTAACAGAGGCACCCAAACCGTAGGATCACCGAGATAGATCAAAGGAAGGGTATAAGCTTCGCTGGACAGCGGATAGACCAAATGCACCCCATGTCCCAAATAATCCACCAGAATATGACCCAGCACACTCCCCGCAAGACATAGGTACAAATGGGTATACGAATATTTTTTCAGCAGCAGCCTGAACAGGAACACAATCGGAACCATAACCAGCCCCATGACTATAATGGAATGCGACCAAGGAGATACATACCTGTTCCCCAACAGATCCGGCACAATTCCCAGGAACGAGTTCAGTCCGAGCAGAACAATCTTTTCCCTGAAAGAAATCTCATAGCGCATGAGCACCATCGATACAATGAAACTGCCCGTAAGCAGATGTGTAGCAATATGCATAGCTAATATCATAGACACCTGTAATCCCCTCCGCTTTGTTTGTTAAGCTTCACTGCTCAGAGTCTGGCAATTTATAAACAAATGGAGCGGGGAAAAGGTTCATTTGCTATACAAAGCTCACTTAAACTCAGTACAAATTTGGATGATTTGCGATGGTCAGTAACCAATCCGTCCACATCTTCTTTGTTCAGAGTAATGGTTTAAGCGAAGCAGCTGCTCTCTCATAATCACCCTGAGAAATGTCTTTAGCTGACTGCATACTGAAATGCAGCCCGTCTATTTCAAAATATAAATACGTTGCTCCGTTCTCTTCAGTAATCCACTCCCCAGATACATCTTTAGAAAGCTCAACTTTTTTAGTCGAAGCAATCTCGTTAGTGGGTTTAAGTTCTTCTTTGGATTGAGTGATTGAACCACGAATAAATACAATACGGACTTGATTTTCTTTAGCTTCAACACGATCCATGTAATCATCGCTACCTAAACCTACTGTAGGGATGTAGACTTCATCTAATCCGGCTTTCTTAGCAGCTTCACTAATTTCATTTTTTTGTTCTGCTGTATAAGATAGGGGCTCTGCTTCTGCCATTCCTTCACCTTCATTATTGGTGGAATTTACATTCTGATTTTGTTCAGTTGCAGGAGTGGGTGAAGAATTTGAAGGCGAATCTTCATTCTGGCTGCATCCTGCTAATAAAACACCAAACAGCAGGCCGATAATCACGACTTTCCCTGTGTAGTTCATGGAATATCCTCCACTTGTTGTTTTGTCACCTCACCATAATAGACTGAACCGCTCTTCCAAAAGTTGCATAATCTTCTCAACTCAGTTTCTTTTTTGAAGCTTTTTTGAGGTCCAGTAAACTAAATCAAACGGGTGCTGATAAAAATAAAGCGGTGCCCTGCTCCCTTAAGAGTCCCGGCTACCGCTGCTCATTCACCACACTACTATTTACTTACGGCGTGCAACCATCATAATCTCCATGCTCCCGAGCTGTAAGGAGTGTTTCCCGAATTGTCCTGGGCTACAGTCATACGCAGCCTCCACTTCGAAACCTTCACTAACCAGAAGCATCTGTAATTCCCGGAAGGTAAAAGCTGTGGTATAGATCAACACCTCTTTGGATTCACCCTCGGGGCTGTGAACCTCTTCTTTATCGATTACGGTGCAGGAATACGGATCAAATAACGACTCATCCTGTATACGCCGGGCTAAGTTAAGTACATTAATTGCCGTAAGCACGAATAAGGAACCCGGCTTCAGCGCCTTCTGCACCCCTCTAAGGACCTTCCGGTGATTCTCTTCACTGCCCGCCAGTCCAAAAGCTCCTTCATACAGACAAATTGCGCCATCGAATTCCTGATCAAACGTTAACTCGCGGGCATCCGCCACCAGAAATGCTGCCTGTAACTCTTCCTTCACAGCTTCCCGATTAGCGTGTCTGATAAATTCCGCAGAAATATCCACGCCCACTGTTCTAATTCCGCGCCGGGCCAATTCAAGACTATGCCGACCCGGACCACAGCCTATATCCAGGATGTGAGTACCCTGCTTCAAATTCATTAACTCTATTAAAAAGTCTACTTCCTGCATCGTTCCCTGGGCGAAACCGAATGTTAAATACTGCTCCCGCATGAAATCCCCGATTGCTTCATAATAATCCCCATTGTACTCAAAGCCTGATTGCATATTCTTCAAAATTATCCCTCCGTATCTGTGTGCCTACACGGAAGTGAATTGGCGTGACAGCTTAACCCCTTCCGTGTCCCGAATGACAACATTCATTCTGTCAGCGCTTCTATTCATAAGTTCACTCGCTTTCCTTATTATGTAACTTCAGGGTAGACATTCGGAGCCGGGAAGTCAAAAGAAAGAACCGTTTTACTCATTCTATACAGTTAGCCTTAACGAAGCTCCTTGACCTGCATCCCTTCTGTATAATCCAGCGTAATCTCACAGACGTCCGTCTTAATAGTTAGCGGATGCGGATAGGCTTCCTCCTGATCAGACATGAACCAGATCCGGCCTTGCTTCACAGCAATAATCAGTCCACACTCGTCACCTGCAGCGGCGAACTGGCTACTAGAATCCTGCCAAGGAACAATCCCTACCCGGGATAGCTTGAGCAGCGCCTCCTCTACATCGGGTACAGGCAGTCCGATCTCACTTACACATAACAGACTCGCTGGGGAAAATGCCTCATTGGCGGAATTGTCCAGATTGTGCCGGGCAATCAGCTCTACAATATTACCTGCCGGATCATAGAAATAGATGGAGTCTGCATTCCAAGACTCGAAGTGCACAATCTCATGTCCTTGGCTCAGAATAATCTGGACCTTCGGAGTGATCCAGCGCAACGCCTCATCTATCTTATTCTCAGGAATATTGAATGCAAAATGATACTTTGGTTGTCCGTTTGGATCAGACTTTTTGAAGGTTAGGCTGGACACTCCCACTTGTACACTGAAAGATGTTGATTGTTCCTGAACTAGCGTCAACCCAAGAGTATTCACATAAAAGTTTTTCATTTCTTCTAGGGCAGGGGTCTGCATCTCTACTGCTTTTATCATTTAGAATCACCTCTATTTGTCGGCATAACAGCCAGACCTTTGCTTCCATGGTAGCCAAGCAACGTTTTGAAGTCAAACCCGCATCTGCAACTTCTGTGCAGCATCCGCGTCCATAACAATATGGAAAATCTATCTATTCTCTGAAAACAATAGGACAATTGAACACAACAGGAGGTTTATGTATGCGCTATATGGCAGCAATTGTGCTGGCGGCGGCTCTCCTCTCAGGGTGTCAGGGGGCAGACAAGGCCGGTGTGAACGGCTCTTCCCAGTCCCCATCCTCACAGACCGAAGTATCACCCACGGCTATGTCAGCCACACCTTCCCCCTCAGCACCTTCAAACACAGAGGAGCCACTTCTCTACATTGAGCAATTGCGAATTATCGGCGGCGGACAATTGGTGCAGGTGAAATCCAACTTTGATATTGACCAGCGATCATTGGAGCAAGCACTGAAAAATAGTCTACAGACCAGTGATCCCGAGACCGAATTCCGTTACACGCTGGAATGGGAGTCTCCACGCTTTGTCCAAATCCGCCTGCATTTGGATGAGGACAGCGTCTGGTCCGGGTCATTCAACCTGGATGAAGCCGTTACTGCAGACGGGCGCAAGTATGCCAGCACGGAACTGCCCTACCGTAACACGGTAGTAATCAGAGCTGGGGACGGTGAAGGCAGCCTGCTGTTCCAGGGCGTCACTTCTGGTACCAGGCGCGTAGTTCCTGCCTGGAACACGGGCTGGATCAAGCCGGTCCAGACCCGGGAATCGGTGGCTCCCTCCTACCTGTTCTATGGGCAGGAGAAGCACCATCTGGTGCACGCCCTGAAGGGCGAGGCGCTGGAGATTCCGGCTTTTCCCCAGGAAAAGGATGCCTACGGTAATGACTACGGTTACCATGAGATGTACGCCGACCGTTTCTATTCGGGCTTCACTTATATGGTCTCGGGCAATAAGACGCTGTACCGGGTAGACCTGAAGGACTTCACCCGTAAGCAGCTCCATACGTTCAACAAGCCTGTCTACGGAATGTCCTCATCGCCGGACGGTACCCGCATCGCTGTATTAACCGCCCATGACGATTACATCGGTTCTGGAGCGGACTTGCTGGTTCTGGATGAGAAGGGAAATACGCTGTTGTCGCGGGAGAACGCGGTTTACCTCTCCCACAGTGACGGCTTCCTGTTCGTATATCCGCTGACCTGGGAGGATGATTCGATCCTGCTGCTTCCCGCAGACAGCGGAGAGGATAACCCGCTCGGGACAATCCGTTACGATATCGGAAGCGGGACCTCTTCGGTTATGCAGGATGAACGAATTACGGATCAGGTGACAAAAGATATCTGGGAGCATGAGCGCCGGGAGAAGGATTACTCCCTGTTATCGGGGCTCCATTGGTCGCCGGACGGCAGGTTCGCGGCATATACATCCGGGACTGGCGCCATTCAGGTCTACGACAAGCAAAAGCGATCCTTCGAGTTCGTGGCTGCAGGTACTCTGCTGGGATGGATGCCGGACGGCACGCTGGCGTGGGCGGATGTCGGGGGTCATGCTTATACATTTTGAGTCTATGGGACGGGAATAGGGCCACTGTTTTGTTTGAATTCTTCCAAATTTATATCAGAGCAAAGACAACCGTCGATCTTTCCTGAGCGGTTGTCTTTGCTTAACACTCTTATTTTCTACCAATCCTTTTAAGAAGCATGGAAATTCCAACAATACAAAGCAACGTTACTCCAGCAAAAACTGGCATGGATGAGGCCAATAATAGAACTACAATTCCGAATAACAGAACTCGAATCACCTTAATTACAAGTACCATACGTCAACTCCTATTTAATTGTATCCACAGATTTGCACGGAGTCTGAAATCTTGCATTGCCCTCTAACACATCCGCTAAGAATGTTTTGGATGCCTTCAACTTCTCTTCTAACTCCTGGATATATTGAATTTTTCCCTTCACCAAAGCATTCTTTTCTACATAGGAATTCTCGTTCTCGTTGATAAGCAGAATTATTTCCTGAATAGTGAAATTTACACTGAGCAGGGTTTTTATATCCTCCAGAAAAGCAATCACATCTTCATGATATACGCGATAATTATTGTCATCCCTTGATATATACTGCTCCGGAATCAGCTGTTTGCGTTCATAGAATCGCAAGGTGGATACTGGCAGCCCCATCAGCCTGGACACTTCACTCGCTTTCATAACCCATTCCCTTCTGAACACCGTAATAATTAGATTTGCTGTAAACCACGGTTTATAGTTCATAATGACAATAGGATAACCACTGGCACCAACAATGTCAAAAAAACGGGTTACCTCAAAAGGAGAGATTACATGCTGGAGCATATCCAAAACAACGATTTTGTGAGTATTATTACGGGCCGCCGTTCCGTCCGCCATTATGATGAGCAGGTCAAGATTACTACAAAAGAAATGCAAGACATCATTAATGAAGCAAGCTTAGCGCCTTCTTCTGCCAATATCCAGCCATGGCGTGTTATCGTGGTTCATACCCCTGAAGGGAAAGACAAACTCCGTCCTCTCGTACAATTCAATACGCAACAAAATGATTCCTCAGCCGCTATGCTTATTATTCTGGGTGATACGCAGAGTGAACAGTATGTAGAAGAGATTTATAATATGGCTGTCGAGCAGGGGAAAATGCCGCAGGAGGTGCGGGATAAGCAGGTCTCCCAAATTCTTGGTATGTTCCCGCTACTCCCCCGGGATATGAAGATAGAGATCGCCAAAGTCGATGCCAGTTTATTTGCGATGCAACTGATGCTGGTAGCCCGTGCACACGGGTATGACACCAATCCTATGGCAGGTTTTGAGCGTGATAAGGTAGTTAGCGCCTTTGATCTGGACGACGAACGTTATGTCCCTGTCATGATCCTGTCCATCGGCAAAGCCAAGCAAGAAGGCCATGAATCGGTGCGCTTACCTAGTGATAAAATCACCTTTTGGCGCTGACCTTCATTTCATTCCAAGGATCAAGCGTCACTTCGCAGACATCGGTCTGTACAGTCAGTGTATGCGGGTACGCTTCCTGATCTGACATGAACCAATTCCATGCTTCGAAGTATACGACTTGCTTGTCTTGATCCGGGATTATAGCGGCTTTCGGGGTGATCCACCGCACCGCCTCGCCGATTTGGTTCTCCGGTATATTAAAGGCAAAATGATAAAAAGGTTGGGCGCTCTGTCCAGACTCTGTAAAGGATAGGCTGGACTCCCCAACCTTCACACTAAATGAAGTCGAATTTTCTGTAATTAATGTTAACCCGAGTGAATCCACGTAAAACTCCTTCAATTCTGCAATGGACTGGGCCAGCATCTCTACTTCTCTTATCATTCAAGGCACCTCGCATCTCAACCAATTTTTTGAATATGTACTAACTACTTTAGTTACAGGTTACCATAACCTAAAATCGAGTCAAAACGTAGGCGCAGGTCTTTTCCATAATGAAATCTGGCCTGCCGATGTAATTGGTCCAGCTCAATCTCAAAAACATTCAGACGGCTATGGACATTCCGTCCTGACAAATATTTGCCCGTAAAAAAAAGCAGCGGCAGAACAAGACTTGATAAGTAAAGTCTTATTCTGCCGCTGTAGTTGTTGAACTATCTTTTCCCGTTAGCTGCCACTCCATTAATCAGCTTCTCAAGACTTCCCCTGTCCAGAAAGGGTGCGAGACTTATGATCCGGTCCGCATCGAGTGTGCCTTCTGTAACCCGGTCTACCAGGCGGCTTAACGTATCTCTGCTAATAAAGGGAGCCAACCCTTGAACGGTATCCCAGCTTAAGCTGCCCTCTTCTGCTAGTTGTACCAACCGATCTATATGTTCTCTTCCAAGAAACGGGGCAATTTCAACAAGATTGTGGAACTCCAAGGAACCCTCATTCCATTTATCTACCAGTCGGTTTAAGGTGTCGCCGCTGACGAACGGAGCGAGTCCTGTAATGATGTCCCACTCCATTTCGTCTTCTTCAGCCTGACTAACCAGTTCATCCAATGTACCCGCTCCAAGGAACGGAGCCAGCCGCATGATGAAGTCCAACTTAAGCACGCTGCTGTCTAATCGTTCTGTAACCTTATGCAGAGAGCTTGCTTTTAGTAACGGTGCTACTTCTAGCAGATCTTCCACCTCCACCTCACCGGTATTGACCCTCTCTGCCACTTGGTCCGGTCTGTTCTCGGAGATCTCCTCAACGATCGTTCCCAGGTGCTGGTGCTCCCGATGTTCTGCGTGGTCTCCTGCATTTAAAATGTCATCAACCGTCTTGCCGAATAACCTCGCAAACCGCGGAAGCGTTCCGATATCCGGTAGCGATTCGCCGCGCTCCCATTTCGATACCGCCTGATGACTTACATTCAGTTGATCGGCAAGTTCCAATTGGGTCAGATCCTGGTCTTTGCGAAGCTTCGAAATATAAGCTCCAATCTTACGCAAGTCGAGCATTGGTATACCTCCAAGTCGTACAAAATGTACAGTGCGCACTGTCAAAAACAGCATAGCATTTTCGCAAACGCAATCCTATCAAGCGGTGGTTGAATGATCACTTGCGCAATATTCAACTGCCGGTAGAATGGCTTCTGCAGATGATTACCGGTTGATATTTTGCATAATTGCGCTGTAAAGAAAATCTGCTAAATCCTCATTGCCATATTGATTAAAGTAGCTTTTGAAGCGTGCATCGAATTTGTAGGTATGGGCAATGCAAGCCAGTAACTCTGCATCGCAGGTCATGAATTGCATTAGATTTCCTTTCCACTCTTCGATTAATCGCTGCACTTCATCGGAGGAAGGATCCTGATGGATACAAGACGCAATTTTTTTATATATTTCCTCAGTATCGGAAAAACGTTTCTCTTTTTCATCGACAGATAGTTTTTCCATCGTCTCAATATACACTTTGTACGCCTCTGTTTCGCCATAAATGAACCTTGCCTCATTGGCATACTGTTCTTTCAATGGCAAAACGGAAGAATGGTTAAAAATGTGTAAATTACTAATATCATTCCCCGAAACGTATTCATCAAGAGCAGTCATGATGTTGTCCAGTCTTTGTTTTCTCAATAATAAAGTTTGTCTCTGCTTCTTTAATATTTGTTTCTGTTCTTGCCTGGTCAGCTTTAAAATGTCCGCAATTTCTTTCAAGGAAAAATCCAATTCCTTTAAGAATAAAATGGTTTGAAGTTTTTCCAAACTGCTTCGATCATATAGGCGATACCCTTTTTCCGTCAGATGTGTCGGTTTAAATAGATCGATTCTATCGTAATAGTGCAAGGTACGAGCTGTAATGCCTGTTATCTGAACAATATCTTTAACCGCTAATAATGGTTTCTTCATCCCAAAATCCCTTTACTTCGTCTAGTATTTGAGCAGCAGGCGTGATTGTTGCCTCAAAGATCGTTCTTCCTGTTTTTCTTAGGTAATACTGGATTAAATAATATCCGCAAGCGTAGCCGGCGCTGTAAGGCATATTGACCGGTTTGAAGCTCTGAAGTTCTGCGATCTCATCACCATAAAGATACGGGGCAAATTGATCAAACCCCGTTAATTGCAATTGCTCTCTTAGCACGGGCTTAATGCGCCTGTTAAGTGTTTCTGCATTTGTTTTCGTTACCCAAGGGCCAAGCAACTCTTCTCCAAACATGAGCGTAGCAAAGTTCTCAGCTAATCCTTCACTTACAATAAGCTCGCCCAAATTAACGGTGTGATCCCATTGAATAAATTGATACCGCACGTTATGATTGCATTCGTGCGCCAGCGAAGCCTTCATTCGAGGAAGCGTGTATTCATTTGGCAAGAGTGTACCCCAGATAAACCCGGGGATGCCCCCGAAGCCGCTATATCCTTCATTTATTAATAAGGCACGGCTTTCCGGATTTCCTAGTTGAATGGTAAACAAATATTCGGATACAGGGAGATTTATTTCATGTTCTATAAATAGATGGAGGCTTTTCTTCACAGCATGCTCACACTCTAACCAAAAAGAATCCGATGAAATCAACTCGATCTCTGATGAAATCTGCCCGGTAATCTGATCAGGGGAGCGGTGCATTATACTATTGAACGTAACAACGTCAAAACCATTCGCTTCTTCAGCTCTAAAAGGCATTTGTTGAATTTTCCATTGTTTCATAAAGGGAGCCATCATTTCGTTTCTGAATAATTCAAGCTTTTCCTCGGGCGAAGCTTGGGCAACTTTTTGATAAATTCGGTCTGAACGCAATGTTTTTATATTCATATCTCTCACTCCAAGTAGTTGATAGTGAGAATTATGCACTATGACCTAACGTCATAGTCAAGCACTTTGAATCGAATAAGGAAAATTAGGTACAGGGTACTCCATCACATACCTTTCTTTTGACACCAGCGGGACTGGTTAGATTACAATGAAGTACTTTAGTTACTTCAAAGTGCGTACTTCTCAAGTGTTGATATTTGTTACAAACTAACGTTGAACAAATCACTGCACTTAAGGAGTTGAGACACGATGATGAATGAATCTACTGAAAGACGTAAAATCGCTCTGGTCATTGGCGCAAATGGTGTGATCGGTCGCAACCTAATCCATCACCTTATTACTTTACCCGACTGGGACGTTATTGGCGTTTCACGTCGAGGTGGAGAATCTACCGATCGTGTACGTTATGTGGCGGCCGATTTACTCAATATAAATGAAACCCGTGAACAATTGAAAGGGCTAACTGAGGTAACCCACATCTTCTATGCTGCGTATCAAGACCGGCCAACTTGGGCCGAACTCGTTCCACCCAACCTGGCTATGTTAGTGAACGTTGTAGAAGTTATGGAACCGATAGCGCCGGGATTGAAGCATGTCAGTCTGATGCAGGGATACAAGGTATACGGTGCACATCTCGGTCCTTTCAAGACACCTGCACGTGAGACTGACGCGAATCATATGCCTCCAGAATTCAATATTGCCCAGCAAGATTTTTTAGAACAAAGACAATTAGGGAAATCCTGGACTTGGTCAGCCCTTCGTCCTTCAGTCGTGTGCGGATTCGCGCTCGGGAACCCGATGAACCTGGCCATGGTCATTGGCATATACGCGTCTATGTCGAAGGAACTTGGGCTTCCTCTACGGTTCCCGGGAAAGCCGGGGGCTTATGATAGCCTCCTGGAGATGACGGATGCTGGACTACTCGCCAAAGCAACCGTATGGGCAGCGACAGAAGAGAACTGTGCGAATCAGGCATTTAACATTACAAACGGAGATTTGTTTCGCTGGAATGAACTTTGGCCCAAAATTGCCCGTTACTTCGAGTTGGAGACAGCACCTCCATTGCCCATGTCACTGGATATGATCATGGCTGATAAGGAGGAGCTATGGGACACCATGGTTAAAAAGCATGGTCTTGCACCACATTCCTATAAAGCTGTCTCGTCTTGGCAGTTTGGAGATTTTGTGTTTTCCTGGAACTACGATTTCTTCTCCGACGGATCAAAGGCCCGCCGATTAGGCTTTCATGAATACGTGGACACGGAAGTGATGTTTAAAGATATCTTTGATGATTTCCGGAAACGCAAAGTCATTCCTTAACAGACGATGGAAAACTAACAAGCTGACCTTCCATAAGGTCAGCTTGTTAGTTTTCAGGTTCAGATTCACTTGGCGGGTTATCCAGAACAACTGCATTCTCCCCGTAGGTTCGCTCAATATAAGTTTCGCCCCATCTACACATCAGGTGAAGAATCTCTTTTAGACTACTCCCATACTCCGTTAACTCATATTCAACCTTTGGAGGAACCTGATTATAGGAAGTACGTAGAACGATCCCTGCCACTTCAAGCTCCCGAAGTTGTTCCGTTAATACCTTTTGAGTGATTTTTGGTATCAGCGTTTTGAATTCATTATTCCGTTTCTTCCCAAAGGTTAAATGAAAAAGAATAGCAGGTTTCCACTTTCCTCCAATCACTTCAAGCGTGGCTTCCACAGAAGTATTATATATTTTAACCGGATCTGCCCGTTTCACTGTACATTCCTCTTTTCTGGACTGGAGGTGGCATCTTCATAAGAGCAGCAACCTCTCCTAGCTACGTTAATCTCAATTTGACATTAACCGTGCCAGAAATTCTCCAAACGAATCGGCTACTTTTTCAACCTCTTCAAATTCAGGCTCACATCCACGGACAATAGCCCCACCGTCGGTTGTTAAGTCAATGGCATAGAAGGAATATCCATCCTCCACAGACATTACAATCGGCAAGTGATGATCCCACCAGGCCGTTATCTCTGAGCGCCAAATAGAATCACCCTCTGCGGCCTCCAGACTAAGCATTTCAAATTCATTCCATTGGAATGCGGCCTCCGTGCTATTGTTGAACTCCGCCTCACAAATAAACCAGGTTTGCTCATCCGGTGCAACGCATTTTTCAACTACATTTAGAAATTCGGAATATTCATCTGGAAGTCCTTTATATCTTGAAGTAATGCCACTATTTAAATGTAGCTGAGAACCGGATTTACTCATTATGTCCCAGCCTTTTTCCCCAGCCCAAGTCATAAATTCCCTAAGGTGAGTTTTTCCTTTTCCATTATTCCCTTCCAAATTCCACACCTGCCCATCAGCTTAAGAAATAGAAATTCTAACCCTACTATACCATTTTCTTTACTGAGGGTGATAATCAGAGAATCCTGATATTAGAACTCTAGCCGCCTTATTCACGCTATCCACCTTCCAAGTGCCGTTAGTGAATATAAGAGTGACCGTCCGATCTTCAGCATATTGATCTTCTCCTGTAAGACCATTCGCCAGTATTACAGATTGCGAAAGTGTGGCCGAATTCTTGCTAGTATAAACAGGTGAAGTGACAGGCATTTCATAAGTACCTGCTGTGTTCAAACCTTTGTTCTGAACAATAGACTTAATTAACCTATCCGTGAAATAGGGTTGGAGGGTTGAATTTACATTTTTAATGGAAGATATATTGGATGCTTGGTTTAATTTATCCGATAGTAGTTTCAAGCGTGAGTCAGTAATTTTGCTTTTCTCCGGAATTTGAATAGACGGGGTCTTCATATTGACAACAAGTCCCTTGTTGCCTAACGTCACTTTTGCTTGTTTAGACAGTTGGTTCCATACTACAGTTGCTCCTAACGACTGACTAACAAAACGTAGAGGGACATACGTTGTTCCTTGGATGACCTGTGTGGCAGTATCCAAATCCACATATTCCCGGGACGGTGTGTCCGGAGTTTCACTCGATGGAGCAGCTTCAATAATGACACGTTTGAAATTTGCGGCAAGCCATAGGGTTGAATCCCCATTTTTGATTTTAACAACTTTGTCCGTTTGAAACCATTCCAGACTTGCACCAAGATTCTCGGAGACTGCGCGTAATGGAACTAGTACTCGACCATTGTTTATTTGGCCATTGTTAATCGTAGTAGATGTAGAAGCCTCTGATGCATAACCAGATTCTGTTGTTAAAGGCAGCAAAAAAAGTGCTGATGAAAGCAAAGAAATCGTCCATTTTTTCATCATCATATATCCTCCTTATTACGCGCTTCGTCTATTTGCCCCACCAAGAATAGCAGGTTAAGGTGCTTCCTTATAATCAATTAGCTTAAGATAATATCAGAATGATTTAGTATAATTCTCCTTCATCCCCTTGTACTTTCGCATTAAGTTCCTTAGCAATCTCCTTCATCTTATCCATTACATCATCAACTTTCCATATAAAAAAATCACCGTTTATTGATATTTGAATTGGACCAGATATTGAAAATGTATTAGAATACTCAAAATCATTTTTAGCCGAAAATAAAACCTTTAACTCATCAAGTGAAATGGGACTTTCCGTGCTCTCTGTCCAATGATCTGCTCTCGTAATATGAATATCATAGCTCATAAACTTATACTCCTTTGGATTAAATTTCTCTCATACTTACTAAGTGTCGAACGATTCAGCGATTTCATGTACGTTACCAAATGGATCAACGAAAGCAGCATATCGCCCCTCAGTAGGTTTCTCATGCAAAAATTGAATACCCTTTTCCTTCATTTCTTTATAAGTTTGCTCAACAGATACGACCTCAAACACCAAAACTGTTCTAGCTTCGTTTGAATAATCCCCAATTTCTTTGGTCTTTTCACACTTAAAAGCTATAAGCTGACAGCCGTCAAGGGCAAATATAAGCTTATTTTCTTGCTCTAACAGAGTTTGCAAACCCAGCAATTCAGAATAAAACCATTTCGTCTTTGTCATGTCATTAACGAAAATCATTATATGTCCTAGTTTCATAAGGCTATGCTGCTCCTTCACTTTTTTGAATTTTTTATGGTTCATGCAGATTCTTTACTTATACTTATTTGAAGTATTCGCTAATTGATTAACATATCCTTCCCATTAGCTTAGTGAAGCGTCCATCCTCTGATATTCATTTTTTCGAGTAATTTCCCAGCAAAAAAGCCGCCCTAAATTATTAGGACGGCTTATGTTGATTAATTTAATCGTTGAATACTTTTTCAAAACAATACTATAATGAATTTTTTTAAATCAGAACAATACTTTAATGTAATCAATCAAGACTTCCTTTACTGATTCCACCCTTACTCCACAGTAACGCTCTTAGCCAGGTTTCTTGGTTTATCCACATCATGACCCAAGGCCAGAGACGCGTAGTAAGCCAGCAACTGCAGGGATACTACAGACAGGGCTGCGGTCAGCAGCGGCAGGGTCTGAGGAATCACGAATACCTGGTCAACGGAGCGGAGCAGGTCGTCTTTGTGTTCTTCATGTGTGACGGCCAGGACATGGGCGCCGCGGGCTTTCACTTCTTTGATGTTGCTGACGGTCTTCTCCAGCACGGATTCCTGGGTAGCCAGGGCAATGACAGGAACGCCTTCTTCGATCAGCGCTAGTGTACCATGCTTCAGTTCACCCGCAGCATAGGCTTCGGAGTGAATGTAGGAGATTTCTTTGAGCTTCAGCGAGCCTTCCTGAGCTACTGCGTAATCTACGCCGCGGCCGATGAAGAAGAGATGCTTGTGCACAGCAATTTGCTCGGCATAGGCTTTGAGGACATCTTTTTGCGCCAGAATCACTTCTACCTGCTCCGGCAGAGACTGCATAGCCGCCAGAATCTTGGCAACCTCAGGCTCAGACTGGGTGCTGCGTACTTCAGCCAGATACAGACCCAGTAAAGTGAACGCAATCAGCTGGGAGGTGTACGCTTTGGTAGAGGCTACGGCGATTTCCGGTCCGGCCAGCGTTACCAGTACACTGTTCGCTTCCCGGGCAATAGAGCTGCCTACTACGTTAGTGATCGCCAGCACATGTGCTCCGTTGGCCTGACCTTCACGGAGAGCGGCCAATGTGTCCGCAGTTTCACCGGATTGGCTGACTACGATAACCAGTGTTTCTGGAGTCACGATTGGCGCACGGTAGCGGTATTCGGAAGCAATGTCATTCTCTACCGGAATCCGCACCAGGGACTCAATCAGGTTACGTCCAACAAGACCGGCATTATATGCAGTACCACAAGCAACGATCTGGATATTGCGGATGTTCTTGATCTGTTCTTCCGTCAGGTTAAGCTCCGGCAGAATGACCTTGTTGCCTTCAGCATTCATACGTCCGCGCATGGTATCGCGGTAAGCCTTTGGCTGCTCGTGAATTTCCTTCAGCATGAAGTGCTCATAACCGCCTTTTTCTGCGGTAACCGCATCCCAATCGACAGTAATCATTTCCCGAGAAATAAAGTTGCCTTCAATCGTCATTAATTCGACAGCATCCCGTGTCAATACAGCCATTTCGCCGTCGTTCAAAATATATACGTTGCGGGTATATTCCAGCAGTGCAGGAATATCTGACCCGATAAAGTTCTCGCCTTCTCCAAGACCGATAATCAGCGGACTGGCTTGACGTACAGCTACCAGTTTATCCGGTTCATATTCAGTCAGCACACCCAGGGCGAACGCTCCGCGCATGTAAGTGATCGCTTTTTGTACAGCCTTAACGATATCCCCATTATATTCACGGGCAATCAGGTGGGAGATTACTTCTGTATCTGTTTCGGAAGTAAAGATGGCTCCTCCGGCAATCAGCTCTTCCTTCAGGTCCAGATAGTTCTCAACAATCCCGTTATGAACAACCGAGAATTTGTGAGTGTTATCTGTGTGCGGATGAGAGTTCTCATCGGATGGCTTGCCGTGTGTAGCCCAGCGGGTATGGCCAATGCCAGCGCTGCCTGTCAGCGGAGTCGCGTCCAGACGGGATTCAAGATTCGCCATACGTCCCTGTGCCTTCACAATCTGCAGACCTTCCGTGGTGAACACAGCAATACCTGCGGAATCATACCCGCGATACTCCAGCTTTTTCAAACCCTCTACCAAGATCCCCTGCGAATTCTGATTCCCAATATATCCCACAATACCACACATTATATTTTCCTCCGTCCAATTTATCGTAATTAGGGGCGCATGAGGAAAGAAACGTGCCGTGCGGCATGTTTTGAAGAAAAGCAAATATGATGTTGTCCATGATACGCAACAAAATAACCTGTCACTTACAGTAATAAAATGCACAGTCTTCTCTTCTGCCGCAGCAGAACCATCTGCGTTTCCTGCATGTACGCTTGCCCATGATTTGTACTTCTCCATTTTTGGCACCCACAGAAGCGTTGTGTGCAAGGTCGCCCTCGCATTTTCCGCTTCCATTTACGGCTCTGGTGCATCACCGGGAGGTCCCCGCCGAACATTTCGAACACCTCCACCTCGTCAGCTTAC
Source organism: Paenibacillus tritici (assembly GCF_013204885.1). Lineage (GTDB taxonomy): Bacteria > Bacillota > Bacilli > Paenibacillales > Paenibacillaceae > Paenibacillus_AQ > Paenibacillus_AQ tritici. Next base: position 111,705 of record NZ_JABMKX010000016.1, read on the forward strand.
ATCTGCCGTGATCCGTTCAGACCGTCCTGCCCTATTCGGCAGACTCCGTTCTTCCCTTCTCGCCCGCGCAAGATCAAGCTCTGGCGCTTGTATTGCATGAACCTTACTATCCCCGCTTTCCTTCTGGAATGACACTTAGTCTATTATATGCACCTGATACCATTTTGGCAACGGCACAGTGAAGAAAACCTTTCTTAACCATTTCACAACAGCTTACAAAGCCGCGCCCACTCTAATCATTCAGCCGGTGAACCCTCCTATATAACGGATCACCGGCTGTCTGTGCAAGCGATATGGAGAAGGAGTGATTACACCAGCTCGCGCTGAACCACTTCCACAATCTGTCCTACAAAAAGATCAAGCTCGGCCTTATCCGGCCCTTCCGCCATCACACGGATCAGCGGCTCGGTTCCCGAAGGACGCACCAGAACACGCCCATTGTCGCCCAGCTTGCCTTCTACTTCTATGATCGCGGCCTCAATCGCCGGATTGTTCGGGTAATTGGTTTTGTCCTGCACGCGCACATTCACCAGCACCTGCGGATATTTGGTCATCATGGACTTCAGCGTACTAAGCTTCTTGCCCGAAGATTTCATGGTATTCACCAGTTGAATAGCCGTCAGAATCCCGTCGCCTGTTGTATTATAATCCAGGAAAATTACATGACCGGACTGCTCCCCGCCCAGATTATAGCCGCCGCGGCGCATTTCTTCCATGACATAACGGTCACCGACAGCAGTCTTCGCCGTATTCAGTGACAGCTTCTCTGTAGCCTTGTAGAATCCGATATTGCTCATTACAGTCGATACAATAGTACCGTCCTTCAGCTTCCCTGCACGGTTCATGGCATCTCCGCAAATGCAGAGAATGAAGTCGCCGTCCACCTCGTCGCCCTTCTCATCAATCGCAATCAGGCGGTCGGCATCCCCATCAAAAGCAAGTCCCAGATCCGCACCATGCCGTAGCACTTCTGCACGCAAGGTCTCCGGATGTGTTGAGCCGAATCCGTCATTAATATTCAGCCCGTCCGGCTCAGCCCCGATGCAGATGACTTCTGCGCCCAGTTCTCTGAACAGCCGAGGTGCCAGCTCATACGCTGCGCCATGTGCACAGTCCAGTACAACCTTCATGCCCTTGAAGCTCTGGTCGATGGTGGTCTTCAGATAGTCCAGGTACAGATACTTCGCTTCATCATCTGTCCGGAGCGTGCCAAGACCTGACCCTACGGGACGCGGCAGTTCATCCTGCTCCGCATCCATCAGCTCTTCAATCCGCAGCTCCGTCTCGTCAGTCAGCTTGAAGCCGTCTCCGCCAAAGAACTTAATCCCGTTATCCTCCACCGGATTATGCGAAGCAGAGATCATGACTCCGGCATCCGCCTGAAGCAATCTTGTAATATAAGCAACAGCCGGTGTAGATACTACACCCAGTCGGATTACATCCGCACCAATAGACAATAACCCGGCAATCAGTGCCGATTCCAGCATCGGACCAGAGATCCGAGTGTCCATACCGATTACGACTTTAGGCTTTTCCACATTTCCCGCCAGCACATATCCGCCGCAGCGTCCAATACTGTAGGCCAATTCTGCTGTTAATTCACGGTTAGCCACCCCGCGTACGCCATCTGTTCCGAAATACTTACCCATCTTTTTTTCTCCTTTTGAATACGCTGCTTCAGCTTAATAAATTATAGTATGAACGATTTGTTAATCCGTGCCCGGGCAAGCTACGTTCCGCCCGTACTGCCGGCATTATTGCCGCCCGCTGGCGGGGTAACTTCATTCTCCGGCGGAGTAGGCGTGGGAGACGGGGTCTCCTCCACGATGTCGCTGGTATGGGCTGGTGTAGGCTCTACAATCGTCTCCTCACCGGTAACAGGCTCAGCGCTCGGCTCCGGACTAGGAGCGGGCGTACTGCTGTCAGCCCCCACAGTAGCCTCCGGCGTTGCAGGAGCCAATAGCTCGATCTTCGCTATAAGCTGCGAAGGGGTGTTCTGCAGCGTGATGAACCGTGGGAGCGATACCTGTAGCGTGACATCGTGAATACCTGCCGTAAGCCCCCCGACATCTGCAACCACGCTGATACTGTCCTGGTCAAGCTGGTCCAGCAGTGTAGGTGCACCTGAGATCGTCAGATCAATAGAGGTGCTTACAGGGTCTAATATAAGGGCTGTCAGCCCGTTGCTAACGCCCTCCAGCTTAATAGGCATAGCAGAGAGCGTCCGCTGGGTAATCTCCGCTGCAGAGACGGATACATTCATTACAGCAGGTTCAATCTTGCCGGTTCCCTCGGGCGGCTTCAGCTCCAGCTTCATTTGCTCTGTGCCTGCATTCTTAACCGTGCTTAAATCAAGTACGGCCTCATAAGAGGACAAGTTCTTCAGCGTCTCTGCGCTGCCGTATACCGTTACCATATCCTGTTCGGGCGTCACCCTGGACAGAACTAATGAACCGGGCAGACTGCCGGTAAAGCTGATGTCCAGCGGCAGGGTTTTGGACGGAAGGGTAATAGGTACTTCTACCGCTGCTGTGGACGGTTCAATCACCGCATCCTCAAGCTCGTTCCCCTTGTTATCCAGCGCGTAGAGCCTCAGCTTCTTCTCGCTAAAAGCCTCATTCTCCCCATCCAGCTCAATCTTCCCCTGCACCTTCGCTACCCGTCCAAGATCACTTGCCGGAAGAGTAACCTCCACAGAGGCCGGGTCGATCACCGGAGTCCCTACTTCATAGCCTGACGCCGGCTCCCCTGTAATATTCAGCGAGACGGGAAAAGATTTGGTCGTCCGCAGCTCGATATGCACATTCACCTGATTCGGGACCATATCGTCCAGGGTTACACCGCTCGGCGTCGAATACATCAGCGGAAGCGTATTATCGCCGGGCTTCACATCCTTAAGATCCAGCCATACCCGGTATGCGTCGGAGAACTTGTAGGTAAGATCTGACCTTTTCCCTCTTACCTCCATCCTGACGCTATCTACATCCTTGGTTAATACATAGTTATCACTGTCGAAGCCTTCAATCTCCACTTTGACATTCTCAATCGTCTTCGATTCGGTGTTTACGGTAGTCTGATACGTCGGTGCTGTATCTACATGCACAATGGTCCACAGGATAATCCCCAGGGCAAGGGCAAGGATTTTGTTGAAGTTGTTATTCTTCATCCATTTATCCATTATTCTTGTTCCCCCTCCATTTCCAGAAAGCGGAACTCTTTTCTTTGAGCGTTGAGCTCAGCTCTTGGTGCAGCTTCGAGATCAGCGACTCTTCCTTGATATCCCGGACAATTTGTCCATTAATGGCAAGGGAGATCAGGCCGGTCTCCTCGGAGACGACGACAGATACTGAATCCGCCACTTCACTGATGCCGATGGCAGCCCGGTGCCTTGTTCCCAGTTCCTTGCTGATGAACGGATTCTCTGACAAAGGCAAGTAACAGGCAGCCGCAGCGATCTGATTCCCCTGCATGATGAGCGCTCCGTCATGCAGCGGGGTATTGGGGATGAAAATATTGATCAGCAGCTCTGAACTGACATCTGACCGCATCGCTATTCCGGATTCCGTATATTCATTAAGCCCCGTGGCCCGTTCAAATACGATTAATGCCCCGATTTTGCGTACAGCCAAATAATTCACAGCCTTAATAACTTCGCCGATTAATTTGCTGATCTCCTCATCATTCTCCGCCGTACGTCCGAAGAACCTGCCCCTTCCGAGCTGTTCCAGCCCCCGCCGCAGCTCCGGCTGAAAAATAATAAAGATCGCAAGGATCCCGAACGTAAACACCTGGTTCATCAGCCACCTCAGGGTATACAGATCCAGCAGAGTACTGCCGCCCCAGATGACGACCAGGACCATAATCCCCTTCAGGAGCTGGACTGCCCGCGTTCCGCGTACCATATTGAGCACTTTATAGATAATGTAGCTAACAATTAATATATCGATTATATCTTTAATGGATTCTTTCCATGTAAGGTCGGTAAAGTAGCTCATGGCCGACAACCCCCGTCATTTCAAATTAGCTGGGTTTATGTAAATAGTATGTTAACTTAACACCTAATCTTATTCTAGGTTATAACGTTCAGCCTCCGGTTGCAAGTTTCACGGCCGGGAAATTGAAGAACCTTTATTTCAGGCAACAAAAAAGCGCCATCTTTCCGGAAAAAGAGGCGCAAATGAGTTTTCTGCTACAAGCGACCAACATTTAGCTATCGGTAGGCAACTTCAGAGAACATGTTTGTCACTTTATACCAGATCCAGCTTACTGCTTGGTCTATGCTTTTGACTTGCCCGGAAATATGGGCGGTTGAAGCCTGATACAGCGAGCCGTCGATGACCGTTACATTACCGTTGACTTCCCCGTACACTTGAGTTTTGCCGTTCTCCACCGTCAGATCACCGGAGATAATTTTGCCGGAAGGTACAATTACCGTATTCCCTTGGATGACAACCTGATCAAGGTCTGTCCCCCGGACCACAAGCTGTCTATCCTGGTTCCAGAATGTCACCGAGCTCATCAGCATCACGAGAATGAACATAGAGGCCGCGGTCAACGCCGGATGTCTCTTGATCCAGGTGATAAAAGCTCTTTCCTTCTTCGGTTTCGGTAATGAATCCATAATCCGGCCTACAAGATCCTCCGAGGCTACGGGCGTCTGATGCATCAGGGAAAACATCAGCATATCGGTCTGTTCCAGTTCTTTGAACTTCGCACGGCACTCTGTACAGGATAGAAGATGCTCCTTCAATTCCCTCTGCTGCAGTTCGGGCAAGTCGTCATCCAGGTAGTCGTGCATCATAGAGACGGCCAGTTTGCATTCCATAGGAGCCAATCCTTTCATTAATGCTTATTTAATTATTCAGGCATAGGAACAGGACGCATAAGACTTGCTTAACTTACATACGTCACGGCCCTGCAGGAGTTTCATAAAAAATAATCTATTTTTACATTTTGGGGCCTAATTTTTTACGTAAAAACTCACGTCCGCGGTGCACCCGGGTCTTGATCGTCGTTACGGGCATATCCAGCACATCACTGATCTCCTGAAGCGACAAATCCTGCAAATACCGCAAAATCATCACCGACCTGTACTTCACGGGCAGGCTGTCGATGGCTTCATAGATGAGTCTCTGTGTCTCCGAGAGCAACAGTTCCGTCTCCGGGGTCACATTGTCGCTCGGAATCATCGAATACCCGTCAATCCCCTCCTGGTCGTTCATCTCGGCATCCAGTGAATACGTCGGCCGCCGCTTGCGCAGACGGTCAATACAGAGATTCGTGCCAATCCGGTAGATCCATGTGGAGAACTTCTGCTTATCATCATACCTGTCCAAATTCCGGTAGACGCGCAAAAACGTCTCCTGAACCACATCTTCAGCCTCATGGCGGTTATTCAGCATACGGTAAGCCAAATGATATATTTTGTCTTTATATAGTTCCACAAGCTCGGCAAATGCCCTTTGGTCGCCCTTCAGGGCGAGCTTTGTCAGTCTGCCTTCGAGATTCTCCACCTGTTAACTCCCCCAGACTTGCCGCCCTTGGTATATCTTAAGTTGCGAAACCACGGTACAAGCATTTAAATCGTAATTCAAGTTCTGGTAAAAATCAAGGTTTGTATTGTTACCTTCTATATATATTGTGCTGGGAAAAGCGGACGGGGGCTGGCGGGGGCGGCCGGGTCTTTGACTCCAGGCCTCCTTTCCTTCACCCCACCTGCTTTAATCCTCATTCTATTTCTAATCGGTTTTCCGCATACATTTGACCGATAACCCTCATGACCACCCAATGTATTCGGTTTTCCGCATACATATAGCCCATGTGCCTTCGTGACCGCCAATTTCCTATAATAAAAAAACGCCCACCTCCGGTTAGGAAGTGGGCGGGACTTCTGAAGCGGCTTAGGGCCGGCTTCAAAGATTCAAGACCGAAAGATCAAGGCCTAAGATCAGAAAATCAAAACCTTAAAGTGGCTTAGCCGACTTTTAGATCCAAACCTTAAAGCGGCTTCGCCGACTTTGAAGAACAAGGCCGGAGACCGAGTGCTTCAAGCAAAAGGCATCAGCCGGTATTCCGAAGACCGGCGGCGATACCATTGATCGTAAGCAGCACTTCACGCAGCAGCTCGGCATCATCGCCCTCCACATCGCGCAGGGCGCGAAGCTCGGCAAGGAGCTGAACCTGCAGGTAGCTGAGCGGATCAACGTAAGGATTACGCAGGCGGATCGACTCCTGAATGACCGGAACATTATCCAGAATATCCTGCTGGCCGGTAATTTTGAGAATCAGCTCGGAGGTCAGCTTGAACTCGGCTTCGATCTGGCCGAAGATCCGGTCGCGCGCCTCCTCGTTTTTGCCCATACCGGCGTATTCCTTGGCGATCACAAGATCGGCCTTGGAAATCGCCATCTGCAGCGTATCTATCAAGGTGGTGAAGAACGAGAAGTTGGCATACATATGCTGCATGATCTTCAGATTCTCTTCTTTCCCCTCATAGAAGCTCTGCAGTCCGGTTCCGGCAGCATACCAGGCAGGCAGCAGATAACGGCTCTGCGTCCAGGCGAACACCCATGGAATAGCACGCAGATCCTCGAAGCGTTCACTGTTCTTCCGCTTCGACGGGCGTGAACCGATATTCAGCTCCCCCACCTCCGGCAGCGGTGTAGATTCTTTGAAGAACGTAAGGAAATCCGGATCACGGAAGATCAGATCCTGATATTTGTTCAGAGAGACTTCAGAGATACGGGCAATAATCTCATCCCACTTCGCTTCATACAGATCCGTCTGCGGCGATCTGGCATGAATAGCCGCTGTGATGAGAGCAGACGTTGCCTGCTCCAGACTGCGGTAAGCAATGCCTTTCATCGAGTAACGGGAAGAGATGACCTCGCCCTGCTCGGTAATCTTGATACCGCCGCCGATGGTTGAAGCCGGTTGCGCCAGGATACTGCGGTTCAACGGCATACCGCCGCGGCCAAGCGCACCGCCACGGCCATGGAAGAACTTCAGCTTAATGCCGAAATCATCGGCAGTTGCTGTAATCTGCTTCAGCGCCACGCGCAGCTCCCAGTTCGCTGTAACCACACCGCCGTCTTTGTTACTGTCCGAATAGCCAAGCATAATCTCCTGCAGATCATTCATCGCACTGACGGCATCCCGGTAGATCGGCATACTGAGCAGTGTACGCATAATTTGCGGTGCATCATGCAGGTCGTCAATCGTCTCAAACAGCGGCACAGCCTGCAAAGTGCATACAACCGTACCGTCGTTGTCTTTGCGGAACAAGCCGACTTCCTTGGAGAAGACCATGACCTCAAGAATATCGCTTGCCGCTTCAGCCATACTGATCAGATAACTTGTGATACACTGCTGGCCGTATTCCTCCTGTGCCTGGTGGATCGTGCGGTATACCGCAAGGCATTCCTCTGTACCCTCACTATAAGACTGGTAAGGGGAAGTCAGCGGACGCGGGTCATTCAGCAGCTTCTCAAGCAGTTCAATCTTCTCCTGCTCTCCCAGCTTGGAGTAATCCGGTGTAACATTCATCTTCGCCAGAATCTCTGTCATCGCATTCTCATGCTCCTGGCTGTGCTGGCGGACATCCAGAGTTGCGGTATGGAAGCCGAACAGCTCCACCTGACGGATCAGCTTCTTAATGTAGGTGTCTGCTACATAATCGGCATAGTGATGCCGCAGGCTGCGGTCAATCACGTTCAGGTCGTCTATAAATTGTGCAGGGGATGAGTAGCGCTCAGGCGTGCCTTTTTTCTCATCGTCCAGTACATTCTGTGTCTTGGAGATCATGTAGCTGAGCTTAATCCGGTAAGGCTCGTTATCATTGCGCCAGGCATCGACCCGGTTGAGATTGATAATATTACGGTCCTTCTCAATAGACTCGGTCAGCTCCGGCGTTACATTCACGATGCTTGTACTAAAACTCAGGTACTGCATCAGCTCGCGCATAATACGCTGGTATTCACGAATAGCCAGCTTGCGCTGCAGACGCAGGGTCTGCAAGGTTACGGTTGCCTTCACGGAAGGGTTGCCGTCGCGGTCCCCCCCAATCCAGGAACCGAAACGCAGATAGGTCGGTACATGCCAATTCTGGCCCGGATAATATTTGCTCAGACAGCGCTCAAGCTCCTGATAGACATCCGGCAGGACTTCAAAAATCGTCTCATGGAAATAATACATCCCATTGCGCACTTCATCCAGTACCGTAGGCTTGCGGTCACGCAGTTCATCCGTCTGCCACAAGGTGATAACCTCATTCAGCAGCTTCTCCCGAAGCTGTTCGCGTTCGCGGAAGGTCAGCGTCGGATTATCCAGCCCCATTACATCGTCGGAGATCCGTTTGTGGATATCGAGAATCGCCCGGCGCATAGCTTCTGTAGGGTGGGCGGTCATAACCAGCTCCAGAGACATGCCGCTCATGATCTCATGAACTTCCTCGTGGGAGAAATCCCGTTCCCGAAGCTCTTGAATCGCGCTCTCAATTGACCCGGGCTGTACCGTCTCCCCGGCAGAACGTTCGTAGTCGCGTTTGCGGCGAATCCGGTGGTTCTGCTCCGCTATATTCACCAGTTGGAAATAAATGGCAAATGCTCTTATCACCTGATGACGGTTCTCCGGGTCCAGTGAGCTGATCAGCTCTTTAAATTCATTGTGCAGTTCAGGCAAAAACAGTGAGCGTAGCGACTTGCTGGTCTCCCGGATCTTCTCCACGATATCCAGCAGTTCGTTGCCGCCTTGGTGTACCAAGACTTCGCCCAGTATATTCCCCAGGAACCGTACGTCTCGCCGCAGCAGATTGTTGGAGTTGCTTTTGCTAACGGTAGTCGTAAGTTCGGTCATGCTGCTCCCCCCATCCTCTTCCGGATCAATGCTCTTAACATTGTCTATTTAAAAGCTTTCCTCATATCATACAATAAAACCGCCCGGAAATCTCCAACTTTATTGCGCGGTAAAGCGATGCAGTAATTTCGATTATACACCAATTCGGCTATTTATACAGTCTAAAATAATTATGTAATTCTTCCTATTCTATTACCCGTTGAATTGAATTGCAAACGGCTATGCCGTCCTTGAAGGACGGCACCATTCTCTTCTATTTCATCGTACGGCCTTCCCGGTTATTAAGTGCCAATTCAAATAATCCTGTCGCAGACAGCCCGGCAAGCCCGCCTGCCCATAGGCGCAAGGCCATATCCAGCTCTGTAAAAGGATACGCCGCCGCTCCAATCCCCAGTCCAATACCAAGTCCGATAAACGGGATCACGTTGCGCGGCAGACAGGTATTCTTTTTGATCAATTGAACCAGGGCCAGGATGACCACAGCCAGCAGTGACGCAAAAGCTAACACATTATCAAACAACTCATTGTAAATCATACGCTCCCTCCTTTCTGATCTGCGGTGGTGATTTCCACCGTTTGTGTAGCGAAGTTGTAGACCACCCGGGCACCCAGCGCTTCTGCAACACTACGTACGGGAACATGGGTAACCCCGTTTGCCAGGCACCCTTCCGTGATCTTCTTTCCATTTACTTTGACAGCTACATTCATTTGGCCCTTCACTGCTTGCACCTCCTTCTGATTCATCCGTTCATACACCGCCTCCACTGCCGCAGCAGCAGGCTTCTTACCTGTCCGGAGATCCGCCAGTCGTAATCCAAAGCTCATCTGAAAATGCGGGTAGTCCTTAAAGCTAGTCCAATCCCCGCCCCACTCAAATCCGATAGCCTTCGCCTGCTGCACTACTTCCAGCCAATCAGCGGTACCGTCATGGTCCCCGTCCCTGTTCATATCCCAGGACACACTTGATCCATTCGGAAGCAGCAGCGCAAAATCCACCGCCAGCCCATAATTGTGATAGCTGTAACCGCCGCGCGCATTCGTGACAACCGCTCCCGCCTTAGTCCGGCCCTGGGCGTACAGTGCATCCTGTTCGGCAATCGTCCGTAGTCCCTGAGTAATCAGGATGGGAACACCGCAGGCATAACTTCGTTCAATCAGCGCAGTGGCGGCGGCGAGTACGGCGGGATGGAGCCCGGATAGACGGGCAGCGGATTTATTTAGGACCTGTGTGAGAGTCAGCATGCCGATTCCTCCCTTTTCTGATTTGGGATAGTACCACGAACAGATCCTGACGTCTGGTGTAGATTAACAAGGTCAGAATAACCAGCCCCAATGTGGTGCCGGTCTGGGCAATGGCCCAGATTTTCGATTGCAGCGGGCCTAACATTGCCTCCGTGCCGGAGGTGCTGCTAAATCTGATCCAGAGGGCAACCGCCATTTTAACGGTATATGCTCCCAGAAAAAAGAACGCTGCCAGCATAAACAAACTGACTACGCGCGCCCGGAATCTTCGGCGGAAATACAAATAAAGCGCAGCCATCAGCAGCAGCGCACAGATAAGGGATATGGAGTACGCTATTAACAACACAATATCAATGCTGTTCATCTTCTGCCCCCCGATCATAGATTAGGAACTCGGCGAACCCGTTGTTCCTGATTTCCTCCTGTATGTCCTGGGATACATTCTTGTACCTGCGGATAGAGAGTGCTACTCTAAGTCCCGCCTGTGTAAGCTTTCGCTCTTGATCCCGGTGCAGGGGCGATAGCCGTTTGATCCACTTACTCAGCACGTTATCCCCTCCTGTCTTCATCATGAGTACCATCCGGATGGCCGCCTGCTGAATGGTCGATTTTCAAGCGTTGCAGCACTTCGAGCGTCGGTGCCATGAAGTCAGACCGCTCTTTGTCGAGGATATTCTGCAGCCTGTCCCTGTCTTCCTCGGCACGCTCCAGCAGTTCACGCGGCACCAGATTCCCCTTCACAATTGACCGCAAAAGCACAAGCAGAATCATGAGCAGAATCAAAGCGATGAGATAGGCCAGCCCGTACTTATCCGCGAGCGGCAGCAGCTTCTCCAAATTCGCAACATCGTTGCTGTCCATTGCTTCACTCCCTTCTGTGTGATTAGTCATAGTGATGCCCCCGGCCGGGGCCGGAGGCACCAAAGTAATCCTGCAAAACATATAGAATCAAAAAAACACCCTGGCGGGTGATCATAACCTGTTCCCCAAGCGGAATCGCTCGGAGTGTAATAAACCATATGACAGCAGTTGGAAAAACGTATCTTAATTCAGTTACATAGAAGTGTTTTAAGGGATTAAATGGATAAACGTCACTTATTTTTGTTCCAACTCGCCCTTTAAGGGCTTTGCAGCTATAGCAAGTGCTGTTTTTCCAACTATTACTTGGAAAAGCCCCTCCTGCTTAACAGCAAGTGGAGAAAATCCAACTGCTGTTTTCGGCTTTCAATTCTCAACCCCACGCCATCGACTCTATTGATATGCGTCTGTAGTAGTAGTTAGTTACTCTTCAATTACAAGAAACTCCAATCCATTCTCCACCAGAATCTCCTTGACGGCAGGCTTCAGCGTAAAGGGAACTTCACTATAATTAGTCTTTCCCAGTGTAACGCGTTGCGCAAAAAACAAGGCCATTGCTCTCACCACCTTTCTATTAATACGCTTAAAACGTAAGGGAACCCGCCGGACGCTTAAGAATAAACTTGAGTTGCCATTTCGGCGATAATATCCTCGATGAAATCCGCACGCTCAGTAAGCGCACTATTCTGCGCCTTCAGCAGCAAGTTCTCCTGTTGCAGCTGCTCTATCTCCGTCAGCACCGGCGGCTTGTTAGCCTCAGCTTCCTGGTACGCTTCCCATGCTGCTTGCAGTTCAGCTTCTGTCGGCTGCGGCGCATCCAGCTTCCAGACCGCAATGAACGGTCCCCGTTCTACCAGATCGTAGTCTTCGCCTTCGACCAGTAGGTTGTAGTCGATGCCGTAGCGGTAGTGGACGCCCTCTTCGAGTTCCTCGCCGTTCTCAGGCGACTTGATCTCGTAGCGGATACGGCCTTTATCTTCGGCTCCCGGCCGCAGGACGGGTTCTGGGCCGTTGTCCTGGACGATGAAGTCCCGCAACGGGGTAGTGTCCGGGTATAGATACATGATTGCTAGTGAAATATTCATTCTTAAGCCTCCCTTATGATAATCTTTGTACGCGAACCCAACCTCTCGTGGGATCGCCTTCAACATTAAGTGCGCCTGGTGAAGTTATAAATAATTCTAAATAATCCCCCGGGTTCATTGGAATGATTTCACATATATCTAATTGTTGCCCAGAAGTAATCCCCGAGGTGTTAAGCCGAGAGTTTGACGCTGGCCCCGAATTTAACATAATCGTCAAGTCAGCATAGGTTTGGTCGGGTAGACTGTTAATTCCTAAACGTGAGGTAAGCAAGTAATGACCTGCTTTAGATGCTGTGAATCGGTTGTTCGCCGTAGAAAATTCTCCAAGAGCATCCTGGAATACAACTTGGAATGTTACTTTGGTTGATGTAGATGCCGCGATATATTGAGTACTTGTCCGATAAACACTAGAGAAAGAGCGATTATCGACTGTATTATCTCCCCATGGGTTAAGGACCCCCATTGTGACGATCCCGCCATTGGTCGCATATTCTGGCGTTGGCGATCCAGGCTGCGTTCCTGCTTTTCTGATTATTCCGCCCTCGGCGGCATCAATACCGATAAAATTATTGGCCCCTATGTTGTTTACTGAGATTACTGTGGATCCTTGCGTTGCCTGTATTGCAGACGACCTATTTGAAATTTCGCATGATGAAACCCTTACGACTGATCCATTTGTCGCTTCAACCCCGTTATAGATCGGGGTCGTTTGCACAACGGCTCGGCTATTCCATATTTGACAGAAGTTAACGTTAGCGATGGCGAAGGCGGTCCGCGAAGTTGCTGTGACGGTGAAGCCTTGAATAACTACCTGATTTGTACATCCGTAAAGAGAGAAGCTTCGAACCGAATAACCAGATGCCTGCGCCAGGGCTCCCGCACCGTTAATGTAAATTTCGGTGTTTCCGTTAAAATCGGCAATCTTGACATCCTCGTCGTACACCCCTTGTTGTACATACACATTAACTGCATGATCTACATGTTTTGGAATGCTATTGATAGCCTTCTGTATCGTCCTAAATGCCCCGCCAGCCGTGTCCGATAATCCGGTATTCCCATCATTCCCATCCGTCCTTACAAAGTAGGTGAGGTCCGCCGTAGTCTGCTGCGGAGTAGTAGATAGATTCGCCTTGCCATTCCAGGCAGCCTTTTCTGCATCACTGACAAAGCGGTTGGCTGTATCCTGCACAATGATCGAAGGCAAGTGCGTGGAAGGATGCACATAATTATTAGCCCCCTGCGCCACACTATCCAGCTTCGACTTATCCGCTCCAGCCATCAGACCGGCAGCAGACGCCGTTGCAGTTGCGGTAGATGCCTTGGCATTCCATGCGGTGCGTTCAGCCGCCGTGATGTGCTTGACTGTATCGGCGGCGTGGTCCTGCACAGCCTTGACGGCGGTGTCCAGGATATCCATGTTGCCGTTCAAATCCGTGATATCTACGATATCTGTGCCATCCGGCTTTTTCAGCCCCAAATTACCCGTTGTCTTCATCGCTCACACTCCTATTCATATACTCTTAATTCGTTCCAGGTCTTGCCGTGCGCTCCGTTCCAGGTTAGGGATTTCAGAGAATCCCACCAGGTGTAGCTGTACACGAAGCTGTAGTCCAGATGTGCCGGCTTAATCTCTTCCATAATCTGAATCAGGCCCGCCATATTGGCCGGGATGCCCAGTGTGCCGACGAAATGCACCTCGAAGCTGTACGCTCCGGGCACCTCGACTACCTCCACATCTCCCCCGGAAAAAGCAGACGCCGTCCGCCTAATCATCTCCGGCGTAGTTGTTCCGCTGCCCCGCAGCTTGGCCTTGATCATCTCCCGCCGGGTGGCGTAGGACTTGTTCGTGTCTGAGGCCAGTCCCAGCATCCGCTCCCAGCGGGACAGGCTCCAGGTAGCCGACTCCAGCGTCTTCTGCGCGTCGCTGTCGGCCATGGCATAGGCGATTTCACCGCACTGTGCACCTGCGCTGGCCTGCAATTCCTCCATCTCAGGGATACCCTGATAATACTCCGGCAGATACTTCATCAGATCCGGGACATGAACCTCCGGTCCCTCCTCCGTCACACGATCTGCCGAATATCCTACAAGACCATATATACTGTCTCCATAAGCCACGGCTACACCCCCTTCAGCTGATTCCAGGTTAGCGGACCTTTGGGCAAATAATCATGGGTATGCGCAGCCGCCGGATAAACCGAAGGCTTGCCGTCCACCCCGGACCAGGGAACCGTGTCCGCGGCCTGTGCATAATCAACCTTGCCGTTGTTATTCGTATCGTAGATGCTCTTCAGCATGTCGCCGCTGCTTTGGGCCGTTACCAGCAGCCTATTGCTGCTGCCGGTGCCGATGTACAGCTTGCCGGAATCGGTGCAATAGCCCAGCTCACCTGCCGCCAGCGTACCCAGTGCACTTTCCAGGCCGCGGCGGATTTGAATCAATGTTCTCAGTGCCATGGTCACCGCCTCCTAGAATGTCCCGCCATCAATACTGCCCACCGTCAGCCGGTTGCCGTTGCCCGCATCATATACAATGCTGCTTCCATCCACATTCGCGGCAACACCTGCTGCATCTACAGTAATCCCTTTGCCTGCTGTGACAGCAATCGCATCCCCACTTACCGTGATCCCGTTGCCCGCTCCGATATTCAGCGTCACCGCATCCGCTTGTCCGCCGCCGATGAGTCCGCTCCCTGCAGTTATAGTCTGTAGCGCCCCGCCCGTCCGCACCCAGGCGGTCCCGTTCCAGCTGTAGATTTTCTGCTCATCATCCACATAAGCCGTCCAGCCGACAGCCGGGACATAATAGGCCCATACTCCTGACTGGTACTCAGCGATCTGGCTGGTCTTGCCTGCCCATGCACCGGTTGCTCCAGCCGGGACGATATACCGGTCAGCTTCGGCCGGGCTGGCCGGCGGTGCACTCAGATTCTGATCCTTAACCGAAGCCTGCGGCTCAATATTATGCTTGGCCAGCTCGATCTCGTTTTTGATTTTTTGCGCCGACCACAGGTCCGTAAGGGTTGTCCCCGTATCATTGATCAGCCGGTGCCTCGCGGCATCGTCAATATGGGTTCTGATCTCCGCCGCTGTCTTTGTATTAGTGCCGTCCGACACTTTATTGGGATGTCCTGCTGTAATATCTGCTTTGAGCACCTTGGCATATGTGATACCGTCGGCGACATCGTCCACCGTTCCGGTCAGATCCGTTAATTTCTGCGCATTCACCCGGCGCCAGGCCGCCCCGTCATCGAAATACAAATACCCGCTATTGCTTCCGCTGCTTACAGAATACAGACGGCCCGCAGAAGCGGCCGCAGGACGCGAAGCTTCCGGACCGGACAGCGCCCGGCCCACCATAGAATTGGAGGTACCGTCTCCGATATAGATCTCCTTCGTGTCTGTACAGAAGCCCATTTCCCCGGCCCTCAGCGCCCCGTAAGTGGTCAGCTCCGCCCGCGTACCCCGTTTAATCTGAATGGTCTGTGCCATTTCACACCTCTCTTCTAAAAGATCCGCCGTCAATCCGCCCGGCCTGTTTATAACGTTCCAGCTCAATCTGCGTGGCGGTCAGCCCCGTCTGCAACTGATTCACATCATCCGCTTCCACGGTATCGCCCGGTGTCTCGTAAGTGACGTACACTTCGGGCACATCGGCATAGATCCTGATCATCCGCCGCCAAGGCGCCTCGTCCGGAAAAGATACCGAATAATTCCGCACCTCTGTCCCGCTATAACGTGAGCCTGTATACACCGAGAGGGTCTGATTATTAATGTTGTCGTGGGCCAGAAGCCCGCTGTATACACCGCCCGTAAGAAGAAGCTTCTCTTCTACGACATAACTTCCGCCGTTTGCTTTTTGGTTCAGCTTGTCCTGAAAGACGTCAATCTGCTCCGGATATCCCATAGCTACACCTCCAGTACGACACTGCCGAAGAGTGGCACTTCAGTTTCATTGAGAGTCACATTCCCCGCACCGCCGTTCAGCTTCAGCCCGCTGTAATCCACAATGCCCTCAGTATCCAGCAGCAGTGCCCCAACAACGGAATGACTGATATAGGTGGCGGCAAAAGCTTTCTCCTTGCGGTATTTCTCCAGGATCGCCGTAAAAGCCTGAATAACCGGCTGCAGCGCATAACCTGCCGCCAGCGTAACCTTCGCAGTGACGCTGATCGTTTTGCCTGTGGCCGATTCCACCGTTACTACGGCACCCACCGGTGCTTGGCCCTCGCCAAGACCCGGAGCAGGATCAATGTACTGTTGCACCTGGGAGACCAGCAGCGTAGAAGCAGGCTTATGCTCCGCATTCACAATGACCACTTTTACCGTCTTCGGTCCGGCCCACAGCGGAAAAACCCTCGCTCCCCCTACACCCTCTATGTCCTGTGCCCACTCCATGTAGTGATATTTATTGCCGCTCGTCGAAGGCCGTCTGGCCGAATCGAAATACCGCTGCCGCAGCGCTTCATCCGGCTCCGCATCCGTACCGGGAACAAGCATTGCCGTAATCTCTCCCCGGGCAAGCCCCGGGATATAATCAATGGGCAGCAGCGTGCCCGAGTACTGGTTCCCTTCGGCCCCGGCGGTCTCACTCTCGATCCGGTACGTTCCGGGAGCCAGCTTCTCCGCCGCACGATAATGAAGTAAGCCCAGGGAGAAGCGGCTGCCCAGAGGAATATCCAGCAGCTCCCCGCCGCCGGCATAGAACCTGGCACCCAGCTGCGCCTTTCCTGCGGCATGACGGGTAATTCCTGTCCAGGCAATACTGCGTTCCAGATACTCACCGCCTGCAGTGTCCGGGAAATACAGATTATTGCTGACTTCAAGCTCCATATACATCTGGGCCATCTCCGCCGCTGCGGGAGCAAGCGCATCATAGATAATGCTTCCCTCGCGCTTGTCCATCCCTTCCGGCACCCGGTCCAGCATCCGTTCGAGCAGGGCCTCATAAGTCTGATCCTCATACACCGGCCATCCCCTCCTTTCTCAGTTCAAAATCGCCGTAAAGCGTAACCGCCGTGCAGCTGAAGCTTACCGTATCCCCGTTAAACCTAATCTCCACATCCTCAAGCGCCTGAATCCGCTCATCCTGAAGCAGCGCATCACTGATCAGCCTGCGCAGCTCCGGACGGGCCAGCAGCCTGTCCTGACCCAGCACCAGATTCCACTCCGTTCCATAGTTTGGGCTATAGATCAAATGTTCAAATCGGCCCGTCTGCAGCACTTTGACCGCTGCCTGCTTCACCGCTTCAAGCCCATCGACCCGCCCTGTAATCCGTCCCTGCTCCCAGTTCATCCGGTACGTTAAGCTGGGGCCGCCCCCCGGTTCGGAAGTATTCTCTTCCAGAGAGGCCGTAACCGGGCCTGATCTGCCAATCGCCGGAATCATAAGTCCACCAGCCGATCCAGGACAATGTAGCTCTGTCCGCCTTGCATACGCACGAGCAGCACGCGGTCACCCGCCTCAAGCCCGCGGCGCAGCAGAATCTCCCGGCCCTCTACCACAGCACTACTCTCCATCACGGATTCAAGCACAACCAGCGCCGGCCCGCTCAGAATGAACCTCTGCTCTACCTGAATCTGCAGCGGCTGCGCCAGGATTACCGTCCCATAAGAAAAAGCCACCGGATTCGTATTGGATACGGCCCCGAGGCTTGCTTGTTTAATAATATCGAGCATGTTGTCTACACCACCTTAATGTCTAGGGACATCGTATGCTCCCCTCCTGAAATTTTGTGGCTGCACTGGTCAACCAGGAATACCTGCGTCTCGAATTCATCCAGCAGGACATAGATGAAGTTCCCTGCCCGCACCCGCATATCGCCGATGGCCTGGACAGAGAGGCTAAGCTTCTCGCGGTTATGCAGCTTCAGCAGATTGTCTGCCTTCTCCTGGATTTGCGCGGCATTCGCTTTATCGTCCGCCTTCTGGTACAGGTGAAGAATCCCCCAGCGTGCCACATTATCCTTATCCGTAACCGGATAGAACTCCCGTTTGCCGGTTTCTTCATTGTCCCGGTAGAGCAGAATCGTATTGTACGTATCGTCGTCGATGCTTTTTTTCAGCGAATAATCATACAGGTAATGTCCTGCTCCAAGGACCACATTCAGCAGCATCGCCTGAGGCGCGCGCAAGGTCAGCTTCCCGAAATCATCATAAAAAGCCATAAGCTGACCCATATACTGCAGCTCACTGCCCACCGCTCCCATAATAATATCGAGCAGCTTCTTGTTATCCTCAATCAGAGAGGGGATTGTGTACTTCGCCGGGTCCAGTGTCCCCAGCCGTAGTCCGCGGTCCTTGGCTATGGTGCTGATGACCTCGCTTGCTGTAATATTCTGCAATACATAACTGCCGTTGCCCAGCAGATAACGGATTTGATCATAAGCCGTCAGCTTCATCTCCTGATTCGCTCCCGTATCTATACTGAAGACGAACCCGTAGAACACATCTACCCCGTCTTTCCTGAACTGCACAATATCGCCGTTGCTGATGCCGAACTTGGCATGCTGATACATACCGCTGTCCACCAGCGTCAGCTCCAGGGTGGCAGGCTTGCCGGTACGCGTAGTTTTCCAGGAGATATCTGTGGCAATCCCGGAGACATCCCAGATCTTGCCTTCTTTATTGATGACTATCAGTTCCATCGCCATGTCCTCCTACGACAGCTTAATCACTCTGCCGATTTTGAGCTTCTTCAGCTCGCTGTCCGGGATATTGTTAAGCTTTTGCAGAGTTTTGCTTTTGCTGCCGTCACCCAGGTGTTTTTGGGCAATCGACCAGAGGGTATCCCCGGCTTTGAGGGTATACGTGGACGGTGCGGTCTTCTCACTTGCCCGTTTCTGCTGCTTCTTCACCTCACCATTGCTGGCCACCTTCATGCCTAACGCCTGATAGAACACGTACTTTTTGAGACCGAGGGTATACTCAATATCGCCGGATGAACCCGCACTCAGCTTCCAGGAGAAGCTCTCGATACTGACCGCCATATTGATGCCGATCTCCCCGGTTAACGTCTGCTGCTCCTGGGCACTCTCCTGCTTCAGCCCCGAGAAAACAAACCGGACCGGTCTGCGGCTCAGCATCCATTTGCGGATCAGCTCCACATATTCATAGGGCTTCAGCAGCCTGCCGGCATTCTCCCTGGAATACACCACGAACGGATAATACTGTGCCGGGAACATACTCTCAATGGTGATCTCCGTCAGCTTCGGATAGGCAATGACATTGATTTCGCCAAAATTTACAATCGTGTAGCTCTTGCTGTCGCCATTCTCTTTGATCTCCAGGGTCTCAGGGTTAACCGGAAGCCGGATCACCTCTTCATAGTTGTTGAAGCTCAAATAGAACCCATACTCTTCCACGTTACGTATACACCCCCTGGGCTGTAGAGACAAATTCCTCTTTCAGCTTTTGCCCGATCTTCGTAATGATAGAATCAATGTCGCCGGAATTGTTAATGTTACCTGTTGTTACCTGCACTGTTGGAGTCAGCTCCACGAAATTCTGCACCGACTGGATCTCCGCCAGCTCCCGCAGCATATCCAGATCGTCGCTGGAGACATCGACCTTCTCATTAATGGAGCCTATTTCGCCTACTTTGTTGACGCTGTTGATGTTCGCTGCAGCGGCTTGAGCAGGATTCTTCGATTGATCATCTTCTTGCTTTGGCGGGTCCAGCTTGGTATTGAATTTTTTAGTAAGAGCCAATGTTTTGCCTGTGTATTCCTCCACACTCTTGGAGGTATCTACGAATTCCTTCTTCGGTGTATTGTATACATCCTTAGTCGATTTAGGTTCTACCAGAGTGCCTTGAACGTTCTTGATCATATCACTGAAGACATGCGGGTTCTCCGTCTCAAGGAAGTTAGGCTTGAAATCAGCCAAGAATTCAAAGCCTGGAACTTTGCTTAACCACCCTGCCAATGTTTGAACTCCTTTAAGCACGAAGTTTATGCCCTCGGCTATGGCTTTGACGAACCCGCCTGCAAAGCTTTCAACACCTAAAGCCATTTGATACATGAAGCCCAGGAAGTTCGTGGCCAGGTCATAGAACAGCTTCTGAACCGCATACGTCGGATCAATAAACAAGTTACGGAAGAAGTCTGCAAATGCAACGAAGTTATTGTACAGACCGATGACAAAGTTCTCAATCGTTGCCCTCAGCCAGCCAAAGGCTCCTCCAATAAAAGCTACTACCTCATCTACAGACACACCTGCCTGTTGAAGGATATAGATAAGCAGTGCTACAGCAGCAACGATTAAAAGGATCGGCCACATTCCTACAAGCCACGCGGCAGCAAGACTATATAACTGCACAATCATTGCAGCTATGAAGACAATGGCAATCGCCGCAAGGATTGGCCCTACAACATCCCAATTCTCCTGAAATGCTGTGAACATATACATGATGCCGTTTACCACTTCTCCAATCACCGTAGCAATCACCAAGAATGCATTCGCGATCAGATTAAGGGCCGTAGACATTCCTTCAGACTGAAAGGCATTATTCAAGGTATCCAGAATCGGACGCAGCGCAACGATCGCTTTTTGACCCATCATTTCCACTGCGTTATCCATATTCCCCTGCAGCTTATTCCATTTCCCCTTATCTTCATCCGTAGCGTTGGCAGTTATCGCTTTCGTTCCCAGAGACTTCACCTTATCGAATACACCCGCAAGGTCCAATGAACCCAGCGAGTCCATCGTTTTGGAGAGGAACCCCGGCTCGGCTGCTTTTTGTTCCTTCTCCGCCTTTTGTTGTTCCTTCTCCTTCGCATTTTCCTTTTTCTTATTCAGCATATACCCTACAGCTTTTTCACCCACATAGGTGATTAGCTCGAATCCGCTGACGTCCAGCGCCTTCATTATTTTTTGGACTTTACCCATGAATCCGTTTTTGGCATTCCGGACGTCGCCGTCATCCGGACCATCATTATCTGACCCTCCCCCAGAACGGCGGGACCTGGAAGAGTCACCTTCATCTGCCAGACGTCTGGCCGCTTCCTGAGCCTGCGTGAACCCTTCCATAAAAGACTTGTTTTTCTCTTCATACACCCGCTCCAATATCTGCTGCAGATCGCTGAGCGAGTGGCTGGCCCGGTTAAAATTCTGGTTCAGCCGGTCCCACTGTGCATTCACATTTTGCCATACCGTTAATGCCGTTACGGGAACCAGCGCTGTGCTTGTAATTTCCATTCATTCACCCCCTTCATCTCTTCTTCCCCTTACTCCGGGCTCGCTCCCGTTTCTCCTTGTCCACACGTACAGCGATCATGGCATAGATTGCCGCGCGTTCGCGGACGGAGAGCTTCATCAGCTCATGCGGCAGAATGTGCAGCTCGTGGAGGGCGTAGTAGGCCAGATTAGCCTCACCGTCGCCCTCGTTGATTAGTTTTTTACGTCATCTACCAGCTCGTTCATATCTGTGGCGAAGCCGTTCAGGGCCTGCACCCGCTCACCCAGCGCCGCGAATTCACCGGGCAGCAGCATTTTGCGCAGCAGAGATTCCGCTCCCATTACCCCGTATGAACGCTGAAGCTCGGTATTCTTCAGGTCCGGGTGCACAATGCTTGCCGTCATCAGCTTGGCCATGTATTCATTGGGATCAATCTCCGTAGAGTACGTACCGTTCTTTCCTTTGATCTTGCGGGTGGCCGCTTTCCGGCATTCCTGGTTCTCTTCCTCATTCATACTGCGCAGCTTCCAGACCGCCGGATTGCCTTCCTTATCCTTGAACCGCAGTGAGACCGCGAACTCCTCTGTTGTATCACATGCCGCATTTTGCGCAAAAAACAAACTTAATTCACTCATGATGTTCCTCCCGGATTCTTATTGTGTATCGTTAGCGATGAGACCCGCCGCCCAATAACCCCACAATAGTGGGGCATTGGCGAATTCAAGCTTATCTGTTATTGGCCGGAGCCTGCCGGAGCACTGAAGGACTGTGCCAGTTCCACATCCTCGAAGGTAAAAGCAACCTCTTCCTCCAGCGCATCCGACTCCGTATCGAGCGAAGCCATGATCACACTGTCCAGATTGACATCCTTCAGCATAATGCGCTGCGCCCCCACCGTAGAGGATGGATCTTCATTCGTCACGATAATGTTGAAGTACTGGTCAATCCCTGTCTTCATATAATCCAGCATCATCTGACGGAACCGGCTGGTCATGTAGAAAATCGTCATCGTACCGCTGCCCGACCAGCCGGTTGCCTTATGCTGCACCCCGCGGCGTCCCAGCGTCTTCACTTCCGCCTTCTGCTTCTCCACTGTAGCTTCGAGCGTCTTCACATAGAACATTTCTTCCGTCTGTCCGTTAATCATGGCATAGGCCCGGCCCTCCTGGCCGGATAGCGTATCGCTGGCTTTTAAGAATGTCATCTTAGACCACCTTCACTTTCATATATACTTTTTCTACGGAATCCACCGGCTTCACAGCTACCTCCAGCACAACACTGTCACTGTCTGCTCCGGGGGTAACCACAATATCGCTCTGCGCGTTGAAGCTCTCAATCGCCCCCAGATTCTGCAGGTCATTCATATAAGTGACACACTGCGTCCAGAACAACGCACGCCCGTCCTCATTATTCGGCAGCTTGCCAATGAAGTAGTTCTCAAAAATCCGCTTCAAATCACCCGCAATCCCATCCAGTACACGCAACACACGGTTCTTCGAGAAGGCTTTGCCTTTGTCCGGGGAGAAGGAAGTAAAGGTGTTGATGTCCTGTTCAACCACAGCACGGCCTCCGCTATAGGTGAAAAGCAGTTCCCCGTCTGTAAGTGCGGCTACCGTTTCGGAATGACTGAAGCGCACATCCGCATCAACGGCATCATCATAGGCCTGATACGTCAACGATTCATTCACAGCGGCGGCGGCAGTAGCACCGGCTACCCAGGCCACGGCATGCGTTTTATCCACCACAGTCCCGTCGCTCAGCACTACACCATTCGCCACACTGATGATGCCTTCTTGGTCAGCTGTAGCATAATCGGACAATACTGCCTGCACCTTCTTGCCTTCGGTAGAACGCAGACGCTTCACATAAGCGCTGTATAGGGACTTGAGCGTATTGTCCTGCGACACCAGACCCACGGTCTGGAAGTCCTGAACCTCAAGTGCCGACAGGAACGCACTATGCTCCGCATTAGTAACCGTACCGTTCGCCCCGCCAGCCAGCGGCATTCCTGCCGTTACCGTAAGGGAACCGGGCCCATTGGGTTTGAATTCCACATAGCTATTAGCAGCCAGCCCGTCAGCAGCGCTTACCGTTTGTTTGTCCACCTCAGCGCCATCGAGCAGCGTCCGCACATCGAACCGGGCATTGTCGTCAATGTTCTTCTCGATGATTACCTGAAGCGCATTGCCGCGTTCCCCGCCATACCTTGCCGTAGCCTGAACCCCGTTATTGGTCACGGCAGCCTTCACACCCTCATTCAGACGGTAGAGCAGCAGCGTACCTGCCCGTTTCAGCACTTCTCTTACAGGCAGCAGCTCAGCAGCCGTCAGATCATACCCAAGCTTTTGCCGGAAATTATCCTGAGCCGTAAGCTTCACAATCACTCCTGCGGGTCCCCAAGGCAGCGTAAGCGCCAAGGCCGCCGTACCGCGTTCCCCCATTTTACCTGCCACAATCCCGTTCGAGGCCACATTTACGTATACCCCCGGACGCACCTTGTTTTGTGTTGTCCATGTTCCTCCAGCCATTAGATAACCTCCTTATTTAGATACAGCCTCATTAATTGCTTAGCGTCTTCCAATGTGTAGCATTCTTCCTCTTGCAGAACTACTTCCAGCACATCCTTTTCCCCCGGCGAAAAAAGGGCAGAACCCCTAATCTGCTTCTTCCCAAAAACATCCGGCTCTCCTCCGCTGCCTTTCAGCTCACTCGCCTTCATTCCCTTAGAACTCATTTCAGCCGCGCTCCTTCCGTGAAGTGCCCCATCAGCGCTGCTTCTTCCTCCGGCTGCTTTTGCCTCTGGAGATAGAGCATGTAATCCACTGTGAACAGTGGCCCCTGTCCCTCTGATCCGTTCACCCAGGACTGGCGCATCACCCGGAACTCAGGATTTCCGCCTTCTCTTGCCGCCAGCGCCTCACATAAGCCGTCTGCCATAGCCTCAGCCTCAAGCGGACTTCCCTGCTCATAGCGGATACCGAAGCGGTACACAGCCATGTACCTGTCTTCACGCTGCCGGTCATAGGTTGCTGAGATCAACCCCAGCTTGAAGCAGGCCGTCTGTGGCTTGTCCCCCTCCACATAGACAGGAACACCCGGGAAGAACTGTACCAGCGCCATCGTGATGTTCTCCCGTAATTGTTGTACAGTCATGACTTCATTCCCCTCATGATTAGATGTGGTAATCCCTCCTGCCTTTCTTGAAATCACCAACGGATACGATTCAGCGAGAAGCATATCCGCCCTTTATCAGGCAACGACCGAAAGAACTTTCACCGCGCCTCGTATACCAGCTTCCAGTGGGCTGGATTATGTAGAGCATTCATGCTCCTGCGGTGTCCTTCTGCTTCATTTGCCATGTTATAATCATAGACCCCCTGCGACCTTGCAGAGACGCTTTTACAGAGGAGATAGAGATAACTTAGGGTGTTAAAAGGGATGGTAAAAGGCGGTTTGCGGCCCAAATCCGTTGACAAACGCAGAGCCGCTATTTAAACAAAAAGGCCGCATCACCCTAACGGGTAATACGACCACTTGAAATGCCAATTACATCTCTCAAAAAGAACTCTGTCCCTTGACCACTCCGGCCGGGGACTTCTCCAGCGCAGCCAGAGATAACAGCTGCAGATCTGCAAGCGCCAGCGCCATCTTATAGAACGCCTTCGACCTTATTTTCACATACGTGTCCTTGCTCACCGGGGGATCGAACACATGATTATAGATCGTGTAATCGTAGCTCTCCTCTCTGCGCATGTATCTCTCCCGCACCAGTTGCTGCTCTCTCTGTGTAAGGCGCTCTACTACCGAGTCGATTACGGCGCAGTAAGCTCTTCTGGCTGCTGGAACATCTACATTATGGGCTGCTATGGCTGCTGTCTGATCGGTGACCGCATTCGTAGCGCCATGGAACCTTTCGGTGTAAGAGTACGTAATTCCGGCCTCTTTGGCCTCGAAGGTTACAGTCTTAAATATCCGGTATTTCTCCAGCATATTCTCTATAGTGACCTGAGTCCGGCGGCGGTCAAGCTCGGGCAGCGAAGATAGGATCATCATTTGGACCACTCCTTTACGATTAAAAAAGATTTAAGAACTTTGTTGCGGACCTTTCCAGCCAAATGTGGTAAAATTCTACTTGTTCGCATACTGTTCGCTTTTTTCAATAATATACCACTTATCTGCCAATTCAGTAAAACCCCATTTAAGCCCGTTTTGGAGCATAAACAAGCCTAAATCATCGTCATTCTTACCTTTTGGCAATAATGGACTCTTTATTGTTTACCTATTGGCATAAATAGCTTATATTAATATTAATAACAACAGCTATTTAGGTATATGGGATAAGGAGTGGTTAACGATGGCAGAGGAATTCGGCAACTATCTGAAACAGCTTCGGGAATCAAAGGGGCTGACTATTAATCAGCTGGCGGCTCTTGCCGGTATTAGTGGAGCACAAATTTCGCGGATCGAGAATGGATTGCGGGGTGTCCCTAAGCCGGCAACCCTGCGTAAGATTGCTGAAGCGACAGAGGTGTCTTACGAAGAGCTTATGGGCCACGCCGGTTATTTAACGGAAGCGGAGAGCAGTCCGGAGGGCCCCATACCTGTATGGGCCACAAGCAAGGATAAGCGGGACTTCCGCCAGATGCTGGAGGATGACGGTGAGCTGATGTTTGACGGAATCCCACTCAATAAGGAAGATAAGCAGCGGATCAAGGATGTGTTAACCGGCCTATTCTGGGAGGCGAAGCAGATGAATAAGAGAACCCAGCCCAAGCACAATCCAGGCAAGGAGTAATAACCAGGCAATCATACTACTATTAACATGCTGCGGGTGAAGAATATGGATGAGCTAATCAAGCGTCTGGTCAAAAAACACAATACCAACAGCCCATTCGAGCTGGCTGGGGCACTGGGTATTCACATCAGATTCATGAATCTGGGTGAAGGCACCAAGGGCTTATACTATCGTAAGTTAAGAAGAAGGTTCATTGTCATTCATAATCAGCTGCCTCTGGAGTGGCAACGTTTTGTGTGTGCGCATGAGCTGGCTCATGACCGCCTGCATAAAGGAGTCAACCGCTTCTTTATTGAGGAGAATTCCTATTTCTCCCCAGGTAAGCTGGAACGGCAGGCTAACCTATTCGCGGTGAAGCTGCTATCGTTCGGCACCTCGATTGAGCAGGATGAATCTTTACAGAGCTATTATGCGAGGATTGGCATCCCGGCAGAGGTTGTCTTTTTTTTAGATGATTAAAGGAACGTATGTTCCTTTAATGGCACAACAAAAAACTCTTACCGCAGTAAGAGTTGATTGCCAGCCAAAGCTGTTCGATCGGGATGACACGATTTGAACATGCGACCCCCTGGTCCCAAACCAGGTGCTCTACCAAGCTGAGCTACATCCCGAAACTATGAAATTAATATGGAGCGGGTGATGGGAATCGAACCCACGCTATCAGCTTGGAAGGCTGAAGTTCTACCATTGAACTACACCCGCAAAGGTGAAATATCGGGATGACACGATTTGAACATGCGACCCCCTGGTCCCAAACCAGGTGCTCTACCAAGCTGAGCTACATCCCGTTAATACAAGTGAAACGATGATTCATTGAAGTTATAAATGGCGCGCCCTGAGAGATACGGATGCTATGCATCCGATTGCGAAGTTGTGCTATCGAAGCTTATGCTCCAACGAACTCGTTCGAATCTGAAGGACACTTTGTTGAATCAATGAAGTAATAATGGCGCGCCCTGAGAGATTCGAACTCCCGGCCTTTTGATTCGTAGTCAAACGCTCTATCCAGCTGAGCTAAGGGCGCATACATAATGGAGCGGACGACGGGAATCGAACCCGCGACCCTCGCCTTGGCAAGGCGATGCTCTACCGCTGAGCCACGTCCGCAATAAGTGGTGCGCGTGAAGGGACTTGAACCCCCACGTCTTACGACGCCAGATCCTAAGTCTGGTGCGTCTGCCATTCCGCCACACGCGCATAAATCAATTACAAGTGAGCCATGAAGGACTCGAACCTTCGACACCCTGATTAAAAGTCAGGTGCTCTACCAACTGAGCTAATGGCTCGTATTTGGCAGGGGATATAGGATTCGAACCTATGATGACGGAGTCAGAGTCCGTTGCCTTACCACTTGGCGAATCCCCTATAATAGATACCTATATAATGCCCACAATCTTCCTCAAATATCAAGAACATTATGGTGGAGGCTGAGGGGTTCGAACCCCCGACCCTCTGCTTGTAAGGCAGATGCTCTCCCAGCTGAGCTAAGCCTCCATATGTATGGTGACCATTAAGGGTGAAACTCAGGGAATTCTCATCCCAATAAAAATGGTGACCCGTATGGGATTCGAACCCATGTTACCTCCGTGAAAGGGAGGTGTCTTAACCCCTTGACCAACGGGCCTTAGTAAATTTGTGGAGCTCTCAACCGGATTCGAACCGGTGACCTCTTCCTTACCATGGAAGCACTCTACCTGCTGAGCTATGAGAGCATGGCTCCCCGAACAGGACTCGAACCTGTGACAACTCGATTAACAGTCGAGTGCTCTACCAACTGAGCTATCAGGGAATATTGTCCGCTTGGCAACGTCCTACTCTCCCAGGACCCTTCGGTCCAAGTACCATCGGCGCTGGAGGGCTTAACGGTCGTGTTCGGGATGGGTACGCGTGGAACCCCTCCGCTATCGCCACCAAACGGGCATTTACAG
>NZ_JABMKX010000017.1 GCF_013204885.1 Paenibacillus tritici
AATTTTACTATAACCGTAAGCGAATGCACGGCGCGCTAGGGTATCTTTCACCCATCCGTTTTGCTAAGCAATGTACTGAAAAATCCGTTGCGTGAGCGTCTACTTTCTTGACAAAGGTCCAAAGTGCACCTTAATTTAGCGGACGCGGGCCATCTGAGCGAATGAGGAGCATAAGTGCACCTTAATTTATCGGATGCAGGCCAAATGAGCGAATGAGGAGCATAAGTGCACCTTAATTTAGCGGACGCGGGCCATCTGAGCGAATGAGGAGCATAAGTGCACCTTAATTTATCGGATGCAGGCCAAATAAGCGAATGAGGAGCATAAGTGCACCTTAATTTAGCGGACGCGGGCCAGATGAGCAAATGAGGAGCATTATTGCTACAGATGCTCCGCAAGCTGTACCTCGAACCCATCCGGGTCCAGGATATACAAGAAACGCAGGCTGGGATTTGGCGAGACGGGGCCACGGGCTACCGGGATTCCTTCTCTGCTTAGTTCGACCATGGCCTCATCCAGCGATCCGACCTCGAACCCTACGGAGACCCCGCATTCCGGCTTCAGCGCCGGGTCACTGCCCTGTATCAGCTCCAGCTTCGGCTGCCCCTCTGTGCCCAGCATGACAATCTGCCTTCCTCTGCTCTCGAATCTGCGTTCCACCGGAAGTCCCAGAATTCTGTGATAGAACTCAAGGGAAGCCTCCAGGTCGCGCACTCGTAGTGTGATCCAATTCATACGGAGCTTCATGATTCTCATCCTTTGCTGTAAAATTCAATTAACGCCGATGTAGGCTATATAAGAGGCTCTAAAGAAATAAACAAAAAGCAAAAGAAACGGAGGGGAAATTTGGAACTGGAGGAGCGGTAGCGACCGCCTTTGTCACCGGATTTCACCCGCGAATAGCGGTATTGATCAAGAAATCTGGGGACAACAGCGGCCGGAAGTCCAAATGTTCACCGCAGTGACGATGAAGCTTCAAGTTCAATACTTTAGTGCGTCTTATATATCTGCACATTTTACCACATTAGATCAGGAGGGTATAACAATGAAGATTACAACTATAGAAGCCGGGGGAAAAGCTATTGCTGTTGTGAGCGGCAGCGAGGCTATAGTGGGTGATGTCCAGAGTGCGCTGGATCTCATGGCAACGGTTCGATATGAAACGGATTGTGACCGGATGGTGTTTCATAAGGCCCTGCTGAGCGAAGAGTTCTTCGACCTCAAAACACGGCTGGCCGGCGAGATTCTGCAGAAGTTCATCAACTATCAGGTGAAAGCGGCGGTGGTAGGTGATTTCAGCAGCTATACCAGCCGCAGCCTGCGTGATTTCATCTATGAATGCAATAACGGGAAGGATATATTTTTCGTAGCGGATGAGCAGCAGGCAGTGGAGAGATTAAGCCGGGTCTAGGATTCCGCAGCAGCAGAAGCAGAGTCAGTCAGCCGGCAGACGGGCCGCTAAGCAGGCTGTAGTGGAACCCGAAACCCCGGATATGATAAGCTCATGAAATCAGGGCAGCCCTGAACTAAGGAGGGAAAGTTATGAGCAGCTTAATTACAGGTGAGATCTATTCCGGGTTTCAAGTCATACGTGAAGAATATATCCGCGAAATTGAATCCTCCGTATATACGATGGAGCATCAGCAGAGCGGTGCACGGCTGTTATATGTGCAGAACCAGGATGACAACAAGGTGTTCAGTGTCAGCTTTCGGACTCCGCCTGCGGACAGCACGGGAGTGTTTCACATCCTGGAGCATTCGGTCCTGTGCGGCTCGGACAAATTCCCTGTGAAGGAACCGTTTGTAGAGCTGCTGAAAGGCTCGATGAAAACCTTCCTGAACGCATTTACCTTTGGGGACAAAACGATGTATCCGGTCGCCAGCCAGAATGATCAGGATTTTGCTAACCTGATGGAGGTTTATCTGGACAGCGTTTTCCGGCCGAGCATTTACAGCCAGCCGGAGATTTTTGAGCAGGAGGGCTGGCATTACGAACTGCCGCATTCCGGGGATGAGCTGATCTACAAGGGTGTGGTCTACAACGAGATGAAGGGCTCCTATTCCTCGCCGGTTACAGTATTGATCGACCGGATCAAAAAGTCGCTCTACCCCGACACGATATACCATCATTCCTCCGGGGGAGATCCGAAGGATATTCCTGCCTTGACCTATGAGCAGTTTCTGGAGGCGCACCGGAATTACTACCATCCGTCGAACAGTTATTTCTATCTCTATGGCAGCTTGGATATTGAAGCGAGACTGCAATTTATCCATGAGGAATATCTCAGCCGCTATACCCGCAAGGAGATGGATACGTCCATTGCCCTGCAGCAGCCGACCGGCATTACCGAGCTTACGGCGGAGTATCCCATTCTGGAGACCGAGACTCCTGCGGACAAGACGTATGTGAGCCTCAATTACGTAATGGGGACCTCTCTGGACCGGGAGCTGAATCTGGCTTTTGCTATTCTGAAAAGTATGCTGATGGACAGCAACGCGGCACCGCTGAAACAAGCTTTGCTGGAGAGCGGTCTGGGCAAGGATGTCGTTGCCTTTTATTCGGATAGTATGGTTCAGCCTATGCTCGGAATTGCATTGACGCATTCCAATCCCTCTGCCAAAGAGGAATTCGTGAACCTGGTGAGATCAACGTTAACCCGCCTTGCAGCCGAAGGTCTGGATGAGAAGCTGGTGCTGGCCGCGGTGAACAGCAAGGAATTTGAACTGCGGGAGGCCGACTTCAGCCAGTATCCCAAGGGTCTGACCTACGGTATGGAAGCCATGAAGGCCTGGCTGTATGATGGCTCGCCGTCCACGTATCTGGAGTATGAGGCAGCAATTACGGCAATCCGCGAACAAAGCTCGGGGCGCTATTTCGAGCGGCTGATTGAGACCTACCTGCTGAACAGCGGTCACTGTAGTGTCGTTGTGCTGAAGCCCTCTCAGACCCTTGCGGCAGAGCAGGCAGCGGCGGCCCGAAGCCGTCTGGCTGAATATAAAGCATCCCTGACTCCGGCACAGCTTGATCAGCTTGTTCTGAGCACACAGAAGCTGCTGGCCCGCCAGAATACTCCGGACGCCGCCGTGGAGCTGGAGAAGCTTCCGAAGCTGACCCTTCAGGACATTAACCCCAATGCCCCGGCCGGGGTGCCCACACAGGAGCATGTGCTGGAAGGAATCAAGGTGCTGCACCATGAAGTGGCTGCGGGAACCATTGCCTACATCAAGCTGTATTGGGATACCAGTGTGCTGACGGCAGAACAGATTCCTTATCTGGAGCTTCTGGCCAGAGTGCTTGGACAACTGGAGACGGAAACCTACAGTATTGAGGAGCTGACCAGTGAGATCGGGATTACGACCGGGGGCATCCGTTTTCAGAACGAGGTGTTTGGCGCCAGTAAGACCGGGGAAGGAAGCTATCAGGCCAAGTTCAGCGCACGCATCAAAGTCATGCAGGGCAACATTGGCGGTTCTCTGAAGCTGCTGCACGAGCTGCTCTATGGCAGCAATCTGGATCATCTGTCCAAGCTCCAGGAGATTGTCCGCCGGGAAGCTTCCGGCATGGAAGCGATGCTGACCCAGAAGGGCAACGAAATCGCAGCCAGCCGTGTGCTGTCGTATTTCTCGGACAGAGGGATGTATGAGGAGCAGCTGAACGGTGTGGCCTATTACCGCTTCATCAAAGAGCTTGCAAGTGACATTGACCGGCAGGCCGATCAACTGGCGGAGACGCTGAAGGAAATCTGCGGGGTTCTGTTCAATAAGCAGAATGTCATATTGTCCGTAACCGGAACCCCGGCTGCTTATGCGGAATTCACCGCACATATGGCGGAGCTGGACCTGCGGAACCGTCCGGTTGCGTCCATGCCGTTATTGTCTGCACAGAACCAGGCGGTCAATGAAGGCTTCATGTCGGCCAGCCAGGTGCAGTATGTCATCAAAGGGTATGACTATACGAAACTGGGTTACGCCTATTCCGGCAAGCTGCAGGTGCTCAAAAAAATCCTCAGCCTGACCTACCTATGGAATGCAGTGCGGGTCAAGGGCGGGGCGTATGGCGGAAATCTGCTCCTTCGCCGGGACGGGGTACTTATCTTCACTTCCTACCGTGATCCGAACCTGGAAGGGACGCTGGAGATTTATGACCGGGCTTATCAGTTTGCCGCTGAATTCGCTGCGGATGAAGCGGAGATGGAGAGTGCAATCATTGGCACCCTGGCGATGCTTGACCAGCCGCTGAGTCCTGGCGCGCAAGGCCGTCAGGCGGACCGGTATTATTTCGAACAGATTAGCGCTGAAGATCTTCAGCAGGAACGTAATGAGATTCTATCGGCCACAGCCGAAGATATAAGAAGTTATGCCGGTCTGCTTCAGGCGGTAACGCAGCAGAATTACTTCTGTGTCGTTGGCAATGAAGCCAAGCTGAAATCGGCCTCCGGCCTATTCGGCAGCCTGGAGGAACTGGTGAAGTAAGGAGGGGCAGGTATGCAGACAACCATTCATCAGTTTAACAGGGTTGCGGAAGAATACGATTTTGTGAACACGTTACTCAATGACTATTCTTTTTTCATGAACAACCTTCCCGTGCAAACCGGGCGAGCCCTCGATGTCGGCTGCGGTTCCGGAATATTAGTGAATGAACTGTCCGCTCATTTCGGCGAGGTAATCGGTATTGATATTTCAGACGAGATGCTGGAGATCGCCACAGTGAAGCGTCAGCCTTCCAATACTACCTATTTGAATATGGATGCCGAAAATCTCGTGTTGGTTGGAAAGTTCGACTTCATCGTGAGCAGAACCACCTTCCACCATCTGAACGATATACCAAAGGTGATCCGCCAGCTGCAGACCCTGCTGAATGACGGCGGAAAGCTTGTAATTCTGGATAATGTATCGGAAAGAGAAACTCCGCCGGCATACGTGTACGTTGCGGGGGCGGTAATTGAGTTCATTCCCCATATCCGCAAATTCGGATTCAGGAACGCCGTCCGCATATTTAACCACCAAACCTCGAGATCTTGGCTCGAACATGTAACATCCGATAAGTATAAATCAGAACAACAATATCACGAGTTATACAGAAGGCTATTACCTGATTGCCGTTTGCAAAAAATGGGCTGGGCTATGGGCATCGTATGGGAAAAACAGTAGAATTACTGACTTCTAGGAGGAACACAAGTGGAACTTGGAATAAGCACCTTTGTCGAGACAACGCCTGATGTAGATACGGGGGAGACCTTGAGCCATGCTGAGCGGCTGCGCGAAGTGGTGAAGGAGATCGTACTCGCGGATCAGGTGGGACTGGATGTATACGGCGTAGGTGAGCATCACCGGCCTGATTTTGCAGCTTCATCGCCTGCGGTGCTGATGGCTGCCGCGGCACCGCTGACGACCCGAATCCGGCTGACCAGTGCAGTCATGATTCTGTCTTCAGCCGATCCGGTACGGGTATTCCAGGATTTCGCCACACTGGACGGATTATCTGACGGCCGTGCCGAGATTATGGTGGGGCGCGGCTCGTTCGTCGAATCGTTTCCGTTATTCGGCTATGATCTGAAGGACTATGAAGAGCTGTTTGACGAGAAGCTGGAGCTGCTGCTGAAGCTGCGTGAATCCGGCCAAGTGACCTGGAGCGGCAAGCACCGTCCGGCGATAACCCATCTGGGAATCTATCCGCGCCCGCAGCAGAACCCGCTGCCTGTATGGATTGCGAGTGCCGGAAGTCCGGAATCTGCGGTCCGTGCCGGCACCTTGGGTCTGCCTTTTGCCCTGGCGATTATCGGCAATGTGAATCCTTCCGATTATGCCAGGCATGTGCAGCTATATAAGGAAGCAGCGGCCAAGGCCGGTCATGATGTGTCACAGCTCCCGATTGCTTCCCACTCTCATGGCTTTGTGGCAGAGAGCAATGAGCTGGCGCTGGAGAAGTTCTTCCCGTCCACTCATGCGCGGACCAATGTCCGGGCTGTGGAGAAAGGTCTGCCTCCGTATAGCCGTGCGGATTATGACGCAGCGAGCAGTATGGACGGGGCCTTGTACATAGGAGATCCGGAGACTGTTGCCCGTAAAATCATCCACCTGTATCAGCATGTGGGGATTACGCGGTTTCTGCTCCATGTTCCGCATGGCTCCATGCCCCATGCCGAGGTCATGCAGGCGATCCGCCTCTTCGGAACCGAGGTAGCGCCAAGGGTGCGGGAGGAAGTCGCCCGTTTGAAAAAAGCCTGACTGCTGTTGCCGCAGGATAGCTCACGTTAATCCCGGAATCCTGCCTGAAATACAACATCTTCCTGAGTAGCCTGGGCTTAACCGGACATTGTTGTCTAAAATGCAGAGTGGTTATACAACAAAGAGACCCCGAGCCATTAGGCCCGGGGTCTTGGTCTACCAGTGAAGAGCTGGAAGGGTAGCGGGGTTAAGTAATCGAAGCCTCATATATGGCCTGGATAGACGCCGCAAGGGTGCTGTTAAATTCCTCGTCTGTCTGCTGGTCGCTGAGGCCCTGGGACAAAGCACGCGAGAAGCTGGCAATAAGTCCATGCTGGCGGGCCAGCTTCTCATTGGCTTCAGCCTGGGTATATCCCCCGGACAGGGCAACGATCCGGACCACATGGGGATCAGCGGCGAGCTCTCTGTAGAAATCATCTTCACTCGGGAGAGACAGCTTAAGCATGACCTTGACACCTTCCTCCAGAGCGGATAACTGGGTGACCAGTTCACGCTTCAGGAGCTGCTCGGACGCCTCTTTATCCTTGCTTAGGATATCTACTTCCGGTTCAATAATCGGAACGAGCCCGGACGCGGCGATCTGCCGGGCAAGCTCGAACTGCTGCTGCACGGCTTGCCGGATACCCTCCGGGTTAGCCTCATGAATGACGGAGCGCATCTTGGTGCCGAAGATGTGCTTGCTGACCGCCCGCTTCAGCAGGTCGCTGAGGCCGGGAATGGGCTTCATGAGCTGAACCCCAAGTTCAGGCTCAGCCAGTCCCTGATCTATTTTGAGAAAAGGCACAATGCCCTTCTGCTCCCACAAGTAATCGGCGGTTAATTGGCCGTCTATGAAACGGTCCATCGTGTTCTCAAACAGGATCGCACCAAGAATATGCTCCGAGTTGAAAGCTGGACTCTGAATAATGCGTGTTCTCATTCCGTGGACCATCGCGTACATCTCTTCATCACCTGAATAGCGGTCTTCCTTAATGCCGTATTGCAGCAGCGCCTTGGGTGTACTTCCACCACTCTGGTCCAGAGCAGCTATAAAGCCTTGGCCCGTGTGAATTCTGTCCAATTGTTCGGTATTCATGGATTGTGGTCATTCCCTTCTGCAAGCTGAGATGGTGACTTCATCTGTCTAGTATAGCACTTCCGCATCAGGACATACATCCGGCCCGGCAGAGCTTTCCATTTGAGTTGAGAGATATGGTATGTTACCTTGTTCAATAGGATGGTATGATAGAAAGTGGGGTGAATTTAATTATGACAAATGAAACAACCAACGAGACTACGAATGAGACAACGAACGAGGAAGCAGAAGCTGCCGAGAAAGTCATGACTGAAGAGAATTGGAATGAGCTGCTTAAGGCTGTTTTTCATAACGGCATTGTAGCTCTAAAAATGAGCTTCAGTGATGTGGAGGGTCAGGTTCTGAACCTCGACACCTACGGCCCGGTATTTGTGTACCGCGTGAAGGATAATGAGAACGCTGACTACTACTGCGGATTCTTCCTTCGTGAGCTGGCTGGCAGATTCCAGTCCGGCAACAGCCCGGAGATCTGGATGGCTTCCTTCTTCCACGAGATGATGAAGACCAAGGGTGGCAACACTATGCCTAAGCCTCTCGCCAGCGAAGAGGAAGCTAAGGCGGTTGTCGATAATGTGCTCGTTCCGATGTGCATCTCAGCGGTAACGGAGGAGTTCGCACCGGAGCAGGTACACGCCGGCCTGGCCTGGAACGAGGAGCATGGACCGGTCTTTGAAGCAGGCTTCCCTGCGGTCACTGAAGGGAATAACGTATGCGCGATTCCGCTCCATCTGTTATTGACGCATTTGCAGCTCAACCGTGATCCTTCGGAGCTGCTCGTCCAAGGCATGTATAAGATCCGTGAAGAGCACGGAATGGAGTAGTACGGCAATAACGGCTTCATCTTTGCAAAAGCATAAACCGCCTCCGTTGGAGAGCGGTTTTTTGCTGTGCTCAGGCTGACAAGGAAGCGCAGCATCAGGTTTTAAAATGTAGATGGGCTTGATGAGGCCTGAAGGACTAAAAGAGTGAAGTCATTGGGAGAATGTATGCTAAAAACCGAACATAATTGGACTGGGTGCACCGCGTAGGCCAAATGTAATCGAAAAACCGCACACAATTGGACTGGGTGCACCTCGTAGGCCGTGCGTTTATCGCAGGTTGTGCCAGAAGTATTTTCACAGAAAAACCCAATACAATATTAAGCGGTCTCGTCTTACAGCTCCTATTCACCAATTGAACTCTGATGCTCTACAGTGTCTTCCGAAGGTCAGCAAGCCCATGTATGCCGGGTTCGCTAAATTGTCAAAAATGAAGTTCTTACCGGAAGCAAAAACGATATATATGGGATGTAGCGCATGAGGGCGTTATCAGAGGCCATAATCGAAACCGGTTGGGTAAGGTTTCAACTGCACGAATGGACACGTGCATTGAAATAAGGCTGGCAATTCTGAATAGCAAAGAGGAGGACAACGATGTTGAGAAGAGGTAAAGTCTTAAGTCTGTGCCTGCTGTTCACGTTATTAATCGCACTGGTGCCTGTGGGGAGCGCAAGCGCAGCTCCGACCTGGAATCTGGCCTGGAGCGACGAGTTCGACGGCTCTTCCCTGAACACCGCCAACTGGACGGCGGAGACCGGCACAGGCAGCGGAGGCTGGGGCAACAATGAATTGCAATTCTACACCAACCGGGAGCAGAATCTGAAGGTTACCGGCGGCAATCTGGTCATTACAGCGCAGAAGGAAAACTATAGCGGCATGAACTATACCTCGGCCCGGATCAAGACCCAGGGACTGAAGAATTTCACGTACGGCAAAATAGAAGCAAGAATCAAGCTCCCCTCCGGCCAGGGGCTATGGCCTGCCTTCTGGATGCTTGGCTCCAATATCACCACTCCGCCCGGCTGGCCGGCCTGCGGAGAGATAGATATCATGGAGCGGGTGAACAATAACGCTGTCGTTAACGGTACAGTACACTGGGATGCCGGTGGTCATGCCGAATACGGGCAGGTAACAGGCAATCTGGATTTCTCCCAGTATCATACGTACAGCGTGGAATGGGATTCCAAGTATATCAAATGGTTTGTGGACGGCACCCAGTTCAATCAATTCTATATTGAGAACGGAACCGGCAATACAGAGGAATTCCAGAAACCGTTCTTCCTGCTGCTGAACCTTGCGGTAGGCGGGAATTGGCCGGGCGCGCCGAACGGCGCAACCAGCTT
Source organism: Paenibacillus tritici (assembly GCF_013204885.1). Taxonomy (GTDB): domain Bacteria; phylum Bacillota; class Bacilli; order Paenibacillales; family Paenibacillaceae; genus Paenibacillus_AQ; species Paenibacillus_AQ tritici. Next base: position 9,465 of record NZ_JABMKX010000017.1, read on the forward strand.
CCCGGCGCAAATGCTGGTAGATTATGTGCGCGTGTATCAGGAGGGTGCCCCTTCGAGCGGCATCGTCAGCGGCGGAGTCTATACTTTAATGTCCAAAGCAAGCGGCAAGGTGCTGGATGTGAAGGATGTCTCTACAGCAGACGGAGCCAAAGTACACCAGTGGACCAACTACACAGCCACGAATCAGCAATTCCGGGTAGATAGCACAGGGGATGGCTTCTATAAGCTTACTGCGATACACAGCGGTAAAGTACTGGATGTTCCTAACGCCTCTACAGCAAGCGGAGTCCAATTGCAGCAGGCCAATGACAATGGCAGCAATGCCCAGCGGTGGAGTATCGTCGATGTGGGCGGAGGGTATTATAAGCTGATCTCCAAAGCCAGCGGGCTGGCTCTTGATGTCGCTAACTCCTCTCCAGAGGATGGTGCTGCCGTGCAGCAGTGGACGGACAACGGAACCGATGCCCAGAAGTGGAAGCTGACCAAGGTTAATTAGCAAGGGATTCCAAGCTACTAAAGGCCGGGGAATGTCACGAATGGACCGCAGCTTATGCGGTCTATTTGAATTGTGAAAAGCTATGTGCTACATATAAGTTAGGAATGAATATCCACAAATGTACTTAAGGGAGATGAAGCTGAAGTGGAAGAGAATAAAGTGACCTATGCATCTGTCGATCAATATATTGCATCCTGTGCGCCAGAGGTTCAGGAGATCCTGCAGACCTTACGGAAGGTCATCCGGGAGGCCGCACCAGAGGCAGAGGAGAAGATCAGCTATCAGATGCCTACCTGGTTCCTGCATAAGAATCTGGTGCATTTCGCTGCCTTCAAGAATCACATCGGATTCTACCCGGACCCGAGCGGAATTGAAGCCTTTAAGGAAGAATTATCGCGGTATAAAGGGGCCAAAGGTTCGGTGCAATTCCCGATAGGCGAACCGCTTCCTTATGAACTCATTACGAGAATCGTCCAATTCAGAGTGGCAGAGAATAAGCAGCAGGCAGCGGAGAAGCGGGGGAAGAAATAAATATCCCGCGGCAGGCTCTCCAGGAATTCCGCTCCATGAAGGCTGGGCGATGACCTGAAGTTCTGCCGCGGGACAAGCATTAACCTGTGGTGAAAAGGTGGCCGGCCGCTTACAGCGCCTTATCGTCGATGCTGTTCAGCCAGCCTTCAATGTCTCCGATTACGGAGCTGACGCAGCCATCCTCGAACGGGGAGATTAATCCGGCAAGCTTCACCAGCCCGGTGAAGGACTGGCTTCCTCCGGCCTGGCAGAGGCGCAGATAATCGGACCATGCGGATTTGAAATCCTCATTCGAGCGTTTCCAGAACTGGAAGGCGCAGAGCTGGGCCAGCGTGTAGTCAATATAGTAGAACGGAGAACGGAAGATATGGGCCTGCTTTTGCCAGAATCCGCCCTGCTCCAGGTACACATTGCCGTCATAATCGCGGTGTGGCAGATATTTCTGCTCAATGTCCCGCCAGGCCTGTTTGCGTTCCTGCGGAGTGGCCTCCGGATGCTCATAGACGAAATGCTGGAATTCATCGACGGACACGCCGTAGGGGATAAACTCCAGACTGTCAGCGAGGTGGTTGAAGCGGTATTTGTCCGCATCCTTCTTGAAGAACAGATCCATCCACGGCCAGGCGAAGAACTCCATGCTCATCGAATGAATCTCAGCGGCTTCCGAGGTCGGGAATACATATTCAGGCACGCCTAAATCCCGGCTGGAATACGCCTGGAAGGCATGGCCGACCTCATGGGTCAGCACATCAATATCCCCGGAGGTGCCGTTAAAGTTGGAGAAGATAAAAGGCGCTTGGTAATCGCTGAAGTACGTACAGTAGCCGCCGAATTCCTTGCCTTGTTGACTGACCAGATCCATCAGCCCGTTCTCCTGCATGAAGGTGAAGAATTCACCGGTCTCCGGGGACAGCTCCTGGTACATCTTCGCCCCGTTCGCCACGATCCAGTCCGGATCACCCTTAGGCTTCGCATTGCCGGAATTGAAGTTAATCCCCTCATCATAAAATTTCAGCTCATTAAGGCTTAGGCGCTCACGCTGGCGCTTCTTCAGCTTGCCGGCAACGGGAACGATATGCTCCAGCACCTGCTTGCGGAAATTCGCCACCATAGCCGCGTTGTAATCGGTACGTCCCATCCGGTCATAGCCCAGCTCCACGAAGCTCTTGTATCCAAGCTTGGCCGCTATGCTGGCACGGACCTTAACGAGTTCATCATAAATCCGGTCAAGCTCCGGTTCATGCTCGGACATGAAGCCGTATCGCGCGGCAAAGGCTCCTTTGCGTACTTCACGGTCTGTGGAGGAGTCGAATGGCGTTAGCTGGGACAGGGTGCGTTCTTCACCCTCAAACATGATTTTGGCGGAGGCGATCAGCTGGGAGTATTCGGAGGACAGCTTATTCTCCAGCTGCAGGTCTCCAATCACCTCAGGACTGAAGGTGCGCAGTGAGATTTCGGCCAAGCGCAAGAGCTGTGTACCCCATTCCTGCTCAAACTCTGCTCTATACCTGGAGTTAACAAGTGCTCTGTAATAGTCGGTTATGTACTCCTGTACTACCGGACCGATCTCGTCCATGTAATCTTGTTCAGCCTTATAGAAGGCATCCTCGGTGTTGATCGAGTGGCGGACGCTGACAAGGGTTGACATGGTATCAAAGCTACTGCGCAGCTCATTCATCGCTTTTACGGCAGCCTTTTGTTCTTCCAGATTGCCTGTCTTCAGACCTTTGAGCAAATTTGTGAAATCGGTTTTGAACTGCTCTACATCCGGACGTTCGTAACGGTACTCTGTGAATTTCATAGGATATCAACACCCTTTCTTTGCCATATACATCCTATTATATAATCGACTTCAGCAAAAAACTAATCTGGGTTGAACTAATATGGAAATCAATCTAGAATAGAGTTAATCTTTGACACTGCCCGGGAGGTGAGGAACGATGTTTGAGATGAATCACTATGTAAACGGCACGCTCCATGCAAAGCCTGTGAAATAACTAAGGCGAAAGCTTGGCATGGAGCGGATTTCATTCGCCTGAAGTAACAGATGGATACAGTTATTACACAGGCTTTGCCCTTAAAAGTTCAATATATTTTAAGGAGCGAGCCAGCTATGAAATGTGTAAATGCAGCAACGTTATTGCCCGACCACCTGCTGAAGGAGATTCAGCAATACATTCAAGGTGAAGCCTTGTACATCCCTACCTGTCCTAGCAAACGCCGCAAATGGGGCGAAAGCTCAGGCGCAGCCGGTTATTACAGAGTCCGGAACCAGGAGATCCGTAAAGGCTTCCGTGAAGGTGCACATATGGACCAATTGTGCGAGCAATATGGGCTATCTATAGACAGCATCCGCAAAATCGTATATTCCAAGAACCCGCAGAGCTGATCTGCGGGTTCTTGCTGTGGAGGGAGCGACCCGGGGAACGTTGTGTATGCGGCTGCCATCCTGTTACCTTTTGCACTCTGAGCCGTAATAAGCCTGGTGTTATACATAATCTTCCTTGGAGATGATATGATGCTGATTCACAAGGTATCCCTGACAGAAATGATGAACCGTATCCATAACCCCGGGTATTCACTAGGGAATGTGCTTGACCTGTACCTGGAGCGCCTAGGGCAGCTTGAACCGCACATCCATGCGTTTGTTCCTGAGATTGATGCCAAATTACATCTTGACTTGGAGCAAGAGGAGCTGCTGCGTTCGTACAGCGGAGAGGAAATGAAGCCGCCCTTATTCGGCATTCCTGTTGCAGTTAAGGATCTGCTGCATGTGGATGGGCTGCCTACCCGTGCCGGTTCGCAGTTATCCGCTGAACTGCTGACAGGTGCACAGGGATCATTGGTAACTAAGCTGCGTGCTTTGGGGGCGCTGATTGCCGGAAAAACAGTTACCGAGGAATTTGCCTACAACGGGCCTATTGCTACACGTAATCCGCATCATACCGGGCATACTCCCGGAGGATCAAGTGCCGGTTCAGCAGCGGCGGTTGCTGCGGGACTCTGTCCTCTGGCGGTCGGCACACAAACCTTGCGTTCGGTGATCGCTCCCGCATCCTTCTGCGGTGTGGTCGGCTTCAAGCCCAGCTATGGCCGGGTTCCGCTGGATGGGGTGCTGCTGCTCTCCCCCTCTTTTGACACGATAGGATTCTTCACGCAAGACTTGGCTGATATGGAGGCGGCTGCAGCCCTGCTTGTCCCGGACTGGACAGCCCATTCGGTTGAAGACCCCCGTAGGCCGGTGCTGGGCATTCCCAAGGGCGTATATATGGAGCTGATGAGCGGTGAAGTCAAAGCGGTATTCGAGGCTCAGATCGCCGGGCTTGAACGGCTTGGCTATGAAGTGCGCTACGTCAAAATGCCATGGGAAGATGAACTCATCTACGGTAATGCCATGCTGCGCTTCATTGAGGGCGAGCTGGCGCGGGGACATGAGCACATGTTCGCGGAGCATCGGGCAGACTACGGCGTTCCGGTACAGGAGGCTATCCTTCGGGGCCAGCAGATCCCGGAAGAGGAGCTGGAGCAATGCCGCCGCTTGCAGGGAACACTGCGGCGCGACCTGAAGGAGCTAATGACTCAAGAGGGGATTGATCTGTGGGTGTCTCCTGCTCAAGGAGGAACGGCTCCGAAGGTAGAAGATCACAATACAGGCTGGTCAGGGATGCCTGCCGTCTGGGGATTCGCCGGATGTCCGTCGGTTAGCTTGCCTGTCGCAACGATCGGGGAGTTGCCGCTCGGCTTCCAGTGCATCGGCTCCTATGGGGAAGATGAGGCGCTATTGGCTTGGGTGCGGGAGATAGGGCCGCACCTCAATTATAAGGGGACAGGGGCGTAAAGAAGCTGAATAGCGGTGATACCACTTTAAGCAGATTGGGGGCGCGGGGCTTCCATTCTGCTTAAAGTTTTTTTGAAATATAAGTTTATATACTTCGCATGATAACTTATCCTTCTATTTCCAGATGAAACGGTGCTGTCCTTGAAAGGATGGCAAATCCGCTTCCACTGGTTTATTTCGAGCGGCAGCGGCGCTTCAGAAACCGCATGTCGATCTCCCCGCTGCCGCCGGTATTTGGCTTCAGGCGGAGGGGGAAGGCATTGCGCTTCAGCAAGGTCTTGACCTGGCTCGGCGATAGGCAAGGGCGGAGCTGGAGCAGCTGCGCGGCGGCACCGGAGACGATGGGCGTGGAGATACTGGTGCCGGACAGCTTGAAGTATCGCTTGCCGACCTTATTGTGCGGCGATTCGCGGACTAGCTGCGAGCCGGGGGCGCGCAGGGAGATTATCGCATCACCGGGTGCGACCAGATCAGGCTTCACCTTGCCCCCGGGGGCAGGACCGCGGCTGGAATACACACTGATACGGTCATCCTTCTGCGTCAGCGTCCGGCGGTCATTCACGGCTCCGACTGTGATGGCGGAGGGACTGATTCCGGGGGACTCCACGGTTCTGCGTCCGGGGCCGCTGTTGCCCGCGGCAATGACTACGGTGAGTCCGGCCTTGACCGCCTTCTCCACCGCCTGGACAAGCAGATCATCCTCGGCTAACGGGCTTACCGGTCCGCCGAAGGACATGGACAGGATGCGCAGCTTCAGCTTTTTGCGCCGGTCGATGCACCATTCAATGGCCTTGATAATGGTGGAGTCGTAGCCGTCTCCGTTCTTGTCAAGTACCTTGATGCCGATAATTCCGGCTTCAGGTGCCGGACCCCGGTATTTGCCTTTGCTGGACCAGCCGTTTCCGGCGGCATCCCCGGTGATATGTGTGCCATGTCCGTTATCATCATACGGGCATTTCCGGTGATTGATATAATCCTTGAAGGCAAGGATGCGGTTCACAGGCCGGGTCAGATCGGTATGCGGATACACCCCGGTATCGAGCACGGCAATGTTGATTCCTTTCCCGGTAAGCCCTCTTGAGCGTTTAACGGCTGTGGCACCAATGGACGGAGTGGCAATATTCAGGGAAGCTTTTTTGATTCCGTCGAGATAGACTTTGCGGACCCCGTTCCAGCTGCATATCTGCTCAAGACCTTTCAGCGAAACCTGTGAGGCGACGGCCTGGTGCAGCCGCAGATGATGTTTGACCGGGAGTGGATGTTTTCCCAAATGGCTCCTTAGTGCCCGCAATTCCGCTGGAGTAAGGGGTTGACGGAACTGGATGATAACCGGTATAGCAGCAGTTGTGGCAGCAGACGTATAGGCTCTGCGGATTCTATGCTTCAGGGGACGATTGAGCTTGGCGGCATGACGCCTGACCCATGACTTCTTACTCATCATTATGTGATCACCTCTATGGAAGCATTGTATGCGGCCATCTGTCCGGCGGGTACGAAACTATGAATGAGGACAGTACTACATTTATGGAAATAACAGGCAAAAACTCGTTTCAGCCGGTTCTTCTCTTGCATTTACTACTCTATCCCAACAGAAAGTGGTGAAGCAAAATGAAAGAATCAGAGAAAAGAGCATTGATGGCAAAACGTCTCCTGATGGCTAAAAAAGCAAAAGCATCGGCGGTAGTAAGACCCAAGAGACGGAGAATCAGACAGGTTCTCAATAATTTCATCGTGCTTGCGGTCAATAACAACAACGTACCTTATGAAACGCAAGACTGGAAGGCTACATTAACCAGAAGCTCCGGCACCGTAATTACCGCCCAGTTCGATGAATTCGGAGTAGCCCAATTCAATACCATCAGCACTCTGACCAGTGTGAGCTATACGCTTAGAATTATTGATGCGGATAACAACCAGCGTACGCAGAAATTCGTGCCTGCTAACCGTGAGTTTTTTGTGGCACGCTTCTAAACTAGCAGGGCAGCGCGTTCTCTATCATCCGGGGCGCGCTGCGTCATTACATATATCTATTGGAAAGTACCTATTAGAAAGTACCTATTAGATTAGAAAGCAGAAAGGCTGCCTTGTCCACCTGGCAGAAGTGTGAAATTATAGAAGGAATGAGATTGGACTATCCGGATGATAGGTCCGCTGAATGGAGGCAACTCGATGTATAACTGGATTCAGAATTATACGAAGCTGGAATACCTTACGGAGGAAGAACCCTTTGACTTCGGCTTCGCGGCGGAGAACCGGCCGCGAATTCACAGGCTGGAGCCACAGCCGCAGCCTGCTATAATGTCAGCGCTGGCCCAATATTTCATTGCTGCCAGCGCTTTGCTGTCAGAGAATACGTATACTTCGATCCCTATGCGCAATAGGAAAGCCGCGGAGCGGGTGCTGGAAGAAGTAAGTCCGCATTTCGCCGAAGCCCGGCAGCATACCGGTGCCGGAGGGGACAGTGAGCTGGTTCTGCAGAAGCTGAAGCCAAGCTCGGGTGAACTGTTCCGGGTCACAACTACCTGTGTGATGCCGTTGATCGACGATTTGTACCGGCATCAGGATACAAGCGGATGGCAGAATACCAGGAAGCGGACAGTGGTGATGTATCCGGTTAACGTTCAGGCGTTAGCTCCTTATGAGGCTGAGGGGATAGCGAAGTTGCAGGCGTTGCTGCGGAAGCTGTATTTTGAACCGCCGGGTGATGACTTTGGACTGATGCCTCTAGGGTGGCAGTTCGATGATCAGCTTCAGCATTCCGTTGTGCTGCGCTTCCTGGCCGGATTCGTACCGTACCTGACGCTAGGAGTAGATGAAGAGACTCTGGAAGTGATTAGCATTGACCTCTCAGCGCAGGAATTCACGCATCCGGTTCTGCTATACGATGAAGAGCCGCAGCCCCCGCGGAGAAATGGCAATGTTCTCTATCTGGACCTGGGCAGCAAGCTCGTTCATGTGATCGATCTGAGCAAGCAGGGCAGACTTGAGCGCTGGGCAGATCTGCATGAAGAGGCACGGGTGTACCTGATGCCGCCCGAAGGAGCTTTCGCGGACTTTGATCATCTTACCGCCAGGCCGATACCAGCCGGGGTGAGCTTATTCTATGATACCGATACACTCACAAGGATGGTGGAAACCGTCAATCGGGAGCTGGAGACCTTTAAAGAGTAAATATGAGCGATACTGTTCCAGGGATATACGGGGAAATCGGAGGGATAAATCCCACTAATGGAGCTGAAAGTCGGGCGGGAGGGGAGATCAGAGGGATAAATCCCACTAATGAAGCTGAAAGTCGGGCGGGAGGGGAAATCAGAGGGATAAATCCCATTGATGCGGCTGAAAGTTGGGTGAAAGGGGAAATCAAGGGATAAATCCCACTAATGGAGTTGAAAGTCGGGCGGGAGGGGAGATCAGAGGGATAAATCCCATTGATGCGGCTGAAAGTCGGGTGAAAGGGGAAATCAAAGGGATAAATCCCACTAATGAAGCTGAAAGTCGGGCGGGAGGGGAAATCGGAAGGATAAATCCCACTAATATTACAGGAAGCGGCCAAATGAGCGTATGAGGAGCACTAGTACACCTGAATTCCCCGGGTACGAGCCAAATGAGCGCATGAGGAGCATAAGTACACCTGAATTCCCCGGGTACGGGCCAAATGAGCGCATGAGGAGCATTAGTGCACCTGAATTCCCTGGGTACGGGCCATATGAGGGAAAGAGGAGCATAAGTACACCTCAATTCCCCGGACACGAGCCATATGAGGGAAAGAGGAGCAGAAGTGCACCTGAATTCCCTGGGTACGAGCCAAATGAGCGCATGAGGAGCATAAGTACACCTGAATTCCCCGGGTACGAGCCATATGAGCGCATAAGGAGCAGAAGTGCACCTGAATTCCCTGGGTACGAGCCAAATGAGCGCATGAGGAGCAGAAGTGCACCTGAATACCACCCGATGAGGCTCACCTATCAGGGTGAATACATCTCTCATGACAGACAACCTTCCACGATTGAGCTGTCTAGATTGATCCACTCATTATCAACCCTTCATTAAGTCAACAGTTTAGGCTGGGATTAGATGAAATGTAGGTTGAATGTACAATCTAATCCGCAGATTTTAGCGATAATGACAATAAACCTTCCATGAATATTCAAAAGCAGGCACATCCCAGATATAATATGGCTATATATATGTAATGGACTGTGGAACAGAGTGTGTGCTGCAGCCTTAAGACGCCATCCGAAAGGTCTGAGGAATGATGAGCCTGGAATCCTTGAACGAACGTGTGAAGACGGATCTGTCCTATCTTGCCTACGGCGGCGCGGATTGGGTACGCCCTTGGGAGCATTCCGAAGGCCATGTCTATGATGTGATTATTGTGGGCGGGGGGCAAAGTGGGCTTGGAGCGGCCTTCGGCTTATTGCGCGAGCGGATATCGAACCTCCTGGTTATTGATGAGAACCGTGACGGGCTGGAGGGGCCTTGGGAGACCTACGCCCGGATGGTGACTCTGCGTACGCCCAAGCATCTAACGTCCATCGACTTGGGCATCCCGTCGCTTACCTTCCGTTCCTGGTGGGAGGCCCGGAATGGAGTAGCTGCCTGGGATGAGGTGGACAAAATCCCGCGCGGGGAGTGGATGAATTATCTGCGCTGGTACCGGCAGATCCTGAAGCTTCCGGTGATCAACGAGGTGCGGCTGCTGCTGATTGAACCCGGTGAAGATGGGATATACCGTCTTCAGGTCTCGGGAGCGGGCGCTCCGTCCGGGCCCCTGCTGGCCCGCAAGGTTGTACTGGCGACCGGCATTCAAGGCGGCGGACAGTGGCATGTCCCGCCGATGATCGCAGACAGTCTGCCGGAGCATCTGTATGCACATACCTCGCAGCCGATTGATTTCACTGCCCTTCGCGGCAAGCGTATAGGAATTCTTGGCGGCGGGGCCTCTGCTTTCGACAATGCTAATTTTGCGTTAAGTGAAGGGGCGGCTGAGGTGCAGGTATTCGTCCGCCGTGAGCAGCTTCCGGGTGTTAATCCGATCCGCCAGATGGAGGTCTCGGGCATGATTGAACGGTTTCATGCCCTCGCGGACGAGGATAAGTATGCGGTGATCTCGCATTTCTTCCATTATAATCAGCCTCCAACCCGTGACACCTTCACGCGTGCTGCGGCATGGCCCGGCTTCCGGCTGCATCTCGGTTCACCGTGGCTTCAGGTAGAAGCTTCCGGCGAAGGAGCGGTAGTGACCACGCCCCAAGGCCGGTTCAGCTTCGACTATCTGATTGTCAGCACCGGGCTGCTCAGTGATCCTGCGCTGCGGCCGGAGCTCCAGCAGGTTGAAGCGCATATTGCCCGCTGGAGCGACCGCTACCAGGCACCTGCCGGGGCAAGAAATGCGCTGCTGGATGCCCATCCGTATCTTAGCCCCGGGTTTGCGCTTCAGAGCCGGGATGAGACGGGCCGTAAGCTGCTGCATGGATTATTTGTTTTCAATTATTCCGCTCTGGTCAGCTGCGGGTTATCGGCATCGGCCATCTCCGGGCTAAGGAATGCGATTCCGAAGCTTGCCTGCGGCGTGGCCGATCAGTTGTTCATGGATGACCGGAGGCAGATCCTGCAAGCCTATTATGACTACGATGAGATTGAATTTACGGGACAATAAGTCGCGAAAAGGCTGTACCCGGGTCCAACTAGACCTCAGGTACAGCCTTTATTTAAAGAAAGAATTTATATATGCTTCGCGCAATAAGTCTTGTCCCGCTGAAACGGATGCCATCCTTCAATAAGGACGACACAGCCGTTTCTCCTTGGAAATATAGAATATATAGGTTATACCTGATAACTTATCCTTCCACTTGGTTTCAAATCATTAAAAGGTCAGGCCGTAATCCTGGCATACAGCGCGAAGAACAACGCCATCTCGCCCATGATGATTACATTGGGTACCTGGATCATCAGATCCACCCCATAGAAACAGGCCAGAATGGCGGTAAGCAGCACCAGAGTCTTCATTCCCAGCCGGTGCTGCTTCTGTCTGTAGACATGGAAGACAAGGGTAGTAGAAGCAAAGTAGAGCAGCGCCGAGCCGAACAGCAGATTCAGCATCAGGTCATAATGAAGGGTATTCAGGAAAAGCAGCTGGATCGACGCAGCAAGCATACATAGCGACAGATAGATGAACAGATGTCCGTAGATGATCGTCTGCCCGGCAGTGTGGATGTGCATATCGACTTTTTTCTCCAGATTGTCATAGTACTGCCACCATACCGCGATAATCAGCACGAAGGTAAGTGCAGCGAAGCCGACCGATTGTCCGGTCCATGTACTGGATTGCAGGACGGCAAGAATGCTGACTACAGATTCGCCCAGCAGAATTAGCGTGAACAGGGAGAACCGCTCCAGCAGATGATGGGTATTGGCAGGGGTCTTCACAAGAATCCGCCGTCCGGTTAGCGGGAGAAGCACGTCCAGCACAATCCCGGCATACAGCACCGCGTAGCGGAGCCATGAGTCGAAGAACAGGGAGCAGGCTGAGAGAGTAAGCCCGATCCAGAAGCGTGATCCCAAATAACGGGCGGTGCTCCGCAGATGACCGGTTTCTCTGGCGTGGCTGTAATGGTACTGGACAGCGGTCATGATCCGTAGTCCGAGGTACCCGATCAGAAACGGCAGATAGTTGGCGTCGAAATCTACAGACAGGCTGGCGGTCATAATTAAGACGAAGAACAACTGGATAATCAGAAAAATCCGGTGTGTCACCGTATCCTGACCATAGCGGTTGACGAAAAGCGTCTGGCCCACCCAGGCCCACCAGATCGGAATGAAGATCAGGACGAATTTGCCCAGTGTCTCCAGAGAGAGCGTCTCGTCTTCAACATGCAGCAGCACATGACTGGCCTTGGATACTGCAGCGACAAACAGCAGATCGTAGAAGAGTTCCAGCCAGGTTACTTTTTTGATAATCATTCCGCGGGATCTCCTTTGCTGTATTGTTTATCCGGATCAATCCGGTCTACAAGTATAATAAAGTCTCGGCACGGCACCTGGCAAGAATATTGGTGAAACCGGAGAGGGGGGCGGCGGCAATTGACCTGGCGGGCGCACTCATTGATAATAAAGAGGTTCATAATTTTTGTGGGATCGGGGTAGAAGCATGTCATATCGCAATATGGAAGAATGTATTATTGACTTGGAGAAGCACGGGCATTTAATTCGCATCCATGAAGAAGTGGACCCGCATCTGGAGATGGCGGCGATCCATATGAAGGTCTATGAAGCGGGCGGACCCGCGCTGCTGTTCGAGAACGTCAGAGGCTCGAAGTACCGCGCGGTATCGAATCTGTTCGGAACCATCGAGCGCAGCAAGTTCATCTTCCGCGATACCTGGGCATCATCCCAGGCTGTTATCGCACTGCGCAGCAATCCCATGAAGGCGCTTAAGCAGCCTTTCAGATATATTGGCACCGCCCTTGCCGCCAGAAAAGCATTGCCGCTGAAGAAAGGCAGCAGTGTGCCTGCCGGCTTCAAGGAGATTCAGATCTCCGACCTTCCGCAGATTAAGCACTGGCAGGGGGACGGAGGAGCGTTCGTCACACTTCCACAGGTTTATTCCGAAGATCCAGACAAGCCGGGCATCATGAACTCCAATCTCGGGATGTACCGCATCCAGCTTAGCGGCAATGAGTACGAGATCAATAAGGAAGTAGGCGTACATTACCAGATTCACCGCGGCATCGGCATCCACCAGTCCCAGGCTAACAAACGGGGCGAGCCGCTCAAGGTCAGCTGCTTCATCGGCGGCCCTCCGGCGCATACGCTCTCGGCGGTGATGCCGCTGCCCGAAGGCTTAAGCGAGATGACATTCGCCGGTCTGCTGGCCGGGCGCCATTTCCGCTATACCTATGCAGATGGCTTCTGCATCAGCAGCGATGCCGACTTCGTGATCACCGGAGAGATTCATCCCGGGGAGACGAAGCCGGAAGGTCCGTTCGGAGACCATCTGGGCTATTACAGTCTGACCCATCCGTTTCCGGTGATGAGAGTGCATAAGGTCTACGCCAAAAAAGGCGCGATCTTCCCCTTCACGGTCGTCGGCCGTCCGCCGCAGGAGGATACGGCCTTCGGGGAACTCATCCATGAGCTGACCGGCGGAGCCATCCGTTCGGAGATTCCCGGCGTGAAGGAAGTCCATGCGGTAGATGCCTCGGGAGTGCATCCGCTGCTATTCGCTATCGGCAGTGAACGTTATACGCCTTATCAGCAGCTGAAGCAGCCGGCAGAGCTGCTGACCATTGCCAACCGGATTCTCGGAACCGGACAGCTTAGTCTGGCGAAATATCTGTTCATCACCGCAGAAGAGGACCAGCCGGTCAGCACGCATGATATTGCCGGATTCCTGACCTATATTCTGGAGCGGATCAATCTGCACCGCGACATTCACTTCCAGACGAATACCACGATAGATACGCTGGATTATTCCGGTACCGGGATCAACAGCGGAAGCAAGGTGGTATTCGCAGCGGTAGGGGAACAGAAACGAAGCTTGTGCACGGAGGTGCCCGAGGTTCTTCAGCGGCTGCAGCAGAGCTGGGGACCGGCGTCGATGATTATGCCGGGCATTGTTGCTGTGCAGGGTAAGCCATTCGAGGATTACGCCTCAGCAGCGCAGGAAATCTCCGGCCTGAGCGCAGATATAGCGGCGGCGGGGCCGCTGGATTCCTGCCCGATGATTATTCTGTGCGATGACAGCACGTTCATGTCGGAGCATCTGAATAATTTCCTGTGGGCGACCTTTACGCGGAGCAATCCTTCGCATGATATCCATGGGGTGAACAGCAGGGTGGAGCATAAGCACTGGGCCTGCGATAATGTTATTATTGATGCCCGGGTGAAGCCGCATCAGGCTCCGCCGTTGATCCCGGACCCTGAGGTACAGAAGAATATCCAGCGGGTGTTTGCGCAAGGTGCCAGCTTGGGCGGTCTGCGGAGATAGGATAGGGCCAGTTACGGGAAAGATACAACCTTATATTCTCGCAAAAAGGACGCTCCCGGATGTCGATGTCGGGGGCGTCCCTTTTTAGAAATATAAGAATTTATATGTTTCACATAATAACTTATCCTTATATTTCTCGCTGAAACGAATACCGTCCTTATAAAAGGACGGCAAAGCCGTTTCCGCTTGGTGCAACGGTCATTACGGCTACTCAGCCATTTCCCGTCCCGTGTCCCATAGGCTGAAACACAGATTGTGCTGTAGCATCTGTTACAGATTCATAACCCTCAAGAGGGAGAATGGCTATAACTGCCAAGCTACACGAAACTAGAAGCATGATCAATTTTCTTGTCATTGGATTCTTGCACCTCTCCAATCAGAAGTTTGTATTGCTCCGTCTGATCTTCACTGGCCTGCTGCCGGAATTGTTCAAACAGATTAACACATTTAATGATTATGCTCTCACTCTTGATTTTAGCAGAGGTTTCTAGACTTTGAAGCAGGAATCCAATGCCCTCCTGACGTTGATGACGTAAGAAATACAAGGCTAGTTCAGCTAGAAAGGTAGAATATTGGTCAGCCAGAATCTGCTGATTGTGCAGCAGCCCGAAGTCTCTCAGATTGGTCCGGTAGGGAATATAGGAAGGGAACTGCTCCAGGATCTCGTCTACATTCCAGGAGAAGCGGTTAGCTGAGATCATAATATGGTACAGGGCCACGAAGATCTCATTGGCATGTGGAGCGATATATGCCACATATTCAGGAAGCACCCCATAATCGCCGGACATCATGCGGTAGAGAAGCGTATTGGCCGTACCCCACTCCTGAAATTGCTCCAGGATTCGCCGGTCTTCTTCCCCGTTCTCCAGAATCCAGCTCTTATCCATATACAGAGATACGTATTTCAACGCCGATTCATAATCCCTGTGCTCTTCACAGACACTTGCACGCATGAGATGAGAATACAGCACATAGAAAAAAAGCGGCTTCTCCGGAGACTTGTCATGCTTGTCCTTGCGCTCTGAACGATGCAGATGGCGGTAGCTTAGCTTAGCTAGACGGTGCATTTCCTGGGCCAGCTCATCGACCTTGTCCCACTTGTGCAGCGAGTAATAGACATGCATCAGATGCTTCAGCCCCTCCAGCTGATCCATCACCTCCAGCCGGTCAATATAACATTCGAACAGGAGGGCGGCCTGCAAATTGAGAGTTTGGCTATCGCCCACAGCAATGCGGAACAGACGGTACTGGCAAATGGCCAGACGCTCGGAATGCTGATACTTTTCGCTGGTGCTTACATTCTTGTACAGGACAGCCGCCGCTTCCCACTGATGCTCGTGAAATAACCCCTCGGCCACCTCGAACAGCATGGGAGCATAGATCAGGTTGTCCAGCAGATTCTTGACTACAAGCTCAATGCAGTCCAGCCGCCCCAGCTCTGCTGAATTCAGAATGAAGGGCCGCAGACGCCGCCAGGTCGGTGCTGAATATAAGAAGCACTCATCGACATACATACTATAGAAATAGTCCTCAGGCAATCCCATTCCCCGGGTGATCAACTTCAGATGATTCATAGCAATAGGCTGCTGGCCGCTAAGCAGACGGCTTAAGGTGCCGGAATTAATGCCGGACTGTATGGAGAATTGATTAATGGACATTTGCTGAGTATACAGATAAGCCTCTAGATGACTGCGAATCGTTGTTGCTGGCTTCAAGGAATCACCGCCTAATCGAATTCCATTATTTAGGTTATTGTCATAGTTGTATAATATAAGTCATTGCACCGGTGGTCAATAGTGTGATGGGTAGAAACGGTGAACAATAGCAAAAAGCATTCCCGCACAAACCAGGGCTACATTGTTTAAGCAGGAACGAATCGGGTATACAAGTGATATCAGGAATGAAGGAGGGTTAAGATATGAATAAAGATCTGCCGCCAGAGGTTCCGCCGAAGGTTGTTCCCGATGTGAAGCCGGATATCCTCCCGGAACCGGTTGTCACTCCGCCGGAGATTGTACCTGAGGAGCATCCCGAGATCGTCCCGCCGGAGAAGCCGGATATGGTGCCGCCGGCCCCGCCCGAGATTACTCCTCCCGCTCCGCTGTAATCATCTGCGGAATAGCAGAATAGGGGATAGATTGTGCTGAGCGCCCGGGCAACCGGGCGTTTTGTGGAAATAGGAGGATGAATTTCAGGTGAAACCTATAATTTATCCTTCTATTTTTCTCTGTTTGGGGGAGTAGCCGGGCGGGAAGCCGAAAAACCGGGAGGAATATACAGATTGAACTTAAAAATATACTGACAGGAAAAAGGGTGCGCCTTATATAGCAGTTGGATTTTCTACACTTATTAGGGAGCGAAAGGCCCTTGCGGTAACAGGAGTTGGACAAACAGCACTTAAATAAGCAGATTTCATCCCAAGTAGCAAAAACCAATGTGAGTAGATGCCATTTTTCCACTTGCTGCCGTACATCGGACAGAAATCGCAGGATTAAGATACATAATTCCACTTACTGGCCGCTGGCCGCTGGTCGCTGGCAACTGGTCGCTGGCAACTGGCCGCTGGCAACTAGCCGCTGGCAACTAGCTGCTGGCGTTGGCCTCCAATCGGACAGATCTATCCTTCGGATTCAGCCGGAAAAAGAGGTGAGGCGTGAAGCCAGACTCCTGACTGGCTGCCGGTTCACCGCGTTCAACCGCTCGGGATACTTGTCCAAATGGGTTCAGCGTATTGGTTCTGCAGGTTCATGCTGCAGTCCTTGCCGGTATCGTAAGAACGGTTGCCCAGTGCCAGTGTGAACTGCCCGAGCTTACGGCTTGCCGCGGCGGAGTCCTCCGTAGAGTCCAGCCAATCGGCAAGCGCGCCGAGTACAGTCCGCCCCTCTGCAAGAGCCTCGTCCCACAGCTCCCACACAGATTCCGTCCGCACCTCGGAATATAGCGCCGGATGCCGCCACCGGGAGTGCCGCTCATTGAGATAATCCAGCCGTTCCTCGCGGGCAGTGAGCTTCCGTGAGAACAGCCGGCGGGTCCTGCCCCAGGTGATAGCCTTCTTCCAGCCCTTCGGATCATAGAGGCATTTCTGAGCCAGTACCATATCGCGGTATGAGCTCTGCCAGATCTCTGCGGGCAGTCTCTCCATAGCCTCCGGATAATGCTTAAGGGCGGTGGTATGAAGAATGCGATGAACCGGCTCAGGCAGCCGGGCACCTGTGTCGATTGTGGCCCAGGCAGCGTGCTGCCAGGTGTTCATCCCGTGCAGCCGCTTCATATACAAAGTATCCAGGTCAATCTCAAACCGCTGATGGGCACGGTACTTATAGCCTGCCTTCCAGTTAATATAGGGATGGAGGTTACGGTCCAGCAGATGATGGGTCAGGAAACCGAGGAAATAGAGCTGGGCCTGAGCCGCTTCTGTTCCTTCAAGTCTCCGGGCAGCCTCCCAGAAATCAACAAGTACAGGCCCGCAGCTCTGCGTATGCATCTGGTCTCCGAGATGAAGTGCCCCGGTATCTCTTCTCCATGGAAGAAAGCTGTGATACAGCAGGAAATCCGGACCCTGACAGCCGAGATTATAGAGACGCTGCTGTTGCTCCAGCAGCTGGAGACACGTGAAACGGCTGCTGAATTCTACGGCCAGCTGCTGGCCGAATTCAATATGCATCCAGATATTAGGCATGATTGATCCTCCTACTAGTTATGATGAACACCGTACAGTGATGATCTGAATCCATTGTAATCCCTATATGTTAAAACAAAATAAGAAATATGTGTGAAATTAGGCAGAGAAGTACCATTGCTGTACATTAAGGTAGACATGATTACGGGCACAAGAGTATTCTTATAAGGCCTTAAGACAACCATAACACTGTAAAATGCAACTGGCAAAAGGAGGCCCACCTATGAAGTCCCGTCCCTCTGAACGCGTTAAAATGCCTCCGGGATTCTGGACAGGGATAAGCCGCCTGGGGATTGCTGCAACCGACGTAGCCCGCATGGCACAGCTCCCTGTAACCATAACAACAGAAGCCACAGTTACCACTGCCCAATATTTCGCCATCTGGCAGGCGTATTCCGAGCTTGCCGGGGATCTTGCATCAGGCATCACCAGGCTTGCGGCCGCCTTTGACACCGCGCAGTATCCGCCCGCCGTATTAGCGACTTATCACGCCCGCGACTACCGCGATGCCCTGCACCGCATGGTCAGGTACAAACAGATGTGTCCGCCCGAAAGCCTGCGGATGACGGAAGAGAACGGGCTGTGTACCATTGAACTGGAGTGGGGGGATACAGGGCTGCCCGGTCCGCCGGTGCTGGCGGGGATCACGCTGGCTTTTCTCTTGGAGCTGGGAAGAAAGGGGACCGGGCAGCCCTTGAAGGCGCAGGCCGCCGAATTTGTCCACTCCATGGGCGATGAACAAGTGCTCGAAGCTTATTTCGGCTGCGCGATCCAAACAGGCGGGAAGTATAACCGGTTGACGCTGCTGTCAAGCCAGCTGGACCTTCCCTTTGTTTCGTATAACGAAGAACTGCTGGAGATCCTTGCTCCCGCACTGGACCGCTCACTCGATGAACAGCTTGGCAGCTTCTCTGTATCCGGGAGGGTCAGGGTGATTATTGCACACAGTCTCGCAGGCGGAAGCCCCGACCTCCAGACGGTTGCGAAGGAGCTTGCTATGAGCGAGCGGACCTTGCAGCGCCGGCTGACTGGCGAGAATACGACCTTCAAGCAGCTTTTGACACAAGTCAGACATGAGCAGGCACGGAGGTACTTGGCCAATCCTTCGCTTGAGCTTAACGAGGTGGCATATCTCATCGGGTATGATGATCAGAACTCTTTCTTCCGTGGCTTCCGCCACTGGGAAGGGGTTACGCCTTCACAGTGGCGTGCGGAACACCTGAATAGTTGAACACCGGAATGCCGCTGAGGGGAGCTGTATTTTTTGGCGTGTCCGGCAAGAAGCTTGGCGTAAGGTGCTAGTTACTGAACGATCCCAACGAGATAATATAATCACTATCCGCAACACAACAAGGAATGAATAAGGAGAAGTGCATTATGGAGATGGGATTACACAACACAACAGCACTAGTTACAGGATCAACGAAGGGGATAGGAAAAGCTATCGCCATAGAGCTTGCCAAAGAAGGCGTCAACGTCTTGGTCAATGGGCGGAATAGGGAAGAGGTAGAACAGACTGTCCGTGAATTGAAGCTGAATTACCCGGCCACCACTCCTCAGAATGCTGCCGCCGATATGGCTGATCCTGAACAAAGACAAGCCGTATTCGCCCAATTCCCCAGCGTCGATATTCTGATCAACAGTATGGGCATTTATGAATTGATGCAGTATGAGGAAGTGGACGATGACATCTGGGAGAAGTATTTCCGGACGAATGTGCTTGCTGCAAACGGATTAACGAAATTATATTTACCTGGAATGTTGAGCAGGAATTATGGCCGTGTGATCTTCATTGCCAGCGAAGAGGCGGTCATGCCCTCAGGACAAATGCCACAATATGCGATGACCAAATCCATGCTGCTGTCCCTGTCCAAAAGTATATCTAAAGGGACAGCAGGAACAGAGGTTACAGTGAATACCATCATGCCCGGGCCTACACTCTCAGAAAAAGTGCATCACATCATTGAGGGTATGTATCCTGACGAAAATTTAACTTTTGCAGAAAAAGAGCAGAAATTCATGGCGGCCAATCTGCCGCAATCTGAATTACAGCGCTTCATCAAGCCGGTGGAAATCGGCAGGCTGGCTGCCTTTGTATGCAGTCCTTATGCGGCGGCCTTTAAAGGTTCCCCTATCCGCATGGATGGAGGGATGGTGCCGACTATATATTGATGGGTATATGCTCAACAAAAACAGCGGCACCCCGGGACGGTTAAGCCCCGGGGTGCCGCTGTTGTGCTGTATCAGGGCCGGATTCAGCCCAGTTTGATCAAGTCGCGGAATACCCCGGGAAAAGAGTCAGGGATCGCTATCGCACCGACGGTCTTCTCATAGAAGGCCAGTGCGTCCTCGACCCAGCCTATGATGGCGTAGCCGTAGCCGTTCTGGTGCATCGCGGACAGGCATTCCAGCAGCAGGGCCTTCCCGATGCCCAGCCCCCGGTACTCATCCAGCACGCCGGTCGGGCCGAAGAAGTTCTTCACTACAACCTCGTGACAGGCGAAGCCGATCACCTCGCCCTGCTTCACGGCGATATAGCAGTGGACGGGCAGGTGGGCGAAGGCTACCTCGCATTCATTCCGCCAGCTCTCCGTGAAATGGCGGCCGACAAAATCGACAATGGCCTGCTTATCTCCGGTCATCGCCCGTTTAATAACAATGCCTTGTCCCCGCAGACGCTCCAGCAGCGCCCCATTGTCCGGCAGATCATATAACTTCACAAGCATATCAGGCATCAGCTATCCCCCGCTTTCTGTTCTATGATCTCAAGATCGGTAATCATGGCGTGCAGGTCCGCTTCAAATAGTTCGGGCCGGTAGAACCGGGAGCGGATGAACAGCTCCGCCATCTGCGGCGGAAGCAGTTCGGCAAGCACGGTCTCCATCCGCTGCTTGGCTCTTAGCAGATCTCCGTATCCGCTCCTGTATTTGTCCCGGAGGAAGGTCAGCACTTCCTCACTGCCCGGTGACATTGCGCCCCGGAAGAGGAAGGTATGCAGCGGGGATCGGCGCTGCGCCGGAATCTCATACTGGATCATGGCGTCGATCAGCTCGGCGGTCAAGCGGTTCTTTCTCACCTCCGGCAGCAGTTGCGGGATCAGGGCATAATAGTCGGTTACTGCATAATCCGCCCATTCTTCCCCGCTTAGGAGAGCGGCGGGCAGTCCGTGGAAGCGGTGCAGAAACCGGACCAGGAAGGTAGAGAGATCTGCCCCGGCATTCCAGCTCTGCTCTGCGGCCAGGAAGGCCGGATAACGCGAGGTCTCGAACAGCCCGTAAGGACTGCCCAGCGAGAACGGGCAACCCCAATTCGTATGAATAATACCGCCCAGCTGCTCGGAACGGGCGAGCTCAATCCAGTCCAGCACATTCTTGACCCGGTTATGGATGACCGGATAATTCTGGTCCCCGTTATCATCCCAGCAGCGGACAGAGGAAGCGCCGAGGGTCTCGATGCCCGCATCCCGCAGCTTATGAAGAATCAGCCGGGCATCGGCCTTCATCCGGTGACCGCCATAGATCCAGACGACGACCACAATCCGTTTGTCCAGCGCCGCAATCTCTTCCGCAGTAGCATGCATGATCATATCATGCCAGATCATCGGCTGCTTGCCAAGGCTGACCGTCTTCTCCGCCAGCTGATTGACGAAGCGGATGAACGAAGCCTCCGGGGTAAGCCCGGACCGCTTGCAGTCCTCACAGGTGCCAAGGGTCCAGACCTCATCGCAGCCAAGGTGAAGATAGTCGCTGTGGGGATGAAGGGCAGCCACTTCTTCCAGAATGCCGGCCATCATCTCGAAGGAGCCTGGGCGGTGCGGACACAGCTCCGAGACCGTCTCCGGGACCTCGCGCAGGCCGATATAAGCCGGATGCTTCAAAATATATTCCAGATGGCCGAAGGACTGCTGCTTCGGAATCACGGTGACGAAGTGGTCATGTGCCGTCTTCAGCAGCCGCTGATGTTCTTCTTCCGTGAAGGCAAGCTCAGGATGGCGCAGGAAGCCCAGCTTACGGAAGGGCAGCTTGTCTTCATATTCGATGACCAGTGTATTGATCTTATAATCGGCCAGCTCCGCGATATACTCCAGGATATGCTCATAGGTCGGATAGACTGTGCGCAGATCGAGATAATCGCTGCGCAGCTTCAGCTCCGCCCAGTCGGCAATGGTTAGGGCGGGCACCCTGTCGCCGCCTGTATGGAGCAGTTGTTCCAGCGTCTTCAGCCCGTAGAACAGGCCGGACGCGCTGAGCGCATACAGCTCGATCCGGTCCGTGTCTGTAATCAGCACATAGCCGTCATGCTTGCCCTCAACCCGCCGGGCCAGCAGCGGGTTGAGCGGGGTACCCTCCGTGACCAGGGAGAATATACCGCTGCCGTCATGCGTAGTACGCACCGTCACCTCTGCGAATATCCTTTGCGCGGCCGTGAGCAGCCGGACATCCTTCACGGGGAGCTGAAGCTGCACCGTCCAGCCGCGAATACCGCTGACCGGCTCCGTTCCCCGGCTCTGCACCACCTGAGGCTCTGGAATCAGCTGAAGGTTCATAGCCAGCGGACCCGGCCCTTGAAGCGTTCAATGAAGCGGTTGTTCCACTCATCCCCGCCGGGAGCGTTGCCGCTGCGCCAGACCGGCACCTCGATCCCTTTGGCCCCGAGACAGGCCGCTGTAGTCATCATCAGGGAATTGAGCAGAAAAGCGTTGGCGAAGGTGGAGGTCGAGCCCATCTTCGGTTCAATCCCGTCAATATGCAGCGCAGCATCGCCGGGCTTCACCTTGCTGTCCAGGACATAGTCGCACAGCTCGTACAGATTCTGCCCTGAAGGGTGGCGGGCAATATGACCCTTGGGCGTAGCTTCGGCATGGCCGACCGAGGTAACGGCAATCGTGGTCACTCCCCGGCGCCGTGCTTCCAGAGCGGCATCGACACAGGCCGTGTTAATGCCGTAAGCATTGGCAAGGATCAGAATATCGCCTTGTCCCAGCCGGTTGTCTTCAATAACAAGCGTTCCGTAGCCGGGAGTGCGTTCCACCGCCATCGAGCGCAGGGCGCCGTTCGAGATCATCGTGCCTTCATCTAATATGGCGCTGATGTGCATCAGCCCGCCGGCGCGGAAGAAAACCTCGGTTGCATTCATATTGGAATGGCCGCCCGGACCGTAGAGGTAGACCAGCTTGTCCTCCGCAATATGATCCGCGAGCAGCTCTGCGACTTCCAGCAGCTTCTCCTTCGGTTCGCTCCGTATCTCATTCAGCAGCTCTACAATACTTTCCATATAAGCGGACATAATATCTGACTTAACGTTCATCTGGATTCCTCCTAAAAGTTTGGTAAGCATAAGCTTGTGCTTGCCTTGAAGATAACAAAGCGGGGAAACCAAGTAAATCAACTATTTTGCGCAAATCCGCACCGTTTTTGACTGATTTGGCCGGTCGAGTTTGCTTCTAACGGACCGTTCCTTGGCCCAAGTGGAGACTTTCATCCGGAATAAGCGCGCCTCAGTGCGATATGCCGGACCAGACGCTCTAATGGACAACTCCCGTCTTCGGCAGGTAAAAATTTTTCTGAACGGGTCAGGATCGTAGCTTATGTAACATTCTTTGCTTTTCTATAATGAGAGATAAGATCACGCAAGAGGGGGGACAGAGCCTTTGAAGACGTCAGTTACCTTACCGCAGTCTCATAATAAACCAACCGCCGGCAGCAGAAAAAGAAAACGGATCGAAGCGGGGATGGGCTACTTTTTCACCGGTCCCATGCTGCTGGGGGTACTGGTATTCACACTGATTCCGATGATATTCTCCTTCATGCTCAGCTTCACCAAATGGTCGTTTGTCACCGGCTTCGACAAGATCCGCTGGAGCGGCCTGGATAACTTCCGCCAGCTGTTTCAGGATGAGGTGTTCCTGAAGTCACTGGGCAATAACTTCATTATGCTGCTGGCCGTACCCATCGGGATGGCGATCGCGCTGATCCTGGGGGTTATGATCACGAGCCATGTGTATGCGCCAGGTGTATTCAAGGTCATCTACTTCATGCCCCAGATATCCAGTGTAGTGGCTGTGGCGGTAGTGTGGCAGGTACTCTTCCATCCTTCGTACGGTCCGGTCAACGGATTCCTGTCGGCGCTCGGGGTGGACAATCCGCCCAAATGGCTGGCCGATCCAACGTATGCGCTTCCATCGGTCATGCTGCTGATGATCTGGATTGACCTCGGGGTCTCGCTGATTATCTACATTGCCGGGATCAAGAATATTCCGGCCGATCTGTATGAAGCGGCGACGATTGACGGCGCGTCGAAGTTCGCCCAGTTCCGCTCCATTACTTTTCCGCTGCTGACGCCGACGACCTTTTTCCTGCTCGTGACCGGCATTATCGGCAATTTCAAATCCTTCGCCCTGGTCAAGGTGCTGACGGACGGCGGACCGGCTAACTCTACTTCTGTCGTTGTGTACGACATGTACCAGACCGCATTCGTCGATCTTCAGACCGGTTATGCTTCATCCATGGTCATGATTCTGTTCGTCATCGTGCTTGCCATTACCGGCCTGCAGTGGCTGGGACAGCGTTATTGGGTCAATTACTAGATAAGGGAGGCACATACCTGTGAGAATAGGCAATCTGGACTGGGGAAAAGCCATCATCACCCTGATCATGGCGCTGCTGGGCATCGTATTTCTGCTCCCTTTTATATGGATGCTGTCCGCTTCGCTCAAGCCTGAGGCCGATGTTTTCAAATATCCGATCGAATGGATTCCGCAGACATGGAGGGCGGCATTCAACTACCATTCCGTCTGGTTCGGCAAGGCCAACTTCACCCTGTATTACTGGAACTCAATTAAAGTCACGGCGCTCACGACACTTCTCTCCGTAGCGGTGTCCAGCATGGCGGCCTACGGCTTCACCAAAATCCGCTTTCCCGGCAGAAATGCACTGTTCGTAGTGGTGCTGGCGACTTATATGATTCCAGCGGAAGCCACGCTGGTGCCGCTGTTCATTATCTTCCGCTCCACCGGCCTGTACGATACGCATCTGGGCCTGATTCTGCTGGGCGGGTTCAGCGTACTGGGTACCTTTCTGCTCCGCCAGTTTTTCGCTTCACTCTCGAATGAGTATATCGAATCGGCGCAGATCGACGGCGCGGGACATATCCGCATCTTCCTCTCGATTCTGTTCCCGCTGGTCCGGCCCGCGATTGCCACTTATGCCATTCTGCGGTTCATCTGGACCTGGAATGACTTCCAGACGCCGCTGGTCTTCCTGAACAGCAAGACTCTCTATACGCTTCAGCTGGGCATGAATGCCTTCGCTGACCGTAACGGAGCCTTTTATTCACTGATCATGGCGGCTTCTGTCTCGGCGATTGTACCGCTGCTGGTGGTGTTCATCCTCGGGCAGAAGCAGGTTATCGAAGGGATTTCCTTGGGGGGGGTGAAGGGGTGAGGGCTGGCAAGTTCCCGGAAGCTGCATAACCGGAAGACAGGCGGGCGGATAGGACGGTTAAGGGAGTACATGAGAACTGCATGGAACTGTAGACCACATTAGAAGGGGTGTTAGTTATGAAAAAGAATGTGTTCGCTCTGGTATGGATCATCGTGCTTCTGGTAGCCCTGGCGGGCTGCGGCAATTCAAACACTAATAGTGCAGCTCCAACTTCTGGCAGTACGGCCGCGCCGGAGGCGGGGGCGAGTGCCGCACCTTCCGCGGAAGCGGTAACGATCAAGGTCGCCAACTGGTCGCCTGCGGCGGATATGGAACCGATTCTGCAGGCGTACGAGGATGCCCATCCGGGAGTTACCCTGGAATACGTGGAGCTGGCTGACAACGGCGATTCGGTGGCCGGGATGAAGAAGCTGGATCTGCTCGTCGCATCCGGCGAGAACCTGGATGTGGTCTTCATGCCGGGGGCCACCGACTATTCACAGCGTGCCGGACTCGGACTGCTGGCTCCGCTGAATGATCTGATCAGCAAGGAAGGCATCACGCTGACAGATGAGTATACAGTTGATCCGTCCGTTGACGGTAAAGTGTATGCCCTGCCGGATACGCTGGAGAATTATTTCGTCCTGCTGAACAAGGACAAGCTGGATGCGGCAGGCTTAGCCGTTCCCACCGAATGGAGCTGGGACGATTATCTGGATTACGCAGCCAAGCTGACCAGCGGCACCGGGCCGTCCAAGACCTTCGGTACGTATTTCCATACCTGGGCTATGTACTGGGAGCTGGCCGTCATCAACCAGGAGAAGGACAATAATCTGGTCAACAATGGTGTCGTGAATATCGACAGTGCGGGGATCCGTCAATCGCTGGAGCTGCGCAGCAAGGCAGAGGCATCGGGAGTAGCGGTGCCGTATGCCGACACCATCTCCCAGAAGCTCGCTTACCGCTCGGAATTCTTCACCGGACATGCCGCGATGATCGTAACGGGCAACTGGATGATCGGCGAAGCAGGAGGCTCGGAGGAATTCCCGGCGACCTTCACCACCGCGTTCGCTCCCATGCCGTCGAACAGTGCCGGACAACCTGCGGGAGTCAGCATTGCCAACGGCAACTATGTAGGCATCCTGGAGAAGTCGGGCCATCAGCAGGAAGCTTATGATTTCATCCGCTGGTACTCCACAGAGGGCGAGCAGATGCAGAATGTATATTCCGCATGGAAGAAGCAGGATGTGGACAAGTTCATTGCAGGCGTCAAATCAGGTGCCATCAGCCCCGACAATATTGACGAGAGCTCACTGGCCTATGTAATCAAGAATGCCAAGCCCGCACCGCTCAGCGTGCCGCCGACCTATCAGGGAGAGCTGGAAACGGCCTTTACCAAAGAAACCGAGCTGTACATCCTGAAACAGCAGGATCTGGAGACTACGATCAGCAAAGCACAGGCAGAGCTGCAGAAGATTGTAGATGCCAACAAGTAAAAAATTGGAAGCGCGGAATAGCCCTTTTTTACCCGAAATAATAGATTGAAATGAGCTGCTGGAGGCGGAAAGCTGATATGATAGAGGCATAGAAAACGATAGTCTGATTGTGAAGGGGGATTGCCATTGCTGCCTAGAGGATGGAGACTCGGTTTTCGCAATAAGCTGCTCGTCGCTTCTCTGCTCTGTCTGCTGCTTCCCGCCTCTATTACCTTGTATATCTCCAATTCCTACACCGAGCATATCCTCCGCTCCCAGGTGATTCAGAATGAACGCCGTTCGCTGGAGCAGGAGAGCCTATATATCTCTAACCTTCTCAGCAATATGGTGCTGGTGGCGAATTATATCCAGTTCGACCCCGGCATCACTCTTATTCTCAAAGAAAACTGGCAGCGCAATAAGCTGCACGAGCCTGATAACGCCAAGCACATTCTCGATTTCAAAGAGGTTACGGACAAGCTGAACAGCGTCACCTCCATGATGGAAAAAACGTTCGTCACCGTCCTCACCTCAGATGGACAATATTATTCAAACTATGCTTACGCCAAGCTGGATGTCGGCGCACTGCTGAAGCAGCCCTGGATGGAACAGGCCCGTCAGCAGCCTGCCTTCGAGCTGTATTGGGCGGGTGTGCTTGCCAACTATATCCCGACCGCTGCCCCAAGCAGCCCGCAGGTGCTGACCATTGCCAGGAATCTCAAGCTGTCCTCCGATTCAACCTATGCAACATTGATCATCAGTATTGCCGAGAGCCGGATCAGCCAGATTTTTAATGATAACCGGCAGGGGCAGGAGACGCTGCTGATTGCGCCCGACGGAACCGTCCTTGCCTCCAGGGACAAGACCCGGCTGGGCCAGCCGTTCGCGCTTATGGATGCTGTGAAGCATTCAGCGGATTCCGGGTTCATGGATTACCGGGGCGAGCAATATCTGCTGAGCAGCCTGGAGATTCCCTACGGGAATTACCGGATTGTCAGCCTTGCGCCATACCGCGAGGCCGTGAGCCAGATCAGTGCAACCCACCGCTGGAGCAGTGCTGTGCAGATCGTATCGGGCGCCTTCTTCCTGCTGATCCTGGTTCTGCTGGTCCGGCAGTTCACGAAGCCGGTGATCCGGCTGGATCAGGTCGCAGCGCGGGTGGACCGGGGAGAGCTGGGCATCCGCTCAGGCGTTCGCGGCTATGATGAGATCGGACGGCTGGGTAAGTCCTTCGACCATATGCTGGACCGGGTGGAACGGATGATTATCCAGATCAAGGTGGAGCAGGCGCAGAAGCGCAAGGCCGAGCTGGCGATGCTGCAATCGCAGATCAATCCCCATTTCCTGTTCAATATTCTGAATTCGATCCGCCTGCGCATCATAATGCGCGGCGATGAGGAGAATGCGGAGCTGCTGTTCTCGCTCTCCCGGCTGCTGCGGATGACCATTCAACAGCGGGACGAGTACACGACTTTGCATGATGAGCTGCATATTGTCAGGAGTTATGTGGAGCTGCTGAATTTCCGCCAGTCCGAGGAGGTTACGCTGGATACAGACTGCACCTCGGAGAGCCTTGGCGTGAAAATCCCCCGGTTCCTGCTGCAGCCGGTCATCGAGAATGCCTACATTCACGGCCTGCATCAGGAGAGCGGACGTATTCTGATCCGGACCCGGACGCAGGATCACCGGCTGCTGATCGAGATCGAAGACAACGGGCAGGGGATGGATGAGGTGACCCTGGGCCGCCTGCGGGCCGAGTTAAGCTCTGAATGGCAAGAGAAGGAAGCGATGCCGTCCAGCAGACTGGCCCATATCGGAATGTCCAATGTCTATGAGCGGCTGTATCTGACTTACGGTGCTGCCTTCCAGATCACGATTAACAGCCTGCCCGGTCAAGGGACTACCTTCCGGTTCGAGCTGCCTGAAGAGATTCCGGATCAAGGCTATGAAAGGGAGCGTGGAAGCGATGTATAGCGTAATGCTGGTGGATGATGATCAGCCGGTACTGGACTTTCTCTCGGCGGTGATCCCGTGGGACGAGCTTGGATTAACGCTGCATTCTGCCTGCAAGAATGGTCTGGTTGCCCTGGAGAAAGCGCAGGCCGGTATGCCCGATATTGTCATTACGGATATTGGAATGCCCTATATGGATGGTCTGGAGCTGATCCGCGAGCTGAAGCTGCGCAGCGAAGAGCTGCGTGTAGTGGTATTGTCCTGCATGGATGACTTCACGTACGCCCAGCAGGCGGTGAAGCTGATGGTGAGCGACTATATCCTGAAGGAGATGATCAGCCGCGAGCTGATTACCGGGCTGCTGCGGGAGCTGGGCGACGATTTGCGCCGCCGGGATGCCGACAAAGCCCAGACGCAGAAGTGGAAAAGCATGGCCGAGAACCAGAAGGTGCTGCTGAAGCAAAGTGTGCTGCGGCGCATGGCTGCCCGGGAGCTGCCGGACAGCGAATGGCGGGCGGATGCTGCCGAGCTGGGAATTCTGCCGGATCTCACGGCCCATGTAGCCGTGCTCTGCCGGATCAGCGGCAACGCCGGGGAGAACGAAGCGGAGGAGCTTGCGCTAATGTCATGTGTGGAGTCCGCCGCCGAAGCCGTGCGGCAGGAGGACACCGCTGCCGTATGCCTGCCCTACAGCGGGCGCGATTGTGTGCTCGTCTTCAGCGGCGGGATGGGCAATGGCGCGGACTCAGGCCATATCTCTATGCTCGGCAGGCTGCGTTCCGCGATTCAAGCGCTGCCGGGGGTTACGGCTTCCTTTCAATATTTGTGTATACCGGCGGGCGGCGGGCATTTCCGGGAAGGGATCATTGAGCTGCTTAGTCAAGGCCGTGAATATGCCTTCTATCTGAAGCCGGGCGAGCTGAGCAGTCTGAAGACGCTCCTGCCGTTCACGGAGGAGGATCTGTTCCTCCATTATGCCGAAGCCTCGCAGGAGATCCGTGAGGCCTTCCTGGAGGAGGCGGCCGACAGGCTTGCGGCCTTGCTGTCGAAATGGATGGATTATATCCGTGCCAGACGGTATGCGCCGCGCCAGGTGAAGGAGTGGATGCTCAAGCTGCTCTACGATAACCAGATGCGGCTGATTGCCCGCCAGCAATTCCAGTCCACCTTTTCCCTGGAGCTGCTGCATGATACCCTAACGGCGATTGATCATATCGATCATCTGGAGGAATGGTCCCTACAATTCTTCAACGAACGCCTGCCGGTGATCCGCGAGATGTATCAGGAGACCCGCCGGGATGAGATCAAGAAGGTGAAACAGTATGTTGACCGCCATCTGAACCGTAAAATCACCCTGGAGGAGGTGGCGGAATACACGCATTTGAATTCAAGCTATTTCAGCCGGCTGTTCAAAAAAGAAACCGGAATGAGCTTCATCCACTATGTTACCCATACCAAAATGGAGCAGGCCAAGGAATGGCTGGACCAGTCTCCACAGAGTGTGGAGCAGGTTGCCGAGCAGCTTGGATATGAGAATAAAAGCTATTTCACGAAGCTCTTCAAGCTGCATACAGGCACTACACCCGGAGAATTCCGGGGGGAGGAAGGCAACCGGTCCGCACAGACACCAGGCACAAGGAGGCACTACCCATGCTGAACATCAAACCGATTCATACAGAACTGTCGGGCGCCATGCTTGTCCGCGTATACGAGAACCGCTCACAGCTCGGAGCTGCTGCCGGGCGTGAGGCGGCGGCGGCCATCCGGGCGCTGCTGGCCTCCAAGGCCCAGGTGCGGATCGTGTTCGCCGCTGCACCCTCCCAGAATGAATTCCTTGCGGAGCTTGCCGCTGCGCCGGATCTGGACTGGAGCCGGATTACCGCATTTCATATGGATGAATATGTCGGCCTGCCGGCAGGCTCGCCGCAGAGCTTCGGCACCTTCCTCCGGGAGGCGCTGTTCGGCAAGGTCTCGCCGGGAACGGTCCATTATCTGAATCCTGCCGCCGGTGCGGAAGCCGAAGCTGAGCGTTACGGACGGCTGCTGGCGGAAGCGCCGATAGATATAGTCTGCCTCGGCATCGGGGAGAATGGCCACCTGGCCTTCAATGATCCGCCCGTGGCCGACTTCAATGACCCGCTTCCCGTGAAGCTGGTGGTGCTGGATGAGGTCTGCCGGAACCAGCAGGTGAATGACGGATGCTTCGCGAGCCTGGCGGAAGTGCCGCAGCAGGCCTTGACGCTGACGATTCCGGTCCTGCTGTCCGCGCAATGGCTGTTCTGCATGGTGCCGGGCGCTTCCAAGCGCGGTGCGGTTACCCGCACACTGCATGAATCTATCTCTACAGCATGTCCGTCCACCATCTTGCGGGAGCATGGGGATTGCCGGATGTTTGTGGATACTGACTCCTTCGGGGCGGTCTTCTCATGAACATTGACGCGCTGCATTACCGGACAGGCGAACCGGTCCGGGTTACTGTGGAGGATGGGGAGATCGCTGCCATTGAAGCCTTGGGCATACGGGAGCTGCCGCTGGAGGAACGAGAGGGGCTTCCAATTGTTGCACCGGGTCTAGTCGATCTGCAGATCAACGGCTACGGCGGATATGACTTCAACCATCCGGCGCTGAGCGCAGCGGTCGTTAAGGAGGCTGTCCGCGCTGTGTGGAAGGAGGGGGTAACCGGCTTCTACCCGACTGTCATTACCGGCGCTCCGTATACGATTCTCGGAGCAATGCGGGCGATTGCCCGGGCCTGTGAGGAGGATGAAGCCAGCGCTGCGACGATCAAGGGCATCCATCTGGAAGGCCCGTTTCTCTCGCCGGAGGACGGGCCGCGCGGGGCACACGCGCTGGAGCACATCCGTCCGCCGGACACGGCCTTGTTCGATCAGTGGCAGGCGGCGGCGGGCGGACGCATCTCCATTGTGACGCTGTCCCCCGAATGGGAGGGGAGCGCGGAATTCATCCGCCACTGCGTACGGCAGGGAGTGACGGTCTCGATCGGGCATACGTCAGCGGATGCCGCGCAGATTGCCGGAGCGGTGGCCGCCGGAGCGCGGCTGTCCACGCATCTGGGCAATGGCGCCCATGCCATGCTGCCGCGCCATCCGAACTACCTGTGGACCCAGCTCGCGGAAGAGGCGCTGTGGTGCACGTTGATCGCCGACGGCTTCCACCTCCCGGATGAGGTGCTGAAGGTGGCGATGAAGGTCAAGGGCCGGCAGGCACTGCTGGTCAGCGATGCCGTTGCCCTGGCCGGGCTTGCGCCCGGCAGCTATGACACGCCGGTCGGCGGCCGTGTCGTGCTGACCCCGGCGGGCCGGCTGCATCTCGCCGGCGAGCCCGGGCTGCTGGCGGGTTCGGCGCAGATGCTGCTGCGCCACATCGCGCGCCTTAGCGCCGCGGGCCTGGCCAGCCTGCCGGACGCCTGGGACATGGCGTCCGTGCAGCCGGCAGGCTTCATGGCCCTGCCTGCGGCCGCGGGCCTGGCCGCAGGAGCGCCGGCGGATCTGGCGCTGATCCGCCGCACCGGCACCGGCGCTGCCGGGCTTGCGCTGACGGCGCTGTGCCAGGCCGGTTGCTGGGTGTACCGCCGGGAGTGAGTGAAGCGGCGGCTGAATGAGGACAGCCCCCCGGTTACGGGGGACTGTTATGATATGGAAGTGAATCGCTCAAATTGAGCGATTCCAGAGGGCGGGAGCAGTATGGGCTGGGCATGGGCATGGCTGTTGCGCCAGCGTCTGCACCACGCCAGTAACATTAACAGTAAATGTATTCGGTTTTCCGCATACATTTGCCCCGATCGCCTTCGCGCAGCGAAATATGTTCGGTTTTCCGCATACATTTGCCCCGAACGCCTTCGCGCAGCGAAATGTATTCGGTTTTCTGCATACATTTGCCCCGATTACCTTCGCGTAGCGTAATGTATTCGGTTTTCCGCATACATCCGGTCCGATTACTATCGCGTAGCGTAATGTATTCGGTTTTCCGCATACATTTGCCCCGATTACCTTCGCGTAGCGTAATGTATTCGGTTTTCCGCATACATCCGGCCCGATTACCTTCGCGCAGCGTATTGTGTTCGGTTTTCCGCATACATCGGCCCTGATTACCTTCGCGCAGCCGAAATGTATTCGGTTTTCCGCATACATCCGGCCCGATCGCCTTCGCGCAGCGAAATGTATTCGGTTTTCTGCATACATTTGCCCCGATTACCTTCGCGTAGCGTAATGTATTCGGTTTTCCGCATACATCCGGCCCGATTACTTTCGCGTAGCGTAATGTATTCGGTTTTCCGCATACATTTGCCCCGATTACCTTCGCGCAGCGAAATGTATTCGGTTTTCGGTATACATTTGCCCCGATCGCCTTCGCGCAGCGAAATATGTTCGGTTTTCCGCATACATCCGGCCTGATTACCTTCGCGTAGCGTATTGTATTCGGTTTTCCGCATACATCCGCTTAGCCTCAACATCTGCGCCAGCGCCTGGACCAGAGCTGCTTCAGGAAATAGTTGGATTTTCAACACTTGTTCAGGGGCGGAAGGGTACAAATACAGTCGTAGTTGGAAAAAAAGCACTTAATATGCTGGAATCAGAATAATGAAGGAAAATGCACGAGAATAAATAACATTAATCCACTTAATTTCCGCGAACGCTCCAAATGAGCCAGATTAAGCTGCGTTTTTCCAACTAATTCCTTATCATCCTGAAGCAAACCCCAGTTACTTTCAAACCGCATACTTTCAACTCGCAATCGCACATCCGCATCTACACCCCACCGTTTGCGGAATCAGATCCAGAACGCTATAGGAGTACAGCAGAACTAATAATCAAGCAGACGCCCGTTGTCATGCCACTGCCCGTACATTATATTCTCCCGGGTGCTTGTGATGAACTTCTCCAGTCTGCTCTGGAATAGTTCGGGCTGATGGATATAGCTCTGGATGGTGTCGATCCGCACCCGCTGATACAGTGCCGGAAAAGCCATGAAGTTCTGAGCCGTCTGCGCATCCTCGTTCAGCCGTTCTTCGATAATTTTGTGTATGCTAAAAGACTGGATGTCCATATCCGGCAGTACCCGCCTGCCTTCCTCGCGCATCAACCCCAGCTTCTCAAGGCGGCGGACACGCTCTTTATTAAGCTCCGTCCATGAACTCCGCTTGCTGCGTGGAGACAGCCGTTGCATCAGCTTGCCTTCAGCGTTCACCTTCTTCACCCCGTCAATCCAGCCGAAGCACAGCGCTTCTTCTACGGCGTCCAGGTACAGCAGCGTATCCGGGAGCGGCTTCATACTGACCTCTACCCAGCAACAACCTTCCGCCGTGCTGTTCACCAGCAGCCAATTTCTCAACTCTTCTCTTGTTGCAGCGGCAAGCCTGTTTTCGTTACTCATAGATACGGTTCATTCCCCTCTGTCTTCTGCGTTCGGCTCTCTGTCTGCTCTCTTCCCAATCGAAATCCTGCACATTATGCAGCTTCTCCTTCAATAAAATCCCCCTAATCCGGAATTGTTGCACAAATGACAGCATTCCCTCTACTCGAAGTGGCTAGGCGGCGAGAATTCCTGCATTTTATACAACAATCCTGGCATTCCACCAGTATCCATGAATCAAAGTTGCAACTTGTGCAACACTTAAGCTTTGAACTTGAAGCTTCCTCGTCACTGCGGTGAACCTTTGGACTTCCGGCCGCTGCCGCTCCCCACATTTCTTCATCTAATCCTACTATTTACTTAAATTTTGCCGCTTTGTTAACATTTTCGCAACACATTCTTTACGCTCCGCATACACAACTTGCGAGAGTAATTAATATCCGGCTTTTACAATGAGGTTATTAGCATAATATACCTATTGCATAATCAGGCTTGATATGAAGGGATGATACTTTTGAAGGGGAACCTGCTGCACTTTTCGATGAAATGGAAGCTGATTTTAAGTTTCTCGGCCATTACACTCATTTTTCTGGGCGTGGCTGTGTATCAGGGACATAAGATTAATCAGGTGGAGCGATCCATGGAACGGCAGAAGAGCGAAATGGAGAATAGAATCACCGTCTCCACCATCACCCAGCAGCTCCAGGAGCTGAACCGTGCAGAGACTTCATTCGCTGAATCCAGCGATCTGGAACAGGCAGAACCTTTACAGGAGAAGCAGCGGCAGTTGTCTGCCGAGCTCGCCAAGGTGAATTTTGAGCAGGGCACGCCTGCCTTCAAGATGCTCGGACGTCTGGCTGACCAGACGGCAGCATACGGGGAACTAACGCAGGAACTGGTAACCGTGTTGTCGGACGAGACCCTGGACCCGCTAAGTGTGTTGGAGACAAGCGATGTTATACATACGAAGGCGCTCGCATTGAATCAAGACATGTTGAAGACGAACGGGGAGCTGTACACCGCTGCTGCCAAAAATGCCGGACAGGCGCAGAATGTCTCCTTCGCGCTGCTGGATGATACCGTTTCGGTCGTCACCTATGCCGCTGCCGGGGTGTTCCTGTTCATGCTGATCCTCGCCTGGCTGCTGATCCGCTCATTCCTGCTGCCGGTGCGCAAGCTGCAGGCTGCGCTCAGCCAGATCGCCGCCGGAGATCTGCGGCAGCAGATCAACTCCCCTTATAATGACGAGCTTGGACAGCTGAGCCATCATTTCGACCATATGGTGGGCCGGGTGCAGGAGATGCTGCGGCAGACGTTGTCTGCTGCGGGCTCGCTGGCGGACTATTCGCACTCCTTCCAGCATTCCTCGAAGATTACGGCGCATACCAACCGGGATATTGTCAGAACCATTCAGGAGATCTCGCTGGGCGCCGGCCAGCAGGCGGTTCAGTCGGAGCAGAGCACGCTGCTGCTGGAGGAGCTGGCCCGCGGGGTTCAAGACATCACCGAGTATACGGACGTTATGCTGGCAACCAGTGAAACGGCTAACCGGAATACGCAGCAGGGGGCAGCTACGGTCACCGCGCTGCACCAGATCTCCCGGCATTCCCGGGAGTCGATCAGCAAGATTTACGGGGCACTGGAGAAGCTGGTGAATCAGTCGAAGGATATCTCACGCATCACCCATTCGATCACAGAGATCTCGAAGCAGACGAACATTCTCTCGCTGAATGCTGCCATAGAGGCGGCAAGGGCCGGCGCTGCGGGCCAGGGCTTCGCGGTCATCGCCGGAGAAGTCAGGCATTTGTCCGTGCAGACCAGTGATTCCTCGGTACATATTAGCCGTATTATCCAGGAGCTTGAGGCCGGAATGGCTGAATTCCAGGGATATATGCTGGAGACCCGGGACAGCCTGGAGCAGCAGGATCATCAGGTGGCGGAGACTCTGGCTTCCTTCGAAGCCATTGATGAATCCATTACGGGCATCAGCGCACAGATCGGGCAAATTCACCGCAAGGTGGAAGAGACCCGCATGATTAACCTGCGGCTTACTGAATCCGTTCATTCGGTAGCCTCCGTGGCGGAACAGACCGCTGCCGGGGTTCAGGAGGTTAATGCTTCCAGTACGCAGCAGGATCAGGCGATCAGCAATATTGCACAGCAGGCCGAGGAGATTAATGATATCTCGCAGCGGCTGTTCCGGGAGATCAATGTGTTCAAAATACAGGAGGCAGCCGAAGTCGGCACGAAGCAATCGTATGCCGATACAACGGTTCGCGGAAAGGTGCAGATATCGGAAGTGAATGCGCAAGCGAAGACAGAAGCGCCGAGGCAAGCAACGCTCGAAGAGAAGCAGGAGACAGAAGGGAAGACCGAGGACGAGCGACAGCGGGAGATGTATACGAAGCAGACGCAACAGACAGAAAAAAAGGCAGAAGCCGGAATTCACCGGCCCCTGCCTGCGGGAATACCGGTGCAGGATAAGTCTGCGCCCGGCCTGAGTATACTTGTTAACGAACCGCAGCAAGAAATCTCCAAAGAGCTGGCGGAGGACTTACTGGTCCTGGCGAAGTGAACGGTCCAGCGAAGTCACCAGCTCCGGGAACCAATCGGATAACTGCAGGAAGCTGAAGCCCGCGCTGCGGGCTTTTGCCGTATCCATGAACCAGGATTCCGGTATCCCAAAAGGGGATTGATCCGCTTCAGCGGCATCATCCCGGATGACAGCCGTCCGTCCGGTAATCTGTTCAATGATGGAGAGGACTCCGCCGATGGTTAATGTGCCGTCCGAGCAGGCGTTCACCGGTCCTGTCAATGCAGCGCCGCCTAGACCCAGCCAGTGCAGGAAACAGGCGGCTTCGTCGGAACGGATGAACGAGATCTCCGCTTGCGGATTCGGGATACCGACCGGCTGCCCCGCTTGTACATGCTCTATGTGAAAATGAAGTCTGCGCGTATAATCATCCGTGCCCAGCACAATCGGGAACCGCACCGCTGCTACCGGGAAGTCCGCCGTTTGCAGCAGCACCGCTTCCGCCAGTCTTTTGCCATCCTGGTAACTGAGATCGTCTTTGCCGCCCGGCTTCAGCGGATAGTGTGCCGGATCGAAATCGGCTTCAGTCAGCACCTCCGGCTGCGGGTCATATACCGACAAGCTTGAAGTCAGGATATAACGCTGCGCCCGCCCCGCAAAAATCCTCACCGCCGCCGCAGCCTCATCCGGTGAGAAGCAAATATTATCATAGACGATATCCCAGGACGTACCGCCTACAGCCTGCTTCAGCGCCGCTTCATCCGTCCGGTCCACGGCCAGCCGGGTCACACGGTCACCGAAAGCATCGCCGGTCAAACCCCGGGTCAGAATGGTGACCTCGCTGTTCTGGTCCTCAAGCAGCAGCTCTACCAGCCTTTTGCCGAAAAATCTTGTCCCTCCAAGTACAAGTACCTTCTTCATGCGATCACACTCCTGTCCTATTGTAAGTTCACGCTCCAAAAATAGGTATTAATCATCATTCAATCATCATTAGGCAGCCATCCGCAGCTCATGGGTCGCAGGGCTTCCATAGCTATAGGAATACCTTACATTGTCTGAATATACGGCCTGTACGGTATGGGTGCTTACCGCAGCAGTTACATTTCCGGCGTTGTCCTGGCGCAGCAGCTCCAGCATCACTGGAATTTGGCCCTGCTCATAGGCGTGGGCCAGCGCCCGGAGATAGGCCCGGTAATCGGCGTTCTGCGGAAGAGCCGGACCCTCATGCTCCGCCAGTTCTTCCCTGACCTTCGCTAAGGCCAGCCGGGCCCGGTGCAGAGCAGCTTTGACGGCCCCTTCAGTCGTTCCCAGGCATCCGGCTGCCTCGGCGGCTGAATATCCCAGCACATCGCGCAGTACAAAAGCAGTCCGCTGCAGCGGAGACAGATGGTTGAGCAGGGCCTGAAAGGTCAGCTCCATATCAGCAAGATCACCTGGAATTGCTGCTTCAGAGGCAGGATCTGGTGCCGTTCCTGACCTTTCCAGGGCATGAATTAGTCCGTTCTGGCGGCGGGCGGCATCAATCCAGGTATTCTTGGCTATCCGCAGCAGCAGGGCTTCGGGATTGGGGCTTCCGGTGAATTTGCGGTATCCCAGCGCTTTGGCCCAGGTCTCCTGCGCCAGATCGTCGGCGCCATAGCTGGAGCGGGTGAGCGACAGGCAATACCGGTGCAGTACGCTCCTCAGCTCCTCCAGACGGTTTCTGTCCAACTCTATAGTCTCCGGTATACGGTGCTGTTCAAGAATCATCATTGTGGTCCTCTCCTTCGCTGGGGATTCAGACGGTTGCTTCTATTATATAAACGAACGGGACTTTGTAAAAGATACGCGGTCCCCTTATTACAGCGGATGTTTCTCTTGCCCGTATCTTTGAGCTGCCCCGGGCCGTTTACAGGGTATCAACACCAACACTATTACAGGAGACAGATCCGAGGAGGCATATCAGAATGAGTGTAATTCCATACGTAATTGAACAGACGGCCGGAGGGGAGAGGTCCTACGATATCTATTCACGGCTGCTGAAGGACCGGATTGTATTCGTGGGTGCGGCGATAGATGACGGGCTGGCCAACAGCATTATCGCCCAGTTGCTGTTCCTCGCGGCGGATGAGCCGGACAAGGATATTCAGATGTTCATTAACAGCCCGGGAGGTTCGACTACCGCAGGCTTTGGCATTTATGATACGATGCAGGTAATCAAACCTCAAGTCAACACGATCTGCACCGGTTTTGCTGCTTCGTTCGCATCGCTGTTGCTGCTGTCAGGCGCTACTGGCAAAAGATCCGCCCTGCCGAACAGCGAAATTATGATCCATCAGCCGCATGGCGGGGTGCAGGGGCAGGCCAGCGACATTGCCATCAGCGCCAGACGTATTCTTCAGATCCGCGAGAAGATTGTCGGGATTACCGCGCAGCGGACCGGACAGCCGGCGGAGAAGGTAGAGAAGGACATGGACCGGGATTATTTCATGTCGGCTGAGGAGGCACTGGAATACGGGATTATCGACACTATCATCACCCATTTGTAAAAGAAGGAGACGATCAGCTATGCTGGCAGCGCTTAAGGGACAGGAAGTCACGATTCATTTTCTGGATGGAACTACTGTAAGAGGAGGAATCCTGGAGGAGCTGGACGAGCGGTTCGTGAAATACAGTACGGAATATCAGACCCTCTACATTCCAATCACTTCGATCCGGGCGGTAGATGTGCAGACTAAGGAACGGGAACGTCCGCGTGTCGGCTTCGGGCAATAACCGTAGGTAATTCCCGTGACACGCGGCACATAAGCAGCCCCCGGTTCTCTGACCTATGAGATCCGGGGGCTGTTTGCATTCTGTTATTTTGGCCGATGTCCGAAGGTAGGCAGTCTATCCTTTGGGAGTCAGAGAGCTGCTGTGGCGCGATGGCAGCATAAGCGCGGGAAGCAGTGCGATTACTGCAAAACCAATCGACCACCAGAAGGCAGTATCGTAGGCGCTGGCAACCGCCCCGGGATTATGGGCAGAAGGACCGGACAGCTGATGCTGAATAACCGTTGCCAGTATCGCTGCCCCGAACGCGCCGCCGATGGTCTGGCAGATTTTCATCGAGATACTGGCATGGGGGATCTGGTCTTTGCGCAGCCCGATATAGGCGGATACCATTACCGGAATCAGGAGTCCGTTCAGGGCTGATCCCCGGACGACCAGCGCCACCGCGAGCAGGATCAGATTTGTATCCGTACCCGCGAAGGCAAAGGGAAGTGTCGCAGCAATCGTAACGAGCAAGCTGAGAACGACAATAATCCGCGAGCCGATGCGGTCAGACAGATTGCCGATCCAGCTTCGGGTCAGCAGCATACCGATTCCTTGGGGAATCAGCATCAGCCCGGTATATAATACACTTTCACCGCGTACCTGCTGATAGTATAATGGCAGGAGCAGCAGTGCTCCGTTCATGACCATGCCGGCCAGGAAGACCGTGAGATTCGATGCGGAGAAAATACGCGATTGAAACAGGCGCAGATCCAGCAGCGGTTCAATGTGTGTCCGCAAAGCGTAGACGATGAATGCTGCCATGAGGATGAGGCCGATTGCCAGTGGAATGGCTACTTGGCTGCTAGTCAGCCCTGCGCCGGTACTGATCTGGGAGATGCCATAGATGAGAATAGCAAATGCGGGGGACAACAGGAGTAGTCCGGTAAGGTCGAGAGACTGTTTGCGTGTGGAAGGCTCATCCGCCGGAATCCCCCGCCAGGCCAGCAGACCTGCGACCAGGGTAATCGGTATATTCACATAAAATATGAAGCGCCATCCCAAGCTGTCAAGAATAACTCCGCCAAGCACCGGCCCCAGAATCGGACCCAGCAGGGTAGGGATGCTGATGATGGAGATGATGCGTCCGATGTTGCGGCCGCCGGTATTCTGGACGAGCACAGTCTGCATCGTCGGGATTAATATTCCTGCACCTATCCCCTGCAAGAGACGGAAGCCGATCAGGCTGCCGGGATTCCAGGATAAGGAGCAGAGGACGGAACCTGCCATGAATAAGGCCAGTGAGAACAGGTATACTTTTTTGCCGCCGAACCGGTTGACAGCCCAGCCGGACACAGGAATGGCCATACCCATGGTCAACACGTAGCCTGTAACCACCCACTGGATAACGGCAACGGAGCTATGCAGATCTGAAGTAAGCGTCTTGATGGCTACATTAATCATCGTGGAGTCAAATAACGGCGCGAGCGCACCGAATACCAGGATGAGAGCTACCTTGAGTATCGCCGGATCGATTTTCTCCTTCGGGGATTTCTTAGGATTAGTTGTAATGTCAGACATATGAATGCTCCTCTCTATATAATAAGGTACGGTACGTACCGTACCTTATGGACTTAAGATAAAGTAAAAGCAGCCAGAATGCAACAAGAGATTTCGCTGCCGTTTTTTTGCCATAGTATTTTTATCCGGAAATATCCCGAAAGTAGGAATCGAAATGGACGAGATGAAGCATGACAATCAGCCCGCTGGCGGACGCCGCCGGGGAGAGGTGCTGGAACAAGCCATTCTGCTGGCTGCCTGGGAAGAGCTGGGTGAAGCCGGGTATGCCCGCCTGACCATGGAGGGAATCGCTATCCGCGCAAAAACCAATAAAACCGCACTCTACCGCCGTTGGCCGAATAAAGCGAAGATTGTGATCGCTGCAATTAAGCATCATATGCCTAAACCTGATGTGACGGTCCCGGACTCAGGCGATCTGCGTACAGATCTGCTGCAGTTTTTTCAGGGGATCTTTAAGCCTTTCCAGAGTATTGGTGCGGAAACCATTCACGGGCTGATGGTGGAGCATCTCGGCAATGATCTTATTGCGAAGCTGCCGCAGATCATGCATCCTGAGGCCGGCAGCAAGCTGCATCCGGTGATGAAGACGATTCTGGAGAATGCGCAGAGACGGGGAGAGGTACGTCTGGACAAGATTGCCGATCGGGTGATTTCGCTCCCCGCGGATCTGCTGCGCTACGAGCTGCTTACTACCCATGAACCGGTCTCCGAGGAGACGATCACCGGGATTATTGATGATATTTTTCTGCCCTTAGTGCTGGTCTGACTGATCCATGAAAAAATAGCGGCACTGCCGATTATCCTGCAATCGACAAATACCGCTTAAGTCTACGCAAATTAATATCGTTATTTAGGGCCTGGTTTCTGCCTTGCGCAAATACGCCCCCGTTATCGAATGCTCTGCAGCAGCAAGCTGGACCGGGGTGCCTTCGAATACAATTCGGCCACCCCGGTGGCCGCCCTCGGGACCCATATCAATGATCCAGTCTGCGCTCTTGATCACATCCAGGTTGTGTTCGATGACCACCACCGTGTTGCCCCCGTCCACCAAGCGGTTCATAATGTCCATCAGACGGGAGATATCGGACATATGCAGTCCGGTTGTCGGCTCGTCCATGACATAGAGGCTGCCTTCCTTGTGAAGCTCCCCGGCCAGTTTGATGCGTTGGCATTCCCCGCCCGACAAGGTGCTCAGAGGCTGGCCCAGCGTTACGTATCCGAGTCCTACATCCTCAAGCGTTTGCATTTGACGAAGCAGTTCCTTATTCCTGAAGAACGCCGAAGCTTCCCGTACCGTCATAGCGAGGACGTCGCTAATAGATTTTCCGTTCAGTGTATACTGCAGCACTTCATCGCTGAACCGCTTGCCTGCGCATATTTCACATGTCGTCCTAACCGGCTCGAGAAAGGCCAAATCCGTGTAGATCATCCCAAGACCCTGACAGTTCGAACAGGCTCCCTTGGAGTTGAAGCTGAACAGGGAAGCGCTCACCTTGTTGGCTGCTGCGAACAGCCGGCGGATCTCGTTCATCATCCCCGTGTAGGTAGCCGGATTGGAGCGGATTGATGTGCCTACGGCCGTCTGATCAATGACAATCGCTTGCGGATGCGACGGCAGAAATGCTCTGTTAATCAGTGTGCTTTTGCCTGAGCCGGCTACTCCCGTTACCACGGTCAGCACACCGACGGGTATATCGACTGTCACATCCTTCAAATTGTGCAGACTGACGCCGGTTACGGTCATCCGGCCCTTGGGCACCCTAGTTGAAGTTTTCAAGGGCAGACTTTGCTTCAGATACTGTCCAGTCAAGGTATCTGCGCAGAGCAAGCCCGCAAAGTCGCCTTCATAGACGATTTCTCCGCCGCGGGTTCCCGCATGAGGTCCGACATCTATGATGTAATCGGCGATCTCTATGACTTCACGGTCATGTTCGACGACAAGTACGGTATTCCCTTTGTCCCGGAGCCGGCACAGCATGCCGTTCAGACGATGGACATCCCGTGGATGCAGTCCGACGCTCGGTTCATCGAAAATGTAGATCATGTCGGTAAGACTACTGCTCAGATGCCGGACCATCTTGATGCGTTGCGACTCTCCACCCGACAAGGTGGCAGTTTGACGGTCCAGACTCAGATACTCCAGCCCAATAGATACCAGATGGTTCAACCGGATAAGAAGCCCGTCAATCATCGGACCGGCAACAGGAATCCGAATGGCTTCAATCATTTCTATTAGCCCGCCAATCTCCATCGCTGCGCACTCTGCAATGTTATATCCATTAATCCGGCAGTTCAAGGCCTCTTGATTAAGCCGGCTTCCCCCGCAAAGGTTACACTCGCTGTAGGATAGAAATCGGTCAAGGGTTTCGCGTTTGCTGTCTGACATCTCGCTGTTGTCCCGCTTTAAATACAGGCGGGTGAGCTTGGGCAGCAGACCTTCATAATCCGATTCGATATCGCCGCCTTTGGTATGGTATACGATCTTGCTTGCTTTGCCGTGGAGGAGGGTAAGCCATTCTGACTGCGTATAGTCGGCAAGCCGCCTGTCGTTGTCAAACAAGCCGGAATGAGTATACGTATTCAAATACCAGCTTCCCACTTTAAATACGGGGAACAGGATTGCGCCTTCATTCAACGACTTGGACCTGTCAAACAGCTTCTCCACATCGAACTGCACTACCTCTCCGACACCGGAGCATTCCGGACACATGCCGGCCGGGTCGTTAAATGAGAAAACATTCGAATAGCCGGCAAACGGTTTGCCAATCCTGGAGAACAACAGCCGGAGCATCGCATAAATATCCGTGATCGTTCCGACCGTCGAACGGGAGTTGCCTCCGAGTCTTTTCTGATCAATCACAACCGCCGTAGACAGATTCTCGATAAGATCGGTATCCGGCTGGTTGAATCGGGGTAGACGGTTTCGGATGAATGCGGTAAAAGTCTCATTAAGCTGTCTCTGGGCTTCGGCGCCGATGGTGTCGAAAACCAAGGAAGATTTTCCTGACCCCGAGACACCTGTGAAGACTGTGATTTTCCGCTTCGGAATACGGACATTCACGTTTTTCAGGTTATTCTCGCGTGCTCCTTGGATTATGATGTTATCGACGTTAATAGAATCCACCTCCGATTTATATTTTATTATCCAAATGATAGATTAGTTGCTAACGCCCTAGTGGCTCCCTTCTAATCTGTATGTTACAATACAACTACGTCAAAAACTGTCGTAATTGGAGGGCGTTTATGAACGAGCGGAGATTAACCATGATGCGGATCATCGACTCCCGAAAGAAGTTTACGGCCCGTGAGCTGGCAGAACGCTTTAACGTATCGGTTCGGACCATCCAGCGCGACCTGGATTACCTGCAGCAAATCGGTTTTCCGCTATACAGCAAGCAAGGAGCTCATGGCGGATACCGGGCGCTGGAGAACCGTATTTTGCCTCCGTTGCAGTTAACCCGCAGCGAGGCGCTCGGCTTGTTTCTGATGCTTGAAATACTGGAGAGGGTGCCCGACTTCCCGTTTGATGCGATTCGCTCCCACCTGTCCGTGCAATATTACGGGAGCTTGCCTTCTGATGTGCAGACGAACATTGATGAGATGCGCAGCCACATTTCCTTCCGCATGATTCACCTATCTGAGCCTGCACCCTGGACGACGGAAATTTTGGAGGCAGCGATTACCAAGCAGGAAATCCGGATCGTCTATAGGTCCTCCACAGGGGAGAAGGAGCACATATTGTATCCCTTCGGCTTATATTTCGAAAACGGATATTGGTACATGCCAGCTCGTAACGGGGATAAGGTGCTCCTCTTTCGGGTGGACCGGATTCAAAACGTGGAGAGGACTGGCCCGGTTGATCCCGAAGTTCCTTCCCTCACCGAATGGATGCAAACTCCCGAGAACCGTGAGACAGCCGAGGTGTTGCTTCGGTTTTCCCCTTTTGGGGCGCG
This sequence comes from Paenibacillus tritici, assembly GCF_013204885.1. Taxonomy (GTDB): domain Bacteria; phylum Bacillota; class Bacilli; order Paenibacillales; family Paenibacillaceae; genus Paenibacillus_AQ; species Paenibacillus_AQ tritici. The sequence goes on from NZ_JABMKX010000017.1 coordinate 54,020, forward strand.
CCTCGCCAAAGACACCCCTTTTTTTAATACGGTTACGGACGGTCATTGGAGCGGTCCGGTTCCGCTAGAAGAGTTCCCATTTACGGCCCGGATGCTTATCCGCTTCGGCCCCGATGTACGGGTGCTATCCCCACCCCGGCTGAGAGATATGGTGCTCCAGCTCTTGCGGGAGAGCATGGATCAGTACAAGGAATAAGCAAAAAACACTCCCATGATGGGGAGTGTTTTTTACATGCTTTGAGGGAAAATCACACTTTTCTTATGAAAAAGTATCAGTAAGGGTGTTACTGCGCAGATAACAGGAAGGCGGGCTCCAGATGGTGAACTCCCTTAGGAGAGTAACCCAGCGCTGAACTTACACCGCACAGATCAGCCAGCAGATAGAGGATGCTCAGCCACATCTCGGTTCCTTGCAGACCGGTGTCCTGCTGCTGCGATAGCTGGAAGGCGAAGCCGCGATCCGGTACCCAGTATCCCAGCACCTCGCCGAGCATGTTCTCCGCCCAGGCGCGGATCTCTGCCCGGCGGTAATCGGTCTGCTTCAGGCACAGCCAGAGCGGATGGACGACATCCAGCACGTTGCACGCATTGAGTACTTCTGCGCGGAAGAACCGGCGGTCCCTGCTGTGGGCCAGAACAGTATCAATGCTTCGCTCTGGATACGGCAGCGGCAGGCCGAACTGGGCGTAAGTCGCGCGGGTCAGCCGGTAGAAGCCGTTCACCGGCTGCAGCCAGCCTTCCTCCGCAGTAGGCTGGCCCCATAGCCCTGAGTCCCGGCGGCAATGCGTCGCCAGCCAGCCGAACAGATCATCGGGCCGTTTGCGGGAGCCGAAGGTCTTCAGGTTGTGGTACAGACCCGTGGCGTAGCAGTCAATCCAGTCCCCTCCGCCCCAGGCATTCTTCTCCCAAGGCAGTTCATTAAGCTGCTGATAGAGCTTGGGGGTATCCATATTCTCGACAACCGCAACGGGGAAGGGCAGAGCAGAATCCAGCACCTCAAGCGCATAACCTACAGCGAGCAGATGATAACGCGAGAGATGGTCGGTTAACAGCTCCGGCCGGTCTTCCGGTCCGGGCGGCGACCACGGGTCGGGCAGCAGCCCTGTCCCGGCATCCTGGAATCCCTGCAAGGTAGTGACCAATTCGGCCTGCGTCCAGCCCGGCGGCAGGCTGCCGAACATCGCTGCAATCTCCACCGCATCACAGTAAGCACGGACGGTCCGCTTATATCCCGGCCGGTCCCTGAACAGCTTCTCCCCCTCCGTATTTTCGGAGTAGTACTCCAGCAGGGGAACAAGCTGCTCCTGGACCTGTCTGCCGAAATCCGCGAGCTGTAGCCCGAGCCTGCTGGAAGCCGGGGCCGCGCCAGCAACCGGCTGTGCTCCTCCCCCATGATCCTCCGTTGTCATCGCTGAATCCTCCTTAGCTTCCATAATCTCCGCCGTTGCTGCTGCATCCCCGGCCAGCCGGGTGCGGATTACCCTTGCGGGGTTGCCGCCAACTATGCTGTAAGGCGGCACCTCTCTGGTAACTATGGCACCGGCAGCAATAATACTGTGCGAACCGATCCGCACCCCGTCCAGAATAACAGCATTGGCCCCAATCCATACATCGTCCCCGATGATAATCCCTTTGACCGTACAGGGCTGGCGGAAGACCGGGATATCCGCCGAAGCGAAGCCGTGGTTGAAGCCATACATACTGGCATGGGAAGCAATCCTGACCCCGTCGCCCATGGTAATATCGCCTGACAATACACTGTAGCTGTTGAGGGAGCAGTCGCTGCCCATGATCAGCCGGGCGCTGCGGACAACCGCTCCCCCGGCAATATAACTCCGGTCGCCCATCTGAAGCTTATCCGGCAAGACAACCGCCTGCGGCGAGACGTAACAGGACTCCCCGAAGGTGCAGGGGTATTCCGCAGCAAGCTGCTGCTGGTACTGGATTTGCTCCGGGCGCTCCTGTGCCGACGGGCCGATCCAGGGCATATAATCCAGCGCCTTCCGTGAGGCGGGTAAGGGTTCATACATCTGATTCTCTCCTTCATTATTGAGGTCGTTGATTCCCTAAGTGTAGCAGCCTTGGGAGGGCGGAAACATGGCATAAAGACCATGACTTGCTTGTCAAAAACGCTTCCGTCTTCTATGCTAATTCCAAGAATGACAGTCCGAACGGAAGGGGGGAGCCGGAGGTGGAGAAGGTTCTGCAGAACCTGGCTATAGATATTCACTGGATTCACGATAAAATCACCTTCCCGCACTGGAGTGACATCCGCCAGAATATGAACGTGCACAGCTTGTACTGGATTCAGGAGGGGGAGGGTGTCTTTCGTACGGACGATGAGCACCCGGTCTCGCCGGGTATGCTGTTCTATCTGCGGCCGGGGCTGTCCATGGAGATGAAGAGCGGAAGTGCACAGCCACTGCGGATCACGATGATCCTGCTCTCGCTCTATACCTTATCGCCTTCTGCGGATAACCGGGGCAGGGTAGAGCCGCTGGAGGTGCTGCCGCTGCCCTTCCTGGTGAAGCCGGGGAAGGAGCAGGGAAAACAGCTAAGCCTGTTGTTCCACCGGATTGCTGCCGACTGGGTCCCCGCAAGCACGGGAAGCCAGCTCATGACGCAATCGCTGCTCTATCAGCTACTGAACGAATTGCTTCAGGCCGAGGCTCATGCCCACCCTGACCGGGGGCAGGGGTACGAGCTGTTTTTACGGATCAAGGATGATCTGGAACGGCGCTATAGTGACCCCTTGCATATTCATGATCTGGCGGTGCGCTACGGGATATCCTCCTCGTATTTACGCAGTCTTTTTCAGCAATATCTGCACCAGAGTCCCAAGGTTTATCTAAGTGAAATCCGCTATGAGCATGCGAAGAAGCTGCTGCTGTACACCAGATTGACCTTGAAGGAGATTGCGGCCGCCTGCGGGTACAGCGATGAATTTCATTTCAGCAAAGCCTTCAAGCAGCTCGGCGGACAGCCGCCGTCTGTGATCCGCACCCGAAGTGACGGGCAGGGCTAAGAATGTTCTGATCCGGGGGCCGGACAGGTATGGGATAGACCGTGTTACACATACTAACCGGATGGAATGGAATGGGAGAGACCTGATGTAACATTGCGCTGAGCAGTTAGCGGGAGTGAAAAACGGGTAAATAACTATAATGTGCCGCAGGTTGCCCTTTGGTGTGATGGTCCGCTTAAATTTGAAATAAAAATGTTGAAGAACTCCGCCACTGTGATATAATTATCCGGTTGGCCTTATGGACTAAGAAGTGAACAAGGCTGCAAGTGATGTCAGGTAATATGAATGTCAAAATCGCAGCAAAACGAAGGATTTCAGTGTAATGAAGTGAATTCAAGAGTATTAATGGAGAAAACCGCAGATTTTACACGGAACAACTCATTTTTTGTCGGATTTTATTGATTTATTGAGAAAGTTTCTGTATAATCAGCGTTGTTGATTTTTCATAGGATGTAGCCTGTTCCAGAGCAGCAAGGCTAATAACTAATAACTTAAGCAAAATTAGGGGGTTATTAATTTGGGAAAAGCGTTAATTATTGGCGCTGGCGGTGTAGCGAGCGTTGTTGTTCATAAATGCTGCCAGAACCCGGATGTATTCGAAGAGATCTGCATTGCCAGCCGTACGGTGTCGAAATGCGATGCGCTCAAGGAGAAGCTGGACGGGGGCCTGACGAAGATTTCTACGGCCAAGCTGGATGCTGACAACACGGAAGAAGTCATTGAGCTGATCAAGAGCTTCCAGCCGGATGTCGTGATTAATGTGGCTCTCCCTTACCAGGATCTGACGATCATGGATGCCTGCCTGGCTACCGGAGTGCATTATGTAGATACAGCCAACTACGAACCGCAGGATACCGCGAAGTTTGAATATTCCTGGCAGTGGGCGTACAAGGAACGGTTCGAGAAGGCCGGAATTACGGCGCTGCTCGGCAGCGGTTTTGACCCTGGCGTAACCGGTGTGTTCACGGCTTATGCGCAGAAGCATTATTTTGACGAGATTCATACGATTGATATTGTGGATGCGAATGCGGGCGACCATGGTTATCCGTTTGCCACCAACTTCAATCCCGAGATTAATATCCGCGAGATCACAGCGAACGGACGTTACTTCGAGAATGGCGAGTGGATTGAGACGCCGCCGCTGTCCGAGAAGAAGGTATACGATCTCCCGGAGATCGGTCCGAAGGATATCTACCTGCTGTACCATGAAGAGCTGGAATCCCTGGCTGTGAATATCCCTGGCGTGAAAAAAATCCGCTTCTGGATGACCTTCTCGCAGAACTACCTGACGCACCTGAAGGTGCTTGAGAATGTCGGCATGACTTCGATTGAGCCGATTAATTATGAAGGTAAAGAGATTATTCCGTTGCAGTTCCTGAAGGCTATTCTGCCTGACCCGGCTTCCCTGGGACCAAGAACCAAAGGTAAAACGAACATTGGCTGTATCATTCAAGGTACCAAAGACGGTCAGCCCAAAACCTATTATGTCTACAATGTCTGCGATCACGAAGAGTGCTACAGAGAGGTTGGCTCCCAGGCCATTTCCTACACTACCGGCGTTCCTGCAATGATCGGGGCTATGATGATTATCAAAGGCATCTGGAACAAACCCGGCGTACACAACATCGAAGAGTTCGATCCCGATCCATTCATGGATGCCCTTAATAAACACGGTCTGCCTTGGCAAGAAGATTTCTCGCCGACGCTGCTGGATTAAGGCGCGAGATCATGAAGAATACGGATATAGATATTGATATCAGCACACTGCCGTCACCTGCCTATCTCGTGGACGAGCGTCTGCTGACGAAGAACCTGGAGACCCTTAATTATGTGCAGGAGAAGAGCGGAGCGAAGATTCTTCTTGCGCAAAAAGGCTTCTCCATGCACTCCATGTACCCGCTTGTAGGCAAATACCTGCATGGCGTAACCTCCAGCTCCCTGTTTGAAGCCCGCCTGGGCTTCGAGGAGATGGGCAAAGAGGTCCATGTCTATGCACCGGCTTATGTGGACCGCGAGTTCGATGAGCTGCTTCGCTACAGCGACCACATGGTATTCAACTCGTTCGATCAGTGGAGCCGGTTCAAAGAGCGGGTGCAGAACGCACCGAAGAAGATCAGCTGCGGCATTCGCGTCAATCCGGAATATTCCGAGATTGAAGTGCCGCTGTATGACCCTTGCTACAACTTCTCCCGTATGGGCGTAACCCTGCCGAACTTCCGGCCGGATGAGCTGGACGGTATTGACGGGCTGCATTTCCACACGATGTGCGAGCAGAACTCGGACACGCTGGAGCGTACGCTTAAGGTGGTAGAAGAGAAGTTCGGCCCGTATCTGCACGGAATGAAATGGCTGAACTTCGGCGGCGGTCACCACATTACCCGTCCTGATTATGATCTGGAGACGCTGATCAAGTGCATTCTGCATATGAAGGAAACCTACAATGTGGAGATCTATCTGGAGCCGGGCGAAGCGATTGCCCTTAACACGGGATACCTGGTGGCGACTGTACTCGACACGATGCATAACGGTATGGATATTGCGATTCTCGATACCTCCGCGGAATGCCATATGCCGGATGTGCTGGCGATGCCTTACCGTCCGGGCATTATCGGTGCCGGAATGCCGGGCGAATTCGCGCATACGTACAGACTTGGCGGCATGACCTGCCTGGCGGGGGATGTCATCGGCGATTATTCCTTCCCGGAGCCGCTCAAATACGGCGACAAGCTGATCTTCACCGACATGGCGCATTACTCCATGGTGAAGAACCACATGTTCAACGGCGTGAATCTGCCCGCTATTGCTTCTTATAATGAAGAAGAAGGCATCAAGGTGATCCGCGAGTTTGAATACAGTGACTTTAGCGGCCGGTTGTCATAAAATATAGAAGCGCCCCTTCAGCTTTGGCTGTTGGGGCGCTTTTGTGTGTGGTGCGGATGATATAGGGGCAATATGCTGCAGAAAAGGCAACAATGCTGCTGCTGATCCGCCCGTCTGCTTGGATTCCTGCACATAATACAACATTGCTGCTGCTGTGGTCTGCCAACCTGCTGATTATCCTGCAAAATGTGCAACAATACCCAGATTAGGTTCCTGACTAGTTAGAAATCCTGCAATCCGTGCAACAATTAGTAGGTTATATCACCATACCTGTTCCTGTTCTGCTCTTAGACTCTTAGATCAGCGAAAGCGATGCTTACTTCGAGCTGATCGCAATTCTGCCCTCCTGCGGCAGCCATTCGACCTTCGCCCCCAGCTGTTCGCTGATGAAGCGCAGCGGCAGATAGACCGTACCGTTAACTACAAACGGTGGCGTGGGTAGAGGGATACTTTTACCATTCACGGTTGTCGCTCCGGTCACGGTGTTGATGACGATGGATAATGGAGATTTGTCAGCAGCGGTGCCGGTAATGGTGACTACCTTGTCCATGGAATATCCGACAGTCGCGCCCATCTTGCTGAACAGCGAACGCAGCGGAATGAAGTTCAGGCTGCTCCGGGTGATGACACCGTTCGTGAAGGCGATGGATTCGCCGTTCAGGGTAACGGAGATCGGCTGCTGCATGGGGACAGGTTCTTTATAGCTGAATTCATAGGTGCCGTATCCGAGCTCCGCGTCTTTGTTCACGCCCCAGCCCCAGAGCGTGCCGTCCTGCTTCTGCATAATGATGTGTCTTCCGCCGCCCTGCATCGACTGGATACCCGAAGCAAGCAGGGTGAACTTTGCATTCGGGGACATAAGCTCTGCTGCTATCGAAGCCGCATAGACCTTGCCGTCTGAGGTCAGGGCGACAATAGATTGTTCAACGATGTAGGCATCGGTCACCTTGCTGATTCCTGAGAAGACAACGGGAACGGGTTCATCCTGATAAGTGGTTCCATCCGAATATCCGGTAACCGTGGAGCCCCAGAACCATAGACGGGATTGCACGTCAACCGCGAGCCGGCTGCGCCCATTGTTATACAGAGCCCGAATATCCGTTAGGCCGGAAAATGGAGTGGCCGTTACCACTGCCGGGTCACTTTGGGTCTCGGGTTCATATTCATTCTGGACCGGCCAGGTCCAGACGCTGCCATTTTTGCTGAGCGCATAATTCTGTTCCAGCTGGACAATATCCTTCAGATTGGCAACTGGTTTGAAGGTGGCAAGTTCATCCATACTGGTCCAGACCGTACCATCCGTCTTCAGGAACAAATAACGCTGCCAGGAGCTAACCTTATTGTTAAGCTTGTTGTTCTCGTAATATTGCGAGACAGCAGCAACATGGTCTATACCCGGGACTGGTGCGAAGGGGGAGACTGTATTTGTGCCAGGTGACGTTACTGAAGTATATAACGTACCTTCTCCAGTGACTGCTATGTTACGCCGGTAGCTGCTTTGGACATGGGTTACATTTTTCAATTCCGGTACAGGCGTGACTTCGATGGCCATCGTCCGGGCGTTGGTCTCCCATTTCCAGACAGAGCCATCCCTCCCGGTAACAAGTGCCCCGTTGTTCCATAGCGGGTAAGAAGCTTGTATTTCACTTACGCCATGTACTTGTGTAGGGACGGACTTCGTGCCACCCCAGACCCATAAGGAACCATCCTCCTTAATTAGATGATTGGGTCCATAAGAAGAGATGTCGGAAGCACCTGTACTTGCTGCTGCTGTTGCAGCCTCGGGAGTCCCAAGAGTCAGACACGCCGTCAAACCCATGACCATACTTAATAGCAGATTTCTTTTTTTCATCATGACATCCTCTACTCTCCATAGAATATTACTGAAATAGGTAAATATAAGAATATATTTCCTTCCATATAGACGCTGCATGGGCGCGAAAAGTTTCTTTGAAAATAGCAGTTCATAGCAGGCGCTCCTGTGTTACAATAATTTAGTCTGTTTTTTGGAATTGTCCGTATTTGAGGAGGAAACAAGCGTTAATGACACATGCACCCTTTATAGCCGTGGAAGGCCCGATTGGAGCCGGTAAAACCACACTCGCCACCATGCTCGCCCATGCAATGCAGCTTCCGGTGATCAAAGAGATTGTCGATGAGAATCCGTTTCTGGACAAGTTCTATCAGAATATGGACGATTGGAGCTTTCAGCTGGAGATGTTTTTCCTCTGCAACCGGTTCAAGCAGCTTGAGGATACTACCACGCAGTACATAGATCAAGGAAAGCCGGTCATTTCGGATTATCATATCTATAAGAACCTGATTTTCGGGGAACGGACGCTGAAGGGATCGAAACGGGACAAATACCGGGAGATCTATCATATTCTGACCGATGATTTTCCGAAGCCCAATATCATTCTGTATATCCGGGCCGATCTGGATACGCTGCTGGCCAGGATTGCCAAGCGCGCCCGTACGTTCGAAGAGATCATTGCGCCTGCCTATCTGCAGCAGTTAATTGAGGATTATGACGAGGCGATGGCCTCACTGGCCCGCCGTGAACCGTCCACTGTAATTATTACCATCGACGGCAACCAGGTGGATTTCGTGGAGAACCCGGAAGATTTCGCCGCCATCGCTGAACAAGTAAAGGAGCTTATGAAATGAACAGTTACAACATCCCGGACAATGCCATTATCACGGTAGCCGGAACCGTAGGTGTCGGCAAATCGACCCTGACCGCAGCACTGGCGCAGCGCCTGAATTTCCAGACGTCACTTGAACAGGTGGATCATAATCCGTACCTGGAGAAGTTCTATCATGATTTCGAGCGGTGGAGCTTCCACCTGCAGATCTATTTCCTCGCGGAACGCTTCAAGGAGCAGAAGAAGATGTTCGAGCTGGGCGGCGGGTTCGTGCAGGACCGTTCGATCTATGAGGACACCGGGATTTTCGCCAAAATGCACGCCGATCAGGGAACCATGTCGAAGACCGATTATGCAACCTACACCAGCCTGTACGAAGCCATGGTCATGACGCCATATTTCCCGCACCCGGATGTGCTGATCTATATTGAGGGCAGTCTGCCTTCGATCCTGACCCGGATCAATGAGCGCGGACGCGAGATGGAGATTCAGACCGACGTCTCCTACTGGGAGCATATGCACGGCCGCTATTCGCAGTGGATCAACGAATTCAGCGCCTGCCCGGTGCTGCGGCTGAATATTGATGAGTATGATGTGAAGGACCCGGCTTCGGTGTCCGCCATTCTGGAGCAGGTAGGCGCGGTGATTGGCCGGGCTGCGGTGGGGAAGTAAGGGGTTTGGTTAGAAGAGGGTATGAGCTATAGTGATGTGAAGAAGCGGCACCAGTTCAACTGGGAGCTGCTTTTTTTAATACAATTTATTTTGGATATCCAAAACCTCTCTTTAATGTTTTATCAGATTTAACCGCAACTGAGCCATTCTCAGTGCGGTTTTTTTGTTGTAGAGGAAATTATATTATCCGTCTGTTGTGGATAAAAGCATGGGCAAAATGTATGCGAAAACAAACATGTCTTTCAAGGCACAACTCCAGCATGAAATGAGCAGCGCGCCTAAAAAAGAACGTCGTCTGTTCATCTATTTAACAAATTTCAACGGAAAACCGAACACAATTAGACTGGGTGGGTAGCGTAAGCCGAATGTAATCGGAAAACCGAACACAATTGGACTGGAGGCGCTGCGTAGGCCGAATGTAATCGGAAAACCGACACACAATTGGACTGGACGCGCTGCGTAGGCCGAATGTAATCGGAAAACCGAACACAATGTACAGGTGCGACTACGCATGTGCCGGATTCCCGGCATTGGGCAGAGGGATAAGAGAGGTAGCCATACGAGTTGTGTGGACCTCTGAGGTTCTTACATTATCCACTCGCAGAGTGGTTTTTTTGTGTTTTCAGACATTTTTTTTAGATAATCAGGACTATTTTTCATTTTCCGAGTGTATTAACCCTATTTAGGGCAGTTTGAAACGGATTTTGTCGAGATTTGTTAAGAGTTTGTTTAGAGCCGCCTGATAGAATAAACGCAGATATGAAAAAATAGGTAGTTTATGACCAGTATTTTTTGTCCACGGGAGGGCAGGGCGAAAGGAGAATGCGGAAGCATAGGGAGTGAATCCAGACTACAGCGAAGCTTGCTGCACGCCGGACAGGAAATGATGAACGAATAAGGGGGAGCATCACATTGTTAATGAGCAGGAGATTGAAGAGATATACCTCGCTAAGCTTGATTCTCAGCATGTTGTTGTCGTTATTACCCGGTTCCTTAAGCGGACTGGCAGAGGCTGCGGGTGATGATTTTGAGGTTACGTTTCCGAACGGGCAACATGTCGGCAACCTAAGCTACCCTGCGGACAATACATTTCTCAACTTTTATACCAAGGTGCCAGGGTTCAAGCAGACAGAGGAAGATAAAGACGCCAAATACGACTGGGCGAAGGGCGATATCTTTGCCGGTGTCGATGATAATGAAGCAACGGTTCAATTCCAGGTGAAGGTAGCCGACAATCCGCTTCTGAAGAATATGGCGGAGAGCGGGCATGCCGAGATGATTACAGGGTTCGCCGTGCTGCGGCGTCACTCCGGGGTCTTCTGGACGCGCCGTTCGGAAATTAAAGTGAGCATTGATGGAAGAGACATTATCAGTGAAAAAACCGGTAGCAGTCAGAAATATAATAAGTCAGCTAAGGCTATCATCAAACCTGACTCAATCATTAATATAATGGTGTATGGCCAAGGCGATGACGACGGTGAAGCGGCAGGTGTGCGCGGATTCTACCTCAAGTTCCAGGATCTCAAGCGTCCGGTCATCGACAATTATACCTTCACCGGCAACGGTGCAGAACGGCTGAACGATAAGATTAATCAGAGAGAGCTGTATGTCAAAAGAGATGAGAACATCACGCTCAGCTACAACTTCAACGAGCCGGTCAGACCGACTTCGGTAGTTGAAGCTAACTCCGATTATTTCCTGCGGCACAAGCTGTTCATTAATGATCCGGACACCGGACTTCCGGCAGCCGGACAGCAGCAGTATCTGCAGAATACAAGCTTCACTAAGAACACCCTGGATTCCTACCAGAAGAAAATTGCTTACAAATATACGGGAGTTCCTTTTCATAACAGCGGCAATCTTCCGCTGAGACCGTTAATTACCGGGGGTACCACCGGCGGGGCGCAGATGGATCTGTCGCTGGATAATAAATTGAAAGAAGCTGTGCTCAGTGATGCGGCAGGGAACAAAGCGGTTGTCAATCTCAACACTGTACCGAGCAGCGGCAGCAATGCCTGGCTGGACCGGAAAAGCGGGAACCCGTTTGACTTCGACCGGGGCGGCTTCCGCGTCATTGTCGATGCCGTACGTCCGAAGTACTCCAAGACAGCCAACGGGATTCAGCCGGAGATTCTGACCGGGGTTACGCTCAACAAGGGAGATGTCATTGACTTCACTCTACAGATGACGGAAGAGGCGATTGCCAAAACCGGCTGGGATGAGAAGAAAACCTTCATCCTCTTCAATAACGGAATGAAAGCCTATTATGTTATAGGCAAGAATACACCGAATTGGACGTTCCGCATGACTGTGCCTGACGGGCTGGCCGTAGAGACTCCGCTGCTCAAGGCCGTAGCCATATCTAATGATGCCAAGGGCGGCAGTGAGCCTATCCAGATGGATACCGATGTTATCCAGGATTACGCAGGCAACCTGATGATTCAGCCCGCTAACTACGATGGAATCCATAAAGAGAAAATTGAGCCTTACGGCAGTGACGACTCGCTCGCCAACTCCAAGATCGACTGGGCGAACCTGTTCATCGACAATACGATGCCGATGATCGGTTACCGGTTCGAGGCAGAAGGCGCAAGTGCCACAAAATACGCGAAAAAAGGTAAGGTTACGATTGATGCCAACGATCCGTCGATTAAAGTCCCTCACCTTGATCCGACTGTAGCAGACCGTGGTGCCGAGCGGCCGAGCCGCGGAATCTACCGTCCTTCCAATATGAGTGCGGAAGCCTCTCCTTCGGTGGGTCTGGTGTACTACTGGTGGAGTAAGGAAAAGGCTGATCCGTTTGCTACGGTAGCCGGAGATCATTACGCGGCGCTCAAGCGTTACGCACTCTCCGCCAAGCAGCCGTCGGAAGAGTTGTATCCCGGACAATTCGAGAATGTAGAGCTGTCGGTCGTGAACAACAAGACGAACCTGCTTGCCCCTCCACCGGAAGCCTTCGAGGAAGGAAACAGCGGAGAATGGTACCTGCATACCTGGACAGCCGATATGAGCTGGGATTCAGCCAGAGAATTGCTGCAGGATGAGAAGAAAGATGTATATAAGAAGACACATGAGGAACAGTACAAGGCTTGGATCGCAGAAGCACCGGGTGAAGAGGCAGACAAGATCTTTTATGCCGATAATCAGGCGCTCGCTGCTGTTGGACAATACGGGGATGAGAGTGTCTGGCCGCTTGAAGACTTCAAGAATGACGACTCCAACTGGACCCATGAGGTAGGCGTTCTGAAGCTGGACAACCAGGGACCTGCTATTACCATGGCCGGAGGGGACAGCACCACTGTACAAGCTCTGGTGAAGGACCCGCATAGCGGAGTCAATAGCGTGAAGTATCAATGGGTGAAGGACGGGGATTCCCCGGCGAGCGAGAAGTGGGCGGATACGCCATACTCCGGTTCAACCGTAACCCGGTCCACCTATGAGGATATTGATGAGGATGGCTCCTATTGGCTCTATCTGAAGGCAATTGATAATGCGGGCAATGAGACGGTCAAGACACCGCAGGAAAGAGCAGTGGTTGTGAGCTCAGAGGCTGCGATTCCGACACAGTTCACACCGGAAGCTAATCCTGATTTTGTTAAGAGTCATGATGTTACCTTCCAGATCACTGGAGTGCACCCGGATTATGTGGGTTATGCCATCACCGACAGCTCTGTTCATCCGAATGAAGACAGTAAGTTCACCGGACTGGATGTTGCCAAGGTATCGGATAGTTCACCTTCAGCTGAGAGGAAAGTGAATGAAGACGGAGCGGAAGCTGCTGAGCCAGTTGCTCCGGCAGAGTCTGTTGCTCCAGTAGAGCCGGGTCCTCCGGCAGAACCGGAAGTCACCGCAAGCATCGGGCCGGTAGCCATCCTTAAGTTCTTGGCTTCCGGGCCCGCAGAACCTGAGCTGACGCCGCTTGCAGCGGATGAGACTCCGGCGCCGGATAGCAGTGCCGAGCCGGCAACGACTCCTGCTGCTTCAGCAGAAGCAACTGAACCAGCAGCTACACCTGCTGCCTCACCAGAGGCAACTGAACCGGCGGCAGACAACACTGATTCCAAGCTGGCAGCCAAGGGCCTTGGTGCTACTGTAAGTGAAGCCACCTACAGCTATGTGGTTCCAGTTAACGATAAATTGAACGGAACGCAATACATTCATCTGATGGTGAAGCACAGCGACAGAACGTATTACTATTCGAAGGCTTATTATTTTGACAATGAAGCACCGGTGGTGTATTTCAGCCCTGAGGCGGTTGCTTATCCGCTGCCGCAGCAGAAGACGAGTGTAAGCGTGTCGGAATTCTATAGCACAACAGGACTTGTCAGCAAATATAAATGGGTCAGACAACAAGCGGGTGCAGAAGTACCTACAGAGTCTTCTGCAGAATGGAAGGACGTACCGGCAGGCGGTTCGGTGTCTATAGACGACAAATCGCTGAAAGCGGGAGAGATTGCCGAATACCGGTTATATGTACTCGCGGTTGACGGGGCGGGCAACAGCTCTGTGACGGCAAGCGCAGGAACCTTCAAAGTATCGGCAACGACACAGCCGGAGGCACCTGTGTCAAATGCCAAGTCCTCTCTGATCTATCTGTCCGGTGATGAAAAGGACGGCTACACGGCAATTGTGAAGCTGAGTCTCGAATCTGAGGACAAGACAGGCTATGAATATTCCATCTCCCCGGATAACGGTGTGAGCTGGTTGAACTGGAAGCCGTACACCAACTTCGTAGCCGTGAAGGTTCCGACTGGTGATCCGAAGCTGCTCCAGGTGGCGGTGAAGTACAGAACGCCGGGCGGTCTGATCAGTACAGCGGCTAAGCTTGATGTCGGGGAAGGCACTCCTACCACAGTACAGCCGGTCTATGCGCTCGCAACACTCAGCGTGAACAGTCCGGTAAATGCTACGGTTGGTGCGGATATTGAGATCGCACTTCCGCCGGGTATCCGTGTAATCCCTTCGAAGGTTAACCCTTCGGTGCCTGTGCGGACCGGCAACTCATTCAAGATCTATCAGAATGGCTATTACAGCTTCGATCTGACTGATCTCAGTGATCCGGACCGGACAGATACCCTGTATCTGGTTGTGAAGAATATTGACGGCACGGCTCCGGAGGGAACGGTCGAATACTCCAACATGGAGCGTACGAACGGTAATGTGGTCGCTTATCTTCAGAGCACCTCAGAGCCTGTAACGATTACGAATAATGGCGGCAAGAATGCGTACACCTTCAAGGACAATGGCACCTTCGTCTTTGAGATTAAGGACGCGGCCGGGAACACCAATACCGTCGAAGCCATAGTTAAGAACATTAACAAAGAAGCGCCGAAGGTAAAGGTGGTCCGTTCCTACCAATATGGCGAGAACGGAAGCCTGACCTTTGGCACCGTGAAGGATAACGGCGGTAATGTGCTGTTCTCCACGGGAGTCACTGTTACGGTAGAGAAGGCAGATGCCTCGGCGAAAGCCATTAAGGTCATCAGCGAGGCCAAGAGCGTTACACTGACTGAGAATGGAACAGCCGCCTTCACAGTGGTTGATGAGTACGGCAATACGGCAGTCATTAAAGAGAAGGTTACGACGATTCTCTCCGGGCCGCCTGAGGTGGATAAGATTACCTATACCTATGTAGATGCGGATGGCAAAGCTGTTCCGGCAGATCAGATCGTTACGATCGGCGGACAGAAATATGCCAAGGGCAAGGTGAAGGTTACGCTTAGCGGCAGTGTCGCAGCCCCTAACAAAATGTTCTTCGGAGCAAGACCCATCCAGAGCGGAGCAGCTTATACGAATCAGATCAGTACAGCGGACGGCACCTTCAGCTACTGGCGTGCTTTTGAGAGCAGCGGAGCAGCGGTGGTTACGATCTCGGATCTGCTGGGCAATGTGAACAAGGTTCCGGTTACGATAGGGGGTCTTGATAACACAGCGCCTGAGCTGACGCTGAATAACGAAACAGCAGGTATTGTCCAGAACAAGAAGGACTTTAACTTCCGCACTGATCTCGGCGGCTTCACCGTATCCGATAATGTGTCGGCAGCAGCGAATGTGAAGGTAGCTATCAGCGGGCTGGATCTCGGCAAGCTTGGTCGCCAGCGTGTTACGTACACTGCGGTTGACCAGGTAGGAAATAAGACGGTTGTATATCAGGATGTGGTAGTCGTGAAGGATGGCGGACTGCTGATCTTCGGTAACGACACCTTAATCTCGGCTTCCTCCGGTGAGTCTGCACTCTTCAATACCAATACACTCACCTTCAAGGTTACCGGTTATAACGTAATGAAGGTAGCCGGAGCAGACAAGATCAACCAGGCCGGAACCTTCGATATCCTGTATTACCCTGGTCTGTACCGCGAAGGACAGCTGAAGCTTGTGAAGCAGAAGCTAACTTACGCTGAATTGGTGAACAGTCAATTTAAGGTCACCTTCCCGAAAACAGGCTGGTATACCATCGTCGTGAGAACCCAGGAGCGGGACCGCGAATTTGCCACCTTCTTTGTCGGCAATATGAAATAGTTGAAAGAAGAACAGGGGGAATACTTGGTGAAGCTGTTGAAACGCATAGTAGCGGTAATGCTCACACTAATCATGGTATTTCTGTCCACCTCCGAGAGCTTTCATGCTCTCGTAGAGGCGGCCAGCAGTACTAAGACAACCATGATCCAGAATGACTTTATTAAGGTCACCGTGGATAACGAAACCGGGCGTTACGGCATTCGCACCGTAGACGGCCAGCCGATCCGCAAGAAAGATAACAATGTGAATCTGCTGTTCCAGGGAGATGACCCGGAAACGTCGTTCACGACGTTCCGCATCGACGGAACTGATTATATTTACGGGAATAAATACAAGTTCGACAACAGCCATTATTCCGAGACTACTGCACCCAAAGTGGTGGAGAATTCAAATGGTACCAAGCAGCTTGAGATGATCTGGAAGATTAAAGGGGTAGAGATTAAGCAGATTCTGATGCTCTACACTGACAGCAAGGATGCTGTCAATTCCGGAAATGTCAACATCCGCTATGAAGTGAACAACCGGAGCAATGCGCAGGTCCAGGTCGGCAGCCGGATTCTGCTGGATACCATGGTCGGCGGCAACGATGGACCGCAGTTCCAGATTGGCACCGCCTATAAGTCACCGCTGCAGGTAGAGCGGAAGCTGGTGCATAATCCGGAGGAGGATGCCGGAATCCCGGAAGAGGACAGAGCTTACTTCAAGATTCCTGCTTACTGGGTTATGCGCGACAAGCTGGATTTGACCAATCCGCAGGCAACCAATGTCGTTGCTTACGGCTTCAATAACTTTGCCGAACAGAACATTAATATTGTGGATGAGATGATTGTCGGGCACTGGAACGGCCTGGCGAATACGAAATGGGATTACAAGGTACATCCCAACCTGGACTTCACCAGAGACACCAATGATTATGGTACAGCGGATTCCGCCGTTGCCTTCTACTGGAACCCGGACAAGCTGGCAGCCGGAGGCTTCCAGAGCTTCGAGACCGTATATGGGCTCGGTGAAATTACCGCACCGGACAAAGTGTTCTCGATCCGTTATGTAGATCAGGTTCAGCAGCTGGCTACGGCTGATCTGGGAGAAGGAGAGACGGTTCCGTCGAAGTACAAGGACAACGGAGTGTTCACCATCACCGCCGAGGTGGAGAATCTGCAGGCATATAATATGGAGCACTCCAAGATCGAAGTGGAGATGACGCTGGAGAGCGGCCTCAGCTTCGTCAGGCAGGATGAGAAGGGACAGGATATTATAGACGCGAGCGGTAATCCTGTCCTGGAGAATGACCGCAGCAAAATGCTGGAATTCAAAAAGTCAGCCTCTCCTGAGGAAGCTGCACTGGGCATCGAGCCGAAGTACAAGCCGGGTGACGCGATTACCGCGACTTTCCGGGTTCAGGCTAAGGGCAGACCTTGGCCGGTAACGCGGGAATATATGATCTCGGCGAGAAGCCCGGAGACGCAAGGCAAAATCGAAGGCATCGCAGATGAGGGCATCAAAGCCCAGTATGAGTCTAACCGTACAAACTTCATTCTGCTGCCGCCGGTAGGCGAAGCAACCGCTACGTATTCCTACGCGCTGTCACCGGCGGAATTATACAGCACGGATGTGAAATATCTGACGGTGAATCTGTCAAATATTGAAGCCTACAATACGGGCAATGCGACTACAGCGCCTAACTTTGATCTGTACCTCAAAGATAAGGCAAGCGGAAGCCGCTACAAGGTGAATGTGCAGGATGCAGTAGTCATGCAGCCTACAGACGATGGCTACTCCGGGTCGATGCGGGTTACGTACCGCGGCGGGGACCTTGTGGACGAAGGCGGCAATGTGCTGGAAGCCGGGCTGGGACCTGAATTGCCACTGGGTGAATACCAGGTGGAGATTGATTATAAAGGCGACGCCGGCGGGGACGAGGAAGTAGCCGCATTATATGATATGACTACTCCGCAGTCGTTCCTGGTCACCGATAATAATGACACGCGAATCCGTGAAGCCGGGGTTATGGCGGTGTACAGGGAAGCTGTGGATATCAGCGGTCTCGCGAACGGTTCCTCGGTAGAGGATGAATTGCTGGATCAGCTGAACTCGCTGTTCCCGGGTGAGCCCTTCAAGGACGGCTCGTTCCTGTACTCTGCTGTGACCGAATATAAGAAGACCAAAGCCTTGTTCGGAGCAGCCAGCAAGGCGGTTGATCCTGAATTTGATATCAGTGAATTCATGGATGATGAAGCGCTTGAAGAGACTCCTCTGTATGCCTACAAATTGTTTGCAACCGAAGAGGATTTTGAAGCCTTCCAGGAAGAAGCGGAATCCGAGGACCCGGAATTCGACCGTGAGATTCTGGTTACGGTCCGCGGAATGATCAAGCAGGTCGGCACGGGTGATGAAGAGCAGGTCATCGTGGATACCAAGACCGAACCGGCCATTATTAATGATGCTGTGGCCTATACAGGCAAGGATCTGGCTTTTGTACGCGGCAAGCTGGACATCTTCGGAAATAGCCTTCCGGGCGATCTTCCCTTCCTGGATACCTTGTTCATCAAGGGTGACGGAACGCTCAGCGTAGCGAGCAGCGGGTTCGTCTTCCATAAGGGCGAATGGACGCTGGATTTCTTCAACGGCTTCTCCAAATCCCTTGGAGATGAGAACTACAATCCGTCCAAGGTGGAGACACCAGAGGAAGAGGAGGAAGAGGAAGAAGGCAGTAAGGAAGATCAAGGCAATGACGGTAATCCGGAAGACGACAGCCAGAACGGCAGCCTGAAATGGGCCATCGGCGGTGTGGGCGACAGACTGAATCCGCTGCGCCAGGTCATGATCGGGGATGTGTACTTCAACAAGCAGTCTTTGTTCGGGGCTCCAAGCTTCGCGATTGACGGCTTTGGCTTCTCCTTCAATGATTTCATTCTGAGAGAGAACGGGATTTCCTTCGGCGGCTCCTTGTCCCTGAAGATCATTAACTCAGAGATTAAGAATGTCATATTCAACAGTGCGGGCTTCTATGGCGTGGATGCCTCGCTTGGTTTCGATCTGAATCAGGAGATGGGCCTGTTCGGACCGGATAAGAAGAAGGACGCTGATAAGAAGGAAGGCCCGGATGCTCCAAGCGGCAAGGTTACCATCAAGCATGCCGTGCAGAATGGCGGAGTCGGTAACGAATATGGGCTGGAGTTCGCGGCACAGCTGAAGAACATGATGGGTGTGGAAATTGAATTCTCGCTCAAAAAGGTCAAGGACGGCCGGATTCTGCCGGATGTCATCGCCTTCGGGGCCGAGCTTCCGAAGCCGGGGATTCTTGTCACCGGGGCGACCTATCTGACCGCTATACGCGGTGCGGTACGTGAGCTGGCGGATACCATTGCCGGGGGCACGGCGCAGGACCCGTTCCCGTTGACCATTGAAGCGGGCGTAGGTATGCGCTTCGGGATTGCCCCGGCGTACTTCTTCGGGGATGTGGACCTGACGGTGAAACGTACCGGCCTCAAGGTGGAAGGCAAGCTTGATTTTGCCGCAAAGGATGATGCTGAAGAAGATGACCGGCTCCCGATGCTGACCAAAGCACTGCTTGAAGCACAGTGGGTGACCCCATGGTTCGTGCGCGTAGAAGCGGCAATGGATATCGGCGGCTGGGATATCATTATCGGTAAGGCGGGAATCTTCGTCGGACAGAATCTGGAGAAGAACCGCACTGATTTTGAAGGCTACATTGGTTCCAAAGTGCAAATACCGAAGGATGTACCGATTGTCGGCGGAATGCCGCTGTCCAGCATGTTCCTGGGCGTTAATAATGACAAGGTCTGGGGCAGTATCGGTGTGCTGTTTATCTCTCTGGGCATTACCTACTACTGGAGCGGGGGCATCGAATTCGGTACTTCTACCGATCAGCTGCCGGAAGGCATGATCCATCTCGTGGTGGATGATCCCGAGCTTGGACCGCGTCTGATGGTGATTGGTGAAGGCGTGCAGACTCTGGCGACTTCCCAGGTTGCTTCCGAGGAGGATGATCAGGAGATTATCTACCGTGAAGTAGCAGAAGGCGTGAAGTATGTCGAGAACGGATCGGTGAATGTCGGCGTAGGCGGCATCACAGTGAAGAACGGCGGCAGAATCCACGAGATTCCTATGGGCGCTGCATCGGGCAATGCCATTATTGAGATGGAATACAGCAGCAAGGAACTGCCGGAATTCAAGCTGCAGGATGCGGCAGGCAAGGATTATCCGGTGGTATTCGAGACCTTTGCCAATCCGGACAAGCCTAACCCTAAGGCAAATGCTTTTACACAATATATTCCTGCAAGCTATAAGTCAGGGGATACAACCAGACTCAACGATGAGGTGGATATCCGCAGAGCTTATATTATTATTCCTGAGAATGAGGCTAAAAAAGGCGGAACCTGGACGCTTACGGCAGTCTCTGCAGTTGAGACCAAGCTGATGAATATTCCTACGCTGCCAACACTCGGAGAAGTGAATCTGGCGAAGGACAGCTCGGATATCAATAAACTCACAGCTTCCTGGACAGTAGCCAACGCAGCCGAAGGCGATACAGTGAACCTGTATCTGGCTGAAGATGCGGTGACCACAGAAACAACGAAGGTAAAGGGACAGGAAGTGCTATCGCCGGGTGATCCGGGAATGCTGATTGCCAAGGATGTGCCGGTTGGTGCAGGCGGATCGGTCAGCGGTGGTGTAACCAGCGGCAGCAAGGTAATTGATGTAACGAATGTAACCTTGATGGGCAATCCCGAGGATATCCGCGGGCTGCTCAGACAAGGCAACTATTACCTGCGGGCCGAGCTGAAATCAAGCGCCACCTTCGGCACCAAGACTTCACCGCAGCGGTTCGAGCTCATTGATCCGCTGGCACCGCAGGTGGTCAGTGACGTCACGGTTGAGCCTGCCGGTAACGGATTGTTCTCGCTCTCCTTCAAGCCGGGAGCGAAGAAGGCGGGACACAGCGGCTTCGAGCATAGCTTCATCATTGATGCGCAGCGCGAGGTAGGTGGCAAGCTGGAGTCGTACTCGCCGTTTGGAGAAATTCTGTATACCGAACAGGAACTTCAGCCTTACTGGAATGCAGCGACTGGTAAATACGAAGGCCTCCTGATCGGCGGCTGGAAGGCTCTGTCCACTTCGGATGAAGTGAATACGGGCAGCCTTGAAGGAACGGTCATGGATGTAAGCAAGGTGAAGTATACCGGTCTGGAAGTTGGCAAGGAGTATGTGGTGGGTGTTACTGCTGCAACAGTTCCAACGGAAGATGCGGACAAGAATCAGAACTATCATTATGCCGAGCGCCAGGACAGCAGCAAGAAGCTGCTGCCGCTTCCGAGTCTGCCGAAGCTTGAGGTAGCGGTAGATAACGATAAAGGCACGGCAGTAGATACCGGAAATTACATTAATGTACTGACAAGCGAAACGAAGCAGAAGCTGACGCTCTCTTCCAAACAGTCCAATCTGACGGTGGAAGTATTCAACGCTGATAAATCCATCGCTACGTTAGCTTTGACGAACAAGACTGGCGGCGGAAGCGAAGGCGTCCTGAATCTCGACCAGTTCCAGACAGACGGCCCGTTCGCTCTTGAACTGAGAGCCAGAAATACGGTGACCAAGGATATCTCAGTGACGATGCTGTATCTGACGGTAGATACGATCGCACCGGTCCTGTATCTGACGGAGCCGGTAACGGGCGAACGTACCGCACAGGGCGCAGTTCGTGTAGCCGGAACGACAACTACAGGAACGAAGCTGGCCGCAGTTTATACCGTGAGCCAGTTACAGCCGGATGGAAAATACAAGGATGTTGAGATTTCTGCTCCACTTACAGTGGACTCGTTAACCGGTGATTTCAACGGAACCGTGAAGATTGACTCGGCTGAGCCTTCCGTAGCCCTCAATATTGTGGCTAAGGACGAAGCTGGCAATCTGAATACAGCGGTTGTGGATATTACGAACGCTGGATACAAGGTTCCTGTAGCACTGGTTCTGAAGGGAACGGAAGAGGACCTGGAGCCAGGGCAAACAGGCAAAGTTCAGGCTTATCTCAAGGTCTCGGACGGCAAGGACGAGAATACCGGCAAGCCGAAATTCAAGGAAGAGCCGATTGCAGATAAGGATCTGCAGAGATTGACTTATACAGTCGCCGTAGGCGATGCAGTGTCTTTGTCGGCAGACGGCGGAATTACCGCACTTGCCACCGGCTCCAGCCTGATTGAGGCAGAGTATCAGGTGTCCGAGGGTGTTACGCTCAAGGGCATGGCTGTGACAACTGTAGCTGTACCTGAATCGAATGAATTGGGTACTGTGCAAGCCGTCTCCTCGCCAATCAGCGGAGACAGCAACCGCACGAAGATTACGGTGACTTCCGCCGGAGATATGACCGGACAGCAGATCGCTTACAAGGTCTTCTCGTCCAATCCGGTGGAACTGAAAAGGAATGACAATGTAAGTTCATGGAGTCTGCTTCCGCTCGATGGTATCGTGACCGCTCATCCAGGGTCTGTCGTTGTGCTGGCCAAGCGTACCTCCCTGGACAAGCTGGTTAGGGCATCCGGCAGTGTTCCTGCATCGGTCTGGACCAGCAGCGGTTCAGGCGGAGGCGGCGGTGCTGGCGGTGGTGGCGGAGGCGGTGGTGCCGTACCGGGAGTTGTTGAAGAACAAGCACCGGAGCAGGCAGCCCAGATTACCGTTAACGGCCAGGCCGTGACAGCAGAGTGGGATGGACTTACCGCTATCGTCCGGATTACGGATAAAGAAGCTGCAGCAGGCAGTGACCTCACAGTAAACTCCACCGATCCGAATGCCAAAGCATTCCGTATCCAGGTGGATCAGAGTGTGGTACAGCAGCAACTGGCAGCGAAGAAGAAGATTGTGATTGAAGCTCCAATGGGACATCTGGTCATTGCGCCTGAGAATCTTGCAGGTGTAACCGCCGGACTTACCATCGGTATTGGTGCCAATAGTGCTGCCGATCAGCAGGCCATGAAGGCTATTGCCGATCAGCAAGGCTTCACGCTGATGGGGGCAGGAGCAGGTGTAACCGTTACGGCGAACCTGCCGCAGGGCAGCTGGACTCCGGCGCTTGCAGCCAAGATTGCCATTCCTGCGCCGCTTGCGGCCAAGGAGATTACGGCTATGGTGCTTAAGGACAAAGACGGGAACTGGACGACTGTGCCATGGACGCTGGACAGCAGCGGCACAGCAGTGAATGTACAGCTGACCGGAGAAGGAAGTCTCTTCTTCATCCGCAACCAGAAGACCTTCAAGGATATGCCTTCAGGCTGGGGCAAGGCAGGTATCGCGGCTGCATCTGCCAAGCTGTTCGTCTTGGGTAAGTCGGCAGATACGTTCGATCCGGCAGGCCAAGTGACCAGAGCAGAGTATCCAACGATTCTGCTGCGGGTCGCAGGTCTGATGAACAAGCAGGCAGCTTCGGCGGGCTTCACTGATGTCAGCGGCAGCAGCTGGTATAACCGCAGCGTCTCCATTGCTGCCGGGCTGGGTATTGTTACCGGACTTGAAGGCGGCAAATACGCGCCTAAGGATACACTTACGCGTGTAGAAGCGATGACGATGCTCGGAAGATTGCTGAATCAAGTTAATCCGGGCAGTGAACTTAGTGAGGCTGAAGTCACTTCGATCCTCAGCGGCTTCACTGACAAGGACAAGGTTCCGGCATGGGCGGGACAAGCAGTGGCTCTGAGCATCAAGAACGGAATTATCCTTGGGGAAGGCAACAAGGTGAATCCGTCCAATCCGCTTACGCGTGAACAGGCGGCAGCTATTGCCATTAGACTTGATCAGTTCATTACAGCCAAGCAATAAGAGAATGTGCCCGTACCGCTTACAGGCGGGCGGGCATCTCTGCTGGGAAATCACAATATAATTCGGGTGGTGTCAACATGGCTTTGAAGCGAAAATCATGGATAGGTTATCTATTAGCGCTGGCGGTAATTGTCGTTGCGGCAGTGGCCGGAGGCATCATGGCCAAGGCTGATCCGCAGACCTGGGACAGCACGGCTGATACCAGATGGTATGTGCCGACTAATGATACCTTCAAAATTAAGAATGCTGAAGAGCTGGCAGGTGTAGCCAAGCTCGTTAATGAAGGCACCGTAAACGGACTGAGCGGGAAAATTCTGGAGATCACGGACAATCTGAATCTCTCTGCTTACCAGTGGCTGCCAATCGGTACCGCCGAGCATCCGTTCCGGGGCACATTGATCACGGAAGGCGGGTTGATGAAGACAATCTCCGGGATGAATGTAGTACAGAGTCTTTCATACCAGGGCTTGGTAGGTAATATGGAAGGCGGTACAGTAGGCGGGCTGAACTTTGACACAGGCTCGATCACGGTTACCGGAGTTACTTATGATGTCTATGCAGGCTCCGCAGTAGGTAAAATGAGCGGCAGCAGCATTGTTTTTGACATTACCAACCATATCAATATCAGCACTCACGCTTCTCCGTATCACTCCTTCACCGGCGGAATTGTCGGAATGGGCGAAGGCATGATCTCTAATTCAATCAACAACGGAACCGTTACAGCGCAAGGTTCAGCCGACATCGGCGGAATTATGGGCTACGGCGATTCCAGAGGCATCATCATCAAAAAAGTGGTCAATCATGGAGCCATTCTTGCCCAGGGTACAGACAGTTCTGTACTCACCGCAGGCGGGATCGCAGGGCACACCACAGGCTCGCTTCGTCTAAATGATGAAGATACTCCAATCATCAATACGGCGCCTGTCACCATCGCTGGCGGGAATCAGGTTGCAGCAGGCGGCATTGTCGGTAAAGTGGACAACACCGTCGTGTTCTCCAATATGACTACCAATAACGGTGCAATTACCGTTAATGCAGCAGCGGCAGTGAATACGGCAGCCGGGGCGCTGGTAGGTGCAACAGGTACGGTAGCAAGTGAAGCGGCTTCCATTACGTTTGTGAATACGGCGCCGGTTACCAACAACGGCGGCAAGAACGTATATACGGGCGGCATTGCCGGATATACCGGCAGCACATTCACCTGGACGAATCCTTATGTGAATACACAGAAGGTAACTGCAACAGGATCAGAAAATGTAGCTACCGGCGGATTCGTCGGATATGCCGCAGGCGGGCTGGTAACCAGCAACGCTACGGCAGGGGTATTTAAGAATGAAGAACTGATCTCGGTTAACGGCGGCAAAGGCGTCTATACCGGCGGGATTGCCGGTTATGATGCTGGCGGGAACATCACCCAGGCCTCCTCCACAGGTGCACTGAATGTTAAAGGTACTGCGGATGTATACACCGGCGGGATTGTGGGTTACGAAGTCGGCGGAACTATTGCATCTTCAGTGACAGGTAAGACGGAAGGAGAGCATCTGAATATCACTTCGGATGGTACCATCGGCGGAATCGCGGGTTATCTGGAAGGCAGCCTGAATAATTCTTCTATTAAATATGCAACGCTGCAGGTCACTTCTGCTGGCGGGATTGCCGGCGGGATTGCCGGTAACGCACAGGGAACCATGAACGGCATTACTGCCGGGGATGCTGCTTCGGCAGGCTACAGCACTTTGATTCTCAAGGCTGCGGTAGCGGGTCCGGCAGATAGTCAGGATAATATCACGTTCGGCGGACTTGTGGGCGTGAATACTAAGCCACTGGTTCTGACTGGCGGCAAGGCTGCCCGCATCAGCTTCCTGAATGAAGCCGGAAGAAGCGGGTATATCATCGGCGGCGCAGCAGGCAAGCTGAACGCTGATGCGGTAATCGGGTCTGCCGCTGTGCCTGTGGAAGTGCAGGATCTTCGCACAGAGCTGAAGGCCGATAAGGTGAGCTTCGGCGGCGGCGCAGGACATAACTCGGCTGCCCAGTTCAATGGACATACGAACCGTATCGACATCAAGGCTACAGGCGCTGCGGTAAAAGCGGGCGGAATGTTCGGCGAGAATCATTCGGCAGCAGCTTCTCCGTACAATCATGCGGAGAATGTAGTTATCACCGCAACAGGTGCGGATAATCAGCTTGGCGGGAATACCGGTCTCAATGCCGGACAACTGGTTAACGCTACAGTGACCCAGCTCTCGATTGAAGCTAAGGGTGTACGCGCGGAAGCCGCCGGGATCGCCGGACATTCCGAAGGGGCAGCGGATGCTGCCGAGCGGGCAGGAATTACATCGGCTGTGCTGAATGTTCCCGGGGATGAACCGATGATTACCTTGAGCGCTGTGGAATCCAAAGCGGGAGCAATTGTAGGGGCTGCTGCAACTACGGATATTACAGCTCCAGAAGTGAACGCGGAAGATGGTGCTCTGATGCTCATCCAGGCGCAAGCGGCGAAACCGTCTGTCGGCGGACTCGCGGGTGCGCTTGAGAACAGCAGCATCATCAGTGACAGCAAAATTGTGAATGTGGAAAATATGCTGATTCTGGTAGCACCAGCGGCTACAGATGCTTATATTGGCGGTATTGTAGGCTACAATGAAGCCTCCAGGCTGGAGCGTCTGGCAGGATCAGCGGTTAGTCTGACACTTAACGCCCCACGCGCTTCGGCAGGCGGGGTTGCCGGATACAACCACGGCAGTACTTCAGGAGTTATTGCGAACACTTATATCAGTGCTCTCAATCTGAAGGCTAATGCCGGTGCGGTCTCCTCTTATGTCGGGGGAGTTGTGGGCCTTAATGCGGCCCAGAGTGTTGATCCGGTATTGAATCCTGTGACCTCAGTCAGCACGATTCAGAATACCCGGACGCTGGGTACAGTCTCAGCCGTTTCCGCAAATGCCATTGTGGGCGGAATGGTTGGCGAGAACCGCAGTCTGATTGCCAATAACAGTATTACCGATAAGATCACGGTAATCTCAAGAGGCGATTCTTCCGTCATCGGCGGTCTGGCCGGTGTCAATACAACATCAGGAATACTCTATTACACGTATTCTAATGCCAACTTGACCATTGAGGGTACAGGGACTCATGCCGGGGGACTCGCCGGTGAGAATTCCGGTGCGGTTATTGGATCTTATGTAGATATTGATGTTACCGGCAGTGCCAAAGGAACAGCAGGCGCTTCGGTCTACCTGGGCGGACTGATCGGCAGAAATACAGCCGGTACGGTGGAACAATCGTATTCCTCCTCCAAGGTTACGGCGAACAACGTCTATACCATTGTCGGCGGTCTGGTCGGAGAACATTCCGGCGGTACGATCAAGAACTCCTATGTGGCGAAAAGTGTTAACGCTGCGAACAATAATTCTTATGCCGGCGGATTCATTGGCAGAATTACAAACGGTAAGGTGAGCAATGCTTACTCAGCGGCAGAGGTTACTGTAGCGAAGGATAAGAGTGCTTATGCAGGTGGTTTCGCCGGACGGTATGATAATGCAAATAAAGAGCTGCTCTATAAATCCTACTACATTAAAGACGAAGCGCTGAATATCAACAGCGATCTGCCTGATTTCGCGGAGGGCAATCACCGCTGGCTGAACGTGCATGTCCGGCTGACCACGATCCTGTCGGAGACGCTGAAGGACAGAACCGTCTTCCCGGGATTGTCAGGCTGGGACTTCGAAGGCGCCTGGAAATACGGCTCACTGAGCGCAGTATACCGGTATCCTGAAGTCAACCGGATAGCCAATACCGGCGGAGATAACGGCAATAACGTGAACGCCAATATCAACTGGTACATGAAGGATAAGGATGCCATCGGCTTCCAGATCACCTCGGAGGCTGAGCTTGCCGGTCTGGCGGGTATTGTCAACGGCACGATTGCCGGTGTGGACGCCTTCGACTTCGCGGACAGAACGGTGACGGTTATGAATCCGATCCATATCCAGTCCAAGCAATGGGTACCTATCGGCGATAAGGAAGCCAAGCCTTTTGAAGGAACATTTGAAGGGAACAGTCACCTGATCGACGGCTTAACGCTTCAGCCTGTGTATACTCATTCCGGATTGTTCGGCGTGATTGGAGCCAAGGCTGTAGTGCAGAACATCAATCTCGAGCCTCTGTCGGTTGCCGGTAACGGCTACACCGGCGTACTGGCCGGGACGAACCTGGGGACAGTTAACAATGTGGATCTTAAGCTGCTGGGCGGCGTGAAGGTCAGCGGCGGAATTGTCGGCGGTATTATCGGCCAGAACTCAGGCAGTATTACAGGCCTGCAGCTCACGCTGGACGGCGGAAGCCGGATAGAGACGATAGCTGAAGGCGGCATTGCCGGAGGAATTATCGGCGATAATACAGCGGACATTACAGCAGGAACTTATGTCATTCACGATAAGGACGGCAGTATCGGCAGCGCAGCCGACCATGCAATTATCGGAGGAATTGTCGGTGTTCAGAATGGCGATGTAACGGGTCTTGCCCTTGAGGTGAATTCGCGGTACCGGATTTCCTCTACGGGAATTGAATCTACGGTTGGCGGACTCATCGGACATTACGAGTCTGGACAAGCAGCCGATCTGACAGTGACCTTCGCAGACGGAACCCTGGAAGCACGGGGACTGGACTCCATCCTTGGCGGTATGATCGGCCAATCGGACGCGGGGAACAGCATCCGTAAGGTTACGGTGACAGGCTCCGGAAGCGGCGTACAACTGACGTCGGGCGGTACTGCCGGTGGTGTTGTAGGCGTGAAAAAAGGCAGACTCGGCGGAATGCTGGCCCGCTCGGCAGATAACGGCAGCAGCTTCGATATGGAGCATGCAGCCGTTGAAGGCGTGAAGCTGGCTACGACTGGCGACAGTCTGAAGGCTGTCCTCGGCGGGATTGCCGGATCGGCTACCCATACGGCGATTAATGATGTCCGGTTCAAGGCATCCTTGCAGGCCGCAGGTGAAGTGATCACTGCCGGAGGTATTCTGGGAGTGAGCGATAATTCTATCCTCTACCATGCGGAATCGTCACCTGATCTTCAGGCGGCGGCGAAGAGCGGAGAGGTTGCGGTCGGCGGGATAGCCGGATCAATCTCAGCGGAGGATATCCATCAGGGCTTTGATTTTGGCAAAGCTTACCCGCTGTACAAGGGCATTTACATTGCCAACGTTCATAACGGCACCATAACGGTTACTGGAGCAGACCATAGCGCTGACCTCTACGCAGGCGGTTTGACAGGTAAGAATACCAATACCTCCATCTATAGCTCAGAGGTTGCTTCTGATGTGAAGGTAACCGGGGGTAACACAGTAAATGCAGGCGGAGTTGCCGGTTACAGCAGCGGGATCATTGTAGATACCATTGTCAGAAGCGGCATGCACGCGGATAACAATAGAGTGAATAATGTCGGCGGACTCGTTGGCCGGGGAGCTGGCGGCGAGATTCATTACAGTAAAGTCATCGCCGGCTCCGGGGAGGAAATTACTGTTGGATCGGCGGTAACACTAGGTCAATCTGTACCTGCGACTCGTGCAGGCGGAGTTATCGGTATGGGGGATGCAGTCAAAATTACGCACAGCCATACGGATATTCCGGTATTGATTACAGATACCAATCAGGATAATACGATTTATGCAGGCGGCTTCGCCGGACTCTTGGGTGAGAACGGTACGGTTGCCGGACAGATTCAGACATCCTATGCAACAGGCAAGCTGAATGTCAGCGGCAGATTAGGCTCTTATGTCGGCGGCTTCGCGGGTTCAGCAGATCATTATTCGATCACGGATTCTTATGCTTCCGGTGAACTCAGCAATACCGGCTTCGACACACGCAGCGGCGGATTCGCAGCAGCGGTGGAGCGGAGCGGCAGCATCAGCAATTCTTACGCATTGCAGAGCAAGATTTCCACAGTAGGCGTGAAGTCTTCGACCCGCTCTTACAACGGCGGCTTTGCCGGTTATAATGACGGGACGCTGACAGGCGTATATGCCAATGTTCCGGAGATTTCAGTGAATGTAGCAGGAAAAAACGTCCTAACAGGCGCGCTGGTCGGCTACAACTTCCGGGATGGCAAAATTGTTGGTTCATCGTACACAGGCACGCTGCCTGCCGTAGGTCATAATGCAGGTGCAGCCGCAGCTGCCGTAGGTACAGCAGCGGTTAATCCGCTGAGTTCCGGACGATGGAATCTGGATGTGGATACCTCCTTCCTGCACGATCTGACGGATGCAACCATTACGGTGCAGACTCCGCTGCAGCTTGCAGGGGCAGTCCTGTTCTATAACGAGACCGGGCTGAATTATTACAAGCTGTTCAACAGAACTGCTGAAGATAAGCCGGAGCTGGCAACCATCCTGCTCGGGGCGGATATCCATCTGGCCGGAAGCCCTTGGACTGCGTTCGACAGCTTTAAGGGAGTATTGGACGGTCAAGGTCATACGCTCAGCGGACTTACACTGAGATCCTCAGAGCAGCAGACTGCCGGATTCATTAGAGAAAACTACGGTCAGCTTCTGAATGTTAACTTTACGGGAGCGGATGTTTCCGGCGCAGTGAATTCCGGTGTTGCTGCCGGAATCAACCACACAGGCGCAGTCATCCAGAATGTGAAGGCCAGCGGTTCCGTAACTGGCAGTGCTGCCGCAGGCGGAGTAGCAGGCTTGAATCAAGGCCTCATTGAGAAGTCTGTGAATGAAGGCGTTACTCTCTCGGGACAGGGCCGTAAAGGCGGAATCGCCGGCCGTAATGCCGGAGTGATTCACCAGGCCGTGTCCAAAGGAAATATTGATGCTACGGCCACACTGGCGGTCGGCGGCATCGCCGGTGAGAACAGTGCGGAAGGGACAATCACCGAGTCGATGGTCTATGGCGATGTCCATGTGGCTTCGGCCCAGGCTATCGCTGGCGGGATCAGCGGTCTGAACGCGGGAGCGATCAAGAACAGCTATTCTGCCGGAGCAGTTACCGCAGAAGGCATGTCTACCGCATGGGCTGGCGGCATCGCCGGTCTGGCGGAGAGCGGAACCATTACTTCTTCCCTGAATACGGGAGAAGTGAAGGCCGGAGTGAAAGGCAAGATTCTGCCGCTGCAGGCCTTCTTTGGAGGGATTGCCGGACAGAAATCGGACCAGGCAACCATCAGCGGGTCCTTGTTCAACAGACAAATGCTGAAGAATAATATTGCTTTCTACAATTTGGATGGACAGGCGGTAGCCGGCAACAGCAGCAGTGCCATGGGGCTTACGGGCACCGAGCTGACCGGTGCGAATCTCCCGGCAGGTCTGGAATCTGGAATCTGGAAGGCGCAGAGCACTTTCTATCCCGTACTTCTGGCCTTTGATGGAACAGAGGAAGGAACCCTGGCTTCAGCGGCTGTAATTCTGAACCCGCAGGATCTGATTAACCGCGTGGGTTCGGCATTTAACTTGAGCAGCGGCGGAGCACTCTCCTGGAGTGCTGATCACTCTAAGGCTGAAGTGGACGGTGCTGCAGGAAGCCTGAAATCAGGCGGCAGCGCAGTACTGAAGGCAACAGCAGGCGGACAGAGCAGAAGTATTGCCATCAATACGGCTGCACTCCAGTACCCTAGCTTGGCAACTGCACCAACGGCAACGCCAGCGGATAAGAATTTCACCAGTGAAGTGAAGGTGGAACTGGCAACAGGCGAGCAGGGAGGAAGTATCTACTATACACTGGACGGTACGAATCCTACCGAAGCATCGAATCTGTACAGCGAAGCTATTGTTCTAAAGAGCACTACGACGGTTAAAGCAATTACTATTGTTCCAGGCAAAGAATACAGTCCGGCTGCAACCTGGACCTGGACGCTTGTAGTACCTAATCCCGGCCCTGGCTCTGGCTCTGGCCCTGGTCCTGGCAGCCCCGGGGGCCCTGGACCTGTTGCTCCGGCTCCGAGTCCAACACTTGAGCCTGTAACCCCGGCGATTACTGCTATTGCAGGCGGATCGACGGTGAATGGTGACAGTGAAGCTCCGGTCAAGATCGTGAGGAACAGCAAGCTGAAGCTTACCGCTCCAGAAGGCCAGACGATCTACTACACAACAGACGGAAGCATTCCGACTACCAAGAGTACCAAATACACTGGTGAGCTGATGATCACCAAGAGTATGACGATCAAAGCGATCACAGATAAAGACGCTACTGTGATTACCATTGAGTATGTGGTGGAGAATGCCAAGTACAGCCTGAAACAGAATAGCGGAGAGATTAAGTATATCGCAGCTTATCCGAATGGCCTGTTCATGCCTAATGCGGCCATTACCAGATATGAGCTGATCCAGTCGCTGGCTCCGCTGCTTGATATGGAAGAAGTGAATGTGGGCAACCTGTTCAATGATGTGAATGCCGAGAATGAGTCCCTAAGCGGATTCTTCGCTTCGGCGGGAATTATTGAAGGTTACCCGGACGGCGGGTTTGGCGGAACCAAGGGCTTGACCCGGGCTGAATTCTCCAAAATCATGACTACGGTGCTGAAGCTCGATGTTACTCAGGCCGGAGCTGCGAAGCAGAAGGATATGCGCGGACACTGGGCGGAGAAATATGTCAATGCCTTGTCCCAGGCAGGTTATGTGCAAGGCTTCCCTGACGGAACCTTCAAGCCGGGAACACCGATTACCCGTGCGCAGGCGGTAGTGCTGATCAACCGGATTGCCGGGACGAAGAAGCTGAATGTTACGGCTGTGCGGTTCAAGGATCTTCCGGCTACCCACTGGGCTTACAAAGACATCATGTCGGCTGTGAAATAACAGTAATTCATAGGTGAAGGAGGTTGGCGGATGAAAACAAAGCTGCTTGCCGTAAGCCTGATTTTCTCATTGATCTCGGCGGTGCTTTTCTACTCAGACACTACCAGCGCCGATACACCATATGTGTATAACGCCGAACAAAGCTACGGAATTGCGAGTCAGGCCATGTTCTATCTGCGTGTGCTGAAAAGCGACGGTACAGCCAGCTCCACCGGGACAGGAGTTATCCTGTCCCCGGATGGAACAGCGGCAACGGCGTATCATGTGGTCAAAGGCGCGCAGCGGATCGAAGGGGTCATGGCGGACGGAAGTCTTATCAGTCCGATTAAAGTCACCAAGTTCGATGAGCTTAAGGATGTGGCGGTGCTTGAACTGCCGGGTCCTGCTGCAATGAAGCAAAAGGGCAATGCCTATGCATATCTTCCGCTGCGCAAGAGCGCAGTGAAGCATGGTGAAGCTGTGTTTGCCCTTGGCTATCCGCTTAAGAATACGGCGATCATCACAGAGGGCATTGTCAATACACCAGCTGCGGACATTAACGGCCGAAGCCGGATACTGGCTTCGGCCCAGGTGGCCAGCGGAATGTCGGGAGGTCCGCTGCTGGATTCGCATGGCGAGCTTGCCGGTATCATCTCCGGCTCCCTGCGGACCATGAACAACATTCATTTGGTTGTGAATATGGAGGATCTGCGCAGCTTGCTGCCCGCATCCTTCTGAGTCTAAGAAAGACCAGAAGCAGCTGAACCTTAAGGCTGCAACATAATATTGACTGTGGCTGTCCTCTGACGTTTCTTGGGAAACGCAGGGACAGCACTTTTTTTAGAGTGAAGTCTACGGATGTATTCGGCAAGTCCCGCTATGGAAGGAGGAGGAACCCTAATGATTAAGGCATATTTGCTGGACGTGAACCAGACGGATCTCTATAAGCTCTCATCCATGCTGCAGCACACCGGCAAGGTGACTGTGATTGGCATGTCAGCCTATCCCCAGAATGTCGTGGACCAAATTGTCCTGCTGCAGCCCGATGTGCTGTTTCTGGATCTTCAGCTGCCCGGCCAGCAAGGAGTCGTTGTAGCTGAGCTTGTGAAAAGGAGGCTGCCGGATATTCAGATCGTGGTTGTCACAGAGACCAAGCAGCATGCCCTGTGGGCCTTCGACCAGAATATTGCGGATTATGTATTGAAGCCGCTCGAGGAGGTCCGGCTGGGCCAGTCGCTGGAACGGCTGCGCAAGGGAGGCTGAAGCGGACGCTGTAGAAGGCTCTATCTCCGCTAGCATGGAACCAGGGTGCCGGAAATCTCCGCCCATGTTACAATAAACGGACAAGCAGAAAGGATGGGGTGATTTTAGTTGAAGTATGATTTTAACCGTATCATTGACCGCCGCAATACCCGTTCCTACAAATGGGACCAGTCCGAGCAGCTGTTCGGAGACAAGGAGATTCTTCCGCTTTGGGTGGCAGATATGGACTTCGAGAGCCCTCCTGCCGTGAAGGAAGCGATTCTGCGCCGTGTGCAGCAAGGAGTATACGGCTATAGCGTGACGGGTGACTCCTACAAAGAAGCGATTGTGGGCTGGTACCGCAGACGCCATGACTGGGAGATTCAGCCGGAATGGATCTCGGATTCCCCGGGGATTGTAACCTCGCTCAGCCTGTCCGTGGAGCTGTTCAGTCAGCCGGGCGATCAGGTAATTCTGCAGTCGCCGGTATACTACCCGTTCTATGATGTCATCCGCATGAATGACCGCAAGGTCGCCGTCAACCCGTTGAAGCTCGAAGCAGGCCAGTATGTGATGGATTATGTCCAGCTGGAAGAGCTGATGTCCGGCGGTGCGAAGCTGCTGCTGCTGTGCAATCCGCATAATCCGGGCGGCAGAGTATGGGGACGGGAAGAACTGCTGCGTCTGGGAGAGCTGTGCCTGCGGTACGGGGTAACGGTGATCTCAGATGAGATTCATTGCGATATGATCATGCCGGGACACAAGCATATCCCGTTTGCTTCCCTGTCGCCGGAGCTGTCCGATATTACACTGACCACACTGGCAGCAACCAAGACCTTCAATCTGCCGGGTCTGCAGACCTCGTATATCGTAACCTCCAATGCGGAGCTGAAGCGCAAATTCGACTACAAGCTGAAGACGCTTAGCCTGCATATGTCCCCGTTCTTCTCGCCGGAGGCTGTAGAGGCCGCTTATAATGAAGGCGAAGAATGGCTGGATGAGCTGGTGCAGCATATCAGCGGCAATGCAGAGTATGCCGTCCGCTACCTCGCAGAGCATCTTCCGCAGGTGCAGCCGATGAAGCCTGAAGCGACCTATCTGCTATGGATCGACTGCCGTTCGCTTGGACTCGATTCGGACGGGCTAAAGCAGCTGATGTACCGTGAGGCGAAGGTGGCCTTTAACGAAGGGTCTGTGTTCGGAACGGAAGGGCAAGGCCATCTGCGGATTAATCTCGCTTGCCCGCGTTCCCTTCTGGCCGAGGCGCTGGAGCGGTTCGTCCGGGCGGCTGCTGCTTATGTGAAATAGATATTGCCGCGCATATAATGGTACCGCTAATAGTTACCGCCGTTTTCCTCTTGAACATTCTGTTCGGGGGAGCGGCGTTTTTTTGTTTTTTGCCAGGGGAACCTCCTGCAATTACTGCAACAATCCATGCTGCGGGGCATCAGTCTAGCCGGAATCCTGCACAAACTGCAACAATCTGCTCTAACTCCCTCCCCCAACTCGCTCCTCACTTCTAATATATTCATCTATATAAGAAGCACTAAAGAAAATAACAAAAAGCAAGAGAAGCGAAGGGGAAATTTGGAACTGTAGGAGCGGTAGCGACCGCCTTTGTCCCCGGATTTCCACCGCGAACAGTGGTTTAAATCAAGAAATCTGGGGACAACAGCGGCCGGAAGTCCAAATGTTCACCGCAGTGACGCCAAGCTTCAAGTTCAACTCTTAAGTGCGTCTTATCTTCCATACTCTCTTATTGAGCAGACCCCAGACCCGTGATAAGATGGGCAGTACGGCTGATAGAGTAAGTAGCTGATAGAGTATGTATAAGAGTAAGTATAAATAGAGAGTGGGAGAGATAGAGATGAGCAGCAGAACCCGAATGATTATTGATTGTGATACAGGAATAGATGATGCACTGGCGATTCTGTACGCGCTCCGGTCACCGGAGGTGGTGGTGGAGGGAATTACGACGGTGTTTGGCAACATTGATGTGCAGCAGGCGGCAGATAACACGCTGCGGCTGCTTGCCCTGGCCAACCCGGGATATGAGATCCCGGTAGCGCTTGGGGCTTCCCGGGCGCTGGTGCGCGAGCTTACAGGCTTCTCCACCCATGTTCACGGGGAGAATGGCATTGGCGGCGTAGAGCTGCCCCCCGCCCGGCAGGTGCCGGTGCAGGAGACGGCGGCAGAATTCATTGTGCGGATGGCAGACGAGAATCCGGGAGAGCTGGTGCTGGTGACGCTCGGACGGCTGACCAACCTGTCTCTGGCTCTGGATCTGGACCCGCAGCTGACCTCCAAGCTGAAGAAGGTTGTAGTGATGGGCGGCACGGTCTTTAAGCCGGGCAATGTTACGCCGGTTGCCGAAGCCAATCTGTGGGGCGACCCGGAAGCAGCCGACCGTGTATTCACCTCGGGACTGCCTGTCATGATGATAGGGCTGGATGTTACGCTTCAGACACGGATTACTTCAGAGCATGTGGAGCTGCTGAAGCGCCATGGGCGGGAAGAGAACAAGGCAGTGATAGACTTTATGGAAGAGTCGCTGCAATATTATTTCAACTTTTACCGAGAGGCCAACTATCTGATCAACAGCGCTCCGCTGCATGATCCGCTGGCTCTGATGGCTGCCCTTCAGCCTGACTTAGTGACCTGCCGCAAGATGAAGGTTCGTGTAGAGCATCAGGGCGCATTCACCTCCGGTATGGTGGTTGCTGATTTGCGGGCGCAGCCCAAGGAAGGACAGTTCATCGAGGTGGCGGTGGAGGTGGATGCAGAACGGGCGGTAGGTGTCTTTTTGAACACGTTCATGTAGGTGCAGGCGAACCCCGGACAGAGGAATCTCCTAATAGGTTACAATCTCTTAATTGCTATAATTATCTAGTTTGATAGAATAGTAGGGGATGTAAGGTATAAGAGATTCATAATCTATCTATTAGAGAATGGGGACCTAATGAATGAAGCATTTGGCCAAAATAGTATTATGCGCAGCGATCTCACTGGGCGGCTACTCTGCGCTTCCGGCAAGTGCTGCCCAAGCTGCACCTGCCGGGATTAATATCATGCTGGACGGATATCCGCTGCCGTTCCCGGTAGAGCCCGTTATGATGAACGGCACGACCATGGTGCCCTTCCGCGCTATCTCAGAAGCACTTGGCATTCAAGTGCAGTGGAATCAGGCTGCCCGCATAATCACCGCGACGCAACCTCCCGCTGCTGGAGCAGCTCCGATAAAGGTTGTCCTGACCCTCGGCAGCAAGAATGCCGTCGTGAACGGTGCGGTGGTGAAGCTGGAGGTAGCCCCGCAGGATATCCGCGGTACCACGATGATTCCGCTCAAATTCTTCAGCCAGCAGTTCGGGGCGGCCGCTTCCTGGAATCAGGCTACCAAGACCGTCTCCATTACCTCTCCGAAGAAGGACATGTATACCATGGGCTTCTATGCGCAGAAGGCCTACAGCGAAGTATCGCTGATTCCAAGCTTCGATACGGTTGCCTTTGGCTGGGCCCGGATTGACGCCACCGGCCAATTCACCACCACCGGCAAAGACTTCTGGTGGCCGGAGGCTGCCGGTGAGGTTACACCGGAATCCATTGTACAGAATGCCGCAGCGGGAGGGACCGCTCCTTATCTGATGGTCTATTCCAGTGATTCGTCTCTGGAGCTGAGCAAGAATCTGGAGGACCCGCAGCTGCAGAAGCAGACGATTGCAAGTATTGTGGATTTGGCCTCGCAGAAGGGATTCAAGGGCATTGGGCTGGACCTGGAAGGGCTGGGCTTGACCGGAGTCAAAGCGCTTGTGCAGAGCCAGTACAATACATTCGTCAAGAATCTCTCCGTAGCTGCACGCGCCGCCAGCCTGAAGCTGACCGTCATTCTGCATCCGCTGAACAGCTCCTACAAAGGTTATGATTACAAGACGCTGGGCTCCCTGGCGGATGATCTGGTCATCATGGCGTACGCATACGAAGGGGAGACGGGACCGGAACCGATGAATAAGGTCGATGAGAGTATCCGGCTGGCGCTGAAGCAAGTCGGCAAGGACAAGCTGATTCTCGGAATTTCGGTATACAGCGAGAACGAATCCTCTGTCAATGCCAAGATAGGTTTAGCCAAACGTTACGGGCTTAAGGGCATCGCCATCTGGCGTCTGGGCCTCATCGGCCAGCCGGTGATGAGCCGGATGGGAGAAGCGGTGGAATTATAGAATCCGCTGCAAGTCTTTAGGCAAGGATAGATTCATTTCATTTTACAAGCTGAGTTAAGACTGCTGTATGGTGATTGCGGCCATGCGGCAGTCTTTTTGTCAAATATATGACCTCATAGTCCCTCTTAGGCGTCTGCCTGTTACGCAGCATCCTGGCTATTCAGGCTGGCGATATCAAATGTCACATTACCCCCGAGAGCAAACCTGTATAATTCTATAGGTTGACCTTACAATTGACGTTTCAACAAATAGGGAGGACTATAGAGGATGAGTACGAAATATAAAGCACTGGAACTGGATAAGCCGATGACCTATGAGCTGGAAGGGCTGGAAGTCGGAGTAACCTCGAACTGTAATTTCCGCTGTGATTATTGCTGCGCTTATAATAGAAATGATGGTCAGACCCTTGACGGTAAGGAAGTCATCCGCATTCTGGAGGACCTGCCCAATCTGAAGCGCGTACGCCTCTCGGGCGGAGAGGTTACATTGAAATTTCAGGATTGCGTGGATATCGTGGCATACTGCACCTCCCGCGGGATTCAGACCCAGTTGAACTCGAACGGCAGTCTGCTGAATGAAGAGCGCATTGGTCAACTGGTAGACGCAGGCCTGACAACAATCCATATTTCCTTCAATTTCACCACCGCCGAAGGCTTCTCGCGGTATTATAATATTCATCCGAGTGTCTATCACAAGATCAGAAAGAACATCACGATGTTCGCCACAACCAAGGTGAATGTGGTGCTGGAGACGCTGCTGTTCAATGAGACGCAGGATCATATGCAGGAGATCAGTCAGCATGTCTACTCCATGGGCGTAAGAACGCATGAAATCCAGAACAGTATCATTATGGGGCATACCGGCTGGAAGGCGATTGCGGCCCGTGAGCAGCTGAAGAATGCCGTCAATGAGCTGATTGCCCGCAAACCGGAGGATACCACGCTCTACTTCACCTGTATGGACCGTTTCATGGAAGCTATGGGCTTCGAGGAGCAACCGGGCGTCTACTTCCCGCATTGCATCGAAGGCATGAAGCAGCTGCATCTGCATGGCAACGGTGATATTCTGATCTCCGAGCTGTGCCATCCGGTCATTATCGGCAATATTTATGGCGGTACCTCATTGAAGGATATATATAGCAACATGCCCGCACCGCTTGAAAAGTATCTGGAAAAACGGCCTTGCCCTGCGCTGGATGCCTTGTTCCCGCAAGGCGTGTAGCCCGGCTGCCTGAATTACGGCGGTGGCCGGGCATAATCTAAGAATGGACCGTACGGGCTCCGGCTCTTGACGGCTCACCGGAGAGGAGGAACCCTGACATGTTCAGTGCAGTAAGACGCGGATTAGTGTCATCCAATGTTGTGCTTGAGCGGATTATGCCGCTGCTCACCCCTACAGCGATTGTGGTCGGTGTGCTTAATGAGGCGTCGCTGCTCCCGCTAACCTGGCTGGTGCCATGGACTTTTGCCGCTATGACGCTGATTGGCAGCCTGAAGTCTAATTTCCGGGATCTGCTCGCTGTACTGGTCAAGCCACAGAAGCTGCTGGTTCTGTTGATCATTCTGCATATCGTGATGCCGCTGATCGGCTGGCTGGCGGCTATGCTGTTTTTCCCGGGCGATCCTTATACGGTTACAGGGTACGTGCTGC
Source organism: Paenibacillus tritici (assembly GCF_013204885.1). GTDB lineage: Bacteria > Bacillota > Bacilli > Paenibacillales > Paenibacillaceae > Paenibacillus_AQ > Paenibacillus_AQ tritici. The sequence goes on from NZ_JABMKX010000017.1 coordinate 93,477, forward strand.
TTTTTGCGATTCCAACCGGTGTGGTCAGCGTGGTCTGGGTGTCCATGCATGGCGGGAATATCGCTCTTACACTCGCGCTTATTCTGATTGATACGCTGCTCTCACCGCTGATCGTGCCGGGTACCCTGTACGTTCTGATGGGGGCCAGCGTACAGATTGAGATCGGTGAGATGATGCGGGGCCTGCTCTGGATGGTTGTGCTGCCTTCGGTGGCGGGGATGCTGCTGAATCAGGTCAGCAAAGGCAAGATCAGCGCGGCCTGCGGCCCGCCGCTTGCCCCTCTGGTCAAGGTAGGATTGTTCATCGTGGTGTCGATCAACGGTGCCAGCATTGCCCGGTATCTGAAGCATCCCGACGGCAAGCTTGCCCTGATTATCGCGGTTACCTTCGTTACGGTCGCGCTCGGCTATGTCATTGGTGCTGTAGTCTCGCGCCGCCTGCACTACGATCATGCGAGCGCTGTGGCCGTACAGTTCAACTCCGGGATGCGCAATCTCAGTGCAGGTGCGGTACTGGCCGTTCAGTATTTCCCGCCCTCTGTTGGTCTGCCCGTCATCTCCGGCATGCTGTTCCAGCAGATTCTGGCCGCCTGCTCCGGCATGTTCATCCGCAGCAGAGCCAGACGCCTGCAAGAGAGCAGCCAGTCAGCAGATCCGCTGGTTGCCTCAGCCCCGGCAGGGCAGCAGGGGCACGCTCTAGAATAGAACCCGTTATGCGAACCCGCTTTTCCCTGTTCATGCCGTTATATGCGGCCCAAGGGAACGGCGGGTTTTAGTATGCAAATTAATCTATCATTCGACAAAATTCGATATTATTTCTGGGTATTCTACATGAGACATTCATTAATTTCGGGGGGAATCCGATAATAATTGTAATATAAGGTATAGTTCTAAGTTTCGTAGCTATAGAAGAGGCACTAATCTGGAGACAACAGCGGCTGGAAGTCCAAATGTTCACCGCAGTGACGATGAAGCTTCAAGTTAAACTCTTAAGTGCGTCTTATATACTGGTTGAGAACAGGGCGGAAGGAAGTTGAGAATAATGAAGATTCGTATGAAGTTATCGGTTATGATGATTGTCGTTACACTTATTTCTACAGCATTAATGGGGATTTTTACGTATACCAAATCCACCGGTACCATCATGAATTTGACCGAATCTTCCATGGCACAGGTCAATACCAACAAAGCGCAGACCATTGGGGCCATGATTGATAAAGAGAAGCGCAGTATACAGCTGGTTGCGGGTGAGAGCGAGATTGTGCAGCTTTTGCTTCAGGAGGGCAAGGGCGGATTACCCGGCGGAGACACTCTGCGGAATGAAGTGAATGTGAAGCTTCAGGGCTTGGTGAAGGACGCAGGCAACCTTGAGCATTTGTTTGTAGTCGATCTGAAGGGAACGGCAGTAGCGGACAGTGATACCAAGCTGATCGGTGCGAACTTCAGCGATAGAAATTATACGAAAAATGTGTTGAAGACAGGTGCGCCTGTAATCAGTGAGACATTGAAATCCAAGTCAACCGGGGCTTACGTACTGGCCTTTGTCCATCCTGTGAAAAACGGGGACCAGATGATCGGATTCGTTGGTGCGGCGGTCAATGCGAACAGCCTGATCACCTATCTGGCTGATGCCAAGGTGACCAATGCCCCTTCCTCTTATGCCTATCTGGTAGACGAAACCGGGAATACATTGTTCCATCCTGACGGGGAGAAGATCGGTACAGCCGTTGAGAACGAATCCATTAAGGCAGTTGTAGAGCGGGTGAAGGCGGGGGAGAAGGTGCCGGATGGGGATGTGCAGTACACCTTCAACGGGGCCAAGAAACAAGCCGCCTACACCGTGCTTCCAGAGACGAATTGGACATTGGTATTGACCGGGGATGTGGACGAGGTGCTGCAGCCGGTGAATGAAATGACGAACTTCATTATGCTGCTCGGCTTGGGAAGCCTGCTGCTGACCCTGCTGATAGGAACAGCGGTGGCCACCCGGATCTCTTCACCGATCATCAAGCTCACAGAGCTGGTGAACCGTACTGCGGAGCTGGATCTGAAGTATGACAACCAATATGAATATTTGACCAAAAACAAAGATGAGACCGGAACCATTGCCAAGGCCATGTTCCATACCCGTGCGGTCCTGCGGGAGATGGCCGGAAGCCTGATCGGGATCTCCTCCAAGGTGCTGGACAATGCGGAGACCCTGGAGAAGCTGTCGAACGAAGTCAGAGAGAATGCGCATGATAACTCAGCCACTACCGAGCAGTTGTCGGCAGGCATGGAGGAGACAGCGGCATCTACCGAGGAGATGACGGCGGCCATTCACGAGGTTGAGAACTTTGTCAGCATGATCTCCAGCAAGGTAAAAGAAGGCTCCGGCGTATCCAGCCAGATTACGGAGCGGGCCTTGGCCCTTCAGCATGATGCGGTGACATCCACCGAGAACGCGAAACAGATCTATGACTCGGTCCGCGGGGAGATGCAGAAGGCGATCGAGCAATCGGGAGCGATCCACGAGATTAATCTGCTGGCCGATACGATTCTATCCATTACCAGCCAGACCAATCTGCTGGCCCTCAATGCAGCGATTGAAGCGGCGCGGGCAGGCGAGGCTGGACGGGGATTCGCAGTGGTGGCCGGTGAAATCCGCAAGCTGGCTGAGAAGTCCTCCGAGACGGCAGCCGGGATTCAGGATGTAGTCAAGAATGTATATTCCTCCGTAGAGCAGATGACCCGGCATTCCGAAGCCGTGCTGACATTCATTGATAAGAATGTGCTGGGCGATTATGAGCGTCTGACCGAGGTCAGCCAGCAGTATAACAGTGATGCATCTACGATTAATGAGCTGATGAGCCAGTTCGAGGAGTCAGCCGATCACCTGAACGAGACCGTCTCCAGCATTGCTATCGCCGTTAATGAAGTCGCGGCTACCGTGAATGAAGGGGCAATCGGGGTGCAGGATATCGCCGAGAAGACGGCGGAGATTGTGGAGAAGACCTTCCATGAGGCCACTATGGCCGATGAGAATACGCAGAGCGCCAAAGAGATGCAGCTATTGGTAGAGAAGTTCAAAATCTGAGCCGGTTTCAGGAGATCTTTACCTGGGCTTCATCTGATTTTAAGCTTGGGGGGGTATAGTAGCCACATACCCCCCTTTAATATAATCTTTGACCCCGCCGGACGCTGGCGGGGTCCTTTTTTTTCTATATAAGAAGCACTAAAGAAATAAACAAAAAGCAAAAGAAGCGGCCGTAAGTCCAAATGTTCACCGCAGTGACGACGAAGCTGCAAGTTTAAAACTTAAGTGCGTCTTATATAGTAGAAATGGCTACACCGTCCGTAGAATTTTTGCGGGAAACGGGAGGTTCAAGTATACTATAGTCAATATAAGACAGGTCAAATATGGAAGGAGGACACTTCATGAGAAGATTAATGCTCAGCTCTACGCAAAGTCTATGGACGACATCGCAGTGGTTGTTGTGTAGAGCTGACAGGAAGTCTCCGCTGCAACGATTTGCCGGATAAGCGTCTGTTCTATAGACTTTGCTGCCTTTATAAGTTCAATACTTAAGAGGAGCGGAGCTATATGAAATATGTAAATGCGGATCTTGTACTGCCGCAGCGGCTGCTGCAGGAAGTACAGAAATATATGCAGGGCGGGATGCTCTATATCCCGAAGCCCGCGGGCCAGCGCAAGCGGTGGGGGGAGAACTCTGGCGGCAGAACCTATCTGGCCGCCCGCAACCAGTCCATCCGTGAGCACTATGCCAGCGGACTAAGCGTAACCGAGCTGGCCGGGCAATTCTGCCTGTCGGCCGACAGCATTAAGAAGATTGTATATGGAAGCAAGCGGATATGAATTGGAAGGGGCGGTCCCAATTAGTCATCTCATGACTTTTGGGACCGCCTTTTCCACTTGTGTGCAAAAGTTAGGTTACACCTGTTTATTATCTATGCCCGTTGACAGGGCCGAACCTATAATATATGCAGACAGCTATATTAAGGGAGGCAAGAAAAGATGGGGATAGAGGGTTTAAGCAGCAGAATTGAAGGTGATTCATCACAATCTACATTAGCAGCAGCAAGAAATATTGTACTGCGCGCGCTCAAGGAATATGAATTAGATTGGACCAAGATTGAATATATCGGGCAATCCGATAGTGTCACCTTCAAGATTGAGACGGAAACGGCGGGGAAGCTGCTGCTGCGGATTCATGGCGAACGGAGCAGCCGGGCAGAAATTCTGTCGGAGCTGGAATGGCTCAGATATCTCAGTCAGACAGCAGGTGTGGATGTTCCAGAAGGAAGGGTGAGCTCCAGCGGCAGCTATATCCTGGAGACTGGTGGAGAGGAACAGCTTCACTATGTAACCGTAATGCGCTGGGTGGAAGGTGAACATGCCGAGGGCAATCTGCCGGATGAGCATGTCTTCGCCACGGGAGCCATGCTGGCCGGGATGCATGAAGCGGGCGAACAGTTTGTTCCTTCTGCGGATTTCACCCGTCCGGCCTGGGGGGCTGACAGCTTCAGGGCGGAGTGGACCAAGCTGGAGAAGCATCACGCGGCTATGGTATCTGAAGAACAATGGAAGCTCTATCAGGCTGCTGCGGACAAAATCCTGAATGAACTCGAAGCCATGCAGCCGCAGGCCGGCAATTATGGCTTGATCCACGGTGATCTGCACAGCGGCAATGTGGTGTTCGCTGAGGGCAAGCCGCGGGCGATTGATTTCGGCCGCTGCGGCTACGGCTTCTACCTGTATGATCTGGCTGCTGCTCTGCTGGAGCTGTCCACGAAGCAGCGCAGCAGACTTATTGAAGGTTATCGCAGTGTGCGCACACTGGAAATGGAATCGGATTATGAACGGAAGCTGGAATGCTTTTTCGTCATGATCATGATCGGCAACTACAGCCATCACATCGTACATCCGGCTGAAATTCCCGGTTTGCGGGAGGAACAGCCGTATGCACTGGCCTATCTTAGAGAATATCTGGCCGGCTCCCGTTTTCTGTTCAAGAGGATTGAACCTGCCTTGTAATCTGTAAATATGTCCATTGATCCTAGTCTGAGGACATTTTGTGATCTCCCCCGAAGCGGTAACATGAAGACATCAAAGAGCGACCAGCTTTGAATCACCGATAAAAGGGGAGTACACAAATGAAGCGATCCATGCAAAAAGTAACATCACTATTACTGATGGTTATGATGCTGGCATTGGTTGTAACCGCTTGCGGCGGAAACAACGCTAAGAACAATGGTGTTAATGCCGGAAACAGCGGCAAGGAGACGCAGGCAAGTGACAGCGGCAGCGGCAAGAAGACAGAGCTGCTATTCTGGTCACCCTTCTCCGGCTCGGATGGCCCGTTCATGAAGAAAATCGTAGATAAATACAACAGCTCCCAGGATAAATACAAAGTGAACTTCGTAATCCAGCCCAATGGTGAGTATTACAAGCAACTGGATGTTGCGCTCAGCACCGGTAAGGAACGGCCGGACCTGATGATTATGCATGTGGATCAGGTGCCGACCTATCAGAGCAAGGATCAGCTGCAGCCGGTGGATGAGCTTGCGGCGGCAGCCGGCATTAATCCGGGTGATTTTGCCGAAGCGCCGGTTAAATACGCGACCATCGACAGTAAGCTGTACACGATTCCGCTCGACATTCATCCGGTGGTCATGTACTACAACAAGGATCTGTTCGAGAAGGCAGGGGTCACAGCACCGCCAACCAACCGTGCTGAATTCGACGCCACTGTACTGAAGCTCACCGATAAAGGCAAAGGGGTCTACGGTTATGTAGTACCTACCCTCTGGCCGCAGCAGTTCATCTTCCCGTCGCTAGTCTGGCAGAATGGCGGAGAACTCTGGAACGGGACGGATGTAGCCTACAATTCTCCTGAAGCAGTAGAAATGGTGCAATGGCTGCGCGATATGGTAGACAAGGGCGTCTCCCCGGCCAATGTGCAGCAGGACGGCGAGAACACGTTGTTCCTGCAGGGCAAGAATGCGATTCAGTTCAACGGACCCTGGATGAAATCACAGTTCGATGAAGCCGGACTCAACTATGGCGTAGCCGTAATGCCGCAGATCGGCACAGCGAAGCAGGCCATTTATGCAGGCTCCCACGGCTTTGTGGTTCCGAAGGCTGTGACAGACAGCAATACGCTGGCCGGCATCGGTGATTTCCTGAAATATGTCTCCGGCAACTCGCTGGATTGGGCTGAATCCGGTCAGGCGGTCGCTTCCAAAACCGTTATGGACAGTGCAGAATTCAAGGCGATGGAGTTCCAGAGTACGGTATCGCAGAGCTTCTCCTCTGTACAGTTTGCACCGAATGTGCTGAACTGGGGCACTATTGTTGAGCCGGTGTGGAGCGAGCTGAGCAATGCCATCCTCGGCAAAAAATCACCGCAGCAGGCCATGGATGATGCGGTCTCCAAATCCCGTCAGGCGATGAAATAACCAGCGAGATGATGAGATCATTCTGGTAAGCGAAAGCGGGGAGCGCATCATCGCTTCCTGCTTTTCCCTATACGAGGAAATGGAGGGACTCCTTTGAAAAGCACATGGACTTCACGCTTCACCTCATTTCTGTTCATTCTGCCCTATCTTGCAGCCTTCGGAATGTTTCTGCTGTTTCCGATTCTGTACGGTGTTGTGATCAGCCTGCAGGACTTTGAGCTGCTGTCTGACGCTCATCCCTTTGTGGGGCTGCGCAATTATATTACGATTTTCACCCCGGGCACGCATGAGAACAGCATATTCTTCCGCGGCTTGTGGACCACCTTCCAGTTCGTCTTATATTCTGTACCGCTGTTAATTGTGGCAGGGCTGGGTATGGCGATGCTGGTCAATGCGCTGCCGGCGAAGCTCCGGGGGCTGTTCCGGACGTTCTACTTCCTGCCCTACGCGCTGTCCGCTTCCGTAATGGCCGTGATCTGGCTGATGATGTTCGATACGAATGCCGGATTCATTAACAGCCTGCTGCAAAAGCTGGAGCTGACCGGTATTCCGTGGCTGACGGCTACTCCATGGGTCTGGCTGGCGCTGGTGCTCACGACACTCTGGTGGACCATCGGGTTCAATATGATTATTTTTGTCAATGCGCTCAACGAGGTGCCGGAGGATTATTACGAGGCGGCTGCCATTGACGGGGCGGGTGCCTGGAACCGGTTCATGTCGATCACACTGCCTACGATCCGGCCGGTCATGCTGTTCGTCATGATCACCTCCACCATCGCGTCCTTCAATATTTATGCCCAGCCGTTCCTGCTGACGCGCGGGGGTCCGGGAGACACCACCAAGGTGCTGCTGATTAATGTGCTGGACCAGGCATTCGTGCGTAAGGATATCGGTTCGGCTTCCGCGATGGCGATTCTGATGGCGCTGCTGATCATGATGGTGTCTATCGTGCAGTTCCGTCTTACGAACCGGAAGGAGAAGGTGTAAATGGGTAGAACCCGAAGAATAGGCCTGCTGCTGCTGGCCAGTCTGATTGCGCTGTTCGTGCTGCTGCCGCTGGTCTGGATGTTGTCCACGGCGTTCAAAAATGACTTCGAAGCCCTCTCCGGGCGGATGAACTTCCTGCCGCAGAAGCCTACGCTTGATAATTTCGTTCAGGGGCTGAGCGGGGAGCTGATGAATACACCGATTCTGCGCTGGATCGTCAATTCTTTATCGGTGGGCATCGCGGGTACGGCAATCGTGCTGCTGATTGATTCGATGGCGGCGTTTGCCCTGGCCCGGCTGCCGGATCTGCCGCTGCGCCGTACGCTGCTGTCCATGTTCATTGCCTCGCTGATGATTCCCAGCGTGCTGACCTTTCTGCCGATGTACATTGAGTTCAATACGCTGGGGCTGATCAATACCTATCAGGCCTTGATTTTGCCCGCTACCGCCGGGGCGTTCGGGGTGTTTCTGCTGTACCAGTTTTTTGTCTCCTTCCCGAAGGAGATCGAAGAAGCGGCCCGGATCGACGGGGTGAACAAATGGAAGCTGTATACCCGTATCCTGCTGCCTTCTGCCGTGCCGATCATGATGACGCTGGGCATCTTCACCTTCATGGGAATCTATAATGACTTCGTCTGGCCGCTGTACGCGACCACCTCGCCGGAGATGCGGACAATCACCGCAGGAATTGCCATGATGGCTACCGGAAGCTACACCCAGAGCTACGGGAAATTAATGGCCATGACGACCATCGCAGCGCTTCCGGTGCTGATCCTCTTCATCGCCGGGCAGAGGTCGTTCGTTAAAGCGATCACCAGCTCGGGTGTGAAATAGCGGGTTCCCTAACTTTGAGAGGAGCAGCAAATGAACAAGATATCAGCGAAATCGCAGAAGGCATGGACGGGTAAGAACCCGCGTAGAATAATCTGCTCCATCGCGGCGGCTCTGCTATTGATACTGGCGGGAGGTGCATATATGTTATTACAGCACAACAATGGCGTAACGGATGAGGTCTACAAAGGGCACGGCGGAACCTTTAAGAACACGCTGGCTGAGATAGATACGCCTGATCCGAGCGTGATTTACAGGGAGGGGTATTATTATATGACCTTCACCCATAACGGAACGGATATTATGGTGATGAAGTCACGCACCCTCGATTTCCGCCAGGCGGAGCGGAAGGTGGTGTGGTATCCCCCGGCGGAAACAGCCTATTCTGCTAATCTCTGGGCTCCCGAGCTTCAGTATATCCGGGGGAGCTGGTATATCTATTTCGCCGCAGATGACGGAAGGAACGAGAATCACCGGATGTATGTGCTGCAGGGTGACAGCGGTGATCCGCTGGGCGGCTATACCTTCAAGGGCCAGGTCACCGACAGCACCAACAAATGGGCGATCGACGGGCTGGCGATGGAGGCGGACGGAGAACTGTATTTCGTCTGGTCCGGCTGGGAAGGGGAGATGAACGCTGCGCAGAATACCTATATTGCACCGATGAGTGACCCGCTGACGATCAGCGGACCGAGGGTGCTGATTAGTGAACCGCTGCTTCCCTGGGAGCAGGCCGGAGGCCCGCCTTATATCAATGAAGGCCAGTCTGTGCTTCAGCGTGACGGCCGTGTCTTCATAGTCTATTCCGGTGCGGGAAGCTGGACTCCGCATTATAGTCTGGGCATGCTGGCGCTGAAGCCCGGCGGCAATCCGCTGGAAGCGGCAGACTGGATCAAGTCGGAAGAGCCGCTGCTGGCGATGGACGAAGCCGCCGGAGTGTACGGACCGGGGCATAACTCATTCACGGTGTCGCCGGATGGCAGCGAGCAGTGGATTGTCTATCACGCCACCACAGGGGCGGCGGACGGGTGGAACAACCGCAAGGCACGGGCCCAGCGGGTTAGCTGGGACAATGAGGGGCTGCCGGTGTTCGGCAAGCCGCTGCCGCTGAGCGAAGCGCTTAACGTTCCTTCGGGAACGGGCGTGTTCCGGGCGGAGTCAGCTGTCCGCAGCGGGAACCGGCTGGAGTTCCCGTCTCTGCCGTCCGCAGTGGATAGCGGCACTCCGCTGCTGGTGCATTATGTGAATTCGGGCGGAGAAGCTGTGGAGGCGCTCTTGTCAGTGAACGGCGGGCTGCCGTCAACGCTACACCTGCCGCCATCCGGCGAGGGCCAGGCGGGTTATGCCTATCTGAGTCTGCCGTTCGCCGCAGGGAAGAATACAGTTGCTATTGAATGGCCGGAGGGAGCAGGGGCTGAAGTGCAGGCGATTGAAATTCCGCGGTATGAGGGCGAGGCCCAGTCGCTGGAGGGGGAAGCTGCTGCTGAAGACAACCCGTATGCCTCAGGCGGTGCGGTGGCAGCCTTAAGCGGCAGCGGGGCAGCGCTGCGCTTCGGCAATATCCAGGTCCCGCGCAGTGGAACCTACACGGTGACGTTAGCAGTCCTGAATGCTTCGCCGGATGCGAAGCTGGAGGTATCCGTGAACGGGGCGCCGGAGACGATATCTCTCCCCGGGCGGAAGGAACGGAACCAGCCCGCATTCATGGAGCTGAAGCTCAAGTTACAGAGCGGAGAGAATGAGATCATTCTTTTTGACAGACAAGGCAGCTTCGGTATAGATTATATGGATATATGGCAGAAGAGTGAATGAACATGACAGACTCATAGATTGTGAGCAAGACGGGGGCCTGAACATATGAGAGAGACAGGACGCTTTGGCGGACCCAGACGGAATGGACTGGTTACGCTTACAATAATACTGCTGGCGGTTGTACTGGTGCTGGGGGGCTGCGGTGCAGCGCGGGAAGAAGAGCCGCCGGCACCTGCCGCCCAGCCGGTAATCCTGGAGTACTGGACACCGTTCAGCGGTGGAGACAACATCTTCATGACTGAGCTGGTGGAGCAATTTAACCGGGAGCATCAGGAGATCCGGCTGGATCAGATCAACTCCCGGCTGGATGATTATTATTCCCGGCTGCGCACGGCGATTCTGTCCGGCAATGCACCGGATCTGGCTATTATCCATGCCACCAATCTGCCGCAATTCGTGCAGAACGGATATATCGAACCGCTGGACGGACTCGCTGCGGATACCGGGCTGGACTGGGGCCAGTTCAATGCCAAAATCGCCGGGTCTACCGTCTACGAAGACGCCCATTATGCCGTACCGTTGGATACGCATACCTTGGTGCTCTATTATAACAAGAAATATTTAAGAGAGGCCGGGCTGCTGGATGCTGAAGACAAACCGTTGATCGGGCAGGGAGAACAGGGGTTTACCGCATTCCTGCACAAGCTGAAGGAGGTTGTCCCGCCCGGTGTCGCTCCGCTGGCTCTGCCCAGCACACGGATTGATTCCGTGTGGTTATGGTGGAGCCTGTATAATCAGATGCCGGGCGGCGGTGTCTTTTACAACCCGGAAGGCACGCAGGCGGTCTTTAACAACAGAGCCTCTCTTCAGGCGCTGAAGTTCGTGGACAGTCTGTATCAGCAGGAGCTTATTCCCCCGGATATTAATGATGCCTTTAAGCTGTTCTACGACGGTCAGGCGGCGGTGCTGATTACCGGGGTGTGGGGAACCGGCGCTTTTGAGAAGGATGAGCAGCTGGAGCTGGGGGTTGTGCCGGTCCCGGTCATTTATGACCATCCTGCAGTCTGGGGAGATTCGCATACGCTGGCTATTCCGGCCAAAAGTGAGATGAGTGCAGAGAAACGGAAGGCAGCTATGGTCTTCGCCCGCTGGGCCGTGGAGCATGGAGTGATGTGGGCGGAAGCCGGCCATGTGCCGAGTTCGCTTAAAGTAACCGGGAGCGAAGCTTATTCAGCGCTGAAATTCCGCAGTGATTATGCCAATACCGCCAACTCGGTAGTCTATTGGCCGAGAAATATGAAGCAGTGGAGTATCAATGAAGAGATTATCCGGCAGTTTGAAAAGATGATCTACAAGGAGCAAAGTCCGGAGCAGACGCTGCAGCGGGCAGTGGACAGCATTAACCTTCAACTAAAGAAATGACGGTAATGGGATCAAAGGGGAGAATGCGGTTGAAATCATTTCGCGGCTGGTTCAGGAATCTGGCACTTGCGCGTAAGCTTATTCTGATCAATGTGGTGTTCATTGTGCTGCCGCTGGGACTGACGGGCTATTTCGCCTTCGCCCGTTTCACTGAAACCACGGAGCGCAAGGTGGGCGATTATCAGCTTCAGACGCTGAAGCAGCTTACCCTGAACATTGATACCTATATGAATGAGCTGAACCGGCTGACCGTAATGCCCTACCAATATCCGAAGGTTACCGAATATCTTGCCACGAAGCGTGCCCCCGGTGAACCCTTAACACTGGATGAGATCAGCGGACTCAACAGCTTCGTCACTCAGGTGTTTCTGAACGGCCGGGTGGATATTCTGGGTGTTTCCCTATACGGGACCGGCGGAGCCTCCTATGTGGTCATGCCCGAGAGCCAGTATGTGACAACCTATAAGCTGGATGAGAAGGTTAGCTGGCTGAATAAGTTCAAGGGTCACTACGGGCAGCCGGTGTATGTTGCCACGCATGACTTAAGTGCAAGCGGCGGGAATGTCTACCAGGCCTTCTCCATTGTCCGGGAGCTGCGCAGCTTCGATGACGGCGTGACCCTGGGGTATATTGTCATTGATGTGGACCCCAAGTTCATCCGGGAGATTCTGTCCAACGTCAAGCTGGATGCCAAAGAGCTGCTGTATATTACGGATGACTCCGGCAATCTTGTCACCGGCAAGGAGCATGGGCTCCCCCTGGAGGCGTCTGCCGTCACTCCCGGCCAAGCCGGCGAGGGGGTTAGCCATGTGAAGTCAGAGGGGGAAGGGCTGCTGGTCGCTCATGTGACCTCTGAGGTTACAGGCTGGACTACAGTGGGCGTTGTGCCTGTGTCCAGTCTAATGCAGGATACCGAGGTTCTGCGCACCTACATTATTCTCATTGGCATCCTCTGTGTAGGTCTGGCCCTGCTGCTGTATGTCTTCATCGCCTACCGGATCACCCAGCCGCTGCGCAAGCTGAGCCGGCTGATGCGGGGTGTTGAGCGGGGAGATCTCAGCAAGGCTTTTCCGGTAAGCGGTACGGATGAAGTGGGACTGCTGGGCCATTCGTTCAACGGCATGATTGCCAAGCTGAGCGAACTGGGCTATCTGCTCTATGAGACGGAGATCCGGGAGAAGGATGCGTAGATTGCCGCGCTCCAGAGTAAGATCAACCCGCATTTTCTATACAATACACTGGGCTCTATCAGTATGTATGCCGAGCTTGAGGGCAGTCCGGAGATTATTACGATGTCCAACAATCTGAGCAAGCTGCTGCGTTACAGTCTGAGCGGACGCAAGGAGCATGTGACTCTTCAGGATGAGCTGGACCATGTCAGCGGGTATATGGCCATCCAGCAGATGCGTTATGAGGAACGGATTCAATTCAGCATGACCATTGAGCCTTCCCTGCTGGGCTGTGAGGTTATCCCGCTGATGATCCAGCCGCTGGTAGAGAACGCCATTAACCATGCGCTGGATAAAGGGATTGGCCGGGGCAAGATTACGCTGACCGCAAGCAGCAGCAGCCGGGTCCTCAGAATCACCGTGGAGGATGACGGGATCGGCATGAATGCGGAAGCTCTGGAGGCGCTCCGGCTGCATCTGCGGAATACGAAGGAGCTCGGCGGACGTTCAGGCAACGGGCTGCTGAATGTTCACCGCCGGATTGTGCTGCATTACGGGGAGGAATATGGCCTGTCCCTGGAGAGTATGCCGTATCAGGGCTTCAAGGCAGTGCTTAAGCTGCCGGTCATTAACCATCAGGGCAGAGCAGGGGGGGATGACGGAGTTGCCTAGAATACTGATTGTTGACGATGAATCGGTCTTCCGCAAAGGACTGCGCAAAATGATTACCAGCCTGGACGGCAACTGGGAGGTAGTCGGTGAAGCCAGCGACGGCTATGATGCACTCGACAAGCTGGCCGAGCTGTCTCCTGAAGTGCTGCTCACCGATATCCGCATGCCGGGAATGGACGGAATCCAGCTGCAGCAGCTGGCCGGGGGGCGGTTCAAGGATCTGATGACCGTCGTGGTCAGCGGTTATGATGAATTCGCCTACGCGCAGCAGTCGATGCGCCAGGGGGCGAAGGATTATCTCATGAAGCCGGTTGAACGGGAGGAGCTGGGCCGTGTACTGGAGAGGCTTGGGCGGGAGCTGGCCGAACGTAAAGCGCAACCGGTGCGCAATGAGGAGCCTTGGCAGGTTCAGCCCCTGCTGAAGCGGCATGTGGCCGCGCATCTGACGGAGAGTCTGCTGAAAGGCAAAACGAAAGATAGTGACCTTGAGCTGCTACGTGAGATGGGCTTCTTGTTCAGCTCCCCCTATTTCATCTGCATGGTGATCAAGCTGGATAAATATTCGGTGGAGAAGGAGCGTTATCTGCGGGGAGATGCCTCTTTGTTCCTTCTGTATATCCAGCAGGTCGTCCAGGAAATGATGGACCGCCAGACCAAGGGGATTAGCTTCGTGCAGTCAGACACCGAGGTGGTGGCTGTGCTGAATACAGCAGACCCGCAGCAGTTCTTATCCGCACCGGGAAGCCTGGGCGACATGATCCGCAGGCAGATCCGTTCCTTGTCCAACCTGACGGTGACCATCGGGGTCAGTAATCCGGCGGAAGGGCTTGCGGGGATTCCGAAGGCATACAACGAAGCCGGAATCGCGCTCTTGTACCGGTTGATCGAAGGCGGTGACAGGCTGCTGGATTATGCTAAAATGACGGAGCGTCCCCACTCCGGCAGCGGACCCCTGAAGTGGTCCTGGGAGCTGCTGGAGAAGTCGATTACCGGCGGCAGGGCCGCCAGTATAGGACCGATTGTCGAGCAACTGATTGAAGAGCTGTGCAGCATGGCGGAATCACCGGAGAGCATTCACCAGCAAATCTGCAAGCTGCTGCTGTACTACTACGAATTGTCCGAGGAGCTTGATGTTACCGAGTCATGGCTGGGGTCCAAGGATATCCGCAAAGTGCTGTTCGACGTATGCAGCCTCTCTTCCCGTCAGGAGCTGGCCGAGAAATGCCGCGGATTGTTAATCACGCTGACCGGCTGCATAGCGGCATCCAGAGCAGCGAAGGATATCGATCCGGTAACCGCCGCCCAGCGCTATATTTCGCTTCATTACTACCGTCCGCTTAGCCTCAAGGAGGTAGCGGATGAAGTGTTTCTGAGCCCGGTGTATTTCAGCAATCTCTTCAAGCAGAGAACCGGTGTCACCTTCATCGAATTTCTGACACATATCCGGATGGAAGAAGCCCGTAAGAAGCTGGCTTTTACCGATGAGAAGATCCACAGCATCGCGGAAGAGACGGGCTTTGGCAATGTGCGCCACTTCAACCGCGTGTTCAAGAACAGCAGCGGTCTCTCGCCCAAAGAATACAGGGACAGCACACGGGCGGTGCAAGCGGCCTCAATGGATAGCAAGGGCGCTGAAACCTAAGATGAAGCAATAGAGCATGATCTAAATAAGGAATTTACAACGTGCGAATATCCGGGTCAGTAATTTATCAGCGGCAACCGGGTGAATTTGAACGGGGAGTGGAACAATGCACGCGCTCCGGGCCCGGGCTAATGGGATTCCTGCATAAAATGCAACATTGCACATTCCCCGGGCCCGAGCTAATGGGATTCCTGCATAAAATGCAACATTGAACATTCCCCGGTGCTGATCTGATGGAATTCCTGCCCAAATTGCAACAATGTATGTTCCACAGGTACTAATTGGATGGGATTCCTGCAATAAGTGCAACAATGTGCGTGCCCGGGGCCAAACTTACGAAACATCCTGCAAAAAGTACAACATTTAGCTATCGGCATCAATAACTTGAGACTGGTGAGAGGCCTCGGAGTCACCCCGTAATCAGCTGAACCGCCTCCGTCACTGTAACCAGCCTCTCGCTCCCCAGCTCCATGTCCTTCAGCCGCAGCTTCTCCTCAGCGGCTTCGTTCTCCCCAACCATAATGACATAGCGGATGCCCTTGGCTGAAGCTGCGGCCAGTGTTTTTTTGAGCTTGCGCGTGCCGGTGTCCACGCCTGTGCGGATGCCTGCGGCCCGCAGGGCAGCGGCAGCAACCAGAGCCTGCGGCAGATATCCGCCGACGGGAATAATCAGGACACCGGAACGTTCCGTCGTATCCGCCGGGCGTTCGCCCAGGAGGGCCATGATCGACTCCATCCCGAAGGAGATGCCGACTGTAGGATACTCTATATCGTCGCGTCCGACGAGCTTCCCGATGATAGCGTCATATCTGCCCCCGCCGCCGAGACTTGAGGGATAGCTGCCTGAAGCATCGAAGATTTCATAGACGGTCCCCGTGTAGAACGACAGCCCGCGTGACAAAAAAGGATCGAAGACGCACACATCCGCAAGGCCAACCGCATCAATCAGCTGCTGCAAGGCTACTACCTCAAGCGTACCGGGATGCCCGTCCAGCTTATATCTCTCCACCAGTTGCGCGAACCCCGGATTCTCCAGCTCCAGCAGCTCCGAAATCAGCCGAACCGTCTCAGCAGTCAGTTTCTTGTCCGTCAGCTCTGCCAGCACCCCGCCGCTGCCGATTTTGGCAAGCTTGTCGAGCGTCAGCATTACGGAGAGCTGCTCCTGTGGCGGAACGCCGACCGCTCCGAGAATCTCGCCCAGGAAGCGGCGGTTGTTCCACTTCAGCACCACCGGGATATCCAGTCTGCTGAAGACCTCCGCAGCCAGCTGCATCAGCTCGGCTTCAGCCTGCGGACCGGCGATGCCGACCACATCAGCGTCACATTGCAGGAACTCGCGCAGGCGGCCTTTTTTGACCGGACCATCGCGGAACACCTTGCCGATCTCGTAGCGCCGGTATGGGAACGTAATCCCCGGATTCAGGGCAATCACCTTGGCAAAAGGGATCGTCAGATCGTAACGCAGCCCCAGCCTGCGCCCGCCCTGATCCGTAAGCTGGTACATCTCGCGCAGAATCTCATCGCCCCCGGCATATTTGGAGGTCAGCAGCTCCAGCTCATTAAGCAGTGTCGTATCCATCGACTCGAATCCGTATAGCTCGAACAGCTCCTGAAGGGTAGTCTTAACCTTCTGGCGGATGGCCTGTTCGCGGCCGAAGTAATCGTAGGTTCCTCTAATATTTTGCATCGTTAGCAGCTCCCTTGGTCTATAGTTTCGGTATAATAAAAAACGCGCCGGACCCCGTGGTCCCGCGCGCTTCAATATGCCGCAGGGAGGTCAAACGCGAAATGCGCTAGCCCTCCCTGAATGAATTCAGGTGTGCTAACGCTGCTTGTGATGATGAAGTTGATTCGGTATGATGGACAGGCGGTTCATGTGAATCAATCCCTTCAGCTTTTGATTACAGCACATTATAGCGGATCAGGAGCAGCAGCGCAAGACCTGCATTATTAGTCATAAAGGAGCAATTAGAATGGATTATATACATCTCATAACGGCGGCAGAGAATTTCGCCAAAGAGCAATTAGGCCAGGATACCACCGGCCACGACTGGTTTCATACCGACCGGGTACGGAATACAGCCGCTCTGATCGCAGGGATGGAGGGAGCCAATGTGGTAATCTGCAGTATAGCGGCGCTGCTGCATGATGTGGCTGACGAGAAGCTGAATCCCTCCAAGGAAGCAGGCCTGCTCAAAGTCCAGACTTGGCTGGCCGCACATTTGCCGGATGAAGCTGTCTGCAAGCAGATCATGGAGATCATCGAGACGATGTCCTTCAGCGGCGGCGGGGGAGCTCCGATGTCTACACTGGAAGGACAAATCGTGCAGGATGCGGACCGTCTGGATGCACTGGGGGCAATTGGCATTACGCGGACAATGGTTTTCTCCGGAGCGAAGGGACGTCCGGTCTATGATCCCAAGATCCCTCCCCGGGACGAGTCGCTGAAGGAAGAATACCGTGATTATTCCAAAGGGACGGCGGTCAACCATTTTTATGAGAAGCTGCTGAAGCTGAAGGATCTTATGAACACTTCGTACGGGAAGCAACTGGCGGAGGAGCGCCATCAGTTTATGCTGGTTTTTTTGGAGCAATTTTATAAGGAATGGAATCAAGGGGCAGAGTAGGTGTTATAATGAAATAATGCGTAAGATGGATGGAACGCGGGAGACCCCGCCTGAACCGGAACAATCGGCATAGAAGAGGTAGAATATAATATGAGTGAAGTACAAGTACAGTTTAGTGATTATGGTCTGAGTGAGGAGATTACCCGTGCGCTGGAGGTTCTGAAGTACGTGGACCCTACGGAGGTGCAGCGGAAGGTGATTCCGGTGGCGCTGAAGGCGCGCGATCTGATCGTCAAGTCGCAGACCGGCAGCGGCAAAACCGCAGCATTCGCCATCCCGCTCTGCGAGCTGGCCGATTGGGCGGAGAACAAACCCCAGGCGCTGGTGCTGACACCGACCCGGGAGCTGGCCCAGCAGGTGAGAGAGGATATTACGAACATCGGGCGCTTCAAGCGGATCAAGGCGGTAGCACTGTTCGGCAAGCAGCCTTTTGCCCCGCAGAAGATCGAGTTAACACAGAAGACGCATGTGGTTGTAGGCACGCCGGGCCGTGTATTCGACCATATCGAGCGCGGGACACTGAATCTTAGCCGGATACAATATCTGGTGATCGACGAAGCGGACGAGATGCTCAGCATGGGCTTCATTGAGCAGATCGAGAAGATCATCAAGCAACTGCCCAAGGAACGTGTAACGATGCTGTTCTCGGCAACACTGCCGGATGTGATCAAGAATCTGTGCCGCAAGTATATGACGGAGCCGGTGGATATTGAGATTGAAGCCAGCGGAATTACGACAGCGTCGATCGAACATGCCCTGATTGAGGTCGTACAAGCTGCCAAGTTCGGGCTGCTCAGCGATCTGCTGACGGTGGAGAATCCGGATAGCTGCATTATCTTCTGCCGGACCCAGGAGCAGGTGAATTCCCTCTTCCGCGGGATGGCCGACCTCGAATATCCAGTGGACAAGATCCACGGCGGCATGGAGCAGGACGAGCGGTTTGAGGTGATGAATGCTTTTAAGCGGGGACAATTCCGTTATCTGATCGCCACCGACGTTGCTGCTAGAGGGATTGATATCGAGAACATCACCCATGTCATTAACTACGATATCCCGCTGGAAAAAGAGAGCTACGTCCACCGCACCGGCCGCACCGCCCGTGCCGGCAAAAGCGGCAAAGCGATCACCTTCGTTACGCCGAATGAACACAAATGGGTCAGGGAAATCGAAGGCTATATCGGCTTCAGTCTGCCAATCATGAAGGCTCCTTCGGAGGATGCGGTGGCTTATGCCAAACCGGCGTTCGATCTGAAGCTGGGCAAGCAGCAGGTCCGCAAAGCCGGCAAAACCGAGGTCATGAACCAGGACATCATGAAGCTCTATTTCAACGGCGGCAAGAAAAAGAAGCTCCGCGCAGTTGATTTCGTCGGCACCATTGCCAAGCTTGAGGGCATTACGGCGGCGGACATCGGAATCATCACGATCCAGGATAACGTCACCTACGTCGATATTCTGAACGGCAAGGGATCACTTGTGCTGCAGGCGATGAAGGAGACGACCGTGAAGGGTAAGCTGCTGAAGTGCCATATCGCCAAAAAATAAGCCGGAGCTGCTGCTAGTGCAGCCGGGTTTCGAACGCTGTCACACGGGCAACAAGGCCGGGGTGGCAGCGTTTTTTGAAATAGTGATGTATGATACAATAATATGAACTCTTTTTAAAGGATGGACTTTATATGAAAAAGTCAGACAAGTCAGCCTCCTAAATCCGGTTTACACAAACATTTAGGAGGCAGAGCCAATGAAATTTAATCTGATTGACAGGGATAACTGGAAGAGACAAGAGATCTTTACTCATTACCTGAACCAGGGTACGACCTTTAGCCTGACAGCAGAAATTGAGATTAGCAGTTTATACCGCAAGATAAAACAACAGGAATATAAGCTGTATCCTGCCCTGCTATTCTTGATGACCTGTGTGGTCAACTCCAATACTGCATTCAGAACGGGGTACAATAGTGCGGGGGAGTTAGGGTATTGGGACAAGCTTGACCCGCTGTATACGATTGCTGACAGTGTCTCGGAATCCTTCTCGGCGATTTGGACGGCTGGCACGAAGGATTTCCAAGCGTTCCACGATTCTTACCTGTCGGATGTGGAGAATTATAAGGATTCCGGGCAATTGTTCCCCAAGACACCGATACCCGAGCATACCTTTTCTGTATCTATGATTCCGTGGACTTCCTTTACCGGATTCAACCTGAATATCAGCAGTAACGGGAATTACCTTCTGCCCATTATTACCGCAGGGAAATTCACGACCATAGGCGATTCCATATACCTGCCGCTGTCATTGCAGGTCCATCACGCTGTCTGTGACGGCTATCATGCAGGATGGTTCATGAACGAGGTCCAGGCAATGGCAGACCGTGCTGAGGAATGGATTAGCGGAATACGATAGAACAATCATCAACGTGAGCGCCTGGGTGGACGCTGCGCGAACGGACCGTTGTTACAATCGCTGTGGTCTCCAGATTTTTTTCATTCCCCTTAGCGGTGAAAATCCGGAGACCAAGGCGAACGCATTCGCTTTTCCACAATCGTTCCGTCCTCTCCGCTGTTTAAGCGGAAAAAGGTTCTTCATATCTTTCTAACCAAAAACAGAAAGCAGCGATTCTCAAATAACGAAAATCGCTGCTTTTTTAACGTTTGAAGCTTTGAGACATATGAGCATCTGACTTGTTCACTCCGGCATTAATAGAAACACCTAAGCATTATACTGCGCCTGATACAGGCGGCTGTAAGTGCCTCCGGCATTGACCAGCTCCTCGTGGCGGCCCTCCTCGGAGATGCCGTCCTCGCTGACGACAACGATCCGGTCAGCATTCTTGATCGTCGTCAGGCGGTGGGCAATGACGAGTGTAGTCCGGCCCACGGACAGGTCGGCCAGTGATTGCTGAATCGCCGCTTCCGTCTCGGTATCGAGCGCCGAGGTGGCTTCATCCAGAATCAGAATCGGCGGATTCTTCAGGAACATCCGGGCAATTGCCAGGCGCTGCTTCTGTCCGCCGGACAGCTTGACGCCGCGTTCGCCGATCACAGTGTCCATACCCTTCGGCAGGCTGTTAATCAGCTCCTCCAGCCGGGCCTGACGGGCAGCCTGCCAGATCTCCGGCAGCTCTGCATCAAGCTTGCCGTAGGCAATATTCTCACGGATCGTACCGGAGAAGAGGAATACATCCTGCTGCACGATCCCGATCTGCTTGCGCAGCGAGCTGAGCTTCATATCGCGGATGTCGATCCCGTCGATGGAGATCGCGCCGCCGGTCACATCGTAGAACCGGGGGAGCAGGCTGCAGATGGTTGTTTTACCCGCACCGGAAGGTCCGACGAAAGCAATCGTCTCACCGGCGTTAACGCTCAGGCTGATATCCTCCAGCACCTTGCGGTCGTCTTCATAGCCGAAGCTGACCTTGCTGAAGCTGATATCCCCGCGAAGCGTTCCAACCTCTACAGCATCCGGTTTGTCGGCGATATCCGGCTCGGTATCAATGACTTCCAGATAACGTTTGAAGCCGGCAATCCCCTTCGGATAACTCTCGATGACAGCATTAATCTTCTCAATCGGCCGGAAGAAGACGTTGGACAGCAGAATGAAAGCGACAAATTCCCCGATTTCCAGCTCTCCCTTGATGAAGAACCACGCGCCGCAGACCATCACGACAATGGTGATCAGACGGGTCATCATATAGCTGACCGACGAGCTTTTGGCCATCAGCTTGTAAGCCATCAGCTTGGTCTCGCGGAACTTCTGGTTGTCCACGGCGAACAGCTCTTTCTCGAATTCTTCATTGGCAAAAGACTGGACCACGCGGATTCCGCCGACATTGTCTTCAATCCGGGCATTGAAGTTCCCGACGTTGCCGAATAGACGGTGATAGGTCTCGGTCATGCTGCGTCCGAAGTGGATAATGACCCAGGCCATAATCGGCACGATGATGAAGGTGATCACGGCCAGCTGGAGATTGATATCGGCCATCAGCACAAATGCGCCGACCAGCGTCATGACGGCAATGAACACATCCTCCGGCCCGTGATGCGCGACTTCCCCGATATCGTTCAGGTCATTGGTAATTCTGCCGAGCAGATGACCTGTTTTGTTGTTGTCGAAGAAGCGGAAGCTGAGCTTCTGGATATGATCGAACATTTTTTTGCGCATATTGGTTTCAATATTAATACCCAGCATATGCCCCCAGTAAGTAACCACGTAGTTCATCGCTGTATTGAGCGCATAAATCCCGAGCAGGGCAACGCAGGCAATCAGAATCAGCGGCCAATCCTGACCCGGCAGCAGATCGTCAATGAATTTATTAACGGCCACAGGAAAAGCAAGCTCCAGCAGACCGGCACCTACTGCACAGGTGAAATCAAGGATAAACAGCTTCTTGTAAGGACGGTAATAGGAGAAAAAACGACGCAGCATCTCTTGTTCACTCTTTTCTGTAATGTGTTATGTATCTGGTTATTGAGATCAATTCTCAATTAAACCTTATTCTTAGGATACTAAAGTGGGTTACACGTTTTGTCAACGGTGAGAAATTATTAAATTGAATATAACCCGGGTATTTCATTGCCGCTACACCCATACCAAGAAGATATTTTATACATATTTTAACAGTGTATCCAAGGGCAAAGGAGGAGTTAACATGAGCGAAAATGTTGGGGGATACGGCGGAGCTTTCACTTCCACTGGAGCGATTCTGGTTCTGTTCATCCTGCTCGTAATCATCTCTAAATCTCTTTGGTGCTAATTTAGCTTGATTTCATGTGTGCGGCCGCTGGTCCTGGAGACCGGCGGTTTTGATTCAGCATCAGAAGAGGTGTCAACCCTCTGGAAGAACTTATATTTGTGCAGCCTCCGCCGTTAAGGGCTATAATTGACACATGCGCCTTGGACTAGCAGCATCTTCTGCCTGCAAACCCGGTGTAATACATATCACAGCCTTCACTCCTGACGAGCTTCTGCTTGGCGGGTGTTTTGCTGCGACCTGGAGGATCAGCATGAATTTCAGCCGTAAAAACAACATGGCAGGAACAAGCCTGCCTGCCCATGATTCAAATACCGGAAGCCGGTGGATGCTCATCATCGGCATTATTTGTGTCGCAGCAGCGCTGCGCGCCCCGTTCACCTCCGTCGGCCCCCTGCTGGAGATGATCCGTGATGACCTCGGCTTATCGAATACCCTGGCCGGAGCTATCACGACCTTGCCTTTGTTGGCCTTTGCGCTTCTGTCCCCCTTCGCTCCGCAGCTTGCCCGCAGGCTGGGACTTCCCAATATCCTGATGCTGGCCATGCTGACGCTGTCGATGGGGATTCTGGTCCGTTCGGCTTCCGGGACGGTCACTTTCTTTGCGGGTACGGCGATGATCGGCCTGTCGATTGCCGTCTGCAATGTGCTGCTCCCGGGACTGATCAAGGGGAAGTTCCCGCACCGCATCGGCCTGATGACCGGAGTGTATACCGTTTCCATGAATATATGTGCAGCGGCAGCTTCCGGGGTGAGTGTTCCCTTGGCGACCTCTGCCGGGCTGGGGTGGAGGGGAACCCTGGCCCTTTGGTTTGTGATCGCTGCCCTGGCAACCCTCTTCTGGATTCCGCAGATGAAGAGTCTCGGCCAGAGCAGTGCAGGCGGCGTCCGCTCTTCGGCCGTACGGATCTGGCGCTCCCCGCTCGCCTGGCAGGTCACGCTGTTTATGGGGCTTCAGTCCTTGCTCTATTATGTTCTGATCTCCTGGTTTTCGGTGATTCTCGGTGAGCGGGGGATGACACCGGGCCATGCGGGGTGGATTCTTTCGCTGATGCAGCTGGCCCAGCTGCCGTTCACGTTCTTCGTACCGCTCTGGGCCGGACGGATGAAGAATCAACGCCCGCTGGTAGTCATTACTTTCGTTCTGTTTATCATTGGTATCCTTGGGGTCTGGCTGGGCCGCACAGAATTAATGGCGTTATGGGCCATCTGCATTGGAATAGGCGGCGGTTTTGCTTTTGGCTTGGCGATGATGTTCTTCAGCCTGCGCACCCGGACAGTGCAGGAAGCAAGCGAGCTGTCAGGTATGGCCCAGTCAGCCGGATATCTGCTGGCAGCGGCGGGACCCGCTTTGTTCGGCCTGCTGCATGATGCTGCGGGCAGCTGGAATGCACCGCTGGCGCTGCTTGCGGGAGCATGCGTGCTGCTATTCGTGGCCGGCATGGGGGCGGGACGCGACAGATATGTGGGAGACCGGTTGTGAACGAGAGGCCCCGTCAGCTTGACGGGGCCAACTATACGTTTGTATAAGATTTTTGCAGAGAAAGTGCATTGAAAGCTTGTCAGAACATGCTACGATGTGATTAAGTCATTGAGAATGATAATCAATGAAATTAGACACAGGAGTGAAGCGGAAATGATAAGCTGGGGTCGGAAATGTATTGGGACAGTCGTACTTATAGTGGCAATGTCAGCTATAGCGGCTTGCGGAAATAATAAGGCTGCGGACGGCAACGCCGTGCAGACTGGGAATAAGGCGGAACAGACGGCAGCAGCCAGTGCAGCTCCTGCGGAGACTGGGAATAAGCCATCCTCAGAAGGGGCAACCCGTACGATTGCCGGGGAATTCGGCGAGGTCGAAGTTCCCGTGAACCCCCAGCGGGTGGCAGCGATCTATCTGGAAGACTATCTGAAGGCACTGGGCGTTACTCCGGTGGTGCAGTGGTACCATCCAAGCTGGGGCAAGCAGGATTATCTGAATCTGGATGTGCCTGAATTTGATATCAGCGGCAGCATAGAAGCACTGCTGGACAAGAATCCGGATCTGATCATTGCCGATGGCGGTGTGGATGCCGCTAAGTATGAGCAGTATTCCCTGGTAGCTCCAACCTACCGCCTGCCGGAGAGCGTATTGCAGGATTCAAGGCTGATCCTTACAGCGGTCGCAGACGCGCTCGGTATTCCTGAGAAGGGAAAGGCTGTACTGGCCGAATATGACCAGAAGGTGGCAGATGGAAAGGCCGCGCTGCAGCAGGCACTGGGACAGGAGAAGGTGGCTGTGATCCGGCTTAATGTGGCGGACAAAACCGTTGCTCTTTTTGGAGTCAAAAACCGCTTTACCGGTGTACTCTATAATCAATTCGGTCTGACACCTGTTCCCATGGCTGCTGAGATGACGGAATTCCAGTCGATTATCTCAGAAGAAGTAATCCCGGAGCTTCAAGCGGATCATATTATTGTATTCCCTGACAACGGGGAGTGGGATACTGCGGCCAACCAGGAGGCGATTCGGATTCTCGATGGCCCGCTGTGGAAGAACCTGCCTGCGGTGAAGAACGGAAACATCTACAGAATGGAGCGTTCCCACTGGCAGTCCGGTGCCATTACGGCCAATTTGATGAAGCTGGATGATCTGTTGAAGGCCTTCGTGAAATAGTATTCCGTACAAGCTGCTGTTTATAGGGTAAAAGCGAAAAGAGGATCTATCAGCAGGTTGATAGATCCTCTTTTTTGTTTTACACTTAGAACTGATGATAATGGTTCTCAATCAGGAGGGGTAGAATGGCGGAACATTTGCAGGCAAGCACCGGAAGAACGCTGCTCTACAGCCTGATTAACATAGAAGCAGTTACCCGGTCACCCGGGGGAAATGAACCGGTCGCTGTATATCAAGAGCATGTATTAATCATTGTGTCGGCAGGAGCGGGCTGGCTCAAGGCAGATCATTGGCGTTATCCTTTGGAGAAGGGTGCCGGATTTCTGATCGAAGCCGGGTCGGTAAACAGAATCCAGGCCGGAGAGCAGGGGATCAGCTTTTATCAGCTCTCCTTTGAAGTCATCCGCAGAGGACACAGCAATCATGGCGGAGTGGACAAGCTGTCTGGAGAGGGCCTGCTCGTGCCGGGACTTCTTAACTGCAGGCCCTACTCACAGTGTGCCCTGCTGCTGGATTCCATATATTACAGCTGCCGGCGCCCGGAGGATATGGAATGGTTTGCGGCCCAGACCCGTTTTCAAGAGCTGCTGCTGCTGATTATACGGGCGAATGCCCCGGCGATGAAGACCAAGGATGACCGCGAGGCGGTAGAGCGTTCGATCCGTTATATGGAGGAGCATTTCAGTGAGGCCTTATCCGTCGACCAGCTGGCGGAGATTGCCGGGATTGGCCGTGCGCGTTATACACAGCTGTTCAAAGAAATTACCGGCCAGATTCCCCTGGAGCACTTGAACAGTCTGCGGATTGAGCAGGCGCAGCAGCAGCTGCTGCTGACCGGGGACCGTCTGCATGAGGTTGCACTGGCTGCCGGGTACAGCAACGAATACTATTTCAACCGGAGGTTCAAGGCAACGGTTGGGGTCACTCCGGGTCAATACAGAAGTCTTCATCAGGAAGGAGTCCGTGTATTTGCGCCATTTCTGGAGGATTACCTGGTGGCCTTAGGGGTTATGCCAGTGGTGCAGTATTGTCATGCCCAGTGGGGCAAGCAGGAGTACCTGGGTCTCGATCAGGTTCCGGCGTTTGATATTTCGGGCGGAGACTGGCAGGGGCTCTCCCGGTATAGACCGGACCTGATTATGCTGGATGACGGCTTCCAGCGCTGGCAGCTGGGAGAATGCCGCCAGGTGGCTCCATTGTTCCGGCTGCCGTTCCATCAGGAGGACTGGCGGGCCACATTGCGTTCGGCGGCAGCGGTCTTCGGCAGAACCGGCCGTGTGCAGGAGGTCATCAGCGATTATGAGCAGCTGGCCCGGCAGGCCAAACGTCAGCTCAGCCGCAGCATCCGGGGACAGACGGTGGCACTGCTGCGGATTTCTGCCCATGGCGTTGCTCTGTATGGCAGTGAGAATCTGGGATATTCCGCGCATGTTCTGCATGAGGATCTGGGGCTGCAGCGGCATCCCGCCGTCCAGCATCTTACCCGGGGACAGAAGCGTGTCAATCTGACCCATGACGAGCTTGCAGGCTTGACCGCAGATCATCTGTTCATTACGTTTGACCTTCAGGAAGGGGAGAGCCGGGAACTGCTGGAGACACAGCTCTGGAGAAGTCTGCCTGCTGTACGCAACCGCTGCGTGTACGAGGTGGATTTCATGGCCTGGATGAATTACGGTGTCCTGTCGCATCAGCGGAAGATCGCGGATGTGCTGAAGGTATTGGCTTGAAAATTAAAGCTTGCAATTCCGCTCCAAAGAGAGTATATTCTTAATTACGGTGATTGAATCACTGCAATACATAATATGCGGTCATGGCGGAATTGGCAGACGCGCTGGCTTCAGGTGCCAGTGATAGCAATATCGTGGAGGTTCGAGTCCTCTTGACCGCATCATATCTTACAATACAGGTTCTTGCTTGGCATTTATGCCGCAGGGACCTGTTTTTCTTTTGTTGTGGATGAGTGCTCTTTAATTGCTTCTTGAATGTATGAGGAAAACAGCATACATTGTGCCGGCACGCAGGCGTGTGGCCCGAATGTATGAGGAAAACAGCATACATTGTGCCGGCACGCAGGCATGTGGCTCGAATGTATGCGGAAAACAGCATACATTGTGCCGGCACGCAGGCATGTGGCTCGAATGTATGCGGAAAACAGCATACATTTTGTTTATTTCTTTAGTGCTTTTTATGTATTTTAAAGCCTGTAGTTCGTACCCCGCTTAAACAGCGGAGAGGACGGAACGAATGTGGAAAAGCGGCAGCGGTCGCCTTGGTCTCCGGATTTTCACCGCTAAGGGGAATCCGAAAAATCTGGAGACCACAGCGATTGGAACATCGGTCCGTTCGCGGAGCGTCCACCCATGCTCCCACCCAAGTGTCCAAGCTGATCCTACTCAAACTGAATCTCTCAGCTGTAATCAATTCCAATAAAAATCCTATACATATCATAAAAATGTGAGTTAGAAGCCGGAACTCTGAGGTTGTATCATAACTAGTAAGCAATGCTGCTTATTTAAAATTCATGATGCGAGGAGAACGGTGATATGCAGGATACCATTGTGCGGATCTTGAGTGAAATTAAGAACAATCCCGAGCTGTTGCTCACTGCCACTGAAGCCACCGATATTGTGAATGAGGTAGGTCTGGATTCCCTGCAGATGATTAATTTCATTCTCCGGATCGAAGACGAATTTGAAATTGAGTTTGATTTTGATCACTTTGCCTATGAGGATTTCCAGTCGATCGGGGATTTCATGGGGTTCATCACAGCCACGCAAACCGCTTCTTAAGGAGGCTTCATGGATGAAGTCAACCGTGGTTCTAGGCACCTTTGATTCCGAGGCGTGGTGGCGGAGTCCGCATGGATCTATGCTTCCTTCTATGAACAGCAGCCAAGCTGTGACGATGGGCATGGATGAATTGTTGTTTCCGTTATGCAAGGAGCAGGATATTCTGTTCACCCGGCAGCCCATGGACGAGCATCTTAGAAGCTATTTATCGCGGCTCGGCTATACCTTCACCCCTATTCATTGCAGAAATCCCGTTCATGCGGAGGACTACAGGCTGCATGTGTTTGATCTTCTAATGGCTGATGCAGGCTACTACCAGCAGCTACTCCCGCAAGATGCTATAATCTCTCCCTATTCTATTCTTTCTGATGCCAATGAGGTAGTACGCAGGTTCAGTTTTGGTAATCATTTTCCCTCCTTAGATACAGTTCGAGCAGTAAATTCAAAGACCTATTCTCATGAACTAAGACAAAGATTGGGCATTCGCAATAGTTCCTCGATAGCGGAAAGTGCTGAGGAACTGCTGACCTACGGCCTTCAGCTGCTACGGACCGGACAAGTGCTGGTGAAGGACCCGCTGGGTGTCTCAGGCAAAGGCAATATGTTAATTTCAAGCGAGAGAATGCTGAGAAGAATTGCCGCCTATCTGCAAGAGCAAGAGAATAGAGGCAAACAAACACAGTTCATTATCGAACCCCTGCTTGATAAAACGGAGGATTTCTCCTGTCAGCTGTTCATAACAGAGCAGGGGGAAGCGGAATTGTTGTCTGTTCAACGAATGGTGAATGAAGCCTTCTCTTATGCAGGCTCCTATCCTGCCGGTTCCGGGTTTACCCGGACGCTCCGGGACAAGGATTATTTCAGCATTATGGAAGATGCCTGCAAGGACTTGTTCATGGCAGGCTATCACGGCGAGGTATGTATAGATTCCATGCTGCTGGCAAGCGGTGAGCTGGTGCCCATCGTTGAGATTAATGCCAGAAAGTCCATGGGGCTGATTAACCATCATCTCAATAACGATTTACAGCAGTATTCCTTGTTCAGCTTTTTGACCTTTATCCCGGCAGGCTGCGCTGCGGAAGTGACCATGCTGCACGTACTGGAGGTTCTCCAAGCCAACGGATTGTTGTTTACGCAAGAGAACAGGCAAGGAATTATACCGCTGGGTGCAAACACGCTGTTCGGCTCCGGCAATACCGCATTTGCTGACGCGGAGTCTGAATGGAGGAAGGGGAAGCTTTATGTAGCTGCTCCCTATGCCTCTGATGTGAGTGAAGCATTCACGCTAATCCGGCGGGTGAAGGACGTCTTGAAGTCTCTAACCATTAAGGTTTATAACTGACCAGTCTTGATCGTAAAAAGAGGGAGCTGACAAATGATTACCATTTTATGCTCATCTGTCGCATTGGGAGTCTATACGCCCGCAGTCCTGTTACGTGACGAGCTAAGCAGGTCATATGAGGCCGATCTGGAAGTGCTGGAGAGCCTGTATCCGCCCGAAACAAGACTGAAATTAACCGAAAATAAAAAGGTTTTCTCTACGAGATTTGAAGTAGCCAAGCTGGGTCACAGAATGATCAGGGATATCACACCGAATCTGGACCCCCAGCTGGTAGCCCAGCTTTTAGGCAAGTGGGCGGAAGAGAACCGGAGGGTGTTTATGGTTTTCTCGGGATTCTGGATGCCCGTTCTGGAAGAGTACGCGAAGAGTTACCGCAAGGATGTGCATGTCGAGCTGGTTCATATGGATGCGGTCATATCTCCATCGTGGAAGCTGTATTCCAACAATATCCGGAATGATCTGTTTACGGTGAACGATGTCTGGTTTTTTGACGGGGCGTCTGGGCGGGTGAATTACAGTATTTCCATGGGTCATGCTGCCCCGAAGGACTATAAGGAACGTGACCACCGGTTCGTCATCCATGGCGGCGGCTGGGGAATGGGGACCTACAAGGAGACGGCAGCAGAGCTGAATCACTCCCTGGATTTGAACATCGTCATTCATGAGCTGGCGGATGATCAGGCTTATGGAGCCGGCCACCGTTATTACATGGTGAGGCCGGGCTGGTCACCCTGGATGAAGAACGAAGAGCATGAATATACCCTGCCGCCGTTCGGTGAAGTGATCAATAATTCCTTTAACGAGGATACCGGGGTGAAGCATAGCTTCTATCAGCTGATCTGTAACTCGAAGGGGATTATCAGCAAGCCGGGGGGAGGAACCCTGCTGGATTCGCTGGAATCCTTCACGCCGGTTATTTTCCTGGAGCCGCTGGGTGAGCATGAAGCCCGCAACGCGGAGCTATGGGAGCGGCTGGGTTTTGGCATAAGGTATGAGCACTGGATGAGGATGGGTTGTCCGCTTGAAGTATTGGAGGCATGCAGTGAGAACCTGAGAAGCTATAAAACTCAAGTATTACATTACGGGAGGTGTTTTGATGAGACAGCCACAAACATCCGTAGTTCTGGACCGGGATTCCTTTGAGCGCCTGAAAAAAACCATTAAGCATATGTCGGTCACGCACAAACAGGTTCATCTCAATCCTGCGTATTCGACGAATCTTCCGGTCGAGGTCGGGCTTAAATTAACCAATGGCTGTAATCTGCGCTGCAAGCATTGCTTTGAATGGAACGCTGAGGGGTATCACCGGGATTTGGGCAGAGCCGAGCAACGGGAAGAGCTTGATTTCGCTGTGATTGAAAAAGTGTTCCGGCAAACCAAAGAAACGAACGCCAATATGTTCCTTTGGGGAGGAGAACCTCTGTACTACAGCCGGTTCAATGAGCTGGCCGACCTGCTGGAACAGGACCCCAGATGGACGGTGTTATGCACCAACGGCATTCAAATCATCGAGAAGCTGGATTCCATCCTCAAAATGTCCAAAAGTCTGGTCTGTCTGATCAGCCTGGAAGGCTTCGAAGCAGAGAATGATGCGATCCGGGGAAAGGGCACCTTCAAGAAGGTGATGGCGGGCATTGATAAGCTGCTGGAGCTGGAGAAGGAGGGCATCTACCAGGGGAAAATCTCCATCCATCTGACCATTAGCGATGTCATGATTGATAAGCTGTATGATTTTGTGGAGTTTTTTGAGAATAAAGGAATTGACTCGGTGTATATTACCTTCCCGTGGTATTTGCCGGATGAGGTATCGAGCAATATGGACCGCTATTTCAACGAGCATTTCAAGTGGCTGGCGGATGATCTGGAGGAGGGGCACCGCAATAGCTGGCATTCGTTCAAATATCGAATCTCGCCTGACAGGATTGATCCGCTGCTTGCGCAGATGGAGAGGATTAACCAGCGAACCTGGAACTTACGAACACGTTATCAGCCAGCGCTTGAACTACATGAGGTACGCGACTTTGTACTCGGTTCAGAGAAGCCTGCCCAGAATAAAACGCAATGCCTGTCGATCCGCACCAGACTGGATGTGCTGGCTGACGGTGAAGTCAGTGCCTGCAAGTTGTTTCCGGAGTTCTCCCTGGGGAATCTGGGGGATCAGGATCTTAAGGATATTTGGGACGGCGATAATTTCGAAAGGGTCCGGGAAACCCTGAAATGCGGCCTGATGCCGGTATGCTCCAAGTGTATTCTGCTCTATCTTCACGGAAAATAAGAATGGAGGCTATCCCGAAGAATTCCGCTGTGAGCCGCAAACTGACGGATTGGACGGTTCCCTTTGGCCCCTATGATTGTTTGTTGAATGCGGTTACATTGTGGCTGTCAGTTCATCATGCTGATCTGAATCCGCTGTACAGGTATAATTTCACCATTAATTATTATTATGCAGGCTATGACTGGTTCGACAGTACGGTGCCGGTGAAGGAGCTGTTCAGCTTCATCCGGCACGCTTATGGGGTTGAAGGGAAGCCTTGCCGTTTAGACTCGGTGGATCGCGGACGGGTGTATCTGCTGCCGGTGGACGCCTATTATGTGCCTTATATGAAGGAATTTTACGGGAAGGGCCATATGCTGCATTATGTGCTGGCTGAAGCGGCAGACGATCAGAGCCTGAGAGTTACAGATCCTTATTTTGCAACAAGCCTATTGGCCGACCGGACTTGCGTGGAGCAGGCATGGCGCACCTTCAGCGAACCGGTTATGGAAATTAGCCCGCCCCTCAGCCTGAAGCCTGATCTAAACGCTATCCGGCCTTACTTAACTACACAGCCCTATACAGAGCTGCTCCCCGTCACTTTTGCCCGGATTTCGGAACTGATCATGGATGTTGGAGCTTATAGGGGGCCGGAGAATGTAATGGATCATCCGGTGTTCAAACAACAGTTCGGCTGCATCCGCACGATTGCCCTATCGCGGTTAAGGCATTTCAGCACCTGCAGCACCATGGATGTCGCTCACCTTGGCTCGGCCTGGAGGAAGCTTGAAGTGAGCTTTATGAAGATGACGATCAGCTTGGACAGAGGGGTAACGGCTACCGTGAAGCAGCTGAAGCAGATTGCCGAGGATGAGCTGGCTTATTTACATTCCTATGCAACAGGAGGACGATGATGCCGGAAGAAACCAGGTACGAGCAGATCCAGCGGATGTTCTGGGAGAAGAGGGTCGAGGCAGTCCAATTGCTTAGACGGGCGCTTAAAGAGCAGGTCGAGCAGATTGAAATTCATCAAGCGGAGACCCGGATCAGGCTGACGGACGGGAGACGGTTTGTGTGGGATACCGGGCACTTGAACAGTCTTGGTTTTCTCATGCGGGATGGGTTTGTGGAGCGCGGGGAGAGCCGGTTATTGTCCGTACTGATCCGTGAAGGATTTGAAGTACTGGATATCGGGGCGAATTATGGGTGGTATTCCACGCTATTCGCACAAGCGGTAGGGCAGAGCGGCAGAGTTCATAGCTTCGAGCCGGTAAGCCCCACCTTCGCTGAACTGGCAAGAAACATTCAATTAAACAACCTGCAGAATGTAATTCTCAATCAGGTTGCGCTGTCTGACTATAACGGGGAAGCAGAGATCTATCTGCCTGTACGAAGCGGATCTGAGGATGCTGCGTTAATCATTGACCCGGCCTTACAGCATAAGACCTACCGTTGCCGGGTGCAGACGCTGGATACGTACATTGAGCAGCAGCAGATCAGCCATATTGACTTGATCAAAGCCGACATTGAAGGCGGCGAATTAAAAGCATTCAAGGGAATGGAACAGTATTTGCAGCAGCATCATGAGAAGCCCCTGCTCATGCTGGAAGCGACGGAGGTTCTGGCTTTACGGTTCGGAAATTCGATCAGTGATCTGTTCCGGTTTTTGCAGCAGTATCAGTATCAGCTCTTTCAACTGGCCGCAGAGGAGCTTGTGGAGCTGGATAGCGCTGCGGAGCTTACGGCACAGAATATCTTTGGCCTGCAGCCGGAGCATGTCCGGAGGTACAGCCCGTTCATCAGATTGATAACCATTGCAAAGTAGGGATGCCGGTATGGTCATTCATGTAGATCAATTGAGCAAGTCCTTTGACTACTACAAAAAAGAAACGGGAATCCGAAATTCCGTCAAGAATCTGTTCCACAGGGAGAAATTAACCAAGGATGCTGTGAACAAGGTCTCGTTTGATATTAACGAAGGCGAGATGGTCGCGTTTCTGGGTCCGAACGGAGCAGGCAAAACCACCACTTTGAAAATGCTCTCCGGCATCCTGTATCCGAGTGGCGGCAGTGCGGAGGTGCTGGGCTACACGCCCTGGGACAGGAAAAATGACTTCAAGAAGCAATTTTCCATTGTCATGGGCCAGAAAAACCAGCTGTGGCTGGATCTGCCGGCAAGCGATTCCCTGTATTTAAACAAATGTATCTATGAAATCGGTGATCAGAAGTATAAGGATACACTTGACGAGTTAGTGACACTAATGGATGTCAGGCACCTGCTGCATGTGCAGGTCCGAAGACTGTCCCTGGGTGAGCGGATGAAGATGGAGCTGATCGCTGCGTTGCTGCACCGGCCCCGGATTATTTTTCTGGATGAGCCGACGATTGGCCTGGATCTGGTGTCCCAGAAGAACATCCGCGAGTTCCTCAAGGCTTATAATCATGAGTTCCGCACAACCCTGCTGCTTACGAGCCACTATATGAAGGATATTGAAGACCTGTGTAAGCGGACTATCGTGATCAATCAGGGCAAGCTGGTGTATGACGGGGAGATCCGCAAGATCAACGAGGTCATGAATGAGAAAAAACGGATGAAGCTGACCTTCTCGGCCATCGTCGAGCGGAAGGATCTGGCCGTTATGGGTTCTATCAAAGAATATAGCGGACATGAGGTTATTCTCGAAGTGGAGCGTACGAAGTTCAAGGAGTATTCCAGAATGGCCATGGATCACTTTCCCGTCATTGACCTCAATCTGGAGGATATTCCCCTGGAGGAAGCCATTGCACGTTTATATGAACAACCGGAGCCGCAGGGATGAACAATAAATTTGCCGTCAGCTTTTCGCTGGGAATCCAGAACTCCATGGAGTACCGCTTCAACTTTTTCATGGGCTTTGCCAGTCTCTTTTTCCCGATCTTCATCCAGCTCTTCCTGTGGAAGGCGGTCTATAGCCATGCCTCCAATATGAACTTATATGGCTATACCTACCGCCAGATGATCGTCTATACCATCGTAGCTGCCCTGATCTCGCGGCTGGTGGCTACGGGTCTGGAATATGACATTAACCATGATATCAAGAGCGGGGGGCTCAATAAATATCTGGTGCGGCCGATCGGTTATTTTCCTTATAAAATATGTGTCTACCTTGGCGGGAAGGTCCTCTCATTTGCCATTACGTTAATCATGCTGCTGGGCGTGGTACTGTTCATGGTTTATTACTTCAAGGCGCCAATCAGCGTATCGCGTATCCTGGTTTTTGGTGTCGTGCTTATACTGGCGGTTGTGCTTAATTTCATGATCTCCTTCTCGGTCAGTGCGATTGCCTTCTGGTTAACCGATGTTTCTTATTTTTTTCATGTTACAGCGTTATTGATTCAGATTTTTAGCGGCGGGATCTTCCCGCTCGATATTTTTGGGGCGGCATGGCTGGCCTTCTTCGACTACCTGCCGTTCAAGTATACGATCTACATGCCGGTGAATGTAATCAACGGCAAGCTGACCCTGCTTCAGGCGCTGCATGTGATCGAGCTGCAACTGCTATGGATTGGACTCCTTCTGTTGCTTACGCGCTATATTTGGACAGTGGCGATCAAGAAATATATTGCCGTAGGGGGTTAAGGGAACCCGATGCTCAGATCACTCCGGAAGTACGGTTTCATATACAGCTTGTTCATCAAAAATTCCCTGATGTCCCAAATGGAGTATCGGGTGAATTTCCTGATGGGCCTGCTGGTGGAGACCTCCTATCTGTTCGCCAAATTCCTGTATGTGATTATTGTCTATGAGGCCGGCTTGACGCTGGATGGCGTGCCCATTGATGCGATATTGCTGTTTATTGGCACCTACACCTTGATGACGGGGTTATATTGGGGACTGTTTGCCATCAACTTCGTGCAGATCCCGGAGCATGTAAGAACGGGGTCACTCGATCTTTTGTTAACGAAGCCGATATCCCTGCAATTTATGATGACGTTACGGAATGTTGACTTTGGCCTGGCGATTCCGAATGTACTGGGAGGAGTGACCATGATTGTGGTGGGCTGGAGAAGACTGGGGCTTCCGGCCGATGCCGCTTCAATAGGCGGGTTCATCTTTTTCCTCGTGCTGGGTCTGTTCGTGACCTACACCCTGTTCCTGATCCCGCAGTTATTATCGTTCTGGTTCATTCAGATTGCTGCGGTCAATGACATCTCCAACGGCCTGTTCGAGCTGAATAACATGCCTATGATGATCTACTCCAAATGGATTCAGCGTATAGGGGTATTTGTTATCCCTGTTCTATTGATTACTAACTTCTCACCCTTATTCGTGCTGGACCGGTTACATCCGGGCCTCTTCCTCTGGGCCATTCTGTCTCCCATTCTACTGCTGGGCATCACGAGATGGATCTGGTCCAAAGCGATTCGTAATTACAACAGCTCAGGCGGCTAGCTATCCGGGATCACAGGAGGTAAGGATATGAATACTCACAATACTCAGAAGCCATATCGTATAGGGATTTTGGGCTGCTCCACAATCGCTCCATTCTCGATCATTAACCCGGTCAGGGAGCTTGATCCATTTGTAACTTATGGTGTGGCGTCGCGTGATTTGGACAGATCGAAGGCTTATGCGCTGAAGCATGAGATTCCGCATGTTTTTGAAAGCTACGACAGGCTGCTGGCGTCGGCGGACATTGATGTGGTCTATATCCCGTTATCCAATTTCCTGCATAAGGAATGGACGCTGAAGGCGATTGAGGCTGGCAAGCATGTCTTGATTGAGAAACCGATGGCCCTGCATGCCGATGAGGTGCTGCTCATCAATGAACGGGCCAAGGAGCAGGGTGTGCATGTCCTTGAAGCGCTAATGGTCCAGCATCATTCGTGGCAGCAGGATATCACGGACATGATTGCAGCTGAAACCTACGGCAAGCTCAAGAAGATCAAAACCCGGATCTCCTTTGAAATTCTGCAAAGCAACTACAGCGCGGATAATTACCGGTTCAAGCCGGAGTACGGCGGCGGCTGCTTCATCGACGAATGCTCGTATTGGCTGCAGTTTATCCAAAAGGTCATCGGTCTAACGCCGCAGACACTGGACGGATACTCGACGTTCTCCGGCATCAATCAATGCGACTGGACCTTTCATGCGGCGCTGCAATATGAAGGGGGCGTCGAGGCAGAGTTCCTGGGTTCCTTTGAAATGCCGAACAATGCCACCCACTGGCTGGAGTTTGAGCGGGCCAGGGTAAGGATCAGCGGCTTTTTCAAGCCTTGCTATGGGGATTACAAGATCGTTGTTCAGGTTGAGCATACGGAAGAGGGAACAACAGAGAAGCTTGTCTACTCTCCGCAGAATTACTATGTGAACCAGCTCCGGTTCTTGGCAGAGGTTCTTGGGGGCACCAGAGAGAATATCCCCTTATCTGAATCCTATGAACGAGTGGCAACTATGAACGCCATCTATGAGATGGCCAGGAAGAAGCATCTTGAACAGCCCGGCATGGAAGATAAACCGGGCGGGGAGGCTGTGAGTTATGGATGACAGAGAACAGGAGCTGCGTAAGCTGCTCGCTCAACTGCCCGGCGGTCCTTCCCGGATGAAGGATGCAGGTATGGACGTGGATTTGCGAAGCTATGGCATGGATTCTTTGTTGTTTATTCATTTTGCAGTGGTCCTGGAAGAGCATTTCTCCATAGAGGTAAGCCCGGAATTTCTCGATATAGATAAACTGTACAGTCTTCAGAAGTGGAGAGAATATATTGATTCACAGGATCTTGTATGCTAGTAGCCCTGGAGATGGACTATTTCAGCGAGGGCTACCGGACCATGCACTCCAATTGTGTGGATTTGCCTATGGCGGGTGCTGCGGGCTGTCATCAGTATGAGAATTATTTCTACTATACCTTCCTGTATTCCGTCATGATGAATTGGGGAGAGGCAGCGGACGGGGACTGGGTGGCCTCCAGACGCAGCATTCTTAACAAGCTCGGCTTGACCCTTAAGGTGACTGAGGTCCTGGATGCTGCTGGGCTGCTGTCTGCCATTCGTATGAACATTGATCAGCAGTGCCCGGTCGTGATGATTGCCAACTATAACGATCTGTTTTTTTTGAGCCAATACGGGACGGTCATTGATGATCATGCTGTGTTAATTACGGAATATGATGCAGCCAGAGAGCTGATCGTGATCCGGGAGAATCAGCTGAACAAGGAGGTAACCTTGAATGTGATGAAGGGGGAGCCTTTCTTCAAGCTGCAGCTGACCGAGGAGATGATAGCGGATATCTGGAATAAATCCAATGCTTCTTTTAAGGAGATCAGGAATTATTGTTATAACAAGCTGTTCAGCGTAGCGAAAATAGGCGAACCGGAGGTTCACAGCTATCTGGAGCTGGTTGAGGATTTCGCACAGTGCTATAAGAACCGTTCCAGCCATTTAATAGAAGCCGTGGAACGGTTCAACGACAATGTCGCTCTTATGGAGGGGCTTCATGACGCAAATGCCGTTGCGGTTGAATTTGAAACCATGCGCAGGAGTTATCACGGCTCGGCGATCATCATGTTTGATATCTTCGAGAAGGCGCTGCCCTGGTTATCCGCTCATGAAGAATGGGGGCAGATATTCGGCGGGTTCCGGGATCAATATATCAAATTCAGATACCATCTGATCTCCAGCTTCCATGCGGATACGCTGAGACGGAAGCTGATGCCGCCGGATAGAATTCTTCAGCTTACAGAGGAGATTAGACAACTGGATACGGAGCTGTTCTCTCTGCTCGGTAAGCTGCTCGCCCATCACCATAAGGAGCAGGAATCTCACAATGCCGCACAGGCTTGGACGAATTATGCGGCCTGTGCTGAGGTATCGGCGGATAGTGAGTATAGCCTTGACCCGGAGACCGTCTGTCATGCCAGCCAGGCGGTGAATGGCAGGCTGGAGAATTGGGTCACGGATTCCTGGCATTCGGACACCGCCCAGCCCGTCCATTGGCTGCTGCTGGATCTGCTGAAGCAGAGAGATCTTCTGAGATTTGTGATCAGGCATTCGCCTGCCCCCGGCTATATCACGATGGATTATGAGCTTCAGGGCAGCGACGACAAAGAGCAATGGGAGCAGATAGCGGCTGTACGGAATAATGAGTCTGTCTTAACCGCACATGAGGCTGACGGCTGTTCGTTCAGATACATCAGATTATATATTACTTATCCGGCCCAGAATGATTTTCAGGCGCGGATCTATGAGCTTGAAGTGTGGGGACTGCCTGATATCACTCAAGCCTCAAAAATCTGATATGATTCAAAAAAAAGTAGGATATCCTTCCATTTGGCCTGCTGGATATAATAAAACTGTAAAAATAAAATGCCAAATTGATTGGAGAATCAAACATGAACAACAAGAAGAAATGGACGATTTATGTGATTCATCATTCTCATACGGATATTGGCTACACCGAGCGGCAAGAGAAAATCGAGCAATATCACGTGGACTTTATCAGGCAGGCCATTGCGATCTGCGAGGCGGCTCAGACGGAAGAGCGTAAGGAATGGGCGGGCTTCAAATGGACCTGCGAAACCTTCTGGGCCGTGGAGAAGTTTCTGGAGGAAGCCACGGAAGCAGAGAAGGAACAATTTACAGCTGCGCTCAGACGCGGGGATATCGAGTTATCGGGCACCTACTTGAATATGACGGAGCTGATTAATTTCGAGCTGCTGAGCAGTATGCTTGCACGGGCAGGGCAATTCGCCCAGCCGCTGGGGCTTCAGGTGAAGTCGGCCATGACCGCGGATATTAACGGATACAGCTGGGGTTATGCACAGGCTCTGGCAGACGCAGGAGTCGAGAATTTGCTGTCCAGTATCCACACGCATCACGGGATGTTTGCCATCGGACGCAAGCAATTCCCCTTCTATTGGGAGACACCCAAAGGCAACCGCCTGCTGGTATGGAGCGGCGAGCATTACATGATGGGGAATGATCTGGGGATCAATCCGGATGGGGCATTATCCTATACCATCAAAGACGAAGACCCGATATGGGGAATCTCTAAAGATCACTGGAAGCTGGCCGAGACCCGGATTGCCCGCTATCTGGATCAGCTGGAGAAGGAGCAGTATCCATACGATTTCGTATTGGTGAATGTCATGGGGCTGCTGCGGGATAACTCGGCGCCGAATCCAGGAATCATGACCTTCATCAAGGAATGGAATCAGAAGCACGGGGACCGTGTTGAGATTGAAATGACAACGCTTAACCGGTACTTCGAGCTGTTGCGGCAGCAGGAGGCCGAGATCCCTGTCTATAGCGGGGACTGGCCGGACTGGTGGTCCGATGGCGTGGCTTCAACGGCGATGCACACCCAGATCTTCAG
Organism: Paenibacillus tritici; assembly: GCF_013204885.1. Classification (GTDB taxonomy): domain Bacteria; phylum Bacillota; class Bacilli; order Paenibacillales; family Paenibacillaceae; genus Paenibacillus_AQ; species Paenibacillus_AQ tritici. The sequence goes on from NZ_JABMKX010000017.1 coordinate 133,177, forward strand.
GAATGCCCAGCGGACCCTGGACGTAGTTAAGCGGCTGGACCCGGAGCGCAAGCTGGCGGCGTCAAGCGATATGGCCCAGGCAGAGCAGCAGTTAATGATGTATGCCGAGCATACCTGGGGATATCACTCCTCCATCTCGGAGCCCTGGCACATCATGGTGCAGGAGCTGGCCGTCCGCAAAGAGGCGTATGCTGCCAATGCCAGCAGACGGGTTCATGCCTCACTGGATACGGTTCTGAAGGCGCGGGGCGATGTGCTGCTGCGGGCAGACCGGGCATTCACCTATAAAGTAATCAATTCCTTCGATTACCCCGTAGAGGATCTGGCTCATTTCTATCTGGAGGAGCAGTGGGAAGCGGATTATTTCCGGCAGGGGCTCGAGGTGGTCGATGAGCAGAGCGGAGAAGTGGTCCACCATCAGCAGGAGAAGGTAAGCAGAGGATACCAGATTGCAGTCTTGGTCAAGCTTGGCGCGAAGGAAGAGAAGCGGTTCCGTATCCGGGAAGCCTCGAAGACCGTCCCGGTCACGACAAGCAGCACCCGCTTGCGGGGAGCCGACCGGATTCATGATATCCGGGATATCTTCCCTCCTGTGCAGGAGGAGAGCCCCCGGCTGTTCATCACGGAGAATCATATTGAATCGCCTTATGTACGTATTGCGTGGAGAGCCGGAGAAGGCATCGTCTCCTGGATCGATAAGCAAACCAGCCGGGAATTCATTGATCCCCGTCAGGCTCACGGAGCCTTCACACCGGTGTATGAAGTGACCCCCGGCGGCGGTGACGACCAGATGACCGTGCGGAGAATCATGGGCAGGAACCGCAAAGGCATGAATGTTCAGCGTTCGGAGGGTGTCCTCTCAGGCGTGAAGGAAATAACGAACGGCCCGGTGTACGGCATCATTGAACTGAAATATCAGGTTCAAGGAATGAGCCACTATTCGTTATTCCTGAAGGTGTTCAAGGACCGGAAGAGAGTCGATGTCTCCGTCCGTATCCACAAGGATAGTGTGTGGGACCCGGAGAATGTGTACGTCGCCCTTCCCTTTAGTGCAGGCGGCAGCAGTGAGCTGTGGTTCGAGAAGGCCGGGGCTGTCCTGAGGCCGGGAGTAGATCAGATCCCGGGCACCTGTACGGATTTCTATTGTATTCAGGAAGGGCTTGCGGTTATATCCCCTCAAGGCGGGCTGTCCATTGCCACCCCGGATACGCCGCTGATGCAGACCGGACCTTTGGAATATGGCCCAAGACTGGTGCAGGGGCAACAGGAAGAGAACGGTCATACCTCGTTATATGCCTGGGTGCTGACCAATTACTGGGAGACGAACTTCAAGGCGACCCTCGGGGGATTCTACGAATTCCGGTATATGCTGCAATGGGGAAGCGAAGCGGATACGGCAGAACAAGCTATTCAGTTGTGCCACAGTGCCAATGCAGGCACGGTTGCATTCAGAACCACATAAATTCCGGCGGGCATAAGAAGGGCTGAATCTTTTATAGAGGAGCCCTTTTTTTTGTTAAAAAAGGGAGGCGTGCGCTGTGTACCGTATTCTGATTGTGGATGACGAACGCATTGAGAGAGAGGGCATTCAGCAATTGATACAGGAGCACCATCTGGAGCTGGAGACACTCCTTGCGGCGAATGGCGAGATTGCGCTGGAGATCCTACAGAAGCACAAGATTGATATTCTGATTACGGATATCAAGATGCCCTTTATGGACGGGCTGGAATTGTCGGAGAAGGTCAGCAGCCTGGGCCTGGATATCGAAATGATCATTTTCAGCGCTTACCATGAGTTTGAATATGCAAGAAGAGCCTTGCGGACTAACATATCGAATTATTTGCTGAAGCCGGTTCATATCCCGGAGTTTCTCAGTGTGGTGAGCGAGGCGATCCAGGCCTGTGAAGACAAAGCGGCCGAGAAAATGCGGAACGAACAACTGGTGGAGGGCTATAACCGGGGACTTCTGTACGAGAAGGAAAAAATGCTGCTGGACTCCCTAAACGGCGTGAAAATAAATACGGAGGCATGGATGTCCCCGGAACTGCTGGAATATGTCCAACATAAGCATTGGCTGCATATGATTCTGGTGGATTGCCGCCGGAAGTTTTTTGATATTCACAATGATGAATTCATTAGGCTGTTACACGATAACCTCAGCTACGCCTTCGATTATGTGAACTTGAGCGAGCATCAAAGCATGCTGTTCATCAAGCACCCCCGCCCCGTCCCCAAAGAGACGCTGCGCATGCTTGGAGATCAGATTATCCGCGCCGCCGCCGGGAGTCTGGAGCTGAATGTGGGTCTGGTGATCGGGAGAGCGGTGAATCAGCCGGAACAGCTATATGATGCCTATACCGAGATGGAGCAGATGCTGGAATTCAAATTTTTCATGGATGAGTATACCCTTCTATTTGCCGATGAACCCTTTGAGCAAGCGGGCTTTGACGAGATCGAATTGAATCCGATTCTGGATAAGGTCTACCAGTGTCTGGAGTATAACGATTTTACCGGTGCGAAATACAGTATAGAGCTGCTGTTTACCTACCTGAGAACCAAGGGGCAATTCTCGTCCCTGTACACCAAGTTCATCTGTTCGGAAATTATGAAAAAGGTGGTGACGCGCGAGAAAAACCGTGAGACTGCGGAGATGAATCATTACTTGGAGCAAATTCATAAGACCGTTTCCCTTCAGGATCTGAAGGATCATATGTTTGCGATCCTGTCCCTCATGGAATCCGTCAGCGGAGCGAGCCCTAAGAAGGCCGCCAATCTTAAGCTGATCCGGACCATTACAGATGTAATCGACAAGGAATACGATCAGGATCTCTCTTTGGAAGGCATCGCGGAGAGGGTCTATTTGACCCCAAGTTATCTAAGCTATTTGTTCAAAAAGGAGACGGGCCAGAGTCTCATCCGTTACATCACGCAGGTGAGAATGGACAAAGCCGTTGAGCTGCTGAATACAACGAATATGAAGATCGTCGATATCTATAAGAAGCTGGGCTACAGAAGCTCGACCTATTTTATCCAGACCTTTCGTAATTACCATGGGGTCACTCCGGCCAGGTTCAGGGAAGGCTCTCCGTAGGGTAGATAAGAATTGGTTATATTTATTAATTACCAGGCAGATGATCCGGAAAACTATAAAATATGTATAAGAAATCTGGTGACAACAGCGGCCGGAAGTCCAAATGTTCACCGCAGTGACGATGAAGCTTGAAGGTGGGAAAAGTGACGGAGGAGAATTGGAGGAATGACATTGATTGAACATGACAATCTTGAAGAATATCAAGACCCGGTAAATTACGATCTTGAGTTCGGCGGTGAAGAGGACAAATATCAGTTCTACCTTGAGCTTGCCAGATCGAATCCCGGGGAAGTGCTGGAGCTGGCTTGTGGTACAGGCTTAACAACAATCCAGCTGGCGAAAGCCGGCATTAAGATGACGGGGGTAGATATCTCTTCAGTGATGCTGGCCCATGCGCGGCTGAAGGCGGAAGGGTTGCCGGTTACTTTCATAGAAAGTGATGCCCGGACCTTTGAATCGGACAAGCGGTTTGCGATGATTTATTTGACCGGGAATGCCTTTCAGGCATTCTTAAGTGATCAAGACCAGATCGGGTTGCTCGCGACCGTTCACAAGCATCTGCAGCCGGGCGGAATCGTTGCCTTCGAGACCCGTAATCCCAAGGGCACGGAGTTAGCTGATGAAGAGGAGACCGGGTGGGGATCGTTCATAGATAAGGACGGGAATATCGTCAAGGTGTCAGGCACTCAACGCTACGATGCCAGCCGGCAGATTATGCATTGGGTCACTATTCGGGATTGGGGGAATAAGCGGACAACCTCACGGATTTCTTGCCGGTTTACGGATCAGGATGCGCTGAATTCTTTATTAACCCGTCAGGGCTTCCGCATCGAGCATCAATATGCGGACTGGGATAAAACACCTTTCTATCCGTCAGCCTCATCAATTATTAGCGTTTGCCGGAAATGATCCAACTATTTCTCGCTGTAACGATACCGGAAATAGTTGGATTTTGTACACTTGCTGATGGACGATGGAACCCTGCGGCGGAAGCAGTTGTATAAACAGCACTTAAATTCTCCGATTTCACCCCAAGCAGCGAAAACGCACAATAGCAGATGTACTTTATCCACTTGCTTCCGTACATCCCCCGGAAATGGGCAAATTAAGATACGTTTTTCTAAGCCTGTTGATTACCTATATTCTGGTAATTAAATCAATAGCATGGGCTAAATAAATCTTCCACTCCACAGGTAGCCTTTGCAGCGTAAATAACCGATCAAACTCGGCGAACGTTAATC
>NZ_JABMKX010000018.1 GCF_013204885.1 Paenibacillus tritici
TTAACGTTCGCCGAGTTTGATCGGTTATTTACGCTGCAAAGGCTACCTGTGGAGTGGAAGATTTATTTAGCCCATGCTATTGATTTAATTACCAGAATATAGGTAATCAACAGGCTTAACGATTTTCCACTTGTTTCCCACTTAGTTGTTGGCGAATCGACCGGGCGATTAGAGTTGCGGCCGCCTGACGGCATATATCCACCTGGACGCGCCTGGATTGGGAGCGGGGCTGTGATTTGCTGCGTTTGCCTTAGATTTGCAGAAAAATCTGCTAAAATCACAGAAAAAGCGCAGAAAGGTTTTTAAATATAGGCTTTTTCGTATAAGATGAAGGGATGAAGAAAAAAGTTGCCGTAATGACGCTGATGGAACGGCTGTACAGGTAGCAGTGGTGCAGTCCGTACACCTTCATAATATATTTCTCGCGGAGAAGGATACAGTCTTCCGGACCGGAAGGGCTGGCTCTTTCTGTTTGCTCAAAAGAATGGAGATCATCAATGAATAAGCATCTGTATGCAATATGGTTAGGGGACGTTTTATTCTGCTTCTCGGGTGAAACCTCTGAGCCGAAGGTCGACGCATGGACACGCGTGATCAAACGGCTGGAGCTCCGCAGCGGCTGGCGTCCATTTGCGGGTGCTGCGCTGCGGCTGGCAGAGGTGAAATATCCTGTCGCCGCCGCTGTGGAAGGCAAGCCGGCGCGGCGCGCACTGCCAGGGCGCACGCTCGAAGGGCTGGCGCTGACCCCGAAGGATGCCTTCGAGCTGCTCCTATCCTGGGATGAGCAGGCCAGCCGCGCCCAAGGCATAGAGCCTGGGGGGGAGCTGCGGTACTGGTCCGCAGCCGCCCGGTTTGCGCTCGAACTAATGGGCAAGGGCGGAATTGTGCCCGGTGCCCAGCCGCCGCGCAAGGTAGGCTCACGGCGTCGCGGCGGCGAGCAGGCGGCCGCTGTATGCTGGTCGCCTGCTTTTCGGGAAGAGGCGGACAAGGAATTCTTCCTGCAGATGGCGGCTTCCATGCCGGTGCTGGCCCTCGGCACTCATGTAGCTGAGGAAGGGGACTTGTCCTCGCGCGAGGAAGCGGGCGGATATGTGCTCTATTCCTTCCTGCAGGCGGTCATGACCTCCGAGATCAAGAATGTGGTTGCAGCCCATGAGAGTGCGCTGGCGCCGTATAAGGCCAATTACCGCCGCGGCTATTCTCCGCTGACTGAGCTGTGGTGGAACAGTCTGCTTACCGGCAGCCGGGATATCCCTGTTCAGGGGACTCCGGCTGAGGTAACTGAGCTGCTGACCGTTGTGAACGATACGGCGGGCCATGAGGTGCCGCATTTCGAGACTGAGGAAGCCCGCAGCGGGCAGCTTAGTCTGGGCCTGCGGCTGGAGCCGCCGGCGGAGGAGAGCGAGCAGTGGCAGCTGACGTTCTGGGCGGAGAGCCGGGAGGAGGGGGAATTCTGGCTTCCGGCGGAAGCGGTCTGGAGCAGCCGGGAGCGGGAATTCACCCTATGGGGCAAGCGCTACCGCAACATCCAGCAGCAGTTGCTTGCTGCGCTGGGACGGGCGGCGAAGAGTTCGCCGGACATTCAGCGTTCGCTGGCTGAACCTGCTCCACGCGGGGTAGAGCTGTCCCCGGAGCGGCTATATTTCTTCCTGAAAGAGAGTGTGCAGCAGCTGCGTGAACGGGGAATTACAGTGCAGATGCCTTCACGCTGGAGCCGTGAAGGGCGGCGGCGGATTGGAATGAGAATGAAGATGCAGCCCCCGGTGGGCGGAACCGATGGTCCGGTCCAGTCTGCGCTGGGCATGGAGGAGCTGATCTCCTTCCGTATTGAGGCCTCACTGGGGGACTCGGACATCACTGAGGATGAGCTGAATGCCCTGGTGGAAGCGGGCGTACCTTTTGTACGCTTCCGGGGGGAATGGATTGAAGTGGACCCGAAGGAAGTGCGTCAGGTCCTGAGATACATTAAGCGTGGCGAGAGCGGGGAGATGACAGCAGCCGACTGGATGCGCCTGGAGGCTGAGGATGGCGATGACAGGCTGTGGAAAGGCATGTCGGTTACCGGCATGGAGACCTCCGGCCTGCTGGCCTCCCTCATGCATGGCGATGTGCTGCGCGGGATGCCGATGCGTCCGGTACCGGAGGATCTGAACGGAACGCTGCGGCCTTATCAGGAGCGGGGCTATCAATGGCTGACGGCGCTCAGCAGCCTGGGCTTCGGGGTCTGTCTGGCCGATGATATGGGCCTTGGCAAAACCGTGCAGGTCATCACCTGCCTGCTGGACCGGGCGCTGAATGCACCGCCGGGAGAGAAGCAGGAGCCTGTGCTGATCCTCTGCCCGACCTCACTGCTGGGGAACTGGCAGCGGGAACTACAGCGGTTTGCGCCTTCGCTTAGTGTGCATATTCATCATGGGGGACGGCGGGTGCGCGGCGAGGGCTTCACCGAGCTTGCGCTCAGCCATGAGATTGTGCTGACCACCTACCATCTGGCTGGCCGGGACAGCGAGGATCTGGCCGGGGTACGCTGGTCAACCGTTGTGCTGGACGAAGCCCAATATATCAAGAATCACCGCACCAAGCAGGCGCAGAGTGTGATGAAGCTAACTGCGCCGCACCGGATCGCAATGACAGGGACTCCGGTGGAGAACCGGCTGGGCGAGCTGTGGTCGATTTTCCACTTCCTCAACCCGGGTTATCTGGGGACCTACCATTCCTTCCGGCAGCGTTACGTATCGGGAGAAGGCGGCGAACGGCTGCGTGAGCTTCACCGTCTGGTCTCCCCCTTCCTGCTGCGGCGGCTCAAGAGTGACCCGGATATCTCCAAGGATCTGCCGGAGAAGCTTGAGCTGAAGTCTTATTGTCCGCTTACGGAGACGCAGGCCGCGCTCTATCAGGGAGTGGTGGATGAGATGCTCGGTGTCATCGGCGAGCGTTCCGGTATGGCCCGGCGCGGACTGGTGCTCTCTTCCCTGACCAAGCTGAAGCAGATCTGCGATCATCCCCAGCTGTTCCGCAAGGATGAGGGACGGAGCCTGCGCAGTGAGCCTTCCGGCAAAATGGATGTCATGTTCGAGGTGCTGGACAGCATCTCCGAGCTGGGCGAATCTGCGCTGATCTTCACGCAGTATGTGGCGATGGGCGAGCTGCTCGTCAGCCGTCTGGCCCGAAGATACGGGCAGACGCCGCTGTTCCTGCATGGCGGAATCCCGAAGCGCGAGCGTGACGAGATGGTGCATGCTTTTCAGGAGGGGGAAGGTCCTGCATTCTTCGTCCTGTCGCTCAAGGCGGGGGGCGTAGGCCTCAATCTGACAAGGGCCAATCATGTGCTCCATTATGACCGCTGGTGGAATCCGGCAGTTGAGAACCAGGCCACGGACCGTGCCTTCCGCATTGGGCAGCATAAGAATGTGCAGGTGCATAAGCTGATCTGCCAGGGGACGCTGGAGGAACGGATTGATGAGCTGATTGAACGCAAAAAAAGCCTGTCCGAGCAAGTGGTCGGCTCCGGCGAGAACTGGTTGACCGAGATGTCCAACCATGAGCTGAAAGAGCTGATTGAGCTGCAGGGCCAGGACTGGATGTAGATAGAATTAGATTGTAAGGAAGAAGGAGGGGGAGCATCTATGAAAGAACTGCTGGAATTGCGGCTGGAGGTGCTGCCCGGATTGATCAAGGCTACCGGGAGTCTGGGGAGCCCGGCATCAGCCGGTGCAGACAGAGTTAACGGCAAAGCCGGGGCAACAACAGAAAAGCAGGTGCACCGGGAGGTGCTCACTCTGCATCTGCCGCAGTGGCTGCCCGCGCGGAAGAATGAAGTGCTGCTTCAGCTCTCCGCGCATCCGGGTGAATTGTATGATCTGCTGCAAGGCAGTCTTAACGGCGGGCTGGCAAGGCTTGATGTGCTGCCTGCGGATGCCGAGCTGGAGCAGGCGGCTGATGAACAGGGGACGGGCCTGCTGCCCGCAGGAGAGGTGCTGCTTCGGATCAGGCAGCAGTTGGCGAAGGAGCCGCTGCTTGCGTTTGCCTTGCGCGGACTGTCCAAGGAGGAGCTGCTCACCGGCGTGTTCGCCCTCTGGGCGGAGCAGGAGAATGAGCGGATTGAAGAAGAGGGCGCGCCTGCGCCTGTGTCGCTGGCCTCCGAGCTGGCCCGGCTGGAGCGTAAGGGTCCGGCCGTGTCCTCGGGAGAATGGCTGGCCGAGGCGGCTGCTGAAGGCTCGCTGCATCAGCCCGGGCCGCTGTTTCATGAGATCTCTTCCCGGCCGTTTCCGGCTATGCCTGAGGTGATAGAGCCGGAGGAGGACTGGAGCGCACTCCTGCCGCAGACCCCCAAGGCGCGTGAAGGGCTTGCTCTCTTGATGCGCCGGGTATCAGAGGCCGCTGCCGCACGTGCGGCGGGTCTGAATAAGCTGTAGGCCGGGAGTCGACAGTATGGGGGGAATCAAAGGGATAAATCCCTCTGATGTGGCCGAAAGTTGGCTGTATGGGAGAATGAAAGGGATAAATCCCTCTGATGTGGCCGAAAGTTGGTTGCATGGGAGAATCAAGGGGATAAATCCCTCTGATGTGGCTGAAAGTTGGCTGTATGAGAGAATGAAAGGGATAAATCCCTCTGATGTGGCTGAAAGTTGGCTGTATGAGAGAATGAAAGGGATAAATCCCTCTGATGTGGCCGAAAGTTGGCTGTATGAGAGAATGAAAGGGATAAATCCCTCTGATGTGGCCGAAAGTTGGCTGTGTGAGAGAATGAAAGGGATAAATCCCCCTGATACCGCCAAAAGCAGGCGGGAAGCGTAAATGAGGAGCAAAAGTGCACCTGAAACTACTAAAAGTCGACGGGAATCGTGAATGAGGAGCAAAAGTGCACCTGAATCTGCCAAAAGCCGGTCGGAGGTATGAATGAGGAGCAGAAGTGCACCTAAATTTGCCAAAAGCCGGCCGGAAGCGTAAATGAGGAGCAGAAGTGCACCTGAAGCTACCAAAAGTCGGTCGGAAGCATGAATGAGGAGCAAAAGTGCACCTGAATCTGCCAAAAGCCGGCCGGAAGCGTAAATGAGGAGCAGAAGTGCACCTGAAGCTGCCGAAAGCAGGCGGGAAGCGTAAATGAGGAGCAAAAGTACACCTGAGTCTGCCAAAAGCAGGCCAGAAGCGTGAATGAGGAGTAGAAGTTCTGTCAGTGTTAATTGGAGACACCCGTTAAGAGATTAGGGATAATGAGATTAACGAGGAGGTTGCCCACATGAGTGAAATACGGAGAAGCTACAATGAAGAATATAAAATACAGACCGTAAAGTATATCCAGGAGCAAACCAAGACGGTGGCGGAACTCGCCCTGGAGCTGGACATTCCTGCCAAAACCCTGTACCAGTGGTTGGAGAAGTACCGGTCGTTCCAAAGTGAGTCCACCCCGGACAAAGTCAGAGAGCTGCAACGCCAGCTGAAGGAACGCGACCAGCAGTTGGCAGACCTGGAGGAATTGGCCATTCTAAAAAAAGCCGCGCACATCTTCAGCAACCCAAAGAACTGAGATTTCAGTTTGTCGAAGATCATCGCTCCAAGTTCCCAGTGGAGAAGATGTGCAGCGTCTTTCAGGTATCACGGAGCGGTTATTACAAATGGAGAACAGCAAAGCCCACCCCCCAGGCCATCCTCAAAGCGTTACTGCTTAAGCGGATCGCCTATCATTTTGATGCCTCCCAGGGTCGGTACGGTAGCCCCAAAATCACGATTCTCTTGGAGCGTGAGGGATACAAGATAAGCGAACGTACCATAGGAAAGTACATGAGAGAACTGGGCCTGCGCTCCTGTAACGCAAAAAGGGCACCTCAATCCACAAAAAAGGGGCAACATAACGGAAAAGAGGAGCATTAATGCTGCATAAATGCTCCTCTTTTCAACGAATGCTACCCTAAGGCCTAAATATAAGAATTCACTGTCTCTGTACACTCATTATCCCTGTAATTATCGTTAATACTTAAGGTTCATGAAGGGCGCTGCCTTCCGACAGCTCCAGAATCTCCCGCCGTAAGCGGAGCATCTTCTGATCCAGCTCATCGGCGGCGCGTGCAGCCTCCTTCAGCTCCTCGGCCACATGGGAAGGCAGCTGTTTGTCAAATTTATAATAGAGTATATGCTCCATGCTGGCCCAGAAATCCATCGCCAGCGTGCGCAGCTGCATTTCCGCCTTCACCCAGCGGGTACCGTCCAGCAGCACCAGCGGAATCGCAACGATGAGGTGCAGGCTCTGGTAGCCGTTCGGCTTGGGGTGGGCGATATAATCCTTAATCTCCAGCACACGGATATCCTCGCGGGCGCACAGGTGATCGACCAGCCGGTAGATATCCTTCACAAAAGCGCAGACAATCCGCATTCCCGCAATATCATGGATATGCTGCTCCATATTATCAAGGGTAAACTCATGGCCCTTGCGTTCCATTTTTTGCACAATGCTCTTCGGTTCCTTGATCCGCGACTTCACATGCTCGATAGGGCTGAAGCCGTCACGCACCTGCCATTCGGTCCGGATGATATCAATTTTATTCTCAAGCTCATTCAGAGCATGGCGGTAGAGCGCCGGCAAAGCCTTGAAATTCTCAATCTGCTTGGCGAAATCCTCGTTAATCTGCCACTTCTGCATATCCTTCACATGGACCTGCAACTTGTTCAATGTTACTTGTGTACTATCGTTTTCTTCCACTGAAACTCTCCCGGATTTAGTTATTTGTGACTGTAGACAATGAACGGATGACTACGGCAATCTCATACAGTACGCCTGCAGCTGATCTGATTCTATTTTAACCGATGTACAACCCCGGACGCAAAATAAAACCATAACCGGACGGAAGAGAAACATTCTGCGCTAAGCCGCGTATTAGCACAGTATAGGCATAATAGCGGCCGGGAGCGCGCAGAGGTGTTCAGTATTATTTGTTGGTGGGAGAGCCGGAGCCATATCCTTCGTCCTGATAACCCGTATTCTCCAGCTTATGCAGGACGTTCAATCCTTCAATCTGGCGGCGGGTCTCGTCGGTACCGTGATCGTGCAGATATTGGAACAGGCGGATGGTGGCGTCATCGAACTGCTCTGCGGCATCGTCATGATCGGCAGATTTGTAGGGGACAAAAGCACGCCGGAAGGCATAGTCATCCCCGCTGGCCAGACCTGTGAGAAGATCCTGAAGCACGGTAAGCTCGTCACCGGACAGCAGAACCTCATACTCATTGGAGTCGCTTCGTTCTTCCTGGATCAGACCGTGATTCACAGAGACGAAATATCGGTTAAGGTTATCGTCAGGCAAATGTATCCCTCCATTATTCGATAATGTACGACATGTCCCAATAGGATCGGACAGCCGCTTCTACTTGGTATTTACCACATGACGACAAATAATGAATCTATTCGGGACTTTTGGTATGATAGAGTCACGTTTCCAAGTGCTGCACGGAGCGATAAGTAAGAATGCAAGGGGTTATGCGGCTGCGAATCAGCCTATTCTCACTCTGGAGAAGGAGGAACTACAATGAATTTTCTGCAACGCATTAAAGACGGTGCCAGCCGGGTGAGTGAAAAAGCGCAAAGCTCGGTGGAAGTGAGCAAGCTGAATGGGCAGATTTCGGACATTGAGCATGAGATGCAAATTGAATTTTTGAAAATGGGGAAGCTTTTCTACGAGGGATATCGTTCAAGGGATATGTCGGTGGCCGAAGGCCAGATGATCGAGCTGGCCCGGGGCTGTAATAAGCTGCAGGAGAAAATTGAGGGTGTGCGCTCAAGAATCGCCGAACTGAGGAATGAACGCCTGTGCACCTGCGGCAAGATCGTAGCGCTGGATGCCAATTTCTGTCCGCACTGCGGGCGCAAGCTGGAAGAAATCTCGCTGCGTAAGGAACCGGTTGTGGCTGCGGCCGCTACGGCACCTGCTGCACCTACGGTGACAGTGCATACTGTACATGAGCATGAAGATGAGGAAGATCAATACTACGGCGAAGAAGAGCTGACAGAAGCGGAACGGGAGCTGGCTAGAAGACCCGAAGCGCGAGTCCAGTATGCTGAGGTGCTGCCGGAGATTGAAGATGAGGAAGAACCGGAGGACTATGACGGAGGGATCGCGGGCTCTGACCGGAGCCGCCGGGAGGCCGATGAACTGGAACGTGAACGGGAGCGGCAACTCGAGCTGGACCGCCGGATCCGGGACTGGAAGGCCAGCGAGCCTGCTGAGGAGACAGTGGCCGTCGAAACGGATACACGGGAGATCGTGAAATGCCAGATTTGCCGCGCCGATCTGCCCAAAGGCTCCATGTGGTGCCCGCGCTGCGGCTCGGAACAAATATAGACAGGGTTAGACAGACAGCTTAGGGGGACAACATAGATGGAACAGTTGCTGCTGCATCTGCGCAATTTGGGTTTCACAGAGATGGAATCCAAAATTATGGTTGAGCTGGCAACCAAAGGCCAGGCTTCGGGCTACGAAGTGGCAAAGCAGCTAGGAGTATCCAGATCGAACGTATACGCGGCGCTTCAGCGCCTGACCCAGCAAGGCTACGTGCGCTGCGGAGAAGGGGAGCCGGCACGCTATAGTGTGCTGGACCCGGAGGAGCTGGCCACGATGATATCCGGCCGGGTGCAGGCTTCGCTTGCGTATATGGAGAGTGAAATGCCGCGCGGAGGTCCGGTCAGCCCTTCGTTCTATAACGTGGAGGGTGACCGTAATGTAATGGAGGAGCTGATTCGCCAGTTGAATCTTGCCGCCCAGGAGATCGTGGTCGATGTGTGGCGCGAGGAAGCCTCGCTGCTGCGCAGTGAGCTTGCGCAGGCGGAGCTGCGGGGAGTTAAGCTCTTGTGGGCTTTTGACGGGGGCGACGCGGTTCCGGCACCGTATCCGGTATGGCCGCCCCTTCCGGGCAAGCCGCAGCGCAGCGTCGGACGGAAATTCTCCTTCGTCATTGACCGGAGCTGGTGCATGCTCGGTATGCGTTATGAGGATGGAACTGCCCAGGCGGTGGTGACCGAGCATCCGGTGCTGGTGGAGCTGCTGCTCAAATCTTTTACACAGGAAATGGTATTGTTCGAGCTGGAGGAAGACATGGGACCCGAGCTGCAGAGACGGTATGGGGAACGCTACAGCCGGATTTACAGCAAATACGTGTCACAGGACCAGGAGGAGACCGGGGAAGAGCCGGCGGAGTAGCCCTGAGGTACTGAGGTGACTGCGCAAGGGAGGTGACAAGCATGGAGTGTATCGTTCATTTTGAGGTGCAGCATACAGATGGCGTCAAGCCGCTGCGCGGACTGCTGTTTCTGGAAGAGGGAGCAGCCCCGGCAGAACAAGAGCTGGTGCAAATGTTCAAGGATATGAAGTTTAATGTGCGGCTGGATGACCGGGAGAAGTGGATCTTTAAGCCAGTGGCACCGGGAGAGACGTATTCCGAGATTCGCATTACCAGCTTTGACAACGGCAAGAAGAGCAGCAAGCCGGAGAGCGAGCTGAAGTCGATTGTCGGCAATTTACTGCCCCAGAAACCAACAGGGCTGTAAGCCTTAGAAGCCGGGTCCATGGAAGGGAAGAGGAGGAGCACGGATGGAGCTATTGAGACAAAAGGTAATAAACGAAGGTATTGTTCTCGCTCAAGGTGTGCTCAAGGTGGATTCTTTTCTGAATCACCAGATGGACCCGTTCCTGATGCGTGAGGTGGGACGCGAGTTTACCCGCCGTTTTGCCGGGGAGGGGGTCACCAAGGTGCTGACCATCGAATCCTCCGGGATTGCCCCCGGTATTATGACGGCGCTTGAGCTTGAAGTGCCGCTGATTTTTGCCCGTAAGCAGAAGTCGCTGACGCTGACGGAAGATATCTTTGTGGAGAAGGTCTACTCCTTCACGAAGCAGGAAACCAATGAGATTACCGTCTCCAAAAAGTTCATCGCTCCCGGCGAGCGCGTACTGATCGTCGATGATTTCCTGGCGAACGGCGAAGCCGCCTTCGGGCTGGCCCGGATCGTTGAGCAGGCGGGCGGCAGTGTGGCCGGCATTGGTATTGTGATCGAGAAATCCTTCCAGCCCGGCCACCGGCTGCTGAAGGAAGCAGGCTACCGCGTGGAATCACTGGTGCGGATTGCTTCACTGGACGACGGAGCCGTGGGCTTCGTCCAGGAATAGCGGACTAAGGCCAGGCTGCTACGGCCGGTTCAGCCCGCTTGATAAGTTATCGTGTGAAACAGATGAATTATCATATTTTGACACACAAACAACAGGCCCCCGGATGATCTCCGGGGGCCTGTTGTTTGTTGAGTGGAAGGCTTTAGGCCACTCCGCCCGAAAGTGAAACCGGGTGTAATCACCTTCCAGTCAGAGGAGGAAAACCTTCTTTGTTGTGACCTTGCTGAAACAAAGATAGCCCCCTGAGGGAGAGGAAAAGACCATCTCATCCCTAAGGGGGCGTTCTGCAGGAAGTTATAATAGCGCCAGGCCTAGCCGCTCGCGTGGCAGGAACCGGTGGTGCCCGCCACAGCCGCTGCTGCCAGTGGAGAGAGCACACGAAGCGCCTCCGGCTCGCAGCGCACGCTCAGCGGCGCCGTGCCGAGCGCTTCGCCGTCGCCGATGGCGTGGCGCGGCTGCGCGAAGCGGACCGCTACGCTGCGTCCGCGCAGCATAGTGACGTAGGGCAGCTTTGTATGCCTGCCCTTCACCACCGTAGGGAACAGCCGCAGCAATTGAACGCGGCTGGCCCCATGCACGACGCAGACGTCGAGCAGGCCGTCGCCCGGCTCCGCCTGCGGGCAGATCAGCAGCCCGCCGCCGTAACTGGGCAGGTTGCAGACCGAGACCAGCCAGGCCTGGTCGAAGCTCTGCTCCTTCCCGTCGCAGGTCACGCTTACGCGGCAGGGCTTGAAGGTAATCAGCGTATGCAGAATGCCGATGATATAGGCCAGGCGGCCGGCGCCAATAGCGTTGCACAGCCGCTTGTAGCGGCTGCCGTTCACATTGACGGCCACCTGGGCGTCGAAGCCGCTGGCAACGGCTGTCAGGGTGAGCCTGCCTGCCGCCGAGAGCAGATCGGCTTCAAGGCAGCGCTCCTGCAGCGCGGTGTCTAGCGCTGCCTCTGGAGCCAGCGGGATGCTGAACCCGCGCGCAGTATCATTGCCCGAACCCGCCGGGATGACTCCCAGCGGGACACCCCTGCGCCGCAGTGCGCCCAGCACACTGTGGATCGTGCCGTCGCCGCCGATGACAATGGCGGCGCGCCAGTCCTCGCGGAGGGCCAGGGCCTGCAGCACCTGGCCCTCTGCGCTGTCAGCACTCCGGGTGAAGAGTGCTTCATAGGGAACGGTCCGCGCCTCAAGCAAGGCTTGGACCGTGTGCCAGGTCCGCAGCCCCGCTCCCCCGCCTGAGCGGGAATTTATGATGAACAAGTACATGGATGTTCCCCCAGCCTGTAGATTCCTGTATGTCCAAGTACCATTGTAAGGAGCGGACAGGCAAAAGGGAATCTTTTTGTGCTATAGCTGCCGCAGCTGGCTTTCGGCGATGGGCCCCACCCAGGGAAGCTTGAACCATCTGCCGCCCAGGGCGTGGTAGATCATCAGCAGCCAGACCGCGAAGCTGCAGAGGGAGATCAGGGCACCCACCAGATCCCCGAGAAGCGGAATGAAGCCGCTGAGTACATGGGCTACCATGAGCGCACCGAAGGCAATCAGGGATTGAAGCGAGTGGAACAGGACAAAGCGGCTGCGCTTCTCCAGAGCAAGGAAGGCAACCGCGCCGATGAACGGGAAGAAATAACACAAGGCCGCGGCAAGGTTCTCGGGCAGTCCGGTGGAAGATCTGAAAGGCGACACAGGGCTCACTCTCCTTGGTTGTAGAGAAAAGGCATGGAATATGGATGCTTCTTCCCTAAAAGCCTATGAGGGGTCCGGGCAAAGTATGAGCTGCCAAGAGATGCTGTCCCATAATTTTAATTGGCAATGGGAAGGCTAATTGACAGGTGCATAAACAGGATGGCAAGCATAGTATATAAAAATTTCCACTTGCATATTTTACATGGAAAGGTGGAAGTTGAACCATAATATGATACAATATAACGATAAGGCCCGAAAGGAGTGATTCAGCAAGTGGCTCTTCGGGTAACTATAGTGTCAAGGTGTCTATTGTGTGGGACATCCTTACTCTCAGCCCAAATCACGACGAACCTGCTTCACCGGCAAGGCGGATTTCCGGATATACGGAAGTGGCAGTCTGGACGGGTAATGCAAGCCGCGTATGTGTAATGGTTTCTTACTTGCATTTCAGGGTTACGGCGAACTTTTCATCATGCATTCTCTACAACGGAGCATTCATTTTCAATGTTTTGGGAGGGAACTGATCATGGCAAGTAAAGGTCATAACGAAGTCAAGGAAAGTCTACGGGAAATGACACGCATTTTCCGGCCCAAAGATCCCAAGAAATTTGTGAAGGAGTACGTCCGGAAGTATCGGATTACGGGAGGTTATGAGGAAGAACTGACCATGGTTGTGGAGCATGAGCTGGTTAGAATGAATTCTTCCGTTTCTTAGAGCGACAGGATTATTCTGTTTCGTGCTGTTTGATACTGACAACTAAACATTCAAGCTATAACATCCATGAGGATTCTCATAAACCGTGCCCGGGCAGCTTGCTGCCTCTGGAATCGGTTTTTTTTGTATACCTGATTAAGTGTACCGTACGGGTGCGCGGACAACGGATTAGTCAAATGAATTAATAGACACAATTACCTATGAATACGCTTCACAAGTAGTTTAACAGTTTTCCTGTAATTTTGAAAGCGCTTTTAAAATCAGTATTGACAAGCTTTCTACGTTTGCAAAATCATTATGTGAAATTGTTGTGAACGATTGACAAAACAGTGAGCCGAACTTATATTAATAGTGATTGTTATAATTGACAGGATAATACTCTAATCTACGAAATCGGGAAAAGCGGGGTAGATCAATGATGAAAATAGGGCAGGCTGGAAAGCGGCTTCTTCCCATGACCGCAGCGTTTGGACTACTTCTTGCCGGGTGCGGACGGGAGGACTTGTCGGTACTCAGACCGCAGGGACCCGTGGCAGAAAGCTCTTATGCACTGATGAAGCTGTCGATCGCGATTATGATCGTGGTGCTTCTTGTCGTCTTCTCCATTGCCACGTATGTATGGATTCGCTTCCGCCGGAAGAAGGATCAGAATGAAATTCCCAAGCAGGTGGAAGGCAGCTTCAAGCTGGAGGTACTGTGGACGGTCATCCCGCTTATTCTCGTAGTGGTGCTGGCGATCCCCACAGTGAAGGTGGTGTTTGCTGCCGGCAATGATCATTCGGACGACAAGGATGCGATTAAGGTCAAAGTGACCGGCCACCAGTATTGGTGGGAATTTGAATATAAGGATTATGGAGTGACGACCGCACAGGATCTGATTATTCCGACAGGCAAGCATATCGCCTTCGAGCTGAGCACCACGGATGTGCTGCACTCCTTCTGGGTACCTTCACTCGCCGGTAAGATGGATACCAATCCGGACGGCACGGTCAACCGCTTCAGCTTCAGTGCGCCGAATGAAGGCGTTTACCGCGGGAAATGCGCGGAGCTGTGCGGACCTTCCCACGGATTCATGGAGTTCAAGGTGAAATCGGTCAGCGGGGAGGCCTTCGAGAAGTGGATCGCCTCTATGAAGGCGCCGGAGTCTGTGATGCCGGATGACCCGGCGCTTGCCGAGAAGTTCAAGTCCCAATGTCTGAGCTGCCATGCGATTGGAAGTATGCCAGCCTCACCGGTGGCTCCCAGCCTGACCGGAATCGGCTCCCGTGAAGCAGTCGCCGGCATTCTGCTCAATGACGATACGCGCGAGGACGGAGCACCGATCCTGGAGAATCTGAAGACCTGGCTGCATGATCCGCAGAGTGTGAAGCCGGGCAACAAGATGCCGAACCCCAAGGACATGGGCTTAAGCGACGAAGAGATTGACGGAATTGCCGAATTCCTGGCCGGCTATACGCTGGAATGAAGCCTATAACCTGAAGCGGAAGCAGCATATTTGATAAAGGGGGTACGTTCTTTGGCTCATGCAGCGCAATCCTTGCATCCCTCCCAGCCCTTGAAGCCCGGCCACAGCGCCAAGCGGCATACCGGGCTTATGGACTGGATCACCACTGTCGACCATAAAAAAATAGCAATCCTGTATCTCTGGGCCGGCGGCCTCTTCTTCGGTATCGGCGGCCTGGAAGCTATCCTGATCCGTATTCAGCTGATCAAGCCGATGAATACCTTTCTGGATGCCCAGACCTTCAACGAGCTGATCACCATGCATGGCACAACCATGATCTTCCTTGGAGTGATGCCGGTCATCTTCGCGCTGATGAATGCGGTTATTCCGCTGCAGATCGGCGCGCGGGATGTAGCCTTTCCTTTTCTTAACTCCCTTGGCTTCTGGACCTTCCTGTTCGGCGGTCTCCTGCTTAACCTCAGCTGGGTGATGGGCGGTGCGCCTGATGCGGGCTGGACCGCATATACCCCGCTCTCCGGCAAGGGCTACAGCTCGACGCACGGGGTGGACTTTTATACCATTGGGCTGCAGATTGCCGGCCTCGGTACACTGATTGGGGGCATTAACTTCCTGGCGACCATTATCACGATGCGCGCACCGGGGATGTCCTTCATGCGGATGCCGATGTTCGCCTGGGCTACGTTTATTACTTCAGCTATTATTCTATTCGCCTTCCCGGCAGTTACAGTAGGCCTTGTGCTGCTGACCTTCGACCGGATTCTGGATGCCAATTTCTTCAATGTTGCCGGAGGCGGGAATCCCGTACTGTGGCAGCATATCTTCTGGATCTTCGGCCATCCCGAGGTGTACATTCTGATTCTTCCGGCCTTCGGGATCATCTCCGAGGTCATTCCGACCTTCTCGCGCAAGCGGCTGTTCGGGTATAGCTCCATGGTCTTCGCCACCATACTGATCGCCTTCCTGGGCTTCATGGTCTGGGCGCATCATATGTTCACCACCGGCCTCGGTCCGGTAGCGAACGCCCTGTTCTCCGTATCTACGATGCTGATAGCCGTTCCTACAGGGATCAAAATCTTCAACTGGCTGTTCACCATGTGGGGCGGGCAGGTACGCTTCACGACCCCTAACCTGTTCGCGGCGGGCTTCATTCCCACCTTCACCATGGGCGGAGTCACCGGGGTTATGCTGGCCTCCGCGCCTGCGGACTTCCAGTTCCATGATACTTACTTCGTAGTGGCGCATTTCCACTATGTTATTGTCGGCGGTCTGGTGCTCGGGCTGTTTGCCGGACTTCACTACTGGTGGCCCAAGATGTTCGGGCGGATGCTTAGCGAGGCTTTGGGCAAGTGGACCTTCTGGACCTTCATTATCGGCTTCCACTTAACGTTCTTCGTGCAGCATTTCCTGGGACTGATGGGGATGCAGCGGCGTGTATTCACCTACTTGCCGAACCAGCAATTCGATCTGCTTAACCTGGTCAGTACAGTCGGCGCGTTCCTGATGGGTGTCGGCATGATTATCTTCCTGGTGAATATTTTCCTGACCTCCAGACGGCCCGCAGACGCACCGAATGATCCGTGGGAGGACGGCCGGACCCTGGAATGGACCATTCCATCCCCGCCGCCGGAATATAACTTCAAGCAGACGCCGCTGGTGCGGGGCCTGGATGCCTTCTGGAAAGAGAAGATGGCTGGGGCCAAGGCTATGACTCCGGCTGAACCGGTAGGTTCCATTCATATGCCTTCGGCTACGATACTGCCGTTCATGATGTCCGTTGGGATCTTCATTGCCGGTCTCGGCTTCATGTTCAGCCGCGATGAATTCAACAATAGCATCATGAGCTTTCTGTTCAATAATTATATTGTTACTGCGCTGGGACTCCTAATTACCTTCGGGTCAATGCTGATGCGGTCACTGTTCGACGATCACGGCTGGCATATTGAACCCGAAGAGCTGGAAGGAAGGTGAGCGGATATGACGACAGCACACGCTGAAGCGGAGGGCGGAACACTCCCGCATGAACCAGAGAAAGCGACGCTGGAAGGACGCAATAAGGTACTGGCCTTCTGGCTGTTCCTTGGAGGAGAAGCGGTGCTCTTCGGCACCCTGTTCGCTACCTTCCTGGCGCTGCGCAATCAGACGAATGAGGGGCCGTCGGCAGCAGAACTGTTTCACCTGCCGCTGGTTGCGTTAGCGACCCTTCTGCTTTTGGTCAGCAGTCTGACGAGTGTCTTCGCCATCCAGGCGATGCACAGGGGCAATATTGCCCAACTGCGGAACTGGCTGCTGGTCACGGTATTGCTCGGACTCGGGTTCCTGATCCTGGAGATTTATGAATTCAGCGTATATATCAGGCACGAGGAATTCGGGATGACCACGAGTGCGTTCAGCTCGGCTTTTTATACCTTGGTCGGGTTCCATGGTGCGCATGTCGCTTTCGGTATTATGTGGATCGCTGTGCTGATCGGCCAGCTGATGCACAAAGGCTTGACGGTAGTTACCGCACCGAAGATCTACGTGTCGGCGATGTACTGGCATTTCATTGATGTGGTATGGGTCTTTATCTTCACGGTCGTATACCTGCTCGGAAAGGTGGGCTGAAGCCATGACGACAAAGCAGCCTTCTTCAGATTCTGCGGTGAAGCACCGGCACCGGCCGGAAGGACCGCAACGGCATATTGTTGTATTTGTGTTCTCGGTTGTCCTGACACTGATTGCTTTTGCGGCGGTGGCTGCCGGAGGTATCAATGCTACCTTTGCGATCATCCTGCTGCTGGTAATGGCTGTGCTGCAGGTGTTCCTGCAGATGGGCTTCTGGATGCATCTGAAGGACAAAGGGCATATGCTGCCGATTATTTTCATGCTGGGCGGATTTTTTATCGCAGGCACCTCCATCATAATGGCGCTCTATTGGGTATGGTGGGATTAATTCTGTCCGGGGAGGTCTCGCGATGATACCGGGATTGCAATATTTCAGCTTTACTGAACTATGGAGCCCGCTGTTTCTGGCCGTGATGCTCCTTCTGACTGCCGGATATTTTGTGCTGATCGGTCCGCTGGCCTCCCGTTTTGAGGGCAGCATTGCAGTCCCCTTCTGGCGGAGGGGGCTGTTCTTATGCGGAATGCTGGCCCTCTACCTGGCACAGGGCGGACCTGTCAGTCTGCTGGGGCACATCCTGTTCTCCTTCCATATGGTCAGCATGGCCTTGTCCTATCTGGTGGCGGTACCGCTGATTATGCTGGGCATTCCCGATTGGTGCTGGCGCGCCCTGCTGCGGGTGAATCCGCTGAAGGGGTTTGCTTTTCTCGCCAAGCCCGTCGTGGCCGCCCTGCTCTTCAATGGGCTGTTTTCGCTCTATCATATCCCGGTGATCCATGATTATGTCATGCTGCACTTCACGGTCCACCGTCTGTATTATGGTGTCCTGTTCCTGACCTCGGCGTTAATGTGGTGGAATCTGATCAACCCGCTGCCCGAATACCGGGCGCTTAGCGGTCTGGGTCAGGTGGGCTTTATCTTTATGAATATGGTCCTGCTTACACCGGCCTGCGGGCTGATTATATTTGCCGGTTCTCCCCTGTATGCCACTTATAGTGATCCGGGCACCTGGGCGAAGGCGATGGGCTACTGTGTGCCGCAGAGTCCGGCTGCTTTGCTGCAGGCTTTTGGCGGTCCCGGCTTCTTCGGATCTCTGTCCCCCAAGGTAGATCAGCAGGTCGGCGGCATCGTGATGAAGTTCATTCAGGAATTTATTTTTGCCTCGATGCTTGCTTATGTGTTCTATCATTGGTATAAAAAAGAGAACAGACAAGAGGACACCGAGTTGTCCGCGCCATCCTCTGCACTTGCGGAGGAGGTCTGACCTATTATGAGCTGGTAAGTACCGAGGGGGATATGCATGGATATTTTCACATTGTTTCCGACGATCAGCACATCATTCATTGTTATTAGCGCATTGCTGGTGGCTATCGGCTGGAGACAGATCATTCAAGGCAAACGCGAAGCACACAAGAAGACGATGATTGCGGCTGCGGTGGCAGCGATTCTCTTTTTCCTGGTGTATTCGTCAAGAACGATATTCGTAGGCAATACTTCCTGGGGCGGGCCGGAGGAACTGACGACGATCTACCATGTCTTCCTGATCTTCCATATTGTGCTTGCAACCGTAGCTGCCGTATTCGGCATCACTACGCTGACGCTAGGCTTCAAGGCCAAGTATGCCAAACACCGCAAATGGGGAAGAGTGACCTCCGTCATCTGGTTCATCACCGCCATCACCGGAGTAGCCGTCTATGTGCTGCTGTACATGCTCTATCCGGGCGGACATACGAAGCCGGTCTGGGAGATCATCCTGGGCGCTTAGCTGAAGGAATGCTTGGGGATAAGGAATAAGCCTGTTCATCTGCTCCGCTACTGCGGGGGGCGGTGGATGGGCTTTTTTAATATAAATCAATCGTTTTTACGTTCTGCTCCGTCTTACTTGTGAAAACATATTTCGAGGCGGCTTCTTCCATAGACGGACACAACAAGGAAGAGGGGGTGGTGAATGGTGGAGAGAACAATGAACACAGCAAATACAGCAGATCTTGCGCGGATGGATGAAAAGGAATTCTTTCAACGGCTTGCGGTCGAGCACCGTAAACTGTATGCGATCGCGTACAGCTATCTGCGTTCCGAAGCGGATGCCCTGGAAGCGGTGCAAGAAGCCTCGTGCCGGGCCTGGATGAAGCGCAAACAGCTCAAAAACGAGCAGGCCTTCACACCGTGGCTGCTGCGGATTACTATCAACTGCTGCATGGATGAATTGCGGCGTAAAAAACGCGTCGTTCCGGCGGAGAAGCTGGAGGACAAGGAATCCCACGAGATGAGGAGCAGCGACCGTCTCGATCTGGAGCGGGCGATGAACCGGATGAAGCCGAAATACCGGCATGTCGTGATGCTTAAGTATTACCAGGATATGACGACCCCTGAAATTGCCAAGGTACTGAATAAGCCCGAAGGCACGATCAAAACCTGGCTGCGTGAAGGACTTAAGCTGTTGCGGAACTATTTGTGAGCCTATGGGAGGTGCTGAAATGTTGGAAAAAGAAGAACGTATCCTGAAACAGGATGCTCAGGAGGTCCATCTAAATGCAGAGTCGATTCAGGAAATGAAAATTTATCATGCCATGCGCAGCGGAATAAATAATGGGAAAAAACGCAGCAAACGACGTTTCTATTCCTATGGGGCGGGAACCGTATTAGCCACGGCCGCAGCCGTTTTTCTGATAATCTTCTCCATCGGCCTGCCGACCGGAGGTACAGATGATTCCGGCCTCGGTGGTTCAGTGCAGGCGGCCAGCACCACAAGCTGGAATGATTTTGCGGCCTATCGCAAACAGCCGTTAACGAACCGGGTGGTTGGCGACATCCTGGAACGAAATCTGGTAAAGCCGGTCCGTCAAAGCGCAACAAACAATGGATACCGTATGGATGTGGATGGCGCCGTCACAGATGGCCGTAAAGTGTACATCCTGTTCAATGTGCACAACGATACGGATGAAGAAGTTATTCCTGCGGATACGAAAATTCAATTCGGCGATTTCGAGGTGCCCTATCCGCATCGAGGCGCAGCCCTGGAAATGGCGTACGACACCGACTCCCGGATTCAGCCCGGCCAAAGCAAGGATTTTATTTATTCCACCAATTATCCGACTTCCATCGCCTATTCCAAGGATGTGAAGTTCACTCTGATTCTCACTGGAACGTCCGACCAGGCGCTTACTTCCAGCAGCAACAAGTATCGGACCAGCATGGAGGTATCATTCCAGCTTGAACCGGACCCATTCAAAGACCGGGAGGAGCATACGCTGCCTGTAAACCGCACGCTTACCGTGGACGGGCAAAAGATCAAAGTGCGCCAAGTACAGTATACTCCGCTCAATACTTATGTTGATCTGGAGTATGACCCGGCGAATACCAAACAGATTTTCAGCCTGCTTAATCCTGTTCTGATCACAACAACCGGGAGCCAAACAGAGAAGTTGGTTTATCCGGGCAGAATCACGGCCGATAATTCCGAGGTGTTCAAAGACCGCTCGCAGGCAACGCTGGTGTTCAGGCATACCGAGCTTAACCAGCCGGACTCCGCCATACTGAAGATTGAAGGTATCTCGGCGCTGGAGCCGGACCGCATGAAATTTGTGGTCGATCTGAACAAGCAGCAGGTGATTGAAGCGCCGACAGACGATTTTGAAATTGTCACTTCAAAGAAGGAACATCATGCAACAGAGGCAGAGATTCTGCTGCGGCGCAAAGTGAGTAAGCTATTTTATTATACCGATTCGCAAGGGGCGGTACAGGCGGAGTACATTGGCGCAGGACTAGCCGACAAATTTACCGATGCTAACGGGCAGGTGCATGAAAGAACGAATCGGGAAACTGCACTACACAATTTCGGCGGCACCACGACCTCTAGCGATGGGGAGGGAGTCAATGAGATGAGTTTATTTTTTGGCAGTCAAGCCGCAGATTACCCGCAGCCGCTTACCCAATCCGTTGAACGCATTTGGAATCCGATTTTGGAGACGCAGAGTATCGAGTTATTCTCCAAGAAATAGCAGCTTACTGCAGATATCGCACAAGCGTGTATCCCTTGAAACGGATAGACGAATCTCCAGTACTTGGACCTGCTAAAGCCTGTTCATTTGCTCCGCTACTGCGGGGGCGGTGGATGGGCTTTTTGGCTGTGATAGGTGGTACTCCTGCGCTGCTATAATGCTGCTTATGTACATTTTCACGCAGAGTGGGTGGGCAATGGGCGCTATGCCGTAGAGTGGATGGGTAATAGGCAAAGGTGGAGTGCAAAGGGTGGAGTGCAGGACAGGCTGGGAACGCAGTTGGAAAAAAGGCACTTAATTCTGCCGAGTTGGACTATTTGGAAGCAACAGTTGGAAAAAGTACACTTAATTATCCTGATTTCATTAAATCATCTTAAATGGGACGAATTAGGTGTTGTTTATCCAACTAATTTTCTGTAAGTGTGCCAGTGGCCCGAAATAGATGTACAAATTCCACTTGTTTGAAGGCAAGATCGGGAGTCCAAGCCCAACTTGAAGTGACTATCCAGCATCAAATAGATCATAATTAGGATAACGAACCTCTGGTTGTTCAAAATTATTTATTTAGGAAAGAGGCTCCGTTCCGGCGGGTGGGACTATAGTGGAAGGCCTTATAACAAATGGAGTATTTTCAAATCTAAAGTAAAGGAGTTAATACGTTGAACCATAAGGTTGTAATAAATCTGCCGATTGAACCACATGAAGTGCCAACGTTAAGACAACGGGCAGGCTGGGACGGCCGGCATGCGGATTACCCTGTTTTATTTGAGAGATGCAACTTTTGGGCGGGGGTCCGTGAGGTGAACGATGAACTCATAGCCTTCGGGTATGTATCAGGTATGGGACTGCAGCATGGCTATATGGAGGATATCATAGTGCATCCTCATTATCAGAATGAAGGATTAGGCCAGGCTCTAGTGGAAAAGCTGCTGGAAGAGGCGGAACGCTTCGGGCTAGAAATTGTGACCCTGACCTACGATTCCAGACACACCTCGCTGTATACCCGAAGTGGCTTCACACCTTGTTCCGGCGGAGTATGGAGGAAAAAAGTTTAACCCCAGCTTTCAATTTTGCGGTCTGCTGCTAATAATGCCGAAGTCTGCCCTGCACGGGGCTTTTTTTGTGCGTATAGACGGGGCTGATCACGAATTTCAGTCTGTTTGGAGGTTGTGGGTTGACAGAGGAAAAGGCAGGTCATATACTGTGTATATAGATATATACAGTAAGCACAGAGAGATACACACTGCAACTTATGGATCTGCTGTCTGCTGCTTGAGACTAATAAAGCGAGGCGAGAGGTTATGACAACGTTGAAGCATGCTTGGGTTATCGTACGCAGTGAATTTCACGGCGACCGGCTGAAGCTGCTCTGGGCACTGCTGTTCTCCATGGTGTTCATGGGATATTTCTCGGCGATTACCGGAATGGTCATTGACGATACGCTCACCGGAAGTACAGTGCGGATGCTAAGCGATGTTCTAATGATTACTATGATTCTGATGCTCAGCATCAGCTTCTCCCGGCGGACGATGAAATATCTGTCTGAAGATTCTTACACCCGGATGCTGGCGTATATGCGTGCTTTGCCAGTGCCGGTTGAGGTTATCCTGTGCAAAAGAAAGCTGAACGCGCTGTTCGCCATTGCCTTGAACGGCACGCTGTACTTCAGCTTAATCTACTGGCTCAGCCCGGGGATACGCAGTGAGCTGCCGGTGCCTGCGTATCTTGCCTTCACCTTCACCTGGGTTGGCTTCAGTCTGCTGGTCTCCGGGCTGTACATTGTGATTGAGTTCTCGGTCAGCGGCAAAGCCTATTTCTGGTCCATGGCTATCATCATGATCCTGGCGATAGGCGCTACAGGGCTGGTCTATCTGGCTGGAGGTAATATGATGCTTGCAAGTGCGGCTGTCTCCAAGGAGTGGGGGCTAGGGTCTCCGTTGATGTGGGGCGCGCTGGTGCTTGGCCTAGTATCGCTTCAGTTGTTCTCCAAATGGACGATTCACCGGCTGAAGAGCCGTGATCTCGTATGAGACGGGGCATGGCGATCATCCGGGGACCGGGCCTGGAAGGCGGGTGTGAATGATGTGGATACCCATTCAAATCAATGAGAACAGCGCAGAGCCGTTATACCATCAGATTGAGACGCAGCTAAGATCACTGATTATCTCGGGCACGATCACAGAAGGGACACTTCTTCCTTCGATCCGGGAATTGGCGGGTGATTTGAAGTGCAGTGTCATTACAGTCCGCCGCGTCTATCAGGACCTGGAGAATGAGGGTCTGCTGCGGACGAGACAGGGAACGGGCACCTTCGTATCCCATGTAGGGGACGGTACCATGGAGGGCTATAAGCAGGATGTGATCCGTAAGGCGCTGGAGAGTGCCGTCGACGTGGGCTTGTCCGTCCATTGCAGTGAGGAAGAACTGACAGTGATGTTTACAGAGATTGTGAAGAACAAATACGGCAAACGGGAATGAAGGGGGAGAAGCTCATGGTAGAGCAAGCTGTAGAGCTGCGGAATGTGTGCAAGAAGCGGCGGCATAAGACGATAGGGCCGCTTAATGTTAGCCTGCCGCAGGGATATATCACTGCACTGGTAGGCCAGAACGGCTCCGGCAAAAGCACTCTGCTGCACCTGCTGATGCAGCTCAGTTTCCCTGGAGAGGGTGAGGTCCGCTGGTTCGGGGAAGCTTACGTGGACGGGTTGCCGCTGAAGCTCCGCCAGCAAATGGCTTATGTGCCGGAGGTATCCCAGAGTGAGGAGAACTTCTGGACAGCCGCTGAGGCTGCAGAATTCCGCCGTCACTGGTATCCTTCCTGGGACCAGGGATACTTCGAGGAGCTGATCGGGAAGTTTGAAGTGCCGCACAACGCCAGACTGGGCAAGATGTCCAAGGGCGAGCGCCGCAAGTTCGAGATTGCCGCTGCGCTGGCGGCGAAGCCCCGTCTGCTGCTGCTGGATGAGCCGTCTTCGGGCCTGGACCCTTTTGCCTGGAAGATCATGATTGAGACGCTGCAGAGATACATGGATGAACACGAGGCCACGATCATCATCTCGACCCATATTGTTGAAGAGGTCCGGCGGCTGGCAGATTATATCGTGCTGATGCACCAGGGACAGCTGCTGGGAATGACCGAGAAGGACAGTCTGTTTGGTTCATGGAGTGAAATATGGGTTCAGATTGAGGGAGAGCAGGAACTGCAGGAACTGGCAGCCGAACTCCCGCAGGCGCTGGAGCTGAAGCTGGAGACGCCGGGTGTGGCCTCATTGTTGACCCAGCAAATTTATCTGTATGAGAAACGCATCCAGGATTTGGGCGTAAAGGTACTGAAGAACCGCAGCCTGGAGCTGGATGAAATCCTAAGCTTATGGACCCGGGGACATCGTCCGGTTCTGATCGACCAGAAGAGAGGGGAATAAGGAATGGAAGCATTGCAGTTGGAACAGGTAGTGAAGCAGTACGGTGAGAAGACCGCAGTCAACGGAATCAGTCTGAAGGTGGAGCAAGGCGAAATTTATGGCCTGCTGGGTGCGAACGGCGCCGGCAAAACAACGACCATGCGTATGGTGCTCGGTCTGATCTACCCGGATGAAGGCAGCATCCTCTATAATGGCAAGCCGTATAGTGCGGAGCTTCAGCATCTGATGGGTTATCTTCCAGAGGAGCGGGGGCTGTATCCGAAGGTTAAGGTAAGCGACCAGATTATTTATCTGGCCCGGCTGCGCGGCATGTCCGCAAGTGAGGCGGATAAGAGCCTGCGTTACTGGCTGGAGCGGTTCGATGTTCCTGAATATTACAATAAGAAGATTGAGGAGCTATCCAAGGGAAATCAGCAAAAAATGGGCTTCGTCGCAGCTGTCGTCCATAAGCCGAAGATTCTGATTCTGGATGAAGCCTTCAGCGGCCTCGATCCGGTGAATGTGGAGCTGCTGAAGGATACGGTCAGAGAGATGCGGGATTCGGGGACGAGTATTCTTTTCTCCACCCACCGGATGGAGCATGTAGAGGAGTTATGCCGCAATATTACGATTCTTGACCGCTCGAACACCGTAGTCCAGGGCGATATCCGTGAGATTAAGAAGGGGTACCCGCGCGAGCAGGTCGCACTGCGGACCACCGGGGAAGTGAACGGACTTGCAGAGATCGCCGGAGTTACCAGAGTGGAGCGCCTGGAACGGGGATATCTGCTGTCAATCAGTGAGATCGGCGCGGCGCAGCGCATTCTGCAGCTGGCTATGGCTCAAGGTGAGGTAGAGCATTTCGAGATTAAGGAACCGACACTAAACCAAATCTTTATCAGAGCGGTGGGTGAATCCAATGAATAAAATGGGCAGCATTATCAATTTCACATTCAAGAACAAGGTAAGAACGAAATCCTTTATGATTACCACCTTGATTCTGGTGCTCCTGCTGAGCATCGGGATGAATATTCCTTATCTGATCAAGGTGTTCAACGGAGAAAATGGCGCCAAGGAGGCTACACAGATCGGAATCGTTGCCGCGCAGGGCTTCCAGCCTGCGGAGCTGCTTATGGCCTATACACCACCGGCTGAGGCCGAGGACAAAGTCATATTTACGGCCTATCCTTCCGCAGAGGATGCTGCACTTAAGCAAGGGCTGGCGGATGAGAAGATTGAGGGGTATCTTACCTTTGCCGACAAGGGCAGTGTAGGGGTGCCTCCGGTTACGTATCACAGCAAAGACGGAGAGATCGACAGCGAATTAAGAACGAATCTTCAAGCCGCTTTGCAGCAGGTGAATACCGGACTGATTGTCGGTGACAAGCTGACGGAGAGCCAGGTAGCTGCTATATTTGCTCCGGTCTCGTTTGATACAGAACAGCTCAGTGCCACGGGAGGAGCGGGTGGTACAGATCAGGATGAAGTCAAGCCGGTGATCAATTATGTCGTGGTCTACGTCCTGCTGATGCTGTTCTTCATGTCCGTGATGATGACAGGCAACATGATTGCCGCTGAGATTACC
This sequence comes from Paenibacillus tritici, assembly GCF_013204885.1. Classification (GTDB taxonomy): domain Bacteria; phylum Bacillota; class Bacilli; order Paenibacillales; family Paenibacillaceae; genus Paenibacillus_AQ; species Paenibacillus_AQ tritici. The sequence goes on from NZ_JABMKX010000018.1 coordinate 25,600, forward strand.
TCGGAGAAAAGCTCGCGCATCATGGAGATTCTCATCACCAGCGCATCCCCATTGACACAGATGTTCGGCAAGGTGATCGGGATCTTCCTCGTCGGCCTGCTGCAGATCGCCATTATCTCGGCCAGTATTGCTCTCAACCTGATGCTGCCGCATAATTCCAGCATTCTGACCGACTTCAATCTGGATCTGGGACAACTGAATGCCGGAATTCTGGTGTATGGCTTCATCCTGTATATCCTGGGTTACTTCCTGTACGCTCTGATGTATGCGGCTGTCGGTTCGATTGTCAGCCGGACAGAGGACCTGGGACAGGCGGTGATGCCGGTCATGATGGTGGGCTTCGTCAGCTTCTACCTGCCGCTGTTCAGCATCTCGAACCCGGATACCCTACTGGTTAAGGTAGCCAGCTTCGTTCCCTTCACCTCACCACTCAGCCTGCTGCTGCGGATCGGTGTCGGGCATGTAGCCTTCTGGGAGATCATGGTCTCACTGTTAATCCTGCTGGTCACCACCTTCATCTTCGGCTGGCTTGCCGCCAAGATCTACCGCACCGGCGTCCTGATGTACGGCAAGCGCCCTAGTATTAAGGAAATTAGAAAGGCTATGAAGGCTTATAAGATTTAGGGTTGGACAGATTATTAACTTTGACAAGGAAGTGGAGAAAATGAATAAACAACAACAAAATTCAGTGATGCTGTTCCTGGCCTCTTTCTCAGCGATTGTTGCTGGTCAAGTCATTCAGTCTAACGGAAGCAGTGTGATGGATTTCTCGCAGGGAGTACTAACAGGCATTGGAATTGTGGGAATGATGATGACAATCGTAACTCTTGGCAGATTTAATAAACGTAGGGAACAGTAAGGACTTTTGGCAGCAAAAATCCGCTACGGCCTTCCGGGCAATACAACAGGGAGCAGTTACCTCAGGTAACTGCTCCCTGTTGTATATTCAGCCATCCCCTCCAGAATTCAAACCCCCTGTTTGATTAAACTCCAGATGCGTTCAAACCGTTCTTGGTAGTCTGGTGAATTCCAGGATTCTTTAAAAGAGGGGAGACTAAACACTGCAAACGCAGATAGAATGGCCTCTGCCCGCTCAAATTGAGGATCATGATATTCCATGAAACCATCAATGATTTGATAAGAATCCCAAAGCACATCACGTAATACCAAAGGATTACTGTCCACATATTGTGTATTCAAGGCGAACATTTGGGGATTCTCATTATAAGCACGCTTTTTGGCATTCACAAATGCCCATAGCCAATTGTGGAGCACTTCCTGCGGGGAGGCGGTATTAGTCATGTTTATACGGATTTGCTCTGAAATCATCCGGTTGAACCAGTTCTTAGCTACAGCCGCCCAGAGTTCTTGTTTGTTTTTGAAATGTTTATAGAGTGCAGCGTGGGTGATGTTCAATTCATCCGCTATTTGAGAGAGCGTCACCTCAGACTTTTCCGTACGCTCAATTAATGTCTCGGCAGTTGCAATAATAAGCTCCTGTGTGATCTTAGCCATTTGTTGTGGCAGGTGAGTGCTGCCAACCCTTCTTTCGTTAATTAGTGATATCCACTTATAGTTTAGCACACAAAAACACAGTAACAAATGTTGACTTTTGTAACTCCTGGTCTTATGCTTGGTGTGCAAGTTACAAATCATCTTGAATGTTACTTAAAATCTTGCGGATAGGAGGATATTAATTATGAAGGCGGCACAGATCACCAAATACTCCAAACCATTTCAAGTTGAAGTGCGCGATGTTCCAGTCCCGGAAATAAGTGATTATGAAGTTTTGGTTAAAGTGAAGGCGGCGGCGGTTAACCACTTGGAGCTGCTCATCGCTACCGGAAGCGTGAAGTTAATCCAGGACTATGAGTTCCCCTTGACCCTTGGTAACGAACTCACAGGTGTTGTTGAGAAGATGGGTAAGAAAGTCGCAGGCTTCAAAGTGGGTGATGCCATTTACTCCCGCCTGCCGCTGCGAAAGATTGGAGCATTTGCCGAATATGCGGCGATTCCTGCAGAGGCTATTGCTCACCTGCCGGGTAATCTGGATTTTGTAACCGGTGCGGCTGCACCTTTAACAGGATTGACAGCCTATCAAAGCCTGCATGAAGAGTTAGCTGCCAAAGCTGGCGAAAGTGTGTTCATTCCAGGAGGCTCTGGTTCATTTGGCCAAATGGCGGTTCCTATCGCTAAAAGCATGGGGCTGAAGGTCATCGTCAGCGGAAGTCCACAGGCGCGTGAACGTACAATGGCCGCGGGAGCTGATCAATACATTGATTACAAGGAGGAGAACTACTGGGAACGGCTTCATGATCTTGATTATGTGATTGATACCTTGGGACCTGGTGAATTTGACCGTGAACTCTCTATTATTAAACCAGGCGGCCATCTTCTTTCTCTACGGACCGGGCCAAACAAACGATTCGCCAAAACTATGGGCTTGGCAGGTTGGAAGCAAAAACTGTTCAGTATTGCTGGGGCTAAGTATGATCACAAAGCCAAGAAGAAGAAGATTGAATATCATTTTGTGTTTGTACGCAGTGATGGAGAACAATTACGGCAAATCACAAAAATTATTGAAGAGAACCAAATTATACCTGCGGTAGACGCCCGGGAGTTCCACATTGAAGATATTAGTGAAGCTCTAAATCTGGTTGCTACAGGTCACCCCCAAGGGAAAGTGGTAATCCGATTTTAAATAATTATATAATTATTTACCGATCGTTCTCAATATGTTATATTGAATTTATAGGACATCATTGCATGATGAGATTAGGTTATTATATCATTTCTTGTGCATTTTCTAGAACGATCATTCTTAAAAAGAGGAGCGGAACCCATGAACATTTCTGAACAAGTCGCATTTGTTACTGGAGCAAACCGGGGGCTTGGCCGCCAGCTTACGCTTGAACTTCTAGCTAGAGGGGCTAAGGTCTACGCGGGAGCAAGAAATCCGGAGACCGTAAATATTCCAGGGGTTACCCCTGTAAAGCTTGATGTAACCAACCCTCAAGAGGTAGCGGCAGCAGCCAGCCTGGCTAAGGATGTTACAATTCTGATCAACAATGCAGGATCATCTACAGGCGCTTCTTTGCTGGAAGGGGATATGGAGCAAATCCAGCTGGAGTTGGATACGCATTTCTTCGGTACGTTATCCATGGTTCGCGCGTTTGCACCAGTCATCGAGAACAACGGGGGAGGAGCGGTTCTGAATATTCTTTCCGCCTTATCCTGGTTCAGTGGCGGAGCTGCGGGTGCCTACACAGCTGCGAAGGCTGCAGCATGGGCGTTGACGAACGATCTTCGTTTGAATTTGTATCCCCGTCATATTAGAGTAGCAGGCTTACATGTGGGTTATATGGAGACAGACATGACAGCCGGCCTGGATGCTCCCAAATCAAACCCTTCGGATATTGCGAAAATAGCTATTGACGGCATAGCAGCCGGCAGCTTTGAAATTCTTGCCGACGATACCAGCCGGATGATCCAAGCCGGACTTGCAGGCGGCGTTTCCGCCCTATACCCGCATCTGTCCTAATCATAATTACGGCAATTATGGAGTGAAATCTAAGTCGGGAACATGGAATTACCGCGTCGTTTAGCCATGGCCCCATAAACAGGATGTTATCGAGTCTCCACATGGAGACTCTTCTTTTTTATTGTTTAGGAAGTTATTATGATTCTTATACCTCTAGAAACGGAGGATTGAGATGAATATAAAAAGGATAATAACAGCTGCCATTGCATCAATTATGGTATTCGGAATCCTAACGGCTTGTTCCAATCTTTCTTCTGAATCAGATGAGTTAGCAGCAGCAAGCCTGTCGCCAGAGCAAATTAAGGAGCTTCGTAAAGAATATCCTTTATCCACCGGCTCTCCCGAAAATGTTGATTTGCGGGATTTAACATTTAAGGAGGTATTGGATCATACGGACACGGTCATAGTTGCTGAAGTCATTCAGCAAATGCCGGATTTCAGCGTGGATCTGATAACTGAACCTGGAACTCCAGAGGGTAATTTAGCGGAGAAATCTAAGGATTCCGGCCTGGAACCTTACAAGCCTATGTTTACTTCTTTTCAAGTTAATGTAGATCAAGTAGTTACTGGTGAAGAGGTTGAAGGGACCATTAACCTGATTTATAACTCTGAGTTCAAGGGGATTGAGCCAGAACTTAAGCCGGGAATGAAGATCGTCGCTGCAATCAAAAAGGGGGTAGGGGAAGAGCAGGAAGGAAGCTACTCTTTCACCCGTTATGGGACATATTATGTAGTTGATGGTGACTATGTTCTATCTGCATTCGAGGGACAGAGCGAAGAGATGAGAACCTTCTCACGGGATACGAATGGATATAAACTGGACCATCTGATCTCTGAAATTAAAGCTTTAAGAGGAAATTGAATCAGAAGCCCATACGCCAACCCGGCGGATGGGCTTTTTTGGGATGTGCAGACCGAAGTGCCTACACAACCTTTTTACATTTTATAATTAAACGGGCTTGCAATGAATCATTATGGTTAAACTCCGTCAGATAGTGTACCTTAGTACTATTAGTAGTTAGGAGTGGTGACTTTTTGTGAAGAAAAGTAGACGAACCCCCGTGCTGGTCGCGGTCTCGATTCTGTTAATTATTATCAGCAGCCTGATTCCATCGGATAAATCCGCTTGGCTGGGGGCCTTACAGACCCTTCTGCTGGGCGTTGGACTGCTCGGCTGCTGCATGGCCTTCTGGCGGTTCGCCAAGGGAGGTAAGGGCAAAAGCTGATTTGAGGGGCACTTCACACCATCCGTCCCCCGTCATCTCCCGCCTTATCCCGCCGAAGGGCGGTGAACAGAGGGCATTGTTGAATGCGCGGCCGCCATTTGTTCGCGTATCCCTCTAAGCTGGGCTTTCAGCTCGGGGACGCTATGCTGGAGGATCAGGCTGATGTCGGACAGGGGAAGCTGGAGGCCGTACCAGAGGGCACTGGCAATCTGATCCTCCCAGCCGAGCAGGGCAGGGGTGCAGCGGCTGTGCTCCTGGGCAAGAATGGAGCATTGACGGATGCACTCCTTGTAAGCGGCCGGGGAGCCAGCCTTCCCTTGCGGGAGGCTTCCCTTCAGCCATAGCTCATAGAGCGACGCGAAGGTAGCGGCTGCGGCTTGATCCGCGCGGGCACCCTTCTCCAGCAGCAGACAGCTGAGAGCATAGACGGGTCCGCTGTATTGCTCGACATAATGTTTGAATCCGGCAGTATTAGCTGCCTTGGGCGATAACAGGTCTGGCATGGCACACGTTCCTTCTCTCTTTACGCTTACGGGGTTAGCTGTCGGATTCGGACGGTGAGAGTCGCCCTGCCTGCCAGAGACTGCGCAATGGTAGTCTCCTTTCGGATTCACCCCAAGTAAGGCCTGCGGCCTGATGGTTCCCCCGTTTTCCGCTTGGCGGAAATTCAGCGTGCATGTATGATTTCGCAATGTAACTTTCAACACGAATCATACACTTTCAGGATTGTCTTTGTAAAAATGGAAAAGAGTTCTTTTGCGCCGGATTTACAATAAATTGCTGCCTGGTTACGCAGTTTTGAATCTAAAACCATATATGTAGCCGATAATCACTGATTATCTCACTCAATCGCCGTTTTTTATTTTTGCCGCAGGCAGCAGCGTGCGTAAGCGCTTTACTCATAGGTGTAGGCGGATACTCTTGTGCGCCACCAGTTAACAGACAAAAGGTGCCGCCCTGCTTAGAGGGAGGCACCTTTTTGGCATAAAGTATAGACAATTACAGCACGGCAGCTTCCATAAGCTCCTGAAGCTCAGGGAGATTGAAGCCCTTAACCGCCCGGTCCCCGGAGACAGTGACTGGAATGCCCATGAAGCCCAGCTGCTCGACTTCTTCCTGATAGACGGCACTGGTCATGACATCCCGGACCTCGAAGGGAATACCCTTACTCTCCAGCAGCTGCTTCACCTGATTGCATTCGCTGCAGCCGGTGGTGGAATAGACAATAATGTTCGCGCTCATTGTTCCACTGCTTCCTTTATGGCATTTTGGGTAATCTTCCAGTGTGAGGTGTTCCAGCGGACTTCGCTGTCCTCGAGCAGGAAAATTTGCGGGGATTCATGCTTAATGCCAAGCTCCTCGGCAATCTGGTTAGAGACGAGGCGGTCCTCAATCACATGGACAATGGCAGCAGGCGTATCTGAATTCTGTGTGTAGGCCCGGAATTCCTCATTGGCCTTGGCACTGATCGGGCAGGTAGTGCTGTGCTTGAAGAGCAGTTTTTTGCCAGGCTGCCCGATATATTGCTGTAGCTCATCCGTGGTACGGATCTGTTGAATAGACACCTTAGAATCACCTTCCTGGGGTAAGATTTAATGAAACCTGTTGCCAACAATTGTGTTGTTAACAACTATTATTCCTGATTGTAACATAGTTCAAAATTAAAGCAAAAGAAAGTTCAGCCGGCTTGCCCCTCCCTTGCGGGATGTTGTTAACGGTCTATTGCCGTGCTAATGTGAGAGGGATGAGGACTTGGCTCGGTGCGTTATGAAGCAGATATGAGGGGGGAGCTCATGAAAAGGGTCGCTTGTGTGACCGGTGCGGACCGTGGACTCGGATTTCACCTTGTCCGCTCTCTTTTGGAGAGTAAGTACACGGTGTTTGCCGGACGGTATTTGCCTGACGCTCAGGCATTGGAGGCTTTGAAAGCGCAATACCCGGATCGCCTGCGGCTGGTTCCTCTTGATATCGGCAGTGCAGGGAGCGTGAAAGAGGCAGCACGGAGTATTGCCGGGAGTACAGGGCATATAGATATGATTATCAATAATGCGGGGATTATCCACCGGTCGGATGATGCTACAGTGCTCGTGGATATGGATGATGAAGCGATGGCGCATATTTATAACGTGAATACGCTGGGGGCGCTAAGGGTAAGCAATGCATTGATGGGGTTGCTCCTGCAAGGCAGGCAGCGGCTGGTGGTTAATATCTCCTCGGAAGCCGGCAGCATCGGGCGGAACAAGCGGATTAATATGTATGGCTACTCCATGTCGAAGGCCGCGCTTAATATGCAGTCTTCGCTGATGCACAATCATCTGCGCAGGATGGGCGGACAGGTGATGGTCTTCCATCCCGGCTGGCTGCAGTCCTATATGAATGGAGAGAAGGATATCGAAGCGCCTGTTACGCCTGAAGAATCTGCAGGCAAGATTATGACGATCGTCCGTAACCATAAGCTGTATCTGGCCGAAGAACCGGTCTACATTGATCTGGACGGTAACCTGTGGCCCTGGTAATATAGCAGAATTGTTAATTTGACCATAGAAAGGTGTGCATACTATGTCTCCTTACAAAGCGCTCGCGTTCGGCAGCTATACCGAAGTGAAATATCATCCCTTCCAAGAGGTAGACCGCCAGATCGGGCAACTGCTCGAACCGGAGTTCCGGGTGGACGCAACGGAGGACTATGGACGGATGAACAAGGACGAGCTGGCTGATTGTAAGCTGGTGGTCTCTTATACAGAATTCTCCGAGGATAAATTGTCCGCTGCACAGAGCGGGGCGCTGCTCGCTTATGTGGCTGGCGGCGGGGGGCTGCTCGTAGTGCACAACGGAATTTCTCTACAGCGCAATCAGGAGCTTGGGGGGATGCTCGGTGCCCGGTTCACCCACCATCCGGCGTATACGGCACTTCATATGAGTGTTGCTGCCCCGGAGCATCCGGTTATGCAGGGAGTCAGCGATTTTGTCATAGAGGATGAGCCTTATTATTTCGAGCAGCATCCCTATTTCGAGACCACGGTGCTTCTGGAGTATCCTCATGACGGAGCTATGAGACAGGCTGCATGGTGTCATGAATTCGGAGCAGGCCGGGTCGTCTATCTGATGCCGGGGCATCATCTGCCCTCCTTCTCGTCAGAGCCGCTGCGCCGGATGATCCGCAGAGGCGGACTATGGGCAGCGGGACTGCTGTAGCAGTAAGACCAGCTTAAGCTATGCTTCGGCTGGTTTTTTGCTGTTGTTCCATATGTGCAAGCAATATTTATGGCAAAAATCTCTTGACCCTGACACCAGTGTCAGGGTTTATACTGAACGCAGACCATTTCTCATGAACCCCGGGGAGAATGCCATGAAAATAGGTGAGCTAGCCGCACTTACGGGCGTAAGCGTCCGTTCACTGCGATATTATGAACGTCAGGGACTAATCCAGCCGTTTCGGCAGGATAACGGTTACCGTGAATATTCGCCGCTTGCCGTGAATACGGTGGAGACCATCAAGCTGTATCTGAATCTGGGTCTGTCAACAGAGGAGATTGCCGGATTCCTGCATTGTGTCCTCAAGAACAAAGAGGCCTTCTGTGCAGAAGTGATGCCGTTGTACCGGAGCAAGCTGGAAGAGATTGAACGCCAGCTGACGGAGCTGAATCAGATCAAGCGGAATCTGCAGGACCGGATGGCTTCCATTCTCCAAGAGCAGCAGAACGAAGAAGAATAGCGGATAGTGAAGGAGGAGCTTAAGATGGCTATGATAATCGCTGATAATGCCGGAGCTGTGCGTGAACAGCTCCAGGCTGGCGGAACGGTACTGGTGGATTACGGTGCGTCCTGGTGTCCGCCCTGCAGGACCCTGCTGCCGATTCTGGAAGAGCTGAACGCCGAGTATGGGGATGATGTGAGGATCATTAAGGTGGACTGCGATGAACTGCCGGAGCTCGCATCGGAAGCCGGGGTTATGAGTATGCCGACAGTGATCGTATACAGCGGCGGACAGCCCGTCGAGAAGCTGGTCGGCCTGCGGCCGAAATCCGTGTATCAGGGTGTGCTCAACAAAGTGGCTGGAGCAGTGCGCAGCAATCATTAAGCAACTAGGATGACCCGGGGCAGCTGCCGGGACTGTTCTTCGCATGAGGACGGCAGTGGCCCGTTCTAACCTAACCCAAGAGACAAAGGCAGGACCCGCAAGGATTACAGCGGGGTCCTGCCTTTGTATTTTTCCGGGTATGAATGGAAGATGATGCCGCTATCTGGGAATCTGTTTAACAGGGACAACCTCGTTCTGATACAGGGCTTCCATTATCTCTGCGCGGAGCGTATCGGTGAAGGCTGCCCATACTTTTGGGCCAACATCCAGTTCTTCGCGTCCAATGGACTGCAGGGTCTCAAGGCTGACACGCTTGTCATTAATGACTCCGAGCTGCTCTTGAATGTCCTTATAGAGGGCTTCATGGGCATGGAATTTCTGATTCAGCGCAAAAGCGGCCGCATTCGCAGTATAGCGCAGCTCTTTGGCTGCAATGCGCAGCTCATGAAGGGCCTCAAAGGCTTCCTTCCATTCCGTTTCAGGAGCCTTGAACAAGGTCTTGCAGGCTTTTTTCTTTTGTTCAAAGGCGACTTCAAGCTCGCGCATGACGACATTGGCATCTTTTTTGGCTGCGAGCTTCTCTAATTGGGTCTCCATGAATGTATTCCACTGCGCTTCGAGTGTCCGGCCGGACAGCTTGGGCAGCTTGTTCTTCAGCTTCTTGCGGGAAGTCTCCCTTGAATCCTTCTGGTGGCCGATTACCGCCTTCAGCAGCTTGGCCGTCTTGTGTTCGCCCGCTTCTGTGACCGACTTCCGCCGGGCCTTGAACGACGCGATCAGTACATCGGCATCCCGGACCTTCCCAAGCTTCTTCTGTGCCTGCTTAAGGCTGCTGTACAATTCTGCTGTAACGGTGTGGCCCGGATCAAGAATGGATAAGAGGGTCAGCAGTTTACGGCTATTGACTCTGGCCTGATGGATATCTTCGTCTTTGAATCCGTTCAGCGCATCCTTGCTGTAGTCCTGAAAGTTAATATACAGCTTGTTCATGGCCTGTTCCCATTGTCTGGACTTGCTCACTTGCCTGTCCTTTGCCTGTTGTTCGGTGGTCATGCGGCATCACTCCTAGGGGTTGTGTATAGCATGAACTTAAGCGAGAATCTTATGGCTGGTATATTCTTCTTATCTATTTAAGGATAACGGGTCCGGGCAGCTATTTCAAATCTGGAATTTAGACGTTGCTGCGGATGCCGCAGGGGGAGAGATCGGTTACAATATGACTAATTAGTGAGACTTAGGGGGAATGGGAATGCGAAGTGAACCTTATAATGTGCTGGAGAACGGGGCGGCGGGAAGGCTGCCGGAGAAGCTGGTTGTCTTCACGCATGCGGGCGGTGAAGCAGAGGGAACAGCATCCGTGCAGGATATGCTGGTCCCGTTTGCCTTCGAAGAGGTGCTGTGCCGTGATGTCGGAGCCGGGAAGGTTCCGCCTGTGCTGCATCTATGGAGTCATCCCGGCGGTGTAGCACTCGGGCTGCGGGACAGTAAGCTGCCCCGTGCGGCTGAGGCGATGCAGGCGCTTGAGCAGCAGGGCATCCGCACGGCGGTCCGCCATTCGGGAGGGGCTGCCGTGCCCCTGGATACGGGGGTAATCAACGTATCCCTGCTGCTCCCGAAGCCAGCCGGGAAGCTTGATTTCCACGATGACTTCCGGCTGCTGGCTTCGGTGATTACCGAAGCGGTAGCCGTGGGCCATCCGCAGGCAGCAGCGCTGATCCGGGCCGAAGAAGTCACCGGGTCGTATTGCCCCGGGGACTTCGACCTGGCGATCGGCGGCCGCAAGTTCTGCGGCATCGCCCAGCGCAGACAGAGCAGCGCGTACTTCGTCCACGCGTTCGTGATTGTGTCCGGCTCGGGGCTTGCGCGCGGAGAGCGCATCCGCCGCTTCTATATGGATGCAGCGGATGGCGATGAATCCCTGGATTATCCCCGCGTGCGGCCGGAGACCATCGCCGCGCTCGCTGAGCTGGGCGGCCCGGCTTCGGCGGCCGAATTCACCGCAGGAATCCGGCAGGTGCTTGCAAGCCGGGGGACCCTGCTGCTGCCCGAGGAGCAATTGCAGCAGGAGACAGGCTATAGCCTGCGGTACAGTGATCCGCAGGTGCTCGAGGCCGCGCGTATCCTACGGGAGAGGTACGCCCGCTGAAGCGGCGCACCGGCTGAAGGTGAGACATCCACGCTATCGCAACTACACATAGAACTCCGGTCTCCGGTCCGTGAAGACCGGGATTTGCTCCCGCACCTCCCGGACCCTGGCGAGGTCAATCTCGCCGCTAAGGATCTCTTCATGGCCGGAGGCCTCACACACAATATCACCCCAAGGATCAATGATCAGGGAATGTCCGCCGAAGGTATTGGCCGGATCATCCCCCACCCGGTTGCAGGCCACAACGAAGCACTGATTCTCGATCGCCCGGCTGATCAGCAGGGCCCGCCAGTGGGACAAGCGGGGAAGCGGCCACTCTGCGCTGATGAACAGGATCTCAGCGCCTTCTGCCATATGGGCCCGGACCCACTCCGGGAACCGAATGTCGTAGCAGATCAGCCCGGCGCAGGAGATACCGTCCAGCTTGAACAGTCCTTTGGCGGAGCCGGGCTGGAGGTAGAGATGCTCCTCCATCAGCTTGAACAGATGCAGCTTGCTGTACTCCCCGGCGGGCGCACCGCTGCGGTCATATACATACATAGTGTTGGTAATGCCATTCGCCTGCCTGGCGGCGATGGAGCCTGCAACAATGTTCACCCCATATTCCCGGGCCAGACCTGACATTAAGGCAGCAGTGGCCTGTCCTCCGGGATCAGCGATATCATCAAGCCGGGTCAGATCATATCCCGTGGTCCATAATTCGGGAAGGATAATGCAGTCCGGCCGGCCTGCGGCAGCCTCACGAATTTTGCGCTCAGCGGCAGCATAATTCACCTCTGGTTTGCCAAAAGCTATATCGAGCTGAATCAGAGCTATTTTCATACGGAATCCTCCTTGAATTAATTAGTTGACGGGTCAACGATTTCGGTGTAAAGTATATTTTAGAAGAAAGGTTTTGCACAATTCATTTGCGTGAGGGGGTTAATTTTGAGACAGATTCTGCCGGATGAACATAAGATTTTTGAACTGCTGCAGGCTCTGCACAAAGGAATCAGCCCCAAATTCGAGCGCTGCGCCGGCGTTACTCCCACCCGGTTCAGGCTACTGCAAGAGCTGTATACCGCTTCAGAGATCAGTCAGATTTCACTGCAAAAGCTGTTGGATATCGACGCTGCAGCCGTTACCCGTCACCTGAGAGGGCTTGAAGAGAACGGAATGATTACCCGCCGGAATAATCCTGCCGATAACAGAGTGACTCTCGTCACCCTGACCGCTCATGGCCGGGAGCATATAGATGCTTACCGGGAGAACAAGACCCAGTTCATCGGTGACCTGCTGGCCGGATTCAATGAACAGGAGCGAACTGAACTCGCAGAGATGCTTACCCGGCTGCAACATAATATCAATGTACTGTAGCCGGCACCTATAATCAAACCATTTTAAAGGAGCTAATTATTCATGAACACTACCAAAAACAATGATTACATCAGCATTATTACAGGACGCCGCTCGATCCGCAAATACGATTCATCCGTCAAAATCAGCAAAGAGGAAATGACAGAGATTCTTACTGAAGCTACGCTGGCGCCGTCCTCCGTGAATATGCAGCCTTGGCGGTTCCTGATCATTGAGAGCCCGGAAGCCAAAGCCAAGCTGGCCCCTATTGCCAAGTTCAACCAGACTCAGGTCGAAACCTCCGCCGCTATGATTGCCGTATTCGGTGATATGAATAACTTCGATTACGCTGAACAAATCTACGGAACGGCTGTAGAACGCGGACTTATGCCTGCCGAGGTCAAAGAAAGACAGCTGGCCGCCCTGGGCGCCCACTTCGCCAAGCTGCCCGCAGATGTGAACAGAGAGACCGTGATGATTGACGCCGGTCTGGTCTCCATGCAGTTGATGCTGTCCGCCCGTGCACACGGGTATGATACCAATCCAATCGGCGGATTTGAAAAGGATCAGATCGCTGAAATGTTCGGTATGGACAAAGAACGCTACATTCCGGTTATGCTGATTTCGATCGGAAAAGCACTTGAGGAGGGCTACGCCTCTGTCCGTCTGCCTATCGACACGATTGCCCAGTGGAAATAACGCTATACCCATGAAATTTTAGGAGGAATATCCGAATGATTATTATCCATGCCCTGCTTCATGTGAATCCTGCACGGGAGGAAGAGTTCCTTGAAGCGGCGAAGCCAATGATTACTGCAACGCACGAAGAAGAGGGTAACCTGTCCTACGAGCTGTACAAACATGCAGCAGACGGAAGTCTCTATATTATGGTTGAGACCTGGCGCGATCAGGCAGCAGTCGCCGCTCATAACACAAGCCCTCACTTTACCGCTTTTGCTGCCAGAGCGGGAGAGTTCCTGAGCGCACCGCTGGATGTTAAGGCGTATCATGCAGAGGAACTGAGCAAATAATTGCCCCATGAATCATATGTTCTGTATCAGGGATGCCCAGCAGTGTTACGCTGCTGTGGCATCTTTTTTGTTGTATAGGAAATTATAACACTGTCTGTTATGGGACAAAGCGTGGGAAGAGTGCTCTTTGAATGATCTTGAGGCTGAATGAGTAAATGAGGAGCCTAGAATGTATACGGAAAACCGAACACAATTGGACTGGAAGCGCCGCGTAGGCCGAATATAATCGTAAAACCGAACACAATTGGATTGTGAGCGCCGCGTAGGCCGAATGTAATCGGAAAACCGAATACAATTGGACTGGACGTGCCACGTAGGCCGGATGCCCCGGAATGGGCAGATGGGTAAGGGGGAGGACGAATGTCTGGAACGCAGAGGACGGGCAGCGGCCGGAAGTCCAAATGTTCACCGCAGTGACGTCGAAGCTTCAAGTTCAAATCTTAAGTGCGTCTTATCTATGTGCTTCCTGTCCAGATCTGCCCTACGTTTATAAACCGTGCAGGCGGGGTATCTTACCTTAGCCTCACTTGTCCTGCCATTGCAGGCGGTAGCCACAGGGGGATTCATGAAGGAGATGAAGGGCAGCATGGACAACTTACATAGCAGCAGAAACAGCTATTCCTCACAAATACCTGCCGGGGAACGGGAGGAGCATGTGCAGCAGGATCTAATAGATTACGTGAATTACCATATATCCGGCGGGTCTCTGACACCGCTCACAGCAGGGGCGGAGGAGGCGGACTCCAGATTCGCAGCCGTTCTGAAGAGCAGTGATATTCGCGCTTATCGTCAGGAATGCGGGGGCGTACTAACCGAGGTGCAGCAGTTAGAGCAGCTCCCCGGTGTGAGTCCTGAGATGCTATCACAGCTCGCAGGCGCTATATCCGGCCTGGATTCCGGGAAGCTCCGGGTCCTGGCGCCGCAGACCACCCGGCATAACCGGGTGGACCCTTATGTGAACGGGCCGCAGTGTCTGGATATGCTGCTCGGTGAGATCCGCAAGGCAGAACGGTATATTCATCTGTCCGTGATGCTGTTCTTCAATGACCAGTCGGGGAACCGGATCGCTTCCGAGCTGCTGCAAGCCCTTGAGCGCGGCGTTGAGGTGAGAGTGATGGTGAATTACACCGTCACCGCCCTGGGATACGGCAATAATCTGGAGGTGGGGCAATTCTCCAGGATTGCCGGGCGTCTGGAGCGGGCGGGAGCCAGGCTACTGGATACCTTTCACTCCTACTATGCTGCAGAGGAATGGGCGGTGAAGCGTAAGGTGCTGAAGTCGCAGGGTGTTCCGGAGAGCATTCTTTTTCTGCAGGACAAGGTGCAGGAGGATGTGGAGCTTACCGGACTGAATGTCATTGACCACCGCAAATTCATGGTTATAGACGGAACGACCGCTATTATCGGCAGTCTGAATATCGGGGACCAATATACGTATGCAACTCCCATACAAGAAGCCCCGGGCCAGCAGGTAGACGGACGTCCGCTGGGTATTCCCGCGAAGGAGGAGGAGTGGCATGACGGCTGCTTCCGGATTCAGGGCGCTGCCGCTCAGCCGCTGAATGCTGTTTTTCAGTCCAGATGGCTGCTGCTGGGAGGCGATCACTTTGATATCGGGGCTCCGTTCTACCGCCCGGCGGTGAACTATGCATTCGGTGAGGAGGAATGTACGCTTTTCGTGAGCTTCCCCGGCAACCCGGTGAATCTGATTCAGCAATATCTTCTGGATCTGATCACCTATGCCGCGGACGAGACCCTTATTCTGAATCCGTATCTGATTGATCAGGCCTTCTGGGACCGGCTGGGTGAAGTGGGCCCCGAGCGCGCCTGCCATATCTCGATATGCAATCCGCTGGAGGTCAATGATCATCCGACGAACAAGGCGGCGGTACGCAGCAACATGTACGTTCCCTTCTCTAACGGGGTGTCTTTTTATGATTACAGCAGTACAGAGCGGTTCTCCCACTGGAAAATCACCTACGACCGCAGGTCGCAGGCTGTATTTCATGGCTCGTATAATATCAATGAACGGAGTGCCTGCCATGATTTTGAGCTGGGAATGCTGGTCAAGGGCAGGAGCCTCGCAGAGAAGGTGAAGCGCATGATAGATTATGACCTTAGCGTCTCCCGCCGGATCAGTGATAAACATGAATTCTTCAAACACCCCTGGCTGCATCCCAGCACGTATCTGAACAAGGCGACACAGAATTACACCTGATATCCTCCTTGGCTCCAGGTCATGTATAATGGCGTTATAACGACGAACGAAGATGGAGCCAATGAAGATGAACATACACATTCTTGAAAAAGGTCTGCGGAAGGACGAGATCATATTTACGGCAGCGGAATTGGGGGAAGCCAGAGCCGTCTGGTGCGGCCCTGCCGTTCAACCGGGAGAGGTGCGGGAGGCTGAATTCGAGCTGCCCCAGCTCTTCATGCGCTGGGTGGATATAGTGCCTTCAGGCAGCACTGCCTGTGAGATGCGGATTGAGGGGAATACGGTCGTACTGACGGGTATCCTGGAGAATATAGAGGAAGACGGAACCGGTTATCTGCGGCTTGGCCGGGATCTGATTATGCTCGAATGTCTCGGCGAGCCGATGGCACTGGGCAGTTATGTCGAGATAAGGACCCGGGAAATCAGGCTGTATCCGGTAAATCTGTAAGGGCGGCGTAGCCACCTTCCGGCAAATGAGCTACACTAATATAGATTGGCAAGTTCAGCATAAGGAGCAGAAGTTCAATGAACAGCGATATTCAACAATTCAAGACAGAATTCTTCAAGGCGCTGGCTCATCCGATGCGGATTCGTATTCTGGAGCTACTAAGCGAGGGCGAGAAGAATGTGAACGAGATGCAGGCCATCCTGGGTTCGGAAGGCTCTGCGGTATCCCAGCAGCTTGCCGTGCTCCGGGCCAAGAATGTGGTCACCAGCGTCAAGGAAGGCACCACCGTCATCTATGCGCTCCGTGATCCTCTGATCAAGGATCTTCTGGCTGTGGCGAGACAGATCTTCGACAATCATCTGGTGAGCACCATCTCTTTGCTTGAAGGCATCCGCAGCGAATAACCCCGGCTTCCGGGGGCGGATTACCCCGTTGACAAGAGCGGCGGGCAGGAGTAATGTGGGTTATATATTCAAATAATCAGATATTTAGAGAAAAGAAGGTTAGAAAATGACAGGCTGGGGCCGTTTCAAAGGCTACAACATTGCTTCGCTGCGCAAGGATATCATTTCAGGGACAATCGTCGGCGTGATTGCCATCCCCTTGGGGATGGCATTTGCTATTGCTTCCGGTGTGAAGCCGGAATACGGAATTTATACAACCATTGTAGCCGGTATTCTGATTTCCCTTTTCGGAGGTTCAAGATTTCAGATCGGCGGGCCTACGGGTGCGTTTATTCCTATTTTATTCGGCATTGCCATGCAGTACGGCTACGAGAATCTGCTGATTGCCGGAATGATGGCCGGGGTGATTCTTGTCGTGATGGGCGTTCTGCGGCTGGGAGTTCTGATCCGGTTCATCCCGAAGCCGGTGACGATCGGCTTCACGGCCGGGATCGCCGTTATTATTTTTAGCGGGCAGATTGCGAACTTTCTCGGCCTGAGGGATATGGAGCGGCATGAGAGCTTTGTGGACAATATGAAAGAGATCGGTGCGCATCTCTCGACAATCAACCTGTACAGTATTCTGACTGCGGCGGTCTGTCTGGCCGTAGTGGTGCTGGGCATGAGGTTTGCTCCTAAGGTACCGGGTTCCCTGATCGGACTTCTGTGCGCCACGCTCATCGCTGCCCTGTTCTTCAGCGGCAAGGTGACCACTATCGGCTCTGCTTACGGGGATATCCCGAATACACTCCCGAGCTTTCACTTTCCGCTGATTACCTGGGAGAAGATCAAGCTGCTGATCCGCCCCGCGTTTATCATTGCCATGCTGGGGGCCATTGAGTCGCTGCTCTCCGCAGTAGTGGCGGACGGCATGTCGGGCGACCGCCATGACAGCAACCGCGAGCTGATCGGCCAGGGTGTTGCTAACATTGCCGCCCCGCTGTTCGGCGGAATACCGGCTACCGGTGCGATTGCCAGAACAGCTACCAACATCCGCAGCGGCGCAGCCTCTCCGCTCTCCGGTGTCATTCACGGCGTAGTGGTGTTCCTGATTCTGCTGCTGTTTGCCCCGTATGCTTCCAGCATTCCGCTGGCAGCGATGGCGCCGATTCTGATGGTCGTCGCCTGGAATATGAGTGAACGCAAGGAATTCCTCCACCTGCTTAAGCTGAAGACCGGGGATTCACTGGTGCTGGCGACCACCTTCCTGCTGACCGTATTTGCCGATCTGACACTGGCCGTGGAGGTGGGGCTGGTCCTTGCCGTTGTCCTCTTCGTGAAGCGGATGGGAGAAGTGCATCGAATCTCCAAGGTGCTGCCGGACCCGTCTTCCGTCAAGGTTGAGGCTCATATGGTAACAGAAAGCCATGATTGTCCGCAGATCGGAATCTATAATGTGGAGGGGCCGCTGTTCTTCGGAGCCGCTTACCGCTTCGACGATACCATGCCGGAGCTTGGCCCGGATCAGCCTAAGCTCATCCTGCTGCGCATGGGCAAGGTGCCGCTGATGGATACCACGGGCGAAGCCAATCTGGCTGCGCTGGTGAAGCAGTTGCAGGCGGATGCCGGGAGATTGATGATCTCGGGCATCCAGAGCCAGCCGCTGGAGCTGCTGAAGAAGACAGGGCTGTACGACCGGATCGGTGCGGCACAGTTCTATGATCATACCGGCGGAGCGATCAATGAAGCGCTGGGAAGTGTGGATTACAACCGGTGCCGGGGCTGCGAACATGCGGCCTTCAGAGAATGCAGCGCCTTCTCGGCGCTGGAGGAATCGTCACCGCGCAGCGCAGCCTTCAAGGGGCGTACCCCG
This sequence comes from Paenibacillus tritici, assembly GCF_013204885.1. Classification (GTDB taxonomy): domain Bacteria; phylum Bacillota; class Bacilli; order Paenibacillales; family Paenibacillaceae; genus Paenibacillus_AQ; species Paenibacillus_AQ tritici. The sequence goes on from NZ_JABMKX010000018.1 coordinate 43,882, forward strand.
GCGGTGACCGGGAAGCTGAGCGGCGGGGTATAACCGGCGTAATCCGATGATGCAGGTGAATGACCATCTAAGACAAAGAGCTGTCCCAAACGCCATGAAATGGCTGCTTGGGACAGCTCTTTGTTTCGGTTTAAGATCAGCAATAATTGTAGTATGTACACTTAAAAACATCGAAAAGGCATACGAGCATCGTATACCTGTAGTCTGTACAACTAAATCAGGCCGAAGGAGTGAGAACAGGAAGAAAATGGAATTATAGATGTACGAAATACATCTAATTGAATAATTGGTTGGGAATCAGACATTTTAGTTGTACGAAGTACAATTAAGCCTGCCGCAACCCCCATCATCGGGTCATTAGAAACCCACCGCAGCAAGCCATGGCCCGATGTGGTTTTCACTAGTTTTAATCTGACCATATTCCTGAGCGGAGAGCTCCGGCCGACACAACATTGGACTATACCGCCCCATATTTGTACAATTGATATAGCTGAACTATATCAAGGCAAGGAGATTATCCCTTCATGAAGGAACTGAATTATACTAAGGTCTTCATCCTTTTGGCCGGAATGTCGGCGGCAACAATCGCAGTGTATCAGGTAGTATCCATTCGGACGGATACGTATTATGCTTTTCTGCTCTGGAATCTGTTTTTGGCCTGGGTGCCGTTCTTCTTCTCGATGCTGGCGCATGAGCTGGATAAGCGGAAGATTGGCGGTCTGCTGATTCTGCCGCTGGGTATAGCCTGGCTGCTGTTTTTTCCGAATGCGCCTTATATTATGACCGACCTGGTGCATCTGACGGTACGCAAAAGCAAATATATCGTCGACGGAGCAATCCAGAGCCGGTACTGGTATGATCTGACCACCCTGCTCTTATTTACCTGGAGCGGCTGGCTGACCGGATTCTTCTCGCTGTATCAGTTCCAGCATGTCATTTACCGCAAAAGCAATATGCTGCTCTCCTGGGTCTTCGTTCTGTTCGCCTGTGTGATGGGCGGTTATGGTGTACTGCTCGGCAGAGTCTACCGGCTGAACAGCTGGGATGTGCTGACAGACCGCCATCAGCTGTACCGGCTGGTCATGGACAGCCTCAACAGGAAGTCGGTGTTCTTCAGCCTGTTCGTCGCTTTTGTACTGCTGGTGATCTATGCTACTATGTATTGCCTGCTGAACGGGCTGGCGGGCGGGGACCGCCGGGGTTATTCCAAGGGCGGCAGAAGATGATCTTCCGCCCCGGCGCCGAAGTCACCCGTAAGCTCTGATTCCAGCTCCAGCTCGGGACCAGGGACATACTGATAACGCTCCAGGTCAACCATGCCCCGTTCGTCGAAGACCACTCCTTCTCCCGCTAAGTACAACTGCTGGAGGGAGGCGGACTCGTCTTCGGTCAGCGAGATCATTCCTTTGGCATTGATGACCCTGTGCCACGGCAGTCTGTACTTTCTGCTCATGGAGTGCAGAATGCGCACAACCTGCCGGGCGGCCCGGGGGCTTCCGGCAGCACGGGCTACTCCGCCGTAGGTCATGACCGAGCCTTCAGGGATCGACTGAATAATGAGGATAACTTTGCGGGTGAATGGTGTCATCGTACGGTCTCCTTTGTCTGTAACAGAACAGAACTATCCGCTGCTTAATGTACTAACCATACCATAAAGCTGCTGCGGCAAGGAGCCGCCGCTAGCCCTGATCATATGAAGTTTGTCCTCAGCCAGCCCCTTTCTTGCAGAGCGGGGCTATTTGCTGTTTCTTCTTGCGGGCGAATAGGAGTGAGAGAGACGGGGGATAATCAGAGCAATAGACATGCGACAGGAGGGACGTCTGTGAAAAATAAAGAGACTGTACGGAACAATGAATCTGCTGGTAACCTGTCAGCGAATCAACCGCTGAGCCTATCACTGGATGAGACGGTAGTACAGTTCAAGCGGATTTTTAATAATGACGGCACGCTGAGAGTCCGGATTATTGAGAATAACCAAGGCGTCCCTGTCCGCAGCGGCTTGATTTATGTGGATGGAATGGTGGATCGGAATCTTATTCAGAATGGAATTGTTAAGCCGGTAATGGCCTATGAATGCACTGAAGAAGACAACGTGGACCCGGCAGGTCTGATGGAGACCCTGCGGATGGAAGTCATTAGTATCGCTGATATTATGGCTTCTGTGGAGCTGGACGAACTGGTCGGAGCTGTCGTTAGCGGGAAGACGGTGTTCTTGCTCGATGGCTATGCCGGAGCGTTGATCATTGGCGCCCAGGGATGGGAAATACGGGCCATAGAAGAGCCTACAACGGAAAAAGCGGTCCGGGGCCCCAGAGAAGGCTTCACCGAATCGTTGCTGGTGAACCTGACCCTGATCCGCCGCAAGGTGCGGAATTCCGACTTGAAGTTTGTATTCACGGAGATTGGAACACGCAGCAAGACACAGACCTGTATCTGTTATATGGAGAGTCTGGCCTCGCCCGACATTCTTAAGGAGCTGTATGACCGGCTTGCGCGTGTGGAGATTGACCACATCCTCGATACGGGGTATCTGGCTGAACTCATCCGCGACGAACCCTATTCGCCGTTCGAGATGATAGGAAGTACAGAGCGGCCGGATTCCCTGGTCAGCAAAATGATGGAGGGTAGAATCGGGCTGCTGATTGAGGGCACCCCGTTTGTTTTGACCCTGCCGTATGTGTTTGTGGAGAATTTCCAGGCCAGTGAGGACTATTATATCAATTATTATTTCGCTTCTTTTAACCGGCTGCTGCGGGTCCTTGGCGCGTTCATGTCAATCAGCATTCCAGCCGGGTATGTCGCGCTCGTTACGTATTCCCAGGAGATGGTCCCCACCTTACTGCTGCTGAGTATAGCTACCGCCCGGCAATCCGTTCCGTTTCCAACAATAGTCGAGGCGCTGATCATGCTGACCATCTTCGAGGTGCTGCGGGAGGCAGGGGCGCGGATACCGACCTCCATTGGCCAGGCCGTCAGCATCGTCGGGGCGCTGGTGCTGGGCCAGGCTGCCGTGGATGCCCGGATTGTCAGCGCGCCGATGGTTATCGTGGTCGGGCTGACAGGAATTACGACGCTGCTGAACCCCAGATTAACCGGGCCGCTGATTATCGTAAGACTGGCGCTGCTGTTTATCACCTTTTTCCTGGGTATCTACGGGTATTTCTTCGGCCTGCTGGGTCTGGTCATTCACCTGATGAGCCTGCGCTCCTTCGGTGTCTCTTACATGCTCGGGGTAGGTTCGATCCGGCCGCAGGATATTAAGGATACCGCAATCCGTGCACCCTGGTGGGATATGTATCTGCGCCCTGCCATCATCGGAGCGCGCAATATGAGACGGAAGCCGTCCAAGAAGACGGCCAAACGGTCATGAGGCTTCTGCGCAGGGGGATGGCTTCTCTGCTCTCCCTGCTGCTGCTGCTGAACCTCTCTGGCTGCTGGAATTACACCGAGGTGGATGATATGGCTATTGTAGCCGGAGTGGCCATAGACAAGAATGAGGCGGACGGCAAGCTGCTGCTTACGGTAGAACTGGTCGATACCAACGGGGGAATGGACAAAACACAGGCAGGCTTCAAGATGATCAGCCTCAGTGGAGATACGATGTTTGAAATCGTGCGCAATATTATCTCTATAACCGGAAAGAAGCTGTTCTGGAGCCATGCCAAGTCTATTATTTTGAGCCGCGAGGTGGCCAGGGAAGGTCTGATTAAAGCGATTGACTGGTACAGCAGAGATACGGAGACCAGGTCGGATGTATTCATATTCGTGTCCGGGGAGAAGACCGCACGCGAGGTGCTGAACCTGAACAGTACCACGGAAACGATCATGTCGTTTGAATTGGCCCAAATGATGCGGGATGAGAAGTTCATCAGCACGGCGCCGGCGGTGGAAATATGGGATTTTATCGACAAGCTGGAAACGAAGGGAAATAATGCAACTGCACCGATGATAAGTATTCACGAGGAGAACAACAAGCAGAACGAGCGGGTTACGGGTACCGCCATATTCAAGAAGGACCGCATGGTAGGCAGTCTGAATGGCGATGAGAGCAAAAGTATGCTGTTTGTCAAAAATAAAATAAAAGGAGGTGTCCTGGATATGGACGATAAACAAGGGAACCCGGCATACTCTCTGGAGATTATCTCCAATCAGACCAAGGTGAAGCCAAGAATCGTGGACGGCAGACTTCAGATGCAGATTCATACCGTCACCAAGACGGGGCTTGATGAAGTAATGACCCCTCAGGGATTCGGCGAGGGCGAAAGTATTCAGGATATTGAACAAAGAGCGGGGGAACGGCTGCAGACTGATATTCTGGCAGTCATTCACAAGCTGCAGCGGGAATATGATGCCGATGTTTTTGGCTTTGGCGAGATGGTATTCGAGGAGCAGCCCAAGGTGTGGGCTAAGGTTAAGGATCACTGGCTGGATACGTTCGCCGATCTGGATGTGACTGTCAGCTCCAAGGTGATTATACAGAGCAGCGCAAAGACATCGCGGGCCATCAGACCGGGGGATTGATCATGGTCATTTACGTTATTATCATCTACGTTTTCGTGGCGGTACTTGATCCCTATGGTCTGCTGAAAAAAAGAATGAAGCGGGATTTCCTGGTCTGCTCCGCCTTATATCTGATCTCCTTCTCCCTGGCCTTCGCGCTGGCGATGCATTGGGAGATTCCCAGTCCGACCCCGCTGATTGTCGATTGGGTGAAACGGTTATACTAGAGCGCACTCCTGAAGGAGGATAGTCAGCATGAGCAAAGAGATTATACCGGCGGGGCAATCCATCAGCATAGTAGTATTATTTATCAGCGGCAGCTCCCTGTTCATGGGGACATCGAGCCAGTCCGGCAACGGGAGCTGGATTGCCCAGCTTTTGGCGATATTACTGGCCGTCCCGCTCGTACTGATCTATGCGAGACTTCATGTGCTGTTCCCGGGGAAGGATCTGTACGATATGCTGATCTCTGTATTCGGTTCAGTCTTCGGGCGGATGCTCTCCTGTCTGTATATCTGGTATGCTTTACATCTGGGCGCGCTGGTGCTGTGCAATTTCGGGGAGTTCAGCAAGACGGTGGCGTTAACCTCCACCCCGATGCTGGCCCCTATGCTTGTAATTGGCTTGCTCTGCATCTGGGTGGTCAATGCCGGGATAGAGGTGATTGGGAGAAGCGCAAAGTTCCTGCTGCTGTTCTCCTTCATTGTGATCGTCTTCATTCAACTGCTCTCTGTGCCCAAGTTCGAATATCATCATATGAAGCCGATGCTGGAGACCGGCTGGGGGCTTGTATTTGCTGATACAGCAGGCTCCTTTACCTTTCCCTTCGCCGAGATTGTGATCTTCCTGGGTGCCTTCGGGGCAATGCCTGCCAAAGGCTCGGCCAGAAGGGTGCTGATTGGCGGTACGCTGATTGCCGGGTTGATCATTATCATGATTACGCTGCGCAACCTGCTGGTGCTCGGTCCGGACATTCTTTCCAGCCTGTATTTCCCTTCGTATGTGGCGGTGAGCCGGATTAATATCGGTGATTTCTTGACCCGGATTGAAGGCTCGGCCGCCATCGTATTTGTCACGGCGCTATTCATTAAAGCCAGCTTGTGCCTGTACGTGACCTCCAATGGAGTGAGCAAAGTATTCAAGCTTAAAAGCTACAGGTCCGTGGTCCTCCAGATGGGGCTCATCATGGTGTATCTATCCGATTTCATCTACGCCGATATTATGGAAATGCAGTCTTTCGCCTATCATATCTATAAGGTGTATGCACTCCCGTTCCAGGTGTTCATTCCCGTGCTTCTGTGGCTTACCGCAGAGCTGCTCACCCGCAGAAAGGGTGGCAGGCAGGGGAGCCTCCAGGGGCAAAAGCAGCAACCGGAGTGAATGTACCTCTTACAAGTATTTATAAGTACTGCTGCCGCCGCCCTGCATTGCGGGGTTGTTTGGTTTCGTCCTATGCCCAAGTTAGCTATAATGAGAGACAGAGAGAATCTCATAGAATAGGTTATGAAAGGCGTGAAGACAGATGAGTGTATCCAGCATTGTAATGTCCTCACACTGGGGCAGGGAGGTCAGACATAAGCTTGTCTCGCAAGGCTCCAAGGTATTGGCGGTGGTATTTCCGGGACAGAATTATTCCGCCGAGCGGCCGCTGCTGGAGTATGCGGGCAAGCTGGCCAGGGAATACGGCTGTGACCTGCTGCTGCTGGAATATGGCTACCAGACTGCAAGGGTGCCCTTCAAGCGCGAGGAGATTGATATTGTTGCCGAAGAATGTAAGGTGGCACTTGCTTCACTACCCGAATATGAGCAGCTGCTGTTCATCAGCAAGAGTATGGGGACCATCGTTGCCGGTAAAGTGGCAGCAGAACCGGGGATGGGGGAGAAGGTCTCCCATCTGTTCCTCACACCGGTGGCTGAGAGCATCCCGTTCATCAGGCAGAGCCGGGGCAGTGTAATTTATGGCGGGAGTGACCCGATGTTCACCGGGCAGCATTCCGCCGAGCTGAGCGGGCTGAATCAGGTGCGGGTCTACCGGATTGACGACGCCAACCACTCTCTGGAAGTAGAAAGTGTCAATGAATCGCTGGCGGTACTGCTGGTTATTATTAATTTCTATCACGAGTTTTTCCGTGATTCACTGTAGGACAGGTACGAGGTCTATAAATAAGAAGGGGAGATGGACAATATGATTACAGAAGCGGCAATGCTACAGGTGAAGGCTGGACAGACCCGGCAGTTCGAACAGAGCTTCAGGGAGGCCTCCCCGCTGATTGCTTCGATAGACGGCTATTTGGGCCATGAGCTGCAGCATTGTCTGGAGGATGACCACAAATATCTGCTGATTGTCAGATGGCGCAGCCTCGAGGATCATACGGTGGGTTTCAGGGAATCTGCCCAGTATCAGGAATGGAAGGCACTGCTGCATCATTATTACAGTCCATTTCCGGTAGTTGAGCATTACTCGCAGATCAGTCTGAGTTAGGCGGGAAGGAGGGCTTGTATGCAGGGGAAAGTGATTGGTGAAGGCAGAACGGCGGAAGTTCTGGAGTACGCAGAGGGAACCATTCTTAAGCTGTACAAGGATGAGGTTCCAGAATCGCATGTGGACTTGGAATACCGTATCAGCAGACTGGTCCATGCACAGGGAGTGAATACCCCGCAGCCCCATGAACGGGTGATGGAGGGGGAGCGGCACGGTATCGTCTATCAGCAGATTCCGGGCCCTTCGCTGCTTAAGCTGATGGACGGGAAGCCGTGGCTGATTCTGAGCTGCCTCAGGCAGATGGCGGCTCTTCACTACAGCTTGCATCAGCTTGAAGGCGTGGGAGAAGCAGGAGAACAGAAGCAGCGGCTGGAGCATAATATTATTGCTGCACCTATGCTTGAGACCGGAGAGAAATCGCAGATTCTGTCCCATCTTGCGCGGCTGCCGGACGGGAAGAAGCTGTGTCATGGGGATTTCCATCCGGACAATATTCTGATGGATGACAAGCTGTGGGTGATTGACTGGATGACTGCGGTCACCGGCAACCCTGCGGCGGATGTGGCACGGTCTGTCATCATGTTCCGTATCGGGGCCATGCCTGAGCGGGCTTCTCTGTTCACTAAAGCGTTCATAGGGTTCGCCAGACAACGGATGACGGCGCAGTATATCCGCAAGTACCTGAAGTGCTCGGGCTTGACCCGTGCAGATATCGAGCCGTGGATTCTTCCCGTGGCGGCCGCGCGGCTGGTGGAGGGGCTGTCCATACCCGAGAAGGAGCTGCTGGTCCGGGAGATCCGCAAACGTCTGAGAGCTTTGCCCCGCGAACAATAGTATTTCATAGAGAAGGCAGGTGTGCAGAGGATGAGTACATATATTGCATTGCTGCGCGGCATTAATGTCGGCGGCAACAAGATTATTAAGATGCAGGAATTGAAGGCGATGTTCACCTCTCTCCAATATGAGAACGTGCGGACCTATATTCAGAGCGGTAACGTTGTATTTGAGAGTGAAGCCACTTCTGCCCCGCAGCTTGCCGGGACGATCAGCCAAAGTATTCAGCAGACCTTCGGCTTCGAGGTTGCTGTTATCATCCGTTCCCTGGAGGAACTGGAGGCAGTCATTACGGGCAATCCGTTCCCGCTGACGGAGCCGGAGGCCTTCAAGCGTCTGTATGTTTCGTTCCTGGCAGCGGAGCCTGCACCTGAAGCGCTGGAGAAGGTTCGTCCCTATGAGGATGGACCCGATAAGGTGCGGGTAATCGGCAAGGAATTGTACACCTGCTATGAGGTGAGTGTAAGCGAATCGCCGCTGTTCAAGGTGCAGCTCGACAAGCTGCTGGGCGTCACTATTACCGTACGCAACTGGAACACACTGAACAAAGTAGTGGCCTTGGCCCGCAAGCCGTGAAGGAATCAGCCTCCTTCTTCTAACTTCTAATCCCTGCCACCGCCCCCGTCCGGGCAGCATGCCGCTTCAGCGGTATGACTGCCTGGCGGGGGTATTTGGCATGTCCGGCACGGCCTGTATGATTCAGCAAACATTCAGCGGGTTTTCATTATGAGTTAAGGTACGGATGCCATAATACACCTAAGAAATGAATGAATCGGAGTGAATCAATCCATGAAATTACTGAAAAGGCCGGGTACCGATGTTGTACTGCTGATGATTCTGCTGCTGGCAGCCGTTCTATACGGCTATGGGATCTGGAATGAACAATATGCCAATACCTACTATACAACCGCAGTGGGGAGTATGCTGCAGAGCTTCCATAACTTTTTCTTCGTATCTCTGGATTCGGCAGGGTCCGTAACGGTGGATAAGCCGCCGGTAACCTTCTGGCTGCAGAGCTTAAGCGCGCTAATCTTCGGCCTGCATGGCTGGAGCGTCATTCTTCCGCAGGTACTGGGCGGTGTAGGCTCGGTGTTACTAGTCTATCTGCTGGTGAAGCCTGCATTCGGCAAGGCAGCGGCACGGCTCGCGGCGCTGGTTATGGCGGCTACTCCGGTAGCAGCGGCGGTAAGCCGCACGAACAATATTGACGCGCTGCTGGTATTCACTCTGCTGCTGGCTACATGGTTTCTCTTCAGGGGGACCAGAAGCCACCGGATGGGCAGCTTACTGGCTGCATTCGGGCTGATCGGTGTAGCCTTCAATGAGAAGATGCTGCAGGCCTATATGGTCCTTCCGGCATTCTACCTCTTCTATCTCCTGGCAGCCAAGGTGAACTGGAAAAAGAAGACCGGGACGCTTGCCGCCTGCACTGCTGTGCTGCTGGCAGTATCTCTCTCCTGGGCAGTAATTGTGGACTCCATCCCTGCGGATAAGCGGCCCTTTATTGGCAGCAGCGGCACCAATTCTGTACTTCATCTGGCATTTGGCTATAACGGTGTATCCCGTCTGACCGGAGACCGCAGTATGGGCGGGAGTGGTGGCTTCGGCGGCGGTGGTGGAATGCCGCAGATGAACGGCGAAATGCCCGGATTCAGCGGCGAATTCCCGGCAATGGATGGAACGGACAGGGCAGGGGAGACAGGCGGACAGGAGCAGAACCGGGATGCCGCAGCCGGAGATGATCAGGTCCGGGGCAACGGCGGAGCTGCACCGGGCCTGGGTGACGGAGAGCGGGGAATGGTTCCGGGCGGCCAGAATGGCAGGATGCAGGATCAAGAGGCCGGAGACGGCTTCGGCGGAGGAGGTCGAGAATTCGGCGGCGGCCAGCCCGGACGGGGTGGCGGCATGTTCAACACAGGCACCGCCGGTCCGCTGCGGCTGTTCCAGACGGAGCTGTCCAGCCAGGCCAGCTGGCTGCTGCCGTTCGTGCTCTTCGGCAGCATCGGGATCTTCGCCAGCCTGCGCCGGAAGAACTTCACCCGCCAGCATAAGGAAGCATTGTTCTGGCTGGCCTGGCTGGTACCGGTCATGGGGTTCTTCAGCATCGCCGGCTTCTTCCACCAGTATTATCTGATTATGATGGCTCCGCCGGTGGCGGCGCTGGCGGGTGCAGGCTGGTCGCAGCTCTGGAGCTATTACAAGGCACCTGTAACCTGGGTGTCCTGGCTGCTGCCCGCAGCAGTGCTTGCTACAACAGTGCTTGAAGTGTACATCATCCATCCTTATAACGATACCATCGGCCGCAGCTGGTCCTTGGGCATTCTGGCCGCCGGTATTGCAGGTTCTGTCCTGCTGGTGATTCTGCGGTTGCTGAAGGCTGTACGGAACAAGTCTTCCTGGTTACATGCAGCAGCCGTAACAGGATTTCTGGTGCTGCTGATTGGCCCGCTCTACTGGGCATTCACACCGATCACCTACGGCAATAACAGCATGACACCCGCAGCAGGCCCGGACAGCGGCAGCTCCTTCGGTTCCGGTTCCTTCGGAATGGGCGGAAGAAATGGCGCGGCCGGAATGAACGAGAATCTGCTGACCTATCTCAAGGAGCATAACACCGGCGAGAAATATCTGTTCGCAGCTATGGATTATGGAACGGCGGGTCCTTATATCATTGATGAAGGCGAGCAAGTCGTTATCCTTAACGGCTTCAATGCGTCGGATACGCCGTATACCACAGATACCCTGAAGACGCTTGTGGCCAGCGGCCAAGTGAAATACTTCCTGGTCACCAGCGGCGGGATGGGCGGCGGACGCGGAGGCAACTCGGAAATCACCGCATGGATCACCGCAAATGGCACAGAGGTTCCGGCCGCAGACTGGCAAGGGACACAAACGGGCAGCAATGGCGGAACCTTATACGAAGTGACCCTTGACTAACCCTCGAATTTCTCAAAAGCTTCACACGTAGAAAAGCAGCGATTCTCGTTATCGGAGAATCGCTGCTTGCTTTAATTGTCCAAATACACTTTCCGGCTTCGTTATTCGCCGTACCGCTAAGGCATAGCCCTCTTCACTCGGCAACCGTTCCCGTGCTTGGCTCTGGTATCGCAGCCGTTCCAGGCTAATGACCATGATTTTAGAAAGATTTGAAGAAACTTTTCCCGCTTAAACAGCGGAGAGGACGGACTGATTGTGTAAAAGCGGCAGCGGTCGCCTTGGTCTCCGGATTTTGACCGCTAAGGGGAATGAAAAAAATCTGGAGACCACAGCGATTGGAACAACGGGCCGTTCACGGAGCGTCCCCCCCAAGTGCCACGTTGATTTTACTCCAAAATAAAGAGGCTGTCCCAAGCGGCCATTTCATGGCTTTGGGACAGCCCATTATGCTACTTATTCGGCTGGATTTTAATTGAACCTTAAGCCTTCAGCAAGTCGTGATCGACATACCGCGCTCCGTTCAGCTCGCTGATAATATTGACCGCAACCTTCGCGCCGTCACCGGCAGTGATAATTGCGTGGACACTCAATCCGGCAACCGTTCCGGCTGCCCAGATTCCGTCAATGTTAGTTCTGCCTTCCGGCGAAGCAGCGATTACCGTCTTGATTCTTGGCTCCGTGCCATCCTTGGTCGTTACTCCGGCTGCGGCAGCCAGATCCGTCAGGACACCTGTAGCCAGCACGACATGCTTGGCCTCATAGGAAGCACCGCTCTCTGTCCCAATGACGAAGCCATCACCGCTTGCTACAAGTGATGTTGCCTGTTCGGCAACCAGCTCCGCCCCGAATTTCACGGCCTGCTTATGTCCGGTCTCGACGAGGTCCGGTCCGCCGATCTCGCTGATTCCATAATAGTTCTCATACCAGCCTCGGCGGGTCATGCCTTTGTCGTTGTCGATCAGCAGAGTTTTTTTGCCGGCCTTGGCAGCGAACAGGGCAGCGCTTGCACCGGCAGGACCGGCACCGATAATGGCGATTTCGTACATAATAATTACCTCCTAAATATTAGTCGGGCTAAGTCTTAATTATATCGTTAACTGCGGCTCATTAGCTAATCCGGCAGACGGGGAGCGAGACCTTGAAGCAGGCCCCCTCACCCGGGGGACTGGATACAGTAATTTCCCCCTGATGCGCTTCGGCAATCGCTTGGGTAATAGATAATCCGAGTCCTGAACCTCCGTATTTGCGTGTGCGGGATGAATCGCTGCGGTAGAACCGGTCGAAGACATGGGGGAGATGCTCCGCAGAGATGCCGGAGCCGTTATCCTTCACCGTCAATTCTGCTGCTTCACCATGGACATGAAGTGAAATGTGGATACTCCCGTGCTCTGCATCCGTATGTTGCACCGCATTGTGGAATAGATTAAGAAGGACCTGCTTAATCTGGTCAGGATCAACAAGGCAGCGGATGCCGCCGGAAAGGTCGAAGAGGACGTTACGCTCTCCGGCCAATACCAGCAGCTGTGGCCGCATCTCTTCAATTAGCTCATCCAGCAGTACATGCTTGACCCTGAGCTGCGGAGCACCGTCCATCCGGGCGAGCAGCAGCAGGTCCTCTACCAGCTTGTTGATCCGCCTGGCTTCCCCATGCATACTGTTCAGCGCGCTGTACAATTGTTCCCGGTTATCGGCAGCTCCGCGGAGCAGCACTTCCAGGAAGCCGTAGATTGAGGTCAGCGGCGTCCTCAGTTCATGAGAGGCATCGGCTGCGAACCGGCGCATCTGCTCTTTCGCCTCACGCTCATTCTGGAAGGAAATCTCCAGCCGCTCCAGCATTCCGTTGAAGGACTGGGAGAGCTGGTCGATCTCAAGCTGGCCCTGCTCGACAGGGAACCGCACATTAAGGTTGCCGGCATCTATGATCTGGGCGGACTTCCCCATATTGGACAGGGGAATCAGTGTCTTGCGCAGCGCCGGCAGATACAGGAGCAAGCCGGCCAGCAGAGCCGCTACTGACAATGCGCCGTAGATAAGCAGCTGCCGAAGAATGACATCCTTAAGCGGCCCGGTCTCGACACTCATCTGCAGAAGCATTCTGGCCGCTCCAGGCCTGCCCAGCTTCATGAAGACTGCCAGATGCTCGCGGCCATCCCCGGCGGTGATCAGCCGGTAGTCACCTGTAGACTTGTCCGGGGTGAGCTTCAGCAGGCGGATATATTCCGCGCTGCTCATTCTTGGTGCCGGTGAAGCCGACAGGGTCTCTTCCTGCAAGTCCCTGAAGCTGCCGTCCGGGCTGTAGATTGCTATCGTGGTATGGGCGTCCAGCAATAGGGGGCGGCGGTCGCCCGGGTGTCTGTTGCCTGTTCCGTTTACTTCACCTGGCAGATTGAAGAAGTCATAGGGAACCGAGCGGATCTGGGTTTCCATGGCCTCTGCCCGGTTGCTGTATATGAAATTCCGCATGAGCACATATTGGAGTACGCCGATCAGTATAAGCAACCCGGAGAGAATCAGCAGAGAGACGGCAAGCAGCTGTTTGCGCAGGGAGCGCGGTGCCCGGAAGTTGCCCGGGAGTCCCCGGGTCCGGGCAATCATACCAGATCCACCCGGTACCCCGCGCCGCGCAGGGTGCGGATAATCCGGTGCTCCTTGTCACCGAGCTTCTCCCGGAGGGAGCGGATATAGACCTCCACAATATTCTCCTCTCCGCCAAAATCATATCCCCAGACCCTGTCGAGGATCATCGGCTTGCTTAGCACCAGACCATGATTGATCACCAGGTATTGCAGCAGCTCATATTCCGTCGGAGACAGCTCCAGCACCTCGTCCCTATGGCGGATTTCCTTGCGGCGGCCGTCAATCCGGAAGGGGCCGCAGCGAACCTCGCCAAGCAGGCCCGGGAACTGGTTGCGCAGCCGCGCCTGAATGCGGGCCAGCAGCTCCTCGAAGCTGAACGGCTTGACCATATAGTCATCCGCGCCGGTAGACAGGCCTTTGACCCGGTCATCCACTTCATCCTTGGCGGTCAGCATAATCACAGCCACCTCCGCCTCCTCTGAACGGAGACAGCGGACGACCTCGAAGCCGTCCATGCCGGGCATCATGACGTCGAGAATGACCACATGCGGCTTGAACGCTGCGGCCGCAGCGATGGCACCCGCCCCATCCGGGGCAGTCTGTACTTCAAAGCCTTCATGGGTCAGGCCCAGCTCCAGGAACTGAAGGATATGCGGCTCATCATCCACCAACAGCAGACGGACACCTTGTGCTGCTCTCATTTTGGAAATTCCTCCATATTCAGTATTCTGTGATTACAGTATGTCCATAGTATGACAATGCCGGTTGAACGTTTGCTGAAAATAGGACTTTGGAGCCAAGGATTGGATTCAGAAATGTCGTTCAGGGTTAATCATAATGGTTAATCTAATTATACGGAAATAGGAAGCTGTGAAATAAGAAATATAGCTGGAATTTAAAAGTTATCAGGCAGGCAATAAAGGGTTTTGACGGTGGAGATCGAACACTTTACAATAAGGATACCAACCGGGTTTTGCGTGCTCCAATGGAAATCCGGCAGCTTGTCCCGTTAGTCTCTCTCCTCCCCGTTTCAATCCCGTATTCATTCCTGTCATGGGCATTTCTTATGGTCTGCTTCTTGTTACTGCACAACACTAATTACTGCACAGCATTAATCATTCATCCTATTTATTACATGCTTCATCACCCATAAGTCAAGGAGGCTCTTCCATGAAGAAAAAAGAGATGGTAGCCATGCTATTGGCGGGAGGCCAAGGGAAAAGATTAAAAAGTTTGACTAAGTCGATTGCCAAACCCGCTGTTTATTTCGGAGGAACCTACCGCATCATCGACTTCCCTTTGAGTAATTGCTCGAATTCGGGGATTGACACAGTGGGTGTACTGACACAGTATGAACCGCTGGTGCTGCATTCGTATATCGGAGTTGGCAGTGACTGGGATCTGAACCGCAAGGATGGCGGCGTATTTGTATTGCCTCCGCATGAACGGGAGAATGGAAGCAGCTGGTACCGGGGAACGGCGGATGCGATTTACCGTAATCTCAAGTTTGTGGATCAGTTCGATCCGGAGCATGTGTTAATTCTGTCGGGAGACCATATTTACAAGATGGATTATCATGCCATGCTGCAATATCACAAATCCAAGAACGCCGACTGCACCATCTCGGTCATTGACGTTCCACTGGAGGAAGCGAGCCGGTTCGGCATACTGAATACGGAAGATGATCTCAAAATTTACGAGTTCGATGAGAAACCAGCCCATCCTAAGAGCACACTTGCTTCTATGGGGGTATATATTTTCAAATGGGATGTGCTCCGCAAGCATCTGCTTGAGGACGGGGAGAACGCCGGCTCGTCCCATGACTTCGGCAAGGACATTATTCCAATGATGCTGGATGAGGGACAGTCCCTCTATGCTTATCCTTTTGAAGGCTACTGGAGAGATGTGGGTACGGTAGACAGCCTGTGGGAAGCGAATATGGATCTCCTAAGCGACACGCCTCCACTGAATCTGAATGATACCGGCTGGAGAATCTTCACCCGCAATCCGAATCAGCCCGCACAATATGTTGCCCCGGGAGCGAAGGTCTCCAGCTGCATCATTAATGAAGGCTGCATCGTGCACGGCGAGGTGAAGCATTCGGTACTCTTCTACGGAGTGGAAGTGGGCGAAGGCAGTGTAATCACCGATTCTGTTATTATGCCCAAGGTGAAGATCGGCAAGAACGTGAGAATTCACAAAGCGATCATCAGTGAGAACACGGTCATTGAGGATAATATGGAAATCGGCATCGACCGGGAGAATGAGGACGAAATTCTGCTGATCGACAAACGAAGTAAGAAGCTCAAAGCTGTAGCAGCCAAAACCATATAACCACAAGAGGGCGGGGGATTCCGATGAAAGAGCTTATGGGCGTAATTAATCTTGATCATGAACTGGATAATCTAAATGAATTGACCTATTTCCGCTGCGGGGCAGCGGTCCCCTTCGCCAGCCGTTACCGGCTGATTGATTTCGTCTTGTCCAACATGATGCGCGCGGAGCTGGAGAGCGTAGGGCTATTCGTCCGCCGCAAATACCGTTCGCTGATGGATCATCTCGGCGACGGCAAATCGTGGGATATGAACCGGAAGCATGGCGGGCTGTTCATTCTGCCGCCGGACTGGAATGATCCTACAGACACCTCCCTGGGAGACCTGCAGCATTATCATAACAATCTGGATTTCTTCAAGCGGGCTGCGGCCAAATATATTGTCTTCTCCGGCAGCCAGCATATTAATACGGTGGATCTGCAGGATCTGTATCAGTACCATCTGGAGCAGGGCGCAGATGTAACTATGGTCTATAAGCAGATCGACGAGCTTCAGCCGGAGCATGATCCGTGCCTGCGCGTGGAACTGAATGATGATAACGAGGTAACCAATATCCACCATGAGAAGCATCATCCCAATGTGTATCTGGATATTTTTATCATGGAGAAGAAGCTGTTCCTGGAGCAGGTAGAGCATTGCATCGCCCATGGCGAGAGTTATTTCTTCCGCGATGCCATTCAGAAGAACCGCCACAAGTTCAAAATCTCCGCCTATGAATATACGGGTTATCATTCTGTAATCAACTCGCTGGAGAGTTACTACAAGAATAGCCTGGAGCTGCTGAAGCAGGAGAATTATTTCGGCCTGTTCAAGGAGAGTCCGGTGCAGACCAAGATTAAATATGAAGCTCCTACCCGTTATCTGGACAGCGCGTCGGTCAGTAATTCGCTGGTTGCCAACGGCTGTGTGATCGCCGGAACGGTGGAGAATAGTGTAATCTTCCGCGGTGTGCAGGTCCGTAAGGGTGCCAAGATTATCAACTCTGTCATTATGCAGAAATGCGTCATTGAAGAGAATGCCGTCATTGAGAATGTCATCATGGACAAAGATGTGCATCTTAGTAAAGACCGGATACTCGTGGGTGACAGCAGGCGTCCATTTGTCATAGCCAAGAGCAGCAAGATATAATATCTGGATCAGGGGAAATGTTCCGCTTCGGGGCATTTCTTCTGATCCAGTGTTGTAATAGGCCCTATTTTCTACAAATACAAGTATCTGTTAGGAGGAACCTGCCGTTGTTCAACGATAAAGAGACTTTCAAGCAAGTGTTCCGTGAGAAACTCATCGGGAAATTAGGCAAGCCGCTTGAGGAAGCTTCCAATGCTGATATTTATAATATTCTCGGCAACATGATCCGTGAGAGTGCGGGGAAGGACTGGGCAGCCACCAATCAGAAGTTCAAGATCGACAAGGATAAGCAGGTGTATTATTTCTCCATGGAGTTCCTGATCGGCAGGCTGCTCGGAAATAACCTGCTGAATATGGGTGTGCTGGAAGTAGTTCGGGAGGGCCTCTCGGAGCTGGGCTTCTGTCTGCAGGACATCGAAGAGGTAGAAGCGGATGCCGGACTTGGCAACGGGGGGCTGGGCCGCCTGGCCGCCTGCTTCCTGGACTCGCTTGCTTCTCTGCAATATGCAGGTCACGGCTGCGGCATCCGTTATAAATACGGCTTGTTCGAGCAGAAGATTGTAGACGGCTATCAGGTCGAGCTGCCGGATTACTGGCTGCAGAATGATAATGTGTGGGAAGTGCGCCGCGAAGACAAGCAGGTAGAAGTGCGGTTCTGGGGACAGGTGGATACCCGCTGGGAGAACGATGAGCTTGTGTTTGAACACAAGGACTATGAAGCCGTACGGGCGGTCCCTTATGATATTCCGGTCATTGGTGCGGACCGCAGACATGTGAATACGCTGCGGAACTGGAGTGCGGAGTCGATCACCCAGCCTTCGAGAGTCTTCGGTTCTCTGGGCGGAACGGATTATCACAAGTTCCTGGAATACAAGCGGTCCGTGGAATCCATCTCGGAATTCTTGTATCCCGATGATTCCCAGTACGAGGGCAAGCTGCTTCGGCTGAAGCAGCAATATTTCCTGTGCAGTGCCGGTCTGCAGAGTATTATACGGACCTTTGCCAAGACGGGCGTGCCGATTGAGAGCCTGGCGGACAAGGTGGCCCTGCATATCAATGATACTCACCCTACCCTCGTCATCCCAGAGCTGATGCGCATTCTGATGGATGTCTATCAGCTGGGCTGGGATCAGGCCTGGAGCATGACCACCCGGATGGTATCGTATACCAACCATACCATTCTGAGCGAGGCACTGGAGAAGTGGCCTATCGGCATGGTCAGAGAGCTGCTTCCGCGCATCTTCCTGATTATTGAGGAGATCAATGCCCGCTTCTGCGGCGAACTGATGAGCAAATATCCCGGCGATCAGGACCGGATCAATCAGATGGCGATCATCCATGATGATCAGGTGCGGATGGCGCATCTGGCGATTGTCGCCAGCCATAGTGTGAACGGCGTAGCGGCGCTGCATACGGAAATCCTGCAGAAGCGTGAAATGCGCCTGTTCAATGAGATGTATCCGCACCGCTTCAATAACAAGACCAACGGCATCACGCACCGCCGCTGGCTGCAGCATGCCAATCCTGAGCTGGCCGGACTGATCAGCGAATCCATTGGCACCCGCTGGATGCATCAGCCCCAGGAGATGATCGGGCTGATCAAGTACAGCGAGGATGCCTCCTTCCAGGAGCAGGTAGCCGCCATCAAACGCCGCAACAAGCTGCATCTGGCGGAGTATATCACCAGTAAGCACGGCATCCAGGTAGACCCGGATTCGATCTTCGACGTTCAGGTGAAGCGCCTGCATGCCTACAAGCGCCAGCTGCTGAACGTGCTTCATATTATGCATCTGTATAATCAGATCAAAGATAATCCTTCGATTAATATAGTCCCGCGTACCTTCATCTTCGGTGCCAAGGCAGCGCCGAGCTATCATCTGGCCAAACGGGTCATTAAGCTGATTAACACAGTGGCCGATGTGGTAAACAAAGACCCTGATATTAACGGGAAGATCCGCATCTTCTTCCTGGAGAATTATTCGGTATCTCTGGCGGAGAAGATTATTCCGGCAGCCGATGTAAGTGAGCAGATCTCTACAGCGAGCAAGGAAGCCTCCGGTACCGGGAATATGAAGTTTATGATGAACGGTGCGCTGACCATCGGAACCATGGACGGGGCTAACGTGGAGATGCATGAAATGGTGGGGGATAATAATATGTTCCTGTTCGGCCTCCGGGCAGAGCAGGTGCTCGATTACTACCAATACGGCGGCTACCACGCCCGCGATATTTATAATGGCGATGGCCGTGTTAAGGAAGTCCTGGATCAGTTAATCACACCCGGGCCGTTCTGCTCTCATGCCCAGGAGTTCGATACGCTCTTCCAGTCGCTGATTGACAACAATGATGAATTCTTCGTGCTGAAGGATTTCGCCAGCTATGTGGAGACCCATGTCAAGATTGATCTGGCTTACCGGAATCAGAAGGAATGGCTCAAGAAGTCCGTGATCAATATCGGCCATTCCGGCAAATTCTCCAGCGATAATACGATTAGCCGTTACGCCTCCGAGATCTGGCATATCAATCCGGTACGGCTGTAACGCAGGCGCAGCCAGAGGCTGCAGCTTCACAGCTGCAGCTCCGGCCTGAGTAATTACACGTGAAGAAGCCGCTCCAGCCCGCAGGAATGATTCCTGCGGCGGGGCGGCTTTTTTTCAGCTTCAGCGCTTCCTTCTGATTATAGAGCAAGAATTACAGTACCTCAGAGACCATGGCTGCGAACCGTTCAAGGAACCGGCGCTCCTCGTCGTCGAAGCGGTGCTTAAGCGGACTGTCGATATCCAGTACGCCATAGAGGGTGTCTCCTTTGACCAGCGGAACGACAATTTCGCTATTCGAGGCCGCATCACAGGCAATATGTCCGGGGAAGGCATGAACATCGCCTACGACAAGCGTGCGCCGCTCTGAGGCTGCGGTTCCGCATACGCCGCGGCCAAGCGGAATGCGGATACAGGCCGGAAGTCCCTGGAAGGGGCCAAGCACCAGCTCTTTGCCGTCATACAAGTAGAAACCGGTCCAATTGGTGTCCGGTAGAGATAGCTTTAAGAGCGCCGAAGCGTTGGCCAAGTTGGCAATGGCGTTCGGCTCGCCTTCCATAAGTGCCCCGAGCTGGCTTAGAACGGCCTCGAACCGTTCACTGCGAGTGCCGTCATAAGGCATAGCTTGAAACATGAAGCATCACCTTCCTGTACCTTGAGTCAGTATGAATCCCATAACTGTTAACTATCAAGATAGTACAGGGAAGCGTTATACGTCAAGCATTTAACGAAGGATTAACAGCTTTTACCGCATAGTGGAATAACAGGAAGAGGTGTGAATTCCTGCAGCGCTTATGTTTCCGGGAACGCAGGGCAGGGTAATGTTTTTATAAATACAGCAGGCTAGTAGCCAGAAGGAGTGGAACATGCGCGCCGACGTACAGAACTTGTTTATTGGAATCCATATGCTTTATTGTGCACATGAGAAGGATCTGACACTGACAGAAATGTTGCCGGAGCTGGAGAATCTGGGATACCGGGTGGCGGAGCGCGAAGTGAAACAGGAGCTGGAACGGCTGACTCAGGAGAATTTCCTCACGGCCCATGGCGACGCCTATAGTGTTACGGGAACGGGCATTGAAGAATTCAAGGCGATTCAGGCCAAGCTTGGAGTGCTGTGTACTGAAGTGCTTAAGCCGGTTAAGGCAGCGGGTGCTTCGGGCTAAGTCTGTACCTGGTATCGGGTGAAAACTTGTATTTCGCATAAAGCGGAGCGTCTGACCCTGTGGCAGTAAGCCATACGGTGCAGACGCTATTTTTGCGGAGTTCGTGTATACTTATAAAGGTGAAAGGGGTCGGAAACATGTATGTATGCGGCGGTGTGATCCCGGAATTAAGCGGACGAAATGTACGGCTGCGGGCAATGGCTGCCGCAGATGCGCCGGCCCTGCTGGGGATCTGGAGTCATTCTGAGGTGGCTCCCTGGCTGGATGGGCCGCCTCTGTCTTCAGTTGAGGATGCGGAAGCGCTGATTGCTCTGCTGACAGAGTGGGCCGCGGAGGAAGAAAGCCTGCGCTGGAGCATCCTCGGACCGGATGGCGTTGTCATCGGGAGCTGCGGGTATAACCACTGGCAGCTGGAGGGCGCCTACCGGGGGGAGATCGGATTTGAGCTGTCACCGGCGGTCATGCGGCGGGGATATATGCGGGAAGCGCTGGAGCTGATGCTGGAATTCGGCTTCCGGAGCATGGGGCTGAACCGGATTGAAGCCATCTGCATCCCGGATAATCTCCGGGCGCAGAGACTGCTCGCGGGGCTTGGCTTCCGGCAGGAGGGGCTGCTGCGGCAGTACCGGCATACGGCTTCCGGCTACCAGGATGTACAGATGTATTCCCTGCTGCAGGGAGAGGCTGGCGCAGGACGGAGAACATAGAGAGAGGGTATGGGTTCATTGAAGTCACCGGGGGAAATGGAACGGAAGTTAATATTGACGGGCGTATTGCTGGCTACTTTTCTGGCAGCGATTGAAGGGACAGTGACCGGGCCTGCGGGGCCGGCTATTGTAGGGGATTTCCAGGGGATGCAGTGGTTAAGCTGGATCTTCACAGCCTATCTGCTGGCGATGGCGGTTACCACGCCTATTTTTGGCAAGCTTAGTGATTTGATCGGGCGTAAGCCCGTGTTCATTGGCGGGGCAGTGGTGTTTTTGGCCGGCTCGCTGTTATGCGGTGTGTCGCAGAGTATGGAGCAGCTGATTATTTTCCGGGGGATACAGGGGATCGGTGCCGGGGCGCTGATTCCGATGACCTTTACCATTATTGGGGACATCTACAGCATCAAGGAACGGGCGAAGACCCAGGGGCTGCTTAGCTCGGTATGGGGGATTTCTTCCCTGGTCGGGCCGCTGCTTGGCGGTTATGTAGTCGATTATTTAAGCTGGCGCTGGGTGTTCGTATTCAATTTGCCGTTTGGCCTGCTGTCGATTATATTCATCTCGCGGTATCTGAAGGAAGAGAAGGTCCGCCGCAAGACGAAGATTGATGTTGCCGGAGTGCTGCTGTTCGCTGCGGGGATGGGTGCGCTGCTCTTCGGTCTTACGACTGGAGGACAGAGTCTCGCCTGGACGTCTCCGCTGCTGCTGGCGATTCTCCTGGCAGCGGTCCTGCTGCTGGTGGTGTTCCTGTTCGTGGAGCGCCGGGCTCCTGAGCCGATGCTGCCGCTGGAGTTGTTCTCTATCCGTAATATTGCAGTCTCTACGGGAGCGAATCTGCTGGTCAGCACCTTGATTATCGGCCTGTCTACTT
The DNA here is from genome assembly GCF_013204885.1 of Paenibacillus tritici. Lineage (GTDB taxonomy): Bacteria > Bacillota > Bacilli > Paenibacillales > Paenibacillaceae > Paenibacillus_AQ > Paenibacillus_AQ tritici. The sequence goes on from NZ_JABMKX010000018.1 coordinate 65,954, forward strand.
ATGTTCCGCTGTGGGTGCAGGGCGTATTCGGCAAAAGCGCGGCCCTCTCCGGCCTGCTCCTGGCACCGATGTCGGTCGGCTGGATGCTGGGCTCCATCGCTGGCGGACGGATGATTCTGCGGGCGGGCTCCCGCCGGACGGGAATGCTGGGGCTGTCACTGATCGTTGTCGCAGCAGTGGGGCTTACGCTGATGAATGCAGAGTCCTCCCAGCTGCTGCTGCTGATCCTGATGCTGTTCTGCGGGGTGGGCTTCGGCTATGCTTCAACCGTCTTCACGATTATCGCCCAGTCCTCCGTGCAGCACGAGCAGCGCGGGGCCTCCACGGCACTGAATACCTTCACCCGCTCACTCGGGCAGACGGTGGGGGTGGCTATCTTCGGTTCCTGGCTGAACTTCAATATTGACCGGAGGCTGGCCGAAGAGCCTGGAGCTGCTGCCTCCGGGGCGGATATTAATCAGCTGCTTAACCCGCATAGCGGGAGCGCCTTGTCCGGGGAAGCCTGGAGTAGTCTGCAAGGTGCTCTGGAAGGCGGTCTGCATTCCCTCTTCATTGTCATGGCGGCGTTTGCTGTGATATCTCTGGTCATCTCGGCGGGCCTGGATAAAGGGGTGCCCTCGATTCAAGAGGTACGCACCCCCTCCAAGCAATAGCCCTTAACATTCTGTTGTATGCCAAAAACGGCTGCGCGATCCCGGGGGATGCGCAGCCGTTTCTACTTGATGTCTATCGGGCACTATAGTGAATAGATTCACAACCGCTCATGCCTTAATTAGCTTATTTGCGTGGAAGCGGGGAGAGCTTCTCGGCCTGTAGGCCCATCTTCTTCAGGAGAACAATCATCTGTTCCTTCTCTTCATCGCTCAGTCCGCTGAAGGCAAGGTGCAGACGTTCCGAATATTTCGGATACATCTGATTCATCAGACGTTCGCCCTCTGTAGTCAGCTCGGCAAAAATAACACGGCGGTCACTCGGGCAAGGCTTACGCTGCAGGTAGCCGCGTTCTTCCAGCTTGTCGATGACATAAGTGACGTTGCCGCTCTGCAGCAGCAGCTTGGCACCGATCTGCTGGATCGGCTGTGGTCCCTTGTAATAGAGAACCTCCATTACGGCGAAGGCCGTAGGGTTGAAGCCCTCAATCTTGCTTCCGGTGACGGCATGCTCGTTAATGCTCTTGAAAGACTTGGCAAAAACCCGGTACAAATGCAGTGTCAACTGAGTATCGCGTTCATAGGATTGTATCATGCTTCTCCACCTCTATTGTTAATCGTACGGGCTTAACCGCACGGTTTGGAATACTTTCCTTCCATATCTAGCTTTACAATACGTCAAACAAAGAATGAAGAACATGTCATTTGTCACAATAAGCACACTTTTAATTATAAAAAATTGAACAATCTTTTGAAGGTGCGGGTGAAGGTGAATTTTTTTGCAGCAAAGGCCGGTGTGGTGTTATGATCGCATTACTATGAAGGTTATTTAGGAGATGGAGATTGATATGGAACAGACAGAGGGCTCAGAGGGACTGCGGACCGGGAAGCGGAAAGAGGACCTGATCAGCAAGTATTACGAAGAGGATGAGGACGACGAGGGTATCGTGCTTGATGTGGTGATTGAGGAAGCGGGCTATGAGGCAGGCGATATCCGGATATCGGGAATTTCCTTCCAGGTGCGGAAGGGCGAGCTGCTTGGACTGATCGGACCGAACGGAGCCGGCAAAAGCACAACAATCAAGACGCTGCTCGGTCTCCTGAAGCATGCCAAGGCCCGGGTGAAGCTTGGCGGCGAGAACCAGTCCTATGCCTACGTGCCGGAGCAGCCGGTATTCTACGAGGACCTTACGCTGTGGGAGCATCTGGATCTGGCTGCCGCTGCCTATGGCCTCAGCTATGAAACCTTCGAGTCCACAGCGGAGAAGCTGCTGGTACAGTTCGGTATGACTAATGTGCGTAATGATCTGCCGGCGGGCTTCTCCAAAGGGATGAAGCAGAAGATGATGCTGATGTTAGGCTTCCTGGTGCAGCCTGATGTATATATCGTGGATGAGCCGTTCATCGGGCTTGATCCCAGAGCGACCAAGGACTTCCTGCGTTTGCTTGAAGCGGAACGGGAACGCGGAGCCGGTGTGCTGATGTCCACGCATGTTCTGGATACAGCAGAGCGGATCTGCGATAACTTTGTACTGATCTCCGGAGGCCGGATTGCTGCCGAAGGCACACTGGAGGCTATACGCGTGGAGGCAGGGCTGCCGGAGGGGTCGTTGTTTGATTGCTTCGACGAATTAACATGAGCCGGAATTCATTTGCGTTCCCTACGGCAGGCAGCCTCTTCCGGCGCAGGCTGGCCTCCCATTTCCGCGAGCAGACCAATATTATCCGTACGGCGGTAGACTGGACCGTGCTGCTGTATATCATCATCCCGGGGGGCTTGCTTGGCGGACGCTTCTACTATGGCTTCTGGAAGGGGGAGCTTCCCGCCTGGTTCAGCCATATACCGTATATTCTTGTGCCTTCACTGCTGGCTGTTCTGCTGGCTACCGGAGGGATTGTGCTGCTGCTGCAGGAGGGGGATCTGCTGTTCCTGCGGCAGCGGCAGAGCTGGATACGCACGATCATCAGGCGGGGCATGCTCTATAGCCTGACCGTAACGGCGCTGAAGGTAGTGGTAATCTTCGGTGTTCTGCTTCCGTTCCTGATTCGCGGCTATGGTCTAAGCGCGGCAGGGGTCTACGGTCTGCTGGCGCTGACCATAACCTGCGGCTCTGCCGTTAAGTTGCTGGGCCATCTCGTCAAGGTGCAGCGGCAGGGCTTCCGGCGGCGGCTGTGGCTGATACCGGCAGTAGCCCTGCCGTGCGGGATCTACCTGCGCCTGGCCCTCTTCTGGAAGGACAGCCCGGCGCTGCTGTTCATTGCTGCCGCCGTATACGCGGCAGTGACAGTCTGGGCATTCAGCGTCCGTCTGCGTCTGCGCGGCACCTTCATGAATGATGTGCGCGAAGACTACCGGCAGCGGATGAAGATTGCAGCGATTCTGCTGCGCAGGGTGCTGGACAAGCCGCGGCCAACGCGGTATAAGCCGTGGATCTTCCGCAAATCGCAGCCGCTGCTGGCCTCGAAGGAATCGGAGGGCCGCTTCGCGGCGGCAGCGATTAAGGCAATGCTGCGTAATCCGGCGCACTTCAAGCTCTATCTGTCGTTCACCGGGGTGGCGCTAGTGGCCATCTTTATTGTACCGGTCGTGCTGAAGTGGCTGTTATACGTTGTACTGACGAGCCTGATGGCCTATTGGCTGTCTTCCTTCTGGCTGCTTTTCTCCGGCGATGAGTATATCGGCATTCTGCCATTCACCAAAGTGCAGAAGGCGGATGCGGGCACCAAGGTGATGCCGATTCTGTTAATGCCCTTTGCGGTCCTGTGTTCTGCGCTTGTCTGCATTCCGGCTTATGGCTGGTGGGGAGTGCTGATCTTCATCCCCGTAGGTGCTGCGGCAGGAATCTGGATCGGCCGCATCTTCAGTGCGTTTAAATTTGCAAGATAACGGAAACAAGGGGCTGTCCCATAAGCCATGAAGTGGCTACTTGGGACAGCCCTCTATTTTGGAGTAAGGTCGACGGGGGCGCTTGGGTGGACGCTGCGTGAACGGACCGATGTTCCAATCGCTGTGGTCTCCAGATTTTTTGGATTCACCTTTGAGGTGAAAATCCGGAGACCAAGGCGACCGCTGCCGCTTTTCCACATTCGTTCCGTCCTCTCCGCTGTGTGAGCGGGATACGAAACCCCTTTTTCAAACACAAAAGAAATCGCCTTTTTGGTTAAATGGAGGTACTACCCAACCATTTCAAAAGGAGCGATTTCTTTGTGCATTATATAGTTCATGGACCCACTTTGCTTGCCAAAGGACCTCGAAGAAGGGATTTCTTCCACTTCCTCGTTCGAGTCGTGAATGCCGCGGTCAACTGTAATCCTTTCAGCTAAATCGCTATAGCTTACCCGCCCTGCTGCCCAGCAGCATGCTTACCTGCTGTATAGCCGGTGGAGAAGGCCGCCGTAATATTATAGCCGCCGGTGTAGCCGTGAATATCCAGAATTTCACCGCAGAAATACAGCCCCGAGGTCAGCTTGGATTCCATCGTCTTAGGATCAACCTCTTTGAGTGTTACTCCCCCGCCAGTCACGAAGGCCTCCGCCAGGGAACGTGTCCCATGGACCTGAACCGGCATCCGCTTCAGCAGGGCAGCCAGCGCCCCAAGGCCTGCCTTTGGCAGATGATGGCCGGTAATCTCCCCGTCCAGCCCGCTTTTCGCCAGCAGCAACGGAATCATGCGCTCGGGCAGCAGCCCCTTAAGCGAGTTGCGGATAGCCTTCTTCGGCTCCTGGTCAAGCTTGTTCTGCAGCAGGGCCTCGGCCTCCTGCGGATGCAGATCCGGGAACAGATCGATGGACATTTCCACCGTATCGCTTCCCGACTTCTGCTGAACCTGGCGCAGGAACTGGCTGCAGCGCAGCGCGATGGGACCGGATAAGCCGAAATGGGTGAAGATCATATCTCCCCGGTGGGAGATGACCTTCTTGCCCTTGGGGTTCCAGACGGTAAGGCTTACATCACGGAGCGATAAGCCCTGCAGCTCCCCGGACTTGATCCATTCCTCCCGCGAGAGGATGGGAACCTCTGTCGGGAACAGCTCCGTGATCGTATGTCCGGCAGCGGCAGCCCAAGGGTAGCCGTCGCCGGTAGAGCCGGTCTGCGGTACGGACTTGCCCCCGGTGGCGATGATTACAGCCTTCGCACTGAAGGCCTGGCCGGACTCCAGGCGGACACCCCGGACCGCCCCTTCCTCATACAGCACCTCCCGCACCGGGCTGTCTGTCAGGATCTGGACGCCAAGACTCCGCACTTTGCCAACCAGGGCGGAGACTACGCTGGCGGCTTTGTCCGTTACAGGGAACATCCGCCCGTTATCCTCTTCCTTCAGGGCGATCCCGAGACCCTCGAAGAACTCGATAATATCCCGGTTGTTGAAGTGGTCAAATGAGCTGTATAAAAAACGGCCGTTGCCCGGAATATGGGCGATCAGCTCCTGGGTCTCCTTAATGTTGGTGACATTGCAGCGTCCGCCGCCCGATATCCCCAGCTTGCGGCCAAGCTTGGCTCCCTTGTCTACCAGAAGTACGGAAGCGCCGTGTTCGGCTGCGGCGACGCTGGCCATCAGGCCGGAAGATCCGCCTCCGATGACGATTACATCATAGCTATTCATCTATCTGCTCCTTTGCTTATTGCGGCACTCTGTTAACGGAATCATACCACTTCCGGACAGAATGTATCCAGGCCCGGATCAAGTATAAAGTGATTATCGTTGTCAGGACTGCGCGGTTATGCTTTAATCTAAGTGGGAAAAGGCATCTTGTCCAATTTGAGGAGTGATTGCAATTATTTATGCGGTTAAGGATATTTTATTGCAAATATCGGCTGCTTGCATCTTCCTGCTTCTTTTTCAATGGAGGCTGGACCGGGGCCATCCTACACGCAGGAACAATAAGTTTCCGGACGACCAGACCTTTCTGATGTTCTGCTGTGCGCTGGGCATTACACTATGCATGGCATTATCCACTACCATGTTCGGAGTGGTCTATCTCAATCTGGCCATTCTTCCTGCATATATTGGAATCTTATATGGTAATCTGCGTTCCAGTGTGTACCTGGCGCTGTACTTCTTCTTCTGTACCGCACTGTTCTCGGTGCCCTCAGGCTTGGATCATCTCCTGCTGAATTCGGGAGTGCTGCTGTATCCGCTATTGTTCGGCATGGCGGGGCCGTTCAAGCAATCTGCACTATCCGTCAAAATTGGTATCCTGTGGGGCGCCTTGTTTCCCAGTATACTATTCATTGTCATTGTACCGAATATGCATGGCCGGAGCATCTTGAATACACCCCCCGCAGATGCCATTATGTTTGGGTTATATTTAATAACGGCCTTAATTCTCGGCGCTCTGTTTATTCTCTATATTGACAGGGCGTGGGACAGGCTGCAGGTGAAGATCCGAATGCAGGGAATCTCCGACAAATTCCAGTGGGAATCCGAGAAGCTGCAGCAGATTACGAACGTGGTTCCGCTGAATATTATAGAGTTTGATGATAACGGATATGTGACGGCGCTGAATGAATATATGCTGAATCTGATTCAGCGGCACTTCCCCCAGTTGACCCGGGAGATCCTCTTGTCTCAGCCGGCGCTTCCTATCTTTCGTGAGTGTATGGACCAGACGACCTTAGACCAATTAGAGGGAATTCGAGGGAACAGGCAGCGTTCCAATGCCAAGATCAGGGTTAATTCGATGACCTATCATATTTTCACTGCACCGCTTGAGCATGAATCGGGGGTGCCGGGCGGAGTAATCATGATTATTCAGGATTTGACGGAAGAGGAGAAAATGCGCAGTGAGCTTGATAACGTCGAGCGTCTGTCGCTGGTCGGACAAATGGCTGCCGGAATTACGCATGAGATCCGTAACCCGATGGCGGTGGTACGCGGATTCCTGCAGCTGATGCGGGAGAAGAGCCCGGAGGATCTGCATTCCTATTATCATATAGTCCTGGTGGAGCTGGACCGGGCCAACAGCATTATCAATGACTTTCTGTCGCTGGCCCAGACCCGCGTGTCGGAGAAGGAGCTGGCCCTGCTGCAAGGCATTATGGAAGAGCTTACACCGCTAATCTGGGCGGATGCCAATCTGCGCGGCCAGAGCGTTGAGCTGAAGCTTAGCCCCTCCATGCCGCCGCTGCAGCTGAACGTCAGAGAGATCAAGCAGCTGATTCTGAATCTCGCCCGCAACGGAATGGAAGCGATGGATGCCAAGGGAGTGCTGACGCTTGCGGCCTGCGAACATGAGGATACCGTGCTGCTGATTGTCACAGATACCGGAAGCGGTATCCCAGAGAGCCAGCTCAGCCAGCTGTTCACCCCGTTCTTCACCACCAAAAGCCAGGGGACAGGTCTTGGCCTGCCGCTCTGCCTAAGTATTGCCGAACGGCATAACGGATCGATCCGCGTTGAATCGGAAGAGGGGGCCGGGACGTCGATCATCGTCACTTTTCCGGTTGAATCGAGAGCAGGGGCCGTTCGGAAGCCTGTTTACATGTAGAGGATTCCGGCGGGGCGGGGTATAATTTAGGGCGGCGTAGTACCTTGCCGGAACAGGCCGCTTCTCTTGCTTTCGCAGAGTATGTATGTATAATAAAGTTAGCAAGTAGTGCAGTAACGCGGCAGTGTTATCCGGGTTCTGACGATTATCCAATCCAAGTGGTGAAGGAGAGTGCAGAGAAATGTCCATGTCTTTTAATCAATATATGAGAGATTCTATTCAACCTATGCGCGACGATCTGACAAGCATCGGATTCCAGGAGCTGTTGACTCCGGAGGAAGTTGAAGCGGCTCTTCCGGCCGCCAAGGGAACTTCACTTGTGGTCGTTAACTCCGTATGCGGCTGTGCCGCCGGACAGTGCCGTCCAGGGGTGGCCCAGGCGCTGCAGAATGAGATTCTGCCCGATCACCTGTTCACCGTATTTGCCGGCCAGGAGAAGGAAGCTACCGCCAAAGCGCGTGAATTTTTCGCTCCATATCCGCCATCTTCCCCTTCCATCGCACTGATGAAGGACGGCGAGCTGGTTCATTTCATCGAACGTCACGGCGTAGAAGACCGTTCGGCCGCTGAGATTGCTGCGGAGCTGAAGGAAGTCTTCAATCGTGTGTGCCAGTAATAACATGCTCAACCAGTAACAGCATCTTCAATAAGTAATGATCCCGCATCAGCCATCCTTCAGCCGGAGGCTTGCTCATGCGGGATTTTTTCTAATATAAGAAACGGGGTGTGACCTGTGAGTCTACAAAAAGAGATTATTGCAGCATTGGGGGTCAAGCCGGTAATTGATACCGGTGCGGAGGTACGCAAGCGCGTGGATTTCCTGAAAGCATATGCGCTGCAGGCGGGTGCCAGAGGTCTGCTGATTGCGATTAGCGGGGGCATAGACAGCGCAGTGGCTGCGGGTCTGTGCAAGCAGGCAACGGACGAGCTGACTGCTGAGGAAGGCAAGGAGTATATTACACTCGGTGTATTCCAGCCTTACGGCGAGCAGGAGGATATCGAGCACAGTTATGCGGTAGCCAAGGCGTTCGGGCTGACCCATACGGTGGAGACGAATATCGAGGAAGCGGTGAACGAGATCGCCCTTGAGGTCGAGCATAGCCTGAAGGCTCTGGACCAGCACAAGCATATTACCCATCAGAACAAAGGGAATGTGAAAGCGAGAACGCGGATGGTTATGCAGTATGCGCTCGCCTTTGAGAACAATCTGCTGGTCGTCGGTACAGATCATGCCTCTGAAGCCATCACGGGATTCTATACCAAGTGGGGCGATGGGGCGGTCGATATTACCCCGCTGTCTTCCCTGAACAAACGTCAGGTGCGGCAGCTGGCTGCGGCGCTTGGTGTTCCGGCGGACATCGTGACCAAAGCGCCAACGGCCGGCCTCTGGCCGGGCCAGACGGATGAGACGGAGCTTGGAATCACCTATGAGGAGAACAGCGATTATCTTGAGGGGAAGACGGTCCGCCCTGAAGCGGCTGCGAAGCTGGAGAGCTATTATCGCAGAACGGCGCATAAGCGGGGGAGTATTCCAGGGATCTAAGAGGGTTATGCCCAGCCGCCGGGGAGCTGCTTCTTATGCAGACGCTCCGGCGGTTTTTTGAGAATATAATGTATATGGCTCAAAATACAAGGCTACGCTACTCCGCCAGCACCCGGGTGATGAACTGCGCACTGGCGGCAATCGCCTGTTCCAATTGCGGAGTCGTTCCGGCAAAAGGATGGACGGTGCCGAAGGTGTGATTGCCGCCCGGGATTTGTATCCATTCGATGTCCGGCCGCAGCCGGGTTAATTGGTCGGAGCCGCGCCGCAGATGCTCGCCGTCCGCACTGCCTTGAATCAGGACTACAGGGAAGCTGGCTTGTTTCATCCGTTCGATAATATTGTAACGTTCCGCCTGCTGCTCCAGATCTTCAATAATGATGGCATTCAGCGGCATTTGCTGGCCGGTCCGTCCATTGAGCACGTGGGTCTGGCCCTTGTCTCTCATCTCACGCTTCTGTTCCTCGGTGAACAGATCCAGATTGGTGGTCCCGTTCCAGGAGATGACACCGGTGATCTCTGCAGGATGATCCAATGCATAGAGCAGAGAGACCCCGCCGCCGCGGCTATGGCCTAACAGGAAGACAGGCAGGCTTCCGAACCTGTGATGCTGGCTCAGATAAGAGAGCAGGATCTCCATATCCTTGATCTCACGCTGGTAGGTATTGCGGGCGAACTTATCAAGCTCGGTGAAATTCTGCAGATCCTCGCCGATTCCGGCGTGGGAGAAGTTGAAGCTGATCACTTCATGCTCATGGCTGAGCGCTTCTGCTGCATAGGGGAACATACCCCAATCCTTGAAGCCTTTGTAGCCGTGAGCGATGATCACAAGACTCTTGGCTTCGCCTTGAGCGGGGAAATGCGAGCAGCGAAGGACCGCATCCTCTCCTGCGGGTAATTCAAAATTACGGGGCATAAAGTATTCTTCCTTTCTTTATGGGGAGTTACCCATAATAGACTTTAGCTTGTTTTTCTTTTAAGATAGCAGAAAGCTGGCGCTAAGACTATTATTAATATTTGGTCAAGAGCAGACAGGCTTCACTGTTACAGGAGATCTGTTGCTGATATAGGAAGATCATATCATTAGACGCAGGGTATGGATAGAAGGTAATGTGAGAGGGTCAATGAATGCAGAGCCAGGGAAGGTGTGGGAGCTTGATTTATGGAATCGGGCATGATGTGCTGGAAATTGAAAGGATTACCGAGATTGCTGATGGCAGCTTAGGCAGCCGGTTCACGCGGAGAATTCTGACCGGGCAGGAGCTGGTACTGGCCGCAGGCAAGGGCGCTAAGACAGCGGAATTCATAGCCGGACGCTTCTCGGCCAAGGAAGCGGTCGTCAAGGCGCTCGGATGCGGAATCGGCCATCTCGTGGGCTTTCAGGATATTGAGATTCTGCCGGATGCCTTGGGTAAGCCCGTAGCCACACTGTCGGCAGAGGCCTGGTCCCGGTTGCGGCTGCCGGAGCAGGAATATACGATTCATCTCACGATTACCCACACCCGCGCACTGGCCTCGGCATTCGCGGTGGTGGAGAGAACAGTGTAGATAAGAAGTACTAAAGAAATAAACAAAAAGCAAAAGAAGCGGAGGGGAAATTTGGAACTGTAGGAGCGGTAGCGTCCGCCTGAAAGCTTTCCGTAGGAAAGCTAGCTTCGGAAGCATCAGCAGTCACCGGAGTTCTACCGCTTAATGCGGTTCAAATCAAGAAATCTGGTGATGGGCAGCGGCCGGAAGTCCAAATGTTCACCGCAGTGACGATGAAGATTCAAGTTCAAAACTTAGGTGCTTTTATATAGATTATTATAGGAACGGCAAGGAGATAACGATGACAACAGATGAGAAGCATGTAGAGACCCGGCAGGAAGCCAAGTTATTCTTCAGCCGGTTCCTGCTGGAATGGTATCACATCCAGAAGCGGGATTTGCCGTGGCGTCGCCACCGTAACCCGTATTACATCTGGATCTCGGAGATTATGCTGCAGCAGACCCGTGTAGATACGGTGATTCCTTATTTCAACCGGTTCATTGAGCGGTTCCCAACGGTGGAGGCACTCGCGGATGCACCGGAGGAAGAGGTGCTGAAATGCTGGGAGGGGCTTGGCTACTACTCGCGTGCCCGGAACCTTCAGCATGCGGCGAAGCAGGTGAAGGAGAACTACGGAGGTCAGGTGCCGGATGACCGCGATGCTGTATTTGGCCTCAAAGGCGTAGGCCCGTATACGGCGGGGGCGATCCTGAGCATCGCGTTCAACCGGCCGGAGCCAGCGGTGGATGGCAATGTGATGCGGGTATTATCCCGGTATTTCCTGATCGAGGATGACATTGCCAAGGGACCGACACGGGTGAAGATGGAGAAGCTTGCCGCCGAGCTGATTCCCGAGGGGGAGGCGGGCAGCTTCAATCAGGCGCTGATGGAGCTTGGCGCGCTGATCTGCACGCCGAAATCACCGCGCTGCCTTCCGTGCCCGGTGATGGAGCACTGCGCCGCGCGGCTGGCGGGCTGCGAGGCTTCGCTGCCCGTCAAGACCAAGGCGAAGCCGCCGCGCCCGGAGGAGCGGCTGGCTGCCCTGGTGGAGGGCCGCGGCGAGCACGCGGGCCGGGTGCTCATCCGGCAGCGACCGGCCAGCGGGCTTCTGGCCCGCATGTGGGAGCTGCCGCATTGGCCTGCGCCGCCTGCTGAGCCAGGCGGCGGGAGCGGTGCGCTGCTGCCGGAAGCGGCAGCGCTGGACCGGCTGCGCCGGTCCATGAGCCAGGCCGGGATTCACGCCCGGCCTGAAGAACACTGGATGGCTGCGGAGCATACATTCAGCCATATTGTGTGGACCCTGCAGGTGTACCGCTGCAGGGAAGAGGCGGTGCTGCCGCTCGCAGCAGAGAGCCGCGCGGTGTACCTGGCGGCTCCTGCCGGGCGCGGCGACAGCGCAATGGCGGTGGACGCCGACGCTGCGCAAGCAGCGGCACAGCCGCAGGCAGCCGCCCTGCAGGCGGACGAGCAGCCGGCGCTGTTCGACAGCGGGGATGCCGCAGCCGATGCGGCAGACAGCGGAGCGCTGCGCTGGATCAACCGTGAGGACATGGCGAATTACGCCTTTCCGAACGTTTTTCTCAAGCTGCTGAACAGCTATTTTGAACAATAAGGAGACAGGGGGGGCCCTCCCCCGGTTACCAGATGCGGAAACCAAAAACAGGTTCACCCCATGCCCTTACGGCAGAGGTGAACCTGTTTGCTTAGATCATCCCTTATGGATGAACTGGCTTATTTCGCGCTTTCGTAACGTTTGCCGACTTCTTCCCAGTTCACTACGTTCCAGAACGCCTTGATGTAGTCAGGACGTTTGTTCTGGTAGTTCAGGTAGTAGGCATGCTCCCATACATCGAGGCCGAGGATTGGAGTTGCGCCTTCACTGACCGGGTTATCCTGGTTAGGTGTGCTGGTAACGGCAAGCTTGCCGTCCTTCACCACTAGCCAAGCCCAGCCGCTGCCGAAGCGTGTAGTAGCTGCAGTAGCGAAGTCTTCCTTGAATTTGTCGAAGCCGCCCAGCTCGCTGTCAATAGCAGCAGCCAGTGCGCCGGTTGGTGCGCCGCCGCCGTTCGGTCCGATAACTTCCCAGAACAAGGTGTGGTTGGCATGTCCGCCGCCATTGTTGCGGACAGCAGTGCGGATAGCTTCCGGTACAGCGTTCAGGTCAGTCAGAAGCTCGTCGATGCTTTTGTTTTGCAATTCAGGTGCCTTTTCCAGTGCGGCGTTCAGGTTCGTCACATAAGTGTTATGGTGCCTGTCGTGGTGAATCTCCATCGTCAGAGCGTCGATGTGTGGTTCAAGAGCGTTGTTCGGATACGGAAGTGCCGGTAATTGAAATGCCATGGAAAAATCCCTCCTGATTATATGTTGGTTTTGGTTATATATCCTTGAGATACTCCTATTAAAACGTATCTGGAACAATAATGCAACACTAAATAAACATTATTGTTTAAAAAGTATTTTCTCAAACCCAAACTCACGGAAAGTGTTAAGCCTGTGTTAAAATGATAGGGTCCCCTAATTAGGGACGTTTATCCTATTGAAATCTCCTAATACATGTTAAAAATGAAACTATATTGAATGAAAACGCTTCATATCAAGCGCTTTCAAAAGAAAAATGGTGAAAACACGAGAAAAGTGTGCTTTAATAGATTTAAAAGCAGGTATTCCTCGGTTTTTGATGCTTTTTCCACTTTATACTGTTATGGAAACTCCTTCTTTTTGTAAAATCATAAGCCATAGAAAAGGGAGACTTGAAAGTATGCACGTTCGTTCCTTTCAATTAAGCGACGTTACTCCAGTGACTGAATTGCTGCAGACCGCATTATCGGAAGAATGTTTCGAGAGCACGATCGAGCCTTTCTCCAGGCAGCTTTCATGGGATTCGGATCTCATTGTAGTTGCAGAGGAAGAAGGAGAAATCATCGGTGCGCTGATTGGTACGATTGAGAAGAATCACGGCTGTTATTTCCGCATTGCCGTCCATCCTGATTATCGCCGCAGAGGAGTCGGCAAGAGTCTTGTAACGGCTATGGAGAACAGATTTCAGGCGCGGAAGGTCAGCGGTATCTATGTTGCCGTGGATGAACACAATTCTTTTGCAATGCCGCTCTATGAAGCCATGGGTTATGATGAGAACCAGATCTTCAAATCCGTACGCAAGCTGAGCATTGTCGGGTAACTTGTCCTTTGAGCCGGTGCTGTAAGCGGAAACAAATGTCAGAGTAGAGAACTATTGCAGGGCGGATACCTCCGGTTATATGGTTAATCCTGCATAGTCTGTTTCATTATACTAAAGCATATCTTCCCTATGTCCATTGCAAATGGGCGGGAGATATGCTTTTCTATTGTTAAGGACCTGATAACCCAATCGAAGCAAGTAGGTGGACTATGAACCGGGAGCTTGAAGAAGAACTCATGCGAAGCCGCAGACAAAGATACAGATCGGTTACGCATAACAAGTCCAGACAATCCAAAAGAACGTGGATCAGGGATATCCGGGAGTGGATCATCACTGCGGGAATTGTATTCGCGGTCATGTCACTGCTTAATATTTATGTGTTCAATGTGTCTACGGTGATAGGCCAGTCCATGCAGCCTACCCTGTATCAGGGAGAGAAGCTGATTATCAACAAAATCGCCCTGAGCTTCGGGAACCCGGGCCGCGGGGAGATCGTTGTTCTGCATGATCCCAGTACCGGACCGGACCGCAAGGAATATCTGGTCAAGCGGGTGATTGGCATTCCCGGCGATATTGTCGAGGTGCGGGACCAACAGCTCTACGTCAACGGCAAGCGGGTGGAGGAGCCTTATATAGATACCTCTATTGAAGATCCCGATTTCAGCGGGCTGACCGTACAGGAGGGAACCTACTTCGTGATGGGGGATAACCGTCATGCCGGAGCCAGTAAGGACAGCCGTTATTTCGGCCCTGTTGCCAAGGACAGTATCGTGGGCAAGGTCTCCCTGATCTGGTGGCCTATCTCTAAGATGAAAGCCCTGTAGACTGAATCAGATTCCAACTATAAAGGAGAGGCGGACATGAATTTCAACATCCAGACATCCTACGCTCCGCCTCCTTCCAGGTGGGAGGAGCTTAAGGCTGAGATTAAGGCGGCTGCGCCGGCGCTCGGTATTGATGATATCGGGTTCACTACGGCGGAGCCGTTCCTATATTTGAAAAACATTCTTCAAGAGCACAGAGACAAAGGGTACGAATCCGGCTTCGAGGAGCCTGATCTGGATAAACGGACCGTTCCTGCCCTCCATTCGGGAGAGCAGCCCCTCTCCATCATTGCCATTGCGGTGGCCTATCCGTCCAAAATGGAGAACCCGCCCAAATCCGAACCGGGTGCGCGCAGAGGCATATTGGCCCGGGCCTCCTGGGGCCAGGATTATCATCATGTCCTCCGTGAAGCGCTGGCGAAGCTGGAGAGCTTCATCCGGGAGCGTGTCCCGGATGCCGTGCTTGAGAGTATGGTAGATACGGGAGCGCTTGTAGACCGGGCTGTAGCGGAGCGGGCAGGCATCGGCTTCAGCGCCAAGAACTGTGCCATTATCTCGCCCAAGTGGGGATCGTGGATCTATCTGGGGGAGATGGTGACGAATATCCCGCTTCCTCCGGATCAGCCTGTGCAGGAGGGCTGCGGAGACTGCACCAAATGCATCGACGCTTGTCCTACAGGCGCATTGGTCGGTCCGGGACAGCTCAACGCCCAGGCTTGTATCTCCTTCCTGACCCAGACCAAGGGCTTCCTGAGCGATCACTATATGACCAAGATCGGTAACCGGCTGTACGGCTGTGACACCTGCCAGATTGTCTGTCCGCATAACCGGGGCAAGAATTGGGACCACCGTCCGCAGCTCCTGCCTGATCCGGAGGTGGTCAAGCCGCTGCTGATGCCGATTCTGGATCTCAGCAACCGCGAATTCAAGGAGAAGTTCGGCAGCAGTTCGGCTGCATGGCGCGGCAAAAAGCCGATCCAGCGCAACGCAATCATCGCGCTCGGCAACTTCAAGGAGGCTTCTGCCGTGCCGAAGCTGACCGAAATTCTGCTCCGGGAGCCGCGGCCGGAGATGCGCGGGACGTCTGCCTGGGCGCTCAGCCGTATCGGCGGCAGCGAAGCGCTTGCGGCTGTGGAGCAGGCGCTCCAGAGTGAAGAGGATGCTACCGTGCGCGGGATGCTGGAGCAGGCCCGGGACAAGCTTCTGGAGCAGGAGGCGGCAGGCGGGAGATGACCCGGATCACGGGATTTGCCAATTGCTGTCCAGTTGTTGAAATGCTATGATAGATTCGCGTGCCTGAACAGGGTATTGCCAGACAATCGAGTACAAAGGTGGATTACAGATGAATATTGCATTGCCTATTATTACACTTGTTGTAGGTCTGATCGGCGGATTCTTTATCGGCGTGTATTATCTGCGCAGACAGATGACAACGATGCAGAATGATCCTGAAATGCTGCAGAAGGTTGCCAAGCAAATGGGGTATAACTTGAACGGGAAGCAAATGCAGCGTGCCCAGCAGATGATGAAGAACGGCAATCAGCCGGGGCGTGCTCCTGCAGCGGGCAGAGGACAGTCCCGCAAGAAGTAATAATTGTGATGGTATGAAATAGATAAGAGTCAACTGCGGGTGCGGAAGGGGGAGCTTCATGGGGGGCATCAAGGAGTACAAGAACGGGAAGGTTTCTGTAAACCGGGAGCAGATTGAGTATCATGTGGAGAAAATTCTGGAATTAATCGGTGAAGATACCAGCCGCGAAGGCCTGCTGGAAACACCGGCCAGAGTGACCCGGATGTATGAAGAGATATTTGGCGGGTATTCCATTGATCCGCGCGAAGCGCTGGGTGTAACCTTTGACGAGTCTCATGAAGAGCTGGTCATAGTGAAGGATATTGTCTATTACAGCCAATGCGAGCATCACATGGCTCCGTTCTTCGGCAAAGTGCATATCGGCTATGTCCCCAGCGGACGTATTGCCGGACTCAGCAAGCTGGCCCGGCTCGTAGAAGCGGTCAGCCGCCGGCTGCAGGTGCAGGAGCGTATCACGGCCCAGATTGCCGACATTATGACGGAGGTGCTGAATCCGCACGGTGTCATGGTCGTAGTTGAAGGGGAGCATCTGTGCATGTGTGCCCGTGGCGTGAAGAAACCGGGCAGCAAGACCGTCACGATGGCAACCCGGGGCAGCTTCCGGGAGGATGCCGCTGCCCGGGCCGAGTTCCTGGCCCTGATCAAAGAATAAGGCCAGGCAACCCTGCCTGACCCAGAACTGTAATGATCTAAGCCCGCTTGCCACTTCGACAGTGGCGGCGGGCTTTTTTTCGATGTCGGCTCAGGCTGAATCAAAAGGGCTGCCAGACCAGCTTGCGGGCGGCGCCATACCGCTCGGCAACATAAGGCCAGTTCACGACCTTCCACCAGTCCTGGATATAATCGGCGCGGTTGTTCTGATGCTTGAGGTAATAGGCATGCTCCCACACATCCAGCGCCAGCAGCGGAACCACATCCCACTGGGACAGGTTCTGATGTTTCTCGGCTGTCAGAATTTCCAGCCTGCGGCTGCGCGGGCTCCAGACCAGAATGGCCCATCCGCCGCCCTCTACTTTATTGACAGCTTCAGTGAACTGAGCCTTGAAGGCATCATAGCTGCCGAAGCTGCGTTCTATGGCATCCAGCAGTGCTCCAGTAGGGCGGCCGCCGCCCTGCGGGGACATCACGTTCCAGAAGATAGTGTGCAGATAATGGCCGGCCCCGTTGAAGGCAAGCTCCCGCTCCCAATGCTTAACCAGATCGTAATCGCTCTTCATCCGCGCTTCCGCCAGCTTATTCTCCGCCTTATTCAAGCCGTCTACATAACTCTGATGATGCTTGTCGTGATGAATGATCATCGTCTTCTCATCAATATACGGTTCCAGCGCGTTATAAGCATAAGGCAGCGGAGGAAGAGTATGCCCGCCGATAGGAACGGGACCTGCTTCACGGGATTCCCATAACGGAACCGCAAAGCTGCCTGTCCCCTGAAGATTCTCCCCGCCAACAGCCGAGTCAGCTGAAGGAACGGGTTCATTCTGCCCGGGCGGATTCATCCGCATCATCCCGGCCCCGTAGTCCGAAGGCGTCAGAGCCGCAAGCACGGCCAGGAAATATTCAGATTCCCGGATGAAGTGCAGCAGTGTCGTTCCTGCCAGGGGAAAGGCATTGACTGCGGCGCTGGCTTCCTTCATGGCTTTCAGGTGCCTGATGAATTCAGCAGACTGGTCGCAGGCCGTCTGCAGCAGCAGCCCGGTTTCGGCGGTTTGGCTTCCCTGGCCCCCGGCGTCCGGGGCTTGCTGAGCAGCCAGCAGGTGCTGCGCCGCCTGCTCTGTAGCCAGGAATACAATAGCCCACTCCTGAAGCAGCTTCACATAAGGCTCCTCCAGGCGCGGGATAATCTGGATTAATACCTCGGCATGTTCTTTCTCCTGTTTTTTCCAGAAGGCGATTTCCCCTAGAATCTGCACTGGCGGCGGTGCAACGAATACATATGGCATGATTTGCAGTCCTCCCGTCCTAAAGTTTCAACGCTCCATTATATGCCGGGGAGGGGCTGTTTATGAGACTGGCTGTGCTGAGAATTGCGGCCGCCTGCCGGGCTTACTGCTCAGCACAACAAATAAGCATGCACAGGACGTATCGCAAGATACATCTGAGCATGCTTAGGGTTAACGATAAAGTGCTTATTTGCTCGCGGTGGGGTTTCCGTGGTTGTTCCCGCTGATACTGGCCAATTGCACATTCCCCAGAAAAGCAGATACCCGGCGCAGATACTCACGCGGATGCTCACGGAACAGCAGTTCATGGTGGCTGTCTTCAACAATCCATGAATCCGAGTACGGATTGCTCTGGTTAGCGGCCAGCTCTTCGGCAATCGGATAAGGCGCCTTATCATCCTTGGTGCCATGCATGAAGAGTACCGGGAACGGGTAATCCTCAGATTTGACCTTGGAATAAGGAATCTGGTTGAGTCCTGTGCCGTTCAGCACCGGGAAGAGCATCTCCATAATCTCCAGCGAAGGCTGGCGGGGAAGATTAATATTCTGCTTGATATTATGGTACAGCGTGTCCGGCTCCAGCAGGAAGGTGCTGTCCAGAATCATCGCATCTACATCATCGGTTACGAGACCTGCCTGCAGTGCGGTTCCTGCGCCCATGGAGAAGCCCCAGACCACAATTTCGTCGGCTCCTTTGTCCTTGACGAATTCAATCGCTCCGAGCAGCTGCTGGGATTCCTTTTTGCCGCCGGTTGCGATGTCCCTGTCGGTC
This sequence comes from Paenibacillus tritici, assembly GCF_013204885.1. Classification (GTDB taxonomy): domain Bacteria; phylum Bacillota; class Bacilli; order Paenibacillales; family Paenibacillaceae; genus Paenibacillus_AQ; species Paenibacillus_AQ tritici. The sequence goes on from NZ_JABMKX010000018.1 coordinate 84,468, forward strand.
TTGGAGGCGAAGCCGTAGTCGAACATGACAACATTGAATCTCAGGCTGTGTGCATAATGGGCCAGATCATACATGGGAACCCAGCTCTCTTCGCGGTTCGCGCCGTAGCCGTGGCTGAAGATAATGGTTTTGGTTGCGCCTTTGGATGGAATATACCATCCCTGCATCATGCGGCTACCGTCTTTGGCCGGGAAAGTAATGTCCTCGTACGCTAGCCCCTTAGCCTGATAAGGATTGGAGTAGAGGGGGGCTACGGTAGGATTCGAGAGCACCCAGGCGATATAGGCATGCAGGGCGATGAAGCAGAACACGAAGAAGAAGAATACAGATAACAGCAGAGACACGACGATGTGCTTAATGCGTATCATCCGCAGTGAAATTAAACGTGATGAAGCGGGCTTACCCTCGTTAGGTATACGGGAGACCGGCGCACCGGGATGACTTGTTGCCAGATTCATAAGGTCCCCTCCTAAAAGTTTCTTCTTATTCAAAGCATAAATAGTTCATATATTTAATCGTAAATTTATGCCCTTACAAAGTCAATGGAATTAGGACTTTTGTAATGTAACTGTAAACTGCGGACGGCTTTTCCTGTGTGCTGAATATACTGGACTTTTTTTAGGCATTTGCACTAAGATAGGGTTATCATATTAAATATGTAACCGGGTTTCAATAGGTGAAACATGTGAAGGGGAGATCGGGGTGGAAGACCGGAAACTGACTGTACGCGCCGTAGAACGTGCGCTGGATATATTGTTGTGCTTCACTCAGGATAATGATTATGACCTGAGCCTGACTGAAATCTCCGCGAAGATCGGTCTGCATAAAAGCACGGTGCACCGCCTGCTGACTACGCTGGAGGAGAAGGGCTTCCTGCAGCGGGACGAAGGGACTGACAAATACAGGCTGGGCATCCGCATCTGGGAGCTGTCCACACATCTCCCGACGCTGAATGAACCGGCGGTGCTGCTGCTGCCGGCCATGGAACGGCTGCGAGACCGTCTGGGCGAGACCGTCAGCCTGTACCTGCGCGACAATCTGGAGCGCGTGCGCATCCAGGCTGTTCAGAGCCGGCAGGCCATCCGCCGTGTGGCGCAGATTGGCGCAAGGCTGCCGCTGTCTGTAGGCGCATCGAGCAAGGTGCTGGCCGCCTACGCGCCGCCGGAAGTGCAGGTCCGGCTGCTGGCCGACCCGGCATGGCCAGAGACCGTAGACCGTAGCCAATATCTTGAGCAATTGAAGGAGATTACGCGCTGCGGATATGCGACCAGCTTCGAGGAACGGGAACCAGGCGCGGCAGCGGTAGCCGTGCCTATTGCCGGCCGGGCAGGGGGAGTGGTGGCGGCTCTGTCGCTATCCGGACCGGTCAGCCGTCTGTCGCGGGAGACGCTGGAGGAATACGCCGTAATTCTGGCAGAGGCTGCAGCTGAAATGGGTCTGATGATGGGCTGAATAAGAGATTGTTGTGACCCTGGCAGGCTTAGACAAGCTTAGAGATAGCATGGGAAATAAAGGCTATTTCTACTTGCGCAGTTTCATTGAATATCTAGTCAAAATGAACTATCATTAAAAATGATTAATTAAAATTATTGTAGAAATATAAGGAATCCAGAGCATGAGGTGATGGGATGAAAGTCGTTATACCCGATTCACTGATGGGAGAAATTCAAGAGCTCCAGGATACGTTCGGCTCTGTTACGGGTCAGGCTATTGTGCTTACGGATCAGGCGGGAAATGTAGTTACCCGTCCGACGCTTTTCGGAATATTCTATCAGAAGATGTTTAATTCATTGCAGGGGATGGACAGGCCTTTTGAGCCTGCACTACTCAGAATAGGCCCCTTATCACACCCTGCCGTACTTGAAGAATGGGTTCCCGGACTGAAGTATGTGGTCAGTCCTCTGGTCCCTGACTATGGCCAGACGTATTATCTATGGTCCGGTCTATATATGGAGGAAGGTACCCAGGAGCTTGTGCTCCAGGCGTTCGAGGCCAAAATGCGGAATCATCCTTATTATGAGATGCTGCGGGCTGAAGTGACTGCTATGCCAGAGCTAAGCCGCGAAGGTATCGGTAAGATCAGGTGCAAGCTGAGTGCGCTTGGGAACATATTGTCTAAATTGCTGGCGGGCTGTGTGCTTAAGCCTCTGGAACAACGAAGAGATCTGGTTATTTCACAGCTATTATCCAATCTGGAGAAAGAGTTCCTGAAGATTGAGGTTGTGCTGCAGCAAATGGCAGGTGCGTTCTCTGATGCGGAGCTGTATGCTTTTGCCCAAGAGGAAGAGGCCGGGCAGTTCACGGTGAAATATTGCGCAGGCAAAGAAGCCAATCTCCTCATGGATGCCGGGTTCCAGCAGGGAGACGGATTCCTGGGGCAAGCGGTTCTCGGCAGGGAGCCCCGGCACTGGCAGGGCATTGCCAAAGATCCGAGATCGATATTCTTCTCCCAGCGCGGAATGACGCAGCCGGAGTGTTTGTCCTGTTATCCGGTGCAGATCCACAGCGGTAAGAAGGCGCTGCTGCTTGCTATTGCTTTTGGCGCGACCCGCCAGATCCAGGACTTTGCCCAGCATGAGCAGAATGTAGCCGCGCTTCTGGGTGTCTCCGGGCGGGGAGAGCGGCTGATGCAGCGCGAAGCCTTGCGCAATGAAGCCACACAGCGATTGAAGGAGGCTGCCAGGCTGCTGCCGCAGGCCGTTTCTACACAGGAGCTGGGTAACGGGGTATTGGATATGATTATGGGCATGCCCTTTTCCCCGTCCTCGGTACTCGTATTTTTCGAGGAGCTTACGGGGGGCACCCATTATGCCAAGGGATGGAGGCAGGAAGAGATAGCGCCTTATATCCGGGATCTTCAGACCCGGTATTCATCGCAGGCGTTCCTCTCTTCCGCGATCATCCATGGCGAGACTGGAGGGCAGGCCTTGCTCGAATGCCCGCTCATTACCGACCAGGTCTTCAAAGGCATTCTATCGGTGGGCTTCCGGCGCCGCAGTGAAGCCGAGGAATGGCTCTCCTTCACTGACTGTCTCGCCAGCCTGGCAAGCACCTCCATCCGCCTGATCGAGAAGGACAGCAGGCACACGAAGCAGGCGGAGGTACTCCTGGACCATACCCTTCAATATCTGCATACCCGTAATCCAGAGCTGCACCGTCTATGTTCAGAGGCTGCTTCGATGGCGTATGAGCTTGCCCGCTATACAGGCCTGCCGGAGCGTGAGGCAGAGCAGATGAGAACTGCCGGCCTTCTGGCTCCGTTCAAGCTCGATGTCCTGCTTAGATACGGATTCTACCCTGAAGAGATTTCTCTGCTGAAGCAGGTGGATCAATTCGCTTCGTTTTATTTCACGATGAATAAGCCTTCCGTCTCTGTCTCTGCGCAGCTGCTGGCGCTGGTGCTCCATCATATAGGCCAAAGTGCGGATAAAGAGCTGCTGGCTGACACAGACCCGCAGTGGCTGGACCCTTCCCGTTTCAGTCTGGACGAGTATGTGGCCCGGGAGCTGCACAGTGAGCCGCGCACCTCGTTCCAGTCCTTTTTACGCAGCCGCTCGGAGGCTCAGCCGGAGAGAAGAGGCATTTCGGCAGCGAAGCTGCTGAACAGTACAGCGCTGAAGACGCCCAAGGAAGAATGGGGGATCTCACCGCGTGAGGAAGAAGTGCTGGAGCTGATTATTCTGGGCAAGACGAACAGGGAGATTGCCAGCACGTTGTTTATCAGCGAGCATACTGTCAAGAATCACCTAAGCCGTATCTTTCATAAAATGGACGTAACTGACCGCTCGCAGATCATTGCACTGGTCTACAAAAGAATGTTCGACTCCGAGCGTATCGAAACTTCCTGAACGCCCCTCTGGGGCCACGATCACTTATCCGCATACCAGGAGAAAAGCAATCCCCTTTCTATGTAAAGGGGATTTTTTTGGCTTGAATGTATATGTTTCATTCCATAACCTATTGGGCCGGATGTCTGCGAAAAACAAACATGTCATTAAAGGCACAACTCCAGCATGAAAATGAGCAGCGTGGCTAAAAACAGAACATCGCCTTTTCATTTATTTAATATATTTTAACGGAAAACCGAACACAATTGGAGCGGGTGGGTAGCGTAAGCCGAATTTAATTGGAAAACCGAACACAATTGGACCGGGTGGGTAGCGTAAGTCGAATGTAATCGAAACCGAACACAATTGGACTGTGGGGGTAGCGTAAGCCGAATGTAATCGAAAAACCGAATATAATGTGTTGGAGCAAAGGTGCGTATGACAGATGAAGCCCAAAGAGAGCAATTAGGGGCTATAATGCCCCTAATCGACCTTATGCCCCTGAGCGGGCGAATGGGGAGGGGAGGGAGTTATTCTTACGAAAATTCAAGAAGTGTTGTCAGCCGGTAAACTCTGTGTTATATTACCAGTGATAATGATTATCAATATCATAATTATATAATACATAGGGGGATTATTTTGCGACATTCTAAACCAAGTCTTGTGTTGATCGTCTTCAGTCTGGTCATGGCTCTGCTGCTTGCTGCCTGTGGCCAGTCCAATAATTCCGGTTCGGGTTCCGGTGCGGCAGCGAATGCACCTGCACCTGCTGCTGCAACACCAACTGCAACACCAGCCGCGTCAGATGCTCCAGGTGAAGCGGAAATGGTTACTTTCCAGGATGGTGCAGGTGAAGTTCAAGTGCCGAAGAACCCGCAGAGAATTGTGGATACCACTTCGTTCTACACTGGTTACTTCCTGGCACTGGGTGTTAAGCCAGTAGGTGTAATGGAGGGAGCGAAGGACAGTCCATATCTTACAGATCTGCTCGATGGTGCAGAGTCGCTCAGCACGGATGTAACCCCTGAGATTATCCTTACTCTAGAACCTGACCTGATTATCGTGTATACCGGGACAGAAGGGATCGACAAGCTGAAGGAAATTGCGCCAGTGGTGCAGATTCAATACGGCTCCAAGAATTATAAGGATCAAATGATTGAATTCGGTAAGCTGGTGAACAAGAACGATGAAGCCAAGGCCTGGGTGGAGCAGTGGGAGGCCAAAATCGCTGAGCTGAAGCCACAGGTACAGGCTGCTGTCGGCAATAAAACCGTATCCATCTTGAATCCATATGCCAAGGGGCTGTATGTATTTGGACATAACTATGGACGGGGCGGCGAGATTCTATATGGGGAATTTGGTTTGAAGGCTCCCGCCGAAGCGCAGAAAGAAGCGATTGACAGTGGGATCGGCTATGCGTCTATCTCCCTGGAGAAGTTGCCGGACTTTGCCGGTGATATAATCTTCACCTGTCCGTGGTCGGGTGACACCACTGATCCTAAGATTGTATATGACAATCCGCTGTGGGCAGGCCTTCCGGCCGTCAAAGCCGGAAACGTCTTCCAGCTGAATCCAGCTGCGGACACCTATAATGATCCGATCTCCCTGGAGAAGCAGCTCGATTTCATCACAACAAGCCTGTTGTCGGTTAAATAGTGCCTTCACGAACGCCATAATGGGGTGTCACTCATAAGCCTGAAATGTTACACCATCGGCATCGGCGATTCTCCCTTTATTGGAAAATCGCCGATTTGTGTTCAGGTTATTAGCACGACTGCACCTCATTTGCTCATTTAGGTCGTGTCTGGTGAATTGAGGTGCACTACTGCTCCTCCTTTGCTCATTAAAAAAAGGGCTATCCCAAACAGTCATTAAATGACTCTGGGATAGCCCTTGGTGAAACGGTGGGAGAGGCTTATTCTACCGGCAATGCGGTCTCTGAAGCTGTGGCATCTGCCAGCATCTGGCGGAGTACCGTCTGCAGAATGCCTCCGTTGCGGTAGTAGTCGATGTCCACAGTGCTGTCAAGACGGGCAATGACCGGGAAGTCGAACTGGGTGCCGTCTTCGCGGGTAGCGGTGACCGTCAGCTCCTGTCCGGGAAGGACATGGTTGTCGAGACCGGTAATGTCGAAGGTCTCGCGTCCGGTCAGGCCCATGCTGCTCCAGCCATGGCCTTCCTGGAACTGCAGCGGCAGCACGCCCATGCCGACGAGATTGCTGCGGTGAATCCGCTCGAAGCTCTCGGCGATGACTGCCTTAACGCCTAACAGGAGAGTACCCTTGGCGGCCCAGTCACGGGAGCTGCCTGTGCCGTATTCCTTACCGGCGATAACGATCAGGTTCTGCCCGGCTGACTGGTACAGCATGGAGGCGTCATAGATCGACATGACCTCGTCGCTTGGCAGGAAGGTAGTCACGCCGCCTTCAGTGCCGGGAGCTACTGCATTACGGATACGGATGTTGGCGAAGGTACCGCGCATCATCACCTCATGATTCCCGCGGCGTGAGCCGTAAGAGTTGAAGTCGGCGCGCTCCACGCCATGGTTCCGCAGATATTCTCCGGCAGGACCGGAGGTGGAGATATTCCCGGCCGGTGAGATATGGTCGGTAGTGACGGAATCGGCAAGCAGTGCAAGTACACGTGAATTGTTAATGTCCTTGATGTCACCGACACCGTCTGCCAGATGCTCGAAGAATGGCGGATTCTGAATGTATGTGGAGTTGTTGTCCCATTCATACAATTCGCCTTCCGGTACCGGAATGGAATTCCAGCGTTCATTGGCAGTGAATACATTCTCGTATTTGCGGCGGAACATTTCCGGGCTGAGCGAGAGCAGGGTAGCTTCACGGATCTCGGCTGTCGTCGGCCAGATATCAGCCAGGAAGACAGGCTCACCCTGCGGGTCATAGCCCAGAGGTTCGGTCTTCAGGTCAATATTAACTGTACCTGCAAGGGCGTAAGCGACAACCAGCGGCGGTGAAGCCAGATAGTTGGCTTTGACCTGGGCGTGTACACGGCCCTCGAAGTTCCGGTTCCCGGATATTACTGCGGCAACTGTCATATCATGTTCTGTAATGGCCTGGCTAACTTCATCCGGCAGCGGGCCGGAGTTGCCGATACAGGTGGCGCAGCCGTAGCCGGCCAAATAGAAGCCCAGCGCTTCCAGCGGCTTCAGCAGATCGGCCTTCTGCAGATATTCCGTAACGACCAGCGATCCGGGAGTCAGGCTGCTTTTGACATAACCGGGTTTGGTCAGTCCGCGTTCTACAGCCTTCTTGGCAAGCAGTCCCGCCCCCAGCATAACGCTTGGGTTAGAAGTATTCGTACAGCTGGTGATCGCCGCAATGACAACCGCTCCTGTGGAGAGCTTGCTGGTGCTGCCGTTCTTGTGCTGAACCTCAACCTCTTCAGCGATCTTCTCATCGCTTAGGCCATAACCGCCCATGTCAACAGGTGTGCGGATAATGCCTTCGAAATTCTCTTTCATATGGGTAAGCTCTACCCGGTCCTGAGGACGTTTCGGTCCGGCCAGGCTGGGAACGACAGAAGCCAGATCCAGCTCAATGATATCGCTGAACTGAGGGTCCGGCGTATCTGCGGTGCGGAACATGCCCTGCGCCTTATAATAGTCACCCACCAGTTCAACCAGCTCATCCGGGCGTCCGGTGCTGCGCAGATAGGCGAGTGTCTCGTCATCTACAGGGAAGAAGCCGATGGTTGCCCCGTATTCAGGAGCCATGTTGGCTACAGTGGCACGGTCTGCCAGACTGATGTTAGCCAGGCCCGGGCCGTAGAATTCGACGAATTTGCCGACTACGCCTTTTTTGCGCAGCATCTGGGTAACGGTGAGGGCCAGGTCGGTAGCCGTAGCACCTTCCATCAGGCTGCCGGTCAGCTTGAAGCCGACGACATCCGGGGTAACGAAATAAAGCGGCTGTCCGAGCATGCCTGCCTCAGCCTCTATTCCGCCAACGCCCCAGCCTACTACTCCAAGACCGTTGATCATTGTAGTATGAGAGTCCGTGCCGACCAGAGAATCCGGATAAACTACCGTTTCCCCGTCGATAACTTTAGTGGTGGCTACAGAGGCCAGATACTCCAGGTTAACCTGATGCACAATCCCTGTCGCTGGCGGAACCGCACGGAAGTTATTGAAGGCGGTCTGTGCCCAGCGCAGGAAGCGGTAACGTTCCTCATTACGCTCGAATTCAACATTCATATTATATTCCAGTGCATCGGCCGTTCCGAACGCATCCACCATAACGGAATGGTCAATAACAAGATCTACCGGTACAAGCGGATTAATCTTCTTGGGGTCGCCGCCCGCTTTCTTGACGGTGTCACGCATTGCCGCGAGATCAACAACTACCGGCACGCCGGTGAAATCCTGCAGGACAATCCGGGCAGGAATGAACGGAATTTCCTTATTACGGTCAATGCCGCCCGACCAATTAGCCAGCTGCTTGACATGTTCTTCAGTAATCGCCCGTCCGTCATACTGGCGGACAGCCGCCTCGAGTAATACCTTAATGGAGAAAGGCAGGGAGGAAATATCGCCTGCGCCTTGCTCTTCCAGCGAATTCAAATGATAGTAGCGATAAGTTTTGCCGCCTGATTTCAGGTTCTTGGCCAATGAAAAATGGTCCTTGCTTGGCATATATGCGCCTCCTCGTTTCATCTGGTGAAACTACATTTCATATTTCCTATACTTTAAGTATAACGTTTACAAGTAGGGGAGTAAAGTTTTTTTTGCTTCCTAATGTGAGGTTTATTAAAGGTTGAAACGCCAGCGGGCCGGGCAGAAACCTCGTTCATCCGGCTGCTCCCCGGGGTCATACCGTAAGTTTATCCGCAATATTTCCAGCTATGCTATTGAACAGCTTTCTTCCAGGCTCCTCCCCGAGTTAAATCGCTTCCGCTTCCGTATAGGTGCAACTAATCCTTCATATACATAGGTCAGCAGACAAAATGGCAAGTGGACACGGCTGTGCCTCCCCTTTAGGGAGGGCAAAGCTGCAGTGAGAACTATATAGATTGAACTTGAAAAATATACAGACGGGGAAAAGTGGCGGAGGAGAATTTTGGCACTGTAGGAGCGACAGCGTCCGCCTGAAAGCTTTCCGTAGGAAAGCTCGCATCGGAAGCATCATCTGTCACCGGATTTCTACCGCTAAGAGCGTTTTGAAATCAGGAAATCTGGGGACAACAGCGGCCGGAGGGCCAAACATTCTCTGGAGTCACGGAAATCCCTGAACAGAAAACTTACAAGTTCAATCTATATAGATGGATAGTTTATAGTGCCGGAGCCTATAAATCCTTATATTTGAACGAAGGGGCGGAGTATGAATGGAGCAGCAGTGGAAGAAAAGTCTCTATGTCTATGTAGATCAGCTGAACAAGGGGCGGGTTGCACCAGGGACCGCGCCGCGCAATACTACCATCAGGGACCCGCGGTATCTGGACGAACAGAAGGCCCGTTCCCGCCGGATCGCCCAGTGGTACAGCCGGCGCGGCGTTACGCCGCTGCGCGGAGAGACGGGAGTGCGGACCATCCGTACCGTGCGGCAGACTTCTGTCGAGGTAGTGGCCGATGTGGCGCTGCACAGTGCCTTCTATTATGAGAAGGGCGGTATGACACACCGTGAGGATGTGGTGGAGTCGGAACGCCTGACCTTTGCACGCGTTAAGGGAGGCTGGGAGGTTGTAAGCGTCGAACGCAGTGTGCCTGAGCGCAATGCTGTGCGCACATTCGTGGAGACAGAGCCTGCCGTGCGGATGTCACAGTGGGGCGAGGTGCTTACAGTTCCGCAGCCGTCCCCGCCGCTGCTGAACCGCCGGGTAATGCGCGGAGCCAGTGGCAACAGGGAGGTGCGTTACCGCCGGGAAGAAGCGGCGGCTTATGCTGACCTCTGGTGGAAGGAGGGCAATCCCGAGTTCGAGATTTTTGAGGTGGACTGCACCAATTATGTCTCTCAATGTCTCTTTGCAGGGGGAGCGCCTATCAACTATACTGGTAAAAGAGAAACGGGCTGGTGGTACAAGGGCTATAAAGGAGCCCAGGAATGGTGGAGCTTCAGCTGGGCGGTCTCCGACAGCCTGCATCGTCATCTGAGCGGGAACCACAGCAGCGGTCTCCGGGCGGAGATTGTCGAGCGTCCGGAGCAGCTGATGCTGGGCGACATTATCCAGTATGACTGGGACGGCAACGGGCATTACCAGCACAGCACGATTGTCACCGCTTTTGACGCGGGGGGCATGCCGCTGGTGAACGCGCGGACGGTTAGCAGCCGTCACCGTTTTTGGGATTACAAGGACTCCTACGCCTGGACAGACCAGACGGCGTATCGTTTTTTTCATATTAATGACTACTTATAATTCAGAAAGAGGTTAGGGCATGGGGAACGCAAAATGTACCGTAGGACTGGTGTACGGCGGCAAATCCGGGGAGCATGAGGTATCGCTGCAGACGGCTTATGCGGTTATGAACGCTTTTGACTACGATAAATATGAGATTATTCCGTTCTATATTTCCAAGCAGGGCGTATGGAAGGTGGGTGCTGTACTGGAGGCTCCCTTCACCGCCATTGAGCAGCTTAAGCTATCCGGGGATGCCGGAGACATGGGGATGGCCCTGAATGCATTGTTCAGCGGGCTTAGCGGCGGCGATTCCATTGTGGATGTCATGTTCCCGCTGCTGCATGGCACGAACGGAGAGGACGGTACGATTCAGGGGCTGTTCGAGATGGCGAATATCCCGTACATTGGCGCAGGGGTACTGGCTTCTTCGGCGGGTATGGATAAGGTGGTCATGAAGAAGCTGTTCGGTGAGGCCGGGCTGGAGCAATGTGGATATTGCTATTTCAATGCGGCGAACTGGAGACAGCGCAGCCACGAGCTGATTGTCGGGATCGAGGATAAACTGGGTTATCCGGTCTTCGTCAAGCCGGCTAACCTTGGTTCCAGTGTGGGCATCTCCAAAGCATCCGACAAAGAAAGCCTGATCAAGGCTGTGGATTATGCCTTCCGCTATGACACCAAGGTGATTATTGAGGAATTCGTGGATGCGCGTGAAGTGGAGGTTGCGGTACTCGGCAATGAGGAGCCGGAGGCTTCGGTTCCGGGTGAAATTGTCTCTTCCGGTGAATATTATGATTATGCGGCCAAATACACGGACGGCAAATCACAGATGCTGATCCCGGCACCTGTTGATCCGGAGGTGGCAGACCGCCTGCGGGAGTCGGCCCTACTGGCCTTCAAGGCTATTGAGGGCAGCGGAATTACCCGGGCGGACTTCTTCCTGCGGAAGTCTGACGGCAAGATTCTTATTAATGAAGTGAATACAATGCCGGGCTTCACCCCGTTCAGTATGTATCCCCTGCTGTGGCGTGAGACCGGCGTGTCCTATCAGGCGCTGCTGGACCGTATGATCGGGCTGGCGCTGGAGCGTTACCGGTTCAGACAGGGACTCAAATACGATAATGAATAACACTAGGTGATCGGCGGGAGCATTCCGGCCGGGAAGGAGAGAGAAGCATGGGGTTTCAATCAGAATTCAATTCGGTGTGCAAATTCAAGAATGAGCAGGAGCTGTACGAGCTGCTGGAGTACGGACGTACCAAAATGGTGAAGCAGGGCTTCCGCGTCTATCCGACCGGCCAGAAGGTCATCGCTTACAATCCGCAGAATGTCGCGGTGGCGATTGTCAAAATTTCCGCTTCGATTGCAGAAATAAATTTTCAGGGCAATGAGGTTACGGCTGTGGAAATGGATCTGGTACGTAAGCTGAATGAGGAAGAGTCGCGGGTACAGACGGCCCTTGCCTACGAGATGTTCTTCGGGGAAGAGGGATGATTGTCCGCTTCGGCTATGTTGCCATGTCTACGGTGATCCCGGACTGCTCCCCCTCCAAGACCATGACTATGGCAAGCCTCAGTAAGCTGGATGACCGGGAAGCCGGACTCCGCAGGCTGGAATCCATCGCCCGGGTGAATCTTCACAATACGCTCCGTCTGCTGAAGCATAATGTCGGATCGGACATCAAGGTCTACCGGCTTACCTCCAAGCTGGTCCCGCTGGCAACACATCCTGATCTCGCGGACTGGAATCCGTTGTCTTCACTCGCAGAGGAATTTGCTGAGGTGGGTGCCTATGTGAAAAAGCACGGGTTGCGGGTCAGCTTCCATCCGGATCATTTCACGGTGCTGAGCACTCCGCGGCCGGAGGTCCTGGCCAGCTCGGTCCGCGATCTGCAGCATCATGCGGATATGCTTGAAGCTATGGGTCTGCCGGCGACAGCCAAGAGCAATATTCATATTGGCGGTGCTTACGGGGACAAGCCGCTATCTGCGGCACGCTTCTGTGAGCAGTGCTCGGCGCTGCCGCTGGCACTTAGAGAGCGGATGACGCTGGAGAACGATGACAAGACGTTCAACGCTGTGGAGACACTGGAGGTCTGCCGCAGGCTGGGACTGCCGATGGTGTTGGATATTCATCATCAGTGGGTCAACAATGACGGCGAACTTCCCTGGGAGCTCTGGCCGGAGATCCGCAAGACATGGACAAGCCCTCTGGCCCTGAAGGATGTTCTGCCCGGTGAACACCTGCCGCCGAAGATTCATGTGTCCAGCCCGCGCAGCCCGTCTGATCCCCGCAGTCATGCCGATGGCGTGGAGCCTGCACCGCTGGTAGCCTTCCTGAAGCGGATTGCTGCCGATACTCCGGCTGTCGATGTCATGATAGAGGCGAAGCTCAAGGATGGTGCCTTGTTTGGTCTGATGGAGGAGATGAAGGGACTGGCTGAGGGCAGGAATGGAATTATGGTACTAAATGGAGCCAGCGTGAATATAGAACCATAACTGGCAAAAAACATGCCGGTTAGGCCTTGTAACGGCCTCAGTCATGACTTGATAAGTATGCTGAAATGAGGTACGTTGGAAGAAAGTTGAGCAGTCAATGTTCCAAGGCCAGAGATAGTGGTGTCCTGCTGATACACCGTTCCATGGGAGAACGATCATGCTCAAAGAAAGCGGAGTGAAGAGATGAGTCCTGTAAGTCCTGATAACCGAAATGAACGGGAGCCCTATGTAGTTACAAGCAAGGGACATACGGCGGCAGCGATCAATGCTGCAGCCAAAGCGGGGGAATGGATCAAGAGCAGACAAGGCCAGGTGAAGGAGCTGGGCAGCAAGACCTCTGCCCAGGATCTGGTTACGGAGGTCGATAAAGGTGTGGAGCAAATGATCCGCAGGCTGATCCTGACCCATTATCCCGACCATGCCATCCTTGGCGAGGAGGGAGTTCCTCCCGGAGCGGATGCACTGACTGCCGCCCTGGATGAAGCACGTGAACATGATTATCTGTGGATTGTCGATCCGATTGATGGAACAACCAATTTCGTGCACGGCTTCCCATTCTATTGTGTTTCGATTGCCCTGGTGGTCAAGGGCGAGCTTACGGTTGGCGTTATTTATGATCCTACCCGGGACGAGATGTTCGTGGCCGAGAAGGGCAAGGGCGCGTATATGCACGGGATTCCAACAGCCGTATCGGCTGAGACGCTGCCGGGAAGCAGCCTTATTGCTATGGGCTTCCCGCCGGACCGGGTACTGGCCCAGCCGGCCAATATGGCCGGGCTGCAGCAGATTCTGCCGCAGGTCCGCGGTATCCGCGCCGGCGGTTCGGCCGCACTGCATCTGGCTTATGTTGCTGCCGGGCGTGTGGACGGGTACTTTGAAGTCGGGCTGAGTCCTTGGGACTGTGCAGCAGGGGTGCTGCTGGTGCTGGAATCAGGCGGTAAGGTGACGGATACACAGGGTAATCCCTACGATATCAGTACACGCCATGTAGTGGCGAGCAATGGACGAATCCATGATTATCTGGTATCTTCCCTGCAAGCAGCGGATGCTACAGGCTTCAAGAAGCAGTAGGAGGGCTTGAATGGTCATGAACGAGAATGAAGATCTGGAGCGCAGACTGAGTGACCTTCTGGTGGAAGGCGAGATGGAGCAACAGGACCGGCAGGCCAAGGAGCTCACTCAGATTTCGCCCAAGTATGAGATCCGGATACAGACTACACTCGATCCGATAGTTGAAGAAACACTTCGTTACCGCAAGATAGCCTATGAGCTGGATGACCGGTATGATAAATATTTGAAGCGTTCAGAGAAAACCGGCGGTCCGCCTAACACTGGCGGCCAGAAGAAGTCTACAGATTCCGGCAGCGCAGAGTCATAGGCTGCTGACAGTATTTTCAGGAGCGGTTTCCCGGACGAGCGGGAAACCGCTCTTTTGCGCAAATCGAAGCATGTATAGGTTGCACACGATAACGGCAAAGCCGTTTCCACTTGAGCGGGACGGATGTTAGAATGGAATTATACTATTGTAGGGGGAATACGATGCTGAAGACATGGAGAAGATTCATATCAGCTACTGCTGGCGGACTGCTGTTGTTCACCGTATTAAGCAGTGTGCAGGCGGGTCCGGCAGATGCTGCTGCAGCAGCCGCTGTGCAAGGCCCGGAGGAGGATGTCTTTCGCATCGTGGCGCTTGGAGACTCCATTACTGCCGGGTATGAGCCGGGGATGACCGATCCCGGTGTGAAGCCGTACGGGTATGCCGAGAGGTTACTGGAGCAGGGCTGGTATCATGGCAGAAGTGAACTGAGTAACTACGGCATATTGGGCCTTAAGACAGCGGGCTTGCTTCAGTATACCGGAGCTATCAAAGACGGCACGGCCGTTACAGCAGAAGCCATTCAGCCCGGGCTGCCTGATCCGCGGATTGCCCAGTTCGCTGCGCTGACGCCGCAGATTAGAACGGAGCTTGCGGCGGCGGATCTGATTACGATCACTATTGGCGGCAATGATGTCAGCAGTCTGTTCCTGAACTACAAAACGCTTGCAGATGGCGAATTCGCTTCCCAGCTGGCGGAGCGTCTGGCGGAATACAGCAGCAATGTGACAGCGGTGCTGGGGAATATCCGGGCCGTGAATCCGCTGGCAACGATTATACTGGCCGATCAATATCAGCCTGCTCCGAGAATTGCCCTGGGGGCTTCGTATGACAAGCTGATGGCTGCGGCAGCGCAGTTCACCATAGCAGCCGATAATATTGCGGCTACGCTGAACCAAGCGGGTGCGCCGGTGAAGGTAGCTCATGTGGCTGCAAAGTTCGCTGGTGTAGAGGGATCACTTACCCACATTATCGGGGCAGGAGCGGCTGATTTCCATCCGACACAGCTTGGATATGAACGGATTGCCGCTGTATTCTCTGAACTGCAATGGGGGGCTTACCGCACGCCTGCGGTTACTGCACTGACTTCAGAGGCTGCGCCGATGTCAATCGTCGTGAAGGGAACGGAGCTTAATACTCCGAACAAGCCCATTCTAAAGAACGGGCAGAATTTCCTGGCACTGAAGGACATTCTGAATGCGGTCGGGGCGACCGGTAAATGGGATAACCATACCGCCAGTGCCACCGTTATTTATGGCGGAAGAACGGTAGTCATTACCATCGGCTCGAAGACCATCAAGGTGAACGGTGCGGATGTGGCGATTGATACACCGGCTTTTCTGCAAAAGGTCGGCAAAGAGGATAAAACCTATCTCCCGCTTGCCGCGCTCGCTACCGGACTTGGGTTCGATGTGAATTACAGCAGCAAGCTGCGGACAGCCTTCATTAATCCATAATCCCGCATAGTCTAGTAATAGTGAATAATCAAATCAGGCCCGTATGGAAAAGGTGGATGAACATAGTTGTCTAGTACAAAGTATAATGCTGAATATATCATCACGATGGATGATATCGTGCGTGAAGGCGACCCTGTACTCCGTGCTGTCACGGAACCCGTGCCGGTGCCGCTGCAAGAGGAGGACCGCGGAGCGCTGCAGAGCATGATGCAGTTCCTGAAGAACAGCCAGGATGCAGAGATGTCCGCCAAGTATAAGCTGCGTTCCGGGGTAGGCTTATCCGCGAATCAGATCGGATTGTCGAAGCGGATGTTTGTCATGTATCTGAAGGATGATAATGGTAAAAATGTGGAGTACACCTGGGTGAATCCCAAGATCATCAGCCACTCTATGGCGATGGTCTATCTGCCGGAGAGCGAGGGCTGCCTGTCCGTGGACCGGCCGGTGCATGGGTTTGTACCGCGTTATGAGTCGGTGAAGGTACGGGGCTTCGATCTGAACGGCCAGGTCATTACCCAGAAGTTCAAGGGTTATCAGGCGATCATCATCCAGCATGAGATGGACCATCTGGACGGGATGATGTTCTACGACCGGATCAATCAGCAGAACCCGTTCAAGCTTCCGCAGGATGTGGAGATCCGCAGCCTGTATGAGCAGAAGGGGCAGTAGCGGCGGGGATGGGTATTCGGAGCTGATCAATTTCTAATGTAAAAGTACAAAGAGGCTGTCCCATAAGCCATGAAATGGCTGCTTGGGACAGCACTTTATTTTTGTAGTAGCATCAACGTGGACACATGGGTGGACGCTCCGCGAACGGACCGTTGTTTGGGTCGCTGTTGTCCCCAAATTTTATTGATTCCCTTTAGCGGTGAAAATCCGGGGACAAAGGCGACCGCATTCGCTTTTCCGCGGGTCGTTCCGTTCTCTCCGCTGTTTAAGCGGGAACAGCTTCTTCACATCTTTCTAAAATCACAAAAAGAAACCGTCCTTTGGTAAAATGGAGTTACCACCCAACCATTTCAAAGGAGAGGTTTCTTTTGTACATTCAATAGTCCATGGACCCACAATTGACTTGGAAGACTCCATCTTTGACGCTGCCTATCCCGGCGGCGGCGTGACAGCTACCACCCCAAAAATGCTCACCAAAGTCATTATCTACGCTTACATTCAGCGAATCTATTCGTCTCGCCAAATCGCCAAAGCGGTGCGGGAGAAAATTCCCTTTATGTGGCTAACCGGACAGCAGCGACCCGACTTTCGCCCGCTTAATCCATAAGAAACTTGAAGGAATCTGTAACTATAGTATTACAAAATGAGTAAAAATTGGTATAATACCGAGGTGAGATCAACTTAGAAAATATAACCTTAAAAGGAGCTTTAATTCGTGAAGAGGAAAAAGATAGTATCGCTTTTACTGGCTGGAGTTGTTGCTGGTTCCATTGTAGCGGCATCCACTACAATGGCAGAAAAGGGTGTTGCTCAAACTCCAATGGATGCCGCAACTAGCTATTTTGATGCTTACATCGCTAAGGATGCAGAGGGAATGATGTTTTATTCAAAAGATACAAACTATCTGGATGAGAAAAGTCGTGAAGAAGGGTATATAAAAGATTTTAAAACAAATCCTACTACAGGATATGAAATTGTGGAAAGCCAGCAGATCAGCAGTAGTGAAGTTCAACTTTATGTAGTTCAAAAGTATGCAGGACAAAGCTATGAACAGTCACCACCACTCCCATTTAAAGTTTTTAAAAGCGAAAATGGATGGAAGGTTAAGGTAGAACCATTAGAAATCAACACAGCGACAGGTGAAGTCACCAAAGGTATGCCGATACACGCTATGCAATTTATGGATTAAAATCAGAAATGACCCCCTTCCGCTTAGAAGGGGGTCATTATATGTTTACTTGATGCGTTGCTATTACTTCCTGCTTATTGCTGCTCCGCAGCCATTGCCGCAAATGAAGCTTCAGCCGCCTCCAGTGTAATGTCGATGTCAGCGTCCGTGTGGGCGGTGGTCAGGAACCAGGCCTCATATTTGGAAGGCGCCAGGTTAATGCCGCGGTTCAGCATATGCCGGAAGAAGCTGGCGAACAGCTCACCATCGGTATCCTGGGCCTCCTCATAGTTGGTAATCTGATGGCTGCAGAAATGCGTAGAGAATGCGCCGCGAATCCGGTTGATGGTGAGCGGAATGCCGTGACGGCCAGCGGATGCCTTCAGCCCTTCGGTCAGGCGGATCGCCAGCCGCTCCATCTCGTCATAGACGCCGTCTGCGCTCAGTACCTCAAGACAGGCAATCCCTGCCGAGATGGAGGCAGGGTTACCGGCCATGGTACCGGCCTGATAAGCCGGACCGAGCGGAGCAACCTGCTCCATGACATGCTTACGTCCGCCATAGGCGCCGATCGGCAGCCCGCCGCCGATGATTTTGCCCAGGGCCGTCAGATCGGGAATGATATCCTCGTGGCCCGCAAGACCTGCATAGGTCTGGGTGGAGCCGTAATGGAAACGGAAGGCGGTAATGACCTCATCATAAATGACAAGGGAGCCGTTCTCATGCGTCAGCCTGCACAGGCCTTCCAGGAAGCCCGGATGCGGCATGACCATGCCGAAGTTGCCGACAATCGGTTCGACCATAACGGCGGCCACATCCTTGCCCCATGTCTCCAGCGCTTCACGCAAGGCATCCAGATCATTGAAGGGAACAGTGATGACTTCCTGGGCGATGCTCGCCGGAACGCCTGCGCTGTCCGGGATACCCAGCGTCGATGGTCCTGAACCTGCGGCTACAAGCACAAGGTCAGAATGGCCGTGGTAGCAGCCGGCGAACTTGATGATCTTGCTGCGCTTCGTGTAGGCGCGGGCCACACGGATTGTAGTCATTACGGCTTCTGTACCGGAGTTGACGAAGCGCACCTTGTCCATTGAGGGAATAGCTTCCTTCAGCATTCTGGCCAGCTTGATTTCAAGCTGTGTCGGTGTTCCATAGAGCAGTCCGTTCTGTGCAGCCTCGGTAATAGCGGCGGTGATATGCGGGTGGGCATGTCCGGTAATGATCGGGCCATAGGCGGCCAGATAATCTATATATTCATTGCCGTCCTCGTCCCAGAAGCGTGAGCCTCCGGCGCGCTTCATGAAGACGGGGGCGCCTCCGCCCACGGCTTTGAAGGAACGGGAGGGGCTATTGACACCTCCGACGATATGCTGCAGAGCTTCCTCGTATAAATGTTCTGATGTACTGCGGTTCATAGTTAATGTTCCTTTCCTCTGCTTCCGCGCAAGGGAAAGGGCGAACAGGCGGCTAATTCCCGCTGTCCGCCCGCCCCGTGTGCCAAGCATGGTTATATGGTATTCTATTTACTTCCTGGTGTAGCGGAAGGACTGCTGCCCGGCGAAGCCTCTGCATCAGGAGCTGGAGTCGGAGTCGGGTCCGGTGCAGTGAGGGTATCCTGCACGAACGCCTTCAGATCTCTCTCACTGCTGAAGCCGATGACCTGGGAGCCATCCTTGGTCGTCTTTTCTCTGATCAGGTGCATTGGCGGGATTTGCGCACTGCCGCCCATAGAGCTGTCGTAGCCTAAGGCTCCCAGCTTCAACATATCGCTTACGACAATATTGGTATCAATATAAGGCGTAACCTCGGAGAGGATAGTCGGCAGCTTAACAATGGAAGTGGTGCTGATTACCTTATCCGCCACAGCCTTGAGGAACCCGCGCTGGCGTTCCGTCCGGGTGAAGTCGGAGGTGGCATCATGGCGGAAGCGCACATACTGCAGCGCCATTTTGCCGTCCAGGTGCTGGAAGCCTTTTTTGAGATTAATATCGAACTCAGGCCCGTCAGCCTTGGTGGTATAACGCATGTCCTTCTCGACCTCATAGTCAACACCGCCCACGGCATCCACCAGCTTCATGAAGCCCTGGAAATCGGTATAGACGTAATATTGAATCGGGATGCCGAGCAGGTCGCTGACCGTCTGCATCGCCGTATTGGGTCCATAGGTAATGGCGGCATTGATCCGCTGTGAACCGTGGTCAGGTATAGGAACAAAAGTATCGCGGAGAATGGAGAATACATAGAATTTCTTCTTCACCGGATCAAGTGAGGCTACCAGCATCGTATCCGAGCGCGGAACCTCGCCCTTCTTCACGCCGCGTGCATCCACACCCATCAGCAGGATATTCACAGGCTCTGTGCCTTCCCATTGGGGAGGTGGAACCGCTTCTGCCGAGGCTGTCGGTACATTTGCCCACGGAGAATCTTCACCCGTCTTATGCATGTTGTCGAGCTGATTGTAGATGGAGGTGAAATAATAGACCAGACCTCCGATAATTAGAAGGAGGATGATTGCCAGCGTCCAGAGCAGCGGTTTTTTCTTTGACTTGCCGGCTTTTGCGTGCCGGTTCTTTCTTGGCGGCATTTCGTTCGTCCTTTCCGATTCACATTGTCTACATTATAATTTCTTTTGGGAAGACACGCAATTTCCGAATTATGATCCCTACCTATGAGGAGTGAACAATACATGAATATCACTATTGGTCAAAAGGTTCCAGATTTCACACTTCCGGCTTCCACAGGGGAAGAGATCCGCTTAAGCCAGTACCTTGGCAAGAAAGTGCTGCTCTATTTCTATCCCAAAAACATGACGCCCGCCTGCACGCAGGAAGCCTGCGATTTCCGGGATGCCCATGATACCCTTGCCGCGAGCGGGGCGGTTGTCCTTGGCATCAGCTCCGATAATCTGGCCTCACACGGAAAATTTATTACGAAGCACCAGTTGCCTTTTCCGCTATTGTCCGATGAGGAGCATAAGGTAAGTGAACTGTTCGGAGTATGGCAGCAGAAGAAGCTCTACGGCAAGGAATTTATGGGAATCGTGCGCTCCACTTTTCTGATTGATGAAGAAGGAATTCTGAGAGCGGAGTGGAGAAAGGTCAGGGTGAAGGGCCATGTGGAGACCGCATTGGAACAAATCGTGAAATAATTAGTATGCTGGGAATTAATTGTATTTGTCTATTACTTTTTTAACAGCTTTAGCCAGGCTCTCTCGTGATATAGTTGCCTCATATTACTTCAAATTTGGAGCAAGGTATGGGGGATGGCATGAAGATACTGCGTATTGGGCTTGACGTCGGATCAACTACGGCCAAATTGGTTGTTATGGAACGGAATACAATTATTCATCAGGATTATGTACGTCATTTCAGCGATATCAAAAAAGCGGCGATCGCCCTCCTGTCGGCTGTACAGCAGCGGTTCCCCGATAGTGAAGCCTCACTCACAGTAAGCGGTTCCTCCGGGTTGTCCTTATCCAAGCTCGGGGGGATTCCGTTTGTCCAGGAGGTTATTGCCTGTACCCGGGCGATCAGCGAACGGATTCCGCAGTGTGATACTGCCATTGAGCTGGGCGGGGAAGATGCCAAAATAATCTATCTTAGCGGCGGTATTGAGCAGCGGATGAACACCGCCTGCGCTGGCGGCACCGGAGCCTTCATTGATCAGATGGCCTCGCTGCTGCAGACCGATCCCGGCGGGCTCAATGAGCTTGCAGTGAAGCATGAGCGGATCTATCCGATCGCTTCGCGCTGCGGGGTGTTTGCCAAAAGCGATGTGCAGCCGCTGCTGAATGAAGGGGCAAGGCGCGAGGATGTGGCGGCTTCGATCTTCCAGAGCATTGTGAACCAGACGATCAGCGGCCTGGCCTGCGGACGGCCGATTCGCGGCCGGGTGGCTCTGCTGGGCGGACCGCTGACCTTCTTGTCTGCCCTCCGTGACCGGTTCACGGAGACTCTGGGTCTTAAGGAAGACGATGTGCTGTTCCCGGAGCACTCGCAATATTTCGTTGCCATCGGTTCAGCGCTTGCGCAGTCTGAGCCTGTATTCCTGCCGCTGCCTGACTGGATCACACGGATTACAGCCGTGGACTTCTCGCAGGACCGTGCGGAGGATGCCGAGCTGGCGCCGCTGTTCGGAACACCGGAGGATCTGGCCCGGTTCAGACTCCGCCATGGTAACGCCAAGGCACCCCGATCGGAGCTGTCTGCCCACAAGGGACCTGTCTATCTCGGCATTGATGCCGGGTCTACCACGACCAAGCTGGTGGTTACCGGAGCGGCGGATGAGATTCTGCATACCTTCTACGGGAGTAATAAAGGCAACCCGCTGCAATCGGTTACGGAGGCGCTGAAGGAGATTTACCGGCTGCTTCCTTCCGGCTGCTATATCGCGGGAGCTTACGCTACCGGTTATGGTGAGGGGTTAGTCAAGGCCGCACTGCGGATGGACGGCGGAGAAGTGGAGACCGTAGCCCATTACAAGGCGGCGTCCAAATTCATGCCCGAGGTCGACTTTATCCTCGATATCGGCGGCCAGGATATGAAGTGCATCAAGATCCGCGGAGGAGCCATCGACAGCCTGATGCTCAACGAAGCCTGCTCGGCAGGCTGCGGGTCCTTCCTGGAGAGCTTCGCTTCTGCGCTGGAGCTTGGCATCGAGGAGTTCGCCGCAGCGGCACTCGAATCCGCGAAGCCGGTGAATCTCGGTTCACGCTGTACCGTGTTCATGAATTCCAAGGTGAAGCAGGTCCAGAAGGAAGGGGCATCGCTGGCCGATCTCTCGGCCGGACTCGCCTATTCTGTGATTAAGAATGCGCTGCAGAAGGTCATCAAGATCCGTAATCCCGAGGATTTGGGCCGGAATATCATAGTCCAGGGCGGCACCTTCTACAATGAAGCTGTCCTGCGGGCTTTTGAGCTGCTGACCGGAAGAACGGTGGTAAGACCCGATATCGCCGGTGTGATGGGCGCGTATGGCTGTGCCCTGATGGCCAGAGAACAGGCTAAGGCCCAAGGTGTCAGCTCTATTCTGGGACCGGAGGAGCTGGATGCCTTCCAGTATTCGGTTGCCCCCGGCCGCTGCAGCCGCTGCGCCAACAACTGTGCGCTGACGATCAGCCGCTTCCCGGACAAGAGCTTCCATGTGACGGGTAACCGCTGTGAACGCGGGGCGGGCGGCAAAAAAGAGAAGAACACACTGCCGAATTTGATGCAATATAAATATGAAAGATTCTTCGCTTATGAAGGATTGCCTGAAGCGGCGGCAATGCGGGGGACGGTTGGAATTCCGCGGACCATGAATATGTTCGAGAATTACCCGTTCTGGCACACCTTCTTCACCTCACTGCGCTACCGGACGGTGCTGTCTCCGAAGTCCAGCAAGAAGCTGTATGAGAGCGGCATGGATACGATTCCTTCGGAGTCGATCTGCTATCCGGCGAAGATGGCTCACGGGCATGTGCAGAGTCTGATTGGCCAAGGCGTGGACTTCATTTTTTATCCGGCAGTCGTCTATGAGAAGAAGGAAGATGATGCGGCCCAGAATCATTTCAATTGTCCGGTAGTGGCTTCCTATCCAGAGGTGATCCGCAATAACATGGACGGCTTGAAGGAGCAGGGGGTTCCCCTGGTCAGCCCGTTCCTGACCTTCGATGATATCCCGGCGTTGACCCGGGTGCTGGCAAGAACATTTGCGGAGGTGCCCAAGGAAGAGATTGCTGCTGCTGTCCAGGCCGGACTGGCGGAAGCCGATCAGGCGAAGAACGATGTGCGCACTAAGGGCGAAGAGACACTTGTCTTCCTCTCGGAGACAGGGACGAAGGGCATTCTGCTGTGCGGGCATCCCTATCATGCAGACCCGGAGATTAACCACGGCATTGCCGAGATGATCACCGGTATGGGGCTTGCGGTGCTGACCGAGGATTCGATCTGCCATCTGGACCGCAGTGAAGGCGACGTTGGGGTAGTAAACCAGTGGACCTACCATGCACGGATGTACCGTGCCGCCCGGCTGACAGCAGGAAGAGACGACCTGGAGCTGGTCCAGCTCACCTCCTTCGGCTGCGGGATTGATGCGATTACCTGCGATGCCGTCCAGGAGATTATGGAACGCCACAACAAGGTCTATACCTTGATCAAAATAGATGAGATCAGCAATCTGGGAGCCGCGCGGATTCGCCTGCGTTCCTTGCAGGCAGCGATGCGTGAGCGTGAGAAGGGCGAAGTGAAGCCGCAGCTGCTCTACAAGACACAAGTGAACGTGCCGTTCACGAAGGAAATGAAGGATACCTATACCATTCTGGCTCCACAGATGTCGCCTATTCATTTCGAGCTGTTCGAACGGGTCTTCCGCGATGCGGGGTATCGCCTCAAGATTCTGGAATCAACCGGCCCGCAGGAGACGGAGGAGGGCCTCCGGTACGTCAATAATGATGCGTGTTATCCGGCGATTGTAACGATCGGGCAGATGCTGTCGGCACTGAAAAGCGGGGATTATGATCCTGACCGGACCGCTGTAATCATGTCACAGACCGGCGGCGGCTGCCGGGCAACCAATTATATCTCCCTGCTGCGCAAGGCGCTGAAGGATTCGAATCTGGGGCAGATTCCGGTGATTTCCCTGAATGCCTCCGGCATGGAGAACCAGCCCGGTTTCCGCATCAGCCTGAAGCTGGCGAACCGCCTGATCGCTGCCGCCTGTTACGGTGATCTGATGATGCGCCTGCTGCACCGCTTCAGACCGTATGAGGATGTCCCGGGAAGTGCAGAGGCCTTATTCCGCCAGGGGATGGAACGCTGCAAGAACAGCCTGTCGAACTTCTCGTTCCGGGAGTATAAGCGGCTGACCCGTGAGATTGTTGCAGAGTTCTCCCGGCTGGCGGTCCTCCCGGCGGTTAAGCCCAGGGTGGGCATTGTCGGGGAGATTCTGATCAAATTCCACCCGGATGCCAATAACCGTATCATCGACATGATCGAGGCAGAGGGCGGAGAGGCCGTCATGCCTGATTTCCTGGACTTCATATTCTATTGTGTCTACAATCCGATCTACAAGGCCGAGCAATTCGGCAAAAGCAAACGGCTGGGATATATTAATCCCATGCTGATCTCTTATCTGGAGATCTACCGTAAGCCGGTCAAGGTGGCGCTGGAGCAGGCCGGACTGTCCAAAGGCCGGGAGAATATATACGGCCTGGCGGAGAAGGCCAGCCGGCTTGTGTCTGTCGGTAACCAGATGGGCGAAGGCTGGTTCCTGACGGCGGAAATGATGGATCTCCTGGATAACGGCGTGAATAATATTGCCTGCATTCAGCCGTTCGCCTGCCTGCCGAACCATATTACCGGACGCGGGATGATCAAAGGACTGAAGGAGCTGTACCCGGGAGCAAATATAGTCGCCATTGATTATGATGCCGGAGTCAGCGTCGTCAACCAGGCGAACCGCATCAAGCTGATGATGTCGATTGCCAGCGGCATTGCGGGCGGTAAGCAGCCGTCAGCGGACGAGGCTGCGCAGCTGGCGCCCACGTTAGCAGGCACCGTAGGCTGCGGAGTATAAGAACAGGCAGGGTGAAGCCCTGCCTATACATAGAGCGGACCGGATGAATCTCCGGCCCGCTTTTTTTCTTAGGATAGGGACAAGCTCACGCGGGATCGGGAATGATAACAGGTGGATTTTTCCCAACTGCTGGTTCACGTTTGAACACTCCTAGACCAGCAAGTGGATAAACAACACTTAAATTCGGCCCTTTCACCCATAGTAGCGATAATGGACATAAATAGATGCTGTTTCTCCACTTGCTTCAGTTCAGCCCTCGCATATAGACAAATTAGACTACAATTATCCACTTGCTTATAGTAGAAAGCAGTACCTTCGCAGGTTTACCTCGACATTTCCTCTTTCTATAGTCTTGTTTTCAGAAATTTTCTGCAAAACGTCATTGACGAATAAATAGGTAGATAGTAAAATAGTTCGTATGCGAAGTATTATTGTGTAATATACTACTTGGAGGGATGAGGGTTGGAGGAAAAAGAAAAGCAGTTGGATGATATTCTGTCCTCTTTCCGCTGCATCAACCATAATTTCCAGCAGCTGTTGTGGAAGGACGCGGAAGAGCTGAAGATAACGTCCACCCAGCTGATGGTATTGCGCAAGCTGTCGGCACATCCCGATATCGGGATCACGGAGCTTGCAGACCTGCTGCATCTGGGCAACAGCGCGGCAAGCGGAGTGGTCGACCGGATGGTGAAGGCGGGACTGATTACCAGAGAACGCTCGCAGAGCGACAGACGTATATTCAAGCTGGCAATGACAGAGAAGGGCAAGGAAATCCGCGAGTTAAGCAAACAATCGCTGCGCAGATATCTGCAGCCGCTGGCTAATATATCTGCAGAAGATGCCGGGGAACTGCTGCGGCTGCACGGTGAAATTATCCGAATTCTAGAACAAGGGAGAGACAACAAGAAGCTATGAGTACAATTACTGCTGATAATGCAGCGTCCAAGACGTTCCGCAGAGGTCCGATTATCGCTGCGCTCCTGATCGGCGCCTTCGTGGCGTTATTGAATCAGACACTAATGAATGTGGCGCTGCCCAAAATGATGGAGGATCTGAATATCCTCGCCAATACGGCCCAATGGCTGACGACAGGCTTCATGCTGGTTAACGGTGTGCTGGTGCCGATCAGCGCTTATCTGGTGGAGAAATTTACGACCCGCCAGCTGTTTACAACCGCAATGATGTTATTTTCGATAGGTACACTGGTATGTGCCATCGGCACAGGCTTTGAGATGATTATGGTAGGCAGAGTGATTCAGGCTGTAGGTGCCGGGATTCTGATGCCGCTGATGAACATTGTGTTCCTGCGTATCTTCCCGATTGAAGAACGCGGCAAGGCGATGGGACTTATGGCGGTTGCGATGATTTTTGCTCCGGCAGTCGGACCTACCTTGTCCGGTTGGGTCGTGCAGAACTATTCCTGGCGCGTGCTGTTCTACATTGTGCTTCCGCTGGCGATCTTCTCGATGCTTCTTGGCATGAAGACCATGCAGAACGTAGGCAAGCTGACCTCTCCGAAGCTGGATAAGCCGGGTGTAATCTTATCGACCCTGGGCTTCGGCGGCTTGCTCTACGGCTTCAGTGATGCCGGAACGGACGGCTGGGGCAGTACAACCGTGGTTCTCTGTCTGATCCTGGGTATTGTCTCCCTGGGACTGTTCGTATGGCGGGAGCTTACAGCGGATAAGCCGCTGCTTGAATTCCGCATTTTCCGTTACAACATGTATTCACTGACTACTGTCATTAATATTATCGTCACTATGGCTATGTATGCAGGGATGATCCTGCTGCCGATCTATCTGCAGACCATCCGCGGCTTCACACCGATGGAATCCGGGCTGATGCTGCTTCCTGGCGCAATTCTGATGGGAATTATGTCACCGATCACCGGGATTATATTCGATAAAATCGGCGCCAGATGGCTGGCGGTTATCGGGCTTGCCATTACCGCCATTACCACCTGGGAATTCAGCCAGATCAGCAGCACTACAACGTACACCCATCTGATCCTGACCTATACGGCGCGAATGTTCGGGATGTCCATGCTGATGATGCCAATCGTAACGGCTGGTCTGAACCAATTACCGCAGCGTCTGGCTTCCCATGGTACAGCAATGTCCAACACCCTGCGGACCGTCGGCGGCGCACTGGGAATGGCCCTGTTCGTCAGTCTGATGACCAACCGTACAAAGAGCAACATTACCGATGCACTGGTAAGCGGGGCGGTATCGAAGACCGATAAGACAGCGATGATCAAGCTTACACAGGAAGCCACGATTAACGGGATTACACATGCGTTCACCGTAGCTACCTGGGTGACGGTTCTTGCCCTGGTGCTGGCGTTGTTCATCCGCAAGACCTCGCCGCAGCCGGATTTCCTGAAGACGGAAGAGGCCGCAGAACCGCAGCCTAACCTGGTGAAATCGCAAAGAGCTTAACCATATGATTGTTAAAAAAGACGATCCGCATAAACCGTAACGGTTGCCGGATCGTCTTTTTGTTATGTTCAGCGCGGGCTATCTGGCTGCGGGAGACTGAACGCATATTTAGCAGCAACGTCCCTCGCCAGTTCTCCCAGTCTGCGGCGGATATGTTCCGGAGCAAGAACCTCAAGGACGGGCCCGAAGCTTAGCAGGAAGCCCAGCAGCCAGTCATTCTCGGCATAGCGGACCGTAAGAGTGTACCCTCCGTTATCCTCCGGGTGAAGCTCCTCGGAGTCGAAATACTCTTCGGCAAGATGTCTGCCCTCCGGTGCAAAACGCAGCGTAATCGCCTGCAGATTCTGCGGTTCAGTCCAGCCGTCAGTCCAGGGCAGCTCCTTAAGCGGAAGATCCTGACGGGTGTAGTGCTGCTGCTCCTTCACCAGCGCCTTCATCCGCAGCAACTTGAAGAGCCGGAAATCCCGGCGGTCTGTGCAGAAGCCGTATAAGTACCAGGATTGCCCTTTGAGGACCAGCGTATAAGGCTCAATGGTGCGCTGGCTGACCCGTCCTTCAGATGAAATGTATTCAAAGGTAACAACAACTTCCTCCTCCAGCGCTTCTTTTAGCAGGCTAAGACGCTCCTCCAGAGGCCCCATCTGCCCCCATGGGGAGATATCGACGATCATCTGGGTGGTCTTACTGCGGAAGGCCGCTAGCTTGGAAGGGGGGATTACACTGCTGATTTTCTCCAATAACAGGTGGTGGCCCTCGCCGACATAGGAGGAGACACTTTGCAGCGCGCCGAAGATATCGGCCAGCTCACGCTCCGACAGAACATTACGGTCCAGCCGGTAGCCTTCCATGAGGCCGATACCACCCCCGGCCCCCTGATAGGTGACCACGGGAATACCTGCCGTATTAATGCTGTCTACATCGCGGTAGATCGTGCGTACAGACACCTCGAACATATCGGCCAGCTCCTTGGCCTGAATCAGCGGCCGGTTCAGCAGCAGAATGACTATGGAGAGGAGACGGTCTATTTTCACAGACTTGCACCAGCTTTCTTTCAGGTTGATAGTCTAAGCTTAGCAAATTGTTTGAAATAAAGCATTGCTCTCAGTAGTATATTATACTATTATCTAATTAGATATTTATATAATTTAATGAGGGGCTAATGTTATGAGCACAAATGCAGGATTACTGGCGGGACCCAATAAAGGCTATCGAAGGCTGTTTGCAGCCGGGTTAATCAATGGTATCGGCGACCGTTTCAGCAGTATTGCCATGCTGGCCCTGGTGCTTCAGTTGACCGGGTCGGGAATGGCTGTAGGAATATCGCTTGGCGTGCGGGTGCTTCCTTATCTGTTCATGGCACCGCTTGGAGGGTTGCTGGCTGGCAGACTGCCGCGCACAACGATCATGATGGCTGTGGATTTCCTGCGTGTACCGGTAGCCTTGTCGTTGCTCTGGGTCGACGGGGAGCATATGCTCTGGCTGGTGTATGCCGGCAGCTTTGTGATGGCAGCGGGTGAAGCTATCTATAGTCCGGTGCGCAAATCATCCATCCCGCTGCTGGCAGCGCCGGAGGAATTGCTGCGGATCAACGGCCTGGAACAGCTTTTGAACGGCTGCGTGCTGATTCTTGGCGCCTTCGCCGGAGGGATGGTCTCGCTGTATTTCGGTCCGGACATGGCCTTTGTTATGAATGCTGTGTCGTTCCTGGCGGCAGGACTGCTGATAAGGGGGATTCAATATCCCGAGCAGGCCCTTGACGGAGACAGAGACCGGGAGTCTGCACTACATACTGAAGGCGGAAACCCTACCTTGGGTTTGTCTGTCCAAAGCACACGGCGGCGGGCGCTGCGCACAGTTCTTGGAGGCAGTCTGGCACTACAGGTTGTGCTCTGTTATGAATTGCTGGTGCCGGTGATCAATGGCTGGGATAATGTGCTGATCAGCGTATATGCGGTGCAGATATTTCATGCGGGAGACAGCGGGGTGGGGGCGTTCTATGCAGCGCTTGGCATCGGACTCAGCCTGAGTGTCTTTGCCGAACGTTTATTCCGCAAAAGGCTCTTAGCGGTAGCACTGGGCGGTCTGCTGCTTGAGGGCATTCTGCTCATGATGATTAGTGGCAGCGGTCATTTCGCTACAGCATTTATGCTGTACATTCTGTTATCTTTGGCCGGTGGGACCGGCAATGCCTGTCTGGATACGCTGGTGATGAGGGAGACGCCGCCTGCGCTGCAGCCGGCCGTATTCGGCCTGCTGGCGGCAGTAAGCGGAACCTTGCTGGGTCTGTCCATGTTTGGGGCAGGATGGCTGCTTGATGTTGTGGAGCCCAGAATGCTGGGATTCGCGGGTGGGGCGGGTTTTGCTGCGATTGCGCTGTTGCTGGGCGGGTATTACCTGCTTCGCAGCCAATGGAATAAGCGGAACAAGGAGTCCCGGCCTGAATGAGCTGAAAAGAATCAGCGGGTTTTGGAGGTCTCCTTGACCTTAACTTCCACCTTTGTCTCCAGCACAGCCACCGGCTTGCGGCGCAGCAGGCGGAGACGAATGGCGTTCCGGTAACGGTATATGACAATCGCGGCGGCAATGGCCAAGACACCGAGAGCGATCCAAAGGGCGTAGGATTCGATCAGGTGGAAGATGCCCATCCACTGCGGGCCGAAGATTTTGCCGATTCCGAGGAATAAGACTACCCAGAATAAGGCGCCGCTATAGGCGTATATTGCGAATTTGCGGAAGGGCAGGGCGATGATCCCGGCAAAGTAGCCGGTGAAATGGCGCACGCCGGGAATGAAGTAACCGATGGAGATCAGCACACTGCCGTATTTCTCGAACCAGCGCTGAGTTTTTTCCAGCTTGGCCGGAGAGAACATGAACCATTTGCCGTACCGCTGGATAAAAGGCAGTCCTGCCTTGAGTCCGATGAAATAAGTAATCGTCATCCCCACTGTGGTCCCTATGAAGGCTACGATCACCAGCGTGAAGAAATCGAGCCTCCCTGTGTAGGACAGGAATCCGGCGAAGGCCATTGTAGTCTCCCCGGGAAAAGGCAGGGCAATAAATTCGAGCAAAAGCCCGAAGAACAATACGCTATATCCATAGCTTGCAAACAATTCCTGTATCCATTTCAGCATGTCCATAGATTCTTCACTCTCCAAAGGCTGCGCGCCAATTCTAATCTGAAGCTTGTCTTCATACAATCTACCAAATGACGCGAAAAGCGCCAATAGAATGCTGGAGGTAGAGAAGATGAAGGAATGCCGGGAAAATCCGTTCCGCCGCTTGATCATCCGCGGGTTGCTTGTTATTGCAGTACTATTGTGTCTGGGTGTGTCAGCCTATGGAGAAAAAGGGGATTCCCCTGCTTCGAGCAGTACGTTCTCCCGGCAGGCAGAAGCAGGCCGTGCGTTACCTCTACTCTCTAAGAATAATCCTCCGGCAGTCCCGGTGCAAGATTTGCCCTCTGCGCCCGTCAAGATTAAGGGGGCAGAGGCACGGCGCTCACGTATCTCCGGCAGCTCAGCTGATGTGCAAGGCGCAGATCATCAGGCTTCCTCCGCTCAACAAATATCCGCAGCTGCCGGGAAAATTGCTCCTGAAGCCGGACACCGCAAGGACAAGCGGGTGGTCTATTTAACCTTTGACGACGGGCCAAGTGCAGTTACTCCCAAGGTGCTTAACATATTGCGGGAGCAGGGAGTCAAGGCTACCTTCTTCGTGCTGGGTGACCAGGCCGCAGGCCGTCCGGAGCTGATCAACGCAATCTGGGAGCAGGGACATGCCATCGGCAACCATACCTATAACCATAATTATCATGATTTATATAGCGGGTTCACGGAATTTTGGCGTCAAATCAAACAAACGGAGGAAACGGTACGGGAGATCACAGGAGTCCGTCCGCAGCTGGTCCGTGCTCCTGGAGGTACCTTTGGCCATTTCGACAATACTTACTTCACTCTGCTGAAGCAGGCAGGCTATGAGGTTATCGACTGGACGGTGGACAGCGGGGATTCCCGCCGACGCGGAGTACCGGCTGCGGAGATTCTACAGGCTTCGGTTGCCGACCTGACCTCCTCCAGCGTGGTGCTGCTGCTGCATGACGGATCGGGCCATGGGCAAAGTGCCGAAGCGCTGCCTGCCATTATTGAACGCTACAAGGCCGCCGGTTATACGTTCGGCATTCTTGGGGCCCAGAGCGATCCGGTACAGTTCAGAGTGTCCTCTAAGGCAGCCGCTCTGAAGCGGGGGAAGCCGTCTCAAGACTGGATATCGGCAAATATTGTTCCGAATGCGCAATTGTTTGCTCCCGGCACAGCTCTTGCGCTTGAGATCGGCAGAATGGAGACCAAGCTTAAGCCCGGAGAGTACCGCGTTCAGGACGGGCAATACTATGTTCCCCTCCGCGCTACCGTTGAACGCCTGGGCGGACAGGTGGGCTGGAATGCGGCTACCCGCAGCGGAACGGTAATCTGGAATGGCCGCAGCGTGACGCTCAACTCAGAGACACAGGAGATTGGAATTCTCCGGCTGGACGGCACGGCAGAGTACCAGGCGGCACAGGTGCAGCTCCTTGGGGAGTCCCTCTGGGTACCTCTGCGCACATTGCTTGAGGCGGCAGGACATCCGGGTGCAGAATCTGTTGTGAGTGCAGAGGAACGCAGAGTTAAGGCAGCATAAGCAGGCAAAAAGCGGCCACTTCAATGTCTGGGCATCCTTTTTCATGGGAAGAA
The DNA here is from genome assembly GCF_013204885.1 of Paenibacillus tritici. Taxonomy (GTDB): domain Bacteria; phylum Bacillota; class Bacilli; order Paenibacillales; family Paenibacillaceae; genus Paenibacillus_AQ; species Paenibacillus_AQ tritici. The sequence continues at coordinate 116,541 of NZ_JABMKX010000018.1, forward strand.
TAGATAGCAACAGGCTCCTTGGAAGGCGTATCGCCAGTGAGCTAGTCTATGACCATAGGAAGGGTGTCCTCCTTGTCTTCATCATTGATAGATTCGAAGTCACTAGAGTATTCAGACCAGAACAATTACAGGAAACCGAAAACCGCGGTATTTCCCCGGAGACGTATCCATCGTGCCGTAAAAGAATGGGGGCGAATGCTGCTCCTGATGACAGCCACCGGAGGGCTGTATCTGTGGCGCGGGGGAGAATCACTTCTGCTGCTGCTGACGGCCGGGGGAATTATAATGTGCGGCGGCCTGCTAATGCAGCTCTACGGTCCCCGGAGGGTGAACGTGCAACGTACAATTTCTCCTGACCGGCTGTCAGCCGGGGATGCTGCGGTGGTTGAGGTGAAGCTCACTTTTGCCTCCAGAATACCGCTTCCCTGGATGATCATTACCGATTACTGGAGCGGAGGCAGCCATCAGGAGCTGGTGTTTCCCGGCTTCCGCCGTTCCTTCAGCTATTCCTATGAATTGCTGTCTGTACCCAGAGGTGTTCATCAGCTCCATGGCTGCAATGTAGCGTGGGGGGATCTGCCCGGATTGTTCACAGGCAGCTGCCAGCCGGACGGCAAGCAGATCTTCAAGGTGCTGCCGAAGGCGCTATATATGGGCGGCACGGTGCCGGATAACGGCTTGATTCCGGGTGACCGTGTACTCCCCGCACGGGGGAAGCACAGCAGTCCGCAAGCGGCAGATATCCGCGATTATACGCCGGGTGACCCGTTCAGCCGGATTCACTGGAAGAGCAGCGCCCGTAAGGGAACCCTGCAGAGCCGAGTACCGGAACGTGAAGCGGGGCAGATGAACTGTATCGTGCTGGCGAGCAGTCCGGAGGACTATGATGTGCCATTTGGTGCATATGTGCCGCGCAGCCAGCGTGCTGCGGTGATCCCTGCCTTCGAACAGGCGGTATCGGCTGCAATGGGTATGCTGCTCTCTGCCGAGCGCTCCAGCAGCTACATCCAGCTCTTCAGCGGCGGCTGGCCTGAAGGAATGGCCAGACATGAAGGGCTGGGCCAGCTTCCCGGCAGGGTCCGGGATCTGCTCACAGAGATTGCCCCCTCCGGTTCACAGAGTCTCAGCAGGCTGCTGGAGGATGCATCGAAGAGCTGGATTCCCGGTATGACGGTATCTGTTATTACCGGGCGGCTGGAGGAAGAGTCAGCGAGAACCATGGCCCGCTTCCTGGTTCAGGGAGTGCGGGTGGAGCTGTATTATGTCTGGGATCAGCCTTCTCCAGGCAGCCAGACCAGCGGTAATCCTGTGAGGAGTCCGGCGGGAGCGGCAGGAACGTTACCGGAGATGTCCCGCAGTACCAGACAGACCCCGGGAGGAATGACGGAGTCCGGGCCGGGTGATCCCGCAGCTTCCGGGAGCAGACAACCCTCACCGGGTACGATTGCCGGGAGCCTGATGCGGCTCGGCGCCCGTATTCATTGTCTGAACTCCGCTGCTCCTGCACAAGGGTATAAGGGGGCGGAGAATTATGGGCTTCCGGATACACCTTCGTCCCACTAAAGTCATGCCGGATGGCGGCAGTCCGCAGGTCTCCTCCGGCAGCGGACAGCGGCGTCATGGAACCATTGTGTTTGCAGCGGAAGGGCTGCAGAAGTCAGATCCTACAGAGAACAGCTTCGCCGGTTCAAGGGAGAGCAGCCCCCTGCACTATCGCGGCCTGTTCTCTTTGGCCATTATGGGAATCTTTGTCCTGTGGCTGCTGCCGCTCTACAAACTGGCTGTGACCACGGAGCATACGCAGCTTCTGCGAATTCTGATGCTCTCGGCTGCGGCACTCCTGGCATGGGGGTGTATTCAGCTGCCCCGGCTTGTGCAGGCAGGCGGCCAGTTCCTGCTGATCTTCATGACCTGGTATACTCTCTGCGCGGCAAGCGGAGAGAGCGGCTGGCTGAAGGCCTATGTATCCGTGCTGGGGAAGGATGCTCTCCTCCTTCTGTCGGCGAGGATCTCCGCATTAAGCGAGGACAGCAGGCTGCTGATCCTGGTGCTGGGCTGGGGTCTCTTGGTCTCATCGGTCCAGCAGCTCGCGCTGTATAGGGGAAGCTTATCCTTATTCGCAGGGGTTACCCTGTTGTATCTGCTAATGCTGGACATGGGCTATGCGGTCAATACATCCGGTGATGTGCTGGTCTTCGTAGGGCTGTTCCTGTGGCTGCGGGTATTAAGCAGATTACTCCATCTACAAGAGCAGACAGGAAGCCTTGCTCTTCCTTACGGCCGCTGGGGCATGTTGGCCTTCGGTGCAGCTGTAACGGTGATGCTGGCGGCCTGGGTCGCCGGGCAAGGGCTGGGTGCGCGCCCGGCTGCCCCGGTTACGCTACAGCCGGTTCTGAATAAGCTGGAGCATTGGGCTGAAGCACAGAGGCCGGAGGATGCTGCGGGTTCTCAGACGGGCAGCACCGGCTACAGTACAGAAGACAGGGAACTGGGCATACCGCTGTCTCCTGGCAGGGAGGAGGTCTTTACGGTCACGGCAACCCGCCCCTATTATTGGCGGGGGGAGAGTATGGCGTATTATGACGGCCGCCGCTGGATCAGGAGCGGAGCCGCTTATACACCGCTTAACTTGATTCGCCTTCCTGAGGCAGTGCCTGCTCTGGCAGGTGCCGCCTCAGATGAAGCGCAGACCTTGATTCAGCGGATTCAGTTCGCTTTGCCTTCGTCCGGCGGACTTCCTCTGTTCAGTGCTGGCAGTGTTGTGGATGTACAGAACATCCGGCTGGAGGACGGGAGCCAGCTGGGCTATGTGCTCGCTAACCCGGAGAAGCTTAGCTTCCGGCTGCCGGAAACGTACGGGTCCGCTCGGGTAACGGAGTACACCGTAAAATCTGTTCTGCCTGAAAGCGACCGGGAGGTGTTGCGGAAGCTGGAGGGGCGTGACCCTGAAGCGGTCAGCAGCCAGTATCTACAGCTTCCTGCGGCCTTGCCGTCCAGGGTTAAGGCCCTGGCCGGAGACCTCACCGCCGCCGCGCGCAGCCGTTATGATGCGGCTGCTGCCGTAGCGGAGTATCTGCAGAGCGGCTATACCTATTCGCTGAAGACCCGGGTGCCGCCGTCCGGTGCCGATTTCACTGACGATTTCCTTTTCGGTACACGGCGGGGCTACTGTGTGCATTTTGCCACTGCGATGACGGTCCTGCTGCGCAGCAGCGGCATTCCGGCCCGGTACGTCCAGGGCTACGGTCCGGGAACTCCCGTGCCAGGTTCGATGCCCCGGCGCTACAGCGTGACCGATGGCGATGCCCACGCCTGGGTCGAGGTCTATTTCCCCGGCGCCGGCTGGGTCCCCTTCGATCCCACGCCGGCCTCCGGGCCTGCCGCCGCTGCTTCAGGCGCGGCGGCGAACCCGGCGGCTGCTTCCGCGCCGCCGGGGGGCCGCTTGTCCGCTGCGCAGCTCGCGGACGCTCTGATCGCCGCCCCGCCGCAGGGGGGCGGCCCGGCCCGGACGCCGCTGGCTGCCGCGGCGCTGCTGCTGGCTGCCGCTATCCGCTGGCGGCGCAGCCTGGCCCTGCTGCCGGCGGTGCGCCGCGCCGGCAGGCTTGGCCGTGAGCGGCAGCTGCGCGCCGCCGCTCTGGCCTGGCACGGGCTGGCGGCGCGCTATGGGCCGCCGCTGCCCGGGGTTACCGCCAGGGAGTACGCAGACTCCCTGGTGATCGAGGACGGGCGGCTGCGCAGCGCCGTCCGGGATTTTGTACGCCAGTGGGAAACCCTGGCGTATAGCGGACGCGCGGGCGGGCCAGCGGAGCGCGCGCGGGGGCTGCATGGCGGCGGTGTCTCGCCGCCGCGCCTTGGCGTAGTCCTGCCGCTGCCAAGTACCGGCGCAGTCTCGCCCAGCATCGGCGCAGTCCCGTCGCCGCGCCCTGGGGCAGTTCCAGTAGTGCGCGCCAGCATACACCCGCCGCCATGCGCCGGCGCTCCTGGTCTCGCCAAGGACTCGGGTGCCCTCGACGAAGCAGCATTCATTGCCAGGTGCTTAACGATCACCTTCCACCTGGCATAATCAGATAAAAGGCGTTCACTGCCATTGCAGCGGGCGTCTTTGCTTTTCTCTGTTCAACACTAGATAAAGGAGAGTAATAAGGAGCGTTAGTACACCTGAATTCAGCGGATGCGTGCGAAATGAGCCAATAAGGAGCAGTAGCACACCTGAATTCACCGGATACTGCCAGAGTTAGGTGAATAGAGAACGGGGGGGCTTACAAACTGTATGGTCTGCAAAAGTTACAGCGACGATTTGTTCTTATTAACATTCTTCTCCAGTCCATGTTGCATTCCACTTTCCAGTCCATACCGAAGCGCAAATTACGTACGAACCGGCAAGTAGTGCGAGTTGTGTGAGGGAAACAGATGGATAAACCACACTTAATTCTTCCCCAATGGAGTGTTGTAGGAAAGCAGTTGGAATAAGTCCACTTAAATCCATCGTACCCTTACGATATATCAGAAACCGCACTGAGTAAGTGTTGTTTATCCAACTATTTCCTATAATTACGCCTAAAACGCCAGAATAGTTGTACAAATTCCACTTGCTTCCATCCGCTACGCTCCGAGCTAAACGCATCCCTCCCCGTCCCCCGCCACATAGACATCGAAACCTTGAAGCGGAGGCGTCTCCTTTCCTTGACGATGAGAATTAACCATGAGTATAATGAATCCAATAATCAAGGGAGGCAAGTAATGAACAAGCCAAATGAAATGATCGTTGTTCTGGATTTCGGGGGACAGTATAACCAGCTTATCGCGCGCAGAATTCGTGACCTGGGGGTATACAGCGAGCTTCTGCCGTACAATACACCGATGGAGAAGATTAAGGCCTTATCGCCAAAAGGGATTGTATTCTCGGGCGGACCCAGCAGTGTCTACGCCGAGGATGCGCCGCATGTAGATCCGGCCATCTATGAACTGGGACTTCCGATCTTCGGAATCTGCTACGGTATGCAGTTGATGGCGCAGCAGCAGGGAGGCAAGGTGGAACGCTCAGCCAAACGCGAGTACGGCAAAGCGGACGTTGAATTCGCACCTAGCTCCGTGCTTGCCGCGGGTCTGGAGAGCAAACAGACGGTATGGATGAGCCACGGCGACCATGTGGTGGAGCTTCCGGAAGGCTTCAAGCTGGATGCCGGAACAGAGAGCGCTCCGATTGCAGCGATGAGCAATGACGAACGCAAATTCTTCGCCGTTCAGTTCCACCCTGAGGTACGCCACTCCGTGAAAGGGAACGAGATGATCTCAAACTTCCTGTACGAGGTCTGCGGCTGCGAGGGCAAATGGACCATGGAGTCGTTCATTGGAGATGCCATCAAGGATATCCGTGATAAGGTCGGCGACCGTAAGGTGCTCTGCGCACTCAGCGGCGGTGTAGATTCCTCTGTTGTAGCTATGCTGATTCACCGGGCCATCGGCGATCAGCTGACATGTATGTTCATTGATCACGGCCTTCTGCGCAAAGGGGAAGCAGAGAGCGTAATGGAGACCTTTGTCGGCAAGTTCGATATCCATGTTGTCAAAATCGACGCCCGTGACCGCTTCCTCGGCAAGCTGGCCGGTGTGTCCGACCCTGAACAGAAACGGAAGATCATCGGCAATGAGTTCATTTATTGCTTCGACGAAGAATCGGCCAAGCTGGGGGATTTTGCATTCCTGGCCCAAGGCACACTGTATACCGATATTGTGGAGAGCGGCACAGCAACGGCGCAGACCATCAAGTCGCACCATAATGTGGGCGGACTGCCGGAAGATATGAAGTTCAGTCTGATTGAGCCGCTGAACACCCTGTTCAAGGATGAAGTCCGTAAGCTGGGTGAAGAGCTTGGTATGCCACATGCGATTGTATGGCGTCAGCCTTTCCCGGGTCCGGGACTGGCGATTCGTGTGCTGGGTGAAGTGACCGAAGAGAAGCTGACCATTGTCCGCGACTCCGACTATATCCTACGTGAGGAGATTGCCAAGGCCGGTCTGGACCGCGAGATCTGGCAGTATTTCACCGCCTTGCCTAACATGAAGAGTGTTGGGGTTATGGGGGACGAGCGTACGTACTCCTACACTGTAGGTATCCGTGCCGTAACTTCCATTGACGGCATGACAGCCGACTGGGCGCGTATCCCATGGGATGTGCTGGAGAAAATCTCCGTGCGTATCGTCAACGAAGTCGACAACGTGAACCGCATCGTGTACGACATTACTTCTAAGCCGCCTGCCACGATTGAGTGGGAATAGGTAAGGGATATATAAAAACGGCTACGCCGTCCTTTAAAAGGATAGCGTAGCCGTTTCTGCTTGTTGCCAGTGTGCCGGTTACAGATCCTTCAGTTCAAAGATCTTCTGAAGCTTACGGAGACATTCCGTCTTCTGGTTATCATCCTCGGTGTGGATATACGCCTCCACCAGCCTGTACCCGAATACGAGCAGGATGAACTCGTAGACACAATGACCGGTGATAGGGGGTGCCTCTATATACTCCGAGAAGCCTTGATAATAAGCAGGGATACACCGCTGGTAGTATTCTGCCATGAGATCGGGGTCCGCCTCATCCGCAATCAGGCTGGCGATATCCTCACCCAGGTAGCCCCAGCCGGAGGTATCCCAGTCGATGAGGGCGATGGTCTCACCCTCGCAGATCAGGTTGGTCACCCAGAAGTCACGGTGGCACAGCACGAGGGGCAGTTGTTCAATGCGGGCAAAAATGTCATCCGACTGATCATCAATGTCGATGAGCATTTGCCGCAGGTGCTGTGGGAATTCGCATTCCTCCGAGCGTATATAGTCGTAGACGACCGGCCATGACCGGTAATGCAGATACGTATTCTTCATGAGATCCGCATGGCTCAGGTTGGTCAGGCTCTGCAATACCGCAGGCTGCCCGGCATACAATTTACCCTGATAGCGGCCCAATTCCAGTGCAGCCTGTTCATACATCTCAGCGGTCAGGTCCAGACCGGATACGCCGTCGATATATTCGAGCCACAATTGGCACTCATCCTCATCCGTATTGATCTCAGAGTAATAACACACCGGCCAGCGGAAGGTATGGGAGAAGGTCGCCCCCAGTCCGGAAGCATACAGATCATATTCCCGCCGCCAGGAATCCGGATCATTGTAACGCTCCCATTTCTTCTGGATTTTCAGAACGATACGGTACGGCAGGTGCTCTCCGTCCGCCGTTTCGGCTGTTCCCGTCACCAGGCGCACATTCCCCAGAGTCCCGCCATGTAACTGGACCGTTTGGGAATCAGCAGATGTAATCGTTGTTTTGAAAAGTTGACTTAGAGCAATATATAACGCTTCAGTATGCATATTCATTTTTTCCAGCCCCCGTTTTTCTTCGTTTGTTTTCTCTGCATCGCGATGGATTGACTTCGGGCGTTTTTGTGGATGAGATAGCCCGTTTTGTCCTGGACAAATTTATTCTCATGCTGCTGGGCCGTATAACGCTCCCAGCGTTCGCGCGGCAGAGAACCGTCAGCAAGCGCAGCGAGAACTGCGCACCCCGGCTCGGATTCATGGCGGCAGTCATGGAAGCGGCATCCTTCGAACCGTTCCTCCACATCGCTGAAGCCTGCACGGATACCTTCATCTGCATCGAAAAGCCCAAGCTCACGCATCCCCGGTGTATCAATTACCATCGCTCCGGAGGGGAGCATGAATAATTGACGGTGTGTCGTCGTATGCCGTCCCCGGCTGTCGTCCTCGCGGATGGACTTAACCGTCATTACTTTCCGTTCCATCAGCGCATTGAGCAGAGATGATTTGCCGACACCGGACATACCCAGAAAGACAACTGTTCTACCGGGCATAAGATAGGCATCCAGCTCGTTCAGCCCCAGACCGTTATGACTGCATACGGCGTGCACCGGCACATCTGGTATGCTCTGTTTGACTTCGGCCAGCGGGAGACTGAAGTCCCCGGTGAGATCAGCCTTGGTCAGAATGATAACCGGCTGCCCGCCACTTTGCCGGGCTTGAGTCAGATAACGCATCATGCGGGTGACATTGAAATCCCGGTTCAGGAAAGACAGGATGAATACATAGTCAAAGTTGGTGGCCACGACCTGCTCCAGAATCGTTTTGGTATAGCCAGCGGCATGACCTGAATAATTCGCCCGCGAGAATTTGGAGCGGCGGGGGAGTAACGTAATAATCAGCGAATCTCCGCTCTCATTGCGGCGCAGCAAGACGAAATCACCGACGCACGGGAAGTCCTTCCGTGACTCGGCACTGTGATAGAACGAGCCTTTGAGTACAGCCGTCACCTCGCCCTGCGCAGTTATAACAGTGAACCGCTCCCGCCGCAGTTCTGTAATCCTGCCGGGTAATAACCCGGAGGGGATTTCCTCTATATCTGTATAGCCATAGGTTTTTAGATCAATCATGTGTTTGGGTTAGCTCCTTATCAAAATATAAGAATTTATATGTTGCACACTATAACTTCTTCTTCTATTTCTCGCTGAAACGGTACCGTCCTTTCAAAAGGACGGCAAAGCCATTTCCACTTGTGTTGTTTTGTGGACGCAAAAATGCCGCGCAGCAGCAGCCTCAATAAGAAGCTGCTGTTCTACGCGGCATCAAGATGCAAAAAAGATACGACCTTCATCGTATCCCGCAAACAGCAATATTCACGAAAGGTTACTTGGGATGGCATAACAAATAATACGGGCATTTGCCCGCTGTTTAAGAGATATGCCTGCTATTCAGTTTTAAACTGAAACCACCATATAAGTAGTAGCCAATTGAAACATCCCCTTTCGGATAAGGAACTTGTAAGAAATTTAATGCTTATCGCTAAGCACATCCAGAGTAACATACATTAGTATGCAAATCCATGTAGAGTTTGATTATAATCATGAGCTAAGTGCTTCATCATATGTATAGAGCTTAACTGAAGTGCAGTGCCGTCCGCGTTTATGATGCGATGTTTGGCGGATCATCCCTTAACCAAGCAGGATTTGTCATAAAAGTGTTCGATTTACGAACGATTGTGTAATCCTGACGGACAATGTTCGTATTTACCATTGACAAGCCCTGTCATCTGCCCCTAAAATGATAAAGCGCTACAGCAAATATATTCGTATAATTCCGGGGATTGGCCCGGAAGTCTCTACGAGGTCACCGTAATGACCTGGCTACGATTAGAAGAGCAGCTTACTCTGGAATAACGGTTATTGCCGGTATTGCGGGCAAGAATCTCTTTAATCAGGCCGGTGTCTTCTATAGATGCCGGCTTTCTATTGCTGTGATGGCATAACATACAACCTTAGGGGGAGAACAATTTGAACCGCTTTTTCAAGTTGAAAGAGAACGGCACCACAGTACGCACAGAGATCATGGCCGGTATAACCACGTTTATGGCAATGGCTTATATTCTGTCGGTTAATCCAAGCACCCTGACTGCCTTCGGCCGCATTGATATGGGCTGGTATTCCGTATTCCTCGCTACAGCGCTGGCAGCCGGTATTTTCACTATTGCCATGGGGGTATTCATTAACTTCCCGGTAGCTCTGGCACCTGGTATGGGCCTTAACGCATATTTCGCATCCGTAGTCTTGTCTTCCGCCACCACTGAACATGAGTTCACCTGGCAGATGGGTCTTACCGCCGTATTCATCTCCGGGATCATCTTCATTCTGCTGACCATAACCCGGGTGCGGCAAATCCTGCTTACTGCTATTCCTGACAGCCTGAAGCATGCCATTACGGTCGGTATCGGGATGTTCATCACCATTATCGGCCTCAAGAACAGCGGACTGATGACCATCGGCGTTGAAGCCGGAAGCGATATCGCCGCTAATAAATTTACAGACGTACTTTCTTTTGAGACGGTAATTCATATGGGGAGCCTGGAGAACACCAATGTTCAGCTCGTCATTATCGGTCTGCTGCTGATCTCCATTCTAATGGTACTGCGTGTTCGCGGCGCTATCCTGTTCGGTATTCTGGGGACTACACTTGCTGCGATTCTGATGGGCGCTGTAGATTTCAGTTCCCTGAGCAATCCGCAGACCCCTTGGGTTCCTGACTTCACACAGCTCAACTTCTGGGAATTCGATTGGGAAGGCATTATGCACACAGGTATCGTATCAGCGATTGCCACCTTTACCTTTGTAGAATTGTTCGATACCTTTGGTACGCTTGTAGGTACTGCTGAACGTGCCGGAATCATGAAGAACCCGGAAGAAGGCAAAAAACGTGTCGGTAACGCAATGTTCGTAGATGCGGTAGCTGTTGCGGGCGGTGCCATGCTGGGTACCTCCACAACAACAGCTTATGTTGAAAGTGCTGCTGGTGTGGCTGAAGGCGGACGTACGGGTCTGACCGCAGTAACAACAGGGATATGCTTCCTGCTTGCCTTGTTCCTTGCTCCGGTAGTAGCTCTTATCCCGGGTCCGGCAACAGCGGCAGCGCTGATTATTGTCGGTGTTCTGATGGCTCAGTCGATCCGCGACATTGACTTCCAGGACATGGTGCTTGCGATTCCAGCCTTCCTGACCTTTGTTATTATGCCGTTTACTTACAACATTGCTAACGGGATTTCGTTCGGGATCGTTACTTATGTGATTCTGGCCTGCGTAGCCAATGTAGCCGGCAAGAAGAAATACGATATCCACTGGATGATGTGGGTTCTGGCGATTCTGATTGTTCTGCGTTATGTTCTGATCGGCAGCCAAGGCTAAATACGGCACCCAATCTGAATATAATTTCTGCGGTCCCTTCATTATATGGAGGGGCCGTTTTCTTTTTGGGTTCTTGCGGGGGAGATGCAGCCGGACACAAGCGCTGCTTTACCCTTTTCATCAACCAGTATTTAGATTATATTGTTGAAGAGGTGATAAATGGTGTCGGGTTTATTTACAAGAGCTTACAGGTCCTTCCTTAAGCATCCCTTGCCGTTGCTGCTGTTTCTGCTTGGAGCAATGGTCCGTATTCTATACATAACTTCTATTCCGCCTGGACTGAACCAGGATGAAGCCTCTATCGGTTATGATGCCTATGCGATTCTGCACTATGGGATCGACCGGAACGGTGTTCATCTGCCCATTCATCTTATCGCTTGGGGTAGCGGGCAGAATGCACTCTATGCCTATTTGTCCATGCCGTTCATTCTGTTGTTCGGACTGACGCCGCTGTCGGTACGGGCACTCAGTCTGGTTATGGGACTGCTGGGCATGATTGTCTTCTACCTGATCGTGAGAAGGCTGTCTGCCTCGCCCGGAGCCGGGGCCATTGCCATGTTCTTCATCGCTATTAATCCCTGGCATATTATGATGTCCAGGTGGGCGCTGGAATCGAATCTGTTTCCTACGATGATATTAATTGCGGTCTACTGCCTGCTGCGTTCCTTTACGAACCCGGGGTGGATTTACGCTTTTACCGGAATGCTTGCCCTATCCCTGTATGCTTATGGGACAGCCTACTTTTTTGTACCGTTGTTTGCACTCGGTACGGCAATTCTTCTATTATATAGCAAGGTCCTGAGACTCCGCACACTGGTGTGGAATCTGGCAGGGTTTGCGGTAATAGCGTTACCTATACTACTATTTGTTATAATTAACCGTTACGCTATGCAGGAGATTGCTACTCCACTGTTCACTGTTCCTAAGCTTACCATGCCCCGCGTGGAGGAGATTTCATCCGTGTTCGGGGGCCGGCTGTGGCAGGCGGCTGCAGATAACTTCAGCGCCTTCGGCAAGCTGATGTTGAGCGGAAGCGACGGCTTGCCCTGGAACTCTATTTCTCCGTACGGGTATGCTTATCCGGTTGCGCTGCCCTTTGCGCTGATCGGGTTCATTGTCCTCGTGCATGCATGGTGGACAAGGCGGCGGGAGAGTGCCGGTGCGGGAGTCCTGCTGCTCTGGTTCCTGATCGCCGTGCTGATGGCGCTTATTACAAGCGTGAATATCAACCGGATCAATATTATTTTTTATCCGTTCATTATCCTGGTATGCGCCGGGTTCGGATGGATTGCAGGCAAGGTCAAAGGAGTTGCGATACTGGCAGTAGCGGTGTTTGGCATCATGTTCGTTTTGTTCTCTAATGCCTATTTCCGCGAGTTCCCTGAGAGAATCGGCCCGGCCTTTTATGATTCGTTCGGGGAGGCAGTGCAGTATGCTTCCGAACACAGCACCGGTGAGATCTATGTTACGAATAATGTGAATATGCCTTATATTTATGTGCTGTTCTATGAACAGATGAATCCGCATGATTTCCTGAAGTCCGTTGTTTACGCCAATCCGGGAGAAGCCTTCCAGCGTGTTTCTTCCTTTGGGAGATATAAGTTTGATGATATGAGGACTGTGCCTGCCGGTGCCGCATATATTTTTGCGAATAACGCTACACCGCCTGCGGCAAGTACGGAATATACGGTCAAACGGTTCGCTAATTACAGTGTGCTCCTTACTAACGAGGGGACGGGCGGTCTTCCGGCACCCCAGGGGACGGCCATAGCTGAATTCATGAATGGGGGGTTTGAAGAAGGGGCTGCGGGCTGGTCCTTCACTGCGGGTACGGGAGTGGCCGATAACAAGCCGTTCGCCGGAAGCAAGCTGGCGTATCTTGATCCCGGAGCCGATACCCTCGTGTCACAGGTATTTACCGCCCCGGCTGGTGATTACAGACTGTCCGTCATGGTTAGTACAGGCGGCAGCGGCGGGAAGATCGGCATCCGTACAGCGGGTAAGGTGCTTGCAGAGACTGAACTGCCCGTAACGGAAGAGTACCAACAGGTCACACTTCCTGCAGTCACTCTGGAGCAGGGGATGCAGGCAGAAGTATACATAACCGGCGGTAATGGCTGGATTAACATTGACGAGGTGAGGGTAGAACGATGACCAAGAATGTACGTGCAGCGGCAACCGTTATACTGATGCTCCTATTATTTATTCTTCCTGTAACAAGCATCTATGCCGAAGGGAACTTATTGCAGAATCCGGGCTTCGAAGAAGGTGAGGACGGGGCGCCTACAGGCTGGAGCAAGGATATGTGGATTTCCGGAGATGCGGCGGGCTCGATCTCTGTCCAGTCCGAAGAGGTTCATTCCGGCAGCAGAGCAGCGGTGATTGAGAATCTCCAGCCCAATCACCTGAAGTGGGTCCAGACCGTTGCCGTCTCACCGGAGAGTTATTACAGAATCTCGGGTTATGTCAAAATCGTCAGTACGGCAGGCGGGGGAACCGGCGCCAATATATTCCCTGTAGGGATTGGCGGCGGCTACCCGGCTACCAGCGATACCGCCGGGGAATGGCAGTATCTGGAGTTCATCGGCCAGACCGGCAAGGAGCAGACCGCGGCCGGAATCGGTGCTGCACTTGGCGGTTATGCCAATCTGATTCAGGGCAAAGCCTATTTCGATGATCTGTCCGTCGAACAGCTCGATACCGTTCCAGAGGGTTCGAATATCATTTCCCTGGACAGCGGAGCGCAGGCTCCGGCAGCAGAGGCAGGCGGGGGCAAGCCGGAAGAAACACCGCACAAAGTATCACCGGCCAAGCTGCTGCTGATTTCAGGTGCGTTCTGTTTGTTCTTTGCCTTTTTATACACCAGAGCCTTCCGCAGTGAGCGTCTGCTCAGACAGGAGGATGTCATCTACACCCGCTGGCTGTATGTTGTGTTTGGCGTGGCCTTTATCCTGCGGATCTGGATTGGCCTTACGGCTCAGGGCTACAAGAATGATATGAATACATTCATGGCCTGGGGCCAGCGCCTGACCGACCTGGGTCCGGGCAAATTCTATGAAGAAGGTTATTTCGCCGATTATCCTCCGGGTTACTTGTATGTGCTGTACCTGCTCAGTCTGCTTCGAGGATTATTTAATTTTGCCGGCGGATCAGGTGCAGAGACAGTTCTCTTCAAGCTGCCCGCGATGATCTCCGACCTTGTACTCGGCTGGATCATTTACAAATGCGCGCGTCCCAAACTCGGCTCCGGCCTTGCCATCGGGCTGATGCTGCTGTTCCTGTTCAATCCGGCCGTACTGATGGACTCGGCAGCCTGGGGACAGGCGGATTCCTTTTTCCTTATTTTCCTGATGCTCAGCATTATAGGGATTGTCGACAAAACCTTTGTACGTGCAGCGATCTTCTTTGCCATTGCCACACTGATCAAGCCGCAGGCGCTGATCTTCACGCCGGTGCTGCTGCTTGCCTTCTACCATCACCGCGCCTGGAAGCAGCTTGTGCTGGGTGCGGTGTACGGACTGGGGATATTCATTCTCCTCGCAGCCCCTTTCTTCTGGAATAACGGCGGTCTGATGGGATTGATTAATCTATACAAAAGCACGCTGTCCTCCTACCCGTACTCTACGGTTAACGCATTTAATCTGTATGCTTTGACCGATCCGATGTGGTCGGCCCTGGATGTGACCTGGTTAGGCATACCGTACCGCATCTGGGGTTTTATTTTCATCCTGGTGGCGGTGGCACTTGCAGCTTATTATTCCTTCAATACTAAGGACCGTAAGGATCTCTCCAAATCCTACTTCATAGGTATGGTGCTGATCACTATTGTCTTCGTATTCGGTACCAAGATGCATGAGCGTTACTTATACCCGGTTCTGATTCTGTCCTTATTCGCTTTCATGGAGAGCCGGGACCGGCGGTTCCTGACGCTGTTTCTCGGGTTCTCCCTGACCCAATATATTAACGTAGGGTATACACTGGCTTATCTGAATACCGGCGGAAACCCGCCGACCGACGGCATTGTGCTGGTTACAGCTATTACCACTATAATTCTTGCATTATATATGCTCTATATTGGATACGATGTATATATCCGCAAATCCACGAAGCTCCTGCCTGGACCTGTTACGCCGCAGGAAGCTTTTGAGGCAGATCTGCTGCTTGCAGAAGGGATTAAGCCGCTTAGCAAGCCGGAGCGTCGTTCCCCGCTGAAGCTGCAGCGCAGAGACTGGATCTGGATGATCGCAATCACCATACTCTATGGGGCGCTCGCCCTCTACCACCTGGGGGATAACAAGGCACCTGAGACATTGTGGGAGCCTGCTGCCAGCGGCGAGAGCTTCTATGTCGATCTGGGGCAGGACCATCCGCTTGAGCGGGTCAATGTCTTCGGCGGTGTCGGGACCGGCAAATTTCAGCTGGAATTCAGCCAGACCCCTGATAATTGGAGCAGTCCGCTTGAGGTGAGCGAGGATGTCGGCAATGTCTTCATTTGGAAAAGCCAGCCGCTTAACGTATCGGCAAGATATATCAAGCTCACGGTTACGTCTCCGGGCTTCACCCTCAATGAAATGGCATTCTATGAGCAGGGGGCACCGAAGGTTCCTCTGACCATAGCAAATGTTGTACCGGATACGGGAGCAGCTGCCAAAAGAGGAACACCGGCCAATCTGTTCGACGAGCAGTCGGTCATTCCGGACAACTCCAATTTCATGAACAGCACGTACTTTGATGAGATCTATCATGCCCGTACAGCGTATGAACATTACCATGGGATTGTTCCTTATGAGAATACACACCCGCCGCTCGGCAAGCTGCTGATTGGAGTTGGGATGGAGCTGTTTGGCGTCAACCCGTTCGGCTGGCGGGTGATAGGGACCTTGTTCGGGATTGCCATGCTGCCGCTGATCTATATCATGGCTATGCGGCTGTTCCGTAAGACTACCTATGCTGCACTGGCCGCCGGACTGTTCGCCCTGGACTTCATGCATTTCACCCAGACGCGAATATCCACCATTGATGTCTACGGCGTATTCTTCATTATGCTGATGTTCTACTTCATGCAGCGTTATTACACGATGAACTTCTATCGTGTGCCGCTGCGGACAACGCTGGTTCCGCTGTTCTGGTCCGGCCTGTTCTTCGGAATCGGGGTAGCCTCTAAATGGATCGTTCTATACGGAGGCGCGGGACTGGCCATTATGCTGGCGTTGGTGCTGTTTGAACGCTACAGAGAATACAAGGCAGCGGGGCGTCTGCTGGCGGAAGGCAAGCTGACCGGGCAGGAGCTCAAAGCCGCCTGCCGGACAGCGGATCAATCCTTCTGGAAGAATACGGTGATCACTCTGGCCAGCTGTATCTTATTCTTCGTGATCATCCCGGGAATCATATATAGTCTCTCCTTTGTGCCGGCACTTTCTGCTTCAGCAGAAGGCTTCACGATAAAGGGGCTGATTGATGCCCAGAAGAATATGTACAACTACCACAGCCAGCTTGTAGCGACACACCCGTTCGCGTCCTCCTGGTGGGAGTGGCCGTTCATGAAACGTCCGGTATGGTTCTTCAGCGGCGGTGAAGGCTTGGCAGAAGGCAAAGCGAGCAGCATAGTAACTATGGGCAACCCGCTCATCTGGTGGACCGGAATCTTCGCTATGCTGGCAGCCGTATGGTTTACCTTGAAGCGCAGGGACAAGAGCCTGTACATGATCTGGATTGGTTTCTTCTCGCAATATGTACCCTGGATGCTTGTGCCGCGTGAGACCTTCCTGTACCATTATTTTGCAATGGTGCCGTTTATGATTCTTTCTACTGTATACATCCTGAAGCTGCTTGACGGCAGATTCCAGGGTGCCAAATATCTGCGGTACGCCTATGTTGCGGCCGCCGCCATCCTGTTCGTTATGTTCTATCCGGTGCTATCCGGAATGCAGGTTAACAGCAGTTATATCATTACTGTACTGCGCTGGTTCCCTTCCTGGGTATTCTAGGTTTCTTAGGAAGGGGACTTCAAGAACCGGCTCATCAAGGAAGCTGTGGCTTACAATTAATTTTAGGAGGAACCCAGGTGAAAGCCAGATACAGTGTAATAGTCCCCATGTTCAATGAGGAAGAAGTCATTCAAGTAACCTACGAGCGGCTCAAAAAAGTAATGGATGATTGCGGTGATTCCTATGAGCTCGTGTTCGTCAATGACGGTAGCCGGGACCGTACGGCTGAGATTATGCGCGGAATCAGTAATGCGGACGAGCATGTCAAGCTGATTAACTTCTCCCGTAATTTCGGCCATCAGGTGGCGATTACCGCCGGTATGGATTATGCTGAAGGTCAGGCGGTTGTGGTAATTGATGCAGATCTTCAGGACCCGCCTGAGGTTATCCTGCAGATGATCGCCAAGTGGAAGGAAGGCTATGAGGTGGTCTATGCCAAGCGGCTGAAGCGCCACGGAGAGACCTTCTTCAAGAAAATAACCGCCAAAATCTTTTACCGCCTGCTCAGCAGTATGACCAGTGTGGAGATTCCTACGGATACCGGGGACTTCCGGCTGATCGACCGTAAAGTCTGTGATGTGCTGCGCGGCCTGAAGGAGAAGAACCGTTATGTGCGGGGACTTGTGAGCTGGGTAGGCTTCCGTCAGACCATGGTGGAATATGTGCGGGAGGAACGCTATGCCGGAGAGACGAAATATCCGCTGAAGAAAATGATCCGGTTTGCGCTCGACGGAATCACCTCGTTCTCACACAAGCCGCTCAAAATCGCTTCATATATCGGATTCTTTCTGTCCTTCTCCAGCTTCATCTACCTGTTCCTGGTATTGTTTCAGAAGGTCTTCACCTCCTGGACTGTACCGGGATGGGCGTCCATCGTCGGAGTGAACCTGCTCTTTAACGGCATAGTACTGATGCTGCTGGGCGTAATCGGCGAGTATATCGGCCGGATCTATGATGAATCGAAGGACAGACCGCTCTATATCGTGAGCGAGACCCGAGGGTATCCCGACGCGGAGATAGAAGATACGCGGAAGGCAAGCGATTATGCAAAATAAGGCCTGGAGCGCAGGCATCATCCAGTTTCTGAAGTTCAATGCGGTGGGCCTGCTCAACACGTTGATTGATTTTGCGATATTTACACTGCTGCATTCCATAGGGATGGTGAACACTCCTGCGCAGATTATTTCCTACAGCGCCGGTACCGCCAACAGCTTTTTCTGGAATAAGAAGGTTACCTTCCGTGACCGGGACAGAGGGAATGCCGGCCGCTTTGACCGGATGCAGCTGGTGAGGTTTATCGTGCTGAATCTGCTGGTGCTGGGCATTTCGGTGGTGCTGATTCATCTATTGACGGACAGATTGGGAGTCCAGGTGCTGATGGCCAAAGTGCTGGTAACGTTCATTACAGTGATTATTAATTTCTTCGGAAGCCGTAAGTGGGTATTCTGATGAAGGTATAACACAAGGCTAAGCTTATATTCTATATTATGGAGGCGATTGTCATGCGGAAGTTATCCTATCTGATTATACTTGCTGGGGTTCTGATTATGCTCTATCCCAAAGGAAGCGAGTGGTACAATGACCGTCAGCAGCAGAAGCTGCTGGAAGAGGCTGAACAGGCCTACAGTGAAATCGTTCCTTCAGCTACGGCCCCTGCCGGCACGGATCTTAGCAAGCCTTATGCGGAGGTGACCCAGCTGCTGGCTGAAGAATCGGCTGCCGAAGAGCCGGTGCCCTCTGCCACCCCTGACATTGAAGTCGGAGGTAAGATAACCGCCATTATTGAAATCGACAAGATTGATCTGAAGCTGCCTGTCCTGGAGGGTGCCACCAAGAATAATATGAAGCATGCTGCAGCGCATATGAAGGAGACGGCTCCAATCGGCGCGGTGGGCAATGCAGCTATTGCGGCACATAGATCCAGAACTGCAGGGAGATTGTTTAACAGGCTGAATGAAGTCGGCGAGGGGGATACCATTACCATTATTACAAGCGGCCACGAATACAAGTATGTAGTCTATGGTGTATCCATTGTTGAGCCGACCGATGTATCTGTGCTGAAGGGGAAGGATGATGATAAAATTCTAACCCTCATTACCTGTGATCCGCTCGTAGATCCGACCCATAGGCTTATCATCCATGCGAAATTAACCTGACTCTCATAGGATAAGGCGGAGAAAAGGTAGAGAAACATAAAATTTTAGCATATTTTTGTAGTAATCTAGCAATTTAGGTCTTGATAATAGATAGAGATATGGTAAGATATAACTATCAAAGCTAATACACGATAAACGGCAAACCTATCGAAAGGTAGGGACGCAAAGCTACAGGGCCTTCCCGTCATGGATGGCAGCCAGTTACCGAATGAAGAGGCTTTTTTTGTTTGTTCATAATCGGAATCTCTTGTTTTATGGTGGAAGATTGGACAGATAAAGCTTATACGATAACGGCAAACCTATCGAAAGGTAGGGACGCAAAGCTAAAGGGCCTTCCCGTCAGGATGGCAGCCAGCTACCGAAAGGGGTTTTATCCAATGAAAAAGGTTTATTTAATGTTGGTTACACTTTTTGTAATTGTCACTTCCGTGCAGACAGGCACTGCTCAGGCTGCTAACGCCGATGCAAGCTGGTTGAATGTAGGACAGCTGGATCAGGGGGTTATCGGAGTTTCGTACGAGGTTCCTAAGGACAAGAAGATGAAGCTCATGATCACCAAGGATAACAACAGCTACACTTACAACTTATACACTTCCAAGCCGAACGAGACCTTCCCGCTGCAACAAGGAAATGGTTCATATAAGATTTCCGTACTGGAGAACACGATTGGCAACAAATACAAGGTTCTGTCTTCTGAAACGGTATCCCTCTCCATGAGCAATGCTAATGCCGTATACTTGAGCTCCGTACAGAACGTGAAGTGGAGTTCTTCCGATAAATCCGTTCAAAAAGCAGCACAGCTTACAAAGGGTCTGACATCAGACGGAGATAAAGTTAAAGCCATCTATAACTACATCGTAGCCAATGTGAAATATGATTACTCCCTGGCTAATAGTGTTACAACCGATTATATTCCGAACAACGATAATACACTGGCTACTAATAAAGGGATCTGCTACGATTATGCATCCTTGTTTGCCACTATGCTTCGCAGCGAAGGTATTCCAACCAAATTGGTTATGGGGAATACAAGCTATGTAACCTCGTACCATGCTTGGAATGAAGTGTTCCTGAACGGCAAGTGGGTAACAATTGATACTACAGTGGATGCCGGTCTTGGTAAGAACAGTGCTTCAACAGGTCTGATCAAAGCAGCTAGCAAATATACTGCAGCGAAATTCTACTAAGAATAGACGATGTAATCTAATAGTATCTTCAGAGAACACCCCGCTTAGACATTGAGCGGGGTTTTTGTTTGAGATAAAGGTTGCTTTTTCATAGAGAGATAGGTTATTATAAATAAGCGTTGTTGGAGCGGTGCGGATTTAGAGAAATTACTTGAATAAGTCATTTCAAAATAAAGCTTGCATTACTCGAACGAACGTGATATATTATAAGAGTTGCTGGTGACGCGGTAAGCGGCGCTGACAACGAGCTTGATCTTTGAAAACTGAACAACGAGTGAGTATCGGAAATCACGAAAGTGAATTCCAAAAATGATGAATTTCACAGCGTCTTGACGCTTTAGAAATCTCATCGTAGAGAATGTAAATTCTCGTCAGATGTTTCAAAATGAGCAATCGCTCTTTTCAATACTAATTGGAGAGTTTGATCCTGGCTCAGGACGAACGCTGGCGGCATGCCTAATACATGCAAGTCGAGCGGAGTTATGAAGGAGCTTGCTCCAGATTAACTTAGCGGCGGACGGGTGA
>NZ_JABMKX010000019.1 GCF_013204885.1 Paenibacillus tritici
TGTAGTGTTGACGACTACAGCATCTTTTAGAATGGATGCGACGGATGCCACCCACTTATTTTCATTCCTGGGGGTGACAAGGCCTCTGTCTTGTCATGCCTGTTTTTCGATTACATTTGGCTTACGTGGCGTACCAGTCCAATTGTGTTCGGTTTTCCGTTAAAATTTGCTAAATAGATGAACAGACGACGTTCTGTTTTTAGCCGCGCTGCTCATTTTCATGCTGGGGTTGTGCCTTGAAAGACATGTTTGTTTTCGCATACAGTCGACCCGCTACCGCCACCCCAGGCCGTTGTACTCGGTTTTTCGCATACACTTGAAACTTGTACTTCGCTTCCGGTGTCCAAAGAAAATAAAATATTAAACTGGATTGGTTGGTTTGACGCTGTTTCAGAGTTTGAAAAAAATCAGGTATTGAAAAATAAGTTTTAGACTGCCGCCGCTTTGTTGAACTAAAGTTCCCGTTAGTTCAATAAACAGTTCATCAAAAATTATCACTTCACTCGTTCGGAAATATTTTTACTTATTTCTTCAGGATTTTCAACACCAATGATCAACTTTGATATTTTGAACTTACCAACCTTAAAGCTATTCAAATCTAAATGAAGAGTTTCAAGCTCATTTTCAAAAAAATGCAGTTGATAACCACCATTTGATCTAAATAACCCATTTCTCATTCCTCCTAATAAAGCACCATATAGTTTAAAAGCATTTGGTATCGGTCTACCTGTTGTTATTCCTGCGATTGAAGAGTATGGAATTTGCAACCCTTTATCTAATTTTAAAAAGGGTGAGTTTCCAAATTCGATATTTACGTAGGTTTCCATTAGTTGAATTTTACGTTCCATATTTTGATTCCCCCATTTTCAAATAATCCATTTATTTCATAACCCATAATTACATATAATACCACAAACATATCTTTTCTTCATAAAGGTCTTGAGTGGTCGATGCCTTCTCATGACCGAGCATTCCTTGAATGAAGTCTAAGGGAGCACCATTATCAAGGAGTTGGCATGCATATGTATGTCGAAAGCGATGCGGGTACACAATCGTAGGTATAGCCATTC
Source organism: Paenibacillus tritici (assembly GCF_013204885.1). Taxonomy (GTDB): domain Bacteria; phylum Bacillota; class Bacilli; order Paenibacillales; family Paenibacillaceae; genus Paenibacillus_AQ; species Paenibacillus_AQ tritici. Next base: position 1,071 of record NZ_JABMKX010000019.1, read on the forward strand.
GTTTTGTTGGCGTTCCCAGTTAACTCAATGATTCATGTCAGCATTTAAATATCGAAATCCCAATTCATTTATCCGATAAAGGGTCGCTTTCCCCGACCAGCAGCTTCAAATTCTTGTCGATCTCACCGTCAATCGCCGATCCCCAACCGTCAGGAATTTGCGGTTTATTAATGAGGTGGAGCATGGTGGATATGTCGGCAAGCTTGGACAGTGCGTACCACTTCTCGGGTAAAGGCTCTCTCGCCTTACGGTTATAGCCTTCCTCGAAGGCGGCAATGGTGTCTGCGCCGATATAGCGCTCGACTTGCGTCCTTGTCCTGAAGAATTTGCCTATGTCATAAAAGACAGGCGCCGCGAAACAGTACTCGTAGTCGATGAAACAAGGCTCCAATGAAGGCGTGACCATAATATTGGAGAAAATGAAATCGCCATGCGAGAACACATGCTTATCTGCAATCCTCTCTACCAATGCGGTGTGATCCGCCAGGAATTGTATACACTTCTCTTTGGTTGAAGGTTGAATGTGGGTTCCTGCAAGACCGTTTAGCAAGGTGTAATATTGGCTATCGAAGGATTCAAGCTGTTCCGCGATCTGCAAATGCTCGTTTAACAGCGCCATATGCGAATATTCGGTTTGATGCAGCAGGGCAAGCGAGTTTCCGATCCGATGCACAACATGGTCGGGACACCCCTCATTCTCGGCAATAAAGTCTCCTAGTGTCGAGCCTTCAATAAACACCATGATCAAGTACGAAAGAGGAATTATTTGCTTACTATCATCGAAGAAGAAAATCTCAGGGGTGCGAATTTTTGCTTTTGCATACTGATAGGCTGCCGCCTCAATCCCGCTGTGGTCGTTGTTAGCGGGATAAATCCTTAACACATACTTACTACCGCTGTCTGTCCGTAAGGCATAATTGCTGGTGCTCATACCTTTCGTCAAGGGCGAGACTTGGGTAATGCTTGCCTTGGGGTCGAAAGCGGCGAACAGCCTTCTGACCATGTCTCCGTTAACCGCTTGAAAATCAAACAGTCTAGCCGAGTCTTTCACCGTAGTCCGCCTCCTACTTCTGTCTGTATTGAACTTTCGTTTCCCGTTAATTGAATGATCCACGTACTAAACTGATCTGAAAATACCCTTATTTTTTAGTGCATTTTATAATAAATGCAGCAGGTATGAATGCTGCCTTTTGATGTGTATACCATACTGCAGAATCTCCCGACTTTATTTCCTCTGTGAGGACAACATCTTCAATCACCTTTTCAATTTGAAATCCAGACTGAATTAGCTCATTTATATATGTACTGAGTTTTAGTTGATTCATCATAGCTGGCAAGTCCCATGGTTCACACTGTTGAGGGCCTTCCTCATGATAAGATTTTTTAATTACAAACTGCTCGCCTTCCTGTTTAATTCGATTATGTAACGGGTGCTCCCAGCTAAAAATAAAGGTCCCACCAGGTTTCAGGTAGCTGAATACTTGCTGTAATGTCATTGGCAAATCAACGGTCCAACCAATGGCGTAGATGGAATACACGATATCAAAATACTCACTCGGAATACCAGGGTTCTTTTCCATTGGTCCTTGGAAAAGATTCAATTTTGATTTATGAGCCGAAAGCAAATCCCTCGCAGTCTCGATCTGAGTGTCGGATAAGTCAATTCCCCAAAGCTCTGAGGCTCCACGTGAGGCCATGAAATTTAAAGAGTGGCCACTTCCGCAACCAATTTCTAAGACTATTCTATCCTCTACCTCACCAAATAAGTTTAATTCGTTTTCTGTCGGCAAGAATGGACCATAAACTGGAAGTGTAGTCCTTCCAAAAAATCGGGGAGCTACTTCGTCCCAAGTTTTCTTATTCGATAAAATATAGTCTTCCTTTATGGATTCCAGCATATAATTCCATCCTCCCAAGGTTAAATCTCACAACCGTCTTATATTCGATGTGTTTTTTGAATTATCCTGCCTGTTAGACTAACCAACGGGCACCAGTTGCCAGACCCAATCAGGGGCACTCCTGCTCCTCCTGACTCGCCTTCCGCCACGCCCAGCACAAAAAAGGGCAACCCACACCGTAAGTAACGATGCGTGTTGCCCGCCCTGTAATAACACTATAGTATAACCCCGTCCCGCTTAAGCTGCTCCTGCAGCTTCGGGATGTCGAGCGCCTGCGGCTTCACCCCTGCGGCCGTTGCGAGCGCTGCCGCCGTCCCGGCTGCCTGGCCTGTGGCCATACAGCTTGGCGTGAGCCGGGTCGTGGCCAGTGCCTCATGCGAGGTCGAAATGCATCGGCCTGCGGCCAGCAGATTGGACACATTGGCGGATAGCAGACAGCCGTACGGAATGTCATAAGCGCCGTCTCCAGCGATGAAAGAGGCCGTTACTCCCTTGCCGGACGGATCATGAATGTCGATCGGGTAGCCGCTGCGGGCAATGACATCACTGAACTTCCGGCCTTCTACGACATCTTCTTTGGTCAGCAGGTAATATCCTTTAATCCGCCGCGATTCGCGGATGCCGATCTGTGGTGCAACCGCTGAAATAGAGGCCCGTTCAAAGCCCGGAACGTCGCGCTTCAGAAACTCAGCCATTAGCAGCACCTGCTTGCGGCCCTCCTGTTCCGCCAAGGTCAGATCCTCCGCACTCGTTGCATCCAGCCCTTGTACGCGGGTACAGTTGATTAACACTTCGTCATCGGCCGGACCGGTAAAAAACAATACCTGGTCACGGTTAATCGGCACCTCTGCCCGCTTCCATTGCGAGTAGAATCCACTTACCCCGGTGAGCGGCAGGTCTGGCAGCTCGGCGATTGGTGTTTTGCTGTAGAACTCTTCGGGATGGCTGATCATATAAGCTTTGACCTTGTTCAAATCGACACCGCGCATTCTGAACTTCATCGTCATCGGCTGGGAGCGGCTGTCCCCCTCCCGTCCCTGTAACGTTTCGGCCCCGGACAGCTTAGCTACGTCAGCATCTCCGCTGCAATCCACGAAGATGCGCCCCCTTACAGGCGTACGCCCGGATTTGTTGGTCACCACCACATGTCCAATCCCGCCGTCCTGTGTCATCACCTCATCCACGAAGCTGTGCAGAAGCAGTCTCACGCCAGCTTCGCGCAGCATATCCGTGGCCACCACTTGATAGATCTCAGGATGGTAAGGCGTCAGCGTATGCACGAAGCCGACCGTATCCCGCAGATGGCCCGGCGAACCGCCGTTTGCCTGCAGCCGGTCTACGATTTCCTGGGCGATGCCTTTGATGACCTGTTCCCCGCGGTCGGTGTGAAAGGTCATCCACGGATAGACCATAGCAGCAGTGGACATCCCGCCCACGAATCCGTAACGTTCAATGAGCACGGTCTGCGCTCCCAGCCGTCCGGCGGCGATGGCTGCCGCGATACCCGCAGGGCCGCCCCCCACGACAACGACATCTGCTTCAATTGCAGGATTCATATCATCCACTCCTTTTCAGTGTGTGCTATTCCTTCAGACCCGTCATGGCAACACCCTCGATGAACCGCTTCTGAGCCAGGAAGAAGACGATCAGCAGCGGGACGGTTGCCATTACGGTGGCACTCATTAAATAATGCCAGGAAGTGCCCACTTCATCTGTAAACAACGATAATCCAAGCGGTAAGGTCATTAGTTCGCGAGTATTGATGAAAATAAGCGGGTCAAAGAATTCATTCCAGATGGTCACGAACGTGAAGATCGTCAGTGTCGCCATGCCGGGACGGGCAATCGGCAGCATTATTTTCCAGTAAATGCGGAACCGGTTGCAGCCGTCGATCATCGCCGCCTCCTCAAGCTCCGTGGGTATGGTGATGAAGAATTGCCGCATCACGAAGATGCCGAACACGCCGCCTGCGCCAAAGATTGGCAACAAAATAAGCGGCAGATGCGTGTCAATCCAGCCCAGGTCGCGCATGGACAGGAACATGGGGATCGCCGTCACTTCATGCGGGATCATCATGGCGCTGAGCAGCACCAGAAACACGGCATTTCTTCCTGTAAAGGGAATTTTGGCAAACGCATAACCGGCCAGTGAAGCGAAAAATACGGTTCCCGCCACCACGACAAACGAGATATAGACGCTGTTGAAATAGAAGCGGTGAAACGGGATCAGCGTAAATACATCCACATAATTCTGAAACCGGAAGACCGGCGGAATCAGCTGCGGCGGATAGGTGAAAATATCCTGCGGCTGCTTGAAGGAGGTGGACAGCATCCACAGGAACGGAACAAGCATAATCAGCGATACCACCGTTAACGCGGCATACACTCCGGCCACAGACAGTTTTTTGCTGGCGCTAGGCATCGGTTTCATTGAATACCCACCTCTTTCGCAGCTGCCACTGCAGCAGAGTCAAGATCAATACGACAAAGAACAACACAAATGCCAGCGCCGAAGCGTAGCCCATCTGGAACAGCTTAAACGCTTTTTCCCAAATGTAATAGACGAGTACCTTGGTGCTGTTATTCGGCCCGCCCTGGGTCATGACATAAATCTGGCCGAACACCTTCAGCGAGCCGATCACGGTCATCACAACGGTCAGAAATACGGTGGGTGTAATCATAGGCAGAGTAACGTTGAAGAAGGTTTTGGTCTTGCCTGCGCCGTCCAGTTCAGCCGCTTCGTACAGGGAACGCGATACCTGCTGGATGGCAGCGATGAACAACACCATATTGAGACCAACGTTCTTCAGTACGCTCGTCACGATGACAGCCGGCATCGCCAGCTTCTCGTCATACAGCCAGGCGGCCCCTTTAATGTTGAACATCATCAATAGCTGATTGATCAGCCCGGAATCGGTTGCGAACATGTACTTCCATACGATGGACCATACAATCAGCGAAGTCATAACGGGAACGAAGATAGCTGTACGGAAGATGCCGATTCCTTTCAAGCTTTTGGATAACAGCAGCGCCAGCATCAGAGCCAGCACAATATTAAACGGCACCAGACCCAGCGTGAAAGTAGCCGTATTGCCGAAGACCTTCCAGAACAGCGGATCAACCGCGATCTCCGTATAATTATCCAGACCGACATACCGGTGCTCGCCAAGCAGCGGCCAGTCATGTAAGCTCATGTAGAGCGCTTTCCCCATTGGAAATAACAATAATAACGTGAACCCTAGCAGCATTGGCGATATAAAAAGCCATCCGGTCAGCTGTGCCTCGCGGGCAAGCGGACCTTTCTTTCGTTTATTGACCTTTCTGTTCATGCGCGAATTCACCGCCTCTAGCTCAATCTGTCTATTGCACTCCGAAACGAGCTAACCGCACGCCGCAGCTGTTCCTCTGTTGTGCCCGTCACCACCGCACCAAGCATGATCGCCTTCACTCCAGCGAGTTGCAAGGAAGGTACGTCTCCCTCCACCAGCTTGCGCTGGGAAGGCACCAGTACGGGAAGACCGGAATGGTCGGCCAGATACCGGTATTTCAGCAGGTCTGCGAAGCTGAGACCCGTACCGTATTCGTTGCTAGGTACAATCGAGGCTTCAAGCGCCGTGAACCCGAACCGCTTCCCCTCCTGAACCTGACTGAGATCATAGGTATCATTAATGGCAAAGGTCCGGTCCAATCCGTGATCCCCCAGCATAAAGGACGGCAGATGATGGGCATAGATAGAATAAAAATCGAACCCGAGCGGAGCAAGCCGCATAAACTCTTCTTCCGCCACACCTTCCAGACTGCCGGAGGGCACTACGCCAAATGGGCCGTCAAAGGTAGAGCGGATTTGACTGAAAACGTCTTCATAGCTTTCGAGCGGACCGAAATGAGTTCCGCTGGCCCGGTGACCGACATTAAAATGAACTTTTAAAGCATCGGCGCCTTCCTCAAGCGCCGCCTTCGCCAGTCTCACATCATTGGCCGGAAGACTGACGAACAAGGACAGGCCGTTTTGCTCTAATCTCTGTTTCAATTTACCCATGCATTTCGCTCCTCTTATTTCAAAATAGCGTCGACATCCGTCTGCATCTGCGCCATATTGTCCTTGGCGGACGCCGAGCTGCCGAACAGACGGTCAAAGCCTTGCAGCACAGCATTGTCGATATCCTGCCAGCGGATATGGCCCGGAATGATGCGCGCCTTCGGCATTTCATTGATAACGGCTTGCACAATGTGCTCGGCAGGCGGGTTGTTCGGCTGATTCAGGAACGTATCGGAACTCAGCACCGAGGTACGCGGCGGTACGAAATAAGTGGATGTCGCTTCAATGCCCGACTGGCTGGCGAATAGTTTTAGCAGCTTCTTGGCTTCCTCCGGATGCTTGCTGTCCTTGAACAGAGTATAGCCCGCTTGGCCCAGCATCGGAACACTGCCTGCGGAGCCGGCCGGCATCGGCGCAATGCTCCATTCAAATCCTGTAATTTCACGCGCTTTGGAGACGTAGCTGTAGTTGTCAAAAAACATTCCCAGATTCCCTGCATCGAAGCTGATCTGTTCGCCTGCTTTCGGGTGGGATTCGTCCTTAAACATCATCCGCTCCAGCAGCTCCATCGTTTCGACGCCGTACTGGTCATTCCAGGTGAATGCGGTCAGATCTTCATTAAACGGGCCGCTTCCATAAGACCAGGAGTAAGAGGACAGAATGGCCCAGGTCTTCCAGTCGCGGAAGAAATTCGCGCCGTACACCCGGCCTTGCGCTTCTTTGACAGAAATCGCTTTGGCGGATTCCTCAAATGCCTTCCATGTCCATTTCCCTTGGGAGGCTAACGTACTCGGGTCCGTCAGGCCGGCCTTGTCGAACAGAGTCTTGTTGTAGAACATGACCACCGGCGGTGTTGAGAACGGCAGCCCAAGCAATTGATCCCCATCCCGGAACAAATCAAGTGTGCTCGGAATATAATCGTCCAGGTTAAAGGAAGTATCGTCTTTGAAGGAGGAGACGTCCGCCAGAATGCCATTGGCTTTAAACTGCGGGATCATCCGCTCCGATACCCAGGCGATATCCGGGAGCGCTTTCCCGGCGGCCAGCACCGATATTTTCTGCTGATAATCGGTGAATGGAACCGAATCCATGGTTACCTTAATCCCCGGATTGTCTGCTTCAAATTGGCTAATAAGCTTGTTGTACACATCCATATGCCCTTGATTGCCCCACATCAAAAACTTTAACTCAACCTCTTCCTGCTTCCCGGAACTCCCTGCATTACCGCTTGCTTCTGGCTTGGCGCAACCTGCCGTTAAGCCCAGCAGCAAGGCTGAAAGAAGTACTGCTCCCGCTTTCTTCATGAATATCCCCCTTTGACATGTTAGTTTTGATGACTTTTTAAGTATATAGGAGATGTATTCGGTCTATAAATCACCCAAAATACAGGAAAGGTTCGTTTTATTTATATTTTTATGTTAGATTAAATAACATTTCATTCTTGGATATTAAATTGATTACGGTATTCTCCTGCCGTCATCCCCGTCTGCTGCTTGAACACCAGCATGAAATGCTTCGGGCTTTGATGGCCGGAGAGCCGGGCGACATCATAAATTTTGAGCTGCGTATGGCTGAGCAGCCATTTCGCGCGTTCCATCCGGGAATCTGTCACATAGTCCGAATAATTGCTGCCCAACTCCCCTTTAAACAGCTGGCTCAGATACGTGGCGTTCAGATTGACATGCGAAGCTACCGTCTGCAGACGCAAATCACCGTCAATATGCAGTCTGACATATTCCTTAACATCCCGAATGATCTTGCGTGTATCTCCTCCGGATTCAACCCGAAGCGGGCCTGGTGTCTGTTCCAGGGAAGAAATGCCATGACGCTTATCGAGCAGCAGCCGTGCTCTTTCCAGCACGCTTACAAGCTCATGGCGTTCTACCGGCTTTAACAGGTAATGAAGGACACCGTATTCAATTGCTTTTTGGGCATATTCGAATTCGCCGTACCCGCTCACAATGATGACGAGCAGCCCGGGATACATCGACTTCACCTTCTCGGACAGCATCAGTCCGTCCATTTCCTTCATACGGATATCGGTAATCATCACGTCTGGCAGCTCGGACTTTAAGTACATGAGCGCCTCCCGTCCGCCTGGCATTTCTGCTATTACCTCAAAAAAGGGCGCCGACCGGCTAATCAGCTCGCGCATCCCTTGTCTGATCACGATCTCGTCCTCTACCAGCAGCACCTTATACATCTTCTTCTCCCCCTGATTCCGGAATCGTTATCGTAATGGTCACTGCAAGCCCTTGCCCCGGACTTCCGTCAACCGTGAGGCTCCCGCCTTCCCCGTACAGCAGCTTGATCCGCTGGCCGATGTTGCGGAGCCCCAGACTCTCTTCGTCGCTGCGTCTGAGCGAATCCATGGAGGGGTCTTTCTCAATCTCCCGGTTCAGCGCTGCGAGCTCCTCCTCCTCCAATCCATTCCCGTCGTCGCGGACCGTAATCAACAGCTCATTGTCAAAACGCAGCGCTGAAACCCAGATCGTACCGCCTTCTTCGCGCCCGGCTATACCGTGATAGATAGCATTCTCAACCAATGGCTGAATGGTGAGCTTCGGAATGCGCAAATGCTGAACCTCCTCTTCAATGTCGTTATGAACCTTCAGCTTCCCGCCGTAACGAATCTGCTGGATACGGACATAGGAATCGACGAACGCCATTTCCTCCCCCAGCGATACGAGCCGGCCGGCCTTGTCAATCGTATAGCGCAGCAGCTTGCCCAGTGCGGATACCATATCCGATACCTCATCATTCCGGCGCTGGACAGCCATCATGTTGATCGACTCCAGCGTATTATAGATAAAATGCGGGTTGATCTGACTCTGCAGGGCGGACAGCTCTGCCTCCTTCTCCCGGAGTCCAATGACGAGCACCTCATGAAACAGACGGTTGATTTCATCCATCATCCGGTTGAACCCGCGCCCAAGCTGCCCGAATTCATCTCCCCCCAGCGGACTGACCCGCTTGTTGAAATCACCCCGCTCAACCCTGGACATATTGCTCTTCAACTCCACAAGAGGAAGGGTGATGCGATACGACACCGCATAAGCCAGCAGCAGCACCGTCACGAGACAAAAGAGGGCAAGCCATAACGCAAAAACCATCAATGCGCGCGATTCCTTCAGAATAGCTCCGATGGGGGTCAAGCCGATAACGGATAAGCCCGAATATGGGGAGTGATGGCTGACAAACAAATAATCCGTACCTCCCAGCCTTTTCCGCTCCCCGCCATGCAGCTCCTTGAGCAGACCGGAGCCCATAAGCCCGCCATAAGCCGACTGCCCGTTATCCGGCTTCTGCTCATACAGGAGGCGCTGAGCTCCGTCGATGATCATCAGATTGGTGGACTGTTCAATCTTCAGCTTAGAGAAGGCGGAGCCGAAGGCCCCCTGCTTGACGTCTATTAGCATGTAGCCCAGACGCCTCAGCGTTCTGGGTTCTTTGATAACCCTGGCTACCGAAATATAGAATGAGGGGTCGCTCCCGGCATAATAAGACGGATGATGGGGAGGAAGAATGATCCACTCGCCGTCTGATTGGTCCAAGGCGCTGAACCATTCGTCGCGACTGCCATCCCATGAGGTATTGACGGCCAGCGGTTCCACGTTAGAGAACAGGGTACCGCTGTTGCTGAGCAGATGAATGCCCCGGATTTCCGGACGATCATACGCCTGCGCCGAGGTATATAGCTTCATTTTCTGATAATCGTCGGACAGCGCCCAGGTTCCTGAGCCCATAGGACCATCATATTTGGCCAGAATAGATAACACCTGCTCGTCATACAGAGGCATCAGCGACAGCCGCTCCAAATCCTTAAGCAGCCTGTCCAGGTTGGCGTTGACCTGTCCGGCGATATCAACCGTATATTGCTTTGTCTTGTCGTTCAGGGTGGATGAGAAATGACGGTATGTCACCATCGCCTGCACACTTAACGGGAGCAGGGTCAGCATGGTGAACAGGAGCAGCAGCCTGGTGCGCATTTTACTTCTTCTCAAACGGACGATCAGCCCCCGCAGCATTCTTTTGTCCTCCTTTTGTTATGTAATCTGACACGAACCTCTTTACAGCTTATCGTATATTGTTCCGTCAATGAATTCTATCCTCTTATTTTTGGAAAAGGTATGGATCTACAAAGTCAAATAAACCCCAGACCTGCTGGAGAGCCGGGTTTGGGGTGAACTGTATGAGATGCACTTAAGTTTTGAACTTGAAGCTTTGTCGTCACTGCGGTGAACATTTGGACTTCCGGCCGCTGTTGTCCCCAGATTTCTTGATTTTGAACCGCTGTAAGCGGGTGAAATCCGGTGACAAAGGCGGTCGCTACCGCTCCTCCAGTTCCAAATTTCCCCTCCGCTTCTTTTGCTTTTTGTTTATTTCTTTAGTGCCTCTTATCTAACATAATAATAATTATGTTAACCTTTTTTTAATTATACATTGTATTCCACATCATCACCTGATTACTGACGTACTCTCTTAGCTCCGGAGGTTCCATAATTTCAGCATGAACTAACAAGGGCAGCACCTGCTCACAAGCTGTTGTGTAATCGTACATGTTCACCGTAATGAGTTGACATTCCCCGGCTGATGCTGTGTTCATTACTTCTAATCTCTGCACATACTCCTGATAGCTGGCATGAATGCGGATGACTACAGGGTAGAATTCCCGCGCTCTGCTGGTCTGAATGAAGGTCTGCGCCGCTTGTTCCCAGTATTCCTGTAAGGAGAACGGCTCAGGGACAATGAAAGTCTCCTCCAGTATGGTTACCGCTGTAAAACGCTCACATTTGAACGAACGAATCTCCCCGGCCTGCTCGCAATAGGCAGCCAGATACCACTCGCCCTGCTTCACGATAAGCCCATAAGGCTGAAGCTTCCGCAGCGAACTCTCTCCATTCACTTTGCAGTACTCCACCACAATCTTCCTGCCTCTCCATACCGCCCTGCGTAAAGCCTCAAGATATGGGACCACTGTCTGTGCGCTCCACCACGGGGTATCATCGAACAGGAAACGGCTTTGCGCCGTGCGGATATCTTGCTGGTAAGGAGCGGGCAAGCTTGCTTCCAGCTTCAGGAGCGCATTTTTGAGCAGCAGACTGGTTCCGCCTGATCCGCCTGCCGGTATTCCCATCCCTGTCAAAAAAAGCTGTACCACCTCTTCCCCATGCAGCCGCCGCAGGTTCACTGTATAGCCCTCCATGAGCGAAATCCCGCCGTTAGGCCCGGTTGTAGTCACAAGTGGAATTCCGGATTCAGCCAGGACATCAATATCTCTATAAATGGAGCGGACAGACGTTTCCAGAGCCACGGATAGCTCGTTCGCCTTCATTTTGCCCCGGGATTCAATCAGTAACAGAATAGCAATTAAGCGGTGCAGCCGCATGGTCATTCCCCAACCCTTCTATTCCCTATTTTATTCTTGCCACTCAGTTGTCAACAATTGAACGTTATGATGAATGTATCAAACTTAAGGAGCTGCTGTAAATGAATATTGGCATACTCGGCACAGGCTTTGGGGCTTATCACGCCTCTCTGTTGAAGCAAATGGAGTTTGTGAAGCGAATTGTGGTCTTTGGGAGAAAGGAAGCCAAGCTACTGGAGCTGCAGGAAGAGCTGGGGATTGAGATCACAATGTCTATAGAGGATATTATGTCCGATCCTGGGATCGACGTAGTTGATATCTGTCTGCCGTCTGCGCTGCATAAGACTTACGCTGTGGAGGCGATGCGATGCGGGAAAGATGTATTTTGTGAGACACCGGTTGTTCTGGAGCCGGCCGAAGGTCTGGAGATGCTTAAGGCTGAACAGCAATATGGGCGCAGAATCCTCGTCAATCAGTTCATCCAATTCGATTATGCTTATGAATACCTGGACAAGGTGATTCGGGAGGGTACATACGGCAAACTGCTGCATGTCAGCTTACGCAGGGAAACCGCTCCGGTGTGGGGGGATTTAGGGCTGCGCACTATTGCTGCCAATCTGATGATCCATGACCTGGACTTCATAGCCGGGTTGTTGGATGTTACTGTACCTTCTGCGATTTGGGGGACTTCGGGAGGGAAAGACAGTCAGGCGCTGGTTCACGCTTCTTGGGTTGTCGCAGGGATTGGCGCGCAGCTGATGGTCTCTTCGCAGATGCCCGAAGCCTATCCCTTCACGGTTGGTTATGAGGCTTATTTCGGGCAGGCCAAGCTGGTATTTCACGAGAGCAGTTCGGCGAATGGGGATATTGAAGCCAGCCTCACCGCCTACACTTCTGAGGGCAAGATAGAGATACCGCTAATCCCGAACAATCCCTATGAGAAAAGCCTGCGCCATGTGCTCCACTCGCTACAGAATGGAACTGCATCGACCCTGTCATTGCAGTCTGCACTGAAGTCCGTGGAACTGGCAGCGATGCTTACGGATCAGCTTATAGGAAGCAAGTGAACCCTTGCCTTCCTTTAAAAGGACAGACAATAAATTGAAGGTTAAGCCGGTTTGCTTGCAGCTCCCTTTTTCCTTGGGGTTTCTATCTGGGGAGAGCATGTAGTTTGCTTGCGTATATGGTTGATAAGGTAGGTTGGGGTGAATGGGTTTCTATTATGAATTTTTCATATGTTGATATTTTATAATAGTTGGTGCGGCGGCAGCCTTTCAAACGGCATCCTTCCGTATGCTGCCGCTTTGTACTTGAAGCTATCTAATGTGCAAGCATTGTACAGGCAAATCGTTCAAGCTTATCAAGCGATATGCCGCCTCCAGCCCCATGACCCTTACCCTTCACCATCCGCAGCACCCACTTGTCGAATACCGAGAGTTGATCGGGATCAATTTCATCGCCCATTATCTCCTTGGCAACTGCGTTCTTGTACAATGCTTCCGGATAGGCTTGCTGCAATTCCTGTTCTGCCCTCTCCCCTGTCATGCCTGCGCAAATGAACAATCCCAGGCGTTTGCTTAACAGCTCCTGCTCATATTGGGCAATGAACCTGGCCATTTCTTTGCGTATTCTGCCGTAGTAGATCGCGCTCCCCAGAATCACCGCGTCATAGTCATCCAGCGCCGGCACTGCGGTAACCTTCAGATTCACCACCTCGGTGTCCTCCAGCCTGGATTGCAAGAGGCTTGCAGCTTTCTCTGTGCATCCATATTTGCCGGCATACACAATCAGCATTCTGTCCCTCATCACTCTCTACCTCCGCTCTCCTGCACATTCCTTAATAAAAGGTATAAACAAACGAACACACCCACATTAAACGCAGGGAACACTATCAGTTCAACTGTAGATACATGTACTCCCGCCTTCAGCATCCCAACGATCATCATTGTAATGGAGGTAAGTAGAGCGGCGACTTTGACTATAACTACAGAAGCCAGCAGATTCCCAAAAGGCTGCCTGCGAATAAGCAATATCCCGGTAACCGCCAAGAGCGGAAGCAGAATAGCCAAATCAAGCGCCTGAATCACCAGTGTAGTGTAATGCTCCAAGCCTTCGGGTGCCGTCCCCTGCCTTAACGAATCAACGATCCTGCCCAGCCATAACATCAGGATCATGCAGGTGATAAACAGCAGGAATAACCCAATGCTCCGCGACGGCAAACCTGCCTTGAACAGACCTTCGAGCTTCTCCCGCTCCAGAGACCGCAAGGTCAGAATGAAGGCAAATAAGCTGGCCGAGAACAACATTACATAGATTAGAAACAGGTTATTGTACGTAGCCAGGAAGCAATAAGAGGCATAGGTGTACGTAAAATAGCCTAACGCCCCAGCTAACAGCAGGCGTCCTCTGACTCTCCCGCGGAGGCTCATAACCAGTGCAACGAGCAGCAAGGGGACTCCCGCTGCCAGCGTAACTCCATCCTGGGCTATGGCTTGGGTGGCTACGGAGAAGGAATCGTACTGATAGATTCCGCGGCCATATAATTCAACCTTTTCCCCCCGGATAGAGGTGAACCACCCTGCCCTGCCTTTCTCGTCCGCCCCGTGCCCTGACAGCAATCCGTACCCCGAGGCCACCATGGCAAGGAGAATAATTATAACGGTCAAAATACCAACAGATCGTCTACCCACCATCGGCCGTTCCCCCTTTGGCCCGGCTCCCTGCAATAAGAAGCATGGCCGCGATATGCCGTGTAATCAGTGCCTCCTTCTGCTCCTCCGGCAGATTCTTCTCGACCGTCAGTCTCACGATTAGCCCAAAGGCTGCACTCCAGATAATCTGGGCGGTAAGTTCAATCTCCTCCTCGTGGCAGGCTGCCATCCCGCTGAAGTGACGGAGCGAGCTGCAGAGCATACTGATTGCATTCCGCTCAAGAGCAGCCCCTTTATGCAATACTGCAGTGTGGCTTAGCACAGACGGCGAATCATTCAGCATCACATTCCGGTACTGCGAGCCTTCTGCCGTGGTCAACCGGATAAACTGAGACAGTGACCGGCTGAAGCGGATTTCGGCTGATTCTTCACTCAGCGCCATGTCTAATCCGGCTGTAAGTCCACCCATTAGCTCCTGATACCCCTGCTGAAGAAGCTGCTCTACAATATCCTCCTTTCCTTGAAAATAGTGATAAATGATTCCGGCTGAATACCCCATCCGTTCTGCGATCTTGCGGATAGACAACTTCTCTATCCCCTTCTCGGCCACCAGCTCACCGGCCGTTGCCAGAATCAGATTACGCATCGCTTCGCGCTCCTGCTCTTGTCGTTGTTCCTTGCTCATGCTTGCGGGACACCTCCACATATCCTTATACCTGATAATTGAACAATGTAATGTTTGTTGAACAGTGTTCAATGATGATTATATGCCGTATGACGCTGAAGGAATGTGATTATTTTTACATTTATAGAGCCTGAGAAAAAACCCGTGAACCCGGAGCGCCTCTCAAACTCCTCTCTTTAAGTTGACATAATCATTGTTATGTTAACTTAATCGTGAGAGAAGCTGATTTACTTCTCTCCTAACTTAGCACCATACCGCTTAAAGTTGATCAAAACGGCAGAGAAAAACCCACGTTTTAATAAACCGTGGGTTTTTCTCTGCAATCTGTGAAGAAGTTGATTCTTTTTTATCGGGATGCCCTAATCAATATTGGCGATCTTCCACTCCCCCTGCTTGTTCGGAAGCAAGGAAATCTCGTAGGTCCCGTCCGTAATATAGCCCTCGGAGGTCATAGAGGTATAATTGATATAGAAACCGGCCCGTTTGGCTCCCTCAATAGGAATCCCTACAACGGTCAGCTCATTGAAGCGGTAGACCCTCTTATTATCCAGTAAGAACTGCAAAGCTTCATTAAGCTGCGGTGAATACATAGTTGCTGCGAATTTCTCTTTGTCCTTGGCTGCCCAGGCTGCAATACAGTCCAGCGTTTCCTGGAGCGCTTGCTTGTTGCCCGCACTGCTGCCTACATCAGGAGCCTTTAGGAACACGCCCGGAGTAATTGGCGGTTGTTTCGCCATGTATTCAATACCGCCTAGCATAGATACGAAGAGCGGAAGCAGCTTGTCTTGTTGGTCTCCCTGAATATGAATTTCGGCCCGGTAAGTATCCTTTTTGGCGGTGAAAACAAATGCTTCGACCCTTCGGCTCCCCTCCACCCTGCTCCCGGCGTATTCCTTGTACTTCAGCAGCCGCTGGTCCGTACCCGGTACAAATTCACCCTCGGCAGCTGCCGTTGTGGCCGGATCAAGCTTAAGGAAAGTAACATAGTTCTGTTTGTCCGCTGTCCCCCAGGCGGTTCTCCCGTCCTGTTCAAAACGGATCATCGTCTCCGGCAGGAATAATCCGAGCGGCAATGTCTGATCTGCGGAGTAATCCGCTTGGATATTCACCCCATCCAGCTCATAGCCTCTGCCGCTTCCCGAATACTCCGGTACTTCAGGAAGCAGCGCCACTGATTGGACAGCAGGCGCAGCTGTTGCAGTCGGTGAGGGCGCGACTGTTACAGCTGCTGATACTGTGGCCGTTGCTGACGGCTGTGCGGTACCCTCTGTACCGGCAGAATCCTGATTCGCTGCATTGCTGCAGCCTGCGCTGAGTGCTAAAGCAATAGCCATGCAGCCCATTCCAAATAAGCTTGTATGCTTGGACAATAGAATCACCTCAGTTACCAGACGCTGGAAACTGACAGAAGTTGCGCAGAGCTATTTTTTAACCCTATTAATATTTAATGTGTTGAAGTATTGGCTGGGATTGCCTTGCCGGGCGTTGAACCGCTCTTTGAATTCGCCGCCGGTATACGCCCCGATGACCCGGTGCCAGAAGTCCCGCGCAGGGGTATTCGCCCGAATCTGCGACACCTTCCAAGCACCAGGGAACATATCGAATAACCGGTGGGCTGCCCAGGTTCCTACACCGCTGCGGCGGTATTGCTGCATCACGAAAAATTCCGTCATATAGAACTCGCCCTCCGGGTCACGCAAAAGGCGGTCTATTAAGGCAAATCCGGCGATATTGCCGTTTACCGTGAAGAGATAGGCAAATTTGTTTTTGCCGCTGTTCCAGTACGCCTCCAGTCCAGGATACGAAGGAAACAACCCTTCCCGGTCTACTTGCAGCTCAAGATACCGGGTGAAGTCATACAAATAAAACTGCATCAATCTGCTTATGATCTGCTTCTGCTCTTTAGGAACCAGCTCGATTCCAAGTTCCATCAGGTTCACCTCTAGCTTTTTCGTTACTTCACATCATATAACTTTGTTACATGCGGATCAAGGCTTGTCCTCTTCCCGGCCCGATTCCGGTCGTTCACCTGCCCAAAACATGCTAAAATAGAAGACATCCCTCCCCTTGGGAAACAACAAAGAAGGTGAAGCTCATCAGTATTCAAAAGACGACCGACCGTATAAATCTGGATCAGCGGCTGCCGCAGATGCCCTGGTTTGTTCAGCAGTTCATTGATTATAAGCGTCCGGATCTGTCCCCCTCTACTCTGCTGGAGTATATCCGGGACTATGAATCCTTTTTCGGATGGCTGCGGGGTGAAGGTCTGTCCGTGGCGGCCAGCAATGCTGAGATTACCCTGCTCGATCTGGAGACACTCCATATGGACAGCATTGTCGGCTACCGCCTGTATCTGACTACCCGGGCCGAGAAGGCCAATACGCGTGTTACCGTGTCCCGCAAGCTGTCTGCGCTGCGCTCGCTGTTTCATTATCTGAGCCAGATTGCCGAGGATGAGAATTTCTACCCGCTGCTTAAGCGTAATATTATGGCCAAGGTGGAGATCAAGCGGATTCATAAACCGAAGGATACAGCCGCCAAGCTCAAAGGAAAAATTCTGGAGGACGAGGAGCTGCTGGAGTTCGTGGGCTACATTTACGAAGGGTACGGCAAGGATGTGGAAGCCAATAAACAGGCTGCTTATTCCTGGCAGCTCAACCGTGAACGGGATGCCTGTATTGCCAGTCTGATCCTGAACTCCGGCCTGCGCGTGTCCGAGGTGGTCAATCTCAATGCGGATGATCTGGATGTGAATAATAAGCTGCTGTATGTATTCCGCAAGGGTCATAACGACGAGACCTTCAAGACACCGGTCTATTTCCGGGAGCAGGCCAAAGATGATCTCAGCTTATACTTAAGCCTCCGCCAGACCCGGTACAAGACGCCGAAACGGGAAAAAGCCCTCTTCATCGCCCTTCCGAACGGCAGTACTGAAGGCAAACGGATGACCAAACGGGCGATCCAGGAGATGATCATCAAATACGCCAAACGGTTCGGCAAACCTTATCTTACCGTGCATAAGCTGCGGCACTCCTTTGCCACTGACTATTACCTGCAAAATGATATTTACCGGACGAAGGAGCAGCTGGGGCACGCTTCAACGGAAACCACCGAAATCTATGCCCATCTCACGGATAAAACGATGTCCGAGGCGATTGAGCGCCGTCTGGATAATGAGCTTCCGCAGTAACCTCTAGTCCTGCTTTTTTGACTCATACCTATTCTATTTATGGAGGAATCCCTCTTGTTTGATAATCACTTATATGCTGACCCTATTGATAATCCCGGCCAACCGGAGCTGCAATCGGACTGCCTGAGCTGCTTCGGGCTATGCTGCGCGGCGTTGCCGTTCTCTGTCTCCTCAGACTTCGCGATCGACAAGTCCGCCGGACAGCCCTGCCCTAACCTGCGCGGAGACTTCCTCTGCGGCATCCACACGGAGTTAAGAGAACGCGGATTCCGGGGCTGCACCGTGTATGACTGCTTCGGAGCCGGGCAGAAGGTCTCCAATCTGACCTATGGCGGACGCGATTGGCGCCAGGCACCTGAAACGGCAGGACAGATGTTCGAGGTCTTCCCCGTGATGCGCCAGTTGCATGAACTGCTGTGGTACCTCCGTGAGGCCCTAGCCTTGCCGGGTGCAGATACCCTGCATGATCCACTCATGCAGATGCTGAAGAAGATCCTGGAGCTGACCACACTCAGCCCCGAAGAGCTGCTCCAGCTCAATGTGCCTGTTCACCGCGCTGAGGTTAACGAACTGCTGCTGCTTGCCAGTGAGCTTGCGCGTACTGCTGCCCGCAAGCAGCTAACCCCGCCGCCTGGACGCCAAAAGAGCTACAGCCGTGGAGCGGATCTGATCGGCGCCAAGCTGCGCGGGGCCGATCTCCGCTGCCTCAGCTTGCGGGGCGCGTATCTGATCGCCGCCGATCTCAGCGGCGCCGACCTGCGGTATGCCGATCTGACCGGAGCGGACCTCCGCGACACGAATCTCAGCGGCGCTGATCTGAGCAGCAGCCTGTTCCTCACTCAGGCGCAGCTGCAAGCCGCCAAGGGTAACCCGGCTACCAAGCTGCCGGAATCGCTTAGACCTCCTGACCACTGGCTGCCGGCGGACCGTAATTAATCACTTCGGCTTCGCAGGTCGCACTCCTGCTTTTAATTTCAGATCGTCAACAACCCCGGGTGATTTTACTATCCCGGGGTTATTGCGTGTTCGGACGATTAGTTCAACCCTTACCCAATATTCTCAGCAAACCCTTGTTATTCTGAAGCCAATGTTTTATATTGACATTGTAGCAGGTCAAAAACAAAAGAGGTGAACGGTCAACATGACTCCCCGTACGAAGGAACAAAACGAAGATATCCGTCTGCGGCGTCTGGCGCAAATCCGGAAAGCTGCGGCGGATGTATTTTTGAATAAAGGCCCCTTGCTGGAAATCCGTGATGTGGCTGCTGAGGCCGGGCTCGGCTATGGTACGGTCTATCATTATTACAGCAACAAAGGAGATTTACTTCACGACCTGCTGTGGGACGCGCTGGATCGGGCCGGAGAATGGCTCAAGCCCCCGCCGGATGTCCTGCTGGCGGGGCCGCTCAAAGTCGGCCTTAGCCTAAGTCCCGCCGCTGCGGCTGGCATCCGGCTGTTGCAGCTATGGGCGGAGGATCACGCCATGTATCTGCTATATAAGCAGGCCGGCGAAGGCTTTGCTATGCTGCCTGAAGCGCGCTCAGCTCCGCTCTTGGCCGAATTCCGCCGGGAGGTGCTGACTCCGCTGTCTGCGATGCTGGACCCGAGTCTTGCGGCCGACCGGGCTGCCGTTACCGCGGCAAACGCGGCGGAACCGGTGCATCATACGGAGATGCTGCTTGCCGCCTTAGCCGGCTGTGCCTCGCTCTCGCTCCGCCGCGGACAGTTGTTCGACGAAGCCCGGGATATCGTCCGGGTGCTGAAATTATAGAATCGTTAAGGAGCGGGATAATAACAGATGATTATTCTAAAATCACCCAGGGAAATCGAAGAAATGAAGCAAGCCGGCCAAATCGTTGCGGATTGCTACCGTGAGGTGTCCAAAGTGATTGCACCCGGAATCACCACCCTTGAGATCAATGACTTTGTTGCCAGACATATTACGAAGCTGGGCGGCAGGCAGTTCACCAAAGGCTACAATGGCTTCCCGGCCGAAACCTGTATCTCCATTAATGATGTTGTGGCCCACGGTATTCCTTCAAGCCGGGTCGTTATGGACGGTGACCTCCTGAAGCTTGACATCGTCGCCGAATACGGCGGCTGGTTCGGTGATTCGTGTATGAGCTATGCCGTCGGCAATATTGGGCCGGAGGCGCAAAAATTAATGCAGGTAACGAAGGAATGCCTGGATCTGGGAATCGCCCGGGCCATTCCAGGGGCGAGGCTGGGTGATATCACATCGGCCATTCAACAGCACGCGGAAGCGAACGGTTATTCCGTCGTGCGCGATCTGCTGGCGCACGGCATCGGACGGAGCCTGCACGAGGAACCGAGCTACGTGCATATCGGCACCGCCGGCAAAGGTGTCCGCTTAAAGGAAGGCATGGTATTTACGATTGAACCGATGATCAACGAAGGGACGTACCGCATCACGATAGACGATGATGAATGGACGGCAAGAACTGCCGACGGCAAGCTGTCGGCGCAATATGAGCATACGATCGCAGTCACAGCGGACGGACCGCTGATTTTAACAGCCCAGTAATGTATTCTTCAGAAATGTTTCAGGCAGTAACGTATCAGACAGAATAAGCAAGCTAAGTTATCGCCCTCCAGTTCTCTGTAGTCCAGGGAGCTGGAGGGTTTTCTTTTTACCTTTGTGACCGGGTTTTGTAGTAGCGGGGTTGAATGTTAATGCGTCATCAGTTGGTGTTGCTGGTAGAGTGCTAGAATATTTGAGGTTTGGGTTTGAATGTTTTTCTATTGTGAATTTTTCATATGATGAAATTACATAATTAAATGCGAAAATCTGCAAAATGTTGCATCGAGTGCAATTTGTGGGCAACACTTTCTAAGCCTTTAATAGAAATGTTGCACGAAATGCAAGAATGTCACCATTCAGGTGCGAGAACATAGGAGAATGCTGTCATTACTGCAACAATTACAGGAAAGGGCCGATATCGCAGAAGGAATGTTGCATTTCAGGCAGGAATTCAGGCAGGGATGGTTGTGCAACAATAGATCCCCGGAACGGGCGCCTGAAGCCTAAGCGTGCATTATCTATTATGAATTTTTCACATAGTGAAATTGCATAATTCTGTATCGTATCAATTATTCTGTATCGTGCCAAATTCGTGCTCTCCCAATCTGCATGCTATTCCGCCTGACATCCTATTTCAAATCTGCGTGCTATTCCACCTGAGGCCCTATTTCAGTTAACATGCTATTCCAACTAACGTGCTATTCCATCCCAATGATGTGCTTATCAACTCAGGCTCCCTGCTGTTCACCCTCTGATTTCACCCGGCAGCTTAAGCACTGTTACCTTGTCCCCGGCAGACAGTTGACCGCTGTCCGGCGGAATGATGATCAGGCAGTCGCTGTCTTTGATTGTAACTGTAACGGAAGATTCGTCTACGGCGGCTGGGTAAGCATATAGAACACCTTCACGGATCTCCAGACGGGCCCGGACAAACCGGGTGAAACGGTCTACCCGCTTATATTCTGCACCCAGCCGCGCCGTCCATTCCGGCAAAAAGGGCTGTGCCGCTCCCTGCATCCACCCGATCACAGGCCGGGCAAACAGTTGAAATCCGACGAAGCAAGCACCCGGATTGCCTGACAAGGCCAGCAGGAGGGTTCCGCCGCGTACCGCAGCCGTTGTAACACTGCCCGGACGCATAGCTATTTTGTTGAACAGCATGTCACCGGTCTGCTCACGGACCAAATCCCCCATAATATCATAATCTCCAACGGATACGCCGCCTGTGGTAAGGACTAGATCATAGCTCTCCAGCGCCATCTGCACTCTGCTCCGGGCCAGCTCCAGATCATCCATTATCGCTCCCAGCCTAACCGGTTCTCCGCCCGCCTCACGTATGAGCGCTTCCAGCATGGGGGAGTTGCTGTTGCGGATTTTACCCGGGGCTAAGGGCTCGTCCACCTCCAGCAGCTCGCTGCCGGTTGCGAACACCGCCACCTTCGGTCTGCGGCGAACCGGGACGTCCGGCACCCCCAAGGCTGCCAATACGGCAATGTCGCCGGCGCCGATTAATTTCCCTTCAGGCAATACCGGATCACCTGTACTAAGCTCCAGCCCGCAAGGAGTAATATGCTTCCCCGCCTCCAGCGGCCTGCGGATACCCACATAGGTGACTCCGTCCTCGATCCGGCTCTCTGTTGCCTCCAGCATGATCACCGTGTCTGCACCCCCGGGAACCTGCGCTCCCGTCATAATCCGTGCCGCGGTTCCTCGAGTAATCTCTCTTGACGCTACGGCACCGCAGGGAATCACTTCAACAACTTCAAGCCACACCGTGTTAAGCTCTCCAGCTGCTGAGGTGTCTGCCGCAATAACGGCAAAACCGTCCATACTGGAACGGTCAAACGCCGGAAAAGGATGCGGGGCATAGACCGGCTGAGCCAGATAACGCCCGCTGCTGCAAGTTAACGGAACCTCTTCATGGGTAAGCAGTGCAGCATAGGGCTTCAGCCGGGCCTGCGCCTCGGCAACCTGAAGCGCTGAGCGCTGAAATTTATCATTGATGTATTCCTTGTTATTGTTCTCTGGATTGGTCACTTACACAGTCACTCCTTCTACTTCTGGTGGTTGTTTCCTGGTACTGCTCATTACGCCCTATTCTAGCACGGGACCCGGCAAAGTAAAATGAACTTCAGGTCCATTCATTCCGCTTAACCGCACAGCAAAAAGGATGCACCCGCCTGTTACAGGCAAATGCACCCTTAGTTCAATCCTGCTTCCGTTAACCTCAGGAGGCGCGGATTACTCTTACATCAGCCGAAATAACTGCTTCACCCTCATAGAGCATGAATCGTCCATTCTGCCACTCCACGCGCAGCAGCCGCGAATCATCCGACTGGTATTGCCAGACATGCTGCTCCCCGCCGTTCATATAAGGAGTCTGCCCGGTAACGGCTGCATATCCTTCATACTCTTCCTCCAGATAAAAGGTCCGGTCATCCAGCTCCAGTGTAGCCGGAACCTCGGAAGGACTATCCAGACGCCCGTCGATCGGATGATACAATCGGTATTGCAGCTCCTCGCGCTCTTCGATATACAGATAGGCAATCCGGCTTCCGTCGCGCAGCGTCAGCACGGCGGCATTGCGGCCGCTGGTCTTCGTCCGGCCCGTTACTTCATAGGTTACCAGGGAGACTTCACAGATATCTCCGGGAGACAGGTCCAGCATGCTTTTGGGTGCTGCTGGCGCCTCCGGCTTCGAGAACAGATTACCGATTCTTTTCCAAAGACCCAAAACCATCAATCCTCCTTATCCACGAATAAATGCAGCAATAATCAAAGCTCCCGTCACATGCAACGACCCGGCGAGCAAGCCGTAGCCGACCTTGCCTAGCTGGGTGCCATGATCAAGCTCAAGCTTCCCCCATCTGGCCAATAGCTGCTCCGCTGTCTTCTCCAGCACGAATAACAGGATAAACGATACAACGGAGACTATAAGTGCGGTCCCGAGCCGGTTCGCCGCAGCAATGGATGCCGATAAAATATAGCCTTGAGCCAGCAGCTTCATCACCAGCCGGGTAGTAACGGCCATATTCCCTGCCTTCAGCTCTTCCATATCATTGTAACGGGTAAACAGCGAATCCGCGAGCATCAGCACGCACAGCAGCACTGTGCCGCTAACCGTCCATACTACCATGGACACCAGGGTATCGAAATCCATTGCCATAACCCCCGCCTCTTCATATTTCCTTCCAGATAAGACAAACATAAAGCGAAGGAGAAACTGTTAGCTCCGTCTCCCCTTCGCCTGTGGACAACCGCCTGAAGTCCGGCTTATGCCAATATGTTATTGTTTATCGTATTGCTTCATCAGTGCCGCCAGCTCATCTTCGACCGCCTGGTCTTTGCCCAGCTTCTCGAATTCATCATCCAGCGATTTGTTGCCCGAGCTCATCTCGTTGCTGGCTTCGGCCTGAGCTTCCGCCTGCAGCATTTTGTCTTCCATCCGTTTGAGTCCGGCAGAAGCCGAGTCGGAGCTGAAACCGCTCATCGCTTTGTTGATTTCGGTCTGGGCCTTCGCTGCGTTGTAGCGGGCAACGAGTGTCTCCCGTTTGTTCTTCATCTGGGTAAGCTGTTTGCGCATTTCTTCAAGCTTGCCGCGGAGATTGTCCGCTGAAGCCTTATTCTGATCGAAGCTGGCCTTGTATTCTACAAGCTTGGCCTCTGCCGATTTCTTCTCTTCAAGTGCACGGCGGGCCAGATCGGCATTACCAGCTTGGGCGGCAGCGTGTGCTTGTTGATTGCGCTTGTTCACCAGAGCTTCCTGCTCTTCGTACAATTGTTTGAATTTCTTCTCAATAGCGATCTGGGCAGCTACTGCTTTCTCGGCATCTTCCAGATCCTCTGTCATGTCACGGATGTACTGGTCGGTCATTTTGACCGGATCTTCCGCTTTATCAATAATCGCATTCACATTGGACATCGTCAGGTCGCGCAATCTTTTAAATATAGACATTGGTTCATTCCTCCAAAATAATAGTTAGTTGCTCATTTGTTATCTTTTACGCAGGGAGTTCGATATCGTTTCAAAAATTGTTTAAACTTTCTGCAATAAATATTGATCCACTTTGTCATTCACAATATTTACGACTTCCAGAATGCCCTCTTTGCTCAAATTGTCGTAATGGATGCCCATCACAACCGTTACTGTCCGGTTCAGCGCAGCAGCAGCCTTCAGCGCAATAGCCTCACTGATCGTATGCTCTTTGTGATGAGGGACTGCAGCGGTCATAACCCGGGGCGTGTCTCCGTCCATGTAAGCTGTACTTGCCGCACCGATATGGCGCACACCTCCCGTAATCAGCAGCAGCAGGTCCCGGCCCACCCCGGTTTCGGACAGCACAATATCATCAGGATGCCATTGATCGGATGTCAAGATGGAATTCCCCCTACCCCTTATATTAACCATGGTATGTGAAGATCTCTCATTCAGCGGCAAAATCATTGTTACAGCCGTTCTGTACCGCTATACAATACCCCGGATTTCGTCCAGCGAGGCGATGTTCTCTTCCCTCATAAATTGCTGCAATTCTTCGACCAGCGTACTGCCCGCCCGCAAATTCATGAAGTTGTAGGTGCCAACCTGTACCACCGTCGCTCCAGCCATAATAAATTCGATAATATCGGTTGCCGATGTGATGCCGCCCATCCCGATCACAGGAATGGTTACCCGCTGTGATACCTGATGCACCATGCGCAGAGCCACCGGCTTAACCGCAGGTCCGGACAATCCGGCATAGAGATTATTGAATACACTGCGGCGGCGGCGGACATCAATCTTCATGCCCGAGATCGTGTTGATCAGCGAGACGGCATCCGCCCCCTCTGCTTCGCACATCACTGCCATCTCTGCAATATCCTCGGCATTCGGCGACAGCTTCACAGCCAGCGGCAGACGGGTGGCCGCCCGTACTGCACGGACCACTTCCCGGGCAGCCGGAGTCTTCACGCCAAAAGCGATCCCGCCCTCCTTCACATTCGGACAGGAGATATTCAGCTCGATCATATCCACTGCCGGCTTCCCGCTTAGCAGACGGGCATCGGCATCCCGCTGGATCAGCTCGGCACCAAGCACATAATCAGGCAGGGTATTGCCGCCCAGGTTCACGATACGTGCGGTATCCAGCGTCTCCCAGTAAGGAAGCTCCTTGGCCAGGAAGGCCTCTACTCCGGGATTCTCAAGCCCTACGCTGTTCAGCATGCCTGAAGCGGTCTCGTATACCCGGACTCCAGGATTTCCGGCCTTGGCATGGAGGGTAAGCCCCTTACCCGAGATTCCGCCAAGCAGGGACACATCATATAACTTGCCGTATTCACGGCCGAAGCCAAAGGTACCGGAAGCCATAACAATCGGGTTCTTGAAGGACACCCCGGCAATGGTGGCAGAGGTATTAATCATGGAACAACACCTCCTCAGCCAGGAAGACGGGACCGTCCGTGCAGGCTTTGCGTTGCCCGTCCTTGCAGGATACGCTGCAGACCAGGCAGGCGCCAATTCCGCAGGCCATCCGGTTCTCCAGCGATAAATACACGTTAGGACGCTTGCCCGAAGTCTCTGCGGCAATCCCCTGAAGCTGTGCAGCCTTCAGCATCGGATGCGGGCCACAGACAAAGATATGATCGTATTCAGAGAAATCCACGCTGTCCAGAATCAGGCCGCCTATATCGACAGTCAGCTCGGCAGCCAGGGGACGGAAGGCTTCGGTACGGAAAGGGGCGCGGCTGAAGCCAAGGTAGATATCACTCTGCGGAAGCTTCTGGGCGCAGTAGTACAGCGGAGCAACTCCGATGCCACCGCCCACTAATGCAACCTTGCCTTCTACCTGCGGAAAGCCGGTGCCAAACGGCCCTTCCAGCTCCAGTCGGTCGCCCGGGTTCAGCCCGGCAAAGATCTCCGTGCCTTCTCCCACCACATGATATAAGAATTCAACCCCATTGTCATTCAACTGATGTATGCTAAGCGGTCTGGACAGCAGCGGATAGGCTCCCCATGCCCGCAGCATGTAGAATTGACCCATCTCCCCGCCGTCACCTCCTTCAACAACCAGGTGGTAGACCCCTTCTGCCAGCCGCTCATTACTAATCACCGTCGCCACATTATCAAGCTCCTTCAAATTTAATCTTATTAACCATGCCTTAGAAGGAACTTAAAATCTGTGACATTGTTCACATATACAGCCTTCTATTTCAGTTTCCAGATTCCGCGCTCATAGGGCTTGGGCACCGCTGCGGAATCTACCCCGCCAAGTGCCTCTGCAGCGTGAAGCACCCAGTAAGGATCACTGAGCATACCTCTGCCTACAGCCACCAGCTCAGCCTTTGCTTCAGAGATCACTGCCTGTGCCTCCTCATACGATTCCAGGCGCCCTACAGCGATAACGGGAACCTGCAATCCGCTGCGTATGTATTCGGCAAGCTTCACCTGGTAAGCCGGTCCGGCACCCGGTCCGCCGTTTGACCCTATCGGTCCTTCACCGCCGGAGGATACGTGGAACATATCAACGCCCGCCTCTTTGTAGCGGCGGCAGAATTCAAGCGCATAGCCCTCGTCGTATCCGCCTTCCACATACTCCTTGGCGGAGACCCGCATGATAAGCGGCATCTCAGCCGGCAGCACCTCACGCACCGCCTCCACAACTTGTTCTCCGAACAAGATCGGATCTTGGCCGTACTCATCGCTTCTTACGTTGGAGAGCGGCGAATGGAACTGGTGGATCAGGTATCCGTGGGCTCCGTGCAGTTCGACGGTATCGAATCCGGCTTCTACAGCACGGCGTGCCGCTTCCCGGTAGGCTGTGATCAGCTCCGCTATCTCTTCACGGCTAAGCGCCTTAGGCATCGCGTAACCGGCGCCAAACGGAATCGCTGAAGGTGCCACCGGGGGTGAAGCGTCAACGGCCTTGCGGCCCGCATGTCCGAGCTGGATGGCGATTTTGGCTCCATGGGCATGAACAGCACTTGTCAGCTGCTTGTATGCAGGGATCTGCGCGTCATCCCATATCCCGGTGTCCTGGTTCGTGATCCGGCCATCCGGATGAACCCCGCTCATCTCTACAATAATGAAGCCTGTACCGCCGACTGCCCGGCTGACATAATGCACGAAATGCCAGTCCGTCGGAATACCGTCCTGCTTCTCAACAGCATACTGGCACATGGGCGGCATGACCACCCGGTTCTTCAAAGTCAGTGCCTTCAATTCATAAGGTGCAAACAAATCGGTCATTCTGGTGTTCATCCTCCCCATTTCTATAATCCACTTAAGTATACAACGATTTACGGTGTGATACATCTCTGAATGCGCCATAGTCTGCACGGCATAAATTCGCGGCTCTTGGGACATAACAACCCTTATATTCCAAAATAACGGACTCTTGGCTTGAGGAGGCGTAACCCGATGAAGCTGGTAAAATCCCGCCGCATACTGCTGATTATATTCATCATTGCCCTGGCTCTGCCCTGCCCTTCACCGGCTGCGGAGCTTGCGTCAGCCTCCACCGCACCCGCAGGTTCACCCTTGCCACTGGAGCAGCTCCTGACACCTGCTCAGCCCAATACCTCTATGGAAGAAGAACCGGCGGTCCCTGCCGGATCAGGAGCCTCCCGCTCTTCGGCACAGCGGCGTAAAAAAAACAAAGGCCTGTCCCTCAGCCAATTGGTGCGCAAATATCCTGAGACTCTCAAGACCCAGGGTCCCCGGCGCAAAATCATCGCCCTGACCTTCGATGATGTGCCTGATCCGCGCTATACGCCGCAGCTTCTGAATGTCCTTCATAAATATAAGGTCAAAGCTACTTTTTTTGTGGTCGGCAGCCGTGCGGAGAAGCATCCCGCTCTGGTAGCCCGGATGATCCGCGAAGGCCATGCCGTCGGCAATCACTCCTATAATCATCCCGAGTTCAGTAAAGTGAGCATGAATGAATTCCGCACTCAGATTATCCGGACCGAGAATATCATTCAGCTGCTAGCCGGATACAAGCCCAAGCTGATCCGCCCGCCTTACGGTGATATCAGTGAACCCCAGCTGAAATGGGCCAAGTCCCACGGCTATAAGCTGGTGAACTGGAATGTGGACTCCCTCGACTGGAGAGGCTTGTCCAAGGCCCAGGTGAAGAACAATATCCTCTCCCGGGCCGGCAGGGGGGCAATTATCCTCCAGCACGGGGGCGGGGGCAGAGGCAGCAATCTCCAGGGCTCGCTGCAGGCGCTGCCGGAGATTATCAGCAGCCTCCGCAAACGCGGGTACAGCTTCGTGACGGTCCCCCAGATGCTACAGGTCAGCAAGAGCAAATGACTGCCGCCTGAGCAGGTTCTCATTCAAAAAAAGGAAACAAAACCGGCGGAACAGCCTGGTTTTGTTTCCTTTTAATTAGTGGGATATACGCTTCCCATGGTGCAGCTTAGGATTATCCGTTTATTGAATAATATATAAATGTACATACTGATAGCCGAAGTCGGCTACAAAGCTCTGACTTCCCGGAATAAAGATATCAATCCGGTTGCCCTTGATCGCACTCCCCATATCGGTTGCGGTAGCCACGAAGGCTTCCTTCGGAAGGCCCGGATGAGTATAACCGGTTACCAGTACCTTCGTGCCCAGCGGAATCACGCTCGGGTCAACGGCAATGGTTCCAAGCTTAAGCGAATTGCCGAAGTAATCAACCGCCCCCCACTTGCCATTCTCACTGGCAGCCGAGGAATAGGCCGAAGCCT
Organism: Paenibacillus tritici; assembly: GCF_013204885.1. Taxonomy (GTDB): domain Bacteria; phylum Bacillota; class Bacilli; order Paenibacillales; family Paenibacillaceae; genus Paenibacillus_AQ; species Paenibacillus_AQ tritici. Next base: position 30,152 of record NZ_JABMKX010000019.1, read on the forward strand.
TGACCTGCAGCACTTTGTCATAATTGAATTCCTTGCCCCAGGCTTGAACGGTGTTGCTTGCAGATTGCACCTTGAAGCTCGGGGCAGCTGCATCTGCAGTCTCCACTGCTGCTGCTGTAGTGTTGGCTACGGCCGCAGTCTTGGCTTGAACATCACCCGGAATCGTAAATTTCAGTCCCGGATAGATATTAAGCGCCGAGATTTGCGGATTTGCATTCATAAGCTCCTCAACGCTTAACCCATAATGAGTGGATAGAGTATAATAGGTTGTAGTCTCTCCAGCGATATGTACGCTGTCGGCGTGAACGGGAGCGGCGTGGAGCAAGGTGCCGAGTCCGAGTACAGCCGCCAGGGCTGTGATAGCTCTGAACTTGATGGTCATGAATAGCCTCCTTCATTAGTGGGCGTCAGGGATAACTGGGCAGAATCTCTGTCCTGTGACGCCAAGATAACGCTGGACCTATTGTCCTGTCTTGCTGTCAGGTCTCTTGTACATGTAACGGTTTGTAAACTAACAGTTATGAATATATCACAACTTTGTAACCATTGGCTATGTTTTTGTTACGATTGGAAATAATTATCCGTTTTGTAACGTTTTCAAGGATATAAATATTACATATTCTTAATAATTATAAGATATGCCGAAAATTTTACACAGTTTTAACATTTCTCGCTTTCGCAAATAGTAGAATGATAGAATACGATAATCTCAAAAGACTTGAAGCAACCTTGGAGGGTCAACGAACGTGAACACAGAAGAGAAAAAAAACAGCTACATTAGTCCTGCAACAGCCTATCTTAACCGTGATTTGAGTTGGATTGAGTTCAACCGCCGGGTTCTCGGCGAAGCACAGGACCCGGAGAACCCGCTGATCGAGCGGGCTAAGTTCCTGGCCATTGTGTCCAGTAATCTGGATGAGTTCATCAGTGTCCGGGTAGCGGGCATCCAGGACCAGATCCGGGCAGGCTATACCAAAAAGGATTTCACCGGATACACCCCCTCCGGCCTGTATAAACGCCTGAGCAAGCGGGTCAGCAAAATTGTCGCCGACCAGTACCGCACATTCAAGGATATCTCCCGCAGCCTGCACAAGGAGGGTATCGTCTTCGTTGATTATGAGGACTTGACGCCAGCGCAGGAGCAGTCAATAGAGGAATATTACCGTGATATTATTTTCCCTGTCCTGACCCCGATGGCCGTGGACCAGAGCCGTCCGTTCCCGCTTGTTCACAGCCAGTTCATCTATCTGGCGGTTGTACTGACCCGCAAGAACAGCCAGGAGGATGAGCCTTACTTCGCGATCCTGCAGATTCCATCCAATCTGCCGCGCTGTATTCCATTGCCCCACCGCTCCAACAGCAAGAAACGGCAGTTCGTATTCATTGAAGATGTCATCCGCCATCATATCCAGACCTTATTCAGCGGTTATGATCCTGTAGCCGTCAATGAATTCCGCCTGACCCGCAATTCCGATCTGACGATAGATGAGGAAGGTGCGGAGGATCTGCTGGAGGAGATTGAGAAGGAACTCCGCAAACGCCGGCGCGGCATACCTGCCCGCCTGGAAGTCCAAAAAGGCATTCACCCTTATGCGCTGGAGCAGCTGCAGGCTGAATTCGAGCTTGAGGATTTCATGTTTGAAATAGAAGGCCCGCTGGATCTCGGTTTCCTGCGCAACTTTGCCAGCAGTCTGAAGGGATTCAGCTATCTACATTATCCACCGGTTGAGCCGCTCTATCCTGCGGAATTCGAGGAGAATGAGGATTTCTTCGAGGTGCTCCGTGAACGCGATGTACTGGTCTACCATCCGTATGAGTCCTTCGATGCCATGGCGGATTTCATTACCCAGGCTTCCGAGGATGAGCAGGTCATGGCGATCAAGATGACGCTGTACCGGGTCAGCGGCAAGTCTCCGCTGATTGCGGCGCTGGCCAACGCTGCCGAATCAGGTAAGCAGGTTACCGTTGTGGTGGAGCTGAAGGCCCGCTTCGATGAAGAACGCAATATTGCCTGGGCGCGCAAGCTGGAGCAATCCGGCTGTCATGTGGTCTACGGCCTGGTGGGCCTCAAAACCCATGCCAAGGTCACGCTGATCGTCCGCCAGGAAGGCACCGAGCTGCGCCGCTATGTTCATGTAGGAACAGGCAATTACAATGACAGTACAGCCAAAGCCTATACCGACCTAAGCTTGTTCACTGCCAATCATGAGATTGGCCTGGATGCGTCAGAGCTGTTCAATCAAATGACGGGGTACTCTGCCAATTACAACTGGAATTCCTTCATCGTAGCACCGACCAATATGAGCCTGTCGCTCCAGAAGCTGATTCTTCGTGAAGCCGAGCATGCCGCAGCCGGCAGACCCGCACGGATTATTGCCAAGATGAACTCCCTGTCGAACCAGGAGGTTATTGATTATCTCTATAGCGCTGCCCAGGCGGGGGTATCTATAGATCTGATCGTCAGAGGGGTCTGCTGCCTGCGGCCGGGGATTGAAGGCCTTAGTGAGCGGATCACGGTCCGCAGCATTGTTGACCGCTTCCTGGAGCATTCACGGATCTATTATTTCGAGAACGGCGGCCAGCCGGAGGTCTATCTCTCCAGCGCCGACTGGATGACCCGTAACCTGACCCGGCGGATTGAATTGATGTGTCCGGTGAAGGACAGCGGTATCCGCGATCAGATTGTCAAGATTCTGGAGCTGTCGCTGATGGACAATGTCAAATCCAGCTTCCTTCAGCCGAACGGATATTATGAACGGATAGACGACAAAAAGGCCCCTCTACGGAGCCAGTTCGCTGCTATGGATGTTACCCGCTGGAAGGGAAGCCGAGCTTTACCTTCACCGACCAAGCATTCTTGAAGGCCTTGAGCGCATTCTCAATGTCCTCCAGGCCGATAAGCACCTGTCCGCCCCGCAGCTCCAGATCCAGCGTATTATTGTGCAGCCGGGCCTTGACTCCGCTGACAATGCCGATCTCGGTGCTGTCCAGTGCAATGCTTAACTGCACTAATGTACCCAGCTTATGAATCCACTCTTCGTCGGAAGCCAGCAGAATGTCCTTATGCATCAGGGACATTTTCTGCTTCCGGCTTTTTGTGCTGTAGGAGGCAATATATGCGCTAAGAATCAGCTGGCGGTGCGTCAGTCCGCGGATGGGTGAATTCATGAGCCAATAGTGCGTATGCCGCTTGGATTGATAATAGTTAATATTAGAGCCTGTCCGGTGCAGCATAATCGCCACGTAGACGAGCATCTCATGCTCCTCCCGGTCCCCTTCCCGCTCAAAGGCTCCCAGCAGGCTCAGCGCCAGCTTATTGATATGATCCAGGTGACGCTTCGAGGTGCGGATATCAAAGCGGATAATGGTGTCCAGGCTGTATTCCAGCGCACTGTCACGTACCGGCTGCTCCGGCTCCAGCAGATCATGCAGCATCCCCTCGCGCAGACCTTCTCCGCTGATCAGCGCACGGCTGGCACCAATGTAGTGGAATACTGTATGGAATATAATCAGCCCGGATACAATGATATCCGCCCGGCTCTTGGACAGCCCGTCCAGCTCCTTGCGCTTCTCGAACGGGGTAGCAGGCAGAACCTCCATGAACCGCTCTATCGTGTCACTCTCCAGCACATAACCGTGGGAATTCGGCAGCGAATAATCCCGGCTCTTCTGGTCCAGCTTGGCCAGTGAACGCAGCGTTCCCCCCAGCCCGTAGAGCGGCAGCCCTGTGCCTGTTGTGAGCCAGTCATGCTCTACCAGTCTGCCGGTTACGTATAACTGCAGCTTGCGGATCTGTTCCGCGTTCCAGTTGCCGCTATGGCTGAACATCAGATTCGTATTGACCGCACCGAACGGGAAGGAGATGCTCTGCTGATAACGCCGTCCGCGGAACATAGTAACCTCTGTACTGCCGCCCCCGATATCAATGACGAAGCCATCCTGGACATCAAACGCATTGATGACTCCAAGGAAGCCGAAATACGCCTCCTGATGCCCGCTCACTACTTCAATCCGGATGGATGAAGCTTCGGACAGATAGGTGATGATCTCGGCGGAGTTCGCTGCATTACGGATCGCGGCGGTGGCTCCGGCACGGATTTTGTCCACTTCAAAATCATCACAAATCTCCTTGAACTGGTGAAGAACAGGAATAATCGTGTCCATATCCTTCTTCTCCAGCCTGCCTTCCTTCGTAATCTTCTCACTCAAACGGGCAGAGTACTTACATTCCTTGATGATTTTGTAGCCGCCTGCCTGTGTCGTATCATAAATTACAAGCCGTATGGAGTTGGAACCAATATCAATAATGCCGATCCGGCAAAGATCATCTCTCATCTGTATGTACTCCCTTTCATGTAAAATTGACCATTTGTATACTATATCACCCATTGTGCGCCCCGCCAAAATAAAATAACCCCACAGCCATGGGGTTATTCGCTATAAATTCTATATACAGCTAAAAAAGATGGCGTCCAGCACCTACAAGACCTTGCTTAAAAAATCGCGCGTACGGGCGTGCTTGGGATTACCGAACACCTCTGCCGGTGTTCCCTGCTCCACGATCACTCCGCCGTCCATGAAGAGGATGCGGTCCCCTACTTCGCGGGCGAAGCCCATCTCGTGTGTTACAATCACCATGGTCATTCCGCCCACAGCCAACTGCTTCATAACCTCCAGCACTTCCCCGACCATCTCCGGGTCAAGCGCCGAGGTCGGCTCATCGAACAGCATGACATGCGGCTGCATTGCCAGCGCCCGGGCGATTGCGATCCGCTGCTTCTGCCCGCCCGAGAGCTGGGCCGGATAAGCGTCGCGTTTGTCTTCAAGACCTACAGTACGCAGCAGCTCCATAGCATACTTCTCCGCTTCAGCAGACTGCTGCTTCCGCACCTTCAGCGGGGCGAGCATGATGTTCTGAAGCACGGATTTGTGCGGGAACAGGTTGAACTGCTGGAACACCATCCCCATTTTTTCACGGGTCACATTGATATCATGCCGCTTCGCGGTGATGGATTGTCCTTCAAAATTAATCTCGCCGCCCGTAGGCTGCTCCAGCAGGTTCAGACAGCGCAGAAAGGTGCTTTTGCCCGAACCGCTGGGACCGATCACCACCACGACCTCACCCTTATGAATATTGAGATCAATACCTTTCAGGATCTCCAGCTTGCCAAAGCTTTTCTGCAGGTTCTTAACCTCGATCATCCGTATTCAGCCTCCGTTCCAATATGCCCAGCAGCTTAGATAGTGTGAATGTCAGTACAAAATACATGGCAGCAATCACGATCAGCGGGTTAAGTCCTTCATAAGTGATCGAAGTAACAGATCTGGCTTCAAACAACAGATCAGCCACACCAATCATGGAAACGATCGAGGACTCCTTGATAATCGTAATGAACTCATTCCCGATGGCGGGCAGCACGTTCTTCAGCGCCTGCGGCAGAATGATGTAACGCATCGTCATCCCCTGCTTCATCCCAAGCGACCTTGCCGCCTCCATCTGACCGCGGTCCACCCCTTGGATGCCGGCACGGAAAATCTCTGCCAAATACGCCGAGCTGTTAATGGTCAGTGTAATCGCACCCGACTGAATCGGGGACAGCGAAATCCCAAACTCCGGCAAACCATAATGAATCAGGAACAACTGCACCAGCATCGGCGTACCACGCAGAAATTCCACCCATGCGGTGGCAATAAAGCGCAGTATTCTCCATTTGGACATCCGCAGCAGCGAGACCACGATACCGAGCACGAAACCGAAGAATACCCCCAGCACCGCGAGCAGCAGTGTGTACTTCAGACCGGATAAGAAAAAATTGCGGTATTCATAAGCCATATCCAATACACTCATCGCTTTTAACCCCTCCTGTTCTCAAAAAAATAGAAAACAGCGGATCACCGCTATTTTCTGCATAATAGAGCATTGCCCCGCATTCAACTGCGGGTCTATCTTAAACTCAGCTAACCGTATTCACGGCCACACGTTCTATTTGCTCTCTGCAAGCTCGTTTGCAGCCGTTACAAATTCATCAATTTTGCCTTCGGTATTCAGACGGGTTAATGTTGTATTCACTTGATTAAGCAGCTCTGTGTTGCCTTTCTTCACCCCGATGACATAGCCGTCATCTTCAACCTCCGGCTTGGCATCGGTGATCACCAGTCCCTTCACATTCTTCACGAAGGACTTGGCCACTGGACCTTCCATAATAGAAGCATCCACACGGTTCGACTGCAGCTGCAATACGATTTCGGAAATTTTGCCGAGGGAAGTCAGCTGTGCGCCCTCAATGCCCTTAGCGATATCCTCCTGAATCGAACCGGTCTGAATCCCGATCTTGGCACCCTTCAGCGCGTCCATTGTTGCAAATTTGTCCTTGTCTGCTTCACGTACTACGACTGCCTGCTCCGCTTTGTAGTAGATATCCGAGAGTCCAACCGCTTCTGCACGTTCCGGTGTCGGACTAAGTCCGGAGATGACCATATCAATCCGTCCGCTTGCCAGCTCATTCAGCAGGGAATCAAACGGAAGATCCTTGACCTCCAGCTCCTGTCCCAGATCAGCGGCAATCTCCTTGGCGATCTCGATATCAAAACCGACAATGGTATCCTTGCCGTCGATCATCTTGTGGAATTCATACGGAGGGAAGTCTGCGCTTGTGCCCATAATCAGCTTCTTGGCAGGTGCCTCCGTGCTGGCAGCTCCGCTATTTCCGCTTGCTGCGGTATTGTTCTTATCGTTATTGGAGCCGCATCCGGCCAGCAGTCCTGCTGCCAGCAGCAGTCCCATAGAAAGTTTACCCCATTTGTTCATTTGTCCAGTCTCCCCTGTTCTATTTATAGTCTCTATTCCTATCCATCCCATTGACCGATTTATTATAAATCACATCGTATGAATATGCAAAGACAATTTTGTGAATTTTGCACATCCTATAACAGGAGGGTTATAATACTATCTACTATAGATTATCTCCATTTACCGCCGGAATAATTACACTCACAACCTGTAGGAGGTGCACTTATGCTGCTGGAAGCGATGTACCATGTTCCCCGTGACAAATGGGCGTATGCCTATGATACCGACACCATTCATCTGCGGGTGCGCACCAAACGTGATGATGTGGACTATGTAGTTGCCCTTACGGGTGACAAATATGATTGGCAGCATACCGCTTATGACATCGTGATGGAAAAAGCTGCCTCCGACGATAAATTCGACTACTGGGAAGCGGCGGTCCGTCCCAAGTATAAGCGGCTCAGCTATACTTTTCGCGTCAGCAAAGGCATGGAGACGGTGTATCTGCTGGATAACGGCATCCGCTCTGAATGTCCTCAGCCGCCCAATCACTTCTATGAGTTCCCTTATATTCACGGGGTGGACTTGTTCCGAGTCCCGACCTGGGCCAAGGATGCGGTGTTCTATCAGATTATGACCGAGCGGTTCGCGAACGGTGACCCTTCGAATGATCCTGAGGGTACTGAAGCCTGGGGCGGCACACCGAAGCTGGATAATTACTTCGGCGGTGACCTGCAGGGGGTGCTCGATCATCTGGAGGATCTGCAGGAGCTGGGCATCAATGCTCTCTACTTCACGCCGCTGTTCGTCTCCCCTTCCAACCATAAATATGACATCGTGGATTATAAAAGAGTGGACCCGCATTTCGGCGATAATCTGCTGCTCAAACAGGTTGTGGAGGAATGCCACAGGCGGGGCATGCGGGTTATGCTCGACGCTGTGTTCAACCACTGCAGCGATCAGTTCCCCCCGTTCCAGGATGTTCTGGAAAAAGGCGAATACTCTGTGTACCGCGACTGGTTCCATATCAATTCTTTTCCCGCTGAGATTGTGGACGGTATTCCGACCTACGACACATTCGGCTTCTACGGCAATATGCCGAAGTTCAATACCGCCAACCATGAAGTCAAGTCCTATCTGCTGGAGGTCGCGGAATACTGGATCAAGGAGATCAAGGTAGATGGCTGGCGGCTGGATGTGGCCAATGAGGTGGACCATCACTTCTGGCGCGATTTCCGCAAAGTAGTCAAAGCCGCTAACCCGGATGCCTATATCGTTGGCGAGGTGTGGAGCGACTCTCTGACCTGGCTGCTCGGCGACCAGTTCGATTCGGTGATGAATTACCCCTTCTCGGGCACGGTGCTGGAATTCTTCAACGGCGGGATGGACGGCATCACGTTCGGACACCGGATCGGCGGCCTGCTCATGCGGTATCCGCAGCAGACGAACGAGGTGGTCTTCAATCTGCTCGGCAGCCATGACACGCCCCGCCTGCTCACTGTTCTGGGTGAAGATAAACGGAAATTGAAGCTGACGGTCGTCTTCCTGTTCACCTTCATGGGCACGCCCTGTATCTATTATGGAGACGAGATCGGATTGACCGGACATGAAGACCCGGACTGCCGCAAATGTATGGAGTGGGACAAGGCGAAGCAGGACCGTGAGCTGTATGACTTTTATCGGATGATGATTGGCCTGCGCAAGGAGAACAAGGCACTGCGTGAGGGCCGGTTCCGGATTCTTCTGGCCTGCGAGAACGATCCGTGCATCGTCTACGAGCGCGCAGATGAGCGGATTCACTTCACCGTCTGGATGAACAATTCACCGCAGCCGCGCACGCTCAGCCACCCGATGGAGACCAGTGACTGGCTGGACGCGCTGACCGGAGAAGCGGTGGTCCCTGAGCGCGGGATGATGAATGTGGCGCTGGAGCCGTACGGGTACCGGATTCTGTTCCGCCATATTGTGGAGGTGGGATCTAATGATTGAACGTGAGCAGAGGATTGAACACTATTTCCACTCCTGGATCAACAAGGACAAGTCCGTATTAAGAACAATTTTCAGCCCAAATATAGTGTATTCAGAATGCTACGGTCCAGAATATCACGGATTAGATATAATCCTAAAATGGTTTGATGACTGGAATACGCGGGGTACAGTATTAACCTGGACGGTCAAACAATTCATTCATCAGGGCCGTATGACTGTGGTTGAATGGTACTTCCAATATGAGGTTGACTCAGAAATTGCTGACTTTGACGGGGTCTCGTTAATTGAATTCAATACGGAGAATCAGATCGTGAGCCTAAAAGAATTTCAATCTAAAGCCCAACATTATGATCCATACACCTAAGCTTTGAACTTGAAGCTTCATCGTCACTGTGGTGAACATTTGGACTTCCGGCCGCTCCTACAGTTCCAAATTTCCCCTCCGCTTCTTTTGCTTTTGTTTATTCTTTTATGCTTCTTAAGTAGTTGGATAAACGTACCTTAATTCTTCCACATTTGAGCTTTTGCGGTAATTAATTGGATAAACGTCATTTAAATTTCGCGAATTTCCTCTTAGCGGGCTGATTGCACTCCATTAAGTGCTGTTTATCCAACTGATGTTGCCGCAGGGCTGTATTCTCTATAAGCAAGTGTAGAAAATCCAACTACTCCCACTATTCCCATCGCCCCTCACAACCGCCGTCTGCCGACACTGCCATAGCGGAGCCAATACGGTTGCGGGGCGCATTCACCGGTTGACCGGAGTCCACTACATTCACGCTTTAGTAGGAACGGCTTGCCGTCCTTTTAAAGGACGTTACCGTTTCAATGAAGCCTATAAATTCCATCACAAAAGACACTCCTCAAATCATCCATTGAGGAGTGTCTTTGCGTATGCGATCAAATATGCTACTCCGTAACCGGAGCTGTAATCTTATTATAGATGTCAATATACTGCTGCGCGGATACATTCCAGCTGTAATCGCCGGAGAATGCGTTTTTCGCCACTTTTTTCCAGTGCTCCGGCTTGTGGTAGAGCGATACGGCGCGGCGGAGGGTGAACATCATATCATGGGCGTTGTAGTCCTTGAAGGTGAAGCCGTTGCCCTCTCCGGTCTCTTCGTTGTACGCCTGAACGGTATCGTTAAGCCCGCCGGTCTCACGGACCACCGGAATACTGCCGTAACGCAGCGCCAACAGCTGGCTGATGCCGCAGGGCTCGAATTTGGACGGCATCAGGAAGATGTCGCTGGCGGCATAGATTTTGCGGGACAAGGCATCATTGAACAGAATCTGTGAAGAGAGCTTGGTAGGGTAACGCCACTGCGCCTCGCGGAACCAGCGTTCGTAGACCTCATCTCCCGTTCCGAGCAGGACAAATTGAATGTCATCGTAATACAGCAGCTCATCCAGGACACGGGTCAGCAGATCCAGACCTTTGGAATCCACCAGACGGGTAACCATCGCTACCATCGGAATATATGGCGCTACCGGCAATCCAAGCTCCTGCTGAAGACCCAGCTTATTCTCGGCCTTCTTCGTCAGATTGGAGCGGTAGCGGGTGAAGATCGACGAATCGCTGGACGGATTGTAGCTCTTGGTATCAATGCCGTTGACAATCCCGCTCAGGGCATCCGAACGCGAAGCCAGCAGCCCGTCGAGACCGTATCCGTAATACGGGGTGCGGATCTCATCCGCATAGGTCGGGCTGACCGTCGTGACATGATCACTGTAGACAATCCCGCCTTTCATATAATTCACGTTCCCGTAGTATTCGACGCCCAGGAAATAGCTGTCGTCCAGTCCCAGCAGCTCACCGAGCACCGAATAAGGGAATACGCCCTGGTACAGGAGATTATGTATGGTGAACACCGTACGCATCTCACTGTAGAACGGATTATGGCGGTAATGCGCCTGTAGTAACAGCGGGATTACCGCCGCATGCCAGTCGTGGCAATGTACGACGTCCGGCTGGAAAGAAATCGCCGGCAGACATTCCAGCACCGCCCGGTTGAAGAAAGCGAACCGTTCCCCGTCATCCATATAGCCGTAGATCCCATCACGCCCGAAGTAGTACTCATTATCTATGAAATAGACAGGAATCCCTTCAAAGACAATCCGTTCTATCCCGCAGTATTGGTTACGCCAGCCAATCGGCACATCAAGAGCTGTGATATGCTCCATCTGAGCAGTGTATTTCTCAGGAATCCCCTTGTATTTGGGCAAGATAACCCGTACATCCACTCCGGCGGCTTTGAGAGCCTTCGGCAGGGCGCCGATCACATCGGCCAGGCCGCCTGTTTTGATAAATGGATGGGCTTCGGCCGCAGCAAATAAGACTTTCATCCAGTTTCCCCCTTCTGATCGAACTTAATTTATGGTTCCAACATTCATTTGCCCTTGCGTCCTGACTTCTTGAGCACCACGAACGCAAGCGGCGGCAGGGTCAGCTCGATACTGTTCACCTGATTATGCCACTCTGTCTTCGTGCTCGTAAGAGGCTCATTGTGGATGCCTGATCCGCCATATTCGATGTTCTCCGAGCTGAATAACTCCTCATATACGCCCGGACGCGGCACCCCGATGCGGTAGTTCCGGCGCTCCACCGGCTGGAAGTTGATGATGATCAGCAGCGTATCAACCGGCCGCTTCCCTCTGCGGATATAGGATACAACGCTTTGGCCGTTGTCGTCCGCATCAATCCACTGATAACCCTCCATCTCATGATCCAGCTCCCACAGGGCTTTTTCGGCAAGGTACAGCTTATTGAGCGCAGCCGTATAGGCCAGCATCCGCCGGTGGCTCTCATAATCCAGCAGCAGCCAGTCGAGCTGATCCTGATCCTTCCATTCGATGAATTGTCCGAATTCTCCGCCCATGAACAGCAGTTTTTTACCCGGATGACTGATCTGATACCCAAGCAGAATCCGCAGACCGGCAAATTTCTGCTCATAGGAGCCGGGCATTTTGTCCAGCAGCGACTTCTTGCCGTGAACCACTTCATCATGGGACAACGGCAGCGTGTAGTTCTCGGCATACGCATAGCATATCGGAAAGGTCAACAAATTATGATGGTAAGGGCGTGATCCGAAATCACGTTCTATGTAGCCCAAGGTGTCATTCATCCAGCCCATATTCCACTTGTAGTTGAAGCCAAGGCCTCCTTCATGCACCGGTGAAGTGACACCCGGCCAGGCACTGGATTCTTCGGCCATCATGAGCGCCTTCGGATAATACTGGAAGATCGTCTGGTTCAGTTGCTGAATGAAACGGATCGCCTCCAGATTCTCGAGCCCGCCGTTCTCGTTCGTTCTGTACTGATGATGATCCTTCTCGAAATCAAGCCGCAGCATACTGGTAACTGCATCGACGCGCATACCGTCAATATGATATTTCTCAAACCAGAATAAGGCATTAGAAATCAGGAAGGACCAAATCTCCGGCTTGCTGAAGTCGAAGGACAAGGTGCCCCAGCCCGGCTTCTCAGCCAGCATCGGATCAGCATACTCATACAACGGTGAACCGTCGAACAAGCGCAGGCCATGGGCATCCTTCGCGAAATGAGCCGGAACCCAGTCCAGGATAACTCCAATGCCCGCCTGATGCAGCTGATCAATCAGATACATCAGATCCTGCGGTTCCCCGAAGCGGCTGGTGGCCGCAAAGTAACCTGTCCCCTGATATCCCCAGGATAGATCATAAGGATGTTCAGCGAGCGGCATAAACTCCACATGGGTATAGCTCATCTCTGTCAGGTAAGGGATCAGCAGGCTGCTTATCTCTCTATAAGTATAGAGCTCTCCGTCTTCCTTCTGCCGCCAGGTGCCCAGGTGCATCTCATAAATGTTCATCGGTGCCTGGTAAGGCCCCTTGCTCTTCCGGCGCCAGGCGGCATCCCCCCATTTGTAGCCTTCAAGATCTGCCACGACGGATGCTGTAGCGGGACGTACTTCTGCCTTAAATGCGTAAGGGTCGGCCTTGAGGAAGCTTGTCCCATCCGCTCCTATAATCCTGTATTTGTAAAAAGTTCCCGGCTCTATACCCGGGAAAAAACGACTCCAAAATCCTGAATCGGGTATCTTATATAACGTATCAAGATCGGATGTTCCATCCCAGCTGTTATGATCACCAGCCAGTCCTACATATGCCGCATGAGGAGCCCACACGGTAAAGCGAACACCGGCTTGCCCTTCTTGGACGGCAATGTGCGCGCCAAGCATCGTATAGCTGCGATAATTCGTGCCTTCATGGAACAGATAAATATCTTCAGCTGACGGGAGGTTTACTGTTTTTGATAAATCGGCCAAATCATCACCACCTTTGTATATAGGATGCACCTTTTACATTACCCGAATATGCTGCATTTGAAAATGATTTTGCGAGTAAATCCGCTGATTTCTGAATAAAGAAAATGTTTATGTAATTTTTCTTGATTCACAGCAATATAATTCCCCTATGCCGTTTCAAGCGCCCACAGAGCGTGTATATTACAAGCATTGACAAAAAAATGGGAGGGATAACAAATGAGTAAAAAAGAATGTATCGCCATGCTTCTGGCAGGCGGAGAAGGCCGCAGACTGGCCCCCTTGACTACCAGCATGGCTAAGCCTGCAGTCCCTTTCGGCGGACAGTACAGAATTATTGATTTTCCCCTCAGCAATTGTGTGAATTCCAAGATTGATACGATCGGAGTATTGACTCAATACGAAGCAGAATCCTTGCATCAGCATATCGGTGAAGGCGAGCCCTGGGGGCTGCACAGCAGCAGTGACCGGGGTGTAAAACTGCTCCCTTCAGGTGTTGAAGGCAGAGACAGCTATACAGGCACCGCCGATGCTATTTATAAGAATATAGAATATATTGACAGTCAAAATCCGGAGCATGTTCTGATCCTGTCGGGAGACCATATCTATCACATGGATTACCGCAAAATGCTCGATTATCACATCGCCAAGTCCGCAAAGGCCACCATTTCGGTAATGGAGGTACCTTGGGAGGAAGCGAGCCGCTTCGGTGTGATGAACGTGGATGAGGAGTTCAAAATCTCCGAGTTTGCCGAGAAACCAAAGGCTCCGAAGAGCAATCTGGCCTCCATGGGCATCTATCTGTTCGAGTGGGCATACCTCAAGGCTCATTTGGTGCGCGATGCGGCAAATCCAGACTCCGGTCATGATTTCGGTAAAGATGTGATTCCGTCCATGCTGGATGCAAGCGATGAGCTGTTCGCCTACCGCTTCAAGGGCTATTGGAGAGATGTCGGCACGGTCAGCAGCCTCTGGGAAGCACATATGGATCTTCTGCAGACAGAGGATGGCTTCCAGCTCGATAACTCCCGCTGGCCGATGTACAGCCGTGCCATGCGCACCAAGCTGACCGCCGTCAGACCACGGGTTCAGATTCCCGCAGCGGATTGCCTGGTTCACGACAGCTGCCTGCTCGAAGGTACCCCGCAGCGTTCTGTAATCTTCGGCGGCGTAGAGATCGGCAAGCAGAGCAGAATCAATCAGAGTGTGGTTATGCCGGGTGCCCGCATCGGCCGTGGTGTTCTGATTGAGAATGCGATTATCGGTGAAGGTGCAGTCATCAAGGACGGTGCTGTGATTAAAGGCAGTACGGATAACATCGTAGTTGTCGGTCCGCACGAGATTGTAGCTGCCAAACCGCTGGTCCGTACGCAGCCTTCCCGTCTGCTCCAGGAGGTCTATGAGAAGTCCGGCCGTCTTCGCGCAGAGGGTATGCCTTCATAATCTAATTTTTCAGCCCGCAGGGCTGTTACATACAAAGGGATACAACCCGGTCCGCTTGGACTATGCTGTATCCCTTTTGTGTGTGTTCTCTTATTGAATTATCCGTTATATGTTGCCATTTCGATCAGGACTTCTCCTGCTCTACCTCAACAAGCGGCAGAATGACGGTAACCTGAGTCCCCTTGCCAAGCTCGCTGTCCATCTCCAGCTTGCCGTGATGAAGCTCCACAATCTGCTGGGAGATAGCCAGCCCGAGACCGGTTCCGCCGTTCAGGGCATCGACCTGGAAGAAGCGGTCCCGCACTCTGGACAGATGCGCTTCACTGATCCCGATGCCGCTGTCGCGGACGGTGACAGCCATCTCCGTAGATGACAGGCGCTCCGCCGACAATACGATACTGGAATCCTCCGGCGAGAACTTCACCGCATTGTCCACCAGATTGAGGAAGACCTGCTTCAAGCGGTTCGCATCCCCTCTGGTGAAGATCGTCTCCTCACATTCCAGCAGCAGATGAATCCGCTTCTTCTCAGCCTTGGCCCAGATATTGAGCAGCGTCTCCTGCAGGAGAACCTTGATATCCACCTGTCCCATGGACAGCTTCATTTCGTTCTGCTGCAGCTTGGAGAAATCGAGAATCTCTTCCACCAGCCCGATCAGCCGGTCGCTCTCCCGCGAGATAATCCCTACGCCAAGCTTGGTCTCTTCAGGATCATAGCCGCCGGAGACCAGCGTCTCACTCCAGCCCTTGATGCTGGTCAATGGGGTGCGCAGCTCATGGGAGATCGAAGAAATGAAATCATCCTTGATCTGGTTGCTGCGGACAATCTCATCCGCCATATAATTCAGCGTTGAAGCCAGCTCTCCGATCTCGTACCGGTAATCGCCCTTAATCCGGGTGGTGAACTTGCCCTTGGCCATCTGCGCCGACACTGCCGTAATATTATTCAGCGGACGCACAATGGAATTGGCCAGACCGAAGCTGAACACTAATACGATGGACACAACTGCCATCCCGATGCCGATGGAGAGCAAGGTCAGATTAAGCAGATTTTTGTTGACACCTTCCATGGAGGTCAGATACCGCAGCACATATGTATCATGAGCGTTGATCTGCACCATCTTGGATACCGCCATGACATTCTCATTGGTGCCTGCCTGGCGGCCCACCCAGCGGCCGATATTGCCGCCAACCGCCTCGGGGACATCACTGGTGGTGATCGTCCGGTCCGGCTGGAACCCGGTGGAGCTGGTGATGATGTCCCCCTTAAGGGTCAGAACCTCCAGCTCGGTAAACTCCATATTGAATAATTCAAGCAGCTGCTCCAGCTGGTTCGGCGACCTTTCGTCGATTCCATACTTCACATAAGTCTCAGCCACACTGATATGAGTGGTGATTTTGCTGTAGATGCTGTTGTAATAATACGTGCGGATCGCCAGCAGAAAGATCGTCTCAACGAGGAGAAGCGCCACAAAGACTACCAGAATATAGTGCAGTACGATCTGTCTGCGCATCCCCTTCTTGATCATTGTACCTGACCTTTCCATTTATAGCCGTGCCCCCACACCGTCTGCAGGTATTCAGGCTCCGACGGATTATTTTCGATTTTTTGACGCAAGCGGCGGATGTTGACATCAACGATCTTAGGGTCACCCATATACTCCTTGCCCCACACATGATCCAGCAGGGAGTCACGGCTAAGCGGTGTATTCTCCTTCTCCAGGAAGAACTGCACCAGTGAGAATTCCGTTGGCGTCAGCTCAATCGCTTCTCCGCTCCGCTTGAACTGCTTGGAGATCAGATCCAGGGTGAACGGACCCGAGTGGAACGATACCTTGGCCGACTGCTCCCGGTGAACATTGACCCGGCGCAACAGCGACTGGATACGGGCGATCAGCTCGGTTGGACTGAACGGCTTACTGACATGGTCATCTGCCCCTACGGACAGCGCATAGACCTTGTCCTGCTCCTGAACCTTGGCGGTCAGGAAAATAATTCCCAGCCGTTCATTGGTCTCCCGGATGCGTCTGCAGACTTCAAAGCCGTCGATGCCGGGAACCATGACATCCAGCAAAGCGATATCAATATCATGTATGGTAGTCAGCTTATGCAGCGCTTCATTGCCGTCTGCCGCCTCCAGTACTTCAAAGCCGTTGCGCTTCAGGTTAATGACAATAAAACTGCGGATGGATTCTTCATCCTCCAGAATCAGTACTTTACTCATCGATTCCCTTCCTTTCGATAGAGGATTTGACCCTTCCCTCTTCTCCTCCGATTGTATTCTGTTCCAGTTCTCCACGGTACCCGATCATCTTGTCCAGATCGCGTCCGAGCAGCTTCCAGCCGGTATTCTTCACCCGGTCCCATTCCGCCGGTGAGAAGAATGAGACCTCGGCGACAGTCTCTCCGGTATCCGTCATAATGAATTTGAGCGATTTGTTCTGAACCGACTTGGTGTCAATGGTCACCCGCTCCTGCCATTCGGGAGCGAAATTAATGGTGAACCGGTCCAGCGGATCATTATAGAGCTGGGTGCTGAAGGTCAGGCCTTCTTTGCCGTCCCATTTGTAATAAGAATTGAAATACGGAATAGTCTCCGGGTCGAAATACTCCCAGCCCTTGGGAGGAACCAGGATTCCGATCTCAATAACTCCGTCCATATCAATATCCTCGCTGACGATTTTGCGGTCCTTGAAGGTGCGGGCATCTCCCGGAATCACCACACGAAGCTTATTATTATCCATTACAACCACCGTTGTGTAGGCAGAGCGCGAATCCACGGCAGAATCCAGGACGATCCCCTCTTTGTTCGCAGCCACTTTTCCTGAGACAATATTGTAATAGCTATTGAAATACGGGTCCAGGTCGTCGAGTTCATCCAGCAGCTTGAAGCTGTCGTTATACTGGTAGGTAGCTATTGTAGCGAATTCATTACGCTTGAAGTATACCACGGTGATATCCGGAATCCCGTCTTCGTTCAGATCGCCGATGATATATTTGGTGTACGGCTTGGTCAGAATCTCTTCCAGCTCCCCGCCGGAATAGCTGTAGACGACCATCCCCTTCACGCCCTTCTCTTCCCCGCGGGAATAGCCGGTGACAATATTGAGCTTCCCGTCACCCGTGACATCCTTAAGCTCCACAGAATCCAGCACGGTGCCGTCGCCGTCAAAAACAAGCTTCTTCACCCAGGTATCCTCATGCTTCTCCAGAATCATCCCGTGGATCACCACCGCTTCGTTCTTCGTCTCGTAGAACACAAGCGTCTCCATAATTCCATCGTTGTCCAGATCCTCGGTGAAAATCGAGCTGTTATCATCATTGGCCGGACGAAGCAGCGTGGCATCCAGTGTCTTCAATGAAGAGTTAATGGCTGCCATCAGCGAAGCCTTGTCACCGGACAGCTGAGGTACCTTCATCTGGGAGACCGGATCACTGATAAAGGTGCAGCCCGATAGGGCGAACAGGGACAGAGCGGCTGCGGCAAGCCCTCCCAGTAGGCGCATATTGAGTTTCATTTCACAGATGCAGCCTTTCCTGCGAGGTCAGCCGGCGTCCTTTGACATCATGTTTGATTCTTCCATCCTCCAGCACCCACAGACGGCTGGCAAAGCGTTCGGCCAGCTCGATCGGCAGAACGGTCAGAACGGTCAGCCCCGTCTCCTTGCACAGATTACGGAGCGTTTCAAGGACATTCTCCGCAGTTTTGGGGTCCAGGCCCGTAACCGGCTCATCGGCAAGGATTACCTTGGCGCCGTGAACGAGTGCCCGGGCAATCGCTACCCGCTGCTTCTCACCGCCGCTGAGCTGGCTGGTCTTCAGCTTGGCCTTATCCAGCAGGCCGAGCAGATCCAGCTGGTCCATAGCCCCCATATAATCATCCGAACGGACCATTCCTGTAGCCATCCGCCAGAGCGGTGTCTGTGAGGCCTGTCCGATCAGCACATTCTTCAGTGCAGTGCGGTTCGGATTCAGCTCCGCGTTCTGCTCCAGATACGCCCATTCCCGGCGGATCTTACGTTTGCCGGCAAACGGGCTCTTCATAATATCGGTCCCGTCTACCCTGAAATTCCCTCTGTCCCACTTCTCGCGCAGTGCCAGACACCGCAGAAGTGTCGATTTACCGCTTCCGCTGGGTCCCAGCAGCGCCACAAATTCTCCCGGCTCTAATTGAAATCCGATATCCTGCAGAACCGGTGCTTTATCTTCCCCGACCGCTTTGGCCAAATGTTCAACTGTAATCATAGGTCAGCCTCTCCTGTCTTCGACTCTACTCTATAGTGTACTCTGAAAGCGGGATCAAATTCCATGCGAGCATTCGTTCTTATCTTACCTCAAATACTCTTCCGTGGCGAGAATAATAACCCTGCCAGTCCAAACATCATGTACAGGCCGCCCATTAGCGCAAATACACTTCCGCCCCAGCCGGTTTGCAGCAGGACTCCGCCGATGCCCGGACCCGCTATGCTTCCGAGACTATAATGAAACGAGGACACTACATTTGCAGCCGGAAGCAGCTTGCGCGGCAGGATATCGGCGGCATAACTTAATCCAAGCGAGAAGAAAGAGCCTACAAGTCCCCCGGCCACCATCAGCAGCAGCAGTGTCAGCAGGAAATGCTCACCCGCCAGCGGAAGCAGCGTGAAGGCCAGGCCTCCTCCTGTGCCTGCCGCAATCAGGATGGCTTTGCGGCCGTAGCGGTCGCTCCATATGCCAAGCGGCAGCTGCAAGAGAAGGCCCCCGATGCCTGCGAACGGCAGCAGGGCGGCAATCTGATCGGTGCTGAAGCCGATGCGCAGTCCGTATACCGGGAAGTTGCTGTTCAGGCTGGCTTCCATGTAGCCGTATAACAGCGCCGGAATCAGCGCATACCAAGCCAGACGGTAGCTTCGCCCAAACCGGCTGGCCTGGCCTTCGCTGTGCGCCATGGCTTCCGGGCGGGAGTCCTTCAGCTTGAGCCCTACGAGCAGCAGCACCAGCACGAACAGCAGTGCAGTAATCAGGAACGGAGCAGACTGGCCGAACCGCAGCAGGCTGATGCCAAGCGGCCCCAGGCTGAAGCCCAGGCCGTAGGACATTCCGTACAGCGAAAGGTTCCGTCCACGGTGCTCCGCTGGTGTCATCAGCAGCACCCAGAGCTGTGCGGCATAGTTGACCGCTGAATCGCCGATTCCGACAAGCAGGCGGAGCACGAACCATATCTTCACTCCGGTAAGCAGCGGGAACAGCAGCAGCGCCGCCAGCACCAGAGCGAGCCCGGCAGCGATCAGCTTTTTGAAGCCTATAGCGCCAAGCACCCGTTCCGCGACCAGCGTCATGGCAAACGATCCCACATAAAGGGCGGCCGCATTGAGTCCGTTCAGCGAGGACGAGACGCCTTTTTGCTCCAGCAGAATGGATAAGACCGGCAGCAGCATCCCTTGGCTCATTCCTGCCAGTATAATGACGGCAATCAAAATCAAATAATTCATTCTGCCGCTGCGTGCAAGCGATAACGACTTTGAATCTGGCACGAATAAATCCTCCTGTATCATTCAGTGGTATTAGAAACCGGCCTCATCAGGCAAACACGGAACATTATAGTAGACAACCTTCTTCAAAACAAGAGATAATATATAGAAGTGACTGATTTTTTGGAGGTGACCCCGGCTTGAAGAAGTATGAACTCAAAATTGATGTTTCTCCCGTATATGAACTGCTGGACAGTTTCATGTTATATGTAACTAAGAAATGGACCTCCAATCTGGAGATCGGCACGGACTGGATCCGGGAGGTAGACGGCCGCTTCACACCTATGCAGCTGACTGCCCTGAAGCAGGCCGCCGAGTGGCCGTTCGAAGATTATGATGTCCTCTATGCCTGGGCTTACAGCCGGGGCGAGGCTTCCAAGGTGCTGCAGTTCCTGGATGAGCTGGAGAGCTCCTCCCTGGAAGAATGCCTCTTGCGTACAGGACCCTTTTTCCATAGCTTAACGCCGGAAGAATGCACGCGGATCAAGAACGGGTATACGCCTCTCTTGCGGATATGGTATGAGCATTATTTCCGCCATGTGGAGCATACGCTGCTGCCGCTGCTGATTGAAGACGCGTCTGAGAAAAAAATGCTGGAGAGCAAAATGGACATGGTCCCGCTGATTGAATATGCTTCCGGCGGTATTGTCATCGAGGACATCCCGGAGCTGGAGACCATTGTGCTGCTGCCTACGGTCCATAACCGGCCGATTAACACCTATTGCTTCTATAAGAACCTTATGCTAGTTCAATATCCGGTAGATGTCCCTTCAGACAATGAGGAGGAGCCGCCTACGGTACTGCTTCGCTTAACACAGGCTCTCTCTGATCCAACCCGGCTGAGACTGCTGCGCTTCGTGGCGATTGAACCGAAGACGCTGTGGGAAATGCAGGCGGAGCTGAACCTGTCCCGTGAAATGCTGATGCATCATCTGCTCAGTCTGCGGGTCGCCGGACTTCTGCGCGTACATCTGCGCGGCGAAGGCACCGAACGCTACAGCATCCGGCCTGACGGGGCTTCGGAGCTGCAGATGTTCCTGGAGTCCTACATCCGTATATAATAGAACACACATTTAGGAGTGAGCCGTATGAAATATTTGACCCAACAAGTAATCTTCGATCTGGACGACACCCTGGTGCATTGCAACAAATATTTCGACCTCATTCTTGGGCGGTATTTCGAGCTGATGTCCGACTGGTTCAGCGATGCCGGACCAACAATCAGCGAATTCCGCAGCAAGCAGGTAGAGATTGATGTCGAGACAGTCAGCACCAGCGGACTTGCCAGCGACAATTTCCCGAAATCCCTGATTGCCACCTACCGGTATTTTTGCAGCAAATATAACCGCAAAGCTGACTCCTTCGAGGAGCAGCAGCTCATGAAGCTGGGGCTGAGCGTATACGACCAGGAGGTGGAAGCCTATCCCGGAATGGTGGAGACACTGGACACCCTCAAGCAGGACGGTCATTCCCTCTACCTCTACACTGGCGGCGACGACTCCATTCAGCAGCGCAAAATCGCCCAAATGAAGCTGGACGCCTATTTTGATGACCGGATCTATATCCGCCAGCACAAAAATGTGGAGGCGCTTGAGCATATCCTGACGACCCATCATTTCGACCGCAAAATCACCTGGATGATCGGCAACTCCCTGCGTACCGATGTGCTTCCCGCTCTGACTGCCGGCATCAACAGCATCTATCTGAAGCAGCCCAATGAATGGCTCTACAATCTGATTGAGCTTCAGCGGGAGATGCAGCAGTCCGTGCTGACGATCTCTGCCATTCACGAGGTTCCTCCGGTCATCCGTACGGCTGCCCTGCGTGAGCATCACGGCTGATGGCCCGCTTCCCTTAGCGGGTGTTACAAATGGCATAGGCAGCCTGCTGCCGGTATGATTATACTATTTGGGTAGATTGTCATATCGTGCAGGAGGCTGGTCATGAACAAACCCAAACCGAACCATTCCAGGAATACCCGGGGCAACGGGCGAATCCTCCCTATGTTGCTTGCTGTCATTGCAGTGCTGCTGATCGCAATCTTTGTCTTCATCCTTACGAACGGCAAATCGTCCGGCACGGCCGGGCTGGATAATCTCCCTAATTACACCGATGTGAAGGGAAAGATCGTTGTCGACGGGCTGAAGTATGAGAAACAGCCGCATCTGGGCAAGGAAGACGCCAGGGTGAAGGTGATTGAGTTCGCGGATTTCAAATGCCCGGCCTGCAAAAATTGGACCGCCTCTTATCTGGATACCTTCATCAAGGACTACGTGGATACCGGCAAGGTCCAGTTCTACTTCATGAACTTTGCCTTCATCGACCGGGACTCCTACCTGGCCGCCAGTGCCGGGGAAGCCATCCACCGGCAGAGCAATGAGAAGTTCTGGGAATATCTCCACAAGCTCTATGCCAATCAGGGCGATGAGAGCGAGATCTGGGCAACCCAGAAGTTCATCCTGGGGTTCGTGAAGGACAATATTGAAGGCATTGATTATGGGCAATTCGAGCAGGACCTGAAGAACCATACTTATATGTACGATGTAAAAGAAGACTTCAAAATCGCCGGCGCTTACGGCGTGAACGGCACGCCGAAGTTCATGGTGAACGGCGTGCTGCTGCCGGATTCCTCTTATGAGGGCTTGAGCGCCGCCATTGAAGCGGCTTTGAACAAATAACAAAGCGCCCCGGCCGGGAAGAACAGGCCGGGGCGCTTTTGTATGCAGGAATTAGGATTCCACGGCCAGCTGGCCGGTATCCATATTGTTCAGCACCAGCTTGCCTTCAAGCGGCGCGCCATCCTCACCGGTCAGCTTGAGCTTCCCGGTTCTGCCCTTCTCGATCAAGGCCTTGACCTGGGTGTCGGTCAGCGTGCGGCCGTGATTTTCCTTCCAGATTACGAACTTGCAGCCTTCCTTGTAATGGGAGCAGCCGTAGCCCTTCCGTCCCATGAAGATCATACCGCCGCAGCCGGGACGCGGACAGGCTCCAATAATCTTCGGCCCTGTATCCTCACTCTTCACGGCAACCGCAGAGGACCCGCTGCGCTTTCTTGCTGCTGCGGGCTTGTCGGCTGCTTTGCGTTCAGCAGCCTTGCGCGGCGCAGCAGCAGAGCTGCGGCCTTTGGCACTTCCGTTCAAGGAAGGGGTATCTCCTTCAAAGGAGGTCTTGGCGGCCCGGGACTGCGCCCGGACCTTGTCCACAATCATCGAGGCGAACCGTTTGACGTTCTCCATGAATTGTCCGTCGGCCGCGGTGCCGCGCGCGATTTCATTCAGGCGGCGCTCCCACTGCCCGGTCATTTCCGGGGAGGTCAGCAGCTCCACGCCAGCCCCGCGGATCAGCTCAATCGCCGTCCTGCCCTTTTGGGTGATGGCGATTTTTTTACCCTGCATCTCCACATAGCCGACATTCTTCAGCCGCTCAATCGTGGCCGCCCGGGTCGCCGGAGTGCCCAGCCCTGAATCCTTCATGGCATCACGCAGCTCTTCGTCTTCGATCTGCTTGCCGGCGCTCTCCATCGCCTTCAGCAACGTCCCCTCCGTGTAGTGCTTCGGCGGCTGGGTATCCTTCTCCTTCACGATAGCATCGCTGCAGTATACTTCACCGTCCGCAGCAATCGAGAACGGCTCGTTCACCTCAAGCTCCTCTTCCTCCTCGTCCTCCTTGCCTTTGCCCTTAGCCGGTCTGGACTTGTCCTTCTTCTGATCCCCGTAGATCACCTTCCAGCCGAGGCTGAGCAGCTCCTTGACCGTAGTCTTGAACTTCTCATTCTCCACCTCGGTGATCACCGTATGAACCTTGTATTCAGCAGCCGGATAGAACTGGGAGAGGAACCGGCGGACGATCAGATCGTACAGCTTGGCCTCATCTGTGCTTAACCCGTTCGCTTTACGGTTCGTCGGCAGAATCGCATGGTGATCCTCAACCTTGGAGGGATTACAGATAAACTTGTTGCCTTTGTGGACCAGATTGCGGTTGGCCCCCTTCACCCACTCATCGTACTGCGTACCCTGAAGGGCCGACAGCGTCTTGTGCATCTCCGGAATATTCTGCTCCGTAACATAGTTGGAGTTGGTACGCGGGTATGAGATCACTTTATGCTTCTCGTATAACGCCTGGGCGATATCCAGTGTTTTTTTGGCGGAGAAAGCGTACTTCCCGTTCGCCTCACGCTGCAGCAGCGTCAAATCGTACAGCTTGTTCGGGTATTCCTTGGTTTCCTTCACCTCATAGGAGTTAATCCTGGCGGGCTTCCCCTTGACCTTGGCTGCAAGCGCCTCCGCCTTGGCACCGTCCGTCAGCCGCTCCCCCTGCCACATTCCCTTGTAGGCCAGCTCATTCTGGCTGAAATGTCCCTCCACTTCAAAGAACTTCAGCGAAGAGAAGGCCTCAATGGTCTTCTGGCGGTCATAGATCAGGGCCAGCACGGGTGTCTGCACCCGGCCTACAGAGAGCAGAACATTATGCTTGGTCGTAAAAGCGCGCGAGCCGTTCATCCCGATCAGCCAGTCCGCCTCGCTGCGCGCTCTGGCCGCTTTGGTCAGATTCTCGTATTCCGCACCGTCCTTCAGCTCCTGGAAGCCTTTGCGGATCGTCTCCGGCGTCAGGTCGGAGATCCACAGCCGCTTCACCGGCTGGTTCAGCTCCAGATAGCGCTGGATCAGGGAGAAGATATGCTGGCCTTCACGCCCGGCATCGCAGGAATTCACCAGCAGATCGCTGCGCTTCGCCAGCTCCCCGATCACCTTCAGCTGGTCCAGCGTGCGTGCATTCGGCAACAGCTTGAACTCTTCGGGGATGATAGGCAGATCGTGAATGTTCCACTTTTTATATTTGTTGTCGTAAGCCTCGGGCTCTGCCAGGCCGATCAGATGCCCGATGGCCCAGGTGATAATGTATTGCTCCCCTTCCAGATAGGAACGGTAATTTTTGGCCTTCGGTTCTATTGCGGCGGCGATATTCCGCCCCATGTCCGGTTTCTCCGCAATAATGAGTGTCTTCAAAAATAATCGCTCCTTACCCTTGGTTCTACCAAAATACGTCCAGTTGTCTATTATACCATTAATGGGCGGTGAACGGCTCCCCTCTTTAAGAGGACGGCTACCTGTTACGGAAAACGGTCATCAAAAGAACAAGCGCCGCACTCAGCAGCCCGAACAGCTCAAGTGCAAATTCCCTGGAGCGCTTCTTCCGGAAAAAAACGATAGCGGGATGAGCGAGCCCCGCCCCCAGAAACAGGACCGACAGCAGCAGGCCAAAGCTAAGCAGTGTGAACACCGGGGTATTAGACTGCGGTCCCCCGATGAAGGCAATCAGTACAATCAGCATCGCCAGAATGTACAGCACCACGCGGAAGAAAAGAATATAGGGCCCGGACTTTACGGGTGCAGGTTCTACTTCGGCCTGCTGTTCCCTGGCCCGCTCTTCCAGCAGGCGGCGGATTTCCTCCGGATGCTCATTACGCATTCTCTGCATCTGTCTGGCATTGTCAAGCCGGCGTCTTAAGCTTCCAAACATGTATCTCCCTCCTCTCCCAGGCGGCGAATTCATGCAGCATTTCCCCTATTTTACCAGACCGGTTCATCACATAAAAGCTGCATCCGGAGCGGTACGCAGAGCGCTTACCCGCAGCACGGCCTCGCCAATATCTACGATCTCCTTGCTGCCGGCTCGGCGGTCCATATATTCAACCTTCTGCTCTGCGGCTGACTTGCCGACAACCAGCGCCACCGGGATACCGATTAGCCCGGCATCCTTGAATTTGACGCCTGCCCGCTCATCCCGGTCATCCAGCAGCGTATCAATGCCTAGAGAGGTGAGCTGTACATACATGGCTTCGGCCAGCTCACGCTGCTCTGTATCTTTGGCAGACATCAGCAGGATATGAACCGTATATGGAGCCAGGGCCAGCGGCCAGCTCAGCCCTTGCTCATCATTGTTCTGCTCTGCCACCGCGGACAGCAGCCGGGAGATGCCGATGCCATAACAGCCCATAACCACCGGCTGGCTGCGGCCGTCAGTATCCAGGTAGCCCGCCCCCAGCTTCTCACTGTAGACCGTACCAAGCTTGAAGACATGCCCCACCTCAATGCCCTGATGGAATTCAAGCCCGCCTCCGCCGCAGTGCGGGCAGACATCGCCAGGAGCGGCGCTGCGGAAATCTCCTACATGTGTAAGCGGGAAGTCCCGGCCGGGCACAACTCCGCGCAGATGGTAATCCTTCTCTCCCGCACCTGTGACGGCCGCTGCCATATCTGCAATGGCAGCATCCACCAGGATTTGTACAGACAATCCGGCCGGTCCGACATAACCGGCTCCGACTCCAGCCACTTCCTGCACACGGTCATGCTCAGCCAGCGCGATCTCTCCGCAGCCCAGGTATTGCTGCACCTTCAGCTCGTTGACCTCATGATCTCCCCGGACCAGCACGGCAAAAGCACTGCTGCCGCTTGTATAAATGATCGTCTTGATGATCTCCTCCGTCCTGATCCCACTCTCCTGCTCCAGCTGCTGAATGGTCTTTTGATCCGGGGTGTGGAATTTCTCAGGTGCAGGCATTCCGCTACAATCCTGTGCTGAACGGGCGGTACCGCGCCGCACTTCAGCCTGCTCCAGATTCGCAGCATACCCGCAAAGGGTGCAGACGGCAAGCGTATCCTCGCCGATCTCTGACAAGGCCATGAATTCATGATTTTGACCCTTACCGCCAATCGCACCGGCATTCGCCTGCACTGCCCGGTACTTCAAGCCGCAGCGGTCAAAGATCCGTTCATAAGCGCTGTACATCGTCTGATAGGTCAGATCCAGCCCCTCCCAGCCTGCATCGAACGAGTAGGCATCCTTCATGAGGAACTCCCTGCCCCGCAGAAGCCCGGAGCGCGGACGGCGTTCATCCCGGAACTTCGTCTGGATCTGATAGACCGTAACCGGAAGCCTCCGGTAAGAGTTAATCTCTCCGCGTACAAGCTCCGTTACTACCTCTTCATGAGTAGGGCCAAGCACGAACTCACGTTCATGACGGTCCTGAAGCTTCATCAGCTCTTTGCCGTACACCTCATAACGTTCGGATTGTCTCCATAGCTCCGCAGGCTGCAGGGAAGGCATCAGGACCTCCTGTGCGCCGGATGCCTCCATTTCCTGACGGACGATAGTCTCGATGTTGCGCAGTACCTTCCGTCCCAGGGGCATATAGGTATATACCCCGGCAGCCAGCTGCCGGATATATCCGGCACGAAGCAGCAGCTGATGGCTCCTGGTCTCTGCTTCAGCAGGGGCTTCGCGTAGAGTGGTAACGAATAGATGACTTTGGCGCATACAGATCAGCCTCTTTCTCAATAGAATATGAAAACGCAAAAAAAGACGCATCCGTCAGGGACGAATGCGCCGTGTTACCACCCTGGTTCAACCGCAGAAATAACCTGCGATCCTCAAATCCGGGTAACGGCCGGGGCCGGCAGTCTGATGCACAACTCTACATAAGATTGCAGCTTCCAAGGCAGGATGGTCTCTCACGCTCTTCAGGGGATCTTTCAGCCGGTGAATCCCCTCTCTGTTTCTGGCGGTTACGGATACCAGGTCCTTGGTCAACGCTTTTTCCGTTATAATATGGTTCTTAATCTATACGATATTCATTCCTCCGTCAAGCCAGTGATAATGGATTGTAAATGCAATTAAATATTTTCATCAAATGGCTTAAGATATGAAAAAAATGTGTCGATAAACCGAATATATGAGTAGAGTCATTCAGAGAGAAACGGCTACCGATGCTACCAGCCGATTTCCATGTACCAGAGGGGGAACCATTCCAATGTTCAAGTCAGTCAACCGCTTCATCCAACACAAGCTAAGATCACGATCGCTGCAACGAAAAATGATGATGCTGTTCACCATTATGCTGGTGATCCCGATCCTCCTGGTCAGTTATTTTTCTTATTCCAGTGCTAAACAGGAATTGGAAACCAAAATGCAAAAAGCCACACATTCCAGTGTCGATCTGGTCGCCGGCACCATCCATGAATATGTCTCCGCCGCTATGCGGAATGTTGATTTGCTCAGCCGCCAGATTGAGTCCTCCGCAGTCGATGCTCATGCTCCCGAAACCCGCACACTGATCGAAGAGTTCATGAAGGCACATCCCGAGCTTGAGCTTGTTACAGTGGGCAACCAGCAGGGAGCGTGGATGAAAGCCCCGGACCCCGGCAAGCAGGATTATGATCCGCGCACGCGGGACTGGTATAAGGCGTCCATGCAGAATGCCGGTGCCACTACAATCATCGATCCTTTTGTCTCGGCAACCACAGGCAACTATACGCTGTTTATCTCCCATTCGCTGCAGGATGGCAAAGGAGCTGTCACCACCAGCCTCAATCTGAAGGCCATGAGTGAAAGAATCCATAAAACCAGACCGGGTGAAACCGGCTACTTCTACATTGTGGACCGGAATCATAAATTCGTCTCCCATCCCGACAAGGCCGCAGGTGAGGATGTAGCAGACTATGTAGTGAAGATGCTGGTTAACGACAGTGGTGAGCTGCACTACACCAATCCGGACACTGAGATGGACATGCAGGGTTATTATACAACCGACCCGAACACCGGCTTCAAAATTGTCGGCATTCTGCCTACCCAAGAATTCTCGGATGCCTCAAAGCCGATTATCTATACCGGACTTATGGTTCTGGCCGTTGCCCTGATTGTCGCCCTGACCCTGATGTACCTGATTGTCCGTTCCATTACGAAGCCGATCCGCAGTCTGAACCGTTCCGCACAGCGGGTAAGCGAAGGCTATCTGAATGAGCAGATCCAAATCAACCGGGTGGATGAAATCGGTCAGCTGGCACAGAATTACAACCAGATGGTTGGCTCCCTGCGCAGTATCGTATCGGATATTTCGGACACCTCGGGACAACTCGCAGCCTCCAGCCAGCAATTGAATGCCACCACAGAAGAGAACTCCAAAGCTACCGCTTACGTGGCTGAAATGGTGCAGGAGTCCTCCGAAGGTGCGCAGACGCAGACCTCGGCCATGGCAGAAACCTCGCGTGCGATGGAGGAAATGTCATCCGGTATCCAAAAGATCGCCGAAGCCGCCGCCTCTATCGTCGATTCTTCCGCGAATACTGAAGCTGACGTTCGCAGCGGCAGCCGGAGGATGGAACAGGTCAGCCAGCAAATGGATGCCATCCGCACCTCTACGCACCACTCTTCGGAGCTGATCGGGCAATTAAACGGCCTGAACAATGAGGTGTCCGCTATGAGCAGTGCCATCACGGCGATTGCCGTACAGACGAATCTCCTGTCGCTGAACGCCGGCATTGAAGCTGCCCGTGCCGGGGAGCAGGGCCGGGGCTTCGCAGTCGTGGCTTCAGAAGTTCGGAAGCTGGCCGATCAATCGAAGAATACTGCCGGAGATATTCAGGATACGCTGCAGCAGATGACCAGGTTGATTGACCAGACCTATGAAGCCATCCGGCATACCGTTGCAGCCGATGTGGAACTGGGCATTCAGGTGACCGCCGAAGCCAAAGAAGCCTTCATCAGCATCGAACATTCCACGGCCGCCATCAACAACCAGCTGCATGACATCTCGGCCATTACCGAGCAGATGTCAGCCGGAGCGCAGGAGGTCGCTGCTTCTGTGCACGAGATCTCGGCCATCTCCCGTTCCACCTCAGACGCCTTCCAGAGCGTCACGGCAGCTACAGAAGAACAGCTCGCCTCCATGGAAGAGATCTCTGCCTCCTCTACTGAGCTGTCCAGGATGGCTGGCGATCTGCAGCATAAGATTGAACGGTTCAAGCTGGAGGACTAACCTTTGATTCAATGACATAGCAGTCCTTTGTTTTTGAGCAGGATCTACGTGAGCGCCTCGGTGGACGCTGCACGAACGGACCGTTGTTTGAGCGGGTTACGAGAACACTAGGAGGATAAGTTATCAGGTGAAACTATGATTTTGGCGTAATATTATAAAAGGGGCTGTCCCAAATGTAGGTTTTCTACTGCTGAAGACAGTTCTCTTCCTTCTTATTGCTACAAAAAGTGAGCAGAGCAGCGATTCTCCCGTTATTAGAGGATCGCTGCTCTGCGTTTTTGGTCATTGGTGGCTTGCTCACTCCGTAGAATTTCCCGAGCCTGTTTCTGGTATCGCAGCCGTTCCAGACTGACGCCCCCCGATTTCCTACCGCTTTCGTGCAACGCTCCTTTAGGCACAAGAGCTGCTTCGGTAATGACGTCTACGAATTTCATAGCCGCTCTCTAAGGTCTCTGGGCTTTCCCTATGAACACGTGCACTCCACAAAGTAATGCTCATGGGAAATGTATTTTTCGTCCGCAAGAAACTGAAGCACGGCGGTAAATACCGTTTCAAGGACACTCCTCATTCACTGGGAACGGAAGCGATTCAGCGTACGAAAGTTGGGAGCTTGCCGTCCGGCTAGCTACATGAAGGGAATGTTCTCCCGTACCGCTTTGTCGATTTGGCAAGATGAATAGATTCGCTGAGTGTAAGCGTGATAATGACCTTTGGTGAGCATTTTAGGGTGGTAGCTGTCAAGCCCGCAGCCGGGATAAGCAGCGTCAAAAACGGCCTTGTCCAGCCGATTGACGGCGGCATTCACAAGTGCGTTCGAGGTGATTTTTCGGGATATCTTCTTCCAGATCCATTGGCAAGCAAAGTGGGTCCATGGAATTGAATGTACAAAGAAATCGCTCCTTTTGAAATGGTTGGGCGGTACCTCCATTTTACCAAAAAGGCGATTTCTTTTTTTGTGTTTGTTGAAAAAGTGTTTTCGTATACTGCTTAAACAGCGGAGTCGACGGACTGACCCGCGGAAAAGCGGCAGCGGTCGCCTTGGTCTCCGGATTTTCACTGCTAAGGGGAATGAAAAAAATCTGGAGAGCACAGCGACCCAAACAACGGTCCGTTCGCGCAGCGTCCACCCAAGTGCTCACGTTAATCTTACTCCAAAACAAAGGGCTGTCCCAAGTAGCCATTTCATGGCTTTTGGGACAGCCCCTTTTGATGGATATTCAATTAAGCAAGTACAGTCGAACCCATCAGGTATTTATCCACTTCACGTGCCGCTTCACGGCCCTCGTTAATGGCCCAGACCACCAGGCTCTGTCCGCGGCGCATATCTCCGGCTGCAAATACTTTATCCACATTCGTATTGAACTTGCCGTAACGGGCCTTCACATTGGTGCGGCGGTCCGTATCCAGCTTCAGCTCCTCAATGATATCCTGCTCCGGTCCGTCGAAGCCGATCGCGATCAGCGCAAGCTGAGCAGGATAGACAGCCTCGGTTCCCGGCACCGGCTGGTAGATCTTTCGTCCGGTCTCGTCCACCATCCGGCGGATTTGCACCGTGTGCAGCTCCTTAAGGTTGCCTTCTTCATCCCCGACGAACTTAGTGGTCATGATAGAGAATTCACGCGGATCTTCGCCGAAGACGGCTTTGGCTTCCTGCTGGGCATAATCCAGAGTATAGACGTTAGGGAACTGCGGCCAAGGGTTGGCAATCGGGTCACGCGTAAGCGGAGCTTTGTCATGCGTACCGAACTGTGTAATGCTGCTGCAGCCATGACGCAAGGAGGTTGCCACACAGTCGGAACCTGTGTCACCACCGCCAAGCACGATTACATCTTTCCCTGCGGCGGAGACGTAATTGCCATCCTCGAGGTTGGAATTCAGATAGCTCTTGATCGTTCCGTTCAGGTAATCCATGGCGTACATTACACCCTTGAGATCATTACCTTCCACATTGAAGCGTCTCGCTTTGGTAGCTCCGCCGCAGAGGACAACGGCATCATATTCATCAACCAGCTGCTGCGCCGGAATGTCTTTGCCAATCTCCGTATTCACTACGAACTCCACGCCTTCAGCAGCCAGCAGATCCACCCGGCGCTGTACGACACGTTTGTCCAGCTTCATCGTCGGAATGCCGTACATCAGAAGGCCGCCGATCCGGTCACTGCGCTCAAAGACCGTTACTGTGTGGCCCGCTTTGTTCAGCTGGGCAGCCGCCGCCAGACCTGCCGGGCCGGAGCCGACAATGGCGATCCGTTTGCCTGTACGCTTCTCCGGCGGGCTTGGAACGACCCATCCCTCTTCGAAGCCCTTATCTACGATAGCCAGCTCGATAGTCTTGATCGTAACAGGCTGTCCAATCAGACCGACGGTGCAGGAGCCCTCGCAAGGTGCAGGACAAATGCTGCCGGTAAATTCAGGGAAATTATTGGTCTTGTGCAGGCGTTCCAGCGCTTCCTTCCACAAGCCCCGGTAGACCAGATTGTTCCACTCCGGGATCAGGTTATGCACGGGACAGCCTGAAGTACCGCCGCTCATATCCACACCGGTGTGGCAATACGGTGTCCCGCAATCCATACAACGGGCACCCTGGGTCCGAAGCTCGTCCTCGCTCAGATGCTCGTGGAACTCCTCCCAATCCTTCACGCGCTGCTCCGGGTCCCGGTCTCCTGGGAGCTGGCGCTTATACTCCATAAATCCTGTAGGTGTAGACATATATACGTTTCCCCCATCCGTTCTCTTCATGTTGATGTATAGTACACCATTTCTAATTTTAATTATATTAGCATTCAATACTTTCGCACTGTAATGGACTAATCTGCTGATTATTTGTACTATTTCACATCTTATGTCAGAGAAAACGCTTCATCATTATTCCTTGCGCTCATAAACAAAAAAACGGTAATCATAAGGGTTCTGTTCATTCTTGATCCCCGCAGTACTGGAGACTTCATTCCACTGGCTCCAGTCCACCTCGGGGAACCTCGTGTCGCCTTCAATCTCTGCTTCGATCCGTGTAACACGCAGCTTATCGGCATACGGCAGCATCAGGCTGTAGATCTCGGCTCCGCCGATCACCATCAGTTCATCCTCCCTGCGGCCCTCCGCAAGCGCAGCCTCCAGCGAATGCACCACCTCGGCCCCTTCGGGTGCGAAGCTCCGGTCCCGCGTCAGAATCAGGCTGGTGCGCCCCTTAAGCGGCTTGCTGCCAAGAGACTCCCACGTTTTACGGCCCATCAGCATCCTTTTACCGAGGGTCTCTGCTTTGAAATAAGCGAAATCCAGCGGCAAATGCCAGGGCATATCATTATTTTTACCAATTACGCCATTCGCGGCCATCGCCCAAATCATGGTAATACTCATATAGCAACCGGTGCCTTGATCCCCGGATGATGGACATAGTCGATGAACTCGAAATCCTCATAGGTATAATCAAAAATGCTGTCAGGTACTCTGCGAATCTTAAGCTCCGGCAACGCATATGGCTCGCGCGCGAGCTGGGTGGCTACTTGCTCCATGTGATTTGTATATATGTGCACATCTCCGCCTGACCAGATGAATTCTCCGACCGCAAGCCCCGTCTGCTGGGCAACCATATGGGTAAGCAGCGCGTAGCTGGCAATGTTAAAGGGAAGCCCCAGGAAGGTGTCTACCGAACGCATGGTAAGCATACAGGACAGCTTGCCGTCCGCTACATAGAACTGAAACACAAAATGACATGGCGGAAGCTTCATCTGCTCAATCTCGCCTACATTCCAGGCACTGACAATATGACGCCGTGAATCCGGATTATGCTTAATTGCCTCAATCACATTTGCAATCTGATCAATATGCTGCCCGTCCTTACTCTCCCAGGCCCGCCACTGCGAACCGTACACCGGCCCCAGTTCACCGTTCTCGTCCGCCCATTCGTCCCAGATGGAGACTCCATTCTCCTTCAAATAGGAAGTATTGGTATCCCCTTTGAGGAACCAGAGCAGCTCATGCACCACCGACTTCAGATGGATGCGCTTGGTGGTCATCAGCGGGAAGCCCTTCGACAGATCGAAGCGGAGCTGACGCCCGAATACAGACACTGTACCTGTACCGGTCCGGTCACCTTTGGCTGTACCGTTATCCAGAATATCCTGCAATAAATCCAAGTAATTGCGCAAGAAGTATCGCACCCCACTCTCTTTTTTTCTTCTATTAGTTTACCATGAGCAGACTATCCTTGTAACTTGTTCGCGCACAGAAAATACAATTTCCTACAGCAGGAAAATACTAACACAAGCTGTTAATCCTAAATGACTGATAATAAAGGAAATAACTATATATAAGATTGACTTAAATTTTGAACTTGAAGCTTCGTCGTCACTGCGGTGAACATTTGGACTTCCGGCCGCTGTTGTCACCAGATTTCTTGATCTAATCCGCTGCCGCGGGTGAAATCCGGTGACAAAGGCGGTCGCTACCGCTCCTACAGTTCCAAATTCCCCCTCCGCTTCTTTTGCTTTTTGTTTATTTCTTTAGTGCTTATATAGAATGAACTTGTAAGTTTTCATTCACTCTTGAGACTTCAATTCATCGTATAGGCGCTTTGCCAGGTGTATTACCTGCTCCTCATATAAATCCAGTTTCTTAAGCTTAGCGAGCAATGCCTCTTGA
Source organism: Paenibacillus tritici (assembly GCF_013204885.1). Lineage (GTDB taxonomy): Bacteria > Bacillota > Bacilli > Paenibacillales > Paenibacillaceae > Paenibacillus_AQ > Paenibacillus_AQ tritici. Next base: position 64,642 of record NZ_JABMKX010000019.1, read on the forward strand.
TTCCACATCAGGTACTGATCAGGTAAAGGAATGTCTGCTAACAAGCTATAATACTCGTCAAAATCACTCCAGACCCATTCGTTTCCATTATGCAACATCGCCGTTAAGAGCTGACAGCCAACATGTACAGGAATCTGTTTGGCAACTATTTGCTCAAGCACCCTCTGCACTTCCAGCACCTGCTCTGGCCCTTCGTTCCTCATGCTCTGTCCTCCCCTACTCCCAAATCATTAAGCTCCACTTTCAGCAATCACAGGTAGCTCTCATTCCTCCAGCTGCCGATTGAAAAGAGGATGTCCCCTTAACCATTCTACATGGCTTCGGGAACATCCTCTTATATTCTTACCGCATAAGCTTAAGCGTTATTATTTCATTACGTGAATCGGGTGGCCTTCTACCAGCTCAGCCGCTTCCATGACGATCTCGCCAAGGGTTGGGTGCGCATGGATAGTCAGTGCGATATCCTCAAGCGTTGCGCCCATCTCAATCGCCAGACCCAGCTCAGCGATCAGGTTGGAGGCTTCGATACCGACGATTTGCGCGCCAAGCACCTGATTGTTGTCGCTCTTGGCTACAATCTTGATGAAGCCTTCAGGAGCATTCAGGGAAACGGCGCGGCCGTTGCCTGCGAACGGGAACTTGCCGCTCTTCACTGCATATCCCTTATCCTTCGCTTCTTTCTCAGTCAGACCTACGCTGGAGCATTCCGGATCTGTGAACACTACAGCCGGCATCACCTTGTAGTCAACAACCGATTTGTGTCCGGCGATTGCTTCAGCAGCAATCTTGCCTTCGTAAGAAGCTTTGTGCGCCAGGGCAAGACCAGGAACGATGTCGCCGATAGCGAAAATATTAGGAATATTAGTACGTCCCTGATGGTCAACTTTGACCAGACCACGGTCGTCCAGCTCAACGCCGATCAGATCCAGGCCCAGCTCGCCGTCAGTGTTAGGACGACGGCCGACAGTAACCAGCAGGTACTCAGCAGTTACTTCCTTGGACTCGCCGCCAACAGAATACTTCACTGTAACTTCCTTGTCGTTCTGAACTGCACTTTCCGCCTTAGCGTTCGTTACAATTTCAATACCGGTCTTCGCCATATTCTTGGCAACTAGACGGGTCATGTCTTTGTCGAAGCCAGGCAGGACCGTGTCCAGACCTTCAATGATCGTTACTTTGGTGCCGAATTTGGAGTACATCTGGCCAAGCTCTGCACCAATGTAGCCGCCGCCGATTACGATCATGCTCTTTGGAATTTCAGGCAGATCCAGCGCTTCCGTGGAGGACAGAATACGTCCGCCGAACGGGAATGGCTTCAGCTCAATCGGACGGGAACCAGTCGCGATGATGCAGTTATTGAATTTGTAGCGCGGGGATTCATGATCATTGAACAAACGGGCTTCGTTTGCGCTGATGAACATAGCTTCACCGCTGAATACTTCAATTTTGTTGCCTTTCATCAGGCTGGTTACGCCAGAAGTCATTTTTTTGACTACGCCGTTTTTGAAGGCCTGGGTTTTGGACCAGTCCACTTTGACGTTCTCGGCAGTAACACCGAATACTTCACCGTGCTGGGCCGCCTCGAACTGATGAGCAGCCGAGATCAGGGCCTTGGAAGGAATACAGCCGCGGTTCAGACATACGCCGCCGAGTTCCGATTTATCTACAATGATGACCTTCTGGCCGAGCTGGGCGGCACGAATTGCCGCCACATACCCGCCGGGACCTGCACCAATTACCAATGTGTCGATTTCGATTGAAGCGTCTCCGACTACCATTAATTACACCTCCATAACTAACATATCAGGATTTGCAAGCAGGGTCTTAATGTAATTCATGAAATTCTGTGCAGTTGCGCCGTCAATAATACGATGGTCGAAGCTCAGGGACAGGGCCATTACAGGTGCTGCTACGATTTCGCCATTCTTCACAACAGGCTTCTCAGTGATACGTCCGGTTCCGAGAATTGCAACTTCAGGGAAGTTGATAATCGGTGTGAAGAACATACCGCCAGCGGAACCGATGTTGCTGATCGAGATCGTGCTGCCTTTCATTTCATGCGGAGCCAGCTTGCCGTCGCGTCCGCGGACAGCCAGATCTGAAATCGCACTAGCGATCATCCAGATACTCTTACGGTCAGCATCCTTAATGACAGGAACGATCAGACCGTTGTCTGTATCTGTAGCGATACCGATGTTGTAATATTTCTTGTAGACAATTTCGTTCGTAGCTTCGTCAATCATTGCGTTAAGCGCAGGGAACTGGCGGGAAGCTGCAACGAGTGCCTTCACGATGAACGGAAGGTAAGTAACCTTCACGCCCTTCTTCTCGGCAACAGGCTTCATACGGGCGCGGAAGGCTACAAGCTCAGTAACATCCACTTCGTCCATAATGGTAACATGCGGTGCAGTGTATGCCGATTTAACCATAGCATTGGCAATGGCTTTACGGATACCCTTGAATGGTACGCGTTCTTCTTCCAGGTTGGCATTGCCGGACGCTGCCGGTGCTGCTGCCTTAGCTTTTGGCGCTTCCGATGCCGCTGCAGGTGCAGATGCTGCCGGAGCCGCTGCCGCAGGGGCTGCTGATCCGCCCTTCAGGAAGGCTTCCACATCTTCAAGGGTAATCTTGCCGTTCTTCCCGGAGCCGTTCACCTTGGAGATATCAACGCTCTGGTCGCGGGCAAACTTGCGTACGCTTGGTGTTGCCAATACTTCACGGTCAGGAGCTGGTGCTCCTGCCGCCACTGCCGGGGCTGCGCCTTGAGAAGGAGCTGCTGCCTGTGTACCGGATGCTTCAGCGTGGCCGCCTTCCTGCTGCGGAACATCACCTTCTGCTGCAATGATAGCCACAACTTCACCTACGCGGCATACCTGGCCGTCTTTGGTGAACACTTCTACAACCGTACCGTTGACAGGAGAAGGAACCTCCACGACAGCTTTGTCATTCTGAACTTCCATGATGATATCATCATCGGTAATCTTGTCGCCGACCTTGATATGCATCTTGATAATTTCACCTTCATGCAGGCCTTCGCCCAGTTCAGGGAATTTATATTCGAAGTTCGTAGCTCCGCCGGTTGCAGGGCTGCTAGCTGCTGGAGAAGAGGTTGTATCTGCTCCGCCTTTGGCTGCATCTGCTTCCTGGGTAGCCTGTTCTGCCGGATGGCCGCCTTCCTGCTCAGGAACGTCGCCTTCTGCATCAATAATGGCTACAACTTCGCCAACACGGCATACTTGGCCATCCTTGGTGAAGACTTCAAGCACTGTGCCGTTGACCGGACAAGGAACCTCTACTACCGCCTTGTCGTTCTGAACTTCCATTACGATATCATCATCGGTTACTTTGTCGCCGGCTTTGATATGCATTTTGATAATTTCACCTTCATGCAGACCTTCGCCCAGCTCAGGGAACCGGTATTCGAATTTTGCCACCTTGATAACCTCCTAAAAGTTATGTTGAGCTCTTCCAGCTAATCAGTCAATCGCAGAAACGGCTGCCGCCCTTTTACAAGGACGGCAAGGTCGTTACTTCCTAGAATTCCATCACTTTCTTAACTGCCGCAATTACACGTGCAGGTGTAGGAATCCAGGTATCTTCGATTTGTGCGAACGGGTAGATCGTATCAGGACCTGCTACACGAAGCACCGGGGCTTCCAGGTGCAGCAGAGCTTTTTCGTTAATCTGAGCGATGACCTCTGCGGCTACACCGGAGCTCTTCTGCGCTTCTTGTACAACAATTGCACGGTTGGTCTTCTTAATAGAAGCAACAATAGTGTCGATGTCAATCGGGCTAACGGTACGCAGGTCGATAATTTCAACTTTGATGCCGTCCTTCTCAAGCTGATCAGCCGCTTTGGCAGCAGTATGCACCATTAGACCGTAGGTAATAATGGAGACATCCGTACCTTCGCGTACTACATTGGCTTTGCCAAGTTCAACGGTATATTCACCTTCAGGCACTTCTGCACGGAAAGCATGGTACAGATTCAAGTGTTCCATGAAGAATACAGGGTCATTATCGCGGATCGAAGCGATCAGCAGTCCTTTGGCATCGTAAGGGTTGGAAGGAATAACCACCTTGATCCCCGGACTCTGGGCAATCAGGCCTTCCAGGGAATCGGTATGAAGTTCAGCAGCTTTAACGCCGCCGCCGAATGGAGTGCGGAAGACTACAGGAGCATTATATCTGCCCCCGGAACGCCAGCGCAGGCGAGCCGCCTGAATAACGATCTGATCAAGAGCTTCAAAGATGAAGCCCACGAACTGGATTTCGGCAATCGGACGGAAGCCCTGTACGCCGAGACCGAAGGCCAAACCGCCAATAGCGGACTCTGCCAGCGGTGTATCGAATACGCGTTCTTCGCCAAATTCCTTCTGCAGCCCTTCCGTTACACGGAATACGCCGCCAACATTACCAACGTCTTCTCCGAAGATAAGAACATTAGGGTCACGATTCAGTTCAACGCGCATTGCGTCACGGATTGCTTCTTTCATATTCATCTGTGCCATTGCCTGATATCCCCCTTATTCAAAATCGGCTTTTTGTTCTTCAAGATGTTTCGGAGTTACCTCGAACATGCTGTCGATCAAGCCGGGAATGGTCATTTTTTCGGTCTGTTCTGCTTTTTTAATCTGCTCGTTAACAGTAGCTTTCGCTTCTTCTCTTACGCGCAGAGTGTCTTCTTCGGTCCAGAGGCCTTTTTTCTCCAGGTACTTGGCAAGACGGGCAATCGGATCTTTCTCATTCCATTGTCCTTCTTCTTCCTTCGTACGGTACTTACTGGCATCGTCGGACAGGGAATGCGGACGGAAACGGTAAGTTACCGCTTCGATCAGCGTTGCACCTTCACCCTTACGGGCACGTTCAGCAGCCTGCTGTACCGCGGAGATTACGGCGAATACGTCCATACCATCAATCTTGATTCCCGGAATCCCTGCTGCAACCGCTTTGTGGGCGATGGATTTAGCAGCCGTCTGCTTCGAGAACGGAGTTGTAATGGCATAACCGTTGTTCTGAACGAAGAAGATAACCGGCAGTTTGAATACTCCTGCATAGTTAAGGCCTTCATAGAAGTCGCCTTCTGAGGAACCGCCGTCACCAGTGTATGTGATCGCAACGTTCTGCTGTTTCTTCAATTTGAAGCCCATAGCAATACCGGTAGCATGCAGGATCTGTGCTCCGATAATGATCTGCGGCATAAGTACATTAACGCCTTCAGGAATCTGTCCGCCATGCTGATGTCCGCGGGAATACAGGAAAGCCTGATATAATGGAAGTCCATGCCATACGAGCTGCGGAATATCGCGGTAGCCCGGGCAGACGAAGTCTTCCTTCTGCAGAGCGAACTCGCTGCCGATCATTGTCGCTTCCTGTCCGGATACCGGCGCATAGAAGCCCAGACGGCCTTGACGGCCCAGGTTGACAGCACGGTCATCCCAGGTACGGGTAAATACCATACGGTACATAATTTCTTTCAGTTGGTCGTCGGTAAGATCAGGCATCATTTCCTTGTTGATAATTTCTCCATCCGGGGAAAGAACCGAAAGGGCCTCAACGTCCTCTGTATACACTTCATAGGGAACCTTAGTCATTATCTTCACCTCAATAAAAAAATTTGAATATCAGTGGTCTCTGTTATAGAATTATTATACACCTGTTGTATCTGTTTCGTCAAAGAAATACGCATAAAATTTATGTTTCCATAAATTTTGTATGTATAACAGACGTTTGAAAATCCTATAACAGATCAAAGGATATTTATCAAGTAAATGATATATCCCACATTGGCGGCCTGGTAATTGAAACGAAACACTAAGTCTTATGCAAAATTCGACATGAAAGGTGACGATTTGACAATGAGCGAACCTGTTTTTCTGAAACGTACAATAGTGAAACAAACCCTGTGGAGCGAACATCTGCAGGAAGAGCGCAAGCTGCGCATCTATCTTCCCCCCGGCTATAATGAAGTACTCAGCTATCCCGTTGTCTACTGCCAGGACGGAGAAGAATTCTTCAACTTCGGCCGGATTGCTACACTTGCCGGCCAGCTGATTCTGGAGCAGGATGTGGAACCCTTCATTATAGTGGGCGTTGAAGTGAACGTGGCTGTCCGCACCGCAGAATACGCTCCGTTCGGCAGCCGCTTCAAGCAGTACCTTTCATGCTTCGCCGAAGAGATTATTCCCTTCATTGAACATAATTATCCTGTCCGGCGTACACCCGGCGAACGGATTATAGCCGGAGATTCCCTGGGCGGCAGTGTCTCATTGCACCTCGCACTGGCTTACCCTGGATTATTCAGCCGAGTTCTCAGCCTGTCGGGTGCTTATTATCCGGAGACCCGCGATCTGCTCGCCCGCGAAGAGGATCTCTCCTGGCTGCAGATCAATATGGTTGTAGGTCTTCAGGAGAGAGATTACAAGACCGATACGGGAGTCTATGATTTCGTTGAAATGAACCGGGAGACCAAGGCGATGCTGGAATCCAAAGGAGCTACAGTCTCCTACCGCGAGAAGGATGGCCAACATCTCTGGGGATTTTGGCAAAAAGAGCTCCCGGAATCATTACTCTATTTCTTCCGCCCCTGAAACAGCTAAAAGAACCCGAAAAGTGAACATCTTACGAACTTATGTATGTGACATGCCTGACTACGCTTTCATTCAAAAGCGGACCCACGGTGCCGATCCTTAGAAGATAAGGACGGCAACCGGTCCGGCTGCAGCGTTATGCCTGCTGAAGCTTCTCATGAATGATCCGTTCCAGCAGCACGTCACAACCGGCATTGATTAAATCATACACCTGCTCGAAATTTCCGGTGAAATACGGGTCAGGCACTTCACGAAGCTCCTCGTCAGGCAGCAGGTCCATGAAGAACAGCAGCTCTGACTTCTCGCCTCCGGGAAGCTTGCGCACATTCTCTCCATTGGACTTGTCCATGCAGATGATATATTCAAACCGCCCGAAATCCTCACCGCTGACCAGCCGGGCTCTCATATTCTCATAGCTGATTCTGTGCAGATCAAGAATTCGCCGGGTCCCTTCATGCGGCGCTTTGCCGACATGCCAATCCCCGGTTCCCGCGGAATCCACTGAGATTTGACCCTCCAGCTGACGCTGCTCAATCTTATTACGCAGCACGGCCTCTGCCATCGGAGACCGGCAAATATTCCCCAGACATACAAATAACACGTTTACGATCCCTCTCACCTCCAATGATCAAGCATACTTACAAACTGTGACAGAATGGTGCAGATAACCGCACTGTCTTTATTTTAACGTTAGCGCGGCAATTGTACAACTTTTCAAACTGCTATATACTGTTCAGGATGATGAACTTAAGTGAACATTAAGGAGGGGGACCCATTGCCATCCGGGCGTATCGTTATTGTTGCAGGCGGTGAGCTGACAGCAGAATGCCTGCACCTATTAGATGAAGAAGATTATATTATCGGCGCTGACCGGGGTGCGCTTTTCCTGATTGATCACGGATACACCCCCCAGCTTGCAGTCGGGGATTTCGATTCCGTAGCTCCTGAGGCGCTGCAGCGGATTCAGGCGGGAAGCAAAGAAACGATCAGCTGTGATCCGGTGAATAAAGACTTAACCGACAGCGAAATGGCTCTTGATCTTGCCTTGAATCTCCAGCCGCAGTCCATTCTGCTTATCGGAGTAACCGGAACCCGTATGGATCATACCCTGGCCAGTATTCAGATGATGACAAGGGCGCTCCAGCGTCAGGTTGCCTGCTCTATTATGGATGCGAATAATTACATTACGCTAACCGGCTCGCAGGCGGTTGTGGAGGATCGCGGGTATACTTATGTCTCCCTGCTGCCCCTGACTCCCGAAGTTACGGGAATTACACTTAAGGGCTTCCAGTACCCCCTGGAGAATGCCACTCTCAAGCTGGGCCAATCTCTGGCTGTAAGCAACGTGCTGCTGGAGCGCAGCGGAACCGTTACGATTGAGAGTGGACTTCTGCTGATTATTCAGAGCAAGGACTGAATACATAGATCTATGGAGACATCGCTGTAACCTTTGTTTCAAAAGTGTAAAACCGGGAATTCCCTTGAATGATAAGGGTTTCCCGGTTTTTTTTGATCTGCTGCAGCGCTAAATATTAATATTTTGTAACTTTTAATGAGATTTTAATAAAACGCTTTCATTGTATATCCCGCCTGCATTTAGGGGGACTCTGCCATAATTTAGGACGTCTATAACCTGCTATACTACGAATCAGAGAAAGAAACTACCAAATAGATTACAAACTTGGAGGTAACACAACATGAATAAGCAACAATGGATCAAACAAGCAATTACCATCGGATTGTGCACAACAATCGGGTTCAGCACATTACTCGCCACCGGAGCGGGAACAGCACCTGCTGCTGCCTCAGCGGTATCCGCTGATTCGGTATCGGCCGACTCTGTATCCGCATCCGCTTCCGGTTCAAAGGTGGTCAGCTTCGGCAAAAAATACCTGGGTACGCGTTACAAGTTCGGAGCATCCACTTCGACTACCCGTTATTTTGACTGCTCTTCCTTTACTCAATTTATTTTCAAAAAATATGGCGTGAATCTGCCGCGTACATCCGTAGCCCAATCCAAAGTCGGATCATCCGTCAGCAAAGCTAATCTGCGTGTCGGCGATCTGGTGTTCTTCTCTAGCGGAAGCCGGGCAAACGGAAGAAACGTAACCCATGTGGCTGTCTATGCAGGCAATGGCAAGATCCTTCATACTTATGGCTCACCAGGTGTCACCATCTCCGATCTCAACTCGGGCAACTGGAAAAAGACTTACCTGAAGTCCCGCCGCGTACTTTAAGGACAAGTCTTCCAACCGGAGAGCTACGCTTCATCCGTTGGCCGTCAGCTTGTGGCCCCGCTCTCCGGTGCCCGCAGTACATATCCGGTTCCGCGCACCGTATGAATCAGTTTATTCCGGCGTCCTTTGTCCACCTTGAGCCGAAGATGCCGGATATAGACATCCACTACATTCGTATCCGCATGAAAATGATACCCCCATACCTGCCGTAATATTTCGTCTCTGGGACACACTTCACCCAGATTCACCGCCAGATAGTGCAGCAGATCGAATTCCTTGGGGGTCATCATCAGCTCTGTTCCGTCCCGGCTGACCTGACGGCGGCCGGGATCGAGAAGCAGTCCATCCACTTTAAGCAGCGAGGCCGTTTCTTTCCTGCGGCCTGTCAGCTGAAGTAAATTCAATATTCTGCGTTTGAACTCACCGGTATGTACAGGCTTCCCCATATATTCATTACCTCCGGCTTCAAAGGCCGAGACTGCCGCCTCCCCCCTCACTTCTTGCAGTCCCCCAGAGAGGGATATCACCATCACCGGCAGAATCATCCCCTCATTCCTGGCCTCCGAGACGGCTTCCCAGCCAGCCCAGCCTCCGGGTTCATCCAGTTCGGCGAGCAGGAGTACAGGCTCACCGCCTGACAGCAATAAGCGAAGGCTTTCCAAGTCTTCGCTTATTGCTGTTTTCATACCGAGACTGTGGATTGCCTCCTCAAGCTCTATTTGGCCGGATTCACTAGAATCTCCGTCTGCTGCTGCCTTCCGCTCATCCGGGACCGGGCCGGGCCTATACCATGCGATCAGTTCATTCATCCGGGTACTCCCCCTGAAGCAGTCTTGCACCGGCTGTGCCGCAGCAGATGAGCTTAGCATCTCCGATTAGCAAAGAGACCATTCCGCCGGAATGGTCTCTTTGCTAATCATTGCCGCTTCTCGGTTACACCATGAAGTCGATCTCCTGGAATGCAGCAACCTGGGTGTCCCAGCGCTCCGCTACAAAAGCCTGGTGATCCGGATGATTATTGTAGGCATCATAAGCCGCCTGATCCGCGAATTCCATCGAGAATCCGTACTGATAGTCACATTTGACACTGACCTGCCGCAGCACCTCGAAATGGTTCACTCCTGGAATGGCACTGAGAATCTCTGCACCGTCCCGCAGAAAGGCGCGTGTCTCTTCAGTGTCCGGGGCCGATTTCAGTGTAAAAACAGCCATATGCCTGATAGCTCCCTTGTTCATGCGTATCTCCTCCGTTACCCGAAATACCGGTGATAATAGCTGCGGGCAGCAGCGATATCACTGGTTCCATGTATCAATGCTCTTCCGTCTGCGAACACAACCATACGGTATGGCTCCTCCGTAAAAGAAACCAGGTACGGATTGCTCTCCACCTTGCCGCTGTTCAGCCTGGAGAGCCGGGCGGCAGTCTCCTGCAGATTCAGGCTTCTGCGGTTCGCCGGACGGATCTGGACCGTATCCCTGCCGCACAGCACATCGCTGCGCTCTGTATTGGATGCCGACAGATAAGGATAGACCGGTGATTCGCCGCAGGAAGGGCAGTCTATTTTCTTCGCCCCCCTCACGCCGATCTCCTGCTGCTCATTCCGCCAGACATCGAACGTCAGCAGCTTGCCGCGCAGCTTCTCCTTATATCCGCCGAGCAGCTTCAGCGCTTCCGCTGTACCGTTGGCTGTAACCATCTGCACCGCTTGCGGAAGGATACCAGCTGTATCACAGGTATCCCCGCCCAGCGGAATACTCCCCAGCATACAATTCAGACACGGCGTCTCGCCTGGCAGGATGGTGTAGGTGATGCCGTAACTTCCGACACAAGCCCCATAGATCCAGGGGATACCGTGTTTCTGTGCCAGGTCATTCATGATCAGCCGGGTATCGAAGTTATCCGTTCCGTCCATGATAAGGTCCACTCCTGCCAGCAGGCCTTCCAGCTCCTCGGCACGTACATCCAGCACATGGGCCTCCACCGTAATTTCCGAATTGACCGCCATTAGTCTGGATTGGGCTGCCGCCGCTTTGGGCATCCGCACATGGGCATCCTCTTCCGTATAGAGCTGCTGGCGCTGCAGATTGCTCCATTCCACATAATCGCGGTCCACCAGAATAAGCCGCCCTACCCCGCAGCGGGCCAGCGTCTCGGCGATGCCTGTCCCAAGCGCTCCCATTCCGACGATCAGCACACATGAATGTGCCAGTCCCTGCTGCCCTGCTGCGCCGAATGGCGTGAAGCGGACCTGTCTTGAATATCTGCCGTCTCTACCGGCCGAAGAAGCCGGTGCCGGTATATTGTTGTCAGGACCCATCTCTGAACAGCCCCCTATGTAAGTAATTAGTAAAAAATCCGGGAAGAGCGCCGTTACCTGCTCTATCCCGGACTCTATTTCAAAATATTAATTTCTCGCTGAAACGATACCGTCCTTTAAAAGGACGGCAAAGCCGTTTCCACTGGTTATACTGTCTGCGCAGACCACTGTTCCACATTCCATACCTTCGTAACCCAATCCTCGTAGAATTCCGGTTCATGGGAGACCAGCAGAATGGTTCCTTTGTATTCCTGCAGCGCCCGCTTAAGCTCCGCCTTGGCAACAATATCAAGGTGATTCGTAGGCTCATCGAACAGAATCCAGTTGCTCTCCCGCATCAGCAGCTTGCACAGGCGTACCTTAGCCTGCTCGCCGCCGCTCAGCATGCTGAGCGGGCGGGTAATATGTTCATTCTTCAGCCCGCAGCGCGCCAGATGACCACGCACCTCATTCTGGGTGAGACTGGAGAACTCATTCCACACATCCTCAATCGGAGTGATGTTCTCCGCCTTCATCTCCTGCTGGAAATACGCTGAACTCAGGTAGTCTCCCAGATAGGTTTTTCCGCTATAGGTAGGAATTACACCCAGGATGGTTTTGAGCAGAGTAGATTTGCCGACACCGTTGTAACCGACAATCGCAATCTTTTCTCCGCGTTCAATCATCATATTAAGCTTGCTCGGAAGCAGCGGACGATCATACCCGATTTCAAAATCAACACCCTCGAACACGGTTTTCCCGCTGGCCCGGCTCTCCTTGAACTGGAAGGTAGGCTTCATCGCCTCTTCCGGTCGGTCAATCCGCTCCAGACGCCCAAGCTGCTTCTCACGGCTCTTGGCCCGGCCTGAAGTGGAGGCTCGCGCTTTGTTGCGCTGGATGAAGTCCTCCTGCTTTTTGATGAAATCCTGCTGCTTCTCGTACGCATCAATATGCTGAGCCTTGTTCATACCCGCCATTTCAAGGAACTTCTCATAGTTGGCCGCATAGCGGGTCAGCTTCGAGAACTCCAGATGATAGATCACGTCGACCACTTTATTCATGAATTCCGTATCATGGGAGATCAGCATGAAGGCATAAGGATATTGCTTCAGATAATTCGTCAGCCAGTCAATATGCTCCACATCGAGATAGTTGGTAGGCTCATCGAGCAGCAGTACATTCGGTTTCTCCAGCAGCAGCTTCGCCAGCAGAACCTTGGTCCGCTGTCCCCCGCTCAGGGAGGTTACATCCCGGTCCAGACCGATAGCCGAGAGGCCCAGGCCATTGGCCATCTCTTCGACCTTCACATCAATAAGATAGAAGTCGCCGATATCCAGCTGCTCCTGAATTTCGCCCATTTGCTCCAGCAGCAGGTCCAGCTCCTCGGGAGTGGCTTCACCCATCCGGTCCGTGATCGCCAGCATCTCATTCTCCAGCTCCAGCAGCGGCAGGAACGCATCCTTTAGCACATCGCGGACAGTTTTGCCTGCCGTAAGCAGAGTATGCTGATCCAGATATCCGTAACGGACACGCGGCGTCCACTCTACCTTGCCGCTGTCCTTCAATAATTTGCCGGTCAAAATATTCATCAGCGTCGATTTGCCTACGCCGTTCGCCCCAACAATTCCTACATGCTCTCCATCCAGCAGACGGAAAGACACCTCTTTGAACAACATCCGGTCCCCAAAATTATGGGAAACGTCTTCTACAGTAAGTAAACTCATAAATTCTCCGCAAGCTCCTGTCTATATTGTAAATATAACGAGGTTCAAAATAAATATATATCACTCCATTCTAGCACAAGTACATACCTCACTGAAATAGAAAATAAGCCTAATTTCAGAAAACCAGTCAGAAAACAGTAACACCTCAGCTTTTTTTCTGAAAAATCCCACTTGAAAGTCGGGGTGCCGAGGTCAAGCCAAGCCAGCCCCTGATCGCCCGAACCAGCTTCCCCTTGCTCTGAAAAGGGTCCTGTTGAAGCGGCAGCGGGCATACTCCGCCAGATCCCAGTGCGGAAGCCAGTAGAGCGGCGTTATGTTCCCCCGCCAGCGGCAGGCCAATCCGCCATTCCGGCCGGGGAACGAGACCTCTGCGGCGCAGCCAATGGAGGAGGTCTGCCAGCCGCCAGTCTGCGCCAGATGCAATGAGAAGCGGCACCGTACTGCCGGTGAATACATCCAGCGCCCCCTCGCCGCCGCCTGTCCCAAGGTCCAGGACAATGAAAGAGTAGGATTGATCCGGCCGCTGAGGGAGTCCATCCGCAGGGGCAAGCTTCCAAAAGTCCACATGGTTCCAGGTAAAGGGACGCTCCGGCATATCCTGAACACTGCCGCATTCGGGGGCGTCAGCCATTTCCTTCATGCGGTTAAATACCTGTGAATCCGGGCTGCAGTCCACCCATGCAGTCAAGCCTGACTGCGACAGGCAGCTGCTTACGGCCAGAGAGGTATGGGTTGTCCCAAGCCCGGAGGACACTCCCATGACTGCTACTACTATGGCCTGCCGGGGTTGTGCATCAACCGCAGGAATACGCCTGTGCAGCAGATAAGAGGGCGCCTTCTCTGCCCCGCCCGCTTCCAGCGCCTCCAGGGCGATTCTTACCTCTTCCGCGCTGGCATACCTTTCCTCCGGATGATGCCGCAGCAAACGTCTGATCACCGGAATCAGCCGGTCCGGAATATGGCCCTGCAGCTTCCTCTCCATCCCGGACTGCCAGGCGCTGAATTGGCCGCCTGAGGCCATGTACAGCAGCAGCGCGCCAAGACCGTATAAGTCCGACTGCGGGCTGCTCTGCCCGCCTCCATACTGCTCCGGGGCGGCAAATCCGGCCGTTCCGAGCTTCTCCGTATCCTCACCGGAGCCGCTTCTCAGCCTGCGCGCGATCCCGAAGTCAATCACCTTCAGCGAATACTCTCCGGTCAGCATGAGATTCGAGGGCTTCAGGTCACGGTAGATGATCGGCGGCTGATGACTATGCAGATAATGCAGTACCTCCAGGAGCTGCCGGGCATAACTGATGATTCTCGCTCCCTTCAGCGGAGCCCGCTGCTCCGCCATACTTTGGTGCAGGGTGATCCCCTCGATATAGTCCATTACCAGATAGGTGTAGCCGTCAGGATCAGGAGGGAAAAAATCCGCAATCCGCGGCAGCAGCGGGTGGTGCAGGGAGATTAGGAGCTCCGCTTCCGCCTGAATAGCCCCTGCCCCATAGCTTCCCTCCCGGATCACGCTCTCTTTCACCGCCCGCAGCATGCCCTGCAGCCGTACATCCTCAGCCAGATAGACCCGGCTCATTCCACCTGTCCCTATGAGTCTTGTGATGCGGTAACGCTCCCCCAGCACCTGTCCAGGGCTAAGTTTCCCGGCAAACTCCATAGTATCCCCGCCTATTCTCATTATGAAAAATAAAAAAAGAAAGCCCCCGCTGGTTGCACAAGCTGCCGGTGTGTAACCGGCGTGCAGATCGCGGGATGCTTTCCCTTGGTAATCCAATATAGATTAGTATTTAATCATATAAAGTGTAATTTCATCACGGTTGTGGAACAGCTGCTTTGCGCGCTGCACTTGCATCCGCTCGCCTTCAAACATGGCGATAATCTCCTTGATCATGGCCAGCGGCTTCTTATGCATCAGCTTCACTGTAACGATAGCCGTCCCGCCCGGTGTAAGGCTATGCAGCAGTCCTGTGACCAGCTTGGCCATCAGCTTGGGGCTCCAGCTCATATCGCAGACCAGCAGATCGAATTCGTTGTCGCGGAATTTGACCTCTCCGGCATTTTTGCGCAGAATCTTCAGCCCCGGATGCTTACGCAAGGATTCATGCATGAGCGCCGGATCAACGGCGGTGACCTTCAGGCCGCGCTCCAGCAGGAATGACGTCCAGCCGCCTGGAGAGGCGCCGATATCCACTGCGTTCTTGAAGCTGTAGAACGGAATGGCGAATTCCTTCTCCGCCTCCATCAGCTTGAACTTGGCCCGTGAGATTTGCCCGTCCTCCTTGCGGAAGCGGATCATTCCGCCATTCCAGCCGGACAGGTTCTCCTCCGGCCGGGAGACCCCGGCATAGAGTGCTTCACCGTCCGCATAGACGGAGATGACCCACGCCGGGTCCTGGACGGTGAACTCGGCGCCCAGGCTGTCGAGCCTGTCCTGCAGCCATTCGCGCAGTTCGCCCGGGCTCTCTTCCCAGAAGGAGGTTGCCCCTTTGCGGACATGCAGCGCCACCCTCCTGCCTACCAGCTCCGTGCGCCGGCTTAAATACACGGCCAGCCGTTCCAGAGCCGGCCGGTCGCCCGTGTCCTGGAAGTCTACAGGCTGAATGTGGCGCAGGAAGATCGGCAGGTTCCCGGCCAGCCTCTGCGCCACCTCCTCAGGCTCAGCCTCAAGCGTAGCCAGGAAGACTTCTCCGGGCAGCAGCAGGGTGCTTTTCACCGCACCGAACAGGCGGCGAAGCTCCTCCTGGGCATAAGGGGCGAAGCCATGGTTCGCCGTGCAGATGTATCTTGAGATGATCTTGTCGTGCGGAGCAGAATCCTGCTCCAGAGTATCTTCTGTGAAATCGTTCAAGTCGATGAGCCTCCAGGTCTTATTTTAATCCAGGGACGGCCGTTATCCCACTCCACAGTTACAGGAATATCAAAGGTAGCCATTAACATCTCCTGGGTCAGCACCTCATTCTTGGCGCCGGCTCCCGCCAGCTTCCCGTCACGGATCAGGGCCACATGGGTGAAGAGCGGTACAATCTCCTCCACATGATGGGTAACATATACCACCGACACATTGTGCTGCCTGAGCTTGTCAATCTCGGCCAGCATCTTCTCCCGTTCATAGAGATCCAGACCGGCGCAAGGCTCGTCCATGATAAGCAGCTTGGGCTCTGCGATCAGGCAGCGTGCCAGCATGGCCTTCTTGCGTTCTCCTTGGGATAACGAGCCGAACGGATGATACGCAAGCTCGCCGAGATTCATATCCTCCAGCAGCTTCAGCGCCTGCTCCCGGACACTTGGCGGAATCGCCTCGTAGAAGCGTAAGTACGCGTAGGCGCCCGTTGCCACGACCTCCCAGACAGGGTCGGTAAGCGAGAGCTTTTCCATCAGGGAAGGGCCGATATATCCAATCTCCTTGCGCACCTCGCGCAGATCACATTGACCATATTTGTAACCCAGCACTTCAACAGAACCCTTGCTGGGGAACAGATAGCCGGTCATCATTTCCAGCAGGGTCGTCTTGCCGGAGCCGTTGCGCCCGAGAATTACCCAGTTCTCCCCTTGCTTCATTTCCAGGGATACATCGTCAAGAATCTGGCTTTGCTCCCTGCGCAGGGACAGATGTTGTAAAGATATCATTATGAGGTCACTCTCCTTATGTATGCCAGCACCCGTTCAACAGAGCTAATAGAATAAATGATTTCCGGTTCAGTGCTGCGGTCAGCAGACACTGCCAATAATGCAGGCACACTTGAGATTTGATAGGTATTCACAAGCTGCGGCAGCAGGTTCACATTCCCCTCGGCAATGAGAAGGCCGGGCGGCAGCAGATGCTCAGCCACCTCAAGCATCCGCCGCGCAGCTTTGCAGGTTCCGCATAACGGGGCATGCAGAAACAGGACAAGCGGCTCACCCTTCGTTGAGAGCAGCTCCAGCAGCTCCGGCTGATTCATTTCCTTCATCTTCAATCATCCCCCGCCTCAAACCAGGTCCTCACAGCAGCAATTTCCGCTCTGTGCGTGCCATCCGGCCCCTTTTCTGTTTCCATAACGATCACTTTATCAGCCAGGGGCTCCATCTTCAAAAGCTGACTAAGTGCCGATGCCCCGATACACCCCTTACCGATTGCAGCATGCCGGTCCCGCCGCGAGCCGAATGGATACCGGGAGTCGTTCAGATGCACAGCATCCAGATTGGCCCAGTAACCCAGGTTCTCTCCGCGTCTAACGAATGCCTCCGTCTGCTGCGGATTCCAGGTCCCGGCAGCGAATGCATGGCAGGTATCGAAGCAGAAGCCGATCTTCTCCGGATAGCGGCTGAGCTCGCGGACCTTGACCAGTTCTTCCAGCGTCATGCCTTCATGCCCATGATTACCTGCCATGTTCTCAATCAGCAGCTTCGTCTGTCCATTCCAGTCAGCCAGGGTATCGTTCATACATTGTATAATATTTTGATACCCCTGTAACGGCTCCATTCCGGCAAAATGTCCAAAATGCACCACAATGCCCACCGATCCGCAGGCCTCCGCAATCTCCAGATCGTTACGCAAGGAGGCAGCCATCACCGCTCTGCCGCTCGGATCAGCAGCCAGATTCGTCGGATACGGGGTATGGGCAATTGAGACCATTCCCTGTTCCCGGCAATAGTCTGCACAGCTTCCTGCGTCGCGGTAGTCCACCGGCTTCAGCTTCAAACTGCGCGGATTCTTCGGAAAATATTGAAAACATGCTGCACCGCTCTCCCTGGCGGACCGGGCAGCCTGCCCGTAACCGCCGCGTATGCTGACATGTGCCCCTATGAAGGGCTTAGGCGTCATGCTGGCAATCCGGGCAATAGAACACCTTGCGTCCGGACAGCTCTGTCTTGATTATCGTTCCCCCGCCGCGCAGGCAGGGTTCGCCTTCGCGGTCGTATACCTTGCACGCATCATTATATGAACCGGTCACAGTATCGCCGGTCATGAATGGCATCTCCATATAACCGCCGATTTCGGTGGCTTCCGTTAATACTTTACGAATACTGTCGTAGAGCCGGTTCACCGCTTCCGGCGACAGGTTCTGGACGAGTGTGGAGGGAAGCAGCCGTGCTTCAAAAGCAATTTCGTCAGCATAGCAATTGCCGATTCCGGCCATCACCTGCTGATTGACCAGCAGACTCTTCAGTGCACCGCGGCGGCCCTTGAGTATTCCGGCGAAACGTTCGGCAGTCATCCGCCGGTCCAGCAGTTCGGGGCCGAGCTTACCCATTGCCGCTTCGCCCTCCTTGACGGACAGCAGATGCAGATACCCCAGGCGCAGCCCCATGAAGTAGAGGATGTGCTCACCGAAAGCCAGCTCCACCTGAGTCGTGCGGTCCGGACGTTCTTCCTCCGTGCCATAGAACAGGAGTCCGCCAAGCATCAGATGAAGCAGCAGTCTTCTGCCGTCATGCAGGTGGAAGAGGATATGCTTGGCGCGGCGTTCCACGAACACAATTCTTGCGTCCAGCAGGCCATTCACGAAATCCGCAGTCTCCATGTTGATGGTTTTTTCTCTATTTACGGTTACCCCCGTAATGGGGACATTTATTAGATGCTGGCTGAGCAGCTTTCTGTAATTCTCCATTTCCGGCAATTCCGGCATATTGTCATCTTCCCTTCTAGGTTGGTAAAAAGGTCATACCTTTGTCATTATACACTGAGCAGTACCATAAGTTCAGCTAAATCAGCACAAATTTCATCAGGCTTAACTCCGGTCAGCTTCTGGTAGTCCTCCAGGTTCTCCCAAGTTGTAAGACCTGTAAGCACCAGCACCGTCCGGCAGCCCGCATTTGCCCCCGCCGCTATATCGGTACGCATGTTGTCGCCGATCATCACAGCCTCCTCCGGTTTGATGCCGAGCAGCGATGTCGCATAAGTAACAAGATGCGTCTCCGGCTTGCCGATGACGACGGGCGGAACACCGCTGGCAGCTTCAATTGCCGCACCTATCGTACCGGCACCGGGCATCACTCCATCGTCAGAGGGAAGCATCAGATCCGGGTTGGTCAGTACAAACCTGGCCCCTTCCCGAATCCAGCGTGAGGCCCGTGCCAGTGCCTCATATGTAAAAGACCGATCAATCCCCTGCACCACATATTGCGGATTCTCCGTGACCAGGGTTAGTCCCGCCTCTTCACAGGCTTGCACCAGCCCCTCTTCTCCAAGTATCGCCACGGATGCGCCCGGAGATTCCCCGGCAATATAACGTGCAGCAGCAAGCGACGAGGTACAGACCTCTTCCGGCTTTGCTTCAATGCCCATTGCGCGTAAATGTCCTGCTACACTGGCTGGTGTCCTTGAAGAATTGTTCGTAACAAACAGAAACGGGATGCCGGCTGTCCGCAGTGCTTCTATAAGCCTGTCGGCCCCGGGAATCATTCTTCCGCCATGATACAGGGTTCCATCCAGATCAATTAATAAGCCTCCGATATTGTTCATAACTCCCCCTAGTAGATTGGAAATTTTCAATTCATCTCATTTATTATTAATACTATGAATTATATTTCAAAGCAGCGTGAGATCTTCCGGGAAATCGCGCTGCCAGGGGCATTATTGCCCGTCTCCCGCTGCTCATCACCGCTTAGTTTCGGCATTTTCTCTACTGCTTCGTCCGCATAACTCTTCCCGTTTAATTTAAATTTAACATTCTTCGTCGAACGGTAGCGAACACCTGCAGCACCGGGCTTTTTTTGACATCACCCTGTCATTTCCTGCGCTTTCCCGGAAAATAATTCATGCTTCAGGGTCATTTCCCTAGCTTCTCCGGTGGACCGGGAAGGTGCAAAACTCCTCTGCCAGCAGGGTATCCGGGAAGATCTCCTGCGCCTCTTTCAAGAGCGGAGCAAGCTCTTCCTGTGAGCTATAACGCGAGCTGAAGTGAGTCAGCAGCAGCTCCCGCCCTCCGGCATCCCGTGCCAATTCCGCCGCTTGCCGTGCTGTACTGTGATGATACTGATGAGCCATATCCGCCAGTTCATGGGCAAAGGTCGCCTCATGAATAATGAGATCTGCATCCTGAGCCAGCGGCAATGAGCCTGGGCAGGGCCGGGTATCTCCCAGTATCACAACAATACGGCCGCGTTTGGGAGCATGAATAACCTCTGCGGCCCTGATTATAGTTCCATCCTCAGTAGTGATGTCTTCCCCTTTCTTCAATCGGCCATACAGCGGTCCCGGCTTCAGTCCATAGCTCTTGAGCAGCTCGGCATTGAGATTCCCCGGACTGTCCTTCTCCGTGATCCGGTAGCCATAGCTGTCAATCCGGTGCTCCAGCAATCCCGCCTCCACCTTAAATGTCTCATCCTCAAAAACCAGCCCTCCGCTATGCTCCACGATCTCCAGCTTATAAGGAATACGGGACTGGCTGACCGCAAGTGTCGTCTCCAGGTACGCTTTGAGTCCCGGAGGCCCATACACTGTGAGCGGTGATGTGCCTCCCTGGTACCCCCGGCTGGAGATAAGCCCCGGAAGGCCAAACAGATGGTCACCGTGCAGATGGGTTATGAACAGCTTCTCCAGCTTGCCCAGCCGCAGCGGGGAGCGGAGAACCTGATGCTGCGTCCCTTCCCCGCAGTCGAACATCCAGAAGGTGCGCCGTTCTTCAAGCAGTCTAAGTGCAATCGAGGTTACGTTGCGCTGGAGTGTCGGTACCCCGGCATTCGTTCCCAAAAAATAAATTTCCATCATGCCCCTCCTCTCTCTTAACTAATATCCTCAGGCAGCCCATTTCTATTATCTTGCCGATTCTTATGAAAAGAATTCTACTCTGTTTTGGCTCCAAAAGCATCTTTTGCATGTATCATGTGCAGCATATAAATTCTTCTATCTTCAGCAAAAAACCTCCCGTTACCGGGAGGTTCCGAAAAGACGGGGCATAGCCCCGTCTGGCCGGTGTTCACATGGCAGAGCGATTATAGCTTCTCCACATTAAAGTACTGCGCTTCCGGATGGGCAAATACCATTGCCGAGACCGAAGCCTCCGGCTCCATCATGAAGCCCTCCGTAAGATGCACTCCGATATCCTCGGGAGACAGGAGCTTGAATAACGGCCCCTGATCCTCCAGATCCGGGCAGGCCGGATAGCCGAAGGATACCCGAATGCCCTGGTACCGTGCACCGTGTCTCTGCTTCATCGTCATGTCTGCCGGGTCCGGGAAGCCCCAGGTATCCCGCATCATATGATGGACACGTTCAGCCAGCCCTTCTGCTACCTCAAGAGCCACAGCCTGCAGAGCATGGGAACGGAGATAATCCCCTTTATCCTTAAGCTCAGTGGACAATTCACGGACCCCGTGACCTGCAGTGACTACCAGGAACCCGACATAATCCATAATCCCGCTCTCTGCCGGCTTCAGGAAGTCTGCAAGACAGAGATAAGGCTCTACGTTCTGCCGCGGGAAGGTGAAGGTATGCAGGACGTTGGCATGGTTCTGCGGATCATAGATCAGGATGTCATTCCCGCGTGACTGGGCCGGGAAGAACTGATACATCGCATGCGGAACAATGGTCCCTTCCAGCATCGCCTGATGCAGAATATCATCCACCGTCTCTTTCAGTTCTACCGTCCGCGGATCTCTGGCTGCCAGCTGAGCCTCTACAGAACCGCGCAGGCCCAGATGATGACCGAGCAGCATCTGCATATTCACATAGGGAATAATATGCCCCAGCGGATAACTCCGCAGGACATGACGTTCGAGATCCGGCGGAGTGAACACAGGAGCGTCCGCTGATATCTTGGAACGCACTGCACGAGTAAGCTCAGGAAGCGGCTGCGCCGGAGCTACAGCTACGGCTGCCTCGGCTTCCTGGCGGACCTCTTCCTCAATCTTCACCCGCTCCAGCGGATTCATCAGCCGGTTGGCGATATCCAGACCGTCCATGGCGTCCTTGGCGTATAATACAAGCCCGTCATATTCCGGCCGGATACGGGTCTTGGTGAATTTGCGGGTCAATGCGGCACCGCCGACCATAATCGGCACATCAATACCGGCCGAGCGCAGATCCTGCGCAGTCAGCACCATCTGCTGGGCAGATTTCACCAGCAGACCGGACAAGCCGATGGCGTCTGCTTTTTCCTTGCGGAAGGCTTCAATAATATTCTCCGGCGGAACCTTTATACCCAGATTAACGATCTCATAACCGTTGTTGGAGAGGATAATCTCCACAAGGTTCTTCCCGATATCATGCACATCGCCCTTGACGGTAGCCAGCATAATTCTCCCTTTAACCGAAGTCTCATCCTTCTTCATGAACTGTTCCAGATGGCTCACAGAAGCCTTCATCACCTCTGCGCTCTGCAGCACCTCTGCAACGATTAATTCGTTGTTATTGAACAGACGCCCGACCTCAGACATCCCCGCCATCAGCGGTCCGTTAATGATCTCCAGCGGAGCAGAGGTCTTCAGCGCTTCATCCAGATCCGGAATCAATCCTTCTTTGGTTCCTTCCACTACATAGGAAGCAAGGCGTTCCTCCAAGGAGAGATTGGAGATCTTCTCTTTCTTCTCGACCTTCTTGCCGCGGAAAGCCGCCACGAATGCAGACAAGGTATCGTCATTGGTGTTATAGATCAGTTGTTCAGCCAGCTTGCGCTCTTCCTCCGGAATCGACGCATAACGCTCCACCTTCTCCGTGTTCACAATCGCATAGTCCAGTCCCGCCTTGGTGCACTCATACAGGAACACGGAGTTCAGCACCTCGCGGCCGGCTTCCGGCAGACCGAAGGAGACATTGCTGATGCCGAGAATTGTATGAACAGCAGGCATCGCTTCCTTGATCAGACGGATGCCGTCTATCGTCTCCTTGGCGGAGCCGATATACTGCTCATCCCCTGTCCCTACAGGAAATACCAGCGTGTCGAAGATCAGATCTTCCGGGGCCAGACCATATTTGTTCACCAGCAGATCATAAGAACGTCTGGCAACCTCCAGTTTGTCCTTGGCCAGTATGGCCTGACCCGTCTCGTCAATGGTACCTACTACAATCGCTGCGCCATATTTATGAATCAAAGGTGTGACAAGCTCGAATTTCTCTTCACCATCTTCAAGGTTAATGGAGTTAATAATCGCCTTACCCTGACAATATTGCAGCGCCAGATCAATGACCTTCGGGTCTGTAGTATCGATCATTAACGGTACTTTGACCTTCTTCACCACCAGCTCCAGAAAGCGCATAATATCTTCCGTCTCATCCCGGTCCGGGTCCTGGACGCAGACATCAATGACCTGTGCGCCGCTCTTCACCTGGGCACGGGCGATCTCCGAAGCCTCCTCGTACTTCCCTTCGACGATCAGACGTTTGAACTTGCGGGAGCCGAGGACATTGGTCCGCTCACCGACCATATAGGGACGGTTCTCACTCTCCACATACACAGGCTCGATCCCGGACAACGCCGGAGGATGCTCGCCTTCAAGCTTACGCGGCGGGTAGGCCGCCATAACTTCTGCCATCGCCCGGATATGATCCGGTGTCGTTCCGCAGCAGCCGCCGGCAATATTCAGCCAGCCCTTTTCGGCGAAGCCGCCCAGCTTACGGGCAAGTGAATCCGGTGATTCGTGATAATTCCCGTTCTCATCGGGAAGCCCGGCATTCGGGTAACAGCTGACAGCAGCAGAGGAGATCGCCGAGAGCGAACGGATATGGTCACGCATGAACTCCGGGCCGGTGGCACAGTTGAGTCCGATGGAGACCGGCTTCAGATGCTCCAGTGAAATATAGAAAGCTTCAATGTTCTGCCCGGCCAGCGTAGTCCCCATCGGTTCGATGGTTCCCGAGATCATCACCGGCAGCGTAATTCCGCTCTTCTCGAACGCATTGCGGATACCAATACTGCCTGCCTTCACGTTCAGCGTATCCTGGGATGTCTCCAGCAGCAGCGCATCCACCTTGCCGTCGATCAGGGCAACCGCCTGCTCCTCATAACTATCAATCAGCTCCTGGAACGTTACCCCTCCGGTTACGGAGAGCGTCTTCGTTGTCGGTCCCATAGCGCCTACAACATAACGCGGACGATCCGGTGTATCATATTTATCTGCGGCACTCCTGGCCAGCCTGGCAGCTTCCAGGTTAATCTGGCGGGCAAGCTGCGGAATATCGTATTCGGCAAGCACCACCGAGGTCGCGCCGAAGGTATTGGTCTCGATCAGATCCGCTCCGGCTTCCAGGTATTTCTCATGAATATCCTGAATTACATCCGGCCGGGTCAGCACCAGCATTTCATTACAGCCATCCAGCTCATCTCCGCCGAAATCTTCGCCGGTCAGCGGTACCTGCTGAATCATTGTACCCATGGCTCCATCCAGAATCAGTATGCGTTGCTGCAAGCTCTCAGCAAGTGTGTATTTGGACACTTTCAATCCCCCCAGTAAAACATTAGAGTAAGTTTAGCAGAATAAAGGGATTTCGGAAAGCCTTCCTTTCCACTCTGCATTATTTGTATTACCGACTGCGATAATCCTATTACGGCTTCACCACAAGCTTTTTACTTGGCATAGAATGCTGTGTCCGGGCAGTCACATGAGAAGTGACCGTGAACTCGCCTGCCTGTTCAAACGTATTATCGCCAACATAAGCTCCGTCTCCATCACTTTTACCTTTAATTTCAACCTTCTTGCTCTTATCCGCTGCATCGGCGATTTCAAACATAACTTCTCTCGCGTCATCTACCGGTTCACCGTCCTGTGTAACTACAGCCTTGAAGCTAACCTCGCTGCCTGCGGTTACATCCTCCGGACTCCAGCTTAGCTCTACCTTAATCGGCGTCATTGAGGAATCGCCTGCAGCATACATCTGCATGTCCCCCTCTTTGTCCTCCGAGCATCCGGCAAGTGCCAGCCCCAACATTATGCACATAAGTCCTCTGCGTATCTTTGGCTTCATCATCTGAAGTCCTCCCAATGAAAGTCAGATAGGTTTTATCCCTATTATACACATTATATTGAATTTGTCGGGAAGAAGCTGCAGCAATCCCCCTGTAACATGAGAATAGTCATATACATGAACTGTACTGATGCCATCTATCCCTTAATATATATACCAAAAAAGCCAATATCCTCTGACGGGATACCGGCTTCTTCTGATTTCATTATAGGGAGTGTACCAGCGGCAGAAGCTCCGAAAGATGGCTAATCTGATAATCAGGAGTGATCTCCGGGTCAGAGGCCTTGGCATTGCGGTTGATCCAGACTGTCGTCAACCCTGCAGCTAGTCCTCCAAGAATATCCGTAGTGAGCTTATCTCCAACCATTACACCTTGTTCCGGAGCAATATCAAGCAATCCGAGCGCATGCTCGAAGATTCCCTTATCCGGTTTCCCTTTGCCGAAGCTACCCGAAATAACAATATGGTCAAAATACGGAACAAGCTCCGGTACACCGTCAAGCTTCTCCTGCTGAAGCGCCGGGCAGCCGTTCGTCAGAAGCAGCAGCTTCACCTTGCCGCGCAGCTCATTCAGTACCTGAAGTGTCTCCTCATATATATAAGGACGGCTACGGCGTTCCGCAGCGAATTTGTCGGCCAGTTGTGCAGCCAGCGCTTCATCCTCCACCCCTAGTGAAGCCAAGCCGCGCCGCCAGGATTCCGTACGGTAGACGGGGGCAAGCTGCTGCAGCTTACGGAATTCCGGCTGTTCCCCGGCTGTGAAGTTGGCCCAGAGTGCTTCATAAGGATTAATACCGATCAGCTTCGTGAACGGAAAAGTCTCATAGGATTCGTATAGCGCACGCGCTTCCCTGCGCACAGCAGCCTCCAGCTCCTGCGGATCAACGGAATCTCCAGCAGCCTCAGCAGCATAGCGGAATGCTTCTTCCACACTCCGGTCATCCCACAGCAGTGTATCGTCAAGGTCAAATAGTACGGCGGTAATCGGCATTTCGTTATTCCACTCCCTATATGCTGGTCTGTCTTACTATTCGTGTACTAACTCAATGTTGTTGTTCTTGGCGAATTGCTCCAGGCGTTCACCCATAGCAGCGGTGTCATAACGGTTAATCAGCTTGGAGAAAATCCACTGTTTGCGTTTTCCCTTATACTTAATCGTGACCACACTGCGCGATAACGTGATCTTCTCAATGTCCGCTGCAGGCAAAAAGCGTTCACGGTTGTATTTAATCGTAGAGAGACGGGCACGTTCAACCTTAAGGAACGGACGACGGAAGAATAGCAGGGCGGCAAGCAGGAAGTACAGTACTACACCCAGCCAGTTGGCCAGAATACCGCTTCCTTTCGCTTCGTCAATCGACCCGACGACCCAGAACATAATGCCAAGCAGCATCAGTACGACGGGGAATACAATATTCCGCCCTTTGAAAATGTCGATGCTTTTGGCGGCAGCCTTAGAGCCTGTAGCATAAATCGAATCCTTGCCCTGCTTCTTTCTTTGCTGGTTAATTTGCTTGGTGTTGCGTTGAACCATTCTTTCCCAAGAACGGGCCATGTAAGTTCCCCCTAGTCATCCTGTATTATCTATGAAAAGGCAACAGGCTAATGCTTAAGCCCGTTATTGCCTTCTTCATGCTCCGGATTATCCACGATTTCAATCGTATCCAGCTGGGCCCGAAAGTTGCTGCGGATGTTCCCCAGGTAAATCTCGCGGAGTTTGGCCCGTTCAGCCACTTCCTCCTGATTCAGGCCGCCATTCTTATGTTTGCGTGCCAATTCATTGATGCGTGCGACCAATTCGTCAATATTCAATACGTTCCCCTCCCTTAACATTCATTTTAACTTTGCCATGAGAAAAAGAGCTTGTCAAGGTCTACCCCCTGAAAGCTCTTTCGAGTCTGTCACCCGTCTGCTGCGTTCTGTCAGTATACAGGTATAATCAGTATATCTCCGGCCTTAATTGCGCTGTTCTCCAGATGATTGGTCTTCATTATTCCTTCTATATATACGGCGGTCTTCATATCCTCCGGCTTATGACTAAGTGCAATGCTCCATAAGGTATCCCCTCGTTCAACGACGATCCGTTTGTCCTGCTTCATTAAAGAGACAGATCCGGCAAAGACATTACCCACTACTGTGAATCCTGAAATCACAAGTAACAGAACCAGGGCAAGCTTGATGATGCTGACCTGACGGGATAGGGATGCGAACTTAGTCAGCCTTCCAAGGATCTGATCCTTGAGCTTGGTCACCTGAATATGAGCAGTTGGATTACCGGGAGTGGACACCTTGACATCCTCATTGTAGATACTGTTGTATGTACTGTACTTTAACATTACTATCATCCTCCAAACACATGTTCTTGCTTTCGAAAATAATATAACACGAACATGTGTTTCAATCAACAGTTTTTTCAGAACATCCGTTCCCTTCATTCCCCATCTTTTTATTTCCTCATTTTAGAACTTATGTTTGTACGAACGGAAGTTCTATGTTATAATTTTCCCAAACATAGTATATGGGGTTGATACCGATGTCAAAGATTTCAAGTCGTCAGCTGGCGATCCTGGAATTTATACGTAACGAAGTCCGCAGCAAGGGTTATCCTCCGTCTGTCCGCGAGATTGGCGAAGCTGTCGGGCTGGCCTCCAGTTCCACAGTGCACGGTCACTTGGACCGGCTTGAGAAGAAAGGCCTGATCCGGCGCGATCCAACGAAACCGCGTGCGATTGAATTGCTTGGCCAGGAAGATTCAGAGAATGTACATCAATTTGTCCAGACGGTTACTCGCATCCCTATAGTGGGCAAGGTTACGGCCGGCGTTCCTATTACTGCTACAGAGAATATTGAGGATTATTTCCCGTTGCCTACTCATTACGTAGGGGATAACAAGGTGTTTATGCTGTCTGTACTTGGTGACAGTATGGTGGATGCCGGGATTATGAATGGCGATTATGTCATCGTCCGCCAGCAGCAGACTGCCGACAACGGCGATATTGTTGTAGCGATGACCGAAGAAGATGAAGCAACCGTTAAGACCTTCTACAAGGAACGTGATCATATCAGGCTACAGCCGGAGAATCCGGCCTACGAGCCTCTCCGCCTCAACCGTGTTACGATTTTGGGCAGAGTCATCGGATTATTCCGTGATATCCACTAATCCCCTCCCCGCAATATGAACAGGCTGCTCCGCACCAAGCGGAAGCAGCCTGTTTTCTGTTCCATAAGGTATCCTGTGGAACAGATCATTCGCTTATATTTCAAAAAAGCCCAGTGCGAACATTTGTTCTCATCGGGCTTTTTCGCCACTTTTTCCGGGAACCGCTGTACCTCTCCGCACATATCCTGATTACAAAGGAGTGCTGATCTTTATGCCTAATTATCGGATCATCGTGGATCTCTCACAGCGAATGCTGTACCTGCTGGACAATAACGTTGTTACCAGAGGATTCCCAGTCGGTATTGGCAAGATGCTAACCGTCTCCCCCGTAGGCGAATACACCATTATCAACAAGCAGCCTAATCCGGGTGGACCCTTCGGTGCATTCTGGATGGGTCTGTCCAAGCCGCATTATGGTATTCACGGAACCAACAACCCTTCATCCATCGGTCACATGGTCTCGCATGGCTGTATCCGTATGTATAATGCAGATGTTCTGGTTCTGGCCGCCCTCATCCCCATAGGCACCCGTGTCACTATCAGGGAGTAGACCGACGCTGCAAAAGACTGCTCCAGTATTGCATTCCGCTGGTTATGTTCTTCCCCAACCATAAGAACCCCTATGACGCTGTAAACGTCACAAGGGTTCTTGATCCTACGGATAACGGCTACAGCACACTTCGCAACAAGCGGATGGCAGCTGTATTCAGGCGAAGAGCTTCACGGATGGAGGCTCTGGCAGCCAAAAGCTCTCTTCTGGCACGCGAGCCTCTAGGCGTTCTGCGCAGATTCTCGTTGATTTCTTCCAGTCTCTCCAGCAGGACCGCTCTCTGGGTGAGCAGTACATTAATAGCTCTGCGGATTCTGTTTCGTTCTCTTTGGGTCATCATTACACCTCTTTTACCTTTGATAGTATAAGAGATGCAAAGATCTACTCCGAAGATTGTGTGATTCGGCATTAATCTTACAAACTGATGTTACTTGGGCAGCTACTCCATTTACTTCTTGTTCACCCGTACTCTGAACTCAAATTCGTCGCGTCTATAAGTCATTCCGGCCAGCAAAATGTAATCCGCTGTCCATTTCTGTACAGGTCCGGCATAATCGGCAATCACATGCGGTTTACCATCAACCAGCTGAACTACATAGACCTGTACCTGGGCCAGTGCGGCAGCGAATAGATCAGCATCACTGGTCAGAATTTTATAAGCCGTATTCAACTTCGTTCCTCCTCATTCCACACCCAAAATTGATAAGGATTCCTTCACAAATCAATTTAATTATACCGGGTTCTGGAACAATATGTATACCCAATTTACAGTTTGATAAAAATGATTTTGAACAATCCAAGATATTTGCGGTTTGCCGAACGATCCCCGATTAAGCTCTTTCCATTCTGAATATCCGGTATGCTGAACATAGAGAATAGGATGTAATTATCCCTCAGGGTAAAAGATTCGACCAGCGGCTGGGCTACTAATTCGGTAATCCCTCCAGCTAATTCTGTACCCAGGGTCTCCTTCAGATCCTTCACTGCATACTCACTGAATTCTTCCTTCCCCGGATTTAGCACTGCCATCACAACCAGTATCACGATAAGAACAATAGCCCATTTCCATCCTGTTCTCTTGCGGACTCTACGCTCAGGCTGTGGCATGTTAGCACGCGGATGCATTCTTTTCCCCCTCGTCTACACAATTTCGCGGATTATAAAAACTAACGGATTGACCATAAACCGGCAGACCCTAAGAACAAACTCATCCATCCCGCTGATCCCGACATCTATATTGCCCCAGTCTACTCCTGCCGGTGCCGGAACATCCAATCCATACTGCTCCATGATTCTATCCTTAGTCTCGTCGGCAGGTACACCGCCCCTTCCTACCGCACCAGCCTGGGAACAGGCCAATACCAGGACGAGCATAATGGTGATTATAACCTTATATCTATTCTTCATCGCACGCTCCTATGATAAATGTTCATGCAAATACCATAGTTCCCTCCCTCCTGAGTCTCTATTATGGTTAAGTATATATGAGATGGAACAAGTTGTAAAATGGGACCAGGATCAGCCGCCTTATGGAAGTTTTGCACCTTTTAAACAAATTTGTACCTTTTAAGTGATGATTCATTCCAGCGCAAGTTACTGCCAGGAAAATTGTTAACATAAGTATGTTAAAAATATCCTACCAGTATTAGCAGGACATAAAAAAGAGCATCCCATATAAATCGAGATGCTCATATCTATGAAATATTAGAGAGGAAGAGCAAAAAATACAAAATGGTATTGAGACATATTCGGGTTATTAGGTGAATCAACTCTTACGTATACAGTAGATCCCGGAGCAATGACTAAGTTAGCAAAATTTTGTCTTTCAGATGTATTTGCTTGATCAACATAAATTGGACCAGTGTCACCATAGCCATCCTTTTTAATTATGACTGCTGCCCTAGTAGGTCCATTGCCTGGAAATCCTCCAATTAAAGCATTGGCTCGCACATAGCCCGTCGTAGTATTGGTCCATTTAAACCAGTCCTGTTCTGTTCCATTTTGAATAAAAAGATCATAGGTAACTCCCCCTAAGACCCCGCCCTCGCCATTCAATATTAGACTTATTGCAGTAGACTCAGAATCACCAACTCCAACCGATGCAGGAGAAAACTCAGATAATTGTACATTTTCTTCGGCAAACGCGGAAGCCGATGGAATCATAACTACAGCAGAGATAAGAAGAACAGAGAGAAACTTTTTAATTTTCACAAATCTTCCGCCTTTCCAAGCTATTGTTAATCGGCCGATTACACTTAAATAATACATCTTATCCTTTTATTATTATATAGTCCGTAAGTTGTCAAACTTCGAGGTTGTATCCTATATTATTTGTCTATAAATGGCATATTATATATATTAATATCACTTTCTGTCACATTTATTTTTCTCATGCATAGTAATGTAGGAATAAAGCCTGACATCCGAGGGGAAGATGAAACCCAGAGTCTGAAGTTGCAGGCATAATGGATGACTGTACTTTTCCACGAAGACACCCACATATCAAACACCTTCGTATTTGTCACATTGTCTGATTCCAGGAAATCATACGGATGAAGTGCCCTTCTATTCAACAACTTCAGATCATGCTATAATCCCCAACAAGAGGTGATACCGCTGAAATTTATAATCGTTGTGTTAATAATCTTGTTTGTCTTTGGCTTTTTTAAAAAGAAGAAGTTATGACATAACCCCGTATTTCAATATATTTCTTAGGAGGACGGCCAGTAATGATTCAGTCCATTGTACATATTGCTTTGGTTGTAAAGGATTATGATGAGGCGATAGAATTCTATACGAAAAAATTGCATTTCACGTTAGTTGAAGATATTTATCAACCAGAGCAAGATAAACGATGGGTAGTAATTTCTCCTCCTGGCTCTATTGGTACGACAATTCTACTAGCCAGAGCCTCTAAGCCCGAACAAGAGCAGTTTGTTGGTAACCAGACTGGTGGCCGGGTATTTCTCTTTCTAAACACCGACGACTTTTGGAGAGATTATAATGAAATGGTCTCCAGGGGAATAGAATTTGTTAGAGATCCCCAAGAACAATCTTACGGAATAGTAGCTGTTTTCAAAGATTTATATGGTAATCAGTGGGATCTGCTGCAAATGAATGAAGATCATCCCATTTCTAAACGCATGAAGTGATTCGACATGAGTGTGTCTCGAATTAATCTAACTGGTCATGTTTGTTCAATAAATGATTTCTTATACATTCAATGCTATGCTAATGGCTTATCAGCTTCTTTAAAGGAGAGCGTGCGGTTAACCCGCCCCTTTATTGAAGTGTAGTAATTACGTCCACTCCATATTGATTTGAGCAACATATTCTGTTGTATGTCAAATTATAAGGAGGCAGCTACTATGTCGTGCCCACATCATAAAAAAGTAATTGTCGTAAAACTGCGCCCGGGTCAAAAAGCGATTATCGTTTGTAAGCATAAAAAACGCCGGCGCCATTGTTAAGGTGAACTAAAAAGAACGCTCATATGAGCGTTCTTTTTTCATTTCCATTTCACTGATCAATATTTTCTTTCCGGCATTGGGCTGGTAACGAGTTATGGTTGGATGGTTAAGGGAGACGCCCGCGCCCGCTGAATTCAGGTGCACTAATGCTCCTCATTGGCTCTTTTTGGCCCATCCAAGCTCTCCCGCCACCGCCACCGCCACGCCACACACAAAAAAACCCCCGGCGCTTAGAGCGCCAAGGGCTGCTGTATCCTAGTAAAGCGTCATGTACTGATCTCTTTCCCATTCGTGAACCTGGGTCCGGTAGATGTCCCATTCAATTTCCTTAAGCTCATAGAAGTGGGCCAGCGCATGTTCGCCGAGAGCTTCGGTGATGACATGGCTGCGGACCATTTCGTTCAGGGCTTCCTTCAGATCGGACGGCAGGCTTGGGATGCCTTCTTCAATCCGCTCTTCTTCGGACATCACATAGATGTTACGGTCGATTGGAGC
Organism: Paenibacillus tritici; assembly: GCF_013204885.1. GTDB lineage: Bacteria > Bacillota > Bacilli > Paenibacillales > Paenibacillaceae > Paenibacillus_AQ > Paenibacillus_AQ tritici. Next base: position 97,047 of record NZ_JABMKX010000019.1, read on the forward strand.
CGGAAGATCCATCTTACGTTTGATTCCATCGAGACCTGCCTTCAGCATTACAGCCAGTGCAAGGTAAGGGTTAGCCGCCGGGTCCGGATTACGAACCTCAACGCGTGTGCTGAGCCCTCTCGAAGCCGGAATACGGATCATCGGGCTACGGTTACTTGCAGACCAGGCAACGTAGCAAGGTGCTTCATAACCAGGTACCAGACGTTTGTAAGAGTTAACGGTAGGGTTGGTAATTGCAGCAAAAGCACGTGCGTGCTTCAGAATCCCTGCCATGTAATAACGGGCCGTCTTGCTAAGACCGAGTGTGTCGCTCTCATCATAGAACATATTCTCGCTGCCATTGAACAGGGATTGGTGAGCGTGCATACCAGATCCGTTCATACCGAACAGTGGCTTAGGCATAAAGGTTGCATGCAGGCCGTGATGACGGGCTATCGTCTTCACGACAAGCTTGAAGGTCTGAATCTGATCCGCTGCCTTGATGGCATCGGCGTATTTGAAGTCAATCTCATGCTGGCCGGAAGCCACTTCATGGTGGGAGGCTTCAACCTCAAAGCCCATTTCCTCCAGGGTCAATACGATTTCACGGCGGCAGTTCTCCCCAAGATCCATCGGTGCCAAGTCGAAATATCCGCCCTGGTCGTTCAGTTCTGTGGTCGGGTTGCCCTTCTCATCGGTTCTGAACAGGAAGAATTCTGGCTCGGGTCCAACGTTCATAGCTGTGAAGCCCATTTCTTCCGCTTCCTGCAGACAACGCTTCAGGATGCCGCGCGGGTCTCCGGCAAACGGTGTTCCGTCCGGCATGTACACATCACAAATCAAACGTGCTACACGGCTGTCCGTCACCCAAGGGAAGATTACCCAGGTGCTGAGGTCCGGGTACAGATACATGTCAGATTCTTCAATCCGCACATACCCTTCAATGGAAGAGCCATCGAACATCATTTTATTGTCGAGTGCCTTTTCAAGCTGGCTTACAGGAATTTCTACATTCTTGATCGTTCCTAACAGATCGGTAAATTGCAGGCGAATAAACCGGACGTTTTCGTCCTTGGCGATGCGCAGAATATCCTCTTTAGAAAAGCTCACTTTACCCTCTCCCTTTCAAAATCTCTATATTATTTATTAAAAAACCGGGATAGCTCACCTTGGATTAGAGACACTTGTCCCGGTCTTTTACCGGAAACCAGCTCCTGCTTAAGCAGACGGTGAAGCTGTGAATCAGACAACTCTCTACGTCTCACCTCTGTGTCAGGCGTAATAACCGTAGCTTCTTCAGATTCCTTCGAGACAGGATTCATCACCTGCTTGATGCCGGCAATATTTACACCCTTCTCAATCAACGCCTTGATCTCGAGCAGCCGTTCGACATCATTAAAGGAGAACAACCGCTGGTTGCCGGATGTACGCGCAGGTACGATCAGGCTATGCTGCTCATAATAACGAATTTGTCTGGCGGACAGATCCGTTAACTTCATTACGATTCCGATAGGGAATAATGCCATATTTCTGCGGATTTCATCACCCATGACTCATCCAACCTTCCAATGATCTTTTTCTCATCTCATTGTACATTTCCTTATATGGCGTGTCAATGGTATGTGAGTTTTTCTCACAAGATTTCTTGCGATCCTTGTGATACCCTTGTGAGATTAGCTGATCATTGTGGTGGATTTAGTAGATTTAGTTTCCCGAAGTATATCATATACACTAATCTTCAAGCAAAAATAACGTGGAACCCCGCCATCTTCCACATTCCTCCAGCCATTTATATATAGACGCACTTAAGATTTGAACTTCAATCTTCATCGTCACTGCGGTGAACATTTGGACTTCCGGCCGCTGCCCATCCCCAGATTTCTTGATTTAATCCGCTCTTCGCGGGTGAAATCCGGGGACAATGGCGGTCGCTACCGCTCCTCCAGTTCCAAATTTCCCCTCCGCTTCTTTTGCTTTTTGTTTATTTCTTTAGTGCCTCTTATATAGCTTGTATAGTAGACCTCATGTCATGTCCGCTTCGATGACCCATTCGCCTTCTCCGTCCGGAGTCTCGAATCCATTCAAAAACCGGGTCAGGATCTCCCCGGTAATCGGAAATGCCGCATTGGCGTCCATCCGTACGCTCCTCAGAAGCAGCCTCTGCCGCAACTCATCAGGCTGCACCTTGAGATGAATCAAAGCCCACTCCCCACCGTACTGCCCGATCAGCTGCTTGTATTCTTCCCGTCTCTGGCGCTGCCAAAAGCTGAAATCAACCACAACATGGCGTCCAACCTGAATCAGCCGCACAAGCTCACCCCGCAGCTTCACCTCTGCCTGCTCCTTGAAGGATTCATAATCCGCTTCAGGATAATCCACGCCAAACCTGCCATGGGTACTCCAGATCTCCTCATCAATGGACAGCCGGGCAAACCCCTCATGCTCAAGTTTGAGTGCAAAGGTAGTTTTGCCCGAGCCTGCCACACCGCACATCAATACGACAAACGGAGCTTTATCTGCAACCGCCCGCTGCAAGCACTGTTCCACTGCTGCTGATTCACGCAATCGGCTCTACCTCCTATAAGCTTATATCTCTCTTAAGGTTTCTTTGTGCCCAGCTATAACAAGTTGCGCTCCCTCATACTCTGCAGGGCCATCAACACTCCGTATTTCACATGGGAGTAAGTTAATCCTCCCTGCATATATCCGATATAGGGTGCCCGGATAGGCGCATCCGCTGACAGCTCCAGACTGCCGCCCTGGATGAACGTCCCCGCCGCCATGATAACAGGATGCTCATACCCCGGCATATCCCAAGGCTCCGGCACGACATGACTGTCTACCGCCGCTGCGCGCTGGATCCCCTGAACGAAGGCAATCAGATGCTCGGGCCCGTCAAAAGCTACCGCCTGGATCAGATCCGTACGCGGTTCATCCCAGGCCGGCTTGGTAGTGAAGCCGCAACGCTGAAACACGGCAGAAGCAAATATACTGCCCTTCACAGCCTGTCCCACCGTATGCGGGGCCATGAACAGCCCCTGATACAAGCCGCGTGTTGTACCCAGCATGGCTCCCACTTCCCCGCCAATCCCCGGCGCAGTCAGGCGGTAAGCCGCCAGCTCCACCAGGTCTGCACGGCCGCAGATATAACCGCCTGTCTCGGCGATGCCCCCGCCGGGATTCTTGATCAGCGAACCGGCCACAAGATCAGCGCCGACCTGCGGCGGCTCCAGCGTCTCGGTGAACTCTCCGTAACAGTTGTCCACGAATACGATGACATCCGGCTTAATGGCTTTTACCCTTGCTGTCATCTCACCAATCTCGGCAACAGTGAAGGATGAACGCCAGTCATAGCCGCGCGAACGCTGGATTCCGATCACCCTCGTCTTCCCGTTAACCGCTAAAGAGACCGCATCCCAGTCAATTGTGCCATCCTCTGTCAGTGCAGTCTCACGGTAGCCGATGCCGAAATCGGCCAAGGAGCCTGTCCCGTCGCCCGGCTTGCCGACTACTTTGTGCAGGGTGTCATAGGGGCGGCCTGTAATGTATAATAGCTCATCTCCGGGTCTTAGCACGCCGAAGAGTGCTGTTGAGATTGTATGAGTGCCCGAAGCAAAATGCGGCCGTACCAAGGCGGCTTCCGCACCAAATACCTCGGCATAGACCAGATCCAGCACTTCACGCCCCCGGTCATTATAGGCGTATCCGGTGGAGCCTGCGAAGTGGAAATCACTCACATGCTGACGCTGAAAGGCTTCGATTACCTTCCATTGATTATGATCCACAATTCGGTCCAATGCCTTAACGGCACCTTCGATTTCAAGCTCTGCAGCTTCCGCTGCCTGTAATAGATCCTCTGCAAATACTGCCATTTCCCGTTGATCTCTCCTAACATGCTATATAATATTGACCCGATTCCGCGAGAAACCCCGCACAGCAAAGTGTGCCTGGATCGCGTCCGGGCACACTGATGTTTATGCGGGGATATGGAATCCTTATTGCGGCTCCACGAATTCGGCCAGCTTGTAGCTCCACTTATCATAGTCTTCCTTGTTCAGCCGGACGTTATAGAGCACATCATTCTCCTCGTAATTCTGCTCAAGGACCTCTCCTACCCGGTAGAGCAGAGATGACAGATCCCCGCGGTCTCCGGGAATGCGGAAGATAAGCGTATCCCCGGCCAGCTGGCCAGTGATCATCTCAGTAATCCTCAGAAGGTCGTCCTCATTAAAAGCACTGATCTTCAAGAAGCCCTCACCTGCGGGTAGCATCTCAAGCTGTTCCGGCTGGCACAGGTCAGTTTTGTTGAACAATACGATCTGCGGCTTCCCGGCCGCCCCCAGATCCTGCAGAATCGACTGGACGACGTCCATCTGCTCCTCACGCATCGGAGAAGACGAATCAACTACATGCAGCACCAGATTGGCCTCATTCACTTCCTCCAGCGTAGCGCGGAAAGAGGCTACCAGATCATGCGGCAGATTCTGAATGAACCCGACGGTATCTGTTAGGACAACTTCCTTACCGCCTGGAAGCTGTAGCACCCGTGAGGTCGGGTCAAGGGTCGCAAACAACTGGTTCTCAATATACACATCAGCGTCGGTAAGCTGCTTGAGCAGCGTGGACTTGCCGGCATTGGTATAACCCACCAGCGCCACCTGAACCGCGCCGCTCTTGCGGCGGCGTTCACGGTGCAGCTCACGTGTCTTCACAACCTCATCCAGCTGGCGCTTCAGCTCGGTAATCCGGTCGCGGATATGCCGGCGGTCGGTCTCCAGCTTGCTCTCCCCCGGACCTCTCGTACCGATCCCGCCGCCGAGCCGGGACAGATTCTTGCCGTGCCCCGACAGGCGCGGCAGAAGATAGGACAGCTGGGCCAGCTCCACCTGGATGATCCCTTCACGGGTTTTCGCCCGTCCGGCAAAGATGTCCAGAATCAGCTGGGTGCGGTCAATAATCTTAAGATCCAGGGCTTCCTCCAGATTGCGTACCTGTGCCCCGGACAGCTCCTGGTCGAAGATAGCGGTATTCGCGCCAAACCCGTCAGCAGCCATTCTCAGCTCCTCTACCTTGCCTTTACCGATAAACCATTTGGAATCCGGGGTTTCTTTATTCTGCCGGAGAACATCCAGCACCTCGACCCCGGCAGTCTCTGCCAATTGGACCAGCTCCTGAAGAGACAGCTCCGGATCTATCCCTGTGCGTTTGATTTTGTCTGTCACCAGGCTGACGAGGATTGCCCGGTCCTGTACATCGGTCTCTGTGTCATGTGTTGTCGTTGCCATTCATTCCATGCTCCTTATCTGTTCTTCATCTACAGCAGTCTAATTCTTAGAGCAGCCCTACCACCTGAAATCCTCCGTCCGCAGCGTCATCAGCTCCTGCTTGCCCGGACTTGTGCTCTCATACTGGTTCAGTAGCCTTACAGCCTGAGCCCGTACAGCCTTCTCAATACTGTTGCGTACATATCTTGCATTGCTGAATGCATGCAGGCTCTCTGTTTTTTCTATAAGCAAATGCTGCTTGAGTTTGAGTATGGCCTGCGGCATCAGAATATAATCACGCTCTTTGGACATCAGCTCGGCAATCTGCAGCAGCTGGTCGATGGTATAGTCGGGAAATTCGACCTGAATCGGAAACCGCGAAGGCAGTCCCGGATTGCTCATCAGAAAATAGTCGATCTCGCCGGAATACCCGGCCAGAATCAGCACAAACTGACTGCGGTGGTCCTCCATGGATTTGACCAGTGTGTCGATGGCCTCCTTGCCGAAATCCTTGTCTCCGCCCCGGGCCAGACTATAGGCTTCATCAATGAACAGAATGCCGCCGAGCGCTTTTTTGACCAGATCCCGCGTCTTCTGGGCTGTATGTCCGATGTACTCACCTACCAGATCAGCCCGCTCAACTTCAATTAAATGCCCCTTACTGAGGACACCCATCCGCTGGAACAGCTTCGCTATAATCCGTGCAACGGTTGTTTTGCCTGTGCCCGGATTCCCCTTGAACACCATATGATAGGCCTGGCTTCCGCTGGCAAGTCCGGCTTCACTGCGCATCTGGGCCACCTGCAACAGGGCATATATCTCGAATACCAGCTCTTTGATGTTATCCAGACCTACAAGTGCATCCAGCTCCCTGCTCAGCTCCTGGAACAGTCCGCTATGGCTGCCGGTTTTGGGAGGAACCGAGCCCCCGGTGCTATCAGCCGGCAGACTGGTCACCGGAGCCGGAGCCTGATTATTCAGCACAATGTTAATCTGCCTGGACGGTCTGCGTTCATCCCGTCCGCTGCTTGCCGCCGCTACATGTCCGTTCACCTAGTTCACCTCATTATACAGGTCTGACTTGCTCTAACCAGTCTATTCCAGTGGCTAAGGTGATATTAGCAGTTTCGGAAATTAGCAGATTTACAAAGACAGCTGCTGGAATTTCCATTTGGTATAAGCCAGGATCTCACGGGACTTGTATTTAAGCATCGACATGACCTTAGACTCCGTAACGCCCAGTTGCGGGTTCTTATACCCAAGCTCACGCGCGGTCTCCAGAGCACGGCGTCCGTGGAAATCATGTGTAATAATTACTGTAGAGGACAGCCCCTTTTCCTGCAAAACCTTCTTACTGAACAGCAGGTTCTCGTAAGTACTGGTAGACTGGCTCTCCAGGTAGATCACCTTCTCCGGCACGCCATGGGCCACCAGATACCTCTTCATTCCTTCGGCTTCCGTATACTTATAATCCGGCTGATCCAGACCCCCGGAGACGACGAAGTGGCTGAATGATCCCGAGCGATACAGCTCAAGCCCGTAATCCAGCCGTTCCTTCAGCCCGGGACTGGGTTCATCCCCCCACATCGACATGCCCAGAATTACACCCGCATCCGCCTTCACCATAGGTGAGGTGGTTACGGCACTGTTAATTCTGTTGAACACCAGTCCGCACCAGAACAATCCGGCTATAACCAGGACCAGAAGCGTAACCAGCAACACCCGTTTCCGGCGGGGGTGATGGCGCTTCCGTGAGACTTTGCGGATAGGGGATGATCCCCGTTTATAGACATACCATTCCATGATTATTTCCTCCTGAATTCTCCATGATGAAACAATTCGGCCCGATGCTTGAGTGAAAGGGAGAAATACGGAAAGGCATGAGCGTCTATAGCGCGCAGGATCGAATGGGCTGTCGACCAAGCTAAATTATAATCACTGTCTGTGATATCTTCCCGCTCCAGCGCCTCCTCCAGTTCATCCTCGTCCAGCAAAAACACTTCACCATTCCACAGCACCACAACGTCCAGATACAAATCGTCGAACCAGGGCACCCCCTGATCCGTTACTCCCTGGACCTTGCAGGTGTCAATATACCACTGCACGATATTTTGCCGTTCATCAAACATGGCCGTCACAATATAGTGGCCGTCCTTGGGAAAATACTGCAGCCATGAATATCCCTTGTCCGCTATGCGGTATGTATGCCTGCCATAACTCTTCCATAGCGGCTCTTTCAGCCCGTAAATGGTGTAGAGTGTGATATAACCGCTGAATTCCCGGGTTTCCACATAGCGGCAGGCAAAATGGCGGCGCGTAATTCTGCGCCAGTTGGCCCGGTCTCCGAATTTACGTTTCATATGAATAACCCTCTTCTGATAATGGTGCATACAGCTTAACACATTTCGCATAGACACTCAAAGCAAGCAAATAGAAAAACCCGGCAGCCGGGAATTCTGCCTGTTGCAGAGCTCCCGGAGCTGCCGGGGGAAAAGTTGCTTATTGTGAACATCCGCCTTACAGCACTTCTATTACGGTGTGCCGGTTCCTTCTACGAAGCCGCTGCCCGGATCACCGGCCGGATCTGTCCCGGCATCGGGGATAATTCCCGGATCCACAGTGTTGCTTGTAGCCTCCGGTGTCGGCAAAGGCTCCTCCGTGGCCACAGGAGGCGGAGTAATCTCAGGCGGCGATGTTGCTGCTCCGCTGCCGTTGTCTCCTCCTTCGCCATTCCCGTGATTGCCCGGGCCATTATTGCCAGGTCCAGGATCTACCGGATTGCCGCCGTTCTCCCCGTTGCCGGGGTTACCTCCGTTGTCCGGATTGTCCGGATTGTCGGGATTATCCGTAGGCATAGCCGGATCAAGGGTCGGTTCCGGCTCCGGTGTCTGCAGTTCGTCCTGCACAGATACCGTCACCGTCTCCGAAGGCTCACTCTCCACACTAAGCTCCTGATAATACGCAGTAACATAATACTCATAGGACAGCCCCGGCATGGCGCTGATATCCCCAATATTCGTTGCCATAGTATTCATTAACAGAGTGAAGTCCGCTTCAGAGGTCTCCCGGCGGTAAATACGGTATTCCACCCCGCTAGTCGCCGACGCATTCCAGCTCATATTGACTGTCATTGTGGCAGCATCGTATGCCGCCTGGAAGCCTGTCACCGCAGATACCGCTTCAGGTGTCGGCGTAGCCTCAACCTCAACCTGATCCGAACCCTTCGGTACAGGGAACTCCTTGGCTGGGACGCCTTCCAGCGCCTTCTCCATGACCTTGCCCCAGAATGCGGCAGCCAGCGGACTGCTGTTCTTCAGCAGACGGGTTTTGCTCGGTTTGTCATACCCCATCCATACGGCGGCCGTCCATTCCGGGGTGTAGCCGACGAACCAGACGTCACGGTTAGAGCTAATGCCCTTATATCCGCTCTGGGTGGTTCCGGTCTTACCGGCTACCGGACGGTTGATTTTGGCTTTTTTACCCGTACCGTCCTGTACGACCTTCTGCATCATCTCCGTCATCTGATAAGCAGTGTCTTCACTCATCACACGGTCTGCCTTAGTGTTGGCCTTGTAGACGGTCTTCCCGTCGCTGTCAGCAATCGACTTCACGGAGTACGCCTTCCGCAGCTCTCCGCCATTGGCAAAAGCGCTGTAGGCCTGAGCCATCTCCATAGTATTCGTACCTTCACTCATCCCGCCGAGAGCGAGCGACAGGTTCTTGTCTTCATCCTTCAGATTAATGCCGAGCTTCTTGGCGAACTGGAAGCCGGTATTCACACCGATCTCATTCAGCAGCCATACTGCCGGAATATTCTCTGATTTGGTCAGCGCAACGCTCATGCTGATGGACTTCGAGTATCCGTGCAGGTTATTCGGACAATAATTGCCGAAGCACTGCTTCTCATTACTGAGCATGGAATCATTCGTGAATTTGCCGGATTCCAGAGCCGGTGCATAAGCAACCAGCGGTTTGAAGGCTGAACCCGGTGAGCGGCGGCTGCCGTCGATCCGGCTATAGCCTTTTTTCTCATAATTGCGTCCGCCCATCAGAGCGACTACGCTGCCGTTCTCCTGATTGATGATGGTCATCGAGCCTTGCACCAGCTCATCGTCCACACTTTTCTCAAAGTTATCACTGTCGGCAAAAGCATCCTCAATGGTCTCCTGGGCGTGCTTATCCATGGTGGTGTAGATTTTGTATCCGCCGATGTTCAGGTCATCTTCGGTCAGCCCGAATCTGTCCTCGGCTTCGCCAATCGCATAATCAATGAACGCCTGGTAACGCTGCTTGCCTTTCTCTGGTGGCGTATAGTTATAATCAACAGCCTTGGCCTCGTCCATCTGCTCCTTGGTAATCTTTTTCTGATCATACATGAGCTGAAGAACAACCGCACGGCGTTCTTTGGACAGCTCCGGATTACGCAGCGGATTATAACGGGAAGGCCCCTTAGGCATTGCAGCCAGCGTAGCCATTTCCCAGAGCTCTAGATCGTTCAGATTCTCCTTACCGAAGTATCGGATAGAAGCAGCCTTGATCCCGTAGATTGTCCCGCCGAACGGAATCCGGTTCAGGTACATGGTGATAATATCTTCTTTGGTTTCTGTTTTCTCCAGTGCGACGGCAATCGAAACCTCTGTCGCTTTGCGGAAGAAGGTCTTATCCCGATTCAGGAAGATATTCTTCGCAAGCTGCTGAGTAATGGTGCTGCCGCCCTCAACCATACTGCGTGCCGCAATATCCTTGACTGCCGCGCGTCCGATGGACCAGAGATCCACACCGTTGTGCTCGAAGAAACGTTTATCCTCGGTGGCTACGAAGGCGGTAATCAGCATCTTGGGAAGATCCTCATAATCTACCGGATCACTTTTCTCCAGAGACAGCTCCCCGATCAGATTCGCATTCCGGTCAAAAATCTGCGTAGGCGGATACAAGGTTAGCTTATCCCTATTCGCATCCAGCAGCTTCTGGCCGTTCAGCATAATGAACAAATATCCGCCCAGCGCACAAAAAATAGCTAAGGCAATTGAAAAAAACAAACTCCACAGCACACGCTTTTTAGTTAAAAATTTCTTTTTCTTCTTCGGCTTTCCTTTGGAACTCGGCGGCTGGCTTCCTCTGTTTCTATTCCCGCCGTTCCTGGTTAGTTGGTCTCTGGACATATTGCCTCCTGACTCCCTTAACGGAAAAAACAAAAATGATGTTCACGAATGAAAAGAACAACCTTCACAGGTTGCTCTCTGCACTCTCTATTCAAACGATTTATAAACAAAAAGGTTTCGCTTCAAGGCTGTAAAATCTTAAACTTCGCTATTATTGTCCTGCATGAGCGATACGCTGCGCTGTGGTGTAAAGGTGGAAATCGCATGCTTGTACACCATCTGCTGGCGCCCGTCACTGTCGATGACAATGGTGAAGTTGTCGAAGGCTTTGATAATTCCCCGGATTTGAAAGCCGTTGGTCAAATATACTGTAGCAGGGATATTCTCTTTGCGCAGCTGGTTCAAGAACGTATCTTGAATGTTAATGGACTTGTTCATATGACGTACCCCCAATGGTTCAATTAGATTGTTCAGAAGTATATTCAAGACCTGTGAGAAACTTTCCTGCTATTATACCATTTATTTTTGAAAAATTCTCAGAAAAGTTTTGACTCTCCAGGGTGTCGACCCACTGAATCTCCTTCATGTGGCGAAACCATGACAACTGCCGCTTGGCGAACCGGCGGGTATCGCGCTTCAGCAGCACCACAGCTTCCTCAAGCGTCGTCTCGCCCTCCAGATAAGCGGCAATCTCTTTGTAGCCCAGGCCCTGCATAGATACAAGGCTCCTGCCGTAGCCATGTTCGAGCAGCCTCTGCACCTCGGCAACAAGCCCCTCCGCCAGCATCTGATCAATTCGGTCTTCAATACGTTTATATAGTATTTTCCGGTCCATTGTCAAACCGATGAGGCATAAATCGTACGGAGACTCTTTGTTCTGGGCGGCTAGCGAGGCCGACAGCGGAACGTTCGTCTGGTGCTGAATCTCCAGCGCACGGATGATCCGCCGGCGGTCATTGGGATGCAGCCGCTCTGCGCTGGCCGGATCTACCGCCGCCAGACGGGCGTGCAGAGCCTCAGCCCCGTGCTCTTCCGCGTAGGCTTCCTGCTCGCTGCGGAAGGCCTCGTCGGCCACCGCTTCAGAGAAGCGGAAGCCGTAGCACAGCGATTCAATATAGAGGCCTGTTCCGCCTACGATAAAAGGCAGCTTGCCTCTGCTGCTGATCTCTTCGATCAGTCGCGCTCCCTGCTCCTGAAATTCAGCGGTGGAATACGCATCCTGCGGATCATGAATATCAATCAGATGATGGGGAATGCCCTTCATCTCAGCAGGCGTAATCTTCGCTGTTCCGATATCCATGCCACGGTAGACCTGCATCGAATCCCCGGAGATGATCTCGGCCCCGTGTGCCTCGGCCAGCTCCAGACTCAGCCGGGTCTTCCCGACTGCCGTCGGCCCCAGCAGCACAAGCACCTTACGTTTAGTCTCAGTTGTCAATGGTAATCACCCCGTACGATGTTTTGGCATTGGCCCTCAGCAGCTCCGTGAAGCCCAGCCGGGCGAATTCGCTGCTCAGCGCCTTCTCCTTCAGAAGCACCGTCTTACGCGCAACTCTCAGCGCCTCGGCTACGCTTGCAGCCGACAATGCAGCAGGATTGGCAAATTGCCGCAGCGGTGAGATCGCGGCCGAATCGGTCAGCGGCACCCGGAACATCGGATCGAAATAGATGATATCAATACTGTTGTCCGGCTGGGCCTTCAGATACTCCAGATGATCGCCGAGCTGCACATTGATGCGGCGCAGCGCTTCATTCACCTTAATCTGGCCGGAAACATACTGGCTCATCCCCTCCAGCAGCAGCGCATACAGCGGCAGCGAGCTCTCCAGCGCGGTAACCCTGGAGTGTTCACCTCCGGTGACGGCAAACAGCAGCGAGTCCGCTCCGAGTCCCGCCGTGCAGTCCAGCACACTGTCGCCGGGTACCATGCCTGCGGCATCAATCATGGGATCGGGCTCTCCCCGCAGCATCCGCTTGGCGCGGACGAAGCCCATGCTGGGATGGAACTCCATAGGCGGCATTCCCGGCGTGATCAGCCGGACGGCCTCCTGCAGAACAACCAGAATCTGCTCGTCCCCGTAGTGCTCCATAAGCCTCGGCATGGAGAATTTGTCCCGGGGAGCATAGGCACAGCCCGTGCGGTCCGCGAGCTTTCGGGCCCGTGTAACCACTTCCGGTATCGGGTCAAAGCCCGTAGTTATAATCATGTTGCCTCCGTTCCGCACTCTTCAAATGTACAATATAGCCATTACATAACGCGCTTAAACAGTTTTTCCAGATCATAGGCCGAGAAAGATACAACGATCGGGCGTCCATGCGGGCAGGTATAAGGCTGACGGCAGGCAGCGAGTCTTGTCAGCAGCGACTCCACTTCCAGCTCTGTAAGCTTCTGGTTAGCCTTAATTGAAGCCTTGCAGGAGCATAGAATGGAAGATTTCTCGCGCAGCTTGGCGAGGTCAATCGACCGTTCGCTCAGCACCCACTCCGCCATCTCCTCAATCACCGCCTTCTCATCGCCTTCCGGGAACCAGTACGGCAAGGAACGGACCAGGAAGGTCTGCCCGCCGAAATGCTCTAGGATAACCCCGGCCTGCTCGAACCAGTGCAGCCGTTCGCTGAGCTGCCTGCTCTCCGAAGGTGTAAACTCCAGCGTGATCGGCAATAGCAGCTCCTGCGAGGCATCCTCGGGCTTGCCGAACTTCTCGTAATAAAATTCATAATTCACCCGCTCATGTGCAGCGTGCTGGTCAATCAGGTACAGGCCGCTGTCATTCTGGGCGATAATATACGTTCCGTGATGCTGGCCGATATAATTCAGCTCCGGGAACTGCGGAAGGCCGGAGCCGTCCGGGTCCACAGGAGCGTACAGCTCCCCGGCTGCCGGCTGCTGCCCGCGCCCGGCCATCGCCGCCTGGGGGCGGTAGCTATTCTCACGCGGACCGGAGGACGGCTGTGCAGCACCACTCCGGTAAGGAGCAGGCGCCGGAGCCCCTCCGCTATAAGCCGCTGCCGTCTCCCTGGCCTGAAGCTGCTGCGGATTCCCGGATGCCGGGGCAGCGTAGGGGCTGGCGGCAGGTGAGTAGGCAGATCCCAACAGCGGACCTCCGCTCTCAGCGGATGGAGACCCGCTCCGTCCGCCGGAAGACAGCGGATGGCTGCCTCCGCCGTCAGGAATTCCCTGGCCGGAACTATACTGGCCGGAAGCATTCTCTGTACCGGCTGCTCCGGCACCTTGCTGTATCGCCCCGGGTACATTCCCTTTGGAGAAGGCGAATTGTTCCTGAATGAACGAGCTGCTGTTCTTCCCGCCGATGATCTCTTTGGTTGGACGCGGAATCAGGCTCTGCCCCATGAGCAGCGAGCGGAGCTGCTGTTCCACGAATCCGTACAGCTCAGGTTCTTTGCTGAAGCGGACCTCCAGCTTGGCCGGATGCACATTGACGTCAACAAGGGACGGGTGCATCTCCAGCTTCAGCACCAGCAGCGGATAACGGTTAATTGGCAATAGCGTATGGTAGGCGCGCATGATTGCAGCGTTCAGTCCATTGCTGCGGACATACCGTCCGCCGACCAGCGTCGTAACCGCATTACGGTTCGAGCGTGTCCACTCCGGGCGGCTGATATAGCCGGAGATCCGGAAGTCCGGGTCTTCCGCCGATACCGGCAGCATGGCTTTGGCGGCAGAGGTGCCGTATACGGCGGCAATCACCTGCAGCAGGTCGCCGTTGCCCAGCGTATGCAGCAATTGGTTACTATTATGCTGCAAGGTGAAGGAGATATCAGGATGAGCCAGAGCCATCCGGTACATCGCATCCGAAATATGGCCCAGCTCAGTCTGGATACTCTTCATATACTTGAGCCGTGCCGGAGTATTGTAGAAGAGCTCCCGTACGCTGAGATCACTGCCCTTGCCGCAAGCAGCATCTTCATTGCGGATCAATCTGCCGCCTTCTATGTCCAGCACCCGCCCCTTACCGTCGTCCTCGCTTGCGGTCAGCAGAGTCAGCTTCGAGACCGCCGCGATACTCGCCAGCGCTTCCCCACGGAAGCCGAGGCTGGTGATCAGGAACAGATCACGGCCGCTTGCAATTTTGCTGGTGGCATGGCGGTAGAAGGCAGTCTCGCAATCCTCCGGCTCAATCCCGGACCCATTATCCTTAACTCGGATGCTCTGCAGTCCGCCCTCTTCCACCGAGACTTCAATACGGGTGCTGCCTGCATCAATTGCATTCTCCACAAGCTCCTTCACTACGGAGGCCGGGCGCTCTACTACCTCCCCGGCAGCAATCTGGTTGGCAATATGCTCGTCCAGCACATGAATTTTAGCCATATTCGTTCACCTCGCATTGGTTTATTTTATAGACAGTGTTGAACATTAACGGACTGTAAAAGCCTTATTTGGATCAAAACAGCCCCTCTCGGGGACCGAACGGACTAGAGTGCGACTTATGTCCTCTCCAGCAACTAACATGGGGTGAAATAACCTGACATAAGCGTCACTGTGTCCGCAAGCTTGCAAAAAGCATACTTCTATAAGGAATAAGGGCATCTCAGTCCGCACCGTGCTATACGTTTAACAGATTGCTGTCAGCAATTTCGCTGAATTACAGCTCCCGGGCCTTCATCTTCAGCTCATTCAGCAGGCCCATCGCCTGCAGCGGGGTCATGTTCATCAGATCCGCTCCCTGAACGGCCGAGATCAGCTCTTTCAGCAGCGGATTTTCTTTGACTGCCGGTGCTGCTGACCCGCCTTTGCGGTTCTTGCGCGGCTCTTCCCCGCCAAAAATAGACAGCTGCACAACCTCATTGTCCTCTTCCTCCACAGGAGAAGCAAGCGTAACGGCGGCTTCCCGCTGACCGGCAGCCACTAGAGCGGCTGCTTCAGATGTAGGTGCTGAATGGACTGGGGCAGCCTGTTGTTCCTGAATAACCGGCCCGCTCCGGTCTTTGTAGTCTGTACCATAATTCAGCGGAGCGCTGCCCGGCGGAGATGCCTGCTCGATGCTCTGGAGCAATCCGTAGGCACGGTCAATAATCCCCTCCGGCAGTCCCGCCAGCCGCGCACAGTAGATTCCGTAGCTGCTGTCCGCCGCTCCCGGCACAAGCTTGCGCAGGAAGTTGACCTTGTCTCCGCTCTCCTGCACCGCCATCGAATAGTTCCGCAGACCGCTGAGGCTCTGCTCCAGATGGGCCAGCTCATGGAAATGCGTGGAGACCAGTGCTTTGCAGGCAATGGTGTCATGCACATATTCGATCACAGCCTGGGCAATTGCCATCCCCTCGCTGGTTGAGGTCCCCCGGCCCAGCTCATCTATGATGATCAGACTGCGGGCTGTGGCTTTTTCGGTCATGACCTGAATGTCGGCCATCTCCACCATGAAGGTGCTCTGGCCGCCGATCAGGTCATCCGCTGCACCGATCCGGGTGAAGATGCGGTCGATCAGAGCCACCTCGGCGCTGCCCGCAGGCACGAAGCAGCCGATCTGGGCCATGATGCAGATGAGCGCAACCTGGCGCATATACGTGCTTTTGCCGGCCATGTTCGGCCCTGTAATCAGCAGAATATTGCCTTCGTCCTTGCTGAGGGTGCTGCCGTTCGCAATAAAAGCCGAATCCTTCAGCACCGCCTCGACCACGGGATGGCGTCCCCCTTCGATCCGCAGATCATAGCTGTCGGACAGCTTCGGCTTCACGAACCGGTGCTCGGCACTGACCGCTGCGAGGCATTGGTACACATCAATCTCGGCCACCTTCTCGGCAAGCGCCTGCAGGCGCGGAACCTGACTGCTGATCCGCTCGCGCAGTTCGGTGAACAGGCTGTATTCCAGATCTGTCATCTTATCCTGGGCTTCCAGGATCAGTGCTTCCTTCTCCTTCAGTTCCGGGGTCACATAACGCTCGGCATTCGCGAGCGTCTGCTTGCGCTCATAGCGGCCTTCCGGCAGCGAAGAGAGATTGGAGCGGGTAATTTCTATATAGTATCCGAAAATTTTGTTATAGCCGATCTTGAGGGATTTGATCCCGGTCACCTGGCGTTCCTTCGCTTCAAGCTCTGCAATCCAGCGCTTGCCGCTGCTGCTGGCTTCCCGCAGCTCGTCCAGCCGTTCATGGTAACCCCCGCGGATGATTCCTCCGTCACGGACAGATACCGGTGCTTCCTCCACAATCGCCCGTTCGATATCCTCTCGAAGCTCCGCGCATTCATCCATAGCTGCCCCAATCTCCCTTAAGGTAGCCGAGCCGGAGGTCAGGCACATCTCTTTGAGCGCCGGAATCTGTGCCAGAGACAGCTTCAAGGCATTCATATCCCGGCCGTTGGCGCTGCCGAAGGCAATACGCCCAACCAGCCGCTCCAGATCGTAGATTTCCTTCAGCGCCCCGCGCAGATCCTCGCGGACAATGAACTGGTTATACAGATAGTCGACAGCTTCCAGACGGCGCTCAATCGGCGCGCGCTGCAAGAGCGGCTTATCAATCCGGCGGCGCAGCAGACGGCCCCCCATCGAAGTCTCGGTGCGGTCGAGCAGCCAGAGGAGCGAGCCTTTTTTGGAGCGTTCCCTCACCGTTTCGGTCAGCTCCAGATTACGCCGGGTGAACGGATCGAGAATCATAAAATTCCCGGGCTCGTAAGGTGAAATCTGGGTGAGCTGTCCAAGGGAACGGCGCTGGGTCTCGCTGAAATAGGAGATCAGCAGCGCCAGACACCGTCCGCGCTCCTTCTCCAGCCGGACCCAGGCCGCTTCGCCGAACTGGCGGCGGGCCAGTGCTTCCTCCTGCTTGTCCCACGGCGTATAGACCACAGGCTTAGCCAGCAGGGAAGCTTCACTGCGCAGCTGCTCAAGCAAGGCAGAATCGCCAATAATCTCCGCCGGCTCGTAGATTCCAATCTCGTCGCGCAGCCATTCGGTGCTGGAGAGAACCGATGTGACATACAGCTCACCTGTCGTCAAATCACAGGCAGCCAGTGCCATCATCCCGTCCTCCTCCGTGACGCAGACGAGGTAGTTGTTGCTTTTGTCGGTAATGATTTTGCCATCCATCACCGTGCCCGGTGTAACGACCCGGACGATATCGCGGCGGACCATCCCCTTGGTCACCGCAGGATCATCCAGCTGCTCGCAGATCGCAACCTTGTAGCCCTTCTCGATCAGTCGCTGTATGTACCCTTCGGCGGCATGATACGGCACCCCGCACATTGGAATCTTCTCACCAATTCCGCCATCGCGGCCTGTTAATGTAATCTCAAGCTCTTTGGATGCAAGCAAGGCATCCTCGAAGAACATTTCATAGAAATCGCCCAGACGAAAGAAAAGGAAAGCGTCTTTAGCCCCTTCCTTCACTCTCAGATACTGCTGAATCATCGGCGTATAGTTTGCCATCGTCTACCTCCATGCCTACTTCATACTGTTCTCTATTATAGCAGAAACTCCGCGCTCAGGGTTACCCTCCGCCGGCCCACAGCTTCTGCCAAAATGAGATTACTTGAAAGACGGATAGATTGGAGCAGGGGGAGCTTTCGATTTCTATTGCACTTTGTACATCCGTTGACCGGTAAATTCCTCGATTACTTGAATCTGCTGCACTCTGTACAACAGAATTCTGCGAAAGAGCCGTGAATCGGCAAAATTCCGGAATTCAGTTGTACGAACTGCAACAGAATGAGCTTTTGGGGCGGGAAGATGACCATTCTAATGTATGAATTACAATCACTCGACTATCTGTTGCTATTAATGGCGCAATTATAAATCTTAGGTAACCGTTGAAAAATACAGCCGCCTATTACAAGGGACGCGCACCTGAAGGCGCGGGTCCCCGTAACCGGCGGCTGTCTGTTGTAACCTTAGGCAGGCTACTGTATAGTATCCTGCCGGGAGTGAGGCGCCCTCGCAGCTGCACGGGCGCTGCTCTGCCATGAGCCGCGGATATCCCGCGTCTCATCCCAGCTCTGCTGCTCCGCTATGGAGCGCAGCATCGGCTCGATCCAGCGGGCGGCGGCTGCGTAGCCGCCCAGTGCGCGCAGCTGCGCCTCCAGGGGAGGCCAGGCTGTGCGCAGAGGGGTTTTGTCGCCGCTGTAGAAGGCGGCATGCAGGGCCTCCCGGTCCAGCGGGCGCAGCGGTAAGTCTTCATAGTGGCTCACGATCAGGTGAGCCAGACTGACCGCGCCTTTGGCGATGACCGGGGAGACCAGGAAGCTCGGCAGGGTCCGGTACTCGAAGCCGCCATGCGGCTGCCGCCGGAAATCGCCGAGCACGCCATAGCGGGGACGCCGGGCCGCAGCCCGGACGTCCTCGAGCAGGAACAGGGGCAGCGCGAGATAGTTGTCGAGCGCGCGCAGGAGCGGCGCACACAGCGTGACGCCGCTGAAGTGCAGGTGGCCGCCGAGGGCCCAGCCCCGCAGCGGCATACCTCCCGCCCGCCAGCGGAGCGAGCGGTCGGTGATGAGCCGGTCCGCCTCGCGTGCGGCGGACATGAGCTGCGCCAGCAGCGCGCGCGGTTCCCCGCGCGGCTCAGGGCGCAGCTCCGCCACCGGGAACACGCCGTGCGTTCCCGGGGGTCCGGCGTCGCAGCCTGCGACGCCGTCCATGGGCAGGTACCGCGACGCCGGCACGACGCGGCCGTTAGATTCCCGGAGCAGCAGGAACTCCGGGTCCATACCCATCATCAGCCCGGGGCGGCCCGGCTGCTCAAGACCAAGCCTGAGGTCCAGCTCCGCTAAGGCTGACCGGTACGGTTCCGGCAGCGGTCTGCCGGTGACAGCCATCACGGGCGTGATGGCTGTCACCACATACCGCCGCCCTCCCATGGCCCGCAGCTCCACCTCGCCGCTGTCCAGTCCCAGACTGTACAATGCCCGAACTGCTACACTGCGGAGTACCCCTGCCGACCCCCGCAGCTCCCCTCTCCCATAACCTAAACTGCTCTCCCCATACAAACCCTGCCCTGCTGCTTCCGACCCGCCATCCCCATACTCACCCAGCCTCGCTGCTTCCGACCCACCATCCCCATACAAACCCTGCCCTGCTGCTCCTGACCCACCATTCCCATGCTCACCCAGCCTCGCTGCTTTTGACCCACCATCCCCATACTCACTCTGCCCTGCTGCTCCCGACCCACCATCACTATACTCACCCTGCCCACCTGCACCTGACCTGCTAACCCTATACTCACCACGCCCCACAACTCCCGACCCAATATGCCCGTACTCACCTCGCCCTTCACCGCCTGCCCCAACATCCCCGTACTCCCCCTGCCCTGCGGCTCCCGGAAATACTCCGCTCATAGCTGCTCCAGCTCCGAGCGGCTGACATTCCAGCACAGCCAGATTGAAGATAACAACGCGGTAGTGCTGTCTGTAGCTTGTAGGGTCTTGTCCATGAGAATATGTATGACTACTGTCTCTTATATGCTTCCGTTCTGCCCGTCTGCCGATTGAATCCGAATCTGCCTCAATCCCGCAGCGCCGGAGCCTGCACTCCATCTCCTCCGGTGTAAGCTGCCGGAATAAGTCCAGTCCTTCGTTCATCCCCATCCCTCCGCCACTTCTCCCTGAAGAATCATTTATAGCATGAAACCTATACATTCAAATAATTTAAAAAAAGAGGGCATTCGCCCTCTACGCCGCTGCCCTCTCTACATATAATGGAGCATAACCCACACAGTATCAGCAAGGCAGCGGCGTACTCTTTCCTACAATTCATCATCCAGAGCGTCAGGGTCCAGATCATCGTAATCAAAGCTCTCACCGTCGAAATCATAATCCTTGTCTTCCAGATCATCACTTTGGTCACTGACATACACGCGGACCTTGGTCTCAGCCACCAGTTCCGCCTCGAACTCGCGTTCCACCCGGAGAGTCACACTGCCTCCGCCCGGAGATACCCCGGCTTCCACACAATTGGGTTCCTGCGTTGCCTCCGCAGAGACCTGTGCCGTGGAAGCACGATGTCTCGGGTCCAGGTACGACAATGGAATAAGCTCCACATAGGAGACCGTTTCCTTGGCTACCTCGGTCTGCTTGTTTTTGTCGTACGAATACCAGATGTTCACATCATAGGTACCAATTACTTCGATTCCGTTCCCGGCGGCAACCGCTTCGTACTGGTGGTTGATAATCCATGCCCCCAGAATACTAGTCGGATGATGTGGCGGAGTCACGGTATGGGTTGCGGTAGAGAACTTACGACCTTTGCCGCAAATTGCCTTCGTAATGATCTCCCTTGTTTGACGTTTATGGCTTAATGACATCTTTGAACCTCCTCCATACAATCATTCACTATCAAGTGTATGCACGTTCTGGGCATTTGTTGATTGTTAGAGTAGAAATAAATTTGGGTAAGCCCTCGGAGGCCGTTAATTAAGCTCTCTGCTTCATTTTATTGCCGGATTTAGCCAGTTATGAGTCCTCCAGCCCGAAAAAAAACAAAAGTAGCGAATTCCCCAAACCTAGGGAACCGCTACTTTTATTTGTGAGAAGACAAGGTGAAATGGCCTTGCCGCCCTGATAAATAGTTTTTAAATCATGTGCGATTTAGATATAGATAAGACGCACTTCAGACTTGTACTTGAAGCCTGGCCGTCACTGCGGTGAACATTTGGACTTTCGGCCGCTGTTGTCACCAGATTTCTTGATTTAAACCGCTCCTACAGTTCCAAATTTCCCCTCCGCTTCTTTTGCTTTTTGTTTATTTCTTTAGTGCTTCTTATATAGTCTATAACTCTCCAGTCCGGATAGTCCTTACACCTACTGCGACAGCACACGGACCACCCCAAGCTGCCGCTCACGGCTCAGGTCAATGAAATCCTCCCCGATATTCACCAGCGGACGCAGCGGGTCATGAGCCAGAATCATGATGATTTTGCCGATCCGCCCATCCGTAAGCAATACCTCGTTGCCGATCATGGATTGCATCAGCTTATTAATGAAGACACTGCAAATATACGGATCAAGCTTGCTGTAGGCATTGTCGTCCATCTGCTTCAGCACCTCATATAACGGCGCCGCTGTGCGGTAGAAGCGGTCTGAGGTCATCGCATGGAAAATATCCGCAACCGCAACGATCTTGCTGAAGTCCGTAATCCGGTGTCCCAGCACGCCGAAGGGATATCCGCTGCCGTCCATCCGCTCGTGATGCTGCAGGGCAACCAGTGCCTGCATGTGAGTGGTACCCACCGTATCACGGATCATCTCATAGCCATAGGTGGTATGCTTCTTCATCAGGGCATGCTCTTCCTCGTTCAGCGGACCCGGCTTGGTGAGGATCTCGGCGGGAATCATAATTTTGCCGATATCATGAAGCGTTGCGGCAATCGTCAGCATGCTTAGCTCCTCCGGCTTCAGCTTCAGCCATTTGCCGAGCAGCGTAGAGATGATGCCCACCGCAACATTATGCCTGTATGTATAATCATCCTTGGTCTGCAGCGCAGACAATATTCCGTAGAAATCATTCTTCTCGCTGACCTGCTGGATAAACGGTATGACTTCATTTCTTAGCTCCAGCATGGGCAGCCTTTTGGTCTTGGTGTAGCGCAGCTGTTCAAAAATATTCTCCATCGCCGCCGTACAGTCATCCACGGCCAGCTGATAGAACGCGGCGCTGTCCACCTGAAGCACATCCTGCGGCTCCAGAACGATTTTGTGCTGGCTGATCAGGCGGATATGCTCCCCGGTGAGCAGAGTCAATGCCGGCAGGACAAACACGCCGCTATGATTAAAAAGATTCGCTACAAGCTGTTTGCCGATATACTGTTCATTGCTGTTATTCATATTCCTCACCTGCCAGTGCAGGATGTCCACCGGGGTGAACCCTGCAGTAATTGGGAAGCTTCGCGGCCTCATCTATACCTTCTACAGATTCCTCTATTTGGACATCACTAAATAGTAAGCTCACAGTTTGTGCTTATCTTTCTTATCGTTATTTTACACCGGAATATGAATACCTGACGCTGAATTAACATGGTTTTTGCTCACGCCTTCCCCTTGGAGGGCTGCTTGTCCTTTACCGGCCGGTGGTCTACCGGACTTTTATACCGTTTGGCAATCTTAAGGTATAATGCAAGCTCACGGCACAGCTGCAGAATGGCGGAACGGATCTCGAATTCCTCACGGGAATCCGGCAGCTCCATCTCCTGGAACTCCTGCTGCAGCTCCTCCAGCAGCCGCTCGGTCCGCCCGGTATATTCTTCAGCCAGTACATCCCCGCTGAGCTGGTCGAACAGCTCCCCGACCATATCTCCATGCGGCAGCTGGCGGTACACCTGCGAGAGAAGCTGCATCATATTCTGGATCGACTCCAGCTGCTCCTTGCGCATATAGAAATACACGTTCCAGGCTTCATCCGGATGAATTACATGGTTCTCCATCTCTCTTGAAGCTGCGCTCAGCCCCTTCTCCACGGCTTCACCCGCTCCAATCAGTTCTTTCCCGTCCCAGAGATAAGCGGGATCACGCAGCGTTCTGGCGATCTGGCGGAAGATCACTGAGAAGTAGCCGTCCACCTCTTTGCGGATACCGGCAATCATCCCGCCGGTCTGCGGCATATAGATGAAGTTCACCAGTCCGGCCGAGCCGAGTCCAATAATCAGCAGCTCGACCTGCTGCAGCAGAATGTGGACCGTGATATCCGCTTGTCCAAACACACGGAACACAATAACAGAGCTTGTAACGATTCCTTCCTTGAAGCCGGATTTGACGATAAGCGGGAAACCGAACAGTACGTACAATCCGAGCACCCAATAATGAAAGCCAAGGGCGAAGAACAGAATACAACCCAAAAAGAGTCCCACCAATGAGGCGAAAAAGCGTGCCGTAATCGTGCGTAGACTCCTTTTGCGGGTCGTTTCTACCCCGAGAATAGCCAGCAGTCCCGCGCTTTGCGCATTCGGGATGCCAGCGGCGGCTGCCAGCAGAATAGACAGCAGAGTTGCAGCCGCCGTTTTGATAATACGAAATCCCATGTGAATACCTCTCCTACACCGTTAAGCTTCTTCATGCAATTAAAGATATAGTTATGGTACAAGATTTTGCCAAGAGACACAATATTACATGATTCTTACCGCCTCGACAGGAGCAGCTTCTCCACATACACCACCAGCTGATACATGGCTGTAGCCACCGCCGCAATGATGAGCAGGCTGGACATAACCAGGGTGAAGTTGAACACCTGAAAGCCGTAGATGATCAGATAACCAAGCCCGGACTTCGCCACCAGGAATTCACCGACAATGACCCCGACCCAGGACATACCGACATTCACCTTTAATGTAGAGACCACTGTAGGGAACGAAGCCGGCAGAATCACCTTATTGAACTCCTGGCTCTTGGAAGCCCCGAAGGACCGGACCACCTTGACCAGATTCGGGTCTACACTGCAAAAGCTGTTATACACTACAAGCGTTGTAATAATCACCGTGATAGATAACGTGGTGACCACAATCGCGGTGAAGCCTGCGCCGAACATGACAATGAAGATCGGACCCAGCGCCACCTTCGGCATACTGTTGAATACCACCATATAAGGATCTAGGACGGCGGATAAAAAAGGTGACCACCAGATCACGACAGCAAGCAGTGTCCCGAGCAGCGTCCCCAGAATAAATCCCACCACCGTCTCACCGACGGTCATTCCCAGATGCGGCCATAGACTGCCGCTGAGCATGTCGCTCCAGATTTGCCGGAAGACCTTCGTCGGATAACTGAACAGCAGCTCATCAATCCAGCGCAGCCGGGCCCCGGCCTCCCAGAGCGCAAAGAACAGCAGAAGCAGGCTGCTTCTGACCATAAGCACCTGACTCTTGCGGCGCCGCTTCTTCTTCCTGTAATCCGCATGTTTCTGTTCCAGCCACTGGGCACGGGAGGCCGCCTCTAGGGTCTGTGCTTCTGTACTCACGTATCTTCCCTCCCTGCCAGCTCCATTTCCTTCCATACCTCGTGAAAAAGCTCTGCGAATCCCGGCAAATCCCGCGCATACAGCGGCGGGGTACTGCGTATCGCTTCGGGAATCTGAAAAACCTTGCGGATTCTGCCCGGATTCCGCTGGAGCAGAATGACCCGGCTGCTGACCGCGATCGCTTCAGACAGGTCATGGGTGACCAGAATAGCCGTGGTTCCCCGGCGCATCAGCGTCTCTGAGACCAGATCCTCGAGCTGCAGCTTAATCTGGTAGTCCAGCGCAGAGAAGGGTTCATCCAGCAGCAGCAGCCCGGGATCTGTGGCCAGTGTCCGCACGAGGGCGACACGCTGGCGCATCCCCCCGGAGAGCTGAGCCGGATATGCCCGCTCCTTGCCCTCCAGCCCCATATCGGCCAGCAGCTGCAGCGATTTGGCGCGTGAGCTTCCGGTGAGCCTGCCCGTCAGCTCCAGCCCGAGCAGTACGTTGTCCTGAATCGTCCTCCAGGGGAACAGATAGTCCTGCTGGAGCATGTAGCCCACCTCCGGTGAAGGTCCCGTGGTGGGGCGCCCGTTAAGCAGCACTTCGCCGCGCGAAGGCTGAAGCAGCCCGGCAATGATGGACAGGATCGTCGTTTTGCCGCAGCCGCTCGGTCCGACAAGGCTGACGAACTCGCCTTTTCCGACGCTGAGATTCAAATCCTCTATAGCAAGCGAAGCCTCGCGGTCTCCCAGATAGGCGTGCGTGACTTCCTTCAACTCCACTACTGGAAGCATACGTCCCTCACTCCTTAATGCTGCTCTCCGCTTGTTGCGCGAAGCTGTTATCAACGATGGTACCGGCCGGAATCCGTTCCTTCAGCTCCCCGGCATTGTCGATCACATCCAGCAGATTATTCCATTCCTTCTCCTCAATCACCGGGTTCACGGCATAGGTATCCTGTTCCTTGTAGCGGCTGATGGCAGAGACTACAATGGTCCGGTCAATGTTGTCAAAGTAAGGCATAACCGCCTCAGCAATCTCCTCCGGACTATGAGCTTTCACCCATAGCTGGGCACGCTGGATGGCATTGGTGAACTTCTGCACTGTAGCCTGGTTCTTATGGATATAACTCTCCTTGGACATGAACACCGTATACGGCAGATAACCGCTCTCCACTCCGAAGGAGGCCACAACCTGGCCCCGTCCTTCACTCTCGAAGATAGAAGCCTGAGGTTCAAAGAGCTGCACGTAATCCCCGGTCCCTGAAGCAAAAGCGCCGGCAATATTGGCAAAGTCGATGTTCTGGATCAGCGTCAGATCTTTTCCGGCATCAATCCCCTTATTCAGCAGCGTGAATGCTCCGGCCATCTGCGGCATACCCCCTTGCCGTTGCCCGAGGAAGGTCGAGCCTTTAACTTTGTCCCATGTAAAATGACTGTCCGGCGTACGTGCGAACAAGAACGTTCCATCCCGCTGCGTTAGCTGGGCAAAATTGATAACAGGATCATCCGCCCCCTGCTGATACACATAAATGGACGTCTCCGAACCGACCAGCGCCACATCAATCGCTCCGGAGAGCAGCGCTGTCATGGTTTTGTCCCCACCCGGTATCGTCTGCAGCTCTACATCTAATCCTTCATCCTTGAAAAACCCTTGCGACAATGCCACATATTCAGGCGCATAGAACACGGAACGGGTAACTTCGCCGATCTTCACCTTGACTGCTCCGGAATTATTGCTGCAGCCCGCAAGTACAGAGCAGCACAAGAGCACCAGCAAGAACGGCAATGACAGCCTTTTGTAACCTTTCATCCTTTTCTCTCCTTTCTTTCCGGGTCTGTCGCCCTTGCTCTATGCATATGCGGCAGTCTTTAGAAAGGTTAAAGACATCAATCGGTTAGGAGTCAAACGATAGAACAGGTGGAGGACTTGCAGATATAGATGCGTGAAGCGTATGTACGGGGATCAAGGGGAGATGGGTCCGGAGCTATGCAGCAGCCATTCAGCAAAAGCATGACATAGCTCCGCACGGGTAAGCGGGAACGCGATAATGTAATCCTGTGCGGGCTTACAGCAGCTGCGCAGAAGCCAGGCACCCGAAGCAGCCTCCATGAACGATGCCTCCTGCAGGCTCCAGGTTCCGCCGTCCTGTGAACATAACCGCAGCTCTCCG
Organism: Paenibacillus tritici; assembly: GCF_013204885.1. Classification (GTDB taxonomy): domain Bacteria; phylum Bacillota; class Bacilli; order Paenibacillales; family Paenibacillaceae; genus Paenibacillus_AQ; species Paenibacillus_AQ tritici. Next base: position 123,433 of record NZ_JABMKX010000019.1, read on the forward strand.
GACACTGTCCGGTGCTTCAACACTTTGGCTAATTCAGCAGAGCTGTCAGGATCACCCGTTTCCGCCCCCAGGGATTCAGCCAACACACACCATGTCCAGCCTCCGGCTTGGTCATTTATCTCCTCATAACTTTCTTTGGACAGGAAGAGCGCAGGAGCAGACATAGTCCGGCTATGCGCATAGTCAAAACAATTAAAAAGATAATGACAGGCCCGCTTAATCTCCTCCGGCTCCTTCAATTCGTATCCGAAAGCGTCTTCTTCACGCAGACCTGTTATAATGGTCTTATCCTTATGTACGTGCAGGCATACATCATGCGAATACCCGTCCTCATCGAACTTCAATCTGCAGATCCGCAGTGAGCCGGAGGCTGCATGCAGAATATCCGTAATCACTTTCCGCTTGCTTTCACCCGGGAACAGAAACTGTGCCAAACAGATTACCTCTTGATTTTTCACACTCATAATTCCTTCCTTTTTACCATAAATCCGAGTTTTTTATGTAAATGAGTGGCTTTCACAAACCTGCAAATCTATAAAACTTGCAATCTTTATGTTATCATAAGCTAATTTTAAGGTAAAATTAAGAAACACAGGGTAAGATCAATACCATGAAATACTTTTAGCGAGGTGGTTTTCAAAATGAGAATGCTCATCACATTTCAAAACAAGCTTGTCCCTGTATATTTCACAACAGAAAACAAACAGCCGACCCAAAAAGTACTTCGACTGCTCAACAGTACACTTGAACTCAAAATTCAAAAGGGTAAAAACGCCCTGCAGACCTGTTTGAATTCTCTGATCAGTATCGAAATTAAAGGCTCAGAAGCTATATTGCACAGTTACAGTGAAAATGATTCATTGGCATTATCCCTCTACTAAACAGAGGGATATTTTTTTGCCGCTACGCCAAAAAAGCACATGCCCGCATCATGCAGGTATGTGCTTCGTCTATGTCAGTCAGCCGATCCGCAGATTACGGTTCTCTTCTTTCTCCGCCTTTTGAATACGCAATTTGAACAGCTTCACCAGGTTGAGGCGGGTATGCTCTTCGTGACAGTGGTCCAGCTTCTTCAGGATGAAACGGTCAATGGACATATCGATCGCTCCTTTGGAGTGGGGGCTTAATCCCGTAGTACGGAGAGGGAATCATTTCCTGTTCTCCTTCTATTACCTATTTAACCGGGTCTCAGATTCCCTAAACCTGTCCCGGAAACGGCCCGGGCCGGCTTGCGAAATTTGGCAACACTATATCTTGACGGTTCAACCGGCAAATGGATTTGTGCTATAGAAGATCTGGTATGGCTGCGAAGAATAGTCTCTTGATGCAGGCAGAATTATTTTTTTATCCGACGGATATTTACAAACTAAATATTGCGTGCTATATTATCCATAGTTAATATTAAATATATACCTGAGGAGAAATCATAATGTCGAATGTTCTGTTTATCAAAGCTAATAACCGCCCTGCCGATCAATCTGTAAGTGTTCAGCTGTATAACGAATTCCTGGCCAGCTACAAGGAATCCCACCCTCAAGACCAGATTACTGAACTGGATCTGTTCGCTGAACAGCTGCCATACTACGACAACACCCTGATCACAGGAGTATACAAGGCCGCTCAAGGCTACGAAGCTACTGCAGAAGAAGCAGCAGGCGCCGCTCTTGTGAAGAAATATCTCGACCAGTTCCTGGCTGCCGACAAAGTGGTCTTTGCCTTCCCGCTCTGGAACATGACGGTTCCGGCTGTACTGCACACTTATATCGACTACCTGAACCAGGCCGGCACTACCTTTAAGTATACCGCTGAAGGTCCGGTAGGACTGCTGACAGGCAAGAAGGCTGCCGTACTTAACGCCAGAGGCGGCGTGTACTCCGAAGGCCCGGCTGCAAGCGCAGAGATGGCTGTTAACTTCATCATGGGTAACCTGAACTTCTGGGGTTTCCAAGAAACTACACAGGTCATCATCGAAGGCCACAATCAGAACCCGCAGAAATCGGCAGAAATTATTGCATCCGGCCTGCAGCTGGCTAAGACTGCAGCCGTATCGTTCTAATAATTGCACGTTATTTGTTCATATATAACTTCCAGTAAGTCTACTTAGGGGGACTTACTCGAACCAGCAAGTAAAGGCCCCGCAGCTATATTATGCTGCGGGGCCTTTACTTGGATATGGAGTCCTCGCTGACGGGACCGATGCAAATGCTGAAACAGCAGTTGGATTTTCTCCACTTCCTGCTGCACAGAAGGCTACAAACCAAACAGCAGTTGGAAAAACAACACTTAATATCCCATAAATCGTCTAAATAAGATTTTCGCAGGTTAACAAGTGACGTATTTCCAACTAATTCCCTCAAACGCTCCCGAATCACCAAATTAAGATACGTTATTCTAAGCCTGTTGATTACCCAAAATAAGGTAGCAAAAAGGCCGCTGATTCGTTAAAGTGTTTGTACCCCTACAAACATACGAAACGAGGCGACCTCATGAAAAAGTCTACTTCAATATCA
>NZ_JABMKX010000001.1:0-291187 GCF_013204885.1 Paenibacillus tritici
CAAAAACGCAGAGCAGCGATCCTCCAATAACGGGAGAATCGCTGCTCTGCTCACTTTTTGTAGCATTAAGAATGAAGAGGACGGTCTTTCGCCGTAGAAAATCTACTTTTGGGACAGCCCCTTTTTGTCTTTGTTCTTCGATTCATCCGGCGAAGTAACGGTCAGGACAATGCAGATGGGATGAAGGTGGGGACAACGCAGAGGAGATAGAGGTGAGGACCATGCAGATGGGATAGAGGTGAAGGCCATGCAGATGGGATAGAGGTGAGGACCATGCAGATGAGATAGAGGTCAGGACAATGTAGATGAGATAGATATAAGGACAATGTAGATGAGATAGAGGTGAGATAGACGGTGAGGACAAAGACAGATGGGATGAGGAGCGGTAGTAGGTGGACCGGTAGTAGGTGGATTTTGTCCACTTGCTATGAAGCGAATGAAAGTTGTCAGGGAAGCAGTTGGAAAAACAGCACTTAAATACGCCCGTTTCACCCCCAGTAACGAAAACTAACCGAATTAGATGCTGTTTTTCCACTTGCTTCCTTTATTTCCGCGGATAGGGGCGAATTAAGCTGCATTTTTCCACTTGCTGGTTGCGTTCGGTCACCCCGGCATTACCCTCATAATCTCTGGACCGCTGAGGCATACTAGCTCCAATTGGTAAATAAATGGGGCTGGAGGCGGGACGACTACGATGACACCTTTACTTTTGCACAATAGTTATAATGCCATGACTGCCGCAAGCCCATATCTGTTCTATTTCACCATATATTCGTTTCTGGGCTGGGTTCTTGAGGGCAGCTACAACCTGTACAACACGGGAACATTCCGCAAAGAAGGCTTCCTGAAGGGGCCATTCAAACCCATGTATGGCTGTGCGCCGCTATTGCTGCTTGCGGCACAGGCTATCAGTCTTCCCTTTCCATTGCTTTTGCTGCTTGCACTAATTATTCCGTCGGCGGTTGAGTTTGTCAGCGGCTGGCTGCTTAAAGGGATTTTTCGTAAGCAGTGGTGGGATTATTCGGGAATGCCGTACCAGCTGCAGGGACATATTTGCCTGAAATTCTCGCTCTACTGGTGGGGACTGTCAGTCGCTTGTATGTACGGCTTACAGCCCTTGGTCCACTTCCTGTATCTGCATGTCCAGCAGGCATGGATACCCGTGCTTCCCCTGGTCATTCTGCTATTCTCGGCTGATCTGCTGTGGACCTGCCGGACCCGGCGGCGCGGGCTGAAATCGCTGGAGCTGGTGGAGCCGCTGGAGCTTGGCGAAGGTTAAAGCATGTGAAAAACCCGAAGACACCTCTGCCATTTAGGCTGGAGGTGTTTTTGGGCGTTCAGTACTGTCGTTCTGGATGTAAATATCAACAAGGAATACCATACAACGGTGTCAAATATAGAGCTATATAGAAGCATAAGCTGAAGTTGGACAGAAACAGAGAAAGGTTACATAGAATTAAGCAAGAAGCACTAAAGAAAGAAACAAAAAGCAAAAGAAGCGGAGGGGAAATTTGGAACTGTAGGAGCGGTAGCGACCGCCTTTGTCACCGGATTTCACCCGCGAAGAGCGGTATTAATCAAGAAATCTGGTGACAACAGCGGCCGAAAGTCCAAATGTTCACCGCAGTGACGACGAAGCTTCATGTTCAAATCTTAAGTGCGCTTTATGTAAATCTTGAACCACAAGTTAGGAGGAAGCTTCATGCCAATGTCTGATTATTACCGTGAGCTGCGCGGAAAAACCGGCAACGGGTTGTTGATGATGCCGTCTGTTGCGGCTGTAGTGCGGGATGAACAGGACAGAATTCTGCTGATCCGCAAGAAGGATGAGACTCTATGGGGCTTGCCGGCAGGAGCCGTTGAACCGGGGGAGACCCCATCCAGAGCGCTGCGCAGAGAAGTGTTTGAAGAGACCGGCTTAATGGTTACGCCTGAGCAGATTATCGGCGTGTTTGGCGGCGGAAAATACAGATATGAGTATAGCAATGGTGATCAGGTTGAATACATGGCTATTGTGTTTGAGTGCATTATTGTGAAAGGCCAGCTTAGAAGTATGGACGGGGAAGCGGAAGAACTGAAGTTCTTCAAGGAAGACGAGCTGCCCGAGCTGACCATTCCGTATCCTCCGAAGCTGTTCGTACGGGAGGCTGCTGCTCCACGAAAGGTTATATTCGAGAATAATTAGCAACATATGAAGGAGTAATCTCATTGCGAAATCCAGTAATAAGATCCAAGCTGGTCTACTGCAGCGCAGTACTGCTGGCTGTCATACTGGGCCTCGGGACCAGGGCATACGGTAACCAGCTGCCCAGCTTTGTCAGCGAACACTTTGGTGATGCACTCTGGGCAGGGATGATTTATTTTGGTTCCCGTGTGCTGTTCACCCGGCGCCCGCTGTGGATGTCGCTTGTACTCAGCCTGGGCTTCAGCTTCGGAATAGAGTTCAGCCAGCTCTATCAGGCGGAATGGATTCTGGAAGTGCGTGCTACAACAGCAGGCGGATTGATTCTGGGCCGGGGGTTCCTCTGGATAGATCTGGTCCGGTATACAGCCGGAATTCTGTTCTGCTACTGGATTGACCGAATCTTATGTAACCGATCCCGGATGATATAGGAGATGAGCAGCTGCAAATGACGAACAGTTTAATAGTGGTATGCCTGTTGACTCTGGTTATTCACACGGCAGAGACCTTGTCGTATTCGGTGCGGTTTGCCGGAGTGAAGCTGAACAAGATTGCCATCGCCTTATCCCTGACCGGAATTATCGTACTGGTATCCAGAACGGCAAATATGATCCAGGGGCCCTTAACGGCCAAGTTCGTAGACATTGCCAAAATAGACAACAGCTTCCCGTTACTCAACTATCTGCGGATTATTATGCTGGCTTCATCACTGGGCACCTTGATTGCCATCGCCTTGTTTCCGACCTTCGTCGGGCTGTTCGGAAGAATCATCTCCAAGCTGGAGGTCGAAGGCTCGATCCCGAAGCTTCTGACCAGTGTAACGGTCGGCCAGCTTAAGAATACGCGCAAATATATCCGCAGGCCAAAGGTGAGACTGCGCAGCTTCCGCTATCTGGGCATTCCGAAGCGGTTCATTGTGATGAATATCTTCGTGACGGCCTTTTATACGGTGGGTGTATTATCCTCCATGTACGCTGCCAAGCTGTTGCCTGAATTCAGCACAACCGCTTCCCAGGCATCGGGCCTGATTAACGGAGTAGCGACGATCCTGCTGACGGTGTTCATTGATCCGCAGCTCGGGATTATTACCCACAAGGCGACGGAAAATGTGGAATACCGTGATCAGCTCGGCAAGATTTATGTTCTGCTGATGGGTTCACGCTTCCTGGGGTCTTTGCTGGGTCAAGCCCTGTTGGTACCGGGAGCCCATATCATCACCGGACTTGTGAAGCTGCTCTGAGCTTCAGGGTACGTTATTTCGGCAGCTTTAGCTCCGCAGCACGGAGAGCTGTGCTGATCTGCTGCTCCCAGCTGTACATCTGTCCAACCATTGTGCGGATCTCCTGCATCCTGGTATAAGAGAGCTTCATCGCAGCCGCGGCCCCGGTGGCATCTCCCGCCTTGACAGCGGCTTTGTAGCGTTTATCAGCCTCGCTTCTATCCGCTTGTGCAGGGGAGAACAGTTTGTTCTGGGCGGCGATTTGCTTCTTGAGCTTTGCGACTGGTGCGAGGGCGTCCTTAGCAGGCTTGTTACGGGCTGCTGTAAGTGCCTTGGCTTCCGCCAAGGCCGAGGTGGCGGTCTTCACTTCCGCCCGTGCCGCCACTGCGCCAGCCTTAAGCTTGTTGCGCTTGATCTCAAGCAGAGCCGCACTCTTCAGGTTGTTGGCTTTGCGGGCAGCGGTAATTTGTTTGCCGAGAGAGGTGTATTGTTCCAGCAGCGGGGCGTGCTTCTTCCGCATCGCTTCCGCCGCAGTCCGCAGCCTGCCGAGCTGGAGCGCGTCTGTGGCTTGAAGCCGCTTGTTCACGGCGGCAAGCGCAGTATTGTTCTGCTTACGCAATTCCTGATTCCGCTGAATATCGGACTTCAGTAATGTCTGCAACCCGGTGTAGTCTGTGTACAGATTATGGATCTCGTCCAGAGCGGAATCCCATTCAGAAGCGGCCGAGACGCTGGACAAGGGACTGCTCCAGAGCAGCAATAGGATCAATACCACTGCGATTCTCCTTACAGACCCCCCAGAGCAACCTGTGAAACCTCGAAAGCCATAATAACCTCTCAACCTTGTGCAGCCTGTGAATTTTAACATTGCGCTCAGCTCCTATTATTGTTAATTTGGTAATAACCAGGCAATAAACACAAAGAAGCACCTCCAAGACAGGCATGAAATGCCGGTCCTGCGAGGTGCTTCTCCCGCTTAACGTGTGTTATTGTTCATTTACTATACCCTGTCAATTCTTCAGAGTCAATAGAATTAAGGAACATTAGTTCGCTTGCCTGGGATGAATCTCTTCTTTTTGGGTATGACTTGGCCAGAAAATCTAGTAGAATATATCTATAGTTTACAATTATATTAAGTCCGACATCTAGGTACTCACAGGAATAGGGGATGCACAATGCAGCTTAGACATGTGAAAATCAAAGGAACAGGTAAATATTTGCCGGAACGCGAGGTTAGTGATGCTGAGCTTGACCAGATCCTCGGCACAACTCCGGGCTGGGTTAATAAAATAACCGGCGTTGGCATCCGCCATTATGCCGGAGCAGACGAAACGGCCTCCATTATGGGCGCAAGAGCGGCAGAAGCGGCGCTCGCTGCTGCAGGCTTAAGCTTTGATGAGATTGATTGCCTGGTCTGCACAAGCGGAACCAAGGAGCAGCCGCTCCCGAGTACCGCAGTGTTCATTCAGCAAGCCATGGGGCAGGCGGATTCTGGTGTTCCGGCTTTTGATATTGATGCCACCTGCCTCAGTTTTCTGGTGGGTCTTGATGTGATGTCCTACATGGTGGAAGCGGGAAGGTACAGGAATGTGCTGCTGGTCTCCACTGAAATTGCCTCCGGGGGGCTGAACTGGCAGGATAAGGAGAGCTCGGCATTATTCGGCGACGGAGCGGCGGCGGTGGTCATTGGTCCTGCAGAGACCGGAGAATCCTCACGGATTATCCATGCTTCGCTCAAAACCTACAGCAGCGGTGCACGTTATTCAGAGATCGCCGGGGGCGGCACCAGGCTGCATCCCCAGAAATTCACCGCTGAGAATGCTGCACCTTATTTATTCCATATGGACGGACAGGCAATCTTCCGCAAGGCCTCCAAGCTGCTTCCGGATTTCATTAATGAAATGTTGACGGCTGCGGGGAATCAGATGGATGACTTCTCGCTGGTGATTCCTCATCAGGGCAGTGCAATGGCCATGCGGCTTCTGCGTAAAAAGCTGGGCATCGCCGAGGAACGCTTCCTCGACAATACCGCCGGTCACGGCAATACGATTGCAGCATCCATACCGATGGGGCTGCATGAAGCCGTCCGGCAGGGCCGGATTACTCGCGGAGACCGGATCATGCTGATTGGTACAGCAGCCGGGCTGTCTCTGGGAGGCATGATTATTGATTACTGAGGCCCGGAATATTCTGATTACCGGCGGACGCGCCCCGGTGGCACTGGAGCTGGCAAGGCTGTTCAAGTCGGCAGGCCACCGGGTATATGTAGCGGAAAGCGCCGAATATCATCTGTGCCGGGGTTCCTCTGCCGTCGAGGCCAGCTTCCGGGTACCTTCTCCCAGGCATCAGCCGCAGGCTTATGTCCGGCGGCTGGCCGCATTAACGGAAGAACTGGACATTCACTGCCTGATCCCGACCTGTGAAGAGATCTTCTATATTGCTGCCGGTCTGGAGCGCTTAAAGGGGTGCCGGGTGCTTGCGGCAGACCGGAGCATTCTGGGCGGGCTGCACCATAAGGGGGAGTTCATTGCCCGGGTCCGTTCCCTCGGATTCGCTGTCCCGGATACGGAGCTGATCAGCAGTGCTGCGGAGTGGCAGAGAGCCGCAGAGCAGGCGGCAGCGAACGGTGAGCAGCGGGTCTACAAGCCAGCATACTCCCGGTTTGCTTCCAAAGTGATTCTTCCCGCGAAGGCTTCCGCCGCCTCCCGCAGCGTCAGCCAGGGAGGAATCAAGCCTCCTGCCGGTATTTCGGCAGATGCGCCATGGGTGTCACAGCAGTACATCGAAGGCACTGCCATTTGTACTTACAGCATCGTTCATGAAGGTTCAGTGGTGGCACATGCCGCTTATGACAGCAGGTACAGGACGGGCCGGAGCGGTGCCAGTGTATATTTTGAGTCTCTTGAGCATCCGGCGTCCCTGGATTGGGTGCAGCGGTACGCCGGGGCAACAGGCTTCAGCGGCCAGATCGGGTTCGATTTCATCGAATCAGAGAACGGTACCCTGTATCCGATTGAATGCAATCCGCGCGCGACAAGCGGTATTCACCTGTTCACTCCGGAGGACGGGCTGACGGAGGCTCTGCTGAATCCCGGTCCGCTGGTGAAGAGTGGAGCAGTCATTCTTCCGCGTTCGGCCCGGAAGGCCATGCTGACGCTGCCCATGCTGGGCTGCGTCCTGAAGCTGAGACCCGGGGAGTGGGGGAATTGGCGGCGGGCACTGCTTGGAGCAGCGGATGTGATCTCCCGCAAGGGCGATCACCGTCCTTTCCTCGAGCAGTTCCGTGTAGTATACGCTGCCTGCAAGACAGCGGTGCGGTGCCGCATCTCTATTACAGAGGCGCTGACTGAAGATATAGAATGGAATGGTGAAGCATGACAAAAGCACTGGTAACAGGCGCAACCGGATTTCTTGGCCGGCACACGGCCCGCAGGCTGGCCCGGATGGGCTGGGAGGTCTACGGGCAGGGACGCAACCTGGAGCTGGGGAAGCAGCTTGGGCAGGAGGGGGTGGAGTTCCTGGCCGGGGATCTGCGCGAGGCGGAGAGCGGGCGCTTTTGCCGGGGAATGGATGTTGTGTTCCATTGTGCAGCATTGTCATCACCCTGGGGGAAGTATAAGGAGTTCTATACCTGCAATGTGGAGGCGACCCGCCATATCGTAGAAGGGTGCAGGCGGCATGGCGTGGGCAGGCTGGTTCATATTTCGACGCCCAGTGTGTATTCCAGCCAGCAGCACCGCTTCGCCATCCGGGAGAGTGATCCGCTGCCCAAGCGGCCTGCCAACGGATACGCCGCAACGAAGCTAATCGCCGAGCAGGTAGTCGGGCAGGCTTCCAGAGAGGGGCTTCCAGCCTTCATGCTCCGGCCCAGAGCCATATTCGGCCCTATGGACAATGCGTTATTCCCCCGGCTGCTGGCGGCGAATAAGAGCAAGGGTGTTCCGCTGATGAACGGCGGAAGGGCAAAGATTGATCTCACCTGTGTAGAGAATGTAGTCGATGCCATGCTGCTCTGCTGTGAAGCTCCGCTCTCAGCTTCGGGTAGAGCCTACAATATTACCAATGGTGAGCCGCTGATGTTCAGCGAGCTGATCACAAGATTGTTCTCACTGCTGGAGCTTCCGCTGCACACCAGGCGGCTGCCTTATCCCGTTGCTTATACCGCAGCGGCAATGATGGAGGGCATCCACAGGGTGCTGCCTGTTCTGGGTGAGCCGCTGCTTACCCGTTATTCTGCTGCCGCGCTCGGTATATCGCAGACACTGGATATCTCACTGGCACGGGAGCAATTGGGTTATCATCCGCGCGTAACAACAGACGAGGGGCTTCATGCCTTCGCAGAATGGTGGAGGGAACAGCCATGATTACAGAAGTTCCAGTTGGATTATCCCTGTTGTCAGCGGGCTATTGCCTGCATCCCGAGCTGCTGACACTGCGGGGCGGCTCGCTTAAGCCGGTGGCCTTTCCGGCAGGGTACGCCCTGATCCGGCATCCGAAGTACGGGCCGATCCTGTTCGATACCGGCTACAGCGCGCGATTCTTCCGGGAGACGGCGAGTTTGCCTGCCTTGCTATACCGTAAGATCACCCCGGTAGTCTACCGGGACGAAGAGAGTGCAGCCCGCCGGTTAGAGGAAGGCGGGATCACTCCGGGAGATGTACGCTATGTAGTGCTCTCGCACTTCCATGCCGACCATATCGGCGGTGTACGGGATTTCCCGCAGGCGCAGTTTATTTATCTGCGGAAGTCTTACGATGCTGTAAGCAGACTGGGTCCGGTCCGGGCGACGAAGGCTGGATTCCTCCCGGGGCTGCTGCCGGATGACTTCAATCTGCGTTCATTGCCGCTGGATGAATATTCGGCTATGCGTCCGCTGCCGGAAGGGCTTCCGTTCACAGAGGCTTATGATCTGCTGGGAGACGGCAGCCTGCTGGCCGTAGAGCTGTCGGGCCATGCCGCAGGAATGATCGGCCTATTCGTATCGACCGCCGAGCATGATTATCTGCTCTGCGCAGATACGGTCTGGTCCAGCCGGGCTTTCCGGGAGAACCGCAAGCCGCACCCGGCGGCCGGATTGATTATGTCCAGCCGTGCAGAGTACAACCACAATTTCGAGCGGCTGCGCCGGATCCATGAACAGCTTCCGGCACTGCGGATTGTGCCCAGCCATTGCCGCGAGGCGCTCGCGCTCTGGGGAACAGGAAGTGTGAAATGAAGCGGATGAGGCTGGTTATTACCCATTATATTCTTACCAAGTGGGGCAGACGCTGGAAGAACCGGACCGAGCTGGAACGCTGGCAGGAGAAGCGTATCCGGCGTCAAGTGGACAAGGTGCGGCTGCATTCCAAATTCTACAGGGAGCAGTGGGCTGGTATTCCTTCAGCAGAATGGCGCAGCTTCCCCATCATTGAGAAGTCCCGGATGATGGAGAATTTCGATGAACTCAATACGGCAGGCATTACGAAGGAGCAGGCCTTTGCCGAGGCCTATGAAGCCGAGAACAGCAGGGATTTCAAGCCTACGCTGCAAGGCGTGACCGTCGGGTTGTCTTCGGGAACCTCCGGGAACCGGGGGATTTTTCTGGTCGGAGAAGAAGAACAGGCAGCCTGGACCGGTACCGTGCTGGCGAAGCTTCTGCCGGGAGGGCTGTGGAAGCGGGCGAGGATTGCTTTTTTCCTGCGGGCGAACAGCAATCTGTATGAATCTGTGAAGCAGGGACGGCTGCAGTTCCGATATTTCGATCTGCTGGAGCCGCTTCCGCAGCTCTTGGCCCGTATGAAGGAATACCGGCCGGATATCTGGATTGCCCCGCCTTCCATGCTGCGTCTGCTGGCTGAGGCTCAGCATTCAGGCAGCTTGAATCTGACACCGCGCAGAATGATTGCCGTTGCGGAAGTGCTCGACCCGCTGGACCGGCAGCATATTGAGCAGACCTTCGGGCAGAAGGTGCATCAGGCCTATCAGTGCACCGAAGGATTCCTGGGTTCAACCTGCAGTCACGGGACGCTGCATCTCAATGAAGACATTGTACATATTGACAAAGAAGTGCTGGACGGGGAATCCCGCCGCTTCGTGCCGGTCGTGACTGATTTCTCCAGAACCGTGCAGCCCATCATCCGCTACCGGCTGAATGATATTCTGACCGAGGCGGCGGAGCCGTGTCCCTGCGGATCGTTATATACGGCCATTGAGCGGATTGAGGGCCGCTGTGATGATATCCTGTATCTGCCGCATGTCTCTGACGGCCATCTGGTCACAGTGTTCCCGGATTTCATTACCCGGGCTGTGCTGGCGGCTTCGGCAGAGATTGAGCATTACAGGGCGATTCAGCACAGCCCGCAGGAGCTGGAGATTTCGTATCGCACGCGGCCCGGCAGCAATGAAGATACGGAGCGGCAGATTGCGGATGAACTGACACGCCTGTTCAACAGGCTGTCCTGTACTCCCCCACTTCTGACGTTCAGCGCCTACAGCTTCGTGCCGGGCAGGCTGAAGCTGCGCCGGGTGGAGAGGGGCTGGAAGCTGTGAAGAGCAGAGTGATTCAATATGACAGTGATTCCGTTGCCCTGCTGGATTGGCCCGATACGGAGTACGGGCAATATGCCAGGGAGTATCTTACGCCGCTGATGGAACGGGGAGCGCAACCTTTTATTGCCAATGTGAGTACAACAGTTAAGGTGTTGACTGTCGATGGTCTGCCCGTTCCGATTACGGTGAACGAGAAGGACTATAATAATTCCTATGTGTGCTCGCCCTACACCCACTATGTCAGCTATGCGCGTGAGGAGCTGGCTCTGCTCAATAACCGGATGCTCGAAGGCCTGCTGTCGTTCATGCTCACAGGGATCGGCCGGGTGCTGAGACAAGCCCGCTTCAACCGGGTGATTCAGGTGAACAACTGGCTGCTGTCCACCAATCTGTATCCTGCGTTAAGTGCAGAGCAGCTGACCGAAATCTTGGATTACCTGCGGCACATCTATCCGGGTTATACCTTAATGTACCGTTCTCTGAGCCGCGAGACTTCGGGAGAATTCATCGACAGACTGCAAGCGTATGGCTGCAAGCTGGTTCCCAGCCGGCAGATTTACCTGCTCCAGCCGGACACCTCCGGCTCCAAAGCCAGATGGCTGGTCAAACGCGACCGGAGTCTGCTGGCGAAACACGGTTACACCGAGGTATCCCCCGAGGAGATCACACCGGAAGACATTCCCCGGATCGTGGAGCTGTACAGACTGCTGTACATTGATAAATATTCGGCCCACAATCCGCAGTTTACCGAAGCCTTCATCGCCCTGGCGCTGGAACGGCGGACACTGAAGGTCCACGGGCTGCGCAGAGAAGGACGGCTGGATGCGGTACTTGGCTTCTATGAGCGGGAGGGGGCGATGACAGCGCCTTTGTTCGGTTATGATACAGGTCTGCCCCAGTCTCTCGGACTCTACCGTATGCTGTCTGCCGTACTGATCGGGCTTGCCGGGAGCAGAGAATTATTGCTGCATGAGAGCTCCGGCGTGGGCCAGTTCAAGCGCAACCGGGGAGCGGCAGGAGCAACCGAATATTCTGCCGTGTACGACCGGGGGACCTCCTTGCTGAACCGCTGCGGCTGGTCGCTGCTGGAGCTGCTGCTCCGGAGGATCGGCATGCCGCTGATTCAGAAGCTTAAGTTATAATGAGGTCAAGTAGAATGAATTAAAGGAGGTGCAGCATGAACTCTAATTCAAGCCCGCCCGACGATCATGAGCCAGTCGCACTGATCACCGGGACTTCCAGCGGGTTCGGGCTGCTGACAGCCCTTACGCTGGCCCGCAGGGGCTACCGGGTAATTGCCACTATGCGGGATCTCGGCCGCCAGACTGAGCTGCTTCAGCAGGCTGAACAAGCCGGTGTTCTGGAACGCATTCATCTCATGACGCTGGATGTGACGGATGAAGCCTCGATTGCTTCCGCCCTTCAAGCGATTCTTGGGCGCTTCGGCAGAGTGGATGTGCTGGTGAACAACGCCGGCTTTGCCGTAGGCGGGTTTGTGGAGGAAGTGGGCATGGCGGAATGGCGGCGGCAGATGGAGACCAATTTTTTCGGGCTGATTGCCGTCACGAAGGCCGTGCTTCCCCTAATGCGGGAACAGCGCAGCGGTCTGATCATTAACGTGAGCAGTGTCAGCGGCCTGACCGGGTTCCCGGGATATGGCCCGTATGCCGCCTCCAAGTTTGCAGTGGAGGGCTTCAGCGAGAGCCTGCGCCAGGAGATGCTATCTTTTGGCGTCCGCGTAGTGCTGGTTGAACCCGGTTCCTTCCGTACGCCCATCTGGGGCAAAGGCATTGCCGGAATCCATAGCAGGGAAGGCTCTCCCTATCAGACCCGGCTTGAAGAGGTGTTGCGATACTCCCGGCGGGCGTCCGAGACGGCTCCCGATCCGCAGGAGGTAGCTGAGCTCATTGGACGGATTACAGCCAAGCGAGCGCCCAGATTACGTTATCCGGTCGGCAGAGGCTCGCGTGTGCTGATTCTCGGCAAAGCCCTGCTTCCCTGGAAGCTGCTGGAGGGGATCATCTCGAAGTCACTGCGGGCGATGAAGTGAGCAGCGTCAACGGGGGAGGTTGTAGCGGCATGGTTGTATTGTATAAGATGGCAGAACAGAACAGGGGTGTATGCATTGCCGGGAACGGTTGAATTACATATTTGCTTTGATGAGCAAGGCCGCGAGATTGAGGTCCTGGATGTGACTCCGGTTGCCAAGGATACGTACCGGATGGAGGAAACGCCGATTTTTAACCCGGGGATCGGGCTTGGTGACATTATCAGAGTGCGGGAACAGGAGGGCATAGCCTATTATGTAGAAACGGTGCAGAAATCCGGCCTTGTCCGGTACGCCTGGCTGCTCAGCAAAGAGGCGGCGGCTTCCAAGGAGGTCCGGAGCTTCACCGAACGGGTTACGGAGCATGAGGGAAGATGGGAGCAGATCTTCGGCGGTTTGCTGGTCGTTCATCTGCCCAAACATGCTGCACTGGATGCGGAACTGGAAATGTCACGGATTATTAAGCATTTTGAAGACTAATTATACGAATTCGAGGTGGAAGCACGATGAGAAAATTTCTGAAGCAATGGGTGCCGAGTATCGCGATCGGTATTATTCTATCCCTGTTTATCCGGACTTACGTCGCTGAAGCAATGAGAGTGCCCACAGGCTCCATGATTCCTACCATTGAGATAAACGACCGGCTGGTTGTGGACAAAATGCTCTGGAACTCCTCGCTCAAGCACGGCGATATTGTGGTGTTCCATCCGCCTGTTGCCGGTGAGGAGCATACAAGGTATGTGAAACGGCTGATCGGCCTGCCGGGAGATACGATTGAGATCAAAGAGGGCACCCTGTACCGCAACCATGAGGAAATTGCCGAGCCGTATCTCCAGGAAGCGATGACCTATACCTTCGGGCCGGTCACCGTTCCCGCAGACCACTATTTTTTCCTGGGCGATAACCGGAACGTCAGCTTTGACGGGCATTTGTGGGATACCCCGTTCGTAGGCAAGGATCAGCTGATTGGCAAAGTGCTGTTCGATGTGAATCAGTTGTTCTAGCGCAGGGCAGGTGGAGGTTACGGAAGAATCGGGTAATCCACGACGACAACGTTCTCTATAATCCCTTCCAGCATGGACACAAAACGCTGATGGGCCGGATGCGGGCCGTATTGGCGCAGGGCTTCCTGATCCTCAAAGGTCACGCGGAGCCCCAGTGTATAGCCGTGGATATTCTCCGTCTCCTCTGTCACATTAACGCCTGCCGTGAGGTCTGCAATACCTGGGATTTGTCCCTTCAGCGCCCGCAGCGTGCTTAACAGACCTTCCTCCCGGCTTGGTTCATACTGATCATTGAATCTGAAGACTACCAGATGTTCATACATATAGATTCCTCCCTAAGGTGTGGTGTACTGATGTAAGCGATTATACTACAATGGTCCATTGGTAGGAATAGTACCCCGTGAAACGGCTAATTACCTGGACGAAAGACAACGAAGTTAGGCTGAAAGGCGAGAGATTTGTCAAATGGCCCCGAACAGAATATGGAAAGGAGCCTAAAGACAGGGATTCATTGGAACTAGATTGCGGGGAGTTTGTGACTTTCACCGGATTGTTACTTTGCCGTCTGTTGACTATGATCAAGTGGAGAATTACGGAATATTCCTATAAATAAAAGGGGTGCTGAAACTTGAAAGTACATGTCACGGATCTGAAGCACGGTGATTGTCTCATGGCAGACACTTTCAACGGTGTAGGTCTTCATGTTCTCCCCAAGGGGACTCGTGTAGAACGCGAAGAAATTAGTATCCTGATCCGGCATAAAATTCACTATGTGGATATCGAGCCGCGCAGTGAGCTGCATCCGGACGCCGCACCAGAGCCCAGCCACGGGCTGCACGATGATTTTGATCTTGCCATTTTGAATTATGAGGGGATTTTTCTGGAAGCCCTGACTAAGGGCAGCTTCTCGCAGTCCGCAGTGGATGATACGCTGAAGCCGCTTCTGGAGACTTTGGCCGGGCAAAAGGATGTCGTCTCCCTGCTGCTCCTGCTGGACCGGGATGACATTGATACATATCACCACTCTTTACAGGTGGGCTTATTATCCTATTATATTGCCGCGTGGATGGGTTACTCCAAGGAGGAGCGTTACCTGATCAGCCGTGCGGGTTACCTGCATGATATCGGCAAAAGCCGGGTGCCCCTGTCGATTCTGAACAAGCAGGGTCCGCTCACGGAATCCGAGAAGGAGGAGCTGGCACGCCACACTTCCTATGGCTATGATCTGATCCGCGGCTCCCAAATGGACGAGGTTACCGCGCTGGTAGCCCTTCAGCATCATGAATATGAGGATGGTTCAGGGTATCCCAACCAACTGGTCAAGCAAAAGATTCACCCCTATGCACAGATTGTCTCAGTAGCCAATATCTATATGTCGCTGACCACTTCTACTGCGAACCGGCCCAAGCAGGGGCTGGTTACCGTGCTGCGTAAGGTGCATGAGATGGGCTTCGGCAAGCTGAACGAGACGGTGGTGCAGGCGCTTACCGGACATTTGCTGCCCAGCTTCGTCGGCAAGAATGTCCAGCTCAGCAACGGGGAAGTCGGCATGATCGTGATGAATAACCCGCTGGACCTGTTCAAGCCGCTGGTTAAAGTGGGCGAAGGCTTCAGAGATTTGTCGCGTGAGCGCAGCTTGTCCATAGAAGAAGTCGTTAACTGATATACCCGATAGAGTTGCGCTCCCCAGCGCGGCCTCCGGCCCTTCGGAACGGCCATACTGTCCTTGCGGATGGTGTGGCTTTTTTGGTGTTCCTGAGATGATCCGGTGACCGGAGGAAGGTTTGTGTTCGCGTGATAGATTGGCTATGATTAATGAGAGATGGAAGACTTCCATAGAGATTCTAGTAATTCTGTGCAGCAGGATAAAGGAGAAATTAAGATGAATACCGACAACCAGCTAGAGAAATTGAAGCAGCTCAAATACGAGCTTACCCGCTTCATGATGATCTACAAATTCGCCCTCGCCGAAATGGAGACCAAGATTGATATCCTCAAAGAGGAATTCCAGCTGCTCCACGACTACAGTCCGATCGAGCATACCAAGTCCCGGCTGAAGTCCCCTGAGAGCATTATGAATAAAATGCTGCGCAAGAACAGCGAGCTGTCCCTGACGGAGATCAGATCCAGTATTAAGGATATCGCCGGGCTGCGGATTACCTGTTCGTTCATTTCGGATATCTATCAGGTCAGCGCCATGCTGCAGAAGCAGGATGATCTCAAGGTGCTTGCGGTCAAAGACTATATCAAGAATCCGAAGCCAAACGGGTATCAGAGTCTGCATCTGCTGATCGAGGTTCCCGTATTTATGTCGGACTGTCAGGAGCATGTCTGTGTAGAGGTGCAGATCCGTACCATTGCTATGGATTTCTGGGCCAGTCTGGAGCACAAAATTTTCTATAAATACAGCCAGGCGGTTCCTGAGCATCTGACCCGTGAACTGAAGAATGCGGCGGACAAAGCGAATGCACTCGATCTGCAGATGGAGCGGCTGCACCGTGAAATTAAGGAAATCAAGGACTCTCAGGAGGAGGAGGACTCTCTGTCCGGGCTGCGGGAGATTATCCTCAACAATCAGCAGTTCAATCTGCCAGCCAACTTCATTAAGCTGTTAAGGGAAGGGGACGATTCCAGATGAGTGAACAGCACCTTGGTGCCATAACAGTGAACCAGGCGGGTTACCCAAGCAGCGGGGAGAAGCTTGCCAAGTTCACCGGGGAGACGTCCCGTTATCAGGTTATCGACGCAGCAACCGGAAATGTGGTGTTTACCGGACAGACGGGGATTTACGTTGAGGACAAGCCCAGCGGCTGCCGTGTGCATACCGGAGATTTCTCAGCGCTAACCTTACCCGGGAAGTACCGGATTGAAGGGGCTGCGGGTGAGCGGTCTGCTGCATTTGTAATTGCTGACAAGCCTTATTATGAGCTACAGCAGGGGTTGCTGAAGGCATTCTATTACTACCGCTGCGGCACCCAGCTTGACGGGGACTACGCCGGAGCCTGGGGGCATAAGGCCTGCCATCTGGCGGAAGGAACGGTAATCGGCCAGCCGGAGCTGAAGCGGGACAGCAGCGGTGGGTGGCACGACGCCGGAGATTACGGTAAATACTCCGGGCCGGGAGCGAAGGCTGTGGCGGATCTTCTTCTGGCCTGGGAGCTGTATCCTGCGGCGTTTGCCGGTGTACATACACTGCCGGAGAGTGACGGTGTGATGCCGGATATTCTGCTGGAATGCAGAGTGGAGCTGGACTGGCTGTTCAAAATGCAGGAGACCGGCAGCGGCGGGGTCTACCACAAGCTGACCACACAGCATTTCCCGGGGCTTGATGTTATGCCGGAGGAGGATACGGCGGAGCTGTATTTCTCGCCGGTCTCTGCTACAGCCACGGGCGACTTCGCCGGGGTGATGGCGATGGCGGCGCGGATCTACCAGCCGTTCGATGAGGCATACGCCGCACGGTGCCTGGAAGCCGCGCGGACTGCCTGGAGCTGGCTGACAGCGCACCCGCATGTGCCGGGCTTCACCAATCCGCCCGGAATTACGACGGGGGAATACGGCGATGAAGTGGACAGCGACGAGCGCTTCTGGGCAGCGGCGGAGCTATTCCGCACTACAGGAGATGAACAATTCCACGGTGCGGCCCGTGAACTTGCCAAGCTGCCCTTCCCCAAATACAGCCTCGGCTGGGGGGACATGGGCGGCTATGGTACACTGGCTTACCTGCTGCAAGGGGAAGCCGGAACGGACCCTTCCCTCTATGCGGAGCTGAGGGAAGGGTTGCTGGCCGAAGCCGGGCGGCTGCTGCGGCAGAGCCGTGAAGACGGCTACAGAATCTCGCTGCTGGAGGAGGATTACATCTGGGGCAGCAATATGCTGGTCATGAACAATGCAATGCTGCTGCTGATTGCGGAGCATGTCAGCGGGGAGCCGGAATATGCGGCTTGTGCCCTGGATCATCTGCATTACCTGCTCGGCCGCAATGTGCTGGGGATCAGCTATGTGAGCGGCTTCGGGGAACATTCGGTTATGCACCCGCATCACCGCCCGTCTGTGGGCGATCATGTTCTTGATCCTGTTCCGGGGCTGGTGGCAGGCGGACCCGACCGGGGCTTGCATGATGAATACGTACGGGAGCATCTTCAAGGCAAACCGGCAGCCCAGTGTTATGCGGATCACGAAGACAGCTACTCCACGAATGAGGTGACGATCTACTGGAATTCACCGGCGGTGTTCGTGACGGCGAGATTCAATTGCTGATTAGACGGGAGCTCGGACAGGCAACACACTCTCACCACTGAAGGGGCGAAGCGAAATGAGTAACAGCCAGGCAGAGCAGGAGTTAGAGTTGTTAAAGTACCCGATAGGTAAATTTGCTGCGGTGGAGAACCGGACGGCAGAAGCACGGGAAGAGTTGATAGTGATCCTGAAGCAGCTGGCGGATGAATTGCGGGCTGCCGTAGAGCCGCTGACGGCTGAGCAACAGAACACACCTTACCGTCCGGGCGGCTGGACTGTGATCCAGGTTGTGCATCATCTGGCCGATACGGGCATGTATGCATACCTTCGCTTCAAGCGGGGGCTGACGGAGGATGCGCCGCAGATTCCCAGCTACAGGCAGGACCTGTGGGCGGAGCAGAGTGATTATGCCGATGAACCGGCGGAATCCTCACTCCAGCTCGTGGGGCTGCTTAACCGCAGATACGCTACCCTGCTCACCTCGCTGAAGCCGGCTGATTATGACCGGATCTTCGTGAGTGCCGGTCTGGGCACAATGACTTTGGATGCGGCACTGCAAAGATACATTTGGCATAGCCGCCACCATATTGCCCAGATTACAGCATTGATTCAGCGAAGCGGCTGGTAATTGAGGCTTCTGCAATGGATGATAGTCTAACAGACGGACCAGGGGACTTCCTGCCGTCTGTTTTTTTGTATGCCAACGTATTCATCTGTTTCTCGCTGAAGCGGCCGCGCTATCTTCATGAGGATGGTGTGGCCGTTTTTCGGGCCAAATGAGCTAATGAGGAGCAATAGTGCACCTTAATTCAGCGGACGCGGGCTAGAGAACGAACGGGACGGGGCTGGAGTAGTAAGAGCCGGGAGTAGATGGATTTCCTCCACTTGCTGATGAATGAATGCACGCTGCGAGAACAGGAGGTGGATAAACAATACTTAAATGATCGAATTTCACCCAAAGCAGCTGAATCCACCACTAGCAGATGCTGTTTATCCACTTGCTTCCGTATATTCGGCAGAAATGGGGAAATTAGGATACGTTTATCCACTTGCTCCAATTTCGCTCGGTTACGAATGCAAATAATCGTCACCTGGGCATGGGCGGATACATACTCTGTAGCAGAACGATAAAAAACGGCTCTGAGGAAAGGACGGATTTGCGTGACCTCTTATATGGATTATACGTCACCGAATACACAGTTTACGTTTGATATGAACTGCAGCACCTTATTCAAGAAGGATGATTGCAATTATATCAATGTGCTGGGGATCAAAAACTTGAATACACTGGAGAATACCTCGCTGCTCGATATTTTTCTCAGTCAATCCAATGTCGTCGAGCCGCATTATCATCAAAATGCTGCTGAGCTGGTGTATTGTATCTCTGGCGCGGCAGTGGTGTCCCTGATTAATCCGTTCACGAATGAGCTGCTGCATTTCCCGATCACTCCGGGCCAGGTCGCCAATGTGCCGCAGGGCTGGTGGCATTATGAAGTGGCAACGGTGGATTGTACTCATCTGCTCGCGATATTCGACGCCCCCACGCCGGAGGTCATTCTCGGCTCGGATATTCTGAGCAAGACCCCGGCCAATGTGCTGGCACATACTTATTGTCTGAATGAAGCGCTGGTCAAGGAGGCGCTCGCTCCGGTTAAGCCCCAGACTCTCATTGGTCCGCCTGCGGATTGCTGCCCTCCTCCGCAGCACGTATCCGAGAACATGAAGGGGACCCATATCGCTCCCGCCAATATGTCACCCATGATGGCGAATGCGAACATGTCCCCGTATATGCACCAGCCGCAGGCATCGCAGTCCTTCGGCTATCAGCCAATGGCGGTACACGGTTATTATACTCAGCCGTATGCCCGGCCGTACGTCCAGCCCTACCGCCAGCTGCCCTATGTTCAGGGGAATCCGCAGAGTGCACATGAGGCTGGAATCGAATAGGGGAGCTGGCATGGACAACAAGACGGCTGTACATTCTGTGGATACAGAATATACGCCGTCTTTTTGCAAATATGAATTATATGTTTGCCGGGAAAGCTTGCGCCTGCCAAACGCAGATGTATCCTCAATTCTGGCTGTCCGTAATCTCGAACGATTTCAGGTAGTTCTGAATATCATCCTGAGGCGTCTGGAGCAGACTTGCCAGCATGCTCTGAATGGAGCGGAGTGCTGCAACCTTCTCGTCGATTTCGGTGATTTTGTCGCGGACGAGTACCTTTAATGATTCCTCATCCATCCTGGAGCCGAGCAGGGCAAGCGCCGCCTGAATTTCATTCAGCGAATACCCCAGTGATTTGGCATCCTTGATGAACTTCAGCTTCACCAGGTAATCCGCAGAGTAGATCCTGTATCCCTTCGCAGTCCGCTCCGGGACGGGCAGGATACCGCTGTCTTCATAGTAACGGATGGTTGCTGCGCTTACCCCGGCCTGCCGGGCCAGCTTGCCGCGGGTCATTCCCTCCATCGGGCACCTCCTCCTTTATTCGATATTTATCTACGGCTATTGTCTCTTTTGCGTATAGGTCTGGTCAAATTTCACTTCCGGATATTCAGCCGAAGGACCGTTCAATAGAGCCTGCGGCTCGCCTTTCAGATATTGATCGAAGAATGACCGTACATAAGATCTGGTAATATCTACAGTATGCACCGGATCGAGACCATTTGCGAATAATGAAGGCGACAGCAATGCAATCTCGGTGAAGCTCTGATGGATGAAATGATTGATGGTCAGATAATAGGTATCCCCGGAGCTGCGGGTCATCACAGACTCCAGGTCGGGAGCGAATTCCTCATAAAAGACCTTGTCCTTCTTCGTTGCAGCCGGATCAAGACTCTGAGCGGTACCGCCTGTCATCATATACATAAACGGCTGCTTAAGCCCGGCATGCGCAACCTTCCCCCAGAAGCCGCCTTCCAGACTGATGCCTGCCTTGAACCGCTTATCCTGGGCAAGTGACTCAGCAGTGGTTGCCCCGCCAAAGGAATGACCTAAGATCCCAGCGCGGCTGAGATCCAGCTTGCCCTGGAACAGTCCGTTCGGGTCCTGATTGTTCCATTCCGTCAATGTATCCAGCACAAAGCTGGCATCTGCTGCACGGATTGCGATCCCGTTCACATTGTGATTGTAGAGCTCTGCAGAAGTATCGAATTCGGGATCAGGCACGTAATAGACTGAATCTCCGTCCGGGTAAGTGACTTTGGCTGAGGTATAAGGATGGTCCATCCCGACTACGATATACCCTTGGCTGACCAACTCTTCAATCACTGACATACTTTGAAACCGGGTGGAGCGGATTCCCGGCGAGAACAGCAGTACCGGATAGCTCGCTTCTTCAGCAGACAGCTGTACTCCATCGACGACATGGGTAGGGATATCGGTGACATGACTGAACAGCAGCTTCGGCAATCCGAATACAAGGCTCACCGCTTCTCCTAAGGCGGAAGGATAATGGCCTTTTGGCTTACCCTCAGCGAGCTCCGGAGTGACCGGGTACCAGACATTGACCATCAGCTTCCGCTTGTCGCCTTCCTGCGGGCTTAGTGTCTCGTCACGGCTCTCATCCGTAAGCTCTCTTGCTATCGTTCCGATGGCATAGTGTCCTGTTGGTTCGGGTAACGTGAACATGGGCAGCAGCCGGCTCGCATATACGGATACACCTGCCAGAAGGAGGATAACGATCAGCAGCAAGCTTTTCCATAGCTTCGTTGATCTCTTCGGCCAGTCCCGTGAGTGTTGCTTCAAGAGCCTGAAGCTCAGTATGATCAGTAGCCCTAGTGCTGCGGCGTAGGCCGGAGCCATCTGGATGCGGTAATTCTCTATCACTCCATGCAGTCCAATGGCTGTAATTACAGCCAGCAGCATTCCGGTATCCAGCCGCCGGTCCTTCTTCCTAAATAAAATCCCCGCTGTGGCAGCCAGAATCACAACAATAACTACAATCTCTAATCCTCTCATTTGCAGTACCTCCACCTGTAATTGTCTGTTACAGGGATAGCATAAAGGTTGAAGTATACTTCAAGGTCAAGGTTTAATTAGCCGTTATAAGTGACAGTCAACGGAGAGCCCTGAGATGGAAAGCAAAAAAGACGGCAGAATGTTCTGTGAATTCAGAACGAACGCCGTCTTTGTTATAATATAAAGCTAGGATAAACGGACAAGCACGCGCCCCCGGGTGTGCGAACGGAGAATATCCCCGAGCGCCGCAGGCAGCTCATTCAGGGAAATCTCACGGTCCACAAGCGTATCCAGCACCGCAGGCTTCATGTCGCCTGCCATGCGCTGCCAGAGCTTGGTCCGTGTTCCGATAGGGCAGGCGACGGAGTCGATGCCCAGCAGGCTGACCCCTCGCAGGATAAACGGCAGGACTGTCGTTGGAACCGCAGTGCCTGCGGTTAAGCCGCTTGCAGCCACGGCGCCGCCGTAAGCGATTTGGCTCAGCACGGCAGCAAGCGGGGCACCTCCGACAGAATCTACAGCCGCCTGCCATTGCTGCTTATCGAGCGGCTTAAGCGCACTTCCGGCCACCTCTGCACGGGAGATGACCTCCGCGGCGCCAAGCGCCTGCAGATAACCGGCTTCATCCGTTCTGCCGGTACTGGCGGTAACCTGGTAGCCCAGCTTCGCCAGTATGGCGGTTGCCGCACCTCCGACACCGCCGGTGGCACCGGTGACGAGTACTTTTCCCTGACCGGGAGTCATTCCTTGTGCTTCCAGCGCCTGCACAGACAGCGCCGCCGTGAATCCGGCTGTGCCATAGATCATAGCTTCCCGCAGGGTTAAGCCCTCCGGCAGGTCCACTACCCAGTCCGCAGGAATGCGGGCGTACTCGCTGAAGCCTCCGAAGTGGGAGACTCCGATCCCGTAGCTGGTGGCAATGACAGACTGGCCTTCGCGGAAACGCTTGTCCGTAGAAGAGACTACCGTCCCGGACAGGTCAATTCCCGGAATGAACGGATAATTTCGCACAATATTACCATTCGGGATACTTGCCAGTCCGTCTTTATAGTTTACACTGGAATAAGCTACCTTAATTAAGACTTCACCGGCGGGTAGGTCCTCCACCGACAACGATTTGACCTCTACAGAGAATGGTTCTGTCTTGTCCACTACCAAGGCTTGAAAAGGGTTAGTCATATTTGCTCGCTCCTTAAAATCGGTTATATACTATTTATTCTGACCGGTTAACTTGTTAAACACAATGATATCTTACACAAAATTGCCTGATTTGCGAATGAAGAGGAGAGGTGAACTCTGGTGGGAGTTAACATGCGAAAGGTCATTCTTACAGCAGCCATCTGCCTCGTTCTGGGCGGGGGCACATGGTACGGTTATACGAAGGCTGATTCCAGCTCTTCTATACACAGGCTGCGGCTGAGTGATGAAGAGCCTGCACGGTATCTGCAGGGAGCAGAAGTATTGTCTCTGGATCAGATAGAGCTGTCGCTTGGCGATCAGAGCCGTCCGGGGGATTATATCAGTATTCCTAACCATACCGAGGTGTTGTGGAGGAAGGCGGTTCCTACTCCGGCAGGAGACGGGGAGCTGATCAAGTTCGTACAGGGGGGAAGCGCTGTGTTCCCTGCTCCAGAGGTTACCTATTATTGGCTGTGCTATCAGCGCCCCGGGAAGAGTGCCGACGTTAATACTGTAACCTACTATATTGAGGCCAAAGTACTGGGAGAAGATGAAGCTGCTGCGAAGAAGGAGCTGCTGAAGCTGGCTGAGCAGTGGGAGATCCCGGGTTGACCAGGAAAAGTTATGTACATCGTGTGAACTGTAGTATATTGTAGATAGCATTCATCCGTCTGATGAGGGAGGCAACTCTATGTCCATTGCAACAACGATGATTATCCGGCTTGAGATCCGTAAGTCCGAAGCTTCTTTTGGAGATGTGGCGTCCAAGCTGGCGTCTGCCGGCGGTGATATTGTAGCGATTGATGTGATCCGCGGCGGTAAGGATGTGACGACCCGCGACCTTACGGTTAATGTGCAGGATGCGGCGAATGAAGAGATTATCAGAGTACTGAAGGATATGCCGGGTATCAAAGTCATCAATGTCTCCGACCGGACCTTCCTGGCCCATCTCGGCGGCAAAATCGAGGTTACCCCGAAGATGCCGATCAAAAACCGGGAGGATCTGTCCCTGGTCTATACCCCCGGCGTGGCCCGTGTCTGTACGGCGATTGCCGAAGATCCGTCGAAGGCGTATTCCCTGACGATGAAAAGAAATACGGTAGCTGTTGTCAGCGACGGTACCGCAGTGCTGGGGCTTGGCGATATCGGACCGGAGGCGGCGATGCCGGTGATGGAAGGCAAGGCGATGCTGTTCAAGCAGCTGGCGGATATCGACGCTTTTCCGTTATGTCTGGACACCAAGGACCCCGAAGAGATCATTCAGATTGTGAAAGCGGTTGCTCCGGGCTTCGGAGGAATCAATCTGGAGGATATCAGCTCTCCGCGCTGCTTCGAGATTGAGCGGCGGCTGTCCGCTGAGCTGGACATTCCGGTCTTCCATGACGATCAGCACGGCACAGCGGTTGTTGCGCTGGCGGGTCTGCTGAATGCGCTCCAGGTTGTAGACAAGACAATCGAGGATTCCAGAATCGTAGTCGTCGGCATTGGTGCGGCAGGGGTGTCGATTTGCCGTCTGCTCCTGGCAGCGGGTGCGAAGCAGATCTATGCGGTAGACCGGGCCGGGATACTGCACCGGGATGAAGCCTACTCGAACCCCGAGTGGAGCTGGCTGGCCGAAGCTACCAACCCGGAGAATCTGAGCGGAGGACTTGACGCTGCCATGCGCGGGGCGGATATATTCATCGGGGTCTCCGGGCCAGGCATTCTCAAGGTGGAGCATCTGAAGACGATGGCCCCGGACAGTATCGTGTTCGCCATGGCTAACCCTACCCCGGAGATTGAACCCGAGCTGGCTGAGCCTTATGTCAAGGTACTGGCTACCGGAAGAAGCGATTATCCGAACCAGATTAACAACGTGCTCTGTTTCCCCGGGATCTTCCGCGGCGCGCTGGACTGCCGGGCGAAGACCGTGAATCTGGAGATGAAGCTGGCGGCGGCGCAGGCTATCGCAGCCGTGGTTCACCCGGATGAGCGGAATGAGCAGTATATCATTCCTAGTATTTTCAATGAGAAGGTTGTGGAGCAGGTCCGTCTTGCTGTGATTCGCGCAGCTATAGCGACTGGCATCGCCCGGCGTGTGCCGCCGGATATCAGTTGAGGGAACGGCTTACCGGGAGAGTCCGGTGACGCTGAATACAGGGAAGGTGAACAAGCTGTGGCCCATGGGCTGCGGCTTTGTTTGCATAGGAGCCTATCGCTGGCCCGGTGGACAAGTCTTGTGCGGATGCGCCGGGGGGGGGGGATAGGTGGACAATGGACTAGTGTAAGTACGAATGCGACGGGGAGGAATAGGTGGATTGTAGCCTAGCGCTAGTAGGAATACGGCAGGAAGGAATAGGATTGATTGTGGTCTAGCTCAAGTATGAAGGGGGAAGGAAGAGGCGGAATGGATTAGCTCATGTACGAACGGGGGGAATAGGTGGATTTTGTACACTTGCTGGTAGACGTTGGGGCGTTGGTGGGACAGCAGTTGTATAAACAACACTTAATTCAGCAATATTCAGGTAAAGCGATAAAATCCAACATAGCAGATGCCTTTTTTCCACTTGTTTCGTGAGAATCCTCAGAATCCGAGAAATTAAGATACGTTTGTCCACTTGCTTGCCGCTGGGGAGGCCGAGGGGACCTTCGGGGTAAGGCTGCTTGGTTTAAATATGAGGGACAGCATGGTAAAATATACAAATGGATACAATGATTTTTCATTCAGGAGGGCCTATGTACCGCAGAATTCATATTATGGGAGCTTCCGGAGCAGGCACGAGTACGCTCGGCCAGGTGCTGGCGGCAAGGCTTCCCCATGTGCATCTGGACAGTGACGATTATTTCTGGGAGCAGAAGTACAGTAAGCAAAGTGTTGTAGCAGAACGTCTTAGGAGATTGCGGACGGACCTGGAGCAGCAAGAGCCATGGATTCTATCCGGTGCAGTCTGCGGCTGGGGTGATCCGCTGCGTGATATGTTTGATCTGGTGATTTTCCTGTGGATTCCTGAGCAGGTTCGTCTGGAGCGGTTGCGGGCAAGGGAATATGAACGTTACGGGGATGAGAGTCTGCCTGGCGGGGATAAATATGAGGAGGTGCAGCAATTCATGGCTTGGGCGGCACTGTACGATTCAGCCGGACCGGAGGTCCGTAGCCGGACGCTGCATGAGGAATGGATAGCGGGCTTGAAATGTAATCTTGTGCGGCTGGAAGGGGATCTTACGGTGGAGGAACGGGTGAATGCCGTGCTGCAATATATGTCCGGTTAACTTCTCCTAATCAACTATAGAAAAGAGGACTGACCATGAAGAAGATGATACGTGCGCTGCTGCTTCCCGGACTCTTGCTTCTGCTGCTTACGTCCTGCAATACGGAGACGACTCATTTCAACTATACATTCAAAGGTGAGGCCGAAACCTGGTCGGCGGTATATAAGCAGGAGGCCAGCCAGAAGCTGATTACTAAACGGGATAAAGTAACCAGTGAAAGCTTCAAGCAATATACATTCAATCTGCATTACAAAGGTGAGCCGTCCGATCTCGAAACGATTAAACAGATGAAATATACTTATAAAGGCCGGGGAAGCGGCGGCAGCCAGAATATTGAAGGCCCTGTTCCTATAGGAATGCTGAAAATGGGCGGTTCTGGAAGTGGGACGATAGAGAGAGAGGACTCCGTCATTAAAGTCACTGTCGAATGGGACGGGAAGAGTGAGGAGTTTGAGCTGAAGAATGAGAAGTAGGGGACGGCTGGCAGCAGCGGTCTCACAACAATAGGAAAGCGGGGCATACCTATCATGATAACAATCGAAGCAATCGGAATAGAATCGCTGGAGGCACTGAACACACTCTATCATGAGTTAATTGGCGGGCCTACGGACCCGGTGAAGCTGGAGACCGCTTTTCGGACCATCCGGGAGGATGAGCGGTATGTGCTGCTGGGTGCTTTTGTAGACGGGGAATTGTTAGGCTCGCTGATGGGGATCGTCTGCCAGGACCTCGTGGGGGATTGCCGTCCGTTCATGGTGATTGAGAATGTCGTAGTCTCCTCCCGCGCACGGCGGCAAGGTCTCGGCAAAAAGCTGATGACCGCTATTGAAGCGATTGCCCACGATCGGGACTGTTATTACATCATATTCGTGTCAGGGGAGAAGCGGAAGGAAGCGCATATTTTCTATGAGGCTATGGGGTATAGAGAGGAGCAGGTGGAGGGATACCGGAAGCATTTAAGCTCGCATTAGGGTAAATACAAGTTGCACCAACAAGAGCAGGGAACTTCTCCCTACTCTTATTTTTAGTTTGACCATCCTGATGATAGCGCTTTATAATCCGTTCATGAGTGGCTGGACCGGCGGTCATAACTACAGAAGGCGGGGGACAACTGTGAATCAAATATGCAAGGTACTGATTGTGGACGACGAAATTCTGGTCCGGCAAGGGATTAAATATGTGCTGGACTGGGAACACGAAGGGTTTCAGATTGTAGGTGAGGCGGCGAACGGACGGGAAGCGCTGAATCTGCTGCCGGCCCTGCGGCCGCATATCATCATTACCGATATAGTGATGCCGGTGATGGACGGCGAGGAATTAACACGCCTGGTGAAGCGGGATTATCCGGCGACTGAGGTGATTGTGCTGAGCAGCTTCAGCGAGTTCCATTATGTGCGCTCCACGTTCCAGAACGGGGTGGCAGATTATATACTGAAGCCGAAGCTGGAAGCCGGGGCACTTTTGCAGGTGCTCCACACAACCCGGGACCGCATCCCGGAACTCAGCACGGCGGGAACGCAGGCAGATACGGCACCGCAGCCACTGGATGCCCTGCTCGGCCGGATGATCTCCGGTTACCGGCTGCAGCCGGAGAGCGAAGAGTACGTGAAGCAGCAGTTTCCGCATGGCTCCTTCGCGCTCCTCGGCTGGGAGACTGTGCAGATGGCGGAGGGCGGCAATCCAGTCGCCTCCCCGGGCACCACTCTCACCACTGCTATAACCGGGGAGCTGGAACGCAGTGTTCCGGGATTGGTGCAGTGTGTGATCCCAGGCACAGAGCCGGGCGCAATGCTCATGCTGATCAATCTGCAGGAGGCCCGGCGGCCGCAGCTGCTGGAGGCGGTACACCGGTTGGCCGATACTCTCGCCGGGCAAGAACCGGAGCTGCGTCTGACGCTTAGCCGGATGTTCGGTTCGCTCAGCGAACTGGCGGCTGTTCGGCAGGAGACTGTGCAGAGGCTGCAGCAGTACCGCTTTTTCAAGCCGGACCAGGTCCTGCTGGTATATGGGGAGCTGCCGGAGCGTGAAGCCGACCTGCTGCCGAAGTTCAATCTGACCCACTTCACCGAGCAGCTGAAGCGTCAGCAACTGGAGGAAGCCTTCGGTGACCTGCGTCAGTACGTAGAGGCACTTAGCGGGCAGAACGATGGAGATGTGTTCCAGTTCAAGTCCTTCCTGGGCAACATCGTCTTCAATGTCACGAATCAGTTCAGCCATCTGCGGGAGCTGGAGGAGGGGAAATACAGTCTGTTCCGGGCCATAGACGAGGCGGGTTCTGCGGATCAGGCGGTACGGATTCTGGATAATTATCTGGCCCGCATTATGGAGCTGACTTCATCGGCAGCGGCTGCGCCGGGCAGCAATGCCAGTATGACCAAGCTGCTTCAGTACATAGAGGAGCATTATGCTGAGCCGCTGACCCTTACCGAGCTGGCCCGTCATTTTCATTTCAACCCTTCGTACCTGTCGAGTCTGTTCACGGCCTACAATCAGGAGGGCTTCAAGGAGCATCTCAACACGATCCGCACGGGCAAGGCGGCAGAGCTGCTGCGGGCAGGCGAAGCACCGATATCAGAGATTAGCAGCATGGTCGGGTACGGGGATCACAGCTATTTTTGCAAAGTGTTCAAGAAGTATACCGGCTTGTCCCCGAGCGGCTACCGGCGTCAGCATTACGGGCAGGTGTAGAGGCGATGCGCAGCGTGTGGGAACGTTTCAAATTTCACAGCCTGTTCATCAAAATCTTCATCGTCATGCTGATCAGCATCATCGCTGTAGCGATCGCTTCCTCCTGGACCACCGTCCGCATGTCGGAGAGGCTGTTCATGAATACCTTCAGTATTACGAATTCCAAGGTGATCAGCCAGATCAAGGCGAGCTTTGAAGCTTTTCACTATTCGGTCGTTACGGCGACTAACAATACCCAGCTCAGCGGCACGATCAAGACCTTCCTGACTGAAAAGGACTCGAACTCCCTGGGGATGCTGCGGACCTATTACAACATGACCTCACAGATGAAGAAGATTCAGTCTACCCTCGATGCCTACCAGGTCGGGGTCAAGATTATGGGCAAAAACGGCCGCAGCTACTCCACCAATACGAACAATCTGCTAATGAGCGACCCGGAGCTTCAGCAGCATGAGCTGACACGCAATACGCTCGCCGAACCCAAACGGCTGATGTATCAATACTATGAGGAGACGGTGCCGGATTCGCCGCTGAAGGAAGCAGTCATCGTAGGCAGTAAAGCGCTAATGGAGCGGACAACGGGCGATATTTACGGGACGCTCTATTTTACGATTCATGAACAAGATTTCCGGTCCTTCTATGGGAGCTTTGTCAGTACCGGGAACGATGTGGCGATCCTGAATAAGCAGGGGATGATTGTGTCCAGTAACCGCAGTGACCTGATGGGCCAGCAGGCGGCGGACGTATTGCAGGTGGCAAAGGAGATTGAGGAGCAGCAGCTTGCTTATCAGAATATTGATTTTCGCGGGACAGATTCGATTCTGATTGCGGATTACCTGCCGTCTTATGATTTCTATATTGTGAACCTGATTGATAAGCAAACCGCCCTCGGCCAGATGGTCAACGGTAAAATGGTGGTGCTGTTCTGCTCCGTTATCGTTATCGTGGCCCTGATCGTGGTCTTTCTGATCTTCAGAAGGCTGACCCGGTCGCTAACGCTGCTTACCCGGCAGATGTCCAAGATCACCCAGCGTAACTTCCACAACTACATCACGGTGACGGGGAGCTTTGAATTTCAGGAGCTGGGACATGCCTATAACTATATGCTGGACGAGCTGAATGAGTATGTGGAGAAGCTGGTGGAGACGCAGAAGGAGCAGCGGAATGCGGAGCTTGCGGCCCTGCAGCATCAGATTAACCCGCATTTTCTGTACAATACGCTGGCCTCGGTGAACTTCCTGGTGCAGCAGGGCAGTCAGGAGAAGGCGGTCCATACGATCCATGCCCTGATCTCGATGCTGCAGAATGCGCTGAGCAATGTCAATGAGAGCATTACCGTGGCCCAGGAGCTGGAGAATCTCAAGTCCTATGTGTTCATCAACCATGTGCGCTACGGCGAGCGGATCAGGGTGAATTTCTTCATCGCCCCGGACTGTATGGAATTCCATCTGCCGAAGCTGATTATTCAGCCGTTTATTGAGAATGCCTTCTTCCATGCGTTTACGTACAAAAGCGGAGGATATATCCATATCCTCATCTCCCAGGATGCCGGATCTCTGCTCTGCGAGGTGGTCGACAACGGAGACGGTATGGACACCGGAGAAGCGGAGCTGAAGGTATCCGGGCCTGCGGGCAAACGCCAGCTTTTTACCGGAATCGGCATCAAAAACGTGCATGACCGGCTGGTGCTGATGTACGGCGAAGAGTATGGGATCACGATTAAGAGTACGCCGGGCGAGGGAACGGCCATCCGAATCCGGCTGCCGCTGATCACGGGACAAAATTAATACCATTATCCAAAAAAAGAACAAACGGCCAATAGGTAGCGCTTACAATCAGGCGATAAAATGACCAATCCCCATAAAGTAAGTTCTAACGGCTCCCCGGAGGCGGGTGATAAGATTACTTATGTAAATAAGCGCTTACATGACAGCGGAACACATAAAAGCGCATCAAAGGGGAGGATTACAAATGAAAAAAGGCTTTGCGTTAATCCTGATTTGTATGCTTTTGCTCACGGCTTGCAGCTCGAACTCGGGTTCCAAGAATTCCGGCAGCCCAGCGAATACAGGGAAGACAGAGAAGACTGAGAATACAGAAGCTACGGAGCCTGCACAGGCGAAGGAAATTACGATCTGGGCATGGGACCCGGCCTTCAATATTGCGGCGCTGGAAGTGGCCAAGGCAGAATATGCCAAGACCAACCCGGATGTGAAAATTAACATTGTAGAGTATGCACAGGCTGATATTATCCAGAAGCTGAACACGGGGCTGAACTCCGGAACGACCAAAGGTCTGCCGAATATCGTGCTGATCGAAGATTACCGTTCCCAGAGCTTCCTGCAATCGTACAAGGATTCCTTCTACGATCTGAGCAGCAGCATCAAAGGCACGGACTTCGCGGATTACAAAAGCGGGCCGACCAGCCTGGACGGCAAGCAGTACGGAATTCCTTTTGACTCCGGCGTAACCGGCTTGTATGTCAGAACGGACTATCTGGAGCAAGCAGGCTACAAGCCAGCTGATCTGCAGGATATCGACTGGAAGAAATATATTGAAATCGGCAAGGCCGTGAAGGACAAAACCGGCAAAGCGCTGATTACGCTGGACCCGAACGACCTCGGACTGATCCGGGTCATGATTCAATCCGCAGGCGAATGGTATCTGAAGGAAGATGGCAAGACGCCGAATATTGCCGGGAATGCCCCGCTTAAGGAAGCTTTTGAAACCTACAAAGAGCTGACCGATTCGAATGTCGCCAAGGTTCACGCGGACTGGAGCCAATTCGTTGCAGCGCTGAACAGCGGTGATGTGGCCTCCGTACCGACAGGCAACTGGATTACCCCTTCGATTACGGCTGAAGCGTCCCAGTCCGGCAAGTGGGCCATCGCCCCGCTTCCGAAGCTGACCGTGAATAAATCGGTTCATGCCTCGAATCTCGGCGGAAGCTCCTGGTATGTGATGAATGTGGACGGCAAGGAGACGGCTGCGGACTTCATGGCTAAGACCTTCGGCTCGAATGTGGAGATGTATCAGAAGCTGCTGACAGATATCGGTGTTATCGGCACCTTCAAGGCGGCTGCGGGCGGAGAGGCTTACAGCCAGGCCAATGAATTCTTCAGCGGCCAGAAGATCGTATCGGATTTCGCTGCCTGGACGGAGCAGATTCCAAGCGTCAATTATGGTATCAACACCTATGCAATTGAAGACATCCTGATTGTAGAGATGCAGAATTACCTCAACGGCAAGGATATTGACAGTGTGCTGAGCGATGCCCAGACCCAGGCCGAATCACAGATTAAATAACTGAGCAATGCACACAGGTAGACCTCGGGTGTGGCCTGCAGCTTCCGGGAGTTCAGGAGGCGGGCGGCGCCCGGGGTTTATTTTAAATGATAAGGAAAGGACTGGGCAGCTGTGCATCAAACAAATTCCAAACTTAGGTTCCGCACCAAAAGCGTGTTGACCGGATGGTCCTTCGTCCTGCTTGCGGTCATTCTGATCTTCGTCTTCTATTTCTATCCGATGCTTCAAGCGCTGATTCTATCGTTCCAGACGGGAACGGGCAGCAATCTGACGTTCACCGGATTCGACAACTACACACGGCTTCTGTCTGACCAGACGTTCATCACCTCGGTCAAGAACACCTTCATCTATCTGCTCGTTCAGGTGCCGCTGATGATCATACTGGCACTGTTTATCTCGGTGCTGCTGAATGACAGCAAGCTGAGATTCAAGGGGTTTTTCCGGACGGCGATCTTCCTGCCCTGTGTAACTTCACTGGTTGCGTATTCAGTGGTATTCAAGTATTTATTCGCCGGCAATGGCCTGGTCAATACCATGCTGCTGAAGCTGCATCTGGTCAGTGCCCCGATTGAATGGATCACCGATCCGTTCTGGGCCAAAATCACCATTATCATAGCGATCACGTGGCGCTGGACGGGCTACAACATGATTTTTTACCTGTCCGCCCTGCAAAATATTGACCATTCCATCTACGAGGCCGCCAGAATTGATGGGGCTTCGGCATCACGCCAGTTCTTCGGAATTACGGTTCCGCTGCTGAAGCCGATCATCCTGTTTACCTCGATTACGTCAACCATCGGTACGCTGCAGCTGTTCGATGAGGTCATGAATATTACGAAGGGCGGCCCGGGCAATGCGACCCAGACGATCTCCCAGTACATTTATAATTTGTCGTTCAAATATTCAGCGGACTTCGGCTATGCAGCCACCGTATCATACTCGATCGTGATTATGATTGCGCTGCTGTCGGTCATCCAGTTCAAAGTGGCAGGTGATAAAAATGGCTAAAAGCAAACGTTTCTTCATGTACCTGTTCCTTAGCATCGCGGCCATTGTCTCAATCTTTCCATTCCTGTGGATGGTGGTCAGCTCCACGAATAAGTCGGTGGATGTCACCCGCGGGCGGCTGCTGCCGGGTACCCATCTGCTGGAGAATCTGCGCAAGCTGCTGGATACCACAGACCTGCAGTTATCCCTGATCAATTCGGCAAAAATCTCGGTGACCACCACGCTGCTGGCCCTGCTGATCGCCTCGCTGGCCGGGTACGGCTTCGAGGTCTTCCGCAGCCGCTCGAAGGACATCGTATTCAACATTCTGCTGCTGTCGATGATGATCCCGTTCGCCGCACTGATGATTCCGCTCTACCGGATGTTCGGGCAAATCTCCAATGTGTTCCCGTGGATGGGCATTGATACGATGACTTCGGTTATTCTGCCAACAGTGACTACGGCGTTCCTGATCTTCTTCTTCCGGCAGAGCACGAAGATGTTCCCGAAGGAGCTGCTGGAGGCCGGACGGATGGATGGGCTAAGTGAGCTGGGGATCTTCCTGCGGATCTATCTGCCGACCATGAAAACCACTTACGCCGCCGGAGCGATCATCACCTTCATGTCCAGCTGGAACAATTATCTCTGGCCGCTGATTGTCCTGCAGACGCCGCAGACGAAGACGATGCCGCTGCTGATCTCCACACTCGGCTCGGGCTACGCCCCGGATTACGGCATGATCATGATTGCGATCGTGATCGGCACGATCCCGACGGCGTTAGTGTTCTTTGTGATGCAGAAGCAGTTTGTGGCTGGGATGATAGGGTCGGTGAAGTGAACTAGAGATTTTCAGGTTTGGGAATCGTCGTGGCTACAGAGATCGTTTGGACTTTCGGCCGCTGTTGTCTCCAGATTTCTTGATTTATGCCGCTATTAGCGGGTGAAATCCGGAGACAAAGGCGGACGCTATTGCTCCTACAGTTCCAAACATCTCTTCCGCCACTCCTCCCAAAATGGGAAGGACTCAAGTTCAATTCATGTGGGGGTGTGGGCAGGAGGAAAACCAATAAGGCTACCGTATTGACATATCGCAAATGATCAATATAATAAAAATTATGAATCCAATTGATGCATTTAAGGCGCTATCGAATGAATCTAGGTTACAGATCTTACAATGGCTCAAAGAGCCATATGTTCATTTTAAGCCCCATGAAGGAGTGGATATGGAGGAGATTGGGGTTTGTGTAAGTCAAATAACCGACAAGCTAAACATGACTCAGTCAACGGCTTCTCAATATCTTACGATGCTGCAGCGGGCAGGGTTGATCACAACCAAACGTATAGGCAAATTTACTTATTATCAGAGAGACGAGGAAGCCATACGTAAGTTGGCCCATTATACGATGAGTGATATGTAAGAGAGATAAAACTGAGTTCTTTACCCGGAATTTGGCTTTATCTTGGTATTACAAATCGACAATTCGCGATATGTCTTTTTTTACTTATCATATCGACAATTCGCGAATTATATATATTAAAACAAAGGAGTTGTATTATTTTATGTCGCTAAGTTGGAAAGTTTATATTTTAGCAATTGTTAGTTTTTTGGTAGGGACGTCCGAGTATATTCTATCTGGCATTTTAGATAAGGTATCCGTTTCGTTTGATGTTTCACTTGCTGCTGCCGGGCAATTAATTACGATTTTTTCTCTAGTCTACGCTTTATTCACTCCTATTCTTATGGCTCTAACCGCAAGTATGGACAGGCGGAAATTAATTATTCTGGGTCTAGGCTTATTTGTGATCTCTAACATTCTTGCGGTTCTTCTGCCTGGGTATGGATTGTTTGTGGTTGCCCGCATCATTATGGCCATAGGCGCAGGTCTAGTGGTTGTTACCTCATTAAATATTGCAGCTAAAATTGCCCCTGAGGGGAAACAAGCAAGTGTTATTGCAACAGTCGTAATGGGCTTTACAGCATCATTAATCATTGGCGTGCCTCTTGGGCGCATTGCAGCGGATACGCTTGGCTGGAAATCTGTGTTTGGAGGAATTGCCCTTCTAGGTATTATCGCAATGGTCATCCTTTCTTTCACAATCCCGCGTGTTAAGGGAGATGAACCTATTCCATTACGGCAACAATTAAGGTTACTAAAAAAGCCTAAGGTAGCATTGGGATTAGCTATTACCTTCTTTTGGCTTGGCGGATATTCGGTTACATATACGTATCTTTCACCGTATCTGCTTGAAGTATCTGGCATAAGTTATAAATATCTCAGCGGAGCTCTGCTTATATTTGGAATAGCCAGCATGATAGGCTCCAAAATTGGTGGCCTCAGCACAGACCGGTGGGGGGTTCACCCGACATTGTTCAGCGGATTGATACTCCATATTGTAATGCTGATTATATTGTCTTTTGTGACGAATACATTCATTGGTGTAATGGTCGTGCTTTTGCTGTGGTCGTTCTCCGCATGGTCATCTGGTCCAACGCAGCAATATCATTTAACGACAATTGAACCCGAAGCATCAGGTGTTATGCTTGGCCTTAACCAGTCTATGATGCAGCTTTCGATGGCAGCAGGTGCTGGTATAGGTGGGGTAGCTATTGAAACGGTCTCGCTCACATCTATTACATGGATTGGTGCTGCAGGGGTTGCGATTGCTATAATCGCTACGCTCATCTTATATAGAATGAATTCTAAATCAAAGATAAATATTCAACATTAAGTTCAAGACAACAGAAATACTTCTGGTGACAAAAAGCGCGGTGACCGGACATTCCGGACACCGTGCTTTTCCTTCAGCTTGCCTCTTCGGGTTACTAAATTTACTATAGAGATAGAACCTGGCAATACGGGCTGACGTTATGAATATACAGAGCAGAGGTGATCCTGTTGAAGAATATGCAGGAAATACAAAAAGCTGTGAGCACTTTGAGGGAAGATGAAGTGAAGTTGTATCTGATTCGGATTCTGGCGCAGATCGGACGGGTAAAGGAGCAGAGTAAGCTGCTTGAAGAGCCGCTTGAACAACAGATTGCAGAACCCGTTGCCTCACTGCTGGAATACTACACAAGTCTGATGGAGCTTCCGGCCAAACGGGCATTCTGGGACCCCTCGCCGGATTGTACCCATGTACATATCTTGTGCGGCGACTCTTTCACCGGCAGTATGAAGCAGGCATTGAGAGGACTTAGCTGGATGGATACGCACAAGCTTGTAACGATGCGGGAGAATT
The DNA here is from genome assembly GCF_013204885.1 of Paenibacillus tritici. Lineage (GTDB taxonomy): Bacteria > Bacillota > Bacilli > Paenibacillales > Paenibacillaceae > Paenibacillus_AQ > Paenibacillus_AQ tritici. Next base: position 35,830 of record NZ_JABMKX010000001.1, read on the forward strand.
ACGCTATAGGTCCGCTGGGCCAGCTGGACACGCCGGTGGGCAGGAAGCTCAGGAGCGATTGGTTCCGCCAGCATATCCAGGAATATTTCACTATCTCTGATGAGTGTGAACGGGAGTATACAGAGCTTCTCGGCAACCTGGAGCTGATCCCCGAACAGGCCAAGGTCGTCATCTGGACGAGCAGAAGTGCTTCCGAGCAGACGGCGCTGCGTCTTGCTGTGCATCTGCTCGGGAATAGACCGAACGAAATTATAGTGTGTGATGCCTGTTCAATCTGTGAGGAGCTATATAACGGCCCGGATGCCTCCTGTATCTATCGTAGTTCAAGTGAGATTCCGGCTGACAAGCTGCGGGAAGCCCTGCTGCGAATCGGTGAAGGCAGCAGACTGGCTTCTGCAGATATCGCAAGGCTCACGCGGGAATGGCAGGAGATGTCGGAGCAGTCCGGCGTACTGCGGATTTGGCAGGATGAGGCTGTACTTGAGGTGCCTGCTGATTATTATGACAGCTACCTGCTGGAGAAGCTGGACTCGCTGGACCCGCCGCCAGGGGAAGACGGTTTCCTGAAATCGGCCCGGCTGGTGGGAGAGGCGCTCGGGAACTGTGAACAGGATATTGGTGACGCTTATTATGAGTCCAGGGTAAGAGAACTGATCTATAGCGGGGTTCTGGAGATCAGGGGCGTCCCGACTGCGATGAGATTCTACAGCATTAGACGCAAGCAGGGCAGGGGCTCAGAGGATTGAAGGACGGACATGGGAAGAGAGAGAATGATATAATCATGTGAAATGATAAATATGAAGGAGGCAAACGATGCAAACGTTATTCAGGTATAACTGGGGGGTCCGCGAGGAATGGTACAAATGGTGTGAGGAGCTGCCGGAGGAGGAGCTGGTGAAGACACGCATAGGCGGAATGGGCGGGATTCTGCAGACGCTTGTGCATATTGTGGATGTGGAATTAAGCTGGGTCCGGGATATGGAGGGCAAGCCTGATCTGCGGGCGGACTTCACGGAGTATAACAGTCTGCAGAAGATCAGAGAGCTGGATGCACGGTTCCGGCCGGAGGTAGAATCCTTCGTACTGGCCTGGCATGAGGGGCTGGAGCGGAAAATTCTGAGGGACGAGCGGCCGGATGGACGGGTGACAGAAGACGCCTGGGGCGAGATCATGCGTCATATTATCGCTCACGAGATCCATCACATCGGCCAGCTCTCCGTCTGGTCCAGGGAACTCGGCAAGAAGCCGGTATCCGCGAACCTGACCGGCAGAGGGCTGGCAGCGTATTTACCCGGCAAAGTTTAGGTGGACATGTCCTCTATAAAATAACGGCTTATCCGGTCCAGCCTGCCCTGATGGGACTATAACTCCGGCGGGAACCAGAGGTGGCGCAGATCTACCCAGCCCTGGCTGTTGAACGTAACCCCGCGCACGCTGGGCAGATAAGCGGTCTCGGCAGGCCGCTCGTAGAGGATATGCAGCTGATGATCCTGCGTCAGGGTATCTTCAATGACCTTGAAGCCCTCAGCCCGCACTGCGGAGTCGGGCTCCCGGGAGATCAGGTGCAGCCTGCCCTCAATGCTCGCACGGGTGCGCGGTTCAATGTGCTGCGAGAGGGTCAGATACAGATCGTACAGCCGCAGCTGCTCGTCCTGATCGCGGAGCAGCGAGAAGACAATCAGGTCGGACTTCAGACGGATTGGGCCTTTGAATTCCTCTGGCGACACGGATAGTACCTTGCAGGAATATCCGTGCTGTGTGAGCCTGGCGGCAATATATTCGGCATCCCCGGTATACTGCGGGATGGTCGCAATCTGGAGTGTCGCAGCCGGAGGCTCCACAGCATGCCGAAAAGGCTCCCGGGGAGTCTCCTGCAGACAGGACAACAGCTCGGCACGGAGAAGGGGATCGCTGAGCGGTCCCTTTTTTTTGGTGTTGCAGGTAACGAATTTGCGTACGAAGGACTCGGAATGGATTCTGCTTAAGGAGCCTGCGCCTGCTGCTGACGGGTTCGGGATGATATGGAAGGCAGAGCTGGTCTCCGGGGATTCCGGTTTCAAACTCCACGGCACATAGATAATCTCCACGCGGTCCAGATGGGCCCGTCCCTGAAAATAATAAGGAAACACCTCCAGCACACAAGTATCCTTGTTCATCTCGACTACCTTGAAGGGGCCGGTTCCTACCGGCCTGCGTCCAAACATATTCTCCCCGATAGATTGCAGATCACGGGGCACAACAGCCGCCCGGCTGGTGCAGAGGAAGGGCAGGAAGAGTTCGTTCGGCTTCTTCAGCAGAATGCGGACGGTGGAGGTATTCAGCGCTTTGACCTCCCGGATTTCCTTGAAAATATAGCTGTATAGCGTGCGCTGCGAGGTAGACATCATCCGTTCAAACGAGTAAACTACATCCTCGGCGGTCAGCACCTTGCCGTGATGGAATAACACTTCCTTACGCAGGTGAAATGTCCACGCTGTCCGGCTCTCATCGGTCTCCCAGGCATGGGCCAGGCCGGGAATGACCTTGCCCCGTTCACCGCTGCGCCCGACCAGACCGTCGAAGACATGGCTTGCGACAAAGGACTCCGCCAGCAAATTCATATACAGCGGATCGAAGGTATGGAGCTGCTGGGTAACCGGCAGCCGCAGCGTATCAATCCGCTTGTCGCTGTGCATCTCGGCGTGATGCCCGAAATAAGCCAGCAGCCACCCCTGAAGCGTATCCTGCAGCGATGAGGTGCGGGCATGTCCACGGATGCCTTCCAGGGCACTGCTGATATCCTTGCTGCTTATGGCCTGCTTCATGGATTCCAGGGCAATGTCCTCGGCGGCCGCGAGGAATACCAGCTTGGAGCGGCGTCCCCGTCCCCGGCTCGGTGTCCAGGTGATCCAATGGAGATCGGCCATTTTGCGGATCACATGCAGTGCATTGCGGTGGGTGCAGCCCAGGGTCAAGGCCAGCTCATCCAGGGTGACGGCGGTCTCTGGCGGACCTCCATGATGCGAGTGCAGCTTCAGGTATTGGCTGTGCAGCTTCAAATTGAGTCTCTCCTTTCATTAAAATAGGAAATTAATAATATTATATTTCTCTTTTTCTTCTTATTTTATCAGCTAAAATCAGGATAAGATAGTTAAAAGATGGAGGAATTTACCATGGACGATCAAACCGCTCACAAACCGGGGTTTGCGCGTATGGCCTTGCTGGCCGCGTTTCTGCTTGCGCTTGTGCATCAGTACTTGTTCTACGGCAAGATGCCGGGGATTTCTTACCCGATTTTTGTCAGCTTATTCTATGCGTTTATATTCTATTTCGCCAAGGAGAGAATGCGTAAGCAGACCTGGTTCAGCTACGTTTGGATGGGCTCGATTGGTCTGCTGTCTCTGACTTATGCGCTATTTGGCAACTGGTTTTTCTTTGTGCTTAATTTCCTGGTCATTCCGGTATTGATTCTATTACATATGACCTATATGTTCAGTTACCGTAAGCCTGCCTGGAGCGGGTTCGGGCTGATCTGGGCTGCCCTTGAGCATCTGTTCCCGCAGAGTCTGCGCAACTGGGGCACTGCACTGAAGCTGATGCGCCGGGGCAAAGGGACCATTCCAAATGAACGCAAGCAGGTGCTGATGCGTGTGCTGATCGGCCTGCTGATTTCCGTTCCGCTGCTGCTGGTTGTCACTTCACTGCTCTCCACCGCTGATGGGGTGTTCAACCGGCTGCTGTCCACGCTCCCGGATTACTTTTACAATATCTCATTGGGGGACTGGATCTTCAGAGCGCTGTGGATTCTGCTGCTTGGCCTTGGCATGTTCGGCTTCGTATGGGGGTTCGTGCACAGCAAGTCTTATATCCGGACGGCTCCTGCCAGCGAATTGGATGCCATGGCAGGGAAGCTGGAAGCAGCTGAAGCAGGGGATGACGGTATCGGCATTGATGATCCGGTTATCATCACTACAGTTCTGGCCGCGATCAATGTCGTGTACATTCTGTTTGTGAGCGTACAGTTTTCTTACCTGTTCGGGGCATGGGACGGTATTCTGCCCAAGGACAGCACCTATGCGGATTATGCACGGAGCGGTTTTTTTGAGCTGATTCTGGTAACGTCGATCAATTTCGCCATTCTGCTGCTGTCCCTGCTGGCCGTACGCAAAGCGGGCGGTAACCTGAAACGGGCGATCCAGCTCCTGCTGTATATCCTGGTGCTCTGCTCGATGGTCATGCTGTATTCCGCATACTCCCGGCTGACGCTGTACGAAGAGGCCTACGGTTACACCTATATAAGATTCCTGGTACATGCCTTCATGATCTTCCTCGGACTGCTGCTTGTACTTGCTGTACTGCGGATTAGCCGGGAATCCTTCCCGCTGCTGAAATGCTACATCGTGCTCGGCCTGCTCTCCTACGTGCTGATGAACTATATCGGCATGGATCATATCATTGCGAAGCAGAATATCCAGCGTTATGCCGCAAGCGGCAGTGTGGATGCCGCCTATCTGACCGAACTCTCGTCAGATGTGGTTCCGGAGCTGATCGAATTCAGCAAGCAGGAGAAGGGGATTCTGGACGAAGAGCTGCGCAGCCGGCTGTCTGAACGCGCACGGCCGGTGCAGAATTGGCCTTCATTCAATCTTGCGAACTACCGGGAGTGGAGAGCGTTGGAGGATTATTTTGCAGAAGGCACCGTACACTGACTAACTTAGATAGCTTCCTCTCCCAGACTTGTGTTACAGTGATTCCAGAAGGACACATGTCCTAACGGATAGACATACTATATAAGAAGCACTAAAGAAATAAACAAAAAGCAAAAGAAGCGGAGGGGAAATTTGGAGCTGTAGGAGCGGTAGCGACCGCCTTTGTCACCGGATTTCACCTGCGAACAGCGGAATAATTCAAGAAATCTGGTGACAACAGCGGCCGAAAGTCCAAATGTTCACCGCAGTGACGACGAAGCTTCAAGTTCAAAACTTAAGTGCGTCTTATATAGACAAGGAGAGGAAGAGCTTCATGCAGTCGATAATGAATCCAGAGGCCGTGCGCGCGCTTACGGAGCAGAATGGGCTTTCAGCGATGTTCAGCAGCGGCGCCATTGCCCGGATGGAGCTTCGGCGTTACGGCGACGGGGAGGCGATCTGCTCCGTGGGCGACCGGCTGGAGCATATGTTCTTTCTGGTACAGGGCAAGCTGAAGATTCATACGCTGCTGCCTAACGGCAAGTCGATGCTGGTCCGGTTCGCCCGGCCGATGTCCGTAATCGGGGATGTGGAGCTGCTGCGCCAGTATCCGGTCAAGAATGAGGTGGTCTCTGTAGGGGACAGCCTGCTGCTGGTCGCGGGAAGGAAGCTGCTGCTCGGGGAACTGGAAGACAATACAGCACTGCTGCGGTTCCTGGTCGGTGAGCTGAGCCACAAAATGTATACGCTGGGTCAGACGTCAGCCATGAATGTACTCTATCCGGTAGAGAACCGGTTCGCCAGCTATCTGATGTCGCTGTTCTCGGACAACACGGGCGCTCAGCGGGTGGAGGAGATCCGCACTTCTACCCTGACAGAGACCGCCGATCTGCTCGGTACGAGCTACCGCCATCTGAACCGTGTGGTGCGCCGCCTGATCGAAGAAGGAATTATTGAACGCAGGAACGGACGGCTGATTGTGCTGGATGAAGAGCGGCTGGCGATGCTGGCTAACGGGAATCTGTATGATTGAGCCTGCCGGGCTGCAAGGTCTAGCGGCACGCATATGACCCCCGCCGTAACGAAACGGTGGGGGTCTTTGCTGTGTCATTGCCTATAGCTTCATATACTGGCTGTACAGCTCCTCAAAAGTATCGTACCGCGCAACCTTCCGCCCGGCCCGGTGATATTCTTCCAGATATTCATCCATCGCCTTAAGGAACTGCTCCTTAAACAAATCCAGCCGGTCGGCATCGAAATACGGCATGAGATCAAATTTCCGGGTTCCCAGTGAATCTGTCATATCATCCAGGAACTCCTGTGCTCCCATTGCGGCATAGAAGGTGTAGGAGGCATCCTTCGCTTCTGTGCTGGCAATCACCTTGTTGCGGTAGTTACACCATAACTCTTCATAGCTTCCTGCAAGATTATCATAGGTCGGCACAGGCTGATCTGCGTATTCCTGAACCATCGTATGGTATAGATCAAGAATGCTTTTAAGGAGGAGTTGTGAGGTGCTTCTGATCTCATCCACACTTTTGGCGCGAATCACATTCATATAGATCGCTTCATAATTCTCAGGAATATAGCGGTAGGCTGCGCTATCTTCCAGGTATCTCTTCAGTCCTCTTTTGAAATACGTATTATTCATATGCGACAATGCATTAACCAGATTGTATACAACCTCGGCTGAGGCTAGCCTAACGGCCCCGAGATCCTCAGCAAGCAGGGTATTCGCGTATTCCTGTTTGGCAAGGTCAATCCACTTCTTCGCTCTGCCGAGACATTCGCTGCCGATAGGCTTATCCAACGCCTCCAGCGCACGCTGCTGATACGCACTCAGCTTCTCCAGATATTCAGGCTTGGCACAATAGAGGACCTGCAAATCCACCAGACTTGCGATCATCGGATGCTCAAGCACCGCCTGCTCTTCAATCCTGGTCTCCCACGGTGTGCAGTAGATATCATATCCGACATCACCCAGAATGAAGCAGGAAGAGATGCCCCAGCCTTGGTTGTTGTTATTGATGATAATCAGATCCAGGTCGCTTTTGTCATGGAAATCCCCGGTCCGAAAAGAACCCGTAAGCCCAATAATCGCAATCTCCTCCGGATAATCCCGTTTGGCCCGTTCAATCACCATGTTGATGAGTTTTTCATTTTTGGATAATAGCTCCTGCTTGTCCGTAGCATTCATAATTAGTTCCCCCTAAGCTGTGTCTTGTTGTATTTATTGTAAAAGGAGCCAGTACCGAAGGATATACCGACTTCAATTAGGTTCATTCTCTCCGGGCCGTATGTACGCACATACTATGCATAGGATACGCCATCGACCTCAGCCAAGCATTATCTTATATTATTACCATAATTAGTTATTATGTAAGCGCATACCTGAAGACGGAACCATAAATTTATGGGAGGTGGTTGTTAAATGATTAGCAGAACCAAGGCTTTGCTGCAACAGAAATTCCTGATGTACGGTCTGATTCTCGTGTTATGTGTAGGACAGTTAGCGTTGTTTCCGGCAGTGGGGGCGGCGGCAGGCAATCTGGCTCAAGGCAAGACGATCAGCGCAAGCTCTGTTGGTGATGTGTACGTGGCAGCGAATGCCAACGACAGCAATCAGGGCACGTATTGGGAGAGTGCCGGTAATGCTTTTCCGCACTGGATCAAGGTGGATCTGGGTGCCAGCAGCAGTGTGAATCAGGTTGTACTAAAGCTGCCTGCGGGCTGGGAATCCAGAACACAGACGCTGTCTGTGCAAGGCAGTACGGATGATGTCTCTTACAGCAATCTGGCTGCTTCTGCGGACTATTCCTTCAATCCTTCCAGCGGCTCCAACGCCGTCACTATCCCATTCACAGCAGCAACCGCCCGTTATCTGAAAATAAATTTCACCGCCAACACCGGCTGGCCTGCTGCCCAGCTATCCGAACTTGAGGTGTACGGAACCACGGTTTCTCCGCCCGGAACTTATGAAGCGGAAGCAGCCGCCTTATCCGGCGGAGCCAAGACCAACACGGATCATACCGGCTATACCGGTTCGGCATTTGTTGACGGCTACCTGACTCAGGGGGCAGCCACGACCTTCACCATATCCGCCGTATCGGCAGGTAATTATAGCGCAGCACTGCGGTACGCCAATGCTTCCGGCAGCACCAGGACGCTGAGTGTTTACGTAAATGGGACGAAGATCAGGCAGACCTCGCTTGCCAATCTGGCGAACTGGGATACCTGGTCCACACAGGCTGAGACGCTTGCCTTAACTGCCGGAAATAACACGATTGCCTACAAATATGATGTGTCCGACTCCGGCAACGTGAATCTGGATCAGTTGGTCCTGACCGTCTCAGCGGCACCGACCGCTACGGCTACACCCGTTCCGACAGTAGCGCCAACCGCAACACCAATACCGACTAGCGCACCGACGGCCACGCCAACCGTAGCCCCGACTGCTACTGCGACGCCAACACCGGCTGTAACGCCAACGCCTTCACCATCTGCTGCACCGACGGCTACTCCAAGCGCAGGCCCCGGCTCGAACTTAGCCATCGGCAAAACGGTTAATGCCTCCTCTTCCGTCTTCACTTTTGTCCCGGCCAACGCGAATGACGGAGATGTGACCACATACTGGGAGGGAGCAGGAGGAAGTTATCCGAATACGCTGACTGTGAACCTTGGGTCGAACGCCAATGTAACCTCTGTAGTCGTGAAGCTTAATCCGGCTGCGGCCTGGGCTACCCGTACCCAAACCATTCAGGTACTGGGTCATAACCAGTCTACAGGAGCCTTCACCAGTCTGGTGCCCGCCGCAGTGTATACCTTCAACCCGGCCAGCGGCAACTCAGTGACCATTCCGGTCTCGGCAACGGCCAGTGAACTGCAACTGAAATTCACTGCGAACTCTGGTTCAAGCGCGGGGCAGGTGGCTGAATTCCAGATTATCGGCACACCTGCTGCGAATCCCGATCTTACGGTAACCGGCATGTCCTGGAGCCCGTCTGCACCGGTAGAGACCAATACCATTACACTGAATGCCACTGTGAAAAATGCCGGGTCTGCTTCTTCGGCAGCAACCACCGTTAGCTTTTACCTTGGCAGCACGCTTGCCGGTACTGCGCCAGTCGGTGCTCTGGCCGCAGGTGCATCGGCTAATGTATCGTTCAGTCTCGGGGCGAGGGATGCCGGAACCTATGCCTTAAGTGCCAAGGTTGACGAGAACAACACCGTCATTGAAATGAATGAAGGGAATAACAGCTACAGCCATCCGTCCTCTCTTACCGTAAATCCGGTATCCAGCTCGGATCTGATCGCGTCTCCAGTCAGCTGGTCTCCGGGCAATCCGGCAGGAGGCAACACGGTGAGCTTCACGGTCGCTATTAAAAATCAGGGAACGGCGGCCTCCGCAGGCGGTGCGCATAACATCACGCTGACCCTTACGGATACAACCAGCGGTACAGTTATCACAACACTAACCGGTTCGTATAACGGTGTCATTGCCGCCGGAAGCACTACGGCTCCGGTTGCGCTCGGGACCTGGACCGCAGTGAACGGGAAATACAATGTGAAGACAGACATTGCCGTAGATCAGAACGAACTGGCAGTGAAGCGGGCCAATAATATCCAGAACCAGCCGCTCTACATCGGACGCGGGGCCAATATGCCATACGACATGTATGAGGCGGAGGACGGAGTGACCGGCGGCGGGGCGGTCAAGCTGAATCCGAACCGTACGATCGGCGATCTTGCCGGTGAAGCTTCGGGCAGAAGAGCCGTTACGCTGAGTACAACAGGCAGTTATGTCGAATTCACAACCAAAGCCAATACCAATACGCTGGTCACCCGGTTCTCCATCCCGGATTCGGCAAGCGGAGACGGAACAACCGCTACGCTCAATATTTATGTAAATGGTGTTTATAACAAAGCCATTACTTTGACTTCAAAGTACGCCTGGCTCTACGGGTCAGAGGTTAGCCCGGGCAATTCACCAAGCGCAGGCTCACCGCGTCATATCTATGATGAAGCAAATATCATGTTCGACAGTACCATTCCGGCAGGCAGCACGATCCGGCTGCAAAAGGATGCGGCTAATACTTCACAATATGCCATAGACTTCGTCAGCCTGGAGCAGGTAGCTCCGGTTGCCAATCCGGACCCGTCCAAATATACGTTACCTCTTGGATTCACCCACCAGGATGTGCAGAATGCCTTGGATAAGGTGCGTATGGATACTACGGGGAACCTGGTCGGCGTGTATCTTCCTGCGGGAACGTATGAGACCTCGAACAAATTCCAGGTATACGGCAAGGCAGTGAAGATCATTGGAGCCGGCCCGTGGTACACGCGGTTCTATGCTCCAGTCAACCAGTCCAATACAGATATCGGCTTCAGGGCTACCGATTCTGCGAATGGCTCGACGTTCTCGGGTTTTGCTTACTTCGGCAACTATACTTCACGGATTGACGGCCCAGGCAAGGTGTTCGACTTCTCCAATGTGGCGAACATTACGATTGACAACATCTGGACCGAACATCAGGTATGTATGTACTGGGGGGCGAATACCGATTACATGGTGATCCGCAATTCGCGTATCCGCAACACCTTCGCCGACGGCATCAATATGACCAACGGCAGCACCAACAACCTGGTGTCCAACAATGAAGCCCGGGCGACCGGAGATGACAGCTTCGCGTTGTTCTCGGCCATTGATTCCGGCGGCTCTGACATGAAGGACAATGTCTACGAGAATCTGACCTCGATCCTGACCTGGCGTGCAGCCGGTGTTGCCGTCTATGGCGGTTATGCCAATACCTTCCGCAACATTTATATTGCGGATACGCTCTGCTATTCGGGAATCACAATCAGCTCACTCGACTTCGGCTATGCCATGAACGGATTCGGGGCTTCACCGACGACGAACTTCCAGAATATCTCCGTGGTCCGGTCGGGTGGACATTTCTGGGGCGCACAGACTTTTCCGGCCATCTGGGTATTCTCCGCCTCCAAGGTATTCCAGGGTATCCGGGTCAGCGATGTGGATATCATTGATCCGACCTATCACGGGATCATGTTCCAGACCAATTATGTCGGCAATTCGCCGCAGTTCCCGGTAGCGGATACGATCTTCACGAACATTACGATTTCCGGTGCGCAGAAGAGCGGCGACGCCTTCGACGCCAAGTCCGGGGTCGGCATCTGGGCCAATGAATCGGCCGAAGCGGGTCAAGGCCCTGCGGTAGGCAACGTTGTCTTCAACAACCTGAAGATCCAGAACACAGTCACACCTATCAAAAACACAACGTCTACGTTCACGATTACAGTGAATCCGTAGAGAGAAACATTTATCAGAGCATGTGGCAGAGACTTATAATGCTTATCTGAGAACAGGTTCAGCCGGATACGAATGAGTTAAAAATAGAGCCATCCGTAGCTCAGAGCCGTACAAGAAACGGCACTCGTAACTCAGGGCTGTACAAGAACTTCTTCCCATCACTTAGGACTGCACAAAGAGCCGCACAACAATCGCCTCCCGTATATACGGGGGCGATTTGTTGCGTTGCATGTGCTTCACAGCAGCATTACAAGAACAATCATTGACCGATCTGCTATGGCATCCGGATAGGCGTTATGCGAGATAGGCTTGTAAATGGGGCATGAAGGTAATGCCGGACAAGCTCAAAGAGAGAAGCATATGAAGCAGTTGGATTTCCTCCACTTACTGCCGAACGAATGGGCGATGTTGTAACAGCAGTTGGATAAACGGCACTTAAATTCTTCCATTTCATCCATTCCAGCGAAAACCAACCTGATTAGTTGTTGTTTTTCCACTTGCTTCCGCTCATCGCACAGAAATGGAGAATTTAAGATACGTTTTTCCATTTGCTTGATACAACAGGTATAACCGTTACAATGGTCTGCGATTGTCCGGGAACCCTGTGAAGCCATGGAAATCCTGCACGTTTTACAACAAATTAATCTTTTCTTAGCCGAATTTAGAGGATTCCTGCACAAAGTGCAACACTTCGGGCGCTGAACGGCCGATCTGTAAGCATTTCCTGCAAAATATACAACAATCCCCGATCTGATTCGATCCCCCGCCGGACATCCTGCATTTACTACAACAATTCCATTTCGATTAGCACCACTTCTAGCACTACTTCAAGCACTATTTCAAATCAAATCCCTATCCGCCAAATCGACAAGCGGCATACGTTAGCGATACAATGGAACCTATATCATATATAAGAACGAGGGAGGCGCGCATATGACGAAGCGGGTAGTTAATAATATCACGGAGCTGATCGGTGGAACGCCGGTGGTACGCTTGAACCGCGTGACCGGACCGGAGGATGCGGAGCTGTATGTGAAGCTGGAGATGTTCAATCCCAGCGGCAGCGTCAAGGACCGGGCAGCCTATAATCTGATCCTGCAGGCGGAGCTGGACGGACGGCTGCTGCCCGGCGGTACAATCATCGAGCCGACGAGCGGCAATACGGGCATCGGTCTGGCGATGAATGCAGCGGCGAAGGGGTATAAGGCAATTCTGATTATGCCGGATAATATGACGAAGGAACGGATCAATATCCTGAAGGCTTACGGGGCGGAAGTGGTGCTGACTCCGGCGGCGGAACGGATGCCCGGCGCGATTGCCAAGGCGGTGGAGCTGGGGCGTGAGATTGCCGGGAGCTTCATCCCGCAGCAGTTCGAGAACCAGTCGAATCCGGACATTCACCGTATCACTACCGCCCCGGAAATTCTGGAGCAGATGGAGGGTCGGCTGGATGTCTTCGTCGCCACCTCCGGCACCGGCGGGACCATTACCGGCACTGGTGAGGCACTGCGGGAACAATTGCCCGAGCTTCGCATAGTCGTCGTGGAACCGCAGGGTTCACCGGTGTTGTCCGGCGGCCAGCCCGGACCGCATAAGCTGGTGGGAACCAGCCCCGGCTTCGTACCGGCGATTCTGAACACTAGCATCTACAATGAGATCGTGCAGGTATCCGACGAGAATGCCCTGGAGATGGTAAGAGTACTTGCCAGCACCGAAGGAATTCTGATCGGCCCTTCCGGCGGAGCAGCAGTCTGGACGGCATTGCAGGAAGCACGGCGCCAAGGCCGGGGCAAGCGGGTGTTGTGTATTGCTCCTGATACTGGAGAACGATATCTCAGTATGGGGATTTTTGACTAAATTTCACTGGAGGTACGCTATGAATCAAGTGAAGGGCCGCAACCGGTACCGGGTCAGAGCGGCCGGAATCCTTATTCTTGCAGCAGCAGTTGTCTTAGTCTTCAGCCTATCCGGGTGTTCCAGGCCGGGCGGCAATGACGATACAAGCGGTGCAGAAGCTTCGGCCATGCCATCCCCTGCCGGGACGCAGCTCCCTTCACCTGCCGCCGGGCAGACGGATGCCCCGGAAGGGACGGAGCCTGCTGCAAGCGCCCCGGATTCCAGTCCGTCCGCACTGACGGCATTCATGGACCCTGACAAGCTGCAGCCTGTTTTCGGATTTGCCGACGAGACCGGGAGTCATATTCTTGTCACTAGGGAAGAGGAGGGGAATGAACAGCAGATGCAATCCCTGAATACGGCCATCGGCAACGGAGGCCAGGAGCTGGCCGTGAAGTTCGAGAAGTGGCAGGCGGGGAGTGAGGACAGCAACGGACGGGAGCTGGCGAATAATATTCCCCATCTGTCCGGTTATCTGTTCAAGGTTGAGAGTGGCGCGGCTGAACAGAATGAAACCTATTATCTGGCCGATTCTGCCCAATTCCCGCAGGCTGCCTTGCTGGCGATTCAGCCCGCCGACCCGGCGGCTCCACAGCTTGCCCTTGAAGATCCTGTGCGACAAAGTATAGCGGCCGTGAAGCAGCGGAAGATTGAGTCGGTGTGGAAGCTGGCTGATCTGGGCCCGGACAGACGGCTCTATGTCGTCCAGTTCGTTAGAATGGATAAGGATATGCTCTTCAGCCTTGTGCTGGAGGAAGACGGGAAGCTCAGCTTCAAGGATTATCCCGCTGTGCTTCAGGACAATGAATATTCAGTCTGGCGGGTCGATGACGGCGGTGAGGTGATTCCGCAGATGTTCTCCTTGTTGTTCGCGGCGCAAGCAGCAGACGGACTGCTGATTGGGCTGAACTGGTGGGGAGCGGAGGGAGTAAGCAGCTTTTTCCTGTCCCAGCAAGGTGGTAGCTTCACAGAACTGAAGATCGAGTACAGCCGTTATATTTCTCCCTTGTAGTTCAGAGGGAACGGCAAGCAGACAGGGCTCCCCATCACTTCTGGGTGACGGAGGAGCCTTGTCTGCTTGTTATATAAATACTCATTAAAGGGCGGATCAACAGATAGCCGAGCAGCCCGCCGAACGTATTCAGGAGCAGATCGTCCACATCCAAGGTTCCGATATAAAAGACCGACTGGGCCCCTTCCAGCACGGCGCTTAATGCGAAGGACCAGAGCAGCACACCGCTGAAGGAGCCGCTGCCTTTTCCATTTGGGGACAAGAGCACCAGGAATATGCCAAAAGGTATAAACAAAGCGATATTTCCCGCGAAATTAACAAAGCTGTGAGGGGTGACATGGTGATAGGTGCTGGACAGCGTAGCAAGCGGCGTCAGGTTGCCTCTCTGCAGACTTCCTATAATGTTCTCCGGGCCGTGCTGAAGCTGCTGCCAGAGAAAGCTGAGATCAATCGAACCAAATTTGAACAAAATGATTTTGAACAGGATATAGATATATACGGCTAATAGTGCCTGTAAACCGTACATTCTCCGATTATGTGCTTGGTTCATTCCGCATCACCGCTTTCTGCCGTCATAATCACACCGTCCATATTATCTCCAGAGAGCTCTATGTGTTGACCGGCAGGCACAGGAACCGGGGTATTTCCCTTGACCTCTATATAAGAGATCTGATAGTGGGTACCGTTAACGGTAGTGGTGATCGTCTGCTGCTGCTTAAGGAATTCAAGGTACTCTTCCAGGGTGAAATTCTTATCCCGCATAATAATGCTGTGCGGCAGCCCTACATAACGGAAATGCCAAGGCTCATACTGGATGCCAGTAATCTCTGTTTTATCTTCAGGATAGCGCAGAATGAAGCCGTAATCCCATGCGTTATCCCGCAGCCATTGCCCTTCAGGGGCATGGCTCATGGACATCTGTGAGGAGCCGATGTCGAGCGACAAGCCTAGATTATGTTCGCTGTATCCGGGCGGCAGGGCGTAGTCAGCCCCTTTTTCCTCATAGAGCTGCTTCTGCTTCGCATTGTCCCTATAGCCGCTGCTAATCAGGAAATGGTTGATATCCTCCCCGGAAGCGGCCTGCACCATCTCGGCGAATTTCTCTGCCACTTGTCTGGAGAGCTGTGTTTTGTGGTCCAGCAGCCCGTACCCTGCGGTCAGCTCCTCATGATCTAACAGACTGACAATGTCCCGGCTGACGCCCGTTTCATGTACGGGATAATCCTTGTTGACCAGCAGCAAATCACCTTTGTAGATCTGGCCTTTGGGAATCAGCGTCAGATTCTTGGAACCTTTATCTGTAGAGACTTGCACGGTGCCGGTGTTCAGTTCAGCCTTAGCATCCTCCCGGTCCCGCGAAGCCCATTCATAACCGGCCAGCCCGACAATTACAATCACTAATAACCACTTCTTCATGTTATCTTCCTCCTTGGCTCTATGAATACAGCATAAGGGAGTGTGTTTAAAAAGAAGTGGGGTAAAGTTAAAGTTTTTCTTAAAAGATGTTCTTACTTGATCAGACCCGGCAGCCGCACCTCGAAAAGCGTACGGATGGTATCACTCTGGACGGAGATCGTCCCCTGATGCTGCTCTACGATATTCTTGGCAATGAACAGGCCCAGGCCGGTGCTGCCTTCCTGATGGGTCCGCGCCCGGTCGCCCGTATAGAACATATCGAATAGAAAAGGCAGGTCCTCCTCAGGAATCCTGTCTCCATAGTTGATGACCTGGACAACGACCTGATCTTCCTCCGGATGGCAGAGGATATCGACGTAACGGCCGTCTTTGCCATAACGCACCGCATTGGTCAGCAGGTTCTCGAATACCCGGGCGAGCAGCTCCCCGTCCCCGGTAATCGAAAGGTGCGGAGTCAGCTCAAGGCGGGCCGTCAGCCCGTTGTTATCCAGCACCGGATATAGCTCCTCATTCAACTGAACCAGCAGCTTGCTCAGATCGAGGGGGAGCTGTTCCACGGTCATCATGCCGTAATTCATCCTGGTAATCTCAAACAGCTCATCGAGGAGCTTTTCCAGCCGCTGCGATTTGGTATAAGCAATTGTTGTGTAATGTTTGACCTGTTCATCGGTTAATTGTCCGTCCTTCAGCACCAGATCCAGATAGCCGAGCACGGAGGTCAGCGGGGTCCGCAGATCATGGGCCAGATTAAGCACAAGCTTGTCCTTGCTGTTCTCAGCGAAATCCCCGCGTTCCACCGCTTCCTGGAGCTTATCCTTAGCCAGATTGAGATCGGCGGCAATATCCTCGAATTCATCATTGGATTGAATGCGGATGCGGCTCTTGAAGTCCCCGTTGGCCAACAGGCGGATATGCTGCGAGATTTCTTTGAAATACCGGGCATACGGCTTGGTGAACAGGAAGAAGAACAGCAGCGCCAGCGGGATGAAGAAGATCAGGAAGAAATTGAGGTCTCCGAAGTCGGCAATCAGATAGCGGAAGCGGGTCAGCTTGTCCTCGAACTTCACCTGGGAGGTATAGTAGCTTTGCAGGATTTTATACAGTACATAAGTAACAATGCCGGAGCAGGCCATGCTCAGAACCAGCAGAAAGATCATTTTGAAGCGGAAGCTGCGAAAAAGGTTAGCCATTGAACGTATACCCTACCCCCCAGATCGTTTTGATCCACGTATTTTTGGTCTGCTCTTCGCCCAGCTTTTTGCGCAAGGTGCGGATATGTACCATCACAGTGTTCCCGCCTTCATAATAAGCCTCACCCCAGACCTGGCGGAACAGATGCTCTGCACTGAATACTTTTTTGGGGTAGCTGGCGAGCAGATACAGAATATCGAATTCCTTCGGCGTCAGCTCAACGGGATTCCCGTACAGCGTCACCGAGCGGCGGTCCGGATCTATCGTCAGGCCACCGGCTTCCACCACGGCCTTCTGCTCGGCAACCGGCTGATTCAGCTGCATGGAACGTCTAAGCTGCGCATTCACTCGGGCCACCAGCTCCATGGGGTTGAAGGGCTTGGTCATATAGTCATCGGCGCCGATGACAAGTCCGGTGATTTTATCCAGATCCGAAGTCTTCGCGCTCAGAAAAATAATCGGCAGCCCATGCTGCTCACGGATCTGCCGGGTCACCTCATACCCGTCCAGCCCGGGCATCATGATATCCAGAATAGCCAGGTCGATATGCCTGGACTGGACCACCTGCACAGCCGCTGTGCCATTCGTAACCTTGATGGGATGATAGCCTTCCTTTTCCAAATGCAGTCCGATCAGATCGGCAATTTCCGCATCGTCATCGGCGACAAGAATCGTAATTCGTTTCATTTCATTATCTCTCCTGTAGTGTCAGCATGAAATTATCCTTGATTGTGCGTCAATCCTAGTGTAACCTATCGGATATTGTTTCGCTAACTGCTATGATAGTAAGACTAACATTTTAAATACTTAATTTCGTAACAATTACCTGCGGGTATAGCCCGAAAGAGTCATACCGGAGCAAGTCCGGGAATGATAAAGTAATCCATAGTAATTAGGGAGGGGACAGTGACGTATACCCGGATTAAAGTGCTCATCCTGCTGATTCCGACCGTGATGGTCGGCATATGGGAATGGGTGCGGCATCAGTTCCTGATGTCGTACATTTCCATGGACACGGGAAACTACTTAACACCTGTATTGGTTTTTATGTTCAGTATTATTCTGCTGCTGCCGCTCTTTCGGATCATGGAGCGGAACCAGCGGGAGCTGGAGCAGGAGCGGGCGGCAACAGGGGCGATGGAAGCGCGGGAGGCTCTGGCCAAGGAGCTGCATGACGGGATGGCGCAATCCCTGTTCCTGCTCTCCGTGCGGATTGACCGTCTGGAGCAGAGCCGTAAGGACGGCAGCGTCAGCGCGGACAGTGTGGATCAGATCAAGAAGACCGTCCATGAGGTCAACCGTTATGTTCGTCAGGCAATTGCCAATCTGAAGGTGCCGGTCAGCGGTGAAGAGAGCTTTTCGCTGGAGCGATCCATTAAGGAGCAACTGGCCGGAATTGCCGGAGAAGTCATGATTGAGGTGTCGCTGGACTGGCATCTGGAGGAGCAGGCGCTGACGGCGGCGGAACAAGCGGAGCTGTTATCCTGTATCCGCGAAGCGATTATCAATGTGCGCAAGCATACACGTGCAGGCAGGGTGTCCGTGTCCGGACAGGGCAATGAGCTCCATTGGACGGTGACCATTGCCGACAACGGTGCCGGGATTCAGCATGACGATCCTTTTGCGGTGATCGGGAGCTATGGCTTGCAGATTATGAGGGAACGGTCCCGCAGTATGGGCTGGAGGCTAGACATACAGTCAGGGAGTGACGGAACCACCGTGGAAATTGCCAAAGGAGGTGCGCAGAATGGAACGCTGCCGGGTACTGATCGTCGATGACCATGCACATGCACGTGAAGCGATGAGTGAGATTGTGGCGCTGGATGAACGGTTCGAAGTGATCGGCGCGGTTGCCAGCGGAGCGGAGGCCATCGTCTGGACCGGGCAATGGATGCCGGACCTGATCCTGATTGATATCGAAATGCCGGGAATGGATGGTCTGGAGACCACGCGCCGCATTAAGCTGGAATATCCGTATGTGAAGATCGTCATCGTCACTGTATCGGATGAGATCTCGTATTTGTTTGAAGCGCTCAAGCAGGGGGCTCAGGGGTATCTCCTGAAGAATCTGGCTCCGTCCACCTGGATTGAATATTTGCTGGCTATTGTAAGTGAGGAGGTGCCGCTGAGCCGGGAGCTGGCTTTTCAGATTCTCAAGGAGTTCGCCGTTACCTCCGTCAAGGAGGAGCGGGAGGCATTAACGGCGCGGGAGAAGGAGATACTGGGCTGTGTGTCTTCAGGGTCCACCAATAAAGAGATTGCGGCCACCCTCGGCATCTCCGAGCATACGGTCAAGAATCATCTTAAGAATATACTTCAAAAGCTTCAGCTTCAGAACCGCACGCAGCTTACCAGATACGCGATGGAGCAGGGGCTGGCTTCGCGGGAGCGGGATTTTCCGGGGAAAAGATAGAGCTTAAGATAGCGTAGACAGTCCCAATATCCATTATTAGAGAATAGGGGAGATTTCATTGAATAGAATGTTTCGCAAAATAGCAGCACTGGCTGCACCGGCAGCCGCAGCACTGATGCTGTTCGCAGCCGTGGCGAGCGCCCACGTAACCGTTAGTCCAGCGCAGTCCAGCACGGGGGCCTGGGAGACATATACGCTGAAAGTACCGTCTGAAAAGGACATCGCAACGGTGCGGATAGACCTGCGGATTCCGGCAGGCGCAGAGTTCAAGCAATACGAGGCCACACCCGGCTGGGAGGTAACGGTTGAGGGGAACAAGGTGAGCTGGATTGCGAAGGAAGGCGGCATACAGGCCGGACAGTTCCAGCGCTTCTACTTCACCGCCAAGAACCCGGATACCGCAGGCGATATTGCCTGGGATGCCTATCAGCATTATGCTGACGGCAGTCTGGTGCAATGGTCCGGCGAAGCTGGCTCGGAATCCCCGCATTCCATCACCGCCATCGCTGAAGCCTCCGGCAGCGCCGATGGCGGTCACGGCCACGGTGCCGCAGACAAGGCTAGCAATGATACCATGACAATGGACGAGCATCAGGCCATTGTGGACAATGAAGGCGCCAGCACCGGCACCTCGCCGATGCTCTATATTACCCTCGGCATCTCGCTGGTGTCGTTCCTGCTGGCGGCCGTGGCTTTGCTTCGGGGGAAGAAGGAGTAGGCCACTTGGTATGAGATAGGTCAGAGTGGAGCGACCTGATTAAATAGAGAGAACCCTGTATCAGAAGGTGTAACCTTCCGGTGCAGGGTTCTTTGTACTTTAAATCTGGTTATATTCTGAATTATCCGGGGATGGGTAACAAGATTTGTGCTAGGTGATTATTTAGATAAATTATCCTCTTTGTTAAACATATAAAACTCTCTTTTTAATTTGAAAATGGTGTATAAAATTGAAGGGGCACTTTAAGACCCTATGTAAGTTACATGGGGTTCTTTATTCTATGAAGAGTGTGGTTTAAGATCATCAACCGAGAATTTGTTGATCAAGCAAATTTGGTACGCGGCGACAGACTACTGGTGAAGATGTGGAGTCAGGAACTTTGATAAGATTCGGCGGCGCTTATCGAATTGATAGTTTACCAGTGGGATTGAATGTTATTCAACATGAAAACGAGCTGAGCATTACGAAATAGTTCCTTCCTACAATATGAATGCTGATCAATATCAAAAGTTATTAAATCAAATAGTAGTTTCACCAACAAATTAGAATTGGGGGGGGATGTATGGATAACATCAAAGTTTTTTTTAGATGATACGGAACTTGCAGAATTTGAGGGAAATAGCAAGGGGTACAGAAATGATGTTTATGTTGAGGTACTGAACAAGTTATTTAACATAAAGGTCTATGATATAGTAAGGCTTCAACAGGATCATGAATTAGAATTAGAGACATATGGGTATTATTCAGGAGAACCTAATCTAGTTCTAGTAAAAGATGTGAGTAAAGCGGAGATCGAATTTGTTGTGAGAAAGTTATATGAACAGAAATATTTTGAAATTGTAAAGCCAGTGGATGATAAGAATATTTATGAATTTTTTAATTTAAACATAGAATAATTTCATCGAATTGTAACTCAAAGAACTCAACTTAGTATTCTATAAGGCTAAACCACAGTGAGTTACTGACTCCATGTGGTTTTTCTTTTAGAAAAAAATTATCTTAATATGAAAATGGTATAGATACAACAATCCGAATAAATATGGAAAATAGTTTTAGAGAGGAGCTAATATGCACGAAAACACACTTATTTATATTAAAGAAATATTGGGAAGAGACCACTCAAAAGGAGAGAAAATAATATCAGAGTTAAATAATTATATTTCCCAGTTGGAAGTTGGGGAGCAGGCAGAGTTGCATGGAGAACTTTCTAAACATGAATTAAATCGCCTTTATAAAGTGCTAAGCTCAATTGTTATGTCACCTACAGCCAAAGAGCATATTACTTGGTTTTACTTTAAACTTAAATGTGAAGATAACAGTTCCGAATTCTTAAATACAGAATTAGTTAACGAGATGATTGTTAGCTATAAACAACATAAATATTTAGGGATTGAAAGTCTTATTATAGATGCTATAAAGTCAGAAAAAATAAATCCCCAGTTACTTCTATCATTGGGTATGGAATTCACCAGTAAGGCGTTTAAGAAAGAACTAGCAACTTATAAATGTAGAGAAACAGTAAGAAAAGGCGGCAGACTGAATAAAGAACAAGTTGTCAAATTGCTGGAATATAGATCTTATAGGTCACTTGAGTATGCTTTAGATTGCAATGCTATTACAAAAGACGGATTATTAGAGTTTAGAAAACCTGTTGACAATGAAAACGATAGAAAAGCTAAAGAAAATTTATTTAATAAGGCTCAGAACCAGCCTCATATTTAAAAAAAATTAGTGGGGTGCTCCATGGACAGAAGTGAAAATGGGAATAGCTCAAAGTTAGGTATTTGGTACATAAAAGGAGGCTTCCGAGTGCCGCTTACAAAAGAACAACTGATCGAACTCGTAACCAAGATCGTTAACGCCGAAGGAACAGAGGCAGAGCTGGACCAATGGCTGGAGATCGTTGTGAGAAACGTGCCTCACCCCGGCGTGAGTGATCTGATCTTCTGGAATGAGCCGGAGCTGACGCCGGAGGAGATTATAGATGCTGCGTTAGTGTATCAGCCGATTGTGCTGTCGCCCCCAATGGAGAACTAGCGCTAGAACTGCCTTGCGATTGCTGATCGCGAGGTTTTTTTGTGTACTGCTCTATCGCAAATATCGTCAAATGAGAAAACGGTACGATAACAGATGACAATTTTCACACATAATCAACCGTTTTCTCTCACGGGGCGGGTAGGACAGGTTATATAATGAAAGCGTTATCAAAGTATGCTATGGGAGGTAGGAATCATGACTCGAAAACGTATCCGAAGACTAGGAATACTCGTCCTGCTGACAGCGATGTCAGGCTCTTTGTTTAACGTTGCTCCCGCTGTAACCCATGCCGCAGCCAGTGAAGACTACAGCTGGAACAGTGTGGTTACCGGGGCGGGCGGCGGTTTTGTGCCGGGGATTATTTTCAACCAGAGTGAACCGGATCTGATCTATGCGCGGACGGATATTGGCGGGGCTTACCGCTGGAATGAGGCGAGCGGGAGCTGGATTCCGCTGAATGATACCGTCGGCTGGGTGGACTGGAACAAGAACGGTGTAGACGCGCTGGCTACCGATCCGGTTGATCCGGACAAGGTGTATATGGCAACCGGGACGTACACGAATTCCTGGGATGGCAATGGTCAAATTATGCGCTCCAGCGACCGGGGGGATACATGGCAATCCACGCCGCTTCCGTTCAAGGTGGGAGGTAATATGCCTGGACGTTCAGCCGGAGAACGGCTGGTGATTGACCCGAATAAGAACAGTATCCTGTTCTTCGGGGCGCGGAGCGGGAACGGCCTTTGGAAGAGTGTGGACTCCGGGGTGACCTGGTCCAAGGTTACCTCCTTCACTAACGTAGGGACGTATGTCCAGAATCCTGCGAATGAGTATCAGAGTGATATCGTGGGCCTGTCCTGGATTACTTTTGATAAAAGCACGGGCTCTGCTGGACAAGCTACCCAGACGATCTATGTCGGAGTCGCAGATACGGCCGAAAGTGTGTTCCGCAGCACGGATGGAGGAGCAACCTGGTCGGCGCTGCCGGGTCAGCCGGTAGGCTTGCTTCCGCATCATGGGGAGCTGTCCGCAACCGGCGATCTGTACCTTACCTACAGTGACGGGGTCGGGCCGTATGACGGACGCAAGGGTGAGGTCTGGAAATATAACACAACCAGCGGCGTCTGGAAAAACATCAGCCCGTCGACCGGAGCTGACAACTTCTACGGCTTCGGGGGGCTTGCACTGGATGCCCAGCATCCGAATACGCTTATGGTCGCCAGCCTTAATGCCTGGTGGCCGGACGAGGTGATCTTCCGCAGCAAGGACGTCGGGGAGACCTGGCGCCGGATCTGGGACTGGGGCAGTTATCCGGAACGTAATTATAAGTTCGAGATGGATATCACGGCGGCCCAATGGCTTGATCACGGATTGACCTCAACTTCCCTTGATCCCGCGCCAAAGCTGGGCTGGATGATGGGGGATCTGGAGATTGACCCGTTCAACTCGGATCGGATGATGTACGGTACAGGTGCTACAATCTACGGTACGAATAATCTGGGGGCCTGGGATACCGGCGGCAAGGTTAAAATATCCGTGATGGCCAAGGGAGTAGAAGAGACTGCGGTGCTGGGGCTGATCAGCCCGCCGGCGGGCGCTCATCTGATTACTGCGCTTGGCGATGTGTCCGGCTTCCGGTATGAGGATCTAACAGCGGCCCCGGTCAAGTTCCAGACCAGCCCTTCCTGGGCCAGCACGAACAGTATCGATTATGCGGAGCTGGACCCGGCCTATGTTGTCCGTGTCGGCGGTGTGGACAAAGAGAAATATCCGAACGGTAAGTCGATTGGGATCTCGAATGACAACGGAAAAAACTGGTACATGCCGAATGCAGAACCCTCCAAAGGAGGCAGTACCACGGTAGGGCAGGGTCAGGTAGCTGTATCTGCCAGTGGGAATGCGCTTCTGTGGAGCACCTCGGATATCGGGATCTTTTACTCCAAGTCAGGCGGCAACTCCTGGACAGCGAGCAGCGGAATTCCTGCCGGAGCGAAGATAGCATCCGACCGGGTGAATCCGAATAAATTCTATGGCTTCTATGAGGGTAAGCTCTATGTCAGTACAGATAGCGGAGCCGCCTTCACAGCTACGGCTGCGACCGGCTTGCCAGCCAATAACGTGAACGGCCTCCAGCCGAGCCAGGCGCAAGTGAGCCTGAAGGCCATGCCGGGCGTGGAAGGCGATATCTGGTTTGCCGGCGGACATCCGCAGGATAAGTATGGCATATGGCATTCTACGAACTCCGGGGCAAGCTTCACTAAGTTGAGCAATGTGGAAGAAGCGGACCTGATCGGGTTCGGAAAGGCCGCGCCGGGTGAGAATTATATGGCACTCTATACGGTAGCCCAGATTGATGGCGTTAGAGGAGTCTTCCGTTCGGATGACGCTGGAGCCAGCTGGGTGCGGATTAATGATGATAATCATCAGTATGCCAGAATCAACATGGCGATTACAGGAGATCCGCGGATCTATGGACGCGTGTATCTGGGAACCAACGGACGCGGAACCTTATACGCTGACCCGGTGAACGCACCGGTTACAGGCGCTACCATTACGCCAGTCAGCGCGGGTTTTGACAAGAAGAGCGGGAATCAGAGCGATATCGGAGTGACGATGACGCTGAACGGGAACACCTTAACCTCTATTAAGAACGGAGCGGCAACGTTAACAGCCGGAACGGATTACACGGTCACTGGTTCGGCAGTGACCATTCACAAGGCCTATCTGGCCGCGCAGGCTGTGGGTACAACCACGCTGAGCTTTCACTTCAGCGCCGGAGCCTCTAAGACCCTGGCGGTTACGGTAGTGGATACGTCCACAACAGCCACAGATTCAGCGATTACGCCAGTCAGCGCGGGCTTTGACAAGAAGAGCGGGAATCAGAGCGATATCGAAGTGACGATGACGCTGAACGGGAACACCTTAACCTCTATCAAGAACGGAGCGGCAACGTTGACGGCTGGAACGGATTACACCGTGAGCGGTTCGGCAGTGACGATTCACAAGGTCTATCTGGCCGCGCAGGCTGTGGGTACAACCACGCTGAGCTTCAACTTCAGTGCCGGAGCCGCGAAGACCCTGGCGGTCACGGTAGCGGATACGACAGCGCCAGCGGATGGCGGGCTTAAAGTTCAGATGTACAATAGCAGCCAGGCGGCTGCGGTTAATGCGCTGAGCCCGCGGATTAAGCTGGTGAATACCGGAACGGCTGCGGTATCACTGGGGGATGTGAAGCTCAGATATTATTACACCAGTGACGGTGAGCAGGCTCAGAATTTCTTCTGTGACTGGTCACAGGTGGGAAGTGAGAATGTCACGGGAACGTTTGTGAAGCTTCCGGCTGCCTTGAGCGGAGCGGATTATTATATGGAGCTTGGCTTCAATAGTGCCGCTGGCTCACTGGCCCCGGGAGCAAGCATAGATATTCAACTGCGTGCGTCCAAAGCGGATTGGAGCAATTATACCCAGACTGAGGATTATTCCTTCAATCCAGCAGGTACGGCTTATGCAGATTGGGCCAAGCTTCCGGCTTATATATCCGGCAGTCTCGTATGGGGCAACGAACCGTCTTAACCGGGATCACGGACCCTCAGCAGCAGTGATCGTGTCATGCATGATTGTTTAGTATAATCAACCGTTTGCCCATGAGATTGATCATGGGCAGACGGCTTTTTTTGTGAATAGATAGAATGGATGTATTTCACTCTGCATCAAGGGAACCTTCGTCCGCCAGCGGACCAATATAGATTGAATCCAGACAGAGAGGAGAGGGAGAGATGACCGAAGAAGAGCTTCACGATTGTCTGTACAGGCTGGGCAATGGAGATAATGAAGCCTTTACCTTACTACATAACAGTATTAGGCAGCAGGTGTACGGGACGGTCTGTCTGCTGGTTAACCGGCAGGCGGATGTGGCCGATGTCGTCAATGAAATCTACATCGAGCTGTTCCGCAGTCTGCCGAAGTATGACGGCAAGCGGCCGTTCGGGGCATGGCTGAACGGAATGATCGTGAGACAATGCAGCAACTGGAACCGGAGGAGCTGGCGCAGGCTGCGGATTGTTATCCGCAGCAGGGAGAATGCGTCAGAGGCATTGTTTCCGGGGGCAGATATACCGCTCCTGAAGCAGGAGCAGCGCGGAGCGCTGCTGGAGCTTGTAGCCGGACTGTCCCCCAAGCTGCGCAGTGTAATTGTACTGCGTTATTATGGGGAATGCAGCTTCGACGAGATTGCATCCGCTCTGGATATTCCGCTGGGCACTGCGAAATCCAGGCATCACAAGGCGCTGCGCAAGCTGCGGCAGAACGCTGTACTTACAGAGGAAGAGGAGCTGAAGGGGGAATGGGCATGTCTGTCGAGGATCAACTGAAACGGGATTTTGACTTCTATAAACAAACGGCAACCGTACCGGAGCAGCTGGACAGGCGGTTATCTGCCAGTTTTGCGCAATATTATAGCCTGGAGAAACCCGGAGGCTCCAGAAGGCCGGTGCGCGGAACCGTCCGGATCGCTCTTGTACTCTGCGGCCTGATGCTGTTCGGAGGTGTTGTTTATGGTGCAGAGAGGTTATGGGCCATCAGCTATGGTTCTACCGGGATTGAGGTGAATGTCCATCAGGGGATTATTGAAACAGCGGCATTTGGCAACAAGACGCGGCAGGTGATTGAAGAGATTCAGTCCCAGTTGGCGGTGAACGAATCGGCTATCCTGTATATTACTGAGCCTAACGCCGGTCATTCATTGCGTATGATCAACCGCCCGCAGGTGTTCACAGATATAGAGAGCTGGAAGAAGATTATGGAGCCGATCACGGGCACTTTGGCAGTACCGGGCAGATTGCCGGAAGGGTATCATTTCTCCGAAGGGAGGTCTGACAGCACAGTGGGGATCACAGATGGCTCCTGGGTGAAAAAATACACCAATGTACTCACAAAGCGGCTAAAGCCCGGTGAGCATTACGCCTGGATCAAGAGCTTCAATGTTCCCAATCTGCTGGCCGGAACCGTAAGCCCCGAGCTGGTATACCAAGGCCCTAAGGGGAAGGAGGATGCGATCACTGTTAGTTATTCCCCCCTTGGCCCTGAATCACAGCTTCAATCCGATGTTGGAGCCGATTCAACGGTTAAGCAGTTGAAGGTGGGTTCGGTAAAAGCATTGTATGTGGTGTCCCGGCAAGCTTATGAAGTAAGCAGCACCGGCTATTATGCATATATCCGCTGGATTGAGCTGCGGGAGAATGAGGATAAGAATATTCTGCACCAGGTGAGCACGGAATCGAAGGAGGTATCCAGAGAGACTTTACTTACAGTAGCTAAGGGGCTGCGTTAGGTCCGCATAACACATATAAACCTCTATTGTCGATAATTACATCAACAATAGAGGTTTATATTATTACTACTATACCCATGTTTCTTCTCAGACTCCTTATCCTATCCTTTGTACTCAGCCGGGTAGAAATCGTCCGAGGCGGCAGTTGATTTGCCTATCCTGCACATTAGATCTGCTCTATTTCATCCGCTGCCCACGATAGGAAGGGTTGTTAGACTTGTGAGCTTTAAGAAGCTCATACCGTTTCGTGTAGGGAGAGATAGATGGAAGCCTTTAATGTCAGGATCAAAGATATAGTCTCAGCTCTCAAGATTTCCTTGAGCTGATACCTGGATTATACCGTCCTGCGCGTGAATAGTAAAAAGTCAAAACCCTCAAATTTGTGCTTATTTGCTGCAGAATTTTAATGTAAGCGCTATTATTCTGCTGTTTCCTTAGTTTTTATAAAAATTCAAAAGGGATATCACTTGCTGTATAATTTACAAGATGATTACGTTACGGAAGGGGAAGAACGGAATGAGACTGTTTGGAATCAATCTTGCGGAGACCGGCAGCGAACGGCTGAAGTCTTTTCTGGAGGATAATTATATCACTGCGGGTTATCCCGGTCTTGGTGATCTGGAGAATAACAGCAGGGAAGAGATATGCAGCAAGCTTATGGAGGCCGCTTACCAGGGGCAGGAGCTGGAGCAAGCACTGGGAAGCCTGGACTGCTTCGTAAATGCCATGCAGGATGGGGACTATGTGCTGATGGCAGATGAAGAGTGGGTGTATCTCGGGGACCTGGGTGATTATTTCTATGATGCCCGGCTTGACGGAAGCGAGGACGGAACAGTTCACCGGCGGGGAGTAACCTGGCTGAAGAGTCTGCCCCGTGCTGCGGTCAACCCGGCTGTAACAGAGCTGCTTGCAGCTGACGGCAGGGTCACGGAGTATTCCGGAGTGCTCCCCGCAGCCAGAATAGATCTGTGGTTCGGGGATCAGGCTGCGGATGGCGGGAGTGCCGCCGGTACCGGTCCGGTTCAGGTGGATGAGGCCACAGTATCGAAGGCACTGGCTATTCTTACAGCAGCCCTGCACAGTACGGATGTGGAGCGGCAGGAGCGCGCGGCAGTGGCTATTCTGCAATATGCCAAATGAATGATTTCAAAAAGGGTCTTTCCGGCTGAAGCGCCGGAAAGACCCTTTTATATCCTATGCCGGGTTTAGATGAATTCAACGAACTCATTCACAGGCTTGCGGTAACCGCGCGGTCTGATCTTCTGCTGGTTGTCTTTGCCGATAGTGATCAGCATCACCGGGACCAGATGATCGGCGAGACCGAGGGAGGCCTTCACCGCTTCGGGATCGAAGCCGATCATCGGGCAGGTATCCCAGCCCTTATCCTTGGCAATCAGCATGAACTGCATGGCTGACAGAGAGGCATTGCGGATTGCTTCATCGCGCTGAAAAGCATCATTACCGGTATAAGAGCCGTTGATGGCTTGGATCGTCTGATCATAAGCCTCTTCGCTCATGGCGCCTAGCAGCTTAAGTCCGCTATAAATTTCGGGAGCCTGCAGATAAGCATTCTTATCACCCAGGACAACGATAACAGCGGAAGCGGTATGGATTTTGTATTGGCCGTAGGCGGCATTGCGGATTTCTTCCTTCACCGTATCGTCGCTGATGACTTTGTAGTGGGTGTGCTGCAGGTTAAAGGCTGAGGGGGCCAGGCGGGCCAGCGAGAACATCTCTTCGAGTTCACTTTGCGGAATCTTAACCCCTTCCACGAAATTATTGGCCGATCTGCGGGACTGTACCAATTCGGAAAAAGTACTCATTATTGATTACCTCCATCGTAATATGTATGCTGCTTAGTTATAATCAATTGCTAATATATTTAAATGTACTTACATTAAGTTACTTGCTTAAGATATCACGACTATTCCCATCCGTCAATGAGAAAACACAATAAATTTATAAATTCTGTTCAAATTGCCGATTGCGATAGATAAACGAAGAAAAGAAGTGATTATTATCACATAATTAGGCTATAAAGCCAAAAAGATTGTGACATTTATAACAAACACAGTGTTATAATAGTCACATAGTTTCATTGGATGAAATTTCACCAGCAATACCATCGTAAAGGAGACTTTGATATGTCAGAAACCATTACTCAAACCCCACTTGAGCAAGAAAAACCAGCAGCAGCCCTCCCCAGAGAGGATATTCTGCAAGAGCTTTTGAAGCCGGAGGTTCAGCAATCTCTGATTCTTCTGGTCGAGCAGCTTCCGCAGATTACTCAACTCGTCAGCACATTGAGCAAATCGCTGGACTTCGTGCAGTCGGTTGCCACAGATGAAGTATTGAAGAATGATACAGTAGGTGCAATCCAGGAGATGGCGGGTCCTGTGGTTGGCACGGTCAAGAACCTGGCGGCTACCGCCATTGAAGCGAAGGACCGAGCGGATGCAAGCACAGAAACAATCAGCCTGTTCGGGATGATGAAGATGATCAAGGACCCGCAGGTGCAGAAGGCGCTCCGGTTCATGAATGCTTATCTGCAGGTCAGCGGCGAACGTCAATCCGGTAAATAATCTGTTCAACTCTTAATTGTAAGGATGGAGGAATTCTCATGTCAAAACATATCGTTATTCTAGGTGCAGGTTACGGCGGCCTGTTGAGTGCACTAACCGTACGTAAATATATGAGTAAGGCTGAAGCCAGAGTTACTGTAGTCAATCAATATCCTACGCACCAGATTATTACGGAATTGCACCGGCTTGCTGCGGGCAGTGCGTCGGAACAGGCGGTGGCGATGCCGCTTGCCAAGCTGTTTGCCGGTAAGGACATCGACCTGAAGATTGCCAAGGTCAATTCCTTCTCCGTGGAGAACAAGCAAGTCATCCTCTCGGACGGCGTGATGTTGACTTATGACGCACTGGTGGTAGGACTCGGCAGCACGACAGCCTACTTCGGTATTCCCGGACTAGAGGAGCACAGCATGGTTCTGAAATCAGCAGCGGATGCGCTTAAGATTCATGCACATATTGAAGACCGGATTCGCCAGTATGCTGCAACCCGCAACGTCGCGGATGCCACTATTCTTATCGGCGGCGGCGGTCTGACAGGAGTAGAGCTGGTAGGTGAGATTGCTGACGTACTGCCTAAGCTGACTAAAAAGTACGGAGTCGATCCAAAAGAAATCCGGCTCCTGCTCGTTGAAGCCGGTCCTAAGATTCTGCCGGTGCTGCCGGATCATCTGATTGAGCGCGCTACAGCCAGCCTGGAGAAACGTGGCGTTCAGTTCCTGACCGGTCTTCCTGTTACCAATGTGGCCGGCAATACCATTGACCTGAAGGATGGCCAGCAGATCGTGGCGAATACCTTCGTCTGGACGGGCGGCGTACAGGGGAATCCGCTGGTCGGCGAATCCGGACTTGAAGTGAACCGCGGCCGGGCAACGGTGAATGAGTTCCTGCAGTCCACTTCACACCAGAATGTATTTGTAGCCGGCGACAGTGCGGTATACTTCGCGCCGGACGGCCGCCCATATCCGCCAACCGCACAAATTGCCTGGCAGATGGGTGAGCTGATCGGCTACAATCTGTTTGCTTATCTGAATGATAAAGCTCCGGAAGCCTTCAGCCCGGTCAATTCCGGCACACTTGCCAGTCTGGGACGCAAGGACGGGGTAGCCATTGTCGGCGGTAACTCCACCCCGCTGAAGGGGCTGCCGGCTACGCTGATGAAGGAAGCCAGCAATATCCGTTATTTGACCCATATTCACGGGTTGTTCAGTCTGGCTTATTGATCAACGTTACAAAAGCAGCGATTCCCGTTATTCGGGAATCGCTGCTTTTTGTTTATGCTCCATTGCCGCTTGTGTATTGTGTCCAAGAAACTCCCCTGAAATATAGGGAATAGCATATTGAATATATTGTTCTGCAGACAACGTACTGTTAAGCTTCCAATCCAGAGTTGCTCCAAATATGCCCGCACTTAACACAGAGGCGCCAACTTTGATGGATTCCGAATCCGATATTTGATGATCGTTTTGTAGAATAGTCTGAAATAATTTCTCCAGTTCAAACTTTATTTTGGATTCGAAAATATATCTGAACGATTGAAAACTTCTCTTGCATTGGGAGGTTAATTCATTTTCGAAGTTCCTCTGAAACGTTGTTAGCAGCATGAAGATATTGATCATCGTCTCTTTATTTAAGGTGTCGAAATTCTTCAGGCAATCCCCGAGTTGTTCTACAATCCCTTCAGAAATAGCATTTTCCATCAATTCATATTTATCCTCGAAATGAGCATAAAAGGTTGCCCGGTTCAGCGTTGCCTGGTCCGTGATATCTTTAATAGTGATATCCTTGAAGTCTTTTTTGTTAGTTAAATGTGTAAACGCATCCACCAACAATTTCCTCGTTCGGATAGTCCGGGGATCGGGTCTCTTGTCCTCCATATGAAATTTCCTTCCTTCCATAATCAACAGATGTATTGAAATGTTGCTTAAGCCATAATCGGGCGAAACTGATGATTGAATTATGCTCGAACTTCACTAAAATTAATTATACAACATGTGTTGCTTATAATAAATATGTTGATTAGATGTCCGGAAGGAAAGGGAGTTGTCAAATAGCATGAACAGAATAACAGATATTCTAGGGATTAAGTATCCCATCATTCAAGCACCTATGTCTTGGGTGACATCAGCCGAACTGGTCGCAGCAGTATCGAATGCCGGGGGGATGGGGACACTTGGCCCAAATGCAGGGCATCATACGGTAGCAAATGGGCCAGAAGATAGTGCAGAACGTTTAAGAACAGAGATCAGAAAAACGAAAGCATTAACAGATAAGCCTTTTGGAGTCAATTATTTCCCCCCTGCTGTGGATGCAGGAGCGAATCCTTATGGAGAAGCGCAATTAAAGGTTCTAATGGAGGAGGAGGTACAGGTTCTTGTGGTCGTTGGCGAAGCGAACGAAAAGGATATGAAAAGATTGAAGGGATTAGGCTTCACGGTCGTTTTCAGGGAACTGCATCCAACGGTTATGGGAGCCAAAAAGGCAGAAGGAGCAGGTGCTGACATTATTGTGGCTACTGGTTTTGACGAAGGCGGTTCGACGCCGGACATCCCGGTTGGTACAATGACAGTCGTTCCTATGATTGTGGATGCGGTGAAAATCCCCGTCATGGCAACCGGAGGGATTACGGATAAGCGAGGGGTAAACGCTGCTTTTGCCTTAGGCGCCGAAGGGGTGTATCTTGGTACAAGGTTCATTGCATCTGTTGAGTCGCCTGCCCACGAGAATGCTAAACAGGATATAGTGAAGCACGGTACAGAAGATTTAGTCCTTCTTCGCACCGGTTACGGCGGCTACTGGCGGGCAACTCCGCATTCAGCGGCTTTAGAGGCTCACAAGCTGAAGGATCATGAAGTGGATAGCACTTATTCGAGAATAGGAAATTTGAAGACAGCCATGTTGGATGGGCAGCTTGAAGAAGGAATTAATACCGTATCCAGTGGAATCCAGTTTATTCAAGAGATTACAACATGTGAGGAAATCATAAATGAACTAATGGCGGATTATATCTTGAAAAATATACAATGAAAACGTGTTCGCAGGAACGCCTATTTGCTATAATGATCATGTTTATACTATT
This sequence comes from Paenibacillus tritici, assembly GCF_013204885.1. Taxonomy (GTDB): domain Bacteria; phylum Bacillota; class Bacilli; order Paenibacillales; family Paenibacillaceae; genus Paenibacillus_AQ; species Paenibacillus_AQ tritici. The sequence goes on from NZ_JABMKX010000001.1 coordinate 68,495, forward strand.
AGATGTGTTCATAGGAGGATTTAGGCATGCCATTTCAAAAGAACGATATCATCTTGTTCCAGGGGGATAGTATCACGGATTGCGGACGTAATTACGCTGACGCTGCATCGCTGGGTGTAGGTTACGCGCTGATGGCGGGCGCCCGTCTGGGGCTGCAGTATCCGGAGAAGAACCTTACGTTCATCAACCGGGGGATCAGCGGCAACCGTGCAGTGGATCTGCAGGAGCGCTGGGGTAGGGATTGTCTGGAGCTGAAGCCAACCTGGGTATCCATTTATATTGGAGTCAATGATACTTGGCGGCGGTTTGATTCCGGGCAGGAGACAACAGCGGCCGAATTCGAGGCCTCCTACCGCGACCTGATTGAACGCACGAAGCAGCATCTGGATGCCAGGCTGGTGCTGGTTGAGCCGTTCGTGTTGCCGGTGCCGGAAGACCGTAAGGGCTGGCGTCAGGATCTGGACCCGAAAATTCATGTAGTACGTGAGCTGGCCCGTGAATATGGCGCTGTGCTCGTCCCGCTGGACGGCTTGTTCGCAGCGGCTTCCGTTAAGGCTGAGCCTGCCTTCTGGGCTGGTGACGGTGTCCATCCTTCACCTGCCGGACATGCGCTGATTGCAGATGCCTGGATGAGAGCAGTAGGGGCTATAAGCTAAAGTGGAATAGCGGGAGAACTGCTACATACCGAAATTGCCGCACAACCGGTTCCTGCGTATAGGGGACCGGTTGTTGTTATCTGTCCGGGAGTTCATTTCACTCTGCGTAATAAGACTGTTATACTTGTATCATACATAAGAATCGGCGGAACCATTGGCAGCGGAGCTGCACAGGATGAAGAAGCCCGGAAATACGAGAGGAATGTGAACAGGAATGACGAGCGAGACGCTCCAGGATATGCAAGGACTGAAGGCAGCCGGTAAAGTAGTAGGCCACACCATCGCAGAGATGAAGAAGAGTGTAGTCCCCGGAATGACGACTGCGGAGCTGGATGAAGTGGGGGCGAAGATTTTGAACCATTTTGGCGCAAAATCAGCTCCTAAGGTAACCTACAATTTTCCCGGAACTACCTGTATTAGTGTGAATGAAGAGGTGGCCCATGGAATTCCGGGACAACGGGTGATTCAGGCCGGGGATCTGATCAATATTGATGTCTCAGCCGAGCTGAACGGTTATTACAGCGATGCCGGAGTATCCTTCCAGCTCCCTCCTTATAATGAGAAGCTGATTCATCTCTGCCGGAGCACGGAAGAAACAATGATGAGTGTGATTAATCATCTCAGAGCGGGAATGAAGGTTAACGAGATCGGCCGGGTGATGGAGTCAGAAGCACGGAAACGCGGCTATAAGGTGGTGCGTAATCTGTGCAGCCATGGCATCGGCAAGGCCTTGCATGAGAAGCCTTTTGAAATTCTGCCCTTTTATAATCCGCGGGTGACCACAGTTCTGAAAGAAGGCCAGGTCATTACCATAGAGCCGTTTCTGTCCACGGGCGCTGACTTTGTAGAACAGCAGTCGGATGGATGGACGCTCAGTGTGGCCGATAACAGCCGGGTGGCCCAGTATGAACATACGATTGTGGTAACCAAGGGCAAGCCTATTATTCTGACCAGCGCCTGAGGCGTACAGAATATTGTAACAGCGGCAATGTATGCCTTACGAATTCGATTCCCATAATAAATAAAGTGATGTGAATATGCACAGGATCTGTTTCTAGAATCGGAGGGTTAATGATAGTGGATAATGTATCGCATGTCAGTCAAGCATTTATGACGTTTATGAAGGAAGCGCCGGAGCAGCAAAAGGCTTTTGGGGAGGTAGTGCAGAAGCTGGATGCTGCAAGCAGTCTGGATGCCAAAACCGAAGAGATTGCCTATATCTCTGTACTTGCGGCGGTCAGACTGGAGAGCGGACTGCCTTTTCATGTCAAACACGCCAAAGCGCTCGGTGCTACCCGCGAGGAGATTATCAGCGCCGTGCTGCTGCCTTTTCCGGCCGTAGGCAATGTGGTGATTCAGGCCTTGCCGGTGGCATTGCAGGCATATGACAGCGAGTAGTGGCCCGAAGCCTGCTTAAGGACAAAGTGAACCGGAGCAGCCGGGAAGTACATCTTAGAGCTTGCCAGACTCCCCCTGAGGATTGACAACGGCCTGGAATGTAACTATTATAGTTGCATCTGGCGGAAAGCTTCCGGTCAGTGCGAAGGAGAGATTGTCATGAACATTAGCACCCGGTTTGCGGTAGCTATTCATATTCTAACTTTAATCGACAGCAACAAAGACGGCAAAAGCACCTCGGAGTGGATTGCCGGCAGTGTCAATACGAATCCGGTGGTCATCCGCCGTCTCACAGGTATGCTGAATAAGGCCGGTCTGGTGGAGGTCCGCCCCGGCGTAGCGGGAGCGAAGCTTACCCGCAGCGCAGCCGACATCACGCTGCTGCAGATCTATCGGGCGGTCAATGCAGTGGAAGAGGATTCGCTGTTCTCTGTCCACGAGCATCCGAATCCCGACTGTCCGGTCGGCAAGAACATTGCCGGTGCGATTGTTCCCGTATTCTCGCTGGCGCAGAAGGCCATGGAGAATGTGCTCCAGGAGGTCACTCTGGATCAGATCGTACATCAGATTCCTGTTTCGTGAGGCAGCTATGTGAGACCCCGCCGTGCCCCGGCGGGGTCTTTCTTTTGATATATCATTTTCATCAAACCTTTATGTGGTTTTCATCTGGCGTTAAGCTTCGCTAGGTATATTAGTCACATGACCCCCTTACAATAGACTTTGGCCCTGCCGGATACCGGCAGGGCCGCTTTTTTATGACGGACTGGATTACCCGGCCTATTCTTTACACCTAATTCCGGATCGTTTAGACTGACAACATACATACGATCTAAGGAGATGTTGTTCATGAAGAATCATTATACTATCCTGGGAGCGGCACTGATTCTGGGTCTTTGCGGTGTGGCAGGCAGCTTCGTTATCAGCAAAGAGCTTACACCCGGCTATGAGATGCGGCAGCAGACTATAGCGGAGACGCAGAAGGAAATGCAGGATACGGACCACCCGTTAATGACGCTCACAGAGACTGCGCAATTCCTGCGTCTGAGTGAGGAGCAGGTCATGAATATTATGAAGGCAGAGAATGCCGTTCTGAGGAATGACGGACCTTTCGAGGGCAAGAAGCTCCCTTATCTCAGGGTGGACAATGAGTTCCTGTTCAACAAGCAGCAACTGCTGAATTGGATTCAGCTGGCTTCTGTGGAGAACAGGGTATATAATGGCACGAAATTAATTGTTCAATAATGTTTACCAGTGATTGGAGGGAGAGCTGCAATGAAATTTTTCACCATACCCTGGTATGAGGAAATGCAGGTGCGCGGGTTCATGGTATTCCCAGAGACGGAGCAGGATTGGCTGGAGGATGTGGCCTGGCATGTTGCGGAGGGAATCAGCTATGAGGAGCGGGCGAAGGATTTCCTGGAGTATATGAAAGCGGACTTGCTGAAGTATCTTCCTGAGTACTTCCATTCCTCTATTTATGATGGAACGATAAATTCAACCTATCCGGCTCCAGAATTCAAGGAACAGGCATTGCAGTGGGGCAGGAATTATGATGAACGGCTACAGGAGAATTTCAGGGAATACCGTCAGGGTTTCGAGGCCATTAAGGATCTTCTCCCGGCCCCTGCCTTGCAGCTAGTCGAGAAGAATCTGCATGATTCGCGGGTAATCTCTTATGTAGTTCCTGAAGATGGAGTGATGGAGATGACTCTGGACTGTAGCGGTGCCATGCATTATCAATGTGATATTCGGCTCAGATTCACTGGTGTGACCGGACTCATGCTGCCCGAGCAGCTAGAGAAGAAATATTGGCTGTATGATGAGATCTATGCGGTGGAGCAAGGATTCGAGCTCCGGGTTCTGATGGATTCCCCGCCGAGTGAGTTGAGAATTACGGCCCAGGATATCTCGATAGAGCTCCTTGGTGAACCGAATTACTGAATAACTGCTTCGGAGCCTGGCCCATGGGCCGGGCTATTTTTATGGGCGAACGGCGTATTAAGCGATTTTTAAAAGTAATTGACAAACATATAGATCGCTACTATAATTAAGTTAGTTAGTGTGTAACGGGAATAGTTACAAGCACGGAATGGACATTATCATAATAGTTAACACTATAGCATCAGCCATTATACAGGAGGGGTTATTATGTCAGTAACAGCCGCACTGCCGCAAGCGCTGGAAATCGGACTTGTACAGATCCGGGTAAGTAATTTGGAGCGTTCGCTCAACTTTTATCAGAATGTCATCGGACTGCAGATTTTGCGCCGGCAGGGGCGTGAGGCAGAGATGACGGCCGATGGCAAGCAGGTGCTGCTTGTTCTGCGGGAGATTGACCATGCCCGGATTCTGCGCAGCAATTCAGCAGCCGGTTTGTACCATTTTGCGATTCTGCTGCCGGACCGGCCCAGTCTGGGACTCGTGCTGCGCAGTCTGATCGATTCAGGCATTCATGTCGGGCAGGGGGATCATATGGTCAGTGAGGCATTGTACATCCAGGACCCTGATAATAACGGGATTGAGCTGTACCGTGACCGGCCCCGCGACACCTGGAAGTATGATGCGGAGGGGCATGTCGTTATGACCACCGATCCGGTGGATGTGGACGGACTGCTTGCCGCGTCAGAGGGACTGAGCTGGACCGGACTGCCCTCCGGCACAGTGATTGGCCATGTTCACTTGCATGTTGGCGATCTGGCGGAGGCCAAGAGATTCTATGTAGATGCGCTTGGCTTCACTGCGACTGCCCATTACGGGGATGCGGCAATGTTCATATCGGCCGGCGGGTATCACCACCACATGGGGCTGAATACCTGGGCTGGACAGGGCGCTCCTGCTGCTCCTGCCGACGCTGCGGGCATCGACTACTTCACTCTGCTGCTGCCTGACAGCCGGGATGTGTATGAAGTAGCTGAACGTGTGAAGCGCGCAGGATACCAGGTTGAAGAAGAGGGCGGCATCGTTACGCTGAAGGCCCCGTGGAACATCGGGATTCAACTGCTGGTGAAGCACTAAAATCATAAATATCCAGTTCCGGAAGTAACCGGCGAGGCCTAAGAGAACTGGAGTATAGCGGGAGGTACGTGCGGATGATTTTAATTCCGCAGTGCCTTCCGTTTATTGACGTTTGACGTTATCATAGGATATCAATATGCTCAAATATAAATCGGGAGATGATGGACTTGGAGACTTTTCTTGCTGTATTGCTGATGCTCGGACTGATCGCGGTCTCGAATATCGTGAACCGGTTCATTCCGTTTGTCCCGATTCCCCTGATTCAGATCGGACTTGGGATTATTGCTGCACTTGTTCCAACCGGCATACATATGCACTTTGAGCCTGAGCTGTTCTTCGTGTTATTCATTGCGCCTCTGCTGTTCAATGACGGGCGGCGGACACCGCGGGATGAGCTATGGAATCTCAGAGCGCCTATTCTGCTGCTGGCACTGGGACTTGTATTTGTAACGGTATTTGTCGCAGGTTACGCGATCAACTGGATGATTCCTTCGATTCCGCTGGCCGCCTCCTTCGCACTGGCAGCGATTCTCTCCCCTACCGATGCCGTAGCGGTTGGAGCGCTGGCTGGAAAGGTCCATCTGCCGAAGAGTATTCACCGTATTCTTGAAGGGGAATCGCTGATGAATGATGCGTCCGGCCTGGTTGCTTTTAAATTTGCTATTGCAGCCATGGTTACCGGAGTGTTCTCTCTTCCGAAGGCATCGCTCAGCTTCGTACTGATTGCCGCCGGTGGACTGCTGCTCGGTGCGGTGCTGTCGTTCCTGCTGATCCGGCTCAGCGTGTTCATCCGCAGGTTCGGTATGGAGGATGTCACGATTCATGTGCTGCTGCAGATTCTTACGCCGTTTATCATCTATTTGGTCAGCGAGGAGATCGGAGTCTCCGGTATCCTCGCGGTTGTAGCAGGCGGTGTGATGTTCGCTATTGAGAAGGACCGGGCAGTCTCCCCTCAATATAAGCTGCAGCTTGTATCAGCCAGCACCTGGTCGGTACTGCTGCTGGTGCTGAACGGGCTGGTATTCCTCATGCTTGGCGTGTCCGTTCCGGATGTGGTTGAAGTGATCTACCGGGATCAGACGCTCAATAACTTCATGGTTGCCGGGTATGTGCTGGCGATTACGGCGCTGCTTATTGTGCTGCGTTTCCTATGGGTCTATGCCTATTCCTTATGGGAGAGCAAGCGCCTCAAGGCAGAGAAGGCGCCGCTTAAGTCCCAGATTATCACTTCAATCTCCGGCGTGCGGGGAGCCGTAACCCTTGCGGGTGCCTTTTCCATTCCGCTGGTGCTGGGTGACGGGATCACACCTTTCCCCGAACGGGACTTAATTATTGCGCTTGCTGCTGGTGTCATTCTAATGTCGCTGATCATCGCCAGCATCTTCCTGCCGCTGCTCGCCGACCAGGAAGAGACTGTGGTTCAGACCATCGGAGCCGGCCACGGGAGCACAGAGCTGGCGGCCAGAAATGTAGTGATTGACGCAGGGATGTCCATGCTGCGCAGCCTGGTTGCGGAGAATCCAGAGCGGGCAACACAGCCCGTCCTGCTGGAATTCACAGACAAGGTTGACAGACTGTGTGCTGCGCGAGCAGACAAGGATTCAGCCAATGAGCAGTTTCGTCGTCTGGGAGTCGAAGCGCGTATGAATGCTATTGAAGCAGAACGTACAGAGCTGCGGCGGATCATGGAGAAGGGGGCGCTGCCGGCGCCGGTCGCCGTGAAGATGGAAGAACTGCTGGATCATACGGAATCTCTGCTGTGCAAACGGCTTGATACACAGATCAAATTCTCGCTTACGGAAATTCAGCGCTTGTTCTCGGGCCTGTTCTCCGGCAAGCTCAGCGGGGAAGAGGGACGCCTCGCCGTGCAGAATGCCGAAAGCGCCCGGACGGCGAAGATTGCGATGTGCCAGGCGGCCGTCTCCGCCGTCAGTGCGGGAATGAGTGAGGAGAACCGGCTGGCTTCGCAGAAGGTCATCGACAAGTACGAACGGCTGGAATCCCGGCTGGAGCAGGGGGAAGGCTGGAGCAAAGACGGCGTCGTGGATGATGAGAAGCTGGAGCTGAAGCTGCAGGCGATTCAGGAGCAGCGGAACACGGTACAGGAGATGTACCAGAACGGGGCGATTAATCTTAAGATTGCCGGCAGGCTGCGGCGGTTCGTGGATCAGCTGGAAACCTCGATCTGGGAGGATTAAGGTTAGGAGAGGCACCCGCTTCAACCTATTGAATGCAAACAAACCCGCATACTGCCAGGACCAGTCCTGTAGTATGCGGGTTTATTAGTCTTATGGGAGCATCCGGTCAGATTCCTGAACGTCTTGTCCGGCGAAGAAACATCTGTCCCATCACCTCGCTCAGCACCAGTCCGGCAGCAATGGCTCCGGACAGGAGCAGGGCCTGGACCGCAAGCTGAATCCCATGGTTATTGTCATTCTCCACGAACCTGCGCATGGCGTCATAAGCGAGACCGCCCGGTACGAGCGGAATGATGCCGCCGACACTGAATATAATGACCGGCATCTTGAAGGAGCGCGCAAAAAACTGGCTGATCACTCCAACCACCAGGGTAGCCCCGAAGGTGGCAACGACCGTATCCCACTCGTAATCAAGCTGCAGATACAGCATCCAGCCGATCATCCCGGCGAAGCCGCATTGGAGCAGCGCGCGTGCCGGTGCATTGAACAGGATGCAGAAGGAGGCAGCGGCAATAAAACTGGTTATAAGTTGCAAAATCATGGAAGAACTACCTCTTTCACATGGGTGTTAGAAAAGGGACAACACAAGACCTATACCGGTTCCTATGGCAAAGGCGGTCAGAAATGCGTCAGCCCCCTTGGAGAGACCGGAGACCAGATGACCTGCCATCAGGTCACGGACCGCATTGGTGATGAGCAGCCCCGGCACGAGCGGCATGACACAGCCGATGATAATCTTGTCCATCTCGCGTCCCACACCGAACTTGACGGAGAAGAAGGCCAGGAGGCCGATGATAAAGGAGGCGATGAATTCCGCGAAGAAGCGGACCTGCACCAGACGGTGAAGATAGATGACGGCGGCGAAGCCTGCCCCGGATATCGGCAGGGACGGCAGCGCATCCCACAGGCTGCCCTTGAACATGACGGTGAAGCAGGCTCCGGTCAGAGCGGCGGCTGCAATCTGCAGCCATACCGGGTAAGCATGAGCTGCATCATCGACAATGCCCAGGCGCTCCCGGGCTTCTGCGGCAGTCAGCTGGCGTTCACTCAGCCGCCTGGAGATGTCGTTGACCTCGGATACCTTTTGCAGATCGGTCGTCCGCTCGGCGATCCGGAACAGCTTCACCGGCTCGGTCCGGCTGGTGGTGAACATAATGACCGTCGGGGTGACGTAGCTATGCGCACCGGGGAAGCCGAGGGCCGCTGCCATCCGGCTCATGGTGTCCTCCACGCGGTAGGTTTCGGCGCCGCTTTGCAGCATGATTTTGCCTGCCAGCAGGCACAGATCAATAATGTCATGCGTGGAAGTGTTACTGTTGATGCTTGTGTTATCGGTGCTTGGGCTATCCAACTTCGTCGATCCTCCCCGGGAATGTTATCTACTGATTGTCGCCCGAAAGCCTGAAAATTTCAACCTTTATTCCATATATTCTGACGAATCCATGTTTTTTATCAGAAAACATACAAAAGTCGGTTTCATTGCTGCATCAAGAATACCCGCTTCATTGCTCCAGCGTACATAATCCCGTAGCCACACCGCCAGAGATAATGGTCAGAATCGAATGGAAAAAGGTCTCCTTGGAGATCAGCAAACCTCCGGCACCGATGATGAGGAAGTCCGTCAGGAAGATGATCAGCCCGATATTGAGCGGAAGATAACGCTGGATGTATTTGGCCAGCAGATCTGTGCCGCCTGTACTGGCTTTGAACCGGAGCATAAGGCCGAGTCCGGTGCCCATCAGGAAGCCGCCGATGATGGCGCTTGAGATAGAGCCCAGCTCAATGTAGTACAGGAAATAATATTGCAGCGGAAAGAGCAGCTCAATCAAGAGGGACGAAGCCAGCAGCCCCATAATGCTGTTGTAGAAGATATCCCTTTCCCGGAACCAGGCCAGCAGGAAGATAGGCAGGCTGCATAGCATAATGCACAGTCCGATTTTGGTGCCGGAGATATAATTAATGATGAGGGCGATGCCGATAATTCCTCCATCGAGGATTTTATAGGGGACCAGGAAGAAGTTAGTTCCTGTTGCAATCAGCAGGCTGGCCAGCAGAATAATAACGTAGCTTGGATAGGACCGCATATTCAACATCTCCGGATTTGAGGCATGTCTTAATAACTATGCGCCTATCTGGAAAAAAATAGCTAAAATTTCCTATTTGTCAGAATTCATTGACAGCAGAGCAGGTATTCCGTATCCTTCCCTCCAATTCTTCCTGAGGTTATACCTTCAGTCCGGCAGCATTCACGTTGATGTATACACTGTTAGCGGGAATAACGCTTGCGGAAACGCAGCGGTGAGATCCCAACCTTGCGGCTGAAGCGCCGGGAGAAGTAAGCCGTACTCTCGAAGCCTGTGCGTTCTGCGATTCCCGCTATCGGGATCTCCGTCTTCAGCAAGAGCAGCTTGGCCTGCTCCAGCCGGTAATCCGTCAGGTACTCCATAGGGGTCAGCCCGTAGACACGCTTCATGCAGCGGGCCAGATAATTGTAGTGAAAATGCAGCGCGTCCGAGAGAGTGGTATTCGTGATATCCTCCGCATAGTGGCTCCGCAGGTAAGCCTCTGTCTGCTCGGCGATCTCGGCACTCTGGCTTCCGGCCGTATCCTGCCGGGCCATATCCATCGTCCGCAGCATCTCCTCGAAGATGCGCTGCTGCTGCCAGACTGTGCTTGAGCGCCGCCCGGCCTGGAGCTGCAATAATTGCTCGGCCTGGCCACTGCGCGCGAATGGTGCAGGCAGCGGTCCGAATTGTGGGATGCGGATAGTATAGGGATAGGTAAGGAACTGGCGGAAATGCTCCTCCCGGTCCGCATACACCGGCTCGCCCGCAGATTCAACCCACTCTCCCACCGTGTGAAAATGAACCCAGGTGAAGCGTGTCTCCTCCTCGCAGGGCTGAACGGAATAATGGTAGCGGTCAGGCAGCAGCAGTAAAGTATGCCCGGAGCCTACAGCCCACTCCTTATGCTCTTCTCCGATGAACAGGCAGCCCTGCTCCACGATGATAAGGTCGAATTTCCCCATGCGGCTGCGGTTCGGATGCTGTGCCCCGGGCGGGTATACAGTATGGCCACACTCCAGGAAATAGGGGAACGGCGGTGCGGCCAGATGAATATAGGAAGGATTAAAGGTCATATGGACTCCTTGTACAGGCAGGAATGTTCTGGCGGACTTCGCTGTAGGCCAAGAATAGATAGTGTGAAAAAGTACAAAAACAGAGTTGAGTCTGATTCTGTTTTTGTTTCATTGTACCGTCTATAATGACAAATAGCGAGTAAGAGTTAAAGCAGAGGAGATGCGGAAATGAGCGAATATGAAGGTACAGAGGTTCAGCCCACTGATCGTCCCGGCCATTCAAGTCAGACAGTGTCCGTTCACGATGAATTCTGGGGCCGGTACATCCGGCTGGTACAGGATACGGTAATTCCATATCAATATGAGGCGCTGCATGACCGCGTGGCGGAAGCAGAACCGAGCTATGCCATCGCCAATTTTGAAATCGCTTCCGGGAGGAGAGAGGGCAAGTTCGGAGGCATGGTCTTCCAGGACAGTGATGTGGCCAAATGGCTGGAGGCAGCGGGGTATTCACTTAGCATCAAGCGTGATCCTGAGCTGGAGCGTCAGGCGGATGAAGTGATTGATCTGGTTGGAGAAGCGCAGCAGGAAGACGGCTATCTTAATACGTATTTTACGATCAAAGAACCAGGTAAGCGCTGGACCAACCTCCAGGACTGCCATGAGCTGTATTGTGCCGGGCACTTCATTGAAGCGGCGGTAGCTTACTATGAAGCCACAGGCAAAGACAAGCTGCTGAATATCATGCGCCGGATGGCCGACCATATTGATTCCGTCTTCGGGCCGGAAGAAGGCAAGCTGAAGGGATACGACGGTCATCAGGAAATAGAGCTGGCGCTGGTCAAGCTGTACCGGCTGACGGGTGAGGAGAAGTATCTGAGACTCAGCAGCTTCTTCATCGACCAGCGTGGACAGGAGCCGAACTTCCTGCGGCAGGAGTGGGAGAAGCGCGGGCGGATTACACATTGGACGGGCCAGACGGACCAGCTGGATACAGCCTACTATCAGGCACATCTCCCGGTCCGGGAGCAGAGTGTGGCTATAGGCCATTCCGTCCGTGCCGTCTATATGTACAGTGCCATGGCCGATCTGGCGCGGATTACCGGAGATGAGGCACTGCGCAAGGCTTGTGAGCAATTATGGAATAACATGACGGACAAACAGATGTACATTACCGGCGGAATCGGTTCTACCCACCATGGCGAGGCGTTCACCTTTGATTATGACTTGCCTAATGACACCGTGTATGCGGAGACCTGCGCTTCCATAGGGCTGATCTTTTTTGCCAAAAGGATGCTGGAATTGACCCCGGACGCCCGGTACGCCGATGTGATGGAGCGGGCGCTCTACAATAATGTGCTTGGCTCAATGGCACAGGACGGTAAACATTACTTCTACGTGAATCCGTTGGAGGTATGGCCGCAGGCCTGCACCTGCAATCCCGGCAAACATCATGTGAGATCAGAACGCCAGGGCTGGTTCGGCTGTGCCTGCTGCCCTCCGAATGTAGCCCGTCTGCTGACTTCATTGAACCAGTATATCTATACGGTGCATAGCGACACACTTTACACGAATCTGTATATTGGCAGTGAAGTGAAGACAACGCTGGGAGGGACAGAGGTAACAATCAGCCAGCAGAGCCGTTTCACGTGGGATGGAACCGTCATCCTGAAGGTTGATCCTGCCGAAGCCGGAGAGTTCGGTATTGCCCTGCGCATTCCTTCATGGAGTACGAGCAACGAGATCAGAGTGAATGGAGCAGCGGTTAGTGCTGAGGAAGCTCTGGAGCTGGGATATGCGGTAATCCGCAGGGAATGGCAGGCCGGTGACCTCATTGAGCTGACTCTGCCGATGGAAGCGCACCGTGTATACGCTCATCCGAATCTGCGTGCCGATGCCGGGAAGACGGCCATTCAGCGCGGACCGCTGGTCTATTGCCTGGAAGCTGTGGATAACAGCGAGCCGCTAAGCTCAGTTTCCTTGAGTGAAGCAGCGGCATTCACTGAGACGTATGATGAGTTGCTGCTTGGTGGTGCTGTAGTGCTCAGAACAGATGGCTACCGTGTGGACGGTCAGAGCTGGAGCGGTGGACTCTACAGCAGAACCAAGGCTGCTGTCCAGCCGGTGGAAGTAACGGCAGTCCCTTACTATCTGTGGGGCAACCGCGGCAGCGGCGAGATGAAGGTCTGGATTCCGTAGTTATCACATATGAGCGGTAGCTGCCATATAATGCTGTAGCCAACCTCCCCTGTAGGCAAGTAGGTGGACAAATGTATCTTAATTTCGCTATTTTGGTTTCTCTGAGGGATTTAGTTGGATAAACGTAATTTAATTCCAGACACTTCCCGCATTTTGATCTGTTTTGCTAAGTTTAAGTGCTCTTTTTCCAATTGCTGCCCTGGCATTGCTTCTTTCGTACTTTAGCAAGTGGAGAAAATCCATCTAATTACGGCTGCCGCAGCAGACCGGCTCTCACGAATACTGCTTCAAGCACACAATAGCCCCCGGCTGCACCGCTTAGGCGGAACAACCGGGGGCTATTGTCAATAATGCTGACTAACCCAATACAACAACAACCTGGTGAACCGCACCGTCGCCCACAGGAGCGATGATGTTGCCTTCCACAGCAGCGCCGTCAAGGGTCAGGCTGGCTACGCCTTTGGAGACATGGTTCGGGTTCTGGATCGAGATCACATAAGTGTCTCCACGGAAGGCGCGGGTAATTTCGAAGCCATCCCACTCCGCAGGGATACAAGGATCTACCTTGAGACCGGCAAAGTCAGCTTGAATACCGAGAATGGACTGAGTAATCGCTACATAGTTCCATGCAGCTGTGCCTGTCAGCCAGGAGTTTTTCGCCTCGCCGTGACGTACCGCGTCTTTACCAGCGATCATCTGGGAGTACACGTAAGGCTCCATACGGTGCACTTCGCTGATGTCCTCCAGGTAAGCCGGAGCGATTTTTTTGTAGATTTCAAAAGCTCTGTCGCCGTGTCCAAGCACCGTTTCAGCGATCATGATCCAAGGGTTGTTATGGCAGAAGATGCCGGCATTCTCTTTGTAACCCGGAGGGTACGTAGAAATTTCACCCAGGTTCAGATAGTACTTGGAATACGGAGGCTGCTGCAATACGATACCGTAGTCCGTATCCAGACGTTCCTGCACGGAAGTCAGGGCGCGGGCGGCTTCGCCGTTCTCCACACCGATACCCGCCATTACGCACATGCCTTGCGGCTCGATGAAGATCTGGCCTTCCTCGTTCTCCTTGCTGCCGATCTTGTCGCCGTAGTGGTCGTAAGCGCGCAGGAACCAGTCGCCGTCGAAGCCGTGGGACAGAGTAATGGCACTCATGTTCTCGATCTTCGCTACTGCATCTGCAGCGACATCATCCAGTCCGCGCATGCGGCAGATCTCGGCATAGTCCGGTCCGACGAAGACGAACAGGCCTGCAATGAACACGGATTCGGCTACACCGCCCGCGATATTCTCGGTGGTCTGGAACGATTCGCCCGGCTCGGTGGAGAAGCAGTTCAGGTTCAGACAGTCATTCCAGTCCGCGCGTCCGATCAGCGGCAGGCCGTGAGGTCCGAGGTTGTTCGTTACATGCTCGAAGCTCAGCTTCAAATGCTCGAACAGGGTGGCGGTGTGATCCGGATTGCTGTCAAAAGGAACCTGCTCGTCGAGGATCGAATAATCGCCGGTTTCCTTGATGTAGGCCGCTGTACCCGAGATCAGCCATAGCGGATCATCGTTGAAGCCGGAGCCGACTTCGTTGTTGCCTTTTTTGGTAAGCGGCTGATACTGGTGATATGCACTGCCGTCAGGGAACTGGGTGGCGGCGATATCGAGAATACGTTCTCTGGCACGCTCAGGAATCTGATGCACGAAGCCGAGAAGATCCTGGTTAGAGTCGCGGAAGCCCATACCACGGCCGATCCCGGATTCGAAGTACGAAGCAGAACGGGACATGTTGAAGGTAACCATACACTGGTACGGGTTCCAGATGTTAACCATCCGGTTCAGTTTATCGTCACCGCTCTGGATCTGATATTTGGACAGCAGGTTATCCCAGTGGGCGGCCAAGTTAGCCAGCGCAGCATCCACCTGGGCGTCTGTAGCGAATTGATCAATTACAGCCTGTGCAGGTTTCTTGTTGATAACGTTCAGGGATTCCCATTTCTCATCCTCAGGGTTCTCGATGTAGCCGAGTACGAAGATGAAGCTTTGTTCTTCGCCTGGTTCCAGCGTGATGTTGAGGGCGTGGGAGCCGATAGGTGACCAGCCGCTGGCTACGGAATTCGTAGCTTCACCTGCAGCAACTGCCTGCGGAGCGTCCAGACCATTGTACATGCCCACGAAGGATTCGCGGTCGGTATCGAAGCCGGCGATTTCTTTATTTACCGAATAGAAGGCGTAGTGGTTTCTGCGCTCGCGGTATTCGGTTTTGTGATAGATAACGGAATCCTTCACTTCAACTTCGCCGGTGCTGAGGTTACGCTGGAAGTTGGTCATATCATCATTGGCATTCCACAAACAGAACTCGGCAAAGGAGAACAGCTTAACAGTCTTCTTCGCGTCGCCGGTGTTCTTAACGACAAGGCGGTGTACTTCAGCGTTATGGCCCATCGGTACAAAAGCAAGCTGGTTCACGGAAATGCCGTTACGCTCGCCTGTAATGGAAGTGTAGCCAAGACCATGGCGGCATTCGTAGAAGTCCAGATCGCGCTTCACCGGCATCCAGCCCGGGGTCCAGAAATCACCGTCATCGTACAGGTAGTAGTAGCGGCCGCCTGTATCCAGCGGAATATTGTTATACCGGTAACGGGTAAGTCTTCTCATCCGCGCATCGCGGTAGAAGGTATAACCACCGGCAGTATTAGAGATCAGGCCGAAAAATTGCTCGTTGCCGAGATAGTTAATCCACGGGTAAGGGGTTTTGGGGGTGTTGATTACATACTCTTTGCGGGTATCGTCAAAAGTTCCGAATTTCATGAGAGACAAGTCTCCTTTCGATTGTGAACGCGCGTTTACAAGACGGAGAAAAAATTCCCTCGGGGCAAGGGAGTTTTCTGTATCCTGAAATATTACTTCTTCGGCGGCTGGCACGAATCTCTTGTGACCAGACGCGCCGGGAAACTGATGGTGCTGAAGGTCGGCTGCTGCGAATCGCACAGCTCAATGACCTTCTCGACAGCAGCCTTGGACATCTCGTAGATCGGCAGACGGACAGAGGTCAGCTTGGGATGAATCCGCGCGGCAAGCTGCACATCATCGAACCCCGCAATGGATATATCCTCCGGCACGGAAATGCCATGCTCGGCGAACGCTTCCATGGCTGAAATAGCCATGTCATCATTGGAGGAGAAGAAGGCTGTTGGCAGCGGGCCGCCGGAGCTCAGCAGCTTCTTAACCTCTTCATAGGCGGTTTCCTTAAGGAAATCGCCTTGCAGGATGAAGTCCTCATTCAGCGCAAGTCCATGACGCTTCAGCGTATCCTCGTAAGCCGTGTAGCGTTCCCGGCCGGAGTAGGTGTTCATCCGTCCGCTGATAATGCCGATCTCCTGATGGCCGAGACCAATCAGGTACTCAATCGCTTCAGCCGTGCCTTCATAATCCTTGGAATTTACAATAGCCAGATGATTGCGGTCCAGATGCTCCGACATAATCTCCGAAATGTCATAATCAATCAGCACAAGCGGCGAGTCGAGACCGACCATCTCCCTGACAATGCCGATATCCTTCTGCGTGCCGACGATAATGCCGCCGTCAATCCGTTTCTGCAGGAAAGCCTGCTTCACCTTCAGGAAATCGTCGGGAGAATAGACGGTATGGATCAGAACATAACAGCCACGGGCGTTCGCCGTGTCCACAACGGCATCGACGAACGGGGCGAAGTAGTTATTCTGATAGATCCGGGTCGCATTCTCTTTCTCGTTCATGCTGATGGCAAACAGCCCGATCGTATCGGTCTTCTTGCCGGCCAGAGCCCGGGCGAAGCTGTTCGGCTCGTACTGGTGCTGCTCAATGACCTTCAGCACCTTGGCCCGGGTCTCCTCAGGGACATTGGAATAGTTGTTGATCACACGGGATACGGTGCTTCGCGAAACCCCGGCTAGCTTGGCAATATCTTCGCTTCGCATGATGTACCCCCTCTAGTGTAAACGCGCGTTTATGGATTCATTGTAAAATAAACCGCTCCATAAATCAATCGTCTGTCCAAAGAAACTTGCTTTGAAAGATAAGAAAGAGTCGCCTGAACAAGCGCTGGATATCGGAGTGTTATATTCTAAATATTTACAAGGGAAAATATACCTGATATATTAAAAATGCTCATAAAACCATTTTGAGAGGGAAGGAGACTTGCGTATAGACTCCAATCTGCCGGATAGTGTGAAGTGCAAATAGTCTGCTGCTCTGCTCAGCCGGACTTCGCCAAGCGAGTGCTGTGCGTTTCGTTCAGACCGATTCCCCTATTCCCCAAGAATTAAGGAGGATATTGATACATGAGACAATTAAAAACGTTGATCGTGTTTCTCTTCGCAGCAAGTTTCTTATGGGTCTCCGCTCCTTCTGCGCATGCCCTTTCTCTGGCCCCTGGGTTTAATTCGCCAGTAACCCTGACTCTGCAGCCGGGACAAACCACATATTTGCTCTGTACAGCCTACGCCAAAACGATTAAAGCCGTTGTGGAGAAGCAATCGGGTACGGGTAAAGTGACGGGAGCTTATTATTTCAACATGAGCAACCGCGGCCAGATCCAAATGGGCACAATGAGTGGTGCCAGTGCTGTTCAGGATCTGTATTTCAGCTATTGGGACGGCAGTGCCGGAAATGCGCTGCTCTACCTGAATGCAACGGATACAACGGCTCCTGTTCAGGTGAAAGTGACCTTTTATAATTTAAGCAACTAATATAAGGACAGGCGATAAGCCGTCAAAAGAAAAGATTGCTATTCCGCGATGGAATAGCAATCTTTGTATGGTTATAGAAGCTTATTCAATGTTAATGCTCCATTGTCCGTCTGCTTCAACGGCAAAGACATAGGTACCTTCTGAATCTATGGCTTCGGCCGTTGAGCCGGAATAGTTACCCACTTCGTTGACCAGCAGGAGGCTGTCATTCACTTTGACAACAAAATTGGATTTTCCCACATGCTTGGATGTGAACCGGGTCAGCTTGCTTTGCAGCTTCGCAAAGACAACATCGTTACCCTTGCCGGATAATTTGACTGGAGCGCTCTTAATATTATCAGGTATGGTCTGAGTGATATCAGCCTTCCAGGAGCCATCTGATTCTACATTCAGCATGTATTTCCCGTCTTCCGGAATGACCACTAAGGATTTTCCCTTGTAAGGTCCAATTTCATTCACCAGCATTTCCTTGGAATCTCCTGCTTCATTGTACAGGTAAATAACGAAATTCGAGTCCCCGGCATCGGTTGCTTCCACAATGGCAATACCGCTCTTTAGATTGAAGAAGTCAGTTGCCTGATCGCTTTTTCCTTTGAGATGAAGGATATCGTCCTTGGCCGCCGCAGGCTCAGGCGCAGCCGTTGCCGCAGCTGAATCAGATCTGCCTTGGTATAACGGCAACAGTTCACCGTAGAGCTTCTCAACAGTAGACTCATCATCCTTTTGTATCGCAATGGCCATTTCCTTGAATTTGCTTTGATTCTCCTTGACTATAAACTCCAGGCTTTTGAGAATAACCGCTAAAGCTTCGTCTCTAATTTCTTGGGAAAGGTCTTTTTCCAGATAATTTCTGGCTAAATTAAGCGCTCTAGCTCCTAATTCCTGATCTGCATCGGCAAATGTTGTAATCTCCGGCGTTTCTGTCGGATCAGATTCAGGTGTGGGATCTGGATAGCGGCCGGCCACTGACGCAGGCAGAACTCCTCCTATTTTTGTGAAAAGCTTCTTAACATTTTGGACATCGCCTTTTTCGATAGAATCGGCAATCTCCAGATAAGTAAATGTATTCTCCTTATCTTCTCTGGCCTTCATGCGTATTTTCTCAGCGATATCTTTGGAGTTCTCGTTATTCCAGGAATTAGTGCCAAAGCTCGTGAGATATTCCAGCGTCTTATCCTTCACAGAGAAATTCTCAAGCTGCGGCGCAGGAGTAGGAGTGGCAGTCGCAGCAGGAGTTGCAGTTGCCTCTGGCGCAACCTCGGCAGACTCGCCGCAACCGGTTAATGCAACCGGTAAGGTCAAGAGAGCAAGGGCCAAAGTGATTGTTGTTAATTTTGTGTACATCAGTAATTTCCCCCAATTTCGTATTCATACCTGGCTATTATATCAAAAATGGAATATTTTACGTTGAATTTTAATAGAATATTCCATTACATATACACAAAATGTTCCAGACCCTTTATGATCAGGTTATATTCTGTAACATCGTGAGAGGAGCGCTGAGAAATGTCGACAATAGGATTGGGGTCCTTGCTTGCTGGAGGGTTCAGCATATTTGCATTTGTACTCTGGCTGGCTTGTCTGGGGCTTGGGATCTATTTATTTGTTCTGGTGGTCAAGCTTGCACGCAGGGGCATTATTGCTCTGGATCTGTACAATCATGCCAAGAATCTGGAGATCCGCGAACGTCATGAATCGTATCACCGGAGGGATGAACTCTAAACCCGCGGTTATACACCAGGTTGTATTAAGATCCCCTGCCGGAATGGCGGGGTTTTTGTGAAAATATAAGAATTTATAGGTTGCACACGATAACTTATCCTTCTATTTCTCGCTGAAACGGTACCGTCCTTTAAAAGGACGGCAAAGCCGTTTCCACTTGTAGCGGACTACCGCGGCAATGTTGCAACTGATGGAAGGATTGTTTATACTCTCAACAAGGATTATTAAAATTTGTTATATCGGGAGAGGAGTTTGATCGAATGAAAAAGAAGATGACTGCTGCACTGACTGCTTTTGCCGTACTTGGAGGGATGGGCACGGGGGTGTATGCCGGAGCTAACCTGCAGGAGATCAAAGCTTATCTGAATCCGGGAATCAAATTCAAGGTGGATGGCCAGCCTGTGCAGCTCAAGAACGGCAGCGGTGCAGTGATTGCTCCGATCTCCTACAAGGACACAACTTATCTGCCAGTCCGTTCCGTGTCCGATCTTCTCGGGGTTACCGTCAAATTCGATGCCGCCTCCAACACTATTAGTCTAGGAGAGCAGACAGCGGGTGTCTCTATTGCTGCCGGTTTCGACGACATGTATCACACGAAGGACCCTGGCAAAACCGTCTACAAAGACAAGGATTACAAGGATGTCTTCTTCGATAACGCCAGCGGTGACCGCGGCACTTCATTCATGCTCTACCCGAATAAAAAATACCAGAAGCTCTATCTCCAGGTGGCAGCGATCGGTGGAGATATTAAAGATTTCGCTGTACAGGACAGTGATACCAACACCGTACTGAAGAAGCAAACCGTTACCACGGCTGGTGGCCTCACAACTATAGAAGTGGACATTGCCGGAGTCAGCAAGCTGTATGTAAACGGGGATGTGAAGGACGGGACAACGGTCTTTGTTCCACTTACGACTTCCTATTATAAATAATTCTACGCAATTATAAGGAATCCTACCAACTACCCGGAAAGCTCCAGCCTTCCGGGTAGCTTTTTGTCAATGGGGACGTCTGTTTATAAGAATGGCATATGGGGTATTATCGGGTAAGCCAAGGGCTTAGTGATCTTAAGAGGAGTGAGTAAATGTATACGAAAAAAATAATCATGACATTGTCCTTAATTTTGTCCATGTTGGCTCTGAGTGCCTGCGGTAACGCAGCCGATACACCGTCAACCGAATCCATGCAGACCGTTGCGCCGTCAGCCGAATCGGTGCAGACGCCAGCACCTTCAGCGGAGCCAGAGCAGACACCTGCACCAACGGCAGAGCCGGAGCAGACGCCTGAGCCGTCAACCGGAGGTAACGACACAGCCGCTGGTTCCACGGAGCTTCCGAAATATCTGCCGGAGGATTTCCCGATGCCGAAGGATGTGAAGATCGGACTGTCCCACTCGGAGGAGACTGAGGGGCGGAAGACAGCAATGCTGATTTTTACAACCACCGAAAGTATGGAGTCGGTAACGAAGCTCTATGATGATTACCTGGCCTCCAAGCTGGGGAGTGAGTCCGCGAAGACGGTTGATCCCAAGAATCTGATTATCCAGGGCACGACCAAGGACAACAAGCAGAGCTGGTCGATTATTGGTGGCCCGCTGGCCTCCCAGGAGGGTGTCGTGGAACTGACTGTAAGCTGGTCGGAATTATAAATTGAACAGCACCATCCCCGTATAATGACGAACATCCGTTGAAGATCTATCCAGATCTCAACGGATGTCCTCTAGATATTTACCCCCTTAATTCCGCTGGAGTAACAAATATCCGCTGATGCTTGAGGTTTTTTTGCGGTACACAATTTTGAAACCGATGTCGTGATCTTGCAGACAAGCCAAGGCTGTACTAAGCAATCCATTGGTTCTCAAGCTGCGCACACAGGGCTCAGCATTTCCAATAACCCGGCTGGCGGTAATTCTGCGCGCTGATCCGGGAATCAGCGGGTTGCGGCTCCAATTAATCAATACCAGATCCGGCTGACGAGTAGCCATGCCAATCTACCCCTTTCTATATAAGGCTCTCTATATAGAATGCAAGGGGGATTTGTTATGCTTTAGACTTAAGCGGATTCTGTTGATGTGCCAACAACTCTGCCTACAATCTTCACTCTGTATTTTGTGAGGTTTTCCGAAAATAAGTAGTATACTCAGTATCTATAGCAGTTATATAATTGAACAGTTAAATGAAAATAATGTCGGGCGGTGTTGTATTTTGTCGTGGGAACCAATTGGGTTTATGGTGTTCTCTAATTTGGAGGCGTTCGCATGGTGTGCTCTCTGTATGTCAATCTTCAGGTTTAAAACATCAGATTATGCGTTGCAAATCCTAGTTGTTGTTACTCTTATGAATTTACAAAGCTTTATATTACGTAATGAATTATCACTTTCTTATTTGGTTCCGCTTATCAATGTTTTGTTTATTACATTCCTGTTTTCTACAGTCGTCAGAGTTTCGTTGTTAGGCTCGTTAACGATAGCGAGTGCGGGCTTGGTTGTATTTGGATTTATACAGACCATGCTGGCAATCGTGCTCTTTGGCTCCATCAATGCTGTGGATGCGTCTCTTGCCAATGGTTATGCTTTGCAGATGAGCACCGCTATAATTGGACTGCTGTTATCCTGGTTTTTATACCGTTTCGGCTACGGATTTTCTTATGACTTCGAGCGGTTTCGTATGAAATACGAAAGAATGATGATCATTCTGACGATCTCTGTTTTTATGACTTCTGTTGCGTTAGTGCTATATCTGAATCAAATTTTGAATGTCATTATTGTGCTTGTAATCGCACTGCTCTTTTTCCTGAAATACGCAATTACAAAGGAGAAGGAGCTATGATTGAGCAAATGGCTGTCAAACTGGCTCGGGGAATAAAACAAAGATCGCCTGAACATCCTGCAACGGTAGCTGTCCTTACACATTCTCTTGCCATTCTGATTAATACATTTTCAATATTGGCACTGACTATGGTGCTTGGAATTTTAACAGATCACCTGCATGAAACTTTCGTAGTATTGGTTTCTTTTGCAGCACTGCGGATGGTTTCTGGTGGTATGCATCTTCGTTCGGGTACTTTCTGCGTAATTGTTACTACTGTTATGGTACTAATAGTTTCGCATGTTGAGATTACAGTGAATTGGACTTGGGGAGTGACGGCAATTAGTTTTTTAATAGCTGCTAGGTTTGCACCAACGGATATACAAAAGCAGTCCCGAATTCCCCGGAAATACTATCCAGTACTTAAGATTCTTTCTATTATCCTTATATCCATGAATTTTCTGCTGGGGTCATCGGTGGTTGCTGCTAGTTTTCTGGTGCAAACACTGCTTTTAATTCCTTGGAAGGAGGTGGGGAATAGATGAGAAAAAACAAATGGAATCTGCTTTCATCAGCGTTAGCTTTTTTAGCGGTAATTACGGTTACACCTGCGAGTGTATTCTTTGTATATGGCGCGGAAGCTCCTGAAGAATTATTGAAGTAACTGGAGATGACGATAATGGAGGTACTATCAGTAACACGGGATGTTGATGGAACTGCCGGTCTGGTCCAACTGCCAATCAGTAATATTGCATACATGGCTTACATTAAAAAAATTAATCGCGTGACAGTTCACACAGTGGATGATGAGTTTTTTCTCATGGGCACTCTAGTATTCTGGCAAAATGCATTAGTGGCAAACGGTTATAGATTCATTTCCGTTGATCGGACAAACGTTGTGAATATAGATCGAATTAAATATTTAGATAAAACCAAGCATAATGCTTATTTCGAGTCTGCACCTTCCAAAACATCCAAGAGGTGTACAATGACAAATATCAAGTTTGATCAGATAGCAGATATGATACAAATGAATTATATTTCCCATCTTCCTGTATAATACAAAAGAGAACCGCTATGCAGCGGTTCTCTTTTTATAGAATATTGCATTATAACACAAACAACAGGATGAAAGAAGAAATATTTCAACTTTTCGTCTAGACGAAAGTATGTTGTCATGGGTTGTAATATGATATTAAATAGAATTAACTCAACCGTTGAATAATTGTTGACAAATTAACTTTAATACCCCAGTCATTATATCTAATAATTGATAATCCTAGAATTATTCGTAATCAAAATTGACGCTCTATTAATGAGGGGGGATAAAGACATGGAGGGACATTATGATTTACTTAACGGTTACTAAAGACCAACATGGGGCAGGAATACAACAAATACCAGTCGAAGACATCCTTTACATGCAATTTGATAATCGCCTGTTGATTTCTGTTCAAACTGAAGCAGCGCAGTACTTTACTGTAGGCAACTTAAGATTTTGGGAGGCAGCATTTGAGAAAGCGGGCTTGAATTTCTTGCGTCTCGACCGCGGTGTACTCGTAAACCTCAATAAGGTTCAAATGGTAGACCCTACTTATAAAATAGCATATTTCGGAACACATACTAATTCCAAGCGTTGCACAATGTCCACCTCTGGTTACAAGCTTATACGGGAAAAAATGTCTCTTGAGTTTTCACAGAAATCACTACCGATTACATAACACCGATTAGATAACGATTTACTATCCGGTTGTCTCGACTTCTGCTTTTACGGACTCGATTTGTTTGGATGAATAACCTTCACTGTACAAAGGCTGTGTGAGATCGTTCTCACGCAGCCTTTTCTAATTTTTTAGAGCTATATTGTCCCTGTCCAGAGAAGCGGCCTGTTTCTTATTGCTCCTTACAAGGTAAACTTTAGATAAAAGACCTGGGAGGACAATATGAGAAAAACGGTACTGGTTTTGTTGTTTTTGTTCGTATTAACTGCTTGTGGATCTTCCGAAGATGGACTCACCGTGAAGGATCTGGCTATACACAAGTCAAACGATGATAAAGTGGTGGTTCAATACGGAATGAGTCGTGCGGATGCGGAGAAGGTGCTGGGTACAGGCGAAGATATGAAAATTGGCCATACATTCACTTATAGCGATGGAGTCAAGATTATGTACCGGGAGGATAAAGTGGCGGGGATTTATTTGACCGAAGAATCGAAAGATGTATATGAAACGGCTCAAGGGATGAAAATAGGTATGCCCAAAGATGATTTCAAGAAAAAATATGGAGATCAATATGTGGCGGATCTGGAGAAAAACCTGGATTATGCATACGATACAGACAGCAAGCAGTATGTAAAAGAAGCGGAATGGGCAAAGAATTTTGAGGACAGCACAAAAATTTATTTGATTTCAATGATGTTTGATAGTGACGGAACTGCACAAACCATTCTATTAACAGATAGGCAAATGGCGATCATGTATAAATAAACTCTTGCCATACCCTGACCTCCTGTGTTATTATAAATCTCGTTGCAGGACGGTAGCTCAGCGGGAGAGCACTATCTTGACAGGGTAGGGGTCATGGGTTCGAACCCCATCCGTCCTATACGAAGAAAGCCTTGATATTCAAGGCTTTCTTCTTTTTATGTAGAGAAAATAGACATGCAAACAGGCCGGCCCCCTGTGGTCACGGATTGGTCCCGAATGTATAAATCTGCCCGCAAAATAAGCCAACCCGTATGGATTGGCATTAGCTTCATGGTCTGTTAATTCTTCTGTAGGTTACGAACTTCTTGTTCAGAAAGCTCAGTAAGTTTAACAACAAAATCCACATCGTGTCCCAATGCCAAGAGTTTTCGAGCGGTTTCTCTTTTTTCACGAAATACACCCTCAGTGATCCCTTCGGCCTTAGCTCCGTTCATCCGTGAAGCCTCATCCCGCAAATGCTTCATCCGGGCATCATATTCCATACGTGTAGCGGCATCCTGACTCAAAAATTCCAGTGTATCCATTGCCTTTTTCAACATCGGTTCATTCATGGTCAACACCTCCCAGCTTGGTTAATTCCATCACATGAATCTCAAGATCAATGTTCAACGGAATTCCTGTGATCTTCCCGAAGGCGAAACACATTATGATGGCGGTCATTGGGCAGACAGGAGTAGTTCAATATATTGATCGTCACCCATTTCTTCAATTGGCTGTAATCGTCACCTTTTTGTGTCTGGTGGTAGTACATCTCGCTCTAGTAAAAGAGTATCCGCTTCTCCACCTGAAAAAATAGGTTTTTAGATGATTTTGAAGTGTGAAAATCATCATAATGAAACGAAGCCGATCATAATGACCGGCTTCGTTTTTACTGTAATGATCTTAACTTCTCAATCTCTTCTAAGGACAAACCTGACGCCTCGGCAATAACTGATGACTCTATACCTAGAGCAAGTAACTTATAAGCCATTTCTTTTCGCGCTGTAGCCTCACCCCGAGCCTCACCCTCAGTCCGTCCTTTAGCTTCCGCCACCTTAGCTGCTTCATACATCGAGGCTTCATCATGCAGATAGCGTTGACGCGCCTCATACTGCCTGCGGGCTTCATCATTCTGACTCAGAAACTCTAGCGTATTCATGGCCTTCTTCAACACAGGTTCGTTCATCGTCAGCACCTCCCATTTGGATTGGTCTGCCCCCTTGAGGAATAGCAACCAATTTACCAGTCCGCCTTGTTCCAGCGAAACGGCCTCTTCATCCAGCTTAGGCAACTCCAGAAAGTGAATTTCAATGTCGTCAAGCAAGGGGATTCCCGTACGGTCCTCCCGCAAGTGAAAGACATTATGATATAGAGTATTCGGCAATAAAGCAAAGTTTATAATATTGATCGTTACGCAACGTTTTAACTGGTTGTAAGGCTGACTCTCCTGCAACTGAGCAGAGTACTGCTTGCTCCAGTAGTAGAGCGTCCGCTTCTCTGTATCGTATTTGTTGAATAGCTGCATCTCTACATTAATGATTTCGCCCTCGGTCGTCTTGGCCCGAATGTCCAGAATGGACTGCTTATCGCGAGGCGAATCTTTGTCGGTGTAGGGATTCAGAAGAATAATATCACTTAGCGAGGGTTTGCCCGCTTCGGTAAAGGTGCGATTTAGAAAGGCTAACAGTACGTCACGGTTCTCTTCGCTTCCAAAAATGCGTTTAAACAAGAAATCATTTCGAGGATCAAGCAATTCCATCGAGTACTAACCTCCGTTTCAGTCTTATTATACCATTATTGCCTCATCTCTTGCTCGGTTTGCTCAGATGCACCTGCTTCTACTTCCGCACAGGTCTGATATACTTGAAATGCCGTTCCGGATTGAAATAGAAGTAAATGATTCGTCCGGGAGAAGTATCGAAGCAGTAACCGGTGTCTGCAAAATCAAAGGTTGCCATTACCCGTTCAATCTTGTCCTCCACGCTGCGGTTCTCCTGCTCATAATCGAAGGGCCCATGTTCAAATACAATGTATTCGTCTTCGGGAACATCAATCATAAGCATCTGCGGGGGGAGCTGGCCGTCATATTCCAAAGGTAACCGTACCCCATAACACTCTGTGCGCGGAATCCCCCAATCGCAGAGTCTGCCGTCCGGGTCATTCATGTACGCCATAACCTGGCCTCCTGCTCCGTTAGGTTCGCTTCCGCCATCGTCATCTAGTTTGCCCTTGATGCTATCGAGTAAGCCGCAGATGGTTTCGTAGTCCTGTCCCGGAATGAGATTTTGCTTTTGCCAGAAGTCCCAATACCCGTTACTCTCATAGTTTTTAATGTGCACAAATTTGTGAGCGGGAATGGTTACAAAATAAATTTTTACATCCTCTGTAGATTTGATCATCCCAATCTCTCCCAATCCTAAAAAGTAGCGGTCGAAAGGGTTTAATTTCGTACGAAGAACGACTGGCTTCGGATTTTTCCGGAAATCACTTGGAGTTACTGCATAGGTTCCCTTAAAGGCTCTGGTAAAAGCTTCATGAGAGGAAAATCCGTAATTAAAAGCGATATCTATAAGGCTTTTTTCACTATCCCGGACTTCTTTTAGTGCAAAGGCTAATTTTCTGTGCCGCAGATAATCCCTGAATGGCATACCCGAGATTTCTTTGAACTTCCTGGTTGTATAAAATTCGGAATAACCCAGCGTATGGGAAAGATAGCGCAGTGTCAGGGCTTCATCATTATAATTCTTAATACACCTGTCAATTTCATCAACGATGATTTGAATTTGTTTCGGCCACTCGTACATTCGTCAGTTCACCCCGTTTCAATCACTCTATATGTACTATAAATAAATAGAGCTATTGCTGCTTGATTTCACTTGCGGTTCTTTCAGAAACGATCTTATAATACATAATAGCTGTGTTCTGGAAAAAAATCTCACCCCGTCCATTATACATAATGACAAGAAGGAGTTTTGCTAAAATGATAGTAACTTTGCATGAAGCTAAGCGCCCGGAGATTAACCTCAAGTATGTTGTGATTGTCATCAGACAAGGGGAGGACTGGGTGCTGGTGCGGCACCGCGAGCGGTCCACCTGGGAATTTGCCGGCGGGCATATTGAAGCAGGTGAGACTCCGGGTGAAGCTGCCGTTAGGGAGCTGTATGAAGAGACGGGCGCGGAGGAATACAGGCTGCACCCTGTGTGCATCTATTCGGTCAGCAGTGAAGCAACCCCCGAGAGCTTCGGGATGTTGTATTTTGCAGCGGTAGAGAAGTTTGGACCCCTGCCCCAGTATGAAATGGAGGAGCGAAGAAGCTTCAGAGAGCTGCCGGAGGCGGTAACGTATCCGGGGATCTACCCCACACTGTTTGCTGAAGTCAATGAAGCTCTTGTATCAATGTCAATGTAACCCCGGGTCTGCCGGATACTTCTTCTATATAATAGGGGCCGGACGTAATCCGTGTCATGGCAACTAATATAATCTCTCCGTTGTTATCCCGTACCACCAGCACCGCCACCATGCGAGTGATTAAGCCGCGCCGTCTCTTCCTCAATCCGCTGCACATCAATCCGCTCAAATAACAATACAAGTCCCTGCACCGGCTGGTGCGCGGCAACGGATACCGGCTGCCATGCCGGTTGCTCCAAGGACAGGAATCCTCTGATCTTCTCACAGGAGAAGGGGAGGAACGGGTTCAGCAGGTTAGACAGATTGGCGATGATCTGCACACAGGTATACAGCGTGTTGCCGCCAGCCGCCGGGTCATGCTTAATCTGCAGCCACGGCTGCTGCTGATCGAAATATTTGTTGGCCTGACGAATCTGCGTGAAGATACATTCCAGCGCTTCCTTGAATCGTCCGGCTTCAATCACGGTCCCGGCCTCCTTATACAGGTTCTTAATGCTGTTACCCCATGCCGCATCCAGTGTCCCTGAGGGTACCTCACCGTCCCAGGACTTGTTAATGAATGCCAGACTGCGGTTGACGAAATTACCGAAGGCGCCCAGCAGCTCACTGTTATGACTGTAGATGAACTCTCTCCAGGAGAAGTCGGCATCCCGCTTCTCAGGACCGTTCGCAATCAGGAAATAACGGATCGAATCCGGCTCATACCGGCTGAGAATATCCGGCAGCCAGACTGCCCAGTTGCGGCTGGTGGAGAATTTCTGCCCTTCCAGGGTCAGATATTCAGAAGAGAAGAGTCGGTCTGGCAGATGCAGATTCTCAGCGCCCAGCAGCAGCGCCGGCCAGATCAGGCTGTGAAAAGGAATATTGTCCTTCCCATGGACATAGTAAGCTGTGATAGGCGGTTGTTCCTGGTGATTTGGCCCGGATGAATCCAGCCAGAAATCTTCCCAGCGGTTACCGGTCTCCGCCGCCCATTGCTTGCTGGCAGACAGGTAGCCGCTGACTGCTTCGATCCATACATAGATTTTCTTGTCGGTGAAGCCGTCTGCCGGAACATCCACGCCCCAGTCTAGGTCACGTGTGGCAGCACGGTCCTGCAGCCCTTCCTGCAGATATCTGCGGGTTAGCCGTACAGCATTATCTCTCCAGCCCTGCGCTGATTCAGCGTATTCTGTGAGTGCATTCTGGAAGCTGGACAGAGACAAATAGTAATGCAGGGTGGGACGCAGCACAGGCGTGGACCCGCAGAGGGCGCAAGTGCGCTCCAGCAGATCAACGGGGTCGAGAATCGTCGAGCAATAGTCGCACTGATCCCCCCGGGCCTGCTGTCCGCAGACCGGGCAGGTTCCCTTCACGTAACGGTCCGGCAAGTAACGCCGGTCGTGCTCACAATAGCACTGGAGTGTGGATTTCTGGTACAGGTATCCGTTATCCAGCAGCTTAAGGAACAGCTCCTGCACTGTGCGGTGATGATGCGGCTGATCTGTCCGGGTGTACAAATCATAGGTGAAGCCGAGTGTGCGGAAGTTTTCTGCGAACTCCTGATGATACCGGTTGGCGAATTCACCAGGTGATATGCCTTCCTGCGCCGCCTGCACAGCAACGGGAGTGCCATGGCAGTCGCTTCCCGATACATACAGCACAGTGTCGCCTTTGGCGCGGTGATAGCGGGCCAGAATATCTCCCGGGAGAATACTGGCAAGTCTGCCCAGATGCAGGGAGCCGTTGGCATACGGCCAAGCCCCTCCGATAAAAATATTTGTCATGTCGTCGTCCTCCTGAAGTTTTTTTGGACACAAAAAAGGCACTCATCCCCTAAAGGGACGAGAGCCTGTGCTCACGTGTTACCACCCAAATTCATCAATGCCTTGCGGCATCCACCTCTTCAGGTACGTCCGCAGAAGTCAGCGGGTATACCCTAGCATGGTAACGGATGCGGGTTCCGGCGCAGCCTACGTCCCGTTCATCCGGGCTTCGATGCGCAGCTCTGAGACCATATTCCCGAGGGTTTTCTTTGCTCCTTTTCAGCGTCCGGAGCTCTCTGTGTAAGAATGGCCAAGGTACTCTTTCTCTTCATAGCTATTGTGGTTATCCTAATTACTGGATATCATATATGCAGGTGCAGGGCAAAGTCAATACCGTAAACAAATTTGCAAAATACCATAGCCATATGCGACAGTAGGGGAAGAGGGAAAACGGAAAACGGGAAGCAGAAGGAATAGCGGCCCGCCCGCCTGAAAGTTGTGAGACAGAGAGATGAAGGGAATGGGGACTATTGCCTGAACAAAAGCAGGAAAAGAAAAACACGGGTGCATGGGGATGGCTGGGCAGCGGGGCAGTATTGCTGCTGCTTAAAGGCAAAGCCATTATATCTCTGCTCAAGCTGGGGAAGATAGCAGGTCCGCTGATCTCCATGATGGTATCCATCTGGGCTTATGCCCTGATCTCGCCATGGGAATTTGCGGTGGGCTTCGTTGCCTTATTATTCGTTCATGAGATCGGCCATGTGATCGCTGCCAAGCGGATTGGACTGCCGGTGAGCGCGCCGCTGTTTATTCCGTTTATGGGTGCACTCATCACGATGAAGCAGCAGCCTCTGGACGCCAGACAGGAAGCTTATGTAGCGTTTGGCGGCCCTATACTCGGGAGCATGGGAGCGGCTGTAGTATTCGGAGCAGCTTATTATTATCATAGCCCCTTTTTATATTCACTGGCATACGTGGGGTTCTTCCTGAACTTGATTAACCTGCTGCCGATCCATCCGCTGGACGGGGGGCGAATTGCCACAGCGGTAACACGCTGGTTGTGGCTGGTAGGGCTCGTTGGCGGCCTGGCTGTAATTATTTATCTGAAGTCTATCCTGTTCTCCATCATCTGGGTGATGTTCGCCTACGATATGTATAAGAAATATATCAGCCGGCGTACGAAGCAGCAGATGCATACCGTGTTAAAAAGCTTCCTGATCCCCATTGAGGATCTGCAGGAGCAAGGCTATCTCATTCCCGGGCCTGAACATAAGCGGGAGCTGCCATATACCACCTATAGTGATTTGAACCGCCAGCAATTTGTCGGGGTCCGCTGGGATAATCTGGATTACTACGGAACTACGACTATGCCGGTGCAGTCTCTGATTGGAAAAGTCAGAATAGTGCAGCTGGACCAGATGTATGTGGACGCCAGGCTTCATTTGAAGATGCAGTGTGAGATCAGCTTCACGGTGTATGACAATGATAAGTATTATGAGGTGCCTGCGGCCGTCCGCTGGAGATATGGGGCTGCTTATTTAGTACTGGCAGGCTTTCTGGGGGGCATGATGTACCTTGTTCATGTGGTGGGGAATGTAAATCTGTAAGGATTCGTTTATGAACCTCCCGATTCGTCAAAGCTGTAAAGAGCTGAGAAGGAGAAGGAGGTTGAGCAATGCGCAAGGCAAGAGTAACTCTCCTGTGGATTGGGGCATGTCTCATTATAGGGACGGCCGGATGTACGGCAGGCAAGGAGGTTCCCGAACACACGGGGGTTCACAGGATGAATGAGCTGGACGGGAGCCTGCAATCACGGGATGGCCTGACTTCACCGGTGATGCAGGATGTGTACGACCGTTCGATTCCCGAGGAGGTCTATGACATTCCATGAGGCCTTAAGCCGTTCCCTGTCCATCAACCCTGCTCTGAAGCTCTAGATCCTATATACAGGATATTAATAATTCTGTATAATGCTTCATATTGATTGGACCTATAGAGAGGAGCCAGGGGGATGGCAGTGGAAATTATTCATGTAACTACAGAGGAGCAGCTTCGACTGGCGCTTGCGATCCGCAAGCAGGTATTTGTGGAAGAGCAGAAGGTGCCGGAAGCAGAAGAAATAGATGAACATGATGTGATCAGTGATGAGGTGTTTCATTTCCTGCTCATGGAGGGCGGGCAGGCGGCCGCTGCCGGACGGATGATCTATTACAAAGCGGAAACCGCCAAAATGCAGCGGATAGCCGTTCGTCAGGAGCACCGCTCCAAGGGATACGGGCGTATTCTGCTGCTGGCTATGGAAGAACGGGCCAGAGAGCTTGGTCTCCAGGGATCAGTCCTGGATGCCCAGTGCCACGCAGAAGCCTTTTACAGCAAGCTGGGGTATGAAGTGATCTCCAAGGAGCCGTTCTATGATGCGGGGATTCTGCATGTGAGAATGCAAAAGACTCTGTAATTCTGCCAAGGTTACATACTCTTTCGATGCGGTGGACAAGCTAGAAGTGAGCCTGATTGATGGCTAATTCAAGTGCGAAGGAGTAGATTCTAAGTGATGAATCAAGAACGAGAACGTTTTGTTGCCGCCAAGCGCAACGGTGACGGGGATTTGACCGAGTTCCAGACCTCTTCCGGGCGTGTACTGGATTACCAGCAGGCACTTCAGGAGGTTCAGTCCGGAAGCATTGAAGGGGTCAACGTATTCAAGGGAAGAGACGGAGAAATGTATATCCGCGGGGATGCTGACGGTGATCCTACGAACAACCTGGATCAGCTTCCGCAATTTTAGCCTGGCATAGATCACATATAGAAAAGGCCGGACAGGCGTCCATATGACGCTGCTGTCCGGCCTTTTCTATATGCTGGAGAAGACGGAAGGCTTCTCCAGGCCGAAACCGGTTGCACACGGGCGCGATTTTCTTTTCTTCTGCAAAAAGAAATAATTCCCTGAATTCTGCGCAACTTGTCGAAGGGTTAGCAGTATACATTAACAGCATGAATTACTTGGAGGGGCTTTACAATGAGATGGAGAAAAATTGCTCTGTGCGCGGTTGTGTTTTTCATGATGGGAAGCTCCTATTTGTTCGCTGACGCTGTGAACCAGAAGATCAAAGTATGGAGCAATGGAAAGGAAATAGCCGATGGCGGCTATCTGATTGACGGCAAGGCCTACATTCCGGCCAGAGAGGCAGGCGGTGTAATTGGCTGGGACGGCTCGGGTAAAGTGACGATCCTCAAGCCGAATGTTCATATAGTACTCTTCAAAGGCGACACGGTGTTCGGCAATGTCAATACAGGCAAACTTAAGATGAAGATCCTGACGCAGGTGGACAGCCTGAAGGACAGCATTGCTGCCGTGAAGGTGGCGATCACCGATCCCTCGGGGAATGTAAAGGATATACTGGAGGATGCAGGCGGCTCCAAGAATGAGGATTTCTGGTTCTCTACACCGGAATTCACCTATGATTTCAAGGAACCGGGCAAATACAGTGTAGGTTTCTTCATGAAGGCATCAAGGAACGGAGATTACATTCTTGTGTCAGAAAAGGTAGTTACGGCCTCGTCCAAGAATTAAGCCCTCTATGCAAATTGACCTGAACTTATCTTACGTGTTACGATACCAAATGTAGGATAATTCAATTAAAGTGAGGTATTACAATGAGCGATCACAAACATGAGCATGGCCATGAACATGGTGAAGCATGCGGTTGCGGACATGATCACGACCATGAGCACGAGGAGTTTGTGCTGACCTTGACGAACGAGCAGGGCGAAGATGTAGAAATGGTACTGGTGGAAACGTTTGATGTAGCCGAGAAATTATACGCTCTGCTGCTCGAACGCGAGAATCCGGAAGCAGACGGGATTATCCTTCGTATGGAAGAAGAAGACGAAGAGATGGTTCTGTACAACATTGAAGATGAAGCTGAATGGAAAGCTGTTGAAGAAGCTTATAACGAGCTGCTTGCCCAGCAAGAATAGATTTCAGGCATTCAATGCAAAACCCCGATACGAATACAGTATCGGGGTTTTGCATTGCCGTATGTCTTAAGGACAAGCCGGCTTAGGAGATAGGTTCTGCTTCGACAATAACCTTGATGTTGGTAATGCTGCGGTCCTCAGGGCCTTTGACGGGCAGTCCGATTTCTACATGGTCAATGATATAGTCGATATTATCTTGGGTAATAACTTCACCAGGGAGAAGAATTGGGATTCCCGGCGGGTAGACATAGATGAACTCTGCAATAATATAGCCTGCGGACTCCCGGAAAGGGACCAGCTGGGTGTCGGCGTAGAAGGCGTCTCTCGGGATTAGGGCAAGCTGCGGAATATTCGGCACCTGAACCTTAAGCTCATAGATTTCACCTTTGCTGTAATGAATCGCTGAGAGCACCTGCAGCGCCGCGAGCAGCTTATCTACCGATTCCTGTGTATCACCAGGAGTAATCAGGCAAAGAATATTATACATGTCGCTAAGTTCTACTTCGATGTTATACTTCTGACGGAGCCAGTTCTCGGTCTCGTAACCGGTAATCCCTAGATGGCGGACATGGATGTTCAGCTTGGTCGGATCATGATTGAAGGTGGCTTCTGTTCCGAGAATTTCTTTGCCGAAGCTGTAGAGTCCCTCGATTTCATTAATCGAATTGCGGGCATAATTGGACAGGGCGATGGTTCTCGCCGCCATCTCATGGCCGTTCAGGGCAAGGTTACGTCTGGAGGTATCCAGAGAGGCAAGCAGAATATATGAAGTTGAAGTGGTGGTCAGCATGCTGAGAATGGTCTGTACCCGCTGTGGGTTGACAAGGCCCGTCTTGGCATTGAGATTCAGTACCGAGCTCTGCGTCATGGAGCCGCCGAGCTTATGGACGCTGGTCGCTGCCATATCTGCACCGGCCTGCATAGCCGATACCGGTAAGTCCTCATGAAAATGAATCAGTACTCCATGTGCCTCGTCCACAAGTACGGGAACCCCGTAACTGTGGGCCAGGTCGACAATCGAACGCAGGTCGGCGCATACGCCAAAATACGTCGGATTGATAACGAGGACACCTTTGGCATCCGGATGGCGCCTCAAAGCCCGTTCGAGCGAGCTTGTGGTTATGCCGTGGTCTATCCCAAGATTCTCATCCTGTACAGGAGAGACGAAAATAGGCTTGGCTCCGGAGAAAATAATGGCCGACATCACAGATTTGTGAATATTGCGCGGCACAATAATTTTATCTCCTTCTGAGCAGACAGAGAGGATCATAGTCATGATGGCATTGCTCGTGCCTTGTACACTGAAATACGTGTAATCGGCGCCGAAGGCCTCTGCAGCCAGCTTCTGAGCTTCAAGAATAACCCCGGTGGGCTGATGAAGATCATCAAGCGGTGCAATATTGATCAAATCTATGGATAGAGCGTTATCGCCGATAAACTCACGGAATTCGGCATCGGTTCCTAGCCCCTTCTTATGTCCCGGAATATGGAATTGAACTGGATTTCCGGCGGCATGCTTTTTGAGAGCAGTGAAGAGGGGAGTAGCTTGTTGATTCATTTAATGCTGTCACAACCTTTCGCGAAGATTAGTTTTAGATTTCTCGCTGAAGCGGAAGTACCATCCCTTGGGGACGGAGTAGTCCCTTCTGCTTGAACAAGCAGTCATCAGTATAACAAATCAATCAACATAATACTAGGATGTGATGAAATGTCTGGCAAAGCAGCGCAACGTATGCATATCAGTTTAGCCTCTCCGTTCATTTTAGAAATGTGGATCATTATTTTTCTGGTCGAATTCGTCAAAGGATCGCTGCTGGTAGCCCTGCTGCCGGTCTATATGGAGAATATTCTCGGCCTGTCCGTAACGGTGGTCGGGTTCGCCTTTGCGCTGCAGTATCTTGGGGATAACCTGTTCCGCAGCCCGTTCGGCTGGGTGATGGAGCGCATCGGCTACCGCTGGACGATGACAGGGGCACTGCTGCTCCTTGTGGTGGCCGTAGGACTGATTATTTATGCCAAGGATGCAGTAACCTTATCCATCGCTTGTCTGATTCTGGGGATTGGAACCTCCCCGCTGTGGCCTTGTACGATGACTGGCATCACCGAACTGGCAGGCTCTACCCGGAGCGGCAGCAGCGGCGCGGCCATGGGGGCGGTAGAGATGGCTTCCCTGGCCGGAACCGGAGTGGGACCCATTATCGTTAATTTCATGATGGACCATGGCGGACAGGGCTACCGGACGGTCTTCCTGGTGCTTATGGGCTTCGCGGCCGCAGTGGTCATAGTGGCCCTGTTTCTGCCGTCAAAGATCGGCGGTCATGCGCCGCGTGTTGTCCGTGAGATGACGGCTGAGGGGCCTCCGGTGCCGCGTAAGCCGCTGCGCCCCCTGCAGAGTCTGAAGCGGACCTGGCAGCAGGTCACTTCCTCTCTGAAGGTAAGCCGGCTGCTCTTCCCGGCCCTGTTCCTGCAGGCTTTTGCCATCGGTCTTATGACGCCGGTGGTCACCTTGTTCGCCCGGTCGGAGCTGCATGTCACCCCCAACCAGTTCAGCCTGCTGCTGATTGCCGGCGGGGGAATTACGGTGGTGACGCTTATTCCTGCGGGGAAGCTGGTTGACAAGATTGGTACATCCATCTTTCTGAATATCGGCTTCCTCCTCGCAGCCGGCTCCCTGGCGTTCTTCTCACAGGTCCGCTGGCTGCCGCTGGCCTTCGTGGCTGTGGCAATGGTCGGGATCAGCTATGCGCTGATTCTTCCGGCATGGAATGCCTTCCTGGCGAAGCAGGTGCCGGAGGGAGAACGCGGAACCGTCTGGGGACTCTTCCTGACGCTGCAAGGCTCGGGGATGGTGGCAGGTCCTGTGCTGTCAGGCAAGCTATGGGATACGGTTAGCCATAGTGCTCCTTTTCTGGCCAGTGCAGGAGTCATGGTTCTGTTATTCGGACTGCATCTCATGATTGTTCACCGGACGAAGCTGAAGCACGGCAGAGCGAACTGAGTACGTCAAGGGCCGGGGAGTGAACCCGGAGCGGAGTCCAGATAAAGTAAGCCGCAGGCAACCTGAATACCAGGCGAATGCGGCTTTTTTGGACCTTACAGACCAGGGAATTCGCTCCGTAGCAGGGTTTGCGTTTGGAAAAGGTGTAAAACGGGTAAAAATAGTCAATAAACCAAGTTACCGCTACATAAAATAAAGTATAAAATAAGTGTAAGCTGAACACAGAATCACGAGGTGCAAGGGGAGGTCCGGCAGTCTGTTCTGCTCTTAAGTTAGGCCGTAAAGCTGACGATGCTTAAATCAAGCAGTTAGGGGGGAGTGCCGTGAACAAAAACGACGAAGTGGAGTACTGCAATCTGGAGCTGCGGTTCGACAGACAACATATCCAGGATTTAATCAAGGATCTGATCAAGGAAGGCTATTCCCTTTACTGGAGTGAGAACGAGAGCGTTTTTCTTATTTCGGTGCGCACCGGCCGCAAGCTTGTGAAGCTGCGCTTCCAGCGGATCAAGGACGGCTTCAAGCTGGTGGGTGATTATATGATCCGTGATGCGCGCCTGGCAGAATGGATGGAGAAGCTGATTGGCGATATGAGAGGTCATGCTGTAGTCAAGCGCTTCCGCGACCGTCAGATCATTATAGAGAATATTTTATTCGGTGAAGTGATCCGCCTGGTGGAGATTTCCGGATACCAGCAGCGGGTCCTGTACCAGAAGGGACCGCTATTGTCGGATCAGGAGCTGACGAAGCTATTCTACTCCACCCATGGCGAGGAACGGATTCGTGACCACAGGCTTGCGGTTGACGAACAGCTCGACCGGCTGAGTGAAGCCATGCGCGGCAGCGACGCTGAAGCGGTGATGGATTGCACGGCCAAGCTGCAGCAATTGACCAGGGAGCTTGCGGCTCTGGAATGGTGATGTGCTAAGCGGGTTATTATATTTCAATTAGGGGCATCCCGCAGCGGGGTGTCCTTTATTCTGTCATTCTTGAGGCCGGGGGGTTCACTTCTGCGGACAAAACCGTTAAAATAGTCATTGTGAGCAATTTCCCTGATAGATCGAACTTTGTCAATGAAATTGATCTCTCTTTCGCAGGCAGAACTTTGCTGTCGCTGACAAAGGGTGGTATTCTTATACTGCGAGAAATGGATTTCACAAAAATACAGGGTGCAAAGGGTGGAGAACCAGATGTCAAAACAACAAATCGGCGTTATTGGCTTGGCGGTAATGGGCAAAAATTTGGCTCTTAACATCGAGAGCAAAGGCTTCAGCGTATCCGTGTTTAACCGTTCCCCGGAGAAGACACATGATCTTGTCGCAGAAGCAGAAGGTAAAAACCTGGTTGGCACGTTCTCCGTTGAAGAGTTTGTGCAATCGCTGGAAGTACCGCGCAAGATTCTGATCATGGTTCAGGCGGGTAAGGCAACTGACTCTACAATTGAGCAGCTGCTTCCATTCTTGGATCAGGGCGATATCATTATTGACGGCGGCAACGCTTATTTCCCTGACACTGTACGCCGCAGCAAAGAGCTTGAAGACAAAGGCTTCCGCTTCATCGGCACCGGCGTTTCCGGCGGTGAAGAAGGCGCACTGAAGGGCCCTTCCATTATGCCTGGCGGTCAAGAAAGCGCGTATAAGCTGGTTGAACCTATTCTTACGGCAATTTCAGCCCATGTGGGCGGAGAGCCTTGCTGTACATATATCGGGCCGGACGGTGCAGGACACTATGTCAAAATGGTGCATAACGGCATTGAGTACGGCGACATGCAGCTGATCGGCGAAGCCTACCATCTGCTGAAGGATGTCCTGGGTCTGGATGCCAAGGAACTGCACAGCACCTTCGCAGAATGGAACAACGGCGAGCTGGACAGTTATCTGATCGAGATTACCAAGGATATCTTCGCACAGTATGACGAAGAGACCGGCAAACCTATGGTTGACGTCATCCTTGATGCTGCCGGCCAAAAGGGTACCGGCAAGTGGACAAGCCAAAGCTCGCTGGATCTCGGCGTGCCGCTGTCCATGATTACCGAATCCGTCTTCTCCCGCTTCCTGTCTGCCATGAAGGAAGAACGCGTTGAAGCCAGCAAAGTGCTGAGCGGACCTGCGGCAGTAGCCTTTGACGGCGACAAGGCAGAATTCATCGAGAACGTACGCAAAGCATTGTTCGCCAGCAAGATTGTATCGTATGCCCAGGGCTTCGCCCAGCTGCGTGTAGCTTCTGACGAATACGGCTGGGATCTGAAATACGGCGAGCTGGCTAAGATCTGGCGCGGCGGCTGCATTATCCGTTCCCGGTTCCTGCAGAACATCACGGATGCTTACGAGAACAATGCCGAGCTGAAGAACCTGCTGCTCGATCCGTTCTTCAAGAATGTTATGGATAATTACCAGTCAGCATGGCGCAAAGTAATCGCTTCGGCTGTCACTCTGGGTATTCCCGTTCCGGGATTCGCCAGTGCCCTTGCCTACTACGACAGCTATCGTACAGAACGTCTTCCGGCGAACCTGCTGCAGGCGCAGCGCGATTATTTCGGTGCCCACACCTTCAAGCGCGTGGACAAAGAAGGCGTATTCCACCACAACTGGCTGGCAGAGTAACAGGCAGCCGTTCCGCTTAACTCACAGGGACCCGAGATGCTTTCCGCTTTATGCGGAGGGCTTTCGGGTTTTTTTGCAAATTTGCCGCCATTGTGCAAACTTTTCACCCTGTGTTATGATATGACAAATGTCGCGGCCTGGAGGTAGTTATGGACGATAGAAATATCATCCTCGTGGGGATGATGGCTACGGGGAAATCAACGGTAGGCGCCATTCTGGCCGGGGAGCTTGACTATGAACTGGTCGATTTGGATGCAGTGATTACCGAGAGCGAAGGCCGGAGTATTGCCGATATTTTTGCACAAGGCGGGGAGCAGGCTTTCCGGGAGATTGAATCGGCTGTACTGAAGAGGATGCTGCAGGGTGAACGCAGAGTGATCTCTACAGGCGGAGGTGCCGTGCTGGCACCGGGGAATGCAGAGGTTATGCTGGAGCATGGCTTCGTTGTGGCGCTAACGGCCACGGAGGAAGCGGTTATTGCCCGGGTCAGCGGGGATGAGAACCGGCCGCTGCTCGCCGGCAATGCCGCAGAACGGGTACGCTCCATTATGGAGCAGCGCCGGGAGGCTTACCGTTTCGCGCATTGCACGGTCGATACAACTGAGCGGAGTGTGGCCGAGGTCTCCGAATATATTTTAATGCATTACCGCGCCTGAGCTTTTAAGCGTGTTGGCGTTCGGGAGTAAGCTACGGCTTATTCCGTTTCATCCCATTCAATCATGCCGCCGCTGAGGTTCGAGCCTGTAATGCCGAATTGCTGCAGATATTCACAGACACGCTGGCTGCGGCTGCCGGAACGGCAGATGAAGATGATCTCGGTATCAGCCGGAAGCTGCTCCGTCTGCTGCGGGATCTGGCCCATCGGGATGTGCTGCGCACCGGGAATCATGCCGAAGGCAACCTCATCGTCTTCACGGACGTCGATCAGTAGAAGTTCTTCGCCGGAAGCGAGTCGCTTACGCAGCTCCTGCGGTGTAATTTGCGGAATCTCATTCATGGTAGTACCCTCTTTTCTGTCCGAATATTTATGGATTGGCTTCACGCTATGATAACACAACTGCGGATTACCCTGTCAAACAGGGCCGTACATACAGACCACTTTATTTGAAGGAGCGCTTATACTATGGACGTTATTGTTAGGCCCACGCCGACGCTGCAAGGAGAATTCGGAGCCCTGTCATCCAAAAACTATACTACCCGCTATCTGCTGGTAGCCGCTCTGTCTGAAGGAGTCAGTACGATTTACCATCCCGCACACAGCGAGGACAGCGATGCTATCCGCAGATGTATCGCCGATCTCGGCGCTGTGCTGACTGAAGATGAAGAGAAAATTGTAGTTCAAGGGTTCGGGCGCCATCCCCGTGATGTCAAAGAGCTGAATGTCGGGAATGCCGGCGCCGTGCTTCGTTTCCTGATGGCAGTGGCTGCGCTCAGCCCTGAGGTTACGTTCGTGAATACCTACCCGGATTCCCTTGGTAAGCGGCCGCATGATGACCTCATTCAAGCGCTCGGGCAGCTTGGCGTTGAGGTGGAGCATAATCAAGGAAGGCTGCCGATCACCATCCGCGGCGGTAAGCCGCAGGGGGGGCGGATTACCGTCTCTGGTGCCGTAAGCTCACAGTATCTCAGCGCACTCTTGTTCCTGACTCCGCTGCTTGAAGAAGACAGTGAGATCATCGTGCTGGATGATCTGAAATCCAAGGTGGTCATCGGCCAGACGCTAGAGGTCATGGAGCAGGCCGGGATTATCGTCCATGCGGCTGAAGATTACATGTCCTTCAAGGTGCCGGGCCGTCAGGCTTATGCCGCCAAGTCCTATACGGTTCAGGGCGATTATCCGGGATCGGCGGCTGTGCTTGCCGCCGCAGCGGTGACGAAATCGGATGTGACGATTCACCGGCTTGCCGAGCAGAGCAAGCAGGGGGAGCGGGCGATTGTCGATGTGCTGCGGATGATGGAGGTGCCGCTCACCCATGAGAACGGAACGGTACATGTGCAGGGGAACGGGGTTCTTAAGGCGGTAGAATTCGACGGAGATGCAGCAACCGATGCTGTGCTGGCTATGGTGGCAGCGGCCATATTCGCCGAAGGCACCTCACGCTTTTATAATGTGGAGAATCTGCGTTATAAGGAATGTGACCGCATCACGGATTATCTGGCCGAGCTGACCCGTGCCGGTGCGAAGGTCGAAGAACGGCGTGACGAGATTATTGTTCATGGTACACCGGAGGGGGTTGAAGGCGGCGTGACGATCAATGCCCACTATGACCACCGTGTGATTATGGCACTTACTGTAGTGGGACTGCGTGCCCGCCAGCCGCTGCTGATTAAGGATGCGCATCATGTAGCGAAGTCTTATCCCCAATATTTCGATCACTTGCGCTCATTAGGCGCCAATGTGGAATGGGTAGAGTGACGGAGACAGGCCAGTTAAGCATAGCTCCGCTTACCCGGGAGGATGTTACTTCGGTAACGGATCTTTACAGGCTTTCGATTACGGATGCTTTTGAAGGTGAAGGACTGGGTCACTTGGACAGTGAGATTCAGCAGGAGATCGAGTCCAAGATACGGATGGTTAACATTTCCCTGAATCCGCAGAACTCAGATACGTATTTCTGGGTGGCCCAGATGGACGGTAAGGTCGTCGGCACCATATCGTATGCCCCTTGCGGAGAGGATATCCGGGTTTGTACAGGAAATAAGCTTGATGCTGTAGGTGAGCTGGGCAGTCTATATGTTCTGCCGGATTATCAGGGACAAGGGATTGCTTCGGCTTTGATTGCCGAACTGATGATATTCCTCAGACAACAGGGGATTACTGCGTTCTGCCTGGACAGCGGCTATAGACGCGCGCAAACCAGGTGGCTGCAAAAGTTCGGAGCGCCCTATGCGGTAGTTAATGATTATTGGGGACCGGATTCTGTTCATATGGTGTGGCTGTGTCCGGTGAATGGAACAATATAGCGGGATCATGCAGATGGTTCGGATTTGGAACTTTTCCTGATGCGCGGTATGATGTAGGTATAGCTGAATCTGGTATGTGCCCAGATGCGCAATCAACGGAAGGGGTAATACACATGAGCTTTGAGAATCCTAGCAGGGATCAAATTGGAGACATTCTGGCTGCTGCAGGCAATATTGCCGTAGTGGGCCTGTCCGACAAAACAGACCGCACCTCTTATATGGTAGCCGGCGCTATGCAGAGCCGGGGCTACCGGATTATTCCGGTGAATCCGTCGGTAGACGGGGAGATCCTGGGCGAGAAATGCTACCATACCCTCGCGGAAATTCCTGAGCCGGTGGATATTGTGAATGTATTCCGCCGCAGCGAATATTGTGCAGCTGTAGCGCAGGAGGCAGCTGATATCGGCGCGCGTGTTCTCTGGCTGCAGCAGGGTATTATTAGTCAGGAGGCTGCGGACATCGCCGCTGCCCATGACATGATCGCGATCATGGACCGCTGTATCAAGGTGGAGGAAGCCATTACGATGAAGGGCCGTAGCCGGGGGTAATTGCTTCGAGGACAGCCGGAGGCGTACTTCCGGTTCCGGGAGTGATGCACGCGCTCCGGGCTATCATGCGGACCCCGCTGTCTCACCTGGAGGAGTTCCGTATTCGCAGAATAATAAGTTTTATTGAGTTTGATTTGCTATACTTTACTTAGACGAAGAACGTCCTTTATCCCATTTCCAGATGGGGAGGACGTTCTTTTTTTATTTTGCGGGAGGAGATTTCTATGGAATTTGAACAGGCACATGGTAACTTTCTGGAGATGCATACTAATGATA
The DNA here is from genome assembly GCF_013204885.1 of Paenibacillus tritici. Taxonomy (GTDB): domain Bacteria; phylum Bacillota; class Bacilli; order Paenibacillales; family Paenibacillaceae; genus Paenibacillus_AQ; species Paenibacillus_AQ tritici. Next base: position 111,267 of record NZ_JABMKX010000001.1, read on the forward strand.
GGGGCGGTGAGCGGCGGGGAAGGCTGCTGCGCGGACATAACTATGCGGAGAAGCTGTTTTTGCAAAATGTATGGTGGCCTTTGTTCGAGTCACTGGAGCATTTGCACCCGGAGTATGAAGTTTATGACTGGAACCGGAAGTCACAATTTTTGGACTTTGCTTTTTTACCGCTGAATGGTGCGCGCTTCGGTATCGAATGTGACGGTTATCAGAGCCATATCAAGGATATGGACCGGGAGAAATTCAGCTATGCGCTTAACCGGGATACCTTCCTGACTGGAATGGGCTGGAGGCTGCTGCATTTCTCCTTCGACGATATCCAGCAGCGTCCCGAAGTATGCCGGATGCTGCTGCAACTGGCGCTCGCGCCTTATCTGGCCCGGAACAGGGCAGGCGGGGAGCACCTGTTGTCAAAAGAAAAAGAAGTCCTGCGTCTGGCGTGGCAGCTTGGCAGGCCGGTTCGGCCTAAGGATGTCACGGACATTTTTCAGATGAACTATAGAACTGCCCGCAAGCTGTTAAGCTCATTGAGCGCTAAAGGGATGCTACAGCCTGTTACTGGTGGAAGAGGGATAAGGTCCTATGAACTCCGGCCCATGCATCAGGATCAAACTTGGTGAATATACTCAGCTGCCCGCTCCTTAAGGCTGGAAAGTATAATTGAATCGTATTAAAGGAGTACTTGTGCGTTCTATGACACCTGTGGTCTATATGGTTGTATGGGCAAGCGGGATATTACTGCGAATGTATGGAGATGATGATTGCACTTTGTGCAATAGATTCCGCTGGAGAACCACTTTTATAAGGTTCTGTTGCACTTTGTGCAGTAGAAATTTGTATTTAGGTTGATATTGGCCGGATTCTGAGAATTCTAATGTACGAAGTGCAATAGATCGTTAATTTGAGGAGGATTACAGGTGATCTGATGTACAAAATACAATTGCGGCGTATTGCAGCGTAGTTCTCAGGTTACTTGTCCCGACCTTTCGCAACGAAGAGTGGCCTGCACGAATCACACGGATTCTTTTGACAAAAACTGCTGCAACGCTTACCATTCAATATAGAAAGAAAGGAGAGGGTCGCCTTGAATTGGCTCGGATCTTTGCAGCAGTTGGGCAGAGCCATTATGCTTCCTACCATGGTGCTTCCGGCGGCAGCTATTCTGCTGAGTCTGGGCAGCTTGCCATGGTCTGCATGGGGACTTTCTTCGGTATCCGAAGTGACGACGTACGCGGGGCAAGGAATATTCTATTTCATGCCTTATTTGTTTGCTGTCGGTGTGGCGTGGGGATTGTCCAATCAGGCCGGACCGGCCGGACTGGCCGCACTCGCAGGGATGTTCACTTATGACCGGATTGTTTCCAATATGGGAGACGGGGCTGTGCAGCCTGCAACATTAATTGGTATTATCCTTGGAATTGTAGCCGGTGTGGCGCATAACCGGTTTAAGAATATCAAGCTGCCGGAGGCGATCCAGTTTTTTGGAGGGTCGCGTTTTGTTCTGCTGTTCATGGGGTTATTCTCGGCGCTGTTCGCCTGGGTGATGCTTGGAGTGTCACCGCTCCTGCAGGAGCTGCTGAATGAACTCTTCAGGGTGGTGCAGGTTACCGGCGGATATGGAGTGTTTGTCTACGGGGTTCTGTACAGGGTGCTGACGGCCTTCGGCCTGCATCATATCCTCAATAATGTATTCTGGTTCCAGCTTGGCTCCTTCACGACGCCTGACGGCAGCGCTGTGGTGCAGGGGGATTTGCCGCGCTTTTTTGCCGGAGATCCTACAGCGGGTGTGTTCATGGCCGGACTGTTCCCCATTATGATGTTCGCCCTGCCGGCTATCGCGTTTGCGATCATCCAGGAAGCGCGCGAAGACCTTAAGCCCAAGATTAAGAAGACTTTTTTGCGTGCAGCCCTGGTATGCTTTCTGACCGGCGTATCGGAGCAGATTGAGTTTGCCTTCCTGTTCGCTTCGCCATATTTATTCGCACTGCATGTGGTTATGTCCGGTCTTGCTATGGTGCTGACTTATTCGCTCGGGATTCATCATGGCTTCTCCTATTCGGCAGGGACCATTGATTTCTTCCTCAACTTGCATCTGTCCCAGCGGGCCTGGCTGCTGATTCCCATCGGGATCGGGTATGGAATTGTCTACTACAATGTGTTCCGCTGGGCGATCCGCCGGTTCCAGATTCCTACGCCGGGCCGTGAAGAAGGCTCTGAGCTTGGGGATTGGGCGGGGAATATTCCGTATCAGGCTCCGCTGATTCTGGAAGCGCTGGGCGGCAAGGAGAACATTGTGCAGGTGCAGGCCTGCATTACCCGGCTGAGATTAACGGTGCATAACGACCGTTTCATAGATACAGGGGCGCTCAAGGGGCTTGGCTCCGCAGGCATTATCAAGCTGGGCGGCGGCAATGTGCAGGTCGTGTTCGGTACCTATTCAGAGCTGATCCGCGAAGAGATTGACAAGCTGATGCTGCGCGATCTGCCGCAGGTGCTGTTCAGTTCGCCCATCCAGGGGCGGATGATGCCGATCGAAGAAGTGCCTGACCATATTTTTGCCGCGAAGCTGGTTGGAGATGGAGTGGCCTTTTTCCCGGACAAAGGAGAGCTGGTCTCGCCCGTATTCGGCAAGGTGATGCACGTATACCCTACGATGCACGCAGTGGGCATTGCTACGCCTGAAGGCCTGGAGGTGCTTATGCATATAGGGATCGATACTTCGCAGCTTAAAGGGCCGTTCGAGGCGCTTGTACAGGAAGGTGACAGTGTGGAGCCGGGGCAGCTGCTGGTCCGGTTTGATCTGGCCTACTTGAAGGAGCATGCCGCTTCACTGGCGACACCGATGGTGATCACCAACCCGGACCGGGTCAAATCCTGGAGCTATGCTCCATTCAAAAACGTTAAAAAAGGGCAGTCTTCCGTCATGTCCGTGGTATTACATGAAAGCAATGTTGGAGGGATCGAAGCATGATACAAGGCATAGGCGCTGCAGCAGGTGTTGCCATCGGGAAGGCCTTTGTTTTGCCGAACTGGGAATGGAGTCTGCCGGACACTCAGGTGAACCCGGTGGATCTGGCCAAGGAGTTTGAACGTCTGTATGAAGGGATCCGTACCTCCAAGGACGAAATCGAGTTTATCAAAAAAGAATTCCGGGAGGTTGTCGGACCGGAGGAATCGAGTATTTTCGATGCCCATCTGGCGATTCTGGATGATCCTGTGTTCATGAGCGAAATCCGCGGCATTATCGAACGCCAATATAAAGCGGCCGAGGTGGCAGTGAAGGAAGCGATAGACCACTTTGTAGCGATGTTCGATCTGCTGGACGATGAATATATGAAGGAACGGGCCGTGGACATTAAGGATGTCGGCAACCGTCTGCTGAAGCATCTTCTGGGTGCGCCCGAGGTAACGCTGCCGTCTGATACCCAGCCCTATATCCTTGTGGCTAAGGAACTGTCCCCCTCACAGCTGGCCCATTTGAATCCGGCTTATGTGCTGGGCATCGTTACGATGATGGGCGGCAAAACCTCGCATTCCTCCATCATGGCCCGGGCGCTGGGCATTCCGCTGGTAGCAGGGCTGGAGAACAAAATCCTGACCCCGATCCAGACCGGGGACATGCTGGTGCTGGATGGAGAGACCGGAGCGGTGATGCTCCATCCCGATGAATCTACATTAAGAGACTTCACCTCCAGACGCGCGAAGCAGCAGAGGAAGCGGGAGCAGCTTGAACTGCTTGCTACAGTCGAGGCAGTTACCAAGGACGGTGTATCGCTGCGGCTGGCCGGTAATATCAGTTCGGTGAAGGAGCTGAACATGGCGCTGAAATATGGGGCCGAGGGAGTGGGGCTGTTCCGCACGGAGTTCCTCTATATGGACCGCAGCTCCTTCCCGACAGAAGATGAGCAATTCGAGGTGTACAAGCTGGTCGCGGAAAAAGTCGGCAAGGAGACCGTTGTCATCCGTACGCTTGATATCGGGGGGGACAAGCACCTGGATTACTTCCAGCTGCCGGAGGAGCAGAATCCGTTCCTCGGCTACCGGGCAATCCGGATCAGTCTGGACCGCAAGGACATGTTCAAAACACAGATAGCGGCGATTCTGCGGGCCAGCCATTACGGTAATGTCCGAATGATGTTCCCGATGATCTCCTCTGTCGAAGAGGTTCAGGCTGCCAAAGCGGTGCTAAATGAAGTGAAGAACGAGCTGGACAGCCGGGGGATTCCGTATAACCGCGAGATGAAGGTAGGGATTATGATTGAAGTTCCGGCCGCTGTAATGATTGCCGATCTGCTGGCGGAGGAAGTGGACTTCTTCAGTATCGGCACGAATGATCTGGTGCAGTATGTACTCGCAGTGGACCGGATGAATGAGCAGATTGCCCACATGTATCATCCTTACCATCCGGGCGTGCTGCGCATGATCCGCATGACGGTAGATGCGGCACATAGCGTGGGCATCGACGTCAGTGTATGCGGTGAGATGGCAGCGGACGAGCGTTCGCTCCCGCTCTGGCTGGAGCTTGGCATCGGCGTGCTGAGCATGTCGCCGCAGGCGTTGCTGAAGGTCAAGCACCGCACGCTGAACACGCTGGCTTCCGAGGCGAGGGAGATTGCGAAGGTGTGCTTCCGCAACCGGACCAGCACGGAGACGGAGGAGCAGCTCAGTGCTTATGTAGGGCGCAGCGGGTTCACCTTGGGCGGCGGCGGAGATTCCAAAGAAAAGACATCATAGCCTTAACGGCCGCATGTTAAAGGCTGAATTGAATATAAAGTCCGGCGTGGGGGTCAAGCGAGCCCAGACACACCGGGCTTTTTGCTGTACAGATCGGCGGAGGATCGTCCGCTGCACGGCGGATTGCTCCTATAACCCGGCCTTCTTTTCAAAAAAAGTAAAACCGTTTGGACTGCCGGACAGTCAGTATATACAGAAGTCAAAAAAGAAGGGGAGAGAGTTCCGGGATGGAGAATACGTGGGAAGGCGAGCGGGTGCGCCTCTTGAGTGAACAGGAACAGCTGTTTATCGGCCGGGTGCTGGAACAGAAAAAAATACTCTACAGCATCGCATACAGCTACTTACGGAGCGAAGCGGAGGCGCTTGAAATGGTACAGGAGACTACATACAGAGCCTGGGTCAAGCGTTACAGCCTGAAAGACGGGGACCGGTTCGCACCGTGGCTGACCCGCATTCTGATCAACTGCTGCAAGGATGAACTGAAGCGGAGGAAGCGGCTGGCTGCTCCTGTGCCGGATCGGGCGGGCGGCGGACTGCAGGAGATGACCAGTGACCGTAAGCTGGATATGGAGCGGGCACTCGAAGGGGTCAAGCCGAAATACCGTCAGGTTCTTGTGCTGAAGTATTACCGGGACATGACGCTGACTGAGATTGCTGCGGTGCTGGGCAAGCCGGAAGGAACGGTCAAGACCTGGCTGAACAAGGGACTGAAGCAGCTCCGCGACAAAATGAGAATAAGAGGGGGACTATAGAATGGTTAGAACGGAAGAAGATTTGCTGAAGGAGTACTATCAGAGTCTGTCAGCAGAAGCAGAAGAGATCGCTGAAATGAAGCTGAATACGGCGATTCGCAGAGGGTTAACCCGTTCACGCAGACCCACTAGGTCACTTACGAGCCGCTACGTTCTGGGTACAGTAGCTATCCTGGGGATTGTGCTGCTATTCTCCATTCCTTGGGCAGGCGAGAGGTTAAAGTCCCAGGGGGCTGCTCTGGATCAGGCAGCCATATTTCAGAGCTATGGGCAGTTTGAAAAGTACATTCCAGCTTTAATTAGCAACGCCACAGTATCTTCGGCAATCGAGACTGGCCTTGTACAGAGCATCAGTGGTGTTACCGCAGAGCAGAACGGATTTGTCCTGACCGTAGATGGAATTGCTGCAGATCAGAAGGGAATCATCATTTTGTATTCATTGCAGAATAATACAGAAGAGCGAGCTAATGTAAACTTTATGCAGCTTACAGGAAGTAGCTTGAATCCATTGCATAGTTCCCGGGGCGCCGGTACGGCAAGTACTCCAAATGGTATAACCTATGGTTATGAAGTATTGCAGTGGGAAAAGGGTTATAGTTCCCTTCCGGACCAAATCACGTTTGAACTGGAGCTTGGTGAGTATAAACAATTCTCCCCTGTTGCCGCAGATACCCAGCTGGCTAAGCTGTCTGTAGCCATCCCGCTGGACCGGGGCCAGATCGCCAAGTCGGGACAAACCATTCATGTTGACCAAACGATGGCTATAGACGGACAGGAAATCGAAATTAACGAGGTCTATCTCGCAGCCTCCGGCATTTATCTGGACTATTCCTGCAATCCGCTGAATTCCAAACAAATCTTTTCCATGTACAAACCGCGTATGCTAGTCGGCAGCGGCGGTGACTATACGAATCTTGAATTACGCTCCGCCAAGTTTACGGATAGTAAGAGCAGACTGATATTTTCGAACGACAGCCGCTCGACAGAGAGTCTTCAACTACAGATTGGTGGAATCCTGGCGTTGGATAAAGAGAAAACTCAATTAATTATTGATACGGAACAACAGAAAATCATCAAATCTCCTGATCAGAATTTGCATATGTCCCTCCACAATACTAATAAAGGCTCTACTATGGTTCTGGAATATTATTCCCAGGCCCAGAGTAACAGCATCTACAATACATTTATGCTGGATAGTACATTTACCGATGGAGCAGGTAAAGTTCATGAGACAGGCAAGTTCGACATCAGTATTCCACCTCGTAAAGAGCCGGAGAATGCAAAATTAATCCCTCATCTGAACTATCAAGGATTGGGCAGCAATAAATATCCCCAGCCGCTGACGTTCACCATAACCAGCTATCCGAACCTGATTAAGGAGAAGCTATCCCTCTCCATCCGGTAATTGCTGCCCGAATGACAACAAGCCCTGAACCTTGTCGGATGACAAGGCAGGGCTTGTTTGGGGTAGATTAGCTCCATTTCCCTTAGGTTTACACAAACTGTTCTTGGACTATTCCCCCGCCAGCGCGTCGCAGAACGCCTTGCCGTAAGGCGGGAGATCCGGCGGACGGCGGGCGGAGATGATATGTCCGTCCGTAACGACCGGCTCATCCTTCCAGATGGCTCCGGCATTCTCCATATCGTCGCGGATGCCCGGCGTGGAGGTGACCGTTACACCTTCCAGGATCTTGGCAGAGATGAGGACCCAGCCCGCATGGCAGATCTGGCCAATCGGCTTCTTCGCGGCATGGAAATCCTGCACCAGCTTCAGCACTGCGCTGTAGCGGCGGATTTTGTCGGGGGCCCAGCCTCCGGGAACCAGTATGCCGTCATAGTCAGCAGCATTCAGCTCGTCCCAACTGTATTCTGCGGTGGCGGGTACGCCATATTTGCCCACATAAGTCTTGTTCTTCGTAAGGCCAGCCAGATGAACTTCGGCCCCTTCTTCACGTACACGGTACACAGGATACCATAGCTCCAGATCTTCGAATTCTTCGTCTACAAGCGCAATGACCTTTTTACCGGCCAGTCTCATACCTTACACTCCCTTCGGAATTCACAAACTGATTTCTATGTCATTCTAACAAAAGAAAAACTTGAAGTCACTTTGGATATGGTAATTCCTAAGTCAATTGCCAATTAAAACATTATATGCAAACTTGCAGGGATTCGCAGGAACAAAGTCGAATAGTAGAATACGTAGTAGAGAAAAGGCAAAACTATGCGTTTTGTAAAAGATCATTCTGAGGTGTGGGAGATGTATAAGGATAACTTAATGAAGAAGTCATGTGGCTGCGGCGGGGTCATGACCATACATATGCATACGCTGATTTATAGTGCAAAGATCAAAATCACTCATGTTCCTGTATATACTTGCGGGGAATGCTCCCGTTATGAGCCTCTGCCGGTCATCAAGCGGGAACTTGGTCTGCTGATCAGGGAACTCGGGGAGCGCCCGTCCGGGCAACAGCAATTGTCCTTTGCGGACCGTAACGAGTGGGCCAGTGTGCTGAAGGATATCTTTGCTGCAGGTTTGTTCGCCGGCGGCTTGCCGGAGCTGGAAGAGTCGATTCGCAGGTCTATTCAGGGGCGGATTGATCTGCTGCTGGATGTCTATCGCACGGCGGCTGATCTGTCCGACAGGAAATGGATGGAAGAAATCGGCCTCCGGCTCTCCCAGTTGACGGCGCATTCGGCAGAAAGTGCCAAATAAAGAGCATTTTTTTACATTTTAAAAAATTTTCTGCAAAAACAATGAAAAACTTTCATCGAATGTTGGATTTTTCACGCGCTTTTTGATACGATAGAGGAAGATTACAGAATTCTTGAAATCTGAAGTGTTTCCACTTGAAATCTAAAGTGCTTTCAACTGGAAGCTGCTGGAGGACTAAGGATTGGCTGAAGGCGTACAAGCCCGCGCCAGGACTGGCGTTTCAACCTTTGAAAGAAATTTTGAAAGGAAAATGAAGCGTTATCATTGCACAATTGTACAAAGTGTCGTATCATAATTTTAATTAGTCGAACGATAAAATTTATCGCAATGGAGAGAGTAATTTGACGGTAACCATTTACGATGTAGCTCGAGAAGCAGGCGTATCTATGGCTACGGTATCACGGGTTGTGAATAATAACCCCAACGTGAAACCGCAGACCCGGAAGAAGGTTTTTGAAGCGATTGAGCGTTTGGGCTATCGTCCGAATGCTGTGGCGAGAGGGCTCGCCAGCAAGAAAACGACAACCGTAGGGGTTGTTATCCCTGATATCTCCAACTCGATTTTTGCGGAAATTGCACGCGGGATTGAAGATATTGCCAATATGTATCACTACAATATTATTTTGTGTAATGCGGACAAGCGCAAGGAGAAAGAGATCCGTGTAATTAACACATTGCTAGAGAAGCAAGTGGACGGATTGCTCTTCATGGGCGGAACGGTTACGGATGAGCATATTCAGGCTTTCCAGACTTCCGCAGTGCCTATCGTTCTCTGTGCGACCCGCGATGAGAAGGGCACCTATCCTTCCGTGGATATCGACCATGAGACAGCTGCGTTCGATGCCGTGAATACGCTTATCCGCCACGGACACCGTGAGATCGCTATGATCAGTGGCACTCTGCAGGACCCTGCGAACGGTTATGCACGGTTCCACGGGTATAAGAAGGCGCTGGAAGCGGCAGGTATCGAATATCAGGAGGATCTGGTCCGTATCGGTAACTATCGTTACGAATCCGGTGTCGAAGCCATGAAGTACTTCCTGGGTCTTAAGAAGAAGCCGACAGCTGTCTTTGCGGCTACCGACGAGATGGCTATTGGCGCTATTCACAGCATTCAGGATGAAGGACTTAAGGTGCCGGATGATTTCTCGATTATCAGTGTTGACAACATCCGTATGGCTTCCATGGTTCGTCCGCTGCTTACAACTGTAGCACAGCCGATGTACGATCTCGGAGCCGTAGCGATGAGATTGCTGACGAAGCTGATGAAGAAGGAGACGGTCGAGAATCCGCGGGTTATTTTGCCGCATGAGACGATTCTGCGTCTGTCCGTCAATCATGTCAACAAATAAAGGCCTGTAGGTTCAGCTTAGATACAGGTTTCTTAAGAAGCTCCTTCGGGGGCTTTTTATGTTTCCGTGAAGAGAAATGGAGGATAAGCAAATGAGCGGGGTTCTGGGATTGATTGGAGCAATGGATGAGGAAATCAGGCTGCTGCTTGAAGAGATGGACAATCAGCAGGTGACGGTGAAGGCGGGGATAACCTTTTACACTGGAACGGTGTTCGGTAAAAAGGCCGTAGTCTGCAAATCAGGTGTCGGCAAGGTGAACGCTGCTGTCACGACACAGATTCTGCTGGACAGCTTCGACGTTGATCAGGTGCTGTTCACAGGAGTAGCCGGGGCGCTGCATCCTGATCTGGATATCGGAGATATTGTTATTTCTTCACAGTGTATTCAGCATGATATGGATGTTACAGCACTCGGTTATGCCAGAGGGGTGATTCCGTATCAGGAGATCTCCGCCTTCCAGGCAGATCCGCTGCTGGTGAAGTTAGCAGAAGAGGCCTGTCAAGAGCTGGAGCAGAAGTCTGTAACAGGCATTGTGCTGTCCGGGGATCAATTCATTGCCAGCAGGGCGTCAGTAGCTATGCTACGTGAGCAGCTGGACGGGGCCTGTGCAGAGATGGAGGGGGCGGCGGTCGCCCAAGTCTGCCATATGAATGGGATACCCTTTGTAATCGTCCGCTCCATGTCCGACAAAGCCGATGGCTCAGCCCATGTGAATTACAGTGAGTTCACGGTGACCGCCTCGCAGCATTCGCATGCCATCCTTGAACACATGCTTAAGGCTATGTGAGGGATAAGGAATCTGAGCCGGTTAATAGGCTAATACATAAACCGCTGTCTGAAGCGAACCCGGTCGAAGGTCTCGCGGGAGGACAGCGGCACAGCCTGGCCCATGCGGACCATCAGACAATTGGCCGGGTGTGAGCAGATTTCCGGATCATCAGTGGCATACCACACCATATCTACCGTCTTCATCAGCTTCTCCATCATCTGGCGGTACTCCCATACCGTAAGACCGCTCCCCTTCAGGTCCCAGTGCCAATAATACTCCGTGGTGAACACGATGCAATTCTCCAGCTGCTCCTCTTCAAAAGCACTGGTCACCAGCAGCTTGCCCAGTCCGCTCCCCCGGTACTCGTCAGCTACTTCAATCGCCCCCAGCTCAATCAGATCGTCCATCCCGCCCTGAGACCAAAGCTCCAGCTCATCCGGATAATGAAAGGTGACATACCCCACTATAACGTCTGAGGCTAATGCTGCAACGATGCGCCCTTCCGGCAATCCGGAGATCTCAATTAATGCTTCGAGCTGCTCCCGCGGCTTACGGAAGGCATCCAGATCGCTATGTATGCTTAACGCCCGGAGGGTATCAGGCGATAAGGGCCCACTGACCGTTATAAGCTGTCCTTTGTGCTCTACGGTATGGGAAACGGGGATTTTACGATGCTCCATGGTCAGGGCTCCCTCCGGTTCACTATAATATGGAATGTAACCGCTTCCTGTGATATACTGATTCCGACACGGAATATTCACAAATGAAACATTGACAGAAATGAATAGAAACAGGTTCTTACCCTTAAAGCTTAAAGCAAACCAGTAGGGGAGGCAAGAGGAATGGGGCAAGTCCACAACGAAATTTTGCAGAAACGCGTGGAGCAGGCGAATATGGCCGATTATTCCCGGGCCGTTGACGAATTCCGGTGGGAGGATGTCGAGCGAAACTTCTCCTGGTATGAGACCGGCAAGGTCAATATGGCTCATGAAGCTGTGGACCGTCATGTGCTGGAAGGGCGGGGGGCAGCTACGGCCCTGATCTACAGCGATGCAGTGCGCGAGGAGCGTTACACCTTCGGGGACTTGCGGGAACGGTCGAACAAGTTCGGCAATGTACTCCGCAAATACGGAATCGGCAAAGGAGACCGGGTATTCATCTTCATGCCGCGCACCCCGGAGCTGTATTTCAGTCTGCTTGGTATTCTGAAGACGGGAGCAGTGGCAGGACCGCTGTTCGAGGCATTCATGGAGACGGCGGTGAAGGACCGTCTGGAGGACAGCGGAGCGGTGGCGCTGGTGACTACGCCTGAGCTGCTGCACCGGGTAAAACGTGAGCAGCTTCCCGGGCTGCGCCATATTTTTCTGGTCGGAGGAGAGGTGTCTGAGGATTCCGGTCTGCTGGATTATGGAACGGAAATGGCTGCGGCCTCTGCAGAGCTGGAACCGGAATGGCTGAGTCTGGATGACGGTCTGATCATGCACTATACCTCCGGTTCCACCGGGAAGCCCAAAGGCATCTACCATGTGCAGAGAGCCATGATCCAGCATTATTATACGGGGCAGGTAGTTTTGGACCTGCGGCCGGACGATGTGTACTGGTGCACGGCAGATCCGGGCTGGGTGACCGGCACCTCTTACGGTATTTTTGCCCCCTGGCTGAATGGTGTAGCCAATGTAGTCCGGGGAGGCCGCTTCAGCCCGCAGGACTGGTATAAGACGATTGAACGCTTCGGGGTTACGGTGTGGTATAGTGCGCCTACGGCTTTCCGGATGCTGATGGGAGCAGGCAAGGAGACCTTGGAAGGCATAGATCTGAGCAGCCTGCGGCATGTCCTGTCTGTCGGAGAGCCGCTGAACCCGGAAGTTGTACGCTGGGGGGATAAAATCTATCACCAGCGTATTCATGATACTTGGTGGATGACAGAGACCGGTGCCCAGCTCATCTGCAATTACCCGGGAATGGACATCAAGCCCGGCTCCATGGGACGGCCGCTGCCGGGGATAGAGGCGGCTATCCTGGATGACCGCGGCAACGTGTTGCCTCCATATGCCATGGGCAATCTCGCTATCCGCACGCCCTGGCCATCCATGATGGGCAAGGTGTGGAACAACCCCGCTAAATATGAGGAGTATTTCAGGATTGCCGGCTGGTATATCTCCGGGGATTCGGCGTATATGGATGAAGACGGGTATTTCTGGTTCCAGGGGCGGATTGATGATGTGATCAATTCCTCCGGGGAGCGGATCGGCCCCTTCGAGGTGGAGAGCAAGCTGGTGGAGCATCCCGCTGTTGCGGAGGCAGGGGTTATCGGTAAACCGGATGTCATGCGCGGCGAAATTATCAAAGCCTTCATCTCGCTGCGTGACGGGTATTCCCCGACAACCGAGCTGAAGGAGGAGATTGCGGCATTTGTCAAAGCAGGCTTGTCTGCCCACGCTGCGCCGCGCGAGATTGAATTCAAGGATAAGCTGCCCAAGACCCGGTCCGGCAAAATTATGCGCCGTGTCCTGAAGGCCTGGGAGCTGCATCTGCCGGAAGGCGATCTGTCTACCATCGAGGACTGATGATATATTCTTAATCTTGCATCTCTTTATTTTTGAGCTGGATCAACGTAAGCACCTGGATGGACGCTAAGCAGCAATGGATCAAAAACAGAAAGCAGCGATTCACTCTCGTTATTGGAGTGAATCGCTGCTTTTTTGACGTTCGAAGCTTTTGAGAATTTTGAGCATCTGACTTGTGGCAACCCTTATCCTCCGGTATTGCCGGCAGGCTTATTGGTGGCTTTCCCGCCAGTGTTAGTGCTGCCATTGCCGCTGTTCCCCCCGGCGCCGTTAGTTCCGCCGCCTAAGGGAGCGGGTTCATTGTTAGCAGTTGGCTGAACAATGATCATGCCGGGGTCCTCGGTCTTCTCCGGGATGATTCCGGGGTCCGGTGTCGGCGGAGTGACCGGAGGCTGTTCCGGAGAAGGCGTTGGCTCCGGGGTAGGCTTAGTGCCGCCAGCTATAACGCTGGAGGCCGTCTCGTGCCCGGCTACGTCCACCGCTGCAACATAGAAGCTGGCGCTTACACCGGCTGGTGTTCCAGGCTTGAAGACGGTACTTTCTCCAGCCGAGAGAACGTCCTGCTTTTTGAAGGAACCGCCGTTAAGGGAACGGTACAGACGGTAGCCAACCACATCGGGAGAACCGCTTGGAGTGAAGGTGACTACAGCCTTGCCGCTGCTGTAAGAGACCATTACTTCTCCGGGAGCGCTTGGTCCGTTGCCGTCATCCACCCGTGGATCGACCTCGGAAGGGTAGTCGGTTTTGGCATCCCGCGGCATGTAGTAACTGAGTGATTCGTGTGACCTCATAGCCGGGAAGGCTGCACGCAGCTCTTTTACCAGCTCCTGAATGGGTTTCTCGCGCTTGACTACGATCTTCTCCTTCAGGAAATCCTCAGGAGTGCCTTCGAGGGGAATGTAATTCACCCCATTGTAAGTGATATACCTGGCCTTGGAAATACCGTCGTCACTCTCTGTAGGGACAAATTTCGCATTGAACAGATCCGTTGTATATCTGTCCGTCAGCCTGGAAGGCTTCTTGCCGCTGTAAGCAGAGACTGTCGCTTTGACGATACCCTCGGGCTTGGAGAATTCCTTCGTTACAAACAGCTCAGGACGCTTGTCGATTACAGTATTCATAACTTTGGTCCACAAGGTCTGCGCTTGACGTTTCTGTGAATCACCCTGGAGTGTGTTGATCTGCTCTTTGTAGCCCACCCATATACCGAGTGTGACATCCGGAGAGTAACCCATGAACCAGACATCCCCGTAGTTCTGGGTGGAACCGGTCTTGCCGACAATCGGCACGTCTTTGAAATGCTTGTAATTCCTCTTCACCGTACTTGCCGTACCGTCAGTTATTACAGTACGCAGCATATCAGTCATCAGATAAGCCGTCTGTTTGGAGAAGACCTGCTCCGGATTAACTTTATGCTGGTAGACGATTTTACCTTGCGAGTCCACGATCTTCTCGATCATATACGCATCCGTGAAGGCACCCTGATTGCCGATGGAGGCATAGGCATTGGTTAGCTCTTCCACCGAAACCCCGTAACGCAGCCCCCCGATAACCCCGGTCTGTGCGTTATAGTCATTCTCCTCTATAGTAGTGATCCCCAGCTTCTTGGAGAAGGCCCAGGCTTTCTCGATCCCGACCTTGTCATTGAACAGCTTAAGGGCCGGGAGGTTCAGGGATTTGTTCAAGGCATACCGGGCGGTAACCAGACCCTGATAGCGGTTGTTGGCATTCTTGGGAATATGGTAACCTTTGCCCCCATCCTTCATAACTACAGGTGCATCGTCCAGAATACCGGCAGGCTGAATCAGTCCTGCATCCAGCGCAGGCAGATAGGCTGCGATCGGCTTCATCGTAGAGCCGGGCTGGCGGATCATTTGGGTAGCGTAGTTCATTTGCTCGATGTTGAAGTCGCGTCCTTCGATCATGCCGAGGATCGCTCCGGTCTTATTGTTAATCATAATGCCGGCCGTCTGTTCCTTGCCTCTGGCCTTACTGTCCTTCGTGAAGTTACTGCTGTCTTCGGAGATGGTGTGCATGGCACTGTACACTTTCTTATCAATGGTAGTGTAGACCCGGTAGCCGCCGGTCATTAGCTGCTGGCGGGCTTCCTCCAGAAGCTGAGCAGAATTGGATGTGCTGGCAGTATTGCTGGCGGCGTTCTCTTCCTTCAGTTTGAGCAGGATTTCAGACGCCTTGCGTTCAGTCTCCATCATAAGATAAGGGAAGGTGGCATAAGCCTTCTTCGTATGTGGAGCAAGGGAGCCCTTGATGTCGAAGAGCAGGGCTTCATCGTACTGGGAGGTGGTAATCTTGTTCTCCTCCAGCATCCGCCGCAGTACGAGCCGCTGACGGTCCATCGCCCGTCCGAAGGCCGTCTCGTTGAATTCGCCCACACCATTGAACGCGGAGTACTTAGAAGGGAGCTGAGGCAGACCCGCGAGGTATGCCGCTTGGGCCACGTTCAGCTTCTCCAGATCATTAATGCCGAAGATGCCCTTGGCGGCAGCCTTGATGCCGAATACATTATAGCCGTTGGAACCGTTCCCGAAAGGAACCTTGTTTAAATAAGCCGTTAATATTTCCTGCTTGGACAAGAAACGCTCCAGCCGCAGGGACAGCAGGATTTCCTTCACCTTACGGTCTTCCGTACGGTCCAGGTTCAGGAACACGCGCCGTGCAAGCTGCTGGGTAAGAGTGCTTCCCCCGGTCTGAGTGGATTCATTCAGCACCTTTTGCTTGACGGCCCGCAGGGTGCCGCTGACATCCACCCCTTTATGATTGTAGAAATTATTGTCCTCTATAGCGAGAACGGCATCAATCACAAGCTGTGGAATATCGTTGAATTCAATAATTCTGCGGTCTTCTTCCGTCCGGAGCTGGCCGATCGGCTGCCCGTCACTGAAGTAGGCAAAGCCGGTAATGGCATTCAGTCCAACTTGCTGCTGGATCAATTCTTCAGTCCGGACCGGATCATCCTTCACTATCGAAGTGACGTACCCTGCAACGGCGCCTCCGGCAAACAGAAAGCCGAGTATACCGAGTATGAACATCCACTTCACGACTGAACCGAACCTGCGGAGCCAGGATCTGCGCGGTGGACGCTGTTTTGCGGTCTTCTTTTTGTTCTCCTCAACCATCGACGATAATCCTCCTTTTAACGGAACTATTATAGCACAATTTGGCGATTTTGAATGCGCTTCTGCTGCAGAGGATTTTCAGCTGGGGCGTATGCATCATATAATTCCCTTATATTTGAACAAAAAAAGCTCCCGGATAAAAATCCGGAAGCTTTGATCAGATTCTGCTTGCAGCGGAATCTTAACGGTTGTAGAACTCGACGATTTGCTTCTCATCGATATCCTGGGACAGCTCGGCACGTTCAGGCAAACGAAGGAATTTACCTTCGAACGATCCGTCAGCATATTCCAGATAACCTGGAAGGTGGGAGCGGTTGTCCAGAGCTTCTTTGATAGAACCCATAGCGCGGCTTCTTTCGCGAAGTCCGATAACGTCGCCCACGCTTACGCGGTAAGAAGCGATGTCAACTTTTTTGCCGTTAACGGTTACGTGGCCGTGGGATACCAACTGGCGTGCGCCTGCACGGGAGTTAGCAAATCCAAGACGGTAAACCAGGTTGTCCAGGCGGCTCTCAAGCAAGAACATGAAGTTTTCGCCCGCGATACCCTGAAGCTTTTGTGCTTTGGTGAAAAGAGTTTTAAACTGCTTTTCGCCCAAGCCGTACATGTGACGCAGTTTTTGTTTTTCCAAAAGCTGCATTCCGTAGTTACTTACTTTTCTGCGTTGGTTAGCGCCGTGCTGTCCTGGTGGGAAAGGGCGTTTCAGGTCTTTGCCTGTACCGCTTAGGGAAATGCCCAGACGGCGGCTGAGTTTGAATTTAGGTCCGGTGTAACGTGCCATTATAGTAGACTCCTTTTAATTAAGAAAATTTATTGTAGGGCCTATTTGCGCCGCAATTCGTATCCGTGAAAGCGTTAAATGGTTTCACACTGCACAGGGAAGTTCAGCCGCTGCCCTGGCAGTAACGAAATGCGTAGAGGGTGACACAACGTTACGCCCAATTAAGACTTGTTACAGTCTTGTTCAACAATAAATATTATATGAAAATGACAGTCAAAGTCAAGCGCAAGTTAAAAGAGTTTTTGTCTTTCTTTGTCGTTAGTACTTTGGTCCTAAAAAAAATCCCGGTTTTGCGGAAAATATGATGCAATACCTAAGGAAAGGGAGTAAAATATAGCTAATTGGATGTTATCGGAAAATGTGATTTCAAATATCCTTACTATATAGAATCAGGGGGCGTGCTCCGGCCCTGGCCTGATTGAAGATGCAAAGGGGGTCCTCTTTATGTCAGAGCAGGAGGCATACGGTCATAAGGATATGGACAGCCGTATGCTGTTACAGGACAAGAGGCATTCTGGCGGTGGATCGGAAGATCCCGCCGCCTGGCTGCGGGAGACGGATATCGTATCTCACGATTTCCCTTATGCAGCCAGCTTGATTGCCGATAGTTTCAGAGAGTGGCGGGGACAGGGAGTGCCCTCCTTCACGGAGAGCTGGAGCTGGTGTGTGCTGAATTTTGAAGGTGACTGGATTGAATCTGACTCTGAATTCCGGCAGGGGCGCTGGAGATCAGAGTGGGAGGCGGCAGCCGGAAGCTGCTTGCAGACAGGCAGTATACATATTGCTGAGACCGTGGACGAAGGACAAGCCTATACATTACTGGCTTTGCCCATATTTACGCGCGGGCACGGAGAAATATTTGCGGTCCTTGGCTGCAGAATGCCGGCTGAGCAGTACGACATGGGCGGAAGACATACGGCAGAAGCCATGTCAATGCACTTCCAGACCTGCTTTTATCATACATTTGAACATGTATTTGTCTCGGACCTTGCAGGTGTGCATCTGCATGCCGAACGGGAGGGCAGCCGCCGGTCGCTGCTTTTTCAGATTGTCCAGCGCATGCATGACAACATTGATGTGGATGCCGTGCTGACAGAGGTCATTGACAGCATTGCGGCGATGTATCCGGGGGCACGGCTGGATCTGTTCATGTCCCAGGACCACCGCAGCACTCATCCGCAGGTCAAGCCGCTTCCGCGGCAATGGGCAAGCAATGATGTCTGTGCCAGAGCGTTCAAGGACGGGAAGGTGATCCTTCACACCGGGCGTGAAGACAACGCGACAGTTGAGGTAGGGCTTCCGCTCGGCGGCAAGCAGGGGGTCTACGGTGTATTTCATATGCTGCTGGACAAGCGCTCCTTCCACGAACTGGATCTGAGCTTTCTGTCCATGGTCGCCGATACAGCGGGCACCGCCTTCGAGAATGCGAAGCTGTATGAGCGCTCCAACCAGCTCATCAGAGAGCTGCGCATGAGCAATGAGCTTACCCAGCGGCTCAATCAGAGCCTGCGTCTGGGCGATATTTTTCAGTTTGCCTTTGAAGAGCTGCTGGCTATGTTCGAAGCGGATTACTGCTGCATTCTGCATAAGAATGAAGAACGCGGCGGCCTGGAGGTCATTGCCTGCAATCATCTCCCGCTGCTGGGTGAACTGGTTGAAACCGGGCAGGGACTCGGCAGCAAGGTATACGGCTCAGGAGAGCCGCTGCTCATGTCCGATTATAAATATGCGGTCGGGCAGACTTCGGCGCTAATGGATGCTACCGGTTCACAGTCGCTGATCGCAACCCCGCTATGTGTTGGCGGTGAGGTCCGGGGGGCTATTATGCTTGCACATAAGGAGGCCCATTTCTTCTCTTATGACAGCTACAGGCTGCTGCAGGCGATGGCAGGCCATATCGGGCTGGCTGTCGGGAATGCCAGGCTGCACGCTGAAGTGCGCCGTCTCGCCAACCGTGATACGCTGACAGGACTTTTCGCCCGGCACTATCTGGATGAAGAGATCAAGCAGCGGCAGTCCAAGGATTTCTGCGGAACGCTGATTGTTGTGGACATTGACCAGTTCAAGATGGTCAATGATACCTATGGGCACCAGAAGGGTGACAAGATCCTGCGACAGGTCAGCGAAATCGTCAAATCCTCGATCCGTCAGGGGGATGTTGCCGCCAGATGGGGCGGAGAAGAGCTTGCCGTGTATCTGCCCCAGCTTGGAGTCCAGCAGGCAGTATTCGTGGGCGAGCGTATCCGCAAGCGGGTGATGGGCGAGACAGAGCCTTGCGTGACCGTATCCTGCGGGATTGCCGAGTGGAGCTGGACCGATGAGCGGGTGAGCGTGGAATCGCTGTTCTACCGGGCGGATATGGCACTGTATGAAGCCAAGAACAACGGGCGCAATCAGGTAGTGATTGATAACAAAATGCTGGAGAACACCTCGAAGAATCCTTGGGCATAGACCTGGGGATTCTTTTATTTTTGTGGGGTGGATTCGCGTATAAGCCCAGCATTCAAGGAGACCCTAGGAAGAATGTATGTATACCCGCTTATTGCAGAAAGGGCTTGGTTGCCATGATGAAATTGCTGCGGCTGCGCACGGGAATCCTGATATTGCTGATGCTCTGTGTTCTTCCGTTCACCGGGTGCGCGGTTATGAAAGACAAACCGGCGGCGGAGGACCTAAGTCTAGTTATGGCCGGTATGGATGGCAGCGACGGCGTATCCTTTGAAGGAGCGGCTGCTCTGCTGGTCGGCGGCAAGGCGGTCCCGGAATCTTCGATCTACTATGGGGGCAAGGTGGCAGATCATAACAAGATCAGCCTGTATTCCCTCCTGCCGGACGGGGGCCATCCCGCTTCTGCGGCAGAGTCCGGTCCGCATCCGCTCGGGCAAGGCCCGGGAGAGGCTCCGGTCTATTATACCCGGCTGGTGAAGGAAGACGGTACATGGACGATGAAGCAGGGCTCCCCGGCCTTGGCCGGGAGCAATCCGCTGGAGGCATTGAACCCGCTGCGGCAGCTGGAGGACCTGGAGAGGCTGGATAAGAAGGTGACCGAGGAAGCGGGAAGCGCACGGGGAACCCGGGTCCTGCGGATTGAGCTGACGGCAGAGGCGGCGCGCAGTCAGCTCTCGGCAGAGCTGGAACGCGAGATGCAGGCGATACGTCCGGTTGCCGGGAGCGGGGCAGTTACGGCTGCTGGCACGCACGCTGAGGCGCTGGAAGCAAAGACTGCATTATGGGAGCAGAAGCAGTCAGAGCTGCAGCAGAGACTGGATCAGGCAGATATCCGGACGATTTATTACCTCAAGGTAGATCCGAAGCGGAATCTGCCTGCACGGCTGACCTGGAACCGCACCCTAACCTATCTCGGCAAGGCAGGAACGACCACTGAAGAGACCTATATCACCCAGGTTGATTTCTATGGTTATCAATGAGTATTCGCTTCCCGTAATGGCTTGCGCTCTATAGCAGGCGTGCTACAATATAACGGTATGTTTATTTTCTGTATCAGGAAGGAAGAGAGAGAAAGATGAATGATCCCCGGATTCAAAAGCTGGCGGCGAACCTTGTAGGTTATTCCGTAAATGTTCAGCCCGGCGAGAATGTACTCGTCGAAATGATCGGCAGTGAGAGAGATTTGATCAAAGCCGTTGTGGAGGAAGTGGGCAAAGCCGGAGGCAGTGCATTTGTACAGCTGACCGACCGTACCGTTCTGCGCAGTATGCTCAAATATGCAACACCTGAAGGAATGAAGGCTTGGGCAGACATCGACCTGAACCGGATGAAGCAGATGGACTGCTATATCGGCATCCGTGCCGGTGAGAATGTCAATGATCTGTCCGATGTGCCGGAAGAGAACATGAAGCTCTACAATTCCCTGTATTCCCACCCGGTACATAGCGAAGAGCGCGTCAAGCACACTAAATGGGTGGTTCTGCGCTACCCTAACGCCAGCATGGCCCAGCTTGCCAATACGAGCACTGAGGCCTTCGAGGACTTTTATTTTGAAGTCTGTAATCTGGATTATGCCAAAATGGACAAGGCCCAGGATTCGCTGGCTGAGCTTATGCGCAGAACCGACAAGGTGCGTATCTCCGGTCCCGGAACCGATCTCACCTTCTCCATCAAGGGAATCGGGGCTGAGAAATGCTCCGGCCAAAAAAACATTCCGGACGGGGAAGTTTACAGCGCTCCTGTGCGTGATTCGGTAAATGGAACGATCAGCTATAATGCTGCGTCGATCTATAACGGCGTGACCTTCGAGAATGTGAAGTTTACGTTCGAGAACGGCCGGATCGTGGAGGCTTCCAGCAATGATACGCCGCGCCTGAATGAAATTCTGGATTCCGACGACGGCGCGCGCCATATCGGCGAGTTCGCCATCGGCTTCAACCCGTATATTCTTCATCCCATGAAGGATATTCTGTTCGACGAGAAGATTGCCGGCAGCCTGCACTTTACGCCGGGCCAGGCTTATGATGTGACCGACAACGGCAACCGTTCGTCCATTCACTGGGACCTGGTGCTCATTCAGCGTCCTGATTACGGCGGCGGAGAGATCTACTTCGATGATGTGCTGATCCGCAAGGATGGAATTTTTGTACTGCCGGAGCTGGAAGGTCTGAATCCGGAGAACCTGAAATAAAATGATATAAAAGCGGTGAGCAACGAAACGCACAGGCTTGTTTTTAAGAAACACCTTGCGTGGGTAAGCGGATTCAATGTATCATGGAATTGGTTACAGATGAACATAAGTTCATAATCAAGTTGCGGAGGGATTCCTATGTCCAACAATGCGGCAATCGTGGATATTGCACAGACAGCAAGCCAGTTTAACTCATCTATCGTTCTTCAAGCGGACAACAAGTACATTGATGTCAAGAGCATCCTTGGCTTGTTCACTACCCTGGTATCCAGCCAAAGCTACGAACTGCACGTACATGGAACAGATGCTGAGGCAGCCAAGAAAGCTATGAGCGAAGTTTTTGCCAAACACAATTTGAATTTCACTGTAGTAGCAGAGTAATTTAAGATTTCCCTAAGACGTCTGGCCCTGCGGCTGGGCGTCTTTGCTGTGAATAACGTTGTTTTTGCAGGAACTTCGGGAATAACCATAACTGAAATCTTGTATTAGGTCCTAATTTCGACTAATATTAAGAATAATAAGCATTAGCAGCTGTAACTTTGGGACATGGGGGGGAAAATGCATGACTTCATCGGATTTGCAGGAACAGCTTAATATCAAAGCAATCAATCTTCTTCAAGAAGATGCCGATAAAATTCAGAAGCTTATTGAAGTACAGATGGAGAATTTGGCGACCCGTTACTGCCCTCTCTATGAGGAAGTGCTGGATACCCAGATGTATGGCTTCTCGAGAGAGGTCGATTTTGCGGTCAGGGCAGGACTGGTACCGGAATTTACAGGCAAGCAGGTGCTGAGCAAGCTGGAGCGTAATTTGGCTGTATTGTACGAGGCGCTGAACAAGAAGGCTGAGGAGCGGGAGATGTAAGTCCCGGTCATTCATAAAAACGCACACGAAAGACCCCAGGGTCGATCATGTGCGTTTTTTTTAGAATCTAAACCAGATAGAACGATACGCCCAGAATCAAGTAGACCGCCAGCAGCAGGAGGCCTTCGTACCAGTTAGTGGAACCGTCCTGAATAATCGACTTGGCGATGAACACGGATACGGCAATCGCTACAATCTCAATCGTTGTGAAGACAATAGACATGGTGTTGCCCATGAAATAACTGGCGAAGATCAGCACAGGGGCGACGAACAGGGCGATCTGCAGACTGCTTCCTACGGCAATCTCAACGGCGGCACCAATCTTGTTCTTCATGGCCAGCATAATAGCGGCACTGTGCTCTGCGGCGTTACCGATAATCGCTACGAGGAAGGCGCCGACGAACAGCTCGCTGAAGCCGAAGCGTTCCGTCAGGGTCTCCAGGGTACCGACCAGCCATTCGCTGACGAACGCGACCATCACTGTAGCAATCACCAGATAGAGGATCGAACGGTTTCTGGACCACACAGGAGCATGTTCGTTCGGAAGCTCCTCTGCGTTATCCTCAGTGACGTCGGCCAGATATTTCTTGTGCGTAATCATGGAGAAGACCAGCCACGCCAGGTAGGCGGCGATCAGCAGGCCTGCGACGACAAGGCTCAGCACATCCGTGTCCTTCTCGGTGATGGAGTGCGTGTTGAAGAACATGGCAGGAACGAACAGAGCGATGACTGCAACAATCATCAGCGAGCCGTTCAGACCGGCGAGTGTGACATTGAAGTTCTGAACCTTGAACTTCATGCCCCCGGCAAAAATACTGAGTCCGAGCACCAGCAGCAGGTTGCCGATGATCGAGCCGGTAAGACTTGCTTTGACCATGTCGAACAGCCCTTCCTTGACCAGGAAGAAGGCGATGATCAGCTCGGCCGCATTGCCGAATGTGGCGTTAAGGAAGCCGCCCAGCCGCTGTCCGGCATAGTGGGCTACGCTCTCTGTGGCCCGGCCGAGGAAGCCGGCCACGAAGATGACCGAAACAGCGGACAATACGAACTGAAGGGTATGATCCCAGTCCGCGTAATGCCCTATGGCGCTGAGGATGAAGCTGATGACCAGCAGCGCCGGAGAGATCCATTTTTTCAAGGTACAGCACACTCCAGTCTCTATATGTAGGTTGATTTCATAATCAATATACCCAAATTGTTCAGGGCTGTAAACGGGGCTGAGAGAAAGTGATTTGCTTTTTAGCCTGTTTTGGAATTACAATAATTGATAATGAGAGTAGGGGGGATATGGCATGGCAGAACAGCTTCAACTTGAAATGGGAAATATACGGATATCCAATGACGTTGTCTCAAAAATTGCCGGCTTGGCAGCACTTGAGACTCCCGGAATTGCAGCCATGTCTGGCGGTTTGTCAGAGGGCTGGGCGAAACGCCTGAGCGGCAAGAATGTGCAGAAGGGTGTTACGGTCGAGGTAGGCCAATTGGAAGCTGCGGTAGATCTGCGCATTATCGTCCTGTATGAAACGCCGATTCATGAAGTGTGCCGCATGCTTCAGCAGAATGTCCGCGAGGCCGTGGAGAGTATGACAGGGCTTCACATCGTAGAGGTAAATGTTAAGGTCGAAGGCGTAGCGTTCAAGAACGACGAGATTTCTTAAGCACAATTATATTAGACATCCATGCAAAAGGCAGTCCGGAACTATTCCGGACTGCCTTTTAATTTCCTCATACATCATCTGTATGTAGCCTCTTAGCGCGCACGGGTACCGGCACTTCTGTTGTTGCGGACCTGTCTGACGGTAGTCACAGACTTCACGACTTCCTCTTTGGCAGGGCGGTTGGTCTCTCTGGAGATGCTGAGAATAATTCCCATGCAGAGCATGGTGACGAGCAAGGAGGAGCCGCCGTAGCTGATAAAGGGTAGTGTGACCCCTGTAAGCGGGATGGTGTTGGTTACACCGCCAATATTGATGAAGGCCTGAATGGCGATGAGTCCCATGATCCCGATGCCGACGAGTGTGCCAAAGGGATCAGTACAGCGCAGTGAGATCAGAATCCCCCGCCAGATAAAATACAGGTACAGCAGGAGAAACAGAGCCGTTCCCACAAAGCCCAGCTCCTCACCGATCACGGCGAAGATAAAGTCGGTATACGGATACGGCAGATAATGCAGCTTCTGGATGCTCTGGCCGAACCCGGAGCCTTGCGTGCCTCCTTCGCCCAGGGCGATTAAGGATTGCATAATTTGATAACCGGAGCCGTCAGCATTGCCCTCAGGGTCCAGGAAGGCTTCAATACGGCCCTGTCTGTAATCCTGCGTAACTTCGGCCTTCTCGGACGGCGGCGATAAGGAATCAATGGCGGTCTTGGCTCCCATGACGAGGGCCACCCCCAGCACAAGCAGGCCGATTGAGCCCATAATATGCTTCATGCTGGCGCCGCCGGCATAGATGACAAGTCCGCTGGTAGCAACGAGAATGAGGCAGGAGCCGAGATCGGGCTGCATCATAATCAGTCCGGCGACAATCCCGACGATAATCATCACAGGGATATATCCTGTCCGTAAATCGCGCAGGCGTTCGCCTTTTTTGGTGATCAGGGCAGCCAGATACAGGATGATGGAGATCTTGGCCAGCTCGGTAGGCTGAATCCCAAGGGTTCCGATGCTCATCCAGCTCTTGGCGCCGTTTATCCCCTCTGTGGTCGCAACGAACAGCAGCAGGACTAGTGTAATTACGAAGATCGGGGCGTACCACTTCTTGAACTTGCTGTAGTGAATATTCATCACGATGAACATGATGAAGGTGCCCAGCACAGCCCAGACCAACTGGCGCTTCACGAAAAAGAAGGCATCATAACTGAATAACTTGTTCGCAAGGGTTAAGCTGGAGCTGGAGCTGAACACCATTAGCACGCCGAAACCGACGAATAGCAGGGTGAGAATAAGCATCTGGAAGTCGGGCGTCCCTCTTTTGGGCGGGCTGGATTTAGCAGCCGTTCTTCCCTTCATGGTACTCAAGCTTCCAGCAGCGCTTTCAATTCATGGATATGCTTCTTGGCGGCATCCAGCACCGGCTGAGGCACCGGAGATTCGTAATCCAGCCCGTGGGGGAAAGTCGCTTTGCCCAGGTAGACGGCTTCAATGGCCAGCACCGCATCGGATTTCTCCAGCTTGCCTTCCACTGCGCGGGTATTGACCCGCAGGAAGTATTCGCCACCATCCTGACGGTCTTCTATTTTGCAGTCGTAAGTAGCGCGGTAGTATTCCCATTGCCACCTGATGAATCCGGCTTTGGTTGCACTCTCGTCGAGATAAAGAAGGTCACTCTTCAATCCTTCGAGGCCAGTGTTCTCAAATATCATAGCGCACAACTCCCCTTAATGAAGTATAATGATACATTTGTAATTAAAATTTGCTATTGTTCTTCCTCATGATAGTATGTTTCCCGGGGTTGTGCAAGGTAGATCGGGCTGATCGGTACCCACTTTTTTTGGCGAATCTGCTACAATAAAAGAAAGTTGGCAGGCTGCGGACGAAGCCGGGATGAAGCAGGCACGCCGCAGGCTTGTCCTAAGGATGCTGCCAGAGAAGGGAATGGAGAATTATGGAGAGGTTAACGGCCAGCGGGCTGCTACCGGAAATGGTGAAATGGCGGCGCCATCTGCATCGTCATCCGGAGCTGTCGTATCAGGAGAAGGAGACCTCCGCCTATGTCGCGGCAAGGCTCGCTGAACTGGGGATTGAGATCAGACGGAGCAAAGCGGGCTACGGCTTGACAGGCATACTTAAGGGCCGGGAGTCCGGCAGAACGGTTGTCCTCCGGGCGGATATGGATGCACTGGCTATCACCGAAGAGAATGGCCGGGAATATGCTTCGCAGTATCCCGGTATTATGCATGCCTGCGGGCATGACGGCCATACGGCCATGCTGCTTGCAGCCGCTGCTTATTATAGCTCCCGCCGGGAAGAACTGAAGGGGGAGGTCCGCTTTTTGTTCCAGCCGGCGGAGGAGGTCTGTCCCGGCGGTGCGGTGGGAATGATTGCGGAAGGCGTGCTAGAGGGGGCGGATGCTGTCTACGGGCTGCACTTGTGGACACCGCTCCCGCTCGGAACGGTAGGCAGTGCGCCGGGGCCGCTGATGGCATCCGCCGATGAGTTCTTCATTGATATGATCGGCAGGGGCGGACACGGTGGGATGCCGAACCGCACAGTAGACAGCATTGTTGCCGGTGCGGCATTGGTGACCGGGCTGCAGAGTATTGTCAGCCGGAACGTTGATCCGCTGCGCCCTGCTGTAGTCAGTGTAGGAACCATTCAGGGCGGTTCGGCCCAGAATATCATTGCTGAGCGCTGCCGCATTACCGGGACGGTGCGGGCGTTCGATGAAGAGACGCGTCATCTGATCTGCCGCAGAATCGAAGAGATGGCAGCTTCGGTTGCCGCGGCGTACGGTGCAGAAGCGAAGGTCGATTATCTGATGGGCTATCCGCCGCTGGTGAACGACGAAGCGGAATATGACCGCTTTTACCGTGTCGCACCTGAGGCGCTGGGGCCGGACGCAGAAGTGATTCGGATGGAGCAGATTATGCCGGCGGAGGACTTCTCTTATTATGTGAAGGAGATTCCCGGCTGCTTCATCTTCGTAGGTGCGGGCAACCCGGACAAGGATGCTGTCTATCCGCATCATCACAGCAAATTCGACTTCGATGAGGATGCCATGCTCCATGGAGTCAAGCTGCTGATCGCGATGGCCGATTCCTGTCTGAATGAAGCGTCATCCGTATAAAACCTGGCGCTCCAGGAAAAACTACTCTCAAATGCCATGGTAACATGGACAGGAGGGTTCATTGTTGAAGACCTTGAAGACAGTCAAAGAAGTCATGACCGCGCATCCGGTGTCGGTTACTCTGCTGGACAATATCTACGAGGTTGCCGTTAAAATGAGAGATAACGGGACCGGCTTCATTCCTGTGGTAGATTCGGCTGACGGGGCAACCCTGATTGGTGTAATCACCGACCGGGATCTGGTCATCCGGGGATATGCGGACAAGCATTCCGGCTCAACTGCTGTAGAGACGGTCATGAGCCGGGAGGTCATTTCCGTTCCAGAGTCTGCGTCCGTTGAGGAAGCGGCTGAGCTGATGGCGTCCGCGCAGATCCGCCGGATTCCGGTGACCCAGGACAAGAAGCTGACCGGGATAGTGTCGCTGGGCGATTTGGCAGTCAAGAGAGTGTTCGCCGATGAGGCTGCGGAAGCGCTCCATGACATCTCACAGCAGCAGCTGCACTAAATAGCATGAGGAAAGGCTCATTATCCGGGTTGCGGAGATGGGCTTTTTCGTTGTACCGAAAAATACGGAAATCAAAAGGATAAGTCCCTCTGAATGGGCTGGAAGAAGGCCGGATGGGGGAATCAAAGGGATAAGTCCCTCTGAATGGTGCTGGGAGTAGGACGGATGGTGGAATCAAAGGGATAAATCCCTCTGATGGGGCTGGAAATAGGCCGGATGGAGAAATCAAAGGGATATATCCCTCTGATGGGGCATGAGAAGGCCGGGATGGAGAAAACAAAGGGATAAATCCCTCTGAATGGGCGGAGTGTAGCTGAAAGTGAGGAATGAGGAGCACTAGTGCACTTGAATTCAGCGGACGCAGGCTAAATGAGCAAATGAGGAGCAATAGTGCACCTGAATTCAGCAGACGCAAGCTAAATGAGCAAATGAGGAGCAGTAGTGCACCTGAATTCAGCAGACGCAGGCTAAATGAGTAAATGAGGAGCACTAATGCAACTGAATTCAGTGGACGCAGGCTGAATGAGCAAGTGAGGAGCAGTAGTGCACCTGAATTTATCGGATGCGGGCTAAATGAGCAAGTGAGGAGCACTAGTGAACCTGATTACGCCGGACGCCGCCAAAAATCACTCATTATTCACCCCCAAATGTGTTTTGTTTCACCACCCGGTATCTCAGATATGCTCAGTTAGCAGTTTAAGAGGTTGAACCACATAGGAGACAAGGAGGGAATAGGATGAACGGAGCAGGTACGGGGCCATGTATCGTAAGGAATGACCGGACAATTCTGCTGGAATGCGGCCATTCCGGGTATGAGGAAGCGCGGGAGATGCTAAGTGAGTTTGCCGAGCTTGTTAAAAGTCCGCCAGCCTATCACACTTACCGGATCACGCCGTTGTCCCTGTGGAACGCAGCAGCCGGAGGGCAGGCTGCGTCAGAGGTGATTGGCAGGCTCCGGAAGCTGTCCCGGTGGGGCATTCCTTCCGGTCTGGAAGATGAGATTGAACTGCTGATGTCACGTTACGGCAGCTTGCAGCTGCACACGCATGAGAGTGATCCGCAGCTTGTTACGTTATCCGCCGGCCACGCCGGGCTGCTGGATGAGCTGGAAGAGCAGGATGCCGGCCAGCAGCTTAAGCAGCTGGGATTGTTCCGGTCCGGGGAGCGGCAGAGCGATTGCCCCAAGGTGAACCGGGGGCTTTTGAAGCAGGAGTTAACGAGACTGGGTTATCCGGTCCTTGATTATGCCGGGTACCGGGACGGGCAGGAGCTGAGGCTGACCTGGCGGGAGTCCCTCAGAGAAGATACGGAGGGGTCCGGCTTCGGGCTCCGGGATTATCAACGGGAGGCTGTCCGCCAGTTCCAGGGGATCGGCGGACAAGGGGGCAGCGGTGTGGTCGTGCTGCCCTGCGGGGCAGGCAAGACGGTTGTCGGTCTTGCCGTACTGGAGCAGCTGCAGTGCGAGACACTGATCCTTACTTCAAGCACCACCTCTGTAGAACAGTGGCGGGAGGAGCTGCTGAAGCGGACTACTCTGAGCGCAGAGGAGGTTGGGGAATACAGCGGGGAGAACCGGGAGGTGCGGCCTGTAACCGTTGCGACCTATCAGATTCTGACCCACAGGCGCTCCAAGGGAGGGCCGTTTGTCCACATGAATCTGTTCAATGAACGGAATTGGGGGCTGATTATTTATGACGAGGTCCATCTGCTCCCGGCGCCGGTCTTCCGGGCAACCGCAGATATTCAGGCTACCCGGCGGCTGGGTCTGACCGCAACCCTGGTCCGGGAAGACGGGCGGGAGGGGGATGTGTTCTCCCTGATCGGCCCGAGATGCTATGACCTGCCCTGGAAGGTGCTGGAGAAGCAGGGGTGGATTGCGGCTGTCGACTGCATCGAGGTCATCGTCCCGATGAACGAGATGCTGCGCCAGCAATATATGTATGCCGGGGCGAAGGAGCAGTTCCGCCTCGCGGCAGGCAATCAGGCCAAGGCGCTGGCCGCATCACAGATTGCTGCAGCACATCCCGCAGCGGCCATTCTGGTGATCGGCCAGTACCTCGACCAGCTGGAGCAAATGGCGGAGCAGCTGGAGGCCCCGCTGATCACAGGCAAGACTTCGCAGAAGGAGCGCAGCGCACTGTACGCCGCATTCAATGAGGGGAAGCTGCCGCTGCTGATCGTCTCCAAGGTGGCTAACTTTGCTGTGAATCTGCCGGATGCCACGGTG
This sequence comes from Paenibacillus tritici, assembly GCF_013204885.1. Taxonomy (GTDB): domain Bacteria; phylum Bacillota; class Bacilli; order Paenibacillales; family Paenibacillaceae; genus Paenibacillus_AQ; species Paenibacillus_AQ tritici. The sequence goes on from NZ_JABMKX010000001.1 coordinate 141,098, forward strand.
GCGATTGAGGTATCCGGGGCCTTCGGCTCGCGGCAGGAGGAGGCGCAGCGGCTGGGCCGTATCCTGCGCCCGAAGCCGGGCGATAACAAAGCGTATTTCTATACGCTGGTTACGGGCGACAGCCGGGAGCAGGACTTCGCTCTGCGCCGCCGGATGTTCTTGACGGAGCAAGGCTACGAGTATGGAGTGCGGTTGCTGGACCCGGCGGAAGGGGCTGTTCTGTGATGAGACAGGAGCAGGCAGAGGATACCTTGAAGCTGACGGCAGAGGCCTGCGAAGTGCTGCTGCGGATAGCCGCGGAGCATGCGGCTTCTCCTTTTGCCGCAGATACTGTTGACCGGCTGCGGCCTGAATTCCTGTGCCGTGCGCAGCAGGCGCTTGCCCTGGATGAGCTGCTTCACGCAGGGATGCTTGAGCTGCGGCAGAAGGTCTGGGGAGAGAAGCTGTATCAGATTCCGCAGCGGCAGTTGTCCTTCATCCTGCGGAGCTTCTGGGAGGGATGTCCGCAGGTCCGGGTGGAGGGTTCTGTCCAGGTTGAGCTTGCTGCCTGTACGGAGCTGGCCGCAGAGGTATTCCGCGGGCTGCTGTTCATCGCTCAGGAAGGCCTGCCGCTGACAGCTAAGGGAGTGATACATAAGAAGCAGCTCAGCCGGCTTGCCGGACAGCTGTCCATGCAGGAGCAGCATGCAGCACTGCTGCGGCCGGCTTCTTCAAGGCCGGAGAGCTATCCGCTGCCGGTAACGGTAATCATTGATCTGCTTACCGTGCTGGGTCTGATCAGCCGCCACAGCAGCGGGTATCTGCCGGACAGGGAGCGGCTGCAGCAATGGCTGTCGCTCTCTGCTCAAGAGATGACGGATACGCTCTACACCATTGTGATCAGCCGTTATGGTTCTCCGGGGCCTGAAGAGCAGCATTTCAGGCACTTAATCTCGGCGGCGGAGTTCACAGCAGGCGAATGGTTTGCTGTAAATCCTATTCTGAGATGGATGATGCAACAGGGGCTCGCCAAGGAGTGGTCTATCTCGGAAGAGGCAGACTCCGGCCTGAAGCTGTCTGTTCTTGCCTGGATTTCTCTGCTGGCCGGATTCGGCTGGTGTGAGCTGGGAACTTCGGCGGAAGGAGAACCTTGCTTCCGCTGGAAGGCAGTGAAGCCGCAGCTGACCGATATTAAGGCTGGAATAACTTCGCAGGGTGTAGCGGGGGCAGAGGAGGCTTACAGGAGTCCTGATGGAGTAGGGGGCGCTCCTGAAGCACAGGAGATGGTCAGCAACAGCTCATGGAGACCCGGAGAAGAGGAAGCAGACAATAAGAGCACACTTGCTCTGGGCTGCACGCCACTGGCTCTGGCCTGCACGCCACTGGCTCCGGGCAGCGCGCGACTGGCTCCGGGCAGCGCGCCACTGGCTCTGGACTGCACGCCACCGGCTCCGGGCAGCGCGCCACTGGCTCCGGCCTGCACGCCACTAACTCCGGGCAGCGCGCCACTGGCTCCGGACTGCACGCCACTGGCTCTGGACTACACGCCACTGGCTCTGGACTGCACGCCACTGGCTCCGGACTGCACGCCACTGGCTCCGGGCAGCGCGCCACCGGCTCTGGACTGCACGCCACTGGCTCAGGGCAGCGCGCCATCGGCTCCGGGCTGCACGCCACTGGCTCCAGACTGCGCGGCATCCGGCTTCATAGTGCAGCCGGATTTCGAGGTGCTGGTCCCGCCGGAGGTTCCTTATGCGGTCCGCTGGACCTTGGCCGGGTATGCGGAGCTGCTGCATAATGAGGATCTCTGGAGCTTCCGGTTAACCCGGGAGAGGCTGGAAGCCGCAGCGGAGCAGGGCAGCGATCCCAGTGAGGTTATCGCTTGGCTCAGCGCCCATGCTGCGGGGGGACTGCCGGAGCAGGTTGAGCTGTCGCTGCGGCAGTGGGCCAGAGGAATCGGGCGGACCGTGCTGGCGGATGTGCTCCTGCTGTCCTGTGCTGGGGAGCAGGAGGGACAGGATATTGCCGAGCATCCCCGGCTACAGGACATCGTTACTCGTATCGGGCCGCTTCACTTCATCGTCCGGCCGGAAGCTGCCGGGCAACTTCGCAAGGAGCTTACAGCCGCCGGTCTGGCTCCGTCGGTAAGGACCGGGGGCGCGAATGAGGACACCGGACAGCAGCGGCTCTTCGAGCCGTTTGCACCGTCCGGGGCAACGCGGTGTTACGAGCTGCCGTCAGCGGCCGGGGAACGGGGACTACTGGGTACAGGCCCCTCTCCGCAGCTTCTGCCGCTGGATAGAGACAGCCGGATGAAGCTGGAGCTGCCAGGTGAGGAAGCCGTGCCGCAGATGTGGTTCAACCAGTGGAGGCAGTATCATATCACCACAGCGCAAAAGATCATGGAGCAGGCTCTGGGCTGGGGAATCAAGGTTCGCCTCTCGCATCAGGGCAGGGCAGCCGAGTTCATCCCTGAGCGGATCAGCGGGCGCCCATGGAAAGTCCGGGGCATTCTGCTGCTTCCGGACACGGAGACAGCTGAGGAGATCGAGCTTGCTGCGGAGGACTGGGAGGAAATGAAGCTGCTCCATCCGCTCAACCATAGAAATTCTTCTTCTGCTGGGGCGGGCGGATATGTTATGATAAGGTAGTCTATCGCTGCGGTAGAACATTAAATGCAGAAAAGAGTTGAAGTTCATGAGCGTAGCGGAAATGAATACGGTTGATATGGCCGAAGTGCTGACATACGCCTATGAATTAGGCGATATGATTAATCAATCCGCAGAAGTGTCGGATTACTTATACTGGAAGGGCCAGGTGGATACCGATCCCGAAATCCAGGCCATAATCAAGCGGCTGCAGGGCAAGAAGGAGCTGTTTGAGGAGACACAGCGGTTTGGCCATTTTCACCCGAACTATCACTCGGCCAAGGATGAGGTTGCGGCCGTAGAACAGGAGCTCGAACAGTTCGAAGCGGTGGTGCGGTTCAAGAATGCGGAGAAGACGCTGGATGATATTCTTCATTCCATGTCTGAGGCGATCGCATTCTCGGTATCGGACAGTATCAAGGTTCCAAGCAATGACCCGTCCCCCAAAGGCGGATGCGGCAGCGGCGGCAAATGCTCTTGCGGATAAGCTGACCCATGAATAGACAGAGAAAGAGAGGCGGATGAGCTTATGTTTGCGGAACGGACAGGTTATATCGTATGGGTCAGCGACGTCAAGGCGGCGCGCAACCTGGAGAAATACGGAACACTGCACTATGTTTCCCGTAAAATGCACTATGCGGTAATGTATGTCAATGCAGAGCGCGCCGAGGAAGTTATGAAGAATGTCCGCAGACTTTCCTATGTGCGCAAGATTGAGCGTTCTTACCGCAATGAGCTTAAGACAGAATATACCAGCAACGGACCGGACAAGTCCCGGTATTTCGGTCTGTAATTCATTATAGCAGTTACTTGGACAGGCGCCGCTGGGCGTCTGTTTTTTTGAAAATATAAGAATGTATAGGTTTCACATGATAACTTATCCTTATATTTCTCGCTGAAACGAACGCCGTGCTTATAAAAGGACGGCAAAGCCGTTTCCGCTTGAGCGGAGGGTTGGCAATGAATAAAGAGGAGCAGGTATTAACAGCTTTCCGGGACTTATTCAATAAGTTAAGCTGGCTGAACAAAGCCAAGATGGAATCCAGTCTTAAGGGCAATAAGCCTTCGGAGGTACATTGTATTGAATACATTGGGAGAAATGCAGATTCTAACGTGACCAGACTTGCCGAGTCCTTGTACATGACCAGGGGGGCCATAAGCAAAATTACCCAGAAGCTCCTGCACAAAGGTCTGATCGAGAGCTACCGGAAGCCGGGGAATCATAAAGAAATTTATTTCAGGCTTACGGCCGAGGGGCAGTCCATTTACGACATCCATGATAAGCTGCACCGGGAGTTCCGGGAGCGGGACCGCCCTGTGTTCGAGCAGGTGACCGCCAGCCAGTATGACAGTATGATCAGCTTCATGGAGAAGTACAGCAGACATTTGGATAAAGAGATTAAGCGGCAGGAGCTGGACAACAATCCCGAATCTACTTGAATAGGAAAACAATAAACCGAAGCAGCCGGACTCTATAGAGAGCAGGCTGTTTTTTTATTGTATAATTATTGTTTCCAAGGAACCAAAAACGTGATAGGATATTATTGTTTCTTAGGAAACATAAATCAATTTCTGAGGAGAGTCGGGAAATGTCCATTTTCAGATCAGATCAACCGTCGGATAAACGCCAGCATACAGGACAAAAGGTAGACAAACACGCGCTAATCTTCGGCCTTATCTCTGTATTTTTGTGCGGAATAGGCTTCAGTATCATAGCTCCTGTTGTCCCGTTCCTGGTACAGCCTTATATAAGCGATCCCGGAAAACAAGCGGTAATGGTTACGATGCTGACTTCTGCGTATGCTGCCTGCGTGTTTTTTGCGGCTCCCGTAATCGGTGCTCTAAGCGATAAATACGGACGCCGCCCCCTGCTTTTAATCTGCTTATTGGGTTCTGCCACCGGGTACTTCATTTTTGGGCTTGGAGGGGCGTTGTGGGTGCTGTTTGCCGGGCGGATTATCGAAGGGATCACAGGCGGGAGCATCAGCACGATATTCGCCTATTTTGCAGACATCCTTCCGCCGGAGCAGCGGACAAAGTACTTTGGCTGGATGAGTGCGGTGGTAGGGGCGGGGACTATTATTGGACCGTCAGTGGGCGGATTGCTGGCCAGGTTTGGTTATTCGGTGCCCATGTATTTCGGAGCTGCTGTAACTTTGGTGAATGTGGGGTACGGATTCTTGTTCATGCCGGAGAGCCTGGAGAAGCAGAAAAGACTGAAGGAAATCTCATGGATGAGGCTGAATCCCTTCACGCAGCTTGCCAATCTCATGTCCATGAAGAACTTGAACAGGCTGTTTGTCTCCGCATTCCTGTTGTGGATACCGAACGGATCGTTGCAGGCTATCTTTTCACAATTTACCTTGGATAATTTCAGCTGGAAGCCGGCGGTCATCGGACTTATGTTCTCGATTATGGGTCTGCAGGACATTCTGTCACAAGCATTCATCATGCCCAGGCTGCTGCAAAAATACAGTGACAAACAGATAGCCATTCTAGGAATGGTCTCGGAAATTGCGGGCTACGGTCTGTTTGCGTTGTCTGCCTTGTTCTCCTTCTATCCTCTTTTTATCGCAGGTATGTTTATCTTCGGTTTCGGCGATTCGGTCTTCGGGCCTTCATTCAACGGGATGTTATCCAAGTCTGCCGCTGCCGGCGAGCAGGGACGGGTTCAAGGGGGCAGCCAGTCGATTCAGGCGCTGGCAAGAATGATCGGGCCGCTGATTGGAGGACAACTCTATGTATTGCTGGGACCCTCAGCACCTGCTTTTATGGGGATGATTCTCATAATGGCGGCTATCCCCGTGCTGTATAAGATCAACCGGACCGGATTATTGCCGAAATAGGCATACAGGAGATTCCGCACAGCCGGACTGCCTGGGATCGCGGTATGCTTGAACAACAGCCGTCAATGCGGTAAGATTGACAACAATAAGAGCATGCCAAGACCCTTTTACGTGGAGTGTGATGACAATACAATGCAGGGCAAGGGGATGGACTGGTGGGGGGTGTACGAGCCCTTCCATATCGTGCTTAATAATTACGGGATTGCTGACATTGTGCTTACCCGGCATGCGAAGGACCGTTACGCGAACAGGATTGCCCAGGAGGAGGGCGGGAACGGCGAGGTGACCGCCTGGATCTGGCAGGCCCTGAAGCAGAACCGGCTGAGGCCTTACTCGAACAGTGAATATAGCGCTTATCTGATCGACAATGATACGGTGATCGTGGCTGATTTCAGGCAGCTTGAGGGCGTAACCACCCTCGCCGGAGAGCCGCTGTACGTCATGATAATCGTGTCCTTTCTCGGCAAAATATCGGTCACTCCGCAGCTCCGGGATCTCAAGAAATACTACTCCTGGCTGCGTCATTCCCGGCGGATCAAGCTCTCGAAGAAACGCCGCAGGCGCAAGTAGGATACCAAGAACGAGGGAGGCATGCGGCTTAGGGCTGCGTGCCTTTTTGCTGGAAATATACGATTAACAAAGGAGCAGTAACGTATGAATTTTCATCAGCTTCATATTTTCTATACCGTATCCGAACGGGGCAGCTTCTCGGCGGCGGCACAGACCCTGCATATGACCCAGCCGGCGGTGACGATGCAGGTCCAGGCGCTTGAGGATTATTTCGGAACCAAGCTGTTCGACCGGTCCACCAAAAAAATCATGCTCACCGAGGCCGGTCTCACGCTGATGCCGTTCGCGCTGCGCAGTATGCAGCTGATGCGCGAGACGGATCAGGCGATGTCGGCCTTCACTCACATGCTGGAGGGCCGGCTGCAGCTGGGAGCCAGCCTGACCATTGGGGAATATGTGCTTCCCCGCCTGCTGGGGCCTTTCGGCAAGGAATATCCGCACATCTCCATCATGATGAAGGTGATGAACACTTCACAGATTATGGATGAGATCAACAAGCACCAGCTGAATTTCGGGCTGATTGAGGCGCCGGTAACCCACCCGGATATGGTGATTGAACCGGTAATGGGCGATGAACTGAAGCTGATCGTGCCCCGGGATCATCCGCTGGCCAATCAGGCTGAAGTGACTCTGGAGGGGGCGCTCGCCTATCCGTTTGTCCTGCGCGAGCGCGGCTCGGGTACAAGACGGGTGATGGAGGAGCAGCTGGAAGCCAAAGGGCTTGATCCTGCCGCCATGCGGATTGTGATGGAGCTGGGCAGCACCGGAGCAGTGAAGTCAGCGGTAGAGGCCGGGCTGGGGATCACGATCATCTCGACCTCCTCGGTCAAGCATGAAGTGGCGCTCGGCCTGCTGAAGATTGTCAATCTGGCGGACGCGTCGTTCAAACGGCAATTCTATGCGATTCATCTGAAATCGACCCTGCTGCCGATCTCGGCGGTGACCTTCCTGAACTTCCTGCGCCAGCATACCGGCGGACAGTAGAGGACAATAGCATAAGAATAACCGTATAAGAATAGCTGTATAGACCGATCTGAAGAACGGAGGGATTCTATGAAAGATCATAACAGTCATAGCGAGCCGTCACAGGCTGAGGCCCACACGCAGGACACTGCTGATACCGCTGGGAGATGCGATCTGCACACCCACACACAGGCCTCGGACGGCATGCAGCCGCCGGCCGAGAATGTGCGGCTGGGCTTTGAGAAGGGGCTGGCCGCGATAGCCATTACCGACCATGATACGCTCAGCGGTGTTGCGGAAGCGCTGGAGGCGGGCAGGCAGTACGGAATTACCGTGGTTCCCGGTGTAGAAATCAGCACACGTGCAGGCGGCAAGGAGATCCATGTTCTCGGTTACTATATTGACACTGAGCAGGAGCTCTTGCTGTCCCGGCTGGAAGAACAGCGCAATACCCGGCTCGGGCGCAATGAAGCGATTCTGAAGAAGCTGCGCGGGCTGGGCATTGCGATCACCCTGGAGCAGGTGGTGTCAGGGCTGGGGCGGGAGCTGAAGCCGGATGAGAGCATTGGCCGCCCGCATATCGCCGATGAGCTGGTCCGGCTGGGCGCGGCAGTGGACATGCGGGATGCTTTTGACAAATATCTGGCTGAAGGTGCGGCGGCCTATGTATCTCCTCCGCGCATCACACCGGAGGTGGCCTGCCGCTGGATTCGTGAAGCGGGTGGTGCGGCTGTCTTGGCGCATCCCGGTATTTATGGCGATGATGAACTGGTGCGCAGCATTGTGGAGCAATGTGATCTGGACGGCATCGAGGTCTACCATTCCGACCACGGTCCTGCGGAGCATGCCCGTTACCTGTCACTGGCCGAGGAATTCGGCCTGCTCGTTACCGGCGGCTCAGACTTCCACGGTGCGCGGCAGGGCGTTGTTTTTCACGGGGAAATCGGCAGCGTGAGTGTGCCTGCTGCTGTGCTGGCGCAGCTGAAGGCCGGGATAGGGAAGCGGTTAGGGTAAGGGATTAGAGTAGGAGTAAGGGTAGCAGTTGGAGTAAGGGTAAGAGTAAGAGTAAGAGTATGGAGCAAGAGTAAGAGTAAGAGTAAGAGTAAGAGTAAGAGTAAGAGTAAGAGTAAGAGTAAGGAGTAAGGAGTAAGGAGTAAGAGTAAAGGATAAGAACAAAGCTTAAGGACAAAACACAAGAACGAAGCATAAGAACAAATCAAGAACAAATCAAGAACAAATCAAGAACAAAGCAAGAACAAAGCAAGAACAAAGCAAGAACAAAGCTTAAGGGCCTTGGAAGACTTAGGGTAGTTCGGAAGAAAACTGGGGAGCCACTGCACAGGAGGCCACCGTAATTCCAGCCAAAGTGGGATGAATGAAAGAACTGAAGTGTATAAGTGCACCTCATTCCGATTAAAGTGGGCTGGATGAGAGAATGAAGTGTATAAGTGCACCTGATTCCGACTAAAGTGGGCTGGATGAGAGAATGAAGTGTATAAGTGCACCTGATTCCGACTAAAGTGGGCTGGATGAGAGAATGAAGTGTATAAGTGCACCTCATTTCGATCAAAGTGGGCTGGATGAGAGAATGAAGTGTATAAGTGCACCTGATTCCGGCCAAAGTGGGCTGGATGAGAGAATGAAGTGTATAAGTGCACCTCATTCCGATCAAAGTGGGCTGGATGAGAGCATGAAGTGTATAAGTACACTTGATTCCGCCAAAAGCGGGCGGAGTGGGTAAACCAAAGGGATAAATCCCTCCGAATCCGCCAAAAGCGGGCGGAGTGGTGAAACCAAAGGGATAAATCCCTCCGAATCCACCAAAAGTGGGCGGAGTGGATAAACCAAAGGGATAAATCCCTCCGGATCCGCCAAAAGCGGGCGGAGTGTAGAAACCAAAGGGATAAATCCCTCCGAATCCACCAAAAGTGGGCGGAGTGGTGAAACCAAGGGGATAAATCCCTCCGAATTCGCTAAAAGCGGGCGGAGTAGGGAATTCAGAGCGATAAAAGGATTGGATGAATAAATCGGATGACTTGCAGCACCGGAAATCCAAGGGTATAACGCCGGAAATCAAGGTTATACCGCCGGAAATCCATGAGTATACCGCCGAAAGTCCAAGGGTTCACCGCCGTGACGACCAGCTTCAAATACAAATCTAAAAAAACCCCCGTCCGACAATGGACGGGGGTCTTAAGGTTTGTAAGATTAGAGCTGTCCAGACAGCGATGCAGAGGGTTACCGGCGCAGCTATAGAAGGCACGATCAGAATTCCTTCGCAGTCAGTTGTCCTTCTGTGAGATCCGGCATGTGCCGACTGCGCCAGGAGTCTTAGCTCCGCAGAACATTCGGCAGATGCTTGATCCGCTCTTCATCCGGTGTGACGAACAGCGTCCGCTGATGATCATAGATGACGAAGCCGGGCTTCGCTCCGCTGGGCTTGCGGACATAACGGATCAGAGTGCAGTCAACCGGCACGCTGCTCGATTGCTTGGCCTGGCTGAAGTAGGCCGCAAGCTGTGCGGCTTCCTCCAGCGTGGCATCGCCGAATTCTTCGCTGCGGATCACCACATGCGAGCCTGGAATATCCTTGGTATGCAGCCAGGTATCATTCGGAGAAGCCAGGCGGTTGGTGACATATTCATTTTGCAGATTGTTTTTGCCGACATAGATATCCACTCCTTCAGAGGAAGTGAACACCTGCAGCGTGGGTCTGGCGGCCTTCTTTTTCTTTTTGCCTTTCTTGCTGCGGTCACGCAGGTAACCCTGACTGACCAGCTCCTCGCGGATCTCCTCAATGTCATTCAGTGAGGCGTGGGCGAGCTGCTGGAGCAGCAGCTCCATGTAGGCAATCTCTTCATGTGTCCGCTGCACCTGCTCCCCGATCACCCGCAGGCTGTTCTTGTACTTGTTGTACTTCTTGAAATACCGCTGTGCATTGTCCGTAGGGCTTAGAAGCGGGTCCAGCGGAACGGTAATCTCCGCCTGGTCCTCATCATAGTAGTTGACTAGCCTGGCTTCCTTGTCTCCCTTGTTCAGGGTGTGCAGGGAAGCGAACAGCAGCTCACCCCAGATTCGGAACTGGTCGGCATCCTGGGCTTCATCCAGATCCTTTTGCAGGTTGGCCAGCTTCTTGATGTTCTTGGCGCGCTCGTTGCTGAGGAAGCGGATGAGGTCGCTTACCCGCTGCTTGACGGTGTCCTTCTCTGCCTTGTCTCCGTAGTAATCCTCCAGGCACAGGCTGATGGAGCTGTAATGCTTCACATTCCCACCCATCACCCGCAGCGGAGTAGCAGAGAAGATTGGCTTACCCTTGGCATTCAGCCCGGTAACCGGGGAGAAGTCCTGCTTCCGGACAGGCTCCATTACGGAATCGAAGGCTTGCCATAGCTGCTCCGGCTTGTCGGTTCCGCTGGTGTATTCTTCAGCGGCTCCCCCAAGCTCCTTATAGCGGTGGACGATCTCGCCGGCGATCAGCGGACTCAGGCCGCTGAAGGCATGGACCAGCCACCCGGCCGGATCGGCTGAAGGAGAAGGTCCCCCGGAGCCGTCGGCCTTCGGAGCCTCCAGGGAGGCCAGCAGTCCTGCGATTTCGCCTTCGATCAGGTCTTCCTCCGGCTCCTCCGGGTGCTCGGCTGCATAGAGGGCCGCTTCTTCTGCCGCTGCCATCAGCGCGGTGAAGCCGGCCTTGCTGATCTCCAGCGGATTCAGCTTATGCTGCTGCGGAGGCTGTGTATAGGCGGCTCCAGGCATCACGACACGGTAGCTGCTGATCGACGGGGTAACATGATGAATCCCGTCGATAATTGTACCTGTGGACAACTCGGTCAGAATGATATTGCTGTGCCGTCCCATCAGTTCGATGATGATTTTTTTGGCGGAGACATCCCCCAGCTCGTCGCGGGTTCTGATGGTGATATGGATAATCCGCTCCAGGCCCACCTGGGTAATGCTCTCGATGGTCCCTCCCTCACAATGCTTGCGCATCAGCATGCAGAACATCGGCGCTTCGGCCGGGTTGATGCTGCTTCTCTCGGTCAGATGGAGCCGGGGATAGGTCGGGTTGGCGGACAGCATCAGCTTGCCGCCTCCGCCTGCACCGCGGAGCGTGAAGATTAGGTCATGTGTGCTGGGTTGATATATTTTGCCGACGCGTGCACCGATGAAGGGCTGAAGCTCATGCACGATCGCTTGGGTAACAATGCCGTCTAATGCCATGATAAAGTTCTCCTGTCGCCTAATAATAAAGTACTCCCTCTATGATGCCACACTTTCACCGGTTCGCGCAAAAGGAAGCCGCCGGCGGTGATATTTTGGGACGACCATGAATACACTTGGACATGAACAGGTGGAAAAGCTGTGCGCCGCCGGAAGTCAAGAAACGACCGGGAGGGGAAAGATTAGTCATGGAACAAAAAAGCTGGCACCGGCTCGGTGCTGAGGAGCTGCAGGAGATGTTCGGCGTTCATCCGGGAACGGGCCTGAACGCCGAGGACGCCGCCGCAAGACGCAAAGAGAGCGGGTACAATGAGCTGTCTGAGGGCAAAAGGGTATCCCCCTTTACGCTGCTGCTCAATCAGTTCAAGGATTTCATGGTACTGGTGCTGATGGGTGCGACACTGGTATCCGGCCTACTTGGCGAATATCTTGACGCGATTACGATTGTTGCCATTATTCTGCTTAACGGGGTGCTCGGGTTCGTGCAGGAGTTCCGCGCCGAGCGTTCACTGAGGGCGCTGAAGCAGCTCTCCGCACCTACCGCCAAGGTGCTGCGCGGCGGGAAGCAGGAGGTGCTCCCGGCCAAAATGCTGGTTCCCGGAGATATTGTCCTGCTGGAGAGCGGGGACCGGATTCCGGCGGATATCCGCTGGCTGCAGTGCAGCGGGATCTATGCCGAAGAGTCGGCGCTGACGGGGGAATCCCTTCCTGTCTCCAAGCATGCCACCGCCATTCATGCCGAAGACATTCCGCTGGGCGACCAGAAGAACATCGGCTTCATGGGTACGATGGTGAACCGGGGGACCGGCCGGGGAGTCGTCATCCGCACGGGTATGGCTACCGAGATGGGCAAGATTGCCGATCTGATCCAGAATACCGAATCTCAGGAGACTCCGCTGCAGCACCGTCTGGAGCAGCTCGGCAAGATTCTGATCTACGTCTCGCTGGGGCTTACCATTGTCGTGGTCCTGGCAGGAATTCTGCATGGACAGCCGGCGACAGCGATGTTCCTGGCAGGCGTAAGTCTGGCAGTGGCGGCGATCCCCGAAGGCCTTCCCGCGATTGTGACGATTGCGCTCGCTCTGGGGGTCCAGCGGATGATCAAACGCAAAGCAATTGTCCGCAAGCTGCCATCGGTAGAGACCCTGGGCTGCGCCTCCGTAATCTGCTCGGATAAGACGGGAACGCTCACCCAGAACAAAATGACAGTCACACAGGTGTGGAACGCGGGGCGGACGTTCGAGGTATCAGGAGAGGGATATGCTCCGGTGGGGAATGTAATGCAGAAGGGCAGGGCCGTTGATCTGAAAAACGACCAGAGCCTCCGGCGCATGCTCCAGGTGGGGGCACTTTGCAGCAACGCAGAGATCTATGAAAGCATCCCCGAGACACGCGGCAAAAAGAAAGGCAAAGGGGCCGATGCGGATAAAGGGGCGAAAGCGGAGCCTGTCTGGGAACTGAAAGGCGATCCGACCGAAGGTGCGCTGGTGGCCTTGTCCGCCAAAATGGGGCTGACCGCCCAATCCCTTGCTGTGACCTATACCCGGGAAACGGAGTTTCCATTCGATTCCGAGCGTAAGCTGATGTCGGTCATTGTGAATCATCCCGGCGGGCGGATGATCTGCACCAAAGGCGCACCCGATGTGCTGCTGAATTGCTGCACTTATATGCTGTGGGAGGGCGGTGTTGTTCCCTGCACGCCGACCTTGCGGCAGAAGGTGCTGGAGGCCAATGAAAAGATGGCTTCAGGTGCGCTGCGCGTGCTCGGAATGGCTTACCGTGACATGCGCAGCGGAGAGGTCGCGGGGAGCGAGAAGGAAGCAGAGAGCCAGCTTGTCTTCGTAGGGCTGGCCGGAATGATTGATCCCCCGCGCAAAGAAGTGCGCGATGCGATCAGCGTCACCCGCCGGGCCGGAATCAAGACAGTAATGATTACCGGCGACCATGGAACCACCGCAGAGGCCATTGCCCATCAGCTCGGCATTCTGCAGCGCGGCGGCACGGTCCTGACCGGCACCCAGCTTACCCGGATGGACGACGATGCGCTGGATAAAGTATCGGACAGCGTCTTCGTGTATGCGAGAGTATCGCCGGAGCATAAGCTGCGGATTGTGAAGTCGCTGCAGCGCCACGGCCATGTCGTAGCGATGACCGGCGATGGTGTCAACGATGCGCCTGCGATCAAGGCAGCTGATATCGGAATCTCGATGGGCATCACCGGCACGGATGTCACCAAAGAGGCTTCATCCCTGATCCTCGGGGATGATAACTTCTCGACCATCGTGGCGGCGATTGAAGAAGGCCGGAATATCTATGAGAATATCCGCAAGTTCATCCGCTACCTGCTGGCCTCGAATGTCGGCGAGATTCTGACCATGTTCTTCGCCATGATGCTGGGGCTGCCGCTGCCGCTGGTGCCGATCCAGATTCTCTGGGTCAACCTGGTGACGGACGGTCTGCCCGCTATGGCGCTGGGGGTAGACCAGCCGGAGAAGGATTTGATGGAGCATAAGCCGCGCGGGGCGAAGGAGAATATTTTTGCCCGGAGACTGGGCTGGAAGATTGTCAGCCGCGGACTGCTGATCGGCCTCTGCACCCTGGCCGCCTTCTGGCTGACCCTGCGGACCGATCCGGGCAGCGCACAGCAGTTAGTCCGTGCGCAGTCGGTAGCTTTTGCCACACTGGTTATGGCCCAGCTCATTCACGTATTTGACTGCCGCAGCTCAAGGTCGGTATTCTACCGGAACCCGTTCCAGAACAAATATCTGGTCCTGGCTGTCCTGTCCTCTGTCGTGTTGATGCTCGCTGTGATGTACCTGCCTGTGCTTCAGCCTGTATTCAAGACCGTTCCGCTCAGCTTCCGTGAATGGTGTCTGGTGCTGGTGATGGCCGGTATCCCTACCTTCCTGATGGGGGCGGGCAGTGTCTGGGGCGGCATGAAGAACCGCAGCCGCAGCGGCGGAGGCCAAATGATAAAAAGTACAAAGTTTTCAGCATAAAATGAATAGCATCTCCCCGCTTCTATAAGGTATGCTGGTTTCACTGAGAAGCTTGGTTTATGATGAATCAGGTTTGTGTTGAGGCTGATATTACTTATAGGAGTGGACCTGACAATGGAATTCACAAAAATGCACGGATTAGGCAATGATTTTATTATCGTATTCGGTGAGGATGAGCTGCCGGGCAACGCCCCGGAGCTGGCAGTTACGCTGTGCAACCGGTTCTTCGGCATCGGCGCAGACGGACTGGTGTACATTCTGCCCTCGCAGCGCGGCGATTACATGATGCGTATCATGAATTCCGACGGCTCTGAAGCGGAGCAATGCGGCAATGCGATCCGCTGCGTATCCAAATACGTATATGAGCATGGTCTGGTGGAGTCCGAGCAGCTTGTCATTGAAACCATCGGTGCCGGAGAACAGAAGGTAACCCTGAAAGTAACAGACGGGGTAGTAGAGAGCGTGACGGTGGATATGGGCGAGCCGGTCCTGTCGGGACTGCAGATTCCTGTCGCCATCGACGCTGAGCCTGTGCTGAACCATCCGATTGAAGCGGACGGAACAGAGTTCAACTTCACGGCGGTCTCGATGGGCAATCCCCATGCGGTCATCTATGTGGACGATGCGGTCTCCTTCGATCTTGGCACATGGGGACCGAAGCTAGAGGTTCACCCGCTCTTCCCGCGTAAAGTGAATGTGGAGTTCGCCACCGTGGTTAACCGCGGACATGTGGACATGCGTGTCTGGGAACGTGGTGCCGGACCTACTCTGGCCTGCGGAACAGGAGCCTGCGCGACCCTGGTCTCCTCCGTGCTGAACGGAGTGACGGACCGTTCGGCGGTAATCAGCCTGAAGGGCGGCGACCTGTTCATTGAATGGAATGAGGAAGACAACCATGTATATATGACCGGTCCTGCACAGGTTGTATACACAGGCTCGGTGGATGTCTGAACCGTTATAGATCCATAACCGCATATTCAGAATGCCCCGCGAGCCGGTAGCTTGCGGGGCATTTTTATTGAAATAGAAGCAAACGGGCAACGTCCTTTATGAGGACGTTGCCCGTTTGCTTCTACCTGTTCGTCTTATGGCAGGCCGGCCGAATAATGGCAGGGATATCCGCAAATAATAGAATTTTGGATGAATCAGGAAGGGATGAAGCGGAGATGAAGTCAGGGGCAAACCGAAAAGCGCAGGCACCAGGAACAGGCTCCGCAGCGGGCCAACCGCCAGGCAGTGCCCCTCTGGGCCTGGCGGATACCGTAGCCCAAAGTCTGATCAACCTTCAGACCGAGCTTGGCGGCAGCCCGGATCTCAAGATCCGCAGAATCCGGCTTGGCGGAGACAGCCGGATAGAAGCGGCTGCAGTTCATCTCAGCGGGCTGGCGGATACTGTGGCGGTGAATGAATTCGTAATAGGGTCCCTGCTGGACAATACGGATGACCTGCTCCGGGACAAGCAAGAGGACGGCGCCGGTGCTTCCCGTGAACAATCTCCGCTTCCGCAGGTCATCCTAAGCCGCGCCCTCGCCATCGGCGACGCGGTTCTTCAGGAGGAATGGAAGGAGATTATGCTGGCCATTCTCTCCGGGGACACGGCAATCCTGATGGAGGGCTGCCTCGAAGCCATCATTTGTGATACCAGGGGCGGTGAACAGCGGGCCGTCAGCGAGCCCTCTTCCCAGCTTGTGGTCCGGGGGCCGAAGGACGGGTTCGTCGAGTCGGTGGCTACGAATATTTCCCTGATCCGCCGCAGAATCAAATCCTCCAAGCTGCACCTGGAGGTAATGAAGATCGGTTCAGAGACACACACTCATGTGGCCCTGATGTACATGAAGGGAGTGGCCGGGGAAGATCTGGTCCAGGAGGTCAGAGAGCGCCTGCGTAAGATTACCTTGAATGAGGTGCTGGAGTCGGGATTTATTGAAGAGCTGATCCAGGACAAGACGTTCACGCCGTTTCCTACTATATACAACTCCGAACGGCCCGATGTGGCTGCAGGCAATCTGCTTGAAGGCCGGGTGGTGATTATTGTGGACGGTACCCCGTTTGTTCTGATTCTTCCGGCGGTCTTTACGCAGTTTTTTCAGTCTGCCGAGGATTATTCCCAGCGGTTTGATATAGCCATCTTGATGCGTCTGGTACGTTATGTGAGCTTCCTTGTCCTGATTCTGGGTCCTTCGGTGTATCTCGCGCTGACCACCTATCACTATGAGATGATTCCGACCACGCTGCTGATTAATCTGCTCTCCCAGCGGGAGAATGTTCCCTTCCCGGCTTTTGTAGAGCTGCTGCTGATGGAGACGGCCTTTGAAATTCTGCGTGAAGCCGGGGTGCGTATGCCGCGCGCCATCGGGCAGACGGTATCTGTGGTCGGAGCGCTGATTCTGGGAACGGCGGTAGTGGAGGCCGGAATAATCGCACCTATCATGGTTATCGTAGTGGCGTTGACCGGGATTGCCAGCTTTGCCATTCCGGCGTATAACATGGCGATTGCCGGCAGAATTATCCGGTTTGCTTTTCTGATTCTGGCGAGTTTATTCGGCTTCTACGGAATTACACTGGGACTGATTGTATTTGTGGCCCACATGAACAGCCTGCGTTCTTTCGGCGTACCCTACCTGTTCCCCTTCGTACCTCTCTCTGTCAACGGGCAGAAGGATACCATTCTCAGACTCCCGCTCTGGATCGTAGGGCGTGACAAAACACCGAAGCAGATGAGTAAGGAGCTGCCGGAGTATATGCAGTTAACCACAGGCCATGACGAGCAGCTGCCCCCGCTCATTCTCAAGAATGATACTCCTGCAAGTCGGGGGATGGAGGGGGAGAATGATGAGAAATAGATCCTTTTGCCTGAGCCTGGCCCTGCTGCTGGTCCTTCAAGTGCTGCTAACAGGCTGCTGGGACAATGTTGAACTCAACCGGCGGGCCATTATTTCCGGGATAGCGATCGACAGGGGGGACACGGAGGCTGAGAAGTACAAGCTTTCTTTTCAAGTGATTGTGGCGGAGGAAATATCCGGGGAGAAGAGCAGGGGAATCTCACCGGTAGCTCTCTACACAGGGGTAGGCCGGACGATGTTCGAGGCGCTCGCGGACGCTTCCCGCCAGACAGCACGCTTCTTATCGCTGGGACATGTGCGGGTACTGGTGATCTCCGAGAAGTTCGCCCGTGAAGGGATCAAGGACATTCTGGATGTACTGGAACGGGAGAGCGATACCCGGCTTAACAGCGAGATCTTTATCTCCAAGGGACAGCCTGCCCGTGAATTGATGTCTACCATGACGGTGTTCAGCAAAATCCCGGCCAATGACCTGGTAGAGAAGCTGGAGACGACCTCCAAGCAATTTGGGTATAACTTCAGGATGGCAGTAGATGACGTAATCCGGGGAATTCAGATCAGGGGAGGCGGTCCGATCATCAACGGGGTATATACGAGCGGAGACCGTGAACAGGCAGGCAGCAATGACAGCCTCAAGAATATCGAACCCCGGACGATTCTGAGAGTCTCCGGGCTGGCAGCATTCAAGGATGATAAATTGAAGGGCTGGCTTACGGGCGACGCCGCGGTGGGCACCGTTCTGCTGCATAACAACCTCAGGGAGTATCCGAGCCTGCTCAAAGACAAGGAGGGCGGTTATATTTCCTTCAATATTTATCAGTCCCAGGTAACGCTGAAGGTTCAGTCGGCAGACCCGGAGCATCCCGTCATTACCATCAAAATCACGCAGCAGGCTGCGCTCAAGGAATCTCCGAATACGCTGGATCTTACTTCTCCCCGGGTACTGGATGAGCTGTCGGACCAGCTTACAGAAGAGACGGTGAAACAGCTTAAGGCGGCCGTAAGTGCTGCCAGAGGATATAAGAGTGATTATCTCGGCTTTGGACAAGCACTTCAGCGTAAGAACCCTCGTGGCTGGAAGAAGATCAAGGATCATTGGGAAGAGGTATTTACCACCTGTGGAATCCGATTCGAGGCGGATGTGATCATCCGGCATACGGATATGCGCAGCAATTCTTTTCAAATCTATTAAGTTTGCCGGGGAGGAGAATCAGGAATGGGGAAGGTCAAATTTGGATTAGGCGAGTTTTTTTGCTTGACGGTTCTATTTGAGCTGGGCACGGCGCTGGTTGTTAATCTGGGCATGGAATCGGGCCGGGATGCGTGGCTCTCCATTCTGCTCGGCTGTGTGGCCGGGCTAATTATGTTCACAGGGTATGCCTATCTGTACCGCAAGCAGCCGGATCTGCCTTTTACAGCCTATACGAGGAAGCTGCTCGGCAAATATATCGGGACTCCGGTAGCCTTGGGGTACATTATTCTCTACATTAATCTTGCCGCCCGGGATCTGCGCGATGGCAGCACTATGCTGGCTATGGCGACTATGCACAACACCCCTCTGTTCATACTCAGTACCCTGATGCTGCTATCGGGAGCCTATGTGCTGCATAAGGGACTGGAGGTGCTGGGCAGAACTTCCATGGTATTTGCGGTTGTGGTAATGCTGATCGGCCTCTTCGGTACCCTGATGCTGATGCTCTCGGGAACGATCAATCTGAACAGATTGTTGCCGGTACTTGAGAATGGAATCCAGCCGGTGCTGGCCTCGGTGATTCATCAAAATTATATGTTTCCGTTCGGGGAGATGGTATGCTTCACGATGCTGATGCCCTATCTGGCAAATGTCAAAAAAGGCCCGTGGGTCATTGCCGCCGCCATGCTGTTCTCCGCGTTTTTACTCAGCTTCACTATGGCATTGAACATTTCTGTCCTGGGTGAGGATATCGTGGAACGCTCCCCGCTCCCGCTGATGCCGACGATCAGCAAGATTTCCATTTCGGATTTCATTCAGCGGGTAGATATTTTCGTGGTCATGGTGCTGATTATCGGAGTTTTTTTCAAAATGGCGGTATTCTTCGCTGCGGCGCTGGTCGGAATTTCCGAGCTGTTCCGGATGCCGTACCGCAGGATGCTCTATCCCTGTGCGCTGATCATTCTGTTCACCTCTATGCTGGATGCGCGCAGCTTCATTGAACATCTGGATGAGGGAGGGACCCTGCTGTACAGGGTATATCCTTATTTCATGGTGGTAATTCCGGTAGTACTGGTGATTGTAACGGCGGTCCGCGATCATTTCTCCGCCCCCCGGCCAGGCTGATTCCCGCGAATCCAATAGATGGCGTCCGGAATGATCAGAAGCAGCAGCAGTGCAGCCGCAGTCAGCTTCTCGGAAGCGGTGTACAGCAGATAGTTCAGAATGTAGCTGATATTCCCCAGGCCATAGCCCAGCATCCAGTCCGTCAGGTACAGATATAGCACTGAGAGCGCAGACAGCAGGAGGATCACAGCATATTTGCGCAGCAGCAGCTTCCTTGTATTCTTCTTCATTTCACAGGCTCCTCTGCAAAGAATAGGAGTAGTATAAATCAATTGCCGGACCCGCATACAAGGAAAAGCAGCCGCAGCCTAAATTGCCTGCTAAAGCTTATCATCCATCCCGTTTTATGTTACATTAGTATGAAACTAATGTCAGTTGGGGGAGGTTCTTGCGGTGAAGCCGGATTTGCGCTCTGCATGGGAGAAGAACGTATTAGTCGGAGACGGAGCGATGGGAACCTTTTTGTATCAGAAGGGTTTCCCTGTCGGCATCTCTTATGAGGAATTGAATCTGACCTCTCCGGAGGTAATTGAGGATGTGCACCGGAGCTACATTAACGCCGGTGCTGTACTGCTGGAGAGTAACACATACTCGGCCAACTACGATAAGCTGTCCAAGTTCGGTCTGGAATCCAAGGTTGCGGATATCAACCGTGCAGGGGTCAGAATTGCCCGCAAGGCTGCCGGAGAGAACGGCTATGTCGTCGGTGCAATCGGTTCGATCCGCGCCGGCAAGCGGGCTAATCTGTCCGCTTCCGAGCTGAAGAGATTCTTCTCGCAGCAGATTGCTGCACTCCTGGAAGAAGCGCCGGACGGGATCATGCTGGAGACCTTCTATGACGTCGAAGAGCTTCATCTGGCGCTTAAGGCTGTGCGCAAGCTCAGCCCTCTGCCGGTGATTTGCCAGCTGGCTGTAGATGATTCGGCGCGGACGCTGGACGGGTTAACCCTGCCGGAAGCCTTCCATATTCTGCAGCAGGACGGAGCGGATGTCATCGGCTTCAACTGCAACACCGGACCGAACGGAATCAAGCGTGCGCTGGGTACGCTTCAGGGCAAGCTTGTGCTTCCGGTGTCGATCTATCCGAATGCAGGGGTAGCGGATTATGTGGACGGACAGTACCGCTATGGGGCTTCACCGGAATATTTCGGCCAGATGGCTCCGGTCTTTGCGGACATGGGCAGCCGGATCATCGGAGGCTGCTGCGGTACCACACCCCGGCATATCGAAGAGATCTCTGCTGCACTCAAGGGTTATGTGGTTGAACCGCTGCCTGAACCGGTTGAAGCTGTAACGGCTGAACGGATTGCTGTACAGGAGCATCTGGCGGCTGACGAGGGACAGGGCGGCGGCGAACCGACGCTTGTGGATCTGGTGAAGGAGCGTCATACCGTCATCGTGGAGCTTGATCCTCCGCGTGATCTGGACATCGCGAAGTTCATGCGCGGGGCAGAGGCGCTGCGCCGGGCCGGAGCCGACGCGCTGACGCTGGCCGATAATTCGCTTGCCGTAACCCGGATGAGCAATATGGCGCTCGGACATCTGGTGCAGGCCCGCACGGGTCTGCGGCCGCTGGTGCATGTGGCCTGCCGTGACCGCAATCTGATTGGCACCCAGTCGCATCTGATGGGCTTCGACGCGCTGGGCATTGACCATGTTCTGGCTGTGACCGGAGACCCTGCACGGTTCGGGGACCTGCCGGGCTCAAGCTCGATTTATGACCTGACCTCTTTCGAAATCATACGTATGATCAAGCAGTTGAATGACGGTGTAGCCTTCTCCGGCAAGCCGCTCAAGCAAAAGGCCAAGTTCGTCATCGGAGCTGCCTTCAATCCCAACGTCAAGCATCTGGACAAAGCGGTGGAGCGGCTGGAGAAGAAGATTGCCTCGGGTGCGGATTATATCATGACCCAGCCCGTGTATGATCCTGAATTGATTGCCCGTATTGCCGAGGCCACCCGGCATCTGGATATTCCGATCTTTATCGGGATCATGCCGCTGGCCAGCGGCCGGAATGCGGAGTATCTTCATAATGAAGTTCCGGGTATTCAGCTATCCGCCGAGGTGCGCAGCCGGATGCAGGGACTCGAAGGTGAAGCGGGACGGGCTGAAGGAGTTATGATCGCCAAGGAGCTGCTGGATGCGGCGATTCCGCATTTTAACGGCATTTATCTGATTACGCCATTTATGTTCTATGATATGAGTGTGCAGCTGCTGGAGTATATTTGGGAGAAGCAGGGACGGCAATTATCCCCCTTGTTTCGCTAGTAAGAATCAATTACAATAGTGTAATGGATGTGATTCCGTTGTCATTTAGTATGACCGGATACGGTCAGTCAGCCCTGCAATTCGGCGGTTACAAGATTACCTTCGAAGTGAAATCGGTGAATAACCGGTACTGCGAAGTTGTACTGCGGATGCCCCGGGAATGGACGGGTTATGAGGATATGCTGCGCAGAATGGTTCAGGCTCATATCAGACGGGGACGGGTAGATGTCATTATTAATAGGGAACTTACCGATGGAGCGGCTGGCGCGCATGCGCTGGACCGCAACATGGTGAAGTCCTATCTTGATGCAGCGGAAGCACTGGTCCGGGAGTATGGCTTCAAGGGGGAGTTAACCCTTCAGGATATTCTTGCTATGCCCGGTGTGATGGATGCTAAGGAAGAGGCTTCTCCTGCTGATTCCTCCGGGGAACTTGCAGGTCTTCTGGAGAAGGGGCTTCATCTTAGTCTGGAGGCCCTTCTGGAGATGCGTAGCCGTGAAGGCGCCTATCTGACGGCAGATCTGACACGGCGGCTTGACCGTCTGGAAGAGCTGCACACGGGGATTAGTGCACTTGCTCCTCTGGTGGTTGAGGAATACCGCGAGAAGCTGCGGCAGCGGCTTAGCCAGCTGAATGACGGGAGCTTCCCATGGGATGAGCATAAATTCGGCATGGAAGTTGCCATTTTTGCCGACCGCTGCAATATAGATGAGGAGCTAACCCGGCTCTATAGCCATTTCGGCCAGTGCAGGGCGCTGCTGCTTGGCAGCGAGCCTGCCGGACGCAAGCTGGATTTTCTTATTCAGGAGATGAACAGGGAGACCAACACAATCGGGTCGAAGTGCAATCATCTGGCAGTGGTGAATCTCACGCTTGATCTGAAGGCGGAGCTTGAGAAGATTCGTGAACAAGCGGCGAATTTAGAATGACAGGGACCTGAAGCATGCAATGATGGAATTTATGGGGGGAACAACCGGAACATGGCAATCAAATTAATCAACATCGGCTTTGGGAATATCGTGTCAGCCAACCGTATTATTTCCATTGTCAGCCCGGAATCGGCGCCGATCAAGAGAATTATACAGGAGGCCAGAGACAGGCATATGCTGATCGATGCCACCTACGGAAGGCGGACAAGGGCTGTTATTATTACGGACAGCGATCATGTGATTCTCTCGGCTGTACAGCCTGAGACCGTTGCTCACCGCCTATCCAGCAAAGATGACGATAACGACGAATAACAACAATTGGAGTGTATTATGTCAAAAGGATTGCTGATTATACTGTCCGGCCCTTCCGGTGTCGGCAAAGGTACGGTCTGCACTGCGCTGCGGCCGAGAATGCCTGAACTCGTCTATTCTGTTTCTGCCACCACACGCTTGCCGCGTTCGGGTGAAGAGGACGGAGTCAATTACTTTTTCAAATCCAGAGAGCAGTTCGCTGACATGATTGAAGGCGACAAGCTGCTGGAATATGCGGAGTACGTAGGCAATTATTACGGTACTCCGCGTGATTTTGTAGAGAGAACACTTGAGAGCGGAAGAGATATTATTCTGGAGATCGAGGTTCAGGGAGCTCTCAAAGTCAAAGAGAAATTTCCCGAAGGGATCTTTGTATTCCTTCTTCCCCCGTCCATGGACGAGTTGAAGGACCGCATCCGCGGACGCGGAACAGAGCATCCTGATGTGATCAGCCACCGCATGTCTGTGGCAGAGGACGAGATCGGTTTGATCCGGCATTATGATTATGCCGTGGTGAATGATGAGATTGATCTGGCCTGCAAGCGAATAGAAAGCATTATTATCGCCGAACATTGTAAGGTGCGATGAACAAGTTCTACAGGATTGGTCCATATTTACAGTAAAAGATGAAGAGGTGCCTTACATGCTATATCCATCCATTGACGAATTGGTGACTAAGGTCGACAGCAAGTATTCCCTGGTAGTCGCTTCAGCCCGCCGGGCCAGAGCACTTCGTGAAGGCGGCAAGACCGATATCGTTGCGCCTAAATCGCATAAGTATGTCGGGGTTGCGCTCGAAGAGATCTATGAAGACCGTATTATTGTAACGCGCGGCGAGGAATAGGACGGTTCTAACGGCACAGGGCACTAGAGGCCTGGTGCAATAGAGAATCCGTATATTTCCCGCTGAAATGGTGCCGTCTGGACAAGGGCGGCAGTGCCATTTCTGCCGGGTAAGTAATTTTATATTTTGACAATAGCCCGTACCGGGCTGTTCCTGACAACCGGAAGGTTGTTATTTTTTTCTCTATTGATAAGGATATGTGCAGGTCTATATAGATGGGTACAGACTTCAGAAGCGGGGGGAGAGCATAGTGAAGAGCTTACAAGGGAAGTCCATTATACTTGGAATTACAGGCGGAATTGCTGCGTACAAGGCGGCTGCATTGACCAGCAAGCTTACCCAGAAGGGCGCCAAGGTGCATGTCATCATGACAGCATCGGCCAAGCAGTTCATTACGGAGCTGACGCTCCAGTCCTTGTCGAAGCAGCGGGTGTTCAGTGATACTTTTCAGGAACGCGACCCGTCTTCGATCTCGCATATTGATCTGGCGGATTCCGCCGACCTGGTCCTGATCGCTCCGGCTACCGCCAATATTATCGCCAAAATGGCCCATGGGCTGGCAGATGACATGCTGTCAACTACGCTCCTTGCCGTTACAGCGCCTATTATGGTAGCTCCGGCAATGAATGTCCATATGTATCAGCATCCGGCGGTTATCAGCAATATGGATACACTCTATAAGCGGGGTGTACAGTTTATTGAGCCCGGAGAAGGACAATTGGCCTGCGGTTATGTGGGCAAGGGACGGCTGGAGGAGCCGGAGACGATTGTGAAGGTGGTTGAGAACTTTTTTGTTAGGCAACAGGAGAAGGAATCCGGACCGCTTACCGGCAAAAAAATAGTGATTACCGCAGGCGGCACCGTGGAGCGTATTGATCCGGTCCGTTATATCTCCAATGATTCCTCGGGCAAAATGGGCTTCGCCCTGGCGCGTGCTGCACGTGCTATGGGGGCCGAAGTGACGCTGATCGCCGCACGTACCGACGAAGCGCCGCCTCTTGACCCGGCTATTCATCTGGTCCGCGTTGAATCGGCACAGGATATGTATGAGGCGGTTATGGACCGCTGGACGGATTGCGATATTATGGTCAAAGCGGCCGCGGTTGCGGATTACCGCCCGAGACAGAGCAGCGAATCCAAGATTAAAAAAAGCGGCGACACCCTGACGCTTGAGCTGGTGAAGACGACCGATATTCTGGAGAGTCTGGGGAAAAATAAGGATAAGCAGTTCCTGATCGGCTTCGCCGCCGAAACCGGAAACGCCGAATTCTACGCCAGGGACAAGCTGATCCGCAAGAATCTCGATCTGGTTGTGGCCAATGATGTGACGCTGGAGGGTGCCGGATTCGGTACGGACACTAACATCGTGAAGGTCTATGACATCGAAGGGCTGGTCCTTGATCTTCCGCTGGCTTCCAAGGATGAGGTAGCGCGCCAGGTCCTGCGGCTGGCTGCAGACCGTGTTGCCGGAGCTTTATTATAATGGATATTGCCAAGGTCATTGTCGATGTTCCTGTACGCAGCACCGACCGGCCGTTTGACTATATTATTCCGGATTCACTGAAATTATGGATTGAAGTTGGCAGCCGGGTAGCGGTGCCGTTTGGCCCCCGCACGGTTCAGGGATTCGTGGTGTCACTGGAGTCGGGAGAGACCGGCAGCGTGTCACGGATGAAGCCGATTGTGGAAGTGCTGGATCTGCTGCCGCCGTTATCACCGGAGCTGGTAGAGCTGGCGGATTGGATGAGTCAACGCTATGCCTGCAGACGGATCTCCGCACTGCAGGCTATGCTTCCGACTGCCCTGAAGGGCAAAGCGGAGCGGCTGATCTCGCTCGGAGATACCGAGGAAGCGGGCAATCCTCCCGGAGACGAGCTGTTTCCGCTCTTCCTGGAGCCGGACAACGAAGAACAGCAGATTATAGACTTCGTAATACGCCACAGCGAGGTATCCATGAAGCTGCTGACCCGAACCTTCCCTGAAGCCGCTGAAACTGTGAAGTTTATGGTGCGGCGCGGAGTGCTGGCAGAGAGCCAGTCCATCAAGGATAAGATGGGCAAAAAGAAGCTGAAGGCCGTAGACCTGGCCACCTCTCTGTCGGCAGCCCGGGAGTCGCTGGCTGGCTTCCCGGCACGTTCCGCGCGCCAGAAGGAAGTGCTGTCGTACCTGATTGATATGGAAGCGATGCTCCCCATGCCGCTCAAGGATATTCTGTCGATCCTCCAGGTTACAGCAGGGACAGTGAAAGCGCTGGAAGACAAAGGTTATATTGAGATCAGTGAAATCGAAGTCTACCGTGATCCTTACCGGGGCCGCGACTTCAAGCCAACGGCTCCGCTGCCGTTGACAGCGGAGCAAGAGGTGGTCTACAAGCGGATCGTCGGGACTGTTGAGCAGCAGATTCATGAAGTCTTCCTGCTGCATGGGGTGACCGGCAGCGGGAAGACGGAGATCTATCTGCAGTGTATTCAGCGCTGCATTGAGCAGGGGCGGCAGGCAGTAGTATTAGTGCCCGAGATCGCCCTGACTCCGCAGATGGTAGAACGGTTCAAGGGCCGGTTCGGCAGCGGGGTGGCTGTGATGCACAGCCGGTTGTCGGTCGGTGAACGTTACGACGAGTGGCGTAAGATCCGCGAAGGCAAGGCGATGGTTGCCGTGGGGGCGCGTTCTGCGGTATTTGCCCCTTTTGCCAACCTGGGTCTGATTATCATGGACGAGGAGCATGAAGGCTCTTATAAGCAGGAGGAGAATCCGAAGTACCATGCCCGTGATGTGGCTGTCCGCAGGGCGGAACAGGGCGGAGCCGTAGTTATTCTTGGTTCGGCAACCCCTTCGCTGGAGAGCTACCATGCGGCAAGATCGCAGAGCGACATCCATTTCTCTCCGGTTCTGCTGGAGATGCCGAGCCGTGCACTTGGTAACGAGCTGCCGAAGGTCGATGTCGTTGACATGCGCGAGGAGCTTAAGGAAGGCAACCGCTCCATGTTCAGCCGCAGGCTGCATGCTGCACTGGTGAGCAGGCTCGAACGCGGCGAACAGACCGTGCTTCTGCTCAACCGCAGGGGCTTCTCGACCTTCGTGATGTGCCGCAGCTGCGGCTATGTCGCCGGTTGCCCTGAATGCGATATCTCGCTGACCTACCACAGCCGCAGCGACAATCTGCGCTGCCACTACTGCGGCCATGCGGAGCCTGCTCCTAAGCTGTGCCCCGAATGCGGCAGCGAGCATATCCGCTTCTTCGGAACAGGCACACAGCGGGTAGAAGAGGAGCTGGGCAAGCTGTTCCCCGGCATCCGGGTTATACGTATGGATGTGGATACAACGACTGAGAAGGGCTCGCATGAGAAGCTGCTCAACCAGTTCCGGGACAAGAAGGCCGATGTGCTGCTCGGTACACAAATGGTAGCCAAAGGACTCGACTTCCCCGATGTAACGCTGGTGGGGGTCATTACTGCCGATTCTGCGCTCAATCTGCCGGATTTCCGGGCGGCGGAGAAGACCTTCCAGCTGCTTACGCAGGTTGCAGGGCGTGCAGGACGGCATCAGCTTCCCGGCGAGGTGGTGGTGCAGTCGTATACACCCGAACATTATTCGATTATTCATGCCAGCGGGCATGATTACCGGAGCTTCGTCCGGGACGAGCTGAAGCACCGCAAGGAGCTGCATTATCCGCCGTATTGCCGCCTGATTCTGGTCACCTTGTCGCATGAGCAGCTTCCGCTGCTGCTGAAGCTTGCGGAGAACTATGCGCTGAGCATCCAGGGCAAGGCCAGACAGCTGCGCTGGTATGGGAGCCTTGATAAGCTCTCCTCGGATGCGCTGGATCTGCTGGGGCCTGTGGCTTCGCCGCTCCCGCGGCTGAAGGGCCGTTACCGGTTCCAGTGTATTCTGAAATGGCGCGGTGCGATTGATGCCATTGGTCTGGCCCGCCAGGTGGCAGAAGAGCTGGAGGACTCTGTCCGCGATAAAGGACTGCAGATCAGCATTGATGTCGATCCCCAGATGTTGATGTAATTCTCCGGCGTGTTACAATGGTAAGGCAGTTTTTATGATATCCCCCTCATATACTATAGAAATTAGATATGTTCAGAACAAGGATGGTGTTAGTGTAATGGCAATCAGGCTGATTGTGAAAGAACCGGATGAAGTGCTCCACAAGAAAGCAAAAACCGTAACAACCGTTACTCCCAATGTGAAAAAACTGCTCGATGATATGGCAGATACGATGTATGACGCAGAAGGCGTAGGTCTTGCAGCTCCGCAGGTGGGAATCCTGAAACGGCTGATCGTAGTGGATGCCGATGAAGAGCATGGGCTGATCAAGCTGATCAATCCGGAGATCATCAGTATGGAGGGGGAGCAGCTCGGACCCGAAGGCTGCCTGAGTATTCCCGGCTTGAACGGAGATGTCCGCCGTGCAGAGACGGTGACCGTACGCGGCCTGAACCGCGAAGGTGAAGAAGTTACCATTACCGGAAGCGGCCTGCTGGCCCGGGCTTTTCAGCATGAGATCGACCATCTGAATGGCGTGCTGTTCACAGATATCGCTGAGAAGGTCTATGAGTATACGGCAGAACGCAGTGAAACTGAGGAGTGAATGAAATGAAAATAGTGTTCATGGGAACCCCTGCCTTTGCGGTACCTTCCCTGCGGATGCTGCTGGAAGAAGGCTATGAGGTAGTGGCCGTGGTGACTCAGCCGGACCGTCCCCAAGGCCGCAAGAAGACGCTGGCGCCATCTCCGGTGAAGGAAGCGGCACTGGAGCTTGGACTGCCGGTCCTTCAGCCTGAACGGCTGCGCCGCCCCGAGGCGGTGGCTGAACTGGCTGCCTATGAGCCGGATCTGATTGTTACAGCCGCTTACGGACAGATTCTCCCGAAGAGTGTGCTTGAGCTGCCGCAGAACGGATGTGTGAACGTTCATGGCTCGCTGCTGCCCAAATACAGGGGCGGTGCCCCGATCCAGCGCTGCATTATGAACGGTGAGAAGGTGACCGGTGTAACGCTGATGTACATGGCGGAAGGACTGGATACCGGCGATATGATCTCGCGGGTCCTTGTGCCAATTGAGGATGAGGATACCTCCGGTACTCTGTTTGAGAAGCTTAGCGCAGCGGGCCGCGATCTGCTGAAGGCTGAGATGCCGCGCCTGGCAGCCGGCCGTGTGGAAGCCACTGTGCAGGATGACAGCGAAGCAACCTATGCGCCGAATCTGAGCCGTGAAGATGAGCGGATGGACTGGACTAGAAATTCACTCGATATCTATAACCAGATTCGCGGTCTTGTACCGTTCTCGGGTGCTTTCACCCTGTGGAACGGCGAGACCTTCAAGGCATGGGCTGCAGCGAAACCGCAGGCGGCTGAAGCTGCTGGAAGCAGCGCTGCTCCGGGCACGGTGCTGTCTGTGAGTGAACGCGGTGTTGAGGTGAAGACCGGTGACGGGACTCTCCGGCTTACGACCGTTCAGCCTGCCGGCAAAAAAGCCATGAGCGCAGCCGACTTCAGCCGCGGGACAACCCTTGCGCCCGGAACGGTGCTCGGTTGAGCGCGGGCGGCAAGGGAGGAAGCGGACCGCGTCCGCATAATCCCGGCAATAAGGCTGCGGCTGCCGGCGGCAGGTCCGGCAAATCCGGGGGGGCCGGCAAAGGAAATCCGGGCGGTAAGCCCTCTGCGCCAGCTTCTGCGCGTGAGGTTGCCCTCGATATTCTTGTCCGTGTAGAGCAGCAGGGTGCCTACAGCAACCTGCTGCTCGGCAGCAGTCTCCAGAAAGCGGAGCTTAGCCGTGAAGATACGGGACTGGCTACAGAGCTGGTCTACGGAAGCCTCTCGCGGATGATTACACTGGATTATGTACTCGGCAGCTTCGTCAGCAAAGGTCTTGCCAAGCTGGAGCCTTGGGTGCGGAGTCTGCTTCGTCTGAGCCTGTACCAGATTATGTATCTGGACCGGGTGCCTTCCCATGCAGCGGTTAATGAAGCTGTGAATATCTCCAAGAAACGCGGCCATCAGGGGATCTCGGGCATGGTCAACGGTGTACTGCGCAGTGTGCTGCGGGCCGGCGAACTGCCGGTCTTGCCAGAGGGGCTGAGCCGGGAGGAACGGATCTCCATTCTGCACTCCCATCCCCTGTGGATGGTGCAGCGATGGTCGGCGGAATATGGTGCGGACACGGCTGAAGCCATGTGTGCTGCGAATAATGAGCCGCCGGCGGTCAGTGTCCGTGTCAACACGACGATGATTAGCCGTGAGGCGATGCTGGCTGAGCTGCTCGCTGCCGGTCTGGATGCCGCCGAATCGAAGGTGAGTCCCTTCGGGCTGGTCGTCAGAGGCGGCGGCAATCTGGCACTGACCTCCTGGTACAGGGACGGTTATCTGTCCGTTCAGGACGAGAGCTCCATGCTGGTGGCTGAAGCTGTCGCTCCTGAAGCCGGTATGAAGGTGCTGGACTGCTGCGCTGCCCCGGGCGGCAAAAGCGCCCATATGGGCGAATTGATGCGGGATGAAGGCTCTATCCTTGCCAATGATCTGCATGAGCATAAAGCCAAGCTTATTGCAGAGCAGGCTGCACGCCTGGGCCTGGAATGTATCACAACCGCTAGCGGTGATGCGCTGGAGCTGGGGGACACTCTCCAGCCGGAATCCTATGACCGGATTCTGCTGGATGCTCCCTGCTCGGGGCTTGGGGTTATCCGCCGCAAGCCTGATTTGAAATGGCGGAAGCAGCCCGGCGATGTGGCCAGCGTGGCTGCGCTGCAGCTTGAGCTGCTGCAATCGGTCTCCGGGCTGCTGAAGCCGGGAGGGGTGCTGGTCTACAGCACTTGTACCACGGAGCAGGAGGAGAACAGCCGGGTTGTCGCCGATTTCCTGGAGCGCAATCCGGGCTTCGCGCCGGTCAGCTTCAAGTCAGCCGTCTGGGAACGGCTGGAGGGAACCGCGCTTGCTGCGGGGGCAGGCATACAGCTGCTCCCCCACCATTATGGAAGCGACGGCTTCTATATTGCCCGGCTGGAGCGGGTCTTGTAATATAGCAGCATCGCCTGGAATGACAGCTTTCCCGCCCGCAGAGCGTCTGCGCGGCGGGCTTTTCTTTTACCGTCTCTGAGTTTTGTGTTAAAATAGGAAGAATGAGAAACAATATGCATATAATTTATGAAAGCACAGGTGCAAACAACCAATGAAACCTTTAATATATGATTTTTCTTTAGAAGAGTTACAGCAATGGGCCAAGGACAACGGAGAGCCGGCTTTTCGCGGCGGCCAGATATTCGACTGGCTTTATGTGAAGCGGGTCAATGATTTTGAATCCATGAGCAATCTCTCCAAGGCACTCCGGGGCAAGCTTGCTGACCAGTTCAGCATTTCAGCGCTTACTGAGATTACGAAGCTGGAGTCCAAGGACGGCACTGTGAAATTCCTGTTCGGTCTGCATGATGATCATGCGATTGAGACAGTTATTATGAAGCATAACTACGGCAACAGCGTATGTGTAACCACCCAGGTGGGCTGCCGCATCGGTTGTACCTTCTGCGCTTCCACGCTCGGCGGTCTGAAGCGGGATTTGACCGCAGGCGAGATTGTGGCCCAGGTCGTCCGTTCCCAGCAGATTCTTGATGCACGCGGCGAACGTGTCAGCAGCATTGTGATTATGGGGACAGGCGAGCCCTTCGAGAACTATGACGCAACCATGAGATTCCTCCGTCTGATGATTCATGAGAAGGGTCTGAACATTGGCCAGCGCCACATCACCGTATCCACCAGCGGAATTGTGCCGAATATCTACAAATTCGCTGATGAAGATACGCAGATTAATCTGGCGATCTCGATTCACGCGCCTAATGATGCCCTCCGTTCCAAGCTGATGCCGGTTAACCGCCGTTATCCGTTCGATGATGTAATCGAGTCGCTGCGCTACTATCAGGCCAAGACAGGCCGCCGGGTCAGCTTCGAGTACGCTTTGATCGGAGGCGTGAATGATCAGCCGGAGCATGCGGAGGAATTGGCCGGTGTGCTGAAGACGATGCTCTGCCATGTGAATCTGATTCCGGTCAATCATGTGCCTGAGCGCAAGTATGTCCGGACTTCCCGCAATGATATCTTTGAATTTCAGCGTATACTGGCCGATCATGGCGTGAATGTTACTATCCGCCGTGAGCAGGGCCATGATATTGCCGCCGCATGCGGTCAGCTGCGCGCCAAACATATGGAGTTGGGGTGAGGATATTTGATCAGAACAGTTCAAGCCAGCGACATTGGCCGGGTACGTACGGTCAATGAGGATTCAGTCTGGATCGGCGCTACGCGCCACGGTTATACCCTCGGCATTATAGCCGACGGAATGGGGGGACATTTGGCTGGCGACACCGCGAGCAGGCTTGCACTGGAGACGGTCCGGGATATTCTGGACCAGCTGCAGCCTGATCTTCCCGAGGCAGAGCTGAAGGAGGCGCTGACTGCCGCCATTATGGAAGCCAATAACACGGTTCACAGAGAAGCCCAGAGCGATGAGAAGTTCCACAATATGGGGACCACCATCGTTGCTGCGCTGTTGAAGGGGTCGGCCGGATATATCGGCCATATCGGGGACAGCAGAGCGTATCTGATTCAGAACGGTGAAGCGAAACAACTAACCGAGGACCACACGCTGGTGAATGAGCTGTTCAAGAACGGCCAGATCAGTCTGGAGGAGCTGGACAATCATCCGCGCCGCAATGTGCTGACCAGGGCACTGGGGACAGATACAGTGGTATCGGCGGATCTGGCTTCTGTTACGCTTGCTATTGGTGAACTCCTGCTGCTGTGCAGCGACGGGCTAAGCAATTATGTCAGCCAGGAGCATCTGGGCAAGGTGGCCGGGATTAATGAAATATCTCTGGAAGAAAGAGCAGAGCGATTACTTCAACTGGCATTACTTGCGGGCGGCAGCGATAATATAAGCGTTGCTATGCTGGAACATCAAGGAGAGGCCGCAGTGCCCGAGACAAAGGAGTGGGAAAGATGATCGGTCACGAATTGGGCGGCCGTTACCAAGTTATCGAACGGATCGGCGGAGGTGGCATGGCGCTCGTCTATAGAGCCCATGATATTCTGCTCAACCGGAATGTTGCTATCAAAGTATTGCGCAATCAGTTTGTGCATGATGAGGAATTCATCCGCCGCTTCCGGCGGGAGGCGCAATCAGCGGCATCTCTATCTCATCCCAACGTAGTCAGCATATACGATGTCGGCCAGGAAGATGAAGTCCATTATATCGTTATGGAGTATATTGAAGGCAAGAACCTGAATGAAATTATCAAAGAGCGGGCACCGCTGCAGGTCGATGAGTCCGTGCGGATTGCTTCGCAAATTTGCGATGCGCTGGATCATGCGCATATGAACCAGATTATTCACCGCGATATTAAACCTCATAATATTCTGATCGGCCGTAACGGGCGGGTGAAGGTCACGGACTTCGGGATTGCCCGGGCGGTTACGTCAACTACCATTACCCAGACAGGTTCTGTCGTGGGTTCGGTGCATTATTTCTCGCCGGAGCATGCCAAAGGTGTGACTACAGGAGAGAAGTCCGACCTGTATTCCCTGGGGATCGTAATCTATCAGATGCTTACCGGAGTGCTGCCTTTTCTGGGTGAAAGCCCGATCAGTGTGGCGCTGAAGCATCTGCAGGAGGAATTCGAGGAGCCGCGCCTGCTGAATCCGCTGATTCCGCAAAGCGTGGAGAATGTGATTCTGAAGTCCATGCGCAAGAATCCCGAGGAACGGTACCAGTCGGCCAAGCAAATGCTGCAGGATCTGGAGACCTGTCTGCTGCCTGAGCGGCGGAGTGAGGCCAAGGTCTTGTTTCAGGAGGATGACGATGAGGACCGGACGCGCATCATTCCGGCGATCAAACCGCTTCAGCGGGGGCTTGGCAGCCGCGCCGGAGACGAGCGGATCCGCAGTATGGAGGATGCCCCGCCTGCTGTTCCCGAGAAGCGCAAACGGAGCCGTACAGCGCTGTGGATCAGCCTTACCCTGGTCATTCTGATCGCTATGGGTGGAGTCGTGTGGTATGTGAACTCCAAATTGTCTGTCGATGAAGTAGCGGTGCCTGTGGTTACAGGCAAGACCTTTGAGCAAGCCAAAGCAGAGCTTGAAGCTGCAGGCCTCTTTGCCGAGGAGCCGCCGCTGCAGGCTTACAATCCTAATGTTGAAGAGAATGTTGTGTGGGAGCAGAGCAAGACTAATACCATGGTCAAAGAAGGCACTCATATTATTCTGACGGTTGGCACAGCCAAGACTCTGCCTAAGCTTAAGGACGTTTCGGGTAAGAGCTATAATGACGCGGTCAAAGAACTAATTGCCGCGGGGATTGCAGAGAGCCGGATCACCGAGGACCCGCGGTTCAGCAAGGATTACCCCGAAGGGCAGGTTATCAGCTCTGAACCGGCTGCCGATACGGAATACGATCCTGAGACGGTAACCGTGAAGCTGATCGTGAGCAAAGGCGAAGAGAACACCCCGATGCCGGACCTCATTGGGAAGACGGAGAAGGAAGCCAAGGCCGAGCTTGATAAGGCGGGTCTCGTACTGGACGCGGTCAAGGAAGAGCCGAGCTTCATCCACGAGAAGGGCAAGGTTACGAAGCAGTGGGCCTATGAGCCGGGAGATCTGGTCCCTCCAGGTGAGAAGATCACGATCTATATCAGTACAGGATATCCCCCGGAAGCTCTGGAATTTACGTTCAATGTTCCTGTAGCACCGGCCGCAGACGGCAAGAAGAGCAAGATCCGTATCGTGTTTGCGGATGCGCGCAACGGGGGCGAGAACCAGGAGTGGGGCACCCGCACGATTGGCAAAAGCCAGACCTTGTCCGTGAATATGCTGCTTGCCCCTAACAAGGATGGTATGGTTTCTGTATACCGTGACGGGAAGTTCCTGGAGACTTATCCTATAACGTATGTGGATGTCAAGAATAACACTGTGCAGCAGCCTGAGCCTCCTCCGGTTCAGACACAGACGCCTGAACCTACCGTTGCCCCAACAGAGACGCCTGTCCCTGCCCCTGACCCGACAATAGAGCCTGAGATTCTGCCGCCGGATACGGGGGAAGGCGTTGGGACAGGGGAGACCGATCAGACAGGTCTCCTACCGGATAACGAACAGAGTAATAACGCGCTGGCCTCTGCCGAGAGCAAGGGGAATGAGAACAGCAGCAACAACAGTAAGGGCAAGAACAACAAACCAGGCAAGGATAAAGATACAAATAATAATAAGAGATAAGCTTCAGTGATACCGCCGGCAACACCGGCAGGACTGAAGCAGCGTAAATGACCCGGGGGTTCCACACTTGGGTCATTTGCGCAATATCAGGAGAGGAAGGCTCAGCATGTATGCCTGAAGGAATCATAATTAAAGCGCTAAGCGGATATTACTATGTGAAGCCGCTCAAGGATGGACAGATCGCCACAGAAGAAGAGGCCGTGCAATGCCGGGGACGCGGAATCCTGAAGAAAAGAGGGATTGCGCCGCTGGTCGGAGACCGGATTCTCTATATGCTGACCGAGAACGGGGAGGGAATGGTGGATGAGCTACTTCCCCGTGAATCCGAGCTGATCCGCCCGCAAGTGGCGAACGTGAAGCTGGCGGTGCTGCTGTTCTCCGTCCGGGAACCGGACATGAACCTCAACCTGCTGGACAAGTTCCTGGTTCATATCGAGCATTCCGGTCTTGATACGCTGATTGTGCTCACGAAGCAGGATTTGGCAGAGGATGACGGCCGGGCTACGGAAGCCGTCA
Organism: Paenibacillus tritici; assembly: GCF_013204885.1. Lineage (GTDB taxonomy): Bacteria > Bacillota > Bacilli > Paenibacillales > Paenibacillaceae > Paenibacillus_AQ > Paenibacillus_AQ tritici. The sequence goes on from NZ_JABMKX010000001.1 coordinate 176,608, forward strand.
AAGCCCTGTATGAGCAGATCGGATACGAAGTATTGGTCACAAGCTCGCTGAACGGGTCAGGCGCAGATGAACTGAAACAGCGTCTGGCCGGAATCATCAGTGTGTTCTCGGGGCAGTCAGGCGTAGGCAAGTCCACGCTGCTGAACCGTCTTGTGCCGGGCCTTGAGCTGGAGACGGGCGAGATCAGCCTCCGCCTCGGACGCGGCCGGCATACGACGCGCCATGTAGAGCTGATGGATATAGGAAATGGCGGATTTGTGGCCGATACCCCGGGCTTCAGCCAGCTGGACTTTCTGGAGCTGGGAGTGGACGAGCTGTCGGAGTGCTTCCGGGAGTTCGCTCCATATGCGGAGAAATGCAAATTCCGCGGCTGCAGCCATTTGCACGAACCGGGCTGTAAGGTGATTGAGGCCTGGAAATCAGGGGATATAGCAGATAGCCGGTATGATCATTACAAGCTGTTCTTCAATGAAATGAAAGATAAAAAGCGGAGGTACTAAACACATGGTTAAAATTGCTCCTTCCATATTGTCAGCAGATTTCGCGGCGCTTGGCGCAGAGGTGGCAGAAGCTGAAGCCAGCGGTGCGGACTGGATTCATGTAGATGTGATGGACGGACATTTTGTGCCGAATATTACGCTCGGTCCCGCTATTTGTGCAGCCGTGAGGGCGCATACCTCGCTGCCGCTGGATGTTCATCTGATGATAGAGCATCCGGAAAACTATATTGCTGATTTTGCTGCTGCGGGTGCTTCTGTAATTACGGTACATGCGGAGGCCTGCGTACATCTGCACCGTGTAGTGCACCAGATCAAGGAACTCGGACTGATGGCCGGTGTAGCTATTAATCCGGGCACACCGGCAGCGGCTGTGCGTGAAGTCCTGGCGGATGTGGATCTGGTGCTGGTTATGACCGTTAATCCGGGCTTCGGCGGGCAGGCGTTCATTCCACGCACCCTGCATAAGATCACACAGCTCCGGGAATGGGCCAAGGAGATGAACCACCAGGGCTTGCATATTGAGGTGGACGGCGGTATTGCCGAAGCCACTGCACCGCTGGTAGCTGAAGCAGGGGCTGACGTTCTGGTGGCAGGCAACGCCGTGTTTGGACGCAGTGACCGCGCAGGGGCAATTAAGGCTATCCGTGAGGCGGCGGACAACGCTGTCCGTTAAGAGATAAGGCTGTACCTGATCTGCAGCAATCGCAGACTAAAGGTATAGGCCAAGTAGTGCGCGCATAAATATGGTTACATGAGCAGAAATCTCATGTAGCCTTTTTTTAGATAGAAGACTTTATACTGTTATAAAGGATTCTTCTATTTCCCGCTGTAACAGAAGCCTTCTCTTCAGAGGACAGAGCTGTTACTGCTTGGTACAACAAGGGAGGTCTGCAGTTCGTTGGTACATTTATTAAGACAGGATAGTCTCCTACGGCACGGCATGAATTGATGGGAGGGTTAATCATGAAATTTTACACGTTTAAGCTGCCAAGATTTTTGGGAGGTTTTGTTAAAGCGATTTTGAACACGTTTCAGAAGAGTTGAGCGCAAGCAGACAAGTAGATATGGAAAAAAAGCACCTTACGAATGTAAAGGGTGCTTTTTGCTTCAAATATAATATCTTCTATTCTCGCTGAAACGGATACCGTCTAAGTAAGGACGGCATGTCCGTTTCTACTTGGTATGAGATATCGCTAGCTCCAGGAATAATCCGGGACTAGACGCGTTCAACTTTGCCGGCTTTCAAAGCACGGGTGCTGACGTACACGCGTTTCGGTTTGCCGTTCACCAGGATACGGACCTTCTGAACGTTAACTCCCCAAGAGCGACGGTTGCGGTTGTTAGCGTGAGACACGTGGTTGCCGCTTCCCGGTTTCTTGCCTGTTACTGTACATGTGCGGGACATAGATTACACCTCCTTGTTACTTACACCTGCGTAAAACAATACTTAAATATCATATCACAGCAAAATTTGCTTCGTCAACCGATTCAAAAACATTTATTTCTGCAGACTCTTATAGTACAATATAACTTAGTGCATTATGTCCAGTTAATCATTGAATTGATTAGGCATGAAGTTAGGAAGGGGAATTCTCATTGAGTAAGCGTTCTATAAACGGTACAGATTTTACCGCAATGGTACTAGCAGGTGCGGAAAAGCTGCAGCAGCATGCCGAGCATGTCAATTCACTGAATGTATTTCCGGTACCGGATGGAGATACGGGAACGAACATGAATCTGACAATGACCGCAGGCGCGAACGAATTGAAGAGAAATAATACGGCCTCTGTCGGTCAATGTGCAAGCGTTCTGTCGAAGGGACTACTGATGGGCGCACGGGGGAACTCCGGCGTTATTTTGTCACAGCTGTTCAGAGGTCTTGGACGTTATGCCGCCCAATATGATGAATTGAACACGCAGCAGTTCGCTGCAGCTCTGCAGACCGGTGTGGATACCGCTTATAAGGCAGTAGTCAAGCCGGTTGAAGGTACCATTCTTACGGTTGCCAAAGAAGCGGCAAGACATGCGGTGTATTATGCCCGCCGTACTACGGATATTGTCGAGCTGATGACCGAGGTGCTGGCCAAAGCCAAGGAAGCATTAGCCCATACGCCTGAGCTTCTGCCTGTACTGAAGCAGGTTGGAGTAGTGGATTCCGGCGGACAGGGTCTGGTCTATATCTATGAAGGCTTCCACCAGCATCTGACCAGCGGATCAGTCTCTGCACCTGTACAGACGCCTGTGCAAGGACAAGCCGCAGCTCCTGCATCCGTGCCGGCAGCAGTACTAACCAAACCAGAGAATGTGTTGTCTTCTGTACAGTCTTCGGCGCAATCTCAGCTCTCTACGGAAGACATTGAATTTTTATATGATATGGAATTTTTCATCAACCGTCAGCTTGGCCCGTCCGTGAAATCGGATTTTGATGAGGAAGCCTTTAGGAAAGCGTTATCAGTTAACGGTGACTCCATTATCGTGATTTCGGATGATGAGACCATCAAGGTCCATGTGCATTCCAAGACTCCCGGAGAGGTGCTGAATCTGGCTCTTGTCCACGGGGAGATCACCCAGATTCACATTCTTAACATGCGTGAGCAGCACCGTGACCTGCTGACTGCCGGAATGGACATCGCGCCAATGCCGGATGTGTTCGCCGATATCCCGGAAGAGAAGGCCAGCGTACAGTCGCCGGCGGTTCCGCCTGCAGATGATATGGCGCCTTACGGCTTCATTGCGGTCTCCTCGGGAGACGGGATCTCGGATATCTTCCGCAGCCTGGGTGTGGATGCGATTCTGGCCGGCGGCCAGACGATGAATCCCAGCACAGAGGATTTCGTGAATGCGATCTCTTCCATTTCCGCGAAGCATATCTACATTCTGCCGAATAACTCCAATATCGTCCTGGCTGCACAGCAGGCTAAGGAGCTGCTGGAAGGCGAACGCGATATTACGGTGATTCCGAGCAAGAGTATTCCCCAAGGGATCTCGGCAGCCTTTGCCTTCCAGGAAGATGATAGTGTAGATGCCAATACCAGCAACATGCTGGAGGCGATTGCCCAGGTCAAATCCGGCCAGGTTACGAATGCCGTTCGGGATACCGTCATTGAGGATCTGGAGATCAAATCCGGGCAGTACATCGGCATTGAGAGCTCCAAGATTGTCGCTGCTGCTGATGAGCTGCTCGCGGTAAGCCAGCAGCTGCTTACCAGTATGCTCGTGAACGGCGATGAAATCGTGACTGTACTGACAGGTGCAGATACCGAAGCAGACGTTACGGAGGCCCTTGGAAGCTGGCTGGAAGAGACATACCCGCAGGTCGAGGTTGAGATTCATGAAGGCGGCCAGCCGCTGTACTATTATCTTTTCTCAGTGGAGCCATAGACCTCTTAGAGCTTAAGCATTAAGCAGGCACAGTGGATCAGCTATATCACAGTATGGGGAGGAACATTATGAATCGTACCGTAATCGTTACCGACAGCACTTCCGATATCCCGCCTGCGTTGGCGGCGCAATACGGCATTGAAGTCGTTCCGCTGACGCTGATGTTCGGCGAAGAAGCATTCCGGGATAATGTGGATATGACTCCGGAACAGTTCTACGAGCGTCTTCCCCGCTCGCCGCAGCTGCCGACCACTTCACAGCCGTCACCTGTAGAATATATGAATGTGTACCGCCGGATTCAGGAGCTGCATCCGGGCAGTTCGATCTTATCCTTCCATATCTCCTCGGGGCTAAGCGGAACCTATCAGTCTGCCGTCCTGGCCAAATCCATGCTGGAAGAGGAAGGGGAGGCTATCACCGTTGTGGATAGCCTGTCCGCCTCTTACGGGTTCGGATTCATGGTAGTGGAAGCCGCCCGGCTCGCAGAGCAAGGTACAGAGCCTGCAGAGATCCTGGAGAAGGTAGAGAGCCTGCGCCAATCACGCAAGCTGTACTTTCTCGTGGATACGCTCGAATACCTGCAGAAGGGCGGCAGAATCGGCAAAGCGTCCGCCATCCTGGGTACGCTGCTCAATATTAAGCCGATTCTGTCCATTGATGCAGAAGGAATTATCTATGCGGTCGAGAAGGTCAGAGGCCGCAAGAAGGCAGTTGCCCGCATGATCGAGCTGTTCAAAGCAGATCTGCCGGGTGTGAATACAATACATGTGGCCGTGGGTCATACGGCTGAACCGGCTTCCGGCGAAGAATTCCTGCGGGAATTAGCCGGCCATTTCACCTTGAAAGAGAAGGTCCTGACCAACGTCGGCCCTGTTGTAGGCAGCCATGTCGGCAACGGGACCTTAGCCGTATTCATCTGGCCCGCCTAAGTATAGGGGATGAACATGGTGCTAACTTTGGATTCAATTGATGTGAAACAAATAACTGGCGTGAGCGCTCAAAAGCAAAGCGAGCTTCACGCCTTTGGCGTTTTTACAGTGAAGGATTTGCTGGAGTATTATCCGTTCCGTTATGAGGATTTCCGGCCCAAATCGCTCAGTGAGGTCAAGCATGGCGATAAGGCGACCCTGGTGGCCAAGGTTATCGGCATTCCGGTGTTGCAGCGCTTCGGGGGCAAATCCCGCATGAGCTGCAAGATGGTGGCCGAGCCGTGGATGTTCACGGCAACGTGGTTCAACCAGCATTATGCCAGAGAGCAGCTGACTGTAGGCCGCGAAGTGGTGCTGACGGGGAAGTGGGATCAGAAGCGCAATCAGATCACGGTGACCAACTATGAATTCCCGGACCGCGGGGAAGGCAAGACAGGAACGCTGCAGCCGGTCTATTCTGTAGGCGGGAAGATCACACAGTCCTGGATTCGCAAGATCATAGGCCAGGCCCTGCAGCAGTACGGGGAGCTGATCCCTGAGATCCTGCCGCATAGCATTATGCGCAAATATGACTTCATGTCACGCAAGCGGGCGATTGCCACCATTCATCAGCCTGAGGATACACGCGAAGGCCAGCAGGGAAGACGCAGGATGGTGTATGAGGAGCTGTTCCTGTTCCAGCTGAAGGTACAGGCCTTCCGGGTGCTGAACCGCGGCAGAATGGACGGTGTGGTCCATACGGTGGACAATAGAACCGTCCGGGAGTTTGTACGCAGCCTGCCCTTCGAGCTGACCGATGCCCAGAAGCAGGTTGAGCTGGAGATTCTGCATGATATGCGTTCCGGATACTGCATGAACAGGCTGCTCCAGGGGGATGTAGGCTCCGGCAAAACGGTACTAGCGGCGATTGCCCTCTACGCTACGGTAAGATCAGGTTTCCAGGGGGCACTGATGGTGCCGACTGAAATTCTGGCCGAGCAGCATATGCGTTCGCTCACGCGGATGTTCGAGCCGTTCGGCATTACCGTGGGGCTGCTGACCGGCAGCGTAACCGGCCGCAAGCGTAAGGACCTGCTCGCTTCGCTGCAGCTTGGAGTGCTTGATGTGGTGGTCGGAACCCATGCGCTGATCCAAGAGGATGTCTTCTTCCGCAGCCTGGGGCTTGTGGTCACGGATGAGCAGCACCGCTTCGGTGTGAACCAGCGCAGTGTCCTGCGGCGCAAGGGGTACAACCCGGATGTGCTGACTATGACCGCCACGCCGATTCCGCGGACCCTGGCGATCACTGTATTCGGGGACATGGATGTGTCCACCTTGTCCGAGCGGCCGAAGGGGCGTGTGCCGATTACCACCTATTGGGTGAAGCCCGATCTGATGGAGCGGGTACTGAATCTGATCAGCCGTGAGATCGGCCAGGGGCGGCAAGCCTATCTGATCTGTCCGCTGATTGAGGAATCGGAGAAGCTGGATGTGCAGAACGCGATTGATCTGCATGTGCAGATGTCACAGGCTTTTCCGGACTATAAGGTAGGTCTGCTTCACGGGAGAATGACACCGTCCGAGAAGGACGAGATCATGCGGGCCTTCTATAGCAATGAGCTGCAGCTGCTGGTCTCTACAACGGTCGTAGAGGTGGGTGTCGATGTCCCGAATGCCACGCTGATGATCATTATGGATGCCGACCGCTTCGGTCTGTCACAGCTTCATCAGCTGCGCGGCCGGGTGGGCAGAGGGGAACATGCCTCGTACTGCGTGCTTATGGCTGATCCGAAATCGGAGATCGGGCGTGAACGGATGACGGCTATGACCGATACGGATGACGGATTCGAGGTATCAAGGCGTGATCTGGAGCTGCGGGGACCGGGGGACTTCTTCGGAACGAAGCAGAGCGGACTGCCTGAATTCCGGCTGGCAGATATGACCGCAGACTTCGAGACGCTGGAGCTGGCACGGGATGACGCTGCCGAGCTGCTGCGGGATGCCGCGTTCTGGACCTCTGGTGATTATGCGCCGCTGCGCGGGTATTTGCAGCAGGAACAAATTTTCCAGGGGGATTTAATTGACTGAATAGACACATGTAGGCACCTGCCCTCATATACTGTGAATGATTGGATATGACAGGAGGTGCTGTGCTTGGGTTATCAGCAATTTGGAATCAGTCCCCAGCTGGTGGAACGCATTAAGCTGAAGATGAAGAATCCGGCGGTGAAGGAACGCGTCAAGAATATGATCAACGGTATCTCCAAACAGGAGCTGCAGGACAAAACCGTTGTGCGCAGGCTGGTGCATCAGGCGGCGTCTGCTATGAATGAGAAGCTTACTTCGGCACAGGAAGAGCAAATTGTGAAATTTGTGATTGCCCAAAAGATTGATCCTAACAATACGTTTCACTTAATCCGGTTGTGGGGCATGTTCCGCTGATTATGGCGGGTCATATGGCTCCATCCGGGATTTGTAATACCAAAAAGCGTTCCCGTGTGTCACTTGCGGGAACGCTTTTTAGTGTGGCTCTGGGACTAACCGGACACAAACAGGACATCATCCGGGCGGCTTGTTCCGGAAGAGCGCTGAAATCCGGTGGTTTCGGGCAGCGTTGATCACAATCTTGCTGTCCTGGTCACAACCGTGCACGATCGAAGCAAGCTGTTCTTCCTCCAGCCTGCTCGCCAGGCAGAAGACGGTGCCGGGCTGGCCCTCCGGGCCGGTGGAACGCACGAGCTTCACCTCACGGTCCAGCGACTGCTGAAGCTTGCGGCGAATCTCTTCACAGTTGCTGCTGGTAATCCAGACTGCCTGGGTGAGCGAGAGATCCCTCAAGGAGAACCGCAGGGCTTCAAAGGCAAGCAGGTAAGCAATGATGCTGTACATCGCCTGGTCCCAGCCGAATAAGGACCCGCCATAGAGCAGGATGAGCATATTGAACAGCATGATCGGCATTTCCGCCGATTTGGGCGGTCCTCCGTTCAGCAGCCGGACTCCCTGCTTCTCGCTTCCTCCGGTAAGACCCCCGAATCGCACGGATATGCCAAGGCCGAATCCGAGACACAGTCCGCCGGCTATAGCGGCGGGCAGCGGTTCACTGGTTGCTGCCGGAAAGTGGTGGAGGGCGAGCGAACCAGCCGTGAGCACAACCAAACCAACCATGGTATACAGCGCAAAGCGCAGATTAATCTGTCTGCGCGACATCAGAATAAACGGAAGGTTGAACAGGAACAGAAATAAGCCAAGGCGCATTTCTGTTAGATGGGACAGCAGAGCGGATAATCCGGCAATTCCGCCCGGAAGCAGCTTGTGCGGCATCAGGAATAGCTCAAGACCTACCGCAGCGAGCAGTCCTCCGCCTACCACGGAGAGCAGGCGCAGGGTTTTGGAGTAACGCATGGGTGCAGCGCTTCTATATCTGATTCTCAATTAAGATTTCCTCCTTTCAGCAGGAAACCGGGATTTGTGTTAGTTAAAGCATATCATAGGATCTAGGCAGGGCCAAATCTAAAGCACTGTTCAATCCGGAGAAAATAAAACGGAAATACGAAACCGGAGCCGCTACGCTGCGTATTCTCTAGTAAATTGAACTTTTAATGAACATTTCACCAAAGGAGCGGTTCATTTGCATAATGATGGCGTATTTAAAGGTTTTCTGCATCCGGCAGCAGCGAGTGCCCAGGGCGGATGGTCCTCTGCATTCCCTTTTATATTGAAGCTGGTCCTTCTGATGATTGCAGGCTATGTAATCTATACTATAGTGATGATGATCAAGACCTGGATCACCAATTATACGAGTCCGGTTCAGTCAAATGTTGTCTCGGTGGTAGCCAAACGGACGGAGGTCTGGGGCGGCAGGGGGTATATGGGCACCCATACCAGCTACTATGTGACCTTTGAATTCCAGGGCGGGCAACGCCGGGAGCTGCAAGTGAAACCCAAAGCCTATGCCACGATGGTGGAGGGGGACAGGGGCAATCTGTCGTACCAGGGGAGCCGGTTCACAGGGTTCGAGCGCATATTTTGATTAATGTACATAGATTATCAGAATTCTCCTGCTAATTTTGGGTAAAACTCCATATATGGATGTATTGCACAGAATAAACCGCTGAAGGAGCTGATGATTTGAATTCGGATTCTACCCAAAAGAAGAGTCAGGAAAAGACGGCGTTCCATACGCTTGATGCATCCGAGGTGCTGAAGCAGCTGGAGAGCCGGGAAGAAGGGCTGACCCGGGAACAGGCGGCACAGCTATTGGAGCGCTACGGCAAAAATGTGCTTCAGGAAGCCAAGCCCCAGTCCCTGCTGGCCAAATTTATCGAGCAGTTCAAGAATGTGATGATCTTCATTCTGCTGGCTGCTGCCATACTGTCCGGGATTCTCGGGGAGTGGACGGATACTGTAATCATTCTGCTGGTCGTTATTCTGAATGCAGTGCTGGGTGTGATCCAGGAGAACAAGGCCGAGCAGGCGCTGGAGGCGCTCAAAAGCATGTCCTCCCCCCAGGCCAGAGTTAGGCGCGGCGGGCAGGTAACCGAGATCAAAAGCGAGGAGCTTGTGCCCGGCGATATTGTACTGCTGGAGGCCGGAAATGTAGTGCCTGCGGATATCCGGCTGCTGGAGGCCGCTTCGCTGAAGACGGAGGAGGCGGCGCTCACCGGTGAATCGCTGCCTGCGGAGAAGCAGGCGGGTGTGCTGGAAGGCCATGATCTGGTCATCGGGGACCGGACAAATATGGCTTATATGAGCAGCAGCGTCACTTATGGACGGGGCGTTGGGGTGGTGACGGCTACGGGCATGAACACGGAGGTGGGCCGGATCGCCGGGTTCATCTCGGAGGCTGAGAACGAAGTCACTCCTTTGCAGAAAAAGCTGGATGAGCTTGGCAAATACTTCACCTTCATTATTCTCGGTGTCTGCGTGGTGATCTTCATCGTGGGCTGGCTTGAAGGGCGGGAGCTGCTGGATATGCTGCTGACCTCCATCTCCCTTGCAGTTGCGGCCATTCCGGAAGGGCTTCCGGCCATCGTGACGATCATTCTGGCGCTGGGTGTCCAGCGGATGGCTAAGCGCAAAGCGATTATCCGCAAGCTGCCGGCGGTAGAGACACTGGGCAGTACAGAGATCATCTGCTCGGACAAAACGGGTACACTGACCCTCAACAAGATGACCGTTGAGAAGCTGTATGTGGACGGGGAGACCGTGGACGCGGACGCCAGGCTAAACGAAACCCCGGGCGGTGAACTGCTGCTGCAGGCGATGACCCTGTGCAATGATTCCAGTATTGATGACGGCACGGGCGCAGCAGAGGAATCTCCGGCCAAGAAGCCGGATGCAAGCGGCGGGACAAGAAGCGGGAAAGCCATCCTTGGCGATCCCACAGAGACGGCGTTAGTTGACTACGCACTCAGCATCGGGACCGACAAGCGGGAGCTGGAGCAGCGTTATCCGCGTGTGGGTGAGCTGCCGTTCGATTCGGACCGCAAGCTGATGACTACCATCCATAAGCTGGATAACGGACAGTTCCGGGTGCTGACCAAAGGCGCGCCGGATGTGCTGGTCGCCAGATGCAGCCACATCTATGAGAATGGCGGGGGTGTTCCATTGACGGAGGAGCACACCGCCCGGATCACCGCAAGCAACAAGAAGCTGGCGGATGAAGCGCTGCGGGTATTGGCCTTTGCTTACCGCGATGAAGCGGTGCAGCCGGCGGAGCCTTCGCCGGATAAGACAGAGCGGGAGCTGGTATTCGTCGGCTTGACCGGAATGATCGATCCGCCGCGCGAGGAGGTCCGGGATGCTGTGGCCGTCTGCAGACGGGCGGGTATCCGGCCGGTGATGATTACCGGGGACCACCGGGACACGGCGGCTGCGATTGCGCGGCGCCTTGGCATCATTGACGATGACAAGGCGGTGCTGACCGGCCGCGAGCTGGACGGGATCAGCGAGGAGGATTTTGCCGTAAGAGTGGCTGATTATTCTGTGTATGCCCGGGTCTCCCCGGAGCATAAGGTGCGAATCGTCAAGGCTTGGAGGCAGAAGGGCAAGATTGTGGCCATGACCGGCGACGGTGTCAATGATGCCCCTGCCCTGAAATCGGCCGATATCGGAGTGGGGATGGGGATTACCGGGACGGATGTGGCTAAGGGTGTATCGGATATGGTGCTGGCTGACGATAACTTTACAACCATCGTAGTGGCTGTAGAGGAAGGCCGGAAGGTCTACAGCAACATCCGCAAGTCGATCCAGTTCCTGCTGTCAGCGAATCTGGGCGAGGTCGTCACCTTGTTCATTGCAACGCTGATCGGCTGGCGGATTCTGGAACCGATTCATATTCTCTGGATTAACCTGGTCACGGATACGCTCCCTGCACTCGCGCTGGGGCTGGAAAAGGCGAGCGGGGATGCGATGTCGAAAAAGCCGCGTAAATCCAGCAGCAGTATCTTTGCAGGCGGTGTCGGTATTTCGATTATCTATCAAGGCCTGCTTGAGGCTGGCTTGACGCTCATGGTCTATTACTGGGCACATACCCATTATGATGAGGGCGTTGCGGTCACGATGGCCTTCGCTACCCTGGGTCTGTTACAGCTTACCCATGCCTTCAACGTCAGGTCCAATACGAAGTCGCTGTTCCAGATCGGTGTGTTCAGCAACCGTTATATGCTGGGGGCCTCGGTGATCTCCGGGCTGCTGCTCGTGCTGGTCATTATCATTCCGGGGCTCAATGAATGGTTCGGTGTTCAGCATCTGAACGGCTTGCAGTGGGGAATAGTCTGCGGGGCGGCGCTGTCCATCGTGGTCATTGTTGAACTGGTGAAGCTGGTGCTCCGCCTGAGCGGGCGCATAAAGAGCTGGGAGTAGGCTCACAATAGCATATTCGTGTTAACTTGCAGGCAAAAAAACATGCAAGGAGGATTCCCGGCCCTGTCAAGACGCCGGTTATCTTCCTTGCATGTTGTGTTATTCCGGGCTTGCCCCCGGATTACAGCACACGCTGCATATGCAGGATCACATTGCTCCAGTACCCGCTGTCCAGCTCGCTGATCTGCACGCCGGGATCACCCCAGGTATGAATAAAGCTTCCGCCGCCCAGGTAGATGCCTACATGACCGGGAACGGCATCGGTCTCGAAACGTCCGGGAACGGTGAAGAAGATCAAGTCGCCGGGCTCCAGCTCGCTGCGGGACACCCGTCTGCCGATATTATCCTGATCCTTGGCCAGCCGGGGCAGGTCGATCCCGAATTTCTGGAATACATGGCGGGTAAAGGACGAGCAGTCGAACCGCTTGGTCTCCTCATAAGGACCGGCGCCGAAGTCGTAGGGAACACCGAGAAACTGCTTGGCGTAGGAGACCAGTTCGCCGGTATCTACACTGGACACACTCTGAATCCGCAGCGGCTTCGCGGCTTCCCACGCGCTGGTATCTTCTGCAGCGGCTTCACGGTCGGACGGGGCGGCGATATTAATCTCGCCGGTGCCCGGATTCCAGCCCACCTCTGTCTGCAGCAGCTTGGACAAGGCGGTAGGCGTAATGAAGATCTGACCTTCCCGGCGGACCGGAACATCGGGCAGGGTGACTTTTTGTCCCAAGGAGAAGACCTGGCTGGAATCCGGGCGCAGCATATACATTACATCACTGTAGCCCAGCTTGGTGTACCCGCCGCTTGCAGTGTCATCCTTCATTCTATACCCGATGGAGGCTGCAGCAGGTTTGAGCGGAATCCAGTACTTCCCCTCTTTATCGGTATAGGAGTTCTTCTCGTAGTAACTGCCGGCAAAGGTTCCTGACGGCGTGATGGAGTTAACTTTGGGCTTGCTGTCCTTACTGGTGTAACTGCAAGCCGTAGTTCCCGCAATGGCGGCAATCAGGATGGCAGAAGTAAGAATGATTTTGCTGGACTGCGGATGGATCATTGGCATCATGGCACGCTCCTTCAAACTTTACTTAAAGTTTGTGCAGGGCTGGTTTTTTTATGTGCAGCATGCCTTTAGTAATCAATGTCAAGGATAACAGAGCGCTGTAGAAGGGATTCTGCGCCCATTGTGCGATTTTTGTAAAATATGGAGCGAGGATTAAGGATTGACGGAAAATCAGGCTACATATAATATATGTTTAATAGATTAGGGGAGTGGATGTGGAAAGGGTGCGGATATTCGCTTTAATGCTTTTAAAGATGAAAGCGATAATGCTGGACCGCTAGCCCTGGTTCTCGCACTGACCCGTCCAAGAAGAGGGGTAATCTGATGAAGAAAAAGAATGTTTGGCTGGGCCTGAGCATGGCCTTGATGCTTGTAGCTGCCGGATGCGGAAACAATAAGACTGCAGGGAATACCGGAAGCGGGAATACTCCGGCTGCTGCGACAGAAGCCCCGGCCAATACGGGCTCCACAGATGGTAAATCCTATACGATCGCTATTTCGCAATATGTGGAGCATCCGTCGCTGGATGCCACCCGCGAGGGATTCCTGGCGGCACTTAAGGATGCGGGCATTGTTGAGGGTGAGAACCTGAAGGTGGATCTTGAGAACGCCCAGGCCGATCAGGCCAATAACCTGTCCGTGGCCCAGAAGATTGCCGGTGACAAAAACGATCTGGTGCTGGGTATTGCTACTCCTTCGGCCCAGGCGCTTGTACAGAATGTCAAGGATACGCCGATTCTGTTCGCAGCAGTCACAGACCCGCTCGATGCCAAGATTGTCAGTGATCTGGAGCATCCCGGAGGCAATGTCTCTGGTGCATCAGATACGAATCCTGATTCGATTAACCGTCTGATGGACTTCATTGCTGCACAGTTCCCGAAGGTCAAGAAGCTGGGGCTTGTGATCAATGAAGGGGAGCCCAATGCTGTAGTGATGGCGGATATCGCTAAGGCAGCACTGGACAAGCACGGGATTGAGCTGGTGAAGGCGGCGATTACCAATACCTCTGAAGTGAAGCAGGCGGCAGAGTCGCTTGTAGGCCGTGTGGATGCCCTGTACATTACGCTCGATAACTCCGTAGTCAGCGGTGTGGACACCATCATTCAGACCGCGAATGACAATAAGCTTCCGTTCTTCTCTGCAGACCGTGATACCGTGGAGAAAGGCGCTTTTGCAACCGTAGGCTTCAAATACTATGATCATGGCTATCAGGTTGGCGAAATGGCGGTGGAAGTGCTGAAGAACGGCAAAAGCCCAGGCGACATGAAGGTAACTATGCAGGAGAAGCTCGACCTCATTCTTAACCTCAAGGCGGCAGCAGCACAGGGAATTGAAGTCACGGATGCGATGAAGGCTGAAGTGGCAGATCCTGCGAATAACATTATTCAATAAAGATAGACATGATCACGGGGCGTATCCAAAGCGGGCGCCCTTTGCCGTTTGAGGGAGGAAGTCACGATGTATAATTCATTAATGGGCGCCCTGGAAATGGGCCTGCTGTATGCTTTTATGGCACTCGGCGTATATATTACTTTCCGGATTCTTGATTTCCCGGATCTGACGGTGGACGGAAGCTTCACTACAGGCGGAGCGATTGCCGCTGTGATGATTACCAACGGTTACCCTCCATTCCTGGCGACTATCTGTGCGCTGCTTGGCGGAATGGCCGCAGGGATGTGTACCGGGCTGCTCCATACCAAAGGTAAAATCAACGGCCTGCTGTCCGGGATTCTGATGATGATTGCCCTGTATTCGATCAATCTGCGGATTCTGGTGAAGCCGAATGTCTCCTTGATGGGAGATGACACATTGTTCAGCTCCATGAATCCGCTGCTGGTTATGCCTTTTATCGTCGTGCTAATCAAAATCCTGATGGATCTGTTCCTGCGCACCGATCTGGGACTGGCCCTACGGGCCACCGGCGACAACTCGCGGATGATCCGCAGCTTCGGAGTGAACACGGATACAACAACCATTCTGGGCATCAGCCTGTCGAACGGGCTGGTGGCGCTCTCAGGTGCATTGATCGCCCAGTATTCTACCTTCGCCGATGCCTCAATGGGGATCGGGATGATTGTCATCGGACTCGCGTCGGTAATTATCGGTGAGGCAATCTTCGGTGCGAAGAACGTCTTCCGGGCGACACTGGCCGTGCTGCTCGGCTCGATCGTGTACCGGATTGTGGTGGCCCTGGCGCTGCGGGTGCCATGGCTCAAGGCTTCCGATCTGAAGCTGATTACAGCTATTATCGTTATTATTGCTCTGGTCTTCCCGTCGATTCAGCGGATCATGAAGCAGAAGAGCATGGCCCGCAGACGAACCGCAGAGCTTGCTGAACTGGCACAGCGCAGCAAGAAAGGAGGCGCCGCCCATGCTGAAGCTTGATAATGTATCCAAGCTGTTCAACCCCGGCTCACCCGATGAGAAGATCGCTCTGCTGGGGATAGACCTGGAGCTGCGCACCGGAGATTTCGTAACGATTATCGGCAGTAACGGTGCCGGTAAGTCTACACTGATGAATATCATCTCAGGTGTGATGAAGCCCGATCTCGGACAAGCGCGTATCGAGGGCAACTCGATCAGCAATCTGGCAGAGTACCAGCGCGCACGCTGGATCGGCCGGGTCTTCCAGGACCCGATGGCCGGCACGGCGCCGCATATGACGATTGAGGAGAACCTGGCTATGGCCTACAAGCGGGGCCAGTCCCGCGGGTTATCCTTCGGTGTCAATGCAGCCAGACGCAAGCTGTTCCGTGAACAGCTCAGCCGCCTGGGCATCGGCCTGGAGAACCGGCTGCGGGCCAAGGTGGGGCTGCTCTCGGGAGGAGAGCGGCAGGCGCTCAGCCTGCTGATGGCGACCTTCACCCGGCCGCAGATTCTGCTGCTGGATGAGCATACGGCCGCGCTGGACCCTTCCCGGGCCGAACTGATCACCACGCTTACGGAATCCATTGTCCGTGAGATGAAGCTGACTACGCTGATGGTTACACATAATATGGACCAGGCTATCCGGCTGGGCAACCGTCTCATTATGATGGACAAGGGGTCGATCATTCTCGATTTCGATGAGACGCGTAAGAAGGATCTGACGGTAGAGCGGCTGCTTGGCGAATTCGAAGCCATCAGCGGGCATAAGCTGGCAGATGACCGGATGATGTTAGGATAACGAAGGCTTGAGCGCTGTCTGTTATGAGGACAGCAGCTCAAGCCTTTTTGGCGTTCAGGTGTCATTGTCCGATTCATTTTGCGGAATGGGAGGTAAAGTTTAAGGAGAGAATTTAAACTTGAACTACCATGAATCCAAGGAGGAGAATGCACAGATGACCCCTAAGAAACTGGAAGGTAAAGTAGCTATCGTTACAGGAGGCGGCTCGGGCATTGGCCGGGCTTCGGTACTCGAGTTCGCGAGAAATGGAGCCAAGGTGGCGCTTCTGGACCGGACGGTGGAGAATGCCGAGAAGGTGGTGCGTCAGGTTGAGCAGGAAGGCGGGCAAGCCGCTGTGTTTGAATGTGATATCGCCGAGCCGCAGCAGGTAGAGGATGCTGTGAAGCAGGTTGTCGCCAAGTGGGGGCAGCTCGATATTGTGTTCGCCAATGCCGGAATTAACGGTGCAATGACGCCGATCGAGACAATGGATATCGAGTCCTGGGATCAGACGATTCATATTAATCTGCGCGGGACGTTCGCCACCGTCAAATATGCCATACCCCACCTCAAGGAGAGAGGCGGCAGTATCCTGATTAACAGCTCCATTAACGGCAACCGGGTATTCTCGAATATCGGTTTTTCCGCCTACAGTACTACGAAGGCTGGCCAGGTAGCTTTTATGAAAATGGCGGCGCTGGAGCTGGCCCAGTACAAAATCCGCGTAAATGCCATCTGTCCGGGAGCCATCACCACTAATATTGATGACAACACCTATCCTTCTGAGGACCTCAAGGAGGTACAGATTGCCGTGGAATTCCCGGATGGCGGGCAGCCGCTGGAGAAAGGTCCGGGACGCCCTGATCAGGTGGGCAAGCTGGCGCTGTTCCTGGCTTCTGCGGATTCGGATCATATCTCCGGCACGGAAATCTACTGTGATGGGGCGGAATCACTCCTGCATGGCTGATTCTTCTATATATCATAGGTTGCTCATATCCTAGAATGAGTGAAGTCTTCTCAGAAGCGGACGATGTTCCTTTGCCGGACCCGGGGCAGTGCGGCCTGGAGTGCCGGTTAACCAGGGACAGCCGTCCGTTTCTTTACTATGGCTGCTTGCGGGAAATTTCAGTAAAGTTTGCAGCGGTTTTCAGGTATACTGATTCTATGTGCCAAGAGGAAGGAGGAATCATCATATGGATTTTACTATTGATCTGCACACGGAGTCGATTGTGAAGCTGCTTGTGGCCATGCTGTTCGGGCTGTTCATCGGCATTGACCGGCAATTGAAGCAGAAACCGCTGGGAATCCGGACCAGTATGGTCATCAGCATCGCAAGCTGTCTGGTTACGCTTGTATCAATTCATGCCTACGACAAATTCGGCGGAACGGATCATCCCAATATGGACCCGATGCGTCTGGCGGCGCAGATTGTCAGCGGCATCGGATTCCTGGGGGCGGGTGTTATTCTGCGCAGGGGCGGAGATGCGATCTCCGGCTTAACCTCGGCTGCGCTGATCTGGACGGCATCCGGGATCGGGATTGCGGTCGGCGCAGGCTTTTATGTAGAGGCAGGTTATGCGGTTATACTGCTGATGTTCGCGGTAAATGCTGTCCCCCTGCTTATTAGAGCCATCGGGCCAGAGGTGCTGAACAAACATGAGATATCCATCAAGATTATCATGGAGCCGAATTACATCCTGACCGATGTGATCCAAAAGATTGAGCAGCGCCATATCATCACCGACCAGCGTAAAACCCGCAAAACCGGCCGGACGATCCGGCGGATGAAGATCAAGGATCTCGACGACGGAAGACAACTGATTGACATGGTCATCTCTGCTCCAGACAAGGACTATGCTACGGAAATCTATTATGATGTGAAGAAAATCGAGCATGTGATGAGTGTGGAAGTGGAGCAGCTGTAAAAATGACATGTTGCCATTCCGGCAGATGTGGTACTCTATCTATGAGAGAGTCATAATGAATATATGGAAGGGGATTAGAGTAATGAGTTCAATTACTGCATTTGAAGGGCACTATGAGGGAGAAGCCGCCATCTGGCTGAAGGCCGGACGTTATGAGGCTGCGGTTCTGCCGGGCATCGGCGGGAATCTGATCTGCTTCCGTGATACTGAGAGCGGTTACCGTTTCCTGCATGAGCCAGGTGCGGAGGAGATGGAAGTATTCAAGGCTAACCCCGGCATTCACGGCATTCCTGTGTTGTTCCCGCCGAACCGCTACGAAGACGGGGAATTCCCGTGGAACGGACAAACCTACCACTTGCCGGTTAATGAGGCCAAGACAGGCAACCATCTGCACGGTTTCTTACATACAGCAGCATGGGAGGTAGAGGAATTCGGCAGCGGTACAAGCGAAAGCTTCGTCACTGTAGCGATCAAGGTGGATGAGAATCATCCTTCTTATCAATATCTGCCGTTCAAATATACCGTCAAGCTGCGCTATACGCTGGGCGAAGCCGGTCTGTCCCAGCAATTGCTGGTTCGTAATGACGGCGAAGTGCTGATGCCTTGTCTGCTGGCGTTCCATACTGCCATTAATGCACCCTTCGCACCAGGCAGCACAGCCCAGGATTACCGCGTCAAAGTAACGATCGGTGAGCGCTGGGAGCTGAGCGACGACCGGATGCTGCCGACCGGCAAATTCCAGGAGCTGACTGCCGATGAAGTGGCCTTGCGCGGCGAAGGAGTGTATCCGTTCTATGCGCCGATGGACAACCACTACACCGCAGCCGCCCAGAACGGACGGAACCGGATGGAGCTTACCGACCGCAAAGCCGGAGTTACACTGGTGTATGATGTGGGCACCTCTTACAAGCAGTGGATGATTTGGAACAACGGCGCAACAGAAGGCTTCTTCTGTCCGGAGCCGCAGATCAACCTGGTGAACGCACCGAAGGTAGATCTTCCTGCAGAGGACATCGGCCTGTTCGGTCTGGAGCCTGGGGAGTATTGGGAGGAGAGCAGCCGGTTGTATGTGAAGTAGGGGGATATAGCTTGAACCGGGAAAGTCCACTCAGGGGTCAGCCGTGGCTGCAGAGAATGTTTGACTTCCGGCCGCTGTTGTCCCCAGATTTCTTGATTTAAACCGCTCTTCGCGGTGGAAATCCGGGAACAAAGGCGGTCGCTATCGCTCCTACAGTTCAAACTTCTCTTCCGCCACTTCACCCTTAGTGTATATACCAAATTCAAGCTATCTCTTGGAGTTGAGAATAGATAAGAAAGAGGAGAGCAGCGCTTATGCTGCTCTCTTTTTTGAAAAGAGAAGTGCTTTTCCAAATATTGCGTACTTCTTCCCGCTTGAAGGTTATATTTACGTCATGCACGAGCCGGGTAGACGAACGGGAGACGATTGGAGGGGGAGTAGATGGATTTTCTCCACTTGCTGAAGTACGGATGACCACTGTTGGGGGAGCAGTTGGAAAAACAGCACTTCATTAATCACAATTTACGCAAAAGGGCAGGAATCCTCAACAGCAGATGCTGTTTTTCCACTTGCTTACGCCAAATCGTCGGAAACGGCTAAATTAAGATACGTTTATCCACCTGCTGAAGTACGGAGGGTTCCTGCTACGACAGACAGCTGTGGGATCAAGGATGCCTAATGTTCCTTTTTGGATACTGAATTTTAAGGCGGTTTTAAGCTTAAAGGCGTATACTACTCCTTTAACCGAGTTAGGAGTGATTGCACTTGTCGCGGATATTACCTTCCAAACGTTTGTCGTATTTGCTGGTTGTTTTGCTGGCCGAAGGATTCGGGCTGAATTTTTTCCTTCAGGCTGCTACTTTTCGCATGGATCTGCCCCGGGCCCTGGAGTGGGTTGGCTCGTATCCATGGCTGTATGGTACAGGAAGCTTGTTCATTTTCTTCATTCTGCTCTTAAGTTCAGTGCTGCTGCCCAATACATATGCGGGGCCGGCGGTTACCGGTGCAGTGTTCCTGCTGCTGGGCATTGCCAGTGCGCAGAAGCTTGCTGCGAGGGGGGAACCGCTGTTTCCGTGGGATCTCATGCTGCTGAGGAATGCCGGTGAGATGAGCAAAATCACCAGCGGCATCATCTCGCCGACTGCTATCGTGGCCGCAGCTGTGCTGATTGCCGGGCTGGCGGTTGTGATCTTCAAGCTGCCCAAGAATAGAATCAGACTACCGCTGCGATTAACGCTGGGCGGGATATCCGTGGCTTGCAGCGCAGGATTCCTGGTGCTGGTCACCGGCCATTCCCCTGTTGTTGCGGCTATGAATTATCAGAACATCTTCTGGAATCAGAAGGTTAATTATACACAGAACGGGTTTGTGTATGCCTTTGCCGGGAATTTGCGGCAGAGTCTGATGGAGAAGCCGGAGGGGTACAGCCGTGAGGCGGTTGAAGCGGTGGCGGCCAAGTACTCGGCATTGCCGGATACGCCGGTGCAGGCCAGCCCTGAAGAACAGCCGAACATTCTGTTCATGATGAACGAGGCGTTCTTTGATCCTACGCGTCTGCCCGGGTATACGTTAAGCGAAGATCCGCTGAAATTCATCCATGGGGCGGCGGAGCAGACTCCGTCAGGGTATTTGCTGTCCCCGGAATTCGGTGGCAATACGGCGAATGTTGAATTCGAGGCCCTGACTGGGCTGTCGATGTACTTCCTGGGAGACGGAACCATTCCTTATCAACAGCGCATCGTCAAAATGTCTACGCTGCCGTCAATCGTCAGCATTCTGAAGGAGAGAGGGTATCAGGCACGGGCGGTGCATCCGTTCGATGAGACCTTCTATAACCGCAACCGCGTCTACCCGTTGCTGGGCTTCGACAGCTTCACCAGTGAGAAGGATCTGCCGGATGCAGCCCGTCTTACTCCGGGAGGGTACATCTCGGACAAGGCCGCTGTACAGGAGGCGGTCCGGCAGCTTAAGGACGCATCCGCACCGACATTCCTGCATCTGGTGACGATGCAGAACCATTTTCCATTCACCAAAGGGATGAACGGACCGAACACAATCACCGTCGAGGGCGGCCGGCCGGAACAGAAGGATGAGCTTGAGACCTATGTGCAGGATACGAAGCTGACGGACGAGGCACTGGCTTACATGCAGCAGGAGCTGCTCAAGCTCGAGCGGCCCACCATTGCAGTATTCTGGGGGGATCATCTGCCGGCGCTGACCGCCGGAATCTATACCGAAGCAGGCTGGGATCAGGAGCCGAGGCTGAAGCATGAGACACAATTATTGATTCTGGCTAATTTTGAGATTGGCAAGGAGCCGCTGGGTACCCTGAGTCCGGCCTTCCTGGGTCCTGCCGTCTTCAGATTATCCGGCCAGAGCTTGCCGGCCTATTACAAGCTGCTGGAGCAGGTGCGGGCTGAAATTCCCGGACTGAGCAAGAAGGTGCTGATCGGGCCGGGCAACAGAGGAGTTCTGCATGAGCTGACACCGGATCAGCAGGAGCTGCTGAATGACTATCGTCTGATCGAATATGACCTGCTGGAAGGCGAGAAGTATGCAGAGTCTCTGATGTTCTGACCGGCAGAACCGACACCACCAGCACAATAGGCACAACCCAAGTCTCCAGACTCAGCGCAGCCCCACATCATGGAAGCGGTTCGCAATGGGTTCGCGCAGCAGGCCGCGGATGGATTGAATCGCAGCGGTCTCGATACGCTGTGCTTCCCGGAGGAGCGTGATCAGCTCCTGGCGTCTAGTCGCAGCTGGAAGCAGCGTGTTCACGCCTAACCGTGCCGTGATTTCATCATAGACGGCGGACAGGGATGCGTAATGACCCGCAGTCTTGTCGAGTCCAGGCATGTAGGTGCAGGCCCAATTGGTGTAACTGGCCGCATCCTTTTTGCAAGACGCATAGAATACCAAGGTTTCATAAGCACCAGCGGCATCATAAGCATCGCCTGAGAAGGCTTCCAGCATGGCATCATAAGCCTGCAAGCCGCAGGCATACTGCGCTTCGGGCAGCAGCGGGTCATGGACCTCTGCTTTGTACACCGCCTGGATTAAGGATTCCCGGATGACCTGCGGGAGCTCCTTGCGGATCTGTCCTTCATAGATCTGACAGTACCAATAGGGAGTCGTATTCCTTCCCAGTTGTGCGTACGGCAGCTCCAGCTCAGCGCCAGAGGACATCTCATTGTAATAGAATAGCTGCTTGCGGTCATCGGAGCGGGTGATCACCACAAACTGGTCTTTCCAGCAGACAACGCCGGTGCCTTGCGCAAGCGACCCGCGGATATCCAGGATCGCCTGCTTCTGATAGAGCGGGAAGGTTGGGGCGAAATGATAACCTGCCGACTGACCGGCGACAATGCCGATTAGATCTGCTGCTACTGTGTGTTCGGCCGCCCAGTTATAGGCCGTTGGTGAATCCTTATGAAGCTGTCTGTGGACGGAGAGCCGGAAGCAGGAGGCCGTCATCCCGGATAACATAGGCTTCGGCAGATTGAACCAGCCTTTGGCGGACAGGACCTGGTGCAAGGCATCAACATAAGATATGGTGAGCGGGTGCTTGTCTCTCATCGTGCTGTATGGGCCCCCCATCTTGGCAGAATGGAACGTTTCAGATCCGGGTACTGCCCGGAGATGACTCTAACCTGCTGCATGGCCTGTTCCTCCAGTTCCATAGCCTGCTGGACAACAGCGCAGAGAGATGGAAGCTGCTCAGGCAGCAGCACTCTGTTACCGGGCGCCACGGGAAGGGAGGCGGCCAGCTGCAACCGCATTATTTTCTCCAATTGAGCGTATATACCATGAACTTCACCGAGCCCCGGCAGTACAGACTGAACCTCCTCCAGATAACGGCGAATCTCAGAGCGTGAGCTCAAATAGGATTCAAGAATATAGACAGCGCCGCTATTGTCGAAATCCCCCTGCTGAAGAGCGCCGATCAGGAAGCTGTAGGCCAGGCGGCCGGAAGCTATACTTTGGTCAGGCAATATTTTATACGGAGTCTCCCAGTCCTCCAGGGCAAGCCTCAGGGATTCGAGGACAGCGTCCTGCAGCGGAATATCCACCTTATCCCCGATATACTGGCAGTACCAGAAGGAGGTGAAGTTAATGCCGAAGTTGTCATAGAGCACATACTCCGTCCCGCCGGACTTGCCATCCTGTACATAGAACACTTGATCCTCCTCGTCATAGCCATGAATCACGCCGAACTCCGGTATCCAGTAGATGCAGGCCCTGCCCCGGTCCAGACTCTGCTTTACACTCTCAATAGCGATCCGCTGATACTCCCTGAACGACTCATGTCTGCTCCTCCCCCCATCATAGACGGTATAAATGCCGAGATTATCTATGCCCGGACCATGCTCCTGGCCCCACTGTCCATAAGCGGTAACGGAGTGGAAATAGAGCTTCTCATGCACCGAGAATTTGAAGGCCATGCCGCTAAGCCCGGAGAGCATGAATTTCGGACCCTGGAATAACCCCGCAGCAGTCAGGACCGCATAGAGGGCATCGGTAAAAGATTTGGATTCACGCTTCATCTGGATTCCTTCAAGGATTACTCTCGTTCTCACGCTCATTCTCCTGTTCATCTAGCAGTGTCAGTACAGCCCGGCACCTGTCCCGGACCTTGTGCTTCAGCCATTTGGGGGAGAGGATTCCGGTCCAGTCCGAGCGGAGCAGGTGTCCCAGGAAGGCTTCGGTGTCCCAAAAGTCGATTTCGTACACATCTCCTCCGGCTGCGCGGACCGCATACCCGCCCCATGAGGAGTCCGCAGGTGCTTCTCTTAAGGTGATACGGGCCGTGAACGGCTTCAGCGGCGGTCTGCTCTGCTGTGGCGGGGAGACCGAACCTTCTTCTTCACCAGCTGAGAAAGTCCTGCCCGTCAGCTTCAGCTGCCGGATACCGGATAGCATGTAGAACGCTGGCTGCTCCTGGTCTTCGATAGCTGCAAGAAGATAATCTTCATCCAGACGGCGGCTCAGCTTCACGGGACATAGAAACAGCTCCTGCGGCGGGTCCTGCTGCCCCTGGTAGAGGACATGGATCACGCTGCGGGACGCAATGGCTTGCTCCAGCAGTTCAATGATCTGCAGCAAGCGGGCATCCACTTCAAATACAGGAAGCCGGATGTCCTTATCCGCGTTAGGCTGCGCCGTGAACCGCTCCAGCAGACCGCCGATTTTGCGGATCGTCCGGGCATTCTCATAATCATAATGGCTGTAACGATAAGCCAGATATTTAAGTATCCGCTGCTCCTCGTCCGTGATATACAGATGCGGCAGCACAAAGCTGTTATCCTCATATATATATCCCCGCTGCTTCGCCACGTACCGGAGGGGAGCACGCAGAGACTCGGCCAGATATTCGATATCCCGCTGCGCCTGGCGCCTGGAAATCTCGAATTGCTCCGCCAGCGAGTGGCTGTTCGGATATTTGGCATTTCGGATCTGCTGGTCAAACCACTGAATCCGGTGAATATGGCTCATGCGGCTCCGCTCCTTTCCTGTCGGTCAGCTTTCAGTATATCCGCTGGCGGTTATCTTACGCAACGAAACAAGGATGCGCCCGGCTACATGCACTTAGGAGCATATAGGCGGGCAGACATCCTTGCACGATACCCTCAGGTTATACGGCGCATGACCTTTTATCGGCTATACGGCGTCTACTTTGCTTTGCGGTGCTTTGTCACAGCGTTTGCAGACCTTAAGGGCGGTACCGTCAGATTTAACTTTGGTGTAGAGCACCTTAATTCTGGTGGCCCCGCAGATCGGGCAGGTGCCGCGGCCATGGGAAGGGAGGGTCCAGAGTACCCGCCCGCGTTTTGTTTTTGACATTTGTGTAGTCCTCATTTCAGTAATTTGGATGTTACCTGCCCAGTATAGAACAACTGGTACGACATAAAATGTCGCATCAGTTCACAATTTTGATTCATCTGCCCTGTAACGTAATTGACGGAAAGCCTGCCGAGCCATTAGACTAGACTGGACAAAGATGGAAGAAGCTGGAGGATGTCTTTATTTTTTGGTTTTGAAAGGGGTTACATACATGAAAAAGCTCTGGCTAGTCTACGTGCTGCTGATCGGGATCTTTGTAATCTATGTGCTGAATTACAAGCAGCAGGGGGAGTCGGCAGACCCGTGGGAGACCGCCGGACTGCGCGGGAATATTGAGGATAAATATGTGATGGTCACCTTCCAGATCGGCATTGACTATTGGAAAAGCGTGCTGAAGGGCTTCGAGGATGCGGCAGAAGAGCTTAATGTATCTGTCGAATACCACGGCTCGACCCAGCATAATGCAAGTGAACAGATGACCGTGCTGGAGCAGACCATTGCCAAGAAGCCTGCGGGGATTGCGATCTCGGCGGTGAATTCCAAGCTGCTCACAGCGACCATTAATAAGGCGGTGGAGAGCGGCATTCCGGTCGTGCTGTTTGATTCGGGAGCTCAGGGCAGCAAAGCGTATTCTTTTCTGGGAACGGATAATTACAAGGCCGGAACCCAGGCGGCGCACAAGATGGCCGAGCTGACCGGAAGCTCGGGCGAGGTTGCGATTATTACCACACCGGATCAGCATAATCATCAGGAACGGACGGACGGCTTCACAGATACCATCCGCAGCAAGTACCCGGAGATGAGCCTTGTGGCTGTCAAGGATGGCCGGGGCGATCAGGTGGCCTCTAGGGAAGCGGCGGAGCAATTGCTGGTGCGGTATCCGCAGCTTGCCGGGATTTTTGCCACGGAATCCAATGGCGGAATCGGAGTGGCGGAGGCGGTGGATGCAGCCCGGGGCAGCGGCCCGTCACCGAAGATTATCAGCTTCGATACGGATAAGGGCACGCTCGATCTGGTGAAGGAAGGCAAAATTGCCGCAACGATGGCCCAGGGGACCTGGAATATGGGCTACTGGTCCCTCACCGAGCTGTTCCATCTGCACCGCGATCTGGAGGCTGACCCTGACGCCTATGCCCATAACAAGCCACTGCCCGTCCCCGATTCTGTAGATACCGGCATAGATGTGGTCACCAGGCAGAACGTGGACAATTATTATGCCAAGTAGACTGCGGCAGAGGGGGAGCCTGTGATGCGCAAGTCCGGCGTAACTATGGAGAAGCTGAAGCTGAATAATATGCCGATCCGCTACAAGCTGATTATTCACTTTTTGCTGATCAGTATTCTGCCTTCCATTGGCCTTGGGCTGCTGATCGGCTGGACGGTGGACCGGATCGTGGAGGAGCAGAGCAACGAGAATACGATGCAGCTGATCCGCAAGGTGAACACGGCGATTGAGAGCGATGTGGAGAATCTGCAGAAGATTACCTACCTGATTTCGTTTGATCCGGGAGTGCAGAAGTTTCTCAAGGGGGAAGCGGCGGGAACCGCACAGATGGACCCGGCTGCGGGTAACGGGGAATCTGCCGAATACAACATCCGCAAATTTCTGCAGGGCTTCACCACACTCAGCTCCGAGATCGCGGGGATTATGCTGGTCAACCGTGAAGGCGATTTCATCAGCAATGAGATGTACACCCGTTCCGGGACCCGGTTGACGGAGGAGGCTTGGTACAAGCAGGCGGCAGCGAATAAGGGGATCTTCCAGATCGTCGGGCATCCCTACGGCCGTGCGGTCAGGTCCCATGTGGACTATAAGGAGAGTGAGGTGGTCTCCGCCGTGCGGGCCATTGTGAATCCTGAGACACAGGTCGTGCAGGGCGTGGTGCTGGTGGATCTGAAGCTGCGGGTGATCGCGGAGACGGCCAGAGATGTCACACTCGGGAAGACAGGTTACCTGACGGTGGTGGATAACAACGGAGAGATGATTTACGCGCCGCAGCACCCTTTGATGCAAAAGATTCCGGCAAACCTGTTCACCGAGTCCTCGGGGATCACCTCAGAGACGGTGGACGGCCGCCATTTGCAGCTGATCTACCGGACCTCGCCGTTTACCGGCTGGACCACGATGGGCGTCTTCCCGATGGATGAGTCGGCCTATGGTATCCGCGAGATTACGTTCAATGTCGTAACCTTTGTATTTGTGGTCTGCATGCTGGGCATGACGGCTTCGTTCTATCTGGCCTATTCGATATCCCGACCGATCGGTCAGCTGGCCTCCTTCATGAGCAAGGCGCAGTCCGGCGATCTGACGATCCGCTACTGGGGCAACCGGTCCGATGAGATCGGGCTGCTCGGCCGCAGCTTCAATACCATGCTGGCCCAGATCGGCCGGCTGTTGTCACTGACGGAGCTTCAGGCGCGGCAAAAGCGTGAAGCAGAGCTGCGCAGCCTGCAGGCGCATATCAAACCGCATTTTCTCTATAACACGCTGGATACCATCCACTGGATGGCCCGCAGCAAGGGGGCGGAGGATATTGCCGAGGTGGTGCAGTCCCTCTCCAGGCTGTTCCGTCTGGGCCTCAGCAAAGGGAGCGATATCATTCCGCTCTCCGATGAGCTGGAGCATATCGTCAGCTATCTGAAGATTCAGCATGTCCGGTACAGCAGCAAGCTCACCTATTCGATTGAAGTGGAGCCGAAATTGCAGGAGCTGTACGTGCTTAAGCTGCTCCTGCAGCCGATGGTGGAGAACGCAATCTATCACGGCATTAAGGAGCGCCGCGGCCCCGGGCACCTCTCGATTGAAGTGGTGGAACAAGGCAACGAGCTATACCTTACCGTACGCGATAACGGAGCGGGGATGGCTACTGACAGGCTGAGGGAGCTGAGGCGCCGTCTCGAAGCTGTTGGAGGGGAAGAGCCCGAGCCTTCCGAGCCCGAGATGCCTGTAACGGGTAGCGCAGGAAGCGGCTACGGCATACTGAATGTGCAGGCCAGAATCAGGTTGACCTATGGGGAACCATACGGGATCAGCATGGAGAGTGAGCCGGGGAAGGGGACCGTCGTCACGGTCAGGCATCCGGTCGTCCGTGACCCGGAGAAGAATTAGGAAGAGGAGGAATACCGGGCATGCCGGACAAATGGAAAGTAATGATTGCCGATGATGAGAGCATTATCCGTGAGGGTATCCGGCAATGCGTAGACTGGGACAGCCTGGGCATGAAGGTTACTGCGGAGGCAGAAGATGGAGAAGAGGCGCTGGAGCTGGCAACGGAGCAGGACATCCACATCGCGCTGGTGGATCTCAATATGCCGATTATGCATGGCATGGAGCTGATGAAGCGGCTGAGGGAGGAACTGCCCGGCTGCAAAATCATTGTGATCACCGGACATGATGAATTCTCCTATGCCCAGGAGTCGATCCGGCTGCAGGTGAATGATTACATCCTTAAGCCGGCGGAGCCGAAGCAATTAATGCAGGTGCTGCGGGGCGTCCGCGACGAGCTGGAGTCGGAGCAGCAGCAGAGCCAGCATCTGGAGCAGGCCTCCCGGCAGCTGCTGAAGAACTTCCCGCTGCTGCGTGAGCGCTTCTGCCAGGAATGGTTGGACGGCAATCTGAGCCAGGCGGAGATCAGGGAACAGCTCCAATTCCTCAAGCTTCCGCCGCAGCGGCCGGAGCTGATCGGCATCATCCGCTGGAGATGGGAAGGGCAGCATCCGGCGATGAAGGAGAAGGAGCGGCAGCTTTTCCTGTTCGCCATCGAGAACATCGCCGCTGAGCTGCTGGAGCCGTATTCCAGAGTGATCTTCCGGGATGCTGCCGGACTGATCGTCATTCTGCTGTGGGATGCTGCTGGCGAACGTGTCCTGGCCGGTGTGGAGGCTGCTGTGCGCAGCAATCTCAAAATCGCAGTGGAAGTCGGCGCCACGCCGATCCAGGGAGAGATTACAGACTTGACCGCCGCCTACCGGAGCTGCCGGATGGCGCTGGCCAAGGAGCAGCCGCTGTCCCCGCTCGTCCGCCGGGCTAAGCAGTATATCCAGGAGCATTACAGCGAATATGGCCTTACGCTGGAAGCGATGGCAGGCATCCTTCAGGCATCGCCGGTCTATCTGAGCCGCCTGTTTAAGCAGGAGCTGGGCGAGTCCTTCGGCGCTTATCTGACGCAGATCCGTATCCGCCGGGCAGCCGGGCTGCTGCATTCCACGGAGCTGAGTATTAATGAGGTAGCGGAGCAGTCCGGGTATGAGACCCAGCACTATTTCAGCACCGCCTTCAAGAAGCATACGGGGGTATCGCCGATGCAATTCCGTAAGGGTGTGCAGCCTGGTGACGGTGGTAACCGGAAGCAAGATAATCAGTAGGAAGGATAACTAATACCTACCATAATTTTGTGAACCGCCTGTGGTCAATGGACTGCGGGCGGTTTTTGATGTAGGAAATTATAAATCCACCTGATGTGGATAATGGGGGGCATAGCGTGGGGAGCAGCGCTCTTTGAATGATTCGGAGACCGAATGAGAAACTTTCAAGGCACAACTCCAGCATGAAAATGAGCAGCGCGCCTAAAAACAGAACGTCGTCTGTTCATCTATTTAACAAATTTCAACGGAAAACCGAACACAATTAGACCGGGGGGGTAGCGTAAGCCGAATGTAATCGGAAAACCGAACACAATTGGATTGGGAGCGCCGTGTAGGCCGAATGTAATCGGAAAACCGAACACAATTGGACTGGACGTACCACGTAAGCCGAATGTAATCGAAAAACCGAACACAATTGGACTGGACGCGCCACGTAGGCCGAATGTAATCGGAAAACCGAACACAATTGGACTGGACGTGCCACGTAGGCCGAATGTAATCGAAAAACCGAACACAATTGGACTGGACGTGCCACGTAAGCCGAATGTAATCGGAAAACCGAACATAATTGGACTGGACGTACCACGTAGGCCGAATGTAATCGGAAAACCGAACATAATTGGATTGGGAGCGCCGCGTAGGCCGAATGTAATCGGAAAACCGAACACAGTTGGACTGTGAGCACCGCGTAGGCCAAATGTAATCGAAAAACCGAACACAATTAGACCGGGTGGGTAGCGTAAGCCGAATGTAATCGGAAAACCGAACACAATTGGACTGGACGTGTCACGTAGGCCAAATGTAATCGAAAAACCGAACACAATTGGATTGGACGTGCCGCGTAGGCCGTTCTTTATCGCAGGTTGTGCCAGTATTTTCACAGAAAACCGAATACAATGTGCGGGTGCGAAGGTTCGTAGACCGGATGTCCCGGAAATGGGCAAATGGGTAAGAGCGAGGTAGCCATATGAGCTGTCTGGACCACAGAGGTTCTTACATCATCCACCCGCAGGGTGATTATGTACAGTGCCTGCTTAGTGTGAAGGGACCGCGTACCAAACAGGTTTAATTTATCTTTACAAAAAGCACTACAGAACTAAACAAAAAGCAAAAGAAGCGGAGGGGAAATTTGGAACTGTAGGAGCGATAGTGACCGCCCGAAAGCTTTCCGAAGGAAAGCTACCTCGTAAGGATAAGCTGTCACCGGATTTCACCCGCTTACGGCGGTTCAAAATCAAGAAATCTGGGGACAACAGCGGCCGGAAGTCCAAATGTTCACCGCAGTGACGATGTAGCTTCAAGTTAAAAGAGCATGAACTTTTATGACAAAAGTTGGATTTTCACAAAAACAGTAGCCTCAGTGTAAATACGCCGTATGCCCTTCGTTGCTATACTCGATTTGTCACACGGGAAGCCCGTGGAAGACAACAGAATAGTTCAGGGGGTAGTGCAGGAATGAAAAGGTATTTATTGATCACGTTGCTTCTAACAATGGTAATTGTCTTGTCTGCGTGTGGAAACAGCGGCAACTCTTCCGGCGGCAGCGGGGATTCAGCCAAGGGTAAGGTAGGCATTGCAATGCCGACGAAATCTTCGGAACGCTGGGTGAATGACGGCAACAATATGGTGAAGGAGTTCGAGAAGCTGGGCTACGGCACGGATCTGCAATACGCTGAGGATGTGGTGGAGAATCAGGTCTCGCAGATTGAGAACATGATCACCAAAGGCGTGAACGCGATTGTAATCGCTTCAATTGACGGCGAGGCGCTGACGGATGTGCTGCAGAAGGCCCATGATGCCAACGTTAAGGTTATTGCCTATGACCGTCTGATCAAAAAAAGTGAATTCGTAGACTATTACGCAACCTTCGATAACTTCAAGGTGGGCGTGCTGCAAGGCTCCTACATTGAGGAGAAGCTAGGCTTGAAGGACGGCAAGGGGCCGTTCAACATCGAACTGTTCGGCGGATCGCCGGATGACAACAACGCCTACTTTTTCTTCGATGGCGCGATGTCGATCCTCAAGCCTTACATCGAATCCGGCAAGCTGGTTGTCCGCAGCAAGCAGGTTACGATGGATCAGGTGGCTACCCTGCGCTGGGACGGCGCTGCCGCCCAGTCACGGATGGATAATCTGCTGAGTGCGAACTATGCCAGCGATAATCTGGACGCCGTATTGTCTCCATACGATGGCATCAGCATCGGTATCCTGTCTTCACTCAAAGGCGTGGGCTACGGCTCGGGAGACAAGAAGCTTCCGGTAGTTACGGGACAGGACGCCGAGCTGGCTTCCGTGAAGTCGATTCTGGCCGGAGAGCAGACCCAGACCGTATTCAAGGATACGCGTGAGCTGGCCAAGAAAGCGGTCGAGATGACCGAAAGCGTGCTGAAGGGCACAGAAGCCGAAGTCAACGACACCACAACCTATGACAATGGCGTCAAAATCGTCCCGTCCTACCTGCTGGAGCCCGTGTCTGTGGATGCAGGCAACGTGGATAAGGTGCTGGTAGACGGCGGTTACTATACCAAGGATCAACTGGGACAATAGCCGTCAGACAGCGATTTAGCGGCTCTCCGGCGGCTGTGATTCAGATCCGCCGCCGGAGAACCGCTGCACAGTCACAAGGAAAGCTGGGTGAGACACTTGAGTGAAACGATTTTGGAGATGAAAGGCATTACGAAGACATTCCCCGGCGTCAAGGCGCTCGCAAATGTCAATCTGCAGGTGAAGGCAGGCGAGATCCACGCCCTCTGCGGGGAGAACGGGGCAGGCAAGTCCACGCTGATGAAGGTGCTAAGCGGAGTCTATCCGCATGGAACCTATGAAGGGGATATTTACTACCAGGGGCAGGTATGCCAGTTCAAGGATATCAAGGACAGCGAAGGCTTGGGGATCGTCATTATCCATCAGGAGCTGGCGCTGATTCCGTATCTGTCGATTTCGGAGAACATCTTCCTCGGCAATGAGCAGGCCAGGCGCGGGGTGATCAACTGGAACGAAACGACGGTGAAGACCAAGGAGCTGCTTGCCACCGTCGGCCTCAAGGAATCGCCGTTTACGGGAGTATCTACGATAGGTGTCGGCAAGCAGCAGCTCGTTGAGATTGCCAAGGCGCTCTCCAAGGAAGTGAAGCTGCTCATTCTCGATGAACCTACAGCGGCGCTGAATGAGGATGATAGCGAGAACCTGCTGATGCTCATTCTGGAGCTGAAGAAGCAGGGGATCTCCTCGATTATCATTTCCCACAAATTGAACGAAATCGAGAAGATAGCGGACTCGGTCACGATTCTGCGGGATGGACAGACGATCAAGACCCTGGATATGAAGCAGGATGAGGTCACTGAGGATGTCATTATTAAGGGCATGGTCGGACGCGATCTGACGAACCGTTATCCCGAGCGCACGCCGGAGCTGGGCGAGACCATCTTCGAGATCCGGAATTGGGACGTCTACCATCCTACGCAAGCAGACCGCAAAATGCTGGATCAGATTAATCTGCACATCCGGCGCGGCGAGGTGGTCGGCATTGCCGGACTGATGGGCGCGGGGCGCACGGAGCTGGCGATGAGCGTGTTCGGGAAGTCCTACGGCAAGCGGATCAGCGGCCAGACACTGATGCACGGCAAGGAAGTCCGCCTGAATAACATCAGCCAGGCGATTGAGAGCGGGCTGGCCTACGTTACCGAGGACCGCAAGCATTACGGCCTCATTCTGATCGACGACATTAAGCGGAATATCTCGCTCAGCAGCCTGAAGAAGCTGTCCCGCCGCGGAGTGATTAATGAGAACGAGGAAGTGCTGGTCGCAGAGGAATACCGCAAGAAGCTGAACATCAAGACCCCCAGCATCCTGCAAAAAACCGTGAATCTCAGCGGCGGCAACCAGCAGAAGGTGGTACTCAGCAAATGGATCTATGCCCAGCCGGATATTCTGATTCTGGATGAGCCAACACGAGGAATTGATGTCGGGGCCAAATATGAAATCTACTCGATCATTAACAGTCTTGCGGCAGAGGGGAAGGGCGTGCTGGTCATTTCCTCCGAGCTGCCGGAGATTCTCGGGATGTGCGACCGGATCTATACCATGTGCGAAGGGCGGATCAGCGGGGAAGTCGAGCGGAAGAACGCATCGCAGGAGCTGTTGATGAAATTAATGACACGAAGCAGGGGGTAACACCGCATGGGAGCCATTAGTGAATTATTCAAAAAAAACATCCGCCAATACGGCATGATCATTGCCTTGATCTTTATTTCAATCTTCTTTCAAATCCTGACGGACGGCATTCTGCTGAAGCCGCTGAACGTCACCAATCTGATTCTGCAGAACAGCTACATTCTGGTGCTGGCGATCGGGATGGTGCTGGTCATCATCACGGGTCATATTGACCTGTCCGTCGGCTCGGTAGCCGCCTTCATCGGCGCTCTTTCGGCCATTATGATGGTCGATATGGAGCTGAATCCGGTGCTGGCTGTGGTTCTGTCGCTGCTGATGGGAGCGCTGGTCGGGGCCTGGCAGGGCTTCTGGGTTGCTTATGTCAAAATCCCGGCGTTTATCGTGACCCTGGCGGGGATGCTGCTGTTCCGCGGGTTAACCATGATTGTGCTGAACGGACAGTCGATTGCGCCTTTCCCCAAGAGCTTTCAGAAGATCAGCTCCGGGTTCATTCCTGACGTTACCGGAGGGGGTTCGCTGAATGTGCTGACCCTGATCATCGGTGTGATCCTGTCGGTGCTGGTGATCTATCAGGAATTCCGCAACCGCCGGATCTCGGTCAAATACGGGTTTGAACAATCCCCGGTCTGGATGTCCGTAGCCAAGGCGGCCGCGCTGGTCATCGTGATCAACCTGTTCACGTATGTCCTGGCCCAATATAACGGGATTCCCAACATTCTTGTGATTCTGATGGTGCTGATCGTGATCTACTCCTTCGTGATGAACCACATGACGATGGGGCGGCATATCTACGCTCTGGGCGGCAACGAGAAGGCGGCAAGCCTCTCCGGTGTCAAAACCAAACGGGTGACCTTCTGGGTATTCGTCAACATGGGTGTACTGGCGGCTTTGTCCGGTCTGGTGTTCGCGGCCCGGCTGAACTCGGCTACCCCCAAAGCCGGGACCAACTTTGAGCTGGATGCTATCGCCGCCTGCTTCATCGGCGGAGCCTCGGCTTCCGGGGGAATCGGAACCGTGGTCGGCGCCATTATCGGCGGTCTGGTCATGGGGGTCATGAACAACGGCATGTCACTCGTCGGCCTTGGCGTGGATTGGCAGCAGGGCATCAAGGGGCTGGTGCTGCTGCTTGCTGTGGGCTTTGATATCTATAACAAGTCGAAGACGGCGTAATAGGCGTGATATAGGATAGAAAGCCGGGCCGGAACTGCTCCAGAGGGAGCGGCTCCGGCTTGCCTGTCGTACAAGTCTTCCCGCGCAGCTTGCAGCATCCGGCTCTGGCATGGATAATAGCACCTAAGGTGCTTTATATTTCATGACTGTAACAGGAGGCTACAGATGCAGATTATTGCCATGTTGACCATGCTGATTGATCATATCGGCTATATTTTTTTCCCGGGTGAGCTGGCCTGGAGGTATGTGGGGAGAATTGCCTTTCCGATTTATTGCTACGCGCTGGTGCAAGGACATCTACATACCTCATCGAGACCCCGCTATCTCCGCAGGCTGCTGGTCATTGCCCTGCTGGCCCAGATTCCGTATAATCTGGCGCTTGATCCGGGGGGCTGGAATGTAGTATTCACCCTGCTGATCTCAGCGGCCTTGCTGGCCCTGCTCGATAAGCTGCCGAAGCTGTGGTTCGGCATTCCGGTTGTGATACTGGCTGTGCTGCTGGCGGATGCGCTGCCGCTGGATTACAATGCCTACGGGCTGCTGCTGGTGCTGATTTTCCGCTATACCCGCTCCTACTGGCTGGTGCTGGCGCATTTGGCGCTGAATGTATTCTATCTCTTCTATTATAATTGGCTGGTGCAGATGGCGAGTATCCTCCCGACGATCCTGATTGCGCTCATTCCGGGCTTCTGGGTCCTGCTGGAGAAGAAACGTCTGCCGCGCTGGGTCTGGTGGAGCTTTTATCCGGCACATTTAGCATTACTTGCCCTGGTAAAGTTTCTCTTATTCAAGGAATGGGTATTTATAGAGTGGCGGAGTTTATTTACCGTCTGAATTGTTAATCATTTCAAGGCGCCGTATTTACAAATCCACGTTCCTTTGAGATGATGGAGACGTTGCCAAATTATGAGCTAGAGGAGACATGCTATGAAGAAAATGAAAGCAAGAACCAAGTGGCTGGTGCCGATTCTCGCCCTGCTGCTGATCCTGTCCGGCTGCCAGACGGTTGGCGGCTTCGATGTCAATAAGGCATTGCTCGGGGATCTGGATGTCAAATCCTCTGAATCAAGCACTACGATGACGCTAAGCGCTGTTCCTGCTGTAAGCATCCGTGCAGAAGACCGGGAAATCGTTGATCTTATTAACTCTTTATCCCTTTCGTTCGGACATGTGAAGCTTCAGGATAACGGCAACGTCTCGGCAACAGGTGTTGTAGGTTATAAGGAAATGAAGATTCCGTTCTCCTTCTTCATGGATAAGACGAATATGGTCTTTACCGCAGAAGGCGCGAAGCAGCCGTTCTACTTCCCGATTCAGGGATACGAGGATTCACTCGGCATTGAAGGCATGGATCAGGCCAAGACACTGGAGCTATCCAAGCTGATCTCCCAGTTCGTGGTCAAGAATCTTCCGAATCCAGGTGCTATCACCGTAGCCTCCGTAACAGAATCCGTATATGGTCAGCCAACCAGCTTGACGAAGCTACATACGGAAATTACAGGGGAAGAGCTTCCGGTATTGTTGAAGAGCTTCCTGAGATCTGTCTCCAAAGACACCGAAGGCTTCACAGCATTGATCAGCGGTCTTTATGATTATTTGTATCCGCTGCTGAAGGCTTCTGGTGAAGAGATGAACAATTTCGATTTCGGTCTGGGCGAAATTCCGCTCGATGACAAAGAAGGCGTAGTCACTGTAGCGCATGACGCTGCCAAGCTGGGCATTGACGCCCTTCTGCTGGTCTATGACAAGCAGCTTGAGAAGCTCTATGAGGAAGCTCCTGAGCTTAAGACTGTGCTCGGCAAGGATACGAAGCTGACCGTGGACATGTTCGTGGACAGCGGCTTCCATGTCCGCAAACAGAACATCGACCTTAAGGTTGCTCTTCCGGCCAGCGAGGACCTGCCGCTGCAGAGTATCAATGTGAAGCTGGTATCCGAGACCTGGAATGTGAACGGTCCGGTAACGGCTGATCCGATCAGCACCGACGGAGCGATTGACTTCTCCAAGTCACAGCTGACTCCGGGCGAGACCCTGAGAAGCTTCGAGCCATCTTCATCCGTGTATAAGCTGCTCAAAGAGGACATGGGAATCACCTCCAAGAGCCTGATGATCTCACCGGATGATGATTACTATTATCCGATCGTGGATAACGGTACAACTTATGTGCCACTGCGTTATATCGCAGAGGATATGGATGCCACTGTAGAGTGGGATGCTCCTAACCGGGCGATCAAGGTGACTGACGATGTATACGGCGACCAGCTCGTATTCAAAATCGGTTCCGCCCAGGCACAGATTGCCGGCAAGACCGTTAAGCTTCCACAAGCAGTATTTGTGGATGAATACGGAGATGCTTATGTACCGCTGCGTGTACTCGCACAAGGTCTTCATGCCACGGTTGAAGTGGATGATGACGGGTATATCTGGATCGACCGTCCATAAGATGTAAGGTTTAAGCCGGGACCCCTGAGCAATCAGGAGGTCCCGGCTTTTTGTGCTTGTAATGGTATAGGAAATTATAATATCCGTCTGATGTGGATAAGGGGGGATGGCGTAGGGAGAAGTGTTCTTTGAAGGATCTGGAGCTGGTGCCACGGAAATGGGCAGGAGGGGAAGGGGGGAAGTAGTTGGATTTTCTCCACTTGCTGAAGCACGGATGGCTCCTGGCGGGACAGCAGTTGTATAAACAGCACTTAATGAATCACCATTCAACCCAAAGGGGGACAACTAACAGTATTAGATGCTCTTTTTCCACTTGCTTGCCGATTATCCGATGAAAACGATAAATTAAGATACATTATTCCACCTGCTTGTCACTGAGGAGGCATCATTGATGCCCAAGTATTACCACTAAACCCAGCCTTGACAACTTAGGTTTACTGCAATAGACTTAACATCATAAGGTCTACTACAATAAACTTATAAGGAGTGATCAGGATGGAGCCCTACAAATTATTCGATGCTGAGTATAAATTCGCATGTCTGATCTGGGATCATGAGCCGATTAATTCTACAGAGCTGGTGAAGTTAAGTCTATCCAAGCTTGGCTGGAAGAAGTCCACTACATATACCGTACTAAGAAAGCTGTGCGAGCGTGGAATTCTCAGGAATGAGGAAGCGATCGTGACTGCCATCATCCCCAAGTCAGAGGCGCAGCGATATGAGAGTCAGACGGTTGTAGATAAAGCCTTTGACGGGTCTTTACCGCAGTTTTTGACCGCTTTCCTTGGGGACAAGAAATTATCTGCGAAGGAGGCGGCTGAGCTGAAAAAGATTATTGAGGAGGCCTCCCAATGACGAACCTGTGGGTCAACCTTCTGAACATGAGTATTACAGCCAGTTATGTGGCCGCCGCTGTAATGCTGGCAAGAGTCCTTCTGCGGCGTGTCCCTAAGGTGTTCTCCTATATTATGTGGTCGGCTGTAATGATCAGGCTGGTCATTCCTGTCAGCTTCACTTCAAGCTTCAGTATTCTGCGGCTTATACGGCCTGCGAGCCAATCGGGCATGGGGGTTATGGAATTTGTTCCGCATAATATCGGGCTGTAGCCGCAGCCTGCTGTGGACACTGGACTAGATAGTGCTGGAAGCTTAATCAATAATCTTCTTCCGGCTGCAGCTCCGGCAGCAAGTACAAATTCAATGCAGGTGATCTTGTGGTCGGGAAGTATGATCTGGCTGACAGGCGTTATAGCACTGCTAATGTATAGTGTTATCTCCTACATGAGAATATTGCGGAGAGTCCGTACGGCAACACTTGTGAAGGATCATATTTTTGAAACCGATCAGATCACTACACCTTTCGTATGCGGATTCGTGAAGCCACGGATATACATTCCGGCCGGAATAAGTGAACAGGAGTTGTCCTATATCCTGCTGCACGAGCAGACCCATATTCGCAGGCGGGATTATCTGATTAAGCCTTTAATGTACCTGCTGGTGATTCTCCATTGGTTCAATCCGCTGATGTGGCTGTCGTATGCACTCATGAGTAAAGATATGGAGATGTCCTGCGATGAAGCGGTTATCAAGAAGCTGGGTTCACAGATTAAAGGCAGCTATTCGGGTTCCCTGCTTGGCTTTTCAGTCCGCAGAAGCGGTCTCGTAACCGGCAGTCCGCTTGCTTTTGGAGAGAGCAGTGTGAAGGCCAGAATCAAGCATATTCTTGCGTACCGCCAGCCCACTTCCAGGAGAGTTGCCGTCTCAACGATTGCGATTATGATCTTGATAATAGGATGTATAGCTAACCCTAAGCCTGTGCAGACCGCTTCGCAGCCGCTATATTCGGGATATGCCGTAGACCGGCTTCTGGAGAACAGAACCATGTATGTGGGGGATAATAGTAAGGTGGTAGCTCTCATCAACGACTTGCCGTTACCGGCAGGGGTAGAAGGTGCAGGCATCGAACTGAAAACAGGCTCTCAGCCATATGAATTAACGATCCATTACTCCATGAAGGACGCTGCCGTAATGATGAAGGATGGAGCATTAAGCGGTGAGCTTTTATACTGGAATTCAATTCTGCTCTTCAGCCTGATTGATAACGTCGGCATTATTAATAATGTGGTGGCTGATAACACAGGAGAATATGATGGCGTAACCGCTACTTATACCTTTACAAGACAACAGGTCGATCAGCAGCTCGGAGAGGATGTCCGGCCATATTCCAAGAATGAACCAGGCCTGCGACAGCTGATCGACCGGTTAAAGAGCCTGTCAGTCCTTGATTTATGAACAATGATGCTTTACCACCGGCCCACCGCCACAACCACAGCCAATACGATGAAGACGAGGTTCACAGCGATCTCCCGGTACTCCTTACGCTGAATGTGGAACACAGCTCCGCTAGCCACAACCAACGCAAGCGCGGCTGCGGCAACCGGTGTCAGCACTGGCATGATATCGAGCGCATAGGGAAGGATGATTCCCGTTGCGCCGAGCAGCTCGGCTACTCCAATCAAGGTGACTAATGCCCGGGGGACATCGGTTACCCAGCCCCAGGAGCGTTTCGCCTGCTCATATTGAACGGCTTTTAGCCAACCGGAATAGATGAAACCAAGTGCTGCAATACCCTGAACAATCCATAATGCAATATTCATGAATGACTCCTCCTGATTACGTTTTTCCTGCCCGGTACTGGTATAATAGCCGCAGAGATAGTTCTTAAGGAAGTAGGCACTTTTAATAAACCTGGTCTATTAAAAGTAACCATAGACCGTTAAAGGAGCGGGGGGAGTTATGGAAAAGTATTGTAAGTTCGAATCGGCGCTGGATATTCTAATCGGGAAATGGAAACCTGTCATTCTGCTGCAGCTTATTACAAACGGCACCATGAGATTCGGCGAGCTTCAGAAGTCCATCCCGGAGATTAATAAAAAGATGCTCACCCAACAATTAAGAGAGCTGGAATATAACGATATTGTACACCGCGAGGTGTATCACCAGATTCCGCCGAAGGTCGAATACTCGATCTCGGAATACGGCAGAGGGTTAAGCAGCGTCCTGCAGGTATTGAATGATTGGGGAGTCTCGCATATTGAGCATATGAAGGGCCGGAATGAAGCATAGATTATTTTACCTTACGCTGCACTGCGTTTAATCAAATTCTTGATCAGGAATGATAGACTGGGAGGAGGTTTACAGTTCAACAGCAAGGGAGCCATAGAGATGGAAGCGGATGAGCAGGTTGTATCGGTGGAGCAGAAGGGGAAGGCTGGCGCCCTATTAGAAGTGCTGGTTGTATCTGCGAAATTAGGTCTTACTTCCTTCGGCGGACCTATAGCCCATCTGGGTTACTTTCATAATGAGTACATCCGGCGCCGAAAATGGATAGATGAGCGGAGTTATGCTGATCTGGTGGCGCTCTGCCAGTTTCTCCCGGGTCCGGCGAGCAGTCAGGTGGGGATTGGCATCGGTGTGATGAGAGCGGGGGTGCTGGGCGGTGTCGTGGCTTGGCTGGGTTTCACTTTGCCATCTGTCCTTGCGCTGGTTGCCTTTGCCTTGGTGCTGCAAGGTTATGATATCGCCAGTGCAGGCTGGATACATGGTCTGAAGATCGTAGCTGTAGCGATTGTCGCCCAGGCTGTTCTGGGAATGGGACACAAACTGACGCCTGACCGGGAAAGAGTGACCATTGCCGTTATTACAGCAGTGATTACATTATCCTGGCAAACCGCCTATAGTCAGATCCTCATGATTGCGGCTGCGGGCTTAGCCGGGATATGGCTGTATCGTCACCACACAGCGGAAGGTCTGACGACTCTTCATATACCCATCCGCCGGTCCTTTGCTATGGGGTGTTTAGCTTTGTTTGTGGGATTACTCGTAGCTCTCCCGCTCCTCAGAGGCTCGGCTGAGACTGGAGGGTTAGCGATCGTTGACAGCTTTTATCGTTCCGGTGCTCTGGTATTCGGCGGCGGACATGTCGTCCTTCCGCTTCTGGAACAAGAGGTAGTCCCCACAGGCTGGGTAAGCCAAGCGGACTTCCTGGCAGGATACGGGGCCACACAGGCCGTTCCGGGCCCGTTGTTCACCTTTGCAGGTTATCTTGGGGCTATGACGGGTGGTATCTCCGGGGCAATTATTGCCACGTTGGCCATTTTCCTGCCAGCCTTTCTGCTGGTTATCGGTGCCTTGCCTTTTTGGAACAGCTTAAGAAGGAGCCCGAAGATTCAAGGAGCCTTGGTTGGCATCAATGCCGCAGTTGTTGGAATTCTGCTTGCTGCCTTGTATGACCCCCTGTGGACGACAGCGATCTTGGAGCCTATGGATTTCGCCTTGGCCGTCATCCTATTTGTGATGCTGGTCTTCTGGAAGCTGCCGCCTTGGATGGTGGTTATAGCGGGTGCAGCGGGCGGAATGGTGCTGGGAGTCCTGTAGATTTCGCTGTAAAAATAGATACGAAACAGCCGCGCGGATAAGCATCCGTGCGGCTGTTTCGTATAGCTATTTTTTTCAAGACCTAATTCAACATAATAACAGAACGCAAAGAACCAATCCTATGGCAGTGATCTGTTTGAAGTCAACAACCGGTATTTATTGCAGCATTCTATACGGCCCCCTTTACTTTACCATTTGAATAGGGAGAAGGAGCAATATCCTTTCGATTATGCACTGGTTGAGTATGTGGCTGGATCAGACGCCGAAGGTTATTTCGAGCATCCCGACTCCAAGGTGAAGGATAATGTCTTTGAGCAACTGGGGGAGATGACTCGCAAGAGGGATTACCGATCGTCATACTCGGTGTGCACTGCATTTTATAGGAGCTTGAGTCCCGAGACAAGCCTCTCTCTCTAATCCGGATGGGAGGCTTTGTTTTAATAATGTGGGGTTATCTGTAGTGGGTTTATTTTCTTAATCAGAATTATGAATTCATAACATTGTAAGACCATAGATCATGTGATAAAATTATAACAAGGCAATTGAATTAGGTAACTAAAATCAAAAACAAGGAGAGCAGATCACATGAGTGTCAATCAACTGAAAATAGGTCTTTCCAATAAAGAAGGTCAACTAGGCTTCATGTCTACAAGAGGAGGTCCCCGGGAGGGAGCCGGCCGCAAGAACATTGGAGTAACTAAAAAAGTGTCGCTAACTTTAACGGATGAGCTATGGGAGAAAGTGGACAAGCACTGTGTGGATAATAAAATGTCCCGGTCGGAGCTTATACGCACTCTAATAGAATCTAGCAATTTGTAATTCTAACTTGAGGAAACAGGTGAAGCCCGTGCAGGTCAATATAACGAAGGATTCTCTTCTAAAAGCTCTTCAGCAAGTGCTTAAGGCTGTGCCAGCGAACAATCTGATTTCCAAATTGGCAGGGGTCCACATACATGCTCACGCGAATGCTATGGTAGTAACCACAAGCAATAGTAGTATGACTATTCAGTACCGTATTCCCGAGGGTTATACATCTTTAAAGGTTCAAAGGATTGGGGAAGTGGTTGTGCCAGCGCGATATTTTTACGAAATCATTCGGAAGTCAGATTCTGGTTTCATTACTTTGGAAGTGGAAAGATACTTAATGCTCACGATCTCCTCAGGACATACGCGGATTCGGTTATGTGGAATGGATGCTGCGGATTACCCAAAAGTACATACTATAGAAAGTCACCCCTTACTCAAATTAAGGATTAATAACGCTCTATTGAAAACTTCCATTAAACAGGTGGCATGTGCTGCTTCAACGTCTGAGCATAGACCTGTTTTAACAGGTATTTCTTTTAAATACAGTAATCAAGAGCTTAATCTAATGGCAACGGATGGTGTTCGTCTTGCTTCCCGGACTTTGAATATAGACCATGAAGCTGATGGAGATAGACATATTATTATTCCCGGTCGAAATTTACTTGAGGCTGCCAAAATAATGGACGGAGAGGAGAGTGCAACTGAAGTTGAAGTAAGCAGCAATCAGATAAGATTTACTACCAATAACATTCAGGTTCAGTCTGCCTTGATTGAGGGAGAGTACCCGTCCCTGCGAAACGTGATTCCGCAAGCTTTTATATCAGAGATCATAGTTGAAACGCCCTCCTTATTAAAAGCGATTGAACGGGCAACGGTGTTGGCCAGTGAAAGTATCATAAGGATAGCGGCAACTGTTGATACGTTAAACTTATTATCCCAAACTACAGAAATCGGTGATATTCAGGATGAGATTCCTATCCAAGAGAGGAGCGGTGAGGATTTTATCCTCTCATTAAATGGAAAATATTTCGCGGACATCCTCCATGATATAGACAATAAGTTCGTACGGCTAAGGTATACTGGCAAAATGAGCCCAATTGTTATACAACCGCTAAACGACCTATCGTCTACCTTGTTTCTACTAACACCGGTGCGTACTGCAAATTAAACAAATCAAGCTTTGAGATATTTTGTGGAATCACCTCGATGAGGACCGGAAGCTGTTCTATCAGTTTCATTACCTGGCCAAATCAAGTCCCTTATCGGCAAGCGCCTGGCGGATGATACGGATGCCTTTGGGTCCCATGCCGTGCAAACTCAGCAGCTCTGCTTCCGTCATTGAAGTTAACTGCTCCAGGCGGATCATTCCTGCTGCGGCCAGCGCCCGGTGCGCAGGCTTGGACAGGGTCTCCGGCAGACTGCTGCCCTGTGACGATTCACGAGATTCTGTCATAATCATAGCTCCTTCGATATTAGAATCACCTATTGTGTAGTCAGAACCATTTCCAGCGAGACATTGCTCAGCTCTGCATGTTCCGCCATACTGCGGATGTACCCGGACATGAAGCCGCCCTCTATACTCTCCCACAGCTTGTAACCCGGCATCGCCCGGATCTCCTCCAGCGAATCAGCGGCATTCCCGGCAAAATATTTCACATTCAGCTTCGACATCACCTCAGCCATGGATTGCTTCTGGGCTTCGGTGAAGCTGCTCTCCTTCAGCCTGCTCATGGCCTTCGCGTAAGAATTCTCTGCAAAAATCTCTTCCGCATACGATTTGAAGTTCAGCAGGTGCGGATCAGTCTTCTTGTTAGCCTTGGCCCAGCCTTCGACATCCACGATAGCCGTATGGTAGGTGACTGCCCGGGAAGAAGGATCGAAGGTCATGCTGCCGTACTGATGCGGGTTAACCGCCATTGCGCTGGTTGCAATATCATATACAGGCAAGGCAGGATCTATCGAATCTGCGGGAGGATCACGGCGGATATCCTGCATATGAATATGCCCGGACAATACCAGATTCAGACCATCCCTGCGAAAAGCCTTCATCGTCTCCTGGCTGTTATTCAGCTTGAACCCGGATACAGCCATAGAGGTATGGCTCAGCAGATTATGATGCATCACTGTAAGTATGGAGGCGTGTTCCTGTGCGGCCAGCTTCACTTGCTCATCTATCCACGACAAGGTGGAAGGCAGGATGCGCCCATCGGTCTGCGGGAAATTATATTCTTCATTATGCGCATATTGGGCACTGTCCATCATAAGCAGCCATAGGCCGGGAGCCGCCTTCACGACATAACTTAAGCTGTCCTTATCCCGCGAGACCGCCTCATTATATCCGAAATCAGCGTAGATCCGCAGGAAATCCTCCATATTGATGTGCGGGGCAACCACCTGCTTGTCCCCGTCGAATGATCTGGCCCACGGATTATTGATATCATGGTTACCCGGGATTACATAGACAGAGGTCCCCGCAGCTTCCATGCGGTGCAGCTTTGCAGCCAGCTCCTTGTGACTATCCGCCTCACCGTTATTGGTGAGATCGCCGCTCAGAATCAGGAAGGCGGGTTTCTTGTGTTCCACATCGCGGACGAGAGCTTCGGTCAGCTCATCGCTGTAGGGAAGCATTTTGCCGTCCCCGC
Source organism: Paenibacillus tritici (assembly GCF_013204885.1). Classification (GTDB taxonomy): domain Bacteria; phylum Bacillota; class Bacilli; order Paenibacillales; family Paenibacillaceae; genus Paenibacillus_AQ; species Paenibacillus_AQ tritici. The sequence goes on from NZ_JABMKX010000001.1 coordinate 221,288, forward strand.
CTGTGACGTAGGTCTGGAAGGCCTGGCCGCCATCCTCAAGGGCTTTGTCCAGATAATGAGTATCTGTGGCGATCCAGAAGGGGACGGGCTGTGTAGAATCTGTGCGGGCCTCAGCCGCTGCCGGAACAGCATTCAAGGATGGCGAAGTGGTGTCTTTGTCTTTGCACCCGCTGAGTATGAAGAGTGAAGACAACAGCAGGATGAAGGTGAGTTTCACAGTTTTAGCAGTACCTTTATGGAGTGAAGCGCGCATGGCTTGACCTTCTTTCTGTATTTTTGCTGAATCATTGTAGCGTATTTATTGTCCGGTTGTATATACGAAAAGCCGGCCCGCTGTTTCTAATCCTCATGAATGGCTTATAGAAAATAGTGGAAGATGTATAAATAGAACGAATCCAGCGACACTAAGAGCGGGTATATCAATAGTTCCTCAAAGGAAATGTGAATATGTATTGTACTCAGGCAGGAAAAGTGTTATACTTTAAAAAAGTAATTTACTTAATTAAATGGAGGTAGTTATTTTATGTCGAAAACTTTTTTTGAAGCGGTAAAAGGCAGACGTTCCATATATGCGATCAGCAAGGAATCCCCCATCTCTGATGAACAGATCCAAAAAATCGTTGAAGAGGCCGTATTACATAGCCCAACTTCCTTCAACTCACAAAGCTCCAGAGCTGTAGTGCTGCTGGGAGAACAACATGATAAGCTGTGGGACATCACTGCAGAAACTTTACGTAAAATCGTTCCTACAGAACAATTCGAAGGCACTGCCCAGAAGCTGTCCTCCTTCAAGGCAGGGTACGGCTCCGTGCTATTCTTTGAAGATCAGGCAGTTGTGAAGCATCTGCAGGAGAACTTTGCACTGTATGCAGAGAACTTCCCGATTTGGGCCAACCAATCCTCGGGGATTCTGCAGTTTGTAGTATGGACAGCCTTTGCCGAAGCAGGCCTGGGTGCTTCCCTTCAGCACTACAACCCGCTGATTGATGATGAAGTGAAAGCTACCTTTGGTATTCCAGCAGAGTGGAAGCTGATTGCGCAAATGCCATTCGGCAAGACCTTGACCCCTCCAGGCGAGAAGGAATTCCAGCCGATTGAAGAACGGGTAAAAGTCATCAAATAAGGTAACCTTACGCGAAGCAGTTTAGAACCTCCTTGATCCGGCTAAGTATAATTATAGCCAAATCAAGGAGGTTTTTGATATGCCATGGAACAAGGAGAACTATCCGGATTCACTGAAGAATTTCACGGCGCCTGTACGCAATAAAGCGGTGGAGATTGCAAATGCGCTGCTGGAGGATGGATATGAGGAAGGGCGGGCGATCGCTATTGCCACCGCACAAGCCAAAGAGTGGGGCGAGAATCACGATAAGCAGATCCGCAAAAAGGAGCATTGACGCTGTGCCTGCCTGTTAAGCTCAGGCTACAATGTGCGGATAAGCAAAGAGGACAAGCGGTGATCCGCTTGTCCTCTTTGTGCCTATATGTTGCGGTAAATCATTTATTACTTGGCTGGAGCTTCTGTAGCAGCAGCAGGATCTGCACTGGCATCCGGTGCGCCAGATTCTGCTGGAGCTGTTGAAGCATCCGGCTTATCAGTCAGCGTATTTGTAATCTTGGAATTCTTGTTCAAATCAGCCAACCAGGTAGCAGACATCTCAGACACTTTTTGTGCCGTTAAAGTCTTTTTGATCTCGTCTTTCTTCTCTGCCAGGGTATATTCCTTGGCTTCCTTGCGGTCTGTAACCTTGATAATGTGGTAGCCGTATTCCGACTTCACAGCACCGCTGGTCTCGCCAACCTTAAGCTTGAAGGCAGCATCGGAGAATTCGGCAACCATGTCTCCGCGTTTGAAGAAGTCCAGATCCCCGCCTTTTTCCTTGGAGCCGGTATCTGCGGATTTCTCCTGAGCCAGCGCGGCGAAGTCTCCGCCTTCTTTAAGCTGCTTCACAATCGCATCGGCTTCTTCCTTGGTCTTCACCAGGATGTGGGAAGCGCGCACTTCCTCTTCCTGATTGTACTTCGCCTTATTCTCTTCGAAATATTTGGAAATATCTTCGTCCGTAATCTTAATCTTAGGTTCAATCAGCTTGCGGATCTCAACCTGGAGCGGCATTTGCTTCTTCAGATCCTCGATCGTCATAGAACTCTGCTGCAAGGCGTTATTCAGAGCTTCCTCACCGCCGAACTGAGTCTTAAGGTCTTCGATTTCCTGATTAATATCTGCATCGGTAACCTTAATGTTGGCTTTCTTGGCTTCCTGGCCCACGAGAGTGGTAGTAATCAGGTTCTGCAGGGTGGATTCCCCGCCGGCTTCCACCAATTTATCATACAGCTCTGCTTTGGTGATATCCGTTCCGTTGACGGTCGCAACCGCTACTTTGCTGTCGTCCTTCTTGAAAGGCTGTACAATCAGCACTACGATTAAGGCTGCTGCCAGCAGGATGGAGGCAATCATCCAGCCTTTACCGCCGCCGGAGGCGCCAGGTGTGGAAGGAGGAGTACCCCCGCCGCCAACCTTATTCATCACGGGAACGCTTTCTTCAATTCTTGGGGAGTGCGGTTTGCCGGAGCCCTCAGTTGCAGCTTGTACCGGTTCCTGCGGTACAGGGACTGTTCCTGCAGGTTCAATTCCTTCATCCGGTTTAATTACAGAAGCCTCATTCTCTTCCGGCGTTAGGCCGTTTTTAAGCTGTTCATTTTCATTGAAATCTTTTTTGTCCATAATAATTAATGACTCCCTTCAATATAGGTGGTGCCTGTCTTTCTACAACTTTACCAGAAAACAGAATTCCAAACCTTAAGAAAGTATAAAAAAGCACAATTACTTTTTAAGATTCCATTAAGAAACAGGAAAAACCGGAGCCGCAAATGGTTCCCCATGTGCGCTCCGGCCTGATGAGAGAGGCAGTGATATAGAAACCTGCGGATATGTATCCGCCTTAGGAGCTAAGCCCCTTAAGCAGATGACGGATATTCTCCTGCTTGCGTCTGGGAACACGTACAGACTTGGCATATAAGCCCATTTCACCGAAGTAGATGCAGTCATCCTCGATGGAGCTGATCTTGTTCAGGTTCACGTAGCAGCCCCCGTACACATGATAATAGCTGTTGCTCGACAATAAGCGGTTCAGTTGCTCGGCAGTCATTCTCTTTTTAATATTGTAGTTTCTGCCGTGAAAAATGACCAGGTCATGGTCCCCGACCTTAAAGAACAGAATGTCTGTCTCCACCTCGAAGTCCTCGTATACATTTCTGGCTTCCAGCAGGCTGCTCATTCGTGTTCCCCCTTTATCTTGATTAATAACATTAATGTTAGCGCTTTCATTATATCATACTCTGTTTGCTTTGAGAAGTCTTATTTTTGAAATGTTTTTTGTCATTTTTTCCGTTGCATTTGTCATCTCTCACGAAAAAATGTAAATTATATAGATGGCTATTTAACTTGGAGGAGGAATATCAGATGAAAGACAAGACGAAGCTGCTGTTATTTACCGGCTCTTATGCCACGGCAGAAGAGAGCGGAGTCCAGGTATTTGCTTTTGACGGTGAAGCAGGGGGGACTCTTGAGCGGCTGGCTACCGCAGAAGGCGTGACGAACCCGACGTTCGTGAATGTGGACCCTTCCGGGCTGAAGCTGTATGCCATAGGGGAGAAGCCGAATGGTGAAGGCGGCAAAGAAGGGGAGGTTGTAACCTTCGCTATTGATCCTGAGACCGGTAAGCTTGCTGAGCTGCAACGGATACAGACTATGCCATCGGCAGGCAAAGGCCAGACGACAACCTGTAACATTAACCGGGATGCCGGTAATGAACATCTTGTAGTGTGCAGCTATCACGGGGGATCGGTCGGACTAATTACCCTTGATAAGAAGGGACTGCCTGTAGCCTTGGCGGATACAGCCGTACATACCGGACAGGGAGCGCTCCCGGGCCAGGATCGCCCTCATCCGCATTCAGCTATCTATAGTCCGGATGGACGTTATCTGTTTGTGTCTGATCTGGGACTGGATCTGATTCGCAGCTACCGGATTAATAAGGAGACGGAAACATTTGAAGCTGTTGGGGATACCAAGCTGCAGGATGGGGCGGGACCGCGCCATTTCGTATTCCATCCGGACGGGAAGTCCGCTTATGTGATCAATGAATTGAACAGCACCGTGACTTCTTTCCTGTATGATGCTGCTGCAGGTACGCTCCAGCCGGCAGTTACCTTATCTACTCTCCCTGAGGGATATCCCGCAGACTCTAACAGCTGTGCAGAGATTGCGTTCTCCAAGGATGGCAGATATCTGTACGGCTCCAACCGCGGACATGACAGTATCGTGGTGTATGCAGTAGATCCGCTGACGGCGGGGTTAACCCTGGTAGAGCATGTATCCACCAGAGGCGGACATCCGCGGCACTTCACGGTTACCCCGGATGGCGCCTACCTGATTGTGGCTAACCGGGACGGCAATAACCTGGTTGTCTTCGCGCTGGAGCCTGCCAGCGGCCGTCTGAGCTTCACCGGGCACACCGCCGAGCTGTCCAAGCCCGTATGTGTGATGCCGGCAGTCTTCCCTGCGTAAGACGACAGGACGCCTTCCCTTAAGCGATCTGCCGGCACTGGTCTTGCCTTAGCGGCGGCACAGGCAAAAGGAACACCGGAATCATGCTCCGGTGTTCCTTTTGAATTCCTGGCGGTTATGCGGCTTAGGTCTAGGTTAGAATGTGCGCCTTGGAGACTGCTTATTTGAGTGAGACCGGCTTCAGCGGCACTACAGTTGAGACTGCCGACTTGAAGAGTACGTTCTGTCTTCCGTCACCCTGGCCCTGCAAGGTGATTGTATAAGCGTCATAAGAGGTTATCAGTCCCTGCATTTTGACTCCGTTCGTTGTAAAAATCGTCACAGGCATCTTCGTTGAGATGCACTGGTTCAACAAACGTTCCTGCAATTTTAGACTTTCCACTTGGCAGCACTCCATCTTTATATAAAATAATTTCTCAGGATATTATAACACGGGATAGACCTTCCCTGGAAATGTGTTCATATGGCGTGACAAATAGACAAGGGGGTAGTTATGCTTTATTATCATTACTGGTCCCGCGGATTCCGGCGGTTTATATGGTTCCTGCTGGCCTTTATCGTGATTGCGGCACTGGTCAAGCTGGGCGGGGCGGGGGGCTTTGACCGTGCGGTTATCCGGTTCGTACAATCCATGGAATCTCCGCCGCTGACTTCGCTGGCCAAAGGCTTATCCCTGGTGGGCTCCTCGAAGCTAGCGATCGGGATATCCCTGCTGACGATGATCATCCTCTTCTTCGCCCTGAAGCACCGGCTGGAGCTTGCCTTGTTTCTATGGGTAGGCTTAGGCTCACAATTGCTGAACACGCTGCTGAAGCTATGGTTTCACCGGGAGCGCCCCAGCATCAACAGGCTGATTGAACAGGCCGGATACAGCTTCCCGAGCGGGCATTCTATGGCAGCCTTCTCATTATATGGAGTCATAGCCTACTTGCTCTGGCGGCATATGCATAGCCGGACCGAACGGTTCCTGCTGATTCTGTTCGCGGTGCTGATGACCGGAGGGATCGGCTGGAGCAGGATTTATCTGGGGGTGCATTATCCCAGCGATGTCATTGGCGGCTATGCCGCGAGCGGGGCCTGGCTGATGCTGTCGGCTGCTATATTCGAGGCCTACCGGAATTATAAGGAACGCAAGGGGAAGAATCCGCGCAACACAAAGGATGCCCGGCGCAAATAAGCTCCCGGGCATCCGCAGGCTTTTACTCCTTAAGGTGACTTCGTTGCAGCAGGCTGCTGCGAAGGTTTGATCTGGTGAAGCTGGGCTGTGCGGCTAAGGCTGCGCTTGATCAGCAGCGGCAGGCCCGGCTTCAGCTTGGCGGCGTCTTCCTGCGTCAGCTTCCCGTCCTTGACGAATTCATCGAGCTTGAGACTGGCGGCTTCGCTCAGCTTCTGGATATACTGGTCTTCACTCCAGCCTTTTTTCTCCTGGGCCAGACCGTTCAGCGTCTTGCCGGATTTCAGGCTGTCGATCAGCTCCGGACGGCTGATTCCGAGCAGCTTGGCGGTTTCGCTCAGGATGAAATGGCCGCCGGCTCTGAAATTTCGGTCCCCGCCGCGGGGATGATGATGCTCTTGGCCGGCATGCATGGAATCCGGTGCTGCGGTTGCCCGTCCTCTGGACGGCTGCTCTGCATAAGCGGCGGCAGGAGCCATAGTAAGCATTAAGGCTGTGGCCCCTGCGATGATTGTGCGGGTGCTTTTGTTCATGGATTCACCTCTTCTGTGGTTGTGGCTGCTGCCTGGTAACCAGTATTCCCCGAAAGCTGAAAGAATCCTGAAGCCCGGCTTAAGACATACTAAAATTCGCCAGCCCGGTTCATGGGTAATAATGTGTGTACAAATATTAGAGATTAACCGAATGCCTGCAGGATATACATAAATGATGAAGACCGGCATTTATTATGAAACAGAGCATCAAGCTACTTGGGAGGGATAGATTTGGCTTTTGGTGCCCGCATACTCAAAACAGGAATGGCCGTAACACTTGCACTTTATCTGTCCGTTCTATTCCAATTCGCCTCTCCTGTCGGTGCGGCCATTGCGGCAATCTTTGCCATGCAGCCATCCATATACAGATCATGGAGGTATTTCCTGGATCAGATACAGACCAGCACCATGGGGGCGGTTATCGCGCTGCTGGGCGGAATGCTGCTGTCCAATGAACCGATTGCGGTTGGACTGGTATGTATACTGGTGATTATGATCAGCATGAAAATGAACCGCGCCGATACCATCGGCCTGACACTGGTCACGGTTATCTCCGTCATGGAGGCGTCCGGCCAGTGGCAGTTCGCGTTAACCCGTTTCCTGCTGACATTGACAGGAATCCTGTCCGCTTTTATTATCAATATTTCCGTATTCCCGCCGCAGCCGCGTAAGCAGTACATCAAGCAGATAGAGACAGTATTCACCAGCCTGTCGCTGCTGCTGCGGACGGCGGTGTCGCATGAAATGAAGGAAAGTGTGTTCCGGGATGAGAAGAACGGCCTGGAGGGCTCCATTAAGGCGCTGGCTGACAAGTATGCCTTGTTCGAGGAAGAGCAGAAGCAGCTCCGCAGGGCTAAATATAGTCAGACGAGGCAGATGGTGGTCTACAAAAACCTGCTGAATTCTCTGCAAAAGGGCTATCAGGTGCTTGAGGCGATTGACCGCCACTATTTCCAGGCAGAACGTACGGAGCATACGGATGAGCTGTTCGACCGGCATCTGGAGCAGCTCATCAAGTATCATGAGTATATCCTGCTGAAGTTCGAGGATAAGCTGAAGCCTGGAGCCAATGACTCTGAGCTCTTGGGAGAAGACAATGAACGGTTTTTGAAATCCGCTATTAATGGCTATGATCCGCAGAAATCCGGGCAGCTCCGGCTGTCGGTGGTGGCAGCGGCAATCTATGACTACGGCTATCAGCTGGAGCGTCTGGATAAGGTGGCTGACCAGATCAACCGGATGAATGCAGACGACAAGGACAGCGCGGTTCTGAGCGAGAAACTGTAATGAGAAATGAAGGGGATGACAACCATTGGATAAACATGATCACGAGTGGCAAAAGGAGCAGGAGCGGGTAAACGGCATCACCAGACTGCTGTCTACCCAAATCCGGCTGCTGTCGGAGGAGCTTGGACTCCACCGCACGGATGTCGTGGATATGCGTAAGGACTTCTGGGAAGAAGTTACAGTGAACTTCAGCAGCCCCGACGATCTGGGGGAGACCTCCACAAGTCTGCGGCAGCAGGCCCAGATTCTGAACGAACGCGAACGCCATCATCTGCAGTCCAGCAAAGCGCTCAAAAAATATAAAAAACTGGTCGTATCCCCCTACTTCGGCCGGATAGACTTCTCGGAGCCGGGGGATGAAGCGGCTGACAAAATCTATCTTGGCATCGGTTCATTGATGGAGGATAACGGGACCTTCCTGATCTATGACTGGCGGGCACCGATCTCCAGCCTGTATTATGACGGCGCGCCGGGACCGGCCGCTTATGAAACACCGGGCGGCCTGATTAAGGGAACGATGGAGCGTAAACGCCAATTCGTCATCGACAACGGTGAAATCGAAGTCATGTTCGACACGGGCGTAACTATCGGCGATGAGCTGCTCCAGCAGGTACTGAGCCATAGCGCCGATGACCGGATGAAGAGCATCGTGGCTACCATCCAGAAGGAGCAGAACGCGGTCATCCGCAATGACAGAAGCCGGATGCTGGTTGTGCAGGGAGCCGCCGGAAGCGGGAAGACTTCAGCGGCGCTGCAGCGGGTGGCTTACCTGCTCTACAAGTACCGGGAGGTGCTTCAGGCAGATCAGATGCTGCTTTTCTCCCCGAACCCCTTGTTCAACAGCTATGTATCTACCGTACTGCCTGAGCTGGGTGAAGAGAATATGCAGCAGACGACCTTCCAGATGTATCTGGAGCACCGGCTGGGCCAGGAATTTCAGCTGGAGGATGTGTTCAGCCAGACCGAGAGTCTGCTGAATGCCCCGGACGGTCCGGAAGCCTCCATACGCAGAGAAGGTATCGCTTATAAATCGTCAGTGGTCTTCCTGGGTGCCATCCGGCGTTATGTGAACCTGCTGGAGCATGAAGGGATGCTGTTCAAGCCGCTGATGTTCCAGGGCCGGGCGGTTGTAGGCAAGGAAGAGATGGAACGCCAGTTCTACAGCTATGACCCGGGGATCAAGCTGGCGAACCGGATCGAACTGATGACGGGCTGGCTGCTGAAGAGAATCGCTGCGTTCGGCGTTGAAGAGCGGAGTGCTTCATGGGTAGATGAGCAGATTGAGCTTATGGACAACAGCGATTATCAGCGGGCTTACAATCAGATGCGCCGTAAGGGCGGGGGACATAACGACAGCTTCGATGACTATGAGGCGGAGAAAATCCTGCTCGCCCGCTACGTAGTGAGCCAGAAGCTGAAGCCGCTGCGCGGCTGGACTAAACGCGGACGCTTCGTTGATGTGAAGGGTCTGTACAGCAGGCTGTTCCAGGGCCGCGAATGGATGGAGCGTCTGGATACCCGCCAGCCGTTGCCTGAGGCGTGGGACGAGATCTGTGAACAGACGCTGGCTTCCATCAGCGGCAATGAATTGGCGTATGAGGATGCCACGCCGTTTCTGTATTTGAAGGAGCTCAGCCAGGGCTTCCGGACGAATACGCTGATCCGTCATGTCATTGTTGATGAAGTGCAGGATTACTCGCCGTTCCAGCTTGAATTCATGCGCAGACTGTTCCCGCGGGCCAAGATGACGGTGCTGGGTGATCTTAACCAGGCGATCTATGCCCAAGGTGAGGTGCTCGGAGACCTGGCGGGACTTGTGAGCATCTACGGTGAAGAGAACACCGAGGTGATCTCCCTGACCCGCAGCTACCGCTCGACTTATGAGATTGTTGAATTCACACGGGCGATGATTCCCGGAGGCGAGAAGATCGTACCCTTTAACCGCAGGGGCGAGGAACCGCTCTTGACGGTAGTGGATAATGAAGCAGATCTGCTGGCCTCTGTGGAGCAGGATGTGCTGAACCTTCATGCCCAGGGCTACCACTATGTAGCCGTGATTTGCAAGACGGCGGAAGAGAGCGCACAGGTGCATAGTGAACTGGAGAAGCGGCTGCCGGTAAGGCTGGTCACGAAGGAGACGCCCAATTTCCAAAAAGGAACGCTGGTGCTTCCCGCCTACCTGGCAAAGGGCGTCGAGTTCGATGCTGTGATCATCTATGACGGCTCGGCGGAGAGATACGGCCGTGAACATGAGCGCAAGCTGTTCTATACGGCTTGTACCCGGGCGATGCATCTGCTGCATATCTACAGCCTGGGCCAGCCTAATCCGTTCCTTCCTGCTGCGGTGGGTGATACTGTAACGGCGGGCACATCGCCGAACTGAGCCATCGTCTGCTGAACCTGCTGAAATGACAAGACCGCCTGCGCGTATGACGCGAGGTGGTCTCTTCTGGTTATGAGGCTGCGCTGAGCGGCAGCTTATTCCCTGGAAGGCTGCGTTGCCGCTCCCGCCATAGGCGCTTTACGCTTATGGCCCTGCCGGTAAGCCGATACCGCAAGGTAGACGGTGAGCAGCAGAACCGGGGCCAGGATGGAATACCGGTACATCACGGCATAACTCGTGTACATGGCGATGGCACCAAGCAGCATGGAGCCGATAGCGACCCCAAGGTCCAGGGAGTTCAGGAACATCCCGTTGGCTAATCCGCGCTGGCGCGGCTCCACAGACTGGATCATCCAGGTCTGAAGTGCAGGCTGCATGGAGCCGAAGCCGAAGCCGTAACATAAGGCGGCCGGGAACAATGCCGCTGTTGTTGAGGCGAAGGACAGCAGCAGCAGGCCGGCGATGATGAACAGGCTTCCCGGGATCAGCAGGGCAGCCGGTCCGAAGCGGTCGTAGATCCTTCCGGACAGCAGACGGATCACTAAGATAGCTACCGCATTGAACAGGAAGAAATACGCGATATGCTGGAGGTTCCTCTCTGCCCCGAAGAGTGCCAGGAAGCCCAGCAGTCCCCCGTAAGAGATGGATAAGAGGAAATTGAGCAGGCCGGGAAGTAACAGCCTGCGGTACACTCCTCCTCCGGGGGCGGCAGCCGGAGCGGCAGGAGGCTCCTGATGCCCGGCTGGCAAGGCTGCGGACAGGCGGAAGCCCAGGGGCAGGATCAGAGCAAGTACGGCAGCCGTTCCCAGGAGCAGGGAACCGAAGCCCGGTCCCTGCAGCAGGCTTAGTCCGATTAACGGACCTGCCGACATGGCGAGACTGGTGGATAACCCGAAATAGCCCATGCCCTCACCCATCCGGCGGATCGGGATGACATCGGAGGCCATCGTCGGGAATGCCGTGCTGGCCATTCCGAAGCCTATACCGAACAGGATGCGGAGCAGCAGCAGGGTAAGGATGCTGCCTGCGAAATAATATCCGGCCACGGCTGCGAGTGAAACGGTAAGCCCGAGGAAGATCAGCAGGTTGCGTCCGCCCTTCTCCATGGCTCTGGCCGAGAACAGGCGGGAGGCAATGGCGCTGAGTGCGAACAGGCTGGTTACAAGACTGACCTGAACGGGAGTAGCCTGCAAGGCTGCTTCTGCATAAGCCGGAAGAGTGGACAAGGTCATCTGCAGTCCGAGGAAGAGCAGCAGATTACAGAGGGTAAGTGTGATGAAGGATGTAGTCCATAGACGTTCGGATGAAGGGTTCAAGTGAGTAGACTCCTATTCGTGATGTAGATTGCCGGTGTTGTGATAGATTTGCTCCAGCATGCTGCGGAGGTCTTCAAGCTGCTGCGGATTCAGCCCGGCTACAGCTGTGTTAATGGTCTGCTGCTCCAGTTCAAGCGTATTTACGATTAGCGATCTCCCTTCCTCGGTAGCGTAGAGCTGAAATGCCCTGCGGTCCCCCGGGTTGGTCGATTTGCTGATGAAGCCTTTCTTGAGGAGCAGCTCAACGATCCTGGCGGTTGTCGGCTGGTCTTTGGCGGCGGCGGCAGCAACCTCCTTCTGATTAATTCCGCTCTGGTCACAGATCATCAGCAGGACAGACCATTGCTCAGGCGTAATATCATAGGGCTTCAGGGCCCGGGCGAAGCCGCCCGAGATTCTCCGGTGGGTGGATCCCAGCAGGAAACCGAGGAATTGGTGAGGAGAGGAAGGGTTCATAATGAGTGGCTCCTTTATAATGATTGTTATGACAATTATAATTACAACAAGTAAAATGGTCAAGGCGGCGTTCGCGTGTGCCTCCCCGTTTTATACACCAACTAATCCCTGAAGCCGTATTCGTGCCATAAAAGTGAATGGTGCCCGCACTGCATGGTGCAGCACATAGTGCCCGCTCTGTGTGGTGCAGCACATGGCGCCCACTCTGTGTGGTGCAGCACATGGTGCCCACTCTGTGTGGTGCAGCACATGGCGCCCGCTCTGTGTGGTGCAGTGCATGGTGCCCGCTCTGTGTGGTGCAGTGCATGGTGCCCGCTCTGTGTGGTGCAGTACATGGTGCCCGCACTGCATGATGCAGCACATGGTACCCACTCCGCATGGTGCAACATTAGTTGGAAAAACGTATCTTAATTTAGATAATTTGCTGCGACTGGCGGAATTAGTTGGAAAAACGTCATTTATTTTTAGGATTTTCGTCTAATCGGGCGGATGTGAAGCAATTAAGTGTTGTTTTTCCAACTATTTCCTGAGAAACGTTCCTCCGCTCCTGAGCAAGTGGAGAAAATCCAACTGTTGTCGCCGGGGCCCCCGCATTTGTACCCGTACGAACAAAAGGCCCCACTCCGCGTGATGCAGTACATGGTGCCCACTCCGCATGGCGCAGCAATAGTTGGAAAAACGTATCTTAATTCAGATGATTTGCAGCGGTTGGCGGAATTAGTTGGAAAAACGTCATTTATTTTCGAGAATTTCCTCTATTCTGGCGAAAGTCCAGCTATTAAGTGTTGTTTTTCCAACTATATCCGGAGAAACGCTCCTCCGCTCTTAAGCAAGTGGAGAAAATCCAACTGTTGTCGGCCGGAGCCCCCGCATTTGTACCCGCACCCGCACCCGCACCCGCACCCGCACCCGCACCCGCACCCGCACCCGCACCCGCACCCGCACCCGCACAAAAAAGCCCCGCTCCGCTTGATGCGGAAGGGGGCTTGAACGGTATTCTTTTGTTTTAGACCTGCGGTACTTTCTCCCAGTCCTTCAGGAAGCGTTCGATTCCGTTGTCTGTCAGCGGGTGCTTCCAGAGCGATGGCAGAAGTGAACCCGGAATCGTGGCAATATGGGCACCGGCAATGGCAGCTTGCTCCACATGGGCAATATTGCGGATGCTGGCGGCGATAATCTCGGATTTCAGGCCGTAGTTGGTCAGAATCGTCTTCAGATCCTTGATCAGCTTCATGCCGTCTACCCCGATATCATCCAGACGTCCGACAAACGGACTGATATAAGTAGCTCCAGCCTTGGCCGCCATGAGGCCTTGAGCAGCGGAGAATACGAGTGTTACGTTGGTTTTAATGCCTTTTTTGGTCAGTTCATAGCAGGCTTCCAGACCATCTTCCGTCATAGGCAGCTTGATGACCACGTTCGGAGCCCATTCAGCGATCTCGTAAGCTTCCTTGAGCATCTCTTCTGCCGTAAGGCCGATCACTTCAGCGCTTACAGGACCGGGAACAATCGCTACGATCTCTTTGATTACGTCCTTAAACAATCTGCCTTCCTTGGCGATCAGCGACGGGTTCGTCGTTACGCCATCCACTAATCCGAGGCGGGTAATACGTTTGATTTCCTCAATATTTCCGGTATCCAAGAAAAATTTCATTTCCAGGTATCCTCCCTTGATTTCGTATGGATTGACAAAACAGCAGGCTCCACTTCATTATGAGACATGCCAAGTGAAGTTTCAACTGTTAATTTGAATATCTCAAAATAACTTTATGGAATCCCGGCAAAAAATTGATTTTACACGATAGGACCATTCACGGCTAGTTCTGTCCATGATAATATAGAAGCGGTATTGTCCATTACAGGCGAATGGCTGGTGAGAGGAATGTATACTTTAATTGCGGGAGTTGTGCTGTTTCTGCTGTTCACCGCCGGACTGATTGCTTACCAGAACAGCAGAATCCTTGCTGATCAGGAGACGGATGCTTCCCGGGCACACACCGGCAATCTGATGTATTCTGTATATAATCAGAGGTTCTCTCCGGATGAAGAGCTGCCGGAAGCGGTGCCGCTGTTTCAGTTCACTGTGCTTGACGGAGGTGCGGAGGCGATGCCGGAAGAGGCGGGAACGACCCGTGCCCTGTGCAGGGTTGCCGCCGGTACAGGCGAGCTGGTGTTATCCGATGCGCAGAATTATATGCTGGGCAATCTCCGTCAGGCCGCGCTGCAGGGGGGCAGGCTGGAGCATTTATCTTTTCCGGGAAAGGCCACCCTCAGGGGGGAGAAGGAACTGATCAAGGCGCTGGAGACTGCGGCGAAGGAGGAGGCCGAACATGCAAATTACCGTTAAGGATGTAGTAATTTCGGTAAAAGAGGGCGATATTACCGCCTGGCAGGGCGAGATGATTGTCAATGCTTCCAATTCCGGCCTGTATGGAGGCGGCGGGGTAGACGGGGCAATTCACCGGGCCGGCGGTCCAAGAATTGCCGAAGAATGCGCGGTGATCCGCCGCAAGCAGGGCGGCATTCTTCCCGGGGAAGCGGCGCTCACCACTGCGGGTCAGCTTTCTTTTCGCGGAATCATACATACGGTGGGGCCGATCTGGAAAGGCGGCACAGCCGGGGAAGCTGCGGTGTTGTCCAGGTGCTATAAGAGCAGTCTTGATCTGGCTTGCGCCCATGGCGTGCAGAGCCTTGCGTTTCCGAATATAAGTACGGGGATTTATAGCTTTCCTAAGGATCTGGCCTGCAAGACGGCCCTTGAATCCGTTATTCAATATATCCGCGGGAAGAACCCGGCAGAGCTTCCGCTGCGGCAGATCGACTTCATCTGCTTCGAGTCTGACAATGCCAGGTTATACGAAGCCATGCTGGGGACTTATAGTTGAAGCGGCGCTGTGCTGGAGACAATAGAGAAGAGATAAAGGAGTGGGGGCAAGTATGAACCCTGTAACTGAAGTGACTTTCGTGCGCGTTGATCCGCATCATACAGATCTGGGAACACTGATCGGCCAGCTCGATGAGGATCTGAAATCCCGTTATCCGCATGAGATGATCTATGGTGTGGATTTCTCCGATCCCAAGGTGAAGGAAATGACCTTCGTGATCGCTTATGTGAATGAACGGCCGGTGGGCTGCGGCGGGCTGCGCCCGCTGGACCCGCACAGCTCCCTGATGGAGCTGAAGCGGTTCTATGTAGATCCGGGTTCCCGCAAGCAGGGAATTGCCAGCCGGATGCTGCAGGATCTGGAGGCGCGGGCAATGGCAGCAGGGTGCCGGGAGATCAGGCTGGAGACCGGCATCAAGCAGCCGGAATCCATTGCCCTGTATGTGAAGCATGGCTATCAGCCAATCGAGCTGTTCGGGCCTTACATAGGTGATCCGGACAGCATGTGTTATGGCAAAAGCTTGTCCTGAACGCAGGTTCAGACTCAGGCATGGTATTTGCCGGTTGGGGCATTCAGTACCCATTCCAGCATTAGAATCAAATCCTCAAGCCGGGTAAGCTGGGCATCCAAGGCTGCCCGCTGCGGATCACCAGACGGCAAGGGAGCCAGCCGCGACTCAAGGGATCTGCGCTGAAGCGTCATTTCGTTAATTTTGGATTGGATTTGGTGTTCGGTTCTCATCCGGATTCCTCCTGGTGTGGTATTGGATTAAGGATCTGCTCATCGTTCATTATAACGGATAACATGGGGGTAATAAAATGAGTATCAATGTGAAGCAGCTTGCAGCGGAGAAGGCAGTCGAATATGTGCAGGACGGAATGAAGGTAGGCCTGGGTACAGGCTCTACTGCCTACTGGGCCATCCGCAAGCTGGGTGAGCGGGTAAACGAGGGGTTGAAGATTACGGCGGTAGCTACCTCACAGGCATCTGAGGATCAGGCCCGTGAGCTGGGCATTCCGCTGGTGTCCTTCAGTGAGGTGGACAGTCTGGATCTGACTATTGACGGAGCGGATGAGCTGGACGGGACGCTGCAGCTGATCAAGGGCGGAGGCGGCGCACTGCTGCGTGAGAAGATTGTAGCCATGGGCAGTACCCGCATGATCGTAGTAGCCGATGAGAGCAAGGCGGTGACCACGCTGGGCAAGTTCCCTTTGCCGGTTGAGATTGTGCCGTTCGCCTGGGAGTGGACGGTCGCTGATCTGGCCAAGCTGGGATGCAAGCCCGAGCTGCGGCGCAGCGGGGACGAGCTGTACAAGACGGATAACGGCAATTATATTGCGGACTGCCGGTTCGAAGCTATCGCCTCAGCCGCTGACTTGGCGCTATCTCTCCAGCGTATTCCCGGAGTAGTGGAGCACGGCTTGTTCATCGGGATCGCCAGCATGGCCATTGTCGGCAAAAGCGACGGTACCATTGAGATTATTGAAGTTGATAGTGGCCGCTAATACGCATCCGCGCCGCCGGAAGGGCAAGGCCGCTACAGGCAAGCAAGGGCTGCCGCCTGGACGCCGGGTACTGGCGTGGCTGTTGCTGATTACATATAGCGCATTCCTGCTGTACTGGATGTTCGTTGGATTCGGACGGACCGTACAGCTGGACGGGCCGCTGCGATACAATCTTGAACCGCTTCGTACGGTGCGTCTATTCTTCGATATGACCAACGGCTTATCGTATGCAAGCCGGCTGGTCAATCTGCTGGGGAATGTAGCGGTCTTTGTTCCTTTTGGCATTCTGCTTCCGCTGGTGATCTCCGGTTACCGCTCTGTTGTCCGGCTGACACTTCTGTCTGTCTTAGTCATCACCCTCCTTGAGCTGCTGCAGATGCTGCTGCATGTCGGAAGCCTGGATATTGATGATCTGCTGCTTAACCTGCTGGGCGTGTGGACAGGTTATGTGCTGCTGCGGCTGGTGCGGGGATAGCGGCGGGAAGTTTAAAGGTTCAGCGCAATTACGACTCAACTTCAAGTACCACTCTTAAGTGCGTCTTATTTAGCTATAAATTAAGGAGGTTACCCTAATGTTGATTGATTTGAAGCCGCTTGTCGGCACACCGCAGGTGAATGAGCTGCTGACTTATGCGGTGATAGATGATCCGGAGGCGCTGGAGCGTACTTCGGCAGAATACAGGGAGCAGGCGGCCATGCAGCTATGCGGCTGGGAAGAGGAAGGGCTGCTACTCGGGCTCACCGGATTTGAAGAGACGGAAGACGGCTCGCTGGATATCCGCCACATCGCAGTGCTCCCGGAGAACCGGGGCAAGGGCTACGCGCGCGGCATGATTCTGGAGCTGGTGACCACCCGGCAGCCGCGTTATCTGGTAGCGGAGACGGAAGACGAGATTGCCGCAGACTTTTACCGCAGCCTTGGCTTCATGGTGTACAGCCTGGGCGAGAACGCCGCAGGCATCGAGATGTTCCGCTGTGTCTACGAGGTTGAAGAGAGCGAGGACGAGGAGTAAGGCAGGCGTGCGGTAGTGGAAGCGAAACCGTAACCGCAACCGCAACCGCAACCGCAACCGCAACCGTAACCCTGTAGCTGCTTTAAACAGGACTGAACAACAGCCATTCTGCACTTACGGTGCGGGGTGGCTTTTTTGCGTCCAAGCGAGCCAACTTGCAGGAAATCCTGCACGTTATGCAACACGGCAGAGCCCGATCCGGGTAAGCGGCTGGAAATCCTGCGCATTTTGCAACAATACACGGTCTAATCGCGCCAAATCACCGGAAATCCTGCGTTATGTGCAACAAATTCGAATCCGGCCTGCTGGTCCGTCACAAATCCTGCATAATGTGCAACAAGTCTGGTATCCGAATGGCTGACGCGGGACAACAATAGTCATCATAGTCACCGTAGCCATCATTTCCCTGGAAATCCCGCTTGAAGGGCAGTTACCGCCCAATGAATATCTCAAATGAATCTCAATGTAAAATTCCTGAAAACCAGTTGACTTTTAATGAATCGGACAATATAGTTTTACTGTGAAACAGTTCTACACGTGAACTATTATCCAGAAAGGCGGACGCAGCATTGAAGAAAGATGCAGAGGAATGGATCAACCGCTACGTAGACGCTTATATGGTGGTCACCCGGCAGATCAATGCGCGGCTCCGGGATATTTTTGGAGAAGGGCTGACGAATGATCAATTCCTGATTCTCAGGCTGATCGCCGGGCAGGAGCAATGCACCTCCACCTATCTCGCTGAAGCTGTGGCGGTAGGCAAAAGCTCAATTACGGCCATTATCAACCGGCTGGATGAAGCGGGAATGATTCAGCGGACCCGTGATGAGAATGACCGCAGGCAGGTGTATCTGACCATGACGGCGCATGGGGAGAGTGTCTACCGGACCTGTGAGAAGCAAATGCAGGAAGTAATCTCCCCTTATTTGTTCCACTTCGAGGATGACAAGATTGAACAATTTATTGTGATGTTTGAGAAGCTGGCGTTTCTGATGCAGGACACTGGGGGGAGAAGCAATTGAGAACGATTTTGAAGGCAAGATGGGCGGTTATTGCGGTATGGCTGGCTGTGGCGGCAGTGTTATTCCTCACCGCACCCGGGATGTCTGAGCTGGTACGTGAAAAGGGGCAAATCTCGGTTCCGGCAGGCTACACCTCTTCAAGGGCTGCCGAGATTATGAAGGAGGTCGCTGCCGCCAAAGACGGGGAAACGGTGCATCAGGTGGCCCTGGTGTTCCATAAGCCGGAGGGGCTTGCAGCCGCAGACACCGAGAGTATCAAGCAGGGGGTGGAGCAGCTCGCCGGGAACAAGGATTCCCTGAAGCTCAGCACGATTACAGATCCTTTCTCGCAGCCGGAGCTTAAGGATACGCTGATTGCGGAGGACGGCAAGACGATCATGGTTGCGTTGTCTGTGCAAGGCGGGGAGGAGGCAGTCAAGGAACTCCCGGCTAAGGCCGCTGAGATGCTGGGTAACGTCACTGCGGAGCATTATATGACCAGTGAAGGACTCATTACGGAGGATACGATTGCCAGTTCGGAAGCCGGACTGAAAAAGTCGGAATATATCACAGTCGTGTTTATTCTGCTGATTCTGTTCGTCGTGTTCCGTTCGTTCGTGGCTCCGTTTGTTCCGCTGCTTACGGTTGGGCTGAGCTATATCGTCTCCCAGTCGGTTGTGGCTTTTTTGGTGGACCGGTTTGATTTCCCGCTGTCCACGTTCACCCAGATCTTCATGGTGGCCGTGATGTTCGGGATCGGGACCGACTACTGCATTCTGCTGATCAGCCGGTTCAAGGAGGAGCTGGTCCAGTCTGAGGATACTACAAGCGCCATTATTGCCACTTACCGGAAAGCCGGTGGAACGGTCTTCTATTCGGGGCTGGCGGTCTTCGTCGGCTTCCTGGCCATCGGGCTGTCCAAGTTCATGCTCTACCGTTCAGCGGTGGCGGTGGCGGTCGGCATAGCGGTGATGCTGCTGGCGCTGGTAACGGTCGTTCCGTTCTTCATGGCGGTGCTGGGTCAAAAGCTGTTCTGGCCGTCCCGCGGTAAGCTGGAGCATAGCGAGAGCCGGATCTGGGGAGCGGCCGGTTCGTTCTCCCTCAAAAGACCCTGGGCTGCGCTGCTGATTGTGGCCGCCATTGTGGTGCCGTTCCTGCTCACCTACAGCGGGAAGCTGAGCTTCAACAGCATGGATGAGATCGGGCCGAATTACGCCTCGGTCAAAGGGTTCAATATTATATCGGAGAGCTTCGGTCCGGGTGAATCCATGCCGGGCAAGATTGTGATCAAGAACGATGACCGGATGGATACCGCTGAATACATGGGGCTGGCGGAGAAAATCAGCCGTGAGCTGGAAAAGGTGGATGGAGTCAAGGCTGTGCGCAGCATGTCACGGCCCACCGGGGAGCAAATTAATGACTTCCTGATTCCTACCCAGGTGGCTACCCTGGCAGACGGTCTGGACCAGAGCAATGAAGGGCTGACCAAAATCCAGACCGGGCTGAGTGAAGCGAGCAAGCAGCTGAAGGCGAATGAGCCTAAGCTTACAGAGGCAGCTTCAGGCAGCGCCAAGCTGACAGAAGGGACAGCCGAGCTTAAGAAAGGCATAGCTGCCCTGGGCGATGGCTTATCGCGGATTGAGCGCGGTATCCGCAGCGGCTCTGCCGGAGCCGGAGAGATTAAGGCAGGCCTCGCGCAAGCAGCGGCCAGTGCGAAGCAGCTGGCAGAGGCAAATGCCGCGCTGCTTGAAGGGTATAAGAAGATAGGCAGCGGTCTGACCGCGCTGAACGGAGGGCTTGCAGGGCTGCAGACACAGCTTCAAGGCGTGGCTGATGCCCTCAACGGTCTGGGTGCCTCATTCACCGGACTGGAAGCCGCCTATCCGGAGCTGCTCCAGGATGTGAATTACCAGACGATCAAAGGCACGGTAACACAGAGCGGGACGGGGGCGGCAGGCTTGGCTGGAGGACTCGGCCAGATCTCTGATCAGCTCAGCGGTGCAGCGGCCGGATTGACAGAGGCCAACGCCGGGTACTCCAAAGCGGCGGCAGGCCAGGCGGCGCTGGCGAAGGGGCTGGATCAGCTTGTGGCCGGTATCGGCCAGCTGCAATCCGGCCTTGTGCAGGCAGCGGACGGACAGGGGCAGATTACCGGCAAGCTCCCATCCCTCACCAGCGGCCTGGATCAGCTTCAGGGCGGTCAGCAGCAGCTTGCCGACGGCTTCGATGAGCTTACGGGCCAGCTGGGTCAATTGACAGACGGACTTACACAAAGTGCGGATGGTCTGGGGCAAATCACCGGAGGCCTAAGCTCGGCGCAGGATTACCTCAAGCAGATTCAGGATGCCAAGGATGATGAGCTGAGCGGGTTCCTGGTTCCGGCAGAGGCGCTCAAGGCCAAGGGCATGCAGCAGGTATTCGATACCTATCTGTCCGGGGACCGCAAGGTCATGACGCTGGATGTGGTTTTCGCCGGGAATCCATACAGCGCGAAGGCTATTGACAGCGTCGGACAGATTCAGGCAGCGGTGGACCGTGCCGTGGCCGGCACCAAGCTGGAGAATGCGGAGACAGCCATGAGCGGCGTGACCAGCACCTACAGCGATTTGCAGACGATCTCGAATGAGGATTACACGCGTACGGTCATTCTGATGCTAAGCGGTATTTTCATCATCCTGGTGGTACTGTTCCGCTCGATGATTATGCCGCTGTACATCATTGCCTCATTGTTAATCACTTACTTTACGGCACTGGGCATCACGGAAGCGATCTTCGTCCATCTGCTGAACTACTCGGGGGTCACCTGGACGACGCCGTTCTTCAGCTTCGTTATGCTGATAGCGCTCGGGGTGGACTACAGTATCTTCCTGATGGACCGCTTCAATGAGAATAAAACCTGGGATGTGCGGGAAGCCATTCTCCACGCCATGCGCAATATGGGAACCGTGATTCTCTCAGCCGTTGTGATACTGGGCGGAACCTTCGCCTCGATGTACCCTTCAGGGGTGCTGTCGATGATGCAGATTGCTACAGTCGTGTTATCGGGTCTGGCGCTGTATGCCCTGGTATTCCTGCCGTTCTTCGTGCCGGTGATGGTGCGCATGTTCGGCCGGGCCAACTGGTGGCCGTTCCGTCCGGCGGCTGGGGATGATCAGCCTAGATCACTGGATATGTAGCGTTCTTCACTACCTGATAAGATACAGCAAAGAGCAGGCTTCCTGTTAAATGGAGCCTGCTCTTTGCTATTCGCGTAAGAAGAAGAGAAAATAATTGTTCGTGCTGAGGTAACCTTATGTGCCTGTGCTTCATCTAAACAGATATATACAACTAACAAGCGGGAAGCAGCAGCATCCCGAAGGAAGGGAGGAGATCTACCCTGGATACCGTACAAGAGGATCTGGTCCAGCGTGCACAGGCAGGCGACAGCGAGGTTTTCATCCAACTGGTGAAGAGTCTGGACAGGAGGATGTACAGTATGGCGAAGTCCATGGTCAGGAATGACGAGGATTGTGCAGACGCCATGCAGGAGACGGTGCTTAAGGCATTTAGAGCAATCTCCGGATTGAAAGAGGCGGCCTATTTCAACACATGGCTGTTTCGTATTCTGATCAACGAATGCAACATGATCCTGCGCAGACGGGACAGGGTGGTAGTGATGTCCGAGCCGCCGGAGCGCATAGAGTCCTCTTCTTCATCCGCAGAAGATATGGATCTGCGTCAGGCCATCAGCGGACTGGAAGAGGTAACGCGGACGATTGTTAAGCTGCATTATTATCAAGGATTAAGGCTGCAGGAGATTGCAGAGCTGCTTGAGCTGTCAGAGAGCGCAGTCAAAACCAGATTACACCGGGCCAGAAAAACCTTATATCAATCTCTCTCGCAACCTCTAGAAAGGAAGGTGAACGAATGAGTCAGCAGCCATTGGAGAACAGGCTGGCAGGTCTCAAGGAAGAGAGTCTTCCTGAACTGCCGGAAGCTGTGCACGCACGTATGGAGGACACTTACCGGATGATCATTGAAAGGAATGAGGTAAGCCTGGAGGAGACTCCAGAGCATCAGGAGACGCTCAGACGTAAAAGAATGCCCCGGTGGCTGACCCGGCTGATGATCAGTGCCGCATCTGTGGCCGCCGGGCTGGTGATCATTGTTAGTCTGGGGTTCATCTCTCCGGCAATGGCAGAGACCCTGAAGCAATTGCCGTTCATGGAAAGTGTGTTCAGACTTGTAGGGGATGCCGGGCTTCAAAAAGCAAACGAAGCAGGTCTAACCACAAATGTTCAGCAGAGCGTTACTCAGGACGGGACGACGATCAGTGTGTCGGAACAGATGTATGACGGAAGCCGCTTGTCATTGGTGCTTACCCGTGCTCAGGCAGCCGATGGTCAAAACACGGAGGCGTGGTGGGATTTAATCAACCGCAGGGGTCAGCCGCCGGGAGGAATCAATAATATTGAGTTTGTGGTTAACGGAAAAACGGTCAATACGGGATACGGCCTTGCCGCGGGAGGTGCGGGTGCACCTGAGTCTATCATAGTTACAGCACTGGATGGAGCTAATCTGCAAATTCCTGAGCAGTTTGATCTCACCTTGCTGGTCCTTATTGATGGAATGGATCAGCCATTCCGCTTTGAGTTTCCCGTAAGCAAGAATACGTTGGGTGACCTTGTGCTTGTTCCGGGAGAGGTCAAGGTACATGATCATATTCATCTGCGGTACACACGGCTAGAGTTAAGCCAGACATCAACCCGGCTGCTAACTGAAATTAAGGGAGACCCCGGGGGGGATACTAAGGCTATTGAAGAAGCTATTCCAGATAAATACAAGCAAGATGGGCTTTTCACTATTTGGTTTGAGCTGCGGGATGAGCAAGGGCAAGAGGCTGTCATGCTTGGAGGTAGCGGTACTGGTGACGGGGATACGCTGTCCAGCAGCAGTGTCTTTGAACCTTTTGAGAAGAGGCCGGAGAGTATCATCATTAAGCCTTACGTCTGGAAAGACCGGCATAAGCTCTATATTCCTGAACTTGAGGTAACGGTTCCTGTAAAATAAAACAAACGACCTCCGGGGCACTGCAACGTGCAGCAGCCGGAGGTTGTTTGCGGTTCATGTCATCTATTCCTAATATCTGCGGCTCAGCGCAGCTTGGCGAAATAACTGCGCAGCGCCCAGCCGCGTTCCTGGCGTTTCTTGTATTTGGGCAAGGTGCGGTAGATGGCAAGCGATTCGTTAAAAGCAAGCTTGGCGTCCTCCGTCCGGCCCAGCGCCTTGTACATGGAGCCTGCCAGATAATAAGCTTCACTGGAGGAGGACTGGATCTCCTGGAACTGGCTCACATAGTGGAGCGCCTTGTCATGGTCAACATGCCGGAAGGTCTCGGCCAGTCGCAGGTAAGGCTGCCCGTATTGCGCCCGGCGGTTGATCTCCAGTCCCTTGAGCATCTGAGCTTCTCCTTCGGGAAGCTGACCCAGCTTGAGGTTGGCGTAACCCAGTTCCACCCAGTATTCAGCGGAGGTCTCATAGCGGTCGGCAATGGCTATCAGCAGCTCCTTGGCCTCGCTGTAACGCTTGCGCTCAATCAGCAGCCGGGCCAGGTCGAATTTGGCGGATACATCGTTCGGGTTCTGTGCAATGGTCAAGCGCAGTCTGGAAATCTGGCGGCTGCGGCGGAAAGGCTTGGAGAAGCTGGGCAGAATGCCGACATAACGGCGGTCTACGAAATATAGAACGACGAGCAGAATGATCAGGGCCAGAAATGGATTGCCGAGCAGACGGTACAGCAGCAGGAAACCTAGAATTTTAATCATGGATAATGAATTCCCTCCGTTATGGTTGTGTTATGTAAGCTTCTTGCATGGATTAGCGCAGTAGGGCAGGGTAATTATACCATAAGCCCCTTTTTCAAGGCTACGGTAGTAGAGGAGGAGCGTCCGGCTCCCCGGTGCGGGCAGCGGCGGGACCAAGGCCCGCGCCTGTTCCGCTGTAATTGACAGTGCGCCGGGAAAGTCATAAGCTGTGACTACAGTTAGAGGGTCAGACAGCAACTAATATGCCGAGAGAAGGATGAACTATGGAAACACCTGTAAGTGAGGTCCGTCTGCGCTTCCTGGGACAGTCTGAATTATCTGTATCGCCGCTGGGACTCGGCTGCTGGCAGTTCAGCAGGGGCAGCGGCTTCGTAGGCCGTTACTGGAGCAATCTGACCGATACGGATATTCTGGATATCGTACGGGTCAGCCTGGAAGGCGGCATGAACTGGGTGGATACGGCTGAAATTTATGGCGGAGGCAAATCGGAGGAGGCATTGGCTCATGTGCTGGACCAGCTACAGCAGGAAGGCAGCTCACATGCTGCACCGCTGATTGCGACCAAATGGTGGCCGATGCTGCGGACGGCACGCTCGATTCCCTCCACAATTGATCAGCGCATTGCTTGCCTGGGCGGCAGGGAAATTGATCTGTACCAGATCCACCAGCCGTTCTCCTTATCCTCTATTGCCAGTGAGATGAAGGAGATGGCCGGGCTAGTGAAGGCTGGCAAAATCCGCTACGTCGGGGTAAGCAATTATTCAGCCAAGCAGATGGTGGAAGCGCACCGTATTTTACAGACTTACGGGCTCACTCTGGTCTCCAATCAGGTCAAATATAATCTGCTGCACCGCAGCATTGATCAGAACGGCATCATGTCCGCCGCCAAAGAGCTGGGAATTTCGATTATCGCCTACTCGCCGCTCCAGCAGGGGATTCTGACCGGACGATTCCACAATGATCCGTCGCAGATTAGCGCAGTCTCGCGGTCCCGGCGGATGATGTCCGGCCTGGACGACCGGAGCCTGGCCCGCAGCAGGCCGCTCATCACCACCCTGACCGCACTGGCTGACAAATACGGGTGCACACCGGGACAGATTGCACTTAATTGGCTGATTCATTATCATGGCGACACCGTTGTTGCCATCCCTGGCGCTTCCAAGGTCCGCCATGCCCGGGAGAATATCGGCGCCATGACCTTCCACCTGGAGCGGGACGAGCTGGAGCTGCTGAATGAAGGCTCCTGGGCAGCGGTGAAGAAGTAACCCTGACTTCGGCAGCTCTTCATTAATTCAAACGGGGGGTGAACTGACATGAATGAGAAATGCTGGGTAGTCGTACAATATCCCTTGAAAAGCATTAAAGGGAGCCAGCGCGATGAATGGTTGAGGGATAAAGTAACGGAATATCTGAATCTATTTTTGGCAGATGCTGAACTCGGCTATGTGGACGGGTTTGAGATGGGGAGAATGGTGTCTGACCCGCAGCAATATGTGCTTAACCTCTTTTGTGTTGTTACGGATGAACAACGGGGGATAGCTCTGATCAAAAAAGTTATAAGAGAGCATAGGCTTGATTATACCCGGATCAAAATGGCCACGATGCCCTTTGAGGGCGGAGGAGCCTATACGCTGAAATATGCCTCTAAGAAAGGCGTGACTGATTTTTCGTTGTAACTGTTAATAGCCTCTTAATGTAAATTAGGGCTTGTGTATCACGTAGCGTGATATCCTATTATTCATTCAAGAGGTGATAGACATGAATAATATCATAAGAATGCTTTCTGTAAACAAGGACTTCAGAATGGTCCTAGCGGACACCCGTCAGATTGCAGAACAAGCATTAAGCGAATTTAGAGGGACGGATTGCATGCGCGGGTTTTTGGAGCAGATCATTACAGGTTGTACGCTGCTCTCCTCCATCAATGATGTTAATGCAAAGATAAGTTTTTCTTTTCGTCTTTCTCAAGGGGTCTCTATTTTTTGTCAGATCACAGATGCAAATTTCACGATGGAGTATAAAGATACGATCCATGAATTTAAAGGGACAGTAGCTGAATTGTTTGACAATAAATCGGTTGTGTCTATTACAACGGGGAATTGGGAAACCGGATTACACACAGGGACCGTTGAGGCAAATATGGATAGCGTCGTGATGCTGTTTGCTCACTTTACAGTTCAGAGCGAGCAACTTCCCAGTCAGTTTATATGGGCCGGGGATGGGTGTTCCAGAGGGATCCTGATGCAGCCCTTACCGTTCGCAGTAGAACCATTCATTTCCAAAGCTGCGTATGAATTGAACTATCACTCCAAGGAGCTGGAGCACATGGATTGGAAGTGCGTTCCGGCCAGGTTCCGTCACTTAGCCAAGGTCATCTCAGAGAACAGGATAGGTAGACTGTATGACGATGGAACAATATATAAAAATTAAAGAGCTTTCCGAATTGACCGGTGTAAGTGTGCGGACCTTACAATACTATGATGAAATTAACCTGCTCACCCCGGCATATATCAACGAGTATGGTCACCGGTTTTATGATGCAGATTCCTTTTCCAAGATTTTCGTGATTATATCTCTTAAAAATATGGGGATGACTTTAAGGGAGATCAAGCAGTATATCCATAATACTGATTTTGATATTCGGCTTTTTATTAAAGCAGAACAACACAGGATTGAGACAGCCATTACTGACCTGCAGCTGCGTTTAATGCGCTTGTCCATTCTTGAGGAGCGGATCAGCGAGCAACAGGAGATTACCGCGTATCTTCTTCCGTTTTTTGCACAAATCACAGAGGATACGGATAGTTCAACATTCCGCGTTGATCATCCCGAACAGAAATTAAGCAAAACCTTCAATATTAAAGGCTGGAACACATTTATAAAGGATTTGAATTTCTGCCTGGAGCATAAGCTGTCTTCGGCGGACCAGAGAGCGATAAAGTGCATTCAATATTGGAAGGAAAACATTCTTGAGGCCAATCAGATATCCGGGGATATGATAAAATTTGCCGAAGGATTCTATCACAAGAACCCCGCGAATTCATTTGGGATTACAGAGGAGAATTACAAATATTTAGTCGGGCTGATGAATGAATAGGATGAAAATCACCTTGACGAAACCCGTATCCGGTTCGAATTTTTATGAGGTGACATTATGAGACAAAAGCGAATAAGCTTACTTGTTCTAATTGTTGGTTTGCTCATTTTAGGCTTTTTGGCTGCACGTTATTTCGGGTGGACAAATACACCTAAGGAGACTTCTATCCCTGAACCGAATATTGAGATTCAAACCCAAATAGTCGAAGACACAACCTTTGCCTTACGATATGCCTCATATACGAGGGATGAAATTAAGGTCGGTTACGAGATAAAAGGGATCACTATTTTAAAAGATTATAATATAGTCTGCAAACTTATTAACAATAAAAAGGATATAACCGCTTCAGATACGTCTGGAGGAGGATTAGTGAAAATGGGTGAAAACCATTATTATCTTACGGGTATGGAGAATATCAGCAAAATCGTCTTACCCGATCCTCTAATCTTGACTGTAGAGATAACAGCAGTGCCTACTGATTCTCGTCTAGAGCCTATTACTGCATCTTTTGAGTTGTCTCTAAATAAAGAAAAGAATTAATTCCATAGCTATGTGGTGTATAGCAGCCTACTCTGAATTAATTGTTCACTCTTTCTGAGCTTGGATTCAATGTAACTTCAAAAATACAGCGGCGGACCCGGACTTTATTTTAAGTCTGGGTCCGCCTTTGCTATTTTCAAGGGGGATAACTTTAAGATTCCATTCCCATTTTTCTGAGATAAAACTGTTTAGGATTGGAAAGAGCAGTTTATATAAGGGATAAGAAGTTTCGCACTCACGCAAATATAGGGTGAAGATTATGGAAGGAGGTTGAACTCAATGAGTATGAGCGTACATAATCTAATGGCTTTTAATCATCAGTTTTTTAGACCTCAGCCCGTTATTGATCCTAAAGCGCAGAGACAGGAAGACAAAGTCCAGAGCTTCCAGGAAGTTCTGAATGAGAAGCTGAATACCTATGGCGACATGAAGAAATAAGCAATGGAGCAGCAGAACTATTTTCCACAGAAGATCTTGCAGCAAATCATAGAGCCTTCAGCAAAAGCAGCAAAAAGGTGCCTCCCGGAACTCGGAAGGCACCTTTTTGTTGTTTAGGAAATTATAATTTCCTCCTCTTGTGGACAAGGTGTGTGTATTAGCGGATAAGGGCTCTTTGAATGGATGGCCCGAATGTATGCGGAAAACAGCATACATTGTGCTGGTGCGCAGGCATATGGCTCGTATGTATGCGGAAAACAGCATACATTGTGCTGGTGCGCAGGCATATGACTCGTATGTATGCGGAAAACAGCATACATTGGGCTGGTGCTCAGGTGTGTGGCTCGAATGTATGCCAAAAACAGCATACATTATGCTGGTGCGCAGGCATATGACTCGTATGTATGCGGAAAACAGCATACATTGGGCTGGTGCGCCTGCATTATCCTGCTGACCGGCAGATTAACGTTTGCTTCGTACGCGCTTTGATTTGCGCAGCTTCGGTTCGGAGCCCGGTGCCTGCCGCATGATCCATTTCAGGTAAGCGGAAATCTGCGGGTCGCTGCGTAGGCTGTCCAGTGTCGTAAGGCCAAGAACAACGAGATCGCTGTTGGTATACAAGGCATGAATCTGCCGGTGGCAAGCCTTGCACAGAAGGGCAGTCGGGAGCAGGCTGCCGCCTTTCTCGCGGGGGATCAAATGATGAACGGTAGTTGCAAGAGGAGAACGGCCGCACAGCTCACACGTGTCCAAGGCCCGGACAGTCATCCTTTAAGGCCGGACTTCGAAGAATTCGCAGCGGCTGCGCGAATAATAGGTTAAGTCGCTGACACGGGACTGGATTACAACATCCGAATCGGTAAACCGCACTATAGTAGCGCCGGAATTCACCAGATGGTCATCCTGAAAGACGCGGACAGGCACCTTGCGGTCAATCGCTTCCTGCAGATCCTGGTCAGTCAGCAAGGGACGGTTAATGGGCATGCGATATAAATCTCCTTTATATAGGGATAACTGCTGCTTCAGCAAATACGATCAGTATACCCGTCTGCCCGCCAGAAATCCACTTAACGCTTACTTTGGTGCGAAATATGAAAATGAAGGGAATTATGACAACTGGTTTAGCAAGTCCATCTACTTTTGAAGTTCGCCAAGCTCTTAATGCTAGTAATATTTCTTTTTTTACCAAATTAGTGTTGTTAAGTGAGATACTAGGAAATATAATATATATGTTTGTTCGTATCAGTACATTAGTTTTGAAGAGTGAAAACGGGAGGGGAACATTTGTGAGTAAGGTCGTATTACTAATTTCAAGTGTCGTTGTAGGTGTGCTTATAATGATATCACCAGGATTTATCACTGGGCATACTTTCGGCTCAACGCAATACCAAGGGAGCCTCTATATTGCTGAGTTCGTTGTAAGAAGTTTGGCTTAATTATTGGTTTGATGGTCATATATGATGGAATCAAATCCTTTTTCAAAAGACTGGAAAATATTTAATACAGAGTTTAGAAATGATATGAATATTACATAACAAAACCCCGGATCGTAATTCCGGGGTTAAATCTATTCACACGCTACTCCGTCACCCTCTCGATCAAGCTTTCTGGAGTAGCCAGGCTCTCCAGCATAGATCGGCGCAGCACCGGCTGCTCTCACAGCAGAACAGTTCTTGTAGTAAACATCTTGAACTGGTTGCGGGGTTGCTTTTGGTTTCGGTTTTTTAGTAGTTGCAGGTTTTTGAGTTTTAGCTGGAACAGGTTTTTTAGTAGCGGTAGGCTTCGGTGTGGCTGTGGGCTTAGGTGACGGTTTAATTGTGGCAGTGGGCTGGATAGTAGCTTTAGCCACAACGGTCTCATCATATCCTTTATCAGTTGCGTAATCTTTTAAGCTCCATATCCCTAATTTTGCTGCTTGGGCTTTTTTCTGGATAGACCTGAACTGATCCACATTTTTCACATTCGGCTGAAAGACAGCGACTCGTGCAAGACCTTTCTCCAGCAGCAATTCATTTACCATTTTATCATCGACATAGGCGTAAGCAAGGATACGTCCGTACTGGTCACGTTCGGATACATCGAATTCAAGTCTGACTGTATTATCCGTAAGCAACTTTGTTGTAAACGCACTCGCCTCTGGCCCGAAGGGCTGTACAGGTTTTATTTCAGGAGTGTCGATTAGGATGAGCCGCACCTTTTCAAGCTTTCCATCTAATTTGACTGTGAAGGTATCACCATCAGTCACTGCGGTGACCTTTGCTTCAATGGTTTTTGCATTCATAGACAAGCTGGTAAGTTCAGTGTTCTTCTGAGTTGTTTCAGATTTAAGCACATATGTGTCGAGAACTTCTGTGTGGTCATCAGTCTTATTAGTAGCTTGTTCCAAGGGAGAGGCTTTTGGAATTGCAATAACGAACAAAATAAAAAATATAATAAACATAACAGCAGAATACTTGGTAATTGTTTTTCGATTTCCCCGGCGAACAATGGTCGGCTTAAACATGCCAACGAACCAAAAAATAATTACAGCAAGTGAGGCAAGAAGAAAGTTCATCCCTAAGGCTTCTCTCAAGGACATGCCTGTAAAAATAGCAATTTCTAATAAAGCGATGATTCCGATGGTAATTAGAAGCTTTTTTGATCTAAACATTAAAATCCCCCTTTGTACGTCTACCTTTTAAACTATCGGTAATTTACAATGATTTGTAAATACTGTAATGATAAAAACTCTCCAGTTTTAGAATCGTAAGTATTTCCACCATAAATCGGCAATTTGCCTCCTCAAAAAAAACTTCTCCCTACGGTACACTAAGTCTTGTAAAAGAAACCTTTGAGAGGGGTACAGAGGAATGAAAAAAGTTAAAAACCTGGCGCTGACGCTGGTCTCTATCATGCTCATGAGTTCACTCGC
This sequence comes from Paenibacillus tritici, assembly GCF_013204885.1. GTDB lineage: Bacteria > Bacillota > Bacilli > Paenibacillales > Paenibacillaceae > Paenibacillus_AQ > Paenibacillus_AQ tritici. The sequence goes on from NZ_JABMKX010000001.1 coordinate 252,201, forward strand.
AGCATGTGGAGGCAACAACGGCGGCAATAAAGCTGCTGAAGGAAATACAGGTAACAACCCGGCAAGTACGACTGCACCGGCAACAGATGGAGAGAAAACGGAGCCTGCAGAGAAGGTGGAGCTGTCTTTCTGGACGCTGGGCAACGTGAACTACGAAGAGCTGGCTACAGCCTACACGAAGGAACACCCGAATGTAACGATTAAGATACAGAACACCGGGGACCAGACTGCTCACCACAACAATCTGACGACAGCCTTGTCGGCGGGTTCGGGCGCACCTGATATTTTCCAGCTTGAGATCGGTTTCATGGAGCGCTTTCTGGGGGCCCAGGACAAATTCTACAACCTGAATGATCTGGGCGCGAAGGACATCCAAGCGAACTATCTGGACTGGAAGTGGAAGCAGGCATCTTCCCTCGACGGCAGCTTCCAGCTTGGACTTCCGACAGATATCGGCCCGACTGTAGTCTATTACCGCACCGATCTGGCTGAAGCAGCCGGCCTGCCGAGTGATCCTGAAGGCTTCGGCGCAGCCATTGACACATGGGACAAATTCGCTACCGTAGCCAAAGCATTCAAAGATAAGACCGGCAAATATTTCTCCGACCTGACAGATCTTACGTACAATGCCCTTCGTGACCAATCCGCTGACGAGATCTATTTCAGCAAAGCAGACGGCAGCTTCATCGGCGACACCAATCCGCAAGTGAAGAAAGCGTATGACTTCACCGTTAAAGGCATTCAGGAAGGCTGGATCAGCAATGTAATGCTCTGGTCGCCGGAATGGGGTCAAGGCATGAATGACGGTTCGTTCGCAGTGGTTATGGGCCCGGCCTGGATGGCTGGCAATATCAAGAGTAACGCGCCTGATTCTTCAGGCAAATGGAAGATTGCCCAGCTTCCTGAAGGAGCCGGCAACTGGGGTGGTTCGTTCATCACGCTGCCGAAGGAAGGCAAGCATTCCAAAGAAGCTTATGATTTCATCCAGTGGCTTGTGAACAAGGATAACCAGCTGGAGTCCTTCAAGACCAAAGGCCTGATGCCTTCCATTCCTGCACTGTATGAAGATCCTGCATTCGTAGATTTCAAGGATGACTTCTTCGGAGGCCAGCAGACGGCTGTTGAATTCGGTAAAGCGGCTAACCGCGTGAAACCGGTATATTACGGACCGCTGCATGACCAGACGGACACCTTCTTCAAGAATGCGCTCAAAAACGTACTTGAGAAAAAAGCCGATCCGGCAAAAGAGTGGGAAGATGCTGTAAAGCAGTCGAAAACTCTTGCAGAGCGCGGCTAAATTCTTAACCAGCGGGGAATCCCATTCCACGGACGTCCGGATTCATCCAAATATAAGAATTTTGATGTGCACACGATAACTTATCCTTTTAATTCTCGCTGAAACGGATGCCGTCCTATAAAGGGCGGCACAGCCGTTTTAGCTTGCGTTATGAATTCCCTGGAGGTGTGACATGGCAGAACCCGTAATCGCGAGTCCGCATGCCGAGAGCAAACGCCCTTTCCTTACTGAACAAAGACGGAGCCGCATCACTGCATATACATTCATTTCACCGTTCTTTATTCTGTTCTCGATATTCGGACTGTATCCAATCTTCTTCACATTCTATTTATCGTTCTTCAAGTGGGATGCCCTCGGTCCCATGAAATACGTAGGCTTCAAAAACTATGATCTCATCACCAGTGATCCGACCTTCTGGATCTCCTTCAGCAATACGCTGATTATGGGGCTGATGGGCACCGTACCGCAGGTCATTCTGGCGCTGCTTCTGGCTGTGCTGCTTCACTCGGGGATGACCAAATTCAAAAAGACCTTCCGCATTCTGTACTTCATGCCCAATATCACTTCAATCGTTGCCGTTACGCTGGTATTCAGCACGCTGTTCGGCAACAACGGGATGATCAACTGGCTGCTGAATGGAATGGGGATCGACAGCATGGCCTTCAACTCCGGCTGGTGGGGGGTCAAAATTGCCATCTCCACCATGGTGATGTGGCGCTGGACGGGCTACAATGCCATTCTGTTTCTCTCAGGACTGCAGAGTATTCCGATGGATCTGTATGAATCCGCCAAAATCGACGGGGCTAACCGCAGACAGCAGCTATTCTCCATTACCTTGCCGCTGCTCAAGCCGTTTATTATTTTCGTATCCCTGCAATCGACTATTGGAGCGCTTCAGCTCTTCACGGAGCCTTATGTCTTCCTGGGCCAATCGGGAACCGGTTCTACCCGGCAGGAAGGAATCACGATGGTTACTTATTTGTATAGCGAAGCATTCCGCAATGGATTCTTCGGCACGGCGGCGGCGACGGCAGTTCTGCTGTTCCTCGTTACGATTCTGTTCTCTGTCTTGAATATGCTGATCTCCAGAAGCGGCGGCAGAGAGACTGGAGGGAAAAAAGCGTGAGCACACTGCGTATGTTCAGAAAAAAACCGGATGACCTCGGCTTCTTCGGCAAGCTGGGCTTCTATTGTCTGCTGATCCTCGGGGCGCTGGTCTCCATCTTCCCGTTCTACTGGATGTTTGTGGTCGGTACCAATGATAAGGGAGCCGTGTTCCATGTCCCGCCTCTGCTGACCGTAGGAGATCAGTTCTTCGACAACTTCAAGCGTGTGCTGGAGAAGTCGGACTTCTTCCAGGCACTCGGCAACTCGCTGTTCGTATCATCCATGGTGACAATCTCGGTGGTGTTCTTCTGTACACTGGCCGGTTATGCGTTCGCCAAATATGAATTCCCCGGTAAAAACGTGCTGTTCGTGTTCGTTATTGCTACCCTGATCGTTCCGCAGCAGCTCGGCGTCTTGCCAACCTATGTTATTATGGCCAAGCTTCACTGGATTGACAGCTTCAAGGCACTGATTGTCCCGGCCATGGTGAATGCCTTCGGGATCTTCTGGATGAGGCAGTACATATCTTCGGCTGTGCCTACCGAGCTGATTGAAGCCGGACGCATTGACGGGGGCGGCCACTTCCGGATCTTCTGGAAGATTGCGGTTCCGGTCATTACACCGGCGATGGCTACCCTGGGTATCCTTAATTTCATGACGGTATGGAATGACTTCTTCTGGCCGCTGGTGGTCTTGAAGAACAAGGAGAATTTCACGATTCAGATTGCCCTGCAGCAGTTGTTCACTACCCGTGACGGTCTCGATTACGGAATGATTATGTCGGCGACCTTCACAGCAACCTTGCCGCTGCTGGTAGTCTTCCTGCTGTTCAGCCGCTGGGTAATCGCCGGTCTGACCTCCGGAGCCATCAAGAGCTAATCTATCTATTAATGTAAGCAAGAGGAAATACAGAATGCTGTGAAGAATAATAATCAAGTGGAAACGGCTTTGCCGTCCTTGTAAAGGGCGGCATTCGTTTCAGCGAGAAATAGAAGGATAAGGTATCGTGTGAAACCTATGAATTCTTCTATTTGGACAGAGACAGCAGGAGGAAGGGACAGACCATGAAGCTCCGCCGCAAAATCTTGTTCGCTATTATTCTTCTTGTATTCATACCCGTGATTGTCATGGGGATTGTTACGTATGTCAACTTCTCCAACGCCATGGAGAAAAAATCAAGCAATTTCTACTGGATCTCGCTGCTGGAGACGGACCGCAAGCTGAAGTTCGCGCTCAGTGAGATTTCCTCCATTACCAATTCAGCCATTACGCAGCCGGCGATTCAGCAATCGCTGAAGCAGCAGAATTTCGTTCTGACCTATGACCGCAAGCAGGAAATCAACAATCTGCTGATCAACCATCCGATGATCACTTCCTTCAGCCTGTACGGCAAAGACCGGCTGCTCTATCAATACAATGCGCCGATGTCTTTTGCAGATATGCATAAGCAGGTCTGGTTCGGAGCCATGGAAGGTGCCGAAGGGCGCCCTGTCTGGTCCGGTCCCGGGGAGAACGGCTCGGTAAGCGGCGATAAGCCGGTGCTCATCCATGCCAGAGTGATTAAGGATTACTATTCACTGGAGGATATCGGCTATCTGGTGGTGTACGTCAAGCCGGATCTGCTCGATCAGATCTTCTGGGAGGCAGCCACCTTGAAGAAGGGGGATATCCTGCTGGTGAACAAGCAGGGCAATATCGTCTTTAACAAGTCCGGTGAGCATATCGGAGAACGGACGGATTTTCCTTTTTTGCAGGAGAATTATACACAGGAGCAGGACTATTACATCGACAATTATCAAGGGGAGCGGTCTCTGATCACTTTCCTGCCTTCACATAATTCGGATTGGTTTCTGGCAGCGATTACACCGATGAATCTGATCTCCACGGAGTCGGCTTCGATCCGCAATATTGCCATTATTCTGGGGATGGTGTCGCTGCTGTCCGCCTTTCTGTTCGACCACTATTTCATCCGCAGGCTGGTCCGCAGCATTAACAGTGCCGTGAACGGCATGAAACGGGTGAAGCAGGGGATATTCACCCCGATCACCGTACCTCTGCGGGCCAATGATGAGAGCGATTCCCTGATTGACGGCTTCAACCGGATGAGCTCACAGATCAACGAGCTGATAGAACAGGTACAGACAGAGCAGGGGCGCAAGAAAGAAGCGGAGATGAAGGCGCTGATGGCCCAGATTAATCCGCATTTTATCTATAATTCACTGGAGTCGATCAACTCCATGGCTGTGCTGGCAGGCAACAGGGATATCAGCAAAATGGTGATCTCGCTCGGCAGGCTGCTGCGGATCAGCATCAGCCAGAATCAGGAGCTGATTCCGCTGCAGATGGAATTCGAGCATGTCCGGCATTATCTGGATATTCAGAAATTCCGTTTTGAAGACAAATTCTCCTATCAGCTTGAGCTGCCCGAGCCGCTGAAATACGTAATGACCCAGAAGCTGATTGTTCAGCCGATTGTAGAGAACGCCTTGTATCATGCCATTGAGCAGATGGAGGAGCAAGGGACGATAACGGTCACTGCCCAGGAGAACGGCAAGGATATTATCATTATTGTGAAGGACAACGGCCCCGGCTTCGATCTTGAGGTCCTGATGAGCCAGTGGAACAAGGAACGTAGCAACCCCAAGAAATACAGCGACAGCGGGGTCGGGCTGAAGAATGTGCATGAGCGCCTGAACATCCGGTTCGGCAATCCCTATGGCATTCTGGTCTGTTCCTCTCCGGGCTTCGGGTCAGCCATCTGCATCCGGATTCCGAGGATACAACCGTCATGAGAGGGAGAAGCCAAATGAAAGACCAGCGGCATATGGTAAGATGGCTGATCAACTGGGGGTGGATTCTGCTCTATATTGTGCTCATGTCCGGTGCCGTATGGTTCATTATGATGGAGGACCGGGAGCAGATTGAGGACACCTCGCCCGAGAAAATCACCTTGACGTTCCGGCATTTCTGGATCAAGGAGCATGACCGGCCGCTGCTGGCCATCTTCGAGGAGGTGGTGCGCAGCTATCAGGAGAGCCATCCGAATGTGAAGGTGAACTTTGAAGGGCTGGATCAGAATATTCACCGGGAGCAGAAGCTGAAGAGTGAGATGGTTACCGGGACACCGCCGGATATGTTCGTTCTGTTCGGCGGGGCGGAGATAGAGCCTTACGTGCGTTCGGCCCGGCTGATGGATCTGACTGACTTCACTATCGGGAACGGACTGAGTAATCAGTTCAAGGATCTGCATCTCTGGACGTTCAATAAGCATATCTACGGGCTGCCGATTGAGGGGAATGCAGAACCGCTCTATTACAATAAAAGCATCTTCACCAAGCTCGGAATCAGCATTCCGGCTACAGTAGCAGAGCTGGATGCCGCCATGGCGAAGCTGAAGGCGGCGGGGTATATCCCGTTTGCGCTGGGGAATGAAGACCGCTGGCCTGCCGGGATTTTTGCCCATTATCTGATGGACCGCTACGCCGGACCGGAGCTGATCCAGAAGCTGGTTACAGGCGAGGATCAGTCCAGCTTCCAGAACAGCAGCTACCTGGAGGCCTTCCGCCATTTGAACCGCTGGGTGGCAGCGGGCTACTTCAGCAAGGGCTCCAATGACACCTCCACGGAGAATGCGGTCCGCCTGTTCACGGAAGGCAAGGCCGCCATGTATCTGAACGGCAACTGGGATATCAATCTGTTCTCAGGTGCGGCAGCGCCCGGGGAATTCCAGACGCAGGTCGGTGTTATTCCGTTTCCTGTGCTGGCTTCGGGGACAGAGCCGTCGATAGCGGGCGGTTATACGATCGGCATCGGACTCTCTTCAAGCCTTAGCGGAGCGAAGCGGGAGGCAGCGCTTGAATTAATGAAGGGCTTCTACACGAAGGAGATTCAGACGCGGATTGTATATGAAGGACTTAGAATCCCATCCATGCGGATTGCGTTCGATCCCGATAAGACCGGACCGGTCTTCGCCCAGGTCATGGAGATGATGGAGGAGAATCACCAGAGCTTCGTTCCTTATGATAACCTGTTATCACCTGAAGTGAAGAAGACTTTCCTTAGTGTCATCGAAGAGATGATTGACGGAGGGCTGCAGGCAGACCTGGCCTTGAAGCAGCTGCAGGATGCGTCCAAGCAATACTGGAATCTGATCCGTAGTTCGTCCGATCAATAAGCCTGGGGGGGTATGAGATGAAGGAGCATCAGGAGAAATATAAAGTCCTGCTCGTAGATGATGAGCCGATTATTCTGCGCAGCCTGAAGGTTGCCATTCCATGGGATGAGCTGGGTCTGAGCATTGTCGGGGAAGCGAAGAACGGGGAAGTTGCGCTGCAGCTGATTCAGGAGACCTCGCCGCAGATCATTATTAGCGATATCCGTATGCCGGTGATCGACGGAATCGCTCTGATGAAAGAGGTGCTGCCGCGCAGCGCCAAGCTGATCTTCATCTTCATCAGCGGCTACGGGGAGTTCGAATATGCCAGGGAAGCCCTGCGGCTGGGCGCGTTTGATTACCTGCTGAAGCCGATTGACCATGATGAGCTGGCGGAAATGCTCAAGCGGGCGAGGGAACGGCTCGACCGGCAGAAAGAGAATGAGCAATTGCTGCTCTCTGTGCAGAACTTATCGCTGCTTGCCCGTGAGCGGATGCTGGCCGAGTTCACGCTCGGCAATCCGCGGCCGCTCCAGCATCTGAAGTGGCTGGAGAACAGTGAGCTGGAGGACGAATACTTCATGGCGGTGGTCCGTCTGGATGACTACGCCGGACTGACGGCGAGATGGAGTGCCGAAGAGAAGCGTCTGTGGCTGTTTGCCGTGCGCAACATTCTGGAGGAATGGTCGCTGGAGAACGGGGCGCTCTCTATCTTTCCGTTCTACAACGGGGAATGGATTCTGCTCTTCCCGGCCAGCCCAGGTATCGGCAAGAGGGAGCTTGGGGAGCAGCTGATTGCCGGGATCAAGCGCTACTCCAAGCTGAACTGTTCTGTCGGCATCAGCAGAAGCACCCGGGGAATTGATCAGCTCAGCACGGTTTATCCCTTGGCCGCCCAGGCGTTATACCGGCGCTTCTATTCCGGCCAGGCCGGGGTCTTCCTTGAAGAAGAGACGGCGGCGGGCGGCAGCCGTGAGGTGCAATATCCGAAGGAGCTGGAGCATTCGCTGATTGAGAGTATCCGCACCCTGAACCTGGAGCGTATGCTGGCCCTATTCGATGAGATGTCCGTATTCATCGAAGCCCAGAGTCTACCGCAGCCGCTGGCCGAGCGGCTGATGATTGAGATGAGTGTGGTGCTGTACCGGCAGTTCGAGCATCTGAACACACATAATGACTGGTCCATTGAAGGGCTGCTCAGCAGGCTGAACGGACTGGGCAGCTTGCCGGACATGATGAATGTCCTGAAGTCAACCTTCCGCGACTGGCTGGAGCAGAGCCGGGGGACCGCAGGCCGCGAAGACGGGCGGAGTATCATCGAGAAGGTCAAACGGTATATTGAAGCCAATTACCACAAGGATCTCAGCATCGAAGAGGTGTCTGAGGTGGCGGATCTCAGCATCAGCCATTTCTGTACCCTGTTCAAACAAATCTCAGGATACACGTTCCTGGAATTTGTCACCCACTGCCGGATGGAGAATGCCAAGTACATCCTGCGGAGCAGCAATGTGAAGGTCTATCAGGTAGCGCCGCTTGTCGGCTATCAGGACCCGCGGTATTTCACTCAAGTGTTCAAGAAGGCAACGGGCAAGACCCCCACAGAGTATCGGGAGGAGCATGTGAAGCAGGCTTAACAGACCGGCGGGTAAGAAGCTGCTTGAACGCAGGATATACATAAAGGCCGGATAAGGGTACCGCCTAAGAATCTGAGCAACTAAGAATCGAAGCACCGAAGCGCCCAAGCGACTAAGCACCCAAGCACCTAAGCTAATGGGTGCTTTTTTGTCGTTCGAGGCGTCGAGCCTATTCAAGCCTCATAATGCTGATTAATTCGCTGCCCGCCTGTGCCTGCTTCGAGGAAGCTGCTAAGTAAGAAGCACTAAAGAAATAAACAAAAAGCAAAAGAAGCGGAGGGGAAATTTGGAACTGTAGGAGCGATAGCGACCGCCTTTGTCACCGGATTTCCACCGCGAAGAGCGGAATAAATCAAGAAATCTGGGGACAACAGCGGCCGAAAGTCCAAATGTTCACCGCAGTGACGGCGAAGCTTCAAGTTCAAATCTTAAGTGCGTCTTATATAAGTGGAAAAACTCCAACTATTTCAGCCGAAATCATTGAAACCGGTGAAGCAGTTGGATAAACAACACTTACTGGGAGCGATATTGGAGCTTTAGCGGAATGGGGGCGAATTAGATGACAAAAATCCACTTACTCTTCTTATGGAAAGAGAAACGGAATTATTAAGTGTATAAAATCCAACTAAGGTGGCGAACAGGGGCTAGGGGCTGCTTTTCATTCATCATAACTGCTCATGTGTTGGACCGGTTAATCATGCTGCTATAAGAGATTCGTAGACGAATGGAAACATTATCTTTAAATATATAGACAAAAAAATAAAACATCTATATATTTATAAACAGATTAGATGTATATCTATTTAGTCAAATATGAAATGCGGAGGATGTTAACGTGTTAAGTAACAAGTATGTACGGACAATTATGCTGTCCAGGGTGCTGCTTCAGCTCGGGATTTGGGTGAGGAATTTTGCGATTCTGCTGTATGTAACGGATATTACGCAGAATGACCCTTATTATGTCTCGCTCATTTCGGTGGTTGAATATGCGCCGATCTTTATTTTTGCCATTATCGGAGGAACCTTCGCAGACCGCTGGCGGCCCAAGCGGACAATGATGTTAAGCGATCTGTTGTCTGCCTGTTCAGTCTTTGTGGTACTGCTGGTGGTCATGTCTGGATCATGGAAAGCGTTGCTGCTGGCAACACTGGCTTCGGCCATTCTGTCCCAATTCTCACAGCCTTCCGCCATGAAGCTGTTCAAGCAGCATGTGCCTGAAGAGCAATTGCAGAGTGTGATGGCCATGTTCCAGTCGATGACAGCCTTTTTCATGGTGATTGGTCCGGTATTCGGCACATTTATCTATGGACACTACGGAATTGAAGTATCGCTTATCGTGATGGGCGGCATGTTCATCGGCTCATCGCTCATTCTGGGCCTGCTGCCTCCGGATACCTCTGACGAAGCCGGACGTTCCCGGAGCGGATTCCTGGCTGAGATGAAATCGGGACTGGATTATGTGCGCTTTAACCGGGTGCTGAGGAATCTTGGAGCGGCATTTGCCTTCGCGGGACTTGCCGCCGGGCTGACCCAGCCGCTGGGCATCTTCATCATTATTGAGAATCTGGGCAAGGACAAAGAATTCCTGCAGTGGATTATGATGGCGAACGGGGGCGCAATGCTCCTCGGGGGAATGTTTATTATGAGTAAAGGCAAAACTATGAAACCACAAACCATGTTGTCCTTAGGTCTGCTGGTCAGTGCTGCCGGAACAACGGGTGTAGGCTGGTCGCATCATACCGCGCTAACGCTTGCCCTGCAGACGGTGAGCGGATTCTTTTACCCGTGTATCCATATCGGCATCAACACACTGCTGCTGCGTAATACCGAGTCGGCCTTTATGGGCAGGGTTGGCGGGATTATGGGGCCGATGTTCATGGGCTTCATGGTGATTGGCATGTCAATCGCAGGTTATCTTGCAGGAATTCTCTCCCTGTCTGTGGTGTTCTCCATCAGCGGTGCATTATTCCTGATCGCGATGCTGATACTGCTGCCGATGGTTCGAGCGAAAGAAGCTGAACAACAACCCTCCCTTCAGGGGCGACTATGACAAATGTCATACATCAGAGTTGATGTTTATGACTTACGGGGGTGACACTTCCTCCCCTATAATGACATTACATGAAGTATCCTTGAATGGATGCATCCTAGGAGGAACGATCCCGATGAACAACAACCACCATAACAATAACAACATACCCCAGCTCTCCACCTTGAAGAAAAGCGTAGCCCCTTACGAAAAAACAGACCGCAACACGAGCATAAAACAGCTCATCAATACGCTTGGACCGCTGGTGCTGTTATGGGCCGCCGCATACTTCAGCTTATCCGTGTCTTACGGGCTGACGCTGCTGTTTGCCATTCCGGCCGCCGGATTTGTCATCCGCACCTTTATTATTTTTCATGACTGCTGTCACGGGTCGTTCTTCAAGAACCGCAAGGCGAATGATATTCTCGGAACGATCACCGGTGTGCTCACCCTGGTCCCTTACCGTCAGTGGAAGCACAGTCACTCGATTCATCACGCCGGAAGCAGTAATCTGGACAAAAGAGGCATCGGTGACATCTGGATTATGACGGTGGATGAATATGTGGCTGCGAAGCCGCTGCAGCGGCTGTATTACCGGATCTACCGCAATCCGCTGGTTCTGTTCGTCATCGGACCGATTGCTGTTTTCCTGATCCAGTACCGGTTCAATGCCAAGGGTGCAAGACGCAAGGAACGGATGAATACGTATCTGACCAACGTCTCTATCGTGGGTTTATACACGGGTCTTATTCTGCTTATTGGCTGGCAGGCGTTCCTGCTGGTACAGCTGCCGATCGTGTTCGTGTCCGGATTCCTCGGCATCTGGCTGTTCTATGTGCAGCACCAGTTTGAACATACCTATTTCGAGCATGATGAGGAATGGAGTTACGTGAACGCTGCTGTAGAAGGAAGCTCGTATTATAAGCTGCCGAAGCTGCTGCAGTGGATTACCGGCAATATCGGTTTTCACCATGTGCATCACTTAAGCCCGAAGGTGCCTAACTATAATCTGGAGCTGGCCCATAATGCCAGCCCATCGCTGCAAAAGGCAACAACCATTACGCTGGGTACCAGTCTGCAAGCCTTGAAATACCGTCTCTGGGATGAGGACCACAAAACCTTCATCAGCTTCAAGCAAATGAAGCAGCGGCTGCGGCAGAACGAACCTGCTGTGACCGAGGGGCTGAAGGTCATCAAACCTGGATTTCAGAGTGAATAGAAACCATTAACTGAACTAGAAAGGCAGGTCCGGGGAGCAGGTTTCCGGGTCTGTTCTTTCTTTTTTGAAATATAAGCGGTGACTGGCGGGCGAAACTGCCGGTTATGTGATGGTTTATGTTAAAATGGGGGTATAAACTTGCTGGCAAAAAGGATGGCTAACATGCAGAAGTGGCATCATATTTTTCATAAAAGCACTGGACTGAGCCCTTATGTGTGGGTTATTTTTTACATTCTTCCGTTCTATTTCATCTTCCGCTCCTCCTCGGCGAACCGCTGGGTCTACGGGATTCTGATGATTATGGTCTTCTTCGCCTGCTACGTGCTGGCGTTCAAGTCGCGGGGCTGGGTGGTCTATTTCTGGACCAGTGTGCAGATGGTGGTCTCGGTTACAATGACGGTGCTGTTCGGGTATATGTATTTTGCGCTGTTTCTGGCTTTTTTTATCGGGAATATCCAGAAAAGGGCTGCCTTCTTCACCCTCTATCCGATCCATCTGTTGACGACCGTTATAGCGATTAACTATGAGCTGATTATGCGTAATCCCGTGTTCGTCTCGCAGCTGCCGTTCGTGCTGGTCAGTATCATTGCGGTGGTCCTGCTACCCGTCACGACCTATAACCGGAATAACCAGGATAAGCTGCAAGGGCAGCTGGAGGATGCCAACAAACGGATCTCCGAGCTGGTTATTATGGAAGAGCGCCAGCGGATCTCCCGTGATCTGCATGATACGCTGGGACAACGCCTGTCACTGATCGGACTGAAGAGCGACCTGGCGGGCAAGCTGATCACCAAGAATCCGGCACAGGCCATCATCGAAATTAACGATGTCCGCGTAACCGCACGCAGCGCGCTTAAGGAAGTCCGGGAGATGATCACACAGATGCGGGGCATCCGGGTGGAAGATGAGCTGGTACGCATCCGGCAACTCCTCCAGGCGGCGGAGATCGGTTATATGCTGGAGGGTGATCCCGTTCTGACCAATACCTCGCTGATTACCGAGAATGTGCTGAGCATGTGTATGAAGGAGGCCGTGAACAATGTGGTGAAGCATAGCGGCGCCTCGCTCTGCCTGATCCAGATTGAGCCTTCCCGGACAGACCTGGTGATTAAGGTGAAGGATAACGGCACAGGAATTGAGGGAAGCCATCTCTATACCAAAGGGCATGGCCTGCAGGGAATGAGGGAGCGGCTTGAATTCGTCAACGGGTCTATGGAAGTGGTACATGATGAAGGGACGACGCTGGTCATTAAGGTGCCCAATGTTGCACCGCTGCGCGAAATGGAGGTTACCGTGTAATGATTAAGATAGTGATTGCCGAAGATCAGCGGATGCTGCTCGGGGCGCTTGCGGCCCTGCTGGACCTGGAGGAAGATATGCAGGTGGTCGGCAGGGCCGGCAACGGGGAAGAGGCGGTGAAGCTGGTAAGGCAGCATCAGCCGGATATCTGTATTATGGATATTGAGATGCCTGCCATGACGGGACTGGAAGCTGCGGAAGCGCTCAAAGGAGCAGGCTGCAAAATCATGATCCTCACCACCTTTGCCCGGGCAGGCTATTTCGAGCGGGCGGTCAAAGCCGGAGTGAATGCCTATCTGCTCAAGGACAGTCCCAGCGAAGAACTGGCTCTGTCGATCCGCAGTGTGATGGACGGCAAACGGATGTATGCGCCGGAGCTGATGGACGAGGCTTACAGCCAGGAAGCGAACCCGCTGACCCAGCGGGAGAAGGAAGTGCTGGGGCTGATCGCAGACGGCAAGAACACGAAGGAAATCGCCAGCCAGCTCTATATCACCACCGGTACGGTCCGCAACTACATCTCGGTCATTCTGGACAAGCTGGATGTGGGCAACCGGATTGAGGCGATTACGCGGTTTAAGGAGAAGGGCTGGTTCAAATAGAATAACGCTGTACGCTTAACGGGGCTGTCTTTAAGATGGCTGCCGTTTTTTTGTTATATAGGACCTTTTAACTGTTTTTGGCGTGAATGGGGCTATAGCATTGGATCGGCCGGGCAGATTTGCTAATATAAATGCAAACATGTGATCTTATCCTGTGATTTTTTCATGTAAAGTATGGGTAATAGATTAATGTGTCCCATCTGCACTCTTATTTATTCTGCATATATCCTAATTCAGCCGGGAGGAATCTAATTTGCCAGAGCTTACATCCACTTACGTCGATTCACTTGCACCCAACGCTGCTGCCATCAAGAACGGCCAAGGGCTGGTCCGCAAAAAGAGCTTCGTGGAGCTTCATCAATCGGAGAACGGAGAGCTGCTGTTCGGAAAATGTGCCGGGAGCGGCAAAACGCCCTATGAGTGTTCAGTGGATTTCATCGCAGCAGACAGTCCGGTATTCCGCTGCACCTGCCCCAGCCGCCAATTCCCCTGCAAGCACGCGTTAGGTTTGCTGTATGCCTATACCGAAGGGCAGACGTTCACGGCTGCACCGGTGCCTGAAGACATCGCTTCCAAGCGGGAGAAGGCAGAGAAACGGGAAGAGAACAAAGTGAAGCAGGCGGCTGAAGGAGTAGAGCCCAAGCCTAAGAAGGTTAACAAATCTGCCCTGAAGAAAAAAATCACCGCACAGCTCGAAGGGCTTGATCTGCTGGAGAAGCTGGTGCTCTCGTTCGTCCGGGGCGGCTTATCGACGATGGACCGCTCTGCGGTGAAGACCATTCAAGAGCATGTGAAGCAGCTCGGGAACTATTACCTGTCCGGCGCGCAGATTGAACTGCGCCGCTTCTCGAACCTGATGTTCGGCGGTAAGGATCAGGAGCAGAACTATACATATGCGATGGAGCAGCTGACACGGCTTCACGCATTTATCAAGAAGGGCCGGGCGTACCTCCAGGCCCGGAGCGAGGACCCGGAGCTGGCTCTGGATCATGAATCGACCATTGATGAATGGCTGGGACATGCCTGGCAGCTAAGCGAGCTGAAGGAATACGGGCTGGTGAAGGAAGGGGCCGAACTGCTGCAGCTGGCCTTCTACAGCTTCAATGATGCGGCCCGCCTGGAGTTCGTAGACCTGGGCTACTGGCTGGACCTGTCTGCGGAAGGAGGGGGGATTCACCGGACGTTCAACTACCGCCCTTACAAGGCAGCCAAGCTGATGCGGGAGGAAGACAGCTACTTTGAGGTTGCTGTGGTTCCTCAGCTCTACACCTATCCCGGGGAGATGAATGCGCGGATTCGTTACGAGGCCGTGACTCCAAGGCAGGTGCAGGGCACAGATCTGCAGCGGGCTGCCGCTCAGGCGCACCGTTCTTACACTGAAGCCGTCAAGAAAGTGAAGAACCAGATCAAGAACCCGCTGAGTGACAAGCAGCCGGTGATGCTGCTGCATGCCGCGACTCTGGGCGTTACGGAGAACGGCCAGTATGTCATGACGGACGAAGAAGGCACCCGTCTGCTCCTGGAGGATCTCCCGTCCGTGCCGCAGGGGACGGTAGAGCTGCTGCCGTTCCTGCCGGCTGCCGCCCGGGAGGACTGCTATATTCTGGTGATGTTCGAGCATAATCTGGATCAGGGACGTCTGCGTGCCCAGCCGTTAACCGTCATTAAGGATGAAGAGATGATCCGTCTGTTGTACTAGAGTACTTCAACTACATCCATTAACTTTATTCATAGGGGAGGACAGTCCATGAGCACAGCGTTATTACAAGAGCTGCATCAGGAGTATAGAAGACTGTATATTGCAGGCAGCGA
This sequence comes from Paenibacillus tritici, assembly GCF_013204885.1. Lineage (GTDB taxonomy): Bacteria > Bacillota > Bacilli > Paenibacillales > Paenibacillaceae > Paenibacillus_AQ > Paenibacillus_AQ tritici. Next base: position 267,353 of record NZ_JABMKX010000001.1, read on the forward strand.
GCTTGCGGCAGGAGATTTCCGCCTGAAGCGTCTGCTTCCACAGTTCCAGCAGCTCGGGGAGCGGTCTCCGGTCTTCAAAAAAATCGGTGAGGGTATTGCTGCGTTGCTTGAACCAGCCAGCTCTGACGGACCTGCACCGGGCGTTCAATTGCAGGAGCATACCCTGCTGCTGGAATCGGTGCTGTACACGCAAGGGACAATAGCCGTGGATGGAACTCCCGGACCCTTGCCTGTCCGGAATTTCACACTTCACACGAAGCAGCCTTACCGGAAGCTTGCTCCGGTGCTGGAGGCACTCAGCACAACCGGTAGCGGCAGGCATGAGATTGTGGTCGATGCCTATAAGGAAGGGGCCTTTCAGGATCTGCGCCTGCTGCCGCCCGCAGTCGCTGCCTTGAGCGACCCTTATTCGGAGCTTGCGGAGTATGCGATGACGAATATCCTGCCTTCCTACGGGCCGGGTATTGCGGGTTACTTGCTGGAGAGCCTCGATCTGACAGGAGGACGAAGCGAGGTCCGCAAGCTTGAGGTCATCAGCAGAGTTGGCGCTGACGAATATCTGGATCAGATCTTCCATGCCGCCGGGAATGGCAGCGAGGAGATCCGTGCCGGGGCGATCAAGTGCCTTGGGGGCTACGAGCAATATCTGGATCATCTGCTGGAGTGGTCCACGGATAAGAAGAAGGCTATCCGTGAAGCGGCTTACACAGCGCTGGCGGCTGGAGGTTCGGCGCAGGGCGGGGAACGGCTGGTGGAAGCGTTCATCAAGAAGAAGGACCGCGAGATGGTGGCCGCTGTGCTGGCGCGCTGGCCTGTTGCGGAGGTATCGACCAGGCTGGCGGCTTTGTTCATGGAGGAGCTGAAGGCAGCCCCGCAGGACAATGCCGACAAGAAGCTGACGGATAAGGTATGGGATGAGCTGCTTCCCTTCATCACCGCGCTTCGCCGCGAACGGAGTCCGCAGATGGATGAAATCTACAGCTATGTGCTTCAGGAATATGCCCGTTTCTCTCCGCTGGGCTGGATTACGCTCATTGAGCATGCAGCCTGGTACAAGGAGAATACGCCGGACAATGCCGCGCTTGCAGAGCTTGAGGCGCTGGACAAGCGGAGCGCGCGATTCCTGCCGAATTATTTCCGTGCCGCCCAGAAGACTATGAGTCCGAAGGAGCTGTTCAACCAGTTCTGCGGAACCTTTATGGATAAGCTGAAGGCGCTCGTGGGCAAGGAAGCCAAGGATGCGGCTCAGCGCTCGCAATTGCTGATTCACACGATTGAGGAGCAGACCGTGGATATCCGCCGGAGAAATTATCAGGTGGAGTATGATGCTGCGGGAGTCAGACAGTACAGCAGAGACCTGCTGCCTTCCGAAGAGATTGCGGCAGACTGGGACCCCCGCTGGCTGGATTGGTTCATCAAGCAGGATGCGGTGAATCTGGCCGGCACCTTTGCCCGCCCGGGCCATCAGGGGGTACGGGATTACCTGATTGGCAAGCTGAAGGAGCCTTATAAACGGCGTACTTATGATTATATTCCTAATATCTTCAAAGGTCTGGAACGGGCGGGCGTGCCGGAGCCGGAACGGCTTGAACTGCTGATGACTGCCCTGGAGAATAATAATGTTCATACGCCTTATACGTTTGAATTCTATTTAGTTAAACTGATGGAGCGCTTCCCTGCCAGCTATGCCAGCCGTCTGGAAGCGGTCGTTCCTAAATATAGATATGAATGCAAGCAGCAACTGGAGTATGTGCTGAACAGCCTGCGGAGTGCCAAGTAAGTAAATAATCGGTTTCATCTAAGGATAAGGAGAGGTGTACATGTCAACAGAACAAGAACAGCTCCAGGATTATATGCGTCTGCCGGCCGAAGTCCTGTACAAGGATGAGCTGGAAGCCTTGCGCAAGGAGGATACCGGGCGTATTCCTGCCGGATGGCAGATGTCACCGCGCTCTGTACTGACCTTCATCGCAGGCGGGATGGCGGGCAAGACGGTCATTACCCCGAAATATATCGGCAATACCCGGCTGATCGAGATGGCGGTCGCTACGCTGGTCACTGACCGGGCACTGCTCCTGATCGGGGAGCCGGGGACGGCGAAATCCTGGCTGTCCGAGAATCTGGCGGCGGCTATCTACGGCAACTCGGGCATGGTTGTGCAGGGAACAGCGGGAACGAGCGAAGAGCATGTACGCTATTCCTGGAACTATGCCATGCTCCTGGCGAACGGTCCGACGCCGGAGGCGCTGGTGAAGAGCCCGATTATGCGGGCGATGGAGGACGGCGGCATTGCCCGGTTTGAAGAAATCTCCCGCTGTGCCTCCGAGGTGCAGGATGCGCTGATCTCGATTCTGTCGGAGAAGACGATCTCTGTGCCGGAGCTGGGCAAGGAGACCAGTGCCCGCAAAGGCTTCTCGATTATTGCCACTGCCAATACGCGGGACCGCGGGGTCAATGAGATGTCCGCTGCCCTGAAGCGGCGGTTCAACATCATCGTGCTGCCTGCACCCTCCGATCTGGAGACCGAGCTGTCCATTGTGAAGAAGCGTGTTGCTGAGATTGCCTCATCATATGAGCTGCAGGCTGCGGTTCCGGCGGATGAAGCCCTGCTGAAGGTAGTGACGATCTTCCGCGAGCTGCGCAGCGGCATGACTCTTGACAAGAAGGAGAAGGTCAAGACTCCAGCCGGTGTCATCTCCACGGCAGAGGCGATCTCTCTGCTTACGAACAGTATGGCCCTGGCCGCCAGCTTCGGCAGCGGAGAATTGACCGACGGGGATCTGGCTGCTGGACTTCAGGGGGCCATCGTTAAGGATGACGATAAGGATAAGCTGGTCTGGAAGGAATATCTGGATAATGTAATGAAGAAAAAAGGAGCGGACTGGCGCGGACTCTATCATGCCTGCAAGGAGATGAACGAGTGAGTGGGGCAACGGTTGCCGGCGTTCATATATTCGGGGTCAGGCATCTGTCTCCGGGCGGTGCCAGGCATGTGCTGGAGTACCTGAACGAGCTGCAGCCGACCGCCGTGCTGATTGAAGGACCCGGCGATGCAAGTGCAGAGATCCGTCATCTGACCCATGCCGTAACGAAACCGCCGGTAGCGATACTGGCCTTCACCGAAGATCTGCCTGTGCGGACTGTACTCTGGCCGTTCGCCGTCTATTCCCCGGAATATCAGGGAATGAAATGGGCGCAGGAGCATGGGGCGGAGGCGGAATTCATAGATCTGCCTTCCTCTGTAACCCTGGGCTTACAGGACACCTTACGGCAGGAAACCGGCGGCCGCCCGGAGCTGAAGCCTGTGGCTGATGAGCAAGGCGAACCGGCGGAGGAGGATGTGCAGGAGCCCGAGTCCGTCTATAGCCGGATTGCCCGGCTTGCCGGTGAGCATGACTATGATATGTACTGGGAACGCAACTACGAGCATAACGCCAGTAGCGGAGCCTACCGTGCCGCTATTCTGGCATTCTCTGCTCACATGCGCGAGCTGTCGGAGTCCAAAGAGCGCTCGGACCAGCCGCGTGAATATGCCTACAATGCCCTGCGTGAATCCTATATGCGGCGGCAGATTCAGCGGAAGATTGAGGAGGGCCATCAGCCGGAGAAGATTGTCGTGATCTGCGGCGCTTATCATGCCGCTGCGCTGGCCGATCTCACGGATGTGATGAGCGATGCGGAGCTGGCATCACTGCCCTCACGCGCCACCAAGCTGACGCTGATGCCTTATTCCTATTATAAGCTCTCCACCATGTCCGGCTACGGCGCAGGCAACGCCGCTCCGCATTACTTCCAGATGATGTGGGAGCTGATGGCATCGGGGCGTGCAGAGGAGCTGCCCCATCTCTATCTGTCCTCCGTCGCCCGCCAGGTGCGCGGCTCCGGGACACACCGCTCCACCGCCGAAGTGATTGAGGCGGTGAGGCTGGCCGAATCACTGGCCGCGCTGCATGGCGGAAGCGCACCTACGCTGCGCGATCTGCGCGATGCTGCGCAGACCTTGCTCGGGCACGGTGATCTGGCTGTTATCGCCGATTCGCTGGCACGGATCGATGTCGGTACGAACATCGGGAGCTTGGCCGATGGCGTCAGTCAGACGCCGATTCAGGATGACCTGAACCGGCTGCTGAAGCGCTACAAGCTGGAGAAGTATAAATCCACGGTAGCGAGCGACCTGGCTCTGGATCTGCGTGAGAACCGCCGGGTGACTAGCAGCGAAGCGGCCTACCTGGATCTGCACCGCTCCGTACTGTTCCACCGGCTGGAGCTGCTGGGCATCCACTTCGCCCGGAAGGTGCCGAGCAGCCAGTCCGGGGCGACCTGGGCGGAGCACTGGATGGTCCAGTGGTCGCCGGAGGTGGAGATAGAGGTCGTGGAGTCTACCCTGCTGGGGGAGACGATTGAGGTAGCCGCAGCTTATGTGCTGCGGGAGAAGCTGCTGGAATGCCGTACGATTACTGAGGCCTCGGCACTGATCGTCACCGCCTGTGAATGCGCCATGACCGCACAGATGGAAGAGAGCAGCCGGGTGCTGCAGAGTCTTGCCGTGGACAGCCGGGATGTGGTCTCTATTGCGGTAGCGGCAAGGGAGCTGGCCAAGATTATCGGCTATGGGGATATCCGCAAGGTGGATACGGCCCCGTTCATACCGCTGCTGGAAGAGCTGTTCCGCCGGGGCTGCCTGTTCCTGCTGGATGCCAGCGGCTGCAATGATGAAGCGGCTGCGCTGATGATCAGCGCGATGAACGATTTGAATACAATCTCACTGGAGCATAGTGAGATTGCAGATACGGCCCTGTGGCTGCAGGAGCTGCTGCAGCTGGCACAGCGGGATGACCGCAACCCGCGGCTGTCGGGCTTCGCCTGTGCGATCCTGATGGAGCGGGCGGCGATTCCTGCCGGGGAGGTCGCGGCTGAGGTGTCGCGCCGCTTGTCTCCCGGTATACCGGCAGATCTGGGGGCAGGCTGGTTCGAAGGCCTGTCTATGCGCAACCGCTACGGGCTGTTATCCCGGATGAGCCTGTGGGAGCAGTTGAACGATTATATCAATGCCTTGGAGGATGAGGAATTCAAGCGTGCCCTGGTCTTTTTGCGCCGGGCGTTCAGCACCTTCTCCCCGCGCGAGAAGACGATGATCTCGGAGCTGCTGGGTGAGCTGTGGGGCGTGAACACAGAGCAGGCGGCCGAGATTCTGACAGGTGAACTGAAGGAGGAGGAAGCCAAGATGCTGGATGATCTGAATGATTTTGACTTCGGTGATCTGTAGATGGGGGACGAGAAGCTGAAGGATGATAAGCAGAACGCAGCCGTTACACGCTGGCGGCTGATTCTGGGGCAGGAGGCTGAAGCGGCCTTGCCCGGCTATGGGCAAGGCGGAGGCCGGACGCTGAGCGAGGAAGAGCTGATTATGGATGCGGCGCTGGCGGCTATCTATAATGAGACCGGCTCAGGCAATGCTGGCGGGAATTCCGGTGCCGGCTCGAAGGGGAGAGGGGCAGGCTCAGGACATGCCGCGATTAATCTGTCCAAGTGGCTCGGCGATGTGCGTAACTTCTTCCCGGAAGACGTCGTCTCTGTCATTCAGAACGACGCGATGGAGCGCAGAGGCTGGAAGCAGCTGCTCTTCGAGCCGGAGCTGCTGGCGGCGGTGAAGCCGGATATCCAGCTCGTGGGTACCCTGCTGGCTCTCAAGGGCAAAATCCCGGAGAAAACGAAAGAAACGGCAAGAATGCTCGTCCAGGCTCTCGTAGATGAGCTGGTCAAGCTGCTGGAGACCGATATCCGCCGTGCAGTGACCGGAGCGCTCAACAAACGGCAGCATTCCCCGCTGCCGTCGCTCAGCGGACTGGACTGGAAGCGGACGATCGAGCGTAACCTGAAGCATTACGATGCGGAGCGGCGGATCATTATCCCCGAGCGCTTCTTCTATTTCGACCGCGCCCGCCGCAGCAAGGAATGGACCGTGATCGTAGACATTGACCAGAGCGGCTCGATGGCCAGCTCCGTGATCTGGGCTTCGGTGATCGGCTCGATCTTCGCCAGTATTCCGGCGCTGGACACGCGGGTCGTGGCGTTTGACACCGAGGTGGTGGATCTGACGGAGCAATGCGCGAATGATCCTGTAGATATGCTCTTTGGCATTCAGCTTGGCGGCGGTACGGATATCCATAAGTCCGTGAAATACTGCGAGCAGTTCATCGAAGAGCCGAAGAAGACACTGTTCATCATCGTATCGGACCTGTATGAGAACGGCAATCAGGCCGGACTGGTCCGGCGGATGCGCGAGCTGCGGGAATCCGGCGTGCGGACCATGACGCTGCTGGCCTTGTCGGATGAAGGCAAACCGTCCTACGATGAACGGCTGGCCGCCCAGCTCACCCGGGATGGAACCCCTTGCTTCGCCTGCACTCCGGCCCTGCTGCCTGTCCTGGTGGAGGGTGCGCTGAAGGGCCAGGATCTGGGAGAGCTGGCCAAACGGCTGGGAACGGCCCGATAATTTTATCGTACAGGAAACACTTACTTTATAATCACATATTGTGTAACATGCAACTATCATTTATAATCGGTTATTAAAAAGCACCTTTCGCTAGGCGCTGCTTGAAAGGAAATGAATTTCTTATGTCAAGGAAGCTCAGAGCAGGTATTGTTGGCGGTACCGGTATGGTCGGCCAGCGTTTCATTGCACTTCTTGAGAATCATCCGTGGTTTCAGGTAACGGCTATTGCAGCTAGCGCCAATTCGGCAGGCAAGTCCTATGAGGAGTCTGTCCAGGGCAGATGGAAGCTGTCCACACCTATGCCCGAGGCGGTCAAAGGGATCATGGTTCAGGACGCCTCCAAGGTGGAGGAAGTGTCTGCGGAGGTGGATCTGATTTTCTGCGCCGTAGATATGAAGAAAGAGGAGATCAAGGCGCTCGAAGAAGCCTATGCACGCACCGGAACTCCGGTCATTTCCAATAACTCGGCGCACCGCTGGACTCCCGATGTTCCGATGGTGATTCCTGAGATCAACCCGGAGCATCTTGAGGTGATTGCCCAGCAGCGCAAACGTCTGGGTACAGAGACCGGATTCATCGCCGTGAAACCTAACTGTTCCATTCAGAGCTATATGCCGACCCTGCATGCGCTTCATGGTTTCAAGCCGTCCAAGGTAGTTGTAACCACTTATCAGGCCATTTCAGGTGCAGGCAAAACCTTCACGGACTGGCCGGATATGGTCGATAACGTGATTCCTTACATCGGCGGCGAAGAAGAGAAGAGCGAGCAGGAGCCGCTGCGGATCTGGGGGAAGGTAACCAGTGAAGGAATTGTCAAAAGTGAGCAGCCAGTTATCACAACACAGTGTATCCGTGTGCCTGTGGCTGACGGCCACATGGCGGCTGTATTCGCCTCCTTCGAGCAGAAGCCATCCAGAGAAGAGATTCTGGAACGCTGGAACAGCTTCCAGGGGCGTCCGCAGCAGCTTGGACTGCCAAGCGCGCCTAAGCAGTTCATCACTTATTTTGAAGAAGAGAACCGTCCGCAGACCCGCCTGGACCGCGATATTGAGAATGGCATGGGGATCTCTGTAGGACGTCTGCGCGAAGATTCACTGTACGATTACAAATTCGTCAGCCTGTCCCACAACACGGTAAGAGGGGCTGCCGGCGGTGCGGTGCTGATCGCTGAACTGCTTAAGGCCGAAGGATATATTCAGCCCAAATAAGCAGTTGTCCCCGTTGATGGATTCCCTGTATACAGCCTGCCGGATGTTCTCCGTGCAGGCTGTTTGCAGTTTTACCTGACATTACCCTCGAAATAATGGTAAGATAGAGAAATGATTGACGATAACTGAATACTGACGGAGTGATATTGTGGCAAAAAGCAAAGGCGGCGGCACAGGCAGAGGAACAGGCAGCAAGGGCTGGACCCGCTGGAACAAGACGGCGAAGCCCGTGAAGCCGGCAAAAAGCGGACCTCCCGGAAGCCCCGGCACCAAAGGAGCCAAGCCTGTCAAGGGCAACAGCGGCAGCAGCAAAACCGGAGGCAGTAAATAAGGCGGCATGTGACCATAAAGGAGTTCAAAATATAGGGTTATATGTTTGGGCAACATCTGATTTGTATGTGAATCAGGTGTTCTTTAATATGTAGGGCATGAAAGCGGGTACTTCATGAGAATTGACAAGTATATAAGTGAGACAGGGGTCTATCCGCGCAGAGAGACCGGCCGGCTGCTTGCAGCGGGCCGGATCACCATTAACGGGCAGGCCTGTGCACCCGGGGCAATCGTTGAGCCGGGGGATACTGTGGCTGTGGATGGGATCATACTAACTCCTGACCGGGGGGAGCGGGTCTATCTGGCGCTTAATAAGCCGGTAGGCATCACCTGTACAGCGGCCCGGGAGGTGGAAGGGAACATTGTGGATTATGTCAATTATCCCTCCCGGATCTTTGCCGTCGGCAGATTGGACAAGCACTCGGAAGGACTGATTCTCATGACCAATGACGGGTCGATTGTGAACCGGATGATGCGCTCCGAGCATAGTCATGAGAAGGAGTATACGGTTACGGTGGACAAGCAGATTACGGAAGGTTTTTTAGAGGAGATGTCAGCAGGGGTAGATATTCTGGAGACCCGGACCAGGCCCTGCCTCACCCGCCGGATCTCGGAGCATGAGTTCTCCATCATTCTGACCCAGGGACTGAACCTGCAGATCCGCCGCATGTGCAAAGCGCTGGGCTACCGCGTACTTCGGCTGGAGCGTGTACGGATTATGCATCTCACCCTCACAGGGCTGGAACGGGGACAATGGAGGCGGCTGACCCTGGAAGAAGTGGCTGAGCTTCATGCAAGACTGGAGGAATAACCTGAACGTACACAACTGGATATAGGCTTCCGAAGCTGGTTTTTTGCGAAGTACGCTCAGAAGTCATCTTATCCTGACTATTAGGAGGTTCACATGCGAATTATAAGCTTATTGATAGCATTAGCAATAATAGCGGGTTGCTCAGGCACAGGAGGCAGCGGATCAGCCGATCCCGCAGCGGCGCCGCACTCGTCTTCAGTAGCAGACCCGTCAGCAGCTAAGGAGAAGCTGGAGGAAGACATGGCTGCCGCGGCGCTCGCGGAGGTGTCGCCTGAAATAGCGGATCAATACTCAGGTTACGTACATATGGATGCGGTTCAATTGAACGGGCAAATCTTTCAGGTCTATTACTGGAACAAGGGAGATTTCAAGTATACGCAGTTTGCGATTGTCAAAGAGGGGAAGATGGTCTTTGACAGCAAGCAGGCCGGACTGACCCTGGAAGGCGGGGACATTTGGAATGAGGAAGAGGAGCTCTGGGCGGAAGCGGTGGTGCAGAATAACCGGAACACGTTCCTGTTCACTCTGACGGACAACCGTCCCGAATTCGCCTCCATTGTGGTCGAGGAGATCGACGGAGAGATGCAGGTCACCGTGAATGATGACTTCAGCGTGAACTATGAGGATGTAGATCAGGACGGGAGCGAGGATCTGCTGGCCAGCCCGTATTCGGGCCAATCCCCGCTGGGTCCGGCGCTGATGGGGATCTATCAATTGAATGGGAGTAACTATGTACCCGACAAGCTTCTCACCCGGCAGTATGCGCAGGATCAGCTGCAGTTAAGCGAGCAGGAGTACAAAAATGATCCTTCAGAGCAGACGTTAGAGCAGCTATTGAATGCTTACCTGGTTCTCGGACAGCGCAGTGTTGCGCTGAGCCGGTTCGCTGAGTTCTATGAATGGGCAGGCCAGTTTGCCGGGGATGGCGGATATGTGGACGAATATAACGGGCTGTTGCGGCAGACAGAAACCGCTGAACAAATCAGCGGCTGGATGGACAAGCTTCAGCCGCTGCGGACGAAGAGATAATTCGCACGAGGCTCGTCAACTCAACAAGGGATTCCCGGGAGCAGCGGCTCACTCCGGGAACCCCTTTTTGCTATATATAAGTCAAAATTCGGATTCTCTGGCCTGAAACTGCTTATTGTACAAATCCCTGTATAGCCCGTCCTGTGCCAGCAGGGTATCATGTTGCCCGGACTCTGCGATCATGCCGTCCTGAACAACCAGAATAGTATCGGCAGCGCGGATGGTGGAGAGACGGTGGGCGATGACAATACTGGTCTTCCCCCGCAGCAGCTCGTGCATGGCCTGCTGGATATAGTACTCCGATACTGTGTCCAGCGAGGAAGTGGCTTCATCCATGATGATTACCGGCGGATTCTTGAGCAGCACACGCGCAATGGAGATCCGCTGCTTCTCACCGCCCGACAGCTTAATTCCGCGGTTGCCGACCACCGTGCCGTAGCCTTCGGGCAGCTTCATAATGAAATCATGAATATAGGCGGCTTCGCAGGCGGCAATCAGCTCGGCTTCCGTGGCTCCGGCGTTTGCGTAGAGCAAATTCTCCCGGATCGTTCCGTTGAACAGGTAGGTGTCCTGGGTGACGAGGCCGATCTGCGAGCGGAGCGAATGCAGCGTGAATTCACGGATATCCTTGCCTCCTATACGGATGACGCCTGCCTGAAGCTCATAGAGCCGGGGGATGAGGTTGGTAATGGTGGTTTTGCCTGCTCCGCTGGGTCCCACGAGGGCGGTCAGTGATCCGGCAGCCGCCGTGAACGAAATCCCCCTCAGCGCCGGTTTGTCCGGGTGGTAGGAGAAGTCCACCTGCTCGAAGACGATATCTTCACCGTCTGCGCTCTCTGGCAGAGCCAGCGGAGTATCCACAATCAGCGGGTCCATATCGAAATAGTCAAAAATCCGTTCAAACAGCGCCACCGAACGGTTTACATCCACATAGAGATTGGTCATCTGCATGACAGGACTATATAGTCTGCCGAGCAGGGCCACAAAGGTGATGATCGCCCCGACCGTCAGCTCTCCCTGGATAAATAAATAGCCCCCGTACAGATAAATCAGCATCGGTCCGATACTGGTGAAGGTGGTGAGGACCAGCATGAACCAGCGTCCGGCCATGGATTCCCGGATTTGCAGCCGCGTTGCCTGGGCATTTACTGTTCTGAAGCCGGCCAGCTCGGTGTCTTCCCTGGTGAACAGCTTCATGAGCATATATCCGCTGAGACTGAGTGTTTCCTCGATGATCTGATTTTGCTCCGAGATTTTCTCCTGGGTTTCCTTGGCCAGCTTCCAGCGCAGATTTCCCATTTTGCGGGTTGGCATAATGAATAGAGGGACGACGAGAATGCCGAGCAGCGCCAGCTTCCAGTTCATAATGAACAGGGTCGCCGCTGTGGAGATGAGAATGAACAGGTTGCTCGCAAAATTGACAATGGTGCTGTTGAACACGCCCTGAATTCCGGCGATATCACTGGTCATCCGGGTAATAACTTCCCCTTGCTTGACGCCTGAGAAGAACTGCAGCGGCATCCCCTGCAGATGGCGGTACATCTGGTTTTTCATATCATGGACAATGTTTTGGGAGATAAAAGAGTTCAAATAATTCTGCAGCACCCCCAGCAGGCCGGATACTACCGTTGTAGCCAGTGAGGCAACAACAAGCAGGACAAGCAGCTGCAGATTCTTCCCGGGGAGCGCCCGGTCAATGATCTGCTGAATCAGGAGGGGAGGGAGCAGTCCAAGTACTGCGGAAATGCACAGCACAAGCATTACCAGCAGGGTCTGCTTCCAGTAGGGCAGGAAATATTTAACGATACGGAGCAGCAGAGCTTTGGACAGATTGGGCTTCGCCTCATCGTCGTTGAACTTTAGCTTGCCGAACCCGGACCCTCCGGGTCCCATGGGTCTGATACCTCTGGACAATGTATAATCACCAGCTTTATGTATTTTGAAGGATTCCTGACCGGAGCAAAGTTCCAGTCTGAATCAGACAGGGGAATTATACCCCTGGATTTTCCAAATGTAAATGCTAAGCTGGATAAGCAAGTGTAAGCTGAAATGCGTGAGGCTAACTAGGCCAGCCAAAGATTCAGGAGGAGAAAAAAATGATTATTAAGGCACAAACCTATGAAATCAAGGGATTAAGCTATATTATCAGGTCCGCAGTGGCGCAGGATGCTGAACAGTTGTCAGCTCTCAGGCTGCAGGTCGACGGGGAGACCGAGAATTTGGACCGGGAACAGGGTGAGGGATGGATGGGCCCGGCAGAGTTCTCAGCGCTTATAGCGGCGGATACCGTTAGCAGCAGGAACCTGTTCCTGGTGGCTGACGTTCAGGGCAGGCTGGCGGGATTCGCCAGATGTCAAGGGAATGAACTTAGCAGACTGGCGCACCAGGCTGAATTTGGTGTGGGCGTGCTTCAGGAGTTCTGGGGCTACGGGATGGGCCGGAGCCTGCTTGCGCAGGCAGCCAGTTGGGCAGACGCAATAGGCCTTGAGAAGCTGAGCCTGAAGGTACTGGAGACCAATGACAAGGCAATCAAGCTGTACGGGAGGCTGGGCTTCGAGGTCGAAGGAGTCCTGCGCAGAGACAAGCGTTTGGCCGACGGACAATTCTATAATACGATCGTTATGGGGAGGCTGCGCCGGGACAGAGTAGGGGATTCCTGATCTCGGCGGCAATGGCCGAATGTAATCGAAAAACCGAACACAATTGGACTGTGAGCGCCGCGTAGGCTGAATGTAATCGAAAAACCGAACACAATTAGACTGGGAGCGCCTCGTGGCCGTGCGTTTATCGCAGGTTGTGCCAGAAGTATTTTCACAGAAAAACCAAACACAATGGCCGTGCGCCATGGTTAACGCTCTATGTCGCCAAAAAAGCAGGCGGATGGAGTTAGACGTTTGCCTATGCGTGGCATGAAGCATCCGCATCATTCCATCCACAGCTTTGTTCGTAATTATGGAGAAGGAGCAGTGACTAACTGCGCGAATCTCCGCGTGGTCCCCCTGATATCTTCAGCTCCGGCAATGGCCGAGATCACGGAGATACCGTCTGCTCCCGCCTGGATCACTGGCGGGGCATTCTCCAGGGTGATTCCGCCGATTCCCACGAGGGGGATGGTAAGCCCGTTGTGCCTTAGCTCTTCAATAACAGCCGTTCCCCGGACAGCTTGGGCATCGGCTTTGGACGTAGTGGGATAGACGGGACCGACCCCGAGATAATCTGCCCCGTCCGCAATGGCCTGCCGTGCTTCCGTCAGGTTATGGGCGGATACCCCGATGATCTTATGCTCGCCAAGCCGCTGACGGATCAAGCGGGCCGGAAGATCATCCTGGCCGACATGAATCCCGTCCGCATCAAGAGCAGCAGCAAGCTCGAGATCATCATTTACGATGAACGGGATGCCGTAATTCCGGCAGATTTCCCTGAGCTGCCCTCCAAGCTGGAGCAGGGCGGCACCCGTTAGCGCGGAGGGACCCTTTTCCCGAAATTGGAACAGAGTAATTCCCCCGTCCGCAGCAGCCGATAAGGTGTCAGCCGGTGAGAGCTTGCAGTTCACGCTGCCCATTATGAAGTACAGCTTCAGAAGTCTGCGCATGTCCTCGCTGTTAATCCGTTTCATAGCAGCTCCCCCTTGGATCTCATCCGGTTCTGGTAAGCAAAATGATTGGTCGGCCCCTGCCCGGCCCCAATATTCAGACTGTCCTCGATAGCGGCCTGAATGAAGGCCTTGGCGGTACGGACCGCTTCCGGCATGGAGCGGCCGAGCGCCAGACCCGCCGTCACCGCTGCCGAGAAGGTACAGCCGGTTCCATGCGTATGTCTGGTCGCAATCCGCGGACTGGACATATATTGAAATTCCCGTCCGTCATAGAGCAGATCCACAGCCTCATCGCCTTCCGGGTCATGTCCCCCCTTCAAGACAATATACTGCGCTCCCATCTGATGGAGGAGCCTTGCGGCTTGTTCTCTGTCCTGCCGTCCGTGAATCTTCATGCCTGTAAGCATCTCTGCTTCAGGAAGATTGGGGGTGATGGCGAGTGCCAGAGGAAGCAGGTCTGTAATCAGCGCCTGCACCGCTTCCTGCAATAGCAATTGGGAGCCGCCCTTGGCGACCATGACCGGGTCGATGACCAGCCGCTGCTGCCAGCCGTATTGCTTCACTTTGGCGGCAACCATGCGGATAATGTCACTGCTGAACAGCATCCCCGTCTTGATGGCGTCCGGCGGCAAATCACTTCCGATGGAATCGAGCTGGGCTGCGACTGTCTCCGGCTCCATGGGATAGACCCCTTGAACACCGAGCGTGTTCTGTGCGGTGAGCGCAGTAAGGGCGGACATGCCATATACCCCCAGCTCCTGGAAGGTCTTCAAGTCTGCCTGAATGCCGGCCCCTCCGCCACTGTCGGAGCCGGCAATGGTCAACGCTATACGTATGCTAGTCATCGTGTAATCTCCTTCTGTAATATGCGGTCTAGGATAAGGTGAGGTCTAGGATTCGAGCAGCTTCAGCCGGGACCGGCTGCTGTATAGCTCCGGGGTTACCAGGGCCAATTGATTCAGGAACTCTATCTGGAAGCTGCCGGGCCCTTGGGCTTCTGCCGCTTCAGCAGCAAGCTCGGCAGCCACGCCATAGAAGGAGAGGGCTTCGGCAGCCGCCTCCAGCACATCGCCGCCCCCGCCGCTTACCGCAAGAAACGCGCCCACGACAGCACTAAGCAGACAGCCGGTTCCGGTGACCCGGGTCAGGATGGGGTGGCCGTTGCTGGCGATATAGGTCCGCTTGCCGTCGGTAATGATATCTTCCTTGCCGGTGATGATGACCACACAGTTCAGCTTCCGCGCCGCCTTGTTCGCCAGGGCGATTACATCGCCTTCGCCTGCCCCGGCATCCACGCCTTTGCTCGCCCAGCGCTCTCCGGCGACATTAGCAACCTCAGCCACATTGCCGCGCAGAGCGGTAAGCTGAAGCTCCCCGAGCAGCTTAGCGGTAACCTCCGTGCGGTAGGCGGTGGCGCCTGCCCCAACGGGATCAAGCACCAGCGGAACGCCCTGCCGGTTCGCCGCCTGCCCGGCTTTGAGCATGGAAGCGATGGCGGCTTCATTCAGCGTGCCGATGTTCAGCACGACAGCCCCTGACATGGCGGCGACATCGGCAACTTCTTCGAGCGCATCGGCCATAAACGGGGAGGCCCCGAGCGCAAGCAGCCCGTTTGCGGTGAAGTTGGCGACTACGATATTCGTGATATTATGCACCAGCGGATTCGCCTGGCGCACCTTGGATAGATAAGACATATGAATTCCTCCTGAGGGTATAATCTAGAAATTAATAAAAGCGTTCTTAATATCCACTTCCTGCGCCAGCAGTCTGTTCTCGCTCAGCCACCGGTTAACTTTCTCCCATGTAGCCCCATCCTGATAGCCGAAGGGCTGAGAGCCGGCATCCATCAGCGGCAGCAGGATCTTCAGACTGCGTTGTTCAATCGCTTCATCCAGCGGAGCCGTATCCTCCTGATGCTCCAGCAGAAGCTTCAGCGCTTCATCCGGGTTCCCGGCTACGAACTGCTGGCCTTGTCGTATGGCTTCCACGAATTTTTGGTAATACCCCTGCGAATCCTGAAGTCCCTGTTCACTGGCGACCAGCACCAGCTCATAATAATCGGGAACCCCGTATTCCACAGGATTGAAGGAGCGTACCGGATGGCCTTCCTGCTCCAGAATGAGCTGCTCATGGTTGATGAAGCCGCCCATTATGGCATCCACACGGCCCGTGGAGAGGGCGGGAATCAGCTCAAAGCCGACGTCAATCAGCTTCAGAGATGAGGGATCTCCGCCGTCACTTGTCACCATAGTTTTTAGCATGGCTTCATACAGCGGAACAGAGGAATATCCGGCCTGCTTGCCTGACAGCTCTCCCGGACGGGTAATTCCGCTGTCAGCGGCTACCATAAGATGATTCAGCGGATGCCGCACCAGGGCGGCGATGGATTTGACCGGAATGTTCTCTCCCCGTGCCATCAGCACCTGAGGCTGATAGCTGAGTGCGAGATCTACCTTCCCGGCAGCGACAAGCTTCAGCGCATCATTGGTATCGGCAGGCATCTGAATCTCCACCTCAAGACCTTGTTCAGCGAAATATCCTTTAGCCTGAGCTGCGTATAAAAAGGAGTGGACAGCGTTCGGATACCAGTCGAGCATAATCGTCAGCTTATGGGCTGGACCGTCAGCACCCGCTTCGGAGGTCGCAGTTGTTGCAGCCGTGGAGCCGGAAGCCCCCGGACCGTTGCTGTTGGCGCAGCCTGCCAGGACCGGCAGGGTACAGAGCACAAGAGCGGACAGCAGCAGCTTGGCCGGCCTTGAAATGCTATTGTACAGATTACGTGCATAGCGGATAGTAGTCATGAATAACGTCCTCTTTTCTTCAGAATAATCTTCTCCAGCCCGGCGACAGATAGAAACAATAAGATACCGAGTGCGGACAACAAGACAACAGCGGCAAACATCTTGGCGCTCTGCAGATTCCCGGCCATTCTGCGGCTGAAGTAGCCCAGCCCCTGGCTGCCCCCGAGCCATTCTCCGATCGTTGCACCGATGACACAGTATACAACCGACAGCTTCAGTCCGGAGAAAAAAGAGGGCAGGGCCAGCGGAACGCCAACCTTCCTGAGGATCTGCCAGCGGTTCGCGCCGAATGTCAGCAGCAGCTCCCGGTAGCCGTCTGTGTTCTTGGACAACCCGTCATAGGTGCCGATGACCACCGGAAAGAAAGCGGTCAGGAAAACAACAGCCACCTTACTCCATATGGTGTAGCCGAACCACATAATGAACAGGGGCGAGAGGGCGATTAGCGGTATCGTCTGGCTGATAACCAGGAGCGGGTACAGCGCCTTGGCCAGCGGCCTGAACAGATGCATCCCCGTCCCCAGCAGGCTTCCGCAGCCTACGGACAGGGCGAAGCCTGTGAGCACCTCCAGTAGTGTCGCAGGCAGATGCACTCCGAAGAGCAGGCTGCGTTCTTCAATCAAGGCCATCCAGACCGCAGACGGAGCTGGAAGAATGAATGGGGGAATCAGGCCAAGGCGCGCTACAGTCTCCCAGACCGCCAGGGTCAGCACCGCCAGCAGGGCAGACGGGCCGTAATCCTGTATCAGCCGTCTAGGTGAGACGGTTATCATATAACTTCAGCTCCAATTCCTGACGCAGGGCAGCAAACTGCGGTTCATAGTTCAGAGTGTGGTGCCGGGGACGCGGGAGGCCGGAAGTGAACTCCTGTATCCCGCCGCCCTGACTGCCGGTCATCAGATAGATTCTGTCACTGAGCAGCAGTGCCTCCTCCAGGTCATGGGTGATGAACAGCACAGTCTTGTCCAGCTCCGACCATAACTCCAGCAGCCAGATCTGAAGCGCCCGCTTCGTAATGGCATCCAGCGCTCCGAACGGCTCGTCGAGCAGCAGAAGTTCGTTGCCCGCAGCGACCGTGCGGAGGACGGCCACCCGCTGGCGCATCCCGCCGGACAGCTCATGCGGATAAGCACCTTCGGTCTCGGTGAGACCGAAGCGGCCCAGCAGGGTGCGGATTTGCGTAACGGCGTCCGCTTTGGGGACGCTGCGCTTCAGTTCCCAGGGCAGCAGACAATTGTCCAGCACGGTTCTCCAGGGCAACAGGAGATCCTGCTGCGGCATATAGGCGACACGGCCCAGCCTCTGGGCCGCTGATGTTGACTCAACCCCGTTCAGCGTAAGGCTGCCGCTGGCAGGCTCAAGCAGGCCGGCGATAATTTTGAACAACGTGCTTTTGCCGCATCCGCTGGCACCGACGACAGAGATGAATTCCCCCCGGCGCACATTCATGGACAGCTCCGAGAATACCAGTGCCCGGGACGAGCCGGACCCGAAGGCGTAGGATAGATTCGTAAGGTTAATCATAAGACTATGCAGGAAGCCTCCTCCGGGATCAATTAACAGCCGTACGAACATCAAAAAGCCCCATTCATTTCCCGGAGGAGATGAATGGGGCGGAAGGTACAGTCAGCTGCGGCCTATGACGCGGAAGCCACTGATACAATCTGCTCCACTTCCCTCCGCTGGTATGATCCAGATCAGGTTCCAAGGGTCCGGAGCTTAAGCTCCGTCTCAGTCGGCCGACTCCCCTAGTGAAATAACAGGTGCTATTGAATTCGTAATTGCTACTTAATATACCATAAATTCCCCTCTTGTAAAGAGCAGGTTGTCAGCGCCTGGAGAGGCCTGTTACGAACAAAGCCACGATTCCGCGGGAGATTTCCAGCTTGGAGGAATGGTTACGCTTCTGTTCATATAAGTACAGATCGGGGCTGAGTATTGAGATTAATGCGGTAGCTGCGAAGCCCGGATCTATATCAATAATCTCTCCATTGTCAGCAGCCCGCTGCAGCAGCTCAGTCATCATCACTCCCAGCCGCTGAAAAAAAGGATGCTCAAACTGGGTAAGCTGCTTCTTGCCGGTGAACTCGGCTTTGATCATATTCAGCAGCTCGGCATACTGCTCTATGAAATCAGCAATCTGCTCAATGCTGCTCTGCAGCCGGGCCAGGGCCGGAGCTTCACCGGCGCCGGCAGCGACCTGCTGCTCCAGGCCGGAGAGGAACTGGTCCGCGCTGCCCTTCAGCAGAGCAGAACAGATCTCACCTTTGTCCGTGAAGCGGCGGTACAGCGAGCCTTGCCCTATCCCCGCCCGCTTCGCAATGCTGTACATGTTCACCGCATCCAGACCGCTCTCAGTGAACAACTGGCGGGCGGCTTCGAGAATCCGCTGCACATAAGGATCGGCGGACACGGGCGGAGCGGATTCTACGGCTTGCGGAGCTGACGGCGGGAGCTGTGCAGCATCGGTGTCTGGCTTTTTCATGAGATCCCCTTTCAGAAACAGATCAGCAATTTACAGAAAAACAAATAAATCAATTGACACAACGGACAATTGTCCGTAGACTATGAATTGCACTTACGGACAGTTGTCCGTTCACTCATTATATCTAAAAATCTGTCCGCAGGTCAATGCTGGGCGCGGACAGCTCAGGAGGAGAAGAGACATGGATCAAACCTTGAAGCAGGAGGCCGATTTCCGGCTGTCCGGCATTCTGGTTCCGCTGCTGGCGATTATTGCCGGGGTATTTATGGTTGTCCTGGACAGCACGGCAATGAATGTGGCATTGTCCCGGCTGGTAGTGGATTTCAAGACCGATCTGCATACGCTGCAATGGGTGGTAACCGGCTATATGCTGGCCCAGGCTTCCGTTATTCCGCTGTCCGGCTGGCTGTCAGACCGGTTCGGGGCCAAAACGGTCTTTTTGACAGCGGTAATCATATTCACATTAGGCTCCATTCTGTGCGCTACGCCGAGCAGTGCCGAATGGCTGATTGTATTCCGTGTAATTCAGGGACTTGGCGGAGGGTGCGTACTCCCTGTCGGTATGGCCTACGTGTACAGACTTGCTCCGAAAAGCAAGGTTGGCGTAGTTATGGGCATTATGGGCATTCCCGTCCTGTTTGCACCGGCGATTGGTCCGGTACTGTCAGGCTGGCTGGTCGAATACCATTCCTGGCGCTGGATCTTCCTCATTAATATTCCGATCGGCATCATTGCGGTACTGATTGGACTGCGCAAGCTGCCGAATGCGGCGAAGAACAGCGTGCCCGGCATGGATAAGTTCGGGATGGTTCTTGGTCCGTTGGCTTTTGCTTCCCTCACCTACGGTGTCAGCCAGGGTGCGCAGAGCTGGACATCCGAGAAGACTCTGCTGGGGCTGGGACTGGGAGCGGTTGCTCTGATCGCCTTCGTGATTGCAGAGCTGCGTTCCAAGACACCGCTGCTGGAGCTGCGGATTCTGAAATCTGTTGATTTCACCACCGGAATTATCGTGCAGTGGATTGCCCAGTTCGGCTTATACGGCGCGTTATTCCTGCTGCCGCAATTTCTGCAGCAGGCCCGCGGCTTCGGCGCTTTCGACACCGGTCTGACGCTGCTGCCGCAAGCGATTGCTTCCGGGCTGATGATGCCGATCGCCGGAATTCTGTTCGACAGGATTGGCGTGCGCTGGCTTGTGGTCTGCGGTCTCAGCCTGGTCTCCGGCGCGTTGTTCCAATACTCCCATGTGGATCTTACAACACAGAGCCGGGATCTGATCCTTCCGCTGATCATGTGCGGTGCCGGAATGGGGCTGATGATGATGCCGATGAATACACATCTGCTCAACAAGGCGCCAAGCAATCTGGTGAACCGGGTAACCTCGCTCACCAACTCTATGCAGCAGGTCATTACCTCGCTCGCAATATCGACACTGGTTACCATTCTGACTGCGAGAACAACGGCACGCGGGACAGAGATGCAGGAAGCGGCAGCTGCTGCCGGGCAGAGTGCCGCCGGAGCCTCACAGGAGGCCTTGCTGTTGGCGAAGCAGACGGTGTTGTCCCAAGGCTTCGCCGACACGTTCCATATCATGATGTTTGTTGCGCTTGGCGGTGCCGTGCTCGGACTGCTGCTGCGCAGAGGCCGCAAATCAGAAGGTGAGCCTACCAAGGAACAAGCGGTGCCGGAAATCATGCACGGATAGTTAGGCTCAGCTAAGAGCGATGATTGGATATACCTGACAGAATAGAGCAGCGATTCTCCATTGATGGAGGGTCGCTGCTCTGCTTTTAGCCAGCGGAAACTCTTCAGGCAATCCTCATGCAGAAACAGAAATTGGGGCAAGCTATACTATAAAAATCCAATACAATATAAATCCGATGGATATAATCGGAAAAAAGTGTTGACGCAGGTTATGCCGCGGTGTTACTATTCATTTTGCCGGTCATTACGGACCTGAGAAGAAGAGACGAGAGGGGATTCATCGAATGAAAAAAATCAGTCTAACTATTGTGCTGCTCCTTACCCTGGTCATGGCTGCAGCTTGCGGAAACAATAATGCCAATTCCCCGGCAACAGGCGGCAACGCTGCTGCAGAACCGACTACGGCTCCTGCGGGGCAGAATAGTCTGGAAGCGGTCAAAGCCAGCGGCAAGCTGCGGATCGGAACAGAAGGAACCTACGCACCGTTCACGTATCATGATGCGGACGGCAAGCTGACGGGCTTCGACGTCGAAATTGCCGAGGAAGTCACCAAGCGCCTGGGCGTGAAGCCGGAGTTCATTGAGACGCAGTGGGATGGGATTTTTGCCGGCATGGATGCCAAGCGGTTCGATGTGATCTTCAACGAAGTATCCATTACCGATGAGCGCAAAGTGAAATATGATTTCTCCGACCCGTATATCGTATCCAAGGCTGTGTTGATCGTCCCGGAGGATAATGAGGATATCAAGACCTTTGCTGACCTGAAGGGCAAAAAAGCCGGACAGTCTCTAACCAGCAACCTAGGTAAGATTGCTACCGACAACGGTGCCGAGATTGTATCTACCGAAGGCTTCAACCAGGCCATTGATCTGCTGCTCTCCGGACGGATTGATGCCACTGTCAATGACGGCCTGTCTTTCCTCGATCTGAAGAAGCAGAAGCCGGATGTCAAGATCAAGCAGGTGGATGAGATTGCCGAAGGCTCACACAGCGCAGCCGTATTCCTGAAGGGGAATGACGAGCTTGTGCAGGCGGTGAACGAAGCGCTGGCTGCCATGAAGAGCGACGGAACGTACCTCAAGATTTCCGAGAAATACTTCGGCGCTGACGTATCGAAATGATGGATGACCGCCAAATACAAATATTTCTCGATTCACTGCTGCCCCTGTTCAAAGCCGGGGTGGCTTTTACCCTTCCGCTTGCACTGGTATCCTTTATCCTGGGCCTGCTGCTGGCTGTGATTACGGCACTTGCCCGTCTATCCTCCTGGCAGATTCCGCGGCTCATTGCCCGGTTCTATGTCTGGGTGATCCGTGGAACGCCGCTCTTGGTACAGCTGTTTATTATTTTCTATGGACTGCCCGCAGCAGGGATTGTGCTTGATCCGTTCATCGCGGCGGTCATCGGGTTCACGCTCAGTGTCGGGGCCTATTCCTCGGAGATTGTCCGGGCGGCCATTCTGTCTATACACAAGGGCCAGTGGGAAGCGGCGTTCTCTGTAGGGATGAGCCGTAAGCAGGCCTTGCGCCGGGTGATATTGCCTCAAGCTGCCCGTGTATCGGTTCCGCCGTTATCGAACTCATTTATCAGTCTGGTGAAGGATACCTCACTTGCGGCAAGTATAACTTATGTCGAGATTTTCAGAAAAGCGCAGCAAATTGTAGCGACAACGTATGAACCGCTGTTGCTGTACTGCGAAGCGGCGCTGTTCTATCTGCTGTTCTGCTCCGTATTGTCGGCGCTGCAGAATTACCTGGAGAAGCGGCTGGACCGGTATTCGGCCAGTTAAGGAGGCACACACATGATTGAAATACGCGATTTACATAAGTCCTTCGGCCCTCTGGAGGTTCTAAAGGGCGTCGATCTTACCGTCGAACACGGCCAGGTGATGGTGATTATCGGGCCTTCCGGCTCCGGCAAAACCACCCTGCTGCGCTGCTTCAACCTGCTGGAGATTCCCGACAAGGGCAGTCTGGCACTCAACACGATTAAGCTGGATTTCACTCCAGGCGCCAAAATTCCACAGCGTACTGTACTGTCACTGCGCCAGCAGACAGGGATGGTCTTCCAGTCTTACAATCTGTTCCCTCATATGACGGCTATCGGCAATGTCATGGAGGGACAGGTCACGGTTCAGAAGCGTTCCAAGGAGGAAGCGCGGAGCAAGGCGCTGGCCCTGCTGGACAAGGTAGGCCTGGCGGATAAGGCAGAAGTCTATCCGCATCAGCTATCCGGCGGCCAGCAGCAGCGGGTGGCTATTGCCCGGGCGATGGCGGTCGAGCCGGAGGTGCTGCTGTTCGATGAGCCGACCTCGGCGCTCGATCCGGAGCTGGTCGGCGAGGTGCTGAAGGTCATCAAGCAGCTGGCCCGCGAGGGGATGACGATGGTCATCGTCACCCATGAGATGAAATTCGCGGCCGATGTGGCCGACCGGATCATCCTGATGGACAACGGAGTCATCCTGGAGCAAGGAACCCCGCAGCAGGTGCTGGAGCAGACGAAGAATCCGCGGGCACTGCAATTCCTGAACCGGCTGAGCGGGGAAGAGTGATACGAATACGGTTAGTAACGAAGAAAGGCAGACGGGAGGGGAATCCGGGTCTGCCTTTTGTCTGTTCACGTGTGTCTGTTCAAGTGTGTCGGAAGTCACCGGAAGAGTGGTATATAGGCCAGAGGTGGGAATGAAAGGGATAAATCCCTCTGAATCGGCTGGAATTGGACCAGACGCGGAAATGAAAAGGATAAATCCCACTGAATTGGCTGGAAATGAGTTAGAGGTGGAAATGAAAGGGAAAAGTCCCTCTGAATCGGCTGGAAGTGAGCCAGTGGTGGAAATGAAAGGGATAAATCCCTCTGATTCGGTTGGAAGTGGGCCAGACGCGGAAATGAAAGGGATAAATCCCTCTGATTCGGTTGGAAGTGGGCCAGACGCGGAAATGAAAGGGATAAATCCCTCTGATTCGGTTGGAACTGGGCCAGACGCGGAAATGAAAGGGATAAATCCCTCTGATTCGGTTGGAAGTGGGCTAGACGCAGAAATGAAAGGGATAAATCCCTCTGAATCGGCTGGAATTGGGCCAGAGGCTGAAAGGAAAGGGAAAAGTCCCTCTGAATCGGCTGGAATAAGTGCACCTGAATTCATCGGACACGGGCTAGTTGAGTAAATAAGGGGTATTAGTGCACCTGATTCCACCATACACGGGCCAAATGAGCGAATGAAGAGCATAAGTGCATTTCAATCCACCGGACGCTACCCAAATGAGCGACTGAAGAGCATTAGTGCACCTCAATCCACCATACACGGGCTAGTTGAGTAAATAAGGGGTATTAGTGCACCTGGTTCCACCATACACAGGCTAAATGAGCGAATGAAGAGCAT
>NZ_JABMKX010000001.1:291283-707015 GCF_013204885.1 Paenibacillus tritici
AGAATAAGTGCACCTGAATTCATTGGACACGGGCTAGTTGAGTAAATAAGGGGTATTAGTGCACCTCAATCCACCGGACGCTACCCAAATGAGCGAATGAAGAGCATAAGTGCACCTGAATTCATTGGACACGGGCTAGTTGAGTAAATAAGGGGTATTAGTGCACCTCAATCCACCGGACGCTACCCAAATGAGCGAATGAAGAGCATAAGTGCACCTGAATTCATCGGACACGGGCTAATTGAGTAAATAAGGAGTATTAGTGCACCTGAATTCATTGAACACAGGCTAGTTGAGTAAATAAGGGGTATTAGTGCACCTGATACCACCGGACGCCACCCAAATGATCGACTAAGGAGCATAAGTGCACCTGATACCACCAGAGGAAAAGGCGGATGAAAGATTGCCTTTAAAAGTTGCAAGCGCCGCATAAACTTTTACATCATTCACCATTCATCTACTCAATTGAGTTTGTCCTTCCCAGCATTAGTCCGGTGTATGTGATATGATCCTGCGATTGGATCTGGAACATCGTACTGCCTAATCTACGGCTGTCCCGGTAGGCGGTGATTTCCAGAATGCTCTCAGCGGCTGCTGATGGTGAAGAGTTGTCTGCCAATGGAGACCAATAGATGGTGTCACCTGACTTAACGGTTGCTTGCTGTCCCTGCGGGATCACCTTGGAATCCGCCGGATTCCACATTAGCAGTTCTCCCTCCGAGGCTTGTAAGTCAATGGTGTCAGCACCATCAGCAACAATGTTTATGGGGAAGCCCGGTACACTGCTCATGAATACAGAGTATCGGCCGAGCGGGAATTCAACATCCGGTTGCACCACTAAGGGAACTCCATCTCCAGCATAGGCGGTAACTGTGAACCCTTTATACAGGATCGAAGGATTGGCCTGATCCCCGTTGCGGTCAAGAAGAGGTCCTCCAATGGCTAGTAAGAGTATTATCATGCAAGAACTTGCGATGACCGTGAACCTCCTGCGAAGACTCCAGAATGGGGTTGGAGAAGCACCGGAATTCAGGCTGACTCTGCGGATGAAGGATTGTTTAAAAGCATCGTCTGCGTGCATTTCGTTCATCCCGTTTACATACTTATTTTTCATCATCGTCAAAATCCCCCATCAGCTTATGCTTCATACTTTATGAAAATCTGCTGATTCCTCAATGCTCCTAGTCCATCCTAGTCCAGATCCAGCAATAAAGGCCACCCGGCATGGAGTGGCCTTTATCTATATCATACGCGGGGGAGCGGTATGAATCGTATCTGACTTACTTAACTTCTGAACCGCCATCGCTGACGGAGTTCAGGTATTCCAGGGCGTTGTACAGCATGATTGCTGCTTCAGCGCGGGTAATCTTGCTTTTGGGATTGAACTTGCCGCTGGCATCAAGCGTATTGATCTTGTATTTCAGTGAACGCTGGATCGTACCCTGGTAAGAAGGCTCCAGCGCATCTGCATCCGCAATATCCACCGGAACAATATTGATCATCGGCAGGTTGCCGGCCTTCTCCACACCCTGAATCAGCAGGGTAGTGAACAGCTCTTTGGTCATCGGCTTGGCGGGATCAATATCGGCAGGAATGTTTACGCCGTTATAGTGCGCATTGATGAAGGCTTCGGCGTACCAGGCATTATCTTTTACCTTGGAGAAAAGCGCACTTGCCTGTGGTGCCTTATTGAAATCAATCGCTGCCAGGCTAAGCTGGAGACCGCCGGAGATAAACTGTATCCCTTGCGCTGTAGTTACTGTGGATGCCGGCAGAAATTGGGTGTCGGAGATTCCTTTGATCAGGCCCTGTTCCTTCAGAGAGTTGATCTTATCCTTACCGGTCACCTGGTCGATATCCTTAAAGCTGCTGCCTGCTGCAAAAATTTGTCCGCCAAGAGAGAAGGAAAGGAGGGTTACTGCTGTAAAAGCTGCGATCGTGTTTTTTTTCATACTCATCTGAATTCCACCTCTATTATAGGGTTGGGCCGTTCGGCCTGTATCAACTCCTCTAACGTAATGGGATCAGAAAAGGTTGCAAGCGTATAAATCCCGATCTGCGGGACTCGTCAGCTACATCATTTCCTGAAACAGGAGGTTGCGGTAAGGGTACTTGCTGAACCTGGTTTTGAACAGCAGCGCTATTCCGCTTTCTTCAATGGTAACGGATTTCAGTGACGGGGTCTTCACCAGCCTGCGCACCATGCTCCTTACCGCGCGGGTGTCCTTACGCCGGATGGCCGCAGCCATAGATTCCGCGAACCTACGGTTAACCGCCAGCTCCCGGTACAGCGGAATAAGGGAACGTGCGATGTAGCGGTGGGCGTCAGTATTGAAGGTGAACCGCACGGTGCCCGGCGGAATCGTGGTTCCGTTGGTGTAGAAGGCAACCGGCAGCGGAAACGGAAAGGAGATGAAATAACCGATACCGTTCGTTCCGTAATTCTCCGCCCCCGCAAGAGCCGGAATGCTGGAGAGTAGTCTGCCCATCAGGTCCAGGTCTGCAGTGACAACAGCGGTTGACCATTGCCTGGCAAAACTGCGGTTTCCGGCAATTTTGCGGTAGAAGGGCAGCATAGCCGTAGCTACTGTGCGCAGTACGCGGGCTGTCACAAGTCTCTGCGTCTGCTTAGGTTGTACTTTTGCCATCCCGATCATCCTCACTTTTAAGAGATTAGTTTATATAGAGTATGGGGAAAGGGCACACTTCGGAATGGGCGGAATCTGATTCAGCGGAAATATTATGTAGGGATGCAGCCAGAGAAAGGGGCTATTGCGGGGAAGTGATGTTATACTGGTGTCAGGACTTTTCATTGGCCTGCAAGTTTGTTATGCTTATATCGTAAGGATTACTAATTATTCTGTGGAAAATGTTCGACTTCCGGAAAGGTGGGAACCCGGGTGAACCGAGTGACAAATATCAGCCAGCAGTTTGCGGCTCATAATTATAAGCTTACGCCTCAGCGCGAAGCTATCGTGAGGATACTGCTGGATAATGAGAAGGATCATTTAAGCGTGGAAGAGGTATATATGCTGGTTAAGCGTAAGTTTCCGCATCTGGGGCTTGCGACCGTGTACCGGACCTTGGAGCTGCTGTGTGAACTTCATATTGTTCAAAAGATGAATTTCGGCGACGGTGTGGCGCGTTATGATCTGCGCGACGACGATCATATGCATATGCATCATCACCTGATCTGCAATGTATGCGGGAAGCTGGAGGAGATCAAGGATGACTGGCTGCTGGAGCTTGAGGCACGGGTGGCCCGTGAATATGGCTTCAGTGTGACGGATCACCGCCTTGATTTCAAAGGCACCTACAATAGCTGCCAAAAAAACGGCTGCAAGGGCGACAAGGAATGCCGTGCTGTCTCTTAAGCTGCAACCTTAATACACAAAAATGGCGCCGGGCTGAATAATCAGCCAAGCGCCTTTTTGCTGTGCAGCCAGAGCAAATGTCGAACCTATGCGGCCGTTTCTCCATCCGCCCGCTGCCGCTATGCCCGGCTCGGCACGAAGGATTTGATCCAGGTTCCGAAGCTTCCCGGGTTGCGGGTCTGTACCAGCACCACGCCTTCGCCGCGGAAACGGCAGACTAACGCTTCACCGCTGGTTAAGCTGTTCAGCCAGCCGGAGGCTGCCTTCTCGACCTTGTATTCCATGTAGTCCGGCCAGGCCACGAGGTGACCGTTATCAATGATCATCTCCTCGCCCGGGCCGAGATTAATGGCATGGATCGCTCCGAAGGAGGAGAGGAAGACGGTTCCTCGGCCGCTGATCTCCACAATGAAGAAGCCTTCGCCGGAGAATAATCCGCGTGTCAGATTCTGCATCTTGGTGTTGACCTGAATGCCTTGGGTTCCTGCCAGGAAACCGTCCTTCTGGACCATCAGCTTGTACGATCCGTCCAGCTCAATGGCCTGAACATCCCCGATCGCTCCGGGTGACAGCAGAACTTCGCTCTGCCCGCGGGTTGCGGTCAGCTCCTGGAAGAAGAATTTCTCCCCGCTCAGCATCCGGCCGAGACCGCGCATAATACCGCCGTCCACCGTTCCTCTCAGCTCCACATTCGGAGACATGGCGACCATCGCCCCCATCTCGGCCTTAACGCTCTCCCCCGGCTCCAGCAGGACCTTCAGCATGGCGAAGGCGCCGTCATACAGCACATCGTATTTCATACATTGTTCCCCCCCTCATTCTGCGGTTGGCTTCCATGGCCACAGGTATGTAGCTTGCTCTTCAAGAATACTGTACCAGACTGTTCTACTGCAAGCCGCGCAGCAGGCAGGCAATAGCTGCCGGGCGGCAACAGACGGATATAATCAACTATACCGGGTAGCCGGAAGGGAATTATGTTAATATGGTAATAACAGTGCAGCCGCACTGAATATATGAGAAGACAAGGAGTGTCGCCGCTTATGGCACGTACAAGAACACAGAAGGCTCTGCTGAAGGCACAGCGCTCCGGCACCTGGTGTGCGGAAAGAAACCGCAGGATGAATCAGGATTACGGCGCCATCTCCCAGCATGTCAGAATGACACCCGGCAAACGCCAGCAATTGAATAAGGTCAAACACAAGGAGCGGATCTTCCATGATGGCGCTCCTTTTGCATGTCCGGGGGCGGCTGCCTGAAGCTTAAGCCTGTGCCCTGCTATGAATACGGTATTGCTTGGGCGACATGCCGAACCGGCCCCTGAAGATACGGTGGAAGTAGGTATAGTTCGCAAATCCGCAGGTCTCGGAGACATGCTCGAGCGGCATGGGACTGA
The DNA here is from genome assembly GCF_013204885.1 of Paenibacillus tritici. GTDB lineage: Bacteria > Bacillota > Bacilli > Paenibacillales > Paenibacillaceae > Paenibacillus_AQ > Paenibacillus_AQ tritici. The sequence continues at coordinate 296,051 of NZ_JABMKX010000001.1, forward strand.
ATGTGATTTTCTCCCGTGCCATATCCAGCCTTACATCATTTACATATTTGACAATCGTTGTGCCGAACGCTTCCTTGAACAGATGGACTGCACGGGAGACGGAGATATCTACGTGAGCAGCCACATCCTCAAGCCTGAAGGCGTAAGAGGCATGTTCTTCGACGTACTGCTTCATCCGGTAAGCCAGATAGGCCTTGGGTGAGATCACGGGCTGATCCGTCATCAGCCGGTCAATCTCCATGCACAGAATCTGCAGATAACACGATGAGATATCCGGTGAGGAATCCGACAAACGGCGCTGCTCCAGCACAAGCTGGCGGAACAATCCAAGGATATGATCGCTTAACGGAAGCCGGAGAACTGCCGGACGCTGCTTCCGCCCCCACCACTCCTCAATCCAGGGTCCGCTGCAAAATATATGATAGTCGCCGCTCTCAATCCGCGGTTTGCCGACAGGATAGACCTCTTTGTCAATACTCAGGTAATAAGGGTCAGTGGGTGCGAACAGCATGAGATCGCCGCTCTCAACGGTGGTGATGGCTCCATTCTCCCGGGTCCGGCTGCGTCCTTCGGTCTGCAGGCGCAGCAGATAATACTGCACACCTTCACTGCGGGACATATGAAACGGCTTGCGGTGGAAGGAGAATCCGGCAGATAGAATGTGACAAGCTGTGGTCTGTGTCATGAGTCCTCCAGAATAATTAAATGATAAGCAGATTGTTCATGTTTTAATCATATTATTCATTTTATTATATACGCTTTCATATTACCATGTAGCTAAGCAAAAAAACATACAATTGATGTGGAGGACGCCGTATTGCGGCGCTAATCGCTATATTTACAAACTCTGGGAGCATTGGATGAAACCAAGAGAAAGCTATACCCTCCAATGGTTACAGCCCGTTTGTTCAGGTGATGCACTCCGGGAAACCGGCTGAAGAGTGCGGCGGCGGCAAGAGCAGGATGACTCCGGATCAAACAAGGAGTGGAATAGGGATGTTGAAGGTTGGACTTCAGCTGTACACGCTAAGAGAAGAACTGGAACAGGATTTCGAGGGAACGATACGTAAGGTAGCCGAGCTGGGCTACAGCGGTGTGGAATTCTTCCACTATTTCGGCCGTACGGCCGGGCAAGTGAAGGCGCTGCTCGAGGAGACAGGACTGGTTGCTGTCGGAGCGCATCGCCCGTATGAAGCCATGCTGAATGATACAGAGCAGGAGATCAGCTTCAACCTGGAGATTGGCAACCGCAATCTGATCGTGCCTTATCTGACAGAAGAACAGCGCAATTGGCCTGAAGTAGCGGCTGGCCTGCGGGTGATTGGTGAGAAATGCCTGGCAGGCGGAGCGGTTCTGTCTTATCATAATCATGATTTTGAATTCACGGAGAAGGTTGACGGCCAGCCTGCATTCGATTATCTGTTCGAAGCGGTGCCTGCAGAGCAGCTTCAAGTGGAGATGGATACCTGCTGGGTGTATTACGGCGGATATGATCCGGCAGAATATATCCATAAGTACGCAGGACGGCTGCCGATCATCCACCTTAAGGATCTGAAGAAACGTGAAGACGGCTCACCGGAGACTGTAGTGCTGGGTGAAGGTGAAGTCGATCTGGCTGCGATTATTGAAGCGGCTGCAGCCGCCGGTGTGGAATGGGCAGTGGTAGAACAGGACTTTTGCAGCCGTTCCCCGCTGGACAGTGTGGCTGACAGCTTGAACTGGATCAAAACTTACGAGAACCAAGGAGGAAATATTCATGTCTAACAAACTCAAAATTGCTATTATCGGTTGCGGTGGTATCGCAAACGGCAAACATATGCCAAGTCTTGCCCGTCAGGCGGATGCTGAAATGGTGGCATTCTGTGATATCGTCGAAGAACGTGCTGTGGAGGCAGCAAAGACCTACGGTGCGGAAGGCGCTGCTGTATTTACCGATTTCCGTGAGCTGCTGGCTACGGGCGGATTCGATATCGTGCATGTATGCACTCCGAATGACAGCCATTCCGAGATTACAGTAGCTGCCCTGGAAGCCGGTAACCATGTGCTGTGTGAGAAGCCTATGGCCAAGACTACGGCACAGGCGAAGGAAATGCTTGACGCGGCCAAGCGCACAGGCAAGAAATTGTCGATCGCTTATCAGAACCGTTACCGCGCGGACAGCGAATACCTGAAGGGGCTGTGCGAGGAAGGGGAGCTCGGCGATATCTATTACGGCAAGGCCATCGCACTTCGCCGCCGCGCTGTTCCAACCTGGGGCGTATTCCTGGATGAAGAGAAGCAGGGCGGAGGACCGCTGATTGATATCGGTACACATGCACTGGATCTGACGCTCTGGCTGATGGATAACTACAAGCCGCGTATGGTTGTAGGCTCTACCTTCCACAAGCTGGGCCAGAAGAAGAATGCCGCGAATGCGTTCGGTCCGTGGGACCCAGAACAATTCAAGGTTGAAGATTCCGCTTTCGGCTTCATTACGATGGAGAACGGTGCTACAATTGTACTCGAAGCCAGCTGGGCGCTGAATGTGTCCGAATTTGGCGAAGCTAAGACCCTGCTCGCCGGTACGGAAGGCGGAGCGGACATGAAGGACGGCCTGCGTCTGAACGGCGAACGTGCCGGAAGACTGTATGAGACCAAAGTCGATCTTGCCTCCGGCGGTGTAGCCTTCTACAGCGGTGCAGCAGAGAACGAAGCCGACCGTGAAGCCCGTCTGTGGCTTGAAGCGGTCAGAGAAGACAAGGACCCGGTTGTTCTGCCGGAGCAGGCCTTCGTAGTCACCCAGATCCTTGAAGCAGTGTATGAATCGGCACGTACCGGACGCGCAGTTTATTTTGACGGAAGCGCAGACAACTAAGGGTATCTCCCGGTTCACGCGACTATCAGACCAAACAGGAGTGGAATCCATGAGTTCAATCAAACATACTGTAGCCATCGTTGGTTACGGCGGAATGGGAAGCTATCATGCGCAATTAATCAAAGAAAGTGACCGCATGATCGTAGGCGGTGCCTTCGATCTGCTCGAAGAGCGGCGCAGTCTGGCTGAAGATGCAGGTTATACCGCTTATTCCAGCTATGAGGAAGTGCTGGCAGATCCGGCGGTGGATGTTATTCTGATCGCTACACCGAATGATGTGCATAAGGAGATTGCCATTCGTGCCTTTCAGGCAGGCAAGCATGTCGTCTGTGAGAAGCCGGTAGCACTGTCTTCGGCTGAATTCACCGAGATGCAGGCAGCCGCGGATGCAGCCGGACGGGTGATGATGGTGCACCAGAACAGACGCTGGGATGAGGATTTCCGCGTAATCAAGGCGATGTATGAGCAGGGGACGATTGGATCACTCTTCCAGATCGAATCCAGAGTACATGGCGCCAACGGGATTCCCGGTGACTGGCGTCATGTGAAGGAGCAGGGCGGCGGGATGCTGCTGGACTGGGGCGTTCATCTGCTGGACCAGCTGTTGTTCATGATTGACAGTAAGGTCACGAGTGTCAGCAGCAGTCTAAGCTTTATTCTGGGCAATAATGTGGATGACGGATTCGATGCGATTCTGCAATTTGAGAACGGGATCAGAGCGATTGTTGAAGTCGGCACGACCAATTTCATCACGATGCCAAGATGGTATGTGAAGGGTACCCAGGGAACCGCGATCATTGAAGACTGGTCTCTGAGAGGCAGAATTGTAGCCCCCAACCACGAATCTGAGAAAATAGAACCGACCCCCATCCGCGCGGGTGTTGGCCTGACTAAGACGATGGCTCCGCCCTCCGAAGGGGCAACGCTCCTCGAAGACCTGCCGGCGGCAGCAGAGCTGCCTTCCAGCTTCTATGACAATCTCGCTGCGGTAATCGAAGGTACAGCAGAGCCGATTGTCAAGAATGCCGAGGTGCTTCGCGTGCTGAGATTGATTGAGGCGATCTTTGAAGCGGCAGAACGCAATGAGACGGTTAAGAATTTCGATATCTACGGAGCCTGACAAGCTTCAACACGATTATGGAGAGGTGGAATCTGCAAATGAAACTTGGAGTATTTATGGTATTGTTCGGGGGCCGCAAGCTTGAGGATGCGCTGGATTATGTAGTCTCCAAAGGATTAAAGGCGGTTGAGATCGGCACCGGAGGCTATCCCGGCAACAGCCATTGCAATCCCAAAGACCTGCTGGAGAACGAAGCGGCTCTTAAGGAATTCCAACAGCAAATAGAATCCCGCGGTCTGATCATCAGTGCGCTTAGCTGCCACGGCAACCCGCTGCATCCGCAGAAGGAGCTGGCAGACAAGGATCATGAGGATTTCGTGAACACGGTTAAGCTGGCGCAGAAGCTGGGGGTTAAGGTTGTGAATACCTTCTCCGGCTGCCCGGGAGACCATGAAGGTGCGAAATATCCGAACTGGCCGGTTGCGCCATGGCCGAATGATTACAAGGAGATTCTGGACTGGCAGTGGGAGAATAAGGTCATTCCTTATTGGACCGAGCAGGCAGCCTTCGCTACTGCACATGATGTGAAGATCGGTCTTGAGCTGCACGGAGGGTTCTCGGTACACACTCCTGCAACACTGCTGAGATTAAGAGCAGCCGCAGGGAAAGCCATCGGCGCGAACCTTGACCCGAGCCATATGTGGTGGCAGGGCATTGATCCGGTACAGGCCATTCATATTCTGGGCCGTGAAGGCGCGATCCATCACTTCCACGCGAAGGATACGGTCATTGATCCGGTGAATGTCAACAAGCATGGTCTGACAGACATGCAGTCTTATACGAATATGCTGGACCGTGCCTGGCAGTTCCGCTCCGTTGGCTACGGCCATGATATCAAGGTCTGGGCTGACATGATGAGCGCTCTGCGTCTTGTAGGATACGACTTCGTGGTCAGTATTGAACACGAAGACGGCCTGATGTCGATTGAGGAAGGCTTCTCCAAAGCTGTAGACAATCTCCAGCAGGTACTGATCGAAGAACCTGTATCCGAGATGTGGTGGGTCTAACCGGTGGAGAGCTTCACTAAGGTCAAGCTGAATGACCGGCAGCTGAGTCTTTTGGCAGCCGCCGCCTTTGGAGAACATCTGGAGGTTACCGGCAGCAGGGAATTAACCGGGGGATTTTTCAATACCGGATATGACCTGGAGCTAAGTGACGGCCGGTCGGTCATCCTCAAGGTGGCTCCCGGACCGGAGACGGAGACCTTGAGCTATGAGAAGGATATCATGCGTGCTGAGGTGGCGGCTCTTCGTCTGGTGCGGGCAGCGGGCGGTGTTCCTGTGCCTGAAGTGTACAGTTATGATGACAGCCTGCAGCTGATTCCGTGCCCGTATTTCTTCATGGAGAAGATTGAAGGGCAGCCTTATAACGAGGTCAAGGAGAGCCTCTCTGAGGAACAGCGGTATTCCATTGAATACGAGCTTGGACAGTATCAGCGGATCATCAATGAGATTCAGGGGCCGGCCTTCGGACTGTTCGGCGGGCAGGCTGACGGGAGCGGACGTTCCTGGAGGGACACCTTCAGGTCCATGCTTCTGAATGTGCTTCAGGATGCTGTACGACTGGGAGCGCGTCTGCCGGCTTCACAGACAGAAATAGAGCAGGTGCTGGAGCGTTATCTGCCTGCGCTGGATGAAGTGACGCAGCCGCGTCTGGTGCACTGGGATCTGTGGAACGGCAACGTTTTTGTACAGGACGGGGTAATTGTATCCATCATTGACTGGGAGCGGGCAATGTGGGGCGACGTATTGCTGGAGTATTATTTCCGGCATTTCGAGAACTCAGCCGCATTCTATGAAGGGTACGGTAAGGTCTTCAACAGCCGGAATGAAGTGCTGAGGAAGCAGCTGTACGACCTGTATCTGGATCTTATCATGCTTATAGAATGTTATTCGCGCCAGTACAAGGATGAGAATCATGTGAACTGGGCGCATGACAATCTTGCGGAGTCCTGGAAGCAGTTCACGGCTCTGGTACTATAGGATACACAAGAGGCCGGATCTCTTCTGAGATTCCGGCCTCTTGATATTGTGTACACAGAGCAGCGGGATGTCAGTCAGCCCTTAGTAACTGTTCCGGATGGCTACAACCGGATTAATATCAGCTTCATAGTCAACACCGCTGGTCTCGAAGCCGAACAACTGGAAGAACTCGCGTCTGTAGCCGGTCAGATCGGAATATTGATAGACATTCTCCGTGGTCAGCATGGGCCAGATGCGGTCCACTTCCTTCTGTACAGCGTGGCTCATCTCCCGGTCATCAATCCGGATACGCCCTTGTTCGTCTACCGGAGTCCCTTCCGGGTTGTACAGGAAATCGGTATACAGCCGGTAGGCCTGCTCGATGCAGCCTTCGTGCAGTCCCTGTTCTTTCATGACCTTATAGAGGACTGAGATGTAGAGTGGAACAACGGGAATCGCCGAGCTGGATTGGGTCACTAGGCCCTTGCTGACGGCTACATAAGCGCGGCCTCCAGCGGTTGCTAACTGTTCGTTCAGCTGTAAGGCCGTGGCTTCCAGATGATCTTTAGCCCGGCCGATGGTGCCGTCGCGGTAGACGGCCTGTGTTAGCTCCGGACCTATATAGGAGAAGGCGAGAGTGACCGCATCTGCGGCCAGAACGCCGGAATCCCGCAGCGCTTCAATCCATAGCCGCCAGTCTTCTCCGCCCATCACATGAACAGTGTCATTCATTTCAGCTTCGGTGGCCGGTTCAATTTGTACCGTGCTTAGTTCTCCGGTATGGAAATTGACCGTGGTATTGGTATAGGTGCCGCCGAGCGGCTTCAATACAGACTGATGAACTGCACCGGTCTGCGGGTCTGTTCTGCGCGCAGAGGCTACGCTATAGATGACAAGATCAACCTGTCCGAGCTCACGGCGGATCAACTCTATGGTCCGTTCCTTCGTTTCGGCGGTAAAAGCATCCCCGCATACGCTATAGGAGCGCAGGCCGGACGTATAAGCCATCTCCTCGAACGCTGCGGAATTATACCAGCCTGCGGAGGCCGTCCGCGTCTCACTGGCTGTGCTGGGTCTGTAGACACCAACGGTGGCAGCTCCTGCACCGAAGGCTGCTGCAACCCTGGCTGCAAGCCCATACCCGGTGGAAGCCCCGATCACAAGCACCTTGCGGGGACCGGTGAATTGTCCTTGGCTCTGTACATAGTTCACTTGCTGCTGTACCTGATGCGCACAGCCTGCGGGGTGGGCAGTCGTACAGATGAACCCGCGTGTTCTGGGTTTTATAATCATATTAGTGTTACCTCGCTTTCCTGGGTGGCCATAGGATATAATTTACTTTATCGAGGGTTATCCCGCAACTTTCCCGGTAAAGAGGCGAATGTTATGATGTTGAACTGGCTTCAAATACATATGGACGTAATAAGCCTGCTGTGGCTGCTGCCTGTAGTTTTTATGTTTCATGATTTTGAAGAGATTCTTACAGTGGAGGCATGGGGGAACAAACACGGCCCAGCTATAACAGCGTCGCTTTCCCCCGCACTGCGGAAGCGTATGGCACCTATGATGGGCATGACCACCAGGAATTTTGCCATGGATGTGCTGTTCGTGTATATTCTGATAGTAGGGGTAACCTTCGTTGCGGTATTTTTAGAGTTCTACTGGCCCTACTTAGCTGTCCTCGCTGTGTTTCTGCTGCATGTCTTCACACATTTGGCACAAAGTATAGTTCTGAAGCTGTATACCCCGGGTGTTGTGACAGCCGTGCTTCTGGCATTTCCGTATTCCTTGTATGCTTTTTACCGCCTGCTGCATGAGGGTATTGTCAGTGAAGCTGACATAAGCTGGTCGTTGCTGCTTACGTTGATTCTAACACCGCCGCTCGTATGGGGATTAATGAAGAAGCGGACAAGGCATAAGCATAGCGAAGAATGATGATTTTTGACGGTGACGTTTTCAGAAAAATCTTGACGTAAGCCCCTAAAGATAGATAAAATAATAGTATTGCGTGTTTTTTGGAATCACTATCATAACTTGAAAAGAAACAGAGAGGGTGACAGGATGGAGCGCCTTTTAGAGGTAAAAGACCTGGCTATATCATTCAGAACACGCGGAGGAGAAGTTCAAGCAATCCGTGGTGTCAGCTTTCATGTAAATAAAGGGGAGACACTGGCGATTGTTGGCGAATCCGGTTCCGGTAAGAGCGTAACCTCGCAAGCAGTCATGAAGCTAGTTCCTCAGCCTGCGGGCGAATATAAGCGCGGACAGATCCTGTTCGATGGACAAGACCTGATCCGCAAGAGTGAGAAGCAAATGCAAAAAATCCGCGGTAAAGAAATCGGAATGATTTTCCAAGATCCGATGACCTCGCTGAATCCGATGATGAAGGTCGGCCGGCAGATTACCGAAGTTCTGTTCAAACATGAGAATATCACCAAGGAAGCCGCCTACAAACGTGGGGTTGAACTGCTTACTCTGGTTGGGATTCCGTCACCGGAACGCCGTTTCCAGCAGTACCCGCATGAATTCAGCGGCGGGATGCGTCAGCGTGTCGTAATTGCTATGGCACTTGCTGCTAACCCTAAGCTCCTGATTGCCGATGAGCCGACCACGGCGCTCGACGTAACGATTCAGGCACAGATCCTGGATCTGATGAAGGATTTGCAGAAGAAGATTGATACTGCGATCATTTTCATTACCCATGACCTTGGGGTTGTGGCTAGAATGGCTGACCGTGTAGCTGTTATGTATGCCGGACAGATCGTTGAAATGGGTACAGCAGAAGAAATCTTCTACGATCCAAGACATCCGTATACTTGGGGTTTGCTGGCTTCCATGCCAAGTCTGGAGAGCAAGGGCTCGATGCTTACAGCTATCCCGGGTACACCTCCCGACCTGATCAAGCCGCCTAAGGGAGATGCCTTCGCCCTGCGCAGCACGTATGCAATGGCGATTGACATGGAGAAGGAACCGCCAATGTACAAGGTATCGGATTCCCATCTCGTGAAGTCCTGGCTGATGCACCCGATGGCACCAGCGGTAGAACCGCCGGATGTCGTGAAGAAGCAGCGCCGTGTGCTGAGCAATGCTTATCCAGAACCGGTTCTGGTGAATAACACAAACGAATTTTAAGTTCAAACTATTAGATCAAGATCAGCGTCAGGCCGTAACCGGCTTGGCGTTTTTTTGTCGTTTGTATAGGGATTTACAATATCCGTCTGATGTGGGTAAGGGGGGCATAGCGTGGGGAGCAGTGCTCTTTGACTGATCCGAAGGCCACAGGAGTAAATGAGGAGTCTAGAATATATACGGAAAACCGAATACAATGTGCGGGTTGGGTTCGAGGGGGCGAGTGGCCGGATGTATGCGAAAACAAACATGTCTTTCAAGGCACAACTCCAGCATGAAAATGAGCAGCGTGGCTAAATAACAGAAAATCGAACACAATTGGACTGGGAGCGCTGCGTAGGCCAAATGTAATCGGAAAACCGAACACAATTGGACTGGACGTGCCGCGTAGACCGAATGTAAACGAAAAACCAAACACAATTGGACTGTGAGCGCCGCGTAGGCCGAATGTAATCGAAAAACCGAACACAATTGGATTGGGAGCGCCGCGTAGGCCAAATGTAATCGAAAAACCGAACACAATTAGACTGGGAGCGCCGCGTAGGGCGGATGCCCCGGAAATGGGCAGATGTGTAAGGGGGAGGTAGCCATACGAGTTGTCTAAACCGCAGGGATTCTTACATAATCCATCCATAGGGTGAGTTTATTCCGTTTCAGGGAATTTCATATCCGTTTTGATGTTTTGCGGCGGGGGAGTGTTCATTATTATATTTCATATAAACCTAAAACAATATTGACTAATATAAATAAAAGTATTGACTAAATTGTATTTGCACAGCAAAATGTAAGGGTATACATAGGGAGGTTAGATGAGATGAGAAAAAGATCATTAACAGCTTTGATATCCTTATCGCTGCTGTCGGCCTGTAGCGGCCGGAACTCTGCAAGCCCGCCTGAATTTGAGAATGTATCCGTGCACGATCCTTCTGTAATCAGGGTAGAGGATACTTATTATGTATTTGGTTCCCATTTGGCCTCGGCTAAATCCAAGGATCTGATGAAGTGGACGCAAGTCTCTTCCGGTGTGACGGATGATAACGTGCTGATTCCGAATGTTACGGAGGAGCTCAGCGAGACGCTTAGCTGGGCCCAGTCGGATACATTGTGGGCACCCGATGTCATTCAGTTGGCAGACGGAAAGTTCTACATGTATTATGACGCCTGCCGGGGAGATTCTCCGCTGTCGGCGCTTGGTATAGCTGTAGCCGATAAGATCGAAGGGCCTTATAAGGATCAAGGCATTATTCTGAAGTCTGGCATGTCCGGCATAGGTGATGATGGAGAGGTCTACGATTCTACGGAGAAGCCGAATGTGGTGGACCCTGATGTGTTCTTCGATAAAGACGGCAAGCTGTGGATGGTCTACGGCTCCTACTCTGGAGGCATCTTCATCCTGGAGCTGGACCCGGCAACGGGCTTCCCGCTGAAGGACCAGGGCTACGGCAAGAAGCTGCTCGGGGCGAACCACGCCCGGATTGAAGGGCCATATATGCTGTACAGCCCGGAGACAGATTATTATTACTTGTTCCTGTCGTACGGTGGACTTGATGCGGATGGCGGCTACAATATCCGTGTAGCCCGTTCCAAGCATCCGGCTGGCCCGTTCGAGGATTCGGAAGGCAAAGCCATGATCGAGGCGCAGGGGACGGCTGGAGTGCTGTTCGACGATCCGGCTTATGCCCCTTACGGGGTGAAGCTGATGGGCAACCATGAATTCGTGAACACGGATGAAGAACCTGCGGCAACAGGGGCGGGTTATATCTCTCCGGGGCATAATTCGGCTTATTATGATGAGAAAAGCGGGCAGTATTATCTGATCTTCCATACCCGGTTCCCGGGTCTCGGTGAGCAGCATGAGGTGCGGGCCCATCAGATGTTCATGAATGAAGCGGGCTGGCCGGTAGTGGCGCCCCACCGTTATGGAGGGAAGAAGATCGGCAAGTACACCGCCAAGGAAGTGAGCGGAGCCTACAAGCTTGTGAACCACGGCAAGGAGATTTCGGCTGAGCTGGTGGAGTCGCAGATCATTGCCCTGAACACAGACGGAACAATCACCGGCGCGGTTACAGGCACATGGAGCCTGAGCAATGAGCATACTGCGAAGCTGACTATTGAAGGTACTGAGTATAGCGGTGTCTTCCTGCGTGAATGGAATGAAGCAACGGCCAGCGATGTGATGACGTTCTCGGCACTTTCGGCGGAAGGGGTCTCGGTATGGGGCAGTCATGTGTCACCGGAGAACAAGTAAGCTGATCGCGTGAACAGTTATCACGGCGTATTCTTGACTATAATAAACAGCGGATCTCCTGGTATACGGAGATCCGCTGTTTGCTATAGACGGGCATGTAGACAACAGCGGCCGGAGGTCCAAATGTTCACCGTAGTGACGACGAAGCTTTAAGTACAAGTTTTATATAAAAGCCTGATTACTCCTCATACTTGCGCAGGACGATCACAGCGTTGTGTCCGCCGAAGCCGAATGAATTGGATATGCCGATCTTCAGGTCCGCCTGGCGGGCCCGGCCCGGGACATAGTCCAGGTCGCAATATTCGTCCGGCTGCTCCAGATTAATCGTCGGCGGAATAAGCCCTTCCTGAATGCTTTTGAGCAGGGCAATGGCTTCCAGGCCACCGGCGGCCCCGAGGGCATGTCCGGTCATCGACTTGTTCGCAGTGACCGGAATCCGGTAAGCCGCCTCACCGAACAGCTTCTTGATCGCCAGCGTCTCAGAACGGTCTCCGACGATCGTGCTGGTCGCGTGTGCACTGATGACATCCACCTCCCCTGGAGTGATTCCCGCCTCTCTGAGCGCCAGCTTCATCGCCTGATAAGCACCTATGCCCTCAGGATGGGTAGCTACCATATGATAAGCGTCAGAACTGGCACCGTAGCCGGTAACTTCGCCATAGATGACAGCGTTTCTCTGCAAGGCGTGGGAGAGAGATTCCAGAATTACGATGGCACCGCCCTCGGCGATCACAAATCCGTCCCGGTTCTGGTCAAAAGGCCGGCTGGCCTTCTCTGGCTCCTCATTGCGGGTGGATAAGGCAGTCGCATTACCGAAGCTGGCCAGGGCAATCTCGGTCACCGCCGCTTCCGCGCCCCCGGCAATGATTACATCGGCACCGCCGTAACGGATCAGGCGGAAGGCTTCGCCAATGGCCGTGTTCCCGATAGAACAGGCTGTAACCGGGGAGAGCGTCGGCCCCAGCGCTCCCAGCTTAATGCTGATCATGGCTGCCGCCATGTTGGAGATGAGCATCGGAATCAGGGTCGGGCTTACCCGCTCCGGTCCGCGGGAGCGCAGCAATTCCCCCTGATCCATTAAGGTCTGGATGCCGCCTACACCTGAGCCTACGTAGACTCCCAGCCGTTCCCGGTCAACCTTCTCCAGCTGGAGGCCGGAATGGGCCCAGGCATCCTCGGCAGCGGCAAGCGCGAACTGGCTGAACCGGTCCATCCGGCGGGCATCCTTACGGCCAAACCTTGCATCGGGGTCGAAGTCCTGCACAGCGCCAGCAATTTTGGTCTTGAAATGCGCGGTATCAAAAGAAGTGATCGGAGTAATTCCCGATTCTCCTGCGGCCAGGCGGCTCCAGAACTGGTCTACGGTATTGCCAAGCGGCGAAATGACACCCATCCCTGTTATGACTACACGTTCCATTGTTGTATCCTCCTGTGTATACTGAATACATCCATTTTTTCATTTAATTTATCCTATTACAAGTTGTAGTTTATACTAGTATAATTACTACTACACTAACAGCCAGAAGAACCGAAAGACAGGGAGGGATTATCATGTCGAACCAGAACAGACTTCAAGCATTGTCGGAATTCCTGAAATCCAGACGGGCGGCTATCACTCCGGCAGCAGCGGGACTCCCGGAAGGCACCCGCAGGCGGACACCGGGGCTGCGGCGTGAGGAAGTGGCGCAATTGGCCGGAGTGAGCAATACCTGGTATACCTGGCTGGAGCAGGGACGCGATATCAAAGTATCCCCCTCCGTTCTGGATTGTATTGCCGGAGCTCTGCAGTTGACTAAGGACGAGCGGAGTTACTTGTTCGCACTGGCACTGGAGAACGGGCCGGGAGGTGCGGTCTATCCTCAGGAGGAGAATTCGGTGATTGATCCGTCCTTGCAGAAGATTCTGCAGGAGCTGAAGAACTGTCCGACTCTTATCTCGGACCGGCACTGCGGGATTGTCGGCTGGAACGAAGCGGCGGCGCATGTGTTTCTTGATTTCGCCAAGCTGGCCCCTCAGCAGCGCAATATGATCTCTCTATTATTCGTACGCAAGGAATTCAGACGGCTGGCGGTGAATTGGGAGCAGTTTGTCCGGGGGTATTTATCTATTTTCCGCGCGTACTACGGGCAATATCTGGAGGACCGCTGGTACGATGATTTCATTGCGGAGATGAAGAAGCAGCATCCGGAGTTCAATCAGCTATGGGAGGAGAGCCGGGTTAGCTCTGCGCCGGATGTAGTCCTGGAGTTCCGGCATGCCAAAGCCGGCAAAATGCTGTTCCGTTTAACCTCGCTTCAGGTACAGGGCGCTGCGGATCTGCGCTGTAGCATTTATACGCCTGCCGGTGACTCCAATACAGAATCCAAGCTGAACCAGCTTATGAAGCCGGAATGAGGATGGTGATAGAAATTTTTTATGGATTCATAAAAAACTATAAATATGCAATATCGAATCTGGAGTTTATACTCCTAATATAATGAATTCATTCCTGCGGGATCGAAAAGGAGCAAGGGACATGGCTAAAGTAACCGGATTGGAAGGCGTTGTGGCCGGAGAGACTGAAATTGGATGGGTGGATGGAGAGAAGGGGTATTTAGTGTACCGCGGATATTGGGCCAAGGAGCTTGCGGTAAGCAAAAGTTATGAGGAAGTTGCTTACCTGCTATGGAACGGACACCTGCCTGATGTGGAGGAGCTGGCCCAGCTTAAGGCCCAAATGGCTGCGGAGAGAGAGCTTCCCGAATATTTGCGCAAGATGCTTGATTTGTATCCGGCGTCTGTACCGCTGATGCTGGTATTGCAGAGTGCTATGGCTGCGCTAGGGGATCAGGAGAACACCACCTGGCCGCCAACGCTGAAGCAGGCTGTGCGCTTGACGGCTATGCTTCCGGCCATTATCGCTTACAGGTACCGCAGCCTCCAGGGCTTGGAACCTCTGAAATCGCTTCCTGAGCTTGGTCATGCGGCGAACTATCTCTATCTATTGACAGGAAAACTGCCGGAGGAAGCTCATGTGAAGGCGCTCAGTGCCTATCTGATTCTCTGTATGGAACACGGGATGAATGCCTCGACGTTTGCAGGGCGGGTGGTGCTGTCGACGGAGTCCGATATTTGTGCGGCGGTAGGCGGGGCCATTGGAGCGATGAAGGGGCCGCTGCATGGCGGGGCGCCCTATGAGGTGATCTCAATGCTGGAGGAGATCGGAACCAAGGAGCGTGCGGAGCCTTGGCTGCGGGAGAAGCTCGAGGGCGGGGAGAAGCTGATGGGCTTCGGGCACCGGATCTATAAGACCAAGGACCCCCGCGCAGAAGCCTTGCAGATTGCTACGCTTGCGATGATCGGCAAGGACGCTTCTTTTGACCTTGCGCTTCATGTGGAAGCTACAGCGGTTAAGCTGCTGGAGGAATACAAGCCGGGCCGGCGCCTGTTCACGAATGTCGAGTTCTATGCTGCGGCTATCCTGAAGGCGCTGCACCTGGCGCCGGAGATATTCACGCCTACGTTCACGGCGGGCAGAATCGTCGGCTGGACAGCTCATCTTCTGGAGCAGTCGGAGAATAACCGGATTTTCCGCCCGCAATCTACTTATATCGGACCTATACCTGAAGAACCGGTTCTGACTGGTCACAGTTGACAGCAAAGGGTATCAGATGGTGGGTATTGGGATGTAGATGCTTGAGCTGCATGAGCTATTCACAGCGCAGGCCTTACCGGCCAACTATATCATTGATGTGGACGAAGAGGCGAAATTTTGTTTTAGAGTCAAATGTCAGAAGGGTAAATCTTTCTAGACGTCGAAATATGATGTCGAAGGAGGATGGTTATGAACTTTGATTTCGGCGGGTTTACAGGTGGAATAATTGGTACTATAGGTGCATTTGGCGCTGCATGGTACACTCTAAAGAAACAAGAAAGATCAAAAAGACCGGCTGTTTATGCTAAAACGATTGCTGAATCGAGATTTTTATTTAATTTATTGCGAGGATTCGAATGGGATATAACTCTGGCAACGAAAAGAGTCGAATCTATTGAAGAAGATCCAAGGCTAAATTTATTAGAGGTAAAGTATCTTGTAAGAGACCACTTGAAAGTGTTGGAAGAGCATATTCCTAAAGCAATTGAAACAGACTTACGAATTGCTAGTTCTTTAATGGATTACGTCTCAGAGCTGGACGACCTGAATTATAAATATAGGAAAGATGATAGTGTAGAAGAGACCAACTCATATAAATCTGAACATGAGAGTATTTCCACAAAGACACGACAGAAGCTATTTAATATACGAAGCGAAGTTGAGAATAAAGTTAGAAAAATAACTTGAATAGTTCGATACTTTTTAATGTAGCAATCCGTTTCGTGAGCCTGTTTTAGCGTTTGTTATGGAGAACGTCTGGATTTGTGGACAAGGCTAGTGAAGGGTAGGTAGGCATAAGCTACGCAGTGTGCTGAAAAATTATAGCCTGCCCCTCCAGCAAAAACGACATAACATGATTTTTGACTTTATCTCCTGTTTTATTTGTCCTTGACCAAGGTCTTATATTGTCTGATACTGGAAGATGATAAATATCTTTTTTTTAAGGAGCGAAGCACATGCAGTTGGATCCCGAGTTGATAAAAGTTGGAGTAGATTTAGCTAGTAGTGTTGCGAAAAATAGTGTCCAAGCGATAGCAGGAAAGATTAAAGGTGCAAAAGCTTCGGGTGATAAAGACAAGTTAGTTGGTAATTTGGAGGAGATTATTAACGAACTGATTTCTGAGAGAAACCGTCTGGTTCAATTAGTGCAAGCTTATGAGGAAACATTGATAACACAAAAAATCTCTGATGCAGATATTGAATATATAACCGGAAACATCGTTCCTTTATTGGAAAACTTGCTAGAGCAAAACGCAGGTGAAGATGCCCAAAAAACCAGAGAGGCTTTGAATTTATTTAAGCCCATCTTGTCTAAAGAGCTATTTAATATCGTACAACTCTTAGGTTTTAATTTTAAACAGGCAATCGGAGAACCGTTGACCCTATTGATCAATTCTACAATTAAATCTAAAGTCTCCCCAACAGATGAAGCCTCTATCGCATTAAAAACGGCAGAGTCACAGAGGGAAGTGGAGTTTTACAAAGTAATGCAGGATGAAGAAGCATTTAAGCGATATTGCATTGCTACGGGAAGACAGTTAAATTAGTTGGATTTCTTATAGAAAGCATCCTATGGTGTTTTTTATTAATCCAAAATACTCCTTTGGGGTGAAAGATGTAAATTCCAAGAGAAAGAGATCCAATAGGGCAGAAGCTGAAAAGATGTGGCTAGACAGTGGTGGGCAGCTCGATCTTATGGGGATTGTTGCTCAGCTAAATGTGTCTGCTAGGCCAATCGGAGGCTGGGAGAAGCCATTATCCGCATTCAGTCAAGAAGATCCGGGCCATTGAGTGGAAGACAAACTTCTTGTTGTCGATGGAAGAGAAGTTAGTCCGCACAAAAATCCTTCGGATTGAGCTTCAGAAGATGCAGGGAGCAGAGGCCCAACCGCATGCTGGACAGATACTATTCGTGAAATTGCGGAGGGACGTAGAGCATTGAAAGCGAGCGAACAGCATGAGTAGTAAACCGTATAATGTTATCGCTGCCCTGACGGACCTCATAAATAGCCCATCAACCTTAAGTGGTCGGCGGGCTTTTTCTTCTTAAGAGCGTCAATGTATGGCTTGTGATAAATTTCCTTAGCTCTCTTCAGGCATCTACAGCGTTTCTTATCGACCAAATACATACAGGTAGTGCAGTACTAGAGTATCACCTCACCAAAACAAAAAGAGCCGCATCGTAACACGGCTCTAATTAATATATATTTATTGCCCGCCTGTATTTGAAGCCCAGACAGGATACCAGCCTAAACCCACGTTCTTGGTGTTGTAAAGAACTAAGTTTCCGTCATCTTGAACGATTAGCAGGTCACCCACGAGGTTAACAGGTACATTACCTTGTCCATACCACGCATTAGCCCATGCATTATTGTCTGATGTCCAATACGGAGTATTATTCCAATCCATTAGCTTAAGTCTGCCGCTATATTGATCAATTGCGAGCTGTGTTATTCTCATGTCGCGGGTGTTGGTGTGCCATATCATCGAGCGTTTGCGATTATTCCATAGCTGTATATCTCCGGAAGGCATAAAATTCAGGATGTAAGTCATGTTGTTTGATACTAACGGATTCGAACCTATAGTAAATGTTTCGCGAACCGTTAGACGTTCTCCAGCGGCAAATGTTGCAGGAGCAACAGGGAGCTGGATCATAAACACCGCAAGTACAAGCAGAATAATCTTTTTCATAATAACCTCTTTTCTGGTATATTTTAATATTTCCTTAACAACTATATCATAAAATTGATATAAATGGGATATTA
Source organism: Paenibacillus tritici (assembly GCF_013204885.1). Taxonomy (GTDB): domain Bacteria; phylum Bacillota; class Bacilli; order Paenibacillales; family Paenibacillaceae; genus Paenibacillus_AQ; species Paenibacillus_AQ tritici. The sequence continues at coordinate 313,762 of NZ_JABMKX010000001.1, forward strand.
ACCTAAAGGTTGAAAAAGATACTTCTGAGTTGCTTCATTATCTATGTAATCAATCAAAAAGAGGGACTCCCCGGGACAGCGAGAAGTCCAAAAATGGTCAACAGAGCATGAGGGGGATACTCTTACATTAGATTAGAAATCTGAGGTTGCCACTTCGATCGTTCCGAACACTGCACCTGCAGCCGTGCTGAGAAGTCCGGCGACAAGCAGTGCATGAACCGCTAGGGTGAGACTGTTAAACGCAGGGATAACATAAGAGACTACCGGAGCATTGACCCGGTAAAGGACAAGATTCACCGGGAACCCGGAGTTGTTATTTACCGTCACAGCCGCATTGATGCCGCCTGCCAGGTTCTCATAGTAAGATTTACCTACAGAAGCCGGCAGATTGAAGAATTGTTGCGGTAACAAGATAGCCATAGGAATGACCTCCTTTGCTGGTTGATAGGGTATTATATTCGCCGAAGCTATGATTGCTGTAACTTATGTCTTGGGAGAATAACACATTTCAATAGAGCGGCAGGATATTCATAGGCAGGCAGGATATATGATACACTGGGTATAATCTAGTGACAGTTAAAGGAGTAATGACAACGATGAAGCTGGTATCCTGGAATGTAAACGGTCTGAGGGCTTGTGTGAATAAAGGGTTTAACGAGTATTTCCGGGAGAGTGCCGCAGATATCTTCTGTGTGCAGGAAACGAAGCTCCAGGAGGGTCAGATTGTTCTTGATTACGGGGAGGAATATTCACAGTACTGGAATTATGCGCTCAAAAAAGGATATTCCGGAACGGCCGTATTTACCAGAATTAAGCCGCTCTCCGTAAGATATGGACTGGATAAGGAAACAGAGGACGAGGGGAGAATCATAACCCTGGAGTTCACAGATTTCTATCTGGTGAATGTATATACGCCGAATGCCAAGCGGGATCTGTCCAGACTGGACTACCGGATGGAGTGGGAGGATCAGTTCCGTACCTATCTGCTGAAGCTGGACGCTCATAAGCCGGTGCTGGTGTGCGGAGATCTTAATGTTGCGCACCAGGATATTGACCTGAAGAATGCCAAATCGAACCGGGGGAATTCAGGGTTCACAGACGAAGAGCGCGGGAAGATGACTACGCTGCTTGAGGCCGGGTTTGTGGATACCTTCCGATTCTTCTACCCTGAGCTCGAAGGTGCCTATAGCTGGTGGTCTTATATGCCGAAGGTCAGGGAGAAGAATGTGGGCTGGCGGATTGATTATTTCCTTGCCTCATCACGGTTAGCCCCGCGTCTGCTGGACGCTGGTATTGAGTGCAGTGTGCTGGGCAGCGATCATTGCCCCATAGTGCTCCATATGGCGGATACGGCTGAAGCCTAATTCAAGAAGGCTGCTCTGCCAATAGAATAGAGGCTGTGTCCCGGTAACGGGATACAGCCTCTATTTGTTGCTAGTCTGGCAAGCTGTCCTTCTCCAGAAGCGGAGGACGCCGGTGCCTGGTGGCCTGTTCAAAAGCATATGCAATGCCTAACAGCATACCTTCGCTATTGGCGGAGGCAGAGAAGGTGACACCCTGCGGCCCCTTGGTATTATAGCCTCCCGGTGCAATGATACCGGTGCGGGTATAGCCGGCGGGAACGGTAATCAGCGGATAACCGGCTCTTGCCGCCAGGTCTGTGCCATGGTCTCCTGGGAAGAGGAGCACATCCAGACCGTAATGCTGTAGTGCATAATCAATGCCCTGCGATCCGGCCATGGAGCGGGATAATTGCAGCTGCTCCAGATAGGCTTGCTCTGTAATCTCATCTCCGGATGTATTCAGCCACTCAAGCTTATCCTGGCCATATTTCAGCGCCTGTTCACTATGCAGGTTGTTGAATTCTATCAACTCCTGCAAGGAATGTACCGGAAGAGAGGCAGGCAGTCCGCTTAAATACCGGTTTAAGCCTTTTTTGAATTCATATTGCAGAATAGTAGCATTCCAGTCGGCATTCTGACAGGGAAGCTCCACAGGATCAATAATGTCGGCGCCAAGCTCTCGCAGGACTGCTATGGCAGATTCCATCATGCGCAGTGCTTCTTCGTCCAGCTCTGAATAATAGAATCGCGGAATACCGATCCGTTTGAATTTCGCATAGTCAACATCCAGACCGATGGAGTAATCCTGTATAGCAGAGGAGAGGGAGTCCCCGGTATCAACAATCACATTAAGCAGGAGCGCGGCATCCCTGACGGTTCTGGCCATCGGGCCGGCGGTGTCCTGGCTGCCGATCCCCGGTATGATTCCCATATTGCTGACCAGTCCCCAAGTGGGCTTCAGGCCTACAAGGGAATTATGGGCAGCGGGGCTGATGATGGAGGCGGAGGTTTCAGTACCCAGAGCTATGGCCGCCAGGTTGGCCGCGACTGCTGCGGCACTTCCTGAGCTGGAGCCCCCAACGAACAATTCACCGGGTCCGTAGGGATTGAGTACAAGTCCGCCGCGCGAACTGTATCCGGCCCACATGGCAGACGACATAAAGTTGGCCCACTCTGTCATGTTTGTTTTGCCCAGAATCACAGCTCCTGCTGCTCTTAATTGCGTGATGACTACTGCATCTTCAGCAGCTCTATGGTCTGCCAATGCCAAAGCACCTGCACTGGTGTGCAGCTTATCTGAGGTACCGATGTTATCTTTGACCAGTACAGGAATTCCGTGCAGGGGGCCTCGTATGCCCTTGTTCCGGCGTTCCAGATCCAGCATTCTGGCAGTCTCAAGGGCATCCGGATTCACCTCCAGGACAGAACGCAGCAGACCGTCATAGCGGTTAATCCGCTCTAAATATAGACTTACCAGCAGCTCAGAAGTTAAGCTTCCCTGTTCCATTTCCTGCTGAATGCCAGCGATGTCTGCTTCAATTATCCACTCCGGCCAATCCCGGGCAGAGGGTTCAAACTGAAATTCGTTATTGTTCATGACGGGGTGTTAACCTCTATTCTTTGATTTTTAGTCGGCTGCGTTACTGCTTGCCTCTGCCTTCTGCCGGTCCGGCCAGCTAATCACATTGCGGGTCTTGCTCCACTCCTCATAGATTAACGGCCGGTCCCGCTTGATCAGCCGCATAACCAGATGAATGAAGAAGGCGAGATCGGCAAGTAAGGTGGCCATTCGTATCACTGCAGCTAATGGCGTGCCGAGGTTGTGTAGCAGCGGAGAGTCAGGCGTCAGGGCATTCATCCCGCCCAGTATGCCATAGAGCAAACCGTATCTTATCCATACCATCCATGGGGTGGCCGGATTACCGTCTTCACTCTTCAGCCGGATACGTACGATCCATTTGCCGAAGGTCCGCCCGCCTGTAACCAGAGGGACGATCAGGAAGTAAACCATACTGACAGCCCACAGGGAGATATTCAGCGAGAGCAGATTGAGCAGTAGTGTTACTGTAAGCAGCAGGAACCCGTCCATAAGGCAGGCCAGCGCGCGGCGGGTGTAACCGACCTTCTTCGCAGGTAAGTCCTCCCAGCTGTCGAGCTTCTCGATGCGCGGCAGCAGGCCTGCGATCCACATGGCGATTTTGAACCCGACCATGCCTCCCAGTGTATTCGTAATCAGGTCATCGACATCGAAGAGACGGTAAGGATGATCGAAGAACCCGAAAATGCCGGTAATCTGCGTAATCTCAAAGAACAGCGACAGCACAAAGGACAACATAATGCACACGGCCCAGCGTGTACGGAAGTAGTAGCCCAGAAATATGCCGAACGGCACGGTCAGCACGACATTGAAGGCCGCCAGCAGAAAATCCGCCTCACCCAGCACCTTCAGATAGCTGGAGGGATCATTACGCGTAATCTGCGTATTCTGGAGGATATCCTGGATGAATTGCAGCGGCACAAGCTGGATCATGCTCCCGGCAGGTGCAGCATTATGCCTGGAATCAGGCAGGGGCAGCAGAACCAGGAACAGGGCGTTAAGCAGGTACAGCAGCAGCAGATAGAGCATTAATGCCCGGATTTTATTAATATAGCCATGCCTGCGGTATTGCACGATCAGGAACGGCAGGGTGAAGAAGAGTGCTGCAACGGGAAAAGCCATGAAAGCATAGGAGATCGGAAATAAGTAGGATTGAAACATGGGTTCACCTGCTGTCTGATTTTTGTCATAACGACTACATTATAGAATTAAACAGAACCGCACTCAATAGAATTAATCATTCTAAGTGTTCTTTCCTGCATAGATATGTGTGGAGAGGAGCGTGAGCGCAGGATGGAAAAGAAGGTACAGCAGTATTATAAGCTTAAGGCGAAGCAGAAGGAGCTGGAGAAGGAGCTGGCCGGACTCCGGCAGGATATTCTTGCCTATTTCAGTGAAGCGGGGCAGACGGAGTCGGTGATTGGGAGCTACAAGGTGAAGCTGGTCACGCAGAACCGCAAGGAATACGATGACGACAAGCTCTATCAGACCTTATCCGATCCTGAGCTGTGGAGGCTGCTCTCCAAGGTAGATCCGACTAAGGTGGCAAGCCTAACGAAATTGAAGGTGATCGCCGAAGAGAAAATTGCCCACACGTATGATATTAAGACCATTACCTTGCTGCAGGTGGATAAGCAGTAGAGGCTGCGCTCCCGGAGGCGGAAGGATTACGCGCTTTTTGCTTCCGGGCTTACATACAGATGGATGAGAACCCATTCTCTGCTTTCCGGCTAAACTAATCGCCACCAGCTCCATTTTGCGTTAAAATAACAGGTGGGTTTGTTAATATAGAAGGATGAAATCCTACAGAAACGTTGAAGATACGGAGGAAAAGAAGAGATGAAGGATTTTGAGCTGATGCTGGAGAAATACGCAGAGCTGGTAGTGAAGGTTGGTGTGAATGTGCAGCCTGGACAAGTGCTGATGGTACATGCCCCTCTGGAGACTGCGGAGCTTACCCGGCTGATCGTAGGCAAAGCCTATGAAGCAGGAGCCAAATATGTGCTTGTGGACTGGGATGATGAAGCGGTCACGCGCATCCGTTATGAGAAGGCGCCTGAAGAGTCTTTCGGGTATTATCCGCAGTGGCATGCAGACATGCTGGAGGGATTCGCTGAAGAAGGCGGGGCCATATTACATATTAAGGTGCCGGACCCGGAATTGTTCCGCGGGATTGACTCCGCCAAGGTATCCACAGCCGTTAAGGCTGCTGCGGTGGCGCGCAAGAAATATCAGAGCTATACCCGTAACAGCAGAATAAGCTGGTCGTTGATCAAGGCGCCGACCCGGGCCTGGGCGGACAAGGTATTCGCTGATCTGCCGGAGGAAGAGCGGATTGATGCCATGTGGGAAGCGGTGTTCCGGATGAACCGTGTGGACAGTGAGGACCCGGTAGCCGCCTGGCGCGGCCATATCGCGGAGCTGAAGCAGAGCCAGGACCGGATGAACGCCAAACGCTACAAAAGTCTGCATTACCGCGCTCCCGGCACAGATCTGCGTGTCGAGCTGCCGGAGGGTCATTTGTGGCGCGGCGGCGGAGGCGAGAACGAACGCGGTGTCTATTTTGTAGCGAATATGCCTACAGAAGAAATCTATACCATGCCGCACCGGACAGGTGTGAATGGGACAGTCAAAAGCACGCTTCCGCTTAATCTGAACGGACGTCTGGTAGACGGCATTAGCATTACCTTCACGAATGGCAAGGTTACGGCGTATGAGGCCGAATCCGGCCGCGAACATCTGACTTCTCTGCTGGACACGGATGAAGGGGCTTCTTATCTGGGAGAGGTCGCATTGGTGCAGCATGATTCGCCGATCTCCCGGCTGAATAGAGTGTTCTACAACACCGGAATTGACGAGAATGCTTCCTGCCATTTCGCCCTGGGGAGCGCTTATCCGGTGAATATTGAAGGCGGCACTTCCATGACCAGTGAGGAACTGCTGGCCAAAGGCGCCAATGTCAGCCTCACGCATGTCGATTTCATGATTGGTTCGGCAGCGCTTGATATTGACGGTGAGCTGGCTGACGGGACCACCGAGCCCATATTCCGCCAAGGCAACTGGGTTCTGTAGAGATAAGCACTAGAAAGGCCGCATATTTCCCGGTCAGCGGGAAGTGCGGCTTTTTTTTGTTAAAAAAAAGACCGCAGGCTAAAACTGTTTGCATAACCTCTCCGTCTAATTCATGTAAAAAAGGATGGAGAGGAGAGGGAGAGATGACGATGTCAGGCGCAGAGATGAAGCGGGTCACTGCCGCTGTACCGCTTGAAGAGACAGATTTCGTCAAAGCGGTGATGGAGCACAGCGACCAGTTATATTCTATTGCCTACAGTTATCTGGGCAACCGTAATGACGCGCTGGAAGCGTTGCAGGAGACGACTTGCCGGGCGTGGATGAAGCGCAGGACCCTTAAGGACCCCGGCGCCTTCAAATCCTGGCTGATCAGGATTCTAATCTATGTCTGCATTGACGAGCAACGCAGAAGGAAGAAGGCGGTTCCCACAGCGGCAGAGCATATGCAGGATGCCGTCATTCATAACAGCACCGAATCTATGGAAATGCAGTGGGCACTCTCACAGGTGAAGCTGAAATACCGTCATGTGCTGCTGCTCAAATATTACAATGACATGACCTTGGCCGAGATCGCAGTGCTGCTGGACAAGCCGGAAGGAACCGTCAAAACCTGGCAGCACAAAGGCTTGAAGCAGCTAAGGACCATTATGAAGAACCGGGGTGAGTGGGATGAACAGTAGCCGGGAAGAGCAGGTGATGCTGACGGATGCGGCACGTATACACGAGGAAGCCGGTGCGGACGGCGGTGGCAACGAGATTAGACAAGCTGTTATAGCCGGAATCGAGCGCGGACGCAGGAGAAGCTGGCAGGGCAGACTCCGCACAGGCTCCTTGGCAGGGCTGGCCGCTGCCGCGGTTGTTGCTTGTATACTATTTTTCATTCCAATGATCCAGGAACTTGCCCCGCAGTCTGCGGCACCTGCTGAAACTGCGGGCTGGGGAGAGCTGGAGAACTTTAAGCGGCTGTATTCCTTCGACTCCGAGGCGGAAACACTGGATTCAGCCATCCGGCACGGCTATATTCAACAGGTGAATCGGAGTGCAACCAGCGGGAATTACCGGATCACTCTGAATGCTGTAACGGCGGACGATAACAAAATAATCTTCTTATATACAGCCAATGTCGCTGCGGGCCAGGAAATATACAGCGTGAACAGTGCGAGAATAAAGAATCTTGCAACCGGCTATAATCTCGATGATGAAGGACAGATCGGCGGCCATGATGAACGAAGCGGGCCTTTGGAGAACCGCATTTACTACGGCCGTGGTGTTATCCATCTGGACCGGAATCAGCCTTTCCCGGAGCAGCTTGAAGCGGATTTCCAGATCGCCTCTGTAGACCCCGGTAAATTGAAAGATCCCAAGACGGGCAAGAATGCAGCGGAAATGAATTATTCTCCAAGGCTTAAGATCAGCTTCAAGCTGGACCCGAAATTCAAAGAGCAGCAGACGGTCATTGTTAAGCCGGAGGCAGACTTTATGCTGGAGGGCATTCAAGTGACACTGAAGCAGGTCGAGCTCTCGCCGTTAATGACCCGGGTTGTAATCGGAATTAAGAACGGGTCTGAGAATACCTGGCCGAACAGGCAGAAGATATTCCTGGCTGTGGGCGGGGATGAGATTCAGTCAGTTACCAAAGCCGGAACGGTCAGTATTGGGCTATCGGCAGCGTACGGGAATGAAGAGGGGTTTGAACGGCGGTACGGCAGTAATCTGCTGGATCAGCCGGAGTCAATGAATTTGCTTCTGAAGACCGGAAAGGGCAAGAATGCCAAGGAGATTACCGTCCCGATTCTGCCGTAAATATTAGAAAAGGCTGACCGCTGGTATGTCCGGCGGATCAGCCTTTTGGCCGTTGGTTTAGAGCGGGCCTAAGCTCTGATTATTAGTTATTGGAGATCAGAGCCATATAAGAAACAGGTCTGGTCGAAAGCTTGGTTTTGATTGTGCCGTCATTGCTGTACCCGTATAGAAAGTTGTTATCCCGGCCATTGATGTAGTACAGGCCTAAGATATCATCTGTAATTACAGAGTAGTCGGATTCCACACCAGCCATTTTGGTCAAGGTTGAATTGGCATTCAGGACGTAAGCATCACTCTTGGTGAACAATACGGTGGTGAGCGTCGTTCCGTTCTTAACCGTTCTGACATCTTGAACATTCGTCAGTGGAAGAGGCTTGGAGGAGGTGACTTTGCCGTTAGCAAATGTGCTGATGTAGGCTTTGCCTTTGGAATCTGCATACACCAGCCTGTTACTGGCAATTTCCTGGACGCTAACCACAGCATTTTGGCTAAGCTGCAGGGTTTTTCCGTTCTTGTCCATCAGGAAGCCTTTGCCTGTGTTGAAGTTGAAATCCTCTCCCTTGGCATCCAGCTTAATCCCTTTATTGAACAGGAAATAATTTTTGGACCAGGTGCCGGAGGAGACTTCATTGGAGGGTAAAGGGTTGTTGGCATTGGCTGCCTTGGGAACTCCGCAGTTCAAGGGAAGCGTGTAGAGCACCATAGAGTTAAGGGAGTACTCCGTTTCGTCAGGCTCAGTATCAATCATTAGGTTAAGACTTGTGTTGTTTAGATGATAGAAGCTGCTCTTCGGGATAGCTCCGCTGGCAATCCACTGGATTACACCATTGCCGTCGCTTGGTTTGGAAGCTACCCAGTTCTTACCATTGTCCCTCAGTGCATTATAGTAGACGCGTCCGCCCATGATGTCGAAGCTTTTGAAATTCACATCTGCGTTATCTGCTATAAGGGTCAGCTGTAGCTTATCTTCAGCGTCTGCCAAGGTGCGGTAGATGCTTCCCGTGTCATCCAGGAAGTACAGGAATGGACCGTCAACAAGGTAATAGAGGATATTGCGGCCCACGATGTAATCGGTAATTAACGCCTCGGGATCACTGAGTGACAGACGTTGAATCCCCATAGCATCCTCATAATAAAAATACAGATATTTACCGGTTGATGTTAATCCGTTGCCGGCAAAATTCTCAGTAATTTTCTGCGTTTCACTTCCATCTGTGGCCACACGGTACAGTACTTGGTCAGAGACATAATACACATATGCTTTTGCGGAAGCTGCCGTTGCTGCCGTTTGTGTTAATCCTCCGCTCCCGACTGTCCCTATAGTCACCAGTAGCAGCACGAGCAGGACCATTTTTCTGGAAAAGAACTCTAGAGCTTTCATCATTAATTCGCTCTTCGGGCAAAAGTGGTGAGCCGTTGCAGGATTACAACCCGAGTGCTTTGCCTTTTTCCAGCCGCCGGATCTGTTGTTCACCGTTATCCGCCAGTTCCCGGAACTGGTTGATGGTCTCCCGCATCTTGGGGAGGGCTTCCTGCTTGTAGGTGCTGATGGAGTCCAGCGCAGAGAGGACGTCTGTGAACGCCTGCTTCAGGGTGTCGGCGGAAATGCTGGTCTCGAGAGATTGCTTATGGATCGCTGCCCCCTGTTCCTTCAGCATCCGGGAAGTCCCGCTAATCAGATTGTCGGTGGTCTGGTTGAGCAGCTCAATCTTTTGAAGCACAATCTTCTGGTTATACAAGGCACTGGCTACCGTCACCGAGATTTTGAGCGCAGATACCGTCACATTCCTGGCTCTGTCCACGCCGCGGATCAGCTCTTTGTTGTTGCGGACGACAACCTCGATGGCCATGATGCCCTGTTGATTGACTACGAGCATCTGCTGCAGATCCATCACCCGCTGGCGCAGCGGGAACAGCACTTCCTCCGTGATGAACCGGACTTTATCCTCATCCTCACTGCGCTGCCTGGCGTCTTCAATCTGCTTCTCGATTTCCTGATCCATCAGGATGCCAAGCTGGATTTCCTTCCCCAGCCGTTTGGTCAGCTCCCGCAGGGTCTGCTGCTCAATCTCCAGGGTGGTGTTGTCATTCTTCAGTACGGCTTTGCCTTTATCTAGGGATAGAATAATATCAGCGATGACAGCATCGGCCTTCTGGTATTTGGCAAAATAATTACGCAAGGGATGGAAAAACTTGCCGAGGAGCCCGCTTTTGGCGAAATCGACCGCGCTGGGGTCCAGGTCCTTCAATTGCAGATGCAGCTCCGTTAAGCCCTTGGCAACCTGGCCGCCTTCATCCCCGGTCTTGGACAGATTGCCTACAGATACCTGGAGGAGAGAGTTTCTCTCCGATGAGGACCGCATGGTGCCCATCCCGAAGCTGTCAATGGATTGCAGCACAGACTTACGGTTCTCCAGGGAGTCGAAATCCATCTCAAGGATACTGGAGACATTGTTTACGGCCTGTTCTTTAAGCTGGGTGACTTCTTCCGGCTCCGGCTGAACCTGCTCCTCGATGACCGATTTGAGCTTTTCTTGACTGGGGATTTCCATTGAGAATGACATGTGAACCCTCCTTCAGAATATAAGTCTACATTTGCACGTTGAGCAGATTGCCGATTTTGTATACTACATCTTCTGTATCAGCGTTGATATTGGCTGCCTCGTTAATGCTTGATATGCTCTCCAGTGCCTTGATGTTGGCGTTATACCCGATGGTATATACCGGAATCTTGTAAGTCTCGATCAATCCCCGGATGTCATCCAGTGAATGGCCTTCATTGGTCTCCCCATCGCTGAGGACGAAGATCAGGGGCTTCACATCCGGGTTCAGGGCCAGCTCCTCCTTCAGCATCTTCATTGCCACAACCATGCCGTCAAAAGTAGCTGTGCCCCCTGTAGCCTGAAGGCTGTTGATTGCACCTACGAACATGGATTGCTGATTGGTGTCATATTTGCCGATGGGCAAATGAATCGTCACTTCGCTGGAGTAGGAGACAAAGCCGATGCTGTTGTCCTTGCCCAGGAATTTCTGGCCCTTCAGCAGCGACTCCTTAAGGCGGTTCAGCGGCTCGCCGGCCATGCTGCCCGAGACATCGGCTACGAATACTGCGGCAATCGGTTTGCTGCCGTCCTTCTTCTCCTTCCACAGCTTCTGGGCCGAGGAGAGCAGGGAGCCGTCAACAGGCTCCAGCTCGGAGATATAGTCCTTCAGACCATTGAAGCCCAGGTCCGCAGCCGTCTTCTGATAGCTGTCCTGCTGGACAAATTCGCCGAACTTCTTGATAATCTCCAGCTTCTCCGGCGGCAGCTTCCCCAGTGCGTAGAGCGGACTGTCATGTCTTACGCCGAATGGGGTAAATACATAGCCGCCGGTCAGATCCTTCGCATTGACAAAGGTCTGATATTCAAGGACAAAGGCATCCAGCATCCCCGACTTCGCCGCTTCCCGCATTTGCAGGGTGGTAGAGGCGATGAAAGGTACATTGGCCTGGAACTTCTCGAAGCCTTGAACAGCCTTGTCACCCAGCAGATTCGTACTGTCGAAGGTACTTAGCGCGGTCACCAGGAAATTCAGCCCCGTGGAGCTGGCAAAAGGGTCGGTGTAACCCATCGCCAGCTCATTGGCCGCAATGGCGTCAGTAATGGTCTTGACATTGATGGAGCCGTATTTCTCAACGAGCTGATCATATTTCGGCTTGCTCATCACTACTCCGGCCACATTGCCGGTCAGCCGCTTCGTGATTAGTTCGGTCTGGACACCGCCCGCCTTGACCATCTCGCCCCATAGCTCATTGGACGGAGTGTAGGCGTCGGGGACATATTTGCCGGACCGGATATAGTCGGCGGCTGTACCTGAAGCGATGTTGCGGATCTGGACAGAGACAGGCTTGCCGTCAACCGTGATGCCAGCAGCGTTGAACGCCGTGGCGACCTCATTCAGCCAGCCGTCGTTGCCTGTACCGGACTTCTCTGTGGAGGAGAAGATTTCGACGAAGCTGTCCGTGGTGCTGTCTACGGAGAGGGGGAACTTGGAAATATCGGGCAAGGAATCGCCGACATCTGCCGGATCAAGGTCGATCTGCCCTTTTACAGGTGCGGCCGTGGTCACATTAATATCCTTATAGATCCGGTTCAGGCGTTTGTCGGCGTCTTCTGCAGAGATCTCTTTTGTGGATTTGCCCAGGTTGGACGTTAAGCTAATCCCGAAGTATACAAGTGCGAAGACGGACACGGCTATAATGCCAAGTACGAATAGTGTTCTGCCTTTCTTCATAGGTTCATCTCCTTCTCACTGCTGATAGAGTTTCGTCTGCCCGATGAGGGCGGTTAATTCCTGCATACACGGCATCTCTTCCACGTTGGTATAATCGCTGCTTCCCAGCTCGGTAATTTCCAGCAGCAGCTGATCCAGCTTGAGCAGGATTTCTTCGTTGGCGCCGAGACTGCCTTTTACATAGGAGAGGTATTCATGGTATAACGCTGTTTTTTGCTGAATCAGGGAGCTGGAGAACCGGCTTGACGCTGTGCTGGCACTGAATCTGGCGAACTCCGCGGCATCGAATACACTGAGCTTGTTCAGAATCCCCCGGATATTCAGATAGAACAGCTTCTCCACCTCTACAATGACGGAATGAAACTTGCGGAAGCTCAGTTCAGCCGGGTCGAACCGTCTGCCGAGCAGCTGGAGCAGCGCCGCCTTCTTCTTGTCGATCCGCTCCATCTGATCCAGGGCAAGGGAGATATCGTCCTTCAGCACCTTCACATTCCGGTGACGGCTCAGTCCGGATATGTAATCCTCCCGCGTCTCGAACCGTACGGAGGGCAGCTTGGCAGCCGGAGGCCTGAAGAGCAGGGTGTAACTCCCGTATAACACGACCAACAGACTGATGATTAGCAGGGTTACGCCGGATGCAGTTTCCAGCGCGCTCCCGCCGCCGATCTCCACACCGAGCAAGCCCGGGGATAATACGGCAACATTTAAGATGACAACCCCGGCAACCAACCCGAGGAGCTTAATGGGCCCGGATCTGTTCAGGATCTGCACCTCCTCCATAAAAAGTATAGATTAACCATATCACATAGAAATGATTGGAATAAAGATTATTAAACATTGTTACGTAGCGAAACTTGTCTATGTTTCAAATTTTAATAGTTAAAATGCAGGAATGGGTAGCTGGAACTATAGGATAGCTGGAAGTATAATAGGATAATCATAGAATCTATGAGATAAAAAGGTATTTATAAGGAGGATAAGACATTGGTGTCCCGTAAATCAATGGTTCAGCTCATCGTATGTATGCTGGTGTTGTCCTTATGCCTGCCCGCCGGTAAGGAGGCTGCTGCTGCTCCTGGAGTAAGGCCTGTAAGTGTGTCGGGCGGCTCTGCGCATGGCATTGCTGCCTGGAGTGACGGGACAGTGACCGGCTGGGGATACAATAAAAACGGCCAGGCGGGCGATGGAACCAGCATTAATCAGTACATACCCAAAAAGGTGGAGGGTTTAAGCGGCATTGTGCAGGTGGCAGCTGCCGGGAGCGTATCATTCGCGCTCAGCAAGGAGGGAGAGGTATGGGGCTGGGGTCAGGACTACAGCAGCTATATTCAGAATGATCCCCTGCTGCCGAATCAAAGGCGCGGAGGTCCGGTGAAGCTGGAGGGTCTCCAGCAGATCGCCTTCATCACAACCAATGGCGCCTTGGGCATCGCTGTGACAAAAGACGGAACGGCCATTCTATGGTATCCGTCCTACGATCCCCCCGGTGTGCTGCCGGTACAGATCCGCTATTTGAAGCTGCCGGCGATCTCAGGGATTAAGAGTGCTCTCATTAATGGAAATGATGCCTTGTTTCTTACTAAAGACGGCAGTGTGAAGCAGATGAGCATCTATCATTCGTACTATAACCGCATTCGCTTGGAGAGTGATCCGGTCAGTATAGCTACGCTTGCTTCATCCGCTATAACCGGTATGGCAGCCTCACAAGGCGAGCTGTTCCTGCTGCGCAGTGACGGTCAGGTTCTGCGCTGGAACAAGGGGCTTCAAGCACCGTCAGCCGTTGCTGGTCTTAATAATGTCTACAAGCTGGATACCGGCTTCTACCGGCTGTATACACTGAAGAGGAACGGAACGCTCTGGAAATCGGATTATAGCTCTGGAACGCTGGTTAAGCCTATTCAGATCAAAAAAGGGATTCACATCAGCAACATATGGGGAAGCAGTGGAGCCTTTGGATTTGCCCAAGACAAAGACGGGACTCTTCTGGGCTGGGGCGACAGCTTCGACACGGGACTTGCGACGGGAAGGGGATCAGCGACCAAGGATGAAGCCGGATATATCCTGGCGCCGGTGCTGCAGCCGCTGGTGTTCTTCGTGAACGGACAGCCGTTCTCATTCTACGGCTCGGCATCTGTACAAGATGGCAAGCTGTATGTTCCGCAGACGAGTGTATTCAAGGCGCTTGGGGTGCAGGTAAGTACGAGTACATCCAATCCTGATCCGAAACCCGGCAATTCTCGATCCACTGTCTGGTCTTTCGTCTATGGGGACAAGACTCTTCAGGTTAAGCTTAGCGACCCGCTGGAAGTCTCCGTTAATGGCAAGAAATCAGACCGCGAGTTCACCATGAACCGGTTACCTGATTCGACGCAGCTTCCTCTGGAGGTTATCTGTGAGCTTCTCGGCATTGGTTTACAGTGGAATAAAGTCACTGGTGAGGTGAAGCTGGGGAACTGATTGATTAGCGGTGTATGTTCTGTAAATCCACAAATTTTAAGAATTAAGGGTTGACGTCTGCTCACTTGGCGTGTAACATATGAACAGTCGTCAACCAGACAATGATTCCATAACTCCATACTGTTCTCGTATAACCTCGCAGCCGTTCCGATGTCACAGGGCGAGGGTTTCTACAGGAAGCCTACTCTTCCTAACTACGATGATAAGGACCTTATTCCTCAGGCCCCTTGTCCCGGAGTTAGGATTATTTGTGTGTTGCGGCCGAAACGAAATTCAGACGAAACAGAAGATTCAGGAGGCATAACTAACATGAAAGATATGAAATACTTAATCTCCGTACTTATAGGGGCTATGAGCTACGGCATTTTATCAACCATTGTGGTATTGGCCTACGGGCAAGGCTACAAGCTGGGAGAGGTCGTTGGAACCCAGTTGTTAATCGGCTGTATTCTCGCCTGGTTACTTGCGTTATATACGAAGCTTAGAGAGAACCGCAAACAACGCCATTCTGCAGGAACTGCGGTGCCTTCCAAGCCAGCTGCGACCCGGTTGACCTGGAAGCATCGGGTGCTGCTGATGATGGCTGGTGCGCCGACCGTAATCACCGGACTGCTGTATTACCAGTCGCTCCGTTATATCCCGGCTTCCCTGGCGATTATTCTGCTGTTCCAGTTCACCTGGATCAGCGTGCTGATTCAGGCGGTAAGCAAACGCCAGCGTCCCGATAAAATCACCATACTGACCCTGATTCTGCTGTTCGGAGGAACGCTGCTTGCAGCCGGGATTCTCAATCAGGGGGCTGCCGAGTTCAACCTGCTCGGGCTGATGCTCGGACTATTATCTGCGGTAAGCTACTCCATGTTCATTATCTTCAGCGGCAAAGCCGTCCCGTCTGCACATCCCGCCTACCGGAGTGCCTGGATGGTTACCGGCGGCCTGCTGCTGCTGTTTATCCTGTTCCCGCCGTATTTCCTGTTCAACGGCTTGCTGTGGGGGCAACTGCTGCTGTTCGGCTTCCTGCTGGGCTTGTTCGGCGCCTTCATTCCGCCCTTGCTGTTCGCCATCGGGGTTCCGCATATCGGCGGAGGCATGGCTGGTATTATTGGCGCTGTCGAACTGCCGGTCGCTGTATTGATGTCCTCATTCGTCTTGCAAGAGCATGTAAGTCTTCTGCAGTGGACCGGAGTGGTTCTGGTCCTGCTCGGAGTAGTCCTGCCGGAGCTGTATAAGCTGCGGTGGAGGAATAACCAGGCAGTGAGCTCATCATCGGTCTAAAGTTCTGAACCGGCTATAGCTAGGCAAGGAGGGTTGATTCCTGCGAGAGTGGGGATCAATCCTCTTTTTTGTTTTTTACGGGAATGAGGATATTCATCGGTAGCAGCAGATGGATTTCCTCCACTTGCTGATGACGAATGGTAACTTGCTGCAACAGCAGTTGGAAAAATGGCACTTAAATTCACCCTTTTTACTCAGATTCGCGAAACGAACAATATTAGATGCTGTTTTTCCACTTGCTCCGGTCCATCCTGCTAAAATGGGCAATTTAAGATACGTTATTCCACTTGCTTGCCGCAGAAGGGGGCCTGCGTAGATGGAAGTTCCCACAAGGGAATTCACACAAAGAAGGGAACTCCCTCGCAGAAAGCATTACCTTCTAAGGAAGTGCGGATTGACAATTCGTATCTTTAGATATATTGTAGATATATTAAGTCTGTGAATGTCGGGGATGTGGCTCTATGGATCAATAATGGATTAATGATGAAGTTGAATTTGCCTAAAAGCTGCTTCAATCTTCAATCTTAATTCAGCAGCACAGGGTTTTATTTATTTTAATTAAGGACTATATATGTCTTTAATGTATTTTATTTAGACAGAGACAGGTGGAGATGGAATGAAGAACAGACCCGGTATCATCGTATCTTCGCTGGTCATTGCGAATTTCCTCGGGCAACTAATGCAGACGATGCTGAATACGGCGCTGCCCAGAATGATGCAGGATTTAGGGATTAATGAGGGCAGAGCACAGTGGCTGATTACGGTATATTATCTGAGCGCAGGCATAACGGTGCCTGTGGCCGGTTTTTTGATCGGGAGATTCACGACAAGAGGTTTATTCTTTACTTCGGCAGGGGCCTTCGCAGCGGGGACCCTTCTGGCCGGAAGCTCCTCAGACTTCCTGCTCATTCTGAGCGGTCGTATTATTCAGGGAATAGGCGCTGGGCTGCTAATGCCGCTATTCCAGACCACGATTCTGAGGGTGTTCCCGAAGGGGAAGATGGGCGCGGCCATGGGACTAATCGGACTGGTGATGGGGCTGGCTCCGGCGCTTGGGCCAACGCTGTCAGGACTGGTGGTCCAGGAGCACTCCTGGCGGATTCTTTTCTATGCATTACTGCCAGTTGTGACAGTCAATCTACTGCTTGCGGCGTTCAGTCTGAAGAATGTGGGCGAGCGGCATAAGGAGAAGCTGGACTATAGCTCTATTCTGTATTCTTCGATAGGTTTCGCCGGTCTGTTATATGGTGTCAATCTGGCTGGCGATCCGGGAACCTCCCGTGCTGTAGCCGGTTCAGTGGTTCTTGGCGGAATTCTGTTCATTATTCTGTTCATCAGGCGGCAGTTGAAGCTGGAGGTTCCACTTCTGGACTTCAACCTGTTCCGTAACCGGAATTTCACCCTCGCCTCCATCATTGGTGCGCTGCTGTTCATTGTGATGATCGGAGCTGAACTGCTGCTGCCGCTCTATGTGCAGAACGTACGGGGACTGACACCCAGGGAGTCGGGTCTGATGCTGCTGCCGGGAGCGCTGGTCATGGGCTGTACGAGTGTAATCTCCGGCAGGCTCTATGACCGTTACGGGGTGAAGCTGGTGCTTCGCGGAGGCTTTACTCTGATTGCAGGGGTAACGGTTCTTCTGGCGCTTCTATTGTCTCTGCACACTTCTATCCTTGCACTCACCGTAATCTTTGCCCTCCTGATGCTTGGAGTCGGACTTATTATGACGCCAGTTACGGCCTATGCAATGGCCAGTGTCTCCGTTCGGATGATCGCACATGCTTCACCTATGACGATCTCGATCCGCACGATAGCCAGCTCTACAGGAGGCGTATTGCTGATTGCCATTATGACGTTTACTATGAATTCCGGCACCTCTGCCGCCCTAAGCCATATGATGCCGGGGTTTCATGCCGCCTTTTGGAGCCTGGCAGGGTTGGCGATAATCGGATTATGCCTGTCTTTTAGTATCAGGGGACTGGAAAAGCAGAGCGGATAACCACTTAATTATCTATAGCACCTTATAATATGTTATAATGTATTTCTTATTTCATATTAAGAAGAATAGAGGTCGCTAACGGATGAAAGTTAAAGTTAACCGTAACGCTGCAAAAGTCTTGAAAGAGATGCTGGACACCCCGGAAGCGGAAGGCAAAAAAGTCCGCGTTGTGATCACCCAGAATCACGGAGATCACGGACATTATGATGTCGCTCTTGATACACCTACAGAGCACGATGAAGTGGTTGCTACAGATAAGGATATCGAGATTCTGCTGGATACACGCGAGCCGCTGCTGGACGGTGTATGGATTCAGTATTTCTATGTGCCCCAAGAAGGCTTCTTCATCACGAATCCGTCTACCGGATTCCTGGAGAAATAAGCAATTGATCATTGCCCTGGCTTGAGGGTCCGAAGCAGGCGGCATTGTCTAGTCAGCCTTTCCAAGGCTGATTGGAGCAGTGCCGTTTTTTTGTGCTGAATGCCGTGCGCTCTTAAAGTCGTTGCAAAAGTATGTATAATCGTTGAATGCCTATATTAGCCGGGCCGGAATTTTTGATTATACTGTACTTGTAAGCGATTACACACATATAGCCGGGGGGAAATTCAAGTGAATAAGAAAAAAGCAATGACACTGATGTCCAGTATCCTGATGGTCTCTCTGCTTAGCGCTTGCGGCGGCAATGGCAATGCTGGCGGAAGCACACCGGAGCCGCAGGCCTCAGCCGCTGCAACGGAAGCTGCAGGAACGAATGCCCAGCCAGCCACAGATTCCGGCACAGTCGATACGTCCCAGCCCGTTACACTCAAGATGATTTTTGTAGGACCTAAGCCTGTCGATTATGACCTGGTATTCGGAGAGATTAATAAGAAGCTGAAGGAGAAAATCAATGCGACCCTGGAAGCCGAGTTCCTCGACTGGTCCGACTGGGCGCAGAAATATCCGCTTAAGCTGGCGGCGAACGAGGACTTCGATCTCATCTATGCGGCCAACTGGGCCGGCTATAACGATCAGTCGCTCAAAGGCGGATTCCTGGAGCTGACCAATGAGCTGCTGGAGAAATACGCACCGATGACCTGGAAAGCAATGCCGGAGGTAGGCTGGGGTCAGGCCAAGGTGAACGGCAAGCTCTATATGGTGCCCCAGAACCGCGGGGAGACGGTTGAGAAGCTGATTCTATACCGTGAGGATCTGCGCAAGAAATATAACCTGCCGGAGATCAGCAGTCCTGAGGCGTATGCCAACTATCTCAAGACCGTAGCCGAGAAGGAGAAGGGCGTTACGCCGTTCGTGCCGGAGACCGGAGACTGGAAGCTCCACAACCTGGACCGGATCCTGCTGAAGCAGCAGAACGAATGGAATCTGTTCGATCTTGATCTGCCGATGGGCTTCAAGCTGGACGATCCTACAGGTAAAGTGTTCAACTTGTATGAGACGCCGGAATTCAAGGAGCTAGTCTACTATTATAAAGATCTGGCTGATCACAACGCCTGGTCGAAGAGCGCACTGAACAGCAAGCTGGATCACCAGCAGGAATTCCGTGCAGGCAAAACAGCGTCGATCACACACAACGTAGGTACACTGGGCGCCTTAATGACGGATATGCGTGAGAAAAATTCGCCGTATGAGCTGGCCCTGGCCGATATTAACCCGGGTAAGAAAAAATCCGTTGCCGTCTCGACCCAGAATGGTGTTGCGGTCCATGCTACCTCCAAGAACCCGGAACGCTCACTGATGCTGATTGATCTGCTGCAGAATGACAAGGAACTGCATGACCTGATCATGACCGGGATTACAGCCGTGCATTATAATCCGGTTGGCGATGATAAATATACGAATGCAGAGAAGAACGCCAACTACACCGGGTTCTCCAACTGGGGCTTCAACTCGCCGCTGAACCGGGATAACGCCACCTTCCCGGATGAAGCGAATGCCCTGACTGACAAATGGGAGAACGAGGTCTATCACTATCCGCTGGAAACCTTTGTCTTCGATAACAGCAAGGTGAAGACGGAAGTTGCCAACGTCGGCAATGTCATGCTGCAATATGGAATTCCGCTGGAGTACGGCACTGTGAAGGATGTAGACGCAGGTCTGGCCAAGCTGCAGCAGCAGGTCAAGGCGGCCGGTATCGACACGATCATCGCTGAGGTTCAGCGCCAGATTGATGAATTCCTGGCGGCATCAGGCCAATAAAAGAGTGCAACAGCCAAAAGGGCCCGCGTGGATATACGCGGGCTTCTTTGCACGTTCTAGCTGTAGCTGAATTTCAGGCTCAAAGCTCAGCCTTTTACGCGGGCCGGAGGAATACTCTGCGGATTATTGAACACATTTCCGGGATCATATTTAGCCTTGACTCTGCGTAACCGGGCATAGTTGGTTCCATAATAGACGGGGCCGGAATTTTTGATGCCCTGGTCTGGAACATTGATATAGCTGCCTACGATAAAGGGCTTCAGCTTGCGGCGGGTATTGCGCACATAGAATATATTTTTGGCCGCTGCCGATTTCTTGATCCACGAGCTGTTCCACTCCACATAGAATTTGGCCTTACGCCAGTAGAAGGCGGTGGATTTAGGAGATACCCGGCTTACCGCACCGCCCCAGTTGAGGAAAAAGAACCCGGCGGACTGCCCCTCGACGGTCTCCAGGAACTCCCGCATGGCTTTGATGGCCTTATCCGGAAAAGGTTTTCTGCCAAAACCGCTGGAGAACTGGTTGCTGACTCTTTGGGTCTGCACCGGATCGGGAGCAAGCAGGAAGCTTACTGCTTTGGGATAAGGCAAGGACCGGATCGTTTGCTTCGTAGGTGTTCCTACGCCCGTCACAGGCTTCAAGAGGCGGATGGTCTCCGCTTTGGACCCGAGGAACACGCCCAGCATACTGACATTGCCGCCCTTCTTGGGCCCGATGGATAATTCGCTGCCCAGTCTGGTATTGACAGAAGGCGCCCAGCGCTGCCAGGCCTTGAAGACCCTCTCGAACTGATGCCAGGGCCAGGTGATCTGAAAGACGGTAGCTGTGGCCGGGGCAGAGCGCACCTTGAATGTATAACGGGTGCAGACTCCGAAGTTCCCTCCGCCGCCTCCGCGGGAAGCCCACAGCAGATCGGCGTTGCTGTTCTTATTGGCGACAATAATCCGCCCTTTGGCATCCACCATTTCGAGTTCAATCAGATTATCGCTGACCAGTCCTACCGTCCGCTGGAGCGGTCCGATCCCCCCGCCTAATGTAATGCCCCCGATGCCGACGGTCGGGCTGTCCCCGAATGGAGACATGTATCCCTGCCGGGCAAGCGTATGTGCAATCCGTCCTACAGTATTTCCGGCTCCGACGACAGCTGTTTTTGTTTTTTTGCTCAGCTTAATGCTCTTCATTTCACTTACATCAATAACAATGCCTCCGTTGACTTGGGAGAGATTAACCTCCAGCGCATGTCTGCCGCCCCTGGGCCGGATGGGAATATGCCGCTCGTTGGCCCATTTGACGGCATTGGCCACATCCTGTGTCTTCTGTGCGAAGACAAAAACCTTCGGGAACCTGTCGGTATGGGGGTCCCAATTTTTACGCGCCGTGTCATAACCCGGATCACCTTTAAAAACTACCCGTCCGGTAAGCTTCGTGCCTGAGTTCACTCGTTCCAGCTCCTTCTGAGCTAATAATTAACTGCATGGTATCACTAGGACCTCATATAGTATGCAGGGTATTAGTCTAGGGATTGGGCGAATGCCGGGGATAGATGTGATGAATAAGATTCCGTAACCATGCCTGCGGTTAATCGTATAAGGATAACAAGCTTGACTCGATTTGCTCCAAGACGGAATTACAACAGGATAGACCATTATGAAGCTAAGGTTGTGCAGCCTATGAATGAAATCGTTAGAGATCATCCCCATACAGGTTATCGGCTGGCAGAGCAGAAGGCAGCCCGTTATCTGGCTTCGCTTCAAGGTCAGATGGAGAGCAGGGCTTACGTGGCAGCGCTGACGGCAGATATCCATGAGTGGAAAAAGACGCATCTGCCGCCGTTCTCCGGCCTGTCCCTGCAGTCCCTATGGAAGAAAAAACCGGATACTAAGGATTACTACCGGTATATCAGGTGGCTGAATTACACAGGTAAACTGGATAATTATCTGGACCGGAGTGTCTCTTACATTTATATGAGAGATCTGGGGAAGGCACTGGATTCTCTGGACACGCAGGAGAGGATAAAGAGAGCTGTTGCTGATCTGAACAGATACCTGCTGAAGTCAGCCCGCTCAGGTGAGGGAGAAGAGCCGGACTTCATGAACCTGGCCGGAGTGTACCGCTGGGCCCAGAAGGAGGGAATAGAAGCTGCGGTGATCTGGGTATTCGCAAAATTAAGATCCGTAGCTGCCCATATTCCGGAGGGAATGAACGCAGAGCATGCCCAGCGTAAGCTGATTAAGATTATCGTTGGCGTTATTCTGCATGTGATCGAAGAGCTGGACGGCAATGTAGCGCCTGCGGAACGTTCCCGGAGACTGGATGAAGCGGTCAGGCTGGGCTACTCCTATGGGCTTACCTATCCTTTCGTCGATGATCTGCTGGATTCACAGATTCTGACGGCTCAGGAAAAGGTGCAATACTCGGAGCTGATCCGTTCAGCGCTGCTGACCGGAGCTGTGCCTGAGCTGGGCGGCTGGACGGGAGAGAATATGGAGCTGATCGCCTATATCCATTCCGAGCTTTCGGAGGCTTTTACGTATATTAAGCAGCAGCAGCGGCCGGAGAACCAGCAGCTTTTTTTCGAGCAGTCGCTGGTCTTCTTTGAGGCTCAGGATATAGACCGTGTCAAGGTGCTTACGCGTACGGATTACACCAATGAAGAATTGTACATCCCGGTCATATTGAAATCATCGTCCTCCCGGCTGATTGCCCGCTCTGTGACTAGTGCGCCTGAAGATGAGGGGTTTGAAGAACGGACCTTCTTTTTTGGCCTCTACAACCAGCTGGCCGACGATTTCGCGGATATGACCCAGGATATGATGGATGGAGCTGTAACGCCTTATACCTATTATCTGAAATATCATAAACAGCGCCCGGATTTGATGAATCCTTTTGAATTATACTGGGCGGTGATCTCCCATCTGCTCCACCATGTCTACCACTCGGGTGCCAAGGCCCGTGAGGTCATTCTGGACCGGGCAATCAATGGGCTGAGGCGTTACAAGGAACGGGTGGGAGCGGATAAGTACAAGGAGACGATGGGGATTTTTGCTGCCGGTAACCCGGAGTTTAACAGGCTCATTCAGACTATGGTACGCAAAGCGGAAGAGGTGGACTTTTTCGATAAGCTGCTGCGGGACCAGATGATTGAGCATCTGAAGAAGGATGCCGGAGAGCAGCAGGAATTCTTCGATACCTTCACAAATGTCCGCAAGCTGATTAACAGCGAACTGCCCTTCACCAAGCCGCAGGGACTTCCGGCCATGAAGGAACAGCTGATGGAGGCGGCCAATTATAGCCTGGAGGGAGACGGGAAGAGGGTGCGTCCGATTCTTACTTGGGTGATGGGCGTGAAGGAATACGGGTTAGCCGCAGAGGCTATTGTTCCGCTGCTCCGTTCGCTCGAGTATATGCATACCGCTTCCCTGATCTTCGATGATCTGCCTTCCCAGGATAATGCTTCAACCCGCAGAGGACGCGTCACCCTGCACCAGCTTCATAACAGTGCCGTTGCTGAATTAACGGGTCTCTATCTGATCCAGAGGGCGATTGGAGAACAAGCCTCGCTTGACCGGTTCAGGGCAGAGACGGTGCTTGCCCTGATCCGTTATTCAGCCCGCAAGGCAGAGGAGATGTGTATGGGCCAGGCGATGGATTTGGATGCCAAGGGCAAAATACTGACGCTGGAGCAGCTGAATGCGGTATGCTTTTATAAAACTGGTGTGGCCTTTGAGGCCTGTCTGGTCATGCCGGCTATGCTTGCTGAGGTCAGTGAGACGGAAATCAATGTGCTCAAAAGAATTGCCTATCATATGGGAATTGCTTTTCAGATTAAGGATGATCTGCTGGATGTGGAAGGGGATACGTCGATCCTTGGCAAACCGGTGGGCAACGATGCGGTGAACAATAATTCCAACTTCGTCTCCATTCTCGGACAAGAGGGGGCCAGTAAAGAGATGTGGGAGCACTATTGTAAGGCGGCAGAGGCACTACGTGAGATTCCGCGCAATATTACTTTTCTGAAGCATTTAATGAATTATGTTGTGAATAGGGAGCGGTGAAGAGACCGCGTGCAGGGAAATATTAGGCGGCCCGGCAACTTGAATATTTACATTTCGTGTAATGTAGATATACTTATAATTTAAAAGGATTCATATCTCCGGGTTAACCGGCAAGGGAGGATAATATCAGACATGACTTCAACTATTAGAATAGGGATCGTCGGATACGGAAATTTGGGCAAAGGGGTGCAGCAGGCGATTGCCCAGAATCCGGATATGGAGCTGAGCGCCATATTTACCCGCAGAGACCCGCAGCAGCTGGCGGACATCACAGGAACAGTCACAGAGCATATCTCAGCTGCCGAGCAGTACATAGGCAAAATTGATGTGATGATTCTGTGCGGTGGTTCCGCGACAGATCTGCCGGAGCAGACGCCGCAGCTGGCCCGGATGTTCAACACCGTTGACAGCTTCGACACGCATGCCAAAATCCCGGAATTCTTCACAGTGGTGGACAAGTCGGCGCAGGAGGGCGGCACGGTTAGTGTAATCTCAACGGGCTGGGACCCGGGAATGTTCTCCATGAACCGTCTGCTGATGCAGTCCATCCTGCCGGAAGGTGAGGATTATACGTTCTGGGGCACCGGGGTCAGCCAAGGGCATTCGGATGCGATCCGCCGCGTTCCCGGCGTGAAGGCTGGTGTTCAATATACCGTGCCTGTCCAGGAGGTGATTGACAGTATCCGTGGCGGCGAGACGCCGCAGCTGTCTACCCGTGAGAAGCACCGCCGGGAATGTTATGTGGTGGCAGAAGAAGGGGCAGATCGCGATGCGATTACCCGGAGCATTGTTGAGATGCCGAATTATTTCGCCGATTATGATACAACCGTCCAGTTCGTGTCGGAAGAAGTACTCGCCGCCGAGCACTCCGGGATGCCGCACGGCGGCTTCGTCATCCGCAGCGGAATCACCGGGGGCG
Organism: Paenibacillus tritici; assembly: GCF_013204885.1. Taxonomy (GTDB): domain Bacteria; phylum Bacillota; class Bacilli; order Paenibacillales; family Paenibacillaceae; genus Paenibacillus_AQ; species Paenibacillus_AQ tritici. The sequence goes on from NZ_JABMKX010000001.1 coordinate 338,754, forward strand.
GAAGCAAGCAGATTGCCGAATTCGGGCTGAAGCTGGACAGCAATCCCGAATTCACAGCCAGCGTGCTGGTGGCCTATGCCCGCGCAGCCGTTCGTCTGAAGCAAGAAGGCCATCAGGGTGCCAAGACCGTATTTGATATTCCGCTCGGCCACCTGTCCCCGAAATCGGCAGAAACTCTGCGCCGCGAGCTGTTGTAGGCCGGAGTGGCGGGCAACTGTAGGCTGGAGCCGCGGGCAGCTTGGAAAGAGCTGCCCGCTGATGGGGAGAGCAAGATCAAAGGGATAAATCCCTCTGATTGAGCTGAAAGTTGGCTGGATGAGGAAATGAAAGGGATAAATCCCTCTGATTGAGCTGGAAGTTGGCTGGAAGGGGAAATGAAAGGGATAAATCCCTCTGATTGAGCTGGAAGTTGGCTGGATGGGGAAATGAAGGGGATAAATCCCTCTGATTGAGCTGGAAGTTGGCTGGAAGGGGAAATGAAAGGGATAAATCCCTCTGATGGAGCTGGAAATTGGCTGGACGAGGAAATGAAGGGGATAAATCCCTTTGATGTGGCTGAGTGTGGCTGAAGGAGATTAGTTAGGAGCACTAGTGCACCTCAAATTACTGGATGCGCACCAACTGGGCCAATAAGGAGCATTAGTACACCTGAATTTACCGGACGCCCGCCAATTGAGCCAAGGAGGAGCACTAGTGCACTTGAATTCACCGAACACACGCCAACTGAGCCAATAAGGAGCATTAATGCACCTCAAATTACTGGACGCCCGCCAACTGAGCCAATAAGGGGCACTAGTGCACCTCAAATTACCGGACGCCCACCAAATGAGCCAAGGAGGAGCACTAGTGCACCTCAAATTACTGGACGCAGACCAATTGAGCCAAGGAGGAGCATTAGTGCACCTCAATTCACCAAACGCTCGCCAATTGAGCCAATAAGGAGCATTAATGCACCTGAACTCACCGGACGCGCACCAAATGAGTCAATCTACCTTATAACCCAAAAAGAGGTGTCCCCAGCCGCTAGGCTTACGGGACACCTCTTTAAGTATCAAATGCAGGTTACACAATACCCTGCGCCAGCATCGTATCGGCAACCTTCAGGAAGCCGGCGATGTTAGCTCCGGCAACCAGATTGCCGGCGACGCCGTATTCCTCTGCTGCCTGTACGGTTCTGAGGTAGATGTTTTTCATAATGACCTGCAGCTTCTCGTCGACCTCTTCGAAGGTCCAGGACAATCTCATGCTGTTCTGGCTCATTTCCAGGCCCGAGACGGCTACGCCGCCTGCGTTCGCAGCCTTGGCCGGTGCAAACAGGACTTGGTTCTCCAGGAATAGCTCAACCGCTTCGATCGTGGTCGGCATATTCGCTCCTTCACCGATGGCTTGAACTCCGTTCAGGATCAGTGTCCGGGCGGATTCCAGATCCAGCTCGTTCTGGGTGGCACATGGCAGGGCGATATCGCACGGCAGATTCCAGATTCCGCTGCAGCCCTCGACATACTCGGCATGCGAGTGTTCCTTCACATATTCGCTGATGCGCAGGCGTTCGGTTTCCTTCAGTCTTTTGACCGTCGCCAGATTGATGCCTCGCGGGTCATGAATGTAACCATTGGAATCACTACAAGCGATAACAAGGGCTCCGAGCTGCTGCGCCTTCTCAATCGCATAGATAGAGACATTCCCGGAACCCGAGATGACCACCTTGCTATCCTTGAAGCTTGCTCCGCGCGATGCGGACAGCATTTCCTGCACGAAGTATACACAGCCATAACCGGTAGCTTCCTTACGTGCCAGACTGCCGCCGTACAGCAGCCCTTTTCCGGTGAGAACCCCGGCTGCATGTCCTCCGTGAATCCGTTTGTATTGCCCGAACATATAACCGATCTCGCGTGCGCCTACACCGATATCTCCAGCAGGAACGTCTGTATCCTGTCCAATGTGGCGGTACAATTCGGTCATGAAGCTCTGGGTGAACCGCATAACCTCCTGATCCGACTTATCCTTGGGATCGAAATCGCTGCCGCCTTTGCCGCCGCCCATGGGCAGGCCGGTCAGCGCATTTTTGAAAATCTGCTCGAAGCCCAGGAACTTGATGATGCCCTGATATACGGAAGGATGGAAGCGAAGTCCCCCTTTGTAGGGACCGATCGCGCTGCTGTATTGGACACGGAAGCCGCGGTTGACCCGGGTTGTGCCGGAATCGTCCACCCAAGGTACGCGGAAAGAGATCGTGCGCTCAGGTTCAACCAGCCGTTCGAGTATGCCATGCTTCATATATTGCGGATGCCGGGTCAACACGGGGACCAGACTATCGAGGAACTCCAGGACGGCCTGATGGAATTCGGGCTCTTGCGGGTCGCGCTTCTGGACCTCTGCGTAGATCCGTTGCACGTACTGCACGGCCTCATTTGATACTTCTGAAGGTGTTGAAGGAACGGTGAACACTTTAGCAGCACTTCCTGTCTGATTGTAGATTCGGGCAACCCCGTAAATTATTTTTAATTTAAAAGAATTCTATAAAACCTTACATCAATTTGCCAATCAATTATTTTTGGCATAGTCATTAAGAAATTCTATGAAGCTAACATGCTGTGCCAGTTTTCTTCATGAAATGGAGACTATTCTTGTCCTGATTGCCGATTATAGTCTCCTCCAAAATGGGTAGATAGGGTTATATAAGGTTTGTCACAATGAGAGTGAGGCGTTAATCAATGAACTTATTATCTGTAGCAGAATTGGTGGATGTGGAGAATCACGCCTGGGAGGAGATCAGGGAGCTGCTGAGTCAAGGGAGACGCGTATACCGGCTGGAAGCTGCGCGGCCGGAAGCGGCAGGGCAGACGCTGGTCCGTCTTCAGGTAAGCACGAAGTCTTATCTGGGGGCCATTGCTTACGAGACCGGCGGGATCGTGTTTGAGCATGGCTGGATTACACTGCTTGGTGCCGGGGCCGACGGGATCTACGGAAGTCTGACTTCCTGGAACGGCCTGTCCGCTGAGGAGGATATTCCTTCCATGCCAGGGATGCTGATTGTGGCTTATGATGCGGCTGGCGGTTTTTTTGGTCTGGATACGGGCAGGTTCGGGCAGAGCGGGCATATCTATTATTATGCGCCGGATGCCCTGAAGTGGGAGGCGACCGGGTTGACCTATTCGGGCTTCATCGGCTGGCTGGCGGAAGGGGACCTTGATCTGTTCTACCAGACGTTCCGCTGGGAGGGCTGGGAAGAGAGGGTGAAGGAGCTGGAGCCGGGTCAGGTCATGGGTTATTATCCCCCGCTGTGGACGGAAGAAGGCAGCGGTTCACAGAGCAGCAAAGCGCCGGTCTCTATCCTGGAGGCCTGGCAGGCAGCAAGAAGTGAAGGTACGGAATGAAGAGGAGCAAGGCAGGCAGAGAACGGATTAAGGTTGTCACGATTGCTGAGGAGCCATTGGAAGTGGTCCCTCACGTCAGTGCGGCCCGCGGCAGTCAAGGGATTGTATATGAAGGGCTCCCTGTATACCGGGGGGAGATTCTGGGGCTGCCGGTGGAGGTGGAGGCGCTGATTGTGGCATCGGACCTTCAAGGACTTCATGATAACGGTGAATATGGGGACCTGCTAGTGGGTGAGATGCTGCCTGCAACGCTGGAAGGCCTGCTATAGATCCATCTGCCTGGAGTACATCCTGATAAGGTGCTGGTCTGTTTATGCGGTGATTTATATGGGGATACTGCTGTAAGAGGTTCGAACGGCGACCCGCTCCCGGTGTGGAGGGCCTTCCGCAATACATTCGGGACGGTGCTGGGTGTGAATGGCAATCATGATCTTCTCTCCCCAAAAGGGTGCTGATCTTCACCGCCGCGGTTATGGATTGAACCTGGCGGACGCCTGGAGCAGAAGCTGCAGTTCGCCTAACGCTTGTCCGTAAACTTTACAAACAGCATCGGAATAGGTATAATTTAAGTATATTTCAGGGTTTGAAACAACAAAGAGGGGCCTAACGCCATTAGGCTCCTTTTGTATTTTCACCCATGTTAACAGGAGGGCGAAAGTCATTCACAAGGAAAAGATTTTGGTATGTGTTCATTATGGGCCGCATGGGGAGCGTCTAATCCGGCGTGGTGTCGAGCTGTCTGAGATGCTTGGGGCACCGCTCTATGTGCTTAATGTGGATAGTTCAGACAGCGATGAATATAATCATAGCAAAGAAATGTATATGGCTGTCTGGAAGCGTCTGGCGGAGGAAGCCGGAGCAGAATTTATGGTCCGCAAACGCCGGGGCCGCAAGACAACGGATGTGATTGTTGAAGCAGCAGAAGAGAAAGAGGTCACTCAGATCATTATTGGCCAATCCGCCCAGACCTTGTGGCAGGAGCTGACCAAACGCAACTTCGTCAATGAGCTGATCAGCAAGATGAAGATGATGGATCTGCATGTCGTTGCAGTTCAGCGTATGCGCGCCGGCCTCGAAGAGACCCATGAAGAAGGGGTAATCTCTTATCTGGTGAAGAATGAGGGCGTGTACCAGCTCAGCGATGAGCCGGAAGGCAACGATTACATCAAAGGCAAATTTTTTCATGAATTGCACACAGAATTTGAGAATGGCTTGTTCAGAATTGAGCAAGATGGTAAAGCGAGATATTTGCATATCTGTGAAGGAACGTTGACCGAGCCATTATAACCGGCTCTTGTCTTCAGGAAGTAAGTACCAGCGTTCACAACCCAAATTGTAAAATGGAAAAGGAGGCTTGCCTTTGCTGCATATAACCGTTCTAGTTCCGTTTCTCCTGGCCCTGATGATAGCGCTTCTGCGCGGGAGGATGCGAAAGCTCCATAGAGGATGGCTTGTATTAGCCGCACCGCTGGCGTTATTCATATATTTCTTGACCCGGATTCCAGTCATCAAGGGAGGGGATCTCGGATATGAGACCTTGTCTTGGATTCCTTCCCTTGGTATTGATCTGGTCTTCCACCTGGATGGATTAAGTTTGCTGTTTGCCTTATTAATTACGGGAATGGGCACCCTGGTCTTTATCTATTCCATCTTTTATCTGGATAAACGCAAGGAAGAGCTGACGCCGTTCTATGTATATCTTCTGTTATTCATGGGGGCGATGCTTGGAGTCGTGCTGTCCGATAATCTCATGGTGTTATACGGATTCTGGGAGCTCACGAGTGTCTCGTCGTTCCTTCTGATTGCCTACTGGCACCGGAGACAGAAATCACGCTATGGCGCACAAAAGTCAATGCTGATTACCGTCTTCGGCGGTCTGGCAATGTTCGCAGGCTTCTTAATGCTGTATGTGATTACGGGAACGTTCAGTATCCGCGAGATCTGGAGCCAGGTCGGCGACATCAGCGGACAGACGCTGTTCATTCCTGCAATGCTGTTGATTCTGCTGGGTGCCTTCACCAAATCGGCCCAGTTCCCCTTCCACATCTGGCTGCCTGATGCAATGGAAGCGCCGACTCCGGTCAGTGCGTATCTGCACTCGGCAACTATGGTCAAAGCCGGTTTATATTTGGTAGCACGTTTCAGCCCGGTGTTCGCGGGGCAACATGAGTGGTTTTGGATTGTGTCGGGTGTCGGCCTGATCACCTTGATCTATGGATCGATCCAGGCGATGAAGCAGACGGACCTGAAGGCTCTGTTAGCCTATTCTACAATCAGTCAGCTTGGACTGATTATGGGACTACTGGGAATGGGATCTGCCGCGTCCTTCTATACAGGGGAAGAGGCTGTATTCTATACCGCCGCAACAACGGCAGCACTATTTCATTTAATTAATCATGCCATATTCAAAGGTTCGCTCTTCATGGTGGTCGGAATTGTCGACCATGAGACGAATACACGTGATCTGCGCAAGCTCGGGGGACTGGTGTCTCTGATGCCGGTAACCTTTACGCTGGCGCTGATTGGCAGCTTCTCGATGGCGGGGCTTCCCCCGTTTGCCGGATTCCTGAGCAAGGAAATGTTCTTCACGGCTGTGCTGAATATCAGACAGCTGGATATCTTCAGCCCCGGGTCTTTTTTCACAATCTTCCCGGTTCTGGCGTGGATTGCAAGCATATTTACCTTTGCATACAGCATGATTATGGTCTTCCATACCTTTTTTGGCAAATATCAGCCGGAGAAGCTGGACAAAAAACCGCATGAAGCGCCGTTCGGCCTTCTGCTTCCACCAGTTCTCCTGGCGCTGCTGGCTGTTGTCACCGGATTGTTCCCGAACATGCTGTCGAAGACACTGATCGTGCCGGGGATGAATGCCATTCATCCGCAGCTTGCAGCAACCGCACCTTTTGAGGTGAATATTCATTTCTGGCATGGATTCACAACCGAGGTCTGGATGACTCTGGGCGTGATCATTCTGGGGATTATTGTATACCGTGTATATGGCAGGTTCAGCCTTGTTGAGAAAGAATGGCGCAGCGGATATACGCTGACACAGGTATATGACGGAAGTATCCGTCTTGTTGAGCAGGCGTCACGTGCAATCACAGGGCTATATATGACAGGTTCCATGCGTCATTATCTAATGTACATTTTCACCTTGATTATTGTAACGGTTGGCGGCTCCATGCTGTATACGGAAGGCATTACGTTCGGCCAGGGGCAGTATGCTCCGGTCACCTTCTTCGAAGTCGTTGCAGTGCTGGTCATGCTGACTGGTGCGCTCGCCGTTCCGTTCGCGAAGTCTAGAGTCTCGGCGATTCTGCTGACGGGGATGGTCGGGTATATGGTGACCTTGCTCTTCATCCTGTTCCGCGCCCCCGATCTGGCACTGACACAGATGATCGTTGAAGTGGTGTCGGTCACGTTATTCCTGCTCTGCTTCCGGCATTTGCCGAAGCTTGAGCGGGAGAAGGTCCGGTTCCGGCTGAAGGTACCCAAGCTGATCATTGCCGTAGGATTCGGCGCTACGATGACACTGGTTGCCCTGGCTGCGCTTGGCAGCAGTCCGTTCGAGTCGATCTCAAGCTACTATGTGGAGAACAGCTACAAGCTGGGCGGCGGCAAAAACATGGTCAATGTGCTGCTGGTTGACTTCCGCGGCTTCGATACCATGTTTGAAATCACCGTGCTGGGTCTGGCTTCACTGGCTATCTATTCCATGATCAAGCTACAGCTTGACCAGGACAAATCGTCTGTTCTGATCAGAAGCAAACCTGTGGACAACCCGCAACGCTATGCCCGCAGCAATGATGTGCTGCTGAAGGCGGTCGCCAAAGTGGCCTTCGTGATTATCATTACCTTCTCCCTGTACTTGTTCTTTGCCGGTCATAACCAGCCGGGAGGCGGCTTCATCGGAGCGCTGATGGCGGCGGCGGCACTCGTGCTGATTGCCATTGCCTTTGGTACGGAGTTCGTTGAGAAGGTGCTGCCTGTCGATTATCGTAAGTTAATAGCCGTCGGAATCTCTATTGCTTTTCTCACAGGCATGGGTTCCTTTGTATTCGATGCTCCGTTCCTGACCCAAGCCTTCGGCTATTTCGAATTGCCGGTCATGGGCAAGACAGAGTTAACTACGGCGATGCTGTTCGATCTGGGCGTATACCTCTCGGTCATCGGTGTCACTATGAATATCATCTTTACGGTCGGGAGGGATAACTGATGGAGATCCTTATTGCCCTGGCGATCGGCGTCTTGTTCACCGTAGGTGCATATCTGGTCCTGTCCAAAAGCCTGCTCCGCATCCTGCTGGGAACCACGCTGCTGGCTCACGGCGTTCATCTGCTGCTGCTGACCATGGCGGGACTGAAGACAGGCGCTTCCCCTCTGCTTGGGGAGAACGCGGACAGCTATGCCGATCCGCTGCCGCAGGCGCTTATCCTTACTTCGATTGTAATCAGCTTTGGGGTATCCGCGTTCTTCATCGTCCTGGCCTACCGGGCCTACCGCTCGGCGGGTACGGATGATGTGGAAGGAAGCAAGGGGGAGAGACCATGAACAACCTGCTGGTGCTGCCTTTGCTGATTCCGGCCTTTACGGCGGTAATTCTGATTTTTCTGAAAGAAAAGATAAAGCTGCAGCGTATAATCAGTGCAATCAGTGTACTGGTGAATATAGCAGTTGCGTTAATGATTATGTACCAGGTCAATACTGGCGGGATTCAAACACTGTACATGGGGGGATGGATCCCGCCTTACGGCATCGTCTTCGTTGCCGACATGTTTGCGGCGCTGCTCGTATTGACGACTGCGGTGGTGGGGGCGGCCTGTCTGTTCTTTTCCTTCGCCAGCATCGGTGAAGAGCGGGAGCGGTTCTACTATTATACGTTCTTCCATTTCCTGCTGACCGGTGTGTTCGGCTCGTTCCTCACGGGAGACCTGTTCAACCTGTTTGTCTGTTTCGAGGTGTTGCTGGTGGCCTCCTACGCCATGATTGTACTCGGTGGAACGAGAGTGCAGCTGCGTGAGACACTCAAATATGTACTGGTTAATGTCATTTCCTCCACCTTGTTTGTAGCCGCAATCGCCTATCTGTACGCAGCAACCGGGACACTGAATATGGCACATCTCGCCATGCGTGTAGCGGAGGCCGGGCAGGGCGGTGTGATGAGTGTTATTGCCGTACTTCTGCTGCTGGTGTTCTCGCTCAAAGCCGGTCTGCTGCTGTTCTTCTGGCTGCCGGATTCGTACAGTGCCCCTCCGCAGGCAGTAAGGGCCTTGTTCGGAGCTTTACTCACCAAAGTAGGACTGTATGCCATTACCCGGACGTTCTCGCTGATCTTCGTGCATGATATGGGCCTGACGCATACACTGATCGGCTGGATGGCAGGAGCCACTATGATTCTTGGAGCCATAGGGGCGCTGGCGTACAATGATCTTAGCCGGATCTTCAACTATAATATTGTGATCAGCGTGGGATTCATCGCATTCGGCATATCTGTCGCAACTCAGGACTCGCTGAGCGGGGTAGTGTTCTACCTGATGCACGATATGATTGCCAAGGCGCTGCTGTTCTTCCTGGGCGGACTGATTATCGCGGCCTCGGGAACCGAGCAGCTTAAGCTGATGGGCGGTCTAATCCGCCGGTATCCGTGGACGGGCTGGATGTTCTTCATCCTGACGCTGGCCCTGGTAGGAGTCCCTCCGCTTAGCGGTTTTGCCGGGAAGGTCATGATGGTCCGCAGCGGCTTCGGGGAGCAGCATACCGTGCTTGCGCTCATCGCCCTGGCTTCGAGCTTCGTCGTGTTGTATTCACTGATCAAAGTGTTCCAGCAGGTATTCTGGGGAGGCGAGAAGAACGAAGAAGAAATCCGCCCTCTGCGCTACAAAGCCATGATGGCACCGGCTGCCGTGCTGTTTGTTCTCGTGATCCTAATGGGTATCGGCGCCGAGCTGGTGAACGGCTATGTGGTGCAGGCCGGTGCGGTACTCGCTGATCCGGCAGCGTACATTAACGCTGTCATGAAGGAGTAGATGAAGATGGCCTTTCAAATATTATTGAATCTCATGATAGCCTTCCTGTGGATGTTCCTGAATAATGATTGGACGGCCTCCGGCTTCATCGTCGGGTACGCGCTGGGGGTTGCCGTTCTCATTGTCATGCGCCGGTTCTTCGGCGGGCGGCTGTATCTGGGCAAAGTGTGGGCGATCCTGAAGCTGGCGGGTCTGCTGCTGCGGGAGCTGGTCGTATCCAGTTATGTTGTGGTGAAGGCAGTGCTTAGACCGAATCTCAACATCCGCCCGGCTATTCTGATGTACCATACAGAGCTGAAGTCGGACTGGGAGGTAGCGGTGCTGATCACCATGCTCTGCCTTACACCGGGCTCCGTCGTGCTGGAGGTATCCAAAGACAACCGCACCCTATATATTCATGCGATGGATATAACGGATGTGGAGCAGTTCGACGCGAATATCCGCAATACGTTTGAACGCGCGATTCTGGAGGTGACCCGTTCATGATTCACTTTATCCTCATGCTGTCGCTTTCCATTATGGTAATCTCTATTGCCATCTGCGCCTGGCGGCTGGTCAAGGGACCTTCACTGCCTGACCGGGTGGCTGCGCTGGATACTATTGGAATCAATTTGCTGGCGATGGTAGCGGTTCTCTCGATCCTGTTTAAGACCGAGGCCTATATCGAATATATTCTGCTCATCGGAATTCTCTCTTTTATCGGCACGATGGCACTGGCCAGATATATCGAAAGGGGAGTGGTGTTTGAATATGGAAATGATCAAGACGGCAGTTGAATTACTGTTTGTCCTGCTTATTCTGACCGGTGCACTGCTAAGCGCCGTCAGTTCCGTGGGGCTGATCCGCTTGCCGGATGTCTATTTGCGATCACATGCCGCAGCCAAAAGTGCTACGCTGGGTGTGCTCTGTATCCTCAGCGGCGCGTTTCTCTATTTTGCCTTTTTTCTCGATTTCGTCAGTGCGAAGCTGCTGCTGGGAATCGTCTTCGTATTCATGACTTCGCCGCTGTCTGCCCATCTGACCGGCCGTGCGGCCTACCGTTCCGGTGTTCCGCTCTGGAACCGCCGCATCCAGGATGACCTCAAGGGGGCGCTGGAGAAGGAACAGCTGAAGGAACAGGCGAAGACCGATTCATCCTCGTCATAATCAAATAAGAACAGGGATGTCCGAAGCACCTTGAGTCGCTGCGGGACATCCCTGTTGTGATATTTGGCTATGAACGGATGGCAGAGGTTAATTAGAAGCGTGCTGGTGTACGGTTCGTCTGCGGTACAGATGCAGCAGCAGATACGAGGCGGCAAAGGCTGCCGTAACCAGCCACAAGGGGATTCGCGGGTCCAGCTTGTATGCCCAGCCCCCGATAATGCCCGCAGGTGCGGTGAACACCAGGATCAGCACGGACAGCATAGAGAATACCTTCGCCCGTTTATCATCATCAATCGCGTTCTGCACGGCTGCCTCCAGATAAGGAGAGCTGATCATCAGTCCCACAGCTGCGAGAATGGTGCTAAGCCCGATCCAGATGAAGCTTGCTGAAGGATAGAGAACCAGCATGGCATTCGAGAGAGCAGATAAGCCGAAGCCGGCCATCATGGAGCGGTTAGCGCTCTGATCCGGGATTCTGGGCATCAGCAGCCACAGGGTCAACAGCATGATGACCGAGGACACCGCCGGGAACAGAGAGAGAATGCCGCTGTCCAGATGAATATAATCTGCGAGATACAGATACAGGTAGGTGCTTTTCAGCGTGGCCTGGAAGTTGAACAGAATATAGACGCCGAAGATCAGCAGCAGATTGCGCTCAGCCCCCAGGTCACGGAAAGCGCCGCCATATTCAACCAGACTCTCTCTAAGGCTTAGCTCCCGGATCTCCTGCCGTTTCCTGATCCCGGCTTCGGTCTCCCGGGTCGTCAGATGACGGCCTACGAACTGGAAGGTCATGAAGAGGAAGGCCAGCACATACATGATCCTCATGCCTTGAACCATACCGTATTGGTGGACAAGCAGACCGCCCAGCGGTGCGAACAGTCCTCCGATAACCCCGATGATCTGCAGTAATGTGAATACATAGGTCCGGTCAGCGGGACGGGTATCTTCAACAATCAGGCAGTAAAAGGCGATATGCGGCACACGCTGGAATCCGTTGATCACCGCGGCCGCCACAAAAAACCACAGGTTCTGTGAAAAGGCCCACAGCAAGGTTGCCAGACTCCAGCTCAGCAGGTCGAAATATAAAATAGCCCGCTTGCGTCCCAGACGGTCCGTTAAATATCCGCTGAGCAAAGACGAGAACACCTGTACAATCAGTCCGATGGTTGTGATCCATCCGATGTTCACCTCCGTCAGTCCCAGCTCGTACATGTACAAGGTGGCATAGGTAGAGAACATACTAAAGGGAATCAGGAAAAAAGGCTCAAAGGTCAAGCAGCCCCGGCTGTTTCCTTGCAGCCGCGGAAAAAAGGGTTTGGCCATGATGAAATCCTCCAAGTTGTCATTTGAATATACCGCTTCAGATTATAGAAAGATAACTATACTATTCTATGGGAAGCAGTAAGACTTTATCAAGAGCCAAACCCTATATTTATTTATCACAAATTGGAGTTGAGGACATGTTTATTATTCTCGGGCTGGTATTTATTACGATATACGCCTTAATTGTATTCTATATTGGCTGGAGCGGCTGGGGCTGGATTAAGCCGGTAGTGTCGGGCAGATTCCGGCTATTCTATATCATTGCGCTGATCTTCCTGGCCAGCTCGCTGATCCTCTCCCGGCTAGTGGCCGGATCGGCCATCCTCAGCGTTATCGGGAGCTACTGGCTGGCCATATTCAGTCTGCTCCTCATGCTGCTGCCGCTCGTGCATCTTATGGTCTGGCTCACGAAGCTGAGCCGCCTGCCGCGCCATGCCGTTCAGAAGTGGTCCGGTATCCTGACGCTGGTGGTGCTGGTGGGCCTGATTGGATATGGGAGCTATAATGCGTACAGTCCGGTGGTGCGTGCCTATGAGGTACAGATCGACAAGCCGGGACCGGCGAACGGCGAGCTTCATGTCGTGATGGCTTCAGATATGCATTTCGGCTATTTATCCGGCAAACGCCATGCGGAGCGGATGGTCAAGGAGATCAATGCGCTCCAGCCGGATCTTGTTCTGCTCCCCGGCGATATTGTAGATGATGATGTCCGGCCTTATAAGGAGAAGGGGATCGGCGAAGTTTTATCGGAGATTCAGGCTCCGCTTGGCGTATACGCCTCGCTTGGGAATCATGACCGGTTCAAAGGCGGGACCGAGGAGATCCTCAGCCTGCTGGAGGAGAGCGGGATTCAGGTGCTCTATGACGAAGACGTCGAGGTGGGCGGCTGGCTGACGCTGATCGGACGCAAGGATTATAGTGATAAGGAACGCGCGAAGCTGGCGGATCTGACCAAGAGCGTAGATCCTGCCAAGCCGGTGTTCATGCTGGAGCATCAGCCGGTTGAATTCAGTACCGCCGAGGAGCAGGGAGTCGATCTGATGGTCTCCGGCCATACGCACCGCGGGCAGATCGCGCCTGCCAATCTGATCACCTCCAGAGTGTTCGAGAATGACTGGGGTTATCTGCAGAAAGGACAGCTTCATACCATCGTCTCTTCAGGCTATGGCTTCTGGGGGCCGCCGATCCGTATCGGCTCACGCTCGGAGGTAGTGTCCATTCATGTTCGATTCTCGAATGCACAATAGGTAAGGCGGAAGGGCTGACCTCAAGCTGGGGTTGGCCCTTTTTGTATGTCATAAGAGTATGGTTATTTAGCAGGTTTACAAAAACCAATAGATCAGTTATATTGTACTGGTACAATAAGTACACTGTTCGCACAAGGAGGAAGCGTGTGGAGATCATCATCAGCAGCAACAGAAACAAGCCCATTTATGAACAGATCACTTCACAGATCAAAGGCAAGATTATGAGTGGGGAGCTTCAGGCGGGAGATTCCATTCCTTCGATGCGCGCCTTGGCCAAGTCCATTCAGGTCAGTGTAATTACGGTGCAAAAGGCTTATGAGGAGCTGCAGCGCGACGGATTCATCGACACTACGGTGGGGCGCGGAAGCTTTGTCTCCGCCGTGAGCCGGGATGTATTTCAGGAAGAGCAGCAGAAGCAGGCAGATGAGCATCTGAGACAAGCCGCAGAAATCGCCCATGCGGGCGGAATCAAACTGGAGAAGATGGTTGAGATGCTGACTATCTTTTATAAGGAGGGTAATCATGAATCTTAGTTTAGAAATAACCGGGCTGACCAAGTCCTATGTTGATTCTGATTTTGTGCTGGACGATGTATCCTTCTCCATTCCCAGCGGAACGATTATGGGGTTCGTGGGGGAGAATGGGGCCGGTAAGACGACAACCATCAAATCTATATTGAATACCGTTCATAAGGACAGCGGGACGATCCGGCTGATGGGCCAGGAGATGACGGATAGAGACACTGCATTACGCGAAGACATCGGGGTTGTACTTGATTCTGCTAATTTCCCGGAGGTATTGACCCCAGGCAAGCTTGCTAAGGTAATGCGCGGAATCTACAGGCAATGGGATCAGGCGCTCTACGTGAGGCTTACGGACAAGTTCGCCCTGCCAATGAATAGAAAGATCAAGGAATTCTCCCGGGGCATGACGATGAAGCTTGCCATAGCCGCCGCCATGTCGCATCATCCCAAGCTGCTGATCCTTGATGAAGCGACCTCAGGCCTCGACCCTGTGACCAGAGAGGAGATACTGGAGGTATTCCTGGAGTTCGTAGAGGATGAGCGCCACGCCATACTGATGTCCTCCCATATCACAAGCGACCTTGAGAAAATTGCCGATCATATCACCTTCATTCATCAAGGGAAGATTATTCTGACAGCAGTGAAAGATGAGCTGATCTATGACTATGGTGTTGCCCGCTGCACAAGAGAACAGTTCAAGCGGATTGCGGAAGGAGATCGGCTGACTTATAGAGTAAGGGAGCATCAGATTGATGTGCTGGTCGAGGATAAACAAGGCTTTGGACAGAAGTACAGCGGCGTTACGGTGGATCAGGTATCCATTGATGAGATTCTGCTGCTGCTCGTAAAGGGGGAGAAATAATATGCGCGGGCTGCTGTTAAATAATTATTACTCACTGCAAAATAACATCAAATCCTCCCTCGGCATTGCGCTGCTTCTGTCGCTGGTTTCCTTTGCCGGGGTGGATCACAGCGTACTGAATGCAGTCATCGCGGCGCAGATTTGGATTTTTGTGTTGAGCATCGGGGCCTCCCTGCAGATGGATGAGGCTTCTAAATGGAACCGGTTTGAACTCACCATGCCGATCAGAAGGAAAACGGTCATCCATGCGAAGTATTTGTCCTTCCTGATGTTAATCCTCATGGGCACCGCTGTAAGTCTGGTGACTCTGGCATTAACCTATGTAAGCAAGGGAGACATAGCACATTTGAACCTGTCCACCGGGTATACCTTCGGTTTATCTTTATCTATCTCCACACTGGCGATCTATTATCCGGTCATTCTTAAATTCGGTGTGGAAAAAAGCGAGCAGATGGTGATGATATCGGCAGGGCTATCGCTGGGCCTTCGTTTCCTGGTGTGGATGCTGCTGAACCTGTATAGGGACGATGTGAACTTTAATGGTCCTGAGACCGGGTATGCCACCCTGATCCCTGCTGTATTCCTGTTCGCAGTGTCATATCTGATTGCCGTGCGGATTCATCGGAATAAAGAATTCTGATACAACGAGGTTAACACCTGCATATGGTGATTGTTCATCGGATCAACTCTTCCGAAATAAGGGAGCTGCCAGGTCTGAGTAGCTGAAGCCTGCTTATTGGTGACGGTATCCCAGGCCGGATATACCCGTATCGCCATTTTACCCGGTGCATTATCGGTTGCCAGCACGCCATGCATTTTCAGCAGGTCTTTGGGAAAAACAAACTGTCCAAGCTCCCCGCTGACGGGGTGGAAGGTGTTAATGACCAGCAAATCAGGGGCATCGGCATAGGAGAAGGCCTGGTTTTTACGCTCGGCATTTTTTTCCCACATCGCGACAAATTGACCGGTCTTCGTGGGGGTAATTTTGGCAACCCGAAACCGGACCGACAGGGCACCCAGTTGGAATGTACCCGCTCCATATTCGGCATTCTGCGGTTCTTCACGTATGGAATCTGCAATGAAGCCGGCTGGCGCGTACAAGGTTTCATTAATATAAGCTAAGGTGGTGTGGAATTTATTCATAAGTAAGCCCTTCTCCCATAAAGGTGATCATGTTGCTTCTATTAAAGATACTATATAAGAAGCACTAAAGAAAATAACAAAAAGCAAAGAAGCGGAGGGGAAATTTGGAACTGTAGGAGCGGTAGCGACCGCCTTTGTCACCGGATTTCCACCGCCAAGAGCGATATTAATCCAGAAATCTGGGGACAACAGCGGCCGGAAGTCCAAATGTTCACCGCAGTGACGACGAAGCTTCAAGTTCAAATCTTAAGTGCTCCTTATACGCGAAGGAAATTTCCCGGTAATCGTTGAGATTTTTTGTTAGAATAGGAGGGCTGCATGATTTTACTCGACTAAAGGAGAGGTCTTATTTGTTGAAAAGAAGCATTACAATCATGCTCGCGGCACTATTGCTGCTATCGGGCAGCCTTACAGCATTTGCAGCTGAGCAAGGCAGCGGCGGAGCAGGGGGAGCTACCCCGTCCGGCATTCCGCTGACCAGTCTGGAAGCTTTTGTCGACGATTATGTAAAAGAGTACATAGGGAAGCAGACCGTAGGCGCATCCGTGGTTATGGTGAAGGATGGACAGGTGGTTCTGTCCAAGGGGTATGGCTATGCCGATGTGGAGCAGCAGATCCCCGTCACCCCGGATACGGTCATGGAATGGGGCTCCATCAGCAAGCTTGCTGTATGGGCATCCGTAATGCAGCTGGCGGAGCAGGGCAAACTGGACCTGAATCAAGATGTCCGTAAGCTGCTGCCGGAGAATTTCCTGAAGAAGCTGAAATACGATGAGCCGATTACGATGCTGAATCTGATGAATCACAATGCCGGATTTGAAGAGTATATGTTCGATATGGCCTACCAGTCTCCTGAGGAAGTGCGGTCACTGGAAGAGGGGCTGAAGCTGGCCCAGCCCGCACAGATCTACAGACCCGGAGAGGTAGTCGCTTATTCTAACTATGGCAACTCACTGGCTGCCTATATTGTGGAGCGCATCAGCGGACAACCGTATCATGAATACGTCCAGCAGCATGTTTTTGAGCCGCTGGGTATGAAGCATTCCATGGCGTATTCTGTGGTGGAAGACCGCCCGGAGCTGCTGGAGCATAAGGCCAAGGGATACTTCTTCGCCGGACCAGGCTCCTTCAATCAAGGGTCATGGAATTATATGTCCATGTACCCGAACGGCGGAAATAACGGGACGGCTGAGGATCTGGCCAAGTTCGCCATGGCCTTCATGCCTGCCGCCGGAGAGCAATCTCCGCTGTTTCAGAAGTCAGGAACGCTGGATACGATGCTGACCCGCAGTCATTCCGCTGCTGAAGACATGCCGGGCATCGCCCACGGGTTCTGGGAGTATCCGGGAGTTCACCGGACGCTGGGGCATGGCGGGAACACGATTGCTTTTGCCACCAATCTTATGCTGGTGCCTGAAGACCGGTTTGCAGTCGTGATTATGACGAATCAGGCGGGCGAATCCCATATTGTTCATGGTCTGACCAAAGCAGTAGTGGGACAGAGAGCGCAGACGGAGGCAGCGGTTCTGCCGGACGTATCAGAGGTAGAAGGCCGATTCGTGGCAGCGCGCCGTCCCGGACATGGCTTCATGAAGCTGTTCCCTTATCTGACGATGATGAAGCTTGAGCCACAGGGAGCAGATCAGCTTAAGGTGTCACTTGCCGGGATGAGCGGAAGCTATCAGCAGGTTCAGCCTTACCTCTATGCGAAGACGGGCGGAGATTCAGGGCTGGATGCCTGGCCGATGCTGTATGCCAAAGTCAGTGAGGGGAAGGTAGA
Source organism: Paenibacillus tritici (assembly GCF_013204885.1). Lineage (GTDB taxonomy): Bacteria > Bacillota > Bacilli > Paenibacillales > Paenibacillaceae > Paenibacillus_AQ > Paenibacillus_AQ tritici. Next base: position 356,188 of record NZ_JABMKX010000001.1, read on the forward strand.
GGCCGTCTCGGTGTATACCTCCGATTATCTGCCGCTGTCTCCGGGCCGGTCCATGCCGTTACTAATTCTAAGTGCAGTACTTGCGGCTCTGGCCATCGTCTATTTCGCAATCGCTCCATTTGTATTGTTGGTACAGGCACTTCTGAGTAAAAGGAAAGCTAGTCGTAACCGTCCTGCACCCCGTTCCGCCAACCGGAAGCTGACGACCGGGCTGACTTTTACCGGTACCGGTCTGGTAGCGAATAATCTGGTGCTGGCCTTACGCATGCTCAGCAACAATGAACGTGCCTATGCGGAGGTGTATCCGCAGATCATAGTGAATATTGCACTGACCGGACTGGCTGCACTGCTTATCGCTGCGCTGTTTCTAACCAGGAAGAGGCACCTGACTCCGTCGCCTGCTTCAACGGCCCGTTATCCTTGGTCCGTCATCGTGCCCATGGTGATGATGGCAATTCTACTGACCCAGCTTGTATTCTGGGAATTTTACAGTTAAGCAGCAGGGGAAGGGCGGAGAAGCGGCTATCTGAACCCCACGTGTGCGACAATCATCTGTTCGTGGCGATCGACAGAATACCTTTCATTTTCTGTATAAATGGCTACGCTGTCCTTAAGAGGATAGCGTAGCCGTTTTCATTTCTGCAATGGGCTCTAACCTATGTACAATTCATTGGGTTCGTTAGCGATAGAAGTCCACCATATCTCCAAACAGCCGTTTAATAAATTCGAGCTCGCTTTCGTTATATCTTTCCAAAAATTCGTACATTCTTTGCTTTTCCTTCGCATGAAGCCCCTCATGAGCAGCAAATAGCTTTTTGCCGATAGGCGTTAGCCGAAAATACACTTCCTTTTTGTTGTCGTTGAACTGGGCTTTTCGCACCCAACCTGCCTTTAGTAATTTATTTGCGATCTTGGAGGTATTTCCTTTACTTAAATTGATTCTCTCCGCGATGGAAGTGAGATTGATCGGCTCCTGCTCTCCGATGCACGCAATGGTGTGCAGCTCCGTCATATTCAAGCTGAATTCTGATTCAATATGCTTCCGGATATCCTTCAGGTATGTGGCAGTTATTCGGGTTTCATATTGCTCTTTTTGCTCAAGAAACTGAACGAAAAATTCATGAATGGCAGTTTTGTTTTTACTGGCAGTATCCATCATTATGCTGGCTCCTCGACTTATTTGTTTTATTATATCATATATTGTTCTCTGAGAAACATACGGGCATACCCATATTGGGATTGGGGTTGACATGGTAAAGAATAAACAAGTAAAATGATATTGTTTCGTATGAAACTAAAATTTTATATAATTTTCATCACACTTGTTTTAACAGGCAATAAAAAAGGTTCTAACGAAACAATAATTGATGAAGGAGGTTTGCCGGAAATACTTGTCCACTTTTCAAGAGGGAATTTATAAATATGGAAATGGAGCATACCTGCCTATGGAAGCCGTAAATCCGAAGACCTTGACGGATAAGGTTACATCTGTAATTTCTCATGTCGTGGTAACTACTGCCTCCAAATTGGCCTTCATCTCAGGTCAGGTTTCTGTAGATGAAACAGGATCATTGGTCGGTTCAGGGGACTATTACGCGCAAGCGATTCAAGTGTTCACCAACCTTAAGTATGCATTGGAAGCCGTGCAAGCGGATCCCTTGTACATTGTAAAAATGAATATTTTTGTTGTAAACCACAACCCGGAATTGATTTCGATTATTTTTGAGGCAGGATTTCAAGTGTTTGGCCCTAACTGGCCGAAGACAGCAAGTACCTATATAGGCGTTCAAGCACTAGCCGATCCTGAATGGCTTATCGAAATAGACGCTATCGTGATCTTCCCATAATGTTTAAGAAAAGAGGGGTTTGATATGAAATATGAAGTCATCCTGATCGGTGGCGGGCCTGTCGGCATGATGCTGGCCGGGGAATTGGCATTAGCCGGTGTAAAGGTCTGCGTCATTGAGCGATTAAAAGAGACAACCCCTTATTCACGTGCGCTTACCGTACATCCTCGAACTCTTGAAATATTAGATATGCGTGGAGTGAAATCACAATTAATCAGTCAAGGCCGCTTACTTTCGAGAGGACATTTCGCCGGATTAGAAACTCCTTTGGATTTCACGGTGTTGGATTCTTCTTCCAATCACACTCTCTTTTTACCGCAGAGTGAGACGGAGAAGGTGTTGGAGGAATGGGCGCTTAGCCTTGGCGCAGAGGTCTGGAGAGAGGTTGAGGCTCTATCTGTACACCAGGATGAGGATGGGGTTGACGTTAAGATCGCAGGACCTCATGGAGAAACAACGTTAAGATCAGCTTATGTGGTAGGTACGGATGGAGCCAGAAGTTTGGTTCGCAAGCATGCAAATATAACATATGAAGGTACAGATGCGACCTTCACGGCGATTCTGGGGGATGCCGTTCTATCTGATTTGGCTCCTATGAGTGTCATATCCCGGATTACAGAAAAAGGATTGGTCAGTATCATGCCGATCAATGATCATATGTATCGGGTCTTGATGATCGATATGGAGAGACGTAACATCTCTAAGGATGAGCCCGTTACATTGGAAGAGTTTCGTTCATCGCTCATCCGTACGACCGGAAGCGATCTGGGATTGAACGATGTGAAATGGATGTCCCGTTTCGGAAATGCGACGCGGCAAGCTGGACGCTATCGGAATGGTCGATTGTTCTTGGCGGGAGATTCGGCGCACATTCATTTTCCCGCTGGTGGACAGGGAATGAACGTCGGCTTACAAGAAGCGATGAACTTAGGCTGGAAGCTTGCAGGAGCAATCAAAGGCTGGGCTCCGGACTGGCTATTGGACAGTTATCATGCCGAACGCTTTCCATGGAATACGGCCTTGCTCCGGAATACCGAGGTCCAAACCCTGCTTCTGGACGTGACTCCCCCTATCACGGAACTTCGAAGCATGTTAGCTAAACTGATTCAAATACCGGAGGCTAATTATCAAATCGCCGCACAAGTTTCCGCAATGGATGTACATTATGATCCAGACGCCGAAGCGCCTCCCCATCCTTTAAATGGGAAACGTTTCAAGGATCTAAGCTTAAAGCTGAAAGACGGGCCATTGATTAACGCCTATCCGTTACTACACAAAGGTACTTTTCTTCTGCTGCATTTCCATTCTAATGAACAGAATAGCAGTCAATGGGAAACATATAGCAACCTTCAAGTTGTACATGCCTCTTTGGCTGAGGCTGACGCGGATTGGAACGACGTCCACACGGCGCTTATTCGCCCGGATGGACATATTGCCTGGGCGATTCCTCTATCCGTTCCAAATCCAATGCAAACCATAAATGAAGGAATCACTCGCTGGTGCGGAGACAGTACCGTGTAGTAATTCGTTCGAGGTGAGTAACTGATTCGCTGCGACGTTCAAGGATCTAATGAATTAGGGCTTGCAATTAAAAACAAGCGACCCTCCAGAGGCTGACAGCCCCGGTGGATCGCTTGTTTGTGTTAACGGTATTATTTGGCCCGTAAGACTTAGCCTTTGACCCCGCCGACAACCATCCCTTTGACGAAATACTTCTGCAGGAACGGATAGACGATGATAATCGGTACACTGGCCACAATGGTCATCGTGGCACGGATAGAGGTCGGTGTAACGGTCGCTTTGTTGCCCTGCGCGTTCGCAAAGGCATCGGCAGCCGAGGAACTGGACATCGCGGTGTTGGACGTAGACAGCATCTTCATTAGCTCATACTGGAGCGTACTCAGGTTCGGCATGGATGAGTTATACAGGAAGACGTCGAACCAGGAGTTCCACTGATAGACCGCTACGAACAAGGAGACAGTAGCCAGAGCCGGAACCGTCAGCGGGAGTACAATACGCGAGAACGTAATGAAGTCTCCGGCGCCGTCGATTTTGGCGGATTCCATCAGCCCCTCAGGCAGTGCCTCGATGAAGGAACGAATGACAATCATATTAAATACGCCGATGATGCCCGGAATAATATAGACCCAGAAGGTATTAAGCATATTCAGCTCTTTGATCAGCAGGTAGCCCGGGATCAGACCGCCGCTGAAGTACATGGTGAAGATGAATGTGACAGACACAAACTTCTTCAGCTTATATTCCGGGCGGCTGACCGTATAGGCAAGCATCGCTGTACAGAATACGGAGACCACAGTCCCGACAATCGTCCGTGCTGCGGAGATGAAGGTCGAATAGAAAATGTTGGATTCACTGAACACATACTCAAAGTTCCGCAGTGTCCATTCCCGCGGCCAGATATAGATATCCCCACGGACGGAGTCATTCGCTTCATTGAATGATAGAGCAAACATATTCAGGAACGGGTAGAGGGTGACAGTCACCAAGAGAATCATGAAGACCGTATTGCAGATATCAAAGATCCGGTCACCTAATGAAGAATTCCGGTATGAATTAGCTTTGGATTTAGCCATAACTTGTGTCCTCCTTTCTAGTACAATCTGCTTTCGCCCATACGTTTGGCGATATTATTGGCTGCGATCAAGAAAATGAAGCTGACCAGCGTTTTGAACATACCCGCTGCGGTGGCAAGCCCGAAGTTATTCATCTGCATCCCGTACTTCAGTACGAAGATATCCAGATTCTCCGAGTAGTCGAGGTTCATCCCGTTACCTAATAGGTACTGCGCCTCGAAGCCGGACTCCAGAATATGGCCCAGGTTCATGATCAGAATCAGCACGATAACCGGCTTGATACCCGGCAGGGTAATATAGAACATTCTTTGCAGACGGGAAGCCCCGTCAATCTCAGCTGCTTCATATTGAGAAGGGTCGATGGAGGTGATGGCTGCCAGATAGATGATGGTGTTCCAGCCGACATTCTTCCAGACCTCCGTAACCCCGAGTATTCCCCAGAAGTACTTGCCTTCGCCCAGCCACAGAATTGGATGATCAATAAGCTGCATTTTGACCAGCAGCACATTGATGATCCCTTCCGGTGCCAGTGCCATTTGCACGATATTAGCTGCTACGACCCAGGAGATAAAGTAAGGCAGGTAGCTGATCGTCTGCACGGTGCGCTTGAAGAATATATTACGCAGCTCATTCAGCAGAAGGGCCAGCACAATGGCCGTTACAAAACCCAGTACCAGGTTAATGGAGCTCATAACCAGAGTGTTACGAAGTACGCGGTAGAACTGCGGTTCCTGGAATAGGAACTTGAAATTATCCCAGCCGACCCACTTCTGGTCGAACAGATCCTTGGCTGGCTTGAATTTCTGAAAAGCAATCGTCCATCCCCATAGCGGGAGGTATTTGAATACAATCACCCATAACAGAAAGGGCAGTGACATCAGCATCAGCATTTTTTGTTTAGATAGCTCTTTAAAAAAAGATTTGAAGCGCGAAGTGCCGGTGTTATTCGATTTTGCCAACTGCACAGCGGTTTTCCCCACCTGTACCGTCCCCTTTCCTAGCTCCATATTCTCTATTTGCTAACCAGTGTAAGTGTAGAAGGGAAAAGTGAAGGCGAGCTTCACTTTTCCCGGTTCATCATGCTTGCGGTCAGCGCTCAGCTTACCACTTGCCCTCAACGCGGGCTTTTACCTTGTTAGTCATGAATTCTTCGTAGCCCTTAGCATCGAGCTTGTTGTATTCGGCCAGGTATTCATTCCAGACCTTTTCAAATTGGCCAGGGGCAGCCAGCACCATGCGAGGATAGTACTTCTGCTGCAAATCGCCGGCTCTCTGGCTGAATAGCTGCTCAGGGGAGCCCGGTTCTTTCTCAATACTCCAGGCAGGGTACCATGGACGCTCTACCGGCTCGGCATAGAAGTCGGAGAAGGTCTTCAGGTTGTAGGCCTTCAGCAGTGTTTTGTCGCCTTCGGTGTAGTTGATGGCTGCAACTTCCGGCTGGTTGAACGGAACATGGGCATTTCCGTCATCATACACGGAGTTGTCGCCATAACGCGGCCATTCATAATCGAAATAAGCGAAGCCAAATTTACGTTTGAAATCATTGTCGTTGCGGTTTGTCAGCTGTTCTTCGCTCATCACCATACGGCCTTCAGCGTTCTTAGTATAAGTTTCGCCTTCAATGCCCCACTCTACTAGCTTCTGGTTCTCATCGGTCAGCAGGTTGTCGAAATACTTGATGATGCGAACCGGGTCCTTCGCGCTGACAGAGATGCCCAGCCCGCGGTTGTTCACGAAGGAAGGAGGATCAACATAAGCGTCTTTAATGCCTTCGTCAAATACGATAGGAAGGGCAACGTAACGCAGGTCGTCATTACCAGCGGATCTCAGGTTGTTAGTGGCGTCGTTGATCTGCCAGGAATAGTTGACATATCCAAGTACACGGCCGGAGGTCAGCTTCGCCAGATACTGGTCTTTGTTCGCTGTGAACGTCTCAGGGTCAACCAGACCCTTGCCGTTCATTTCGTTCAATTTGGCCAGCCAGCGCTTCTCATCTTCGGTTCCTTGATACAGCTTGGCTTCATGAGACTCCATGTCCACCAGGACGCCGCCTTCATTCGGATAACCGGCCAGATGCATTGGCTGGTTGGTGATGGTGAAGAATTCACCGGCTGTACCGGCGAAGGTGGCGAAGCCGATAGTGTCTTTGCCATCCACCTTAGGGTACTTAGCTTGGTATTTCTCAATCAGGTCAAAGTACTGGTCAAGCGTTTTCACTTCCGGGTAACCGAATTCCTTAAGGACGCGTCTCTGCATCCAGAAGGTGCTGCTAGGGTCCGGCGGCGACAAGTATCCGTTTACATTTGCAGTGAAGGGAAGGATATAGATGTTGCCGTCTTCATTGGTGATCTTGTTCATGTAGTCGCCGTAGACACGCTTGATATTAGGACCATACTTCTCAATCAGATCATTAAGCGGAATGTATGCACCGGCGTCGAGCAGCTTGGCCAGCTCGCCGACTGGAGAGATGACATCAGGATAGTCGCCTCCGGCAATCATAACACCGGACTTGGTGCTTCCATCGCCAACTACGTATTCCATTTTCCAGTCTACACCTGTCTGTTCCTGAAGCTTCTTACCGATGGTGGTATCACTGGCCATGGTATCCTTGTTGGCCCCGAAGCCGAAGTAAGTGAATGTTACCGGTTCTGTGCTGACTTCGCTGTTTTCTCCGCCGGATGCGCTGTTCTTTTCCCCTGAGTTGCCGTTTGAGCAGCCAACTACAAGGAGTGCCGAAGCCATAACAACAGCCAGTCCGGTTTGCAACCATTTCTTTGTACGCATTTCATATCCCCTTTCTTTACTTTGTGCTATTGAACATCCTCATTATAAAAGAAAGCGTTTAACTTTGTTACAGGGCAAACCTTAGATCAGTCTTTGAATAATTAAGAAACAGGCTTTATTTATTATGGAGCGGCAGCCTGAGCATGATGCGTGTTCCCGCTCCAGGCTCGCTGGTGATAGTGAAGGTGAAGGATTCGCCGTAGTATATTCTCAGCCGTGTAATCACATTTTTCATACCGATGGAGTCTCCCATAGCCGAAGTGTCCTCGAAGTAATGCTGAAGCTCCCGGATTTTCTCCTGATCCATTCCCACGCCATTATCCGCGATAACGAACACGATCTGACCGTTCTCCTGGGCGATCTGAATGTTGATATAGCCGATCCCGGGGATATTCTCAATGCCATGAATACTGGCGTTCTCCACATAAGGCAGGAAGGCCATCTTCGGAATCTCGATGCCCAGCAAGGACTGGTCCACCTCGATGTGATATTCAAGCTTGTTGTCGAAGCGGTATTTCTGAATCTCCAGGAAGCTTTCGATCAACTCAAGCTCCTCGCGGATCGTAACGAAGCTGCTCTTCCACATGATTGATTTGCGGAAGATCTTCGCCATGTTCTGGATCGTCCGGGCCGTCTGGGTCTCGCCCTTCATCATACTCCGCATCCGGATGGTCTCCAGTGCATTGAACAGGAAGTGGGGATTAATCTGGCTGTGCAGCGCATGAAGCTGAGCCTGCCGCTGCCGCAGCTCCAGCTCCTTCTTCTGAATCTCCGCTACATACACATCATTGATCAGATTCTCGATCCGTTTGCTCATCCGGTTGAATTCTACCGTAAGCTCACCGATCTCATCCCGCTCCAGGTGATAGGGTATCAGACCGAAATTTTTGTCCTTTACGGACTTCATGTGCTTCAGGATGTTTTTGATACGTGTGTGGATCGAACGGGACATGATCACGATCACTAGGGTAGGCACAAGGAAGTTAATCCCGGCAAACCACAGGATAAATTGGCCCGATTGTCTGACATCGGACAGAATGAGCGCTTCATCCAGCACGCCGTAGACGGACCATCCGCTCAAATAACGGTTGTTCTGGTAGGTCTTGCCGATTACGATGGCCTGCTTCGGCTTCGGAATCTCATTTGTGGTCAGGGCTTGTCCTGCAGCAACCAGCTTGCTGGGCGTACCGCTGGAGAGACGGCCGAAGCGCGCTTGGCCGGAAGGGTCGAGAATATAGAAATCCCCGCTGAAGCTGGATAAGTCCAGAATCTGCCGGATATAATTCATATTCAGATCAATTTTGAATACATGCTCATAGGTCTCAAGCCGGCGGTCTGTAAGTCTTTGGATGATACTGATACTGTCTGGCGTAACGTAGAGATGGGGATGTGTATTGCTGAATTGACTGATCTGTTTATACCAGTCCTGATTCCGCATCTCATCCTCAAGTTGTATGATATGTCCCGAGGACAGAACGGTCGGATTGTCCGTCATAATGACAGAGGAGCTCATGATTTTATTCTCCTTGTCGGTGCGGTTGAACAGATTCGAGATGGCATTCAGCGACTCCACATAACGGTCCGTGGACGCATAGGTCGTGTTCAGATGTTGGGTGAGCTGCCTGTCAATGGAGTAGAGGTAGGAGATGCCTGCTGCATCTTCAATAACTGTCCTCAGCTCGGCTTGTAACAGAGTCATCGCCTGCTCGGCATCCGCGGTCTTCTGATTCTTGATATTGGCAGTGGTTACCCGGTAGAACATCACATTGGTCAGGATGATTGGAATGAACACGCATACAATGTAGATGACGATCAGCTTGCTTCTAAGCTTCATATGATTCAGACGAAAGTTGAACACGGAAGGGAGCCTCCTTATTTATTGCCCGATCATCAGATTGCGGTAATCGGTAGGCGTCATATTCTCAAGCTTTTCGAACTGGGTGGCGAAATAATCAGCATTCTGGAAGCCGACCAGCTCAGCAATTTCGTACATCCGTTTCTTGGTCTGGCGCAGCAGGCGTTTCGCTTCCTCAATCCGCAGCGTCAGCAGGTATTCATTGAAATACACTCCGTAGGTTTTGCGGAATAACTGCCCGAGGTAGACCGGATTCATGTCGAAATCGGAAGCAATCCCCTTCAGGTAGATGTTTTCCCGGTAATGACCGTCGATGTATTTTTTTATTTTTTCAATATTTCCTTCGCTTTTGCCGCCGCGTTTCTCTGCGATATATTCAGCGGCCTCACCGATAAAAAGCTGAAAAACCTGCTTCAGCTGATGCAGATTACGGTACTTAAGCGGCCAGTGGAGCAGCTCCGTCATCCATTGCAGCGTGTTCTCATCGCCTTCAAGCTGGCGGATAATGTTGATGATGGCAATCATACTGCGCCGGATTGTGTTCGTGACAGCCCCCGGTGCGAAGTGGCGTTCCTGAAACAGGGTGAATATGGCGTCAACCACCGTGCTGTAGCCTACGGCGTTATTGGCTTCCACCTCATAGATGAGCTTGCTGTGCAGCCCTTCATCAATATCAAAGTAATATAAAGGCAGCTCAAGCAGCTCGTCCGCCATATAAATGCCTTGGAAACCGGCGGCAAACCGGTAATTCAGGCATTTCTCGGCACTGGCGCCGGACACAACAATCTGCTTCAGATGACTTACCTTATGGCCTATAAAGAAAGCCAGGGTGGTTCCAGCCTCCCGCTCCAGTGTATCCAGCAGGTTGCTATAGCTGCTCCGTTCCCCGCGATTCCGCTCATCCATCCACAGCTCAGGCACGATAATGCCGTATTGGTTATTCGTGCGCACATGAAGGAGCAGCGTCTGTACCTCCTGCCGGAAATAATGCTGCAGCGAGGTCTTCAGAGCAGGCATATAATCCATTTCGCCGGGTGGAAGCTGGTCCTGGACTTCAGCAATGACATACGTATAGGAAGAGGAGAGCGGTAGCTCCAGCGCATAGGCAATCCGTTCCATGACCTGATCATCGGGCTGCGTCTGCAGCAGGCTTTCGATGACCGTTTCAACCAGCGGCTTTTCCTTAGTGATGGAGAGGAGCTGCTTCTGATTCAGCGTACGGGTGATCTTGTTCAGGGCGGCGGTAAGTTCCTGTTCGTCAACCGGCTTGAGGATGTAGTCGGAGACATTGTAACGGAAGGCTTGCTGGGCATAAGAGAAATCAGCGTATCCGCTTAGAATAATAAATATCGGCTGCTGCTTAAGCTCCGTCTTCACCTTCTGGATCAGACCCAGACCATCCAGCACAGGCATGCGGATATCGGCAATGACCAGCTCCGGGTTCAATTGTTCAATCAGGGTAAGCGCTTGCTCCCCGTTCTCGGCTTCCCCGCAAATTTCGAATTGCAGCGAGCACTCATTCAATATCTTGATTAAGCCCTTCCGCACAAAAATTTCATCATCTACAATCAGCACTTTATACAATATATTTCCTCCTTCGGGTTATTCTGGCTGAAAGTGAGCTATACCAAGGTTAAGCTGTAGTGAAATCATTATAAGCAATGTTTAGTCAGAAGTTAACTGCCGATGTTAAAATCTCCAACGAAAGACAAGATACTTAAGCTCGTATAGGGCTGTAAATGGGAGCATATGACCGTACTTTTACGAACCGGCAGGCTGAGTCCGGGTCTTCTGCGCTCAGCACTGCTCACTCCGTATGAGGCATGATGCTCCCCGTTGGGGTCTGCGCGGCTTTGCCGTATAATAATAAACATTACGCCGGACGTAATCATCTGCGCTTCACCACCCGGCATTTGAAATCAAGCATCAGGAAGGGAATGAAGATTGTTGACTTATACGAAACTGTTGGAACGAAAAGGCGAAATTCTCAAGAAAACCATGGAAACCTGGATAATGAAAGAGAATCGTGACGGCCTGGACCGTCAAGAAGCCCATATCTACAGGAATATGGTCAAGGAGCTTCATCAGAATGAGCAGGAACTCCATGTGGCACGTGTGGAAGAACTGGATCAGACGCCGGATTCCGGGGCGGATGGAGCAGACTCTACTCCGCGCGAGCGTATATCGCAGAGTGTGTGAGCTAAGCAGCCTTTGAGACACTGATAACTAATAAAATGGAAAAAGCCGCCCGGCTTCGCTTGATGCGAAGGAAGGGCGGCTTTTGGACGTCTTAGTGAGGACGTCTCATTAACTATTACTTCTACAGCCTGATCACCCGCCGGTACACCAGGCAATCCATCAGCTCTGGCCAATCCAGCTCGCTCTCATAAGGATCGCGGAAAGCGGTCGCAGTTGGGAGATACCCGGTGGCAACGCCAAGTCCGCCGTGCAGATTGCAGCCGCCGTCGCCGCCTTTGCCAGTTATACCGTCCGGTGTCAGGACCAGCTCTTTCTTATAAGGGTCGCCGGGGAAGCAGAGGCCAAGCGCGTTCGGCAGCTCTAGCGGATACGGGTCCTCAGCATTAGCCTCCCCTGAACCCGACACATGCCTGAGGCGCATGGATTCGTCAATCTCCTCGCCCCACGGAAATAATGTCCGGGCACCCGCGCTGTACAGATATTCCCATTCGTCCTCGCTTGGCAGGCTGAATCCCTCTGGCAGCTCCGATTCCACCCATTCTTCGAACGTCTCACTATCGTCGAACAGATACAGGATGATCTGTCCGCCGTCCCGTTCAAGACGGAAATACTGGGAGTATTCATAGCTGGTGTGCGGAGCCTGACGGAACTCCTCTATGGCTTCGAGAATATCCCCGTCTTCTTCAGGGTCCAGCCCTTCAACCGCATACTCATACCAGCCTGCCGAGATGGGGGGACGCTGCACCAGCATCGGATGGATCACGGCTTCGCGAAGCGGGGACATCGGGGCATGGGAATGAGCCTCTGCCCGGCCCAGGGTCACCGAGTCACCCGGCACGAACACATATTCACTGCCCTCATACAAGAAGATCCCAGTTTCCAAAGACTGGCCGTAACGTTCGAACCTTTCTAACCGCAGCCACTCGAAGCCAGCGGGTAGCTGGTTAAGCACTTCCTGCATCGCATGAATTTTCTCTTTAACTGTTAATTGTCCCCATGCGGCACGGTCCCATGCTACCATGTCATCTTCTCCTCCCGGGAATTCGGCATTGTCAGCCTGTTTACTGTCATTGTAATGGACAGCCCGGGTTACTGGCAAACCAGCCGGGTATGCTGCTGCTCTATCCATTTATTACCCTGTCCTTATGGTCTGCGTGATCATATAATAATTCAGATTGGAACATTAATACATAGCAAAAGAGGGATAGGATTATGTTATCAAAACGCTTCAAGTTTTTCACTGCTGCATTTGCTCTGTTACTGGCTGCACAGGTGCTGGTTCCAGGGCGCTCGTCGGCTGCCGGGAAGGTCATTGAACAGTTGCCTACGCCGGAATGGAGCTATACGTTGCCGGATGGTCTTAGCTTCTGGGGCACTATAGACACCCTACAGAGCAATAAGCGGATGTTCATTCCGCTGCTTAAGACCGTAACCGTATCTCCTTCCAAGAAGAAGACTTCCGGCATGTTGTACGCATCCATTGACCGCATACAAGGTTCTGCCAACTGGGTATATGACTATTCGGACATGGCCAACGACCAGCCTTTTACTGCTCATGGTTTGTATTCTGTCAGTAACGGCTACACCTATGTCTACAAAAAGAAAGGCGGTATTCCCTACGATCTCACCGCTGTCGATCCGAACGGCAAACGGAAATGGACCAAAACGATAACGGATTCCTACTCGCCGCTGTTGCTGGATAACGGAAATATTAGTATTCGGTCCGGACTAAGTGTCAACACAAAAACTATTGCTTTTACCGAATACAATCAGGACGGGAAGCAGGTAAGCAAGCTTAAGCTGACCGGCAAATGGGCCACAGGGATACTGGAGCTGCTTCCGAACGGGTACGTCGTGCATACACTGCTGGATAAACAAAACAAGGTCCTTGGGATCAACGTATACCGCAGTCTAACTGCGTTGACAACACCGCTGGCTACATACACTGTTCCCAAAACAGTGACCAACCCCTATTTCCAGGTGCATCTGCTTCGCGGCGGGTCGTTCCTGATTCAGATGAGCAGCGCGGATACCTGGCTGTTACTCGGCTATGACGCAAACGGCGCCAAGAAGTGGGTGCGTACCTTGAACAAAGCGGATCACATCAATACGACAGGCAACAACTACCTGATTAAGAGCGACAACGTCTACAGACTGTACAGCAAAGACAACCAATTGCTTGGTAAGCAGCAGATCGGTGAAGCCGGGGACCGCGAATGGTACTACAGGATAACGCCATCGGGCGAGATTACGGTCGAGAAGCAGTACCAATGGCAGGAGCGTCCGGCTGTGATTGATCCTGAGACCTTTGAGGGAGATATAGCGAAGGAAGATTTCTATGTGCTTGACCCGGCGAACCTGCAGATCAAATATCATCTCTCCACAAGCTGGCATGACTACGAAACCGGGCATAATTACATTTATGCAGGAGGCGGGGAGCTGTACATTACGAGGAGCTATGCGCCTAAGACCATAACCAAATATATGTTAAAGTAGTACCGAACCGGGCTTAAGCCTCCGAATGACAAAAACATCGCCAAGTGAGTATCTCTACTTGGCGATGTTTTTGCGTATCCTTTTATTCCAGCTTGAACTGCCGCAGTTCTTCCTCCAGCTTCTGTGAGATTTGGCTCAGCTCTCTGGACAGTTCAGCTACCTGCTCAATACTGCCGAGCTGCTCCTGTGTATTGGCACTGACCTCTTCAGTGGAGGCAGAATTCTCCTCAGTCGTCGAAGAGATGATCTCGATCGCCTGCAGAATCTCATCCTTATGCTTGTGGACAATAGAAGTGTTATTGCTGATTTGCAGCATCCGTACCTTCAGTTCCTCGAGGTCACTGTTCAGGCTAAAGAAGACCTGCTTGGCATTCTCTACGGATTTGGCATTCTCCTCAGCAATCGTAAGGCCAAGAGTAGTGTGTTCTACGGATAGGCTTGTTTTTTCCTCAATGGCGCTGACCTTCTTGTGAATTTCCTCGGTAGCCCGAGCTGTCTGCTCGGCAAGCTTACGCACCTCACCGGCCACCACGGCAAAACCTCTGCCATGTTCACCTGCCCGGGCAGCTTCAATGGAAGCATTGAGGGCGAGCAAATTGGTCTGGGTGGCAATTTGATTCACTGTGCCTACGATGCCCGAAATCTCATGACGGCTCAGATCAATATCCTCAATGAGCGATGACATCGCCTGTGTGGATGTGTGATTGTCTTCTGCGGCTTTGGAGAGCTGCTCCACCAAGTCCAGACCCGAACTGCTGAGCTGGGCTGAGGTCTGTACCATAGTTCCTACAGCCTGGGCATCACTGGTGATTTCGTTGATTTGATCCGATAATGCACTAGTTTTGTGAAGGATGCTCTCTGATTCAGCCGACTGGTAATTGGTGGCATTCGCAATTTCATTGATGGCCGTGGCCGTTTCATTCATGGTTATGGCTGTTTTCGTAGAAATGGCTTGCAGGTTATGGGAGGACTGGGTAAGCGCCTGAGTAGTGGTATGAATCACCCGGATCATGCCCTGAATCTTCTGGACCATGTTAGCCATACCCTGTGCAATTTGCCCGATCTCGTTGCCCGAGCGTTCATCGAATTGAACCGTCAGATCCCCGTCTTCCATCCGCTTGATCTTGGCGAGCAGCTTGGGGATGGAGCGTAACAGGTAACGGAGGGTAATGTAAGAGATGATCACGAGCAGAAGGGCAGCAGCGGCGAAACCGCAGATAGTGATCCAGGTGAAGGATTCTAGCGGGCTAAGTGCCTCTTGCTGCGTAATGGTCAGGCCTACGGACCACCCTGTATCCTTACTGGTGTCATAACCGATATACCGTTGTTCACCGTTGTAATGAATTAACTCTACGCCGGCTTCCCCGTTAATCATTTTTTTGCCGATGGCTCCGAGATCTCCTGAGCTGTCCGTGATTTTTTCCTTCAGCACTTTGGCTTCATCCGGGTGGTACAGAATATCGCCTGACCGGGTGGCCAGAAGGGAGAAGCCGGTGCTTCCCAGAGAATAGCTCTGCATGATGGCCGGGATGTCATTGAAGGCAATATCTGCGGCAATGAAGCCGATCAGCTCATTACTCTCACTCCTAATCGGATAGAATATCCCCATAAGCATGGTGCCGTTGTTGACATCGGCATAGGGTTCTGAATAATACAGACCCTCGGATTCAGAGACGGGCTTGAAGTAAGGGCGTGAGCGGATATCGAAGTCAGACTTGGAGGCCGCCCCATCATTTTGGAGAAAATATCCCTTCCCGGAGAGACCGGCAACCCAGACATCGGCGAAGGAGGGCTCCGACTTGACAATGGCCGCCAGGGTTGCTAGTGTTTCTGCGGCATGAGGCGAGGTGGTCAAGTTGTCTGGTGTGGTGCTTTCAATATATTTTTTGAAAATCGTGTTCGTGGACATTTGCTGGACCAGTGATCCTTTTTCTTTGAACAAAGCATCAAATTGGTTGACAATACCTTGCGTTTTGGTCCTAAGGATTGACTCCTGCTGGTCGACCAGAATAGTTCTGGTACTGGAATAAAAGAAAGTACCCAGAATGGAGAAGACGACAAGAATAATGACTAGCAGTACAATGGCCAATGTGTTAGCGATGCTGGATGAGCGGAGTGGCCGCTTTTTAATTAAATGTGACATAGGTCATCTCCCAGATGCGTATTAGAGCAAATGCTCTTAGGTAATATGTCGGAATTTTGTCGATATTTCTGTAGAGGAACGACAAAAACTCTCCACCTTGTATTAAGATGGAGAGCTTAGGCTTTATCTTGGTTACTCTGCCGGCAGTATAGGACAACTGCTACAGTAGAATCGATCTGCTCTAAGCTGGTAGGCCAGACAGCAGGTCGCCTTAATGGATATCGTGTGGTGGGGAGGACTGGGGTCCGTTCTGAATCTGGGTATTATGCGGAACGGATTGCTGCGAAGTCCGAAGTCCTCCGGCTTCAGCACCCAGGTCACAGTCTTGAATTGTTCGGCAATCTGAGCGCGGCGGCATTCACTTGCTGCATCTTGGGCTTCCTCTTCCATGAAGGTATACAACTGACTGTATAACTGCTTCCACAGCATCACTGCTTTGGTCTGTGAAGCCTCGGCAAGCGCAGTAATAACAGGACTGACTTCATTCTTATAGAACAGTCCAAGCTCGTCTATGAATTCATTTCCATTACCAGTCCGTGCATAGATACCCTCCCGCTGATCATGGATGAGGAAGGCGAATTCGGGGTACCCCTCCGTACGGAGGAGCTGCACAGACATATTGCTCCGGCACAAGGCAGCAGCCATCGGGTGTCCAGCCGTGAGCAGTGCGGCTTTGGCTCCGCAGATTCCGGCAATCCAGGTGCACAAGATGGCCGCCGCGAGTCGTTTGTTCTCCGTTCCAAGCATCGAAGCATAAGTGCCGAGCAGGTGCTCTGCTGCGGCAGGCTGGCATAATTCAGTAAGTGATAAAGTAATTACTGCATTCTCTACAGCTTCGGGAAAGATGAAGAATCGTTCTGCCCACTGCATGTTTACAGTTTCGCACATCCTGAAATCCCCTTTACTTCGAGTTGCCGCCGAAGGCCCCTAGAACCGCATCAATCGCATAGCGGTTCGCCAGCGGAGACATGCCCAGGTTAAACCAATCCTTGCCCGCCATCATGTACACCTGATTATTCTTGACCGCCTTCATGTTCTTCCACAGAGGGCTGTTCAGCATATCCTCATAGGTTTGCTTCACCTCCGGGCTGTCCTCATTATTCAATTGGAGAATGAGATGATCGGGGTTGTACTCCGGCAACTTCTCCAGGGATATGGATAGTGACGGATCTTTAGCAGGGAAGTTTGGAATCATCTCCAGTCCCAGGGTGGTATGAATAAACTTGCCGCGGTCGATCTGATCCCCATAGAGAACGAAGCTGCCCGGCATAACCATCATATACATCACGGTTTCGTTGCCAACCAGGGCATCTAACTTCAGCTTGGCTTCCGCTTCCTGGGCCTCCAGCTCCTGGATAACCTTCTCTGCAGCTTCCTTCTTGTCCAGCACCTCGGCGATATCCTTCAGTTCATCACGCCAGTCCTGACGCTCGGGCAGCAGAACCGTCGGTGCGATCCCGGATAACTGGTCATAATCCTTGCCTGCCCACCATGCAGGAGCAAGAATAATATCTGGATTGGAGGACAGTATCATTTCAAAATTCGGGGTTTTGGCTATGCCCATTTTCAGCGTATCCTTGAAAGGCTCTTGCAGATAGGTAGGGAATTCTTCCTGGTAATTCTGCACAGCGACGGGCGTAATGCCTAAGGCTTGCAGAAACTCCGGGTAGACTACCGATAGTCCAACGACTCTGGCGGGATGGGCAGGGATCTTAATCTCGCCATTCTCACTATTGACCAGACGAAAGTCCGTTTCTGTTGAAGCTTCTACCTTGGCCTGTCCGGCGTTATTAGAGCAAGCTGCCATTACCATTACCAGCAGAGCGGCCGTGCAGAATGCTATTCCTGTTCTTAGCTGTCGCATGAATTCTATAACCTCCTGAGTGTCGATACCTTACCTCTCACATGAGAGTGAGAATCAATATCACTGTTAGGAGTATAAAACAATCCCTTGGATTCGACTATAGATAATCACGCCAATATTTCATGTCCGATTACGCCACAGTAAGGGCGCCAGGTCCAGAATCATCTCCTGGGTGAACGAGGTATACTCTGTCCAGGGGTAGGGAGGGAGAAGCTCAACACGCGAATATCCGGCGGGATCAGGCCGCTTCAACGACTCCTGATGTTGGATATCTGACCAAATAGCCTGAGACTCAGTATCCTCGTCTACGATCAACAACAGCTTGTCTGTATCCGCAGACATCAGCTCCGCAAGCGTCAAGGTCTGACGGCTTAGCTTGCGGTTAACAAGCGGAGCGGGAATGAACTGCAGATCATCGTAGAACACCTCGCCCAAGCTCCGGTTAGACAACACCGTGAGGGTCTGAGCGGATAGGCGGGCGATAAGAAGCCTGCCCTTGGCAAGTGGATGATCGAGGCTCGCCCGGACGGTCTCGGCTTTGCGCTCATAGGCGGCTAACCAGGCCGCAGCTTCCTGTGACTTGCCGAGGCTGTGCCCGATGAATTCTAATTGCGCGCGCCAATCCATTTGGAGCCGGGGGAGAAGCGGAGCGGGGGCAAGCTCTTGAAGCTGCTGCTGCATGGCGGGACTTAGTGCTTGCTCCAGCCCCAGAATATAATCGGGACGAAGGGAGACAAGCTGCTGTAACCTGTCATTGTCCTCTTGGAGGAGCGGAAGGACCGTACCGGTTCCATATTTACGGCGGTAATATTCTGTCCAGGGATGGTCAGCCGGAGCTGCGCAGGGAATGACATTCAGTGTGAGCAGCGTTCCGATCAGGCTGCCATGGTAAGCAACGATCTTCAGCTTGGTATTCCGCATGAAGGCGGCCGGAGCTACACCCGTAACTTGCTTGAACTTGCGCCGGAAATAAGCAAGATCCTTGTAACCGACATATGCGGCGATATCCTTCAACTCGTAATTCGTATGGGGCAGCATTAGATTTCTTGCTTGTCTGATCCGGCATTCGGTCAGGTATTCAATTGCGCTGAGCCCATATTTCTGCTTGAACAGCCGGATGAAATGCCTTACGCTAATGCCTGCTTCGCCCGCCAGCAGGGTGATTGATAGCTCTTCACGGTAGTGCTGCTCTATGTACAGCTTGACCCGTTCCATAATCGTATCGGTATCGTCAGGCTCAGACTGCCGGGTATCGCTGAGCAGACTGTACAGCAGCTCATAGAATCTGCTCTGGGCAAGCAGCTGCTGTAAGGGGTCCGTGCTGCCCATGGAAGCGGTGATGGCCTCGCAGTGTTTGCTGTATGTAACGGTTGAAGCCACCGCTGCTTCTCCTTCCAGGGGGAAGGGAAGACGGGACTGCGTTGAGCTTAGCTGGTCCGGTTGTTCAGGCAGGTGGCGCTGGGCGAATACATCAAACCGCAGAATGTACACACTCTGTTCGCCTGAACCTTCCAGACAGGCTTCGATTAACTGCCCCGGCAGGCAGACAAAAGCAGCTCCCGCTCTGAGTTCGCCATACTTGCCGTCCACAGTGATCCAGCCCCGGCCCGAAACTGGAATCAGGAGCAGATGCGATTCAAGGAATTGCAGACGGAGCGAACACTCTCCCGTGAGACTGTTGTTCTGCTCGATGCTGCGAAGCCTGAACCACATCTGATTAAGCTGTCCGAAGGTTCCTCCGGGCAGGACGCCGTCCTGATCGTTCAATCCTTGCACCACCTTTTCTTATGCTAGTCGCAGACTCTTGATCCTTGTATGGTCCGGAAGCCGGACTCCGGTTAAGCGTTCATATCCGTGATAGCCGGAATATTGATTTCCTTCACACAGGCTGCGCTGGACAGGCTGACGATACATTTTACGATAGAAACAATATCCTGAAGAGGAATACGTGTGCCGTTATATTCGGCAAGAGCACGGTCCATGCCCTCTGCATACGGAATTTCGGCTGCAAGCTCGCCGGGGTTAAGACATGTCACAGCAATCCTGTCTTGCCGCATATGTTCTCTCAAGGCCTCTGTAATCCCCCGGATGGCAAACTTAGAGGCGACAAAAGAAACCTGTGTGCTATTCGCGTTGCTTAGACCCGCAGTCGAGCCAATCAGAATGATTTTGCCTGCTGCTGATTTCCGGAGAGGGTCGAGCAGGGCCTGTATGCCTACAATAGCGGATGTTATATTCACATGAATCAGACGGCTGATGTCGGCAGGATCGTCCTGATCGAAGGTGTAGTGGTCCTCGAATCCTTCTTTTTCCCAAATCCCCACATTGTAAATGAGCACATCAAGGGTTTCGTTCTGAAGGGCATCGCCGACCCGCTGGGCGGCTTGGAGATCAGCCAGATCTGCCTGTATCCAAATACGTTCCACACCATCGTTCAACTGCAAGTTATCAGGTTTTGTGCGTGAGACTACCCAGACTTTATCACCCTGCTCAGGCAATCCTCTGACAAAAGCATCTCCTAATCCTTTGCTGGCACCAAATACAAGATAGTTTTTCATTGTAAGTCTCCATTTCTATGATTCTCCTCATAGCTAATCCAGTCACTCCAGCTCCCCGCATACAGCCGCACGTTCTTGAATCCGGCCTTCTCCAGCGCCAGCACATTCGGGCAGGCGGTTACGCCGGAGCCGCAATAGACGATGATCTCACGATCCTTAGGAAGTCCGGCAAAATGCTCCGCAAGCTCGTCGGCGCTCTTGAAGCTGCCGTCTGCGTTCTGCGTGTCTTTCCAGAAGAAGTTGACCGCACCGGGGATATGCCCCCCGACCGGGTCCAGGGTCTCATTCTGGCCGAGATAACGGTCATTGGACCGGGAATCAACCAAAACGGGAAGAGCAGAGGATGAATTCGCCGCAGAAGGGTTAGCTTCATCCTTAAGCGTTCTCTGCGAAACACTCCGCACCTCTTCATAACCGGCCAACATCTGCGGCTGCACATTTGGTACAAATGTACTAGGCACCCGCACCGGCTGATGATCTGTCACCGGATATTTCTCAGCCTTCCAGGCACTGAAGCCGCCCTCCAGAATGAATACCTGTTCATGCCCGAGGTAACGCAGCAGCCACCACAGCCGGGCCGCGTTCATGCCGTTCTCATCGTCATAAGCAACAATCCGTGAATCATTGCCGATTCCAAGCTTGCTGAGCCGTGCAGCCAGCACCTCAGGGTCAGGTAGGGGGTGACGTCCACCATGCTCGCGTTCCGGGGAGGACAGATCCAGCTTCAGATCCAGATAGACCGCGCCCGGAATATGCTCTTCTTCATAGCTGTCTCTACCGGCTTCAGGCTGGCCCAGTGTGAAGCGGCAGTCCACGATCGTCTGCTCCGGCTCATAGAGTCTGGCGAGCAGCCAGCGTTTGCTTACAGTAGCATCCATATTTATCCCATCCTTTGTAAGTATGATAAGGAGTATTATAGCTGATAATCCCCGTTCCGCATAACCGCTCTGCTAGTCTGCTAATTTGACACAGTTGCGTTCCGGATTCTACAATGGCTTGAAACCTATCTTACTTCGAGAGGGGCCAATGCCTATGGAAGCCATAATTAGCCGGTTCTGGCCGGAATGGAAGGGTACGCTGCGCAAACGGAGCGGGGGCTGGAATAATACCACCTATTTCGTGGAGAGCGGCGAACGCCGTGCTGTGCTGCGCGTCTATGATACGCATAGAGACCGCAATAAAATAGAGTTCGAGCATACTGTACTTCTGAAGCTGAACGGACAGGATTTGCCGTTTGCAGTCCCTGCTCCGATCCTTAGCATTACAGGGGAAACCATGGTTCAACTGGAAGAAGGCGAAGGGAAATTCGCCTGCCTGTTCGGTTATATTGAAGGGAAATCTCCCTCCGGGCAGGATTCCGGCTTCTATGAATCGTTCGGAGAGTCGGCAGGAGCCTTATCCGCTGTGCTGA
The DNA here is from genome assembly GCF_013204885.1 of Paenibacillus tritici. Classification (GTDB taxonomy): domain Bacteria; phylum Bacillota; class Bacilli; order Paenibacillales; family Paenibacillaceae; genus Paenibacillus_AQ; species Paenibacillus_AQ tritici. The sequence continues at coordinate 377,939 of NZ_JABMKX010000001.1, forward strand.
GTGAGATGAAGCTGGAGATTCCGGCTGTATACCGGCCTTACTATGAGCTGGAGCGGTCTTATCCGCTGTGTACCCGGGAAGCGCTTCGCGATTGGTTGACCCAGTTACCGGAACCTCTGCAGAAGCTTACACCGGAGTTGAAAGTTCTGGTTGAAGCCTATGAAAGTGTGGCAGACTCACGGGAACAGCTGGAGAACCTGCACCATCAGCTGGTGCATGGCGATTTGAATCCCTCTAACCTGCTGGTGGATGGAGAGAACGGGGAACAGGTGATTGCGCTGCTGGATTTTGAATTCTGCACACGGGATGTCCGGGTTATGGAAGCTGCGGTTATCCTGTCCGGTATGCTCTGTCATGAGGATGAGGAACGGATTATCCGTGATTTCTGGCGGGGTTACAGCCGCAAGATTATGCTTAGCGCGGAGGAATTCATGGCGATTCCAACGCTGATGCTCTTGCGCAAGGTTGATGTGTTCCTGCATTTCGTCACGAGGTACTGGCAAGGAACCGACGAAGTACATGTGTTGCAGGAGCAGATCGCAGTGCTTGCAGCAGAGATCCAACAGATGTCAGGCGGGAAGCTGTAAGGGTAAATACCAGGACCAGGATTAGACCAGCAGCAAAGGCGCTGCGGATAAAGGGCTTGGCTGCTGGTTTGTACTTAATAGCTCGGAAACACTGCGGAGTAAGTCTTGGCAAAACGCGGCGGATGATCTAAGTGGAATTAGTACATTTAATTTATGGCCTCGGGTAGACTTCCTGAAAACAGTTGGATAAACAACACTTAATCAGTCCGATATCTGCTAAAATCCATAGGGTTCGGTGGATTAGTTGTACTTTTTCCAACTGCTGTCCCATAGCGTACTGTTTCGGCAGAATTAAGTGCCTTTTATCCAACTCCGTTAGCGCTCTCCCTCTCGCTTTCGTTATGTAATTGAAGCTGAAATCCGGTTCATCAGTTCTCCTGCGGAAAGCTTTCAGGCGGACGCTATCGCTCCTACAGAACCAAATTCTCCTCAGCCACTTTCCCCTGTTTATGACTATCAAGTTCAATCTATATAGATCTGTTTTTTCCTTGATTACCCCTATTGATGCATTTGAACATGCCAAACAGGGCACCTCCGGCTGGGTGGGACCGGAGTGTGCCCTGTTTAACTTGCAGTTGCTGCTAGATCAACCGGTAACCGGCAGGAAGATTCCCGCTGCTGCGGATATTGCGGATTTGTGCCAGCGTCAGTCTTTGGTTGGTAGAGATAATAGATTCTACATCATTGCCGGAAATAAAGTCGTCCAGATCACGAAGGCTGTGGTTCCCGCGAAGCACGCGGAAGCTGCCTCTGAAGCGGGTTCTGCTGAACAGAACGAGTGTGGCATTGCTGCTGGTGGAGAAGAAGCGGAGGCTTTCGATTCCATCCAGGATATTGTCGGTATTACGGATACCCAGATTGCCCCGGTATATTCTGCTTCTTCCCCGGAAGTTCTCTTCGCTATACACAGTCAGCCGCGGATAAGTCTGCGAGATATGGACCTCTTTGTTCATGAATACTCCTCCTCAGAGCTGGATTGGCAAATGCAGTACGAAACTGTCAGCTGCAATATATTCTATGTATGCGGTTCAAGAATGGTATGGTCGAAACCCCTGATTCGGCAGCCCTGTTTGCAGGGTTCAGGAAAATTTTCACAAACCCTATTTACAGACTTCATATCCTAGTGTACTATTCAACTAACACACCGACACAAGGAGGGCGTCATGAATTCATTCACCCGCAGTAATCAAGGGCTGCCAGGTCCTGGGACAGAACCAGCCGTACTCGAAATGCAAGGCGTCAGTAAAGTAATTAAAGGGAAGGCGATTGTAGATAATCTGAGCTTCGAGATTCGAAGAGGGGAGATTATCGGCCTGCTGGGGCCGAACGGTGCCGGCAAAACGACCACCATCCGTATGATGACCGGCCTTATCCGCTTGAGCAGTGGGGATGTCCTGGTCCATGGGCAGAGCATACAGAAGAATTTCAAGCAGGCTATCTCGCAGATTGGGGCGATTATTGAGAATCCCGAGTTCTATCCGCATATGACTGGCTATGACAATCTGCGGCAGTATTTACGGATGAGCGACGGAGCCGGAGCCTCGCGGATTGATGAGGTCGTGGAGCTGGTTGGACTGCAGGAGGCGATGACCAAGAAGGTTCGGGCGTATTCGCTGGGTATGCGCCAGCGTCTGGGCATCGCTCAGGCCTTGCTGCATTCGCCGAAGCTGCTGATTCTGGATGAGCCAACCAACGGGCTGGACCCCGCCGGAATCCGGGAGATGCGTGATTATATGCGCAAGATTGCTGAGGTCGAGGGCATTGCCATTCTGATCTCCAGTCATATGCTGGCCGAGATTGAACAGATCTGCCACCGCGCGGTGGTCATTCAGAACGGTAAGCTCGTAACGGTTACCCAGCTTGCTGAAGCGCCGGAAGCCCGCAGTGAAGTATCGCTTGCGATCCGGGTAGATAGGCTGGAAGCTGCTCAGACTGTAGCCGAAGCAGTGCAAGGCGTGAAGGTGACCGGAATGGATGAAGCCCGTTCGGAGCTGCATGTGCATCTGCCGGATGGAACCGTGCCGGAGCTTGTGGCGGCGCTTAGTGAGGCCAAGGTCGGGGTATACAGGATCACAGAGAATCGGCAAAGTCTGGAAGAAGATTTCCTGAAATGGACAGGGGGCAACCGCATTGCGTAATTTCAATCTGCTCGTTCTGAATGAATGGCTCAAAATATCCAAGAAACGCAGCCATGTGATTCCATATGTTATCCTGCTGGTGCTCTCGCTGGTAGTCGGCTATATCTCCCATACGTTTGGTACAGATATGTATGCTTCAGCAGCAGAATTCACTTCCGATATGCTGCGCCCCACAGGGATTGGCCAGGTTCTGACCATTCTGGTGATCATCGGGACGGCAGGGATCGTATCCAGGGAATACAGCCAGGGTACGATCAAATTTCTGCTGATCCGTGCACGTAGCCGTACAGCGATCCTGGCTTCCAAATATGTAACGGTGCTGCTCTATACATTGAGTATGCTGCTGGTTGCGGTAGCGGCACTGTTCCTCTCGGGAGTGGTCTTCTATGGCCTCAGTGGAGGCGAAGCGGGAATAAGTACCATTCTTACTTCACTTCTGTACTCTATGGTGTATTGCGCTGTGTACGCCACTATTGGCTTCATGCTGGGCATTCTGACAAAAACAACCGGCGTAACGATTGGCGCGACGATCTTTGCCACTATGATAGACAAAGTGGTCATTCCCCGCGAATTCTACAAATATGTACTGTTTCCGAATCTTGATCTCTCAGCCTATCAGAATGGCGGTGCGCCGATGCAGGGAATGACCCTGAGCTTCTCGATCGTACTGCTATGCGGTTATACCGCGCTGTTCCTGCTTGCGGGCTTTGCGGTATTCAGACGCAGGGATGTTGCTTGATGGGGATCGAATTCGATAACAACCAGCCGATTTATCTCCAGATCATGAATTACATCAAAGGAGAGATTATCACCGGCAAGCTGAAGCCCGGAGACAAAATCCCCTCTGTCCGAGAATTGGCCGCTGAACTGCAGATTAACCCGAATACAGTGCAAAGAACCTTTCAGGAACTGGAGCGTGAGACAATCGTGGAGACCCGCCGCGGGATGGGCAGATATGTGACCGGAAATGAAGAGACGATTCTGACCATCAAGAAGGATATGGCGCAGGATGTGCTGGACCGCTTCATTCGCGGAATGCAGGAGCTGGGCTTCCAGGGTGAAGATATTATAGCTGCCGTAGCGGAGAACGTACATCAGCGGGATCAAGGACAGGGGGATTAAGAAGAGTGGATGAGTTACTCGAAATACAGAATGTGACCAAGCGGTTCGGCTCCCGGCAAGCGCTGAACGAGGTGTCCTTCAGGCTGGGCGCCGGTACCATTACCGGTCTGCTCGGAAGCAACGGCAGCGGAAAAAGCACACTGATGAAGCTGATCGCCGGACTCTCCCGGCCAAGCTCAGGGCGGATCTCCGTTATCGGAGTACCGGTAGGCATGGACAGCAAGTCACTGGTATCCTTCATGCCGGATGTACCGGTCACAGAGTCCTGGATGAAGGTGGGGGATGCGCTAAGATTCCAGCAGGATTTCTATCCGGACTTCGATCAGTCCAAGGCGCTGCGTATGCTGGAGTTCATGAAGCTGCGCACAGAAGACAAGGTGCGGACGTTATCCAAAGGGATGAACGAGCGATTACAGCTGACACTGGCGCTCTCACGCCGGGCCAGATTATACCTGCTGGATGAGCCGATTGGAGGCGTAGATCCCGTGGCAAGGACCAAGATTCTGAATGCCCTGATGGAGTTCTATGAAGAAGACAGCAGTATTCTGCTCTCCACACATCTGGTGACCGATATAGAGCGGATCTTTGATGAGGTGATTTTCCTGAAGGACGGGGAGATTGTACTGCATCATTCCGTAGAGGCACTGAGACAAGAACGCGGGAAGAGTATAGATGAGCTGTTCAGAGAGGTGTTTGCCGAATGCTGAAGCTGTTGAAATATGATCTTAGACGCAGAAGAGAACGCATTCTCGTCTTCATCGTGATCGCGTTATTGATTCAGGCCGGAATGTGGATATCTAGTGCAACGGTGGATATAGGGCTGTTGTCACTGAATATGGCCGGTTACTACGTGCTGGCCATAGCCCTTGTATATATTGCAGTAGCCGGGTATTTCCGCAATCTCAAGTCGTATCAGCGGCAGCTGCTGCCGGTTACTGCGCTGCAGACGGTCTTGTCTCCCATGCTGTTAGCCCTGCTGCTAATTGGGGGAGTCATTATCCTCGGGCTGGTGCAGCTGGGGATATACCGGCTGCTGTACCCGCTTGATTTTCTGCCCGGTAATCTGTTAACGGTTGGCTTCCAAGTGATACTGCGATCCCTCTGGTCCACCGGATTTCTAATGGTTATGGTGATGTTCTCCATTACGGTAGCTTTGAGTTTGCGCATGAAGTGGAGAATCTGGATTGGGGTAGTTATTCTGTTCCTGCTGGAGAACGGGATTGGATATCTGGAGAGGACGCTGTTCGGCACCTATTTTATTGCTCTTGATATGGTTTTTAACTTTGAAATCTACCCGGGGAACCTGCAGTCCGGCAGCGGATTCACCGTTGAGTATGCTGCGGCCAATCCAGGGGCGCTGCTGTTCGAGCTGGCGGCTGCCTGCCTGATGATCTATGGAATGGCGGTGCTGGTGAAGAAGAGAATCGAAGTGTAATAGAGGAGAATAGCATTCTTCATATGTCACGCAAGCAAGGCTCCGAATCAGCCTTGCTTGCGTTTGTGTGCACAATTATACGAATAATCAGTTACAAGCCTTGAGCGCTTCTGCCGCTTGTCCAGATCTCCAGCTCCCGCAGCAGCTGTTCTTCCTCGTGTTCCTGCAGATCAAGCCTTACCCCGTACTGGTATTGCCCAAGGCCATACATCCAGCCCCAGCGGACACTGCCTTCATACTGAAGCTTCTCTTCCGCCAACTGGAAATGTATAATCAGCTTCGTATCACCTGCAGTGAAGCGGAGGTTCAGAGAGGTACGAACCTTACAGCCGGAACGGCTAAGGTCAAGCAGGATACCTTCAGTCAATTTTCCCGCCCCCGGCCCGGAATTGCTGGCAGGGATTTCAAGCCAGCAATCAATAGGCTGGTTCATTACATAACGGAATGGTTCTTTTCTGCTGGAGTCATCCATCATTTACCTCCGCGATTTTATTTGCTATTATATCGGAACGGCCACATTTGGACAATCTCCTAAAGTAGTATTTTTAAAATAACAATAAACTCCGGCAAGACGGAACCTTTGCTCCAATATCCATATCGAGAGGTGTTCAAAACATGTATCAATACCAGAATGAAACTTTTCAAGATCATAATTTCGATTACGCAGCGCTGCAGGACGGAGAAATAAACGGCTGTACCTTTGAACACTGCTCCTTCAGAGGAGCTTCTATGGAAGAAATGACGTCCAGCGGCTGCCGGTTTGTGGATTGTGATTTCACCGGTGCCCTTCTGAATGCCTCGCAGCACATCAATGGTGCGTTCACCAACTGCAAATTTACCGGAGCGAATCTGTTTGTGGCGAAGTTCGAGAATTGTAAGATGGTCGGTTCGGACTTCGCTAATGCCTATATGGACGGGATTACACTGAGCGGAGGGGACTGGGCTTATACGAATCTGCGCCATTTGAATCTGAGCAGGCAGGATCTGCGGGGCATCCGGTTCGCTGAGGCGGACATGCAGGGCTGCAATTTGCAGAAAGCCGATCTGCGCGGAGCGGATTTAAGCCGGGTCCAGCTTGCCCAGTGCAAGCTTACAGGAGCGGACCTTCGGGGGGCCAAGCTGGAAGGCATTGATCTGAAGAGCCTTGATCTGAAGGGGGTACACCTGGATGTAGAGCAAGCGGTGCTGCTGGCCCGCTCTATGGGAGCTAAGGTAGGGTGAAGCGCAACATATCCATTCTGAATTTTAAGAAAAACCGGCAGTGTGCCGGAAGCTATATTATAATTCCGCCGGACTCTTCCGATAAATAAATATCGCCCTTATTCGACACGTGGCAGCAAGACATCTTAGGGGGAGAATTTTGAAGCAGGTCTTCTGAAGAGGAGAATGGAAATGTCATTGAGTCTTCGCACATTATTTTCCACAGCATTCGCGGTTATTATTATTCTGTTGACTGCTCTGCTTAGCTATGTAATCGGCAACCGGGCCACGGACTCCGCCCAAACCGCCATCGGAAGCTCCCTGGCTGCAGAGGCCAGCCGGATGTCCGAGAAGCTCGATCATTTCATGTGGTCGCGTTCCGGTGAAATAGAGGTGCTGAGTAAGCTGAATGCTTTTCAGGAACCGGTGGAGTCGGCAGAAGTGAACGGATTGCTTAATCAGCTGAAGACAAGTCTGCCTGTATTCACCTGGGTGGGGTTTCTTGATCGTACAGGGAATGTTCTGGCTTCCACCGATCACATCCTGCAGGGGACGAACATTAGCCAGAGGCCGGTCTTTCAGGAAGCGCTTAAGGGAACCTTCATCGGGGATGTCCATGATGCGGTGCTGCTCTCCAAGCTGCTGCAGAGTTCTACAGGCGAAGTCCTGCAGTTCGTTGATGTGAGTGTACCGGTCATGGACAAGCAGGGCCGGACAAGCGGCGTACTGGCGGCGCACCTTAGCTGGGAATGGTCGCGTGAAGTCGAGGCCTCCATCGTGAAGCCGCTCAAGGAACGGCTCAAAGGGGTGGAAGTGTTCGTAGTCAGCAAGAAGGATGATACGATCCTGCTCGGCCCTGAAGCACTTGTCGGCAAAAGAATGACGGATGCAGCCTTGCAGGAAGCCCGCAGCGGCAAGAGCTCATGGATGATTGAACAGGAGCACCGCCGGGACTCCTATTTGACCGGATATGCCTACGGTGACGGCTATCTGAATTATCCGGGCCTGGGCTGGACGGTCATCATCCGCCAGCCGGCTGAGATTGCTTTTGCCCCGGTCTATCAGCTTGAACGCTTTATTCTGATCAGCGGGCTGCTCATGGCAGCTGTCTTCGCGGGGATCGGCTGGCTGCTGGCCGGATGGATCAGCCGTCCGCTAAGGAATATTACCCGGACCGCCGATCTGCTCAGCTCCGGTGCCGATGTGGAGATCCCGTCCTCCACCCGGTTCAAGGATGTGGAGATTCTGTCGGCATCCCTGCGGAGCCTCGTGAGTAACCTGACCAAGACGGAGACCAAGCTGAGCTATATGTCGGATATGGCGCTGCATGATAAGCTGACAGGCCTGCCTAACCGCGCGGCGCTGGATGAATTTCTGGCACATGCGGTCAGTAAGGCCAAGCAGAAGCGGACGACGCTCAGTTTTCTATACATGGATCTCGACGGCTTCAAAAAAGTCAATGATTCCTTCGGCCATACGATTGGAGATGCGCTGCTCCAGGAGGTGGCCTTCCGGCTGATGGACTGTACACGGGACAATGAAATTGTTGCCCGGCTGGGCGGGGATGAATTTGTGATTGTTCTCCATACCTCGGCGGGCAAGCCGATGCAGGAAGCGGAGATCGTGGCTTCGCGTATAATCAGCAAGATCAATCAGCCAATTCTGATTATAGGGGAAGAGCTTCGCGTGGGCTGCAGTGTAGGTGCGGCTGTGTGGACTCCTGATGGCGACGATACGACCCAGACGATGCGGCTGGCCGATGAAGCGCTGTATATCTCCAAGCGGAGCGGGAAGAACCGGATCACGTTCGAGGCTGCTTCCTAGCCGTTAGCTTCTGCGTAATCGCTTGCGTGGCTTGGACCACCATTTAATCCACAGAAATCCGTCATCGTCCCGGAAAAATTTAATGCCGGCCCAGCGCAGTGGTGTCCAGAACTCCTTAAAATAATATGCTGGCATAGTAAAATAGTCCCTCCAATATAGTTAATTATTACTAGTTTACGTCAGGATGGAAGATTTAACAATACTCTGCGTGCTTATAATTACCAAATTTCTGTGTTAGCCCAGTTTTTTTGGGACTATAGGCATATGATGTAGAGGAAAGACAAAGCGGGCCAGGTGCTTATAAGGAGGGATTACCATGGGAGTGAATGTCGGCGGTTACGGCCGCTTCGGGACGTCTGCTGCTACAATACTGGTGCTGTTTATTTTGCTGATTATTATCCTCAGTGTATTTTAAAATATAAGAATTTATATGTTGCACACGATAACTTATTCTTATATTTCTCGCTGAAACGAATACCGTCCTTATAAAAGGACGGAAAGCCGTTTCCACTTGGCCTGAGGAGACATAAAGGATATAGAAGAAGCGCCGGGGCAGATGCTCCGGCGCTTCTTCTATATAGCAAGGTAACCTGTAGAGAGTCAGCTGTATTTACGGACTTCGCGATAATACACCGTTTGCTGAATAAGGAGTATAAGCGCAAGGACAATGATAGGCATCGGGACAAAGCCGAATAAGAGGGAATACAGGGCGAAGAAGAGCATCCCGATGACCAGACAAACCGTAGTTGCTTTATAGCTGGAATAGGAGGAGCGGTATACAATCCAGCGCTCGCCTTCATCCATTTTGGCAAACAGCTCCCGCTGTGCATTCTGTGAATTGCCCAGACTGAGATCCAATTGGCGGTCCGGATAATTCTTGTTGTACAGCGCAAACGTGCGGTTCAGCAAGTAAAAAGAAAACAGCATGAACACCAGAGCTGTGATCATATTGGCCAGCATGAAGGCGGCATCCTCAGACTCCTTGCCACCGGGACCGAGTGCATGTGCAAAGCTCATGAGCAGCCAGGATAGTGTAATAATCATTGTGTAATAGCTGAACTGCATCACTCTGCTAAGCGCCTTATCTTTAAAATTATCAATTTCTCCGTCAGTCTTCGGCTCATCCTTCATCCGGCGGGTCTGAGCCAGGCCCAGCACAGTAAAGGCGGCCAGCAGCAGGGAGAGCAGGGCTATACAGCCGAACATGACATCATACTCATAATAAATAGAAGGATTCAAATTGAAATTCTCAGGTACAGTAACTGCTCCGGAAGAAAATACATACCCGATAAACCCTCCGACAGTCATACTTCCAATCAGTAAGATAAGCCCGCGCATATTCGTTCTCTTCCTAGTCTCATTCATCCTGTTCACTCTCCTTCTCTTTGTTAATCCAGAATACCGACTCCACAGTTACCGCAAACACCTCTGCGATCTTGAGGGCCAGTACTACGGAAGGCGAATAGTCTCCGCGTTCTATAAGGGCAATGGTCTGCCGGGAAGCCCCGATTCGCTGGGCAAGCTCACTCTGGGACAGCCTGTCCCGGGCTCTGTATTCCCTGACACGATTATTCAGTTCGTTCAAGTGCTACACCTCCTGTTCTGAATTGTATATTAATATTGTCATAATGTAAACTATAATATACAAAAAGACAATGATCATAGTCAAAATATTAGAATATCGTACTAGATGCTTCAGGTTTCCATATACATCATAACAGGGATAAGCACAGGCATCCGCGGGTGAAAACGCATTTAATATAGCAGGAAAGGAAGTGATGCAATGACGGAATCTGAATTCATCTCCAAAATGGTCTCCTTCGCGGTATCCGATATGCAGCGCAGCCGTATCCCGGCATCGCTGACGATTGCCCAGGCAGCGCTGGAATCCGGCTGGGGAACCAGCGGCCTGACCGTTAAGGCTAATAATCTGTTCGGAATCAAGGGCAGCGGGCCTGCGGGCAGCCAGCCGTTCCGGACAACCGAATACAGGAACGGCCAAGCTGTTCAGGTGTCTGCCCTGTTCCGGGCCTATAACAACTGGGGAGAATCTGTGGCGGATCATTCGGCACTGATTACAGAAGGAGTCTCCTGGAACCGTAAGCTGTACAGTAAGGCAATCGGTGTAGACGGCCATACCGCCGCCCGTGAGATGGCTGCTGCAGGTTATGCAACCGATCCGGACTATGCTGCCAAGCTGATTCAGATTATGAATTCATATAACTTAACTCAATATGATGAAGTGAAGGAGGATGAAGAGATGTCGGCTGAAGACATACAAAGAATTGCAAAGCTGGAAACGGAGCTTCGGGAGCTGCGGGAGCTGCTGGCGGGTCTGTCTGTCAGCAGAGATACGCTAAAGACTGGAGTTCAAGAGCAAGGCCAGTCTATTAAAGCGGTGGCGGAACGGCTGGCTGTCATCGAGGGCCGTACAGTAATGGAAGTACCTGCCTGGGCCTTGCCTGCGGTACAAGCAGCGGTGGCAGCCGGGCTGCTGGATACACCTTCGGGCGGCAGCTATGACTTCTACCGGATACTGACTGTGTTGAACCGTGCAGGCCTGCTCGTCACCAGTAAGGGGGCGTAGCGGATATGTACTACGATGCGCTCAACGATGTACTCGGATTTGCATCGGTATTGGCAGTATTCGTGATGGCGCTGGTGCAGCTGGTGAAGAACAGCGTCAACCTTCCGCGCAACGTAGTTCCTGCAGTGGGGCTGGCCATAGGTCTGCTGGTCGGCGCTGTCGCGTACCCTTTTACAGATATGAATCTCATTCTTCGTCTCTGGGCTGGAGGTCTGGCCGGCTTGTCGGCTACAGGGCTGTTTGAGCTGGCGTTCAACAAGCGGAGCGGAACTACCAAAGAAGGTTAGGCGGATAGATCCTCCAGAGAAGGAATCTACTAATATGGGGGTTGTGCATTGGTGATTGATCCAAGCGATTGAGAGAATCTGGAAATATACTGAATATGAAGAAAGGAGGTGCTTCAAATGGGAACTTATGTTGATGGAAGAACATCGCAGAATGCCAGTACTGCCAACTCAATTGCCATACCGATTCTGCTGATCAATACTCCCCAGCTGTTCGGGCAAATTGGTCTGATCACTGCAGGCGTAGGCGCAAACCCGAGAGTACTTCTAAAAGGAACGGTATCGGTGCAGCTTCCGCTTGCGCTGATAGGCATCACTGTCACTATCGTCAGAGGGACGGTGCCTTCGGACCCGGTGGTATATTCTGCCACATCCACATTCAGCCTTAGTGTGCTTGCACCACAGGTTATCACTTTCTCGGCGGATGATTTCCTTCCGGCGATTACCCCTCAGTTAACGTATACTGCATTTATCAGCTCCAACCTGCTCGGTACGGTTCGTGTAGGCCCTGAGAGCTTTGACGGAATACTGGTTTCTGATTAATCTGCGGTAATAGGCATCCTGTCCTGCTCTGAAGTACGGGCGGGCAGGATGCCCTTATACATACGTCTAAAATTTTGTGCGTTTCGCCCAATCTATTGAGGTCTTCCGCTCATATTCTGTTCTGTAGTCATTATTATGAAGGAGGTAATCTCATGGGTGCAGATTGCGGATACGTTGGAAATGCAGGCTGTGGTAATGTGGGTTCGGTAAGTCCTTGGACTTCAACAGGGGCGATTCTGGTGCTTTATATCCTGCTCGTTATTATACTGAGTGCCTGCTTCTACTAGTCATTGGATCAGTCAGCGCAGTCCCGGCGGAAACCGGGACTGCGCTTGTTGTCTGTGGCACCATGGACAAGCCTCACTTACCAGGCGGGAGAATATAAATTCGCTATGCCCGGAAAGGATGTGCGATAATAGAAGTCATTGTCTTATAGGGCAATCAGTGCTGGTAAGAAAGAGGTGTATCATGGAAGAGAAGGAACAGATATATGCGATACTTAAGCGGATTGAAGCGGGTCAGCCGGTTAATCAGGAGGTAATGGAGCTGGAAGCCGAAGCATTCGCTGATATTATGGAGGAGCTTGTAGACAGCCGGATGGTGGAGAACGTTACAGTCTCCAGATCAGGCAGCGGCGTGGTGACGGTGAAGAACGCGGCCATAAAGCTGACCCGGCGGGGTCTTGATTTTATTTTATTGAAAGAGTCTGGCCGGATTTGAAGCTGGAAAGGCTATGGAGAACAGGAAAGGAGGTAGCCGATGCCTACGATACTGGTTGCTGATGATGATGCGAACATTCGCGAGCTTGTCTGTTTATTTCTGCGGAACGACGGATTTGAAACGCTCGAAGCCGCGGACGGCAAGGAAGCTCTGACCGTGTACGGATCAGCGCAGGTTGATCTTGTCGTACTTGATATTATGATGCCGGTTATGGACGGCTGGACGTTATGCAAAGAACTGCGTAAAGCGAATCCTGACCTCCCGCTGCTTATGCTGACTGCAAGAGGAGAGACATGGGAGAAGGTGAAAGGGTTCGAGCTCGGGACAGACGATTATTTGACGAAGCCGTTTGACCCGCTCGAACTAACGGTTCGTGTCAGGGCGTTACTGAAGCGGTACAAGATTGGCTCCACACAAACGGTCCAGTTCGGTAATGTTGTCCTGGATCGCCAGACGTATAAGGTGATGAGCGGCACCGAGTCGCTTACACTGCCGCTTAAGGAGTTTGAACTGTTGTACAAGCTGGCCGGAACGCCAGGACAAGTCTATACCCGGGAGCAGTTGATAGATCAGATCTGGGGGATTGAGTACGCCGGAGATGACCGGACCGTGGACGTACATATCAAGCGCCTGCGTGAGCGGTTTGCGGCTACGCCTGATTTTCGGATTGAAACCGTGCGTGGACTGGGGTACCGGCTTGAGGTTTATCCATGATCAAATCTTTATATATTCGTGTGGTGCTTACCTTTCTGGTCTCCGTTATCGCGGGTACGATCATTTCTTTTTTCATGTCCACCTGGATATTCGAAGAACAATTGAACGAGAATGCCCGAATTAACATACGTAACTTCGGGCAGGATGTGGTGCAGATTTATAAGACACTGCCTGAGGAGGAAGCAGAATCCTTCGTTAGCAGAATGAAACAGCTTGATATATATCATATTCGAATGTATGATGCAACAGGTGATTTCCAGTCTTATGGGCACCTTAACGGACACAAATCAGCCGCCGTATCGGCAGACCAGCTCAAGAAGGTTTTAAGCGGAGGGGTTGTCCAGGACACGGCTAATGGTATCGCTACTGTTCTCTTGGGGCTGCCGGTTAAGACGGAGACAGGGACCAGAGCGATGTTTCTTGAATCACTCGCCCCGCCTTCCGCCTCCTTTGTAGTCAAGTGGGGAATGATCTTTGCAATCTGTTCCTTGATTGTGGGCAGTATTCTAATTCTGGTAGCTTCTATATTCCTCGTGAGCCCGATCAAAAAGTTAACCAAAGCAACAAAACGGATCGCAGCGGGAGACTTCAACGTCAAGCTGAATATTAAGCAGTCGGGGGAGCTGGGGACGCTGGCCCGCAGCTTCGAAGACATGACCCATGATCTTCAGCAGCTGGAGCAGTTGCGCAGAGAGTTCGTTACGAATGTCTCGCATGAGGTCCAATCCCCGCTCACCTCGATCTCCGGTTATGCTCAAGCGCTTAAGCAAGTGAATCTCGCTGAACAGGAACGGAGCCGGTATCTGGATATTATCATCGCTGAAGCGAAACGGATGTCCAAAATGAGTGATAGCCTGCTCAAGCTGAGCCTGCTTGAATCCCAGTCACAGCAGCTAAAGCTGATCACCTTGAATCTTGATGAACAGATCAGGAGGGTCATCGTGGCACTCCAGCCGCAATGGTCAGCCCGCAACATTCATTTCGAGCTTGATTTGCAGACCCTTAGAGTTACCGCCGATCATGACCAGCTGAATCAGGTATGGACAAATATCCTCAGCAATGCCATCAAGTTTACCGGGGATGGCGGTGTCATTAACGTCAGTATCACAGAGGATATCAAAAATGTGATGGTCCGGATATCCGACACAGGCATTGGGATTCCCTTAGAAGATCAAAAACGTATATTCGAGCGCTTTTTCAAGGCAGATCGTTCCCATAGCCGTAAATATGACGGGAGCGGGATGGGACTTGCTATCGTTAAACAGATCGTATCGCTTCATCAGGGTGACATTGAGGTGGAAAGCGAGCCTGGTCAAGGTACAACCTTTATAGTCACATTGCCAATCCATACACCGACGGATAGTTAATGTTTATAAACAGGCTACGGTCACAATACAAGTGCACTTGTATGTGACCGTAGCCTGTTTTGTTCATGCTGGGTTCATATTGCCGTCATGAGGAAGACATCTTCATTGGTTAAACTTTCTTTAACGGCAATGAAGCAAGCCTAACTATAGCTCGGGACAGGAGAAGATGACAGTGACACAGCCAGTGGATAAGAAATCGGGAAAGAAAACGAAATTCAAGAAAGTGCGTAACCTTCTACTTAAAGTGTTAGGAGCAATTGTAAGCGTTATTGTTCTTTTGGTGGGGATTGTGTATCTCACCAATGTTATCAGCAGTCATTCTGAAGCGAAGAAGATAATGCCTTACGGCCAGCACGTATCCGTAGACGGGAGGAATATGAATGTGTTCATTCAAGGTGACGGCCCAGAAACGATCGTGCTGATTCCAGGCTTCGGAGCAGCTGCACCCGCGCTTGACTTCAAGCTGCTGATCGACGAGCTATCTCAAGATTACAAGGTTGTGGCGGTTGAGCCTTTCGGCTACGGCTTAAGTGATCCCACAGAAAAAGAACGAACCACAGAGAATATCGTAAGTGAATTCCATGAAGCGTTGCAGGGTCTTAATATTAATCGTTATATCCTAATGGGCCATTCCATTTCAGGGATATATGCTCTGGATTATGTGAACAAATATGCAGATGAAGTAAGTGCATTTGTCGGACTGGATAGCAGTGTACCCTCGCTGAGTGAGCAAAAGATTGATTCGTCAGAGACACGGATGGTTAAATGGTTCCGCAACTTAGGGTTCGCCCGCTTACAATTGAAGCTGAGCGCTGACCCTTATGAAGGACTGCCTTATGATGAAGCAACCAAACAACAATTGAACCTTCTGATCCGCAAAAACATGTACAATACCACTCAATTAAATGAGGCGGAGAGCATGTATTCCAACTTCCAAAGAGCTGAGCAGCAAAAGCAGACGTTCCCCCGGAATCTCCCTGTCCTGTTCTTTGTCCAGGCGAATCATCCGGGGAGTGATCAATGGGTTCCCGAGCATGTGAAGCAGATCAAGGATTCAGTACGTGGAGAGATGGTGTTGCTTGAAGCGAATCATTATCTGTACCGCTCCCATTCCCAAGAAATCGCTGACAGGGTAAGAGCGTTTATTTCTTTTTGATCTCAGACAATACCTTGTCCATCTGGGCTTCATTCGATTGTACTGCATCACTATCAACGGTCTCTGCACCGCGGAAGGTGTACTTGGTGTTCTGGTAAAAGTCAAAGGCGAACTCTTTAATGGCTTCACCTTCCGTGTGGTTCTGCTCCACGACTCTGGATTTGAACAGGTTCGTCAGCATGTATTCGGCATCCTCGATATGAGCCAGATAATTCCCGGCAGTGTACTCCTCTACGATCTGGGACTCAAAATCACTGAGTTCTTCAGAGGCTGGAGTATAGGATTTCGCCAAAACCTCCGCAGCAGTGGCCTTTTGAGAAGCCGGTGTATCGGTTTGAGCGATTTGTTTGATAGCGGATTCCCAGTTCATGGATGAAGTAATGGCTGTCGGTTCAGCGGACGGTTGGGTAGTTGACGGGGCTGCTGTCGGTTGCGCTATCTCTGTGGGAGCTGGCGCGGCCTCATTCGCTGAATCATTACACCCTGCGGTCAGTCCAATGACGCCGCCGGCTACCATGATGATAGCCAGGGACGACCATTTTTTATAAAAAGGCTTGTTCATAGCGGTTCCTCCTAAATCAATTGATGTCAGAGTCTCATTCTACCAGATGAAAAGATGGATTTCTAATTTGGTCAGGCAATTCAGCCACATGGAAGTTTGTTTTTAAGCTCGAAAAAGTAAAATAATTGCCGCTATCTATAAATTTCTGGTACAATCTATACATCAAGTTCCAAAGGAGCGGAGCGCATGGATAATGATTTGGTGCAGTTATTGCGGACTGTTATTCGGGAAGAGTTAGTTCCTGTGAATGAACGATTGGATCGTACAGATGAACGATTGGTTAGTGTGAGCCGGCATCTTGTGGACATTGATCAGCGTCTTGAGGGTGTAGACCAACGTCTTGAAAGTATGGACCAGCGTCTTGAGGGTGTAGACCAACGTCTTGAGGGTGTAGACCAGCGTCTTAATCGTATTGAGGAAGATCAGCACCTAATCAAAAGTGCTGTACTGGAGACCAACGAACGACTTATCAATGTTGAATCTTTATTAGAGAATCAGCATAGGATAATTGAACTGCTCTCAGCACGTTCCATTGAGCAGGAAGCCAAGCTGAAGCGAATTATTTAGTTACCTTGATCCGGTGCTCCCAGGCATCGGATTTTTGTGTGCGCGAGTGTCGCGATATATGATGAATACACAAAAAATCGAGGCTCCCTTTCGGGAGCCTCTTTCATGGGAGAGGAGAAACCGGACGAAGAGCTTATGGGGAAACGTAAGCTTGCTCCGCGGTTGTCTACGACATTTTGCGATGTCGATAGTTACAGGATGACCCGGTTGCGGGACTTTTATACATCTGCACACCAAATATTCTCAAGCTCCGCATTGTGACAAACTCGGACAATCTTTTTATTTCAAGGAACAATTGTGGTACTATAGCCTTGGACTTATGCCCTGTAACGGCATGGTAAATAGAGATATAAAAAGCTAAAAAGCAGGTGGATGATCGGTGAGAGTCATATCGGGAAGTGCAAAGGGCAGGCCGCTAAAAAGTGTTCCAGGCAATGGGACAAGGCCTACCACCGATAAAGTGAAGGAAGCATTATTCAGTATGATCGGGCCTTATTTTGAAGGGGGTACGGTGCTTGATCTGTATGCCGGTACCGGAGGGCTGGGGATTGAAGCCCTGAGCAGAGGGATGGAAGCTGCGGTTTTTGTGGATATGGAGCAGAAGGCCATTGACACGGTGCGCGCAAATCTGAAGGCGGCCAGGCTGGAACCGCAGGCTGAGGTCTACCGCAACGATGCCGGCCGGGCGCTTGGGGCATTGGAGAAGCGGGGAAGATCGTTCGATCTTGTGTTTCTGGACCCGCCTTACCGTATGAAGCATGGGGATGAACTCATGGTAACGATGGCGGACAAACATCTGCTGAACCCTGAAGCGGTGGTCGTACTGGAGCATGTATCAGGGTATTCCTATCCCGAGGATATTCCGGGGTTCCGCAGGACGAGGTTGTCCGTATATGGAGAGGTTACGATCTCAATATATCAGTATGAAGCTGCCCTTCCAGAGAGTGCCGTTAGCAGCAAGGAGGTTAATGATGAGTCTGCAAATTAGAAAAGAGCGTGTCGCCATCTACCCGGGAACGTTCGATCCGGTAACGCTGGGACATATGGATATTATCCACCGGGCAGCCAAGCAGTTCGACAGGCTGATTGTGGCTGTCCTGAACAACTTAAGCAAGAATCCATTGTTTACAGTCGAAGAGCGCACGGAGCTTCTGCGCCAGGCTACTGCGGATATTCCGAATGTTGAGGTTGACAGCTTCCGTGATCTGCTCGTGAATTATGTCCGGCAAAAGGATGCCCAGGTCATTGTCCGGGGCATCCGTACTGTCACGGACTTCGAGTATGAATTACAGAATGCTTCCATTAATCATAATCTGGACCCCGAGGCGGAAACCATATTTATGATGACCAATCCGAGATACTCCTATCTTAGCTCCAGTGTGGTGAAGGAGATTGCCCACTTTGGCGGGAAAGTCTCGGATTTCGTGACCCCTGAAGTGGAGCAGGCCATGAAGCTTAAATTCAGCCGGATGGACGGCGGTTCCGAGTAAACAGCTTGACGGCGGCCGATAACAGCAGCAGGAATATAACGAGCAGAGCTTGGAGCTGCAAGGTTTGCGGGAAAAACCCCCAGATTCGATGAACAAAGCCCAGTTCGAGCGGCGCAGCTGCGGGAGTGGAGACGGCAATAACCGGCAGTACGGCAGCCTGGAGGTTCATCAGCGGCGTCCATAGCAGATAGGTCAGTGCAAAGGCTATTAGCCCATGCAGCAGTCTGACGGCGGCGAACGGAAGGAACCTTACATTCGCTGCTTTCAGCAAGGTCAGTGCCTGAAGCTGGGCACAGATTCCGCTCCAGGCCAATCCGGCGGACAGCAGTGCCGGGCCGAGAAGTCCGCCTGCGATGAAGCCTCCCTGGCCTGCTGCAGCGGAGGTCATCGCACGGGCTCCGAGATGAATCTCCAGCAGACCTGCTGCCATGAGCGGCGGGATCTGCGGGAGCAGTGTGGTGATAATGTTGATGACTACTGCGAACATAATCATATAGCCGCCTACGATCATCAGGTTCTGTACGGCTGCGGATACGGATTCACCGAGCACCTTGCCGAATCCCCGTCCGTCCCTTGAACGGGCATCTGCTGCTGCCCGGTGAATACGCCGGGGCAAGGATGCCTTATAGGCGGGCTGGCGGCTGCCGGGAAGTCTGGGCGCAGCGCCTGGAGGTATGGATAAGGATACCTTCCGGGAGCTGTTGAAGCAGGCCGAGATCCCTCCTGCGGTTAAGCCTGACAGCCAGTGGATGGCAAGCAGGGTATAACCGGCTGCGGGACTATGCAGGAATGCCGTGCCAATCACAATCAGCAGCGTGACCGGGCTGGCGTAATGCACAATAGATGCCAGCCGCCCTGCCTCCTTGTCCGTAATGTCTCCTTGCCTGTGCAGCTGCATCACGCCTCCGGCGCCGGCCGGGAAGCCGGCGGTGATGCCGAGCACAAGGGTCCAGCCGGCTGCTCCGGGGAGCTTGAACAACCGCTTCATCAGCGGCCCGAGTAGTACGCCGATGCCATGCACGAAGCCCGATGTGCTCAACATCTCTGACAAGATCAGGAAGGGCAGGAGCGCCGGGAAGACAAGGGTCCACCAGAGCTTCAGGCCCGTGAGGGAAGCCTCGAAGGAGGATTCCGGTGCCAGGACAATGGCTATAGCGAGCAGAATGGCTGCGGCCCCGGGTACAAAAGGGGCTGAACCTGTGAGGAACCGCCGCAGCTTAAAGTTTATCATTAGAAGCAACACCTCTTCATAGCTTAGGACATGGGTAGATCTTATTATCAATTTATGCAGGGGAGACAACCATCATGCCACAGCCGGAGTGAAGCTCCAGGCTTCTGGTATCATATTCCAATGCCGGGGCTTCATGCGTCGGGAAAGAAGGGGAAGAGACTTGAGGCAGCATAAAAGCCGGGTAGGCCTCCGCGCTACAGCCTATTTATTTTCATTCGTGGTCATTCTCTATGTGGTCGTCTTTATGAACACTCCTTATATTGTGTATCAGCCGGGAAGCGCCTCCGAGGTAGCTCCGATGATCAAGGTAGAGAATGCCGATCCGCAGGAGCAGGGGACCTTCATGATGACCACGGTCTCTGCCAGTTATGCGAATGTGGCCCTTCTGATCGCTTCCGTGTTCAATTCCAATGCAGAGGTGGTATTGAAAGAAACCCGCCTCCAGGATAAGACAGAGCAGGAATACGCGGCGGAGCAGGTCTTCTATATGAACAGTTCACAGTCGTACGCCGTGCAGGCTGCTTATCATGCGGCAGGTGTACCCTATGAGGATATCGTGGATTATCTGTATGTATTCTCCGTACCGGAGGCGGCAAGTCAGGGCCAGTTCAAGCCGGGGGACAAAATCATCAGTGTCGGTGAGCAAAAAGCAGCCGATCCGGCCGCTCTGTCCAAGCTGCTGTCGGTTCACCAAATAGGTGATACCGTTGAGGTAATGCTGCAGCGTGACGGCAAGGAGATTAAAGAGCAGGTCAAGCTGGTCGGAGTCAAGGATAAAGAAACCTCGGCAGCACGGCCGGGCTTCGGGGTCGTTATCGGCGCCGTCCAAAAGGTGGAGCCTAAGCAAGAGGGCAGAGCCGTCAGTTTTGTTGATACAAACGTGGGGGGGCCTTCGGCAGGACTGATGTTCACCATGGAAATCTACAACCGGCTTACGCCGGGAGATCTGACCAAGGGGCATCGGGTGGCAGGGACGGGCACGATTGATGCTGAGGGAAAAGTGGGGGCGATCGGCGGGGTGAAGCATAAGATTGTGGCTGCCGACCGCAAAGGGGCGGAAATCTTCTTCGTTCCTCTCAAGAACTATGATGAAGCCAAGGCGAAGGCGGATCAGATCGGCACTAAGATGAAGCTGGTTCCTGTATCTACGCTACCCGACGCCCTGAAATATATGGAGGAGCTGCCGGTACTCAGATCCTGACCGGCGGCTCCAGATAATCGCTGTACAGATCGCTGCGCAGCGGGCTGGAATAGGCTCCGGCGAATACAGCCGCTGCCTGGAGGTCCCGCTCCAGCATGGGATGGTCAAAGCGGGCGGGGCTGGTAACCACCGGAAGCGTTGCCCGCTGCTTCATTGACTTCAGCAGCTCCCGGCCGTTCTCGCGGAAGCCGAGAACCCTGATATAACCCGGACCCCGGGAGAGAACCGACGGGGTCATTTCTGCTTGGCTGTGGTTCAGCAGAGTGTGAAGCAGCAGACGCTGGAGCCTTGTATGGGTGTAGCGTTTACTCTTAAGCTCCTCAAGAAGTCCGCTGACGGTGAACTTATCGAGCCGGGGCAGGATGCGGAGCAGCCGGTTCTCCAGGCCTTCATTCATGTCCTGGATCATACGCAGCTCCACAGCAGAGCGGGTGGAGAGCACATGGCGCAGCGGGATGCTGAAATCTTCCAGCTTCACCGGACCCCGGCCAGCCGCCAGCTCCCGCTCAAGAATGGACAGGCTGTACTCCGGCAGGTATGCCGCCGGTGAACCGCCCTCCAGCAGCAGCCTGCGGATCGCTGTTGCACTGGCAATGGACGACCCGCCTTGCAGCGGGTCGTGGAAGCCCGCGCCGGTACGCGGCACGGTCAAGGGCCTGATCGCGCTGCCGAGCCGCTGCAGCGCGATCAGGTAATGCAAGCCGAGGCTGTTGTTCGGCTGCCGCAGCAGCGCCTCGGCATCAAGCGGACTCCCGCTTCCGCCGGGAGTCTCCCTCCAGGCCGCCGCCGCCGCTGCGCTGTACGCGGCGGGGAATCCCGCGCCCTGCGCCAGGCGCGCGCGGATCTCGTCCTTAAGCGCGCTGCTCTCCTCGGCCAGGAAGCCGGCCAGGGGCAGCAGCGCGCCCAAAGTGCCCGCTTCGGAGCCGAAGCACAGGCTGTCGACGACGCCGGTCGCCTCCAGCAGGAAGACCGCTCCGAAGGCGAACCATTCCGCCGGCTGGACGGCATACGCCACCGGCAGCTCAATCACCAGATCGGCGCCCATATGCAGCGCCATCTCGGTACGGGCGCGCTTGCTGACCGCCGCCGGCTCACCGCGCTGGGTGAACGGCCCGCTCATAATGACGATGGAGCGGGCCGCGCCCGAGATTCTTTTGGCCTCATGGAAATGGTGGACATGCCCGTTATGTAAAGGGTTATATTCGGCTATAATACCTACAGTTGTCACCGTTGCTTCACGCCCTATTCGTAGGATATCTGACGATTCAGATTCCGGATTCAGTGCTTAACTTAGGTATATCATAAATTGTCTCCGCCTTTGAAACAATATAAAGGGAAAATGGTTGACAAACTCAGGTAATAATAGGTATAATAAATTTTGTTTGTTTGGAGTGATAACTATGAACATTCACTTTCGCAAATTAGCGAATGCCGACGAGCCTCTGGTCCTCCACGATACCGTGGATGTCAGTGAGGTTGTCACAGGGCGCAAGGATATACTTGCTGTTGCACCACTCTCAGTAGACCTTAAAGCGCTGCCCGCGGGAGCCGATAGTGTGAACGTGGTGGGAACACTGAACGGAGAAGTGGACATGTTATGTTCACGTTGTCTTAGTGAGGTCAAGAGTAAGCTGAACATTCCTTTCGCTGAGACTTTCAAGTGGCTGAAACAGCCAATTCTTCCGGAAGATGAAGATGAGGAACTCATTTACATCAAAGATGAGATTGTGGATCTTATCCCGTATGTGGAAGAAAATTTCGTACTGCACTTACCGGATTCGGTATTGTGCAAGGCAGACTGTCTTGGTCTTTGTCAGAAATGCGGACAGAACTTGAACGAAGGCACCTGCAGTTGCGACAACACAGTGATCGATCCAAGACTCGCTGGGTTGAAAGGATTCTTTACCAAGCAAGATGATTAAGAACTAATCCCAAGTGTAATTGGGTTACAACACAATCAGGAGGTGTATCACAATGGCAGTACCACAACGCAGAACGTCCAAGACTCGTCGTGACAAGCGTCGTACTCACTTCAAACTGGTTGTTCCAGGTATGGTGAAATGCGAACAATGCGGCGAACTTAAGCTTGCTCACCATGTATGCAAAGTTTGCGGAACATACAAAGCAAGAGAGATCATCAAACAATAGTTTGCACATTAAGAGTAGCACTTCATCTGCCGGTGAAGTGCTATTTTTATGAAAATAAAAGCATATATAACCTTCGCTCCATCCATGAAATAGCGCTTTTCAAGCCAAAGCTTTATTTTTGCGGCGGCATGCTTTATACTACATATTAGTACCTGGTTCTAATTGATAAGGTAGAACTGATAGATATGACTACAGCGGCCACTCTTGCTGGCCGGATGCTTCACATCAGGCCTGTGCCGGGAGGTGAGCCGCTATCGAGCGGATGTCCAAGAAAGAACGCCAGCAGCAGCTGCTGGCTATAATAGAAGGCAACCCGTTTGTAACCGACCGGGAATTAACCCGCCAGCTTAAGGTAAGTATCCAGACGATCCGGCTGGACCGGATGGAGCTGGGGATTCCGGAGCTGCGTGAGCGGATGAAGCAAATGGCGGAGCATTCCTACGATCAGGTGCGTTCCCTGCCAGCCGATGAAGTGGTCGGAGATATTGTGGATTTGCAGCTGGACCGGAGCGGGATATCCATCTTTGAGATCCGGGATGAGCATGTATTCTCCAGAAACGGAATCGCCCGCGGCCACTATGTCTTTGGTCAGGCGAATTCGCTTGCCGTTGCCATTATTAATGATGAGATTGCCTTAACAGCTTCGGCGGATATCCGGTTTGTGCGCATGGTCCGGCTGGGTGAGAAATGTATTGCCAAAGCGCAGGTGCGTTCACTGGCAGGCCGGAACGGCAAAGCTGAAGTGGATGTGTTTACATATGTCGGAGAAGAACTCGTATTTCAAGGCCATTTTATAGTGTATCGTTCAGCCATTGAAGAGTACAGCGAAGGGGGAAACCGGAGTGCGGATCGCCATTGATGCCATGGGCGGGGATAATGCTCCTGAATGTAATGTGGAAGGTGCGTTGTCTGCGGCTGCGGAATGGAGTGATATACAGATCATACTGGTCGGTGATGAAGCCCGGCTTGAGCCGCTGCTGAAGACCAGGCCATCCAATCTTACGGTACGGCATGCGGGGGATGTGATCGGTTCGGATGAGGAGCCGGTGAAGGCGGTCCGCCGGAAAAAAAATTCGTCCATGGTCGTTGCCGGACGTATGGTCCGTGAAGGCGAGGCCGATGCCATGATCTCCTCGGGTAATACCGGAGCGCTTATGACTACCGGGCTTCTGGTTGTCGGTAGAATGGAAGGAATCGAACGGCCTGCACTGGCCCCGATGATTCCTACTCTCGATGATGTGGGGGTGCTGGCCCTGGATCTTGGGGCCAACATGGACGCCAAGCCGCAGCATCTGGCCCAATATGCTCTGATAGGCAGCATATACCGCAATAAGGTGCATGGTATTGCGAAACCCCGGGTAGGTCTGCTGAATGTAGGGACTGAACCGGGGAAGGGAAATGAATTGACTAAGGAAGCATACCCGCTCCTTGAAGCTCTGCCGGGCATTCATTTTGTCGGCAATGTAGAGGCGCGGGATGTCCTTACCGGAAGCTGCGATGTGCTGGTCTGTGACGGCTTCGCCGGTAATATACTTCTGAAGACGCTGGAAGGAACAGCCGGCGCTATGTTCTCTTTGCTGAAGGAGCAGTTCAGTAAGTCCCTGAAGACGAAGCTGGGGGCAGCTATCCTTATGCCGGAGCTCAGAAGCCTGAAGGGCAAGATGGATTATAAGGAACACGGCGGAGCCCCGCTGCTAGGTCTTAGCGGCCTTGTAGTGAAGGGACATGGCTCGTCCGACGGCAATGCGGTGAAGAATGCGGTAAGACAGGCACGGATTGCGCTGAAGGCGGATCTGGTGTCCAGTATATCCAAGGAAATTAGCGGGAAGTGAGTGACGACATGAGACAATTACGTCCGGTAGGAATCATTGGGACAGGGAAATATGTACCTGAGAGAATATTAACCAACAGCGATCTGGAGAAGATCGTCGAAACAAACGATGAATGGATCGTCAGCCGTACAGGCATCCGGGAGCGGCATATTGCGGCCCCGGAGCAAGCCACTTCTGACCTGGCTTATGAAGCGGCACTGAAGGCACTGGAATCTGCCGGCATGAAGGCGGAGGAGCTGGATCTGATCATTGTAGCTACGGTTACGCCGGATAGCGCCTTCCCGTCCACAGCCTGCATTCTGCAGGACAAGCTGGGAGCCAAGAATGCGGCCGCCTTCGATCTGTCAGCAGCCTGCTCCGGGTTCGTCTACAGTCTGGCTACAGCAACCGGCTTTATCCAGAACGGCATGTATAACAATGCGCTTGTGATCGGCGCGGACACCCTGTCGCGTATCACGGATTATACAGACCGCAATACCTGTGTGTTGTTCGGAGACGGTGCCGGTGCGGTAATCGTCGGTGAAGTTCCGGAAGGACGGGGCTTCCAGTCCTTTGATCTTGGAGCGGAGGGCTCAGGCGGCAGCCTGCTTAATCTGGAAGCAGGCGGTTCGCGTCTTCCGGCTTCCCGGCAGACCGTAGAAGATAAGAAGCACTTCATTTATATGAATGGCCGTGAGGTCTTTAAGTTTGCGGTTCGCGTTATGGGATCGGCTACGGAACGTGTGCTGACCAAGGCGGGATTGACCAAGGAGAATATCGACTTGTTCGTGCCGCATCAGGCCAATATCCGGATTATTCAATCCGCGATGCAGCGCCTGGAGCTGCCGCCCGAGAAGGTTATAGTCAACGTTGATAAATATGCGAATACCTCTGCCGCTTCCATTCCGCTGGCCCTGGTAGAAGCAGCAGAAGAAGGCCGGATGAAGGCGGGCGACACAGTGCTTATGGTCGGCTTCGGCGGTGGACTTACCTGGGGCGCTTCTGTGCTGATCTGGTAAGTAACAGGGCATTAATAATAGTAACGGGAAGGAGCTTCAACCCTCATGAGTAAAATCGCATTTGTCTTTCCCGGTCAGGGTGCACAGACAGTTGGTATGGGTAAAGATGTATATGAAGCTGTGCCTCAGAGCCGTGCGGTCTTTGAGAAGGGCGACGAGGTGCTTGGTTTTCCGCTGAGCAGGCTTGTATTTGAAGGCCCGGACAGCGAATTGAAGCAGACGGTGAATACACAGCCGGCACTGGTTACAGCCAGTGTGGCTTATCTGGAAGCGCTCCGCGGGCTTAACATTACACCGGATTATGTGGCAGGCCACAGTCTTGGTGAATACAGCGCTCTTGTAGCCGCCGGGGTGCTGTCTTACGAAGATGCTGTCCGGCTGGTCCGCCTGCGCGGACAGTTCATGGAAGAGGCTGTGCCTGGAGGACAAGGGGCTATGGCAGCGGTGCTGGGTGCCGAGCGCGGCGCCCTCACAGAATTATGCCGCAGCATTTCAGAGTCCGGGAATTCCGTGGAGCTGGCGAATGTCAATTGTCCGGGGCAGATCGTGGTCTCCGGTTCGGTAGCAGGTGTCGGTGAAGTGGTGCAGCGTGTGAAGGAAGCGGGAGGCAAGCGGGCCATTCCGCTGGAGGTAAGCGGACCGTTCCACTCTTCTTTGATGAAGGGGGCGGCTGAGCGGCTGGCGGCTGAACTGCAGAAGGTAACCTTCAATGCCCCGGCTATGCCTGTAGTGGTCAATGTGACTGCTGCTCCGGTAACAGACCCGGAAGAAATCCGTAATCTGCTGGTAGCCCAGGTATTCTCTCCTGTTCTCTGGCAGGATAGCGTGGAATGGCTGATAGCGGCCGGAGTGGATACCTTTGTAGAGATCGGTTCCGGCAGCGTGCTGGCTGGGCTGATCCGCAAGATTGACAAGAATGTCAAGGTCGTGAATATCAACAGTCTGGAGAGTGCCGGGGCTGGCTGGTAATCCGCCGGACATGGCAATAGTTGCATGATTATTGAAGGGGGACAACCTAGCATGTTTGCAGCACTAAAAGGTCAGACCGCCCTGGTCACCGGCGGTTCCCGGGGAATCGGCCGCAGTATTGCCCTGGCACTCGCTGCGCAGGGTGTCAAGGTGGCGGTGAACTATTCCGGCAGCCTTCAGGCAGCCGAGGAGACCGTAGCCCGGATTCAAGAGCTTGGCTCGGAAGGAATTGCTCTGCAAGGGAATGTCGGCAACAGCAGTGAGGCCGAGAACCTGGTCAAAGAGGTGATCGGCGTCTGGGGAAAAATTGATATCCTGGTGAACAACGCGGGGATTACGCGGGACAATCTGATTATGCGTATGAAAGAGGAAGAATTCGACCAGGTCATCGAAACGAATCTAAAGGGTGTGTTCAACTGCCTGAAGGCAGCAACCCGCCCGATGATGAAGCAGCGTTACGGCCGGATCATCAATATTTCCTCTGTCGTAGGCGTGACGGGGAATCCCGGCCAGGTGAATTATACCGCTGCCAAGGCGGGGGTAATCGGAATGACGAAGTCTGCGGCCCGCGAGCTGTCGGCGCGTGGAATCACCGTGAACTGCATCGCGCCCGGCTTCATTGATACCGACATGACCCGTGAGCTGTCCGATGAAGTCCGCAGTGAGCTGATCAAGGGGATTCCTCTTGCCAAGCTTGGGCGGGCGGAGGACATTGCTAACGCGGCGGTATTCCTGGCCTCGGAAGGGGCAGCCTATATGACAGGCCAGACACTTCATGTGGATGGCGGAATGTACATGTAAGGCTTTGCTAAGCGTCTGATCAGTACGGGGGAAGAGAGCAGAGGCGGCCAGAAAGCGTTTTTTATGCTCTATGGTATTTTGACTTCATATCTCGTATAATACCAAAAGAGGAGGTGAACCGGATGTCCGATGTATTGGAGCGTGTAAAACGCATTGTCATCGACCGCTTAGGTGCCGATGAAGCAGAGGTAACATTAGAAGCGTCTTTCAAAGATGATTTAGGTGCTGATTCTCTTGACGTAGTAGAATTGGTAATGGAATTGGAAGATGAATTCGATATGGAAATCTCTGATGAAGATGCAGAGAGTATTACGACCGTGGGTGAAGTTGTGAAGTACATACAATCTCATACCTAGAGTCATATGATTGAGGGTCCCGTTCCTGCCAGGGCGGGACTTCTCCTCATTTTACGGTCCTTTAAGAGTGAGCAGGAGTGTATCAGCATCTTAATGAAAGATAATAAGTGAACCGCAGATTGGATAATCCTGCGGCGACTGCAGTTTATATAGACTTCAGGCGTGTTCTCCTCTACGAAGCTACAGAGGTACACAGCCTACAGACGGGGTGATTGTGTTTGAATCATAGAGTGGTTGTAACAGGTATGGGTGTAATGACTTCGCTGGGTAAGGATCTGGAGACGTTCTGGGATAACCTCATGAGCGGCAAGTCCGGAGTATCCCTGGTTGAAGCTTTTGATGTCAGTGATTATACAACGCGTATCGCTTCTTCGGTCAAAGACTTCGATCCGGAGGCCCGGTTCGGCCGCAAGGAAGCCCGCAAGATGGACAGGTTCGTGCAATTTGCGGTGGCTGCCGGTGAAGATGCGCTGAAGGACAGCGGACTTACCATTGGTGAAGATATTGATGCAGAGCGGATCGGCGTGTCTGTCGGCTCTGGCATCGGCGGCCTGGGCACATGGGAAGATAACCACAACCTGCTGCTCGAAAAAGGCCCGAAGCGGGTTAGCCCGTTCTTCATCCCGATGATGATTGCCAACATGGGCTCCGGCCAGCTGTCCATTAATCTCGGTGCCAAAGGACCGAATACAACAACAGTGACCGCTTGTGCCACAGGCAGCCATTCCATTGGCGAATCCTTCCGCCTGATCCAGCGCGGGGATGCGGATGCGATGATCTGCGGCGGTTCAGAAGCAACCATTCGTCCTACGGGTATGGCAGGCTTTTGTGCAATGAGAGCTATGTCCACCCGCAATGACGAGCCTCAGAAGGCCAGCCGCCCGTTTGATGTGGACCGTGACGGGTTCGTGATGGGCGAGGGTGCAGGAATCCTGATTCTCGAGTCTCTCGAACATGCGGAGAAGCGCGGCGCGAAGATTTATGCCGAAGTTATTGGCTATGGCCTAAGTGCCGATGCCCATCATATGACGGAGCCTGATCCTGACGGCGCAGCACGCTGCATGAAGATGGCGATTCGTGATGCCGGAATCTCTCCGGAGGACATCGACTACATTAATGCACACGGCACCTCTACACCGGTAGGCGACAAATCAGAGACAGCGGCTGTGAAGAAAGCGCTTGGAGAGCATGCATACAAGGTAGCAATCAGCTCGACCAAGTCGATGACAGGCCACTTGCTCGGTGCAGCGGGTGGTGTGGAAGCGATCATCTGCGGACTATCGCTGCAGAAGGGCATGATTGCCCCTACGATCAATTTGGACAACCCTGACCCGGAATGCGATCTGGACTATGTTCCGAATGTGCCGCGTAAGGCTGAGCTTAACATCGCAATGTCGAATTCCTTCGGCTTCGGAGGGCATAACGCGACCGTTATTCTCAAAAAATATAATAAGTAAGGGGAGACAGTGCAGTGAAAGGAGACCTGAAGCAGTTACAAAGCCAACTTCAAATCCAATTTCACGATCCTGTACTTCTGAAGCAGGCCTTTACCCATGCATCCTATGTGAACGAACACCGGTTCAATCAGCATCAGGACAACGAGCGCCTGGAGTTCCTGGGTGATGCGGTGCTTGAGCTGACGGTGTCCGAATATCTGTACAATCTGCTCCCGGACAGACCCGAGGGTGAACTGACCAAGCTGCGTGCGGCGATTGTGTGTGAGCCGTCGCTGGTCCGTTTTGCCGAAACCTTGGGCTTCGGGCGATTCGTACTGTTGGGAAAAGGGGAAGAGCTGACGGGCGGGCGTACCCGCCCGGCTCTGCTGGCCGATGTGTTCGAAGCCTTCGTGGGAGCGCTCTATCTCGATCAAGGCCTGGAAACGGCCCGGAGATTTCTGGATAATCACGTATTCCCGCTGGTTGAGACCGACGGTAAGCTGCAAATGCAGATGAGCGATTTCAAGACAGAGCTTCAGGAACTGATACAGCATCATGGCATGGGTACGCTGGAATACCGGATTATTGAAGAACGCGGTCCGGCGCACGAGCGTGAGTTCGTCTCTGAAGTCTATATGGCCAGCCGTTCACTCGGCAGCGGCAGCGGCCGCTCCAAGAAGGAAGCGGAGCAGCAGGCAGCGGCAGCGGCGTTATTGCTTCTGAAGGAAGACGGCGCTTGAAGGCATATTTGAACGAGTAGAAGCGGAGTAGAGCAGCAATGGTCTGAATGCCGGCGATATCGGCGGAAGTCAGACTTTTGCTGCTCTTTTTCGAAATATCAGAAGTTATATGTTTTGGGGTCCCCACACAGAACTTGAGTAAACATCGAAGCAGGCGCACCCCTTTGTGGGGTTGTTTTGGCAAGGAAACACTATGGTATAATAGGTCAGAGGTGATTGGCGAGATATGTTTCTGAAACGGATTGAATTAGCGGGCTTCAAATCATTTGCCGACAAAACGGAAATGGAATTTGTGCGCGGCATTACGGCCGTAGTCGGCCCGAACGGCAGCGGCAAAAGCAATATATCCGATGGCATACGCTGGGTGCTTGGAGAGCAAAGTGCCAAATCACTGCGCGGCGGCAAGATGGAGGACATTATTTTTGCCGGAAGTGATGCCCGTAAAGCAGTTAATTACGGCGAGGTCTCGCTGACGCTGGATAATGAGGATCATGTGCTGCCGCTGGATTTCAGCGAGGTTACCGTGACCCGGCGTGTTCACCGCAGCGGAGATAGTGAATATCTGATTAATAAGCAGGCCTGCAGGCTGAAGGATATCACGGAGCTGTTCATGGATACCGGCATTGGCCGTGAAGCCTATTCGATTATTGGACAAGGCCGGATTGAAGAGATTCTCAGTACCCGTTCTGAAGACCGGAGGGGTATTTTTGAAGAGGCTTCAGGTATTGTTAAATATAAGTCACGCAAAAAGGATGCCGGTCGCAAGCTTGATGAGACCGAGCAGAATTTGCTGCGGATTCATGACCTGATCAGTGAGCTTGAGGATCAGGTGGGACCGCTTAAAGACCAGTCTGAGAAGGCTATACGTTATAAGGAACTGCGTGAGCAGCTTAAAGTTCTGGAGATTTCGGTATATGTGCATCAGATCGAAGGCATACATACGGCCTGGCAGGAGGGCAATGCCCGCCTGGAGCTGCTCAAGACAGAACAACTGGAGCTGTCTACTGTTGTCTCCGCCCATGATGCCAAGCTGGAGAGCGGCCGGGCCGAGCTTCGGAGCCTGGAGCAGGAAGTGGAGAAGCTGCAGGGACAGCTGCTGCATTACAGCGAAGCGAATGAGAAGAGCGAAGGCTACGGCGAACTGCTGAAGGAACGCCGCAGGAATCTGGAGAAGAACCGGGAACAGCTCATGCAGACTCTGGGGTCTGTAGGAGAACGTTCCGAGGGGCGGCAGCGTGAGCTGGCGGAGCTGGAGCATAAGCTGAAGCAGTCCAGACAAGCCCTGGAGGATCTGCGGGCCGAGCTTAGCGATGAGGAATCGAAGCTGCAGGGTGTGGCCGGAGGCATCAGCCAGAGCAAGGAAGAGAAGCTGAAGAGCGCGCTGCTGGAGCTGATGAACCTGATGGCTCAGGCCCGCAACGAGATCCGCTATGCGGATCAGCAGAAGGAGAGCCTGGAGCGGCGGATGAGCCGCAGCCAGGAGGAGAGCGGCAAATGGACAGCCCGTCTGGAGGAGCTCGTCTCCGCCCAGGCAGGGCTGAAGGATAAGATTGCCGCGCTCGGCAAGGAAATCGGCCAGCTGCGCGGTGCGTATATTACGGAGAGCGAGCAGACCGGCAAGCGGCAGAAGCTGCTGGAAGAAACGCAAAGCGGCCTGCGCAAATGGGAGCAGAAGCGCGAGGCCCAGGTCTCCCGGCATGAGACGATGAAGGAAATGCAGGATGATTTTGACGGATTCATGCTTGGGGTCAAAGAGGTGCTGAAGGGTGCGCGCAAAGGACAGTTGAGCGGTGTGCACGGTGCAGTGGCTGAACTCATATCCGTTCCGGAGAAGCTGGAAATGGCGGTGGAGACGGCCATGGGCGCTTCACTGCAGCATGTTGTCATGGAGAATGAGGCGGTATCCCGGCAGGCGATTGCTTTCCTGAAGCAGCGTCAGCTTGGGCGGGCAACCTTCCTCCCGCTGGATGTAATCCGGCCCCGGCAGATTACCGGCAGTGACCGGAGTATGGTGGAAGGCGCCGAAGGGTTCGTCGGAATCGGTTCGGAGCTGGTCGGCTATGAAGATAAGTATGCGAGCATTATCGGCAGCCTGCTGGGGAATGTGGTGATCGCCGAGCGTCTGGAGCAGGCGAACCGCATTGCCGCCAAATGCCAATACCGCTACAGAGTGGTTACGCTTGAAGGCGATGTAGTGAATGCCGGCGGTTCGATGACAGGCGGCAGCCAGCATAAGAAGAACAACAGCCTGCTTAGCCGCAAGCGACAGCTAGACCAGCTCTCCGGCGAGATTGAAGAGAGCGAGCAGCAGATTGCCAAGCTGAAGCAGGGCATCAGCCGCTTGCGTGCAGAGCAGGACAAGGCAGCACAGAAGCTGGAGGAGCTGCGGCATGACGGTGACGAGAAGCGCCTGGAGGAGCAGCGGGTATCCGGTGATCTGAAGCAGCTGGAGCAGGAGCTGCGGCATGTGCAGGAACAAGTAGAGGGTGCAGGCGCAGAGCGCAGCGGCTTCGAGAGTGAGGTACGCGGGCTCGAAGAGGCCCGCAAGCAGGCCGAGACTGAGCTGGCCCGCCTGGAGAAGGAAGAGCAGGAAGCACATGCGGCGATCCGCAGTGCCGAATCGGACCGCAAGGCGAATGAGACCGCCAAGGAAGAGCTGCAAGGCAAGCTGACGGGCATGAAGGTCACGGAGGGCAAGCTGGATCAGGAGATTTTCTCCCTGGAGGAGCAGCTCCGGCGCATGAGGCAGGATGCCGGTTCGCAGGAGAAGGAGCTGCGTCAGAGCCGCAGCCTGCTGATGACCATCGAGCAGGATCTGGAAGAGAATACACGCGAGGCAGTGAAGCAGAAGGAAGAGGTCAACAGCCTGCGGCTGAACAAGGAAGATACCTCAGCGAAGCTCGACCTGGCGCGTGCCGACCGCGCGGCTATCTCGCGCAAGCTGGAGCTGGCCGAAGGCGAGACCAAAGACCAGCGGCAGGCGCTCCGGGCGGTTGAAGACAAGCTCCGTTCCACCGAGGTTGCCGTAGGGCGGCTGGATGTGGAGCTGGATAATATACTCCGCAAGCTGAGCGATGACTATGAGCTGAGCTATGAGCTGGCGAAGCAGCGTTATCCGGTGCCAGAGGATGTTCCTGCGGCGCAGATGGAAGTGCAGCGTCTGAAGCGCAGCATCTCGGCTCTGGGTGAGGTTAACCTGGGTGCGATTGAAGAATACCAGCGGGTACATGAACGTTATACCTTCCTCAGCGGGCAGAAGGATGATCTGGTGGAAGCCAAAACAACGCTCTACCATGTGATCCACGAGATGGAAGAGGAGATGTCGAAGCGCTTCAAGCAGACCTTCGATGCGATCCGCCGGGAATTCGGCACGGTGTTCACGAAGCTGTTCGGCGGCGGCCGGGCAGATCTGCAGCTGCTGGACCCTGAGCATATGCTGGATACGGGGATTGATATTGTCGCGCAGCCTCCGGGCAAAAAGCTGCAGAACCTTCAGCTTCTCTCCGGCGGGGAACGCGCCTTGACCGCAATGGCTCTGCTGTTCGCCATTCTGCAGGTGAAGCCGGTGCCGTTCTGTGTGCTGGATGAGGTGGAAGCGGCACTGGATGAAGCCAATGTCGTGCGTTTCGCCCAGTATCTGCGGGAGTTCTCGGAGCAGACGCAGTTTATCGTAGTCACCCACCGCAAAGGAACGATGGAGGAAGCCGATGTTCTCTATGGCGTAACCATGGAGGAAGGCGGCGTGTCCAAGCTTGTATCGGTGCGGCTGGAGGATGAAGAGGCGGAGATTGCCTGACGGGTAGATGCTTACGAAGTTAGTTTTGTACGAAGTGAATCAATGAAGCCTAGACTCACAAAACTTTTAGGAGGAACAATATGAGCTTTTTTAAGAAACTGAAAGAAAGCATCTCCGGTAAAACGGAAAGTGTGACCAAACAGTTCCGTGACGGCCTGGAGAAGACACGCAAGGGTTTCGTGGAGAAGGTCTCAGATCTGATTATCCGCCGCAAAAAAATAGATGAAGAATTCTATGAGGAGCTGGAAGAGATTCTGATCGGCGCCGATGTGGGCGTTAATACGGTCATGAAGCTGGTCGAGGAGCTGCGCGCTGAAGTGAAGCAGAAGCGGATTGAGGATGCTGCGGAGCTGCAGCCGATTCTCTCCCGCAAGCTGATGGAGCTGCTGCGCGGCGACGACGACAACAGTCTGAAGGAGAATCCGGACGGCATTACCGTCATTCTGTTTGTCGGCGTTAACGGAGTCGGGAAGACAACAACCATCGGCAAGCTGGCGCACCGCTACAAACAGGAGGGCAAGAAGGTTCTGCTGGCGGCAGGCGATACCTTCCGTGCAGGAGCGATTGAGCAGCTTGAGGTCTGGGGCAAACGTGCCGGTGTCGATGTCATCAAGCAGCAGGCGGGCTCTGACCCGGCGGCGGTGATGTTCGATGCCGTTCAGGCTGCCAAGCAGCGCGGTGTAGATGTACTGATCTGCGATACTGCGGGCAGACTGCAGAACAAGAGCAATCTGATGGAAGAGCTGAACAAGATCTTCCGTGTCATTCAGCGTGAGATTCCTAGCGCCCCGCATGAGGTACTGATGGTGCTGGATGCCACTACCGGGCAGAATGCGCTGAGTCAGGCCAAGCTGTTCGGCGAGAAGAGCGGCGTGACCGGTCTGGTGCTGACGAAGCTGGACGGTACGGCGAAGGGCGGCATCGTAGTAGCGATCCGTCAGGAGATGAATTTGCCGGTGAAGCTGGTGGGTCTGGGTGAGAAAATGGAAGATCTCCAGCCGTTTGACTCAGACCAGTTCGTGCATGCCCTATTCGCAGGCATGATCTCTGAAGAAGCGGACGCCGAAGAATAAGCACTCTAGGCAAGAGCGGAAATGGTAGTCGGAGACCTTTAACTACAATAGATGACTGCGACGAAACCTCCCTTTGGAATGAAATATTCCCGGGGAGGTTTTTTTGTTGAACGGACTGGACCAGCACAAGGGGGAGGGAAATCGGAAATCTGGAACCGGAACCGGAACTAGGGAACCGGAACTAGTTGGATTTTCTCCACTTGCTGAGGAAAGAATGGCCTCTGTTAGAGCAGTAGTTGGAAAAACAACACTTAAATGAGCGCATTTCAGCCAATGTAGCTGATACTAACACTAGCAGTTGTAGTTTTTCCACTTGCTTCCCCTCATCCCTCAGAAATCGTAGAATTAAGATACGTTTGTCCATCTGCTGTTGCGGGGCTGCCGCTTCTTGGCTTCCCGCGCAGAATCCCCCTCCATGGACATAGCCTCCTCTGCCGAAAGCAGCCTCCACCAGTGCATAACCATCCTTCGGCTTACTCCCCTTTTGGCGTTTCAAAGAATATGCCGAAATCATGTTAAAAAAACAACATATGAAAAATTATCAATAGTACTACTTGCCATAGTACTGCTTGTCAGCGCTCCAGCATACAATTGGATGTACAATTCACTCTATACGCCCTTGAGAGCAGTGAAAAGAAAAAGGGAGCGATTCCAATAAGGCAGAATGATTCGAAAACTCCATTTTGCTGTTATATATATTGACATGAATAATATCAATTACGTATTATGAAGGTAGTAATTAATATTTTCATGATGAATTACTGAAATTAAGACTTCATTGTCAACATACTTAACACATTATACTGATCCGAGAGGAGTCGGGCTCATGTCCAAACTAGATCCTTTGCCCGGTCTGTCTCCGTATCCGCTGCAGCATTTCTATGATGAGATGTATGCGGATGAACGGAGTGTCCGGCCTCATTACAAGCATGTGAACCGCATGTTTTCCGGGATGAGCCCCGAAGAGCTGCAAGGCAAGCAGAAGCTGATGCAGCGTCGGATGATGGAAGAAGGCATTACTTTTACACTGTACAACCCGGCACAGGATCAGCCTATGGAGCGGACGATTCCTTTTGACATGATTCCGCGCATTATCCCGAAGGGGGAATGGGAACGGCTGGAGGCGGGCATTGTGCAGCGGATTACAGCACTGAATCTGTTCATACATGATATTTACCATGAACAATATATTGTGAAGGATGGAATTGTACCGCGGCGGATGATTATCTCCAACTGTTACTTCCGGCCGGAAATGACCGGACTCCGTGTACCAGGAGGGGCTTATATCACCACATCAGGCATTGACCTGATCCGGCATCATGACGGCGAATATTATGTGCTTGAAGACAATCTGCGCACACCTTCCGGCTTCTCGTATCTGTTCAAAGGCAGATCGCTCATGAACCAGCTCTTTCCTGAATTATCGTTTGCCAGCTCGATCCGCGATGTGGATCACAGCCTGAACCGTTTCCTGTCCGTTCTGCGCAGCCTGTCTCCGTCCCGGACCAAAGATCCGGTCATTGCCCTGCTGACACCGGGAGAATACAATTCGGCTTATTATGAACATGCTTTTCTGGCGCAGCAGATGGGGATTCATCTGGTTGAAGGCCGTGATCTGGTTGCACAGGACCATAAGATTTACCTGAAAATGATGAACGGTCTGCGCAGGGTTGATGTGCTGTACCGCCGCCTGGATGATGATTTCATTGATCCGCTGGCTTTTCAGCCCGGCTCGCTGCTTGGGGTCGCAGGTCTGATGAATGCCTACCGGGCAGGCAATATCGCTATTGCCAATGCACCCGGGACGGGTGTCGCCGACGACAAAGCCATGTATGTATATGTGCCGGATATGATCCGCTATTATCTT
Organism: Paenibacillus tritici; assembly: GCF_013204885.1. Taxonomy (GTDB): domain Bacteria; phylum Bacillota; class Bacilli; order Paenibacillales; family Paenibacillaceae; genus Paenibacillus_AQ; species Paenibacillus_AQ tritici. Next base: position 414,683 of record NZ_JABMKX010000001.1, read on the forward strand.
AATGAAGAACCGATTCTGGGCAATGTGCCGACCTACCTGCTGTCACGGCCTCAGGAGCGCCAGTATGTGCTGGATCATCTCTCTGAAATGGTGGTGAAGGAGACCTCACTCTCCGGCGGCTACGGGATGCTGATCGGGAGTGAAGCGACGAAGCAGGATCTGGTGGATTTCCGGCTCAAAATCCTGGCAGAACCTGAGCGTTATGTCGCCCAGCCTATCATGTCATTGTCCCGTGCGCCGGTGCTGTCAGACGGCAGTATGGCCCCGCGGCATATTGATCTCAGAGCGTTCGTGCTGATGGGGGCCGACCGCAAGGCTCATGTCATTCCGGGAGGCTTGACCCGGGTGGCCATGCGCGAGGGTTCGCTGGTCGTGAATTCTTCCCAGGGCGGGGGAGTGAAGGATACCTGGGTGATGGCCTGAGCGGACCTGTACAAGGACAAATTAGGAAGGGGCGGGTAGGATGCTGAATCGCAATGCGGAGGCTTTATTCTGGATCGGCCGTTATATTGAACGGGCTGAGAATCACGCCAGGCTGATCGACGTTCATTACCATATTCAGCAGGAAGAGGATTTCCAGGAGGAGGGCCACAAGTGGTCCCGGCTGATTGATGCGCTCGGAGTGCGGAATGAGTATATGCGGCAATTTGACAGCTTCAGCGAGCAGGATGTGTTGTCTTTCATTACGCTGGACCTCGGCAATACAAATTCTTTGTTCTCCTGTGTGCATCAGGCCAGGAATAATCTGCGCACGCTGCGCCAGCATTTGCCGAGCGAGCTGTGGGATATCGCGAACGGCTTCAACCTGTGGCTCGGAGAGCAGTCCGTAGCGGATATTATGAGCGGCCCCCACCAGTTCTATCAGCAGGTTAAGGAACGTGCAGCCATGTTCCTCGGCGCCGAGCAATCGGTGATGCTCCGGGGCAACGAATGGCATTTCATTGAGAGCGGCCGGTTCCTGGAACGGGCGGAGAATACGACACGTATCCTGCAGGCCGTCACCGTATCCTGCAAGTCGAAGGATATTAATTCGATCTATACCCAGCTTCAGGCCGTACTGAAATCGGTGAGCGGTTATCAGTCCTTCCGCCGGTATTATGCCGATGACATGTCGCCGGAATGCATCCTTGAATTTCTGATCGTGAACCCGTATTTCCCCCGCTCGATCCGCTTCTCCTTCCACAAGCTGGAGGAGCATCTGGCCAAGCTGGAACTGGATTCTTCTGAGAAGGGCTCAGGGCATGAGAAGGTGATGCGTCAAGCCGGCAAGATCAAAGCGGAGCTGGATTATATGGAGAAGGAAGAGATGTCCGGTGATCTGACGCTGGATGTGCTGGAGGCGTTGATGTTATCCTGCCAGAAGCTCGGCAGAACGATGGACGGTGCTTTTTTTCGCCGTGAAGGAGTCTCGGTATGAAGATTCAGATCCATCATACGACGACCTACAGCTACGCAGAGCCGGTGACGGACAGTGTCAATGAAATCAGGCTGACACCGCGGACGAATTACCGCCAGTCCTGTTATCATCATGAGGTAGAGGTGCATCCGCCGGCCAATCTGCTGACCTATGAGGATTTCTTCGGGAACCGTGTCCATGCCTATTCGGTCAACAAGCCGCATACGGAGATGGTGATTCATACCAAAGCGACCGTGGTTACTCTCGACAAAGCACAAGGCGCCGACCTGCCGCATATCCCGCTGGAAGAGCAGGTGAAGCTGCTGAATGACGAGAAGTTTCAGAACCGCTATATCGAGTTTATTTTGCCCACCAGATATACCGAGGTGACGCAGGAGCTGGTTGAGTTTGCTTCGCAGCATCCTTTCGATGAAGCCGAGGATATGTATGAATGGACGAAAAAGCTGTCTTCCACCATCTACGAGCAGTTTACGTATGACCCCGACGCGACGAGCGTCAACACTACGGTCAAAAGAGCGCTGATGCTCAAACGCGGAGTCTGCCAGGATTATGCGCATCTGATGATTGCCGTCTGCCGCAGTGTCGGTCTGCCCTCGCGTTATGTGAGCGGGTACCACTTTGTCGGTGATCTGCAGGGAGGCAACGCCGACTTTGAACAGGCCTCCCATGCCTGGGTGGAGACGCATATTCCCGGAACGGGCTGGCTGGGCTTCGATCCTACCAATAACGTTGAAGTGAACTGGCGGTATATCAAGCTTGGACATGGACGGGATTATAAGGATATCGTGCCGGTCAAAGGCGTATACCGCGGGGTAGCAGGCACGCTTACGGTTAAGGTGGATGTACGGAAGCTGGATAGTTAATGGAAAGTGGTTATATAGCCCCCGCTGGCAGCGGGGGCTTTTCCTTTTACGGCTGTGCATGTTGCACAAGGTTTGCGCAATTTTTTGCATAATATGATTATAATCAAGGATCAATTGGGTAATCTTGAAACAGAGCCATTCCAAACAGAATGGTAATCATGGAAGGAGAGTGTACATATGAGCCCAAATATAGCGAAAAAGCATCGTTTTGAGGGGAAAACAGCCATAATCACAGGTGCGGGCTCGGGAATCGGCAGAGCGGCAGCCATCCAGTTCGCACGGGAAGGTGCCAATGTCGCCTTATTCGATCTGGTGAACGAACGTACCTCAATCCTGGAACAGAAGCTGAATAAGCTGCGCAAGGACTGTGCGTTGGCTATTGATGTGGACACTTCGGATGCCGGCCGGATGGAGGAAGCGGTACGCAAGACGGTGGAGCATTTCGGAGGGCTTGATATTGTGTTTGCCAATGCAGGGATTAACGGAGTCGTCGGGCCGATTGAGGAGCTAAGCGTTAGTGATTGGGAGAAGACCTTATCCGTCAACCTGACAGGCACCTTCCTGACGCTGAAATACAGCATTCCCCATCTGAAGGAGCGGGGCAAAGGCAGCATTATTATTACCAGCTCGATCAACGGCAATAGCAGATTTACCAGCTTCGGCTGGTCACCATACAGTACTACGAAGGCCGGGCAGGTGGCTTTTGCCAAGATGGCTGCGCTGGAGCTGGCCAAGTTCAAAATCCGTGTAAATGTCATTTGTCCAGGAGCCATAGCGACGAATATTGATGAGAGTACGGAGTTCAATGAAGAGGTGGAGTCGATTGTCATTCCCATTGAATTCCCTGAAGGTGCGCAGCCGCTCGCAGACGGACCGGGTAAACCGGAGAATGTGGCTGATCTGGTTGCGTTCCTGGCCTCGGATGAATCCAGCCATATTACCGGTTCGCAGATTGTGATCGACGGTGCGGAGTCTCTGCTGTCTTAGGCCGTAGTGCGTATTGCTGACCTAGACAAGCTGTAAGAAACTGCACCACATTCCCCCAGGAAAAGGTGATTCCATGAACCAAGAGGTTACAGATTTCATTGCCCAAATCAAACTGCCCTGGCAAGTGGAGATATGCTCCAGGCTGCGTGAAGTCATTCATGAAGCGATCCCGGACGTTACGGAACGAATCCAGTACGGTAAACCGCATTTTCTCAAAAACGGGAAATATGCAGCGGTAATCTCGACCGCCAAAGGCTGGGTGAGCTTCTCCATATTCAATGCGGCAGCGCTGGAAGTGCCTGAAGGCCAGTTCGAAGCGGGCAGTGGTGAGCGTCTGACAACCAAGCTGGCGGAGGGTAAGGCTGTTGATTATGAACTGCTGTCTTCCTTGCTGAAGCAGGCTTCGGCTGCGCTTTAAGAATTAACTAATACCTGTCCCCCGGGACACTGAGGCACTGCCAGAATTGGCGGTGTCTTTTTGTCTTACTGGAATCTAATTAGATACTTGTAAAATAACAAACATAATGATAATATGTCTATATTAAAGTAAAAAAAGGGTGTGGTGATCCAGTTGCCAGAAGGAAATGAAGCAGTCCGAATATCGGAAAAGTTCTGGAATGCCCCGGTTGCCGAGTTGAAGCAGGGTTATTCCTGCGAAGCAGACGGGCATATCACTGTATACCATTGTCTGGTCTGCGGGGAACGATTCGAGAAAGGCATTATTTATAAGGATGGGGACACCTTGTATGAGGCGGAGCGGTTCGCAGCTCTGCATGTGGACAGCGTACATGGCGGAATGTTCAACTGGCTGCTGACGCTGGACAAGAAGCTGACCGGATTAACCGATTTGCAAAAAGGGCTGCTGCAAGCCTTTCGCCAAAGTCTTAGCGATGCAGAGGCCGCCAAGGAGCTGGGAATCGGCAGCACCTCTACCGTGCGTAATCACCGCTTCACCCTGCGGGAGAAAGTGAAGCAGGCCAGGCTATTCCTGGCGGTCATGGAGCTGGCCGAGGAGAAGCCGGGACCTTCTTCACCTTTTGTCAGCATTCCGCGGACTGCAGAGATGGTCGATGAACGGTTTGCGATTACAGAGCAGGAGAATGAGGACATTCTGGGGACCTATTTCAAACAGGGGCCGGACGGCCCCTTGTCAGAGTTCCCGAAGAAGCAGAAACGTAAAGTGGCGATTCTGCGCCACCTGATTCAGCGGTTCGAGACGGGACGCAAATATAGCGAGCAAGAGATTAATGCCGTGCTGGAATCGGCTTATCCCGATTATGTGACGCTGCGGCGTTACCTGATTGATTACGGGCTGCTGGACCGCGAGGATGACGGCAGCAGATATTGGGTGAAATTATAGTAAGAAGGAGAGACAACAAACGATGGATAAAGCCAGACGCAAGGAACTGGGATATAATTACGCGCACTCGCACAGGCCGATGGGGGTCTACAGGATTGTAAATACCGGCAATGAGAAAATGTATATTGGCAGCAGTCTGAATCTCGACGGGGTCTGGAACAAGCATAAATTCATGCTGGACATCAAAGCCCATGATAACAAGGAGCTGCAGAGCGACTGGAATGAACGCGGGGAGGCGGGCTTCCGCTTCGAGGTGCTGGAGCAGATTAAGCCGGAAGAGGATTTCGTGGCAGATGTGCAGGAGCTGAAGAAATACAGCAAAAGGCTCCCGGACATGGAAAGCAAGTGGCTGGAGCAGCTGTCTCCTTACGGGGAACGCGGTTATCACAAGCAGAAGTAGCAAGTAGCAGTCTGCCTGGTGCTAAGAAGCGATAAATTACGGGCAGCCGGGAATGAATAATAAATTACAGGCAAACCGGGAATGAATTTCAGCAGCACCCGTGCTAAAATAAGGACAAAGCTGTAGAAGAATGTGCCGTTTGGAATGTGAAAAGGCACCCGGGTGCTGATGAAAGGAACGGTGTGGATGGCTATATTATCCTGGCTTGCAGAACAAAGGATTCAGGAAGCTATGCGCGGCGGAGAGTTTGCCAATCTGCCGGGGCACGGCAAGCCGCTGGAGCTGGAGGATCTCTCGGGGGTGCCCGAGGAGCTGCGGATGTCCTACAAGATCATGAAGAATGCCGGATTGCTGCCCGAGGAAGTCACGCTGCGGGCAGAGTGTGTGACGCTCGAAGAGCTGCTGCTGGCTTGTCACACCAGCGGCAACAGTGATACTGGCGAACGTAAGGAGCTGGAAACCAAGCTCTCGCTCAAGCGTCTTCGTCTCCAGCAGCTTCTTCAGGAACGCGGGCTGGAGGGCAATGCTGCCTATTCGGATTACGGGGACATGATCCGGCAGCGGCTGACGGGAATAGAAGAGTAAGCAGGTAACCTCCGGTTCATAGAACCGGAGGTTTTGTGCTGGTATAGGAATCATAATAGAAGTATTTTCACACAAAAACCGAATACAATGTGCTGCTTCGAAGGCCGGATGCTCCCGAAATGGGCAGCTGGTAAGGTGGAGGTAGCCAAAAGAATTGTCTAAACCGCAGAGGTTCAGACATTATCCAGCCGCAGGGTGATTTTGTTCTGGGTAGGGATTGGGGAAGCTTTTGGCAGCGCCGTGGGAGTAGTTTTTGTGCAAGGGCGAAGGCTGTGGGGAGCAGAGTAAGTGGATTTTCTCCACCTGCTGATAACCAATGAACCGCAGCTATAACAGCAGTTGGAAAAATAGCACTTAAATGACTGCACTTCACCCAAAGTAGCTAAAACCACCGCCAGCAGATGCTGTTTTTCCACTTGCTTGCCCACAATCCGCCGAAACCCACAAATTAAGGTACATAATTCCACTTGCTTACAGTGGTGTGTATTGCGGTGAAGGCAGAAGTTGGAAGCGCGTGCTACAACAGCCGGAAGCCCGAAGGTTCACCGTAATGACGATTAAGCTTCTACTTGATATCCGGGGCGGTTTGACCCATGATAATGAAATGGAAAGATACTTAACTTAGCTTTTAGCGGATGATGGAGAGATGAAATGAATCAGCTTCCAATTATGCAGGTGCTTCCTGACCTGAAGAGGATTTTAACTGACCGTACAGCGGCTATTCTGATCGCCGAGCCTGGAGCGGGGAAGACTACGGCTACCCCGCCTGCTCTGCTGGAGGAGCCCTGGCTGGCCGGTAAAACCATTCTCATGCTGGAGCCCAGACGTCTGGCAGCCCGTTCGGCCGCAGGCTATATGGCTTCCTGTATGGGGGAGAATGTCGGTCAGACCGTAGGATACCGTATGCGGATGGATACCCGGGTGGGTAAAAATACACGTATCGTTGTAGTAACTGAAGGCGTTCTGACCAGAATGCTGCAAAGCGACCCGTCGCTGGGGGATGTGGGTCTTATTATCTTCGATGAATTCCATGAGCGCAGCCTCCATGCGGATCTTGGATTGGCGCTGGCGCTTGAAGCGCAAAGTGTACTCCGCGAGGATCTGCGTATTCTGGTGATGTCTGCGACACTGGACAGTGATCGCGTATCTGCACTGCTGGGCCAAGCCCCGGTCGTGCATTGTCCAGGCCGCACTTATCCGGTGGAGACCCTCTATGTGCCGGATGCTGGCACGGTCAACCCGGAGAAGTCCGCGGCGGCTGCCGTCCGCAGGGCACTGGCCGAGCAGCCGGGGGATGTTCTTGTTTTTCTGCCCGGTGAGCGGGAGATCCGCCGGACGGAACAGGAGTTGGCCGCAGCAAGCCTACCGGCGGGAACGGTGCTGCGTCCGCTCTACGGCCAACTGCCCCAGCAGCAGCAGGATGCGGCGGTAGCTCCTGCTGTAGCAGGTGAACGGAAGGTCGTTCTGGCGACATCTATCGCTGAGACGAGTCTGACGATTGAAGGGGTGCGGACGGTGATTGACACAGGTCTTCGCCGGACCCAGGTGTTCTCTCCGCGTACCAGTATGCCGCGGCTGACAACGGTGCCTGTCTCGAAGGCGTCGGCGGATCAGCGCCGCGGCCGGGCAGGCCGCACTGCGCCGGGCGTCTGCTACAGGCTGTGGAGCCGGGAGGCGCATAACCATCTTCCGGACGATAACGTGCCGGAGATCATGGAGACCGACCTGGCGCAGCTCGCCCTGGAGCTGGCGCTATGGGGCGTGCGCGAGCCTGCTGCGCTCGCCTGGCTTGACGCGCCGCCTGCCGCGCCTTATGCGCAGGCCACGGCGCTGCTGCGCCAGCTCGGCGCGCTTGACGCCGGCGGCGCCATTACGCCGCACGGCCGCAGCATGGCCGCGCTCGGCGCGCACCCGCGCATCGCGCACATGCTGCTGCGCGCGGCAGACCTTGCAGCCGCGCCGCTCGCCGCCAGGCTCGCAGCGCTGCTGCAGGAGCGGGACCTCTTCAAGGGTCCCGCGGCCCAGGACAGCGACCTCACGCTGCGCGTGGAGGCGCTGTTCGGGTTCGGGCGCTCCGCATCTGGCGGCGGAGCGGACCCGGCGGTCTTGCGCGCGGTGCAGCGCGAGAGCCGGGTCTTCCTGGCGCAGCTGGGGGCAGCGCCAGACGAAGGGCCGGGCGACATCAGCCGCAGCGGCCTGCTGTTGTCGTTCGCCTATCCCGACCGCATCGGGCAGAAACGCGGCGACGGCGCGTTTCTGCTCTCAGGCGGCCGGGGGGCGGCCATGCGCGAGGGGCAGCCGCTGGCGCGCTCGCCCTACATTGTGGCACCCGGCGTGGATGACCGTGCCGGGCAGAGCCGGATCATGCTTGCTGCAGCGCTCTCCGAGCAGGACCTGCTGAAGCATCACGCGGATAGCCTTCTGGAAGAACGCGAAGTCTACTGGGACAGTGAGAGCGGGAGCGTTAAGGCACGGCGGGTGACCAGACTGGGGGCACTCGTGCTGAAGCAGACCACCCATGAACGGGCTACGGCAGAAGAGACGGAGAGCGTACTGCTGAAGGTGATCGCCGCGGAAGGGCTACAGCTGCTGCCTTGGGAGAAAGGGACCACCCAGTTGCGGCAGCGGATGGAATTCATGCACTCGCTGCGGGCCGACTGGCCCGATATGTCGGATGAGGCGTTGACGGATACATTGGAGGAATGGCTGGCACCCTTTATACAAGGGATGCGGAATCTCCGTGATTTACAGCGGGTGAAGCTGACGCAGGCGCTGGAGGGGATGCTGGACTGGAATAGCCGCCAATTGCTGAACAAGGAAGCGCCGACGCATATTACGGTGCCGAGCGGTTCGCGTGTCCCTTTGGATTACAGCAATCCGGGGGCGCCGGTGCTGGCGGTCAGGCTGCAGGAGATGTTCGGACAGACGGATACCCCGCGGATAGGCGGAGGCAAGGTTCCGGTGCTGCTGCACCTGTTGTCTCCGGCGAGAAGGCCGATGCAGGTCACCTCGGACCTGTCGAGCTTTTGGCAGAACACCTACTTCGAGGTCAAAAAAGATCTGAAAGGCCGTTATCCCAAGCACTACTGGCCGGAGAACCCGCTGGAGGCAGTGCCGACAAACCGCACCCGCCCTCCTAAATAGAAGGGGAACCTACAGATTTTTGCCCGGAGAATGGTATTCGCTGTTTGGACAGCCCATGATCGGGTAATACAATAGCGAACAACAATTACGAAGGAGGGCTTCAAGTGACAGAGAAAATTATTGGTGTATTCGATACGGAACAAGAAGCAACCAGAGCAATTGAAAGTTTGCAGAGTCAAGGGTTCACCAACGATGAAATTTCCGTAATAACGAAGGATCGGGATGATCTCAAGCATATCTCCGAAGATACAGGAACGATGGCACCGGAAGGTGTTGCTACAGGCGCGGCAACCGGCGGGGTAGTTGGAGGCGTGACCGGACTGCTGGCCGGGATCGGCGCACTCGCTATTCCGGGAATTGGTCCAATCCTCGCAGCGGGTCCAATCGTAGCTACGCTAACAGGGGCGGCTATTGGAGTAGGTGCTGGCGGACTGGTCGGCGGATTAATCGGGCTCGGTATTCCTGAGGATGAGGCGAGAGATTACGAAGGATATATCGACAGCGGCAAAATCCTCGTTCTGGTCGATGACAACGGCCGGGGGAGAGATATCCATACGGTATTCCGCGGCAACCGCTCACTGAACTCCAATCGTTACGACAGCCTCTACCCGGAGGATACCAGAGTCGGCAACTCTTTGGGCAACAGGGGCGCGATGAACGCAGACCGTGATCCGGACCTCTATAACCGCGACAAAATATAAAAATTACAGCAAGCTTATGCTTGCCCTTATAGCTTAACCAAGAACTGCCTGCGGCGAACATGCCCGGGCAGTTTTTGGTGCTGACGACCTTGTTGGGCTAGCGGATGATTCTGGTTAGGATCAGATCCGTCTGCTCCTCGTCACCCATATAGAAGGAGTGAGTGCCTGTTTGTACGAAATTCAATTTATTGTAAAAAGAAATTGCGTTCCCGTTTTTTTCCCAAACCCCCAGCCAGAGCTTCCTTTTGTTCTTTTCGACCGCGATCTGGGCCGCCTTCTCCATAAGATGTTTTCCTAGCCCCAGCCTATGAAAAGGCCTTCTAATATAGATCCGTTCCACTTCAAGCGAGTCCTTGTCCATATTTTCAGATTGGGCATCATCGGTGTTAACCTTCAGATATCCGGCAATTTCTTCATTATAATAGATGAAGTAAAATTCAGATTGGCGGTTATCGTATTCTTTTTTTAATTGCTCTGGATGAAAGGCTCTTTTCAAATAAGCTTCTATAGCTTCCGGTGAATTCTGATTTTCGAAGGTATCCGTAAAGGTTTCAATACTAATTTTTTGCAGGATGTCCAGATCTGCGGGCGAGCATTTCTTTATCAATATAGTCATCAATAATTCTCCTTTAGTTTAATTTAGTAGTCACTTGTACAATCAATAGTCCCGTTTGTTTCCCTTTTTTACATACTCCCAGTCTTTTTCCACATTGGATCTGACTCTTTGCAGCAGGTTCACCAGGGTTTCTGCCTCACTTTCGGAGAAGCCGGACAGCGCTACGCTATTGGAATAATCATTTTCCCTTTTGATCAGAGGGTAGACGGCCTGCCCTTTATCTGTAGGGATCAGCCGCTTGATTTTTTTGTTATGCTGATCATCATTTTTTTCAATAAAACCGTTAAGCTCAAGCTTCTTAACAGCACGGGCAGCCGTTGTCCGGTCCACCTTAATCATTTCAGCCAGCTTCTCCTGAATGATCCCCGGATTCTCACAGATCCGCACCAGATACAAATATTGCCCCCTGGTAAGGTCGTACTGCTTAAATTCGATATTGCTAATCGAGTCCAGGGACCGGGCAATCATTCCCACTTCGCGCAGAATTTCCTTCATAATCGCATCCCCATTAATCATGTATTTTCCAAGCCTATAGCTTTTAAAATAGTACATGATTTTTGTTGTAATTACAACAAAAAATATCAAAGAGAGGGAGGGTTTGTTTATCTTATTTCATCATATGAAAAATTCACAATAGAATCGTTGCTTGCAAATTGAATTCACTTAGCGGCAGCTTTTGAATTTAGGTCATATATAAAACAACCCGCCTGGCTTATGCCCGGCGGGTTGTTTTATGAATTGGACAAAAAACGTTTTTCAAACTGTTAACTACGTCTCGTTGTCTCTTTAGCTTTGATATCAAAATGTACGTTTATAATAGCAACTACAAATAGAGTCACACCTACTATATTAGACAATACAGGCTCGTTACTGGATAAGGAGATTGTACTAAGAGTCGGATATTTATTCCAAGAGCCCCGAACCAACATATGTAAACAAACCATTTAACGGCCAAAACGGGGGTAACCTTGCTCTAAATTACTGGAGGTAGAGCTCCGTGCTCGGCCCACTGCTCTTTTGTCGGGCCGTAAAGATCCGGCACACGAAGACCTGCTTGGCGCATCAGGACTGTCATCTGACCACGATGATGAATCTCATGCTTTACGAGAATATCCAGCATTACGCCGTTTGGCCATTGATCACCATACATATCGCTCATGATAAGCAGATTCTCATCTTTCCAACTGGACTGTATAGCATCAAGGAGCGCTTGTGAGGTCCTCTTATAGACAGACGCGATGTCTGCTGCCGAAGCTGCCACCGGCATATTTTTGCCCGGTCCTTTGAAAGACAGACCCGTCCGAGATGGCATTTCGTGCAACGTCTGTACAAGGTGCCACGCAACACGCCCAAGCGTTCTATGTTCACTTGTTATCTGTTGGCCAAGAGACTCGTCGGTCAGCATCTCCAGCGTCCGCATTGTTGCTTCCGTTTCATACTGCCAAGTTGCGGCAAAATCTTTAATGTGTTTATACATATCCAACATCTCCCTTTTGTAATGGAATCAAGTTCATTATACCGAACGTTAGTTCGTAAGTAAATATTAAAATTTACTTAAAATTACCCTATTAACCAAACGAAGCTGCCGAAAATCATTGCGCTAATCCCGAAATTTTACATTATCTGAACTCATGCTTCACTACTATATAGATCCCAAAATAATGTTTTTTTTATATCCCCTTTGCAGCTTGTTTTTTATTCAGCGCAAACGAATAAGAGGCAATTATTAACGCCAGTAATACGATTAATCCGCCAATCCAACCCAGATTCTGAATGGATGTATATTGAATCACGACTCCACCGAAGGCTGCGCCTAAGGTCATACCGATATTCATTAACGCAGTATTGAAACTTAAAACAATTTCTGATGATTGCGGTTTGATAGAGATCAAATAAAATTGATTAGCAGGTGTTGTTGTCCAAGCAGCAGCCCCCCAAATCATTAATGTAAGGAGAACGCCTATCGTTGAAGCAGCTGTTACTGTTAATAGGAATAAAGCTGCCGCGTGAATTATTAAACTAATGTAAATGGTTCGAACAGGTCCCCATTTATCGACTGCATACCCACCAAACCGTGAGCCTATGAAAGCAAACACACCTAATACGAACAGGGCTGTACTTATCTTTTCAATAGAAAACCCGGATACACTGCTTAAAAGCGGAGCTATATAAGCAAAGACCATTGTGTATGCGAGGAAAAAAAATACTGTGGTGAGTAAACCGCTAATTAATTGCTTATCTTTGATCAATAGTAATTGGTGCTTCAAAGAGATCGGTGTAGTTCCCTCTAATTTAGGGATGTATTTATTGATTAGCATTAGATTGATAAGAGTCACGGCAGCAATGATAAGATAGATATAACGCCAATCCATAAATGCAGCAATTAAGGTTCCGATCGGTACACCCAGTACTAAAGAGACTGTAAATCCAGTGATTACGGTTGCGATTGCACCGCCACGCTTTGCAGGTTCAGCAAGTCTGGCGGCGTAATTGGTTGCGATAACGAAATACAGCCCCCCGCTCATTGCTTGAACAATACGGGAAAGCAGAAGCATACTAAAATTAACACTAAAGAAAGACAGGATGCTTCCCGCAATAAAAATGACCATAGAGTATAATAACACTTTTTTTCTTTCAAACTTTGCAGTTAGCATAACCAATACAAGTGCCCCAACTGCATAAAATAAGGCATATATGGTGACTAATTGACCAGCCAAAGAAATAGATACGTTCAAATCCTCAGAAATAACTTCTAATATGCCTGACACGATAAATTCTGCTGTTCCTAATACAAAGGCACCTAAAGCTAATAAATAAATGGAAATTCGATTCGAGATCATTCGTATCTTCCTTTCAATTCGATAATTTGATCATTATTTTCTGCAGGAATAGGTATATTTCCTTAAGCGTACGATTCTACTTATAGTGATCTTTTCCATCACTTTCACCTCCCTCTTCTTGTTAACTTTACAGTTGTCATATAAAAAGGTTTTAAAAGATACTTTATATCTTTAATTATCACAATCGAAGACTTATTGTATCCATAATAGCTTTGATTTTACGGATGTGTCAAGCACTGATCTCAGAGGCAGTGAGGTAAAGCCACTCTATTAACAGTATTTCATCATATGAAAAATTCACAATAGAAAACCCAAATAAACAACCACACCTTTCCACAACACAACACAACCAAACTACATACGTACCTATCCCCTTAAAACAAGAAAAAGTGAATACTAACATCTTCACCCGGCAACGTAAACACCACAAATCCTCGAAATTTCACATTATCTGAATGCAAGCTACATTACTAGCAGAGCTAGCAGACTATATTACTGTCGTTGGATTTTATTATCAAATTACTTGTTGTGAAGGCTGGGAAATAGAGTTTATACTAGAGACATAGTTTAAATTTGCAATTCTCAAATATCAAAACATATAACTTCTTATATTTTAAAATAAAACACCCCGGGAGGTGTCTTAATGGCGTTTATGATTGCCCAGCGGGCTTTTATCAAAGTATATCTGATTACGATGGTGGAACAGCACAAGGGGTATGGGTATCAGATGCTTGAGGATTTGCGGAGAGATTTCAAAGCGTATGGCTATTCTCCTCCCCAGAGTGAAATATACCGGGCCCTGCATGAGCTGGTGCAGCAAGGGATACTATACCGCACCAAGCAGCTGAAGGGGAATGATCCGAAGGTCGATTTCCAGGAGATTGTCCTGTATCATTTCACTTCAGACGGGGAGGACAAAGCCAAGCTGTACAAGAAGCAGGTGAAGACCGACCTGGACCGCTGTCTGGGTATCCTTAACAAGGCAGTAGCCGACAACTTCTGATCGGGGATTTCTGAGTGACGGGCATCCTGTCCAGGGTGTGGATTTCAGCTTAATTCTGCCGGCTCAGGAATCCTCTTCTTCAATATCCTGCCCCGGAGGGGTAACCGGTGAGCTGGCGCTGCCGTAATCCTGGACAGCTTCCCACGCACCGGCGTCATCGAATCTTCCGCTATGCTCTTGCCGTCCCTGGCCTGCACCGGATGGGGGCGGCGTGATGACCTCCTCTTCCACGGGCCGTTCACCAGAGTCACGGCGGGCTGGAGCATGTTCTACGGTATAGCGGGTGAAGGGGATGGCTTCAAGCCGTTCATAAGGAATCTCTTGTTTGCTGGCTTCGCAGATGCCGTACGTACCCTGTTCCATCCGCTCCAGAGCAGCTTCGATTTCCGATAATTCTTCTGATAGTGATGTGTTAATGGACAGGTCGCGGCTTCTTTCAAAAGTCTCCGTTCCTGTATCAGCAGGATGATTATCCACGGAAGAGAGTTCACCCGTAGAGAGTGTGAGGGAATCGCCCAGCAGGCTATCTTCCGCCCCATTGCTGGAGAAATGCTGTTCCAGTTCTGCCTTGCGTTCTTCAAGGGATTGCTTAAGCTTAGTCTTTTGGGCTTCTGTTAAGTGGCTCATGCGGTCATCTTCCTTTCAGAGTCAATATGGTATTTAAGTAGTTATACTGTCGTAATCTTTCCTTACCCTATTGTTATAAAAGGCAATCAGTAGTCAATTCTATTGCTGAATTGTAACTTTAGTGATATTTTCAGGTTGCTTTCACCCTGTTATAATGAGTACTGCCGGATGAATGCAGCATACACTTGGAGGTTACTGAAATGGACGAACATATGAAACGGCGGCTGGACAAGCAAAGAAAGCTGTTCAGCCAGCTCGGCATTACCCTTGATGCACTTACCATTCATGAGAAGGAATTCAGTATGAAGCTTCGCGGCTATGATGCCGAAGAGGTAGATACCTTCCTGGACAGCGTAATTAAGGATTATGAACGGTTCTATGCTACCATAGCGGATCTGATGGATAAGTGGCAGGAGCAGCAGATTGAGATGAAAGAGCTCAAGGCTGAGTCGAGAGTGGCAGCAGCTCCAGCCCCGGCCCCGGTGATACGGGGAATTGATCCGCAGGATCTGGAGGACATTATTATTAAGCTGGAAGCCAATGTGCGTCAACTCAAGGACAGATTGCCATTGTCCCGCAACGAAGGATATTTGTAATCGAGGATAACTCTAGATGGGGGTTGGAGCATTGCCGGAGAAGCATGCGTGGAGCTTGAAGATCCGTGGCAAAATCGCACTTGGATATGTCATAATATTATTGATGTTAGGTCTATTTCTGGTAATAGTATCGGGCAGAATTAACAGTCTTGAGAAAGAAACTGTATTCTTGAGCGATCATGATATAGAAGTTCACGAACTTACATATCAAATGGAGAAAAATGTGCTCGATATGGAAACCGGGCAAAGAGGTTATGCCCTTACAGGCGACGAGTCCTACCTCGCACCCTATAATGACGGGCTGGTAGAGTGGAGGATTAATGCCGCGAAGCTAAATGCATTGATCGCCGATAATCCCAGCCAGGTTCGTAACCTGGACGCGATTATGGACAATATCGAGAAATGGGTGGATGTAGCCGGGCAGCATGTCGTAGAGCTGAAGAAGAACGGACAGAATGAGGCGGTCAGTGCTTTTTTTCGTAATGATGCAGGGAAAAGTGTGGTAGATACCATACGCTCCCAGGCCGATTACTTCCGTGACATTGAGCGCACGTTAACGAATGAGCGGATCGGCAATCTTAAGGCCAGCAATCATAAGCTGCTGATTACCATGTATATTTTGTGGGGACTGGTGGTTGTACTGGCGCTGCTGATTACTTATCTTCTCTCAGCCAGCATCGTAAATCCGCTGCACAGTGTCATCCGGGCCATCAACAGCATTGCCTCCGGCGGCGACCGGTCAGACCGCATCAAGGTGAAGACCCTGGATGAGATCTATGATCTGGGAGAAGCCACCAACGGTCTGCTGGACAACGTTCAGCGGGAGCAGTGGATGAGCGAACAGCTCACCTCCATGTCTGTTGCCCTTCAAGAGACGATAGATATGCCTTCGCTATGCCGGATTTTTGTCAGCCGGTTATCCGTGATGCTGGAAATGCAATATGCCGCTATATTCGTGCTGAATAAGGAAGAGCAGTTCGAGCGCATCTACTCCTACGCGGGAGCCGAGAATAAGGAAGCTCATCTAGGCCCGGAGGTGATTAAGCCGGGAGTGGGGCTGGTGGGTCAATGCGCACTGGATCAACGGATGAACATTATCGAACAGTTGCCCGAGGATTATATTCACATTACATCGGCTCTTGGCAGAACGGCACCTAAGTTTGCCGTGATTGCCCCGATTGTTTTTGAGAATAGGACCGTTGCCGTCGTTGAGCTTGCTGCGCTTACCCGCTGGGCGCCGTATCATTTCGAACTGCTCCAGGAACTGCTGGATATGATGGGTGTAACCGTGAACTCCGTGAAGACCCGGATGGAGATCCAGAGACTCCTGCATGAATCTCAGGTCATGAACGAAGAACTCCAGGTTCAATCGGAAGAGCTGCAGACGCAGTCCGAGGAGATGCAGATGCAGACCGAAGAGCTTCAGAGTCAGACCAGCGAGCTGCTCACAGTGAACAAGGAGCTGGAGGACCAGAAGGCGGTAGCCGAGAATGCAGCCATAGAGCTGGAGCGGTACAATGAACAGCTGGAGCAAAGCTCACGTTATAAATCCGAGTTCCTGGCCAATATGTCGCATGAGCTGCGCACACCGCTGAATAGTATGCTGATTCTCTCGCAGCTGCTGACGGAGAACCGCAATCATACCTTAACGGAAGAAGAGCTGGGGTATGCGTCCGTCATCTACAATTCCGGCAATGATCTGCTTAGTATGATTAATGATATTCTGGATCTCTCCAAAGTGGAAGCCGGCAAAATGCTGGTGGAAATGGATGCCGTTAATCTGACGGAGCTGCCCTCGCTGCTGCAGGGTTATTTCGGCAAGCTGGCCGAAGCCCAGAATATTGAGTTTCAGGTGAAGCTGGACGCGAATGTGCCGGATCTGTTCTTCACGGATGAGATGCGGATGCATCAGATTCTGCGGAATCTGCTGTCCAATGCGTTCAAATTCACTGAACAAGGTTCTGTATCGGTAGAGATTGCCAAGCTGGATTCGTATGAAGACTCCAATTATACGATGCGTGAGCACGTACTGGCCTTTGCTGTAAAAGATACCGGGATCGGCATTTCTGCGGAGAACCGTGAACTGATCTTTGAAGCCTTCCGCCAGGCGGACGGGACAACGGCCCGCAAGTTCGGCGGAACCGGACTCGGCTTATCCATCTCGCTGCAATTGGCCCGGCTCCTTGGCGGACATATCAGCCTGGAGAGCGAGGAGGGGACCGGCAGCACCTTCACGCTGTATCTTCCCTGCCGCGAACTGGATAGCGAGGAAGAACCCATCCATGTGGCGGAGTTACCGCAGACTGCCGCAGGGAGGGAACAAGCCATGCCCGCTGATACATATACGCAGCCTGGCAGCAGCCGGGATTCGCTGTTCGAGAAGGAATATGCGAAGCTTCACGGCCGAACCGTACTGATCGTAGATGACGATATGCGCAATATTTATGCCCTGCAGAAAGGTCTGGAGCCGTACGGCATGATTATTATGACCGCTCAGACGGGGTATGAATGTCTGCAGGTGGTTAGAGAGCAGGCGGACGTGGACATTGTATTGCTGGATATTATGATGCCGATGCTGGATGGCTACGATACGCTGTCCATTATTCGTGAGGAAATGCACCTTACCGACCTTCCGATCCTGGCGATCTCAGCCAAGACGATGAAGGAAGACCGTGAACGGTGCCTGGCAGCCGGGGCGACAGATTTCCTGAGCAAGCCGGTAATGATGCAGGATGTGGTCACACGGATGTGCCGGTGGTTACCGGAACGGGACTGAAACTTGACTTTTCCAAAAATCCATTGACGGAATGCAAGGTATGATTTATTATGAGAGCATAAATGATCATTTATGTGCTAGTGGCGTGTTACCTTAACAGGGCATGAGCCAAGATTCGTACTCAATTCTTTGAGTCCAGTCTTGGCTCTTTTTTGTGCGAAAATTCAGGCAATGAACGGAAAGGAGGGAGAACTTGGCGAGGGAAAGTGAACAATTTCAGGTTCTGCGGGTGATTGGGAATAATGTTGTAATGGTTCAAGGAGGCAAGAAAAGCAAGGAATACGTAATTATCGGCAAGGGCATCGGGTTTGCGCTTAAGGACACAGGTGTAATAGATGCGGATGATCCCCGGATTGAGAAGCTGTTCCGGCTGGAGGACCGCGAGGAATGGAGTCAATATCAGATTCTGCTGGAGGACATTGATCCCAAGGTCATGAGGATAACGGATGAGATTATTTCAGATATCGCCCGTGAGTTCCCCGGCAAGTTAAACGACAAGATCTATTTGGCGCTCCCCAGCCATATCCAGTTCACCATTTTCCGCTTGCGCAGCGGGATGGACATTGTTAATCCATTCCTGGAGGAGACCCGGATGACCTTCCCCAAGGAATTTGAGATCGCTTACAAGGCAGCGGAGAAGATCAGCGCAGGCTTCGAGGTGCAGATTCCCGAGGATGAGGTAGGATTCCTTACCTATCACGTATATTCTGCAGTCAGCAATGTGCCGGTTGGCCAGCTCGTGAAGGCCTCCAATATCGTCAGTGATCTGATGGATATGATCCGCAGCGAACGTAAGATTAGCTTCGAGCAGGGGAGTATGAATCATGTCCGGCTAATGGTTCATTTGCGGTTCTCGATTGAGCGGATTCTGCAGGGTTCGCTCATCGACAATCCATTTGTGAAGCATATCAAGAAAGAATACAAGGATGAATACAAGCTCGCTCAGCGGATGGGAAAGATCATGCAAGGCAAGCTCAGTGTAGACGTACCGGAAGAGGAAATCTGCTTCCTCGCCATGCATCTGCACCGGTTGTTCCAGACTATAGAGAAAAACAAATAGCAGCAAGGAGTGAAATATATGTTTTCGAGATGGAAATCCAAACAAGAAGAGAAACATGCTGTAGTTAGCCTGAATATCGCTGCTCCGGTCAGCGGGCAAGCCGTTCCGTTATCTGAAGTGCCGGATGAGACGTTTGCCGGAGGGCATATGGGTAAGGGAATTGCCATAGAACCTACAGAGGGGAAATTAACCGCTCCGTTTGACGGAACGATCGCTCACGTGGTCAAGAGTAATCATGCATTGATACTTGAGCACGCTTCCGGTCTGCAGCTGCTAATGCACATTGGTATTGATACCGTCAGCCTGAAGGGGAACGGGTTCATCAGCCATATCGCTTCTGGTGATGAAGTCAAAGCAGGCCAGACGCTGATCGAGTTCGACCTGGAGATGATCCGGAGCGCCGGTTACCGGACGATCACCCCGGTTATTGTAACCGGCAGCGGGGAGGATCTCCCCGAAGTGGACTGCCATTATGGGGCGGTTAGCGTCGGGCAGAGCAGTATTCTTACGGTGGCTTTACAGCAATAAAGCATACAGGTATTTAATATGAAACCAGGGGGATGATTTCATTATGTTGGCTTTTCTACAGAAGTTAGGTAAATCATTAATGCTTCCAGTTGCAACCCTACCGGCGGCCGCTATTCTGCAAGGGTTCGGGCTGCTCAATTATGAAAAGGACTTGCATCTGGGCAGCACGGTAGGGGGATTCCTGAACCAGTATGTGGCTCCATTTCTGAATGCGGGGGCCGGAGCGATCTTCGGGAATTTGGCCTTGATCTTCGCAATAGGGGTGGCGATCGGGTTCGCAGGTGATGCAGTTGCCGCTCTCTCCGCACTGATTGCATATCTGGTTCTCGGCAAAGTTCTGCTGATTGTTCCAGGAACCTTTGGGTTTATCAATGACGATGTAGTGCTGGATATGGGCGTGCTTGGCGGTATCTTTGCCGGAGCCTGGGCCGCTTTCCTGTACCAGAAATATCACAATGTCAAAATGCCGGATTGGTTGGGTTTCTTTGCCGGTAAGCGGTTTGTTCCGATTGTGACGGCAGCTTCTACGATGGTACTGGCTATCTTCATTGGGATGATCTGGAGTCCCGTGCAGGATGTGATCAGCGATTTCGGCAACTGGGTAGTCAGCCTTGGTGCAGTGGGCGCGTTCGTCTTTGGTACGGCGAACCGGCTGCTGGTTCCTATTGGTCTTCACCATGTTATCAATACGATTGCGTGGTTCCAGCTAGGAGACTTTACTAATGCAGCCGGCGAGGTAATCCATGGCGATGTATGGCGCTTCCTGGCTGGGGATAAAAGTGCAGGAATGTTCACCACCGGGTTCTTCCCGATCATGATGTTTGCGTTGCCGGGTGCGGCGCTGGCCTTCATTCATACCGCCAAGCCGGAAAAGAAAAAGCTGGTAGCCTCCATCTTCATTGGATCTGCGATTGCCTCTATCCTTACCGGGATTACCGAGCCGCTGGAATTCTCCTTCATGTTCTTGGCACCGGTGCTGTATCTCGTTCATGCCCTGCTGACCGGTGTATCTATGGCTCTGATGTATATTCTGGATGTAAGATTAGGCTTCAGCTTCTCTGCCGGGCTGATTGATTACCTGACCAACCTGAAGCTCTCAACGAATGCATGGGTATTATTCCCTGTGGGGCTGGCATTCTTCTTACTGTATTATGTATTGTTCCGTTTTGTTATCGTCAAGTTCAACCTCAAAACCCCGGGCCGCGAGGATGACACTGAAGACGAAGTTATTGATCTGTCCAAAGGCGGAACTACCGTATCGGCCTCTTCCAGAGCCGCCAAGATCCTGGAGAACATCGGCGGTCCTGCGAACATCCGCAGCATTGATGCCTGCATCACCCGTCTGCGGCTTAATGTCAACGATGATAAAGCGGTTAAAGACTCCGCACTTAAGCAGCTTGGCGCTTCCGGTGTGATGCGGCTCGGGCAAGGAGCCGTACAGATCGTATTCGGACCGCAGTCCGAACAGATTAAGGATGATATCGAGAAGCTGATGTAATTCAGCAGCATAATAGTTTCATTCGAAGCGGGCATCTGATGATGCCTGCTTTTTGCATATTTCCGCCTGCCGCTGGCCTATATCCATTTTCTGTTTACACGCTCAATTTTACAGTTGACTGATCGTTCAGTCGTAAATATAATAAAGCTGATAAATTCCAATTTCTGTTGAGAGGAGCTTATGAAATGGACTTGGTTTATGATATTCAGGGAAATGGACCAGACATTATTTTGATTCATAGTCCGGGGGTTGACTCCAGGGAATGAAAAGAGCTTGTACCTCTGCTCGCGAAGTCCAATCGAGTCCTGACTTATGATAGCAGGGGGATGGGACAATCGCCCGCACCGCAGGAGCCGATGGATCCCGTCCGTGATCTGCTCGGGCTGCTCCATCACTTGCAGCTGAACAAGATTACGCTGATCGGTCACTCTATGGGCGGGGAGCTGGCCTTGAATTTCACGCTTGCTCATCCGGAGATGGTCGAACAGTTGATTGTCATCGCGCCTTCCCTGTCGGGTTATCCGTATTCAGAAGCGTTCCTCGAGTGGATGGGGGCTGTAAATGCGCTTGCTCCTGACATTAGCAGGATGGTAGAGTTCTCGTTGGAAGGTCCCAATTACGCAAATGTAATGGCGAGCGAACACCGTGATTTCCTGATTGACTTGCATACCCGGTACATGACCAGAGTCTTTACGGAATGGCGAAGCTTTGAGTTTATTTGGCCACAGCCTCCCGCGTTCGACCGGCTGGAACAAGTAGCTGCGCCGACGCTTTTTATTCACGGGACCATAGAATGGAACGATATCCTTGGCGTCGCCAAGGAATTCGAACGTGTGCCATCCGTGCAATTTGCCAAAGTAGAAGGTGCAGATCATATGATTACTATGACTCATGCTTCGGAGCTTGCTTCTATCATAGAACGTTTTCTGGATTCAAATCGGGAGGACTGAACGATACATGCCGCGTAGCCGGGAAGAAATTGAGAGAATCCGCCGATTAGCCATGGACAATATAGGACACGCAGCTATGGAGTGCTTCCTCGAACGGGGGTATCATGCCTCATCCATTGATGATATCGCTAAGAGAGCGGGCGTATCTAAAGGGCTGCTGTACAATTACTATCAAGGAAAGGAAGGCCTTCTGGGCGAAATCGTTCAGGCCCGTGTGGACGAGATTGTCGGCATAATGGAGGAGGCCTACGCGCTCGACTCACCTAGAGATCAACTGCTACGGATTATCGAAGGGGTGCTGGGTCATATCGCATATAATCCGAAGGCGTACCGCTTCATTCTGCATCTCCAGACACAGCCCGAGGATGACGCGGTGCTGTCCAAATACAGCCAGCTGTTGAATCAGGAAATGTCGAAGCAATATCAGCATCAGAACGATATCTTCGAGCAGATGCAGGTTGAGGACCCGAAGCTGCGCTCCCTGTACTTCTCTTCGACGCTGCATGGCGTAATGCTTCTCATGACAGTCTATCCGGGCTATCCTGTTGAGGCCATGAAGGAGCAAATGATCCGGGATTTCTTGTAGTGTCAAGCTACAAAGAGGGGTATGAAGCCCAGCTCACAGTTCAAAGCCACCCCTTTGTTGGGAGTGGCTTTAACTTTATATACTAATGTCTATTAAGTGGTCAAACCGTACTACTAGTATTTACTACGTCTTCTTTCGTAAGTTCTTGGTATAGGGTGAGTTTCTCTACGGCGAGAGAAATCATGTCATCAATCTCTTGTCGCCTGGATTCCAGTCCCATCAGATGCTTCTCAAGGATTTCAATCCGTTTTTTTAAGGTAGGATTATAATTAGAAGGATTCTCCCCTTGTTGAATTTTATCCATTACACAGCCCTCACGGGTAAATTCCGTAATCTCTTCAAGGGATAAGCCCAATTTTTTTAGTTTATTTAGACATTGAATGTAGGAAACCTCGCTATCTTTATAGACACGTGCCCCTCCATTACTACGCTTGGGTTCATGTAGTACCCCGATCTTTTCATAATAACGAATCGTATAAGGAGTTAATCCCGTTTGTTCTGACACCTGACTTATTGTAAGCATCCGATTTCTGCCCCTCCTTTTTAATGCTGATATTGAAAAATATTATACAGCTTTCAGTTCACTCAAGCCAATAGTTACAACTGCCTCTCACTTCTCCCTGAGTAATTTCTTGACTTCCAGTTGACTCTAACTTGTAAGTTAACTTTAAGAATTGAAATACAGGAACAAATTCTAAAGGGAGTGTGACCATGAACAACGAATATTTCACAATTCAACAAGCATCGGAAGGGATCTGGGGTGCTATTTCGGTTCCAGGCAGCGGTTCTCTGGGGAATGCAGCAATTATAGATCTTGGGAATTTAACCGTTGTAGTGGATACAACCAACCTGCCGCAATCTGGTGCTTTGTTACGTCATACTGCTGAACAGCTAACAAACAAACCGGTTAAATATGTAGTAAATACACATGTTCATGGAGACCATGTCAACGGCAATCAGGCATTTATGAAAAGTGAATTTATATCTACCGTGTGGACAAGAGATTTGCTATCAGATATGGGTGAAGTGAATGTTGATTTCATGCAGCAAAATACCCAAAAGTTAATAACTAGCCTAAATCATGAACGTTCAAAGCAAAGAGATCCCCACATGCGAACTGAAATCGGCTATGATCTTTCCGTGCAGCGAGCCCTTTATGATGCCATCCCTTCCCTTAGCAGGGTAATACCGGCGATAACTTTTGACGATAAACTCGTTATTCAAGGAACCAAGCGAACAATTGAAGTTTTATCTTACGGAGGCGGTCATTCTTTAAGTGATGCTGTTGTCTATGTTCCAGAAGAACAAACTTTGATCGCTGGTGATTTAATATCGACTAAGACCATTCCGGTGTTGCCATACGGTAATCCATACGCTTGGATACGCATCCTTAAACGCATTCAAAAAGACCTCAAGGTCGATATTGTAGTTCCGGGACACGGAGATGTGTCTAATTCAGATCGGATCACGGATGTCGCACGCTTTTTGGAGAATACGATCACTTATGTTGCTGGAGCTATAAAAAGCGGCAAATCAGAGTCTTACTGGCTGGAACAAGGGATATTAAAAGGCTATGAGGATTGGCATCTGCCCCAGTATTTCCAGTGGAACTTCCGCTGGCTCTTTAACAGTATGCTTGTTCAAAACAACAGATGAAGAAATTAAAAACGAAAGCGATGAATTTCGATGATACAAATTCGCTCCAGCCCCTGTCTTACTTATAGCTGCAGCGGATAAGGAGGAACTACTTGATGGATATTCCGGAATCAGACCACTTCAAATTGATATTTTATGAGCATTATCCAATCGTGCGCCGGAAGCTGGCGGCGCTGGTGCGGGACGAGAGTGCCGCGGATGATTTGGCGCAGGAGGTTTTTATCAGACTGTACAGGAATCCGCCAGATGATCCCGCGGCAATGGGAGCCTGGCTGCATAGAGTGCTTACACGTATAGGGTATGACTACCTGAACAAACAGGTGAGAGAACGGCGGCTGATCAATAAGCACGAGCTGATGTACGACACGGATGCTTCCGGCCCTGCCGGAGAAGAAGTCGTGCTCGGCAAACTGGATCAGGAAGATGTGCGGAGCTGGCTGGATAGTCTGCCTGAACGGGACCGGCAGGCCCTGCTGCTTAAATACTCCGGTTACAGCTATGCGGAGATCGCAGGAGAGCTGGGAGTGAATCCGCCGGTCGTGGGCACGCTTTTAAGCCGGGCTACCGCCAGATTGAAACAACATGCGGTGAAGTCACTTCCGCAAGAATAAGGATATCCGGGAGGAATGAAACCATGAATAGAGCAAACGGGCAGATACAGCCACAGAATACAGATGAAGCCTGGGCTAAATTACAGGAGAAGCTGGGAGACGAGCCGGTCAATCCGGTGTGGGCTACATGGGGTAAGCAAGAGACCCCTCTAGAGGAACAGACTGTCAAGGCGGATAGATCAGATAGAACAGAACCGGAAGCAGATGTTGTGCTTAAGGCATCTCAGGCGGATGATCGTGCAGCAGCGGAGCCAGTGCAGAATGCAGGGCGGAAGACACGCAGACCTGTGCTGAGCCGCACCCGCAAGTGGGCAGCAGCGGCGGCAGGCGTAGCGATTTTCGCAGCAATACTAGCTACTCCGGTAGGAAATACAGCCATGGCAGCCTTGCTGAACCAGTTCAAGATGCAGGAGGCCACTGTTGTAGAAGAAGGCGATCTGCGGGATATGTTTTATCAGATAACAGAGAATGGAAATGGAAATATTGAGCAATCCCTTGAGGCCTTCGGTGACGTCTCAATCAGTAATGGTGAGATGAAGGAGAATGTTCCGCTCAAGGATATCCAAGGCTTACTGGGCTACGAGCCGCTGAAGGGGTCCATTATGAATTCGGTCAAATTTGTTCAGGTAAGCGGGTCTCATGATATCACACTGAACCTGAAGGTGGAGGAAGTGAACAAGGCACTGAAACGCCTGGGCTCGGACAATCTGCTGCCTCCATCTGTAGATGGCAAGCCGATTACGCTTCATATCCCTGAGCAAGTGAATTACGATCTGGGCAGCGATCAGCACTGGGGATCCTTGTCACAGATGAACACACCTGTCGTTACCGTAGACCCTTCTGTGGATCTGGACGAAGCGGTTGATGCCGTTGTGAACTTCCCGCTGATTCCAGATAATCTGAGAAACAGCCTGCAGAAGAGCCGGATCTTGTCCGGAGATCTGCCGATGCCGCTGATTAAGGGCAGTCATGATGAACAGATTACGGTGGCTGGTACGCCGGTGATTCTTACCGAAATGAAGTACAGTAACGGCAACAGCTATACGGCTGTCTGGGTGCAGAAGGGGCAGTTTCTGCAGCTTAGCGGCGGAGACCTCTATCCTGACCGCGAGCAGTTCATCCAGAAGGTACAGGAGTTGATCACACCATGAGCAGTATCCCTGCGATTGATGCGAACGCCTTGACCAAAGCTTATCCGAATGGACGCGGTTGCCAGGATGTTACTTTGACTGTGGGGAAAGGGGAAGCCTTCGGCTTCCTCGGCCCCAACGGTGCCGGTAAGAGTACCTTTGTCAAAATGCTGGTCGGGCTCATCTCGCCAACGGACGGGCAGGCTTCTATCCTGGGCCATCCGCTCGGCTCTATCGAAGCCAAAATGAAGATTGGCTACCTGCCGGAGCTATACCGTTACCAGGATTGGCTGACTGGTGAAGAGGTGGTCAGGCTTCATGCCAAGCTGTGCCGGATTCCGAAATCCGTCATGGATCAGAGAATTCCTCAGCTCCTGCAGGAGGTAGGCATCGGGCTTCGCGGAGGGGACCGGGTCAAGCATTATTCCAAGGGAATGCAGCAGCGGCTGGGTCTTGCGTGTGCGCTGGTGAATGATCCGGAGATTCTGTTCCTGGATGAACCTTCCTCTGCCCTTGATCCCATCGGGAGAATGGAGGTGCGGAAGATTCTGCAGCGGCTGAAGGAACGGGGAATTACTATTTTTCTCAACTCTCATTTACTTGAGGATGTTGAAGTGCTGTGCGACCGGATGGCTCTGCTGAGTAACGGAGCGGTCCTGCGGCACGGCAAAGTAGCGGAGATGCTGAACAAACGGACAAACTGGCATTTCAAAGTGGGCGGATACACGCCTTTTTTGCTGTCCTGGCTTAATGAGCATACAGGGTTAACCATCCGGCAATCCGTGCCTGCGGCGGGTAAATCGGGCTATGATCCGGCACAGGAGGGGGAGTCAGATTCAAGCATCGTGTGGCTTGCGGCGGAGCTGGATCATGAGGAACAGGCGGGCTGGCTGAACGGGCTGATGGTCCAGCAGGGGATGACGCTGTATCAGGTGATCCGCCAGACGGAGCGGCTGGAGGATTGGTTCATGGATGCGGTCGCCGGGCTCAGTCATAGGGGGGAGAAGGAATGAGAACCATACTTGCGATGACCTGGAAGGAAATGCTGCGTAAAAAAGTGATGCTGCTAACCTTGCTCCTGACTGTTGTGTTTCTGATTGCCTTCTGGTTCGTGGCGGATACCGTGGGGAGGAACGATCCGAATACCGGAACGCTCGGGAATGGCAACGGGTTATTCATGCAGTACATGAACGGCGCTTTTATTCTGAGCCTGGGCTTCTTCTTCGGCGCGTTTGTCATTGCCTTCCTGGCGATCTTCAGCTCCTTCTCGGTGATTGCCGGAGAAGCGGAGCAGGGGGTCATGCAGGCTCTGTTGCCCCGGCCGCTGCCGCGCTGGAAATGGTATCTTGGCCGCTGGCTGGGCTTCGTTACGCTTGGAACGATCTATGCCCTCATTCTGTTCACTGCGATTCTGCTGATTACAAGTGCTCACGCGAATGTTCCCAGAGATGCGGCCGTGCTTGTGAAGTCATTCCTATTGTTCGCATCTGTAGTTCCGTTGTTAATCTCCGTATCCATGCTGGGTTCAGGATTATTCTCGGCGCTTGGCAACGGTGTGTTCATGACAATGCTCTACGGGGCTGGATTTCTCGGCGGGATGGTAGATAAGCTTAGCGGGTCGCTGAGACTGGAGGACGACGGACTGAAGGTGCTGAATAATCTGACCGGAATGATCTCGATGATTATGCCCGCAGATACCCTGCAGCGCCGAATGACTGTCGAGCTGTTCAGCTTGAAGGACTTGAATGGTATGGTATCCATGAATAGCGGGGCGCTTACTCTGATGAATTTCAATTCATTTCCGTCGAATACCTTTGTCGTATACGCTGTAATCTACACTGTGGTTATCTTCGGGCTGGGGCTTCTGCGCTTTCAGCGCAAGGATCTGTAGGAGTCAACCATGCTTACTATAAAACAAACGAAGCAGCGCCCTCAAAGTTTCCCTGTTCAGGAACTTTAAGGGCGCTGCTTCGCGTGCCGGATGGCAATCATTTGGTCACGCCAATCTCGATCCAATCCGTAGACCAGTTGCCGATCTCTCCAAGGATAGGAGCGAGCGCCGTACCTTTATCGGTTAACGAATACTCAATTCGCACAGGCATCTCAGGATATACAGTACGCTGTATGATCCCTTCATTCTCCATTTCCTTCAGCCGGTCGGATAATACCTTGCCGCTTAGATTGGATAAGCAATGCTCGATTTCCCCGAACCGCCGCGGACCATCCATGAGGACGAATACAATTAGCGCAACCCAGCGTTTGCTAAGCACATCGACCGCCTTCTCGAAGCGCGGACACATCTCAAAATTATTCATAAGGATCACCTCAGCATTCATTATATCATAAACTTACAATTAGTAATCATTAATATTTAAATATATATTATAACTTGACGAAGTTATATTACAATGATAAACTAACTTACAAATAGTTACTATAGCAAATGTTGAATATCACAATTTTATAGATCAGGCAAAGGCTAATACGCAGTTTTCGGTGAAAAGTTGCTTAGCTTACGTAATCAAAACTAAGTGTATGCTTCCGAAGCTTACACTATCAAACCTTTTAGGACGGTGCTCTCATGATCAACCCCGATATCCTTACTATATTACAGAATAAAATCAAACGCATCTCCATGGATAACTCCACGAATATACTGGTCGGACCCATTACATTACCTGTCAATCTGGACGGGGAGACCCTTACCTTCAAATGGTACAGCTGGCTCAAAGTAACGGATGAAGAGCTTCAGAGTGCTGAAGGCACGCAAGCAACCGAGCTGCTCATCAGCCGCCTGTCTTCGATGAACCTTGCAGATGGACAACAGTCCAGTGTGCTGGTGTACGGGGATTTCGAGAATTCGGACGAAGCGCTGATCCGGATGCACAGCATTTGCCATACCGGCGATATCTTTGGCAGCAAACGCTGCGATTGCGGCTTCCAGCTGCATCAGTCGATGAAGATGATTGCCCAGCATGGTTCAGGGGCACTCTTTTATCTGGCCAATCATGAAGGAAGAGGAATCGGCCTGTTCAGCAAAGCAATGGCCTATATTCTTCAGGAAGAAGGGTATGATACTGTGGAGGCCAATCTGGAGCTTGGGTTCGCGGATGATTCCCGGGACTACAAGGATGCGATCAGTGTGCTTCAGCATCTGCGCAGCCATCCGGTTACCCTGATCACCAACAATCCGAAGAAGATGGAAGCCCTTCGTGCAGCCGGAATGAATACAGTCAAGCGGGTACCGCTCTGGGGCGATGTATCGGTGTTCAATGAGAAGTATCTGCGGACCAAAGTTGCCCGCTCCGGACATTTGGAGGCTGTGCCGAGCACGGATTTTTTTGAGGGCCGGGTGGCTAAGTAAACAGGCTGGACGGATATACATTCATTCTATTATAATGGGGTACTGAACCCAATACTTAGCTTAGTGAGGTAACCTATGAATGCTATTCAAGTGCAGGACTTGCGCAAGACCTTCAAAGTCCAAAAAAACCGCGAGGGCCTCAAAGGGGCCTTCGCTGATTTGTTTAAACGGCAGTATACCGAAGTAACGGCAGTGAAGGATATCTCGTTCAGTATTCCGCAAGGCGAAATCTGCGGATACATCGGGGAGAACGGGGCAGGCAAATCGACCACGATCAAAATGCTGACCGGGATTCTGGTTCCTACTGCCGGCAGTCTGTCTGTGGGCGGATTCGTGCCTTATGAGGAACGGGAGAAGTTTGTGCAGAACATCGGCGTAGTCTTCGGCCAGCGCAGCCAGCTCTGGTGGGACATTGGGGTCATTGAGTCCTTCCAGCTTCTGCGCAAGGTATATCGTGTTCCTGAGCAGGATTTTAAAAAACGGCTGGATGAGCTTGTAGAGCGTCTGGAGCTGCAAGAGCTCCTGAACCGTCCGGTCCGCAAATTAAGTCTGGGCCAGCGGATGCGCTGCGAGCTTGTGGCGGCACTGCTGCATAATCCGTCCATTCTGTTCCTGGATGAACCGACGATCGGCCTCGATATTGTCGTGAAGTCGGAGATCCGTGAATTTTTGAAGGATATGAACCGCGAGCATGGGACGACCATTCTGCTGACGACTCATGATCTGCAGGATATTGAAGCCCTGTGTTCACGGGTGATCATGCTGGACGACGGGCGGATTATCTATGACGGAGGTCTGGAGGATCTCAAGCAGCGCTGGGGAACCGGGCGTGAAGTACAGTTCCAGTTCGGAACGGCCACGAAGCTCCAGCAGCTCATTGCGTGGACTGAAGGCATGCCGGTCACCTGGACAGCCGAGAATGAGCTTGCAGCCAAGGTATGGATTCCGCTGGAGCTGAATGTATCGGATGTGCTGGGCCGGGTGGTCGGACAGGCGGATATCACCGATATCAAAATCATCGAAACCAACACGGATGACATCGTCCGCAGCATTTATCAGTCAGGCTCGGCGGAGAAGCCGGAAGAGCGGATCGCGGCGCTAAGTGATGAGAAAGAGGCACAACATGTCTAAGCAGTTGGCAACGGCAGCTTCCTCCTCCGGCAGCGGAACTCCGGGTGGCTCGCGGGAGAACGGACGGAGGCTGCTGCTTGGAGCTTATTTCGATTTCATCCGAATCCGGTTCCTGACGATGCTTGCTTACCGGGTGAATTATTACTCGGGAATTCTGATCTATACGCTCAATATCGGGGTCAATTATTTCACCTGGAAGGCTATTTATGGCGATGGTGAATCGCTGGGCGGCTTTACCGGAGCGCAGATGACGACGTATGTGGCGGTCTCGTGGATGGCGCGGGCCTTCTATTTCAACAACCTTGACCGCGAGATTTCAACCGACATCCGTGACGGGAGCATTGCCATACAGTTCATCCGTCCTTATAACTACGTACTGGTCAAAATGATGCAGGGGCTGGGCGAAGGCCTGTTCCGCTTCATGATGCTGATGATCCCCGGCATGCTGATCGCCATTCTGCTGTTCCCGGTACAGCTGCCGACAGAGGCTTCGGCTTGGGCTGGTTTCCTTGTCATGCTCTTCTTCAGCTTCCTGATCAGCTCCCAGATCAATATCATCACCGGCCTGTCCGCCTTCTTCGTGGAGAACAATGAAGGAATGATGCGGATGAAGCGCGTGGTCGTTGATCTGTTCTCAGGACTGATTGTGCCGATCACCTTGTTCCCGGACTGGTTGTCCTCTGTGCTTAAGGTTTTGCCCTTTCAAGCCATTACTTATCTGCCGGGCTCTGTATTTACAGGCCGTGTGCAGGGAGTAGGCATCTGGAATGTGCTGGGTATCCAGGTCATCTGGTTCCTGATCCTGCTCGTTCCGATTGTCTGGCTAAATCACGCAGCGCGTCAGCGGCTGTTCGTGCAGGGGGGTTAAGCTAGCATGTACTACCTGGATTTATTGATTGAATATCTGAAGAACTATATGAAGACACGGTTGACCTACCGCGCGGATTTCTGGGTGGAGGTTATCTCCGACCTATTGTTCCAGGCCACGAACTTCATCTTCATTCTGGTCATCTTCATGCATACCGACAGCCTGGGCGGCTGGAATCAGAACGAAGTGGTGTTCGTCTACGGCTTTTTCATGGTCCCGTTCGGCGTGTTCAGCTGCTTCGTTAATATGTGGGGCTTCAGTGAACGTTATATCGTCAAAGGCGAGATGGACCGCATTCTGACCCGGCCGGCGCATAACCTGTTCCAGATCTTCCTGGAGAATGTGGACCCGCCTTCACTGGTAGGTTCCTTCATCGGGCTGATTGTCATGGCGATCAGCGGCAGCAATCTGGGCTTGCCGTTTGAATGGTGGACCCTTCCAATGCTGATTATCCTGACACTCAGCGCGGTAGCTATTTATACAGGCATTTACACGACATTGACCTCCTTGTCGTTCTACTCGGATGCGCCAACCGGTATTCTGCCGCTGATGTACAATATTCAGACGTATGGCCGCTATCCGGTTACGATCTACAACCGGGCGATTCAGGTGCTGCTCACCTGGATCATTCCGTTTGCTTTTGTCGGGATCTACCCGGCAGCCTTGTTCCTGCACCGTGATGAGATGAGAGGGATGGCGCTGCTGACTCCAATCGTCGGCGTGGTCTTCCTGAGCATCGGCCTGATGGCCTGGAGCTTCGGCGTCAAGCGGTACAAAGGAGCTGGTTCGTAGAGGCTTGAAATTTTAGCGCTCAAAACAAGTTGACATTCAACAGGGTTGTCCCGCAGGTCAGATATGGCTGCCGGGACAGCCCTGTTTGTCATGAAATAGTATGTCAGGATTGGATGGATACAGATGAATGGACAATACTGGATGTGCCGGGGACACAGCGGCCGGAAGTCCAAATGTTCAGCGCAGTGACGATGAAGCTTCAAGTTCAACTCTTAAGTGCGTCTTATAAAGTTGGATTGATTAGTTCTATTGATTAGCAGTTGGATTTTATACACTTGCTGATGAAGAAATGGGCTTTGCTCAAGCAGTAGTTGGATAAACAACACTTAATTTCTGGGGTTCCACCCCAAGTAGCCCAAAGGAACATTAATAGATGCTGTTTATCCACTTGCTTCCGTACATTCCTCAGAAATAGACAAATTAAGATACGTTATTCCACTTGCTTGTTACAGGAGGCGGTCCCTTCGGAGCGAAGACCATAGTTTGTTACAGGAGGTGGTCCCTTCGAAGCGAAGATCATCGCTTGTTACACGAGTGGTCCCTTCGGAGCGAAGATCATCGCTTGCAACAGGAGCTGATCCCTCGGGAGCGTAGATCATCTACACGGAGGGCTTCGGCTGGTGAAGCGAATTCTGCACGGGAGGGCTTCGGCTTAGAAGAGAATCGTGCTATTAAGATGCTCGGAAAATCCTACCTTCCTAATGTCTGAAAGCGCATAATTAGAAGGGGGGAAGGGTTCAGCCATTCATTCAGCGGGGAAGAAGGGGAGACAGTGACGGACAACAACTATATTATAGGCATTGATTTGGGTGGAACCAATATCAAAGCGGGATTGTTCCATGAGGATTTCACTGCGGCATGGGAGCTGTCGATACCAACAGAGGCGGCACAAGGTCCGGCACATGTGCTGGAGCGGATCAGGCTTGCTGTTTCGCAGCTATGTGTGGGGAGCGGGGTAGAGCTGCGGCAGATTGCCTGCATGGGTATGGGAATCCCGGGGCTTCTGGACCCGGAGGAGGGACTGTCCGTCTTTTCACCAAACTTTCCGGGATGGGAACAGGTTCATGTGGTGAATGAAATGAAGCCTTATTATGATTTTGCAGTCTACATAGATAATGATGTGCGGGTCAATCTATACGGGGAATGGCAGCAGGGTGCGGGGAAGGGGTGCCGGAATTTGGTCCTGCTTACACTCGGCACCGGACTCGGCTCAGGTATTGTTCATGACGGCAAGGTACTGTACGGTACAACCTTCAGCGCTGGCGAAATCGGACATATGAATATGTACCGGCAGGGGCGTCCCTGCCGCTGCGGAAGCTCTGGATGCCTGGGGCGGTATGTGTCTGCCGTGGGAATGGTCAATACATTCAAGGAGAAGCTGCAGGAAGGCCGCACCAGCCTGATTCAGACCTGGACGAAGCATGACCATGAGCAAATCACCGCGAAGATGATCTCAGAGGCGTATGATCTAGGAGATCCGCTCGCTATTGAAGTGATGCACGAGACCGGCGAACTGCTTGGGTTCGGTCTGGCGAATGTAATCAACCTGCTGAACCCGGAGCTGATTATCATCGGGGGTGGCATGGCCGCAGCAGGAGACCGGCTCCTCAACACGGTCCGTAATACCGTAAATGCCCATGCGCTGAAGCTGCCCGGTAGCCATTGCCGGATTGTTCAGGCAGAGCTGGGCAGCCGGGCAGGTACGCTTGGTGCAGCCGTGTATGCGTATCAGAAGCAGAAGCATCCATTGCGGTAAGAATGGCTTTAAGCATAATTTTAATACCTGATGTACGCCCACAACCAGACGTCTCTTAATAGAGGATAGTCTGGTTTTTTGGTTTTTGGTTCAAATTGGTCTATTTCATGCTATTTATGTTTACTGTGCTTAATTTAAACCACGTTGCTGCGAAACTATTAGAATACCATAATTCACCATATGTACATATAAAAGCTCGAAAACGACAATAATCGTCAATTTATCCCAATGAAGACAACATATAGAAGGCAGTATACTTAGAACAGTTTGGTAGCGAAAAAGGAGGTCATTCCCTTAATAGTAATAAAATTACTTGTAGCTGAGACTGGTAGAGGTTGAGGTGGTTGGTAATTTAATAGTATTACTTGGCCTATATTACAGGGTGCTGCGGCTCTCCCGGATGCAACGTCCGGCAGCCCGCTATACCCCCAAAGGAGAGTTCAAATTGAGCAGCATTGTCCATGAATTAAGAACCGTAGTGGATTTACTGGAAGAGCGAAACCGGTTGACGCCTGAACGCATAGCCTTTACTTACCGGGAGGGGGACCAGGAGACGGTCCTGACCTACCGTGAGCTTGCCATCCAATCCAAGAAACAGGCCGCTTCGCTTGCTGCCTTCACCCGCCCGGGGGACAAGGTGGCCCTTCTGCACAACTCGGGGATTCAGTTCATCATCTCGTTTTTTGCCTGCCTCTACAGCCGTACTGTTGTCGTTCCGCTTGAAATTCCCAAGCCCTCCGAGAATCTGTCCAGGCTCCAGTATGCTGTCCGCATGAGCGGGGCTGAAGCCGTCCTGACGACCCGGGCGCTTCTGAATCATATCTCTGCACTGCTGGATGACGAGGAGGAATTGTTAGCGCTACAGTGGATTGCAGCAGATGAGCTGCCGGACATCCCCTTTCTGGGAGAGGAAGCGGACAGACATGAGGCTGCCTTCATCCAGTTCACCTCCGGGACCACTTCAACCTCCAAGGGTGTCATCCTCACACATGACAATCTTCTGCATAATGTTGGGAATGTAACCCGCAAATTCGGGCTCACGGAGCAGGATACGGCAGTAATCTGGCTTCCGCTGTACCACAATCTGGGGCTAATCGGAGGCGTGCTGGCTCCCCTCTTTGCAGGATTCCCGGTACATCTGGTCAGTCCGCAGGAGATTCTCCGCAGACCGGCGCTTTGGCTGGAGCTGATTACGCAGAAGCAGGCAACGATCAGCGGCGGTCCGAATTTCGCCTTTGACCTGTGTCTTGCCCATGTGGACCCGGAGGCAGGCTATCCGCTTAACCTGTCCAGCTGGGAGATCGCATTCTGCGGAGCAGAACCTGTGCGCAGCCGGACCATTGAAGGATTCTCCCGCAAATTTGCCCCCTATGGCTTCAAACGCAGTGCCATGTATCCTTGTTATGGTCTGGCAGAATCGACGCTTATTGTCTCAGGCGGCAAAAGAGATGCAGAACCTCTTCTGCTCCATTGTGATCCGGCCGGGCTTGAGCAGAATCTGGTGACTGAAGTCCCGCCATCGGCAGATTCGCGCACCTTGGTCAGCTGCGGCGCTCCGGTGGAGGATCAGGATCTTGTTATTGTTGAGCCGGGTACGCGGACAGAGCTGCCGGAGAATGCTATCGGTGAGATCTGGCTGCGCAGCCGCTCGATTGCTATGGGCTATCTGAATGACAGGCTGCGGACAGCGGAGACCTTCGAGCATGTGCTGGAGAATGGGGACGGAGGGTATCTGCGGACGGGGGATACAGGATTTTTGCGGAATGGAGAGTTATACATTGTTGGCCGGATTAAGAACCTGCTTATCGTCCGGGGCAAGAACTTCTATTCCAATGATCTGGAGGCATTTGTCCAGTCTTTCCATCCCGGGTTCCAGGCAGGTGCTGTGTTCGCGGTGGATATGGAGGATGAAGAGCAGGTAGTGGTACTCCAGGAGGTTGAGGGCGAGCTTGCCGAAGCCGGACAGGAAATGCTCGTGAAGCAGATCAGGCATGAGCTGGCCCGTGCTTACGGCTTCACCCCGTTCGAGGTGGTACTGCTCGCAAGCGGCTCCCTCCCTAAGACGGTGAGCGGTAAAGTGAAGCATTATGAGTGCAAGCAGGCCTATCTTGGGAGCAGTCTGTCGCTGTACTATGCGGAATCCGCAGCTGCAGGAGGAGAAGCCGAATGAATCTGGCGGAGCTCGAAATATGGCTAACGGAGCAAATCGCTGCGGCCGTTAACGTGGACAAGGAACAGATTACGAAGGAGGAGCCGTTTCTTCAGCTCGGTCTGGATTCTGTCAGTGCAGTGATGCTGACCGGTACGATTGAAGAAAAGCTTGGCCGGACCTGCTCGCCAACGTTGTTCTATGATTACCCGACCATCGGACAACTGGCAGCCTATCTGATTCAGGAATCCCCTGCTGAACGGCAGAACACGGAAGGGAGACCTGCCCGGGAATATGCCCCTGAAGAGGATATTGCCATTGTGGGCTTATCCTGCCGGTTTCCGGGAGCTGATTCGGCGGAACAGTTCTGGGAGAACCTGCTGGAAGGCAAGCAGTCGATCACGGAGATTCCATCCTCCCGCTGGAATGCTGACGATTATTACAGCGGGAATCCAGAGGAGAAGGGTACCATGTATACCCGCTGGGGCGGATTTCTGGAGAGAATCCGGGAGTTCGACGCCGGATTCTTCGGAATCTCCCCGCTGGAGGCGGAGGTTATGGACCCGCAGCAGCGGCTGCTGATGGAGCAGAGCTGGCTGGCTTTTGAGGATGCCGGAGTGAAGCCCTCGGAGCTGGAGAACAAGGATGTCGGAGTGTTCATCGGGATCAGCACGAATGATTACTCTAAGCTGCAACACCAGCCGCAGCGGATTACCGCCTATCATGGAACCGGGAATGCTTCCAGCATAGCCGCGAACCGGCTGTCGTACTTCTACAATCTCACCGGGCCCAGTCTCGCGCTGGATACCGCCTGCTCTTCCTCGCTTGTGGCACTGCATCAGGCCTGCCGCAGTATGAAGGAAGGCGAGAGCAGCATGGCACTGGTCGGAGGAGTCAATCTGATGCTTCATCCCGATCTGTACATTAATTTCTCCAGAGCCCGGATGATGTCGGAGAGCGGGCGCTGCCATACCTTTGACAGCCGGGCTGACGGATACGTGCGCGGGGAGGGGTGCGGGATGGTGGTGCTGCGCAAATTAAGCGATGCCAGGGAACGCGGGGACCGGATCTACGCAGTGATCAAGGGCTCGGCGGTTAACCAGGACGGACGCAGCAACGGGCTTACCGCACCGCGCGGCACCTCACAGCAGAAGGTAGTGGAGCGGGCCTTGGCGGCGGCGGGTCTGAAGGTGGATGATATTGGCTACATAGAAGCGCATGGTACGGGAACGAAGCTGGGTGATCCGATCGAAGTGAACGCCCTGAAGGAAGTTTTTGCTGGTAAGCAGGAAGGAATCTGCCATCTAGGCGCGGTCAAAGCCAATATCGGACACCTGGAGGCCGCAGCAGGGATAGCCGGGCTGATTAAAATCTGCCTGATGTTCCAGAATGGAAGGATTGTGCCGCATCCGGACCTTCAGACGGTCAACGAGCATATAGATCTGACTGGAACGCCGTTTCATATCCCGGTCAAATCGGTGGAATGGAAGGATAAAGTGAAGAATGCCGGGATCAGCTCCTTTGGCTTCGGGGGAACCAATGCCCATGTGATTGTGCAATCCTTCCGTGCACCCCGGACACTTGGAGTCCGCCCCAAGCGCTACAGCGGACATATTCTAACGGTATCGGCCAAAAGCGAAAGCTCGCTGTGGCTCATGCAGGAGGCTTATAGCGCAGCCATTGAGCAGGCTCCGGCTTCGGAGCTGGTCGATCTCTGCTACACTGCGCATTGCCGGCGTGAGCTGCTGCCTTACAGGCTGACCGTCACCGGCCGCACGCGTGAGGAATTATGCAGCAGACTGAAGGCAGGCGAAGGCACGCCGGGCAGCCGGATACCGGGCAAGATAGCCTTTGTATACGGGGGGCAGGGCTCGCAGTATACGGGAATGGCCAGAGAGCTGCTGCAGACCTCTGAGGTATTCCAGCAGGCCTTCTCCCATGGCCTGTCTTATCTGGATCAGGAGACTTCCGCTCTGATGATGCAGATTCTCTACGGCAAGGAGGAGGCAGTCAATGAACGGCTGCATCAGACGGAATTCACGCAGCTTAGCCTGTTCCTGATCCAGTATGCGCTCACGAAGCTGTGGAACAGCTTCGGAATCACACCGGATTATGTGACAGGGCACAGCATCGGTGAATACGCAGCCGCTTGTCAGGCTGGAATGATGGAGCTTGGCGATGCGGTGAGACTGGTGCAGCTGCGGGGCCGCCTGATGGGCAATACCCCGGTTCAGGGCGGCATGGCAATGGTGCAGTGTCCGGAAGAGACGGTCCGGCAGCTGATTCAGGAACAGGGTCTGGAGTTGTCTATTGCAGCTGTGAATACGCCGGACCAGACCGTGGTCTCTGGAGTACCGGAGCAGCTCCAGAAGCTTGAAGCGATGATGACGGACCGGAGCGTGATGTTCAAGCAGCTGCTCGTCTCCAATGCGTTTCATTCCGCGCTGATGGAGCCTATTCTGCAGGAATTCCATGAAGCAGCAGGCAGAATAACCTTCCGCACGGCACAGCTTCCGCTGATCAGCAATATCGACGGCAGACCAAGGCATGAGATATCTGCCGATTATCTGCGGGATCATCTGCGGGGGACCGTACGGTTCCATGACTGCCTGTCCTACTTCGCTGAAGAGAAGGTTGCCGTCATTGAAATTGGTCCTGGCGGACTGATCAAAATGGCCCGCAGACATATTCGCGGTGATCAGGTCTGGGGAGCCAGTCTCGGTAAAGAGGGGCAGGACTGGGAGGTGCTTCACCGGAGTCTGGCCTTGCTGGCCGACCGCGGAATTCCGCTGGACTGGAAGGAATATTATACGCCGCTTCAGCCTGCCTATGCGCCATTGCCGCCCTATAGCTTCAACCGCAGAGAGTACTGGATGGAAGAAGACAAGGTGCTGCCTGCCCAGGCGGATTCCGCAATCACAGAGACCGCTCTGTCTTCCGAAATTCTTGATATCATGAACCATCATCTGGAGACCATCAATAATCAGAGTGAATATATGTTGAAAAGGGGATGAGCAGCTATGGAACAACGGTTACTGGATCAGCTGTTGGAGATTGTCAAAAAACAGTCAAGTGCACTTGAACTGCAAAGCCGGGTAATGCTGGCTAACGGGGCGGACAGCTCTGTGAAGACCGAACACACAAACGTTGTAAGTCAGAGCAGGCCGGTAAGCATTGAAAACAACGAGGGCAAATTTACTTCGAATCTTCAGGCAGTTGCGCACGGGCAAGCTGCACTGGAACAAGAGGTCATCCGGCTGGTCAGCACCATTGCCGCTTATCCTCCCGGAGATTTGAAGCTGACCGATTCGCTGAAAAGTGAGCTTGGATACGATTCGCTGATGATGATGGAGCTGCAAGCAGCACTGAAGAAACGTTATCCTGACCGGGAAGTGATTGTGCCGCTGGACATCACGGACCTGACGATCAGACAGCTGATCGCAATCGTTGCGGGTACCGGCGAAGAGGGGCACGGGTCTCCATCTGAACCCGGCACTCCACTGATCCAATCTGCTGACCGGCAGGAAGCAGAGCAAAAGATCGCCCCGTCCGTGCCGCCACAGTTCAAGGTGGAGCAGTTCGCTGAATATCAGGATCTATGCCAGCGCATTGAATCGGCGGGTGAAGTTAATCCCTATTTCAGACTTCGTCAGGGGATTAATACTGATACCGTGATGATGGGCGGAGAACCCTATATCAACTATTCCTCTTACAATTATCTTGGATATGCCGGTGACCCGCAGATCATTGCCGCCGTCCAGGAGGCTGTAGCTGAATATGGAACCTCTGTATCCGCCAGCCGCCTGCTCTCCGGCGAGATTCCTTTGCATGGCCAGCTTGAAGCGGCGGTATCTTCTTTTATCGGGACAGAGGATGCACTGATCTACACGGCCGGACATGCAACGAATGTATCCACAATCGCCAAGCTGGTAGGCAAAGAGGATATCGTGCTGCATGATGAGCTGTCCCACAATAGTCTGATTCAGGGCTGTCTGCTATCGGGGGCACAGCGGGTATCCTTTCCTCATAATGACTGGGAGGCCTTGGACAGGATTCTGACCCGTACCCGCGGACACCGCCGCCGGGCGCTCATTGTCATAGAAGGCGTGTACAGTATGGATGGTGATATTCCCGACCTGCATAAGTTCATTGAGATCAAGAAGAAGCATCAGGCCATGCTTTACATTGACGAGGCGCATTCAATCGGCACCATCGGAGCCACCGGCCGGGGAATCTGTGAATATCACGGAGTGGACGCGCGTGAAGTGGATCTGCTTATGGGCACCCTCAGCAAGTCCTTCGCAAGCTGCGGCGGCTATGCGGCCGGCTCTGCCGCCATGATCCAATATCTGAAATATTTATCCGACGGCTTCATCTTCAGTGCAGGCATCACTCCTGCCAATGCCGCCGCCGCACTTGCAGTGATCCGCTCCCTGGAGAAGGACCCCTCGCCTGTGAGCAAGCTACAGCAGAATTCCAGGCTGTTCCTGGAGCGCTGCCAGCAGCATGGGCTGAATACCGGACTCAGCGGCGACACGCCGATTATTCCGATTATTGTCGGAGGCTCCGAGCGGACACTTAAGCTTACAGAATATCTCTATCGGCAAGGAATCAATGTCTATCCTATTCTATATCCTGCGGTCCCTGAGGAAGCGGCATGCATCCGGTTCTTCATGACTGCGAATCATAATCACGAGCAGATTGAATGGACCGTTAAGCTGGTTGCCGAAGGTATTCATTCGTTCGATAAGGAGCCGGTCATGTTATGAATCTTGTAATTGGAGGCAATGGCGGTCTGGGCCTGTCCATCACTCAGGAATTACTGTCGCGCGGCAAGCTGGTGACGGCGTCATACCACCGCTCCAGTCAGGCTCTCAAGAGGCTGAAGGGTCCGCTGTTGAAGATTGCTGCACTGGATATACAGGACGAGAAGCGTCTTGCCGCTGCACTGGCAGGAGTCTCGACGGTCTATTTCTGTCTTAATGTGCCTTATCAGGACTGGTATACGGTAATGCCGCAAGCACTGGAGCGGGTGACAAGCCAGCTTCAGTCCGGGCAGACGCTGGTGTTTCCCGGCAATGTCTACGGATACGGCAAATTTCAGTATCTTCCGGCAGATGAACGCCATCCCAAGGCCGCGTTGACCCGCAAGGGCAAGCTCCGTAACGAGCTGGAAGAACTCCTGAAGAATCAGGCCGCACTGCGCGGCTTCCGTTATGTTATTCCGCGATATCCGGACTATTACGGTCCCAATGTGACCAACAGGGTATTCGGACCGATCTTCAACGGAGCACTTCAAGCCAAAACCATCTCATGGCCGGTCAAGCTGGATGTGCCCCATGATCTGGTCTATATCCAGGATGCGGCCAGAGCAGCGGTGCTGCTGGCAGAGAGCGGAGAAGAAGGAGAATGGCATATCTCAGGCTCAGGCGCGATCGAAGGAAGAGAGTTCCTGAATATCATCCAGGATGAAGCGGACAGTCCGAGGAAGTGCCGTGCCCTGCCGGGCTGGGCGGTAAGACTGGCCGGTATTTTTGACAAAGAAGCCAAGGAGTTCCACGAGCTGCTCTATGAATTCGAGTATCCGCTGCTGCTGAATGAGAACAAATTCATGAAACGGTTCCCCGAATATTCTCCAACCCCGTATAAGGAAGCCGTCAAAGAAACCCTGGGCTGGTTCCGGGAGCAACGGGAATAGCCGGGAGATTCAAGGAGGAGGCACGCCGTGTATGCTTATTGTTGCTGTATCACTCGGAACTGCTTTTTCAGTCTCTGAGCTGTTGCCTTATGTATCCCCGGAGCGGCGGATGAGGAGCAGCCGGCTGAAACGTGAAGACGATGTCCACCGGTCACTGGTAGGGGAAATGCTTGCCCGGATGTTCGCTATGGGGATCGAGGGCTTGCGGAATGATGAAATCCGCTTCGAGCAGGGGGTATTCGGCAAACCCCGCCTGTCCGGGATGCGCGAGCCTTGGGATTATAATCTCTCGCATTCGGGCAAATGGGTGGCAGGTATCGTCAGCCGCAAAGGGCAGCGGGTCGGGATTGATATTCAGAAGATGGCTGCTGTGGATCTGCTGCAGGCCCGGTACAGTCTGT
The DNA here is from genome assembly GCF_013204885.1 of Paenibacillus tritici. GTDB lineage: Bacteria > Bacillota > Bacilli > Paenibacillales > Paenibacillaceae > Paenibacillus_AQ > Paenibacillus_AQ tritici. Next base: position 456,776 of record NZ_JABMKX010000001.1, read on the forward strand.
CTGCTGAAGAAATGGAGCATTATCATACCTTGCTGCACCCAGATGCACAAATGCATTATTTCTACGATCTGTGGACGCGCAAGGAGAGTTACTTGAAGATGGAAGGAATCGGCCTGAGTGTCCCGAACCGCGCCGTATTCTCTGAGCAGTACGCCTTGAAATATGAACAGTCGCTGCTGAGTGACCAGCTGCCGGATCATGGGTTCAGGCAATATCCGATTGATCCGGGTTATGTGTTGACGGCTTGTTCCACCGACTTCCGGTTTCCGGAGCAATCTCTCGTTGTCCGGGCGAAGGATCTCGCGGAGGTGTTTCTTCGCCGCTGCCGGGAGCAGGAGGAGACTGCCTGCAACAGGCGTGATGAGGTCACTGTACCCTAAGAAGCAGCAGCGGCAGCAGATGTTCATCTGCTGCGCTATAGCGGCGGGTTCCATCCATGCAGCGTTCAACATTTTGCAGATATTACCGCAGCGTTTGCCGATTCAGGCTCCGCTGCTTTTTTGTGCGGCATACCAGAATATCGGTCTACCCGGGAATTGTACGCGATCCGGGGTAGCATGATATGCTGTAGATAATTTAAGTTACAGGAGGGTAATGATGACACGAGACATTCAGCATGTACCTTATGGGTATGAACCGCCCGCTAATGAACGCAAAGGAACGCTGATCTTCTATGACTCCTTCGAGCATATATCGGACATGGATTTGCTTAAGGCTGCTGAGACAGCGATGGAGCGCAAATTCACGAAGCTGGTGCTCTACCCGCTGCATGAAGAAACTGTCCGGCGGATGACCAAAGAGCCCGTGAAGGCCTGGTATAAGCGGGAGGACCGGCTGCATGAGTGGAAAAGAGAACAGGGACAGCCCTTCATCACCGTTGAGAGCCTTGAAGGAAAACGGAAGAAGTATACGCCGCTGGATTCAGCACTGCGGCATATCAGCGACATCTATCCTGCCCCTTATTTTCTCTATATGACTCCGGAGATGGCTAATCTGATTGCCTCTTTCTCTTCCTTCGAGGAGTGGATCGTCAAGCTGCGCCTGCTGCTCTCCGAACCGCCGGTCCAGGTTCATCCGCGCCTGGAGAAGTTCCGTCACCGCTGGAATGTGGCAGGCGAAGACCGCTGAGGCGGATAGGCTATAGACGGGTAATATGATCTAGGGGAGGGGAAGCGCATGGGAGAGTCTTATCAATTGAATGTCAGGTTGCAGCCTAATGAGACGCTTAGGCGGATCAAAGAGGGGATGACCCAGCAATCGGAGCTACTGTATGAGGAACTCAATGATATCGGCGATGGCCGGATGATCGGGACACTGATCTATGAACGGTATTACTTCCGGTCCCGCAATCAGGCGGCGCTTGTAATCATTGTGGATAATTTGCAGGGGGTTAGCAACGTACGAATGATTCCGGCGGGAGCCTCCCAAGGTCTTATCCTTAAGATGGATTGGGGTGCAGGCCAGAGCTTTGCTTCCATTGTGGAACAGATCCTTGCGGATGAGGTGCTGAAGTAAGCACGGAGAGTGTGAAGAAGAGCATATTCAGGCCAGCCATGCCTTAACAGCTTCGTTCTGCTGTAGAATCCGGCTGGCCTGTTCTGTGGTAATGCGGGAACGGGCGCAGCATAACAACCGGATTATTTGTGGAGCGTCGCCTGTTTGCGTCTGTAGCTGTACATTCTCCATTGATAATGAATGAAGCAGCCGATGCAGAATCCGAGAATGGCAACCGTTGCCGCGACCGCGACCATGATGGTGAAGATGTATCCTGCTATCGTCCAGCCCGCAAGGAAGCTGATTAATCCGGCTGCCAGGCAGAAGACGGCAATCTTCTGGTTGAACTGCTGCTGCTGCGGATCTTCAAGTACATAAGCAGAGCGTTCCTTGGTCAGCAATGGACTTGCCAGCCTGATCACGGGATTGTAACCGAACAAGAGGCCTGACAGTCCTGCAGCAAGCGGGAGGGCAAGAATCCAGTGAATTCCTGTGAACAAGGCCACCAATACAGAAATTACGATAAAAGCCTGGTTGATCTTCACTAACCGTCTGGGAATTCCCTGCGCTGAAGACACCTTATTCATTAATATCATACCTTTCATATTGGAATAATACATTTAATTAAATTATAGCGCTTGAATCCATCCCTGGCAATTCATATCCCGTATGATTTTGTTTAAATTTGAAATTATTATCCATTGACAGCAAGGGCCGAATTGTGGTTTTATTATGTAGACCAATTGTTATAAAAGTACAATCGTCAGGATAAGGAAGTGTCCAGCTTGTCAAACAAGCACAACGCACGCGAAGCTATTGTGGATACGGCTTCGAGGTTGTTTTTTACACAGGGTTATCATGCTACCGGACTTAATCAGATTATCAGGGACAGCGAATCGCCCAAGGGATCATTGTATTATTATTTTCCCCAAGGCAAAGAGGAGCTGGCACTGACCTGCATTAACCGGACCAGCGAAGAGGTAACCCATTTGTTGCGCCATTATATGGAGAGTGAGGACACACCGGCTCAGGCTGTGCAGAATTTCATTCTGTCCTTGGCTGCTGAAGCTGAAGAATCCTCATTCGAAGGACTGGTTCCGTTCAGCTTCTGGGTAGCTGTGGAGACCTCCTGTGTTAGTCATGAGCTGCGCACCGCGTGCCAATGTGTTTTCAGGGATTGGCAGGATGTGATCGCGAAGCGGCTGATCCAGGAGGGGGTAGAGGAAGAAGCCGCAGTACGCAAAGCTTCCGTAGTAGTCTCATTGTACGAAGGGGCTCTGCTGCAGGCGCTGACCTGCCGAAGTATCCAGCCGCTGATTGCGGCTGTAGAGAGCATTCCGGCAATACTGGCTTAACTGCAATACCGCAAGTAATAGAGAGAGATAACAGATAATCAGGAGGATACGAGAGTGAACGCAACTATGACTGGCAAGGGGCCAACTGAACCCCGACAATTCAAGACTTTACCTATTCTGATCTCCCTGCTGATTGCCGGCTTCATCGGCATGTTCAGTGAGACAGCCCTAAATGTAGCCTTAAGTGATCTTATGAATGTCCTGCAAATTACCCCGTCAACCGCACAATGGCTGACTACCGCTTATCTGCTTACGCTGGGCATTCTGGTTCCGATCTCCGGGCTGCTGCTGCAGTGGTTCACGACAAGACAGCTATTCATTGCTGCACTGTGCTTCTCCATTGCGGGAACCATCCTGGCCGGGATGGCGCCGAATTTCGAATTTCTGTTGACCGCAAGAGTGGTTCAGGCCATGGGGACCGCACTTCTCCTGCCCCTGATGTTCAACACAATTCTGATCATTATTCCTGCGGAGCGGAGAGGAGCGGCGATGGGACTGATCGGACTAGTCATTATGGTGGCTCCTGCGATCGGCCCTACCATTGCCGGACTGCTGATTGAGAGTCTGAGCTGGCACTGGATCTTCTGGCTGGCCCTCCCCTTCCTGGTAATCGCTCTGATCAGCGGAATCCTCTTCATGCAGAATGTCACTGAAGTGACGAAGCCGAAGATTGATATCCTGTCGATTATTTTATCCTCGTTCGGCTTCGGCGGCATTGTGTATGGATTCAGCAGCGCCGGTGAGTCGGAAGGCTGGGGAAGTTCAAAGGTGATTATCGCCATTGCCATCGGTGTGATCGCACTTATTCTGTTCTGTATCCGCCAGTTGACGATGAAGCAGCCGATGATTAATCTGCGCGCCTTCAAATTCCCGATGTTCGTGGTCGGAGTCCTGATGGTCTTCATCTGTATGATGGTCATTCTGTCCTCGATGCTGATTCTTCCGATGTATCTGCAGCAGGGACAAGGCTATACAGCCTTTAAGGCAGGATTATTGCTGCTGCCGGGCGGGATTATCAACGGACTGATGTCACCGGTCATGGGGCGTCTCTTCGATAAATACGGTCCGAAATGGCTTGTTATTCCTGGACTTGTACTCGTAGCAGTCTCTCTGTGGTTCTTCTCCAGCATCACAGCTACTTCTACCGTGATCTTCGTGATCGTGCTTCACAGTGTGCTCATGATCGGAATCTCAATGATTATGATGCCTGCCCAGACGAACGGAATTAATCAGCTTCCCCTGGAATACTATCCGGACGGAACAGCTATTATGAACACGTTGCAGCAGGTTGCAGGAGCGATTGGTACCGCACTGGCTGTAAGCATTATGACCTCGGGCTCCAAAAGCTACATGAAAACGGTAGCCGATCCTGCTGATCCGCTGAATATGGGTGCGGCCTTTACCCACGGCGTGCAGAACGCCTTCATCTTCGGCATGGTCATGGCTATCGCAGGTCTGGTGATTGCCTTCTTCCTTAAGCGTGTTATTGTTTCTCATAAGTCTCAAGCTCCTATGCACTAAGCTTGAGTTTGAAGTGGAAGCACATCCGTATACCGGGTGTGCTTTTTTAGTGTGCCAATACTGGATTTATTATGGAAATTAAAGTATAGTAAGCATAGATTAACGAGGTATTAATGTGAGACTAAGGAAACGGGGGGCCAACCGATGAAAGTCAGCAAAGAAATGCTGAAGGGCAGCACAGGTACATTGATTCTCACCTTGCTGCTTGATAAGCCGCTGTACGGCTATGAGCTGATTAAGGAGCTGGAGCAGCGCTCTCAAGGAGTATTTTCCCTTAAGGAGGGTACGCTCTACCCGATTCTCCACGCGATGGAGAGCGAACGCTGGGTGGAGGCCTATTGGATGGAGGTAGACGGGCGCAAGCGCAAGTACTATCGTCTGCTGGAGGAAGGCAAGCACAAGCTCCAAGAGAAAAAAGCCGAATGGAAGCTGTTTAAAGGGGCCGTGGATACTGTTCTGGGGGAGGGAAACGCATGACGGAGCAAGGCAAGCAGAATCTGGGCAGTTATTTGGACAAGGTATGTGCTGAGATCCGGGCGAAAGAGATGCACATTGAGATCCGGGATGAGTTAAGCGGGCATTATGCAGACCTGGTGGCGGAGCGGATGCAGCTTGGTGCTTCCGAGGCAGAAGCTCAGGAGTACGCTATCGCACAAATGGGCGACCCGCAGGTTATCGGAAAGGATCTGCATCACATTCACAAGCCGCGCATTCCCTGGGGGCTGCTTGCAGGCGTACTGTTGTTGTCAGCGGTGAGTCTGCTGGGGATGGGGTCTATTGAAGCAGGAGGTTACTTTGAACGCAATCAGTTCGTGCCTATGCAGCGCCAACTTATCATTATTATTATCGGGATGTGCCTTATGACAGGAGCATACTTCATTAACTTTAAGCGGCTGCAAAAAGCATCAACAAGTATTTATCTTGCTGCTCTAATGACTATCGCTCTCAGCGTCCTGCTCATGCCTGTAATGATAAATGGGTCGAGGCGCTTTGTTGGGGCTTTGGGATTTTATATAGACCTTATCGGGTATAGTCCGTATGTATTTGTTGTTGCTCTGGCCGGGATATTCACCCGTCCCGATTTCCTGCAAGGCTATAACATTCGCGTGAGAGAGCTATTGAAGTTATCGTTGCTGCTGTTGCCTGCAGTGATTTATGTTATGATCCGTTCTTTTCCGGAGCTGATTATCTATGGGGTCGTTTCGCTGACCATGTATGTGTGGGTATCCCGGCGCTGGGTGACAGGAATATTAATTGCCGCTGTATCTTTATTTTCAGGAGGAATCTATGTTTGGAGTGATCCCATTCTTCGGGAACGGCTGATCGGAGCCATTAATTATAATCTAAGACCGGACACAACCGGTTATATGAATCGTACGATTGTGAATGTCATCCATTCTGCAGGCTGGAGAGGACAGGGGTATGGTTATAATGGAGATGTAATTCCTTATGCGTATACAGACTTGTTCCCGGCGTATCTTATTCAATGCTTCGGCTGGGCGGGTGGTCTGCTGATTCTGGCTGTAGTCGGCTGGTTTGTTCTGAAAATGATCTCCTATGCCCGCGCGGTAAGCGATACTTATGGGCGGATGCTGATTATTGGACTGGCACTGATGATCTCCATCCGCTTAGTGTACGGCCTCTCCATTCTCAGCGGCAGAGTGCCGCTTACATCCATACCGTTCCCGTTCCTGAGCTACGGCCAGCATGTCTTGATTGAATTCGCCGCTGTCGGATTGCTGATGGCAGTATACCGCCGGAAGGATATGCTCCCTGCATCACAAGTCCCGGCTTAACACTGGACGCCTGCGGCTTGGTGCACGTATACTGGAAGGGTGAAAATACGGAATACAGCGGGGGAGGCGATCGACAAGTGAAGAAGCTGCACATGGCTGGCAGAAGGCTGGCTCTCACCTCATGTGCGCTGATCTTGGGCGGAACGGTGCTGTTTGCACCCAAAGCCGGAGCAAGAATTACGGCAGTACCACAGATTCAGAATACCTCAGCAGCCCCGGCACAGAGTCCGGTTGTGAAGAAGAATAACCTTCCCGGCGGATTTGTGTATCTGGATGAGGTGATTCCATCGGCACAGTATGAGATCCGCTATTATAGCGAGAATAATTTTATCGGGACACGGATTGACGGGTATAAGGCTCCGCTGGCGATTATGTCGAAGAAGGCAGCCAATGCGCTGAAGAAGGTCAGTGAAGATCTGGAGCGCCAAGGCTATATCCTGAGAATCTATGATGCCTACCGTCCGCAAAAAGCGGTCAATCACTTCGTACGCTGGTCGCAGGACGCATCGGATATCAAGATGAAGCAGCAATATTATCCCAAGCTGGACAAGCGCAACCTGTTCAAGCTGGGGTTCATCTCCAAGAAGTCAGGGCATTCGCGGGGCAGTACCATCGACCTGACCTTGGCTGACCAAACAACGGGGGCGCTGGTGGATATGGGCAGCCCGTATGATTTTTTCGGTGAAATTTCTTACTATAATACTACACTTATCAGCAGCACCCAGCACGCCAACCGCAAAATTCTCAAGGATGCGATGACGAAGCAAGGCTTCAAGCCTTATGCCAAGGAATGGTGGCATTTCACCCTGATCAAGGAGGCTTACCCGCAGCAATATTTTAACTTCAATGTGGAGTGAAACGTTTCCAAAGTGGTGTTGAACGGGTAATAGGTAAGGTAAGGTTAATCTCTGAAGTATGCGTGCATAATATTCTAATACAGGAAAGGTGGGATCGATTTGTTCAAAAAAATCGCAGCCGTATTCCTAAGTGTAATGTTATTTGCAGCAGGAGCAGGTGTATTGACCAGCTATAACGTGAATGCCGCCAGCAGCATGAGGATCATCGTAAACGGACAAGAATTGCAGACGGTCGGAGCATCGGCTTATACCCATGGACCGGACGCCATGCTTCCGCTGCGGGAGACGGTGGAAGCCCTGAAGTATAAGGTTACCTTCACTGGGGCTACAGGGACGTTCCTGCTGGAACGGTTCCAGGAGAGCATCCAGTTCAGACTATCCGGGCAGGAGCTTGTGCTGAACGGCAAGAACAAAGTACCGTATACAGGCGGCTTTGAGCTAAAACAAAAACGGGCGTACGCGCCGCTGTCTTTTTTTGCAGCCATCGGGCTGGTGACGTCTTATCAATCGGCAACGGGCCAGATTGAAGTATATTCGCCGGAAGTGATGTCAGGTGCCGTATCGGGTCTGCTTGCTGCCGGTAACTATCAGGCGCTGCGTGAGCGGTATTTCGCCAGGGAGACGGAGTCATTGTCACTTCCGGTACTTCAGCAGAGCTGGGCAGGAATCGACCTGCCTGCAGGCAGTTACCTTGGAGTGAAATCCACTGAAAGTACACAGCGGGACGGAGCTACAACTATAGTAAGTGTGTTGTCATTCACCAAGACGGAAGCGGTACTGACACTGGAATTGGACACATCGGGCAAGATTACCAAGCTGACGCTCTTGCCGGTTCAGGCGGTTGAAGCAGCGGCTAACCCGGTGCAATCCTAGATAACGTTATAAAGGGAGGATCTTACAGCTTGCAATGGCTGTAGATCCTCCCTTTAAATTTGTGTTGACAGAGCCCGGGAAAGAGAGTAATTTTAAATTCTGATTAAACATTGTTTAAATCAATGATTAGGATTCTGTGACCGAGGAGGGCGACCCACTGCATTATGGTTAAAACGGACAATAAGGCCGATTCTTCAGATAAAGATACGAAGCAGATTATCCTTGATGCAACAGTAGCATTGATCCGGGAGGAGGGATTCCGCTGTATTACTCTGCGCAGCATCGCTGCACGTGCGGAGACCAATCTGGCACTGGTGAATTATTACTACGGCTCCAAGGATAAGCTGTTTGGTGATGCTGTGAAGCAGCTCGTGGCAACCTTTGATGATGCCTTCAAAGCTCTGGAGGATACGGGGCTACCGCCGAAGGAGCGCTTGAAGCTGTTTTTCACGCGATATATTATGAATCTTAGCCGCTATCCCGGAATGGCCCGGCAGATGCTTGATCAGAGACATCATATTATGGGCTCCCATGATGAATATGCCAAGTACTCCAAGCTGATGCGGATTGAACGGATGGTTGATGCACTCGCGGAGATCACCGGAGAACAGGACCGCGATAAGCTCATGATGATGGTGATGCAGATCTACGGGGCAATCGTATTTCCGGTCATTATGGTTACCAGCCTGCCGGAGGAGCGGGAGGATCTTCAGCAGATCTTCAAGCTTGCTCCGCTGGAGGAGCAGATTGACGGATTGTTTGAGCTTTATTTTCATAAGTACAACTAAATGATTACACAGAGAAAAGAGTGGTCAAGAGAATGTCAAAACCTATAAGTCAAGGAAACAGCGCTGCGGTTGAAGCGCCGTTCTCACTGAGAGCTATACTGCCGCCGCTGATGGCCATTATTGTTGGTATGATTATGGTTATTCTGGATAGCACAGCGGTCAATGTGGCGGTTCCGAATCTGGTGCAATACTTCGATACGGATCTGAAGACGGTCCAATGGGCGATTACCGGCTACACGCTGGCACTCGCTGCAGTGATTCCGCTGGCCGGCTATATGACGGACCGGTTTGGTTCCAAGCAGGTATTCCTCACAACAATTGCTATGTTTGTGCTGGGTTCAGTGTTATGCTCTGTGGCCCAGACTTCAGCGCAGCTGGTTCTTTTCCGGGTCATTCAGGGTCTAGGCGGCGGGATGGTAGCTCCGATTGGGATGGCTATGGTCTTCAGACTCGCACCGGCAGAGCGCAGAGGTTCTATCATGGGGCTGCTAGGGATTCCTATGCTGCTGGCTCCGGCTCTTGGACCGATCCTCTCGGGCTGGCTGGTGGAGTATGTAAGCTGGCACTGGATTTTCCTCATTAACCTGCCTATCGGTATCGTAGGGATTATCATTGGGATCAAATACTTGCCGGTTACCGAGAAGAAGGGGAGAGCCCACCTGGATATCTTCGGGATTATTCTGGCCCCGGTGGCGTTCTCCATGCTGGCCTATGGTGTCAATCAGGGCGGCGGAGAGAGCTGGACTTCTACCGGAGCGATTGTCGGATTATCGGTCGGCGGTGTGGCACTGGTGCTGTTTGTCATTGCTGAACTGTTGCAGAAGCATCCGCTGCTGGAGCTGCGGGTCTTCCGTTCCTCGGACTTCACACGCGGGATTATTCTATCCTGGGTCACACAGGCTGCCTTGTTCGGTTCCATGCTGTTCGTTCCTCTGTATCTTCAGCAGATCCGTAACTATACACCGCTGGAGACAGGACTTATCCTGCTTCCTCAGGCCCTGGCTTCCGGAGTAGGGATGCCGCTGGGCGGCCGGCTGTTTGACCGGATCGGCGCCCGCCCGCTGGTATTCGTAGGTCTGAGTATTATTTCAACTGCCCTGTTCCTGCTGTCCGGGGTGACCGTAGACACCAGTCTACCGGTTATTATGCTGTCGCTGGTCATGATGGGCCTGGGAATGGGTCTGTCGATGATGCCGGTCAATACCCATGTCCTGAACTCTGCACCGCGTGAATGGGTAGGCCGGGTTACACCGCTTACCGCCGCAGCCCAGCAGGTCGTCGTATCGTTCGCTGTTGCCGGTATGACCGGGTACCTGACCAGCCAGATTGCCGTGCATATGGGTGAGATGGCTGCCGGAAGCAATCCTCTTGCCGCTGCCGTGCAGGGCTTCGATGATGTGTTCTTCCTCTCCGCCTGCATAGCCGTGGCCGGAGTGGTCCTCAGCCTGATTCTGCGCCGTCCGAAGACGGCCGGTGCTGCGCCGTCCCCGGAAGAACCGCAGACGGATGCAGCTATGATGATGGGACATTAAGCCGTGACTCCAGAGAATGTTTGGCCCTCCGGCGACAGCTGATGCTTCCGATGCGAGCTTTCCTACAGAAAGCTTTCAGGCGGACGCTACCGCTCCTACAGTGCCAAAATTCTCCTCCGTCACTTTTCCCTGTCTGTATATTTTTCAAGTTCAATTTATATAGCCACTGATGTAGAGGGGTTAAAAAAGCAGCGATTCTCCCGTGATGGGAGTCGCTGTTTTTTTGTTGTATAGGAAATTATATTATCCGTCAGATGTAGATAAGGAGGCGTAGCGTGAGGAGAAGTGCTAAATGAATGATTCTGAGGCCGCATGAGTAAATCGGGAGCCCAGAGTGTATGCGAAAAACCGAATACAATGTGCTGGTGCGAGGGTGCGTGACCGGATGTATGCGAAAACAAACATGTCTTTCAAGGCACAACTCCAGCATGAAAATGAGCAGCGTGGCTAAAAAACAGAACATCGTCTTTTCATTTATTTAACATATTTTAACGGAAAACCGAACACAATTGGACTGGATACGCCACGTAAGCCAAATGTAATCGGAAAACCGAATACATTTGGACTGGTAGCGCCGCGTAAGCCAAATGTAATCGGAAAACCGAATACATTTGGACTGGGTGCGCGGCTTAAGCCGAATGTAATCGGAAAACCGAATACATTTGGACTGGGTGCGCGGCTTAAGCCGAATGTAATCGGAAAACCGAACACAATTGGATTGGATACGCCGCTTAAGCCGAATGTAATCGGAAAACCGAACACAATTGGACTGGGTACGCCGCGTAGGCCGTGCGTTTATCGCAGTGCCAGACGTATTTTCACAGAAAAACCGAATACAATGTGCTAGTTCGTAGGCCGGATGCCCCGCAAATGGGCAGATGGGTACAGTAGAGGTAGCCATACAAGTTCTTTGGAACGCAGAGGTTCCTACATTATAAAAGGACGGCAATACCATTTCCACTTGTTTGTCCTTGCTGCTTGCCTCTGCTTCTAGTCTAGCCGCCGAGCAGCGTCATCTGTTCTTTCATATAACGTGTGCCGTGAACGACATGCTTGGGGCTGACCTGGTCGATTCGTTCCAGGTCCTCCTTCGTGAGAAGGATATCCACCGCGGCCGCATTTTCCTCCAGGTACTGGATACGCTTCGTACCCGGGATAGGCAGCGCCCCGCCAGCAATTGTCCAGGCAATGGCCAATTGGGAGGGGGTACAGTTCTTCTCCATTGCGATCTCCTGAATCTTGTCAACAACCTCAATGTTCTTCCGGAAGTTGTCTCCTTGGAACCGCGGCATCCATCTGCGAAGATCGTCTGCGGCAAGATCCTCGAAAGTGCGAAGCTCGCCGGAGATAAAGCCCCTGCTCAGTGGACTGTAGGCCACATGGGTAATCCCCAGCTCTCTTACGGCAGGGAGGATCTCCTCTTCGATGTCACGGCTCCAGAGCGAATACTCGCTCTCTAGCACAGAGATCGGGTACACGGCATGAGCGCGGCGGATGGTGGAAGCGGAAGCTTCGGACAGGCCGAGCGCCCGGACTTTGCCTGCCTTAACCAAGTCTGCCATCGCTCCGACTGTCTCCTCTATCGGGATTTGCGGATCGACGCGGTGTTGGTAGTATAGATCAATATAATCCGTATTCAAACGGCGAAGGCTATCCTCCACTGCTGTCTTCACGTAATCAGGATGCCCACTGATGCTCCCGTAATTGGGAGTGTACGAGAACTTGGTGGCGATAATGGCTTGCCCGCGGCGCCCTTGAAGAGCACGGCCGAGCAGCTGTTCGTTATGTCCGTTCCCGTACACATCCGCAGTATCGAACATCGTGACGCCTATGTCCAGAGCACGATGGATGGTTTGGATCGACTGGTCGTCATTCGTCTCCCCGTAAACGCCTGGGGACATTCCCATAATTCCCAGTCCGATCGAAGAGACGAGGATATTGCTATTGCCCAAGGTTCTTTGCTGCATTTGTTAATCCCTCCTTCTGTGTTTGTTGCCGCTCTGACTCCTCCAGCTTGATTAACAGCTGGCTCTCGGAAGGGATTCTCCCTTTCTCGATGTCTTCGTATATCGACAGCTTGTTATTGACGGCGTCGAGCGCTTCGGCCAATTCGTTCTGGCGGCGGAATAGATCTTCCTTGTACTGGTTCAAGATCGCTTTGCGCTGTGGAATCGTAGAATCACCATCCAGCGCAAGATTCACCATCTCCTTCAGCAAGGACAGCTTCATCCCTGTCGCCCGGAAACATGTCATCAGCCGTATCCAATCCAGGTGATCTTGTTCGAACAGCCGGTTCCCGTTCTTATCCCGCTTAATGTAAGGGAGCAATCCCTCTTTCTCGTAAAAGCGAATCGTATGAGCCGGGCAACCCAGCCGCTCTGAAGCTTCTTTGATCGTGAATGCCATTGGCCGGATCACTCCTTATCGGTTATTTTCAGGGCGGAATCGGCTGCTTCTTCCTCATCCTAAACCTTAAAGTGCACTTTAAGGCAAATTATATTTTGGGAGGCAGCTGGACGCAGCGTCCACCCAAGGGCTTAGGTCGATCTTACTCAAAAGCAAAGGGGCTGCCCCAAGCAGCCATTTCATGGCGTTTGGGACAGCCCTTTTTGCAAATAGAATGTATAGGTTGCACACCATTATAAGCCAGCCCGCCGTTTCTTGAGCATTCTTGCAGGCGGGGCGATATGGATTCTGCCGAGCAGCTCGGAGGCTAGAATACCCAGCAGCACAAGAGCGGCACCGGCATAGCCTTGAAGCGAGAGTTGCTCATGTACGAACCAGTAACCGAAGAAGGCAGCAAATACCGGCTCCAGGGCGAAGATCAGACCTGTACGGGTCGGTGTTGTGTACTTCTGGGCAACAGGCTGCAGGATGAAGCCGCAGGCGCTGCAAAAGATCCCCAGGGCCAGAATCGCGGTCCAGCCCGGAAGGGTGGACGGCAGCGAAGGGGTCTCGAAGATAGCTGACAGAATGAAGGCATACCCTCCGGCGAAGCCCAGCTGCAGGATGCCGATGTTCAGCGAGTCACTGGACTCAACAGCCCGGCCTGTCACAAGAATCTGTACAGCGTAGAATACAGCGGACAGAATGCAGAGGAGATCGCCGGGCCGGACCTGCAGCGAGCCGTTCAGGGTGAGCAGCCCGATGCCGCAAATAGCGAGGACTGCACCGAAGATCTGCGGGGGTGCGACTCTTTTTTTGAAGATCAGAACCTCCAGCAAGGGGACAAACACAACGGTCAAGGCGACCAGGAATCCGGCATTCGAGGTCGTAGTGGTCTTCAGTCCAAAGGTAATACAGGTAAACACCCCAAGCAGCAGAAAGCCGAGCAAGGCCCCGTATTTCATTGTTCTGGCATCCACGCTGCGCAGCCGTTTACGGAACAGCAGAGCCGCCAGTACAAAAGCAAGCCCGAAACGCAGTGCAATCAGATTGAATTCTCCCAGTGTGCCAAGTCCCATCTTCATGAACAGGTAGGAGGAACCCCAGAACAGGGTTACTGCCATGAGCATCAGCTCGGCCTTTAGCGGCTTCATTCATCCATCATCCTTCTTTATTTCAAGTGAGTATAGTATAATACCCTCGAATACATAAGGTAACTGAATGTTTATCATAGGATACATGAGTATATCTCATGTAATGAGCGGAGGTTCAGGCATGAGTCTGATCAAGTATGAAGTGTTCCTCAAAGTAGTAGAATTGGGCAGTCTGACCAAAGCCGCCGAAGTGCTGGGCTTCACCCAATCCGGCATCAGCCATACGATCAGCAGTCTGGAGAACGAATTCGGCTTCCCGCTGCTGGTGCGGAATCGTTCCGGTGTGAAGATGACGGTGAACGGGGAGCAGGTGCTCCAGCCAATCCGTGAAATCCTTAACTGGAATGAACAGCTGAAGCAGCAGGTCGCAGATATTCACGGTCTGGAGACAGGGACAATTACGATAGGCACCTTCACAAGCGTATCCGTTCACTGGCTGCCGGACATGATCAAAGAGTTCCGCAAAGAGTACCCCTACATTGAGTTCAAGCTGATGGAGGGAGGGTATCTGGAGATTGAGCAGTGGATTGAGGCCGGGGTGGCCGATTGCGGCTTCCTCTCGCTGCCTACCCGGGAGAAATTCGAGGTGTTTCCGCTTAAGCAGGACCGGATGCTGGCGATTCTTCCGCTGGACCACCCGCTGAGCACAGCCCCGTATATGCCGCTGGCCCAGATCGCCTACGAGGATTTCATCATTCCGAGGCCCGGCTCGGACTATGATGTGCAGCGGGTGCTGGAGAAGGCAGGAATTAAGCCAAACATCAAATTCTCGGCAGGGGATGACTATGCCATAATCGCAATGGTTGAAAAAGGCCTGGGCATCAGCATCCTCCCGGAGCTGGTCACCCGGTTCCAGCATGAGCATGTGGCGATGCTGGAGCTGGAGGAGCGCAGCTTCCGTTCACTGGGTATTGCGGTCAACTCGATGAAATATGCTTCTCCTGCAACGAGGCGGTTCCTGCAGCATGTGCAGAAGTGGTCGTCAGGCCAGGAAGGGATTTGACTTGATAAATCCAGCTGTTCGGTGAAAATAAAAGCAGCGGCAGCCTAAGACTTGATAAACAAAGTCTTAGACTGCCGCTGTAGTCGTTCAGCTAACGTTTCCCGTTTAATGAAATGTTACGTTATTGTTTTTTACCAATCAAGATTTTGAAGTCCATAGTGACTTGTTTCAGATTCATCTTTTGGATTTTTTCTTTACGATAACTGGACACCCCCCAAGATAAAGGCGTCATACCGAGCAACGGATCAATTAAGGACTCATTCAGACTTGCTGGATATCGAATGCTTACAATGTCTAGCAGCTTGAACTGTTTATTGAAATAATTGATTATAGGTCCATTTGAATAAACCTGTTTATTTGACCCCTCATGCAAAACTTCTCTTAATTCTTTTAAGTGATCCTGTTCAGGAACAACTTTAATTACCATACCTTGATCCATAATCATTCTCTTGAATTCCGAATAATTTGCCGGAGAAAGGATATTAACAATGTAATTAAACTGCTGATTTGCAAATGGACAGTTTGCAATGTCCGCGACACACCATATTGCATTTGAATATTCAGCTGCTGCAGAACTAATTCCTTCTTTTGAAATATCGATTCCTACAGCCAAGACAGGATTTGATTTTTTCTTTTGTATCTCTACTTGTATACGATTTAAATGTGAGCCTTCTCCACAACCTGCATCCAGTATACTTAATGGTTCATCGCTCTGAAGTTGACTCATCATAATTTCACTTATCACAGCGTGTAAAGGATTAAATAAACCGCTTTGGCTGACCGCTCTTCGGTTATCAAATATCTTCTGATCATATTTAGTATTGCTGGCCCGAGAGGATAGGTTGAGATATCCACACTTGGCTATATCAAAACAATGCTGATTTTCACACACTAAACTTTTCAAATCGACCAGTTGCATCTGTTTTTTACATAGCGGGCAGATAAATATCTCCTGAAATTTCTCGATTCTCTCAGCGCTGATTACTCTTTTCCTTTTAATAAACACACAAAATCACCCTTCCATTCGTAAATGATGAATGAAAAAAGGTGCAGACAAATAAACCCAGGACTTTTAATTAAAAAGCTGGGCTATGTGAGCTGCACCTATCATTATCTTAAACGAATGAATTTGATGATCATGATTGAGCTCTCCCTCAATGGATAAATTAAAGCAATTCAATATTAACATGGTTCACCAAGTGTAACAAACTATTGCATTAAACTGCCCGTGAAGCATTGACAGTCTAATACTTTATTTTTCAGTGCTTAATTTACGCCCTTCTTTGTCGAGAAACAACAGCTCGTAGTATTTTTTCGGCCGGCCTTTACTGTTGTCACGTTTTTCAAATACGGTTTGGACGTATTTTTTCTCTTCAATTTTGTTAAGGATACGGTTTGCACCTTTGACGGTGATGGACAGGCACCCGGCAACATCCTCAGAGGATAATTTATTGGTTCTCATCATTTCCGCATAGGACATGATTTTCTGCAAATTGATGTTGTTGATTCCAATATTTTTGGCCAATGCGATAATTTCCGGGTCCCCTTGTTCAGAGAACTGGATGACATTCATGCTCCGCATGGGGCCGATAACCTGCTGATCCTCGTTAATAAAAAAGCTGCAGCTGCCCGTAAAGGCTTCCGCCTGCCGCTGGGCCTTGGTGGCGTTGACGTTAGCCTGAAAATACTCGTGCCCCGAGCCCCATCCGATCTTCACCTTGTCACTTATGAATCCTTCCAGATACTCCAGCAAGGTGCAGTTATGCGCGTTAGAGGTGATTCTCATGAAATGTCCGTAGGTGGTGTATAGTTTGACATGGCCATCTGAGATTTGAGCCGTGTCAGCCAGATTCACGCTGCGCAGAAACCTGCCAACCAGGGCTTTCAGCTCTTGAAGCTGCTCTTCAGATGGTGGCTCATTGTGGACCGATAAGTATGCGACAACGGCCCGCTGGTTCTTAAGCTTGAGGATGGTAATCTCGTTGATGATCTCACGTAGGGTCTCTTTAACATCTTCCAAAGTGGGCCGGATCAAGATATATCTGACTCCGTGCTTTTTGAGCTCTGGAACAAAGTGGCCGAACGCCGTAATGGACAGATCTATCTTCTTGTCCTCCCACAGCGTGATATGGTTCTCCAGCATGGTCTCCACCCGTTCGAACAGATCTCCGCTGTCAAGAGGCTTCCCTTCATGAGTCAGGTATTGCTGGAATTCACTGAAGGAATCAATAACATACGCATAATCCACATAGATCCTCGATATATCAAGCCCTGGTTCTGTGACCAGCAGCCGGAAAAGCTCTCTATACAGAAGGTTCTCATTATCCTGCAAAATGTGAATAGGGACCTTCTCATCCAGGCAATCCTTATCTATTGACTCATAAAGCATTCTGCCGCTGACCACAAATCCATCCACCGAATCTAAGTTCTGCAGATACAGGTCTGTTGTTTGTCCGAAGTTGCTGATGGTAAGGAACCGGAACTGGCATATGGGCCGCATTTCTTCTTCAATGGCGCGGAAATAATCCATATGGCTCTCTGGCGTGATAATACCCAGCTTGATTTTCATAGTATATTCCTTTCAAAAGACAATGCAATCAAAAGAGTTATATCACAATAAATGTGATATTACAACGTTCCGGCAGCCTTTGAAATGATGTTCTTAAAATGTCTAATAATCTCTTGACAGCGAATAAATTCAAAAGTATGATGAAAGTGTTCTTAAAAAGTCTTAAAATATTAAAAGTCATAAATATGAAGGGGGCCATTTAAACTCTGTATTTACATTCATTCAATTTGTGTTACGGGAGATGTTCATTGTGATTGAAGAAGCTGGAGACGATTTGAGTATGGCTCATCAGCTGCAGGACAAATTGGTCATGTACAGGCACCATCTTCATGCGATTCCGGAGCTTGATTTAAGTTTGCCCAGGACAACTGCCTACGTAAAAGAGGTGTTGGAGTCGATGGGTCTTAAGCCCGCTCCCGTAGGGGAATCAGGGCTGACGGTTACCATTGGCGGACAGCATGGCGGGAAGGTGGTTCTTCTCCGGGCAGATATGGACGCTTTGCCGATTTCAGAGGAAACGGAGCTTGCATACGCGTCGTTGAACGGGAACATGCATGCTTGCGGTCATGACATGCATACTTCCATGCTGCTGGGAGCGGCGGAGATCCTGAAGGCTAACGAAGAGCAGCTTCGCGGGACGGTTAAGCTTATGTTTCAGCCGGGTGAAGAGACGCTGCACGGGGCAAAAATGATGCTTGAGAGCGGGATTCTCGACAATCCTAAAGTGGATGCAGCCATGATGCTTCACGTGTTGACCGGAATGCCACTTCCTCTCGGACAATTTGTAGTGCCTGAGGAAGGTGGAGCGATCTCTGCTTCTTCGGATTGGTTCGAAATCATCATCCGCGGAAGGGGCTCACATGGCGCAATGCCCGAGGCCGCAGTGGACCCTTTGAATGTGGCTGCTCATCTTCATCTGGCGCTGCAGGGTATTCTTAGCCGGGAAATTTCCCCGATTGATAATGCAGTCCTTACCATCGGCGTGATGGAAGGCGGAAGTACAAACAATGTGATTCCCGATACGGCCAGATTGAAAGGCAGTGTACGCACATTTAACACCGCATTGCGGGATAAAGTGGAGACCCGAATCCGCGAAATTAGCGCAGGGATCGGAGAAACTTTTCAGGCCAAGGTGGAAGTGATCTATACGAGAGGCTGTCCTGAAGTGAAAACGGATGGCGGGCTTAATGAGCAAATGAGGGTTTCGATTGCAAATACCTTTGGTGACGGTTCCTACATTGGTATAACTGAGCTGGTACCAGGTGGCAAATTAATGGGCTCGGAAGACTTCGCGTTTGTCTCACAGGCGGTGCCAAGTACCACAGTGTTTCTTAATGCAGGCAATATCGAAGATGGTTATCGTTACCCTGTACACCATCCTAAGACAATGTTCTCGGATGAGGTGCTTCATAGAGGGGCTGCGGCTTATGCAGCTTTTGCCAGAGATTGGCTTGAAAGTAACAGTTAAGCTCAAAACCAAACTTAGGAGGAATTACAATGACAGAGAGACGTATGATTGGACCCACCAAATTTGAAGAGTACTCGGAGAAATACAAGGAATTCCTGTTAATGACCCGCCGTGACGGAATCATCGAAGTGCGGCTGCACACCGACGGAGGTTCGTACAAGCACAATTGGGAAGCCCATACCGCCTGGTCTCATGCCTGGTCAGATATTGGCCGTGACCCTGAGAACGAAGTCATGATTATTACGGGAACCGGGGATAAATGGTTGATTGGCGACCCTGAGGTCTGGAATACGAAATTCATGGACTGGCCGAAGCAAAAGAAGCTCGAACAGTATCATGAATCACTGAGACTGCTTGAAAATTTGATCTTCTGCATTGACATCCCGACCATCGGGGCGGTCAACGGGCCGGGAACGCACTGTGAACTCGCAACGCTCTGCGATATTACCATTTGCACGGAAGACGCGGACTTTTTCGATCCGCATTATCTGGGAGGCACGCCTCCAGGAGATGGAATGCTGCTCACACTGCAGAACATGATCGGTTTCAAAAAAGCAGCCTACTACGCATACACCGGCAAGAATATCAATGGTCAGACCGCCTTAGATCTGGGTATTGTCAGTGAAGTTCTGTCCCGTGAGCAGCTTCTTCCACGCGCTTGGGAGCTCGCGGAGATGATCATGCAGGCACCGCGTTCAACGAGACATCTGTCTCACTCCATTATCTCCCGGCCATGGAAGCAGGCTCTGGTCGCCGATCAGGGATTCCAGCTTGCCCACCAGATGTACGACATGGCTATTGATGAAGAAGGAGCACTGGAGCGGCTGAAGAAAATGCAGGGACGCCTGATGGGCAACGATGTTCAATAGAAAGATGACGGGACCTACCCGGCTCGAAGAATACTCGGAGAAGTACAAGGACTTATTCCTCATGACCCGCCGCCGCGGCATCCTAGAAGTGCGTATGCACACTGACGGGGGACCTTTACAATTCGACTGGCCGGTCCAAGCCGCATATGGTCACGTATGGTCAGATATTGGCCGTGATCCTGAGAATGAGGTCATGATTCTTACAGGGACAGGAGAGTTATGGCAGACCGGCAATCCTGAAGTCTGGAATACGAAATTCATGGATTGGCCGAATCGCCGGAAGCTGGAAATGTACCATGAATCACTTAGAATGATTGAAAATATGGTTCAGTGCATCGACATCCCCACGATTGGGGCGGTTAATGGCACTGGTGCACACTGGCAGCTGGGAACGCTTTGTGATATTACCATCTGTGCGGAAGACACGGCGTTCTTCGATGCCCATTATCTGGGCGGTGTTCCGCCTGGAGACGGAATCGTCCTGGCACTTCAAAGGATACTGGGAACCAAGAAAGCGGCATACTATGCATACACGGGCTTGAACATTAATGCTCAAGAGGCATTAGATCTCGGTCTGGTCAGTGAGGTCCTGCCTCGTGAACAGCTTCTTCCACGGGCATGGGAGCTGGCAGAAATGATCATGCAGGCACCCCGCTCTACAAGACATCTTACGCATTCGATAGTGTCGCACCAGTGGAAACAAGCTTTTGCAGAGAATCAGGGTCTTCAGCTTACTCACCAATTGGTTGACATGGCTATTGATGAAGAAGGGATTCATGAGCGGCTGATGAAGCTTAAGGAACGTTTTCAGAGGAATGAGCAATAGCCAGAAAGGGGATAAGGGTGCTATGAGATCGTTGACTGAGCTATTTAAAATTGGCAGCGGACCGTCCAGCTCCCATACTATGGGGCCGGAGAAGGCGGCCGGGATCTTCAAATCAGAGAATGAAGACGCAGATGAGTTCAAGGCGTTGATCTATGGTTCCCTTGCCAAAACAGGCAAAGGCCATTTGACGGACAAGGCTATTCTTAGAGCACTTTCACCCGTTCCGGCGGAGGTTGAATTTGTTCCACAGGCTGATTTTGTTCTGCCGCATCCCAATACGATGGACTTGTTCGCTTACAGAGAAGGGCAGCAAACCGCATCCATGCGTGTTCTAAGCATCGGCGGAGGGGATATCGTTATTGAAGGGCGGGAGGAGGTGCGGGGACCTGATGTCTACCCGGAGAACAGCTTTGCTGAGATCAGTACCTTTTGTAAAGCGAATCATATCCGCTTAAGCGATTACGTTGAGCAGCGTGAAGGCAAACAGATCTGGGATTTCCTCCAAGGAATTTGGGAAGCGATGAAGCGTTCGATCGACGAAGGGCTGTCTGTCACAGGTATTCTGGAGGGCGGTCTGAATGTCGAACGCAAGGCGAAATATCTGTATCATCAGCGGGATACGGATGAGAGCCCGGAGACGAGGGAGAACCGGATCGTCAGTGCGTACGCTTTCGCCGTCAACGAACAGAATGCCGCCGCCGGCACAGTCGTAACGGCTCCAACCTGCGGGGCCTGCGGTGTTGTACCCGCCTCGCTCCGTTATATGCAGGAGAAGCTGCAAGTCCCGGACGAACAGATTCTCCGGGCTCTGGCGGTCGGCGGACTCATCGGCAATCTGGTCAAGCAGAACGCCTCGATCAGCGGTGCTCAGTGCGGCTGCCAGGCGGAGGTGGGCACGGCTTGCTCTATGGCAGCGGCAGCGCTGGCTGAACTGTCCGGGATGGAGATCGGCCAGATTGAGTATGCGGCGGAGGTTGCCATGGAGCATCACTTGGGGTTAACCTGTGATCCGATTAACGGATTGGTTCAGATTCCTTGCATCGAGCGTAATGCGGTCGGTGCGATGCGGGCGATCAATGCGCTGAGTCTGGCTAAGTTCTTGTCAGGTACCCGGAAGATATCCTTTGATCTGGTTGTACAGACCATGTACGAAACTGGCCTGGATATGAACAGCAGGTACCGTGAAACTTCAGAGGGCGGGCTCGCTAAGTTCTACAACATGGGCAGTTAACTGATAATGATATCGCTATAGAAGAAGAACGTCCCTTGCTGCCGGTTGGCAGAAGGGGCGTTCTTTCGTTTTGCGGGAGGATCTGTAGGACGGAGCCTGCTGTAAGAAAAGAAGTGATTTGACGGAGGGCGGCCGGGATGAGAAAATGTATGCGTGTACATGCAGCAGTGAATTAAGTAGAGGAGGCACCAAATGGAACAGCTACGCATTGGAATGATAGGTTATAAATTCATGGGCAAGGCCCACAGCAACGCCTACCGCAGTCTGCCGATGTTCTTCCCGAAGGCCGTCAAACCGCAAATGTCCGTCATCTGCGGACGCAATGAGGAAGCGGTTACAGAGGCGGCAGCACAGCTTGGCTGGTCGGAGAGTGTAACCGACTGGAAAGAGCTGATCGGGCGTGACGATATTGATCTGGTCGATATCAACGCGCCGAGCAATGCCCATAAAGAGATAGCTCTTGCAGCCGCGGCGGCAGGCAAGCATATTTTTTGTGAGAAGCCGCTGGCCCTGAATCTGGAGGATTCCCGTGAAATGCTGGAGGCCGCAGAAGAAGCGGGAATCGCTCATATGATCGGCTTCAACTACCGGTTCTCCCCGGCTGTCAGACTGGCCAAACGGCTGATCGAGAGCGGGCGTCTGGGTACAATCTATCATTTCCGTGCCTGGTTCCTGCAGGACTGGATTCTTGACCCGGAATTCCCGCTCGTCTGGCGGCTGCAGAAAGAGATTGCAGGCTCGGGATCGCATGGCGATCTGGGGGCGCATCTGATTGATCTGGCTCATTTCCTGGTAGGGGATGTGCAGGAGGTCATCGGCATGAGCGAGACCTTCGTCAAGGAACGGCCGCTGGCCACGGAAATGACAGGTCTGAGTGCCAAGGCAGGCAAGGATGCCCCGCGTGGTCCGGTAACCGTGGACGATGCGACATTGTTCCTGGCCCGTTTTGCAAACGGTGCCCTGGGCAGCTTTGAGGCTACACGTTTTGCTGCCGGACACCGGTCCACGAATTCTTTTGAGATTAACGGCAGTCTGGGCAGTGTGAAATTTGATTTCGAGCGGATGAATGAGCTGGAGGTCTATCTGACCTCGGATGACGAGGATGTGCAGGGCTTCCGCCGGGTGCTTGCGACCGATCCGTCCCATGACTATGCGGAGGCCTGGTGGCCGCCGGGTCATACTATCGGCTTCGAGCATACATTCATTCATGAGATGCTGGAGCTGTCCAATGCCATCGCCGAAGGACGTCAGCCGGAGCCGAACTTCAAGGACGGCGTGAAATGTCAGGCGGTACTTGAAGCTGTAGAACGTTCGATTGAGCAGCGGCGCTGGGTTCCAATATCCGAAATGTAAAGCAAGACAGGGAAACACCGCCGGCTGCTTTGTGGCTGGCGGTGTTTGGTGTGGCTGGAATGCAAAGGCACAACGGCCAAATGTAAACGAAAAACCGAACACAATTGGACTGGACGCGCTACGTAGGCCGAATGTAATCGAAAAACTGAACACAATTGGACTGGACGCGCCGCGTCAGGTTAGGCCTGTTTTCGTGCCTGGGAAGGGGTAAGGCCCTTGTACTGCTTGTACAGCTTGGTGAAGTAATTCGGATTATCGCAGCCGACCCGGCCTGAGATCTCGGTAATGGTCAAGTCCGTCTCCAGCAGCAGCCGCTGGGCCTCATCCATTCTGCAGAAATTCATATAATCAATGAAGGTCCGGCCGGTCAGCTTCTTGAAGGTTTTGCAGAAGTGAAAAGGGTTCAGGTTAACGAATCTGGCGGCAGCTTCAATGGATAATCGCTGATCCGCATGCTTCTCCAGGTGCTCCAGCAGCGGCTTGAAGCGTTCACGGTGGACCGAATGGCGTTCACTCTGCTCCCGCTCATTCCGCTGCCGGGCCGGGAAGCTCCGGGACAGCAGGGTGAAGAACAGGTGCAGCTGATTTTTGACCACAAGCTGAAAAGCCGGCTCCTTCGCCTCCACTTCATGAATCACCCGCTCCAGTAAAGGATAATAGGCTGCGCATTCCGGATTCTGTGCGGCGGGCATCACCGGGAACTGATTGAGATTATGGAGATACGGAGCCACAAATTGCTCATGCTGGGAATCCTGGTTCCGGTCCTTGAACAGAGAGGCATGGAACACAATAGACACATAAGACAGATCGCCGCTATACCGGCTATAGCCGACATGAAGCCCTCCGGAAGGTACGATAAGGACGTCACCGGGTCCGGCTTCATAGGGTTTGCTGTTCACATGGAAGGTGGCTTGTCCTTCGCGCATCACGATAATCTCGAAATGCTCATGCCAGTGCAGGAACAGGATATTCTGCTCAGGCTTCAGGTCCCGGAAGGTATTGAAGAACAAGCGGAACGGATACGTTTTCTCTTCGAGCTTAGGATATTCCTTCAGTTCTTTCGGATAGGTCATGAGTGGATTCAACTCCCGCAAGATTCAGCTAGTTTAGCACAAGATAAGTAGAGATTTTGCCCGAAATGAGGGATATACTTGGAATGTTGAATTAACTATAAACCAATATTGGAGTGGTATACAAGATGCAGAATACACTAAGAATCGGAACACTGGTTGGAGGCGGGGATGCGGTTAGAGTCATTCCACAGATTGTAGGTCATGGATTTGAATCCTTCAGCCTGACCTTCTGGCAGACAACGGGTGCCATAGATCTCACAGAAACTGCGGCACGGGTGCGTGAATTGGCTGCGGAGCATGATTTCACAATTTCTTCTGTCGGCATATTCGGGAATCCGCTTACAGGTACAGGCGACAATTCGGATACGCTTGCAAGCTGGGAGCGGCTGATTGATCATGCCCATTTGTTCGGTACCGATCTGGTGTCCGGCTTCACCGGGCGTCTGCCTGGGGTTTCGATAGATGAGTCGATTCCGAAGTTCGCGGAGGTGTTCGGTGAATTGTCCAGAAGAGCGGCGGAGCGGGGTGTCAAGATCGCATTTGAGAATTGTTCGATGGACGGCAACTGGCGGACGGGAGACTGGAATATTGCCCATAACCCTACAGCCTGGGAGAAAATGTTCAACGCAGTGAACGCCGATAATCTGGGTCTGGAATGGGAGCCCTGCCACCAGATGGTGCAGCTGATTGATCCGATTCCTCAGTTGCGCAAATGGACGGACAAGATCTTCCATGTCCATGGTAAAGACGCAACCATCGCCTGGGATATTGTTAAGGAATACGGAATCCACGGACCCCAGCCTTATGTGTGGCACCGGACGCCCGGCTTCGGAGATACGAACTGGACCGATGTCATCTCTATTCTCCGCCAAGCCGGGTACAAGGGTACGATTGATATTGAAGGCTGGCATGACCCCGTCTACCGTGACGACCTGGAGATGACCGGGCAGGTGCACGCACTGAATTATCTCAAAACCTGCCGGGGCGGCAGCTTCGTGCCCAATCCGGTATAAACAGGAGGAACAACCTATGACGGCAGAGTATCGTGTAGTTGTGGCGGGCTGCGGGGGAATGGCTAATGAATGGATCAGCTATGCACGGAAACATGATGAAATAGAGATCGTAGCCCTTGTGGATCTTCGGCCGGAATCCGCTCAGGCTATGGCGAAGAAGCACGGGCTTACCTGCCCGGTATTTACCGAGGTGTCTCAGGCTCTTGCGGCTACGGCAGCTAATCTGGTATTCGATGTGACCGTGCCTTCCAGCCACTTCAGCATTGCCAGTACGGCGCTTGAAGCAGGGTGTCATGTCTTCAGCGAGAAGCCGCTGGCAGAGACGATGGCAGAGTGCAATGAGATCGTTAGTATCGCCGGACGTACCGGGAAGAGCCATGCGGTAATGCAGAACCGCCGGTATGATCCGCGTATCCGCTCCTTGCGGGACTTAATAACGTCAGGGACTATAGGCCGGACTGGCTACTTAGGCGCCAACTTCTTTCTGGCACCGCATTTCGGCGGCTTCCGGGATGCGATGGACAGTCCGCTGCTGCTGGATATGGCGATCCATACCTTCGATCAGGCCCGCTATATCAGCGGTGCTGATCCTGTAAGCGTATACTGCCAGGAGTTCAATCCGCCCGGGTCATGGTATGAAGGGAATGCGGCGGCGGTGTGTATTTTTGAGATGTCGGATGGCTCAGTATTCTGTTATCAAGGCTCCTGGTGTGCAGAAGGAGCGCCTACATCCTGGGAGGCTTCCTGGCGGATACAGGGTGAACGGGGCGCAGCCATCTGGGATGGCCGGGACATGCCATATGCCGAAGTGATTGCGGACCATCAGGAATCCGGGCCCTTCCTCCATGAATATGTACGGGTAGAGGGGGCAGAGGTGGAGATGGCAGAGACCTTCCACCACGGCTGTCTCGATGAGATGTTCCGTTCGCTTGCCGAGGGCCGGCCGGCTGAGACGGATTGCCGGGACAACCGCTACAGCATGGCTATGGTGCTTGGCGCACTGGAGAGTGCGCGGACAGGCAGCAAGCTGAGCATCGCGGAATTCATACGTGGCGCTTAGCAGCCCGGTATAAGGTGTAGGCGGGGATTCAGAATAAGGGATAAGGTAAGAGATGCAGTCGGAGGTTATAGATAGAGATTTAGAATAAGGTATAAAGAGGATATAGATCAGGTATACAAAAGTGAAGCTAGAGTTAGCAGGAGGGCAGCCGTGAGGCTGCCCTGTTCTCGTTCTGCTCGTTGTAACGTGTTGCCCGGTTGCTGCTGGTCGCTGCTGGTTGCTGTGTGGCGGAAATAGTTGGATTTTCAACACTTGCTGATGGCCCAAATCAAGACTCCGCCACAGTAGTTGTATAAACAGCACTTAAATGATCACATTTCAACTTATAGTAGCAAAACTCCCCCCAACAGTTGTATTTTTTCCACTTGCTGTCGGACGATGCTCTGAAATCGCGATATTAAGATACGTTTTTCCACTTACTGGTTGGCGAGGGATGTTATTGTTGCTCGGGTATGTGCATGTTGTTCGATATATTCGACTGTAAAAGTCACATTAATCCATAATTGTCTGACATCGCTGTATTCCTGAGCGTTCGGATGAAGATTAGAATGAAGACAAGGGATTAAATGGTTAACACAGGAGTGATCCAAATGAAGGAAGCGTTAAGAGTAGTGATTGGAAGCGGGGCAAGTCCGCACAACCGGGGATGGCTGCATACGGAGGAGTCTGAGCTTAATCTGCTGCATGAAGAGGAGTGGTCCCGTAGATTCAGAGCGGGTTCTCTGGAAGCCATCCTTGCCGAGCATGTCTGGGAGCATCTGACGTATGAGGAGGGAGTGCAGGCGGCAAGAAATATTTACCCCTACTTGTCACCTGGCGGATATATCCGCTGTGCCGTACCGGATGGGTATTTTCCGGATGAAGCTTATCAGAATATTGTTCAGGTCGGAGGACCGGGTCCCTTGGACCATCCGGCCGCATCCCACCGTATCGTACATAATTACATCACACTTCGCAACATGTTCATTGCTGCCGGGTATGAGGTCAAACTGCTGGAATATTGTGATGCATCAGGCCATTTTCATTACAATCAATGGGATGAAGAGGGAGGATTTATCTATCGTTCTAAGCGCTTTGACCACCGTAATACAGAGGGAAAGTTAGGTTTTGTCTCACTGATTGTAGACGCAGTCAAGGCCTGAGTACCCATCCGCAGCTTGCAAAAAGGCTGATCTCGGCAGCAACATTCCGCTGCGCAGAGATCAGCCTGTATTTGGTTCCACCGCTTGTGGCTAGAAGCCCCGGTATTGCGGTTCCTCTTTCTCCAGCTCAGTTACGCGTCCTTCGACTTGCTGAACAATCTGCTGTGTCTGCTCGGCAGCATTGGTGAACAGGGTTTTGGCTTCCTCGTTCTGTGTCTCCATGGCGAATTGCTCAAGGCTGGCCTGGGCGCTTTTCAAAGAAGCCACGCAGGTTTTTACTTGGGAAGCAACAGTCATCGTATATCCCTCCTTATCTAGAAACGGATCAGAATCCAAAGACTATCGTGTCTGCATTCCTCCCCTCTTATTCTGGAAACTATTCCCACACCATTAGAAGGCGTTGAAGAGTTGTTGAAGAGGCGTTGAAGAGGCGTTGAAGAGTTGTTTAAGAGGTGTTGAAGGATTTGAAAGGACACGCAGGAAATTTGTTGGTTAATCACCCCCTGTTTTGACAAATACTGAAGCTGACGAGGTAGAGCATGAATAACACAAACTCAATACAGGGGGTTACACAAATGCCGGAAGCGCTGGAGGTTGTCCTACGGACCATATTCGCTGTGGTCGTTTTGTTTTTTCTCACCAAATTGCTGGGGAAACGGCAGGTTTCGCAGTTGTCTTTTTTTGAATACATTACCGGAATTACAGTAGGGAGCTTGGCGGCGTATATCTCGCTGGACACGGATAAGACCTGGCACCTCGGCCTGATCGCCTTAGTCGTCTGGGTGGCCTTCTCGCTGGGGATCGAATTCCTGCAGATCAAGAGCAAGAAAGCCCGGGATTTCATTGACTTCAAATCGACGGTGCTGATCAAAGACGGCAAGATTCTGGAGAATAATATGAAGAAAGAGCGTCTGAGTACAGATGAGCTGCTGGAGGAGCTGCGGAAAAAGGATGTCTTCAGAGTAGCCGATGTTGAATTTGCGATCATGGAGTCGGACGGGGCGATTAACGTACTGTTAACCCGGGAGAATCAGCCGCTTACACCTAAGGATATGGGGATAAAGGTTGCTCCAGAGAAAGAGACACTTGCGGTGATTATGGACGGTAAGGTTATGGATGAACCGCTTGATAACATGAATCTGTCCCGAAAATGGCTGCAAGGGGAGCTGGAAAAGCTGAATCTGAACGTGGAGGATGTATTCCTGGGTCAGGTGGATTCTTATGGTGAGCTTACCGTCGATCTGTATGCGGATAATATGAAGGTGCAGCAGCCTCAGGACAAACCCCAGCTCTATGCGCTGCTGAAGAAATGCGAGGCTGATCTGGAGCTGTTCAGCTTGTCTACCAAGAATAAGGCGGCCAAGCAGATGTATGCGGGCTGTTCCGATCAGCTGCAGGCTTTGCTGCAGGAGCTGAAGCCCTTTATTCAGAACTAGCAGTGGTCGGATAGAGAGATGAACAGGGCGGATTTTCCATTCAGCGGTAACAGAGGTATACTATAATCGGATTTCATAGAATCTACTTCAAGTACGGGGAGGATGCTGTCGATTATGGAATATGTGAAGCTGGGAAGTACCGGACTGGATGTATCACGGATTTGCCTGGGGTGTATGAGCTACGGGGTGCCGGAGCGCGGGACCCATCCCTGGTCGCTGAATGAACAAGAGAGCCGGCCGTTTATCCGCAAGGCGCTGGAACTCGGCATTAATTTCTTCGACACCGCTAATATTTACTCCGATGGTACCAGTGAAGAGATTGTCGGACGGGCGCTCAAAGACTTCGCCTCCCGCGATGAGGTGGTGCTGGCGACCAAGGTGCATGGCCGTATGCGTCCCGGTCCCAATGGCGGCGGACTGTCCCGCAAAGCCATTATGAGCGAAATTGACCATAGCCTGAAGCGGCTGGGGACGGATTATGTGGACTTGTATCAGATTCACCGCTGGGACCCGGCTACCCCGGTTGAGGAGACGATGGAAGCCTTGCATGATGTGGTGAAGGCAGGCAAAGCCCGGTATATCGGCGCTTCTTCCATGCCGGCATGGCAATTCCTGAAGGCGCTGCAAACCGCAGAGCGCCATGGCTGGACCCGGTTCGTATCCATGCAGAACTACGTGAACCTGCTGTACCGGGAAGAGGAACGGGAGATGCTGCCGCTGTGTGAAGCGGAGGGGATTGGCGTTATTCCGTGGAGCCCCCTGGCCCGCGGCCGGCTGACCCGCGACTGGCAGGAGACCAGCGCCCGCTCGGAGAGCGATCAGTTCGCCAAATTGCTGTATTCGCAAACCGAGGAAGCCGACCGGCTTGTCGCGCTGCGCGTACAGGAGATTGCGGAGCAGCGGGGAATCCCCCGTGCACAGGTTGCGCTGGCTTGGGTTCTGCACAAGAAGCCGGTCACTGCACCGATTGTCGGGGCAACCAGAATGAGTCATCTGGAGGATGCTGCGGATGCGGTATCTGTCACGCTCAGTCAGGAGGAGATCCGGCGTCTGGAGGAGCCTTATGTGCCTCATCCGGTGATGGGCTTTTAGAGCGCTTTATTTAGCGCATCTTAACAGCAGAATACTATGAATACAGGAGCCGGTGATCCGGCTTCTTTTTGCCGCGTCAGGGCATAAATCCAGGAACAAACTGGAACACTAAGGCGGATTCCCATGAACGGAAGGAGGTATTCGGGTTGTCTGATCAAGATATGCTGGAGCTAATCAAAGAGCAGCTAACAGACTGCAGCGATGCGGTCTACCAGTCCATTAATGTCTATGGGCATTCCTGTATGCTGATCTATATTCCTTCCATTGTGGATACGCTCAGCCTGCAGGAATTTGTCGCCACTCCCCTGAAGGCTGAAGCCAATGCGAAACCGAATTGGCCGGAATTCATGGAGCGTCTGGATCACGGATCAGCGTTCGCCATTCCTTATATCAAGGCCTATCATCCCGACAGGGTTGTGGATCTGATCGTCGGCGGAAATCCCATACTCAGCATTGAGGGCTTGCCGTATGTGTATTATTTTGAGATTGCCCACTATCAGAAAAGAGCGGTGTCCGAATCCCAAAACGAGCTGGTGGTCATTGGTCCGCAGGAAGCTTTTATCGAGGATATTCAGACGAATCTGTCGCTGCTGCGCCACAAGATCAAGCATGCCGATCTGAAGACCAGGCATTTCTCTATCGGCAAATACACGAAGACGGATGTATATCTGGTCTATCTCGAAGGACTCTGCAAGCCGGAAATTCTGGCGGAAATGCAGCAGAAACTGGCCAGTCTCGATGTAGACGGAATTCTGGGCATCAGTTATCTGGCGGAGCATATGTCCGGGGGACAACTCTCCCCGTTTCCGGTCTATCAATATACGGAACGTCCTGACTCTGTCGCCGCCTCGCTCATGGAAGGCAGAATCGGCATAATGCAGGATGGCACTCCGTCTGCGCTGCTGGCGCCGGTAACTTTTTTTTCGCTGCTGCAATCCTCCGAGGATTATTACCAGAGCTTTTATGCCGGCAGCTGGATCCGGCTGGTCCGCCTCTTTTTCTCGCTGATCTCGATGATACTGCCGGCCTTATACGTCGCCATTACAACCTTTCACTCACAGATTATTCCCTCTGATCTGTTGATAACGATAGCTGCGGCCCGTGAGAATATTCCCTTCCCTGCCCTGACGGAGGCGCTGATTATGGAGCTAACGTTCGAAGCCCTGCGTGAAGCCGGGACCCGTATTCCGAAGCCTGTGGGTCAGACCGTCTCCATTATTGGCGGTATCGTGATCGGCCAGGCTGCGGTCCAGGCGGGCATAGTCTCGGCACCTATGGTCATCGTAGTGTCCATTACCGGGATTGCTTCATATATCATTCCGCATCTGGAGCTTGGCCTGACCTTCAGGCTGCTGCGCTTTGTGCTTCTCGTTCTCGGCGGAACGATGGGACTGATTGGTGTCTTTATGGCTGTATTTGTCATCTACGGCCATTTGGCCCATCTCCGGTCCTTCGGCTCACCCTATCTGCAGCCGCTGGCCCCGCTTGTTTTTGAGGACTGGAAGGATACGGTGTTTCGGGTCCCCACCCAGTATATGAACAAGCGGAGCAGCTCGTTTACCGACAGGAAGAATAGAAGGAGACAGAAGCCATGAGAGCCATTAAGCTGGGCATGGTACTGCTGATGCTCTTGAATCTGACGGGCTGCTGGTCCAAAACAGAGCTCGACGAATTGACCTTTATCTATGGGATGTACTTTGACAAAGGGAAGGAGCCGGGTACCGTTGAAGTATCGATCAGCTCGCCGCTGCCGAACCGGCTGATGTCAGGTAGCCAAGGGGGAAGCGGTGCTTCTGACGGGAAGGCATATTCGATGATCTCCAAGACAGCAGCTACCATCCCGGAAGCAGTGATCCTGATTCAGAAGGATTTATCCCGGAGGCTGGAAATCTCCCATATCAAGATTGTTGTGGTGGGCAAAGAGTATGCAAGTCAAGGCATTGGGGAGATGCTTGAATGGTTCAAAAGACAGCCGGAGATCCCTTTAGGAACCTATATCATGGCTGCTCCCGGCCGAGCCAGCGAGATTCCCAAATTGTCTCCGATCTTCGAACAGTTACCAGACCAGGTCCTCAGCAGCATCTCCAAGGAAAACCTTCTGTTCAGCACTACGATCAGAGATTGTATGCTCTCGGAAGTTTCGCATATGGGATATGCCATGAATTATTTATCCTTTGGCCAAAAGACCGACAGCACTGAGAAGAAGGATGAATACTGGGTTGGAGTCGGCGGTGTGATGCTGTTTCAGGATATGAAGATGAGAGGCCTCATGAATGTCAATGAAGGCAGAGACTTGGCTTGGGCTGCGGGGACAATCGCCGGACATATCACCTTCCCGATGTATCCGATAGTCTGGGATGATGACGGCAAGGGAGCTGCAAGTGCGATTTTCGTCAGGAACTCAGCCGCTTCCTCAGTGAGCATGACTCCCGATGGTCCGCTGTTTCAAGTGAAAATAAAAGGGAATGCGAGCATCACCTACTTCAAGGATTCCGAGCACCGTGATGCGGACAAGCTCAGTGCCCTGCTGGTGAGCAAGCTCGAACAGAAGGTGGCCGGGGAAGTCTCGGCTGCACTAGAGCATATACGGCAGGAGGGTGTGGATGTGCTGCATTTGGGTATGCTGGTGGAATGGAATTATCCGGCGGAATGGAAAAAGCTGCGTGAGCGTTGGGAAGACTACTATACCTCGAAAGCCAGAATTAAAGTGACAGCGAAATTCGTTATCGAGGACTTCGGTTCAGAAAAATAAGGGGAAGAAGAACAGTATGCAGACATCGAAATGGCAAATCACCAGGTTCTCTATCGTATATCTAGGCTCACAGAGTACCATGTTTCTTGTTCCCGGACTCATTGACACCTCCGGCTATCAGGGGTGGATCGGGATTGTTGCAGGATGTGCCCTGGCGCTGATTCCGTTGTTCTTCACCGTTCAGATCGGGAAGCTGAAGCCCGGGACGGGCTGGGTGGACTTCGGCGCAGAGATTACGGGGAAGTGGGTGCACCGGATGATGGTCATCCTGCTGTTATGCTGGTGTGTCTACTATGCCTCATATGATATAGAGAACTTCGTCCTGTTCTTCGGGTCCAACTATCTGCGCGGAACTCCGCCGCTGTTCATCCAGATCCTTATTGGCCTGGTCATTATGTATACGGCTCATCTCGGAGTAACGTCTATAGTGTATATGGCTGACGGCATATCGCTTATTTTCGTTGCTTCAACGATTCTAAGTATCTATCTGTTCTTCCAGCATGCCAATTACGCTGTCCTTCCGGCGTTTATCCATTACCATAATCCGCTTATCGCCTTCAAGGACTCAGTAACCGTCATGTCCTGGCTGGGGGAATGGGTGGTGTTCCTGTTTGTTGCGCCGGAGCTCAGAATCAGCAAGAGCACCATGAAAAAGCTGGCCCTCGGAGGCATCTGTGTCATGCTGACGATTCTGCTGGTCTGGGTGATGACCCTGCTTAATTTCGGAGCGTATCTGGGCAAAGAGCTGACGTTCCCCTACCTGCATCTGGTCCGCAGCTCTTCAGGCGACGGGCTTCTGGGTAATTCGGACCCGCTGCTGATCGGCATCTGGTCCGCTTCCATGTTCATCCACAGCTCCTTTCTAATCTATGTAGCCGGTAAATGCGCTGCCTATCTTACCGGGGAGAGAGCAACGAAGCTGCTGGTTCCCGGTCTGACGGTCTGCTCTATGGTGATTGCCTATCTCTACTCCAGAGATCTGGCCCGGTATGATCACGACTATTATTCCTTCAATACATCTCTGGTATGGCTGATCGTAGAGTTTATTCCGCTGTACTATTTCATTGTGTTAAGGCTCCGGAAGAAGCGGGATAATCAGGCTTAAGCCCGGTTGCAATATCCTCTATTATATAATGTAGGCGCTTTCTGGTATGATTAGCTTATATGTACATACCTTTTTTTGGAACAGGATGGTGTTATTATTCATGAATCTTCAAGAAGCATCTGCTCTAATTGAGTCAATCCGAAGCAATCTCGCCAAAGTCATTGTTGGAAAAGAGGACGGTGTAAATCTGCTGCTGACCGCCTTGCTTGCGAACGGTCATGTGCTGCTGGAGGATGTGCCCGGTACCGGTAAGACACTGCTCGCCAAAACCCTGGCCCGTTCACTGGACTGCGCCTTCAAGCGGATTCAGTTCACTCCCGACCTGCTGCCTTCTGATCTAAGCGGCATCAATTATTACAATCAGAAGACCGGAGAATTCCAGTTCCGTCCCGGTCCGGTATTTGCCAGCATTCTGCTTGCCGATGAGATTAACCGGGCCACTCCCCGCACCCAGTCGAGCCTGCTGGAGTGTATGGAGGAGCGGCAAATTACCATCGACGGGGTGACTCATGAGCTTCAGCGGCCGTTCCTGGTCATTGCCACGCAAAATCCGGTGGACAGCCAGGGAACTTTTCCGTTGCCGGAAGCGCAGCTGGACCGGTTCTTAATGCGGATTACCAGCGGCTATCCCACATTCGAAGAAGGCATTCATATTCTCCAGCGGTTCCGCCAGGATAATCCGCTGGAGGACACCGCTGCGGTTGCAACCGCGCAGGAGATTCAAGACATTCAGCGTCTGGCTGCGGGCATTGCCGTCAGTGACGAGCTGCTCGCATACATGATGCGGGTAGTTGAAGCCACACGTACTTCCCCGGCAGTCCGCCTGGGAGCCAGCCCGCGTGCCGCATTCGCCCTGCTGCGCGCCTCGCAGGGCTATGCGCTGATTCAGGGCAGAAGCTATTGTATTCCGGATGATATCAAAGCAGTGGCCGTCCCCGTGCTGGCCCACCGGCTGATTCTTCAGCGCGGCCCCGGAGTCCGTGAAGGCCAGTCCGCAGAAGTAGTACTTCAGGTATTGCGCGAAATAGAGGTACCGGCTGAGCCCGCTGTCCTCTCCCGGGGCGGAAGGGTGGAGTGAACCATGTCGCTGCCGTGGTTCATTGCAAGCACTTTTGTCCTATTAATCCTGATCTCTCTGGTCTATGACCGGAATGCGCTGAAAAAAGTCAGCTATACCCGTTACTTCTCTGCCAAAGCGGTGTACGCCGGTGAACAGGTGGAGATGGTTGAAGAAATTATGAACAAGAAGCTGTTGCCGTTGCCCTGGCTGCGACTGGAATCCAGCATTGCCAAAGGACTTGAATTCGGCAATCAGGATAATCTCGGCATCAGCAGCGGGGAGATTTCACAGAATCATGTCAGCCTGTTCTTCCTCAGGTCATTCCGTCATATCAAGCGGAGACATATTGTAACCTGCAAAGAGCGGGGCCGGTTTGTTCTGGAGACGGCAACGATGACTACCGGCGACCTGTTCGGACTAAGCCGTTCCGCCAAGACCTTCCCGCTACAGCTGGAGCTGCTGGTCTATCCCGGTCTGCTTCGTTATAATGACCTTCCCTTGCCGGTGCACAGCTGGCTTGGAGAACTGCCGGTTAAGCGCTGGATTGTTGAAGATCCGTTCCTGACCGCCGGTACCAGAGAATACAGTGCTGGAGATTCCCTGGCCGCTATTAATTGGAAGGCAACGGCCCGTACAGGGACTATGCAGGTGCATCAAAGGGATTACACTGCCGATTCCCGGCTGGTGATCTGCCTGAACGTGGAGATCAGTGAATCCATGTGGAAGACGGTTACCGATGTGGAGCGGATCGAGCTGGGCATCCGCTATGCGGCGACCGTAGCTGAATATGCAATCGGCCATGGCATTGAGACCCGGTTGCTCAGCAACGGAAGGCTGGATGGAAGCGGGGCGAGAGATTCGGTGGATACCTGGCCTATTGCCCATCCAGAGGAATTCCTTGGCCTACTCGCCAGACTGAATCTGGACCGGACAGTGCCGATGAGCAGGCTGATGGAGATTGAAGCGGACAAGGGTGAGGGAGATACGGATTATCTGATCATAACCTGCCACCGGGGGGCAGAGCTGCAAATGGCGGCTTCAGGCCTAAGCTTCCTGGGGAACGGTGTGGAATGGCTGGACGTTCCGGCAGAAGGGGGCGGTGAACTATGAAATCAAGGTTCCCGGTTTCCTTCAAAGAGAACTACACCCTATGGATGTCTGTCTTCATCGAGTGGCTGCTTCTGCTTCCGGTATGGCTGGTGCTTCAGACTTATCTTCAGCCGGATGCTGGGGCGCTGCGCTGGATCTACCTGTTGCCGGTGCTGGCCGCTGCCGGGGTGCTGCTGAGGAACAAGTGCAGCCGTCTGTGGAAGCAGCTCCTGGCGGCACTTGTACTGGGAGTTCTGGCAGGGGGAGCAACTGGAACGCTGACGCTTATAGGACTCCCGCTGGTAGCCGGGGCAGCGCTAAGTGCCTTCCTTGGGATGACGGCAGCCTCACGGGTGAACCGGCTGCGGTTTTATATCGGGGGGATCGCGTTATATTTTGTAGCTTCTATCGCCTTCTCGCGTATTCCTGACCTCCAGCCGAATGTAATGATCTTAACCTGGAGCGGCAGCTTATGTCTGGTGCTGGCGCTGCTGGATTCGAACAGCAGTCATCTGCGCTATAGCTCTCTAAACGGAGATGCTGCCCGTTTGCCCGAGGGTCTGCGGCGGCATAACCGGCTGTTCGTAGTGGGCTTCATTATCCTTGCCGCTCTGCTTGCAGCAGGGGGAGGCAAAGCGGTTGGCACGCTGCTCTGGAATGCCGTGAGAGGTTTCTTCGCTTGGCTCAGCCGCTTATCCTCCGGTTCAGAAGAAGCCCCTCCAGAGCAGGCGCCGCCGGAAGCCATGCCGAGTCTTCCGGCAGCGGAACCGGGCGAACCGGGGCTGCTGTCCTTGATTCTGAACATCGGCTTCTATATCTTGGGTGCCGCTGTGCTGCTTGCCATATTCTATTTCATTCTGCGCTGGCTCTACAGAAATACAGGAGGACTGCTGCGGAGAGCGATAGATAGGCTGCTCTCTTTGCTGCGCAGAGAGACTCCCGTGACATCCGCTTATCAGGACGAGGAGACCAGCCTGTTCACCTGGGAGCAGACCGTTCAGGATTTCCGTCAATACTGGCGCTCCAAGCTTGCACCCGCCAGCCGCCGTGACCGCTGGGAAGGGATGACCGGAAGCCGTGAACGCATCCGCTGGCTCTACCGGCATTGGCTGCGGGCCAGACATGAGGAAGGGTACAAAGTAAAAGCCTACCTGACAC
This sequence comes from Paenibacillus tritici, assembly GCF_013204885.1. GTDB lineage: Bacteria > Bacillota > Bacilli > Paenibacillales > Paenibacillaceae > Paenibacillus_AQ > Paenibacillus_AQ tritici. Next base: position 493,830 of record NZ_JABMKX010000001.1, read on the forward strand.
CGCAGGAGACTGCCGCCGATGTGGCGGCCTGGTCACAAGACCAGAAGCGTAAGAAGCACAATGGCAGCGATAGACTAATCAATGAGCAGCTGCTCGGCCTGTACAACAAGGCCCGCTATACAGAGGAGGAACTGCCTGAGCTCACTGCCGCTGAGGCAGCAGCGCTTAAGGAGCAGCTGAAGCTATAGCGGAGAGCGGGCTGAGTGAATATCGGGAAAGGAGCAGCAGGCATGACCCTGTATCTGCGTGGTGAACTGGCTAAAGAGGCTCAGATTAATATTGAAACCCTCCGGTTTTATGAGAAAAACGGGCTGATTCCGCTGCCGCAGCGTTCGGCAGGCGGGTATCGTCTGTACCCGGAGGAGACGCTCCTCCGGATTGATTTTATCCGTAATGCCAAGAGCTGCGGGTTTACGCTTCATGAGATTAAGAAGGCACTGGTTAAATCTGCTGACAGCAGCATTGGAATCAGTGATTTCGTCGAAGTCATTGAGCGGAAGATGGCCTCTGTCGATCTGGAGATTGCCAGATGCAAGGAGACACGGAGTAAGCTTGAAGCACTGAAATCCGGTTTGGTGGCTCATAACAGGCATCCAGGCGTACAGGAAACCCTGGATATTTTGAACATGAAGGATTAATCTGCTGTCACCTGTAATTCTTTAAGCGCATACCGCTTGACTCTGTACAGTGCTACAGGGTTTATAGTATGGGCATCCCAGGATAACAGGAGGATTGATAAATATGTTGTATCCGAGTACTACCCCTATTCCACAGCTCCAGACAATCGAAGCTCATTTGAAAAGCAATAATAACTATTCAGGAAAGTCGGCGCAGGAGATCCGGGCTGCTGCTGCGGAGTCTGCCAGACAATTACCTGTGCTTGACGGTGTGAAGATTGAGCAGATAGTGACCGAGCCATTTTGCGGAGAGTGGGTCAGGGCTGAGGGAGGATTTCTGCAGTATTCAACATGGCCGCTTACTCCAGAGAACAAGGTTATTCTGTATTTTCACGGTGGAGGATTTGTATCAGGAAGCTGCGCTATCTACAGGGATTTCGCAGCCCGCATCTCCGCAGCCAGCGGAATAGCTGTCCTTACAGCAGAATACCGGCTTGCACCAGAATTCTGCTATCCCGCAGCTAACGAGGATTGTCTTGCAGCTTACCGCTGGCTGCTGGCGCAGGGAGTCTCTGCTGGAAATATAGTAGTCAGCGGGGATTCTGTAGGGGCCACGCTTGCACTTATGACGTTGATTACGCTGCGGGACCAGGGAGAGGAGCTTCCTGCCGGAGTATGTCTGTTATCTCCCCATGCCGATCTTATACACCTGGATGGGGAGTCGTACGATAGCCGTGCTGGAATTGACCCTACCGGTAGCCGGGAAGCCAATCAGAGAATGCTTGAGGAATATATGGGAGATTACGCCGGTGAATGGCCGGCGTTGTTGTCACCGCTGCGCCTGGATTTCCGGGGCCTGCCGCCACTGTTCATACAGGCTGGCGATCATGAGGTGCTGCTGAGTGATGCAGAACGTTTGGCTGAACAGGCAAGGGCGGCAGGCAATACAGCCGTGCTTGAGATCTGGGAGAACATGTGGTGCGGATTTCAGCTGTTGGTTGCCCTGCTGCCTGAAGCCCAGCAGGCTATTGTGAATATGGGCACCTTCATTAAGAGAAGATTATTGCTGGATGTTTCGCAAGAATAGGTCAGAACCGCAATTGCAGCAGCATCAACACCAAAATAGGGTTCCGCTGTCCACAGAGCAATCTGCGGCAGCGGAACCCTTGTGGGTTCATCTGATCTTCTCTATTGCAGAACCAGAACGCCGAAGCCTTCCATCGTATAGCTTCCCGAAAGAGTCTGTCCGCTTAACAGGTCCGTCTTGGATTCCTTCAGCACAATCTGTGCCGGTTCTTCACTATAGTTGAGCAAGAAAGTGACTCCGGTGGAGGTGTCCCCGCCAGTGGCGCGGATCTGTAATTCTACCCCGGCAGGTAATTCCGCCCAGTCTGCGGCAGGAGAGACCAGACCCAGGCTGCCGATGATCTGCAGCACAGCCGCTTCGTTGAATACCGCCCCGTAATACCAGACTTCACCTTTGCCGCGGATATTGCGGGTTACCGCCGGTTTGCCGGCATAGTGATCGGTAGCATAGGTTCCCATGATCTCCACGCTGTCCTCTTCCACATGCAGGATATCATTGAAGGCATCTGCACCGGTGAGCGCTTCAGGATCATGATTCCAGCGGATCGAGGTCGGGAGACGGGTGCCTTTGACCATCGTGAATTCTTCAACAGTTACACCGCACATCTCCTGCGCTGCCCCGGGAAAAGGCCGCATATAACATTGTCCGCGGGTATCCTTGTAGCCGGTCCGGCAGCCGAAGATCAGCTTCCCGCCTTGCTGCACGTACTGATCCAGCAGCGCCGCTGTATCGTCGCTCATAATCGCCGGATGCGGATAGACCAGCACCTCGTAGCGTGCAAGCTCTGCAAGCGTTGTGTTGCTGCGCATATAGAGGACATCGTTAGGAATATGCTTCCGCTGGAGCGCCTTGAACCATTCCTTGTTGCTCTGCCACATGAACGGCCCATGCCAGACATCATATTCCCCGTCCCATTCGTTGTCATAATCACGCAGAATGGCAATGCTCGCCTGAGTGCGGCTGCCGATGAAGGCAGGGCCAATCTGTGCCAGCTCCTGGCCGATCTGCTCCGCTTCCTTCACGCGCCGGTTAGGCTGGTTGTGATAGTCATTCAAGCCATGCCAATAAATCTCATTGCCCATCGTGGCTGTCCGCCAGCGGAAATAGAGCAGCATGTCAGCCCCATGAGCGATAGACTGGTAAGTCCACAGCCGCATCTGTCCCGGCTTCGGTGAAGGCATATCCATCCGGTTCACCCAGCCCCCTGGGCCAGACTGCTGTTCCATGACGCAGAAGTTGCTGCTGACCGACCGTACGGCTGACAGCGACAGCCCCCAGCCACGGTCGAGCATCGGATTCACTTCTGCCGGATCGGCGCTGATGGTGGAGAATTGCGGATAGGAATCATAGCTGAAGAAATCTAAATGATCCTCCGTCAGCTCGTGGCTGTCCAGATGTCCGAACAGACCGTTGGTGGTAACCCACTGGTCCGGCGCCTTCTCCCGGAGGATATCGGCCTGAATCTTGGCGAAGGAGATGGTGTTATCTGAGATAAAGCGCTTCTCATCCAGGGCCTGATGCGGATTCGGCTGGTTGGGCGAAGGCGTAGGACGGGTAAGGCAGACCTGCGACCAGCGGGTGTAGGTCTGGTTCCAGAACACCGTGCCCCAGGCTTCATTCAGCTTGTCCAGTGTGACATATCTGTCCTGAAGCCAGGAGCGGAAGGTCAGATGATCGCTCTCCGAGTAGAACACATTGATCTCACAGTTCAGCTCGTTGTCAATCTGCCAGCCGACCACACCGGGATGACTGGCGTAATGCTCAGCAAGCTTAGTTACAATTCTGGCACAGAGCTCGCGGTACTTGGGACTGCTGTAATTGTAATGGCGACGCATGCCGTGCTGGAGCGTCACTCCTTCATAAGTAACATTTAAGGCCTCAGGGTACTGCTCCGTAAGCCAGGCAGGCGGAGTAGCCGTAGGTGTTCCCAGAATGACCTTCAGCCCGTGGCTATGTGCCAAATCTATCGCACGGTCGAACAGGTCATACTGAAACTCGCCTTCTTCGGGTTCAAAAATAGACCACGCAAATTCACCCAGACGCACCACGGTGAATCCGGTTTCAACCATACGCCGGTAATCGTCAGCCCACATGGATTCAGGCCAGTGTTCGGGATAATAGCAGACGCCGAGTTCAAATCGTTCTGCTGCAACAGGTTTCTTCATAGTAACCTCCAAAGTGTAAATATCTGCTTTATCTTTGATACTAATCTATTGTAGTATCAGCAGTGTATCCACTTATATAACAGAATATTGCTATTATATCATTATATTGCGTGCTTGATTCACAGCGGATAGAAGAGGGGAGTCATATGAGAAAACACTGGGTGCTGCCACAGCCCGCTTATGCCCATTATGTATGTTATCCGGAGATGCTGGGGCATTACAGCGACTTCCCGGAACACGCAGAGCGCAGAAGCGAGGGATTCCTGAACAGCTATAATCTCCATATGGTTTTTGACGGAGAGGGGTATGTGTTTCAGGGAGGAGAACGGATTTCAATGAAGCGGGGCAGCGGATTTCTTTTTCCCCCGGGTGCTTATCAGCAATACGGCTCTGATCCCGGTCAGGCGTGGGATGTACGCTGGATGCACTTTGCCACGGCAATCCCCCTGCCTATGCTGGAGGAGGCGGACCAGTCGCGCGGTTACTTCTTTACGTTCGATCCCGGCACCGGCTATGATACGCTCTTCGAGGAGATGTACCGGCTTAGCGCAAGCTATGAGACCCGGAGTGAACCCCGCCTGTCCACGCTGCTCTATGAGATTCTGGTCACGCTGATGCAGAACTCCGAACCGCTGCAGGGCTCTGTTCCGCTGGAGATCAGACACTCCATCCGGCTCACAGCCGACAGGATATACAGCGAGTGTGAGCGGCCCTGGACGCTGGAGTCTATGGCCCGGCTCGCCGGTTACAGCAGCTACCATTTCCTCCGTCTGTTCCGCAGTATTATGGGGAAGACGCCGAATCGGTATTTAAGCGACTGCCGGATGGCGCGCGCCAAGCTGCTGCTGGCCTCCACCGGACAATCCGTTGCAGACATTGCTTTGCTGTGCGGTTTTCAGCAGTCCAGTTATTTCATCAAGGTATTCAGACAGCTCGAGGGAATGCCGCCGAATCAATACAGACGGTCCTTCAACTCCTGAAATCATCGTATATTAGGACCTAGTATTAACAAACTTTGTTACATTTCCGGCTGGTTTAGGGCGGCGCTTATCCTGTTTATAGGGAAAAGGTTACAAATGGAAGCGAAGGGTTACAAAGTGGATACAAATTCCACGCGCCGAGCAACTATACTATTTCTAGTAAATACATCTGGAGGGAAATAAATGAGAAAGTATAGAGTTACATATGCGGCTCTGATGGTAAGCACGCTGGTAGCCGGACAACTGGCTGGAAGTATAGCTGCACCGGCCGCAGACGCAGCCGGAGCCACGAAGACCCCGGCCGTATCCGCTCCGGCGGCGGCATTCAAGTTCAAGCCTGTTCCAATGGGAGCCGGAGTGACTGCGGTACTGGAGAATGTCAACATCTGGAGCCAGACCAGCGGGAACGTCTTGTCCTACACCCTTAAATATACGAATTCCGGGAACGCAAGTGCGAGTCTGATGCATTATTTCTCACGCGTAGTCACGCCGGGAGGCTCTGTGCTTCCGGGTAATCCCGTAGGTGCGGATGCCCTGAAGAAAAAAGTCGGCGCCAAAGAAACGCTGAGCGTTACCTACTATGTCAACGTGGGACAGGCTTCCTCCTTGCAGGGGATCAAAATCTCGATGCTCGTCTGGGATGCCAAGACTAAGGGTTATCTGAGGCAGACGGGTTCTTTTGCAGTACCTGCTAATTATTCTACTGCGGCTGTGGCAGGAACGAGCCTTAATACTGCCATGAACGACATTCCCGTCACAGCAAGCGCAGACTCCCTGCAGCTCTATAAATACAGCGGCAAGGTCTATGCCAAAGTAGGACTCAGCCTGACTAACAAAGGCAATAAAGTCCTCAGTGATCCGGGTTATTCGGCGTATCTGGTATCTTCAAGCGGCACTTCCTTTGAATTGGCACTAAGCGGCACGCAGACGGATTACAAGATTCAGCCGCAGGAGAAGCGGAGCATCTATTATCTGGCCGAAATTCCGGCCTATCTCAAGACAGACAATATGAAGCTGCAATTCACACAGAAGGATGAAACCTCGAAGCTGGAGCTGCCGAGATCCTCTTATAAGCTCCCCGCAGCAACCACGCCTAATCTGGTAGTAGGCAGCGGTGTGGTCAAAAAAATCATTGTAAACAGCAATACGGTTGACACGCTGCTCCGCAACGCCAATGTGTATTCAAAGGATGCGGACGCGGTATGGACGTTCCAGATGCAGCTCAAGAACACGGGCAACAAAGCCGTAACCATGCCAAGCTATGAGCTGGCTGTCAAGTCAGTGAAAGGCAAAACCTTCCCCGTGAATTCAAAGAGCTTAAGCGGATTAACGCTCAAACCGCTGGAGACCAAAATCATTCCGCTGACCGTCCGTGTACCGCTTGAAGTGGATCAGTCCGGGCTGCAGCTCATGATGATCGAGTCGGTAGGCGCGGACACTATAAGCGGGCCTGATACATCCGGGACCAGTGAGGGAGGGGGAACTACCGGTACTCCGGAAAGTCCGGGAACTCCGGCTCCGGCTCCGGCAAGTCCTGTGACCACGACCACTAAGATGATTTTCCCTGTAGCCTACTTCGTCATTCCTTACGCGCTTCGGACTGAGGTAATGACCGGCCAGGAGTACTTGAGCACGAATTCTTACGGTTCCTTCTCATACAGTGTTCAATCCCTGCAGCGCTACCCTTGGAAAGACGATGATATCTTAGCTGCCCGGCTGAGAATCACCAATACCCAGGATGTATCTCTTACGCTGCCGGAGCTGAAGGGCACCATTAAGCTGAACAATGAGAGCCTGCCCGTGACTACGGAGCTGTTCATGGACAACAAGGAATCTCTGGTCCTGGCTCCCGGGAAGTCGATGGAAGTGTATGTACTCGGCAAAATCGCCTATACGTCTGATTTCCGGGATATGCGGATTGCCCTGAACGGTACACAGAATACAGAAACCGTTCCGTTCCTGGATGTCAGTGTCAATAATTCCATCAACAGTATCCCGACCATTGCCCCCGGCGAGAGCTACAAGGTTAGCGGAAAAGGTAAAACGGCAAGTGTGCAGGAGAACCGGACAACGATCTATCAAGGCGAAAGCCACAATCTGGTATACACAGAGCTCTATCTGAGCAGCGAGGAGAAGAGACAGAGCAAAATGGCCCGTCTGCAGGCTTACTATAAGACCAAGGACGGCCAGTATTTCGAAGCAGGCACCAGCCAGTCGGAGAACAGCGCGTCTCCGGGCGCCAAGCAGCTCGTGGTCCTATGGGCCAAGGTTCCTAAGGCTACGGACCTCGCGGAGATCTCGCTCTATCTCGGTGCCGGTATCAAAGAAGGCAAGCTTATCGAGGCCAAGGAGGAAGCTACCGGATTCGTCAATGTTGCAGCACTGCAGCTGAATCCGCAGGCTAACGTACCGAAGAATACACTGGAATCAACCGTAGTATATCCTTATACGATTTCTGTTCTGACCTCTGAAGGGAAGCGGATGAAGTCATCGGATACCTTGGATATTACTATGAACTACAGCCTGAGGAAGGATAACCTATACGATGCAGGCGTTCTGGAGCATAAGCTGATTCTGCAGATTACCGATCCGTTCGGCATCGCTACCGAGAAGGTCCTTACACTGGGCACAGATCTGATTGAAGGGACGAACAACCAGTATTCCTTCTCCCTCAGCAGACCCGTGTACAAGACGATGGACGGCGGCGCTTATAAGCTAACCTTCTATGATGAATTCCAGGGAGAACGTCTGATGCTGGGCAGCCAGGCCTTTGGAGTCACTAATGTGGTTCCGAAAAAGACAGAGGAATAATCGTCATTCGCTCTACTTAATATTACGGTTAAAAAAAGGAGCAGCTTCCATGTTGCGTGTTGAAGATATTACGCATTCGTACAAAAGCGGTAATGAATGGACCTCCGTTCTTCATAAAATCAATTTTGCCGTCAAAGAGGGGGAGATGGTTGCACTGCTGGGCAGTTCGGGGTCCGGCAAGTCGACGCTGCTTAATCTGATGGCCGGCTTGATGAAGCCTACGGAAGGTCATATCTATATTGCTGACAAAGACATTGTGAAGATGGGCGAGAATAAGCTTGCCGAGTTCCGGCGGAAGAATATCGGGTTTATCTTTCAGGCCTATGAGCTGATTACAAGCCTCACGGTCCGTGAGAATGTGGAGCTGCCGCTGGTCTTCCAGTCGGTCTCCCCCAGGGCCCGCAAGGCGAAGGCACTTGCACTGCTGGAGCAGGTGGGGATTCCCGACAAGGCGGATTTATTCCCCTCGCAGCTCTCCGGGGGACAGCAGCAGCGGGTCAGTATTGCCCGGTCGCTGATCACAGAGCCGTCGGTCATCTTCGCAGATGAGCCGACGGGGAACCTGGATTCCAAGACCGAGGAGGAGATTATCAGCATTCTGCTGAATCTGAACCGTACGATGAAGACCACGTTTATTGTGGTTACCCATGAATACAAGGTGGCTGAACAAATGCAGCGGATTTTTACGCTCAAGGATGGCTTCCTGATTACTGAATCGCAGAGAGAACCGCAAGTACAGACAGAGCCGCAAATAGAACCGCAGCTTGAGCTGAAGACAGAGGTACAGGGTGAAGAGCAAATCGCTGAGGAAGCTGAACCGCAGACCATGGTAGAGGTCGAAGAACAATTAGCTGCAGGAGCTGAACAGGAAGCTGTAGAGCCGCAGACAGCAGCAGCGGATGAAGATCCGCCGGCTGAGGAACCTGAACACCAGACCGCTGCGGAAGCTGATCCTGCAGAGGGAGGGAAGCCGTGAAGATCAGAGATATTTCACGGATGGCCTGGGAACAGGTCAAACGGCGCAAGGTGGTTACCGGTCTCTGTATGACCGGGATTTCGATCGGCTGCGCAGCCATTATCGTAGCCTTGAGTGTGGGCCAGTCTGCTCAGGTCTATGTGACAGACCAGGTCAACCAGAACTTCAAGATGGATGAGATTATGGTCTCGCCGGGCGGAGGAATTCCTTCAAACGGCAAGGGCGGCAGCGGAGGCGGCGGTTCCGTAGAGGTCAATGAGAACCTCGACCCCGGTAAGCTGACCGACCAGAAGCTGAAGATTATCCAGGGGCTGAATCATGTAAAGGCCGCTTCTCCGTTCCAGGAAGCCGGATACTTGCAGATGGTGACCGTAGATAACAAAATCGCCGATGTCCGCATCATCATTGCTGATTTGAAGATGTTAACGGCCTATGATCATAAGTTCAAGCAAGGGGGAGCCAGTGGTCAGGTCGGGTCGGTTGTGCTGAATTACGGGGCTACTCTTGGCTTGATTGATCTGGAGACCCGTCAGAAGCTGTTCGACCAGATGAATGCGGAACCGTTCAACCAGGAACTGTACCAGCAATATGACAAATTAGGCGTTGTTCCTGCTGAAATGTACCGGAAGCAGATCCAGATTCAGGCTCAGGATTACGGCTCTACAGCACCAGTTTACAAGCTTAGCTCGCCGCTTCAGGTCGACGGAATTCTGGCAAGTCCCAAGGGAATGGATGACCTGCGGGCATCGTATGAGAAGATTATGTACATGTCACCGGAAACGGCCGTTCAGCTCTCCAAGGAGCTGAGCTTCGATAATTCCACCACCAGTGTGCTCACTCTTCCGCCGGAGGGGACATACAACTCGCTTACGGTCAAAGTGGATGATGTGGCGAACATCAAGTCGGTGGAGCAGATGATTCAGAAGCTGACCCTGAACGCTCAAGACAATCTGTTCCAGCAGGAGATGCTGAAGGAACAATTCGACATGATTAAGATGGCTGCACTTGGAATCGGCGTGTTCATCCTGGTGATCGCTTCGATCTCCATCATTGTGGCTATGACCATGTCGACACATCAGCGCCGCCGGCAGATTGGGATCATGAAAGTGCTGGGAGCGAACATGGGGCAGATCCGCAATATGTTCATTACAGAAGCTGCGCTTCTTGGACTGCTGGGCGGAATTCTGGGTGTTGCATTCTCCTATCTCATTATGATGGGGCTCAACAAGCTGGTAGGCAGTGCAGGGGAGGGGATGAATTTCTTCATTCCAACTATGAATCTGCCGATCGGGATGTCCTTTGCCATTATGACTGGTGTATTGTCGGGGATTTACCCGGCGATCAGCGCCTCCAGAACCGATGCATTAACTGCTATTAAACGAGACTAACCCTAAGCTAGAAAGGAAGCCGAAATGATGAAGAGGACTCTAAAGAAGAGCCTGAAATGGATCATAATCTTAGGTATTATCGGAACGGCCGGTTATTTCGGATATACCAAATTCTTCAAGGCTGATGATACCGCTGATCTCCCGCCTGAACCGATGCAGGTAATCAGCTTCCCGGTAACGGAAGAGACGTTAACCAGCTCAGTGCAGATCAAAGGCAGATCGCAATACCAGAAGGAGACGCTGGTGTATGCGCCCTTTGCTTCCAAGGTGACTGCCTGGAAGGTGGAGAACGGGGCACAGGTGAAGAAGGGCCAGGTGCTCTTCACCCTGGATCAGAGCACACTCCGTAATGAGATTGCCACGGCAGAGGCAACCGCCCGCAAGGCGAAGCTGGAGGGAGAGCTGAACGCTTTTGTCAGCCAGCAGGAGGATGATAGTGCGACTCCGGCCGGTACGGAAGCGGAACGGCTGAAGGCCTTGGCCGCTCAGGAGACGGCGCGTCTGAACGACGAGCTGAATCAGGTGACTGCCGAGATTCAAGCCAAGGAGCTGTCGGAGAAGAAGGCGAAGCTGGGCACGGCCGTGTATCACGCACCGGAGAACGGCATCTTCCTGTTTGACAGCAGCACTGAACGTCCGCAGACGGTAACCGATAATCAGTACATCGGCAAGATCGTGGACACGAACAAGGTAGAGTTCATAGCACAGGTCGGGGAGCAGGATATCTTCCGCATCAAAAAAGGCATGAAGGTTAAAGTGAAGATGACTGCGGTGAAGGACCTGATCCTGAACGGAGAGGTGACCGAAGTAGCTAAATTTGCTACCACCACGACAGGACAGAACACAGCCGGCCAGCTTCCGCAATTCGAGGTGGTCATCTCCATGCAGCCGGACGAGCATTTGATGGGCGGCCTTAGCCTAAGCGGAGACGTCGAGACCTCGCGCAAAGAGAAGGCGGTAGTCGTATCCAATATCGCTGTTATCCGTGAAGGTGAACAGGCCTTTGTGATGGTGGACAAGGGGAACGGCAAGTATGAACGGAAAGAGATTAAGATCGGTATGGAAACAACAGACAAAACGGAAGTGCTGTCCGGACTGAAGGCAGGAGATACCGTAGTTCTGCAGTAGTATAGCATAGTGGATAGCCGCAAACAGTGGATAGCTACAAACCGTAGAAAGCCCCGAACAGTTGAAAGCCCCGAACCTGGTCTATTGCCGGGTTTGGGGCTTTTTAATACGGAAATTATAGGTTGCACTCGGTAACTTGTCCTTCTATTTCTCGCTGAAACGGTACCATCCTTTAAAAGGACGGCAAAGCCGTTTCTACTTGGTTAGAATTTATAGGCGGGGCGCGCGGCGGATGGTCTAAGTGGAAATAGTACATCTAATTTCTGGTGGCTACCGACAATTCCTTTCAGTAGTTGGATAAACAACACTTAATAAGACCAGATTCTGCTGAAATTCATGGGGCTCGGCGAATTAAATGTACTTTTTCCAACTGCTTCCCGATAGCGCACGGTTTCGGCAGAATTAAGTGCCTTTTTTCCAACTCTGTTGGCTCTCCCCGCAGGCTACTACACAAAGGGCTAAGCTCAGCTTCCCCAAAGTATATGAATCGTTAAGGACGGTAAGTTTCAGCAGAACAAGTAGTCTTTAAGGACTACTTGTTCTGCTGAAACGGCTTGCGCCAGGTTTGGATGTCGCTGTTAAGTCCGGTAAGATCAGGCACGGGAATCGGCTGGTCTGACAGTTCATATTTGGCCTTCAGCGCCAGAATCCGGTAGACACTCTCATCAATCCGTGATTCAGAAATCGTGCCGTTCTTGACGCTGTCCAGCAGTGCGGTTCGCACGGCCTGTTCGTTCTTGTACTCATGAGCGACCAGGAGGATGTCACTTCCGGCCAGTACGGTGTCAACTGCGGCAGCTGGGAGGCTGTAGTTCTTGACAATAGCGCCCATCGTCAGATCATCCGTAATCACAACCCCGTCATATCCCATCTGTCCGCGTAACTGCTGGCCGATGATTACTTGGGATAAGGAGGCGGGTCTGTCCGGGTCGAGCTTCGGATACAGAATGTGGGCTACCATCACGGCATCCGCCTTCTCCTTAATCGCAGCCTGGAACGGCAGCCATTCCAGACGGGCAAGCTGCGTCTCTGTCTTGTTGATGACCGGCAGCTCCAGGTGAGAGTCTACAGAGGTGTCGCCATGGCCCGGATAATGCTTGACGACGGGGATCACGCCTTCACGCTCCAGGCCCTTCATCTCGGCAAGCCCAAGCCGGGTGACCAGATCTGCACGATTGCCGAAGGAACGGTTACCGATGACCGGGTTATCCGGGTTGCTGTTGATGTCGAGGACCGGCGCGAAATCCATATTGAAGCCGGAGGACTTCACCGCCCGGGCCAGCAGCTCGCCCATAGTTCCGGCTGCATCTGCATCATCTGCGGCTCCGACTGCAGCGTTCGACGGAAAGGCTGCATAGTCAGCGGGAAGGCGGCTGACCTTGCCTCCTTCCTGGTCAATACTCATGAACAGCGGAGCAGGATTGCCTTCGTTACTCTGCTTCAAGGCGTTGGTAAGCTGGACCAGCTCCTTCAGACTGCCGACATTACTGGAATAGAGGATGATTCCGCCTATCTTATCCTCGGCAATCATCTGTTTGGCTTCAGTTCCGGCGGTCTTGCCTTGGATGCCGACCAGCAGCATTTGACCGATCTTCTCCTCCAGCGTCATTCCGGCGAGTTTCATGGAGATAGGGTCCGGAGTGTCTGTCGCAGCAGGTGCGGATACGGAGGGTGAGGGTTGGGCTGAAACTGAGGGTGAGTTTGACGCTAAGGGTAGGGCTGACGCTGATGCTGACGCCACTGCCTGAGCAGCACTTGTGCCAGCCGGGGCCGAATTGCCCTTCCCGTCACAGCCGCTTGCCAGAAGCAGGCAGGCGGAAGCGACAAGCAGGGTGAGGGAACGGCGGGCCGGATTCATTTTTATTTTGCTAAGGCTGAACCATTTCATTGTACGTTATCTTCCTTTCGTTTGCGGTTTGACTGGTAAGAATGATAAAATGTACGAGACCTTACATAAATGCTGCATCATGTATAATCAATAGAATAGGATGAGGTGACCTGTCAATGAAAGAGCAATTAATGAACACGCTTAATGAACAAATGAATTTTGAATTCTATTCTGCTCATGTCTACGTTGCTATGGCTGCGTATTGTTCCGGTGAGAGCCTGGACGGATTCGCCAACTTCTTCCTGGTACAGGCTGAAGAGGAACGGTTCCATGCCATGAAGATTTACAAATTCCTGAATGACCGCGACTACCGTGCTACCCTCGCGGCTATGCCTGAGCCGAACAACGAATATAGCTCCATGCTCGAGGCGTTTGAACATGCCTTCGCCCATGAGCAGCAGAATACGAAGAAGTTCTATCATCTGGCGGATCTGGCCCTCGATGAACGGGAACATGCGACGATCTATTTCCTGAAATGGTTCATTGATGAGCAGGTAGAAGAAGAAGCGCTCTTCAGTAACATTATCGCCAAGCTCAAACGGATCGAAACCGACAGCAATGCCTTCTATATGCTGGATGCGGAATTCGCTGCCCGTTCGTTCACACCACCGGTAGAGTAAGCGGCAACCGGCTTCATCCACGAGTTACAATCTCAGCGGCGTTCTCCTGTACAGGGGAAGCCGCTTATTTGTGTGCGAGGACGGCAATACGGTCTCCGCTTCGCGAGCGGTAGGGATAGGCTCATTCTATAGTTAGACTCTGGCTGGAGGTAAAAGTTACCTTGTCCGAAGGCAGGAGATTATATCCGATGTTGAACAAGGGCAAAGAATGTAGCGGACCGCAACATACTTCCGGCCTCCCAACTCTATTTAGCAGGGTTAACTCTTACGCTGTCCGGCAACACTGTTTCTCTAGACCCACCCTTGTGTCAGCGTGTAGTATGGAACAATACTATTCTTTGGAGGTCCTTTTTCTTGGAAAATTACAGCGATATCAAACAAAGTGAAAAAGGAGCATGGCTAAGTCTATTAACTTACATACTCTTATCTGCCGTCAAATTATTCATTGGCTCCATATCCGGCTCTCAGGCCTTGCTTGCTGACGGGCTGAATAACAGCACCGATATTATTGCCTCCTTAGCCATATTGACCGGGCTCAAAATTTCCCGCAGGCCCCCGGATTCCAACCACGGGTATGGTCATTTCAGAGCAGAGACAGTTGCCGCACTGGTCGCCTCTTTTATTATGCTTGCTGTAGGCTTTCAAGTGCTCTATCAGGGAGTGAACAAATTCATTCAGCCATCGCTGGACACTCCTGATCTGATTGCCGCATGGACGGCAGCTGCCTGTGCTGTGGTGATGATCGGAGTCTACAGGTACAATATCAAGCTTGCACGCCGCCTGAACAGTAATGCCATGCATGCCGTTGCGCAGGATAACCGTTCCGATGCGCTTGTAAGTATGGGCGCCTTCATCGGCATTATCGGTTCACAGTTCGGAATCCCCTGGTTAGATCCGCTCACAGCAACGATTGTCGGATTGTTGATCTGCAAGACTGCTTGGGATATATTCCGCAAAGCTACGCATGATCTGACCGACGGCTTCGATGCCGGCAGACTGGAGCTGATGAAGCAGACGGTGGCAGAGATTGAAGGCGTCGAGTCGATTAAGGATATCAAAGCCCGGATTCACGGCAACAATGTGCTGGTGGATACTACCGTGCTGGTGGATTCCAGCCTGAATGTGGTTCAGAGTCATGATATTACAGAGGAAATCGAAGATCAGCTCAAAGACCGCCATCACGTATCGACCGTGCTTGTCCATATTGAACCGTTGTGATTCTATGTAGTCATGTAGTATTGAAGAATTGCCTTGCTTTCGGGTGAGGTGATTTTTTTGTGCGTATATTAAGAACGAGAGTTCTTGAATTAAGCATGGGCATGGACTTGACTGGCATTCACGCTATAGGTATATAATAACACTATGTTATTAACAAGAGATTCCTATTAATTTGTCAAAAAGAAGGAGCATACCCATGCCAAATCAACCGGCTACTGATCATAACGGCTTGAACGAGGAGGAATTCCTGGCGAATTATAATGCAGGGAGCTATGAACGTCCGTCTGTGGCCGTCGATATGCTGATCTTCACTGTCATGGAGCAGGAGCAGAATAACTACCGCAAGCTGGCGGAGAAGTCGTTGCAGCTTCTGCTGATTCAGCGGGGAGAGCATCCTTTTCTGGGAGAATGGGCATTGCCTGGAGGGTTCGTGGGGATCGGCGAAAGTGTAGAAGAAGCAGCCCGCCGGGAGCTGTATAGTGAGACGAACATTGATAACATCTATATGGAGCAGTTGTATACCTGGGGCGATGTACACCGTGATCCGCGGATGCGGGTCATCAGCTGCTCCTATATGGCGCTGGTTGACCGCAAGGCCTTGAGCGTACAGGCAGGGGATGATGCCGCCGCAGCCGCCTGGTTCGAGGTGTCTTACCTCATACTCGATACCAGCCGCGAGGTATTGGAGCAGGGCATCCGGCAGGAGACGCTGGTAGAGATTACTTTGCAGAGTGATGAGGAGAAGCTCAGTGGTGTAGTCAAGCTTACGGAGACCATTCAGGGGCATGTCCGCCAGATGAACCGCGAGATTGTCCGCAGCTCGGGTTTTTCTTTTGACCATCTGCTAATGGTGCAGTATGCGATCGAACGCTTGCGCGGCAAAGTGGAATATACAGACATCGTATTCAATCTGATGCCGCCGCTGTTCACCTTATCCGAGCTTCAGCGCGTATATGAGATCATCCTTGGCAAAGACCTGCTCGCTGCCGCATTCCGCCGCAAGATTGCGGAACGGGTAATCGAGACGGAGGAGAGCACCCGGGATGCCGGTCACCGTCCCTCCAAGCTGTACAGATACAATGTGGAGTGGAATTTATCGTGAGAACGCGACATAGATGCTGACACCCAGCAAGGCGCCCACTACGATCCAGGTAACAGGGTGAGCGGGATGAAGTGTCCAACCGGGTCCGCTAATTTTTCGGGTAAACAGAGGGGTGGATTTCTTTCTGCTGAACATGGCGTTGCACTCCTTCAGATAGAATTTGGCTGATGCTCCGGTAGATTCATAGTACTCCTTGTGAAGAGAAATGCAATGCCCAAATTAACGGATGCCCTTCCGCTGCATCTCTGTGATGTTGTTTATAGAACTTTCCTGTGGGGAGAACCGCTGCATCCGGATGGTGCAGAGAAGCGGCTAAGAGAAACCCGATTGAAGATGATACAAGCAATCTTTGAAGCATAAAAGGGCCTATAGGGCTCTTTTTTGATGGTATAGGAAATTTATATTACAGCCTGATGTGGATAAGAGGTGCATAGCGTGGGGGAGAAGTGCTCTTTGAATGAGGAGGCCACATGAGTAAATGAGGAGCCTAGAATGCCGAATGTAATCGGAAAACCGAACACAATTGGACTGGAAGCGCCGCATAGGCCAAATGTAATCGGAAAACCGAATACAATGTGCTGCGCGAAGATCGTAGGCAGGATACCCCATAATGGGCAGATAGATGAGGGTGAGGTGGCTGGTAGCCATACGAGTTGTCTGGACCGCAGAGGTTCTGATAAGCTGGCGCCCCTTAACATAAACAGGGACACCAGCAGCAGATGTATTTTAGCTTCTGTGGTCATTTATCCTATCTAAATTACAAATCGACGGAAGCAACACGCACAGAAGTGCAATTCCAATCATGCAGACCCCTGACAGCATAAACCACGTGTGAATTCCAATCCGATCCGCAAAAATACCGGACATGATCAAACCAACCGGCATGGCCAAGGAAGTAAGACTGCCTATCAAGCCAAAGACGCGCCCCAAAAACTCGGGTGGAATTCGCTCTTGAATGAGTGCCATCTGTACTCCGCTGTAAAAAGGGCTGGAGAAGCCCATCAGCGCGCCGCATATCACAAAGATCACGAAGCCATGGACCGGCAATAATCCGGCAAGGAATAAGGCTATTCCCATTAGTGAAATAGAGGAAATAATACTTAGCGCACGCTTTTTGAAGCCGCCCCATACGCCGAGCACTAAGCCGCCTGCCAGCATCCCGCCGGCAAAGACGATTTCGACAATAGAAGCATGGGCTGCCGTGCCTCCGAAATAGCTCATACTCATTAACGGGAACAAGGCATTGATCGGCAAAAAGATAAACGCATACAGTGCACCGATCCACAGCAAAGCAAATAATCCGGCCGACGCTCTAAGCGCAAGATAGCCTTCCTTGGCTTCTTTGAAGAAGTTGTTAGCAACGCTTCGGCCTTGTGCCTCCGGCTTCGGAATGGGAACCATCGCTACGGTGACACAGGCGAACAACGCACCCAGCACATCAATGGCAATAATCATCTCCAGTTCCCATGCCGCATACATAAAAGCACCGATGGCAGGACTTAGAATATAGCTTGCCGATTGTACCGACTGGGAATAGCCTGCGCACTTCGTTAGCTGATCCTCAGGGACCAGCAGCGGCGTGACTGCACTCAAAGCAGGAGTGTGAAAGGCTGACCCGGCACTGCGGATGAGCAGTACTATCATCACGACCCATACCGGCAGCTCAATGGTGAGGGCGACTACCGCCAAGGCTACACCTGCGGCTGCAATAAACAGGTCTGCGCCGATCATAACCAGCTTCCGGTTCCAACGGTCAACCCATACGCCAATGATAGTTCCTAGTAGAGCTTGAGGTAAAAAGCCTGCCATTGTGGCCAGCGAGAGCACCATGGCAGATCCGGTGGTATCGGTTAGATACCAGATGATCGCCATTTGCAGAGCGGAGCTGGTGATCAGTGAAACCGCCTGTCCTGCCCATATTGTAAAGAAACTTCGTTTCCAATTTTGTTGGATCATCATTCATCATTCTCCCCGTATTTTTATTGTCAGCCTGGTTAGTTGGCAATAAAAAATACAGATCCAGGTCCACAATGCGGGCCTCAGATCTGCATTTATCACGGTAGAGAACACAGCGATACCAGGCATAGCCAAAAAACCTAAATAAGCTATACGGATCGCAATTCTATGTTCAATCGTAAAAGAAGCAGCTCAAAAAAAGCCCACACTTGTGGATGAAAATCCGCTTTTTTATTGCCACTACTCCCAAACGACCGGAAAGAACATAGATGATAATCCTCCTAATTAGAAATATGCTTTGAATCTTACCATTGACCTCCTTCTGCTGTCAACTCAGCAATTCCACGCTCACACATCGTGTACCCGCTTGTATTCTCAGGTTTATCCCAGTTCCACAGCACAATTTATACCTCCCGAATACTTTGTGTTATGATCTGAAGTAGATAGTATAGAAACTTACCTTAAGGGAGTGGATAGGGTGAAAAACTTGCGGATGCTGGCCGGGGCTGCGGTCATGCTGCTTGTACTTGGACTTGTGAATTTCTATATTGGATGGCATCTGTCGGTATTGCTTCAGGAATGGCTGCCGGGGATGAATATTGCTGTATACTGGTCTGTATTTCTTGTCATTTCCTTCTCTTATCTAATTGGCAGAATTCCGCTGCCGCAGGCGCTGAAGCCGGTTGGCCGGTTGTTCAAGGTAGCGGGCTCTTATTATTTGGCCTGTATGGAGTTCGCCGTGATCATGCTGCCGTTGACCGATCTGCTCTACGGAGTGCTGGCGCTTGCTGGCGTAGGACTGTCCGCTTTTGTGACCGAGGCTGGGGCTACCTTGCTGGCAATGCTGGCGATTTTCCTGATCTGGGGTTCACGTAATGCCTGGAGTACGGTGGTGAGAAGTCATCGGCTGAATGTTGACAAATCCATCGGAACCAGTGTACCGCTTACGGTAGCTGTAGCTTCAGACCTGCATCTGGGCAACATTGTCGGCAACCGCCATCTGCGCAGAATGGTCAAGGAGATGAACGCAATGAACCCGGATATCGTGCTGCTGGCGGGGGATGTGCTGGATGATAGTATTGAGCCTTTTATCCGCAATGGCATGGATCAGCAGTTGAAGCTGCTTAAGGCACGTTACGGCGTCTACGCGGTGCTGGGGAATCATGAGTATTATGGCGGTTCGATTGCACAGTACACCGAAGTGATGAAGAATATCGGCATTCAGGTGCTGCAGGATGAGGTTGTGGAAGTCTCTGGCGTCTACGTTGTGGGGCGCAAGGACAAGACTGCCGAAGCGATGGAAGCGGGCGGGCGGCTCAGTGTGGATGCTCTGCTGGAAGGGGTGGACCGCACCAAGCCCATTATTATGATGGATCATCAGCCGACCGGCTTCGGGATTGCTTCACAGGCTGGAGTAGATGTGCTGCTGTCAGGACATACCCACCGCGGGCAGATTGCTCCGAATCACTGGATTACCAGACGGCTGTTTGAACTGGACTGGGGATATCTGCTCAAAAACAAGCTGCATGTCATTGTCTCTTCCGGCTACGGAACCTGGGGGCCGCCGATCCGGCTGGCCAGCCGCTCTGAGCTGATCAAGCTGGAAATTGTGCTGGAAGGCAGTAGGAGCTATGGCGATGAACCGGTGTCACCTGCGGCGAAGCCTGTGTTGATCTGACGGCTGCTGAATAGGCGTGAAATCTGGTTATCGTAAACCCTCTAGTCTTCCCAGGGAAGGACAGGGGGTTTTTGGTGCAAATATAAGAACTTATATGTTGCACACGATAACTTGTCCTTCTATTTCTCGCTGAAACGGTATCGTCCTTTAAAAGGACGGCAAAGCCGTTTCCACTTGGTGGAGGAAGTTGTGCGCATTCTTTTGACAATATCGGATAAATAAGCTACGCTTGATGCAAATATAGTTAAGCTATTAACTAAATGGAGCTGACAATAACCAATGGATGATTTACAGAAGTATGTACTGGAGCTGCCGCTTGCGAATGAGGCGTTCTTCGCCTTGATAGGAGCGACAGCAGGCGCCGTAGCCGTCTCCGAGAAATACTGGCAGGCTCAAGGGCTGAACGGGGCCAGAATCCGCGTACTGGTTGAGATTGCGAAGCATGGAGGAACGATCCTGCCTTCGCTGCTTGCGGAGAGAATCGGGGTAACCAAAGCGAATATCAGCCTCCTGCTGACTCCACTGGAGAAGGATGGCTATATTACCCGGGCCGGTCACGCGCAGGATGGGCGCAAGACGGTGATTTCGATCACCGGAGCCGGACAAAGGCTGCTTACGGAGCAGTTGCCGGGGAACCGGGAAGCGGTTGCGGCTGTCATGAACCGGCTGGAGGAAGAGGAGCTGCGGCTGCTGCTGGGGCTTTTGAATAAGCTGAGCAGAGGGTAGTAGTGTTGGAAATGTTCCGCTTGTCGAAAGATCGGTATTGTAATGGCGGCTGGAAGTATTGTTGCTTGTATACGAAGAGGTATTTCAATATGCACATTGGAGAGGAAGATATCAACTATGACGATTATGATTACGGGGGCCACCGGGCAATTGGGGAGTCTGGTTATGGAGTATTTGCTTGAACGTATCCCGGCGGGGCAGATGATTGCCGGAGTAAGAAAGCTGGAACAGGCGGCGCCTCTACAAGAACAGGGCATCGGGGTTCGGGTTGCCGATTATGATGTGCCGGAATCACTGAATGAAGCTTTTGACGGGATAACACGGCTTCTGCTAATCTCCAGCTCGCATACGGATGATAATGTTCGTCTGACCCAGCATAAACAGGTGATTGATGCGGCCGTGCGAAGCGGAGTGGGGCATATCCTCTATACGGGCTTTGCCTTCTCACAGCGGAGATCAGATCCGGGCAAGCCGGATAATGTGCATACCCTGACGGAACAGGCGATAATGGAGTCCGGGTTGGAATATACCTTTTTGCGCAATGCCCTTTATATTGATTTCGTTGGGGTGCTGGGACTGAAGGAGGCGCTCTCCAGCGGAGAGCTGATTACGGCGCCGGGAGAGTGGAGGTTCAACTCGGTTGGCCGCCGGGACCTTGCCTTAGCTGCTACTGCTGCTGTACTTGGTGAAGATGGAGCAGGCAACCATATCTATGAATTGACCGCTCCGCAGACCTGGGATTTTGACGATCTGGCTGAAGTTCTGACAGAGGTTGCCGGGAAGCCGGTGGTGCACCGTCAGGATGACGGAATTCAGCACTGGATCTATGCTTTTATGAGCAAGCTGGATACTTCGTCTACCTCCGGGGATCTGGAGCGGCTGATGGGCAGACCCGTCATCCCGCTGAAGGACAGCATCCTCCCGTTTCTGGTGTGAAGCCAAGGGAGGTACTATTGTCTTCATGTGGCTTTGTTGCTAGTATGATGTCATTGATCAGGCAAGCCGGAGGGAGAGGTTGTAGTTGAAAAAGATTTTGGTAGCCGACGACGATGTTCATATCCGTACGCTGCTGCGGCATGTGCTGACGAGAGAGGGATATCATACGGTGGAAGCCGGGGATGGCCGGGAAGCGGCGGCTCGGATGAAGGAGCAGACGGTGGATCTGGCCGTGGTGGATGTGATGATGCCCCATATGGACGGCCTGGAGCTGTGTGCATACATAAGGGAGAACTATGATATCCCGGTGATTCTGCTCACGGCCCGCCAGCAGCTCAGCGACAAGGAGCAGGGATACCTCAGCGGGACGGATGATTATGTAACCAAGCCGTTTGAGCCGGAGGAGCTGCTGTTCCGCATTAAGGCATTGTTCCGCCGCTATTCCATCGCCTCTGACGATCGAATCCGCCTGAACTCGCTGGTGATTGACCGGAAGAATTACGAGATAAGTGACGGAACTGAGGTGCTGCTGCTGCCGGTCAAAGAGTTCGAGCTGCTGGCCCAGCTGGCCCAATATCCCGGACGCCTGTTCTCGCGCAGTGAGCTGATTGAGCTGGTGTGGGGTGCAGATTACGAGGGGGACGAGCGGACGGTGGATGTGCATATCAAGCGCCTGCGCCAGCGGTTCAGCGAATACCAGAACGATTTCACCATCCGTACCGTACGGGGAATCGGCTACAAGCTGGACATGGTGAACGCATGAGGTCGCTTTATGTAAGGATGAGTATTATCTTCTGCTCTGTGATTATTATCAGCAGCGTGCTGGGGTTTCTGGTCTCCAATCTCTATTACCAATCCCAGATCAAGCCGAAGAATGATGCCAAGCTGACCCGGATGGCCACCGGACTGCAGCAGTTCATTGAAGACCACCCGGATGCGACCGAAGAATATCTCCTGAGTACCGCTTCCCTGGGGTACAAGATGTATCTGGTCAATGCCAACGGGGAGGAACGGTTCTACGGTCTGCCTTTCCGCAAAAATGACCTTCAGCAAGAGGATCTGCGCAAGGTATTAGCCGGAGAGATCTATCATGGCGTGGGGCATTTCCCCGGCCAGCTGTTCGTGACCGGCTTTTTCGATAACCAGCTTAGTAATTCAATTGGCGTGCCGGTTCATATCAACGGGGAGACCTACGCCTTGTTCATGCGTCCGGATGCCCAGGTGCAGTTCGGGGAGCTGCGGATCTTTTTTGCCGTGCTGATTGTGGTCATTATTCTGTTGAGCCTGTGGTTTGTGCTGATTAGTGCATTTCATGTGGTGAAACCCATTACCCGGCTGACCGAGGCCACCCTTAAAATCTCCAAGGGCAGGTACGACATTAAGCTATATACCGCCCGGCGTGACGAAATCGGCCAACTGGCATCCCACTTCATGACCATGAGCCGGGAGCTGGAGCGGACGAACCGGGCCAGACAGGAATTCGTCGCTAATGTCTCCCATGAGATCGAATCGCCGTTAACCTCCATCCAGGGCTTCGCCCATGCGCTCAAAGACGGCACCCTGCCGGAAGCCCAGCGTCTGGAGTATCTTGCGATCATCGACGATGAGAGCCGGAGGTTATCCATGCTCAGCACACAACTGCTCACCTTGTCCTCTCTGGATTATGATGAGAATGCCTTGGAGAAGAGAAACTTCGATCTGCGCGCCCAGCTGCGCCAGGTCATTCAGATTATGGAATGGCATCTTACGGAGAAGGAGCTTGCGGTACGGCTGCATGCAGCAGAGATAACGCTTTTGGGAGATTCCAATCTGCTCTATCAGGTATGGATGAATCTGGTGACCAATGCGGTCAAATACACCCCGGCCGGGGGGACGATTAGCATTGCAGCGCTTGTGGAGGGCCAGCAATGTATAGTAACCGTGACCGATAACGGTACAGGTATTCCGGCGGAGCAGCTGCCGATGATCTTTGACCGGTTCTATAAGGTGGATCAGGCGCGTTCGCGTGAGCGTAACAGCAGCGGGCTGGGGCTGGCCATTGCCCAAAAGATCATCCATGCGCATAACGGGACGATTGAGGTGACGAGTACGGTAGGGGAAGGAACAACGTTTACCGTTACTCTGCCCTGCCGCCCAGCCAATATATAGATGGAGTAGACGTATTTAAAATAGATGAAAGCAGCGGAGGGGAATTTGGAACGGGAGGAGCGGTAGCGTCCGCCTTTGTTACCGGATTTCCACCGTGTATGACGGTATAAATCAAGAAATCTGGGAACAACAGCGGCCGAAAGTCCAATATTCACCGCAGTTGCGCATACCATCTGTTTTGGAAACGTCTATACTTCAATCTATATAGTGTAATTCTTTATTCATACTCCGTTCATCTTCACTCTCTAGACTGTAGTTATACAGATTAGAAGGAGTGGTTGTATGTTTTTGGCTCTACGGGAGATGAGGCACTCCAAAGCACGCTACAGTCTCATAATGGTGATTATGCTGCTGGTATCGTTCCTGGTCCTCTTCGTGACCGGACTGGCGAGAGGGCTTGCCTATGCTAACATCTCCGCCTTGAAAAATATGCCCGCCAATTACTTTGTCGTGCAGAGCGACGCGGACCATACCTTTAGACGTTCCCAGTTAGGCGGGACGGAGCTGGCGGCTGTCCGGGCGGTAGCCGGAGTGGCGAAGGCGACTCCGCTTGGCGTGCAGACCAGTACCATTACCGCTTCCGGTGCTGATGTTAAGGCAGACATAACTTTTTTTGCCGTCGATATGACGGGGATGCTGGCTCCTGAGGTGACGGAAGGCACCGGGATTACGAATGAGGTTCAGGGGAGCGCAGTTGCGGATTCCAAGCTGGAGCAATCCGGCGTGACCATCGGCAGCACGATCCGCGATCAGGCCTCCGGCATGAGCTGGACGGTCACCGGCTTCGTGAAGGACAGCTCCTACAGCCATACCCCGGTTGTCTATATCAATCCGCTTGACTGGCAGGCGATGAAGCAGGGGGCGGTTCAGGGAGGCATTGCTGACAGTACAGGCAGTGCTCCTTATAACGTGATTGCACTGGATGTAACGGCGGCACAGGCCGATCAGATTGCCGGGCAACAGCAGGCTGTTGAGGTTATTACGCAGAAGCAGGCGGTATCCAGCGTTCCCGGCTATGCCGCCGAGCAGAATTCCCTGCTCATGATGATTGTATTTCTGTTCGTGATTGCTGCCGTAGTTCTTGCTGTATTCTTCTATGTCATCACGATCCAGAAGACCAGCCAGTTCGGAATCCTGAAGGCGATGGGGACGAAGATGTCCTATCTGGCCTGGAGTGTAGTCGGTCAAGTCATGCTGCTGTCCGTAGCCAGTCTGGCGCTGGGCATTCTGCTTACGCTGGGAATGAACATGGGACTGCCGGACACCATGCCGTTTGAGCTGGACGGACAGACGATGGCGATGACCAGCCTGCTGTTCATTGGCATGTCGCTGCTGGGTTCATTGATATCGGTGGCAAGAGTAGCCAGGGTGGACGCCTTGGAAGCGATAGGGAGGACTGGAGCATGAGTGCGAAATTAGTGATGAAGCAGGTGACCAAGACCTACGGGGACGGAGACGGGGCAATGACTGTCTTGAATAATCTGGATCTTACGGTGAACGAAGGCGAATTCGTTGCTGTGCTGGGGCCGTCAGGCTCTGGCAAAAGCACGTTTCTCTCAGCAGCCGGTGCCCTGCTCACGCCCACCCGCGGAGAAATCTTCCTTGACGGTGAATCGCTGCGAGACAAGGGCAAGGGGGAGCTGACAGAGCTAAGATTGCAGAAGATCGGCTTCATGTTCCAGAGCGCGCAGCTGTTGCCATTCTTGAAGGTGGAGGAACAATTGCTCTACGTAGCCAAGCTGGCGAAGCTCAGCACGAAGGATGCCAAGGTTCGCGCCGCCTATCTGCTTAAGCGTCTGGACATCTGGGAGCGCCGCCACCATTACCCCGAACAGCTGTCCGGGGGCGAGAAGCAGCGGGTGGCTATTGCCCGGGCCTGGATGAACAAGCCGGCGATTCTGTTCGCCGATGAGCCGACGGCCAGCCTGGATTACAGCCGCGGCCGGGAAGTGGTACGGATGATCGCTGACGAAGTTCGAAGCGAAGGCAAGGCCGCCGTTATGGTGACTCATGATGAACGGATGCTGGAATGGTGCGACCGGGTGCTTCATCTGGAGGACGGTGTACTGGTCGAAGCGCATAGCTGAAGTTTGTTCGTTTGAACTGAACCCTGGTGACGGGGTTCGGTTTTTTTGAATTCCTTTGAATTCCAGGGGGAAATTAAGAGTTGCCGATTAGCGACGAGTTCGGATGCCATGGCAGGGAAATAGCAGTTGGATTTTCCACACTTGTTAATGAACCAATGGACGCTTGTCAACTAACAGTTGGAAAAACAGCATCTAATTGTCCCATTTCATCCAATGTAGCCAATAGTAACAATAACAGATGCTGTTTATCCACTTGCTTCCGTCAAGAAGACAGAAATCGGGGGATTAAGATACATTATTCCACTTGCTGGCTGTTCACACTCCGGAATAGGCCATGAAGCCGCCATCCACCGGGACAGTGATGCCGGTAATGAATCCTGACATTTGCTCGTCTGCCAGCCAGAGCAAGGTGCCGAGCAGATCCTCCGGTGTGCCGAACCGGCGCATAGGTGTCTGGGAGATGATTTTGCGGGAACGTTCAGTCAGCTCGCCATCCGGGTCAACCAGCAGTTGTTCATTCTGGGTAGTGATGAAGAAGCCGGGGGCAATGGCATTCACCCGTATCCCGGATTCTGCCAGATGGACAGCAAGCCATTGTGTGAAGTTATTGATGCCCGCTTTGGCAGCGCTGTAGGCCGGAACCTTGGTCATAGGCGAAGCGGCACTCATCGAGGAAATGTTAATAACGGAGGCCCCGGGCCGTCCGAGCATTTGCTTCGCGAAGATCTGGGTTGGAATTAAGGTTCCGGTCAGATTCAAGTCGAGGACACTGCGAAATCCGCTGACGGACAGATCGAAAAAGGAGACGATATCGGGATTCTCCAGATCACCGTCCTGCAAAGTTTCTTTGGTAGTGATCGCCGACGGCTGATTGCCCCCGGCCCCGTTGATTAACAAGTCGCAGGGACCCCAGTGCCTGCGGATCTCATCGGCAGCCTGCTGTACATTAAGAGTATCCATGACATCACAGGCCAAGGACAGCGATTGACCGCCGCCGGAAGTAATCTGCGCGGCGAGAGCCGCTCCTTTGGCCTCCGTACGGTTCAGAATGGCGACCTTCGCGCCTTGACGGGCCAGCTCCAGAGCCATTGCGCTGCAGAGTGCCCCGGCCCCTCCGGTAATTACGACAATTTTTCCTGCTAGTGCAGGATGTAAAGCCAACTCAGACATAGTGATCCAACCCTTCTCTGGTGAAAGTATTATTCTGCGGATGGTATATCAGTTCTCTGGTCGCTGCTTGTAATACTGCGGATATTTCGCCATCAGCATCTCCTGATCGGCGATAGTCAGGGCCATATGCTCCTGCATAATCTGATCCCCCTGATTGATATTATGCTGCTCAATGGCTTCATACAGACAATAATGCTGCTGATACAGATGCTCCCAGTTATGATCTGCGGTGAGCTTAAGCATCCGGCTGCGGTTCAGGTGAACCTTGATCTGCTGGATCACTTCCCAGGTATTCTTTTTGTTGCAGCCTGTGAAAATCACATGATGGAACTCTTCGTCCAGCATGAACATTTCCTTATAGTCCTGATCTTCGATGCAGAGCTTCTGCTTGTCCAGATTGGCCTTCAGATCAATGAGGTTCCTGGCTTGAAAGGAGCGGCAGGCTTCCCGGATCACTGCCCGCTCCAGATGCTCTCGCATGAAGCGGGCTTCTTCAACGAGTTCAGAATCAATCAGGGAGACTACCGTTCCGCGCTGGGGATATACAGCGAGCAGCCCCTCCTGGGCGAGACGCACGAAGCTTTCTCTCACAGGTGTGCGGCTGACGTTGAATTTGAGCGAAATCTCTTTCTCTGAAATGCCGGTTCCCGGCGGAAGCTCCAGCAGCAGAATCTGGTTCTTCAGTGAACGGTACACGATGTCCCTTGTGGAAACCGCTTGTGTACCGATAGTGTATTCCATCGTGTAACCCTCCTGATGATCTATTGTGGAAGCACTACCATACTACCATACAAGTATGGTAGTATGGTAGTGCAAACGCGCAGAACCGGCTGCCGTCCGCCGGAGGACGATGGATCAACAAATATGAATGACGAGAGGCTGGAGAACACATTGAGTACCTCATCTTTTATTCATGACGATTGGCTGCTGTTAAGCTCAAGTGCACAAACCTTGTATCATGATTATGCCCGTAAGATGCCCATTTACGATTTCCATAGTCACCTGAATCCTCAGGAGATTAGCAGTAACCGCAAGTTCCGTAATATTACCGAACTGGCCTTATCCGGAGATCACTACAAATGGCGGGCACTCCGCTGGCTCGGCATTGACGAACAGCTGATTACCGGGAAGGCTTCGGATCAAGACAAGTTCATGACCTGGGCCCGCTCCGTACCTGAGATGCTGGGCAATCCGTTGTACCACTGGACCCATCTGGAATTGAAGCGCTACTTCGGTATCGACGAGCTATTGTCTGAAGATACTGCCGAGAGTGTCTGGGCACGATGCAATGAGCAGCTGCAAGGAGAAGAATTGACTACACAAGGCATTCTAAGAAAATTTAACGTAGATGTTGTTTGCACTACGGATGATCCTGTGGACTCGCTAGAGCATCACATGCAGCTCAAGAGTGACAAGGCGCTTGAGACAGTGGTTGCGCCAACCTTCAGACCGGACCGGGCGCTGAACATCCGTGATGAAGGTTTTGCCGGATATGTCGGATTGCTCAGTGAGGCGAGCGGTCTGGAGATTCACTCTTACTCCGGGTTCATCCAGGCAGTGACGGCGCGGATCGACTACTTCCATAAGCACGGCTGCCGTCTGTCGGATCAGGCCTTCGGTGAGCTTCCGCATGCCCATTCAACGGAGCATGAAGCGGCTTACATATTTGCCCGTGCCTTCAAAGGCGAAGAGATCAGTACTCAGGAGGAACAGAAATTCCAGAGCCATACCTTGCTCAAGTTAGGCCGGCTGTACCATGAACGGGGCTGGAGCATGCAGCTTCATATCGGAGCGCTGCGCAATAACAACTCACGTATGTTCGGGGCCCTTGGCAGGGACAGCGGCTTCGATTCCATTCTGGACTTCAATATGGCCCGCAGTCTGAACGCGCTGCTGAATGAGCTGGATGCCAGCGGACAGCTGCCGAAGACCATCGTATACACGCTGAATCCCTCACAATATGAGATGATTGCTACGGCAATCGGCAACTTCCAGGGCTCCGGCATCAAGGGCAAAGTGCAGATGGGCTCCGGCTGGTGGTTCCATGATCAGAAAGAGGGGATGCTGCAGCAATTGAAGGCGCTCTCCAGCATCGGTCTGATCAGTCCTTTTGTCGGCATGCTGACCGACTCCAGAAGCTTCCTCTCCTTCACGCGTCATGAATACTTCCGGCGGATTCTCTGCAATCTGTTCGGCACCTGGATTGAAGAAGGCGACCTGCCGCGTGATTATGCCTGGGTAGGACAGACGATTGAGAATATATGCTATAACAATGCCGAAGCCTATTTCGGGATCAAGTAGGCAGGCATCCGCCCGCACTGCTGTTTAAGTCTGTTCCAATCCAAAGCAGCAAGTCTCCTAAAGTTGGAGGCTTGCTGTTTTTGTGGTATGAGGCATCTAAGTGGAGCGAAGAGATGCCGGATCTTAGTGAGGTGTGTGGCGGAAGGTATATAAGAAGCACTGAAAAAAATAACAACAAGCAAAAGAAACGGAGGGGAAATTTGGAACTGTAGGTGCGGTAGCGACCGCCTGAAAGCTTTCCGCAGGAAAGCTCACTCCGGAAGCATCAGCAGTCACCGGATTTCACCCGCGAAGAGCGGAATAGATCAAGAAATCTGGGGATGGGCAGCGGCCGGAAGTCCTAATGTTCACCGCAGTGACGATGAAGCTTCAAGTTCAAAACTTAAGTGCGTCTTATATAGCAGTTGGATAAACGTCATCTAATACCGCAGCAAACCCTGAATCTGGAGAATTAGTTGGGAAAACCGCACTTAATCCCACTGAAAATGGGGGTTAACAGGAGATCCGGCAGAATTAAGTGACGAATTTCCACTTAGTCCCGATCAAGCAGCTCTAACAGGAAAATTAAGCTACAAAAATCCAACTGCTATGTCTCCCGCACAGGTGGAGGGGTTCACATAACAGTCTGGATCAGCACTTGTTATCACACAGGCGGAGGGGGCCACATAACAGTCAGGATCAGCACTTGTTATCACACAGGCGGAGGGGGCCACATAACAGTCAGGATCAGCACTTGTTATCACACAGGTGTAGGGAGCCACATAACAGTCTGGATCAGCACTTGTTGTCCTACAGGTGGAGGGAGCTGCATAACAATCGCGTCCAGCAACGGATCAACTCGCAGTATAAATGGATGAATGGTACTTCGAATCTCGGCAACGTGGAAAAGCGGAAGCGTCCACGCACCCACCAATCCATCCAAGCCTGCTGATGTTGATCGTACTCAGGTACGAATTAGCCCCCTACCTCGTACTGCTCCGGTAAGCAGACGGAGAGACGCCGGTGGACTTCTTGAACACCTTGGAGAAGTGGGCCAGCTCCATGCCGACCTGCTCGGCGATAGCGGAGATGCTGAAGCTGGTGTAGGAGAGCTGTCTCTTGGCCAGCTCCATCCGTTTCAGCTGGACGTACTGCATCGGGGGGACGCCGATGAATTTCTTGAAGTAGGGGATGAAATAGTTCGGATGCAGATGGACGAGTTCAGCCAGCTCCTCTACCACGAGCGGCCGCATTAACCGCTGATCAATATAGGTCAGCACATCCGCCAGTTTGCCCTGGTCGCTGGTATGCGTCAGGTCGTCAAGGAAATTGCTGTAGCCCCCGGATTCCAGACAGAGCGACAGCAGCGTAAGCAGTGAAGCTTGCGTCCGCAAGGTGGCGAGGAAGCCGGTATCCTGGAACCAATCAATCATCTCCGTGAAAATCGCTCTTACCGCCCCCGGATCAGGCACATCGCAGATATAGAGCTTATTCGCAGAATGAAACAGCGGCCATTCTCCGATCTGCGCGTCAAAATGGCAATAGTAGCGCGTATAAGGATTATCGCGGGAGGTGTCCGTGGTCTGAGTGGAACCGGCAGGCATAATCATGAGCTGTCCGGGTCTTGGATAATAGGCCACACCGTTGATAATTACCTTGCCTTCGCCGGAATCAATATAATAGAGCCGGTTAAAGGAAGGGGTCTCATTCGTCCGGTTCCATCCCGGGTATCGGCTGGTTAACTGGGCGTGGGTAACGGTAACGGTCAGATTGTGCAGCAGGCGTCCGGTCAAATTTCCGTTAGCTGTCATATTCATGGCTTGGCTCCCCCAAAACGATTATAAACCTATTATAACGCTTTCATTTATCTAATACATCTTATTTATATACAAATAGTTCTTAATTACAGTCATGGTCACCGGCGGCAAATAGGGTTATCCTCATATCATATAACAGTATCAGAAAGGAATTGGGAGATGAATACAGTACGCTATGGAATTATAGGAGTAGGTAATATGGGACGCGCCCATGCTCAGAGTCTGCTGAGTGAGGTTAAGGGGGCCGAGCTTGCAGCGGTATGTGACAGTAACCCGGAGCGTCTGGACTGGGCAGAGGAGCATCTGCCGGCAAGTGTACAGCGGTTCGGTTCACCGGAAGAATTGTTCAAGTCCGGCAGCATTGATGCTGTGCTGATTGCTACACCGCATTATGATCATCCGCCGCTGGCGATTGAAGCGCTGGGGTACGGGCTGCATGTTCTGATTGAGAAGCCCGCCGGTGTGTACACCAAGGCTGTGCAGGAGATGAATGACGCTGCAGCGAAGTCGGACCGCAAGTTCGGCATCATGTACAACCAGCGGACGAACCCGCTCTATCAGAAGCTCAGAGAGCTGATTCAGTCCGGGGAGCTTGGGGAGATCCGGCGGACGAACTGGATTATCACCAATTGGTACCGCTCTCAGAGCTACTACGATTCCGGCGGCTGGCGGGCGACCTGGGGCGGAGAAGGCGGCGGGGTGCTGCTTAACCAGGACCCGCATCAGCTGGATCTCTGGCAATGGACGACGGGAATGATGCCTAAGCGGGTACGGGCTTTTTGCCACTTCGGGAAGTACCGCAACATTGAGGTGGAGGATGATGTGACCGCCTATGTGGAATATGAGAATGGCGCAACGGGGCTGTTCATCACCACTACAGGGGAAGCGCCGGGGACGAACCGGTTCGAGATTACAGGCGATAACGGCAAAATCCTCATCGAAGACGGCAAGCTGACCTTCTTCCGCCTTCGTACACCGGAGCCGCAATTCAATGCTGAATTCACCGGAGGGTTCGGAGCGCCGGAGTGCTGGAAGTGTGAAATTCCGGTTAAACCCGGGGAAGGTGAGCAGCACCAAGGCATTCTGCGTAACTTCACCAATGCCATTCTGCAGGATGAGCCGCTCCTGGCGCCGGGAGAAGAAGGCATTCACGGCCTGACCCTGTCCAATGCCATGTACCTGTCCGCATGGACCGACAACTGGGTGGACCTGCCGATCGACAGTGAGCTGTTCCATGAAAAGCTGATGATGCAGGTGGAGAATTCCACTTTTCACAAAGCGCCCGTCAGCCAGCAAGCCCTGGATGTATCGGGAACCCACTAGCATTGCGCTGTATTTCAGTATGAACAGCATCAGCCTGACCAATTCTAACGAATCTAGGAGTGGATGAATGAAATGAAGCTTTCAAATATTGCTGCCCAAATGTATACGCTGCGTGAATACACCCGGACGCCGGAGGCGCTGAGAGAAAGTCTGCGGAAGGTGAGCGAAATCGGCTACCAGGCTGTGCAGATCTCCGGGATTGGCCCTATGGACCCGCAGCTGGTGAAGGACTATGCAGATGAATTCGGCCTTAAGATCTGTGCGACGCATGTTCCCTGGGACAGGCTGGCGAATGACCTGGATGCGCTCGCTGCCGAGCATAAGCTGTGGGACTGCAAGTACATCGGTCTTGGCTCCCTGCCGGCAGAATATCAGACCAGTCAGGAGGGCTACCGCACGTTCGCCAGGCTAGCTTCCGGGATTGCGCGTACGCTGAAGGAACAGTATGGTCTGCAGTTTGTTTATCATAATCATGATTTTGAATTTGAACGGTTCGACGGTCTTACCGGCATGGAGGTGCTGCTGCAGGAGAGTGATCCGGAGGTCTTCGGCTTTGAGCTGGATCTGTACTGGGTTCAGGCAGGCGGCGGTGATCCTGTGGAGTGGATTCATAAAGTGGAGGGCAGAATGCAGGCTGTGCATTTCAAAGATATGACGATCCTGTCGCGTAAGCCTGTTTTTGCCGAAATCGGCCAGGGCAATATGAATTATGGAGCGATTATTGAAGCCTGCCGGAAGACCGGCGTGGAATGGCATATCGTAGAGCAGGATGTGTGCCAGCGTGATCCGTTCGAGAGCCTGGAGATCAGCTTCCGGCATCTGCACTCCAGATTGGGGGAGCAGGTATGAGCCGCAAGGATGGAATGATGTATGCACCTGTACATGAAGCGAAGCCTGTAGTTGGACCCGGTGAATTCGTAATCGCAGCACTGGCACTGGACCATGGGCATATCTACGGAATGTGCAACGGGCTGGTAGAGGCGGGAGCTCAGCTGAAATGGGTATACGATCCCGACCCGGAGAAGGTAAAAGTGTTCCTGAACACCTATCCCGGCGTGAGAGCCGCGCGTTCCGCCGAAGAGATTCTGGAAGATCCCGAGGTTCAGCTAGTGGCAGCGGCGGCTGTTCCTTCGGAGCGCGGTCCGCTGGGTCTGCGCGTCATGGCGCACGGCAAGGATTATTTCACGGACAAATCACCGTTCACCTCACTGGAACAATTGGCAGCAGCACGCCTTCAGGTGGAGCGGACACAGCGGAAGTACATGACGTATTACAGTGAAAGGCTGCATGTGGAGAGCGCTGTCTATGCCGGTCACCTGGTGCAGCAGGGAGCCATTGGCCGTGTCATTCAGGTAATGGGCATGGGACCTCACCGGTTAAATGCGAAGAGCCGCCCGGAATGGTTCTTCCAGCGTGACAAGTACGGCGGCATTCTCTGTGACATTGGCAGCCACCAGATCGAACAGTTCCTCTTCTACGCAGGCTGCCGTGATGCCAAGGTATTGCACAGCAAGGTAGCCAATTACAACAATCCGGCATACCCGGAGCTGGAGGATTTCGGAGATGCCACGCTGGTTGGCGATAACGGGGCTACCCAGTATTTCCGGGTAGACTGGTTCACTCCGGCGGGGCTGGGGACATGGGGGGACGGACGGACCATTATTCTGGGCACGGAAGGGTATATCGAGCTGCGCAAGTACAGCGATATCGGCCGCTCCAGCACACCGGATCATGTCTACTGGGTGGACCGTGAAGGCGAGCATTATGAACATGTGGCCGGTAAGGTCGGCTTCCCGTTCTTCGGCGAGCTGATTCTGGACTGCCTGCACCGGACGGAACAGGCCATGACCCAGGAGCATGCGTTCAAGGCGGCAGAGCTATGTCTGGAAGCCCAGCGGCAAGCGGTTAATCTGACCCCGGAGACGCTTAAATAGCAGGATATCAGCTACCAGAAGATCGGAAGGTGGATAAGATGAAAACAACCGGAGCAGCGATTATAGGCTGCGGCGCGATTGCTCCGCTGCATGCCAGAGCTATTGCTTCCATAGAGGATGCGCGGCTGGTTACCGTAGTGGACAGTGATCCCGTTCAGGCAGCACAGTCCGCTCAGGATTATGGATGTGAAGGCTTGACGGATTACAGAGAGCTGCTGGAGCGGCCCGATATCCATATTGTCCATGTGTGCACGCCCCATCATCAGCATGCCGGAATGGCGGTTGAACTCCTCAACGCGGGCAAACATGTGTTAACAGAGAAGCCCATGGCGCTGGATGTGCCTTCGGCCCGCCTGATGCAGGCGGCTGCGGAGAAGGCTGCGGGCCAGCTTGGCGTAGTCTTCCAGAACCGCTATAATGAACCTTCGGTCCGAATCAAGGAAGTGATAGATTCCGGCAGCCTGGGCAATCTCCTCTGCATGAAGGGCGTGGTGACCTGGACCCGGAGTGAGGAGTACTATACGAATAGCAGCTGGAGAGGCCGCTGGGCTACTGAAGGCGGCGGGGTATTGATCAACCAGGCGATCCATACTCTCGATCTGCTGCAATGGTTCGGCGGCGGTGACCTGTTAAGCGTGAAGGGCAGTGTTACAACCGATGTACTGAATGAGGTGATTGAGGTGGAGGACACGGCCCATGCCTGCATCGACTTCAAGAATAAGGTGCGCGGTCTCTTTTACGGGACCAATGCTTATCAGGTCAATTCCCCGGTTGAGCTGGAGCTGGTCTTCGAGCAAGGAACGCTGCAGCAGCGCAGGGACAGCCTCTATCTGTGGAAGGATGGCCTGGAGACGCTGCTCTGCGAGCCGCAGACCGCCAGCACAGGCGGTAAGTCCTACTGGGGAAGCGGGCATTCACGGTTAATTCATGATTTCTATGCCCACATCCGCGAAGGTCGCAGGTTCTGGATTGACGGGTCCGAGGGAATCAAAGCCCTGGAGCTGATTGCAGAGATCTACAAGTCCTCGGGGAGCCGGAATCGGGTCCCGCAGGCACAGCATTCATAGTACGGACGCTGCCGCAATAGGCTGTCTCTTTTGCAGAATAGCTGCTTAAGGGATAGCCTTATTTGCGTTATAGGGCCGTAAGGAATGATCCGCTCTTACACCTTGATGGCCAGCCAGCAGGATTCAATGGTCTGCTGGATCTGATGCTCATTGAGGGGGTATTTTCCATTCAAGTAGCCTTTAATCACAGCGCTCAATATTCCGGAGATTAACTGGCAGCATAGCGTAATATTCATTTCCCGGATGATGCCCTGGCGTTGGCCTTCTTCAATAATCGAGATGATCTCTAAGGTTGGCGGGTCAGGCGTGTTGCGCAGAATCTCGGAAATATAGGGGGAGGAGCAGTAGTTCTCTGTAAATTCAACTTCCTTGGGGTATTGAAGGGAATAGTTGGCAGAATTCTTCAGGATGCTCTTTACCCGCTCATAGATCGTTAAGCCGGGGTTATATCCGTTCATGATGAACTCACTTTTATGTATGCGGATGTTATGGTACAGCTCATTAACCAGTTGCTCTTTGTTCTCGAAGTAGTGATAGAAGGTGCTGGAGCCGACATTGGCTCTTTTGAAGATTTTGGCGAAGGTTACGGATTGTAAGCCTTCTTCAGTGATTAAATCTAACGTGGCCTGTAGAATATCATTGCGTTTACCCATCACTACACCTCATTGCCGGAAATCAAATCTATAAAATGGTACAACTTTTGATAAATATTGTCAATTGTAGAATGAAAAACTCTAATAGCCTGTCCCTGAGAGGCAAGCATTGACAGAGGGTGAAGCTATATGTGATAATTGCCTGACGATCGTCAGGGAGGGTGTGAGAAATGACTGCTAACGCGATTCTGGGGGCTGCCTGTTCACAATTCGCCGAGAAGGGCTTTGAAGGAGCTTCGCTGGCCGGTATTGCCCGGGCGGTAGGGATTAAGAAGCAATCCATCGCTACCTATTTTGCCAAAAAAGAGGATTTGTTCCTAGCTGCGTTTCACGAAATGGCCCGGCATTATTATGAATTCCTAGAGCGGTTGTACACTGAATTCAGGGATATACCTGTGGAGATAAGACTACGCGAGATCGTGTACAAGAATTATTATTACAGGATGGAGCAGCCGGTGCTGACGGCCTTTTACAAAATGGCGGTGCAGTTCCCCCCGCCGTTCTTCCGTGACGTACTGGGAGAGCAGATTGCCTTAATGGAGCAGCAGTCTGCCGGATTGTACCGGAGTATTTTTGAAGAGGGTATGCGGGCCGGAGTGATCAGGCAGCAGCAGGCGGACAGTCTGCTCTCGGCTTATTATTGCTTGCTGGACGGGATAGCGATGCAGATGTTTTTTTATTCACAGGAGAAATTTGAACAGCGGCTAGGGGATATCTGGGGAATCTTCTGGGCGGGTATTAAGCAGCCGGAATAAGGAGAGGGAGAGAACAAATGCGGATAGAATATGTTAAGGATGATGCGGGTTTGCAGAAGGCGTTCAGCATCAGGCGGGAAGTGTTCGTGGAGGAGCAGGGGGTTCCCTTGGCCGATGAATTCGATCAATACGAGACACTGGCGGAGCATATCCTGCTGTTCCAGGAGGATGCGGATTCGCCGGTAGGGACCGCCAGGCTAAGAGCTGTAGACGGATGGGCCAAGCTGGAACGGATCTGTCTGCTGGCCCCGTACCGCAAGAGCGGATTAGGCTCGGTAATCATCGGCACACTGGAGAAGATGGCCGCTGAACGGGGTCTCCGCCAAGCCAAGCTCCATGGGCAGAAGCAGGCCGAAGGCTTTTATCAGAAGCTGGGTTATGAGACTGCCTCTTCTGTCTTCATGGAAGATGGAATTCCACATGTGCTGATGGTCAAAGACTTGCAGGCCTAACGGCTCCAATTGACTTTATAAACATTTGGCTTTATCTTCAATAGTGTTCATTAAGATCAGCAGACGCGAGACAGGGAGAGGGAGTAAGACAATGGAACAGGCAATGTTCGCCGGAGGCTGCTTCTGGTGCATGGTAACACCGTTTGAAGAGCTTCCCGGGATTCACGGTATTGTATCAGGATACGCCGGAGGAACGATAGAGAACCCCACCTATGAACAGGTGAAGACAGGAACGACGGGTCACTACGAGGTGGTGCAGATCACTTACGATCCGGAGCTATTCCCATATGAGCGGCTGCTGGAGCTGTTCTGGCCGCAGATTGATCCGACCGATGACGGCGGACAGTTCCAGGACCGTGGAACACAGTACCGCACAGCAGTATTCTATTATAATGAACAGCAGCGGCTGGCTGCGCTGGCTTCCCGGGAGCAGGTGGCGGTTAGCGGCAGATTTGAGCTTCCGGTGGTGACGGAGATTCTGCCTGCGTCTCATTTTTATCCGGCCGAGGACTATCATCAGGACTATCACAAGAAGAACCCGAAGCATTATAAAGAGGACCGTGAGCAGTCCGGGCGGGATACCTTTATTTCGCAGCACTGGTAGAAGCGATTGCGGAATATGGAACGAAGAAAAGCCTATAACCACCTGATGTCTGGGGATTATGGGCTTTTTGTTATTTTCGCAGCATAAAACCAAAATATGGGAACCTAAATCCGAAATTCCAAGCCTACTAAATGGAGAAAAGCGCTACTATAATGATAGTTGTAAACGCATACATTAATAGGCAATTCTGGCTCTTATCCGGAGGAAAGGAGGGAAGGTCTCAGAGAGGCAGCTACTGAATACTGAACGGCCGTTAGCTTCCTGTGGTTCAAGGTAATAATTACAGCAGTACCACTATAATTCAGGAGGAATATGATGATGCCCAAAAAATGGCGTATGTCCATGCTTGTGTTCGTGCTTCTGCTCTCCTGCCTGCCCATGTTTGGCTCCAAGGCTGCCGCCGCCGATTATACCCAAGGGGTAGAACTGTCGGGCACTACAGCGACGATCTGGTTCAAATCTTCAGTGAGTACCAGTTGGACCGATGTGCATTATAAAGTCAACTCCGGGACACAGCTCAATTACCGCATGACCTATAACAGCAGCAAAGCCCGTTATGAGCAGGCGGTAACCGGCGTTGCAAGCAGCACAGCGCTTAGCTATTTCTTCACCTACAACAACGGAACCCCGGCCTATGATACCGGATGGTTCACCTATACTGCGGGAACAGCGCCGACTGCATCACCTACTACACCGCCTTCCGGTTCTTCCGGCTCGATCTATTCCATTGCCGCCTCTTCAATTCCAACCCCGCCGAGTGGAGCCGTGTCCGTCAAGGTCATGAACGGAACGGGCGGAGCCTACCCCGACAACCAGATATATTGGGGTGTGATCGGGATCAATCCGGTCAATGGCAAATGGAGTTATCTGGATCTCAGCGGCAATCTGGTACCCATCTCCAATGCGCTTAATAATGCCTCCGGCCATCTGACCAAGAACGGGGTTAACTATGCCAACATCTATCACACAATCAACCAGGCTTCCTGGGTCACTCTGCCCAAAATCACCTCCGGCCGCATGTTCCTTAGTGTAGGCACGCCGCTGTACATCAAGACTTATGATGACGGCTTTGCCGGGCCGGATATTGATAACCCGACCGATCCTAACCGTAATCTCTATTTCGACTTCGTTGAATTCACCGTGGATGCTACAGGCTATCACGGCAATACGACCCGCGTAGATGCCTTCGGCTTCCCGATTCAGCACCGGCTGGTCGGCCTGTCGGGCGGCTATGATAAGACCGTAGGCGAGCTGGAATCAGAGACACGCGCCGGAATTTTCAGCAAATACCAGAATGAAGTACCTGCCGCTTTCAAATCACTGGGTACCGATCAGGCGCCTTACCGGATTATCGCTCCGGTCCATGGATCGTTTAGAGCCGGAGGGGCCAACGCGAATTACTTCGCAGGTTATTCCAGCTACAGCACCCAGGATATTCTGCGCAATGACGGTTCGCTAATTGATGCCGCTACTTCCGCAGCGATCAACCGCCATGTCTACACCACTAGTAACTGGAACAACGTAGCGAACTATTACAATGCGGCTCCCGCCAACTTTTATGCAAAATTCTGGCATGACCACAGCATCAGTGGCTTAGCCTACGGCTTCCCGTATGACGATGTTAACGGCCAGGCAGCCTATCTGGAAGTCGGTGATCCCAAAGGCCTGATTATCCGCGTGGCCTGGTAAGCATGGAGCCGATGGCTTCAAGTAACGCAGCTTCCTCAATTAACAGCAAATGAGGGATATCGTGTAGAGAGCCGGTCCTGAATATAAGCAGGCTGCCGACTCTCTCACACGATTGAAGCTGGGAATACAGAGAAGGATCATCATCCAGCGAAGGGAAAACCACACTCGCAGGCACAGGCTCATATCCGGCAAAAGCCCATTCACCGATTCGTTCCATCGTTTCAGGATCAAACCAAAAGAACCGCTCATTCGTATTTTGCGTGATGACTTGACCGTTCTGAAGATAGAGCATGCCATACCCCGGATAATTGTCTTCTTCCTCATACTCATCATCGTACTCCCCATCGTTAAGGCCCTGTTCCTGTAGCAGCTCCAAGGCTGGATAGGAGAAACAGGCATACACCTGCGCATCATTCTCCAAGGTGAACAGCTGACTGCCGTCAGGATGCCAAGCGGGTGAGAGATAACATCTATGCGGGAACATCTCCCGGCTGCATAACCCGTCCTGCTGAATAGACAATTCATACACGGATATACCATCCTGACCGGCCGCAAGCTCCAGCGTTACAGCATCCGACCCGGGGATATCCATCAGCCGCAGGGCGCTGTCACCGAAGGGATCTTGCAAGTCTAGGGAATGTGCCAACGTTCCGTCCCCGCTATGAAACACCGAAATCCGCAGATTTTCTTCATCCAGCCTATCTACAGACCAGATTAGACCCCCATCACGCGAGAAAAGAACACATACATACGCCCCGGCTTTGCTCCACAGCAAGCGGCCTGTAAAGTCCCCTGCGCCCATTGCCGCATCCTCCATGATGAAAGCCGCCAGCTCCTGATCTGGATGGAACGAAAGGGAGTCCAGGTTAAGCGGTTGCAAGTTATAGACCTGTCCGGCTTCATGGGGCGTTAAGTCCGTATCCAGGCGGTACACTTTGTATTCCTTGTCATATACAACAACTTGAGGTCCGGTATTGTTCCTTGCGGCGTAGTGATAGTCGCCTATGAGTATTTTGGCGGGATTAAGCAGTATCATCTTATTCCTCCTGCTCCTTGAATTGCCCTGAATTATAGCATCCTGAGGATGGAAAATAAACAGGAAGAAAGGTATGATAGATAGCAATTGCACAAGAGGGGAGCATCAGGGAGAGATGAAGGACAGCTTGAAGCATATCTTATTTGATCTGGACGGCACACTGACCGATCCCAAGGAAGGCATTACCAAAAGCGTGGAGTATGCGCTTAACCAATTCAGCATCGAGGTGGAGCATCCTGACCTGCTGATTCCGTACATAGGCCCGCCGCTATATGATTCTTTTATCGAAATTCAGGGCTTCACGGCGGAGGCGGCGGCACAGGCGGTGGAGTTCTACCGGGAGCGTTACCGGACGTTGGGGATGTTCGAGAATCATGTCATTCCAGGCATTCCAGAGCTGCTGGAGAGCTTGCGAGCCAAGGGGTTCGAGCTGTATGTGGCGACCTCCAAGCCTATTGTATTCGCTGAGCAGATTCTCCGGCATTATGAGCTGGACGGGTTCTTCAAGTATGCGGCAGGCAGCAATCTGGATGGTACACGTTCGAAGAAGCGCGAGGTGATTGAGCATGTGCTGGAGGAGAATAATCTTCTTGCTTCGCAGTCGCTGATGATCGGGGACCGGGAGCATGACATTATCGGGGCAAAAGCCTGCGGTGTAGCTTCAGTGGGCGTGTTGTTCGGCTATGGTTCCGGGGAGGAATTATCGGCGGCCGGAGCGGATTATATTGCACCTGCGGTGAGTAGTGTGGAGGATATTATCCTGCGGATACAGAGGAATGAGCTGAACGGATAAGAGCGGTCAATTAGGAAGCGGCTTTCAAGTTTTTTTCTGCGCGGTATTGACTTTTGACGAAGGCCGCGCGTATTATGTAACCAGCAACACTAAACCTAAGGCAATGACCAGAGACAGGATATCCCGTGAGGACTGACCAGAGAGAGAAGTGCAAGGTGCGAGCTTCTTACAGAGACCGGCCGGATGTTACCCCTCTATAGCCGTGGCACTGAACCCTCCTGCTGTTAGCGAGGCTGTAAATGTCACCGCCCCATCCCCGTTAACGGATGCCATGAGGATTGTACTGATCACGTTTCCGCCGAACAGCCGGAGGTGAAGTGACGTATAATCGAATTAGGGTGGAACCACGAGTTTAAGACGCACTCGTCCCTTTCCGGGATGAGATGCGTTTTTTTGTGTTCACATATACTAATATAAACTCAAGAAATGGAGGCCATAATCATGGAGATTCAAGTGCAACTGCCGGATGGAGCAAATAGGAGGTATTCGCGTAACACCACGATTGCGCAGATTGCGGAGTCGATTAGCGTAAGTCTGAGGAAGAATGCAGTAGCCGGCAAAATCGATGGCAGACTCGTTGACCTTGATTGCCCGGTGGAAGGGGACAGCCTCGTTGAAATTGTATTGGCAGACAGCAGCGACGGGCTGATGATTCACAGACACAGTACAGCCCATGTGATGGCCCAGGCGATCAAACGGATCTATGGAGAACGGAACGTGAAGCTGGGCATTGGTCCGGTGATCGAGGACGGCTTCTATTACGATATAGATATTGCCCAGCCTCTGTCCAGCGAGGATCTTGCTGCAATTGAGCGGGAGATGGGGAAGATCATCAAGGAGAACCTGCCGATCCGGCGCAGGGTGGTCAGCCGGGAGGAAGCGGTGCAGTTCTTTGAACAGCTGAAAGAGCCGCTGAAGCTGGAGCTGATCCGGGATCTGCCGGAGGACGCAGTAATCAGCCTGTATGAGCAAGGCGAATTCACGGACCTGTGCCGGGGGCCGCATCTGCCCTCCACTGGCCGGATTAAGGCGTTCAAGCTGCTTAGTGTAGCGGGTGCCTACTGGCGCGGGGATGCTGACAATCAGGTGCTTCAGCGGATATACGGCACGGCTTTTCTGAGTGCAGCCCTACTTGAGGAGCATCTGCACCTGTTGGAGGAAGCGAAGAAACGGGATCACCGCAAGCTGGGCAAGGAGCTGGAATTGTTCATGTTCTCCGAGGAAGCGCCCGGGATGCCGTTCTACCTGGCCAAAGGGATGCTAATCCGCACAGCGCTGGAGGATTTCTCCCGCAAGCTGCAGCGTGCCGACGGGTATGAAGAGGTCCGCTCACCACTGATGATGAACCGCCGTCTGTGGGAGCAATCCGGACATTGGGATCATTACAAGGATGAGATGTATTTCACGAAGGTGGATGAGACAGATTTTGCACTGAAGCCGATGAACTGTCCGGGACACATGCTGATCTACAAGAACAGCCGCCGTTCCTACCGGGATCTGCCGATCCGCATTGCGGAATACGGCCAGGTTCACCGCCATGAATCCTCCGGCGCGCTGAACGGGATGATGCGGGTCCGTACCTTTTGCCAGGATGATGCCCATTTGTTCGTGCTGCCGGAGCAGATTGAATCCGAGATCTCGCGGGTGCTGGAGCTGATCGATCAGTTCTATTCCATCTTCGGATTCGAGTACAAGGTCGAGCTGTCTACACGCCCGGAGGACTATATGGGGTCCGAAGAGCTATGGGATCAGGCAGAGGAGTCGCTTGCGCGGGTGCTGAAGAAGAATGGAATACAGTACCGGGTGAATGCGGGAGATGGCGCTTTTTACGGACCGAAGATAGATTTCCATGTCCTCGATGCCCTGAAGCGGAGCTGGCAATGCGGTACGATTCAACTGGATTTCCAGATGCCCGAGAAGTTCGACCTGACTTACATTGGCGAAGATAACAACAAGCATCGTCCGGTTGTCATCCATCGTGCGGTGTTCGGCTCCATTGACCGGTTCATGGGTATTCTAACAGAGCACTATAGCGGAGCGTTCCCGCTGTGGCTGTCTCCGGTGCAGGTCAAGCTGCTGCCAGTCTCTGTGGTTCATGACGAGTATGCCGAGCAGGTCAGAAGACAGCTGGCGACAGCCGGACTGCGGGTGGAGGTAGATTCCCGGAATGAGAAGCTGGGCTACAGAATCCGTGAAGCTCAGCTGGAGAAAATCCCTTATATGCTGGTGCTGGGAGATCAGGAGCAGAATGACGGAACAATCTCGGTACGAAGCCGTGCGGATAACACTTTATTCACACTGAACGCCCAGGAGTTCATTCAGCAACTGACAGCTAAGATTGAGGGCTGGGAATAAATCGCTTCATATATAATAGGTGAAAAGTATACTAGATAAAAAGATATAGGGGGAAGTCAGTTGACAGCAATAGAAGCAGGCCCGCTTGCAGGCAACGTAATCCGGCTTGTACCTTTGACGGAGGAGCATAAGCCTGAGCTTAAGATGCTACTGCACAATCCGC
This sequence comes from Paenibacillus tritici, assembly GCF_013204885.1. Lineage (GTDB taxonomy): Bacteria > Bacillota > Bacilli > Paenibacillales > Paenibacillaceae > Paenibacillus_AQ > Paenibacillus_AQ tritici. The sequence continues at coordinate 537,432 of NZ_JABMKX010000001.1, forward strand.
TGATCTGGGAGTACACCTGGAGACGGATCAGCTCAGAGGAAGAGGCAGGACAACTGGTGGAGGCGGCCCTGGCGAATCAGGCCGCAGGCAAGGATATTCCTCATGTGATGGTGGAGCAGGCATCCGGCCGGATCGTAGGGACTACGCGGTTGATGCATCTGGACTGTAGGCATCGTAATGCAGAGATCGGCTGCACCTGGATCTCACCGGAATATTGGAGAACTGCGGTGAATACGGAGTCGAAGCTGCTTTTGCTGCAATATGCCTTCGAGGTGCTGGGGCTGATCCGGGTGGACTTCTCCATTGTCAGTGACAATCTGCGCTCGCAGCGGGCCATTGAGCGGATTGGAGCGGCCTTGGAGGGCGTCCTGCGCAAGCATCGGATCACTGCTGACGGTACTGTTATGGACAATGTGCTGTACAGTATTATTGATGAGGAATGGCCTGCGGTGAAGAAGAATCTGCAATATCTAGTGAATGAGAAATACAAATAGCGGTATGCTGTAAATTCGTGCCTTAACATAGAGGGGGCCCTGCGCGGGCTCCTCTATTTATTTTGCAAATAGCCATATCTATGAAACATTGATATAATAGAATGACATGAGAATAGAAACATACATTCCCATTTCCTCGGGGTCCTGAGCATTAACAAACCGTCTATATTTGTATGTTCTGGCCCAACCTTCACCCTGCGGTGCGGATTTGGGTTTATGTTATGTTGTAGGGAAATTACGAAGTGATGGCGAGGTTGGCAAGAGCATGAACTGGAATGATTTTGGAGCACGGAACAGGCGGCTGAATCCCTTGTGGAGTCTGGGTGCAGGCATGAATCTCGGTGAGCTTCAGCCGTATAAGGAAATGATTGCGCTCAGTGTGCTGCTGCAGGTCTATTATCTGGAGCTGGAATCGAGTGAACAGCGAACGAGGGAGGATCTGGTGGAGCTGGCCTGGAACTCGCTTGAACGCTTCGGGATCACGAAGCATGGCAGCCCGGAATCGGTGGAGCGGCTGGTGGACGGACTGCTATGGAGCGGCGGCGGCGGGGATTTCGAGGCGTATTATTATGAGGATCTTTCCCGGGAGATCGCCGTACAGAAATACAAGTATTTCACCGTGGATGAGGACGCTACACGTACCAGCTGGGAGGAGAACGGGACCACCGTATACCGGCTGTCCGAGTATGCGATGGAGCTGATCTTCATGAGCCATGAGATCATTGACGAGTTCCAGGTCAGCATCAAGCTGCTGGAGATTCAGATGCATATCAAGCATGGACGGGTAACCCGGGCGATGCAGGATGTGAATGAGCTGATCTCCCGTGTGCGCAAAATGACCCAGCAGCAGCAGGAGTACCGCAATGCCCTGCGCCGTAATCCGAAGCATATCTTCAGCGAATACGGCACCCAGCGGCATGAGCGGCTGGAGGAGATTCACCAGCAGTTTGACGAGGAACGCAAGCATTTCGACAACATACACCGCTCGCTGGCCCGGCTGGCGAATGACGAGAAGGATGTCATCGACTTCAACGAGCTTCGGCAGCTCTCCGAGAGAGTAGAGCTGTCCCGGAGAGTGCATGACGAGCTTGCCGGGGTTGTGCTGAGTATCTTCGAGACGGAGACGAATCTGCGGCTCAACTTCCCGGAAATCTTCTGGGGGGCGGCCGGCTTCAACTTCCGTACCCATGTGTGGGAGGAATGGGTCAAGCCGGAAGGGCTGCCGGACGGGGACAGCCTGGAGACCTTGATCAGCGGGCTGTTCTCGCCCAGCCAGGACTTCATCTATCCGCTGGCCTGGGCCTGGGAAGAGCAGGAGGTCGGCTTCCTGCTGGAGGAAGGGACGGATGATCCCGAGGAAGCCGGGGAGGAAGAAGACTACCGGTATGTTCCCAGGGGTATCCCGTGGACCGAAGTATGCGAGCTGTGGCTGCCGGTCTTCACCGGTGTGGCTGAACAGGGGAGCTTTACCTTCACCGCAGAAGCATTCCCGGAGGATACCCGGCAGCGCTGGGCGGAAACTCCGAATGCAGTGGATCTGTGGGTGCAATTTTTCCATAGCGTAATTACTGTGCAGGAACAGGAAGCGGAAGGCCACGGCGCGGCGGACGAATGCCAGAAGCTGATTCAGCGGCTAATCGCAGACCACCCGGAGCTTGAGGTACTGCGCGGCGCCCGGCTGCGGACAACGATTGCTTCAGAACCGCAGGGGAATGTCTGCCTTCCCGGCCTTGAGATCAGCCCTTATACCATTACTATAGTAGAGAAGTGAGATGATTCGCTAAATGAGTTATTCGTTAGAGCAAGTACAGCAGGCCTCGCGCCTGTTCTTTGACCTGCTTCGCCGGAAGGTGATCTCACTGGATGATCCCGCTGCCGCCGAATGTCTGCAGGATACCGTAGCTTACGACGCCTTGCAATATGTAGCCAAAGAAGCCGGCTGCCGGATTATGAATTCCGGTCATCGCCTGCACCTGCTGGTGAGTCCGATCGGCTCCGGGTTTGCCAGCAACTTCACTCAGCTGCGCAATAAATATTCGCGGATTGAACGCAAGACGCATCTACATATCATTAATGTGATTATCCTCGTGTTCCTCGCGGAGATGGATCAGGATGAACAGCATTTCAAGCCGGGACAGGATAGCATGTCTTACATTCAGCTGTCTGATCAGGTGTCGGCGCTGTTCCAGACCTGGATCGGGATGGATGAAGACGGCAGCTTCAGCAAGCAGTGGCGGCTCGATATCCAGGCGATGCACAGAGTATGGACCAGCCTCTATATGCAGACCCGGAGCCAGGAGGAAGGCGATTCGCTGACCCGTGGAGCCGGTTCACGTATCGGCCTGATTCACGAAGGGATGAAGCTGCTGGAGGAGGAGCATCTGGTATTCATTTCGGAGAATGAGAAGCGGATTTTCCCCCGGGAAGAGCTGTATGAACGGATGCGTTATCTCTACCATGATGTGGACCGCTACAAAGAGCTGAAGGCTCTGATTGGCCGGACACGCAGCGAACAGGAGGAGGAAGCCCATGCCGCGCATTGAGCGAATCCGCATCGCCGGACTGAAGTATGAGAAGATGCTGAAGAAATATGAGGATATGATCCTCGATCTCTGTAATGAGGAAGGTCCGGCCAATACCCTGATCACGCTGATGAACGGCGGGGGGAAGGGTGTGCTGCTCCAGTCGATTTTCCAACTGCTGATGCCTAGGGCCGCCTGGGGCAAGGATAATGAGAACCAGGTCGAGGCTTTTTTCCATAATCATAAAAAACAGCTGAGGCCCTACACCTTCCACGTAGCCATCGAATGGCGTCTGGATGATAAGGAGCGGACGGAATACATTACCACCGGGATCGCGATGACTGCCCAGCATTCTATGGACCAGCTTGAGATCAAAGTGGATTATTTACTCTACGCGCTGCTGAAATACGAGGAGACGGCTGAGCTTACCCTATCTACACTGCCATTATATGATCATGAGTTGAACAGCCCTGCGAGCTTCGAGTCGATCCAGCAATTCGTCCGGGAACGGCGGAATGAGATCAACGTCTACGGCAGTCATAGCTCCGATCTGAAGAAATACTATGCCTACCTGGCTGACCATGATATCCATATTGATGAATGGCGCAATATGCGCAGAATCAACGGGGAAGAGGGCGGAATCAAAGGCTATTTCCAGAAAAATGACGCCTTCACCAATCATAATCTGTTCGAGCGGTTAATTATTCCGGAGATCGGCTCCAGCCTGAGCGGAACCATGCGTGAGGATGAAGGCTCGCTGCAGCGGATGTTTGTGGACACGGCTACGGTTGCTCAGCGGCTGCCCATGCTGGAGCAGAGAGAGCGGGCTTTTGCGGAGTTCACTTCCCTCGCGGCGCCTCTCTATGAAGCGGTGAAGCAGGGAACGGAAGTAGAGCGCAGCTTCCAGGAGACCGAGCGGCTAGGATCGCAGCTATCCACCGTGATCCATAGCGAGCTGAAGCAGGCGGAAGACAAACGCCGCCAAACTGCGGATGAACTGGCCGGATATTATCAGGAAGCGAAGCAACTGAAATTCGAGAGCGATAATCTGAAATATCTGCGGCTTAAGGAAGAGCATGACAGCAAGCAGGAGCACTTCAGAGCGGTATCAGACAATCAGACACGGGCTAAGCAGCGTCTGGAAGATTCTAAGCTTAAGGAGAAAGAGCTTGAAGTTGCCCATTATCTGGCCAGACGCAAGGTACAGCTCCGCCAGATGGAGCAGTGGCAGAAAGAAATTGAGGCTATTGAAGGCTCGCTTGAGATGAAGGAGCGCCAGGAGGTTATTCAGGGTGCCAAGCAAGAGCTGCGGGTGCAATGGGATCGAGTATACGGTTTATGGCAGGCGAAGAACCTGTTCTACAGCAGCCGGCAGCAATCCCAGGCAGCGGAAGAGAAGATCCTGCGCAAAGGCAGGGAAGAGTTCCTGGTGGAGCTGGGTAGGCTTGAGGGCAAAATTCAGGAATTAACCGCCCTGATCCGTCAATATACAGAAGATCTGGGCGTGTTCGCTTCCCGCCACGGGCAGGAGGCTGCCCATTCACCGGCAGCGGCTCTTCAGCGCACGTTAATGGCTGCCAGAAGCCTGTCTGAGAACATTGCTGCCTTGAACGAGCAGCGCAAATCGGCTGAAGAGCAGAAGCTTATTCTGCATACGAAGCATACCCGGCTGTCAGAGAAGCTGCTGGGGGCTGAGGCCCAGGCTGAGGAGCTTACCGGGCGGATGGAAGCTCAGATGAACAAGGAATCACAGCTCTGGTCACAGCTGGTAGTGCTGCTGGAGATGTATGAGGAGCACCAGCTGCTTGGCGCGACAGCGCTGTTTGAAGCCAAGCCGCTTATTCAGGAGCGGTTCATCCGCAGACTGGAGGATGCCGAGCAGCAGACGAAGCGGCTCCGACGGGAATATTATCATCAGCTGCTGGACGTAGAGCTCCAGCAGGAAGCCTACTGGCTGCCTAACCATGATATTGTGACGGTGAAGGATGCCTTGGATGCCCTGAAGATCAGCTCCATGACCGGCAGCATGTATCTGAACGATCAGCCGTATCTGGTCCGTGAGGAGGAGCTAGAGCGGCATCCGCTGCTTCCTTACGGCCTGATTGTAACCAAACGTGAAGCAGCCAAGCTGCAGCCGGAGCTGCTTAAGGAGCTTTTGCTCCAATCGCCTGTCCCGATCTTCGTGCGTGAGGAGATGGCGGAGGCCGGAACAGGCTCCTTCCTGCTGCTGGCGCATCAGGGACCGCAGATGGTGCTCCAGCCGGAGCGCTTCCTGGACTGGAAGCGGGGGATTGCCTCCAGGCTCCGGGAGCAGGAGGAAGCACTTCAGGCGGAGGAAGCCTATCTCGCCAAGCTGAAGTCAGCCAGACAGGAGGTTGAACGCCTGTATCAGGGCGAACATACCGTAAGCCTGCGGGTGCAGCAGAAGTCCGTAGAGACCCTGCTGCAAGAGCCTCGTACCCAGCTGAATGAAATGAATGCAGAGCAGGCACGCTATGAGGAGATCCTGGCTGGGATTTCCAGAGACCTGGCAGCCTGTGAAGCGGAGAAGCTGGAGCAGGAGACGAAGGCGGCGGCGCTGCGGGAGTGGAGTGAGCGGAGCCGGAAGCAGGAGCAGGATTATCAGGACAAACAGAAGTCCGTAGAGCTGAAGAATAACCTGATCCGAGAGATTGCTGTGAAGGATCAGCAGCTTGAACAGCTCCAAGCGGAGATGGGCAGCCTGGCCTTGCAGCGGGAGAGATGGACCGGAGATGCCCGCTATTCTTTATTCCCAAGGCTGCAGAACTGGTTCCCTGATATTGAGTTCCCAACTGTCCCTGCAAGTGCGGTTGTACAAGACCCGGCAGCGGATGAAGTGCTGGATGAGACAGCACAGGACAAGCTTCTGCAACTGCTCAGTACGGTTGAGAGTCTTCAGCAGTCCCTAAGCCAGAATGAGCTGGAGATTCGGACGCGGACAGCCCAGATCAAGGCGGCCAGAGAGCAGCTCGGCGAACTTGAAGCCGCGGTATCCCAGGTCGATGCCGGATGGCAATCCGCACCTGAGCCGAAGGATTCGCCGGATATGATCCAGTCCGCCAGAACCCGCCAGAAGAGTGATACGGGAATACTGGATGAGGATTACCAGCAGCTCCGCGATTCCTTCATCCGCTGCCAGACCGAGCTTGACAGCCTCCGCAAAGAGCTGGGCAAATCCGAGAAAGCGATTAAGGAGAAGCATGAGCGGACGGCTGAGCTGTGGCATGAGCCGCTGGATCAGAAGGAAGAAGAAGTCGGCTTGCGGGTCCGCGCCAACGAACATCTGCTGAATACCTCTAAGCAGGCGCTGGCTTCCATGGATCAGTGGCTGCAAGTTCTCGGCAATCAGAGCAAAATTATGGATACCCATGTCGAGACCCGTGTACAGCTGCGGGATGTGCCTGAAGAACTGCAACTGAATCTAAGGGAGAATTGCGAGCCGCTTGTCGAGGATTGGCTGCAGCGCAGCAAAACCAGCCGCAGCCAGCGTGCGGAAATCTCGCGCAAGATCAAGGAAGAGAAGACCGCGCTTAGCGGCAGGGTAGCCAAGTCCGGCTGGAATGCCGAGCTTGCGGCCAAAATCGAAGACCGCCTGAACCACGTTCACTGGGAGGACTTCACCATTGCGCTTCAGGTGCTGGATTCTATGCTTCAGAGCTCGCGTGATCAGATTGAGAGTATCCGCAGCGACAAAGAGGATATGGAGTTGTCCCGCAAGCTGTGGGTAGGCCGCGCAGCCAAGCGGGTAGTGCAGATCGTTGATATTCTTAAGCGGATGGAACGCCGGATGATTATTCATAACGAGAACGGACATGCCTTCCCGCTGGTCCGGCTGAATTATAAGAATATCCATGTGCCGAGAACGACAGATGACATTCAGCCGCTGGTCAGTGAATATTTCAACCGCTGCATCAGCAGCCTGCTGGAGAAGTTCCCGAAGATTGAGCAGGTTCCGGCTTCAGCAGTCAGAGAGCTGATCAACGATGGGCGCATGGTCTATGCCGCATTGCAGAACCGCTTTCCGGTGCTACAGGTATACAAGCCGGTTACGGAGAATTACTTCCTGTATGCCGCTCCTGAGGATTATCATTATTCCGATTGGGAGGTCATTAACCGGGGAGCGCTGGATGAGGCTGTCGGCAGCGGCGGGCAACGCCAGTCGGTTCAGCTGCTGGTGGCGATGATGATTATGACCCACAAGCGTGTCAACCGGGAGAATAAGGGCTGGACGGTCTTCCTGTATGATAATCCGTTCGGTGAGATGGTCTCCAATAACGTGCTTGATCCGGTGTTCGAGATCTCGAAGGCGCTGAAGTTCCAGTGGCTGATCGTCACGCCGCCGGAGCTGGTCAAGAATGATGTCAGCATCCGCTTCGGCGTGTACTGGCAGCTGTATTTTGGCGGAGATAAAGGGGATGCACTGGATTCCACTCTGATCAAAGGCGGCCGCAAGCTGGTCCCTGCTTCACTATTCTAGGTAACTCTACAAATCATATAGATAGGTGGGTGTTTGTAAATGATGAATCTACAATCAACAACAACATTAGCTAACGGTGTTCAGATGCCATGGTTTGGTCTGGGTGTCTTCAAGGTACAAGAGGGCCAGGAGGTTATGGATTCGGTCAAAGCAGCCATCAAGGCCGGTTACCGGAGTATTGATACTGCATCCGTGTACGGAAATGAAGAAGGCGTCGGGCAGGCCATCCGTGAATCGCGTGTAGCCCGTGAGGAGCTGTTCATCACCACCAAGGTATGGAATACGCAGCAGGGGTATGATTCTACGCTGGCGGCATTTGACCAGAGCTTAAGCAAGCTTGGCTTAGATTATGTAGACCTGTATTTGGTGCACTGGCCAATTCGGGCAAAGTATAAAGACACTTGGCGCGCCCTTGAGAAGCTGTATGCAGACGGCAAAGTCCGTGCCATCGGGGTCTCCAACTTCCAGATTGATCATCTGGAGGATCTCCTGGCAGATGCCACAGTGAAGCCGATGGTTAACCAGGTGGAGCTGCATCCGCTGCTTAACCAGCTGGAGCTCCGCGAGTATTGCCGGGCTGAGGGCATTCAGATTGAAGCTTGGGCACCGCTCGCCCAGGGCCATCTGCTGGACAATGAAGTGCTTGCCGACATTGCCGCCCACCATAACAAAACGCTGCCGCAGGTCATCCTGCGCTGGGATTTGCAGAACGGAATTGTGACCATTCCGAAGTCGGTCAAGGAAGAGCGGATTATTGCAAACGCCGATATCTTTGATTTTGAGCTGTCTGAGGATGACATCAGCCGGATTAATGCCCTGAACCGCGATCAGCGCTTCGGCTCTCATCCGGACCGGTTCAATAACGAGTAACCACCGGCAGGCTCTTTTGAATATTTACTAGATTCGGACATACACATAAGAGAGATGGAACTATTAGTCCATCCTGTGCGTAACCGATATAGTAATAGAAGAGATAAGAGAAGCCGGAGGGGTAATGAATGAATCGTAAAAGTATACAAGCAGCGCTGATCGCCATGCTGATGATTGTGCTTCTACTGCCGCTGGCACCCGGGCGGGCGGAGGCCGCTGTTCCGAAACATTCAGAATCATTCTATGTGAATGACTTTGCAGGCGTAATTGATGAGAAAACCGAGAATTATATGGTTAACTACGGGGTGAAGCTTCATCAGAAGACCGGTGCACAGGTTGTTCTGGTTACTGTGAAGTCCACGAACGGCGTATCCATGGAAGACTATGCGACCTCGCTGTTCAATTCATGGGGAGTCGGCTCGGTGGATAAGAATACTGGACTTCTGCTGCTGCTCTCGATTCAGGATGATGATTACTGGGCGGTTCCCGGCAAGGGACTGGAGACTGAGCTGAACAGTGGTGTAATTTCGAAGATTCTCTCGGCATCGCTGGAGCCGGACTTCGCTGCCAAGAAGTATAGCGCCGGTGCACATACAACCTATGGCTCCTTCATTCAGAAGCTCGGCGGAAGCTACTCGGAAACGCTTGGCACCCGAAGCTATGTCTCGGACAATGCCGGAGTTCTCCCGCAAGTCACCAAGGATTATCTGAATCAGTCTAGCAACCGTTACGCGGCTACCACCGGGAGCGGAATCTATGTGGTGACTGTTAAGAATACTGGCGGCAAAAGCCTGCAGGATTACACCTATGCGAAGTTCGCCGGGGTTGCAGCCGGACCCAGAGATGTGATGCTGGTGCTCGATATCGGCGGGGATAACTATCATGTACTACAGGGCAAGTCGATCGACAGAGTGCTGACGAATGAACGGATCAGCGGGATTCTGGATACGGTGCTGGAGCCCAAGTTTGCGGCAAAAGATTATGCCAGTGGCGCTACCGGCGTGGCGAATGCCTTCCACAGCTTTTTCCTGGCCAGAGCAGATGCCATCCAGGGAAATGCCACCGGCGGTTCGAAACCAGCAGCAGTCACTTCCGCAGCCGGTAAATCACCAGTGACGACGAAGGCATACGTCAAGCCGGTGCCTGTCTCGGAATCCAAGGGGATCACGATTATGGGAATCTTCCTGATCCTCATAGCGCTGATCAGTCTGGCTGCGGCGGCGCGCAACCGGTACATTGCCCGTTACGGTATCCGGATTAATCCCCATAACCCGCGCAATATCCGGCGTTATGGCGCCTGGACCGGCCAGCCGGGGTATGGTTACGGCCAGAGAAGAACGAATCGGCGGCCGCACCATCACAGCCAATCTTCCTCAAGCGGCAGCTCGTCGGGCAGCTTCTGGGGAAGCAATTCGGGCGGGGGCGGTTCGTCAAGCGGAGGCGGAGCCGGGCGGTTTTCCTCCCGTGACGACGATGATGATGACAGCAATCATGGTGGCGGCGGTTCGTCGAGCGGAGGCGGGGCTGGACGCTACTCCTCGTATGATGACGATGATGATAACAATTCCGGCGGGGGCGGCAGCGCAAGCAGCGGTGGCGGTGTGGGCAGAAACCGCTAAGCCAAGGTTGTTAATAGCTGTACATCATCTATAGAGTGGGCAGTTAAGAGAAGCCGTGCAGAGATGCACGGTTTTTTTCAAATTCAACAAGGGTTTGAGCAATCAGCAGTGCATTGGGGGACGATGAGAAAGCCGGAGCTTAGGCAAGACTGTACAGCAAATACATGTATTTCGTACATCTAAAAGACGGCGAAAACCCGGATTGGTCAGGTTAAATGTAGTCCGTACAACTATAATTAGCCGTGAGATCTCTTTTATAGGATATGGGAGATTTTAGTTGCAGGAAATGCAATTAAACCTATAGTGGCGTAAGAATTGACCGTTTTAATTGCACGGAATACAATTAGAACTTAGTCCCAGTACCTGGAAAGGAATGAATGATACGTATGAGCCTGGCTATAATTATTCGCCGAATGAAGTCAGAAGATATTGCATTGATATATGACGGGTTGTCTCCGCATGATGTCAGCAAACCCATAGAGTATATTGAGCATTGCTGGCGGGAGAACGTTGAGAATAAAAGGCTTACGCTCTTAGCCTTCCATGACAATGATTTTGCGGGCTGGGGACATATCGTATATACCTCCCACTATCCTTATTTTGCAGAGAATCATATTCCAGAGATTCAGAATCTCGATGTGATCTCTACCTTACGCAAACGCGGCATTGGGAATGTATTGATAGAAGCTCTTGAAGCAGAAGTGTTCGCTAGATTCGATACGATCGGAATTGGATTTGGACTGTATGCCAGTTATGGTACTGCACAACGGCTATACGCCAAACGCGGCTACATCCCGGATGGCAGGGGAATTATGTATGATAACTTGCCCGTTGTTCCTGGAGATCAAGTTCGGGTAGATGATGAGCTGACGCTGTACTTAACAAAATCAAAATAGAGTGTAAATTGCCATTACTACATACAATGGGACCGGGAGCGCCGCATAAGCCAAATGTAATCGGAAAACCGAACACAATTGGATTGGGAGCGCTGCGCAGGCCAAATGTAATCGAATAACCGAACACAATTGAACTGGGAGCGCCGCGTAGGCCGAATGTAATCGGAAAACCGATCACAATTAGACCGGGAGCGCCACGTAGGCAGAATGTAATCGAATAACCGAACACAATTGGACTGGGAGCGCTGCGTAGGCCGTGCGTTTATCGCAGTGCCAGACGTATTTTCACAGAAAAACCGAATACAATGGGCAGACGCGAGGCACCAGGGCCGGATGCAGCCCAAAGGGAGCAAATGTGGGGCAGTAGTGCCCCTCTATTCGATGCCTCAGATGTAGGTGGATGGGTAAAGGGGGAGCCAGTACATGTTGTCTGGACCGCATAAGTCCTTACTTCATCCACCGGCAGGCGATTATGTCTGATCAACAACTAATCAAGTGGAATATCTTCATAGGGCAAGTACCTGTTAGGTTGGCTTTATGCAAATACCCGTACGTTATTGGACCAGCGATACTGAAACTGGATGATTCTTGAGGTGTATTCCAGTAGCGGAGCTACGCCCAGCGTAATAATCCTCAACTTACAAATTATGGGCAGTGTTAAACAAACTGAAACTTTTAAACTTGGGAATTCGTCTATTATGGAAGTTGTGAGTTGATAGATGTACCCATTATCAGTTTGTTTAGGGAGGATATTCAGAAGTGAACTCTTCATCATTACCACAACGTTCCACTGTACGCAACAAGAAGAAGCCGGCACGTAAGCGGAAGAAAAGAGGGTTTTTCCGTAACCTGTTCAGAGTCTGTATGATCTGCTTCATTCTTATGATTGCAGCCGGAGGCTGGCTCTATTTCGCACCGTCTGCCAAGAATACGCGCTATCTGATCGCAGATACGCTGATTACGACACAACACCGGCACTGGGCCAAATATATTATCGGCGAAGACGAGCTGAAGCACCGCGTCAGCGATTATACCAAACGCTTCGAGGAGATGGGCGACGAGGTAGATACCCATGAGATCAAGCCTGAGCCTGAAAAGGTAGTCCAAGAAACACCGCTTGTCCAGATTGAAGAGGTGACGGGCAGCGGGTATACCGGATATGTCATGATTGTGAACGACCCCAAAAAGGTGCGGCTGGGGGTGCCGAGCAAGATCGGTTCAGGGGAGAAGGTATCCAGTATGGTGGCGCGGACAGGTGCAATCGCCGGAGTGAACGGCGGCGGCTTCGCCGACCCGAACTGGAAGGGCAATGGCTTCAAGCCGATCGGCCTGGTCGTTTCCCAAGGGAAGCTGTACTATAACGGCCTGGGCGGCAAGAAATCCACGCAAATCGTAGGCCTGGACAAAGAAGGCAAAATGATCGCCGGAAACTACACCCTGGATGAGATGAGCAAGCTGGGGGTTCAGGAGGCGGTTTCTTTTCAGCCGCGGATTATAGTGAACGGAAAAGGCCAGATCAAGAATGCTGCTGAAGGCTGGGGTATCGCTCCAAGAACGGCTATGGGTCAACGGGCAGATGGTGCCCTGATCTTCGTGGTGATCGACGGGCGGCAGCCGGGCTACAGTATCGGGGCGAACCTATATGATGTCCAGCAGATTATGCTGAAGCAGGGTGCGGTGATTGCCGCCAATCTGGACGGAGGATCTTCGACGGTGCTGGTGAAGGACAATGAGATTGTCAACAAGCCCTCTTCGCAGTATGGGGAGCGTTATTTGCCAACAGCCTTCCTGGTGTTCGAGGACCCCGGGAAGGCGGATATCAAGAATATCTGGGAAGGGCTTGACCCGTCCAAGATTGATGCAGGCAAAAAGCGCAGCCAATAACAGGTGTTAACCCGCACGCATAATCTATAGTAGATCGAATGCGGCAGGTATGCTAGGATAACAAGTAAATTCCTTGATCAGAGGAGGAACAGGTTTGACTTTGCAGCAGCTCCGCTACGCCATTGAGATTGCGAACAGCGGCTCTATGAATGAAGCGGCCAAACGGCTATTTGTGTCGCAGCCCAGCCTCTCAAATGCTATCAAGGAGCTGGAGAATGAGCTTGGCATCACCATCTTTGAACGCAATAACCGGGGCATCAGCATCTCGGCGGAAGGCATGGAGTTCCTGGGCTACGCCCGGCAGATTATTGAGCAGACAGAATTCATGGAGAACCGCTATACCGGTAAGAAGCGAAGCCCGATTTACTTTTCGGTATCTACGCAGCATTATGCGTTTGTTACGGATGCTTTTGTGAAGCTGATGAAGGAGAGTAAGGTGCAGGAATATAATTTCAGCCTGAGAGAGACGCAGACCTATGAGATTATTGAGGATGTGCGTACCCTGCGCAGCGATATCGGCATTCTGTATATTAACGAGAGCAATTATAAGATCATGAATAAGCTGTTCAGTGACGGGAACCTGAAGTTCACGCCGCTGTTCAATACGAATCCTCATGTATATGTGAGGGCTGGACATGTATTGGCCGCAAAAGAGAGAATCACGATGGACGATATTCTTCCGTACCCGTATATTACCTTTGAACAGGGGGATAACAATTCGCTGCATTTCTCGGAGGAGATGCTTAGCTTCACGCAGATTGAGAAGAATATTAAGGTCACAGACCGGGCCACGCTGACTCATCTGCTGCTTGGAAGCGATTCGTATACGGTGGGGACCGGGATTATGGCCTCTGAGGTAGATGATGCAGGGCTGATCACGATTCCTTTTGACAGCAAGGAAGTGTTCTCTGTCGGCTGGATTGCCCACAAGGACCGCAAACCGAGCGAGATCATGTCTACATATATTGATACTCTGAATGATCTGGTGTCGGGTAATTATTTCGAGCTTGAATCTTTCTTACTATAAGAGCAGGAGGGACGTATGAGCAGTCCAGTTATCGGATCGACAAGAAACGCACCGCCCTTCCGCTACGACATTGTCGGGAGCTTCCTGCGTACAGATGAGATCAAGAATGCGCGCAGCCTGCATGAGGAAGGTGACATTACCGCCGGACAGCTGTATGAGATAGAGAATGTCGAGATTATCAAGCTGCTGGAGCAGGAGAAGGCCCTTGGGCTGAAGGCAGTCACAGACGGTGAATTCCGCCGCTCCTGGTGGCATCTGGACTTCTTCCTCGGGATTGAGGGTACTGGAAAGATCACTCTTGGCGGTACTCCCGGCGCTTCCAAGGAGCAGACGAACAGGGCGGAGAGCTTCAGAATTACCGGTAAAATCGCCTTCGGAGACCATCCTATGGTCGAGGAATTCCGTATGTTGCAGCAGATGGCCGGAGAGACGCTGGCCAAAATGACGATTCCTTCACCCTCTTTGTTCCATTTCGTGCAGGAGTATAACGGAAACGAGATTTATTCCAATACCGAAACGCTGTACGGAGATATCATTCAGGTGTACCGGACGGCGATTCAGGCCTTCTATGATGCCGGTTGCCGTTATCTGCAGCTGGATGATACCACCTGGGGGACGCTGTGCAGCGGCAGACACCGGGCGCATCTGCGCAGCAGGGGCGTTGACCCTGACCAGCTTGCGAAGGATTACGTCCGGCTGATTAATGAGAGCATTGCCGGACGCCCTGCGGACATGACGATTGCCTTGCATGTATGCCGGGGGAACCTGCGCTCCACGTGGTTCGCCGCCGGAGGCTATGGACCGGTTGCCGAGGAGCTGTTCGCTAATGCTAAGGTGGACGCTTTTTTCCTAGAGTATGACAACGAACGTTCCGGGGACTTCGAGCCGCTGCGCTTCATCCGTGACCAGTTCGTCGTGCTGGGACTGGTGACCACGAAGCATGGCGGCCTGGAGAGCAAGGAGCAACTCAAGGCACGCATCGAAGAAGCGGCACAGTATGTCGATATCAACCAGCTGTGTCTAAGCACACAATGCGGCTTCGCCTCCTCCGAGGAGGGCAATATCCTGACCGAAGAAGAGCAGTGGGACAAGCTGCGGCTGGTGATTGAGACGGCGAATGAGGTTTGGGTGTAGAAGTATGGCGATAACCCGAATTAGTTGGATTTCCTCCACTTGCTGATGAATGAATGGCCCCTGTTAGGACAGCAGTTGGATAAACAACACTTAAATTTGCTCATTTCACCCAAAGCACCTGAAACTAACATGATTAGTTGTACCTTTTCCACTTGCTTCGGCGCATTTCTGAGAAATTGGCGGATTAAGATACATTATTCCATTTGCTTCCGGCGGAAGGCGTTACCCCGAAGCTTATTCAAGCTCTCGTCCACAAGACAACAATCTTGAAGGCGGGAGTTTTTCAGGCTACGGGGCTTCGTAAGGAGTGAAGAATTTTATGGCATCCTGATGTCATTTTAGAGAGGCTAGTCTTCGGCGGAAGATCGGGGCTCTTTACGGGATCAATCGAACAGAGGTATAATGTACAGGACTATTTAACATCAAATGTTGGAAAGCGAGCGGTAACGATATGGGTCGTAAATGGAATAATATTAAGGAAAAAAAAGCGTCCAAGGATGCTAATACAAGTAAGGTCTACGCTAAGTTCGGAGTAGAAATCTATGTGGTTGCCAAGAAGGGTGAGCCTGATCCGGAATCCAACCGGGCGCTGAAGGTTGTACTGGAACGCGCCAAAACCTACAATGTGCCGAAGGCGATTATTGACCGCGCCCTGGAAAAAGCTAAAGGCAGCGGAGATGAGAACTACGTGGAGCTTCGATATGAAGGCTTCGGTCCGAGCGGCTCAATGATTGTGGTCGATGCGCTGACTAATAACGTGAACCGTACGGCTCCGCTGGTCCGTTCCACCTTCAGCAAGAACGGCGGCAATATGGGCGTCAGCGGTTCGGTTACGTATATGTTCGATCCAACAGCGGTTATCGGTGTAGAAGGTAAGTCTGCGGATGATGTCATGGAGCTTCTGATTGAAGCCGATCTGGATGTCCGCGATGTGCTGGAAGAAGATGAAGCAGTGATCGTGTATGCCGAACCGGACCAATTCCATGCTGTGCAGGAAGCCTTCCGCGGCGCGGGTATTACAGAATTCACCGTAGCCGAGCTGACCTTGCTTCCACAGAATTATGTAGCTATTCCTGAAGATGCGCAGGCCCAGTTCGAGAAGCTGATTGATGCGCTTGAGGAATTGGACGATGTGCAGCAGGTCTACCACAACGTGGATTCGGAAGAATAGAACAGCTATATCTTGAATAAGCGGGCAAGCCGATTCCCAGGCTTGTCCGCTTTTCTTCGGCATAGGAGGGGGAAATGCGCAGCATGGAAGACTGGACAATTAGCATGGTTCTTATATTGGTGATTTGCGGATTTCTGGCCGGATTAATTGATTCTGTAGTGGGCGGCGGTGGACTGATTGCGATTCCCGCCTTGCTCTCGGTCGGAATTCCGCTTCCGCTGCTGCTCGGCAGCAGCAAGCTAGCCGGATCAATGTGTTCACTGACCAGCACAGCCTCCTTCGTGCGTTCCGGCAAAATCAACTTCAAGCTGGTCAGAACGCTGATCCCGTTATCTATTATCGGAGCAGTGGCCGGTACGCTTACCGTCCGTCAGGTGCCTTCAGAGTTTCTGAAGCCGCTGGTGATTGTGATGCTGGTGGTGATTACGATCTATACTTTATTCAAAAAAGCCTGGGGCGACGTCTCCACCTTCTCCGGCAGCAATGGCCGAACACGCCTGATCGGAAGCCTCGCGGCTTTTGTCATAGGCTTCTATGACGGTTTTTTCGGTCCGGGAACCGGCTCCTTTCTGATCTTTGCTTTTCTGATGATGGGCTTCGAATTTGTGACGGCTGCCGGCAATGCCAAAGTGCTGAATTTCGCCAGCAACATCACCAGCTTGCTTACATTCATTGCCCTCGGCTCGGTCAGCTACACCCATGGGCTGATCCTGGGCGTTCCGATGGTCATCGGAGCCATAGTCGGTTCCCGGATCGCCATCCGCAAAGGAGCGGCATACATTCGTCCGCTATTTATAACCGTCACTGTCATACTGATCGGCAAGCAAATATGGGATACGATGCATTAAGCATAGATAATGGAGGAGCTTAACATGACTACGAAGCTATATTATGACTCGGCTTATGTGAACGAATGGAGCACAACAATAACATCGACCCTTCAGCGGGAAGACGGAATATATGTAACGCTTGCGGAGACAGCCTTCTATCCCCACGGCGGCGGACAGCCCTGCGATACGGGAACTATCGGCGGGATAGCTGTACTGGATGTGGTGCTGGAGGATCAGGAGGTGCTGCACAAGGTAGCGGAGCTTCCCGGACAGATGGAGGTAGGATGCAAGCTCGACTGGACCCGGAGATTCGACCATATGCAGCAGCACAGCGGCCAGCATCTGCTGTCGGCGGTATTCCGTAAGCTGTATCAGGCAATGACACTCAGCTTCCATCTGGGCAGCGACTATGCCACGATTGACCTCGCCATACCGGAATTGTCAGCGCCGCAGATGGCAGAGGCCGAGCAAGAGGTGAACCGCCAGATTTATTTGAATCGCCCGATTACCAGCTACTTCGTGACGGCAGAAGAAATGGCCAGACTGCCGCTGGTGAAGCTGCCCAAGGTAACGGAGGATATCCGGATTGTTGAGATCGAGGGTGTGGAGCATAATGCCTGTGGAGGAACCCATGTCTCTTCGACTGGTGCTATAGGAATGGTTAAGCTGCTGCGGTCCGAGAAGCAGAAGGGCAATATCCGGATTACCTTCCAATGCGGCAGCCGCGCGCTGAATGAATTCAATAATAGTCTCCAAATCCTGAGTAAGCTGTCTGTTAAATTCAATACCGGCAAGGACGAAATCGTAGACCGGATAGAGAAGTGGGAGCAAGAGCAGAAGCAGCTTCAGATAGAACTGGCTGCCATGAAGGAGCTGAACGACAGTTATCTGGCCCGCGAACTGCTGTCTTCTATGGAAGCTGGCTGCCAGGTGATCACACATATCTCCGATACCCGGCCGCTTAAGGATTTGCAGAGTCTCGCGGCGAAGCTGACGGCCCTGACTGAGCTTCCGGTGCTGCTGCTGACAGCCGTGGAGAATAAGGTGGTTCTGGCTCATCATGGTGCTGCTGCACTCTCTTGCGGAGCCTTCTTCAAAGCACATTTGAACGAATACCACGGCAAAGGCGGGGGCAGCGACAAGCTGGCTCAGGCCGGATTCCCGTCATGGGAAGCGGCGCAGGCGTTCTATGATTTTGCCAGACAGCAGTTCTAATCAAGACAAGCCAAGAGCTATGGGAGTGTGTATTCCTTAGCTCTTTTTTTTGTGCGGATTATTAGTAGGTCCACTTAAGGATTATTTAACAATTGCCCCCTTATAATCAGGACAGAGCTTGACGAAGGGAGAAAACAAACGTGTTCCTGACTATTCTAAAAAAGGATTTGCGGCGTAAAAAGGTGATGAATACCGTTCTGCTCATACTCATTATCCTGGCCTCGACACTCGCCGCAAGCAGCTCCAGCCTGATGTATTCCACCTCCAGTGCCCTGGACAGCTTCATTGAAACCAGCAAGGTGGCGGACCTCAATGTTACGCTGGCCAATACGCCCCGCTATAATACGGCAGTGCAGGACTGGGTGAAGCAGGAGAAGAAGGTGGAAGCTGCTTATACAGAGCGGCAAATTAGTCTGTCACTGGAGCAGATTACGATGCCTGAAGGCCGCAAGAGCTTTTCCGGAAATATAAGCTTCGTGTTGGCTACTATTCCAGAACAGGTGAACCGGGTCTTCGGGGAAAACAATGAGCCTTACAAGCTTCAGCCAGGGGAGCTCGGCCTTCCGGTCAGTCTGATGCTGAGCAGCGGTATCCAGCCGGGTGAGCAGCTAATGATCCAGTTCGGCGGGATCAAGAAAACGTTCACGGTGAACGGTTACTTCAAGGATGCATTCATGGGGGCTGATCTGCTGGGCCTGAAGCGTATCCTGTTGTCTACAGAGGATTTCGAAGAAATAGAGAAGCAGCTGCCAGAAGATACGCTGATGAATCTATGGAGTTTCATCGCGGTGCCTGGTGTAGATTCAACTGAAATATCGACTTCCTTTGCGAACAGTGATCTGCCAGTTAACTTTGAAGTCGATAAGGCTCTGGTGACGATGACTTATATGACCGACCGGATTATCTCTGCGATGATGTTCGCGATCAGCGTCTTCCTGATCTTCATTGCATTTCTTACCCTGCGGTTCACGATTGTCTCCACTCTGCAGGATGAATACAAGGAGATTGGCGTTATGAAAGCAATCGGGTTCAGATCCCGGGCGATTAAGCAGCTCTATTTGACAAAATACACAGGTCTGGCCTGCCTTGGCGGCATTCTCGGGCTCGGCATCAGTCTTCCGCTTACAACGCTGATGTCCCGGCGGACTTCACAGTATATGATTCTGCCCGGAGGCAGCACCAGTATCATGATCTCGTCGCTTAGCACGGTGGTCATGATCGCATTTATTCTGTTGTTCTGTTTGCTCTGCATGCGCAAGATTAACAAGGCATCGGCGATTGATGCGATCCGGCAAGGCCAGACCGGGGAACGCTTCAAGGCTTCCCGGAGCATTCATCTCCATCGCAGCCGCGTCCTGCCGCCCCCGTTCTTCCTCGCTCTGAGCGATGTGATGAACCGGTTGAAGAGTTACACTTCTCTTATATTGACGCTGATCTTAAGCACGGCAATTATCCTGATTCCGGTCAATCTGACCAATACGATCGTTACTCCTAAATTCCTGGAATATTTCGGTACGGTCGGTGCGGACTTTTATTCCAAGTCAGTGATTGCAGAGAAGACCGTGGAACAGATCCGGCAGGAAAAAGAGCTCCTCGCTCAGCGGCTGAAGGATCAGGGCTTCGAGGTCACGCTTGCCGCGAATTATGCGGTGTTGACCAAATATATCTCCGATAACGGGCAGGAGAACCGGCGGATTAACGGCCAGAAGAATGATCAGAACGGATCGGTTGAGATTCTGGAGGGAACGGCCCCGATTCTGAGGAATGAAATCGCCATTACGACCATCATGTCCGAGAAGTACGGGAAGCAGGTCGGCGACAATATCACGTTTGAAATTGACGGGGTACCCGGCACCTTCATGATCAGCGGATTGTTCCAAAGTATCTCCAACGAGGGGTATGCGGTCTGGATTGCCCGGGACTATGACCTGAAGATGGTATCGACTTATCTGTTCTCCGGCGATCTCCAGACTCCAGAGCCAGAGAAGGCCGCGATGATGAAGGCCATTCAGCAGCAGTTCCCGGAACAAGGTATCAAAACATCGCTCGAAATGCTGAGCGAGATCACCGGAGGCTTCATGAGCCAGCTCCAAAGCATCAATGCGCTGCTTACGGCAATCATCTGCTTGATTACGTTCTTCATCACCAGCCTGTTCGTCAGACTGATGATTGCGAAGGAAGTGTACGGCATCGCGGTCATGAAAAGCATCGGCTTCACGAATGCCGCTATCCGGCTGTGGCAGGTATTGCGTATTCTAATCATCATGGCTGTCTCGCTGGTTCTGGGTGTGATCGCCGCGAATACCCTCGGCGGCCGCCTGCTGGGTCTCATCTTCCGGATCTTCGGCCTGACGAGCCTGGAGATGAATATACTCCCGCTTCAGGTCTATCTATGGTATCCGCTGCTGATCCTGGCCGTTGTTATGCTGGCCGTATACACCAGCTGCGGCCAAATCAAGCGTGTGCAGATTTGGAATATGAATAAGGAATAAGCGTTTGGATTCTACAATAAGAATCACGGGAAATAACGAAAAGCGAAAGGAACGGAGGGGAAATTTGGAACTGGAGGAGCGGTAGCGTCCGCCTGAAAGCTTTCCGAAGGAAAGCTGCCTCGTAAGCATAAGCTGTCAACGGATTTCACCCGCGAAGAGCGGATTGAATCTAGGAAATCTGTTGACAACAGCGGCTGGAAGTCCAAATGTTCACCGCAGTGACGATTAAACTTAACGTTTAAATCTTAGAGATTCTTATATTAGATCCAAGCGTTTAATTTAAGAGAAGAGAAGGAGTGGCGAAATGGCAGCAGTACTCGAAGTAACCAATCTATGCAAAACCTATATCGTCAATAAAGGACAGAACAATGTCCTGCGGAATATTAATTTCACGCTTCATGCCGGGGAGTTCGTATCTGTCATGGGGCCGTCCGGTTCGGGCAAGTCCACGCTGCTCTATAGCGTCAGCGGGATGGACCGGCTTACAGCGGGAGAGGTGGTCTTCGACGGGCAGAGCCTCTCCCGGCTCTCTGAGAAAGGCATGGCCGAACTGCGGCTGCACCGGATGGGATTCATCTTCCAGCAGATGCATATGCTAGGCAATCTCTCGATTTATGATAATATTATTCTATCAGGCTATCAATCGCTGAGCGGTAAGGACAACGGACGCAGCCGCAGCGAGGTGAATGAATACGCCGATGAGCTGATGCGGAAGCTGAATATCATTGAGACGGCAGGCCATGACATTACGGAGGTGTCCGGCGGGCAGCTGCAGCGGGCCTGTATCTGCCGGGCGCTCATTAACAAGCCGGCGATGCTGTTCGCCGATGAGCCTACAGGTGCGCTCAACTCCAAAGCCGCACAGGAAGTGATGTCCGAGCTGTGCCGGATCAACCGTGAAGGGACCACACTAATGATGGTTACTCATGATGTGAAGGTAGCCGCACAGAGTGATAAGGTACTCTATATGGTGGACGGCAACATTCAGGGGGAGCATCTGCTGGGCAGATTTTTGCCGGAGCAGGGTCTCAGGGAACGTGAACACAGCCTGACGGGCTGGCTGAT
The DNA here is from genome assembly GCF_013204885.1 of Paenibacillus tritici. GTDB lineage: Bacteria > Bacillota > Bacilli > Paenibacillales > Paenibacillaceae > Paenibacillus_AQ > Paenibacillus_AQ tritici. Next base: position 559,149 of record NZ_JABMKX010000001.1, read on the forward strand.
GGAGATGGGCTGGTAGCAGGCAGCAGGAGGAGATAGCCGTGGCGGACATTCTGATCATTGAGGATAATGCGGAGCTGGCGGAGGTGATGAAGGATTTTCTGGAGGTGGAGGGGTATTCCGTGTGCAATACGGCTTCCGCTGAAGAGGGATTGGCTTATTTGGAGGCGAATGCCGTCAAGCTGCTGCTGCTCGATATTATGCTGCCCGGGCTTGACGGCTTCGCAGTGTGCAGACTCGCCATGGAGAAGTTCAATCTGCCGATTCTGATCATGAGTGCACGCCACGGGGACGAGAATAAGATTATCGGTCTGGAGCTGGGTGCGGACGACTACCTGGAGAAGCCCTTCTCGGTGCCTCTGCTGACGGCCAAGGTCAAGGCGCATCTGCGGCGGAGTTATGATATGAACGAGAACAAGCTGCTGCTTACCGATGGCGAACTTACCGTGAATCAGACCTCCAGGGTGGTATATCGAAACGGCCAGCCGCTCGGGATGACAGCCAAAGAATACGAGCTGCTGGTGCTGCTGATGGGCAATAAGGGCAAGGCGCTGCGCAAAGAGTGGCTGTTCCAGCAGGTATGGGGAGCAGACAGCTTCAGTGAGCCGTCCACGCTGACCGTACATGTGAATAAGCTGCGGGACAAAATCGAGCCCAACCCCAAAGAGCCGAAGTGTATCGTTACCGTCTGGGGAGTCGGATATAAATATGAAGGCATTTAACAGGCTGATGCTCTGGACGGTTCTCATCGGGCTGACACTGATCGCCGCTCTGAACGGATATGTATCCTACAAGAAGACACAAGAGCCAGGTAAGGCATACCGGGTAGAGATCAACCGGATCTTAGATGAGGTGAGGAGCGGAATTCGGCCGGAGGATATCGTGCTGGATCAGAACCGTTATACATACGTGAACGGATTAAGCTGGATAGGGAAGGGTGAGGGGGCGGAGGCTGTTCAGCAGTTTTTTGCCGGTACAGATCTTGCGGGAACCCATGAGTTCATGGTCAAACCTGTCTATGAGGAGCAGGAATTGGCGGGGTATTTACGCTTCTCTTACCGGATGTCCGGGCCGGACTACAGTATCCCGCTGGTGCTGAATCTGTTCCTGCTGGCGGCGCTTGGAGCGGTGATGGTGTTGCTGTTCTATATCCGCAAGCAGATTCTGCGGCCGTTTCACATCTTGCAGGAATTACCCTACGAGTTATCCAGAGGTCAGGTGAACATAGGCATGCAGGAGCAGCGGAGCCGGTTCTTCGGCCGGTTCATCTGGGGGCTGGATCTGCTGCGGCAGACACTGGATGCCCAGAAGCAGACCAATCTCCGCCTGGAAAAAGACCGCCAGACACTCGTCGCCTCCCTGTCGCATGAGCTCAAAACACCCGTCGCCACGATCAGGCTCTATGCCAGCGCCCTGGAGGGCAGCCTGTATGACAGCGAAGTCAAGCGGCACACAGCCGCCCGGCTGATCGGCCAGCAAGCAGAGCAACTGGAGCAGCTGATTGGCGGTATGATTACCGCTTCAGTCTCCTCTTTGCAGAATATAGAGGTTGTTCCGGGAGAGTTCTATATCAGCGGACTGATCCGCACATTCCTCCATAACCACAAGGGACGGCTGGAGCTGCTGAAGACGGAGCTGAAGATAGGAGAATATCAGGACAAGCTGCTGCTTGGAGATGAAGAGCGGCTGCTTGAGGTGCTGAACAATCTGATTGAGAATGCCATCAAGTATGGAGACGGGAAGTCCATCTCTATTACCTTCCGTGAGGAGGATTACCGCCAGCTGATCGTCATTGAGAATTCTGGCACCCCGCTGCTCCTCAGCGAGCTGCCCCACATCTTCACCAGCTTCTGGCGCGGCTCCAACGCCGATGGCAAGCCGGGCAACGGCCTGGGTCTCTTCATCTGCAAACAGCTGCTACAGAAAATGGGTGGCGATATCTTCACGGAGCCGCTGGAGCGGGGGATGCGGTTTGTGCTGGTGCTCCGGTATTGAATTATAGAGCTGACCTGGAGGGTTTTCATAATGATAGAGCTCAAAACGGAGGAATATTCAGCGATTTTTCATTTTTTCAATGAGAAAAAACAACATATTCCGGCCTTGTCCGTCTTGCTAGGAAATTATCCTGGACGGGTGTTTGCCGATGACACCATTGCGCCAACACTTGCAGTGGTATGGACTACGGCTAGATGGATGTATGCTGCCGGAGATATCAGTGAAGAGATCTATCAGATGAAGCTGATATCCTTCTTGCAGACGGTAGTCGTTCCTGATTGCAAGCAGAGGCAGGAGAATTGGTTCGAGATTTACACGGATGATGGTGAGGCATGGACGAACTTATTCTTACAAGGATACGCAGGACTGAGTATTCAGAGACATATGGAGTCAGTGTATGAGTTCAGGCACGAGCATTTTATTCAACTGGAAGCCGGTGCTGCGGCTGAATTCTCACCTGATGATGTAATTGTAGCTTACGAAGAATTTCCGGTCCTGGAGGAGCAAAAGAATAGTGTGTCTGAAATTCACAACCGATTCGGCGGACTGAACACTGTTGGGGCTGTTGTGAGCAAAGGAGATCAGATCATGTCGCTCTGTAAGAATAACGGATTCATTGTGGACAACAGCTACTTCATAGATGTGGATACCTACGCAGAGGCGGAGCGCGGCAAAGGATATGCGACGCTCGCTGCCCGTTCGTTGATCCGTTATTATCTGGAGAGAGGCTGCGAGCCGTTATGGGAAACGACGCATGAGAATACCGCTTCGCATAGATTAGCCCTGAAGCTGGGCTTCGAGCCTGTGGAGAGTTATCCGGTGTTTGCTTTTAATATTTTGAAAAGGGAGCGGTATGGATGAAAAGGCTAGTGATCCTTACTATCGGTAAAACGCATAGCGGTAAGACTACATTTGCCAGAGAATTAGAACAGCACTTGCCTGAATCGACTGTCATTGACCGGGATAACCTTGCTGAATTTATCAATACATATTATACAAGTCTGCTGCCCAAGCAAGGTGTGAACACGCTCAAGGACGCCTTTACCAGAACAGTTGTAGATTATGCTGTCCATCATTCGGAGCAACATCTCATTTTATGTAATGCCAACCGCGGCCGTGAAGGCCGTTTAAGCCTGCTCGAATGGTTTCACCAGAAAGGGTTTATTAGTGTACTTGTTTATTTTAATATTCCTGATGAGATTCTACATTCGCGTATCGAGAGTAGTCAGCACAGTACAGCTATTTTCAGAACGGCGGCTTCCAGTTTTGACAAAGTGCTACGTCGGCAGATTACTGACTCACAGAATGGACTGGCGCCACCGCCAACCGAGAGCGAGTCGGATTATTTTTTGTAATCAATGATAGCAATGAAGTACCGTGCATTATTCAGAAGATTGCCGACATCGCACAGAGCTTATAAGTCATTGGTTACTGCGGCCGTCGAAGGCTGGTTTCTGCTCCCAATTTAGGAGCCGGGGATGTTAAGGGCTGGAGAGTAGATGGATTTTGTACACTTGCTAATGAGCAAATTGGCTGTATTACAACAGCAATTGGATAAACAGCACTTAAATATTCATCATTCAGCCTAAGAGACAAAACCTTAGGGTAATAGATGCTGTTTTTCCACTTGCTTCCTTGTAATCTTCAGAAATGGATAAATTAAGATACATTTTTCCACTTCTTCATTCAAAAGGATAGTACCTCCTTCAATCTAATCCAATCTCCTCCAGCCTCCCCGAGTCTCCCTCAATCTCCATCACTTCCCCCAATCATAAACTGGACCTGACCGCCCAAACCCTTCATAATAAGAGGAGTTGTGAACGGTTCCATACACTAATCTCTTAAACGGAGGGTTCTTAAGATGAAATACCGCAAGCTGGGAAATACAGGTCTGTCTGTAAGTGAAGTCAGCTTTGGCACTTGGGCGATTGGCGGGGACTGGGGGAACAGCAGGGACGAGGATGGGCTGAAGGGCTTGCAGCTGGCGATGGAGCAGGGCGTGAATTTCTTCGATACCGCCGATGTCTATGGCTCCGGTCATGCAGAAGAGCTGCTCGCCAAGGCGACCAAGGGCAAACAAGATGAGGTACATATTGCCACGAAATTCTGCCGTGCCGGGGATATCCACGATCCGGAGAATTACTCCGCGCGCAGAATAAGCGAATATTGTGAGCAGAGCCTGCGGCGGCTGGAGCGGGAGGCGATTGATCTGTATCAGATCCACTGCCCGCCGATTGAAATTCTGCGGGACGGCAGTGTCTTCGCAGCGCTGGACCAGCTGAAGGCCGAGGGTAAAATCCGCCACTACGGCGTCAGTGTAGAGACCATCGAGGAAGGTCTGCTGTGTCTGGAATATCCGGGAGTGGAAGCGCTGCAGGTGATCTTCAATCTGTTCCGCCAGCAGCCCGCCCGGGAACTGCTGCCCGTGGCAGCTGCTAAGGGTGCAGGGATATTGGTGCGCCTGCCGCTGGCCAGCGGTCTGCTGACCGGCAAGTTCAAGGAGACCAGCACCTTCCAGGAGAATGACCACCGCAGCTTCAACGCGAACGGAGAGCAGTTCAATGTGGGCGAGACTTTTGCCGGGCTGCCGTTTGTTAAGGGTGTGGAGCTGGCGCATAAGCTGGAGTGGATCGCTGAAGGACGCGGCAATATGGCACGGGCCTCCATGCGCTGGATTCTGGACCATCCGGCCGTCAGCTGCGTGATTCCGGGCTTCAAGAATGAAGCTCAGGTGAAGGATAATCTCGCAACACTGGATGTACCGTCGTATAGTTCTGCTGAAATGGAACGTCTGAGCGCTTTTTATCAGTCTGAGGTCGTTCCGCATATCCGTGGAGAGGTGTAGCAGCACCCTATGAATAATATAACTGTCGGACTGCTGGCGCATGTCGATGCCGGTAAGACGACCTTCGCCGAGCAGCTGCTCTACCATACTGAAGCGATCCGCAGCCGGGGCCGTGTGGACCATCAGGACACTTTTCTGGATACCCATGAGATTGAAAAATCACGCGGGATCACAGTCTTTGCCGATCAAGCGGAGTTTACTTATAAGGATGCGCGTTATTTCCTGCTGGATACCCCGGGCCATGTGGATTTCTCTCCGGAGATGGAGCGCTGTCTGCAGGTGCTGGACTATGCAGTGGTCATTCTTAGCGCGGTGGAAGGTGTGGAGAGTCACACCGAAACGCTCTGGCAGCTGCTGCGCCAGCATCAGATTCCAACCTTGTTCTTCATTAATAAGACCGACCGTGCCGGTGCGGACCCGGGGCGTGTAGTGGAGGAGATCCGGCAGCAGCTTAGCAGCAATGCCTTCCTGCTGCCGCAGCAGCCGGAAGAAGCGTGGACCGATGAGATGAAATCTTTCGTTGCCGAACGTGAGGATTCGCTCCTGGAATCGTACCTGGAAGGCACTTTGTCAGACAGCGATTGCCTCAATGCAATGAAGTCCCTCGTGAAAAGCGGAGAGCTGTTTCCGTGTATGCAAGGTTCAGCGCTGCTTGACCGCGGAGTGGGGGAGTTCCTGGAGGTTCTGAGTAAGGCCACCTTCACGGAGTACGATCATCAGCTCCCTTTTGCCGGGAGAGTCTACAAAATCCGCCATGATGAAAAAGGCACACGCATCACCTACGTCAAAGCGCTCCAGGGAGTGCTGAAGAACCGGGAGAGCTTATCCTATGGGCCCGAAACGGAACGTTCCTCGGAACGGATCACCGGAATCCGCAAATATAACGGTACCGCGTATACGTCTGCCGACTGGGCTGCCGCAGGAGAGCTGTTCGCCGTGGTCGGACTCAGCGAAGCACTGCCGGGCGCAGGTGTGGGGGCACTTCGTGATGTTCAAGGGAGCGGTCTAATCCCCACCCTGAAGTCCAAAGTCCTCTTCGAGCCGCCCGTGAACCTGAAGGAGCTAATGCATGCCTTCGGACAGCTTGGCGCGGAAGATCCTTCACTGAATGTAAGCTGGGATGAAGAGTTGCAGGAGCTGCATATTCATGTGATGGGCGGGATTCAACTGGAGATTCTGGAGCAGATTGTTGCGGAACGGTTCCAGATCCGGGTTGCTTTTGGTCCCCCGGAGATTCTCTACAAGGAGACTATTGCCGATACCGTCTATGGCTGCGGGCATTTCGAGCCGCTGGGCCACTACGCCGAGGTTCATCTGAAGCTTGAGGCGGGGGAACGCGGCAGCGGGATTACCTTCATTAACGACTGTCACCCGGATGATCTGGCCGTGGGCTATCAGCACCAGATTGAGCAGCATTTGCTGGAGAGCGGGCATCACGGCCTGCTGACCGGGTCCCCGCTGACGGATCTGAAGATCACGCTGCTTAGCGGAAGGGCGCATAATAAGCATACGAGCGGCGGAGACTTCCGGGAAGCGGCGTTCCGGGCCTTGCGCCAGGGGCTCGAGCAGGCGGAGAATGTGCTGCTGGAGCCGGTCTATGACCTGAAGATCCGGATAGATTCTGACGATGTGGGAAAAGTTATGAGTGATATCCAGCGGGCAGGCGGCTTCTTCAATCCCCCGGAGATCCTGGAGTCCAAGGCTGTAATAACCGGTACGGTTCCGGCGGCAAGCTTCATGGATTACGGCGTGAGGCTGGCCTCCATGACTCAGGGCAAAGGCTCGCTGTCACTCCGAGTGGCCGGTTACCTGCCCTGCCATCAGACGGAAGCGGTCATTGCACAGCGCAATTATAATAAAAATGCGGACCCGGCTTACTCCTCCACCTCTATCTTTTGTGCCAAGGGTGAAGCCTATCCGGTGCCTTGGCAAGAGGCCGGGCAGCATATGCATATTAAAGACAAACGGAAAGGTGCAGGCTAACCATGACTGAAGTGATTGATAAAGTAGCATGGATCTATGTGGTGGACGGCAAAGTACTGGGCGCGCGTTCCAAAGGGAAAGACACCTATTATTTCCCCGGCGGCAAACGGGAGCCCGGTGAGAGTGACGCCGAGACCCTGATCCGTGAGGTTGAAGAGGAGCTGTCGGTACAGATCCGGCCGGAGACGATTGCTGAATTCGGAAGCTTTGAAGCCCAGGCGGATGGCAAAACAGAAGGCATCCTCGTACGGATGACCTGCCTGAGCGCCGAGTTCACCGGCGAGCTAACCCCTGCTTCGGAAATCGAAGAATTGGCGTGGTTGACTTATGAGGATAAAGACCGTGTATCCGCGGTCAGTGTAATCATTATGGACAAGCTGCGGGAAATGAAGCTGCTCGCTTGATCGTCTGGTGAAGATCAGCTATACGCTGGCGAATATAAAGCAAGCCCGTTTTAAGCCGGAATACGGCCTGAAACGGGCTTGTTGTCTCTTAAGCGCAGACACTTTTACATTATAGGACATATGTCCTTTTCCAATCCGGCGAACTGGCTTTTAATAAGTACAGAGAAGCATACAGAGGAGAGAGACAGATGAGAGGGATACTATTCGCATTTTTGGGCGGGGCCTGTATTACACTTCAGGGGGTAGCTAATGCCAGGATCAGTCAGGATATTGGCACCTGGCAGGCGGCTACGATTACTCAGTTAACCGGGTTTATTATGGCCTTGGCTATTGCACTGATGGTTCGGGACGGGAAGAAACACGGCTTCCGCAAAAGTAAACCGCTATACCTGACCGGCGGCGCTTTTGCCGCATTCGTTATTTTCAGCGAGGTTACGGCCATTCAGAACATCGGGGTTACACTGACCATCTCGGCACTGTTGATTGCCCAGCTCTGCCTGACTTTTGTAATTGATGTCCGGGGCTGGTTCGGTGTCGCCAAGCAGAAGATGAAGCTGCCGCAGTTCATTGGGATCGGGATGATGATTCTCGGGGTAGTGGTACTGAAGTTCTGAGGATGAACAACACAAGCCATTCAAATCAGCAGATAAGGGAGCAACAGATATGTTAGCAGGAATACTACTTGCGTTAATCGCGGGAGCGCTGGTCAGCTTACAGAATATTTTCAATGCCAAGGTCAATGAGCATACAGGCTCCTGGACCACCACCACACTGGTGCTGGGCATGGGCTTCGCCGCTTCTCTCCTCATGGGGCTGATCATGGAAGGGAAGAATATGTTCACGCTGCAGCATATGCAGCCCTGGTACTGGTTAAGCGGGATGATTGGAGTGGGGGTCGTGATCTGTCTGGTCCAGGCCACCAGAATCCTTGGCGCAACCTATGCCATTTCGATTGTGCTTACATCCCAGCTCGGATTCGCCTTGCTCTGGGATTCACTGGGCTGGCTGGGCCTTGCGAAGGTTCCGTTCTCGTTCAATCAACTGATCGGCGTTCTGATCATCGTCGGCGGCATTCTGGTATTCAAGCTGGGCGGAGCGCGTGAGTCCAGAGCTTAGGGCTAGAGCGTAGAGCTAGAGCCTAGAGCCTAGAGCCTAGAGCTAGGATACCCGGTCCCGCCAGACCGTGGCCTGAAGTAACCCAAAGAAGCGCGTCTCCGTAGCTGGTACGGACCTGCGCTTCTTTTGTATGCAGACTGCTGCAGCTTCTGTTAACGAGAGTCTTGTATGGAAGCGGTACTGTTGTTAGCACTAAGCTCCGTTAACGGGTCAAAGGGAGGTCCGGTAATTGTGCCCACCAGCAGAGCAATATCCACGGCGTTCTCCGGGCTGCCCCAGGCATTGCCTGAAAAGACCATTACAGCCCGGTCATTTACGAAGCCTCGTGTATTGTAAACAATGTTATTAATTACCTCACCCGTTGCATTTGGATTGAAATAGGCCGGCTGGCGCAACGAGTAAAACACATTGTTCCGCATGATCAAATTGGTCATGTTGTTAGCAGCGGAAACTAAGCCCCGGTTAACCACCCAACCAGAGGAAGGTCCGGCCTGCGGCGGTCCAAAGATTACATTATTGATGATGGTGTGATTGCTTCCCGCCACTTGAATGAACTCAACAGCATAAGGATTGTTGCTGGTTATAGTCAGACCATCAATCGTCACACCGCTGCCGGTAATGGTAAAAACAATGGCTGCGGCCTGAAGAATAATCAAGGAATTTGGAAATCCTTTTATAGTTACGCCTGTTTTATTAATTCCGATATTAGCCGTTACGGGATAAGTGCCTCCCATAATATAAACCGTTCCATTGGGAGACACGGCTGTGACTCCCTGCTGAATGGTGGCAAAAGGGCTAGCCTGTGTCCCGTTTCCTCCCACTGCGCCTGCTTGAACGTATACCTGAAACGGATCAGGAAGTACGGTTCCGGTAGCTCCTGTAACCCCGGTTACACCTGTAGCGCCAGTGGCGCCAGTAGCTCCGGTTGCCCCAGTGGCTCCCGTTGTTCCGGTAGCGCCCGTTGTTCCGGTAGCGCCCGTGAAACCTGTAGCCCCGGTGGAACCGCCGGAAGGCCCTGTTTCTCCCGTCACTCCGGTAGCTCCGGTCACACCCGTGGCGCCAGTAGCACCCGTCACACCCGTGGCTCCGATGATTCCTGTCGCGCCAGTATCACCTGTCAGACCCGTCGCCCCGGTGGCTCCTGTAGCCCCGATCACTCCCGTAGCACCTGTCAGACCCGTGGCCCCAGTGATTCCAGTAGCGCCGGTCTCACCCTTCATACCCGTGGCCCCGACGATTCCCATAGCGCCAGTCTCACCCGTCACACCCGTCGTTCCTGTGATTCCCGTAGCACCTGTCAACCCCGTCGCCCCAGTAGCTCCGGTAACTCCGGTAGTCCCAGTAGCTCCGGTCGACCCCGTCGTCCCGGTGATTCCTGTCGCACCCGTCGCGCCAACTGAACCTGTTCCGCTTCCCAGCAATTCGGAAGATACTAGACGATGTGGTGCAACAAGCGCCCCGGTACTGCTTTTCCCCCATAATGAGGCTGCCAGGTTCTCGGTGTTGACACCTGTGAATGTGATCACAAAATCAAAGCTAAAATTCGCATAATAATCTTTGGTGGCTACAGCATTTGGGGCAAGCGAAAAAGCATCATTCGCATACAATATTCGGCTTCCATTCAGAGTGTAGGCTTGAATCGTTACTGTGCCATAGCTGAAAGCATCTTTGTTTTCGATTTTAACCGTTACTGATTGGGTGGGTCTTGTCCCATTTACTGGATTGTTTTCGATGGGACCAGTGGATAGAACGGCCATTGTAATCATCCCCTCCTAATGATCTTAATCGCGCAGGATAACAAAATCCCAATTATTAACATATTCGATTAGGAGGTGAACGGTTCGCATTTACAAGATAATAGACAATAGTTTGTGAGTGCGATATCTGAAGCTGTCCCATGATATAAAAGGTGCACTAATGCACCTCATTTGCTCATTTAGCTCGCATCCGAGGAATTCAAGTGCACTAATACACCTCATTCGCTCATTTACCCCGCATCCGAGGAATTCAGGTGCACTAATACACCTCATTCGCTCATTTACCCCGCATTCGGTAAATTCAAGTGTACTAATGCACCTCATTCGCTCATTTACCCCGCATCCGGTAAATTCAAGTGTACTAATGCACCTCATTGGCTCACTTACCCCGCATCCGGTGATCCGTCTGCCTTCCTTTCCACCAGCAGCCGCAGCTTAGTTTATCCCTGCCCGAGTGAGGCTGCCTTTCGGCCCAGCATGGCGTTTTGCCATTTCAGATACGTCTCCCAGGCCAGGCCGTTGTCCAGCAGAGGCTTGCAGGTATAGACGCCTTCCTCAATGGAATTCACACGGCCGGCAGCATGTAGTCTGGCTGCTGCGTTCAGCAGCGTCTGGTTGTAGTAGGCCATATGCCCGCCGCCTTGCAGGACTTCCTCGGCAGTACGCAGCTGCCGTGCTGCGGTCCACTCCAGCTCTGCGGGTACAGTTACCTCCAGGCCGAGCGCCTCCGGGTCGATGATGTCCAGCTCTGCGGCTCCGTTCTGAATACGGTATACACGGTTCGGGCGGTCAATGTACAGATCCTCCGAGCCTTCCACGCCTTGAACCACCAGCCCCCGCTGATAGCCAAGCTTCACAATGAGCCGGGAGATCCGGTCGAACACTGTATTATGAAAAATACCGAATACAATAAACGGCGAGCATGAATAGTCAATAAGCTTCTCAGCTGTGTTGAAGATCGTGCGCATCCCGATATCCTCACGGAGTCCGCGAAGCTCCCCCAGCGGCGGGCACCACTGCTCCGACTTCACGAACAGCACACCGCTGGCTTCGGCGGCTTCAATGGCGGCCTTGCGGCTCAGACTTGTCACATCTACTCCGCTGGCTTGGATCAGATCCTGTAGCGTAATTCCCCATTTGGGCGGCAAGCCCGCTGAACCATGCAGGGTGACCGGCAGACCTGCGGCTGACAGCAGGAAGGCCGTAGGGAAGGTAGCGATGAAGGAATGAACCCTGCCGTCATACGGACCGGCACAGTCTATTCCCTGGTGTACAGGTTCCCGAAGGGCATATTTACGGCAGACAGCGACAAAAGCCTCCAGCTCCTCCAGGCTCTCCAGCTTCATACGTTCTGCGATCAGGAACGCCCCGATCTGCACCGGTGAAGCGGTCTGCCCTAGAATGGCCTCCGCCGCATATTCAGCTTCCCCGTAGCTTAAATCCTTCGCACCGCGTTTACCGCGGGCTACTTCCTTGAGAATATTAATCATATGGAATTCTCCTTAAGTTTGATCCTGCAGCATCTGGTAGACCTTGACGATGGAGGTTGCCACATCTACGATCCGTTTACGTTCATTCATCGCCTGCTTGCGCAGCAGGTCGTAGGCTTCCGATTCACTGATCTTCTTGGCTTGGGACAGGATGCCCTTGGCCATGTCAATCCATTTGCGTTCCTCGATCCGGGACAATAGCTGCTCCCGTTCCTTCAGCCATTGCTTGCGCTCGAAGCATTGCCTGGAGCTGAAGTGAAGCATCCAGTGGATCTCCGGGGACTTCATCGCAGGAGACAGAATTCCGTCTACCATAATGTCGTCGCCGCAGGCGGAGACGGATAAGGTAGAGGTCAGCGGGGTGCACCACCATAATACCGGGGCGACCTTATGCCGGACCAGCAGGGCTCTCCAGCTGCTGATATCCGTTACCGGAAGGTTGAGGATGAAGGCGTCCGCATCGCCGATGAGCGGGGCGGCTTGTTCGGGAGAAGCTGCTGTTCCTACTACATAACCACAGGAGCTGAGGATACTGTCAGGGCTCCCTGAGGAGCGCGCTTCTGCGGGGTTCTCTGTTCCAGCGGGCTCAATAACCAACAGGGAATGCATAGGTGGACGACGCTCCTTTAGATCATAATAGGGGCACTGTGAAGGATTCGGCAGAATACAATCACACACTATCTTAATGTTATATTATATAACACAGATTACGTAATCTTGTCGATAAATTAAATTAATTAAATTTTATATGTCATAATTATTGACGTATGGCAAAAGTCTGTAGTATAGTCGTTTTAACAAATTCATCAATTCTACGGATACAACGATGTATCCGGCTGAAGCGGCAATGGCGCCTGCTCTCACTTAAATCGCTAACGGGAAATGTATGTTTCCGGGCGGAGTGAAGCGGGCTATTTCTGTTGTTTACCTGGAGAGGAGAGAGATAGAGATGACAGCAAAGCGCAAAAAACTGATACTAGTCGGCAACGGAATGGCAGGGGTGAGGGTGATTGAGCATCTGCTCAAATTAGCGCCGGAGGCTTACGAGATTACGATCTTCGGCTCAGAGCCTTATCCCAATTATAACCGGATCATGTTGTCTTCCGTCCTTGCAGGCGGGGCGAGTCTGGATGAGATCGTAATTAACGACCTGGAGTGGTACCGCAGCTTCAATATCACATTGTACACGGGACACACGGTAACTTCTATTGATACTGCTGCACATAGGGTCTATACAGACCAGGGAATCACCGCTGAGTACGATGAGCTGATTCTGGCTACCGGCTCCAATCCCTTCATGCTGCCGATCCCGGGTGCAGAGAAGGAGGGCGTCATTGCCTTCCGCGACATCAAGGATACCCAGATCATGCAGGACGTATCGCAAAAATATACCAAGGCGCTTGTGATCGGCGGCGGTCTGCTCGGACTGGAGGCGGCAAGAGGCCTGCTGCATCTGGGGATGAACGTATCGGTGGTTCATATCCACGAGTACATCATGGAGCGTCAGCTCGACGAGTCCGCATCCCGTATGCTGCGGGGGGAGTTGGAGGCTCAGGGGATGAGATTCCTGCTTAAGAAGCAGTCCGAAGCCATTCTCGGCAAAAAGAGAGTCAAAGGACTGCTGTTCGCAGACGGTGAAACGGCGGAAGCAGATCTGATCGTGATGGCTGTAGGGATCAAGCCGAATGTGGAGCTCGCCCGGAGCAGCGGGATTGAAGTCAGCCGGGGAATCGTTGTGAATGATTATATGGAGACCAATCTCCCCGGCATCTACGCCGTCGGGGAGTGTGCGGAGCATCGCGGCATTGCCTACGGCCTGGTGGCCCCGCTCTACGAGCAAGGCGCTGTGCTGGCTAAAAGACTGGCGGGTGTGCCCACCGAGGGATATGCCGGTTCGGTAACTTCAACCAAGCTGAAGGTATCCGGGGTGGATGTATTCTCAGCAGGGCAGTACAACGAGCAGCCCGGAACGAAGGCGCTCAGATTCCAGGACGAGACAGAAGGCGTATATAAGAAGCTGGTGATCAGCGGGGATAAGCTGGTCGGTGCCGTACTGTTCGGCGATACGAATGACGGCGCGGAGCTTTTCTCAATGATCAAGAAAGGCGAGAACATCAAGGGGCGCGAGAAAGAGCTGCTGCTCGGTGTTCCGGCGGATGCGCTGGCTTCCCCCAAAGGCAACCGGCTGGAAGGGATGGCAGATGACGAGATCATCTGCGGCTGCAACGGCGTCACGAAGGGAACGATTGCTAATGCGATTACCTCCGGGGGCTGTACCAGTGCCCTGCAAATCAAATCCTGCACCAAAGCATCGGCTTCCTGCGGCGGCTGCAAGCCGCTGGTGGAGGGACTGCTCCAGCTGTATGCCGGTGAGGCTGCCGTTACGGTCAAGGAAGGAATCTGCGGCTGCACTACACTCGGACGGGATGAGATTGTCGCTGAAATCAAGCGGATGAAGCTGACAACGGTCAGGGAAGTCATGCATGTACTGGACTGGAGCAATGAAGAAGGCTGCCCCAAATGCCGGCCTTCCCTGAATTACTACCTGGGCATGCTCTGGCCGGAGGAATATGTGGATGAGAATGAATCCAGGTACACCAATGAGCGCTACCACGCTAACATCCAGAAGGATGGAACCTATTCTGTGGTGCCGAGAATCTACGGGGGTGTCACTTCACCAGCCGATTTGATCAAGATTGCGGAGGTTGCCGTTAAATACGATGTGCCGCTGGTCAAGTTCACCGGCGGGCAACGGCTCGATCTGCTTGGCGTGAAGAAGGAGGATCTGCCGAAGATGTGGGAGGAGCTGGATATGCCCTCCGGCCATGCCTACGGCAAAACACTGCGCACAGTGAAGACCTGTGTAGGCTCCACCTATTGCCGCTTCGGCACCCAGGATGCCATGGGAATGGGCATCCGGCTGGAGAAGGCTTTTGAACGGATGAATGCTCCGGGGAAGGTGAAGCTGGCGGTATCCGGTTGTCCGCGCAACTGTGCGGAAGCGACGATCAAGGACTTCGGGATTGTGGCGATTGACGGCGGCTGGGAGCTGCATATCGGCGGCAACGGCGGTGTTCATGTCCGGGCCACAGATCTGCTCTGTGTGGTGAAGACCGATGATGAGGTGCTGGAATGGGCAAGTGCGTTCCTGCAATATTACCGTGAGAATGCCGGATGGAATGAACGGACGGCGCAGTGGGTGGAGCGTGTGGGCCTGGAGAGCATCAAGCAGGCGCTGGAATCCCGTGAAGAACGGCTGGCCCTTATGGAGAGAATTCAGAAGGCGCTCAGCCTCACAACCGATCCATGGAAGCAAATTGTGAATACACCGGAGCTGCGCAAGAATTTCGAACCGATCTCTTTACCCGAGACGGTCTAAGGAGGCCCTCAAGATGACAATGACCAAATTGCTAGTCGGTAACCTTAAGGATGTAGATATTAAAGGATCACGCAAATTACAGGTCGGAGATACCGAGATTGCCTTATTCAGACTAAGCAGCGGTGAGGTGCTGGCGGTAGAGAATAAATGCCCGCATAAAGGCGGGCTTCTCTCCGAAGGGATGGTCTGCGGCTCCAAGGTGCATTGTCCGCTCCATGACTGGCGGATTGAGCTTCATACCGGTGAGGTGCAGGCGCCTGATACGGGGCATGTAACCACCTATGAGGTTGAAGTCGATCCGCTCACCGGCAGCTTGTACTTAACGATCTAATTCATCCGATTGCATAAGGGGGATTCATAATGGACTATGTCAAACCAAGTGAAGTGCTGGGCTCCATGATCGAAGCAGGGAAATCCAAAGCAGAATTAAGCGTCATGCAGCTAATCGTCCGCGGAAGTCTCGGCGGTGCCATTCTGGCTTGTGCCACAACCCTGGCCTTCACGGCAGCCGCACAGACCAAGATCCCTATGGTTGGGGCTCTGCTGTTCCCGGTAGGCTTCGTGATGATCATCCTCCTTGGTCTTGAGCTGGTTACAGGCAGCTTCGCCCTGATTCCGCTGGCTGTCCTGGAGAAGCAGACTACAGTCAGACGGATGCTGGGGAACTATTTGTGGGTCATTACCGGTCACTTAATCGGCTGTGCCGTCTATGCCGCCCTCTATGGGCTGACGATTACGAAGATGGGAACCGACATGTCGAATCCCCTGGTGCAGACGCTGATTACAGCCAGTGAGGGCAAGACAACGGCATATCAGAGTATGGGTGCGGAGGGGATGGCGCTGGCCTTCATTAAGGCCATGCTTTGCAACTGGATGGTTACACTGGGCGCCGTCATGGCGATGACCTCCAAGTCCACTTCCGGCAAAATCTTCGCCATGTGGCTGCCGATCCTGACCTTCTTCGGGCAGGGCTTCGAGCATACAGTAGTCAATTTCTTCGTCATTCCTGCGGGTATGATGCTCGGGGCGAATGTGACTATGGCGGACTGGTGGATCTGGAACGGTATTCCCGTTCTGCTCGGCAACTTCGCCGGAGGGCTGCTGTTCACTGGCCTGCTCCTCTATTTGTCGATCAAGAGCAAGAGGCCCGCAGGAACCCCGGCAGCAGAGCTTCCGGGACGGGGAGAAGCATTGCGGCCAGGTACACCCGTCTTGGAGAAAAGCCTATGAAGCGGGGGAGCATATCCATTGTCGGAGCAGGTCCGGGTGATCCCGAGCTGATTACGCTCAAGGCGCTGCGCCGTATACAGAATGCCGATGTGATTCTGTACGACCGGCTGGTGAACGAGGAATTGCTGAACTATGCTCCAAGTGAGGCTGTACGCATCTATTGCGGCAAAGCGCCGGGCCTGCACTCGATGCCGCAGGAAGCTACCGAGCGGCTGATGATCAGACACGCCGCAGCCGGAAGTCATGTGGTCCGCCTGAAGGGCGGGGACCCGTTTGTCTTCGGAAGAGGCGGGGAGGAGGCGTTATCCGCCGCCGCAGCCGGAATCCCTTACGAAGTCATTCCGGGCATTACCTCGGCGGTTGGCGCCGCCGCTTCTGCCGGAATCCCGCTGACGCACCGCGGAGTTGCCGCCTCTTTCGCCATCGTGACCGGCAGCCGCTGCCAGGCCGAAGATTCCCCGGTACGCTGGGAGGCGCTGGCCCATAGTGTGGACACGCTGGTCATCTATATGGGCGTCAGCAAGCTGGGCGACATCCGTAAGGAGCTGCTGGGACACGGCAAAGATCCGCAGACACCTGTAGCACTGATTGAGAACGGAACAACCGTACGCGAACGGACGGTAACCGGAACGCTTGGCAATATCGACAAGGTAGCCGCGGCGATGAAGATCAGCAATCCGGCAATCATTATTATGGGCGAGGTAGTCAAGGTCAGAGCGGAGCTGCTCAGCCTGGAGGAAGCCGTGCGTTCACAGATTGGCTGAAGAAGAAATAGAGTCAGGCGTTGACATGTCCCGGGCAGCAATCCGGTTATGTCGGCGCCTGTTTCTATGTTATATTAAAATACGGCAAAACCCTAAGAGGAGGAATTTCAGATGCATATTGAGCTTACCCCGCTTACCAAGGAACGGCTGGAGCAGAGTCTTGCCGGCAGACCCGGACAATTCAAGATGTTCTATGATACAGAGGATTGCGGCTGCAATGGCGTGCTGGTCATCCGGATAGTCAGTGAGCCTTCGCCTACAGATATTGTCTTTCAATCCGAGCCCTTCACCTTCCTGTGTGACCGCCAGCAGGAATTGCTGTTCGATGAGTCGATGCGACTCGAAGCGGAGGAAGGGTATCCGGCCTATAAGCTGACAAGCGATTCTACCTTATTCGGCAGCAATATTAGAGTGCAGGATAGACGGAACTGAACGTGATAACCATCGGTCTTGATAGAGGTTAAACTGAAATACATTGATGAGCCGGTAAGTTTCAGCTCAGACGCTTTTAGATATGCTTTAGAGCGTCACAGCGATGAATAGCATGCGAGTCCTTTTTTTGTTTCATTAATTTGTTATGTTGTCCAAAAGCCAATGTCCATCGTCCGAATAAATAAATCCAAAATTGATTTCACTGTATCCTTCTGACCCTTTTATATTCTGATTAAATATTCTTGACATAAGTGTCAGTGCTGCTGCCTGGGCTATTGGATTCCTTGGAGGTTGAATCATTCGCACAACAGGCCAAAACGATTACTAAAAAAATGGATTTTTTGGTAACTAATTTATGCCAGTTTCCGTTTATAAATAAGAAGAAATCAATTTTTAAAGGGGGAAGGGGAACGGATGAAGAAGAAATGGAAGATCGTTTTATTTTGCTTTATTGGGGCTAGTGTGCTTTTAGTCGTGTTAGGAGCATTATACGTCAATAATGTTGGATATAATAATGTGAAACACATGTATCGTTTAGAATCAACCGGTAAATCTGTTATTCGGATAGATAGCGATATGCCTAGCCGAGAGCGCTATCTCACGAAAAAAGATGGTGATCCCCAGGAACTGTTGAAGTCACGCATGGAACGAGAAGGATGGGTATATAGTCAGCAGGAGGGATCAGGTTATTTTTTTAAGAAAGACGGTAGGCAAGAAATCGTCACTACGCAGCAATGGAATCATTTTTATATTATATACAGTTTGAATGCTGGAATTGCGAACCTTGAGGACTAGACAAGAAAACAACGCCCCTACTTCGTTAAGGGGGCGTTGTTTTACGTGCTTAGTTACTAGCTTTGTCCATTTCGTATCCATATACTGTATAGCCAGCGCTAAACCAATCTTGGAGTGTGCTAGTTTCCTTTTTGTCAGTTGTGTGCTGGGTTAAGAATTTATTATTATTGTTGTTGCCTGTGTTTTTTGTGATTATAGCAGTGTGATCGACATGTCCATCAGCTCCAAAGTCTGCATTTACGGCATCACCTGTTTGTAGAGCGGTCACACTTGATGCAACGCCAGCTCTTTGACTCCAATGTTTATAGAAGTTTTGCGCTCCCCCCCAAGTGTGAGTAGGCATAAGAGGTCCGAACCTCCAAGCATCATCAGCAGTTACGTGGGAACCTGTTCTAAAATTCATCCCTCCTGCATAAATCGCTTGGGATACAAAGTTAGTGCAATCATTCCACTGAGCCCAACAAGATGAGTTTGCTACATTACATCCTGCTTTTTCAGCATAATATGTTGAATACGTGGGATTTCTTTTGTTCCACCAACTATAAGCATAGTCACGGGCTGCTATGTTGTTATATCCGTTTGCGGAAACGGCTAGTGGACTAACCTCGTTTGTTGCGAAAGAATCAAAGTTTGTTTCGCTACTAGTTGTTGTTTCGTTATTGGCTGTAGAAGGAGCAGTAGAAGGAGCATCTGAAGGAAACGGTAAAAGACCATTTAATTCAGTAAGTTCGGCACTGGAAAGTGTTACGTTGCTTTTAAGCTGATTTTGATATGTTTTCAATTGTACATTAAGTTCATAGTTTTCATACCAATCAATAAACTTTACATATTCTACTATCTTTTTCATGTCCTCAGTAGAGAATAATTCAAAAGAAGTTCCTAACGAGAGTACATATTTTTGATATTCCACATTGTCTATGTCTGTTTTGATAGCGATACCATCTTTATTCAACTGGTTTTCAACCAAGTTGATAGCATCTTTGTGTTCAATAAGAGATTTTTCTTTCACCTCTGCTGGCTTTCCAGGAAGCACATTGTAAAGCTGGATATCACCAGCTTTAATATGAATATCGGTATCCTTCTCTGAATTAGTCTCTGCGGAAGCAGCACTTCCCATTAAGCTGAAGCCTAGAGCGAACGTTCCGACAATCAACCAAGTCTTCTTGAAATTCAATTTGTCACTCTCCCATTGTCATATTTTGTAATGCGATTCATAGTTATAAACGCCATATAAGGGAAAAAGTTTCTAAAAATTTCACTTATTTTTAAATAATTTGTTTTTTATGAGATATTCGTCCAATTTATTATGCACTTAGCACTATCCGTATATAAATAATTTGCAAAAGTCTTATTTAATCATTTACGAACTTTTGCAAATGATTCTCTGGATAACTTTACCCCAGGCGGACTGGCACATGCCTTTCTTCAGGGGATGATTGATGAACTGCATGGCTTCCTGAAGGCTCTGGAGTCGGAGGGGGCGAAGAAGTTCAGCCGCCTTATCGGTTCCGGCAATGCGCTACGGACGAATCCGGTGCTGTGTGCCAAGGCTGAGGCAACGTTCGGGTTACCGCTTACGCTCGGTGAATATGCAGAAGAGGCTGCTGTAGGGGCGGCGCTCTGTGCCGCAGTCGGCAGCGGTGCGGTCACCAGCTTCGGGGAAGCTGGTGCTTATCTCTAATTCGGGATGAATCAATGGGATTGAGATATTTATGATTGACAAAAAATATTATTTGTGCTATAATTTACATATTAATAGTTTGTGTATATAATAAGATTCTCCTGGCCGGGGGAATCTTATTTTTTTATGGAGGAATTACATTTGAAGCAGAATCAGTCCAGTATAACTTCTTTGGTAGCAGCGTTTGGCCGAGCCTATCACAGTAAATATGACAGCCCCAAGATTTTCGATGATTATGTAGCTCACAAGCTGATTTCACCGCAGGAGTTCTCTGATATCAGCCGGAATATGATTAAGGGAATTGCCTTTTTCAATGCGGAGGTTGCGGACAGGCACCGGGATGATCCTGACGCCATCCTGAAGTGGATTACCCACATCCAGTTGTCCCCGACACCGCTGGCGCGTGCTGCATATTGCGAGGCCATCCTGCTGAATGAGCTGAACCTGGGACTCAAGCAGTATGTCATCCTGGGGGCGGGACTGGACACCTTTGCTTACCGCCACCCTCAATTGCAAGAGCGGCTGGACATTTTTGAAGTCGATTATCCGGCTACCCAGGAGTTCAAGCAGCATAGGCTCAGTGAAGCGCAGCTGGAGATTCCGGGCCATCTTCATTTTGTACCTATGGATTTCACTAAGGAATTCGCTTACTCCAACCTGACCGGACAGGGATTTGACCCGCAAGCCAAGACCTTCTTCAGCCTGCTGGGGGTATCCTACTACCTTACCCAAGAGGAGAATGCCAGTCTGATTACTGCGTTATTTGCTGATCTCCCGGCAGGAAGCTCTATCGTGCTTGATTATGCGGATGAGCGGCTGTGGGAAGAGAAGGGCATGTCCGGCCGGGTGGAGAAGATGGTGCAGCTGGCTGCTGCGGGCGGTGAGCCGATGAAGTCCTGCTTCTCTGATCGGGAGATGGAGCAACTACTGGAGCAAGCAGGCTTGCTGATCTATGAGCACTTGTCACCAAGTGAGATTAATGACAGGTTCTTCAGGAACCGGAGTGACGCTTTGAGCGCTTTTGAGACCATTCATTATATACACGCCATCAAAAAATAACTTTCTAATCTAACGGTGGCCTCTCAATCTATCTATAGGTTGGGAGGTCACTTTTGTCCGGTTACCTCACCATATATAAAAGCCTCCACAGCCGCAGCAGTGACGGCTCTGTCCGGATGGGAGTTATCAATCTGCGCCACATGTGCAGGCGGGATCGGCCAGGCAATGGCGCGGCTGCCCAGGGAAGCGCTGAATTTCTCCCAATGGGCGAACTTCCAGGTATCCAGCGGTGATTGTCTGCCCTCGATCCGCTTACGAAAAGTCTCGGCATCCCGAAGACTCACCATCACTACCTTCACTTCAACCTCCTCCAGCGTCCGTCCGATGCGCGCCAGCTCACGCCCGATCCACTGCGGGTCGGCAGCTTCCTGGGTGAAGGGCCCTACCACAAATATATCACTGTACAGACCGATATTATCGAGCGCTGCATCCATGGTGATGCGGTAGCCGAGATCGCGGCACAGTCTTTTATACTCCCCGGAATCCCTGTCATCAGGGTCCAACCCATGCATAGTCATGATCGCAGTGGCAGCAGGGCGCAGCAGAATATCCATATCAAATACCGCCGCCGGTCGCCGGTCTGCGACTGCTTTGGCTAATGTAGTTTTGCCAGCCCCTCCGGGGCCGAGGAAAAATACCAGTTTGTTCATTGGATTCTCTCCTTTTGGGTGTGCTGTGTTGAGGTACTTCTTCAATAGCTATAACCTACAGTGCAAATCCCAGTATAGCAGGCAGGATGTTAAGCGGAAAGTCCCGGCGACCACTTGGTAGTGATTAGAAGCATATGATAGGCATAAGCTATGCCTGTAAAGGAAGAAGAGCAAGGAGGAAATACATATGATCAAGATCCGTCCCATTGAGCGCACAGATAATGCGGCCATGGAAGGGGTGATCCGGGAGTGTCTCATTGAATTCGGAGGCAACCGCGAGGGACTGGCCTGGGCTGATGATAGCCTGCATGATTTGTACAGCTATTACAATAGTGCCGCGAACCGGGCTTCCTGGATTGTTGAAGTAGACGGGTATGTGCTTGGCGGCTGCGGGATAGCAGCTTTTGATGAGCAGGAACAGATCTGTGAATTGCAGAAAATGTATCTGTCCTCTGCCATTCGCGGCAAAGGGGTCGCAGCAGATTTATTAGATACGGCGCTCGCATTCGCCAGGCGGCATTATCGTAAATGTTATTTGGAAACGCTGCTGACCATGCAAGCCGCAGGCCGCTTTTATGCCAAACATGGTTTCAGCCTGCTGGATGCTCCTCTTGGGGGTTCGGAGCATTATGCCTGTGACGCCTGGTATATCAGGGATTTATGACTCATCTATATAAGAGGCACTAAAGAAATAAACAAAAGCAAAAGAAGCGGAGGGGAAATTTGGAACTGTAGGAGCGATAGCGACCGCCTTGTCACCGGATTTCACCCGCTTACAGCGGTTTAAAATCAAGAAATCTGGGGACAACAGCGGCCGGAAGTCCAAATGTTCACCGCAGTGACGATGAAGCTTCAAGCAACCCTTCTCCAAGCACTTCCCCTGCGGAAGTGCTTATTTGCTACGAACATTGAAACGCCTACCTTTTCCGTAGAAATAGCTATTAAAGATTACTCTGCATTAAAACTATAATGAGTGTGTATTGCAGTGAGGGGAGGGCCGGGAACAGATTTCAATTGTTGTAATCGCTATCATTGGATCACATTGTAAGCAGTTCTCACATTAGAATTAAGGAGGAATAGAATGCGTAACAAGTATGTTGTATGGTCACTTGTAGTCACGCTGTTAATCTCAACTCTATTCATGGCTGCCGGACCGCTTACCCGTTCGTCCGCTGCGGGCGGACCGAATCTGACGCTTAACGCAACTGTCACATCCAGCGGTCAATCTCAGAATTACACCCCGGATCATGTAAAAGACAGTAACCAGAGTACTTATTGGGAAAGTACGAATGACGCTTTTCCTGAGTGGATTCAGGTGGATCTGGGTTCACTCACCACTGTAGACCAGCTTGTGCTGAAGCTGCCGGCCAGCTGGGAGACGCGGACGCAGACGCTGGCTGTTCAAGGCAGCATGAACGGCTCCACCTTTACGGATATCGTGGGTGCAGCAGCATATGTATTTGATCCATCGGTTGCGGGCAACAGTGTGACGGTTAACTTCACGGCAACGGGTACGCGTTATGTCCGCCTCATGTTCAGTGCGAATAACGTCTGGCCTGCCGCCCAGTTGTCCGAGCTTGAGATCTACGGTGCCAGCAGCGCGACGGCTGCGCCTACAAGTACACCCTCTGCTACATCTGCCCCGGCAGGCAGCTATGAAGCGGAAGCCGCTGCATTATCCGGCGGAGCCAAAGTTAACACAGATCATTCCGGGTACTCCGGTACAGGGTTCGTTGACGGCTATCTGACTCAAGGACCGAATACCACCTTCACGGTGAGCGTGTCCGCAGCAGGTACGCGGAATGTTACGCTGAAGTATGCCAATGCAAGCGGAAGCGACAAGACCCTCAGCATCTATGTGAACGGAGTCAAGCTGCGCCAGACCACATTACCCAATCTGGCTAACTGGGATACCTGGAGCACGAAGGCTGAAGCCCTGCCGCTCAATTCCGGCAGCAATACCATCGCTTACAAATATGATGCCGGGGATACAGGGAATGTCAATCTGGATCAGATTACGGTAGCGCAAGCCGTGATCGCCACGCCAGCCCCTTCACCTACGGCAGCTCCAACGTCTACCCCGGCCCCTACAGCTACGGTGGCACCAACACCTACACAGGCGCCAACAGCCACGGCAACCCCAGCACCAACGGCTACGGCAACACCGGTGCCCACATCAACGGCGTCCCCTGGAGGGAACATCGCCATTGGTAAGGCGATCAGTGCATCCTCCAACACGCAGAATTTCATTGCCGGTAATGCCAACGACAACAACACGGCTACTTACTGGGAGGGGAACGGCAATCCTAGTTCTCTGACGCTTGATCTTGGAGCCAATCATAACATTACTTCCCTTGTGCTGAAGCTGAATCCGGCGACAGAATGGGGAACACGGACCCAGAATATTCAGGTGCTTGGACAGAATCAGAGCAGTACCACCTTCAGCAATCTGGTATCCGCCCAGACGTACACATTCAATCCGGCTTCAGGCAATACGGTAACGATTCCTGTTACAGCTACGGTCAAGCGGCTGCAGCTCAACATTACATCTAACTCCGGTGCGCCCGCCGGACAGATTGCCGAATTCCAGGTATTCGGTGCAGCGGCCGCGAACCCGGATCTGAGCATCACAGGCATGAGCTGGACGCCTGCTTCTCCGGTGGAGAGCAGCACGGTCACCCTGAATGCGGTGGTGAAGAATATTGGCAATGCCGTAGCGGCAGCTACAACGGTCAATTTCTATCTGAACAATGAGTTGGCCGGTTCTGCGCCGGTAGCGGCATTGGCGGCAGGAGCTTCAACTACGGTATCCTTGAATGCCGGTACGCTTACTGCCGGAACCTATCCGCTGAGTGCCAAGGTGGATGAGGCCAACCAGATCATTGAGCAGAATGACAACAACAACAGCTACACTAATTCATCGCCGCTTGTTGTGGCTCCTGTATCCAGCTCCGACCTTGTCGGGACCACCTCATGGTCACCGGATACACCGGCAGCAGGCAGCAGCGTAACCTTCTCTGTCAATCTTAAGAATCAGGGCAATCTTGCTTCCTCCGGGGGTGCACACGGAATCACTGTTGCACTGAAGAACCAGGCAGGCGCCACAGTGCAGACCTTCACAGGGTCATACAGCGGTGCAATTGCTGCCGGGGCTTCGGTGAATGTGTCTGTTCCGGGCACATGGAGCGCAGTGAACGGAAGTTACACCGTCACTACGACGATTGCCGCAGATGCCAATGAAGTTATAGCCAAGCAGGCCAACAATGTAAAAACCGTTAATCTCGTCGTATACGCTCTGCGCGGAGCAAGCGTACCCTACAGCCGGTATGACACGCAGGATGCTACCCGCGGCGGTTCAGCGGCGCTGAAATCGGCACCGAATTTCGATCAGATGCTGACCGCTTCGGAGGCTTCGGGCCAGAGCTATATTGCTTTGCCGTCCAACGGCTCTTATGCACAATGGACGGTGAGAGCGGGTCAAGGCGGCGCCGGCGTCACCATGAGATTCACGATGCCGGATTCGGCAGACGGCATGGGCCTTACCGGAGCGCTGGATGTGTACGTGAATGGCGCCAAAGCCAAAACCATCCCGTTAACCTCCTATTACTCCTGGCAGTACTTCTCCGGCGACCAGCCTGGTGATGCACCGAGTGCCGGACGCCCGTTGTTCCGCTTCGATGAAGTACACTGGAAGATGGATACACCACTTCAGCCTGGGGACACGATCCGTATTCAAAAGAGTAACGGGGACAGTCTTGAATATGGCGTGGACTTCCTGGAAATCGAGCCAGTACCGGCGGCCATTGCCCGCCCGGCTAACTCCGTATCGGTTACTGATTACGGTGCAGTTGCAGGTGACGGCCAGGATGATCTTGCTGCTTTCAACAGTGCAGTAACAGCAGCAGTCGCAGGCGGCAAATCGCTCTATATCCCTTCCGGAACCTTCAATCTCAGCAGTATGTGGGTGATTGGCTCCGTCAGCAATATGATCAACAACTTTACGGTTACGGGTGCAGGCTATTGGCATACCAACCTGCAATTTACCAATCCCAATGCAGCCGGAGGAGGGATCTCCTTCCGTATCCTGGGCAAGCTGGATTTCAGCAATATCTATATGAACTCGAATCTGCGGTCCCGTTACAACCAGAACGCGATCTACAAAGGCATGATGGATAACTTCGGCAATAATTCAGTCATTCATAATGTCTGGATCGAGCATTTCGAATGTGGAATGTGGGTGGGTGATTATGCGCGGACCCCGGCGATTTTTGCGAATAATCTGCTTGTAGAGAACAGCCGTATCCGCAACAATCTGGCGGACGGCATCAACTACTCCCAGGGAACCAGCAACTCTACCGTCCGCAATACCAATGTGCGCAACAACGGGGACGATGGTCTGGCCGTGTGGCCGAGCAACACCTTTGGTGCACCGGATGGGGTGAATAACACTTTTTCGTACAATACGATTGAGAATAACTGGCGTGCCGGCGCTATCGGCATCTTCGGGGGCAGTGGTCACAAGGCGGATCACAACTATATCATCGACACGGTGGGCGGCTCCGGTATCCGGCTGAATACGACCTTTCCGGGGGCACATTTCAACAACAACACGGGGATGATTTTCTCGGATACGACGATTATTAACAGCGGCACCAGCCGTGACTTGTATGACGGGGAGCGCGGCGCGATTGATCTCGAAGCTTCGAGTGATCCGATCAAGAATGTAACCTTCACCAACATCGACATCATCAACACCCAGCGGGATGCGATCCAGTTCGGATACGGTGGCGGCTTCTCGGGTATCGTATTCAACAACATCAACATCAACGGTACAGGTCTCGATGGAGTGACAACGTCCAGGTTCTCCGGCGCCCATAAGGGAGCGGCAATCTACACGTATACCGGCAACGGTTCGGCTACCTTCAATAACCTGACTACCAGCAATATTGCGTATCCAAGCCTGTATTATATTCAGAGCGGATTTGGGCTGTTGATTCAGTAGCCTAGAGATAGACGGGAGGGGCCTAAGAGGCTCCTCTTTTTTTGGTTTTAGCCAGTTGAGTGCGTGATGTGTTCAAATGTATAGATTTATTTATTCATTTGTAAATTTAAAATAGATTATTATCGAGTTATCTTTTAATAATTGTATTTAATTTAATTTAAATTCAATATTATTACAAAAATTTCGGTTTACAGATGGAAAATGCTGTGATAAGATGCGAATTAATTGGAGGGGGAATATTTTCGGTTTATTTACAAACGTAAAGTATATCATTCATTTGTTTACTTGTTTGTGCACTTTCAAAAAACCAATTTATACGTGAAAAAACACTAATTCCAAAAAACAAGGTGTGATGAAGCTGCAATTACTACAATATTGCCTGGACCCGATAAAAATCATGATAAAGTTTTGTAAAGCTCATGCCGTAATCAAAATAATTTTGTTAATAGTGTCAGCCATTTTGGCACCGTTAAGCTTGTTGCTAACCGAAGATCTAATCGACAGTGTATCTGAATTATACAAAGGCAATGCGGGTTACACCCACGTGGGTCTGAACCTGGTGCTGCTACTTATCACTATTTTGACAATCTCCCTTTGTACGTCGATGGAGGGTTACCTCATTATAAATTTTGATAGATTATTACTGAAAAACTGGACACCGGTTGTATTGAACAAGTATAAGCAGCTCAAATACAGTTGTTTCGAAGATCAAGAAACGCAGGATACTATATTTCAAATGAGCGACAATCCTAGTGAAAGTATCAAAAACAGTTTTCTTAATATCACGCAGATAGGCAGTTCTCTGCTTTCACTGGTACTACTAAATCTGGTATTTGCCAAGGTTTCTGTCTGGTTGTCAGTACTTTGTTTTTTATTCACGGTTCCCATGCTTTTTCTAAACTATAGAGCGATGACTATCCTCGACAGCCTTTTCTACAAACAATCTGCCGAAGACCGGAAGCTGGGATATTTGTTAGGGTTGTTGACTACTAAATCCTCCCTTTCTGAACTCAAATTATTTGGTGCGGTAGAATATATCGTTAATCAATGGGGAGGGATCAGAAGTAAAGTTTATAAAGAGAGGGTGGGCGCCAATGTAACATCTCAAAAACTTATCTTTATCAATACTTTATGTGTTATGGCTTGGACGGTGCTAGTTATTATTACGCTAGTAAATTATATGTACAACGGACTCATTACTTTAGGACTTTTTGTAGCTTTAATCGGCTCTCTCAATTCTATTATCAGTATATCGGAGCAGGTCTCCTGGGAATATTCCGAATACTCCCGAAATGTATTGAAGACAAAGTACTATAAGCATTTTATGTCTTTGCCTGAAAGTGAAGAGAGCGCTGATCTCAAAAGAGAGAGGTGTTTCAATCCTCCTGAAATTTGTTTCAATGATGTCTACTTTTCATATCCCCAGTCTCAAAAACCGATTCTGCAAGGTGTATCCCTGACGATAAGACCTAATGAGAGAATTGCAATTGTCGGTAAAAATGGTGCTGGAAAGTCTACGCTAATTAAGCTGTTGTGCGGGCTTTATCAACCTGATAGGGGGGAGATCACTATTAATGGTATAGCGCTTTCAAACTTGAGTCAGCATGAGATTTCTGCTCTTTTCAGCGTCGTCTTCCAGGATTTCATGAAATACAGTTTAACTGTACGGGAGAATATAGCCTTAGGGAATATTACAAAAATCCATAACGATGCAGCTATAGATAAGGCCTTGGGACAGGCTGAACCAATGGGATTCCTTAAGCTTACCGGGAAAGGGCTGAATACGCCTTTAGGGAAGCTGGAGGATGACGGCATAGACCTGTCTGGAGGCGAGTGGCAGCGGATTACTATAGCCAGAGCACTTTTGGCCGATTCTTCATTTATCATTCTAGACGAGCCAACAGCTTCTTTGGACCCGGTTGCAGAAAGTGAACTTTATCAATCTCTTTCTTTAGTTATACAAGAAAAAGGTTCGATCATGATCTCACATCGTTTGGCAAGTGCCAAATTGGCAGACAAAATCTTTGTTATAGATGATGGGCGGATCTGCGAAGAAGGCAACCATGATGAGTTAATCGCCAAACAGGGAATATATGCTGAAATGTTCAGAGCTCAGGCGAAATGGTATGACATCATATGTTAAAGCAGCTGGCTAAAATATTTAGAATAGCAATGGACTCTTCGCCCGGATCGCTTTTGATTATTGTAATTAGTTCGGCTGCCGGTTTCTTATATCCCGTAGTCTCAACCAGAATTTTGTCATCAATCTTTCATGAATTTAGCAACACGGCTTTGTTTAATCTGCATAAAATCTATTTTTTCATGGTGCTATTTATAGCGATTTATATCCTGAAAACCATCCTTCAGAGTATCGCCGGGTTATTTGTGTCAATTGGGATTTACGAGAAACTGGGATATCAGCTTAATATTTATATAGGCGAAAAGTGTACGAAGCTTCCTTTTATCAGCATGGAAACACCTGAAATATTAAATAAGTTAAATAGAGCAAAAGATTGTGTAACGAGAGCGGTAATTCCGCAATTAATTATGATAACCATCAGCGTGTTCTCCAGTTTCATCTCGGTGCTTCTTGTAATCACTCTGTTAGCATCCTATAGCTTATGGTTTATTCCAATCTCCTTGCTTAGCGTGCTTCCTTATTTAATATCCAGAATTATCCGGGGTAAAGAATTCTACTATTTGAAATGGTTTCAGGCCCCCAAGCGGAGATCCCTGGATTATTTCTGGAGTCTGTTCAATAATAAGCAGGCTGTAAAAGAGATGCGGGTTAACGGCAGCGGCGATTACTTGGCTGAGAAGTGGACCTATTATCGTGATGCTGTGTTGAGTCAAGAGTGGGATTTCAGAAGGAAAGATAGTCTGACTTTACTAGTGTGCGATTTTCTCAGGACACTTGGATACTTGACCAGCATATTTTTTGCCTACAGACTTGTTATCCATCATGAGATAACGATCGGACTGTTTGGTGCGTGTATTGCTGCTTTTGCAATAGTGCAAGACCAGACAAGATCTTTCCTGGTGGAATTTGGCCGTTTTAAAGAACACTTGTTGTTCTCGAAAGACTATCTTGATTTCTTGGAATTGGAGGAAGAGGTTGAGGGCAGAGCGCAAATAAAAGGAGCTTTTAATCAAATTACTATGGACAATGTTACTTTTCGATACCCGAATAGTACAGATTATGCTCTGAAAAATGTGAGCCTGCAAATACACAAAGGAGAAAAGCTGGCAATAGTCGGAAAAAACGGAAGCGGGAAAACCACCCTGGCAAAATTACTCTTGGGGATGTATTCATCCAGCAGCGGCAGCATTTATTACAATGGAACGGATCTTAAGGATATCAATAAAACAAGTTATTATTCCCTCATTTCCTCTATATGGCAGGATTTTGTTACCTACAAACTTACCATCAGAGAGAATATTGCGATTAGTAAGACTCAAAAAATAGATAGCGATGAGGCTATTTTAAATGTTGTGAAAATGATGGGGATGGAGAAGCTTGTCAGAGAAAACGGATTGGATACCCCTATCGGAAGTGAATTTGGCGGGATTGAGTTATCGGGTGGAGACAACCAGCGGCTTGGACTTGCCAGAACGATGTTCCGGGATAGTTCAATAGTTATTCTGGACGAACCAACTTCTGCTATGGACCCGACCTTCGAATCGGAAGTGCTGGAGAAATTCCTGGAAATTTCAGAGAATAAAACATCCTTGGTTATTTCTCATAGACTGGGGCTATGCAGAGTGGTGGACAGGATTATCGTCATGAATAATGGTGAAATTGTGGGAATCGGGACGCATAAAGAACTGCTTGAGAACAATGCTGAATACATAAAACTCTATACAGCTCAAGAACAGTGGTATCACTAGTACAGCTGCGGGAACGGAAGTAAGGTATTAATTATTGATCTTCGATAAATTACGACAGCGTAATATATGCCCCCCATGCTATTCTATTACTAATACATAATGACTTTACAAAGGGGAAACGTTGATGAAAAGGTTGCTTTATATCATTTTGGCAGTAGGTTTAATGATGAGTGTAACGCTCACGGGAGGAAGAGGTACTTCATCTGCTGCACAGGCGAATAAAGGATTACGTATCGGTATGGGAAGTCTTCCAGATCAGCTTGACCCGGCAGCAGCTGCGGATAACAGCACAGTGACGGTTGTCAAAGGGTTATTTGAAGGACTGGTCCGCTTGAATGCGGCTGGTCAGGCCGTTCCGGCAATTGCAAAATCATGGACCCTCTCGAAGGATGGCAGAACGTATACCTTTGCACTCCGCGGGGATGCGAAATGGAGCAACGGGCAGCAGGTGCTGGCCTCGGACTTCGAGTATGCCTGGAAGCGGGCGCTGGCTCCGGAAGCCAAGAATGTCTATGCTTTTAATATGTACATGATTAATAATGCGCAGAACTACAACGAGGGACTTCTGAAGGATACCTCCAAAATCGGCGTAAAGGCGTTGAATAACACCACACTCCAGGTCACATTAAAGGAGAAAACCTCCTACTTCATCCAGCTGCTCGCAGAGAGCATCTATCTGCCGGTGTACGCTAAGACCGCGAAGGCCAATAACCAATGGGCAACAGACATTAAGTCTATGGTAACCAATGGTCCCTTCAAGCTAAAGACATGGAAGAGTAATGAGATTTCTATAGTTAAAAATCCTGCTTATTATGCGGCCCAAGAAATTAAGCTGCCGGAGGTACGTCTGCTGCTGCCTGGGAATCCGACCGTCGCTTATATAAATAAGGAGGTTGACTGGACTGGAGGCGGCGGGGAGGAATCGGTGGATTATACATCTTTAGATAGCGTATCTTCCCGCGACCTGCATGAAGGACCCTATGCTTCCACCTATTTTTATCAATTCAATCTGACGAAGCCGCCGTTTGACAATCTGAAGATCCGCCAGGCATTGGCGATGGCGATTGACCGTGAAGCCTTGCGTTACGGCAATCCGGCATTTGGATTGGTGCCGCCAAGTATTCATGGGACCCAGTTGAATTTCCGCACAGAGATGTCGGACAAGATGTACTTTCATGAGGATGTGGCGGCGGCCAAGCAATTACTGAAGGAAGGCATGAGAGAAGCGGGACTCACCAAGTTCCCCAGCTTCACTATTATCGTGAATGAATATATCAACCATGACGTTATCGCAACTAAAGTGATTAAGGACTGGCAAAAGAACTTAGGTATTGAAGCAAGTGTAGAAGTCCAAAGCTTCGAGGAACTGCTGGATAATCGTATACATCAGAACTATGCTATTGCAAGAGCGGGATGGAGCGCTGATTTCAATGATCCGGCCTCAATGCTGGAGCTGTTCAGTTCACAGAATGTCTCCAATGATACGGGGTGGAGCAATGCAGGGTATGACCGTTATATGCAGCAAGCCCGGCAGGCGGCCGACCCCGGCACACGTATGCAGATCTATGCCACGGCCGAACAGCTGCTCATGAATCAAATGGCGGTTATTCCACTGTTTTACAGTGTGACTGATTATTTGAGTCATCCTAATATCAAAAATGTATATGTTGACTATGACGGGTCCATAGCTTTCACAAGAGGGTCGTGGCGGTGAAAAGCGTATAGAATACAAGATCAGGAGGCCATGAGCGAATTGCTGCTCACGGCTTCTTAGCGGTGTCTTGTTCCTAAAGGTTGTATGCTGACTAACGTTCTGCAATACTATCTATACCATTATGACAACGAAAGCAAAGGAGCCGCTAAAATATGCAGACCGCTTCATTGACAGCCATCGCGGCAGGTTACCGGCATTCTGTGCTGCTCCTGCCGGATGGAACGGTAAAGGCAACAGGGGACAATACATTCGGGCAATGCGAGGTAAGCGGCTGGCGTGATATAGTTGCGGTTGCAGCAGGCAATGCTCATACAGGGAATGCCCATACCGCGGGACTTCTCGAGGATGGAACGGTTGTGGCAGCCGGCTGGAACAAGCATGATCAATGTAATGTGGGAGATTGGCACGATATCATTGCGATTGCAGCGGGCTGGCGCCGTACTGTCGGGTTGAAGGCAGACGGAACAGTGGTCGCGGCGGGAAGAAACAACGAAGGTCAATGTGAGGTTAGCAGTTGGGCGGATATTGTTGCAGTTACAGCAGGAGACTGGCACACGGTTGGACTCAAGGCTGATGGTACTGCCATTACTGCGGGGAACAACCGCTATGGGCAGCGGAATGTGAACGCCTGGCAGGATATAACGATGATCGCGGCGGGTTATCTTCATACGGGCGGACTCAGAGCAGACGGCACAGTAGTAGTTACAGGGATGAACAAGCGTGGACAAGGTGAAGTAGGCGGCTGGTGCAACATTAAGTCCATCGCGGCAGGCAGTCACCATACGATTGGCCTTGCATGGGACGGCACGGTTATGGCTGCGGGCTGGAATGATTACGGGCAATGTGAAGTAAGCAACTGGCAGAATATCGTTGCGGTCGCAGCGGGATGCACCCATACGCTAGGTCTTCAAGCGGATGGCGTGGTGGTTGCGGCAGGGAGCAATGCATACGGGCAATGTGAGGTCAGTCTGCTGCACCTCTAATCTTAATGCAATCTTAATGCCACAGCAGAATCCGTAATACTATGCTGATTATGCACATGCTATACTGACGCTAGAGTGTATAATGGCTGGGAGAAATCCATGGAACAATGAGGTTCATAAGAGGAAAGGAAACCTTCGGATGACAGGGCAGATTACGGCAGAGAAACGGCGGGGCCGGCTGAAAATATTCTTCGGGTATGTACCGGGAGCAGGGAAGACCTGTGCCATGCTGGATGCCGCCCGTGCAGAGCAAAAAGAAGGGGCTCAGGTAGTGGCCGGCTATATTGAGACCCATGACCGAGCAGAAACAGCAGATCGGCTTAGAGGATTGGAGCTTCTTCCGCCGCTGGCAATTTCTGTGGACGGGGCAATCGTCCGGGAATTTGACCTTGACCATGCGATCCGCAGGAGACCGGAGCTGATTCTGCTGGACGAACTGGCCCACATCAACGCTCCGGGAGTACGCCACAAAAGGCGGTATCAGGATGTGGAGGAGCTGCTGCGGGCTGGAATTAATGTGTACACTACCATCAATATTGAGCATATTGAGAGTGTGACCGATGTGGTAGCCTCCATTACAGGGATTCCTGTACCCGAGCGTATTCCGGACAGTGTGTTCGATCGTGCAGATCAGGTTGAGTTCATTGATATCGCACCCGGAGACTTCATAGAACGTCTGCAAAAAGGGCGGATCTGTCCCGATGAGCAGCTGAAACTGAAATACGGGGAGATCTATCAACCGCAGAAGCTGATTGCCTTGCGGGAAATCGCCTTGCGTTATACGGCGGATCAGTTAAACCGGATTGCTCTGCAGTTCGGGGAGGGAGCAGGCGCGGCGGGCTTTTATACCAAGGAACATATCCTGGTCTGCCTGTCGTCGGCAATGTCCAGCAAGAAGGTCATCCGCACAGCGGCCCGAATGGCCGAAGCCCTGCATGGGGAGTTCACCGCACTCTATGTGGAGACCTCCCGGACGAAGGAATTGACGGTGAGGAACAAGTCGGAGCTGAGGGAAAACCTGAGACTGGCCGAACAGCTGGGGGCCCAGATTGCAACGGTGTATGGTGAGGATGTTCCGGGACATATCGCCGAATATGCCAAAACCAGCCGGGTCTCCAAGATCGTCCTGGGTCGTTCACAGCATAAAAGCCGCTTACCGACCGGCTCTAACTTTGTGGATAAGCTGACGGCGGCCGCTCCGAATATTGATATCTATATCATCCCGGACCATGGGACTGCCGCGCACCCGAGAATTCCGCTGTATGCCAGACCTCCGCTGCTGTCACTGGCTGATACCGCCAAAACGCTGGGCATTCTGCTGGTCTGCACGCTGATCGGCTTATGGTTCAAGGTTCTGGGCTTCAGCGAAGCGAACATCATCACCGTCTATATTCTGGGCGTTCTGCTGGACGCGATGGTTACGAAGGGACGGCTGTACAGCGCGGTGACTTCGATTTTGAGCGTGCTGGTGTTTAACTATTTTTTCACAGAGCCTTATTTCTCGCTGAAAGCTTATGATTCCGGTTATCCGGTGACGTTCGTCGTCATGCTTGCCGCCTCGTTCATCACCAGTACGCTGACGCTGCGGGTCAAGGAACAGGCGCGGGAATCGGCGCAAAAGGCTTACCGGACAGAGGTGCTGCTGGAGACCAGCCGGAAGCTGCAGCAGGCCAAAGACACCCCGGCCATTATCAACGAGACGGCACTGCAAATGCTGAAGCTGCTGGACCGGAGCATTATCATCTATGAGGTTGAGGGAGATGAACTCTCGGAGCCGCTCGTCTATCCCAAGGCTGGAAGTGCTGTGGAGGCGGAGAGGGATACGCTGGAAGCTGAACGCGAGGTTGCGGAATGGGTGCTGCGGAATAATAAACGTGCCGGAGCCTCTACCGATACGTTCTCGATGGCCCGTTGTCTGTATCATGCGGTACGCAGCGGGGATACCGTATTTGCCGTGGCAGGAATCGTGATGGAGCAGGAAGAACCGCTGGAGGTCTTTGAGAAAAGCCTGATGATTGCGATGCTTGGCGAATGCGCTCTGGCCCTGGAGAAAGACAAGCTGAGTGAGCAGCAAAAAGAAAGCACGCTGCAAATCCGTCAGGAGCAGCTGCGTGCCAATCTGCTGCGCGGCATTTCGCATGATCTGCGCACGCCGCTTACCAGCATCTCCGGCAATGCGGGAATTCTGATCGGCAACTCGATGGTCCTTAGTGAGGACCAGAAGCAGGAGCTGTACAGCGATATCTATGATGATTCGATGTGGCTGATTAATCTGGTGGAGAATTTGCTGTCCATTACCCGGATCGACAATGGTGCGGTTCACCTGAACTTCCAGGCGGAGCTGCTGGAGGAAGTCATCGCGGAAGCGCTGCTGCATGTGAACCGCAACAAGGAGGATCATGTGATCCGGGTCCTGCTCGAAGATGAGCTGCTGATGGCCCGAATGGATTCACGGCTGATTATTCAGGTGATCATCAACCTGGTAGATAATGCGATTAAATACACCGGTTCCGGGTCACATATTACATTAACCGCCAGACAAGAGGCGGGCTTCGTTGTGGTAGAAGTCGCTGATGACGGTCCGGGAATATCCGCCGAGGCTAAGGCCAAGGTGTTCGAAATGTTCTATACGGCGGACAATGTCCGGGGAGACGGCAGGCGCGGGCTGGGTCTGGGACTTGCGCTCTGCAAATCTATTATCCATGCCCATGGCGGGCATTTTGAAGTACAAGATCATGCTCCGCAGGGGACGGTATTCCGCTTCACCCTGCTGGCAGAGGAGGTGAATGTCCATGAATAAACCAATGATTCTGGTCGTCGAAGATGACAAGCCTATCCGTAAGCTGATTACCACAACACTGGAGACCCAGGGCTATAAATACCATACGGCGGAGACGGGAGAGGCTTCCATCCTGGAGGCGGTATCCAGTCAGCCGGATCTGATGATTCTGGATCTTGGTCTGCCCGATATGGACGGCGTTGATATTATTAAGAAGGTCCGGGCCTGGTCCAACCTTCCGATCATCGTGGTCAGCGCCCGCAGTGAGGACCGGGACAAGATCGAAGCGCTGGATGCCGGGGCAGATGATTATCTGACCAAGCCCTTCAGCGTGGAGGAGCTGCTGGCCAGACTGCGGGTCAGCCTGCGGCGAATCCGGGGGGACAGCGAGAAGCTGATGAAGGATTCGTCTGTTTTTACCAACGGGAATCTGCGGATCGACTATTCGGCGGGCTGTGTCTGGCTGGGCCAGGATGAGATCCATTTGACGCCCATTGAGTATAAGCTGCTGGGTCTGCTGGCGAAGAATGTGGGCAAAGTCCTGACCCATAATTATATCCTGCATGAAATCTGGGGCAGCCCTACGTATGACATTCCGGCGCTCCGTGTATTCATGGCGACGCTCCGCAAGAAGATTGAGCGCAGCCCTTCACAGCCTAAGGTGATCCAGACGCATATCGGTGTCGGTTACCGGATGCTCCAGATCGGGGACGACAGCAGGGTGATTTGAACAAGCAAGCGGAATCCCCATAGCGGTGAAAAGATAAAGGATTCGTAACCATGCCTGAACGGGCATGGTTTTTTGCCGTTCCAGCTGATGGAGCGCAAGGGGGGGGGGGGCAGTACTCTGGCGATTTTTTACGTAATCTTAATCCGCTGAAGCAAACCCTAATCCTGAACTAATGGCGGGAGTGGTACGCTAAGTCCTGAAGTGAAACACATTAGAGAGAGGGCATGGAGATGGATGTGTGGCTAAGAAATATCGGACTGATGACAGTGCTGACTGCGGTGCTTGTGCTGATCAAACGGAAATATGACCGGGTCTATCTGCTGCAGGGCTGCTCCTACGAGAATAGCCTGGTATACGCTGCTGCGGGTAAGTTTGCCGGGGGCGCAGAAGCCGGGGAGGTCAGGGAGATGCTGATTACCAGCTTCGAGTTCGATCCGAAGGAGACAGAGCTAATTCTGGCCAGGGCGCTGCC
The DNA here is from genome assembly GCF_013204885.1 of Paenibacillus tritici. Taxonomy (GTDB): domain Bacteria; phylum Bacillota; class Bacilli; order Paenibacillales; family Paenibacillaceae; genus Paenibacillus_AQ; species Paenibacillus_AQ tritici. Next base: position 596,294 of record NZ_JABMKX010000001.1, read on the forward strand.
GTACAGAATGGAGCCGGATGGAGGGTATGGCGCTTTTATCAAGGAGGTCAATCAGGTACTGGGTGAAGACATTTACCGCTCTTAATTCAGTCTTAACGGGATCTTAATGCGCCGGACGAAACCCTAACCCTGAACTTATGGCAGAAATGATACGCTAGACCGGAGTTACAAGAGAGAGATTACATTAGGATGAGGAGTGGCAAAGACGATGATGGATGTGTATATGACAGTGGTTATGGCAGCTCTGTTCACTTTGTTCTACGCGTTTGCACAATGGTGCGGCCGTGTGGTGGATGAACAAGGGGGGAATGAGTGATGGCGGTTGTGCTTGCAGCGACTGCGCTGCTGTTTCTTTACCTGGTCTATGCTTTGATTCATCCCGAGAAATTTTAAATATTAAGGAGGGTCATCCGTGGGGATTGTACAAATGGCAGTAATAATCTTAATACTCGTACTGCTGGTGAAGCCAGTGGGAACTTATCTATATCATGTCTTCTCGAATGAACCGAACCGGACGGACCGGATATTCGGCAGAGCGGAGAAGGGGATTTATCGTCTGATCGGGCTGAAGCAGCGGGGCGGGATGTCCTGGAAGAAGTATGCGGTCAGCTTCATTGTAACGAATATAACACTGGTCGTATTCAGCTATATTTTTCTGCGGTTACAGAAGGGGCTTCCGCTCAACCCGAACGGGATCGGCAACATGGAGGAGACGCTCACCTTCAATACGGTAATCAGCTTCATGACCAATACGAACCTCCAGCATTACAGCGGGGAGAGCGGGGTATCCTACTTCTCGCAGATGGCGGTAATGACGATGCTGATGTTCACCTCGGCAGCCAGCGGTTTCTCGGTTGCGGTTGCTTTTGTCAGAGGGATTACAGGGCGCAGCTCGGTGGGGAACTTCTTCGAGGACTTCGTCAAAGCGCATATTCGGATCTTCATTCCGCTCGCGCTGCTTGTAACAATGGCGCTTGTTGCGCTTCATGTGCCGCAGACTCTGAAACCGACACTTGAGGTGACTACGCTAGAAGGCCAGACACAGCAGATTGCGATCGGCCCTGTGGCCTCCCTGGAGTCCATCAAGCATATCGGCACGAACGGCGGTGGTTTCTTCGGAGCCAACTCGTCCCATCCTTTTGAGAACCCTAGTCCGCTAAGCAATGTGCTGGAGATTCTCTCCATGTGGCTGCTGCCGGCATCTCTGCCGTATATGTACGGGAAGTTCGCCAAGAACAAGCGTCAGGGCTGGATGATTTTTGGGGCGATGATGACATTGTTCGTGCTGCTGCTGGGATTGAATTATGCGGCTGAACGTGCGGGTAATCCGGCGATTAACGCGATGGGCATTGATGCCTCACAAGGCAGTATGGAAGGAAAAGAAGTCCGGTTCGGCATTGCCCAGTCGGCGCTCTTCACAACTGTCACCACAGCGGCAACCACCGGCAGTGTGAACAATATGCATGACACGCTGACGCCGCTTGGCAGCATTACGCCGCTAACCCTGATGATGCTGAACAATGTGTTCGGCGGCAAAGGTGTCGGACTGATCAATATGCTGATGTATGCGATACTCGGTGTTTTCCTCTGCGGGCTGATGGTCGGGCGAACGCCGGAATTCCTGGGACGCAAGATTGAAGCGAGGGAAATGAAGCTGATCGCCATCGCTATTCTGATCCATCCGCTGATTATTCTGGTGCCGACGGCGGCCGCTTTTCTGACGGATCTCGGTAAGGGCGGCATCACCAACCCCGGATTCCACGGGATGACCCAGGTGCTGTATGAATATGTATCCGCTGCTGCCAATAACGGCTCGGGCTTCGAAGGCTTGGCGGATAATACGTCCTTCTGGAATATATCGACGGGTATGGTTATGCTGCTGGGCCGGTATGTCTCGATGATTGCGATGCTGGCGGTCGCCGGTTCACTGCTGCGCAAGAAGCCGGTGCCGGAGACGATCGGAACATTCCGCACAGATAACGGGCTGTTCACAGGCATTCTGATTGGTACGGTGCTGATCATTGGCGCACTGACCTTCATGCCGGTGATTGTCCTCGGTCCGGTTGCAGAATATTTGACTCTACGGTAGGGAGAGGGAGAGAAGAGAATGAGTACTGTACAACGCAAAAAATTGCTGACCGGCCCCATCCTGTGGAGTGCTGCCAAGGACAGTCTGGTGAAGCTTAATCCGGTGACTCTAATGAAGAATCCGGTTATGTTCGTGGTTGAGGTGGGTACGGTCATCGTACTGCTTATGGTGCTGGCGCCGGGGTATTTCAACGCTGAGCATGCCATCGGGTTCAATATTGCCGTATTCTTCATTCTGCTGTTCACCGTGCTGTTCGCTAACTTCGCGGAAGCACTGGCTGAAGGCCGGGGCAAGGCCCAAGCCGATTCGCTGAAAAAAACAAAGCAGGACATCACCGCCCGCAAGCTGGTGGGTTCAGCTATCAAGGAGGTACCCGCCTCGGAGCTGCGCAAAGGCGATGTGGTGGTTGTAAGCCAGGGAGAATTCATCCCCGGTGACGGTGAAGTTATCGAAGGGCTTGCTTCTGTCGATGAATCGGCCATTACGGGGGAGTCGGCACCGGTCATTAAGGAGGCCGGGGGGGATTTCGGCTCCGTTACCGGCGGTACCCGGGTAGTCAGCGACCAGATCAAGGTGCGGATTACCAGTGATCCGGGAGAATCCTTCCTGGACCGGATGATCTCACTGGTTGAAGGGGCCAAACGTCAAAAGACACCAAATGAAATTGCCCTGAACACCCTGCTGATCAGCCTGACGATTATCTTCCTGATTGTCGTGGTCACCCTGCGTCCCATCGCTGATTATATCGGCGTTAAGCTGGAGATTCCGGTCATGATCGCGCTGCTCGTCTGCTTGATTCCGACTACCATTGGCGGGCTGCTGTCAGCGATCGGGATTGCCGGGATGGACCGGGTGACGCAGTTCAATGTCCTGGCGATGTCCGGTAAAGCGGTGGAAGCCGCCGGGGATATCAACACGATGATTCTGGATAAAACCGGGACGATCACCTTCGGTAACCGGATGGCGAGTGAATTCGTCACGGTAGGCGAAGCGTCAGGAACAGAGCTTGCCGCCTGGGCGGCGGTCAGCTCGCTGAAGGATGAGACTCCGGAGGGGCGTTCCGTCCTGGAGCTGGCGAAGAAGCTGGAACTCCGGTATGACAGCAGCCTTGCAGACGGAGGGGAGTTCATAGAGTTCAAGGCAGAGAGCCGCATGAGCGGTATCGATCTGCGGGATGGACGGTCGGTGCGCAAGGGAGCTGTAGACTCCGTGAAGAAATGGGTGCTGGCGCAGGGCGGTGAAGTCCCGTCCGATCTGGACAATAACTCGGATGCCATTGCCAGATTAGGCGGCACTCCGCTTGCGGTTGCAGTAGACAGCCGGATCTATGGGCTGATCTATCTGAAGGATACCGTCAAGCCCGGGATGAAGGAGCGCTTCGACGAGCTGCGCAGCATGGGAATCAAGACGATCATGTGTACCGGGGATAACCCGCTGACCGCCGCCACGATTGCCCGGGAAGCCGGGGTCGATGATTTCATTGCCGAGAGTACGCCGGAGGACAAGATTGCGGTGATCCGCCGGGAGCAGAATGAGGGCAAGCTTGTAGCCATGACCGGTGACGGCACCAATGATGCCCCTGCCCTGGCCCAGGCCGATGTGGGGCTGGCGATGAACAGCGGGACAACCGCTGCCAAGGAAGCGGCCAACATGGTGGATCTGGATTCTGATCCGTCCAAGATTATAGAGGTAGTAGCGATCGGGAAGCAGCTGCTGATGACACGCGGGGCGCTGACTACCTTCAGCATCGCCAATGATATTGCCAAGTATTTCGCAATCATTCCGGCCATGTTCACACTGGCCATTCCCGAGATGGAAGCCCTGAATGTGATGGGGCTGGGGTCCCCCAGCTCGGCGATTATCTCGGCGCTGATCTTCAACGCCATTATCATTCCGCTATTGATTCCGCTCGCCATGCGCGGGGTATCGTATAAGCCGATGAGCTCAACCCGGCTGCTGGCGCGCAATATTGTCATCTACGGGCTTGGCGGTGTGGTTGTTCCATTCGCAGGCATCAAGCTGATTGACCTGATTGTCAGGATCTGGATCTAGAGGAGGCATCATTATCATGGCACAATCTATTCATGAGACCAAAGGAGAACAGGCATCGCCTTCACCAGCTGCCTACTTCTTCACTATCGTAAGATTAAGCATAGTATTCATTATTCTCTGCGGAATGATCTATCCGCTGGCGTCTACGGCGCTTGCCCAGGTGCTGATGCCTGCCCAGGCGAACGGAAGCCTGCTGAAGAATTCAGACGGGAAGGTTGTCGGTTCTGCGCTGATCGGGCAGAAATTCAGTGATCAGGCGTGGTTCCAGAGCCGTGTATCCAGTATTGAATACAAGGCGGAAGCTTCGGGATCGAATAACTACGGGCCGTCGAATCCTGATATGCTGCAGCGTACTAAGGACTCGATTGCCCAGTGGAAGCTGGACAATCCCGGTATCCCCGCCAGCCAGCTGCCTGTTGATCTGGTTACGAACTCAGGCTCCGGCCTTGATCCGCATATTACACCGGCTGCGGCACTCGTACAGATTCCCAGAATCAGCCAGCTGACCGGTATTCCGGCAGACACCCTTCAGGCCCTGGTGACCAAGCAGACCGAAGGCCGTGATCTGGGACTCTTCGGGGAGAAACGGGTGAATGTGCTGAAGCTGAATCTGGCATTATCGGAACTCACCCGTGGCACCCTATAAACGCAAGTCCCCTGAGGAAATCTTATATTCCATCTATCAGCTCCAGCGGGGGCGGCTGAAGATCATCATCGGCTCGGTCAGCGGGTCAGGCAAAACCTATCACATGCTGGAGGAAGGCAAGCTGCTGAAGCAGCAGGGCATTGATGTGGTGATCAGTGCCGTATCCACGATGGGCCGGGCGGAAACCGTCCAGCAGCTTGGCGATCTGGAGCGGGTACCCAGCATTCACTGGTGGAAGGACGGCAAGGAAGAGAAGGATCTGCCGCTTGAGGCTCTGGTGGAACGTAACCCCGAGGTGCTGCTGGTGGATGGTCTGGCGCACCGCAATCGTGAAGAGGCCCGCTTCCAGACACGGCTGGAGGACATCCGGTATCTGATGGATCAGGGCATCAGTGTGATCACTACTATCAATGTCTATGAGCTGGCCGGTGTAGGTGAGCAAATCTATGAGATGACCGGCATCCGTGCGGAAGAGACGGTCCCGCTGAACACTTTGGAATCGGCTGACGAGGTGCGGCTGATTGACGTCTCTCCGGAGACGATCCTGAAGCGGCTGGAGGAGGGCGTGCTTGGTGAGGGGGCCCATCCGGCGCTGTCCCGCCGGGGCAATCTTGGTGTACTCCGTGAGCTGTCACTGCGGCTGATGGCAGAGGGGGTCAATGATTCACTGGAGAAGCACCGGGAGGCAGAGGGGTTGATCGGTCCCTCCGGCGCAACCGAGCGGATTCTGGTCTCGGCGCAGTATCATTGGAATGGTTCTCTGTATATAAGAAGGGGACAGCAGATCGCCAAGCGGCTGAACGGTGATCTGATTATCGTGACCTTCCTCTTGCGCGGCCGTCCGCTGACCAAGGATCAGCAGGTATTCAAACGCTCCATTCTCAAGCTGACAGAGCGGATTCATGCCCGGTTCGAAGAGCTGGAGGTGCTCCGCCTGCGGCTGCTGCCCTCCATGCTGGTGCGTTATGCCATTCAGAATAATGTCACCAGAATTGTGATGGGCCATTCGCAGAAAAGCCGCTGGCAGGAGAAGTGGCAGGGCTCCATCGCAAGCCGTGTCCTGCGGCGGACGCGGAATATAGATGTGTTCCTGATGGCAGACCGCGCGGAGCAGGACGGTGAACGGATTCTGCCGGTCCGGGCAGCCCCGAAGGAGACTGCAGAACCGTTCCACCGTCTAACCACCCAGGAGCTGGAGAAGAAGATCGAGCATATCCGCCGGGGAACCTTCAAGGTATATATCGGCTCAGCCCCCGGAGTTGGCAAAACGTACAAAATGCTTCAGGAAGGCAACCTGCTCCGCAGCAGGGGAATTGATGTGGTCATCGGGCTGCTGGAGACCCACGGCAGGGAGGAAACCAGGCAGCAGGTAGGCGGATTAACGCTGATCCCCAGAGCGCGGATTCCGTATCAGTCTACGGAGCTTACCGAGATGGATACCGAAGCGATCATCGCCCGGCATCCCGAGGTAGTGCTGGTGGATGAGCTTGCCCATACTAATGTTCCCGGAAGCATCACGAGGAAACGGTATGAGGATGTCATCCGGCTGCTGGAGAACGGAATCTCTGTCATTACCACCGTCAATGTGCAGCATCTGGAGAGCCTGAACGATGCAGTGGAGCAGTTAACCGGTGTGCGGGTCCGCGAGACGGTGCCGGATGCGATTCTGCGGATGGCGAGCGAGGTGGAGCTGATCGACGTTACGCCGCAGATGCTGCAGCAGCGGATGCGGGAAGGGAAGATCTACGCGCAGGAGAAAGTCAATCAGGCCCTGGAGTCCTTCTTCCGGATCGGCAATCTGATCGCGCTGCGGGAGCTGGCCCTGCGCGAGATTGCCGATGATGTGGATGAGCGCCTGGAGGCCTGGGAACGGGAGCCTGCCCTGCGCGGCCCTTGGAGCAGACGGGAAGTCATCTTCGTCTGCGTGGATACGGGCCCGCAGGCCGAGCGGCTCATCCGGCGCGGGTTCCGGATCGCACACCGCCTCAAAGCCGAATGGCATGTGCATTATGTACAATGCTCCCGCATACGGACACCGGAAGAGCAGAAGCGGCTGGATACGCTGAGGCATCTGACGGAGCGGCTGGGCGGCGTGATGGACATCACCGAGGCGGGAAGCCGCAAGCATCTGCATAAGCATCTGCTCCAGCGGATGAATGACAGGCAGACTACACAGCTGATCATCGGACAGTCACGCAGGCATTGGGCGTATAGCCTGTTCTCGGCAAGCTTCGTCCATTATTTGCTGCGGCACGCCCGGCATATGGATATGCTGATCGTGGCGGTCCATACGCAGATCACGGAATGACCAGTGCGGACCGGACCGGCCGGTAATAATGTACAATGACCCCCGGTTTGTTCAATAATTGACATCCACCCCACCATTGGCAATTGTACTATTTCGTATCCCCTGCTAATCTAATGAACAGATGTTCATAAAAGGACAAATGTTTGAATTCGAGAGGGGATACGATATGCGTATATTAGTTATGGGTGCGGGGGTTCTGGGCAGTTATTTGGCGCATGTCCTGATACGGGGCGGGAATGATGTGACGGTGCTCGCCCGAACGAAGCGGGCGGCCCAATTGCAGCAGGATGGTCTGGTCATCCGGCATTATTTTCAGCGCAGAACGACGGTAGACCAAGTGAAGGTGGTCTCCGAGCTGCGGGCGGAGGATATCTATGATCTGATCTTTGTGGTGATGAAATACAATGACTTCCCGGCGGTGCTGCCGGCTCTGGCGGACAACGGGAGCGCGAATATTGTGCTGGTCGGCAATAATGGGGATACCCGCGGAATGCAGCAGTTCTTCAAGGACAACAGCCGGGTTCCCCAGAACATAGCCTTCGGTTTCCAGCTTAACGGGGGAATCCGTGAGGCAGATGGACGTGTAATCTGTATACGGGCCGGCAGTCAAATGGTGCTGGGCAGTCTTGAGGGTGAGGTTCCGTTCAAGCCACTGCTCACCCGGGCCTTCCGGCAGACGAAGTATAAGCTGGATTATTCTGAGGATATCAATGCTTGGCTCCTGAGCCATATCGTTCCCATTGTAGCGATCAATTCGGTCAATTATCTTCATGATTTCGACTTGTCCCAGGCGGCCAAGGACAGTGCACGCTGGAAACAGGCGGTTGCCGCGATGGATGAAGGGTTCAGCGTTCTCGCCAAGCTGGGGATTCGAACCAATCCCGCCTCTCTTGTGAACGGGGTCAAGCGGCATCCGGCCTTAGTCTATCGGGGGTTGAAAGTAGTGCACAGACTGCCCTTCATGAAGCTGATAGACGGCACCTTCGGTGAACTATCTGCGCTCTACCGGGCTTTTGAATCTGTACAGCAGCAAGCGGGGCTGCCCACCCCGGCCTGGGATGATCTCAAGCAGCAGGCCTTCAGGAAAGATGCCCTGGAGCAGGCTGAAGGCTGATTCTTCCGGTAATGCAGGTGAACGGCTGACAATAGCTCCTTAACTGAACAGCCTATGAAGCTCCGCAGCGGCGGGGCTCCATAGGCTGTTTCGTCATGTCTCTTGACAATGACATGAATCAGGAGATACATTGGTATACATGAGACATCCGTATACAATTGTATACATCTAAGGAGTGATTCACTATGCACGAAGGCAAACATGAGCCTGGAGGACATAAGGGGGCGAGAGAGACGGGTCACCCTTTCCATGAAGAGGGCAAGCGGGGCTTCCGCAGCGCCCAGACCTTCCGCCGCGGCCGGGCGCTTGCTTTTCTGGAACGGCTGTATGTCAAACGTTCGACGTTGCTGCAGCAGCTGAACCAGCCGGAATTCCAAGAGATCAGGCAGATAATCAGCGGTGAGCTTAAGGCAACGGACGGGATTATCCAGGAATTCATTCAGGCCTTCGAGCTGCGTGAAGTGCTGGCTGAACAAGAACTTACTATTGAAGGAGCGATACCCAACCATGACAACCCTTGAGACGATCCAGACCCGAAGAACAATTAAGGCCTTCAAGCCAGACCCCATCCCGGAGAATGAGCTGAATACCTGGCTGGAAGCTGCCAGCTATGCCCCCAACCACCGGATGAATGAGCCCTGGGAGCTGCTGTTCATTGGACCCGAGACCCGGGCTGCATTGAACCACAAAACAGATTTCGGCGGCGCGCCCGTACTGATTGGAGTTGTATCCAAGCCTGCAGCTAGTGTAGTGGAGCGCGAAGAGAACATCATGGCGGTGTCCTGTTATATCCAGAACTTTATGCTGGCGGCCCATGAGGCAGGAGCAGGTGTGTTCTGGTCGTCCTTAGGCGGTACGGCCCGGGGCCATGAGGTGCTGGGCATTCCCGGAGAGCAGGATGTAATCGCTGTGCTCGCCGTTGGTTATCCCCAGGAGATTCCTGCGGCCAAGGAGAGAACGCCAATCACTGATAAGATTAGCTATTTACCTTAAATTTTACCCTTGATGAGATGAAGGTGAACGGAATGTGGAAGCTCAGAGGGTTCATGAAGCCGTACCTCCTCTGGAGCGTGCTCGCCCCGCTGTTAATGGTACTTGAAGTCGTGATGGACCTGCTGCAGCCTGCACTTATGGCCAGCATCGTGGATGAAGGCCTGATGAAAAATGATGTATCGCATATCCTCACCACAGGCGGAATTATGGTTGGAATTGCTATCATCGGTATGGCCGGAGGTGTGGGCTGTGCGGTATGTGCGAGCATCGCTTCACAGAATTTCGGCAATGATCTGCGGATCAAGCTGTTTGAACATGTTCAGAGCTTCTCGAACCGCAATCTGGACCGGCTGAAGACAGGGTCACTGATCACCCGGCTGACGAACGATGTCGTGCAGCTCCAGACCTTCGTGCAGATGATCCTGCGCAGCTTCGTGCGGTCCCCGCTGCTGCTGGTCGGCAGTCTGGTGATGGCGGTCATGATCAGCCCGTCCCTGGCGATGATCCTGCTGGCAGCGGTGCCGCTGCTGTTCGTCCTGCTGTATGTGCTGATCCGGCTTTCTTTTCCGCTGTTCGCACGGATGCAGGAGAAGCTGGACGGAGTAAGCAATGTGCTGCAGGAGAATCTCTCCGGTATCCGCGTGATCAAAGCCTTCGTACGCGCAGACCATGAGCAGAAGCGGTTCGATACCGCCAATACCGGCTATACCGATACCGGCATCCGGGCGATCCGCCTGATGGCACTGAATATGCCGTTAATGATGCTGATTCTGAACGCCAGCATCATTGCTGTACTCTGGTTCGGCGGGCTGCAGAACTGGGGTGGCACCCTTCCCGTTGGTGAACTGATTGCTTTCATTAACTACGTTACCCAATTGCTCATGTCTATGATGATGCTGAGCACGATGCTTGCTTTCGTATCACGGGCTAAGGTGTCGGGGGACCGCGTGAATGAAGTATTTGCTGCCTCTAGTGAAATCATTGAAGGGCCTGCGGCGAATCGTGAAGCCATTACACTCGGGCGGATTGAATTCAAGAATGTCTCCTTCGCATATGACCGTGCCGATGAGAATCTGGTGCTGGAGGATATCAGCTTCGTGGCAAGTCCTGGAGAAACGGTCGCTATTCTGGGGGCCACGGGTGCAGGCAAGTCTACCCTGGTCAGTCTGATCCCAAGGTTCTACGAGGTATTATCGGGTGCTGTTGTCATTGACGGGATAGACATCCGGGAGATTGGCATAGACCATCTGCGCAGCCGGATTGGCTTCGTGATGCAGCAGTCGCTGCTGTTCAGCGGCAGTATCAGGGATAATATCCGCTACGGCCGTCCGGAAGCAACGGATGCAGAGGTGGAGCAGGTGGCGATTGCCGCTGAAGCCGATGCTTTTATCCGCGCGCTGCCGCAAGGCTATGACACTCTGCTGGGCCAGCGGGGTGTCAATCTGTCAGGCGGACAGAAGCAGCGTCTGTCTATTGCCCGTGCGCTGCTGATCAAGCCGGCGATTCTGATCCTGGACGACAGCACCAGTGCACTCGATGCGGTTACCGAAGCAAGAATTCGCACGCTGCTGAAGACGGAGCTTCAGGACTGTACGGTGGTTATGATTGCCCAGCGTGTGTCTTCCATCATTGATGCCGACCGGATTGTCATCCTGGAGAACGGCCGGATCGCTGCCCAGGGTACCCATACAGAGTTAATGGCAGACAGCGAGATTTACCGGGATATCCGCCATTCGCAGCTCAGGGAAGAGGAGGCGCCGTATGTCCAGACAACCTAAGCAAGAACAGGCTCCCGGCGGGCCTGGCGGATTAGGCGGAGGACCTCACGGCCGTGCTGGTGTGGTACCCAAGGTACGCGCGAAGAACAGCAAGGCCACAATTACACGTATCTGGTCTTATCTGAACCGTCAACGGACGGGTCTCATTATGGTCTATGTATTCACCATTCTGAATGCTGTTCTTGCCCTGATCGGTCCTTATCTGCTCGGAAAAGCTATAGATACCGCGATTCTTCCGCGGGATTACGGGCTGCTTGTCCGCTTCTGCCTCCTGCTGGGCGGCATTTATCTCCTGGGCAGCGCAGTCTCGTGGGTGCAGGCTTATGTAATGACCTCCGTGTCCCAGCGGACGGTGTATGAGCTGCGCCGGGATCTGTTCGCCAAATATCAGGAGCTGCCGGTCAGCTTCTTCGACACCCATGCCAACGGTGAGCTGATGAGCCGCGCCACCAATGATATTGACAATGTGTCTAACTCGCTCAATCAGAGTGTGACCCAGCTGCTGAACAGTCTGATCACCCTTAGCGGTTCTCTGGTCATTATGCTGATGCTGAATGTTCCGCTGACAGGTGTTGCCCTGGCAACGATCCCCCTGGTCGTGCTGGCGAGCCGCCGGATTACCGGCTTAAGCCGGATCTACTTCAAGAACCAGCAGCAGCATCTGGGTGAGCTTAACGGCTTCATTGAAGAAGCGGTCAGCGGCCAGAAGGTGATCAAGCAATACCGCCGGGAAGCAGCGGAGGTCACCAGATTCCGCGGCATAAGCGGCGAACTGAATCAAGCCAGCATTAAGGCGCAGATTGTATCCGGCCTGGTAGGTCCGGTGATGAACCTGATCAACAACCTGAACTTCGCACTGATTGCCGGAATCGGTGGATTGATGGCCTTCCATGAGCTGGTTACAGTGGGGGTCATCGTCAGCATGCTGAACTATGCCAAGCAGTTCGGACGGCCGATCTCCGACCTTGCGAACCAGTATAATCTGATCCAATCGGCCATTGCCGGTGCGGAACGGGTATTTGAAGTGATGGATATGCCTTCGGAGTACAGCGGTGAACAGCCTCAGGAGCTGGCCCGGATACGCGGGGAAGTGATTGCCAGGGATGTGGTATTCGGTTATCAGCCGGGTGCACCCATTCTGAACGGTGTAAGCTTCACTGCACAGCCTGGCGAGACCATCGCCCTGGTCGGACCGACCGGGGCCGGGAAGACGACTATCGTCAACCTGCTGACCCGCTTCTATGAAGTGAACGGCGGTGAGCTGCTGATCGACGGAAGGGATATCCGGGAGCTCAATAAAAATGAGCTGCGCCGCCAGCTCGGGATGGTACTCCAGGACGCTCATGTCTTCTCGGGAACCATCCGTGAGAATATCCGCTTCGGCCGCCTGGAGGCCACGGACCAAGAGGTGGAAGAGGCGGCAAGCCTCGCCAACGTCAGCGGCTTCATTGCCAGAATGCCGCAGGGGTACGATACGCTGCTGGGCACCGACGGCACAACGCTCAGCCACGGCCAGCGCCAGCTGTTGACGATTGCCCGTGCCATTCTGGCCGATCCGGCCATCCTCATCCTGGACGAGGCCACCAGCAGCGTGGATACCCGGACAGAAATGCATATTCAGCAGGCCATGCGGACGTTGATGAAGGGCCGCACCAGCTTCGTGATCGCCCACCGGCTCAGCACCATTCAGGATGCGGACCGGATTCTGGTGATCCAGGGCGGACAGATCGCCGAGCAGGGCAGTCACGCGCAGCTCCTTGCCCTGGAAGGTGTCTATTCTGAGCTGTACAACAGCCAGTTCAAGCAAGCTGGTGAAGCAGGGTAACCAGGACACCGAAGTATTGTATCATATGAACGTAAACAGCGATTCTCCGGTTATTAGAGAATCGCTGTTTTGCATTTTGTGCTTAAGCCGCTATTAGGAATTGTGCTGTTCATGGTTTCGTTATCTTCCAATGTTCCTATTGGTTACAAAGTACAAAAATGTGCATTATCCAGCACCACACGGATGGAATTCCTGCACGGAATACAACAATGCGCATTATCCAACACCGCGCTGATAGAATTCCTGCACTAATTACAACAATGTGTGTTCTTCAGCCGTGAATCTCACCGAATTCCTGCAAAAAGTGCAACAATGTGCATTATCTGAGCTCAAACTGATGGAGTTCCTGCAAAAAGTACAACATTTGTATTCAGTGAGGCTACTTACACTCAAACAGCGGGGCGGGCGGAATGATTGTGGAAAAGCGATTGTAACAACGTTCCGTTTGCACAGCGTCCACCCGAGCTCTAACATTTCGCATACTCCAGCATGGTTTTCAGAACACATTCTCTACCCGATTAACAGCTAAATTTACACCAGGGCACATAAAGGACATAACACTAGACTATGCTGAGAGGTATAAACGGGTTGAAAGCAGGGAGTATATTGAAGAAAAAGTTGCTGCTTGTCGAAGATGAGCTGCGTATCCGTGAGCTCGTATCTGATTATTTCATCCAGGACGGCTGGGAGGTGCGCGAAGCAGAGAATGGACAGGATGCGCTGCTCTGGTTCGATTCACTGCTGCCGGACCTGATGATTCTGGATATTATGATGCCCAAAATGGATGGATTCGAGGTATGCCGGGAAATCCGCAAGAAATCTGCGACCCCGATTATCCTTCTGACGGCCAAATCCGCCGATGACGACAAAATACATGGCTTTGAATTAGGTGCAGATGATTATGTCACCAAGCCGTTTAGCCCCAAGGTGCTCGTAGCGCGGGCTGCGGCAATTATGAAACGGGTGGAAGGCAGACATCTGCCTGAATCCGGGGTGGTGAGATTCGGCTCGGCGATCTTCAATCCGATGGCGCACCGCCTCGAAGTGGAAGGCGCAGATGTTGAGCTTACGCCGAAGGAATATGACCTCTTATGGCTGCTGATCCGCAACAAGGGAAATGTTATTTCCCGGGATACCATCCTCAGCCGGGTCTGGGGAATTGAATTCGAGGGGGACTCCCGTGTCGTGGACAGCCATATCAAGAAATTGCGCAGCAAGCTGGGATATGAATCCCGCTATATCCGTACGGTGATCGGAACAGGGTACCGGTTCGAGGACGAAGAATGAAAAGATGGGGAATTACCTTCAAGCTGTTTGTGATGACCGTGATCTTTTTCGTCTTGTTCTACGGAATGGTGATCCTCAGCCAGTTCCTGCTGTTTGACCGCTTTTACCAGAATCAGAAGGAGACCCGGGTGGAGAGACATCTCAAGAGCTTCGGGACAAGTTATACCAAAGAGGGCTGGGGCAGAACCCGGACTTCCCGTGAGCTGGTGCGGTTCATGCTGCGCAACAAGACACAGATGGTCATCCTGAAGCTGGATGGCCGGATGAAGTCTGAAGATCCGTTCCGGATGAAGCTGCTGGATGAACAGGGGAATACGCAGCTCATTCCCATGTCCCTGTTCATGAACCAGTATGGCGATCCGCTGAGAGCCGCTCATCTGAAAGAAAATGATCAGGTGACGATCCACGGCGAGCATGTCAAGGACGAGAGTGAGCTCGGGAATCTGTTCTACCCGATTACCATTACCAAACAAGGTGAACCCCCGGTAGGCGAAGAAGAGGTGGAGGGAACCACCACCATCGCCGGTACCATTACAGAGCTGGTCCTGCCGGATCTGAAAATATGGAATCCGCGTCAGGGCATTATGTTCGAGGCCGTGGAGGACTGGTTCCCGCTAAGCCCGGATCAGCTTGAGAAGCTGCGGAATCTGAACCTGTACAAAGAGGAGTGGACGGCTCCCTGGAGCGGCATCCGCAATTCTGTGATGATCCTGCCGGTACAGCAGAAGAGCGGAGAGATTGAGCTGTTGTTCTCGGTTACCTCCCTGCAGGATGTGAAGGACTCCAATGAGGCGCTGCGCTGGTTCTTTTTATACTTAGGGCTCGGAGGATTTGTTCTGATTCTGGTCCTGTCGCTCTTCTATTCCAAGATGGTTACCCGCCCGTTAATCAAGCTCAATAATACCGCCAAACGGATGGTGTCGCTGGACTTCACAGGCCATTCTTCGATTCGTCAAAAGGATGAGCTGGGCAGCCTGTCCAAAAGCATGTTCACCTTGTCCCAGAGCCTGGACGCTGCGCTGGGCGAGCTTAGAGAAGCGAATCAGCAGCTCGTTGAAGATATGGAGCAGAAGAAGAAGATGGAGCAGATGCAGCAGGACTTCTTCGCCAGCGCCTCTCACGAATTGAAGACCCCGCTTAGCATTATCAAGGGCTTCGCCGAAGGGCTGGAGGACGGGGTGAGCGCCGGCAAGCAGGATCATTACATCAAGGTGATTATTGAGGAAGCCGATAAGATGGAGTTCCTGGTCAAAGATATGCTGGATCTGGCCAGACTGGAGTCAGGAACGATCAAGCTGCGCAGAACCTCGTTCATGCTGAGTGAAATGACTGAGAAGGTTACGGATAAGCTAGTCCATTCCCTCCAGAACAAGCAGCTCGATGTGGTCATTATTCCTGCGAACGAATTGCCTGTGTATGCGGATGCGACATGGATTGAACAGGTACTCAGCAATCTGCTGACCAATGCGATCAGACATGCGGAAGAAGGCACCACGATTACGGTTACTTTGGAGAGTCAGGCTAAGAACCTCTTGTTCACTATACACAATAAAGGGGAGCGTATCCCTGAAGATCAGCTGGTGCATATCTGGGAACGGTTCTACCGGATTGAAGCTTCACGCAGCCGCCTTACGGGAGGGACCGGACTCGGGCTGTCCATTGCGAAGCAGATCTTAGATATGCACGGCTGCCGGTATGCAGTGATGAACACCTCGGACGGCGTCTGTTTTAGTGTTACCTTTGAAGGCTGACGCCCCATTACAACTTGTCAGGAAAGGAGTGAAACAGCATGAATTGGAACTGGCTGCCTTCTATGTGCACATTGGGGAACCTGGGCTTCGGATCAATTTCCCTGCTTTTCACCATTCAAGAACGTTATCATCTTGCCTTATTTATGATTTTGCTGGCAGCTATATGTGATGTCATGGACGGATTACTCGCTCGGATGCTGCATTGTACCAGTGATTTCGGTAAACAGCTGGACTCTTTGGCGGATATTATTTCTTTTGGCATTGCCCCCGTCTTTCTTATTCTGTTATACCGGCTGGAGAATGTGCAGTGGCTTGGACCTGTGGCTGCCGTTGCCTTCCTGATCTGCGGGGCTCTGCGCCTGG
Organism: Paenibacillus tritici; assembly: GCF_013204885.1. GTDB lineage: Bacteria > Bacillota > Bacilli > Paenibacillales > Paenibacillaceae > Paenibacillus_AQ > Paenibacillus_AQ tritici. The sequence continues at coordinate 612,500 of NZ_JABMKX010000001.1, forward strand.
CCAGATTCAATATAACGGCACCCTCGAAGAAATTCGTGGGGATGCCCATTACGGCTGCGGGCGTGATTCTCTCGATGATTGCATTAGTGGATGAGCGGCTGAAGCCGGAAATCGTCATCTTAATTATGGGATTGTTGTCCATACTGATGATAAGCCGTGTCCCGTTCCCGTCGTTCAAAAAATTCGTTAACAGGAAGTGATTCTTCATGCCATGGATCATCGAGATGATCTCACAATACGGTTATATAGCTATCTTTGCCCTCCTGGCGCTGGGGCTTCTCGGACTTCCCGTACCCGATGAGCTGCTGACGCTGTTCGTTGGCTATCTATCCTCCACCATGGTGCTGGATTTCTCGCTTTCGGTCCTGGTATGCTTCATTGGATCAATTACAGGTATGCTGATCAGCTATACCATCGGTCTCCGAGTGGGACAACCCGTGGTGGACCGGTACGGGAAGTGGGTCGGGCTGACGCCCAAAAGGTTCGCCAGTGTCAAACGCTGGTTTTTCCGGTTCGGGAACTGGACCCTGTTCATCGCTTATTTCGTTCCCGGAATACGGCATGCTACCAGCTATATCTCCGGCATCAGCGCCATGTCCTTCAAGAAGTATCTTCTTGTTACTGTTGCCAGTGCGTTTATCTGGTCCCTGCTGTTTGTCTCGATCGGCTATCTGATCGGATCAAGGATCTCTTTCGCCTAGTTTTGCACACAGCAGAGTTGCCGGGGTATGATAGGGGCATAAGTAATATTCTTTTATAATCAAACAGGATCTTACAGTCGTTGAATGATCTGATATATACTGCAAATAGTATTCATTCTATGCTGCTAGGAATTACAGCGATTCGAGGAGGTATTACCGTAATGCCGGATTCACAGGAAATTATCATTGAAGAATACGTACCAGCCAAACATGCTGCATCCATTGCCGAGATGTGGAACCGAAGCTCTGAGAGCTGGGGCGGAGACGGGTCGTACCGGACAGAGGAGAGCGTGCTGCGGGAGCATGAGAACAGCCCTATGCTCAAGTTGTTCCTGGCGGTAAGCGGCTCAGAGGTCATCGGATATTGCAGCTTCTCCCACTATAAAGAGGATACCGGAGCGCTCTATATTCCGCTGCTGAATGTGAGGCCGGATTACCATGGACGCAAGGTAGGCAAGCGGCTGGTACGTCGTGCGGTCGAAGAGACGATCCGGCTGGGCTGGCCGAGACTGGATCTGTACACCTGGCCCGGTAATGTCAAGGCGGTTCCGACGTACAAGAAAAGCGGGTTCTTCTGGGAGAACCGGGATGATACCACCCACCTGATGAACTTCATTCCTTCCGTGCTCCAGACGGGAGCCGTGAAATATTATTTCGAGCAGATCGACTGGTATAACGACAGCATCCGTGAAATCATTGTTCAGCCTGACGGCCATGGGGAAGACGGGTTTGACTATTTTACATATGAATGGGTCAAAGACGGGTTAGCTCTACGAATGGAATATGAGCGGACCGGCCGCGGCCTGCGCCTGATTGAGACGGAGGACTACCGGATACAGGCAACCATCCCTGCTCAGCATGAGCTGCCGTTTGGAGCGGAATACCCTGTGATCTATGAAGCTGTGAATAAAAGCGGGAAGCCCTTATCACTGGCGATTGCCGGTAAGAGTAACGAACAAATCCGCTTTGAGCTGAATGAAGTGCGGGATGTTGAATCCGAGGCGCGGGTGGAAGGCAGCTTCTTCGTGCATCCGGTGAAGGAGGAGCAGGATCTCTACCAGACTCATCCTGTAGTAGAGGCAGAGCTGCTCATTAACGGCCTGCCTGCCGTATTCAAGCTGGGGATCAAACCCAAGTTCCCGGTTAAGGTCAAGTTTCAGGTGCCGGACAGAGCCGTCTTAGCCGGTGAAGAGGTGGAGCTGGATGTAACGGTGGAGAATGCGTACAGCAAGGACGCTGTGTTCGCTTTTGAGCTGCCGGAGGATGCCATCCTTGCCTTTGGGCAGGAATCGCTTACCCTCGAAGTCCCGGCCAAAGGGCGGAGAACAGTCACGGTGAAGGCCCGGCTGCTTGCTTATGGGATATGGAATCATACAGTGAATGTTCGTCATGCGCAAGAGGGGCTGGATTCAGTCATCCTGGAGCAGGAGCTTAGTCTGGTCTTCCCTGGAGCTGAAGCTGCCTTCGGCGGCCAGACCGATAAGGACTACATCATCAGCAACGGCCGATATTCGGCAGTGCTGAACAAAACCAGCCAATTCCTGACCTTCTTGGAGGGACGCGAGTATATTCTAGGCCTGCCTTATCCCAAACTAGGCTTACCCTATACGAATGAATTCAAGAAGCTCGCTGCACTGGATGTGAAGCATTACAGGGATCAAGAAGCCATTGTGCTTGAAGCCAGCTATGCAGTCAGTATCCGGGAAGGCCTGCTGCTGACGATGGTAGTGAAATTACACGGCAACGGCATCTGCTCCCGGCATTTCCGGATTCATAACCAGCTGGATACCGATCAAGAGGAGGAGCTGATCCTGAAGGACAGCTTCCAGTTCAGCCTTCACGGAGGGGTAATCCCTTATAACGGCAAATATCTGGATTTGAGCCTGGGGGCCGAAGCGTCCGATTCAGATTACTGGGATGTACGGAATTTCCATGAGAACTGGATGTTTGCAGCGGATGGTGAACGCTCCAGGGGAATAAGCTGGCCGGCAGAATTGGAGCTTATCCAGGAGTCATGGCTGCACGCCGTTGAGCATTCCCTCGGCCGGCTTCCGGCTGGAGGCCAGCAGGAGACAAGTCCCCTGCGGATCGCGCTGGGAACCTGGGACCATTGGCAGGACTTCCGGGCTTACGCACGGCAACGCGGCAATGAAGAAGACCTGAATACCGGTCAGCAGCTTGAAGTAAGTCTGAATCATGGGAACCCGTTCATCAGCGGGCATGGCCAGCTTACCCTTCAGGAGCAGAAAAAGAGTTATTTAGCCGGTGACATCAGTATTTCTTCCAGAACGGGCAGTATTGAGGCAATCGGGCTTACGGTGCAAGAGGAGCAGAAGCTCGGCGGGATCAGTCTGCCACTGACCCGTTCATCCAGTACTGCTGTGGATGTGCTTACCCTGCACCTGGATATGGACAGTTATGTGCTGGATCAATCCTATCTGATCCTACCGGTCTCGGAAGAGCCTGTCCGGCAGGAGAGACTGGAAGTGGGCAAGTCACAGGTTCTGGCCGTGGACAATGGGTTGATACGGGTACAGGCAAGCCCTGACTTCGCCCCGGGCTTGTTCTCATTCACACATCAGGGACAGGAATGGCTGGATTCCTCTTTTCCGCAGCCTGTCGCCAAATCCTGGTGGAATCCGTGGGTGGGCGGAATCATGACCGGTGTAGAGGGAATCGCCCTGCGCAGCTTCATGGAAGAACCGCGTACCGCTGATTTCGCTGAACTGACAGACAATAAGGGGAACCGCTGGTCGGGTATACGGATTAGCGTGACCATCGGGAAGAACGATAACTACAAAGGTCTTGTCCTGCATCAATATTTCATGCTGCTGCCAGGCGTCCCTGTACTTGTCTCCACAGTACATGTTGAGCAGAATACAGGCAGAACGTTATACCCACTGAAGCTGGAGACCTCAACCTTGTACCGTGCCGCCTCTGAGATAGCTAAGAGCAGAGGGTACATCAAGCGCAGCAGCGGTGAAGAGCTTGTCTATAAGGCCGGCAGAGTTCAAACAGGGGATAGAAGTACAAACGGGCTTCTGCAGCTGGGCTCCACGGAGCGTCAGCAGCGACTGACCTTAGTTACAGCATCCAAGCAGTCCTCGCCGTCGCTGATGGTAAGTGCGGATGTAGTATTATCCAATACGGAGGAGCGTCTATATCTGCAGGACAGCAAAGAACAGTTCAGCAAGCCCCAATTCTATCTGATCTCGGATCTTCAGGCACCGGAGCAGGCATACGCTGATCTGCGGACGATCCGGTTCGGGAAGTGAGTGAGAGAAAGGAAGCTACTATGAGAATCATTGACGCACATGTGCATTATTCCAATATTGCTGCCTTCCACGAGACTGCAGAGACCCTGGCCCATATCGACTATACCGGTACAGGACTGCTGGAGGAATTCCGCCGCAGCGGCGTTATTGCCGGTGTGGGGATGGGAGTGACCGAGACGGTGGCCGGTGCATTCCCGGATGCCGATGCGCTTAATCCTATGCTGCTTGATCTGAGTGAGACCCTTCCGGCCAACCTGTTCACCTGTGTGGGCATTAACCCGCTCACGCTTCATCTGGAGGGACAGCTTGAAGCGCTGGAGCAATCCCTGCAGCGGGACGGTGTCGTTGGAATCAAGCTGTACGCCGGGTACTACCACTTCAATGTGGGCGATGAGATCTATGATCCGGTCTACAGGCTGGCTGCGGCTTACGGCCTGCCGGTTGTCATCCATGGCGGACTGACTTATGCTGACCAAGGGCTGCTGAAGTATTCCCACCCGCTGTCGATGGAGGAGACCTTCCTGAAGCACCGGGAGCTTACCTTCATGCTCTGCCATCTGGGCGATCCCTGGGTCATGGACACCGCAGCGCTTCTGGAGAAGAATCCGAATCTGTACACCGACTTGTCCGGCTGGATTGTCGGTGATCAGGCCAAGGTGGACCGGCTGCTGACTGAGCAGACCTATACCGATCATTTCCGCCGGGCCATCGTGTTCGCTGAGAAATACGACCGGCTGGTGTTCGGCACCGACTGGCCGCTGGTTCCGCTGGAAGCCTATATCGGCTTCGTGAAGCATCTCATCCCCGAGGCTCACTCGGAGGATGTCTTCTATAACAATGCCCTTCGGGTGTTCCCTAAGCTTGCGGAACGGATCAGAGAGCTGAACTTGTAGTGTTTGTAGTGGCATTATAGCGTATCCCCCGGACTGATGTTCCGGGGGTTTTTGAGTTTGTGCCGCGGGGAACGGCGGGGGAGCAAGCCAGAGTAGACAAGGGAAGCAGGGGAGAAGAGGAAGAAGAGGAAGAAGAGGAAGAAGAGGAGACGTCAGAGGCAGACGCATTAGTTGGATTTTATACACTTGCTAAGGACCGAATGACCGCTGCCCGGCCAATAGTTGGAAAAACAACACTTACAGTAGCCCTCTTAGCCCAAAGTAGCTAAAACTAACTATATTAATTGTACTTTTTCCACTTGCTTCCGGTCATCCCACGGAATCGGGCAAATTAAGATACGTTTGTACACCTCCTTGCTGGATGCCGCCGTTTCAAAAGAACATTCCGCTTCTACATATAACGAACAACCTGTGGTAAGCTGAATAAATGCGGTTTTATGCCATTCCAACTATTCCAACCACTAACGAAAGGGCTGTACATATGAAGAAAGTTATCGTAATCGGCGCAGGCATACTCGGGGCGTCCACAGCCTACCAGCTTGCCAAGATGGGGGCAGAGGTGCTTATTATGGACCGTAAAGATCCTGGACAAGCTACGGATGCAGCGGCAGGCATTATCTGCCCCTGGCTGTCCCAGCGGCGCAATCAGGCCTGGTACCGGCTGGCGAAGGCCGGTGCGCGCTTCTATCCCGGACTGATCGACGAACTTAACCAGGCAGGCATAACCCATACAGGGTATGCCCGGGTAGGTGCGCTAAGTATTCACACGGATGAGGGCAAGCTCGACAAGATTGAAGAACGGGCGCGGCTGCGGCTGGCAGATGCGCCGGAGATCGGAGTCATTACGAGGCTTACCGCAGCAGAGACCCAGGAACGATTCCCGCTGCTTGCCGGGAATTATGCTGCGGTTCATATCAGCGGTGCTGCCAGGGTAGACGGCCGGGCCTTGCGTGATGCCTTACTGCAATCCGCACAGCAGCAAGGGGCGGTCATGATTAATGGGGATGCCGCGCTTGAATTTGAACCGGGCCGGGTCACCGGGGTCAAGGCCGGGGAGAGCTATTATCCGGCGGACGAAGTGATTATATGTGCCGGGGCCTGGGCGAACCCGCTGCTCCAGCCGCTCGGGATAGACTTCAAGGTCAGCTTCCAGAAGGGGCAAATCATGCACCTTCAGATCACGGACCCTCAGGAGACGGACGACTGGCCGGTAGTCATCCCGCCCAGTGATCAATATCTGCTCGCATTTGCCCGTCAGCAAATAGTGATCGGAGCTACTCATGAGAATGATATCGCAGGATATAATACCAGTGTGACGGCAAGCGGGATACAGGAGATTCTGAGCAAGGGGCTAGAAGTGGCGCCTGGACTGGCGGACAGTATTTTTGGTGAAGTAAGGGTCGGCTTCCGTCCGTTCACCCCCGGCTTCCTGCCTGTCATCGGGGCTGTCCCCGGATGGAAGGGTGTTCTGGCCGCTAACGGACTGGGGGCCTCGGGACTCACCATGGGTCCGTTCATCGGTTCACAGTTAGCGAAGCTGGCGCTTGGCAGAGAGCCGGATATTGAGCTTGGTGACTATAGCCTTCAGACAGCGGTAACAGGCAGATGATTACGAATACATTTCCTGTGCTGGAACATTTAGTTTCCATTCCGCGTCCCGGATCAACTTTTGTTTGACAGAAGAAGAGGTCTGATCCATAATACAATCCATACTAAACATATATGATTTATAGGAAGGGTGGATCACACGTGATTAAATTAAATGCTTCTAAGAGAAAAACAGCAGGGCTGAGCACACTCGCAGTATTGTTTGTTATGCTGCTTGCCGGCTGCTCCGGGTCTGCTAATAATACGGATTCGAGTAAGGGCGTTCAAGTAAGTGCGAGCCCAGCCGCAACAGAAAGTGCAAGCACGGCAGAGCCAGCGTCTGGAGGCACGTTTGTCTATGGCCGCCCGGCTTCGGTGACCTCGTTTGATCTGCATAACCAGATTACGTCGAATAACGCATTTGCGATTGATAAAGTGTTTGAATCGCTGGTTGCTTTTGACAGCAAGGGTGAAATTACAGATCAGCTTGCCCAGTCGCATACGATCAGCGAAGACGGGTTAACGTATACCTTCGTGCTGCGTGACGGGTTGAAATTCTCGAACGGTACGCCGGTCACAGCAGAAGATGCAGTGTTCTCTCTACAGCGTCATCTGAGCGTGGGAGGTCCGCTGGCCATCTCCGCCAAGGTGGATACCCTTAAGGCACAGGATGAGAAGACACTCGTAATTACGCTAAAAGAACCCTACACCCCGTTCATCTCGGAGCTGTCGAACTTCTCTAACGGCATCCTTCCGAATAACTTCGGCGGAGTGTCTGAAGAGGAATTCTTCAAGAAACCGGTGGGTACCGGCCCCTTCGTGATTGAAGCATGGGACCCGGCGGGCGATGTTACCTTCACTAAGAATACGAATTACTGGAAGGAAGGGAAGCCTTATATCGACAAGCTCGTATATAAGCTGATCCAGGATGACAGCCAGGCCATTAACCAGCTTAAGGCTGGCGCAGTGGATGCGGTTGAAGCATTGTCCCTGCAGAATGCGGGGGAGATTAAGGATGGTACAGATACCACGGTGGTCACGAACGGCAGTTGGGTTACTGAGCAGTTGTTCTTCAACACCCTGGATAAGCACTTCTCCGATGTGCATGTCCGCCGGGCACTGGCACTGGCGCTAGACCGTGACGGTCTGACCAAAGCCCTAACCTTCGGATACGCGCAGACCGCGAATTCCTTGCTGCCGCCAACGATCCCGTACAACGCCAATGATACCCTTAAGGCGCTGAATTTTGATCCGGCGGCAGCCAAGGCAGAGCTGGCCAAATCCGCTTTTCCTAACGGATTCTCCACCAAGCTGCTAATCGCTTCCGGCAACAGTACAAGAGCGCAGGAGGCCCAGATCATCCAGGCCGCCGGACAGGCGATTGGAATCAAGATTGAGATTGAATCCATCGAGCTGGCCACCTTCCGCGAACGCTTCTTCGCTTATGATTTCGCAGCGATGCTGAACAGCGGGCAGGCGGACTCCCCGGAAGCGAACTCGATTCTGGCGTTCCAGACCGATCCGGAAGGCTTCAGCAAATCGTACTGGACGCATTACACGAATGCGGAGGTAACGAAGCTGTTATATGAAGGCCAGAAGACAGCCGACGGTGAAGAGCGGGCCGGGATCTATTCCAAGCTGCTGCAGACGCTGGCGGATGAAGTGCCTTACCTTCCGCTGTACTACCCGGATATTCTGATCGGCGCCCGTTCTTCTGTAGACGGACTGGTTGTTCTGCCTAACGGCAGCCTCCGTCTGGAAGATGTCCGCACCCTCAAATGATGAACTCCAAGCGGACCCTAACGGGTGCAGCTGGACACAATGGTTCTTACAAGTGGCTGATCCTGGCCCTTGTAAGAGCCTTAATTGTTATCCTCTGCGTAATGACGGCCGTTTTTTTTCTGATCCGAATTGTACCAGGTGATCCTGCCAAAATGATCCTCGGAGAATACAGTACGCCTGAAGCGCTGAAGAACATGCATCACACGCTGGGGCTGGATCTCTCGTTATGGGAGCAGTTCATCCGGTTTGTGAAGATGCTGTTCACTCAGGGAGATACCGGCAACTCGATTATTGTGGGCACATCGTCGCGTGAGCTGATTGTAGAGCGCGCACCCGTCACCTTGCTGCTGATTGGGATTGCCTCAATCTTGGCGATTGTTACCGCCCTCCTGCTGGCAACGGTTGCAGCCACCCACAAGGATAAGCTGCTGGATCACCTGATCCGTATTATTCCTGCCATTACTCTCGGGATGCCGGTCTTCTGGGTTGGCATTCTTTTCATTCTGCTCTTCAGTGTCCGGCTCGGCTGGTTCCCGGTCGGCGGGATTAGCGAAGGGGGGCTTGGCACGCTCCATAGTCTGGTGCTGCCAGCGGTAACGATTGCTTTTTCACAGATTCCTACGCTGGTCCGCTCGCTGCGTGCGCAGATGCTAGAGGTGCTGGAATCCGAATTTGTCGTCACACTAAGAGCCGCAGGAATCCCCTCCAGGGTGATCCTGTTCAAGCATGTCCTGCGGAATTCGGCGCTGCCGACGCTGATGCTGCTCGGAGTGAATATCTCTTATCTGATCGGGGGAACGCTCGTGGTGGAACAGGTCTTCGGCATCAAGGGTATCGGCAGTCTGCTGTTCACCTCCATCTCGAACCGGGATTTCCCGGTGATCCAGGGGATCGCGCTCTATTGTGCACTGGCTGTCGTGATCATCAGTCTGCTGATTGAAATTATCTCCGGGTGGCTCGATCCCAGAACGAAGGAGAACCAATGAATACTACTACCCATCTAGATCCATCGTTGCCGGAATCGGGGAAGACGCTAAGCACACTCAGACAGATAGGGAAGACCCCCTCACTGCTGATCGGGATCATCATGTTCGCCATCCTTATTCTGCTGGCCTTGTTCATTCCTTACTTAAGTCCTTACCAGCCGTCGGAGCAGAATCTGAGCGCATTCCTGCAGCCGCCATCCTCTGCCCACTGGCTTGGAACCGACCAGCTTGGCCGGGATTTGTTCACCAGACTGCTGTATGCCGCCCGGACCGATCTGACGATCATGATTCTGGCCGAGATCATCCCGTTCTGCACGGGAGTCATGCTGGGAATGATCTCAGGATATTACGGCAAATGGACCGATAGAATCATTTCGCTGATCACAGACACTTTCATTGCCTTTCCCTTCTATCTGATCGTCATTATCGTGGCCTTCGCCAGCGGTGCCGGGGAGCGGGGAATATACATCACCTTCATCCTTGTAGGCTGGATTGTGTTCGCCCGTGTGGTCAGAGGTCTCAGCGCTTCCTTCCGCAAGCAGGAGTGGATCGCATCCGCCCAGACGCTGGGTCTGCCCGGTATCCGCATTATTCTGCGCCATCTCCTGCCTAATGTATTGCCGCAAGCCGTTGTTGTGCTGATGACGGATATGATCGGCCTCCTGGTAGCCATTGTTACGCTGGGTTATCTGGGGATCGGGATTGCTCCGCCGACACCGGACTGGGGGACGATGATCTCCGATGGACAACCGTTCATTACCACAGCCTGGTGGCTGTCGGCGGTTCCGGGCTTCGCGGTGGTGTATACGGGAATTGCGCTGTCTCTTCTGGGAGATGGCCTGGCTGATATCTGGAGGAAAAAATAATGACTACACAGCCCATACTGGAAGTAGAATCGCTGACACTCGCCGCCAAGTCGCAAGAGAAACTCGTTCATAATATAAGCTTCTCGCTGGAACGCGGAGAGAGCCTGGGTCTTGTAGGCGAATCCGGTTCCGGCAAATCGCTGACCCTGCGGGCGATTCTCGGCCTCCTGCCGCGCGGAGTGGAGCAGACTGGCGGGACGATCCGCAGTAAGGTGAGCAGCAGCATGGTGTTCCAGGACCCCAGAGGTGCGCTCGATCCGCTCTGCCCGGTAGTGAAGCAACTGACAGAGGTCGTATATTATAGACAAAAGACTACTCACAAGGCCGCGCGGACCATTGCCCTGGAGCTGCTCGAACGGCTGGGTCTTCCAGATTCGCTGAGAACCAAAGACCGTTATCCGGGCCAGCTCTCCGGCGGCCAGTGCCAGCGGGTGGTCATTGCTATGGCGCTGGCCTGCAAGCCGGGCATTCTGCTCTGCGATGAGCCGACAACGGCGCTGGATGTGACCGTTCAACAACAGATTATGGATACGATAACCAGTCTGCAGCGGGAGCTGGGCTTCGCCATGGTCTTCGTCACCCACAACCTGGCGATTGCGGCCAATCTGTGCTCCCGGCTGGTGGTCATGAAGCAGGGCCGGATGATAGAGCATGGGGAGACACACCGTCTGCTGAGGCAGCCTGCCGAAGCTTATACACAGATGTTAATCGACTCGGTGCTTCCCCTGCCGGAGCTTGAAGGAGGCAGAACCTCATGGAACTAGCGTTACAGGTGCAGGATCTAACCGTCCGTTACGGCGGATTCACCGCACTAGATCATATACGGCTGGAGCTTGAGCAGCATACTACACTGGGACTGGTCGGAGAGTCAGGGTCAGGGAAGTCCACACTGGCCCGGGTTATCGCCGGATTAATTGCTCCCGACGAGGGACAGATTCTGCTCGGTTCAGAGGAATTACGCAAGAAGCGGAGCAAGGAGCAGCACAAGCAGATCCAGATGATCTTCCAGAACCCGGATGCCTCGCTGAATCCCCGGCATACGGTCCGGCAGATCCTGGCTGAAGCGCTGCTGTTCCACCGGATTGTAGACCGTTCGCAGGTCGGGCGCAGAAGTACAGAGCTGCTTGACCGGGTTCAACTGGAAGCGAGATCACTGGACAAATATCCGCATGAATTCTCCGGCGGCCAGCGTCAGCGGATTGCGATTGCCCGCGCCCTTAGTGTGGAGCCCAGCCTGCTGATCGCGGATGAACCCACAAGCGCGCTGGATGTATCTGTGCAGCGGAGTGTGCTGGAGCTGTTCCATACCCTCCGGACAGAGCTTCATCTTACCATGCTGTTCATCTCCCACGATCTGGGGGTTATTCATGCCGTCAGCGATACGGTTGCCGTCATGCGTCAGGGGAAGCTGGTAGAGGTGAATACCAAGGATGAATTCTTCATTCGTCCCAAGCACGAATACAGCCGTGAGCTGTTGTCTGCGGTTCCGAAGATGCCGCGTTAAAATTCATACCATCAGGAGGTCTATATGAACCGCAAATATACAGGATTTGTACCGTTGTCATTATCTGAGCTGGACACGTTAACGCAAGAGCTGTCCCGTCTCTTGGGGACACAGCATCCTCCGGTGATCATTCCGGGTGAGGCGATCATAGGCATTGAGGCGGTAGCTGCGGGGATCGCGGCCCCTGGCCGGACGATTCTGAACATCGTGACCGGCCCTTACGGCAGCTTGTTTGGAGAGTGGCTGGAGCGCGGCGGGGCAACCGTTGCGCAAGTGAAGGTTCCTTTTGACCAGGTAGTTACAGTGGAGGAGGTTGCTGCTGCGATTGAACGTTACCAGCCGGTTGCGCTGTCCTTCGTTCAAGCGGAAGTTGTTACAGGCGGCTCTAATCCTGCGGAGGAGATCTTCAAGCTGGCGCGCAGACATCACCTGATTACCGTAACCGATTCGGTCTCGGCAGTCGGGGGAGAAGCGCTGAACGTAGATGAGTGGGAAGTGGACTTTGCCGTAATTGGTGCACAAAAAGCGCTCGCCGGACCCAACGGGGTCAGTGCAGTCAGTATTTCACCCCGCGGCTGGGCCTTCCTGGAATCGAATGAGCGGGCCCCCCGTAATTCCATTCTGTCTTTGCTGGATATCAAGCCGTCCCCGGATGGTACAGCGCCGCTTCGCGTCCCGCCGAATATTCCGGTACTCGAGGCCAGAGCGCTAATTGAAGCCCTGGAAGCTGTTGCCGAAGAGGGGCTGTCTCAGGTGATTAAGCGTCATGAACGGGCAGCCGCTTCTGCCATAGCCGGTATCTCGGAGCTGGGGCTGGAAGCGTGGCAGAAGGACAGCCGGCATTATTCCACGCTGACTACTACAGTACGGATTAACGACGAACAGCTTCTGCTGATCAAGCAGCCTATGGGGATCGTGGCTCCAGGTGACGGGGAATTGTTCGGCCAATTGCTGCGGATCAATCATTTCGGCACGAATGCCAGCCGTGACAGTGTTGAATCTGCGGTGCAGACGCTTGCCAGACTGCTGAAGCAGGACGCGGGACAGGCCGTGCAGGCCGTCCGCCAGGTTTGGAGTGATGCGGAATGATCCTCAAGCAGCCTCAGTTCCAGGCCTATAGCGGAATTCATATTGCAGGTATCGAGGAGAAGCGGTTCGATATCGAGCTGACGAACGGGCGGTTCACGAAGGTGGCTGAATCGGTCCCGCAGCAGGGAGAAGCGGAGGCACCCCAGCAGCAGCTATGGATCAGCCCAGGCATTCTGGATCTGCATACCCATCTCGCTTGGACCGATTTCGACCATGCGGACCAGCTCCGCAGAGACAGCCGCGAGATTGAGGGGATGCAGGCGGAAGCTTTTGCCGCTACCTTGCGGACTGGCGTAACTACGGCCCGCGACGCCGGCGGCATTCTGCCTGCTACGATCCGGCATATCGTGAAGTATTATCAGCAGCCGCTGCGCGTGCAGACCAGTAGTGACATGCTGGGCACAGCGGATGCCAAGGGGATTAAGCATCTGGAGCAGCGTCTGAACGAGATCTACGCTACCGGAGCAGGCTGGGTCAAAATCATGGCCACCGGCGGCTTGGGCGCCCCCACCGAGAAGGTAACGGAGCCGAACTTCTCCGAAGCAGAATTCGGCTTCATCGTCCGCCATGCCCACGCCAACCAGAAGAAGGTCCTGGTACATACCTGGGGCGGTGTGACGATTGACTGGTCCATCCAGGCCGGGGTGGATTCCATCGAGCATGGGATGTTTCTGACCCGGGATCAGTCCGGAAGACTGGCCGAGTCCGGCGTGGCTTACGTGCCGACGGCTTCCATCTACCGGATCGCTGCCGATCCCAAGGGAGTGCTGGCGCTGAATCCGGTCATCTGTGACCGGGCAGCCCGGGCTGCTGATGCCCATGCAACAGCTATAGGGTATGCCAGACAGGCAGGGGTACGCCTTGGATTCGGCACGGATTATGCTACGCCTGCGCTGCATGGCTATAACCTGCAGGAATTCGACACGCTGCTGGATTACGGCCTGAGCCGGGCGGAAGCCTGGCGCTCAGCTACCCGGGACGCCGCCGCGATTCTCGGAAGCGGACATGAGCTGGGGCAGATTGCCGAAGGCTATATAGCCGATGCCGTAATCTACGCAGCCGATCCGTATCAGGCCAAGAACGCCGACCAGCTTCGTACAAGCATTGTTACGGTTATTACCGGAGCGCAGGAAGCGGATCTGATGTAGCGGAGGGAGTCACGGGCTGAAATTGCTATTTATGTGGACAGATCTGCAATGGATGAATCGGCCAGATAATAACCCTTGACTTGGAACGCATTTCATAGCTTATAGTTCAGTGGAACCATAACCAAGGGGGAGAGACATTCATGAACCAGCAGAATAATAGAAAAATTGTCTTCATAGATATTGACGGAACGCTTCTCATGGAGAACGGGATCATCCCGGAATCGGCAATCCAGGCGTGCAGGCAGGCACGGAAGAACGGGCATTTGCTGTACTTGTGCACAGGCCGCTCCAAGGCTGAGATCTATGATTACATCTGGGACATCGGCTTCGACGGGTTGATTGGAGCGGCAGGCGGATATGTTGAGAACGGGAATGAGATGCTTTACCATAAAAAAGTGACCCCGGAGGATGCCAGGCATCTGGTGGATTACTTCAACGCCAACGGGGTGGATTTCATTCTGGAGTCCAATACTGCCCTCCACGGAAGCCGGAATTTGCAGCCCCATCTGGAACGCAGAATCTATGGCGATCTGCTGAATGATCCTGAGGCGCAGGAGAGAAAGCGGCTGTCACCGCATCCTTATATCGCTACGCTCACTTATGGAGACGAAGAATTATATTTGGATGACGTTAACAAAATTTGTTTTCTGGAGAGCAGCCTGCCCTTTCACCAGATCCAGGAGGAATTGCAGGACCGGTTCACGGCGATTCAGTGCTCCATCCCTATCTTCGGTGAGCATAGCGGGGAGCTGATGATGCCGGGTATCCATAAGGCCTCGGCCATTGCTGATGTACTGAACCATTTGAATATTCCCCGTGAACACAGCATGGCCATCGGGGATGGACTTAATGATATGGAGATGCTGGAATATGTGCAGGTGGGGGTGGCCATGGGCAACGCCAGGGAGCCGCTCAAATTCATTGCCGATGAGATCACAGACAATATCGAGGACGACGGACTGTATAACTGCTTCCGAAAGCATGGAATGATCTAACCCGAAGTTGATATCCGGGAAGACTCATGTTAAAATGCTGGTAACTAAAGCGATTGGAGTTGAAGAGTATCGTGCGGAAATTTCTTGCGTAATGTGAACAATAAAAGAGCGTTATTTGTGGCGCGCGTTTTATGGTTTATATGCAAGAAGGGTCTGCATCTTTTCACTCAATCCAAATATCCTTATTCAGGTCTCTCCGGGTGCAAGTCTGTCCGGGGCTGAATTTGCTGTATTTATTTGAGCTGTAAGAAGATCCCCTTCTTGCAGCTTTTATTATTTGGTACAGGAGGATATTGTATGTCATTGATCAATGTAAGCAATCTTACGTTTGCCTATGAGGGCACTTACGATAATATATTTGAGCAGGTGAATTTTCAGCTCGATACCGATTGGAAGCTGGGCTTCACGGGCCGCAACGGCCGGGGCAAAACCACCTTCCTGAACCTGCTGCTCGGCAAATATGAATATAGCGGAACGATATCGGCACAGGTTAGCTTTGAATATTTCCCGTATGTGGTTGCTGATCCTGCGGGCCAGACCCTGGATGTCATCCATGAGATAGACCCGGAGATGGAGCACTGGAAATTAATGCGCGAGTTGTCCCTGCTGCGGGTAGCAGAGGATGTGCTGTACCGGCCGTTCCAATCCCTGTCGAACGGGGAGCAGACGAAGGTGCTGCTGGCCGCCCTGTTTGTGAAGGAGAACCAGTTCCTGCTGATTGATGAACCGACCAACCATCTGGATGTGAAGGGGCGTAAGCTGGTCAGCGACTACCTCAGCACCAAGCGCGGTTATATTCTGGTATCGCATGACCGGGCTTTTCTGGATAACTGTGTAGACCACATTCTGTCGATCAACAAGACCAATATTGAGATCCAGAAAGGGAACTTCAGCAGCTGGTGGGAGAACAAGTCCAGACAGGATCAGTTCGAGCTGGCGGAGGACGAGAAGCTGCGGAAGGACATTAAGCGCTTGTCGGACTCGTCCAAAAGGACAGGCGGCTGGGCACATGAAGTCGAGAAATCCAAGAATGGTACGCGGAATTCCGGCTCCAAGCTGGATAAAGGCTATGTCGGCCATAAAGCCGCCAAAATGATGAAACGTTCCAAGTCGATCCAGCAGCGGCAGGAAACCGCCATCGCCGAGAAATCGAAGCTGCTGCGGAACCTGGAAAGCTCAGACAGTCTGAAGATCTCACAGCTTCCCTATCATAAAGAGCGGCTGGTGGAGCTGGAGGAGGTCTCGATACGTTATGGGGACAAGGCCGTATGCTCCAGCGTGAGCTTAACCATTGAACAGGGAGACCGGATTGCCTTATCCGGGAGCAACGGCTCCGGGAAGTCCAGTATCCTCAAGCTGATCTGCGGGGAGAGCATGAATTATACCGGTGTCTTCGTCAAGGACAGCCAGCTGGCAATCTCTTATGTAACCCAGGATACTTCGCAGCTAAAGGGAAGCCTGAGCGAATATGCCAGAGAGCGGGGGATAGACGAGAGCCTGTTCAAGTCGATTCTGCGGAAGCTTGACTTCTCGCGGCTTCAGCTGGAGAAGGAGATGTCCACGCTTAGCGGCGGGCAGAAGAAGAAGGTGCTGATTGCCGCAAGCCTCAGCGAGAAGGTGCATCTGCATATCTGGGACGAGCCGCTTAACTTCATTGATGTCATCTCCCGGATGCAGATTGAGGAGCTGTTGCTGGAATACACGCCGACGATCCTGTTTGTAGAGCATGACCGGGAATTCTGCGCGAACATCGCCACCAAGCAGTATGATTTGGATTGAAAATCACTACAGGAAAGCGGGGAACGATCAATGGAATATGTGAAACTGGGACATACAGGACTTGACGTATCGCGGCTGTGTCTTGGCTGTATGGGCTTTGGGGATGCCAAGCAGTGGGTGCATTCATGGGTACTGGATGAAGAGCAGAGCCGGCCTATTATTAAGGAAGCGCTGGAGCTCGGGATCAACTTTTTTGATACGGCTAATATTTATTCCATGGGGACAAGCGAGGAATACGTGGGCCGGGCATTGAAGGATTACGCGAACCGGGATGAGATTGTCCTGGCTACTAAGGTTCATGGACAGATGCACCCCGGTCCGAACGGCGGGGGCTTATCCCGCAAGGCAATTATGAGCGAGATTGATAAAAGCCTTAAACGTCTGGGAACCGATTATGTCGATCTGTACCAGATTCACCGCTGGGATTATACTACTCCCATCGAAGAGACGATGGAAGCCTTGCATGATGTGGTGAAATCCGGCAAGGCCAGGTATATCGGAGCTTCCGCTATGTATGCTTGGCAGTTCCAGAAGGCGCTGTATGTTGCCGAGACCAGAGGCTGGACGCGGTTTGTGTCGATGCAGAATCATTTGAATCTGATCTACCGTGAAGAAGAGCGTGAGATGCTGCCGCTGTGCAAGGAGGAGGGAATCGCAGTTATTCCCTACAGTCCGCTGGCTTCCGGAAGGCTGACCCGCGACTATGCGGAATCCACTTCGCGTTCTGAGACGGACCAGTTCCAGAAGTCCAAATATGACGCTACAGCAGCCACCGACCGTCTGATTGCTGAGCAGGTTGCCGTCATTGCTGAGCGGCGCGGTGTTCCGCGTGCCCAGATCGCTCTGGCCTGGCTACTGCAGAAGCAGCCGGTAACCGCTCCGATTATTGGTGCAACGAAGATATCCCATCTCACGGACGCAGCAGGTGCACTCTCCATTCAGCTGACTTCTGAAGAAGTGGCCTCCCTGGAGGAGCATTATGTTCCCCATCCTGTCGTCGGAGCCCTGTAAGGAAGCAGAAGGCTGTTACATTATAAAGAGCAAAGGAGCAGTTCCCCCTTAGTGGAGAGCTGCTCCTTTTTGTTATCTTGACTGCAGGGCCAGATGAGCTAACCTCGCACAGGCTCCAGTGCAGTCTGCTGAATATAATCCAGGAAGCGGCGGGAGGCAGGGGACAAGTAGTGGCTCCGGCGCCATTTTAACCCGACCTCCCATTCCCAGCCCTCTTCCTCAATCGGAATCCAGACCAGGCCGTCCAGCATCAGGCCCAGCGTCTGCGGCAGCACGGAGACACCCAGCCCGGCTTTGATGAAGCCGGCTACAGTAATCAGGTCTTCTGCATAATAGGTGGAGGCCAGCTCGAAATTTGTATTTTGGAAGAGGGAGGTAATGGTGTTCTTCAGCCCGCAGTTCGTCTTCAGCCCGACAAACGGCTCACCCGACAGCTCGAACAGACTCAGACTGGTGCGGGAGGCGAACCGGTGGCTGCTGGAGACCACGATATAAATCGGCATTCTGCGGATCATCATCCATTCATTATCCTCAGTCGTAGTCTCTCTGGAGGTGATCAGCATATCGGAGGTGCCGTTCTCCAGCGCTTCGTCTATGTCTCCGTGATTCCCCTGATACAGGTCAAACCGGACCTTGGGGTGATCTGCCTGATAATCCCTGATGAGCGAAGGGATCAGGTCCACACCAAGAATATTCAGATATGATATATGAATGATCCCGCTCTCGGCATTCGACCATTCCCCGATCTCCCGTACACCGTTACCGATATTCCGCAGCGCTTCTTCGACCCATGAACTGAACATAACCCCATAGCGGTTCAACTGGACGTTACGGCCCTTCCGCTCGAATAAAGGAACGCCCAGCTCACTTTCCAGCTTGGAAATCGCATGGCTCAGAGCAGGCTGAGTGATGCGCAGGGCCTTGGAAGCAGAGGTCATATGTTCGAGCCGGGCTACCGTCAGGAAGTACTCCAATTGTGTAAGCTCCATTCAGACTAGGCTCCTTTTATATTAATATTAGTAATGGATTTAATGAAAATAATAAATTAGACGCACAACTTAATCAAGCTTAAGATCAATATAGACCCTGAAGGGCTGCACCTGGCAGCTCGAACGAGGAATATCTAATGAAATGAGGCTGTAACAATGACAATCACTTATGCAAACCCCATGACAGAATACGAAGGCAAAAAAATATTGGTCACAGGCGGAACCAAAGGAATGGGTGAAGCTATCGTCAACAGATTTAAGGCGGCTGGCGCTACCGTGATGACAACTGCCCGCACCGTCCCGGCTGATCTGGCAGATTCGGGATTATTCGTTGGGGCAGATCTGTCTAAGCAAGAAGGTGTGGAGAAAGTGATTGCAGCGGTCAAGGAACGGTTCGGCAGCATTGATATCGTAGTGAATAACATCGGGGGCAGCTCTACACCTCCTGGGGGATTCCTGGCAGCTAGCGATGAACACTGGATGGATGCGCTGAATTTGAACCTGCTGGCAGCCGTCCGGCTGGACCGGGGGCTGATCCCGCTCATGCTGGAGCAGGGCAAGGGAGTCATCATCCATATTTCTTCCATTCAAAGAGTGCTGCCGCTGATCGAATCGACCATCCCCTATGCAGCCGCCAAAGCTGCGTTAAGCAATTACAGCAAAAGCCTGTCCAAGGAATTTTCTCCGCAGGGCATCCGAGTGAACCGGGTCGCACCGGGCTTCATTCAAACCACTGCAGCCGATGCCATGATGGAGAATATTGCGAAGGTGACAGGCAGTGTGGAAAGTGCGCTGCAGTCCGTGATGGATTCGCTGGGCGGCATCCCCATTGGCCGTCCCGGCTTCCCTGAAGAGGTGGGTGAACTGGTAGCCTTCCTCGCTTCGGACCGTGCTGCCTCCATTACGGGTGCTGAGTACGTGATTGACGGGGGAACCGTACCTACGGTGTAAGGATGTGTAGCACATTCCCCGCTAAGAGTTGCCTAAGCTAGCACAGCGTCAGATTTAAAAAGGTGGAGTGGGCGCGATGAAGCCAGAAGGACGATAAGAGTGAAGTCATTGGGACAGATGTATGCGAAAAACCTTGCACATTAAGGCTGGCGCGAAGGTAATCGGGTCAATGTATGGGAAAACAAACATGTTTTCAAGGCACAACTCCAGCATGAAAATGAGCAGCGTGGCTAAAAAACAGAACGTTGTCTTTTCATTTATTTAACATATTTTAACGGAAAACCAAACACAATTGGACTGGGTGCACCACGTAAGCCAAATGTAATCGGAAAACCGAACACAATTGGACTGGGTGCACCGCATAGGCCGAATGTAATCGGAAAACCGAACACAATTAGACTGGGTGCACCGCGTAAGCCGAATGTAATCGAAAAACCGAACACAATTGGACTGGGTGCACCGCATAGGTCAAATGTAATCGAAAAACCGAACACAATTGGACTGGTAGCGCCGCGTAGGCCGTGCGTTTATCGCAGTGCCAGACGTATTTTCACAGAGAACCGAACACAATCGCAATCTGCTGACATGAAGGTCCTTAGGCTGAATGTATGCGAATAACCGAACACAATAGTAGGTGTTTTGATCTTACTGATTCAATCTACTGTATAAAGTCCGATGCTCTACTAGCATATACCTCATAAGACAGTCCGTTAAGCCATTATTGGCTGTGCGGGCTGTTCTTTTTGTCTGTTTCGGGCTATTATTTCTTTTTAGCAGCGAAGCTGAGCTAAAGGACCGTCCAGTAAGGTACATAGTTACGTCCCCGCCTGGCAGACAGTTCTTAAGAAGCACTTAAGAAATAAACAAAAAGCAAAAGAAGCGGAGGGGAAATTTGGAACTGTAGGAGCGGTAGCGACCGCCTTTGACTCCGGATTTCAACCGCGCACAGCAGTCCAATAGAAGAAATCTGGTGACAACAGCGGCCGGAAGTCCAAATGTTCACCGCAGTGACGATGAAGCTTCAAGTTCAAATCTTGTGTGCGCCTTATATATTCTTTAGTTTTTCTTTAGATTTGGTTTAGACTGGATTAAGAATGGCAGGCTATAGTTACAGTTAGTGCAGCTTGCATGACGAGATAGAGGGGGATTCACCATGTATACCATTCTCATAGCCGATGATGAATCGGAGATTGTTGAGCTTCTGCAGCTATATCTGGAGAAGGAATATAACATTCTGCAGGCACAGAACGGAATCGAAGCCCTGAAGGTGATGCAGAACAACAAGATTGACCTGGCGATATTGGATATCATGATGCCGGGGATGGACGGGCTGCAGCTGCTCAAGCGGATTCGTGAACACGAGCATTTCCCTGTGCTGTTCCTGTCCGCCAAGAGCCAGTATCATGACAAAATCCTGGGGCTTGAGCTTGGGGCGGACGACTACATAGCCAAGCCCTTCAATCCGCTGGAGATTGTTGCCCGTGCCGGGGCCATGCTGCGGCGGGTGCATCAGTTCGATGCCCAGGCGGTGGAGGAAGAGAAACCGAGTGAGCAGATTGTGCTGGGAAGGCTGACCCTGGACCGGAGCACCTGCCAGGTGGAGGTAGCCGGGGAAGCTGTTGCCCTGACCTCAACCGAATACAAGATCCTGGAGCTGCTGATGCAGCAGCCGGGCCGTGTGTTTACACGCAAGAAAATCTATGAGACCGTCTGGGAAGATTTCTATGTCTACGAGGACAACAGCATTATGGTGCATATCAGCAATATCCGCGACAAGATCGAACGAGATTCCAAGAGACCGGAATACCTGAAGACGATCAGGGGATTGGGGTACAAAATTGAAGCACCCGTGGAAAAGTAGAGATAACCGGCCGCTGCAATCGTCACTTACGATCGACTTCCTGCTGTTCAACTGTATGCTGCTGATGCTTGTGTTAGTGGTCTATCTATTCGTTCAAAAGGATATTACGCAGGTCCTCAGGGACCGGATGACTCCTGATCCCGATCTGTCCGTAGAAGCCGGGGCTTACCGCGACGAGCTGGGCCAAGGGCCGGAGAGCAAACGGCTGCTGCGCAGCGGCGGCTGGCTGGAGTTGCTCGATTCCGGCAAGCAGGTGATCCGTGTCGTTGGAGACAAACAGGATGATACCCTGGCTTATGACGAGAACAGTCTGTATCAGGGACTGGAGAACCGCAGCGATCAGCCCTATTACTATTCCATTACCAGCCTTAATGAGGACAGCGGGGCAGCCTGGCTGCTGCTCAAGATTCCCCGGGATGTGATCAAGGTGTCCATCAATAACGAGCTCCTGGTCGCCTATCTGAATCATTCTGTTTTCTTTTATGTTTTCTTGGTTAGCGGGCTGGTGCTCCTGCTGATCTTTGTGTACAGCTATTGGGTCTCCAGACGGATTAAGAAGCCGCTGCGGGTACTGAATCAGGGAATGAACCGCATGATGGAGGGACATTACAATACACGGATTACCCTCTATGCGGAGACAGAGTTCCTGCGGATCGGCAACAGCTTCAACTATATGGCAGATGTGATTGAGAAGACCACAGAGGAGAAACGTCAAGCCGAGAAGAGCAAGCAGCGGCTGATGGTGGACTTGTCACATGATCTGAAGACGCCGATTACAAGCATTCAGGGCTATGCCCAGGCGCTTATCGAAGGACGGGTTACCGACCCGAAGCGGCAGACGAAATACCTGAATTATATCTACACCAAGTCGGTGCAGGTTACGAAGCTCATTCAGCATATGCTGGACCTGCTCAAGCTCGATTCACCTGATTTCATATTGCGCATAGAGCGCCTTGAGCTGGGCGGCCATTTGCGGGAGATTATTGCCGATACCTACGGCGAAATTGAGCAAAAATCCTTCGAGCTTCAGCTTCAGGTACCCGAAGAAGCGGTCTATGCCCGCTATGATCCTGAGCTGTTCGCCAGCGTCATCAATAATCTGATCTCCAATGCGCTCGCCTATAATCCGGAAGGGACACGCATCCGGGTATCGGTCATTCCAGAGGATACGGAGATCCGCATCGAGATTGCTGACAATGGAGTCGGCATTCCGAAGGAGCTGTGGTCTACCATCTTTGATCCGTTCGTGCGGGGAGATGAAGCCCGGACGACAGCAAGCGGGGGAACAGGACTTGGACTATCCATTGCCAAGAAGAACGTGGAGAAGATGGAGGGTACACTGGTGCTGGAGAGCAGGGAAGAAGAGCCGTCAGTATTTGTAATCCGCATTCCGAAGTGAAGAACGGGTGAAGAGTACAAAGTTCGTGTTTTTTTATAAGGTTCGTGCTTTTATATGGAGGAAATAAATAACTTCTTGTCGAATGTACTGATCTGGAAGATTCCGGCACCTTGCCGGGGCACCTAACTTACATCGGGGGAAGGAATTAGAACATCTATGAAAAAAATTGCATTACTGCTCACCACTCTGCTGCTGACGATCGGACTGATCTATCCAGGAGGCACCGGACGGGCAGCGGCCGCAGCCGCGCCAGCGTATACTGAGATTTCTACGTTTGTCGAAGGCAAGCTGCTTATTACGCCAGTCAAATCTGTACTCGTGAATGGCTCTGCTTATGTGCCGGTTAAGCTTGTGGGGCAGATTCCGGGCTTCACTGTGGCGGCGGATACCGCTGGCGTAACCCTCACAGGCAGCAAAGGAAGCGCCAAGCTGAACAAGGATAACTCCGTACTGTACAAAAGCGCTAACTACGTTGCCTTCAAAACCCTGCTGAAGCTCGGAGCCATTGACGGCAAATATGCCTCCAGCGCCATATCGTTGTTCATTTGGAGCACAGAGGACGGCAAGAATAAGAGTAATAGTATGCTCTACGCCATCAGCAAGCTGCCTGGAACCATGGGCATTGTGTTAGGCAAAAAGGTCTATTTATACGGGCATCCGGGAAGCCATTGGGTGAAAAGTGTACAGTACGTTGATGATTACAACCAGAATTTTGTGATGCAAAATGAAGCCGGAACCGAGTGGGTCCTGGACTTGAACGATTTTGTGGACAATACCATGTACACCATGGAGAGTATAGACTATTTGAAGTATTACTATAATGGACTAACGGTGTGGACCCGGAACGCCTTGATTGCAGATAGTCCGTTCAAGAACTTTGAGAAAGCAACCATCGCCAATTTCCGCTCGAACCCGGCCAATGGTAATTTAGAAATGATCATCCGCCGGGCCAACGGGCAGGAGGTTCCGCTCGAGATTGAACCTCGCGATGACTATAGTGAGTATGTCGAAGATATACTGTTCTTCAAGAATCCGCAAACGGCCTTCAAGATCAGTGATAAGATGTGGTCAGCCATCCGTGAAGAGCGGGCGGTCAGCGGCATGACGATTACCGAGCTTCTTCTCTCCTGGGGAGACCCGGACAGCGTTCATGAAGGGTATGTGGTGTACGGCGACCAATACGTCTATTTCATTAATGATAAGGTCTACTCTATAGTTAATTTGTAATTAAGCGTGGAAAAGGGCTTCCGTCAGCGGCTTGCTTAAGGAATTCATGGAATTCCTTGGGCAGGCTCTTTTTCTGTTGATTTGTCAAGGTAGCTGGTGCAACTGTCACAGGTTTTGAGCTTCGGGGTTTTCATGTATAATGAATGCACTGGAAGAAGCCATCTTTTACACTATAGGAGGACAATATGCAGCTCATTCAACCCCACCTTATTCAGACTCAAATTGACCGGTTCGCCGGACAGGAACTATATATTCACCTTGAGCTTACGACAGGAGCTTATGCCAGTCATTTCGACAGCACCCGTCCGCCTGGATCGGCGTTCATCAGCAATGCGGTGATCCGCTATACGGTAGGCTCTATCTCCGGGACCGGCCCCTACCGGGTTGGCCTCAAGACAGAGAAGGGCTGGATCTATGCCGAGGGACTTACCCATGTGGATGAGAACGACACAGAGCGGCTGATTCTGGCCGGGCATGACAGTCAGGGCAAATTGATTGTCGCTTTACAGCTTAGCCGGAACCCTTTTTAAAAAGATAAGAATTTATAGGCTAAATGGACGGCAATGCCGTTTCCACTTGTGAAATCGGAGGAGTAAGCAGCCATGAATAACAGATCTATGAAGAATAAGAGAATCCTGGTGGTGCTTCCCCATCCCGATGATGAAGCGTACTTTGTAGCGGGAACACTGGCTAAGTACATCGCTGACGGGGCTGAAGTTACTTATGCCTGTCTGACGCTGGGGGAGATGGGGCGCAACATGGGGGTTCCACTCTTCGCGAACCGCACCACCTTGCCGATTATCCGCCGAGGGGAGCTTCTGGCTTCCTGTAAGGCCATTGGCATTCAAGACCTGAGGATGCTGGGCTTCCATGATAAAATGATTGAATTCGAAGACCGCACGCTGCTCGATAGCCGCATATTGTCGCTGGTCAAGGAGCTGACACCGTCGCTGGTCATTACATTCTACCCCGGGTACAGTGTGCATCCTGACCATGATGCCACCGGAGCTGCGGTGATCCGTACGCTTGCCGGCCTGCCCGCTGCGGAACGCCCGGTTGTACATAGCGTAGCCTTCTCTAATCATCATCAGCACAGCATCGGACAGGCGGATGTAGTTATAGATGTGACCCGGCATCTGGCGGTCAAAATCGCATCCATTCTGGCGCACAGCACCCAGTTCCAGGCAGATAAGGTGCTTGGCGGCCATCGTCCGGATGATGAGGTTATCCGCAAGAGGTTCGGTACTGAACGGTTCTGGACCTACCGGTTCAATGAGTGCACGGAACCCTATGAGGAAGCCGGATTGGAGTGTTGCAGATGACAGAACAACGGGTATACCTCCGCTTTCCCGAGGAGACAGATGCCGGAGAGTTGACAGGGATGTACACGCGCAACCGTGAGTTTTTTGAGGAGCATTCGCCGGAGGTGAATGAGGAATTCTACACGGAAGCGTACCAGCGTGAGAAGATAGTGCAGTATTCCAAGGATCGGGCCGCGGATGAGCGGTATGACTTCCTGGTTATTCACAAGGCAGACAACCGCATCATTGGTACCATTGGTTTGTCTTTTGTAGTGCGGGGACCGCTGCAGAGCTGCATGATAGGATACAGTCTCGACAAAGATTATAACGGCAAAGGCTACATGACGGAGGCTGTGAAGCAAGCCGTGAGCTATGCCTTCGGGGAACTGAAGTTCCACCGGATTACAGGTGAAGCCTCTCCGGGCAATCCCGGTTCGATCCGCGTTCTGGAGAATGCCGGGTTCCATAAGGAAGGGATTGCCCGGCTGAACGTGAAGATCCGGGGCGTGTGGAAGGATCACCAGATTCTCGCGATGATCAATCCGGCAGACCTGATCGAACAGGCGGAGCAATAACCGGAGTCAACACATGAAATTTCACAACTTGGAGGTAACCCTATGAGTCAGCGTTGTCGTATCACACGTTCCATGCAGGAAGAGACGGCGGAGCAAGCCATAACTTTGGAGGAATGCAAGCAATACTTTGCCGATAAATCCGGCTTCAGCTATTCCGGGGTCTTCACCGTGAAGGGGCCGGAGAGTACCATGACGATCGAGGGGGACTTCTTCATGTGGAGCCATGAGGGACTGGAGTATCCGTTCCGGCTGTACATGGGCGAGCTGTACGTAGCCCTCTCATCGGAAGCGATCATTCCTGTAATGATTGAGATTGCCACGGACCTGCGGGCCGATGTAGTTGAGGGGTAGGCTGAGTAAAGTTCGGATTAAGCTGTTTTTTACACATTCTGTATGCTCCCCGGATGTTATATTGATCCAGTACATATAAGAACTGAGGGAACCAGAATGAATACATATCAGAGCAGAGTACAAGAGCTTCACGCGATGCTGACCCGCTTTATGGAGAATGGACCGTTTACCGGATTGCAGGTGGGGATCGTTAGTGAGGACAAGATTCTTTTTACAGGAGAGTATGGCAGCGCTAATGTGGCTACAGGGGAGCCTGTGGTTAGCAGCACTCTTTTTCACCAGGCATCCGTCTCCAAGACCTTTGTAGTTACGGCTGTGATGCAGTTGGCAGAGCGTGGGCAGATAGAGCTGGACTCACCTATAGTGACCTATCTTCCGTATTTCAAAATGAATGATGAACGCTATCATCAGATTACGGTAAGACAATTGTTGAATCATACCTCCGGGATGCCGGATGAGGACGATTATGGCTGGGACCGGCCTGAATATGATGAAGGAAGTCTTGAACGGTATGTCAGAGGAATCCGCCGCCATGACTTAATGAGTGATCCGGGTACTCATTTTGCTTACAGTAATATCGGTTATGAGATACTAGGGGATCTGATTGCCAAGGTTAGCGGCCTCAGCTTCGAGGAGTATATGCGGCGGAATCTCCTGGAGCCTGCTGGAATGAGCACGAGTTCATTTTTTAAAATGGAGGTTGAACAGGTGCTGGCTGCGCCCCATGTGCTGAGAAACTCTAGAGGGTACGGACCCTATGTTAGTGAAGTGTTCCCGTACAATAGAGCGCATGCCCCCAGCTCCACGCTGTATACGAATGCGCAGGAAATGTGCCAATATATGCTGATGCACCTCAGGCAGGGACAAGCTCAGGACAGATATAATGCTCTACAGCCCGGCAGCTATGAACAGATGCGGAGCCCTACTATGGCTACAGGCTGGGGGCCGGAGCATGAAGATGTGGGTCTCGGCTGGTTCCTGGGCCATTATAATGGCTCCCGGATGCTTTCGCATTCCGGATGGGATACCGGATTCCTTAGTGAGCTGATTCTGCTGCCGGATGAGAATCTCGGCATCTCCGTAATGACCAACTGTGACCATGTGTGGCTGAGCAGTGTGACCCGTCCTATGCTGGATCTGCTGCTGGGCATGGAGGTCCGCCAGCTTAAGCAGTCGATGGTACATCATCTTGCCAAGACTGTTGTCACGAGCGGCGCAGGTGAGGCCATTAACGAATACCAGCGTATCCGGCGCTTAGAGCAGGATAAGTATTATGAAGCGGATTTTGAATTTATGCGGATTGCGGATACCTTAAGTTATGGCGGTCACCGGGAGGGAGCCATACGTATTCTTACCTGCGCTGCTAAAATATACCCGGACAGTGAAGCCGTTGCAGGCAAGCTGCAGCAGCTTCTGGACGAAGCTTAGATTTTCCAGCGGGGTCAGACCCGTCTTCCAAGCGCTCCCTAGCGGTCATCAAGACTGTGATGGGAGCCTTTGGTCTCTACCGAACGCCGCCGGGACATGAATACCAGACACAGGGCAATCACGGCGAGGATGATCCCAAGCAGCCGGAAGCCGCTGAAGCTGAACTGATTGCCCATGATGATTCCGATCAGCAGGGAGGAGAGGATCGTCCCGAAATATCTGGAGGTGCTGAATAAGCCGGAGGATACCCCGATGATCTCTTTCGGCGAGTTGTTGAACAAGGCGGCTTGCATGGCGACGTTGTTCAGTCCGTTGCTGATTCCGAAGGCAGCCAGTGCCAGGATGATACTGATTACAGGCGAGGCCGGATTCAGCATCACAATCCATACCGACCCGACGGTCATGAGGATTGCGGATACTGCCTGCGCGGGCCGGGGCCCTGAGGCATTGATCCATCTTCCGGCGATTGGAGAAACGGCTAGCGAGCATAGACCCAGGCTTAACATCAGAAGCCCTGTGTGGAATTCACTGACCTGACGAACGAGCTGCAAATAAGACGGAAGACCGAAGAAGACGGAATAAAATAATAGATTAACCAGCATGAATTCGACATTGACACGGATCAGCCCGGGATACCCGGCGAAGGTACGCAGAGGAATGAAGGGCATCGCTGTTCTTAATTCATGCCTTACGAAGACCGCAAGCAGGATCAGCCCGGACAGACCGATGACTACATTGAATAGGGAGACATGACCGGAGGACTTGGCCGACAGCAGCTGGGCAAGCACAGCCACCAGCCCCACAGTGAACAGCAGGATTCCAGGCACATCCATCCGGCTCATCCATTGCCGCAAGGACTGCTTGGGTAATAAGGCTGCGGACGGCTTGTCTTGCGGGATGGTTCTCCAGGCTAACAGGAAGCTCGCCGTTACAAACGGCAGATTAATATAGAAGATTGAAGACCAGCCCCACACATGGATCAAGACTCCGCCGATGAACGGTCCTACCGCTGCCGCTCCCGATGTAAACATTGACAGCACGGACAGAGCAGAGGCTTGCTTGTCTGTAATATTGACCCGGATGATAGCCATCCCTACAGCCACCACCATACTGGTTCCGATGGATTGGATAATCCGCAGAACGACGAGTCCCCCGAAGCCCGGAGACCAAGGAGCGAGCAGGGAGGCTGCGAAGACAATTACCAGTCCGGCCAGGAATATTCTCCTGCGGCCGAAGATATCGCTGGCTCTGCCCATGACAGGCTGGGCAACCGCACTGCCAATATAGAACGAAAAAATAATCCAGGAAACCACAGTGAACTCAAGCCCGAATACGTGCTGCAGCCTGGGAATCGCCACAGCTACCATCGAAGAGTTAAGCGGGTTAAGCATGATTCCCAGCCCAACGGATATCATTAACCACCAGTTCCGTGCATTCATTGTTATTCCCCCTCAAGTGCTGTACAGTTATCGTACAGGATATGAGTTATTTACTCCAACGCATTTCATGTTATGATTTCATAGACTTGAGGGAATGAATGGAGGCGGGATATGGAACTTCTTCAATTGCAGTATTTCATCGCGGTTGCCCGCCTGGAGCATATGACGGAGGCTGCACACAGTCTGCATGTTACCCAATCCTCCCTGAGCAAGACTATTCAACGGCTGGAGGAGGATCTCGGAGTTCCATTGTTCGACCGGAGCGGGAGGAAGCTGCGGTTAAACGAGTCGGGACGCCGATTTCTTCAGCGTGCAGAGAAGGCGCTGTTTGAATTGGAGCAGGGGAAGCAGGAGCTTAAGGATCTGTCCAGCCTGGAGTCCGGCACCCTTGAATTAGCGGTAACCACCGCAAGCACCTTGCCCGGGATTCTCCGGGCGTTTCGCCTTAAGCAGCCGGACATCCATTTTCACGTACAAATGCTGCCCATGCAGGAGATGATTACTCTTCTCCAGCGGGGAGAAGTCGATTTCTGCTTGTCCTCCCCACCGGTAAGAGGGGAAGATATTGAATGCCAGGTGGTCTGTAACGATCACGTTTACCTTGCCGTTCCAGCCGGGCACCCTCTGGCGGACCGTAAGAGCCTCGCCTTGATAGAGCTTAAGGATGAGTGGTTTGTGGGTGTCAAGCAAGGCTACGGGATTCGTGATCTGGTGGATTCCGTCTGCCAGACTTCAGGGTTCTTGCCACGCTATGCGTATGAGGGGGACGAACCGGCCCGGCTGATCGACCTGGTGGAAGCCGGGATCGGCTTAGCCTTCATACCGGGTACGGCGAAGAATGGGCAGGATCATATCCGTATGATTCCGCTGGAGGACCACGGGCTGGTCAGGGAAATCGCCTTGTTATGGCATAAGAACCGTTATATTTCACAGGCGGGCCTGATTTTCCGCGAGGTTGTGATCGAGTATTTCACTACGCTATAATGTCACCGGGAGGAATGAACCTATGAACCGTACACAGCTTACCGAACATCCGCGCATTCTGGTGGTGTTCCCGCATCCTGACGATGAGGCCTTTGCTGCCGCAGGCACACTGGCGAAGTATATAGAACTTGGTGCAGAAGTCACCTATGCATGTCTGACACTCGGGGAGATGGGGCGCAATATGGGAATCCCGCCGTTTGCGAGCCGTGCCACCTTACCGGAGTTCCGCAAGGAGGAGCTGCTTGCTTCCTGCAATGCCATCGGGATACAGGACTTAAGGATGCTGGGCTTCCACGATAAAATGATTGAGTTCGAGGATCAGGCGCTGCTGGACCATACGCTGCTATCGCTGCTCCAGGAACTGGCCCCTTCGCTCGTCATCACCTTCTATCCCGGTTACAGCGTGCACCCGGATCATGATGCCACCGGAGCCGCTGTGATCCGCTCCGTTCTCCGGCTTCCGGCGGAGGAGCGGCCCGTTGTGCATTGTGTCGCATTCTCCAGCAACCACGAACAGATGATTGGACTACCGGATGTGCATGTTGATGTGACGGCGGTCCTGGAGAAGAAGATGGCCTCCATCCGGGCACACCGTTCGCAATATCTGGCAGCGGAGCTTGTCGGCAGCCAGGAGCTGACGGCGCAGGACATTCAGCTCCGTTACGGACAGGAAGCCTTTTGGACCTATCCGCTTAAAGACATCACCTTGGAGACATAACCTAACATCATAAGAAAAGGCAGGAACAACCATGAATCAGAAAGAAAGAATGCTCGCAGGCTTACCCTACAAAGCATGGCTGGACGGATTAACCGAAGAACGGACAGCAGCCCGGCTGCTGGTTCATCAGTTCAACGGGCTCCGGCCCGATGAACATGAAGAGAGAGACGCGCTGATCCGCTCTCTCTTCGGCATGACGGGGGAGATTGTGCATATTGAAGCCCCCTTCCGCTGTGATTATGGATCGAATATCACCGTTGGGAACAACTTTTACGCTAATTTCAACTGTACCATTCTGGATGTCGGCAAGGTGACTATCGGAGATAATGTGATGTTTGCTCCGAACGTATCGCTCTATACAGCAGGGCATCCTATCCATCCCGATTCCCGGAATTCGGGCTATGAATACGGGATCGCTATAACGATCGGCAATAATGTCTGGATCGGCGGCAACGTGATCGTGAATCCGGGCGTAACCATCGGGAACAATGTAGTCATTGGAGCGGGGAGCGTAGTGACCAAGGATATTCCCGATAATGTGATCGCGGTAGGAAGCCCGTGCAGAATCGTCCGTGAGATCACGGAGGAAGACCGGAAATTCTACTATAAAGATAGAGAATTCGACGTTACGGATTACAAGTAGAACCGATGACTAAATTAGCACATAGGTAGCCCTCAGCGGTCCATGCACTCCGACGACAAGCTTCATTTCGATATCGGCGGAATTGGAGGGACCGGAGATGAACTGAATCGCTGAGCCTACCGGCTCCCCGGCCTGAATTCTCCGGTTCAGCTCAGCGGCGGCTTGCGTGGAGCGAAGCACCAGCCTCCTGCGTTCAATCACCGCAATATAATGGGCAGGCAGGAAATGGAGGGAACGGCCCTGATCCGGGCGGCTCTCCAACACAACCGTTCCCGATTCTGCCAGTGCACAGTCGGCGAAGACAATCGCTGTATTCGCCGATTCCGCACGCCTGATATTCTCCACTCTGCCTGCCGTTTCTTCCCACACCGCAGCATCCGGGAACGCCAGCCCGTATTCATTGAAACGGCGGTCTCCAGAGAGCATTACCGTCCCGCCGCCATTCGCTTCAATCAGATCACTCAGTGTTTGTTGCAGAATCTCCGGTGTGGATTCAATGACCTGGGTGTGGATGAAGAAGCATTGCTCCTTAAGAATCTCCACCAGATCGTCCGTGGTAAGCGGGCCGTAGCTGTCAGGAATGAACTCCTGGATTGCAGGACGCTGAACCTCAGTCCTACGTTCCCGGCCCAGCTTGGAGGCAATCGTATTCAGAAAAGCCTCCTTATTCGTGTTTCTGTTCGCGCTCTTATTCGTGGTTACTGTCATTGCTCTGAGCCTCCTTTCCGTTGCTCCAGCCATGCCCGGAAGCTGTCCTTCTGCCTGACGGGCTGCTTCAGGTCGCGGGAACGAATCCAGCCCTGAAGCAAGGCCGGTCCTCTTACAATCCGGCCCTGCTTGCTCATCATCCGGCTTGCGGAGTGGGCGAACCGCAGGGTTTTGCCGAACAGGGCAGGGGAGGAGAGCAGCTTGCTGGCGGCTTTCATCTGGATACGGTCTGCGGTGCCGGTTCTTTTCTGTTCCACTATCTTCTGGCGGTGCACGATGAGCTGCTCATGCAGCGGGATGCGCACCGGACAGACATCCGTACAGGCGCCGCACAGACTGGAGGCAAAGGGAAGCTCCTTGTAGTCATCATAACCGCCAAGCAGCGGGGTGATGACCGCCCCAATCGGACCCGGATAGATTGACCCGTAAGCATGGCCGCCGATATGGCGGTAGATCGGGCAGACGTTCAGACATGCACCGCAGCGGATACACTGCAGCGCTTCGTTGAATTCACTGCCGAGAATATCGGACCGCCCGTTATCGACGACTACCAGATGGAATTCCTCGGGGCCGTCTGTCTCACCGGCGGAGGAGGGGCCCATCACTGTGATATAGCTGGTGAGTTTCTGTCCGACGGCGCTGCGGCAGAGCAGATTATCCAGCACCTCCATCTCCTCCAGAGTCGGCACAATCCGCTCCATGCCCATTACCGCGATATGCGTCTTGGGTATGGCGGCCGTGAGATCGCCGTTACCCTCATTGGTGACCAGATTAATCGCTCCCAGATTGGCGATGGCGAAGTTGCAGCCCGTGATTCCGACCTCCGCTTCCAGGAACTTCTGCCGCAGTACCGTACGGGCGAACCCGGCCAGCTTCTCCGGGGTTTCATCGCCTGTATATCCAAGCTTCTCTGTGAATACCCGCTTGATTTGCCTCCGGTCCTTATGCAAGGCGGGAGCCACGATATGCGAGGGAGGGTCCCAGTCGTCCATCTGGAGGATATATTCTCCAAGATCCGTCTCCGTCAGCTCACAGCCTGCTTCAAGCAGAACGCGGTTCAGCTCAATTTCTTCCGTGACCATGGATTTCGATTTGACGATCTTGGTGGCTTGTTTGCGCATAATAACATCCCGGATATAAGAGCTGGCCTCTTCTTTGGTCGCTGCAAAATAGATATGCCCGCCCTGTCGCTCAATATTGCCGGCAAGCTGCTCCAGATAATAATCCAGATTCTCCAGGGTATGCTGGCGGATAAGCTGGCCTACGTTCCGCCACTGCTCCCAGTCACCGAGCGCAGTGGCTGCAGACAGACGTCTTGTCTTGAGACTGTCCTGCGCCGAACCCACGGCACTGCGCATGAAGGAATCCCCAAGGCCATCCGTCGTCCGTTCGCTGAAATTACGTGAATCCGTTTGCAGGCTCAAGTCCGGCTTCCCCCTTTGCTAACCACAGGCTGACGCTGATTCAATACCTCTGCAATATGCATGATCCGCACAGGCTCACCTTTGCGGGACAGGCGTCCCCCGATATTCAGCAGGCAGCCCATGTCTGCACTGATTAGAATATCCGCTCCAGTCTCCATGACACAGCCGCATTTCTCATCCACCATCTGCTCCGAGATTTCAGGCATCTTCACTGCAAAGGTTCCACCGAACCCGCAGCAGTTATCGCTGTTCTTGAGCGGCTCAAGCTTCAGTCCTTGCACATGCTCCAGCAGCTGGAACGGGGTTTCCTTCTCGCCCAGGAGTCTGGTCATATGACAGGAACGATGGTAGGTTGCGGTGCCTTCGAGAGTGGCCCCCACATCGGTCACACCAAGTACTTTGACGATGAATTGGGTCAGCTCATAGGATTTCTCTTTCAAAGCAATCGCTTTCAATTCCCAGTCGGGCTCACCCTTGAAGATCTTCGGATATTCATGAAACATAGCGATGCAGGAGCCGGAGGGACCCACCACGTAATCCGAAGCTTCGAAGGCAAGCATCATGTTCTGCATCGCCAGCTTGGAATCCTGGAGATAACCGCTGTTATAGGCGGGCTGTCCGCAGCAGACCTGTGAAGCCGGATAATCAATCTCGCAGCCGAGCCGCTCCAGGACCTCCACCATGGCAATCCCGACATTCGGGCTCATAAGGTCTACCAAACAAGTAGAAAAAATACTGACTCGCACTCCTACCCCTCCCATCAATAAAAACCTATATCCCCAGCTTAACTCAATAAGTCAATTAAAAACAACACAAAAACAAATAAAAAATGTGAAAGTTATTGACAATAAATATTGATAGCGTTTACACTATGGTTGGGTAATTGGGCAAATGGAATAATCTACCTTGAGGGGGAGAAACAGTGACCAAGCATTTGATGTATATCGACGGCCAATTTACAGAATCCGAAGGCAAAGAGTGGATGGATGTGACCAATCCGGCAACCGATGAAGTAATCTCACAGGTTCCCAAGGCTACAAGGAATGATGTCATACGTGCGATTCATGCAGCGGAAGAAGCCCAGTCTGCCTGGGAGGAGACACCGGCTGTGGAGCGGGGCAAGTACCTTCATGCCATCGCAGACGGGATTCGCGGGGAAGCGGACAGCATCGCCAGGCTGATCTCGGAGGAAGTCGGCAAGACCCTGGAATTATCTGCGGTTGAGGTTCACTTTACAGCGGATTATTTGGATTATATGGCGGAATGGGCACGGCGTTATGAGGGGGAGATCGTTCAGAGCGACCGTGATAATGAGCATATTTTTGTCTTCAAAAGAGCGATAGGGGTAACGACAGGCATTCTGCCCTGGAACTTCCCGTTCTTCCTGATTGCGAGAAAGATGGCCCCGGCGCTGATCACCGGCAACACGATTGTCGTCAAGCCCAGTGCTGAATCCCCGAACAATGCCGCAGCGTTCAGCCGTATTGTGGATAAGGCCGGGCTTCCTAGAGGGGTATTCAACCTTGTAACCGGCAGAGGGGCGGAAGTGGGACATGAGCTGGCCAGCAATGCGAAGGTTGGCATGGTCAGTCTTACAGGCAGCGTACCGGCAGGGCAACGGGTCATGGAAGCCGCAGCCGAGAATATCATCAAGGTCAGTCTGGAGCTGGGCGGCAAAGCGCCGGCCATTGTCATGAAGGATGCCGATCTAGAGCTGGCGGTCAAAGCGATTGTCGATTCCCGGGTAATTAATACAGGGCAGGTCTGCAACTGTGCGGAGCGTGTCTACGTGCATGAGGACATTCAGGCTGAATTCACCTCCCGGCTGGTGGAAGCGATGAAGGCCGTGAGATACGGGGACCCTCTGAAAGACAAGGATATTCATATGGGACCGCTGATCAACAAAGCCGCCCAGGAATCGGTACAGCAGAAGGTGGACCGCGCCGTCCAGGAAGGGGCAACGATCGCGCTCGGAGGTAAAAAGGTGGAAGGAGCAGGCAGCTTCTTCGAGCCGACAGTCATCACCGGTGCTACCAATGAGATGGAGATTGTACAGGATGAAATCTTCGGACCGGTTATCCCGGTCATTACGTTCTCTACCCTCGATGAAGCGATCGCGCTCGCCAATGACAGTGAATTCGGATTGACCTCTTCGTTATACACTCAGAATCTGAACGTCGCCATGAAAGTGATCAAACGGCTGAAATACGGAGAGACCTACATTAACCGTGAGAACTTCGAAGCGATGCAAGGCTTCCATGCAGGCTGGAGAAAGTCCGGGATCGGCGGCGCCGACGGCAAGCATGGCTTGAATGAATACCTGCAGACACATGTAGTCTACCTGCAATATGACAAGTCGGTTAACTGAATGACCTCATAATGTACTCAGACACAAGAAATGCTCCCGGACAGTTGGGAGCATTTCTTTTATAATTCTTTTGAAATCACGATTTTTCCCCGTCTGGGTTGTTTCTCGCTTGTGCGGTACGCTTCAAATAAACCTTGAGTGGTAAATGGATACCTATGTTCTACATGAATCTTGAGCTTCCCCTCCTGCATGTGAATCGAAATTTCATTAAGAGCAGCCCGGTTTGGATGGGCACGGAAAAATATCGAGTCAATATTGCGGACGCCCGGACAGGTTCCAATACCGAAAGAGGTTATGGAAATATATTTCCCGCCATCCTTTAAGATGTCATAGCTATAGTCCCCGAACTCGCCTGGAAGTCCAGTTTCTAATTCTTTTTTCCCCAGCATAGCTGTATCAAGAACCATATCTACAGGTGCCGATAACCTTGTCACGTAATCCGGTTGTGAATAATAGTCAATGACTTCATCTGCGCCTAAACTTAGAACAAAGCCATGATTATGCGCTCTTGCAGTTGTAATTACATAAGCACCATAATGTCTGGCTAATTGAATAGCTGCATGTCCAACACCACCGGCACCTCCATGAATGAGGATACGCTGACCCGGCTGAAGCTTACCGTGCTCAACAAGTGCCTGCCAGGCCGTCAAGGCTACGGTAGGCGCAGCAGCGGCTTCTTCGAAGGATATATGGTCCGCTATCCTCGTTAAGGCATCCTCATCTGCTGCCACTTGATCCATATAAGAGCCTCCACGGACCATCCCCATAACGCGGTCACCTGCTTTAAAGTGCTGTACTCCAGTACCCACAGCTTTTACAACACCGGCAACATCACCTCCAAGAAAATACGGGAATTGAATAGTGAATTGCCCGCCTACCGGGCTCTGTAGCAGCTCACCTGAACGTAAATAATGATCTCCAGGGTTAATTGAGGAGGCATGCACCTCCACCAGTACTTGTGTTTCCTTAATCGCAGGAACAGGTAGTTCATACTCTTCAAAAGACTCAGGGATTCCATAGCCGGTCATGCCTATTGCTCTCATGGCGCACCCTCCATTTTGTATGATTGAACATTCGTTGAAAAATCAACAGACACCTTAGAAATGTTCAATTCTGCCTCATGAAGGAGCAAGATATGGATAGACGTATACAGAAATCTAAACAGGCTATTATGGATGCTTTTTTAGCATTAATGGCGCAAACAGATATTGAGAATATCACTGTAAATAAAATCGCTGAGCTGGCCAATGTTAACCGTGGAACGGTTTATTTACATTTTCAAGATAAATATGATCTGCTTGATCATTGTTTGGAAGAACAAATTAACTGCTTAATCGACAAATGCGCGCCTGACAGTGAGGTTACCGGTAAGTTCACTTCGAAATCCACATGCTTTTAGAACTCGTCTGCTTGTCGTTGTCCGGGAGAGTCTTAGCATACAATTCGATGCAGTCGCTGCCGGACCAAATTTCAACAAGCAATTCTATGCCCTATCCAGCTTCAGTGATGGCCGAACAGATATGGGCCTTATTAGACCGGACGATGATTAGTTTGCCCCTGTCTAACCAAAATTCCGGATCTGTTATATAATCCTAAAACCTAATGCAAGTGCTGTTTTTCTATAATAGCCCAGCGATTTTATTGTACATTTGACTATCCACTACGTTTTGTAGTAGATTATAACTACTACGTAGTGTAGTAATAAACGTTATGGACGCATAACGAAATGAAGAGGTGTTCACGGTGAGCAAGATTCACAAACTATCGGATACAGAATTAGAGTTAATGGAAGCGATATGGGCGAGTGCACCGCCAGTAACGTCAACGGAACTGCTGAACCAATTTCTGCTCAAGGGAAGGGACTGGAAGGCGCAGACGATCTCCACCTTTCTGTCACGGTTAGTGGATAAAGGGTTCCTGACTGCCACCAGGCATGGCCGGTTAAACAAATATATCCCGGAGATTTCACCCGAAGCGTATAAGCTGGTCGAGACTCAGCATGTCCTGGACGGGCTGTATCAGGGTTCGGTCAAGAATCTGATCTCCGCTATGTATGACGGTGACAAGCTATCGGACCAGGATATTGATGAGCTGAAGCACTGGTTCTCGGAAAAGTAGGTGATGACGATGAATTCCTTACTTGAGATTCTATGCTCGCTGAGCGTTGCCGGAAGTGTAGTTACAGTCAGCTTTCACGCACTGGGCAGGTTATCCACCGATCATTTCCCGGCCAAATGGCGATACGTACTCCTTAAGCTGGCCCTGGCCCTATATTTGCTCCCTATAGCACTTGTTCTACCGTGGTTATCACGGCTCGCTGCACCACACCCGGCAAACAGCACACAGAATATCCAGACCGGCAGGGTTAGCGGGCAGATAGCGGAGACGCTCCAGCCTGCTGTGACCCTTTCAGCAAGTACAGCCTATCTCCTCCTGGGCATATGGGCAGCGGGAGCGATCACCTTTGCCGCTTGGCAATGGTACGCTTACCGCAGATTCACCGCACAACTTGAACGTAACCGTACGATGGTACCGGAGAATAGTGAGACCGCGATCCTGCTGAAGAACATCAAGGAGCAGCTTGGCCTTACACGTAGCGTCAAGCTCGCATACAGCTCTATCGCACGAAGTCCTTTTCTGGCAGGTCTATGGAGACCGACGATCTATCTGCCTGCACAGAATCATGCAAATCTGGATATGGACATGGTGCTCCGTCATGAATTGGTTCATCTGAAGCGGAAGGACCTGTGGATCAAGGCAGGATTGCTATTAGTCCGTACACTGCACTGGTACAACCCGCTGGTTCACACGGTTCGCACAGGGCTCCACACCTGGAGTGAGCTGACCTGTGATCAGGAGGTTGTCCAGGATATGTCCCATGCTGAACGCAAACGTTACGGCGGGACCATACTGAATGTAATGGCGGGCTCCAAAGGACTGCCCGAACAATTCTGTGCTTCATTATCCGGTGACGGCAAACAATTAAAAAGGAGATTGACACATATGCTTAATGTTAAGAAGCTGAACAAACAAACCCTTTTCCTATCGGTAACCGCTGCCCTGCTAATTGCAGGCATCAGCACCTCTACTGCTGCATTGGCCTCTAAGGTCACGCCGCAAGTGGTTCCAGACTCAGAGTATGTGGCTTCCGAAGCTGCAGCTCCTTCCCGGTCCGAAGGAGGCTTAACCGTGCCGGCCGCAGTATCCGTTACGGTGCCTGCTGAGAGCAGCTCTGCAGCTGCTCAGCAGGGGACAACGGCACAGCCTGTTCCGGAACCTGTACCCGTTCCGGCAGGGAGTGTTACGGTGCCTGCCCCGGCAGAGAGTGTTCCCGCACCCGCACCTGCTCAGCAGGTAACGACCGCACAGCCTATTCCTGATAAGCTTGCTGCTGTAACGGTCTCTGCTCAGGAGGACACAAGCACCGTGCCGCATCCCGAGCTTGTATCCGCTCCCGCACCAGCTAAATAACAAATTGTGGTGTACGATCTGAAGACGAATTCTATGATATTAATAGGTACTTGAACAGGAGCAGCTTCTTGGAAGCTGCTCCTGTTTGGTGTTTGTGTAGTCGAACGAATAACAGTTATAGTGATATACTCATAAAATGAAGCCGTTATTTTTGAATTTTCTTAAAAAGGGAGCCGAGTCGGGATGAAAAAGACTTTGCATTCGTCTAACCTCATCATTAGAAACGCTGTCTTCGACGATATCGGCCTACTTCGCGATGTCTATCGCCGTGCGTCGCTGACCGTTGAGGAAGATCGCGATCTCTTTGCTGCTCATCCTGAGTGGTTAGTATGGGACGACAAAATGTTGCCGTTCACACGTGTCGCTGTTGTTAACGGGCGGATCGCTGGCTTTGCGTCAGCATGTCCTGTCAACGGCTGCCTCGAGCTAGAGGATCTGTTCACTGATCCTGAATGGATGCGCCAAGGTGTCGCGATGGCCCTGATCAAAGACATTGCGCGCCGCGGTGCACGTATAGAGGTGACCGCTAGCCCCCGAGCTGTAAGGTTGTACGAAGCCGCCGGCTTCATCGCTAACGGCTTCGCGAACACAGAGGGCGGACCGGCCCCCCGGATGTATCTCGATGTCACGCGTGCAGGACTGGACAGAAATTAATTCTTCTATTAAACTCTTGATGATCTAAACTCTTGATGATCTGAAGAATTCGCGGATGTCTTTCGCCAGAGATTCAGGATCTTCCATCGCTGTGAAATGCCCGCCGCGCGGCATTGTATTCCAGCTTGTGATATTCAGATTGCGTTCCGCCCATTCTCTAGGCGGCAAGGCAACATCTCCGGGGAATACAGCAACACCCGTAGGCACCTCAATATACCCCAGGGGCGGCAACGTGTGCGTATTCTCATAATAGATATTCGAGGAAGACCCGGCCGTATTGGTAACCCAATAGATCATAATATTCGTAAGCAGTTCATCCTCGCTGAAGCTATGCCGCAGGTCACCCTTACAATCACTCCATGCACGGAATTTCTCAATGATCCAAGCCGCCAATCCGACGGGGGAGTCGGTAAGTCCGTAGGCAAGCGTCTGTGGTCTCGTCGATTGAATCGACATATATCCGCCCTCATCAGCTATCCATTGTGAAGTATTCCGGATGTACAGAAGTTCTTCTTCCGTCAGCCCTGTCTTATCCTGCACAGCCAGGAGACTGCGGATTATCCCGATATCCGTAAGGTGAATTCCGGTGAGCAGTTCTGGGTGATGGAAGGCCAGATACCTTGTAACTCCAGAGCCAATATCCCCGCCTGCCGCAGCGAACTTGCTGTAGCCCAAATGTTCGGTCATAAGCTTCGCCCACAGCTCAGCAACATAGGCATTATTCACACCAGCGCGTGTCAGGCCGTTAGAGAACCCAAATCCGGGCACGGAAGGGACAATAACATCGAAGGAGTCTTCAGGATTGCCGCCGTAACGGGCAGGGTCCGTAAGCATAGGAATGATCTTCTCGTATCGCAGATAGCTGTCAGGCCATCCATGGGTCAGAATCAGGGGCAGCGGCTTGGGGCCTTTTCCGCGCTCGTGTACGAAATGCACATCGACTCCGTCCATATTACAGCGAAATTGAGACAAGCGGTTCAACACGGCTTCCCGGGCGCGCCAATCGAACTGGTCCCGCCAGTAGGTAATGAGCTTCTGCAAATACCCCCGGTCCGATCCCCGTTCCCAGTCAGAGTCCTCTAATAGGTCGGGCCAGCGGACATGATCCAGCCTGTATTTCAGATCTTCAAGGACTGAGTCAGGCACATGGATTTGAAAACGTTCAATAGACATCAGGCTCTCTCTCCTTAAGCGTAATAGCTACATGCTATAAGTATAATATATTTTTTCAGAAAAAATGAAGTTACAGAAGAGAACCCAATCACTGGAGGGAAAACACACATGAACGATGCGAATCAGGAGTATATCGTAATTAACGGTGCAAGGGAGAACAATCTTAAGAACGTATCCTTGCGCATACCGAAACGGAAAATCACCCTCTTCACCGGAGTATCCGGTTCCGGCAAATCATCCATCGTCTTCGATACCATTGCTGCTGAATCTACACGGCTGCTCAATGAGAACTTCAGTATGTTCGTGCGCACCTTCCTGCCGCGTTACCCGCAGCCGGATACCGATGGAATCGAGAATCTGAGTATGGCTGTTATTGTAGACCAGAAGCGGCTGGGCGGCGGTTCCCATTCCACGATGGGCACGATTACTGACATTTCACCTATTCTCCGCCTGCTGTACTCCAGAGTGGGACAGCCCCATATTGGCGGGGTGAATATGTTCTCATTCAATGATCCGCAGGGGATGTGTCCCGAATGTAACGGAATCGGCCGCAAGCTGGGTGTCGATATGAGTAAGGCGGTCGATAGGTCTAAATCATTGAATGAAGGAGCCATCGGGCTGCCGGATTATTCCGTCGGCGG
Organism: Paenibacillus tritici; assembly: GCF_013204885.1. GTDB lineage: Bacteria > Bacillota > Bacilli > Paenibacillales > Paenibacillaceae > Paenibacillus_AQ > Paenibacillus_AQ tritici. The sequence continues at coordinate 654,421 of NZ_JABMKX010000001.1, forward strand.
CTGGGACTGGAATATGATCGTGCAGACAGGTGATTTCGATCCGGACAAGAAGCTGAGCGATTATTCCGATACGGTGCTGGAGCAGCTGCTCTACGGCAAGGCGAGGAAAGTGAAGATGGATTTTGCCGGTAAGGCGACCAATATCACTGTGGAAGGCGTCATAGAGAAGTTCACAGGCAAGTACATCAGGCAGGATGTGAAGACCAAGTCCGAACGCACTCAAAAAATGGTTGCCCCGTTCATCACCGAAGGAACCTGCACAAGCTGCCACGGAGCAAGGCTCAGCCAGGCTGCACTCAATTGCCGAATCAATGGCAGCAACATTGCCGATTTATCCGCTATGGAGGTCGGACAGCTTATCCGCACCGTCCGGGAGATTGAAGATCCGGTTGCTGCTCCAATCGTCAAGTCTCTGACAGAGCGGCTGCAGCATCTGGTGGATATCGGACTCAGCTATCTGACACTGGATCGTGAGACCGATACACTGTCCGGCGGAGAATCCCAGCGGGTCAAGATGGTGAAGCACCTGAGCGGCAGTCTCGTGGATGTTACCTATATCTTCGATGAGCCCAGTGTCGGACTGCATCCGCGCGATGTCCACCGTTTGAACGAGCTGCTGGAGAAACTCCGTGACAAAGGTAATACAGTCATTGTCGTTGAACATGATCCCGATGTGATCAAGCGGGCAGATCATGTTGTCGATGTCGGACCTCATGCCGGCAGCCGTGGGGGGACGATTGTGTATGAAGGAAGCTATCCGGGCTTGCTTGAAGCAGGTACGCTGACAGGCACGCATATGAAGCGGCCTCTTCAGCTGAAGCGGGATTGCAGACAGGCGTCCGGCAAGCTGCCCATCACTGGGGCTTCTCTACACAACCTGAAGAATGTAAGTGTAGATATTCCAACGGGAGTCCTGACAGTCGTTACCGGCGTAGCAGGTTCGGGCAAAAGCACGCTGATTAATGATGTCTTCCTTGCCCGGCATTCGGATGCCATCGTCATTGATCAATCGGCGATTGGGGTTTCCACACGCTCCAATCCGGCGACCTACACTGGCATTATGGATGATGTGCGCAAGGCTTTTGCAGCGGCCAATCAAGTGAATCAAGGGTTGTTCAGCTTCAACTCCAAGGGTGCCTGCGAGCATTGCCAGGGACTGGGCGTCGTCTACACAGACATTGGCTTCCTTGACAGTGTGAAGCTGCCCTGCGAAGTATGCGGAGGCAGACGGTTCAAGGAAGAGGTGCTGGGCTACAAGCTGAACGGCAAATCCATTGCTGAAGTGCTGGAGATGACCGTGGAGCAGGCACTGGAGTTCTTCCAGCTCAAGGAGGTTATGCGTAAGCTTCAAGCCATGAGTGATGTGGGATTGAACTATATCACCCTCGGCCAGCCGCTTAGCACATTGTCGGGCGGAGAATGCCAACGGATTAAGCTGGCCAGTGAGCTGCACAAGAAGGGCAGCATCTATGTGATGGACGAGCCGACGACCGGATTGCATATGTCCGATATCGGCCACCTCCTGGAGATCATGAACCGGCTTGTGGATGCGGGCAATACAGTGATTGTCATTGAGCATAATCTCGAGGTAATCAGTCAGGCCGACTGGATTATTGATATGGGACCGGATGGAGGCAGCCAAGGCGGAGAGGTTATTTTCGAGGGTACGCCGTCTCAGATTATTCATTCGGAGCGTTCGATTACGGGGAGTTATTTGAAGTAAATTGGGGGCAAAGGAATGGACAGGCTAGCCAAAATCAGGTCCGAAGAGAAGAAATATCATGATCATTGTTACGATACGTGCAACCTATTTGAGCCAGGCTCCTGGCTATACAAACCCGTTGCAACAGTCATCAATCTTGTAGACCAGTATAAAGAACAAGAATATTTAAGTGTACTCGACCTAGGAGCTGGTATTGGCCGGAATAGCATTCCCATCGCCAAATCTTTGAAGCATAGAAATGGACAAGTAGTTTGTGTAGATCTGTTGGAATCGGCTATAGATAAGCTAAAGAGCTACAGTCAGGAATTTGGAGTTGAGCCCTACATTATACCCAGGTTATCCGATATTGAACAATTTATCATTGAACAGCAGGAGTATGACCTTATCATTGCAGTATCTGCTTTGGAGCATGTTCGTTCCCAGCAGGTATTGAGCAGCAAATTGAGTGAGATGAATGCTGGAACCAGACAACATGGAGCAAACTGTATTATTATCGCGTCGAACATCCGTGAGGTCAACCTTGAACGTGAACAAGAGCTTGAACCTATGTTTGAAGTGAATTTGACTACTGAAGGAATGTTGGAATTATTGGATGAGAAGTATGCTGGGTGGGAGGTTCAGCAGCGGTTCGTGAAACATTTGGCGTATGAAATCAGTAGAAATGGCGAACGGGTTAAGCTGACTTCTGACTGTATAACGTATGTCGCTAAGAAAAGCCAATCTTATTGAAGATTGGCTTTTTTATATGGAGCAGAGGCAAGGAGGAGCGGGAACAGTTGGATTTTATCCACTTGCTAATGAATGAAGGGTTACTTCTAAAACAGCAGGTGGATAAACAGCACTTAAATTCTCCCATTTCACCCTTTGTAGCGAAAACGTATCATAGTAGATGCTGTTAATCCACTTGCTTCCCCATATTCCTCCGAATTGAGTAAATTAAGATACGTTTCTCCACCTGCTTGTTGCAGGAGGAATTATTCTTCTCCCACTGTGACCGCACGCACCCCTCCTTTTGGTCAATCGGCTACATTAAGAGTATAGCAAATGAAAGATTTCACTAACTTCTGAAATTTGATTTGAATCCTCCTTTTTAAGCGGCAGCCATAATAGAATGAAGATGCTGATAAGGATAATCAATCAACTATTGGAGGTCAATACAATGAGTACACAATCTAAACAAATTGCCGAGGATATCTACTGGGTAGGCAAAATTGATAATCGTCAAGTCCCGTTCCACCGCCTGATTCTGGCCAAAGGAACCACCTATAACTCGTATCTACTCAAAACAGGCAAGCCGACTGTAATTGATACGGTGGATATGGAGTTCGGCCGCGAATATGCCGAGTGCCTCGCCGGAATGATTGACCTGATGGATATTCATTACATCGTCATTAACCATACGGAGCCTGATCACTCCGGCGGACTTGCGGCTCTGGCTGCGCAGGCGCTGAATGCTACTATCGTATGTACCGAAATTGCTGTACCGGAACTACAGGAAATGTACAAGCTGCACAGCCGGAACTTCCTGGTTGTCAAAGACGGGGATACGCTGGATATCGGCGGCAAAACACTGCTGTTCAAAGAAACGCCGTACCTCCATACCGCTGAAACGATGATTACCTATTGTATCGAGAATCAGATCCTGTTCCCTTGCGATATCTTCAGCACACATGTGGCGGTTGACAATCTGTTCAGTGATGAAGCTGGGTTCGATATCACCGAAGATTACAAAGGCTATTATGCAGCCATTATCCATCCGCACAGAAGATATGTAAGAACACTGCTGGAAGCGGTGAAAGATCTGGAGATCCGCATGATTGCGCCTTCCCACGGGTTCCTGATCCGCGAGGACATTCCTAAGTTAATTGGGCTGTACGCCACCATGAGCCGTGAGACCACCCAGGGCAAGAAGGCTGTTATTGTCTATACCACCATCAAGAACAGTACGAAGAAGATGGCCACCATCATTCAGAATTGTCTCCAGGAGAACAATATCGGGACGGAAGTCTGGAACGCAGATAAAAGCAGCACCACGGACATCCTGCGCAGCATTGAATCCGCAGACGCAGTCTTCATCGGCAGCTCTACGAAATATGCAGATATGATCGGCAACCTGGAGGAAGTACTGAAAGGGATGCAGGATATGAATCTGGAAGGCAAGCTTGCAACCGCCTTTGGCTCTTACGGCTGGAGCGGAGAAGCCATTGAAGTCATTCAGGACTACCTGAACGGAACGAATATGACCGTACAAAGCACCTCAGAAGTCATTAAAACCACCGGCATGACCCATGTGGAATTCCCGGTAAGAGTCAGATTCTCGCCTAAAGAACCGGAGAAGGTGCAGAAGATTAAAAATGCGACTGAATTTGTCTCGGATCTGCTGCTCAGTTCAATTTAGGAGGGGGAAGTTAACATGATGAAGCATTACGTAATTGTTGGCGGTGGCGTATCCGCCGTCCATGCGGCCAAAGCGATCCGCGATCAGGATGCAGACTCGGAAATCTCGATCCTCGGGGAAGAGAGCGGCCTGCCGTATAACCGGATTAAGCTGACCAAGGGCCTGTTCACCGATCTGCACAGCGAGAAGGTACTGATCAAGAAGGAGAAATGGTACCGTGATAACCGCATAACGGTTAAGACCTCAACCCGTATCCAATCCATTCACCCGGAGCGGCAAACGGTAGAGACAGAGGATGGCCAGTGTGTGGAATATCATAAGCTGCTGCTCTGCATGGGAGCGAAGAACCGCGCATTATCCATCGAAGGTGCCGGACTTGCCAACGTCCACACGATCCGGGGCCTCTCCGATGCAGACCGGCTGAAAGACAGCCTGAAGGACGGCAGCCGCGTAACCGTGATCGGCGGTGGAGTGCAGGGCATTGAGACGGCCTGGGCGCTTCACGAAGCGGGATATACAGTGACTGTGGTCGAAGCAGCGCCTTCCCTGATGGGCCGACAACTGGACAGTTACTCTTCCAACAGACTGAAGGAGACGCTTGAGCAATCCGGAGTGAAGGTGCTGCTGCAAGCAGGTGTGTCTTCTATAGAGGGAACTGATTCTGTTACTGGTGTCACACTGAAGGACGGCTCCAGCTTCCCCTGCGATCATGTCGTCTACTCCATCGGTATTGTCCCGAATACGGACCTTGTTAACGGCTCGAATATTGAGGTCGGACAGGGAATTATTGTCAATGAACATCTGCAGACCAGTGATCCGAACATTTATGCAGCCGGTGACGTTGCCGAGTATGGCGGGCTGGTGGAAGGACTGTGGGGCGGAGCGATTGAACAGGGTAAAATTGCCGGAAGCAATATGGCAGACACTCTGACGGTATACCGCAGAGCCGTTCCGGTTACTTTGTTTAACGCATTCGGGAGTTCTCTATTTGCCATTGGCGGCACAGATGAGCGGTTCTGCGACCGGACCGTATGCGGAGAAGAGAACGGTGCCTATACACGTATCTTTGTGACAAACAGCATCATTACCGGTGCCATCTCCTGGCAGGGAGCAGCTGCGTCCCTGACCTACAAGACTGCTATTGAACAGGGAACCTCTCTGTCCGGGATTCAGCTTGACGGCCGGAGTATTACAGATATTATGGCCGAAGTCCAGTTCAGATTGAACTAAATATAACCTATTAGGAGCTGATAACGATGAAAAAATACATCTGTACCCCTTGCGGCTACATCTACAACCCGGCAGTAGGCGATCCTGATGAGGATGTCGCAGCCGGCACAGCGTTCGAGGATCTGCCGGAGGATTGGGTCTGCCCGGTTTGCGGGGAAGACACCAGCCACTTCGTACAAATATAAGAATATATATGTTTCACGCTATACATTATCCTTCTATTTCTCGCTGAAACGGTACCGTCCTTTATAAGGACGGCAAAGCCGTTTCCACTTGCCGTAGAAGAGAAGAACACGATTGCTCATTAGAGGTTTGAGGCTCCACATTTCACACTACAGGGGGAACGGTATGAAAGAGCATTCCTGCCAGCACGCCGCAGAACCTTGTACACGCAAGGTACCGATTTTTGCCGCGCTGACCGATGAGGATCTTACCCGGATCAGCGCGATGATCAAGCACCGCAAGTTCACCAAAGGTCAGCCGTTAATTCTGGAAGGTGCACCCTCGGATACGCTGTACATTATTCAACAGGGGCATGTGAAGTTATCCAAGATCACGCCCGAAGGGAAGGAACAGATTTTACACATCCTGACGAACGGAGATTTTTTCGGGGAACTCAGTATTTTTAACAGTGATGAGCTTAGCAACTTCAGTGCGTACGCGCTGAAAGAAACCAATATCTGTATGCTGACCCGCAGTGATATGGAGCAGTTAATGACCGAGAATCCCGATATTTCACTGCGGCTGCTGAAAAGTCTAACCAAAAGACTCGCCCATACAGAGAATCTGGCGCAGAGTCTGGCGACCAAAGACCCCGAGATCCGTATCGCTTATATGATCATGGAGCTGAGTGAGAAATATGGAAAACCGCGCGGCGGACGTATTCATATTGACCTTCCGCTATCCCGTGAAGAGCTGGCGAGTTATGTCGGGGTTACCCGGGAGACCATCAGCAGGAAGTTCTCCAGGTTCGAAGACAGTGGTCTGATCAAGCTGATCGGCAACAAACAGATGGTCCTTATCGACCCGGCAGGTGTTGAGAAGTATATGGGCTTATAGACGACGATATATGAACGGCATGTCTATCATTTCATGATGGGGATGCCGCTTTCACTTGGATTGGATGTTCATTCCCGCACCAGGCACCTTACAAATACCTGACGCATATTGTATGGTTATAAGCCTACCAGGCGACAACGGGAAAGGAAGTGGGTGTATGGCTGCGAGAATTTTAAGATATTTTGCAGACGGCAATACGGCTCTTGGCTTCTACAGTTTGTTCGAATCGAATCTTCAAGGGCTCCGGCGGATCTTCATCTTGAAAGGCGGTCCCGGTACCGGAAAATCCTCCCTGATGAATGCAATCGGCACGGAATGGGCGGAGCGGGGTTACGATATTGAGCTGATCCATTGTTCATCCGATAAGGATTCCATTGACGGGGTTATTATTCCGGCGCTTGGCGTGGGCATTGTTGACGGGACTGCGCCCCATGTGATCGAGCCTAAGGCTCCCGGAGCGGCCCGGGAATACGTGAACCTGGGAGAAGTGTGGGACTCGGCAGCGCTGATCAGCCAAAGGGAGATCATTGAGGAGCTTAACCGGAAGGCTGCTGATGCCTATGCGGCAGCGTACAGCAGGTTTGCGGAGGCCCTGAACATTCATGACGAATGGGAAAAGATTTACTTCGAGCATATGGACTTCGGCCGGGCGGATCAATTAACGGCCCTGATGCTGGAACAGCTGTTTGGCGAAGCGAATCTACAGAGAAGTGCTGACGTCAAGCACCGGTTTCTGGGCGCAGCAACGCCGGCAGGATCGGTCGACTTTGTACCTAATTTGACCGAAGGGCTGTGGAGACGCTTCTTCCTCAAAGGCCGGGCCGGAACAGGCAAATCAACCATACTCCGCACAATCGCCTCCGAGGCGGAGAAGAGGGGCTTTGATACGGAAATCTATCATTGCGGATTCGATCCCCACAGTCTGGATATGGTCATTGTGCGTGAGCTTGATTTTGCGATCTTTGACAGCACCAGCCCGCATGAATATTACCCGGAGCGGGAGGGAGACGTAATCGTCGATACGTATGAAGCTGTTGTAGCACCGGGAACGGATGAGCGACTCGCCGGGCCGCTAGAGGAAGTAAGCACACAATATAAGGCCACAATGAAAACGGCGATAGCCGCATTGGCAGAGGCCAAGGTGCACCGGGACGAATTAAAGAAAATTTATATCGCAGCAATTGATTTTAGCGTGGTGGATGCGGCCAGGAATCGGATTTCTGCTGAACTGGCAAGTATGCAGGCGTAGCGGTTACTATCATCTGTACCAGCCTTGGGGCTTACTCTGCGGAGGTATTTTCCATCCGTAGAGTAAGCCTTTTTCGGCCTGAAAAGCGAGCGTCTCCTCCTGCTCCGAATACCAAGCGAGAGGAGAGAGTGTGCTAGCCTGGATGGCGGCTGCAGGTATTTAGTTCAGGTACGAGAACAATGGATTGTTTACGCGACATAGGTCTGATACGATAGATAGACTTGAGAATAATTGACCGGGCAGGGTCTGGGTTTGCAGGAAGGGGGATATCATGCAGATATGGTATTGCTTGGATATAATGCGGTTACACGCTATATAAAAGCTCTCAGAGAATAATGAAAAGCGAGAAGGAGCGGAGGGGAAATTTGGAACTGTAGGAGCGGTAGCGACCGCCTTTGTCACCGGATTTCTACTGCCAACAGCGGTTTAAATCAAGAAATCTGGGGACAACAGCGGCCGGAAGTCCAAATGTTCACCGCAGTGACGATTACGCTTTCCAGTTCTTTTCTCTTGAGCTTTTTATAATCACACACAAATGGGGACAGCAGCATGATGAGGATATTCAGACATAAGGCTTATTTTATCGGATTACATGTATTGACTATTATTTGCCTGTTCTCCACGCTGTATGCCTATTCTCCGGTAATCCGGGTGAAGGTGAAGCAGATTATTACTCCGGCGGACAAAGTATATACGATTGCCCATCGTGGCGCGTCCGGGTATGCCCCCGAGAACACTATACCTGCCTTCGAGCTGGCGCGTGAGATGAAGTCCGACTCGATTGAGCTGGACATCCAGTTGACCCGGGATCTGGTTCCTGTCGTGATTCATGATGAGAGGGTCAACCGGACCACGAACGGTACAGGTTATGTGAAGAATATGACCTTGGAGCAGATTAAACAGCTTGACGCAGGGTCATGGTTCAATAAGGCGTACCCGATGTTTGCGAGAGATCTCTACGCAGGTATTATCGTTCCCACGCTTGAAGAGGTCTTCGACACCTTCGGCAGCAACATGAACTATGTGATCGAAATCAAGGAGCCGCTTCCGAAGAATATCGAAGTGATATTGAATGATTCTATTACAAAATACAAACTGGAATCTGTAGTATCCATCCATTCCTTCAGCGCATCCAGTCTACAGAGGTTTCATTCCATCAACCCGGACATTCCGCTCTACCAGCTTGTATGGAATGATTATACGGCCACGAGGGTTACCCAAGCCTATCTGACCAAGGTGAAGACTTACGCTGTCGGGATCAGTCCGAATTTCCAGGGGATCAGCGCAGCTTATGTGGCACAGGTGAAGCGAGCGGGACTGAAGCTGATGCCTTACACGGTGAATTACCAGCTCAACATGGATAAAGCCTATTCCTGGGGAGTGGATGGGGTGTATACCAACTTCCCTGACCGTTTTCTTGAAGTCATTGCCACGAACAGGGCCAACGCCAAGTGGTGACGCCAGCGGGACGCTGTGACTATACGCCTGTAACTATACAAGGGTTCAGTTCTTGTCCAGTATCCCGGATCAGAACTGAACCCTCTATTGGTGTACTCTACAAGTTATTTCCGCCGCTTATAAGCTGCTGAACACGATATTGCGCAGCTTGCGGATAATGGGCAGGGTTCCGGCGTCCTTCTTCTGAATCATGAACAGGATGGTCAGACCGTCTTGCGGACTATTGGCAAAATAAGCCCCCAGCCAGCCGTCCCAGCCGTATTCACCAGCGCCGCCGAGTCCTCCGGCCTGGCCGGGATCAGTCATGATCCGCATCTGGTTGCCATAGCTGTAGCCCTGGAGGGAATGCCACGGATCGAACCCTTTCTGCTGCCAGGCGGTTAGATGCGCCGAGGTCATATATTGGACGGTTCTGGGCCGGAGCAGCTGAATGCCGTTATGACTGCCCTGATTCATCAGCATCGTCGTAAATTTGGCGGCATCCTCAATGGTGGAGACCAGACCGGCTCCGCCTGATTCGTAGGCGGGTTCTTTATCCATGTGATGACAGATGCCCAGATGATTCTCTGTATACCGCTTCAAGCCGCCTGCGCCGTCATCCTGGTAGACTCGGGCCAAGCGGTTTCTTTTGTCCTCCGGCAGCCAGAAGCCGGTATCATTCATTTGCAGCGGACCGAAGATTTCCTGTTGCAGGAATTCCCCGTACCGCATACCGCTAACCGCTTCCACCACCGCACCAAGGACATCTGCGGAAGTGCCGTATTGCCAGGAGGTTCCCGGCTCGAATGAGAGCGGGCCTTCGCCCAGACGGTTCGCGAATTCCAGAGTACTCATCGGATGACCGCCGTGCAGACGGCCGTCCAGCTCCCGGAACAACGCCTCTGTATGCTGCCCCGCCTTGTCTGTTCCTCCGTAGACCAGCCCCGAGGTCATGTTCAGCAGATCCAACAGGGCAATCTCCCGTCCCGCTGGAACGAGTTCTCCATCTTTCTCCACCCTCTGATGCTTGAATCCCGGAATATACCGGCAGACCGGATCGAACAGATCAATCTCTCCGCGCTCCAGCAGCAGCATTACGGCCGTGGCTGTAACCGGTTTCGTCATAGAATACAACCGGACAATCGAATCTCTGGACATTGGACGTCCCTCTTCGATGTCAGCATAGCCATCCTCTTGATACAAGATTTCTTTCCCGTTCTTGATCACCATGAAATTTGCACCGGCAATTTCCTTATTGCTGATACTGGCGCTCAGTGTTTCTTCTAATAGCTTCATTGTGTTTGAATCCAGCATGTTCTTAGCGTCTCCTTTTGCATTTAACTATTGAGAATATTAAACTCTTTTAGACAGGTTGTATAGAGTCCGCAGGAAACAATGTCAGGTTGTAAACACCGCAACCGCTCTTGCAGCCCTTGCCGCATTTCTGCGGGCATGTCTCTGACCTTGACGTCCCCGCCCAGGAACAGCAGCCAATTCATCATGCCGCTCACTTCATCCGGCTTCGCCGGATCGACAAAGGTCTCCAGCAGGGCCGAGGTCTGATAAGGATTGGTATAGGAAATGGCCGTTTTGAAGGGATGGTATTTCTTGAACTGGGCGATGGCTTGCGGGCCAAGCTCAAGGACCAGATTGATTGCTTTTGCCTGCTTGCTCAGCTTGTCCATAATCTTTTTGGGGCTTAATCTCTTTTTGACCGGATAGGGGATAACAGCTGTAAGCTGATCGACAGGATACACCTGCTTCGTTTCTTCATTCAGGTCAAAGCCTTCAATGAGCCAGACACTTTTCTCACGGTACAGGTGCAGCAAATAGATAGGACAGGTCCGCAGTTCACGGTCTTGTTCAACCGTAATGCACAAGTAGCGGTCCTGAAGCAGAAGCTGAATCAATTGTTCCAGCATGGGATGAGGGAGGTCAGAGAGATCGAGCAGGTCGGGATTATACGGATTCGTGCCCTCAAACAGCAGGATTTGATTCAATAGAAACAGGTCCTCCTGCTGGTTCTCTGAGATCAGGCCGAGTAATTTCTCCCCTAAAGACTGCCGGCTCTTGAGATAAGGGAGCTGTGCATTCCGTGTAGCCATGAAGGCGATAAAAAGCGCTTTAAGCTCACTGTCAGTGAACCGCACAACGGGAAGGACGGAGTTGCGCATGACGAAATACCCGCCATCCCTGCCTACCTCAGCGACCAGCGGCATGCCCAGAGCCTCGATTTCCCGGATATCCCGGATCGCTGTGGAACGTGAGATATGGAATTCCCGCATGATTTCAGACAAGGTAAAGTGGGCACGATTGTTAATGTACCGCATGATGATATTAATCCGTTCCACTTTTTTCATAGGCGCTCCTAAACAGGTTCATTTTTTGACATGGTTTAAGGTTATCATATTCATAGGAAGTACAGAAGACAAAACTTATACCAAGGAAGGTGCTAACTATGGCAGCGTATACCATTGCAGAGAAAGACAGCTTTACCGTGATAGGTCTGGGAACTGAGCTTAAGAGCAGTTACACAGACTATGCCGGGATTCATAAGGAGAAATCGGATTTTTGGCAGGCGGTTACTGAAGATGGCAGACTTAGCTATCTAAAAGGAATCGCGGCGAATGAGTATGTGTTTGTAGTGAATGAAGCGGTTAACGGCAAGATGATGCATTATGCCGGTGTTATGGCAGGAGCTGGAACACCGGCCCCGGAAGAAGCCAGAGTGATCCAATTCCCCAAGGGGGAATACCTGGTGGTTGCCGGAGAAGCGCAGACGTCTGAGGAATTAAGCGATACCCTGACAGGTCTGGCCTTTGGACAGGCCTTGCCGGAAGCGGAAGCGTTCGCCTACGTCGGCGGGCCCAATGCGGCTGTGGAGATGGGGCAGCGGGATGGCTTGGTTTATGGTGAGATGTGGATTCCTGTAGTCAAAAAATAATGTGAACCGTACGGAGGGACGAAATGTCGTATGTGGTAAATTTCAAAGAGGTATCGGTAGTAGGGCTGGAAACATCACCTGTGGCTGAGGCCCTTGCCGGGCTGCGTGCGAATGAAGCACGTTACTTCATGAATAAATACAAGCATGAATTCACGGTGATCCCGGCTGCCGAAAGCCAGGAGACCCTGGATTATGTGAACGGGATTCTAAGCAAAGAGCGCAGCCTGGAATTCGCGGCCAGACCGCTGGAGACGTCGCGCTTTCAAGTGGAGAATATCCGATTCGCCTACGTCTTTTATGAGGATGGCCTGGCGGTTAACGTCATGTACACGGTGGATGACCCCAAGAAGCGGGCGGTCGGGTTCAAGCTCTCCGAGGGGATGGAGGTTCCCAAGGAGCTGGAGACAAAATTCAAGTTCGCCAGACAGAAGTCCAAGCTGGCCGGAACCATCCGGGGATCGTTTTTTGTAATCAAGGGAGAGTATTAAGTTCGCCGGAGGCTCGCGGGTTGCTGAGCGTGTATCACCTCCTGTGTACAGCAAAATGGGGCTGCCGGATGGCAAGCCCTATTTCGCTATGTGCATCATCAACCATGATTAAGGTTATCCGCTGCTTCCTAGATTTCCTCCGCTGTATAGGTCTTCTGGGTGCGGAGAACGGGGAAAAGCCAGTACATCCAGATCACAGAGATGATCAGGGTGCCCAGTCCGCCGATCACCGTAGCAGGCACGGCACCGACCAGCCCGGCCATCGTCCCCGACTCGAATTCACCAAGCTGGTTCGAGGTGCCGATGAACAGTGAATTGACCGCGTTCACACGGCCCTGCATCTCCGGCGGCGTGTTGACCTGGACGAGTGTCGAACGGATGACGACACTTACTACATCGGAGGCTCCGATCAGGAACAGCGCGAAGAGGGACAGCCAGAAGCTGTGGGAGAGGCCGAAGAGAATCGTCGCCAGCGCGAACACGATGAGCGAAGCGAACAGCGTCTTCCCGATAGCCCGTTCTACCGAATACCGGGTCAGGATCAGCGAGACGATGATGGCCCCAACTGCCGGTGCGGTACGGAGCAGACCGAGGCCAAGTGAGCCGGTCTTCAGAATATCTTCGGCAAATATCGGCAGCAGGGCAGTGGCGCCGCCCAGCAGCACAGCGAACAGGTCCAGCGAGATGGTGCCGAGAATAATCCGGCGGGCGAATACAAACCGCAAGCCGCTGAGGAAGGTGTCCATGCTGACCGCGTCCAGCTTCTTCACGAAATGGACCGTCTTCACGAAGAAGATCAGGACCGTGGATACCAGCAGAGCGACGAGGGATGCCGTGTAGGCGGCGGCAGTTCCCCAGATAACGAGGACACCTCCGAGCGACGGGCCGATGATCATCGCCGTCTGCATTGCGGATGCGGACCAGGCTGCCGCCTTCGGCAACTGCTCACGGTCCACAATGTCCGGCACAAGCGCCGCTGAGGCCGGGCTCTCGAAGGTGCGGCACGCGCCAAGAACGGCTGCTGCCGCCAGCAGATGAACCGAGCCGAGCCAGCCCTCTATACTGCCGATAACGAGCAGCAGAACGACGAGGCTCTCTATCAGCTGACAGAGAAAGACGATGGTGCGGCGGTCATAACGGTCCGCCGTCTGTCCGGCAGGCAGCGTCAACAGCAGCATAGGCAGGAATTGGGCCAGGCCGACCAGACCAAGCTGGAAGGCACTGTCCGTCAGGGCATACATCTGCCAGCCGATGGCAACGGACAGCATCTGAAAGGCGCTGGTCGAGAAAATCCGCGCGATCCATAAGCGCAGGAACGAGCGGTTATGCAGCACGGATGATCCGGGTTCTGTCATGGGAATTCATCCTTTCAGAGTTCAGGTTCTGTCTCCAGCTTCCTGGAGAGCATCTCCGGGTGTTCCCGGCGGATCAAAGCGTAGTTCTTACCGTAGCGGTCTTCCAGTTCTCCCGCGAAATCTTGCTCAATCCGCATCATAACAACATCGTGGTAATAGGAAGTCTGAAGAGCGTCCAGTACCGCCGGATGGTTGCTCTCCAGCGCCGAGGCTTGGGAATGCCGGTTGAAGCTTCCCAGAAGAGAGATCTCCTTATCCAGCAGGATCGAGAAATTCCGGGATTTAGGCGGGGTTCCAGGTGGTACGCTATGTATAATGACGCGCTTCAGCTCTGTGGGCACCTCCCCGATCACCATCAGATGAACAGCGATGCCCCGGTGCTCGGCAGCAAGCAGGGCTTCCTCTACCCTGTGCAGATCCTCGGCCCACAGATCCACCAGAATCTCCTCTTGGGCATTGGCAGCAAGGCGGCGGATCGCCAGGTCCACTTGCGGGTCTCCCTTCCAGTTACTGAAGAAGGGCGGTGTCACCGGCAGAGTCGCCAGCTCATTCTCCAGCAGGCGGGCCGTTCGCTCGAAGTCAGCCTGAAGCAGCTTGACTACCTGTCCCACCGGAATGGCTGCGTACGTAACAGGCTCGCCTTCGCAGGTCCGGCAGACCCCTTTGTCTACCAGGCTGCGCAGCGCGCCGTATACGTTGGAACGCGAGACGGACACTTGCTTCGCTACCTCGTAGCCAGAGGAGGGAGGCTGGCCGTGGAGTGCCAGATAGCAGCGGGCTTCCAGATCGGATAAGCCTAGCTTGCGTAATGCTTCAATCATGGATGGGGCTCCTTTACTGTAATTTATCCTTCGAATACCGTAGGAGTATTTTAAAATACTACTGCGATCACAAACAGCTGTCAAGCAGAAATGTCTTGATTCCAAAACAGCGAATTCAGGTAATTACTCTGAAGAAGGTGTTTTAACTATTTTAAGAAGCACTAAAGAAATAAACAAAAAGCAAAAGAAGCGGAGGGGAAATTTGGAACTGGAGGAGCGGTAGCGACCGCCTTTGTCAGCGGATTTCACCCGCGAAGAGCGGATTAAATCAAGAAATCTGCTGACAACAGCGGCCGGAAGTCCAAATGTTCACCGCAGTGACGATGAAGCTTCAAGTTTAAAACTTAAGTGCGTCTTATAGAGCAAATGAATTTCGACTATAACCCAATGACAGGATGAGGCCTTATGCGACAAGCGATTCTAACTACGATGCTAATCTCCAGTCTGCTACTGGCAGGCTGCGGGAATAATGAGTCTACTAATGGAGACGCAGCAACCCCTGTGGAGACCGGACAGGCCATAGCGGCCTCACCGGACACAACGCCGCAGGCTACACCGGAGACTACGCCGACAACGGAACCGACACAGGCTCCGACTGCGCAGATCCCTGCGTCAACAGCCGCACCGGAAGCTACCCCCAAGGCCACTCCGGAGGCGGAGGAGTCACAGCGGCAGGCGTATTTTGACAAGCTGGATAAGATTGAAGAGGGCCTAAGTGATCTGAAGGCACTGTCGGACAGCGGCATAACGGCAGATATGAAGGAGGCCGCCTCCAAGGAGCATGAGCGGTGGGACAAGGCGCTGAACGAAATTTATCAGGTGCTCAAGCAGCAGCTCTCCGAAACCGATATGGCCGCATTGAAAAAAGAACAGCTCAGCTGGATTAAGGAACGGGATGAGACCGCCGCCAAGGCTGCGGCTCAATATAAAGGCGGCACTATGGAGGGATTGGAGTACGCGGCTACGCTGGCAGGCGTAACTAAGGACCGTTGTTACAAGCTGGTCGAGTTGTATATGAAATGAACAATAATCCGGATGGTGATCATAAGATGTTAGTCAGCCACAAGGCCAAAACACTGGGGGCGTTCCTGAAATCACGCAGAGAACGGCTATCTCCCAAGGATGTGGGCCTAAGCATTCACAATGGGCAGCGCAAGACACCTGGACTACGCCGGGAGGAAGTCTCGCTGCTCGCAGGCGTAAGTGTTACCTACTATACGTGGCTGGAGCAGGGCCGGGAATTAACAGCATCCAGGGAAGTGATGCAAAGTATCGCCGAAGCGCTGCAATTATCAGCGGACGAGAAAAATCATCTGTTTGAGTTATGGAATCCGCATACCTCGAATCCTCCTCTGCCTCTTGCCGCCCCGGATTTCGTGAATCCGCAGATGCAGCTGATCATTGATCAGATCGAATATCCTTCCTATATCACCAATGAGAGGTCAGAGATTCTCGCCTGGAACGAGGCCGCGGGAGAGATGATCGCTGATTTTGCATCCATTGCTGCCGAAGACCGTTATTTCATCCGTTTGTTATTTAACAACATGGATATACGCCGCCGCATCGTCAATATAGAAGAGTTCTCAAGCTATGCGGTTTCTGTCTTCAGAACGTATTATGATAAACACAAGGGAGACCCCTGGTATGAGGAGACGGTGAAGGAGCTGACCGGGAGCAGCAGGGAATTTAATCAAATCTGGAAGTCATACGATATACAGCTCAAAAAAGTACAGCGTATTACGCTACAGTCTTTGGATATCCCTAAGTACGTTACTTATGATATCAACTCCTTGCTTGATCTGTCCGGCAGTCCGGACATTCACATCTGCGTCTACACACCGGTTCTGGAGGGGAATGCTGACAGGTAATATTTTTACTAGTAAAAGCGTTGTGTGGTTGCCCTGGTATAGATGGATTAGAATAGACCCATATCAACTGATTCTAAATACTTGAAAAGAGGAAACCATATGCTGCAACAAAGAAAGCTGGGGAGCGAAGGACTTGAAGTGTCGGCCCTCGGCCTCGGAACGATGATGATGCCGGACAACGAGGAATCGGTACGTACCCTTCAAGGGGCGCTGGATGCGGGCGTGACGATGTTTGACACAGCGGACATTTATGGGGAGGAATACCTCCTCGGACGGTTCGGGGGGAACGAAAAGCTTGTCGGGCGTGCGCTCAAGGGGCGCCGGGATCAGGCCGTGATCGCCAGCAAATTTGGTATTACGCATGGTCAAGGACCCACAGGAACTCCTGCCTATATCAAAAAATCCGTTGATGCCAGTCTCTACAGCCTGGGCTTGGATTATATTGATCTCTATTACCAGCACCGGCCCGATCCGAATACCCCCATTGAGGACACGGTCGGCACGCTCTCTGATCTGGTGAAGCAAGGGAAAATCCGCTATATCGGGCTGTCGGAGGCACCCGCCGATATCATCCGCCGGGCACATGCGGTGCATCCGGTTAGTGCCGTCGAAACCGAATACTCCCTGTGGAGCAGGGAAGTGGAGGACGAGATTCTCCCCGTTCTGCAGGAATTGCGTATCGGTCTGGTCCCTTATAGCCCGCTTGGCCGCGGGTTTCTAACCGGACAGATCAGGAAGTTCGAGGATCTGCCGGAAGATGATTACCGGCGTTATTACCCGAGGTTCCAAGGCGAGAACTTTACGAAGAATATTGAAGTCGTCTCCCTGATCGAGCAAATGGCCGTCCGTAAAGGCTGCACACCCGCGCAGCTGAGTCTGGCCTGGCTCCTGGCACAAGGTGAGCAGATCGTTCCGATTCCGGGAACCAAGCGTTTGGAGCGCGTGCAAGAGAATATAGGTGCGCTGCAAGTGATGCTAACCGCAGAAGATTTGGCAGAGATTGAACAGATCTCTCCTAAGGGTGTAGCAGCCGGCAGCCGGTTCGGTGCATTTTAAATAGTAAGCAGTATCAACCTTAGCGCTCGGGTGGACGCTGCTTGAACGGACCGTTGTTACAATCGCTGTGGGAGACCAAGGCGAAGCGAGAACTGGTGCAAAGCCCACGGTAATCCTCTGAACGCTAAGTCGCCTTGGTTCACCAGCATCCAAATTCTATAAGTCACAAAAGCTTCTCCCACGAATTGCAGCGAACTCTTGAATACTCTAATAAAGACACTCGCGGCATTGATATACCCGTGCTCGTCTTGCTCCTGCTCCAGCTCCCTGACGGCCCGCAGGATGACCTCATCCAGCGCAGTTTCCTCCCGGCCGATAACAGTGGATTCTTCCCACAAGCGCAGCACATGATGGTCTTCCGATAGCCTCAGCCACTCCGCTTCATACATGCTTCTTAAGCCATTATCAAGAGGAAGTCCTTGATAATGGTTTTTTACAATGGACAGAAACTGCTCTTGACCGATTGCGCCTCGATAATAGGGAAGATTCCCTTCTGTACGATTCAACCCCGCTGTATGATAAAGCTCCGTTACATTGGCGATATGAACCCGTTCTTTCCGCTCCCGCAGCAGATGCAATACGAACCGCAGACCGGTTTGATCATGTGCATTATCTGCACACCAAATGACTATCGTTGTATGCCCGGGAATACTCCTTACTGCTTGTACCATATTAGCAAGCGTATGCTCTTGGTTGTTATGTTGATAAAAGCTATAGTCCTTATCATGCTCCATCATCCATAGATGCCTATTCTGTTGTCCTGTTGCCGTATCTATGCTGGATATTGGGCCGACTGAAAACAATTCATTAAAGGCCAGGACTTCGCATAACTCACGTACACCAATGGTACTAAGCGCTACTTTTAAGGAACCGGCGTCAGAGAGACTAAAAACAATATGAACATATTGAAAATTATTTTCTTGGGGCATATCACTCACTCCTTGGGCTATACAGTAATCTTGCAATAATACAGTAACATTCCTGCGGGCCGCATGCTATTGTTGGGCCAGCAACATAGTGAATCTGATAGAAGGAGGGGCGGTGCCGAATCGTAGTGAATACGTTTACATCACGGTCCAGAAGCAGTGATCTAAGGGAGGCGTAAGCTTTGAAAAAGAACAGAAAATGGACGCTGGGTCTCGTTATGACCCTGCTGTTAACCCTGCTGCCGGCGGGAACGGGAAGTGCTGCTGCGGTACTGGAGGAGGTGCCTTTTCCGATGGACTCCAGTAATCAGGCCGGATGGTGGTCCCCTATCGCCACTTATGGGCTTGGCTTCGAGTATGCTTATATGGCCTATAACGCCCCGGGAGCTATACCCGGCAAGCATACCATTGCTATTGCAAGAAGAGACAATGACGGAATCTGGAGCAAGCTTCCGCTTATGGACGGTACAATTCCTGCGGAATATCCGGATGATCTCGGCCATAACCAGCCCTCAATGGCTAGAGACGGGAGCGGACGGTTCCATGTATTTGCTTCCATGCACAGCAATGCCTGGAGGTATTACCGCTCGGATTCCGTCGGCGGAATTCCCCAGAATCACTCGGATGAGCTACCTGCAGATATAACGGTGACCTATCCGGTAGTGACAACTGCTCCGAACGGAGATTTGTATCTGCTGGTGCGCACGGACAAAGATCCGGCAGGCAAAAGAGAGGCTGTTCTATTCCGCTGGAATAATGCCGATTCTGTCTGGACACAGGTCAAGGTGATTGCGGCTCACCTGAACCGGTCTGTCTACCCGGACGATCTGGTCTTTGACGCTAACGGAGATCTGCATATCCTGTTCGAGTGGGCGTATTTCGCCGCCAGTCCGCTGCGCCACCAGTTGTCCTATCTGAAATACAGCCCGGCCACCGGTGTGTTCAGCAAGGCGGACGGTACTCCAGTATCAGCGCCGGTCTCCCTGACTACGGCGGATATTGTACAGCCTATGGCTCCAAGCGAGGCCTATGTGCAGAGTGGAAGTGATCCCGGAGGTCCAGGCGTCCAGAGCGCCAAGATGACGCTTGATGCTGCGGGCCGTCCTGTGATTGCTTACCGTTATCGCGAGGAGGGCAGCACCAGCTTCGCGGTGAAGCAGGCCACTTATGGTGCAGGAGGCTGGACCCGGGAGACAGTCTATAACGCCGCTCCCACCAATGCCGCCATTGATGTGACCTGGGCTGGTACGGCTGCAAGAATCTACTACGTCAAAAGCAGCGGAACCGACCGGGCGTTCATGGCGGTAAACACCGGCGGGGGCTGGGCTGAAACCTCACTTGCACCGGGTATCCCGATCGAGCGCCTTGCGGTAGACCGCAGTCCGAAGGGCATAGATATCATGTATCTGGTGGATGTCACCAACCTGAAGCTTTACTATGGACGAAATAATTAATGTTTTCGCTCGAAAAAAGAACCTGGGCCTATGGCCCAGGTTCTTTCATATTGCATATGTACATACACAGTGATATAATCAATTCCGATTACGATTTTGGTTAATGAGCATAGAAATGTTATCTTATATTACCAATATAACATGCGGCCAAGCTCATTGTCAAATTTTTTTCTCATTTTAATAGGTCAGGGGAGATAGGAATGCGTTCACTGGTTCTCGGTTTGGAGGAAATGGACCATACACCACTGTCACAGGTTGGCGGCAAAGGGCTAAATCTGAGCAAGTTGTCCAGGATGGAAGGCATCCATGTACCTGAAGGATTCTGTGTTACTACTGAGGGTTATCTGGAAGCTATCCGGCAGAATGAAACGTATCATGCTCTGCTGGAACGGTTAACCCTGCTGCAAGCAGATGACCGGACGCAAATAGGGGAGATCAGCAGAGCGATCCGCCAGACTCTTACTGAAACGGTGATTCCTCCCGGAGTGGTGGCAGCGGTGACCCTTCATCTCTCCCGGCTTGGGGACGATCAGGCGTATGCCGTGCGCTCCAGTGCCACTGCCGAGGATCTGCC
Organism: Paenibacillus tritici; assembly: GCF_013204885.1. Lineage (GTDB taxonomy): Bacteria > Bacillota > Bacilli > Paenibacillales > Paenibacillaceae > Paenibacillus_AQ > Paenibacillus_AQ tritici. The sequence continues at coordinate 675,003 of NZ_JABMKX010000001.1, forward strand.
GCAGGCCTCTTTTGCCGGTCAACAAGATACGTATCTGAATATTATCGGGCTGGATGCCATCCTTGAGCATATCCGCAAATGCTGGGCGTCGCTGTTCACGGACCGTGCGGTAATCTACCGGATGCAGAATGGTTTTGACCACAGACAGGTCTACTTATCCGTAATTATTCAACGAATGATCTTCCCGCAGGCTTCGGGGATTCTGTTCACCGCAGATCCGGTTACGAATAACCGCAAGCTGCTGTCTATCGACGCCAGCTATGGTCTTGGGGAGGCACTAGTCTCAGGCTTGGTCACTGCGGATGGTTATAAGGTGCAGAACGGGGAAATCGTCGAGAAGCGGATAGCGGCCAAAAAACTGGCGATCTACGGTATCCCGGGAGGCGGCACAGAAACCCGCCTGCTCGGTCCCGATCAGCAAGAGGCTCAGACTCTTTCGGAACCACAGATTTTACAGCTCGCACGTATCGGGAGACAAATAGAAGCTAATTTCGGGTCCCCCCAGGACATCGAATGGTGTTTGGCTGATGACACCTTTTATATCGTCCAGAGCCGGCCGATCACAACGTTATTCCCCATCCCTGAGTCTAGTGATCAGGAGAACCGTGCGTATCTATCCGTAGGTCACGCGCAAATGATGACAGATGCCATGAAGCCGCTGGGCTTGTCATTTTACCTGATGATTACTCCTGCTACCATGCGCAAAGCCGGCGGACGGCTGTTTGTCGATATCACCTCCCACTTGGCTTCACCGGCCAGAAATACGATCATTGATACGCTTGGCAAATCCGATCCGCTGGTCAAAGACGCGCTTCTGACGATCATCGGACGGGATGATTTCATCCCTGCTCCCCCGGCTGCTGAACAGCCGCCTGCTCCTAACCAAAACAATACAGCCAAGCCGTCCCCCGCAGAACAAGTCCCTGCCGGAGGCGATCCGGCCATCGTTACGGAGTTGATTAAGAGCTGCGAAGCATCGGTAGAAGCGCTGAAACAGAGTATCCGAACGAAATCAGGCTCAGCGTTATTCGAGTTTATCCGGGAGGATATCCAGGAGCTGAAGAGGGTTCTATTCAATCCGCAGAGTACAGCGGTGTTCATGGCAGCAATGGATGCTTCGTCCTGGATCAATGATCATCTGAACGAGTGGTTGGGTGAGATTAACGCCGCAGATACGCTGTCGCAGTCTGTACAGAACAATATCACTTCTGAAATGGGCCTGGCGCTGCTGGATGTCGCCGATGTGATTCGTCCCTGTCCGCAGGTTGTAGATTATCTACAGCAGGCACAAGGGGATGATTTCCTGGCCGTACTGTGTACGTTAGAAGGCGGACAAGAAGCCTACGATGCTCTGACAGACTACCTGGACAGATACGGAATGCGCTGTACAGGGGAAATTGATATCACCAGACCCCGCTGGAGCGAGAAGCCTTCCATGCTGCTCCCTCTGATTCTTGGGAATATCAGAAACTTCGGGCCTAATGCCGGCAAGCAGAGATTTGAGCAGGGACGGCAGGAAGCCTGGAATAAGGAACAAGAGCTGCTGGCCCGCTTGAAGCAGTTACCGGATGGTGACCATAAAGCCCGGGAGACCAAGCAGAATATTGACCTGGTCCGCAATTTCATCGGTTACCGGGAATATCCCAAATACGGCTATATTAACCGTTACATGGTATACAAGCAGGCGATGCTGAAGGAAGCGGAGCGGCTGGTCCAAGCAGGGGTTATCCGTGAGCGGGAGGATATATTCTATCTCTATTTTGAAGAGCTGGAGGAAGCTGTCCGCACAAGTTCACTCGATGATGAGCTCATCCGCACACGTAAAGACGAATTCCATGTATATCAAAAGCTCACTCCCCCGCGTGTAATAACCTCTGACGGTGAGATCCTCTCCGGCCGGTACAAAAGGGAGCATCTGCCGTCTGGAGCGCTGGCCGGTCTGCCTGTTTCCTCCGGTGTGGTAGAAGGACGGGCCCGGGTGATCCTCAAGATGGAGGAGGCTGACCTGGAAGAAGGGGATATATTAGTTACCTCATTTACTGACCCGAGCTGGACCCCCTTGTTCGTCTCTATTAAAGGCCTGGTCACCGAGGTCGGGGGACTGATGACACATGGCTCCGTAATCGCACGGGAATATGGCATACCGGCAGTGGTTGGGGTGGCGGATGCGACCAAGCTGATTCAGGACGGGCAGCGCATCCGTGTGCATGGAACCGAAGGGTATATTGAAATATACTAGAATGAGAGAAGGAGGGGAGCCGAACATGATTATATCACTTGAACATGTATCGTGGCGGCGTGACAAGACCATGATCTTGCGCGATATGAATTGGAAGGTACAACAAGGGGAGCATTGGTGTATTGTCGGTTTGAACGGGTCCGGCAAGACGACCATGCTGAATGTGGTGAACGGCTATATCTGGCCCACGGAGGGGGAGGTGGAGGTATTAGGCCACCGCTTCGGCGATGTCGATCTGCGGGAGCTGCGCAAACGGATCGGCTGGGTCAGCACCTCCCTGCAGCAAAAGCTGTACGGCCATCAGACCGCACTCAACATCATCCTCAGCGGTAAATTTGCGACGATCGGGCTATATGACAAGACGGATGAAGAAGATCTGAAGCAGGCGGAGGAGCTGATGGAATTTCTGGATTGTTCCGTCCTGGCTGCCCGTACTTATGATACCTTATCGCAGGGACAACGTCAGAAAATCCTCATCGCACGCGCGCTAATCGCCAATCCGGAGCTGCTGATTCTGGATGAGCCCTGCACGGGACTGGATATTTTCGCACGCGAACAGCTGCTGCAGATGATTGAGAAAATCACGAAGCAGGAGGGCGGGCCTACCTTGCTGTATGTGACGCACCACATCGAAGAGATCACCCCCTGCTTCACCCATACGCTGCTGGTAAAGAACGGAGAAATATATAAAGGAGATGAGACTGTGAACTGCCTGCAGTCAGAGGTGTTGAGCGATTTCTTCGATACCCCGGTTGAAGTGCAGGAGCATCATCACCGCAGATGGCTTACTTTGGGTTGAAGCGGTTGTTATGGTTAATATAGTGTCGGAATATGACAAATAGTTGGTTGTACCCTAGAGATATGCCGTGTCCATTCCTTCTAATGTTCAATAGTCTATAGGGTAGGACAGAATATTAGGAGGAATGACTTATGGCAAATGAAGGATGCAATCAAAATGCTCCCGGGTCTTGTGCGCATGCAGAGGGCAATTCCACTACCGCGAGCGGTTTTGCCTCCCATGCTGAGGGTTATGAGACGACAGCCGCCGCTTCAGCGGCTCATGCCGAAGGGTACCAGACCATTGCACTATTGGACACGGCCCATGCCGAAGGGAATGGTACGCTTGCATCAGCACCAGCCGCACATGCGGAAGGCTACAACACTTATGCAATCAATGACGCTGCCCACGCTGAGGGAGGTTTAACTACTGCTTCTGGAACGCAATCTCACGCTGAGGGTGCTCAAACGAATGCTTCGGGTGTAGCTTCACATGCGGAAGGCAATCAGACGCTTGCATCGGGTGTAGCCTCACATGCGGAAGGGGAGTTTAGTGCCGCAAGTGGTGATTTTTCCCACGCAGAGGGCGGCGGAACCTTAGCTACTGCATCTGCTTCTCATGCAGAAGGTTTCCTAACTCAGGCCAATGGACTCTTCTCACATTCTGAAGGTTTATCCACCATTGCTAATGCGTTATCCTCTCATGCTGAAGGTGATACTACGGTCGTTCTTGAAGATCACATTAGTTCTCACATCATGGGTACGAATGGTCAGACACTTTATCCCGGTTCTTGGCATTTAGCCAATGGTGATGCTTCTACCCCCGGCCTGGCTGCTGTTCTTCAGGGGTCTACCGGAAATTTATACCTTCAAGGTAATGTGTTTCCTAATGGTGCAGATTACGCAGAAATGTTTGAGACGGTGGATGGATTGCCGATAGAACCGGGTTATTTCGTGACCACAGAGGGTGAACGGGTCAGAAAGGCCACACCGGCAGATAAATACATCTTGGGTGTTATCAGTGCAAGACCTTCTATACTGGGAGATGCAAGTCATTTACATTGGAACGGCAAATACGAAGTTGATGAATGGGGCCGGATCATCTACGCAGATCGGGAAGTGGAGGCTGTTACAGACATGAAGGGCAATGTTCTAAAGCCTGCACATACTGTGAACGCGGCCGTTCTCAATCCTCAATATAAGCCTTCTCAAACGTATGTTCCACGGATTGATCGTCCAGAGTGGGTGGCTGTAGGAACCATGGGCAAGCTCCTTGTCCGCGATGATGGAACCTGTCAAGTGAACGGCTATTGTCTTCCAGGTGCGAATGGAGTGGCAACCGCTTCTACGGAAGGGTACCGGGTCCTGGCAAGAACAGCACCGGATCAGATCAGAATTTATGTGAAATAGAAGGGGACGTCTGTTCATAATGACCAGAAAAACCATGAAGTCCACCGGAAGGGTATTATAGATTCGCTGAGTGGATGGAATCTCTTCTTCGAGGTCCTTTGGCAAGCAAAGTGAGACCATAGACTATTAAATGTACGAAAGAAACCTCTCCTTTGAAATGGTGGTATGGTAACTCCATCTATCCAAAGGAGGGTTTCTTTTTGTGGTTTTAGAAAGATTTGAAGAAACTTTTTCCGCTCAAACAGCGGAGAGGACGGAACGACCTGCGTAAAAGCGGAGCGTCCACCTATTGATACTTAGGCAGCCAGTCACCATGGGCAGCAATCAGATCATCGCACATGCTGATAATATCGTCCATCGACAGCTCGGCAGCGGTGTGAGGGTCAAGCATGGCCGCATGATAAATATGCTCCTTCTTGAGAGTCATTGCTGCCTCAATGGTTAATAGCTGCGTATTGATGTTGGTCCGGTTCAGCGCCGCACATTGCGGAGGCAGGTCGCCTACGAAGGTTGGAGTCACACCGCTGCTGTCCACCAGACAAGGGACCTCGACACAGGCTTCTGTGGGCAGATTGGTGATCAACCCGGTATTCATTACATTCCCGCCAATCTTGAAGGGCACATTGGTCTCCATGGCTTCCAGAATATAAGAGGCATACTCATGCGAACGCTCATGCTTCAGCTCCTGATTGTTCACCAGCTCCCCGCGCATCTGCTGCCAGCGTTCAATCTGTTCCACGCAGCGGCGCGGATATTCATCCAGTGGAATCTGGAACCGTTCGATCAGCTCAGGATAGTTTCTTTTGATGAAATACGGATGGTATTCGGCATTATGCTCGGAGGATTCCGTAATATAGTAACCGAATTTCAGCATCATCTCATAGCGGACCATGTCGTGGTGAGGCTCAAGCTGCTTCTCGGCGGCACGGCGTTTGATCTCCGGGTACAGATCCTTGCCGTCTTTGGTGACCTCAAGCAGCCAGGCCATGTGGTTGATGCCGGCGATCTTGGCCTGTACTCCTGTCTGGTCGATCCCCAGGTGATCGAATAATCCAGGGATACATTGCTGCACGCTGTGGCAGAGTCCGATGGTATTCACGCCGCCGTAGGTGTTCATGACATTCGTCAGAACTGCCATCGGGTTCGTATAGTTCAGGAACAGCGCATCCGGGCAGACCTCGCGGATATCGGCTGCGAAATCCAGCATAACCGGAATGGTGCGCAGATTGCGGAAGATCCCGCCGATGCCTACCGTGTCCGCAATGGTCTGACGTAGGCCGTATTTCTTGGGAATCTCAAAATCTGTAATCGTGCAAGGATCGTACCCGCCGACCTGGATGGCATTAATCACATACTTTGCACCGCGCAGCGCCTCTTTGCGGTCGGTATAGGTGATGACAGTACATGTGCTGCCGCTGCTTCTCTTCAGATTCTGGAGCATGTTCGCAGAGTCGTTCAAGCGCTCAAGATCAATATCATATAAGGCAAGCTCGAATCCCTGCAGAGCAGGGGTAGCCATGATATCGCCGAGGACGTTTTTGGCAAATACTGTACTTCCGGCACCGATAAATGTAACTTTAGACATAAGATATTGGCCTCCTGTAGGTTGCGGAAAATGCTTCTGCCATACGGGGATATGATCAATAGTCTGGCAGAAATATAAGGTTGCAGAAGCTTTTTTCGCTGTTTTCTTCTATAATCACTATAGAATAGAACTCAAAGTGCGCCTATGGAGAAAGACAAGATGGATATGGAGGAATGTTGCATATGAATCCGGAGCATTATGATTTCACTTTGGGCATTAACCTCACGCCGGAGGAGCAGGATCTGTCCGTGCTGTTCAGCGGAGAGGGAAGGCCGCATCCCGGCCATACCGTCGGGCCGTCCGTACATGATTTCTACTTAATACATACGGTTCTGGAGGGCGGGGGGCTGTTTCAGAGCGATACGTTCTCGGCAGAGTGCCGGGCAGGGGATACCTTCGTTATAATTCCTGGCTCACTATTCAGCTATAAAGCGGACTTGGAGACTCCGTGGCATTACGCCTGGGTGGCCTTGCAGGGCATTGGCGTTCTGGATCTGCTCAGAGCCGTGGGCATTACCAGGGAGCAGCCCTTCATGCACTCCGATAATGTCGCAGAGCTTCATAGCTTGTACGAACGGATACGTCATGCGTTCAAGCAGTCCGCTTATCCAAGGCTGGAGAGCCTGGAGGCTTCGGGCTGGGTGCGGCTGCTGCTTCATGAGTTCGGGCGGGATAATCTGAGTGCACTGCCCCCGCATCCGTCAGAAATGCCGGAGATGATCGACCGGCAGATCGACCAGGCGATCCGCTGGATCACGCTGCAATACCATCAGCAGATTAGCATTGATCACATCGCTTCCTCGCTCGGGTATCACCGGGTTCACTTATCCAAGGCCTTCAAGCAGCGGACCGGATTGTCGCCCAAGCAGTTTTTGCTCAAAATACGGATGGACAAGGCCAGAGAGCTGCTGGGAAGTCCGCTCACTATTGAGCAGGTAGCTTCGTCCGTCGGCTTCAACGATGCCCTGTATTTCTCCAAGCAATTCCGCAAGCACTCCGGGATGCCGCCGAGTGAGTACCGGGCGGGTCTGCGGGGCGGTTATTAACAGGAACCATTAGCAGGAACCAAAGGACAAGAACCCGTGTGAGATTCAGAGTATGCCGCCCCTACGTAAACAGCAATTGGAAAAACGTATCTTAATACGTTGATTTCAGAGGGATCGCCGGAAACAAGTGGAAAAAGGGCATCTAAGAGGATTAGTTTTAATGACTTTGGGTGAATCGGGATGATTTAAGTGTTGTTTTTCCAACTATTGTTCTTGAACGGGCCATTTGCTGATCAGCAAGTGGAGAGAATCCAACTAATTTCAGTGGCAGGGCAGCACGGTCTGGATACGGGGGATGATCCGAGTAGAGTTCTAGTAGAGTATGAGAGGGATGACCATTATGAAACCGCAAGTGCAAAGAATCCGTGACCTGACTCTGGTGCGGAGAGAGGGAAGCCGCGTGCTGGTCATCGGTTGCGATTCCAGTGCAAGCATAGGAAACAAGCCGATGGATGTCATTCAGACTCCCCCGGATATCGCGGGTTATTACGCTGCCAGGGTTGCCGTGATGGAGGTTCTGTCCGCAGGAGCGGACATTCTAACAGTAATAGATACGCTGGCCGTCGAGAGAAACCCTACAGGCTCTGAGATTATCCGGGGCATACATAGGCTGCTTCATGAAGCAGGCCTGACTGACGCACACGTGAACGGCAGCACTGAGGATAACTTCGTATCCTGCCAGACCGGTATAGGCATAACGGTTATCGGTGAAGCTGACGAGGAGCAGTTGAAGCTTGGGTGTTCGGCTATCGGCGACTGCATCGTCATGCTTGGTGAACCGCTGGTGGGCAGCGCCGTCCTGGAACAGGAAGCGAAGCAATGCAGCATCCGGCAGCTTCAGCAGCTGGCAGGCGCAGCTGAAGTCCATGACATTCATCCGGTCGGGTCCAAGGGAGCCGGATATGAAGCCGTGCTTTTGGCTGAACTGAACGGCGGCAGCTTCCAGGCCCTCCCCGGCATCACCGAGAAGCTGGAGGCTTCCGGAGGTCCGGCGACAGCGGTGATTTTTACTATAGAGAAGAGTAATCTAGAATTGCTCCAGACCAGTATCGGCGGCAAGATGGAGATTATCGGTCATTTGTACCAGTGATATGAACGGTACCTGTAGAAAACTTTTGACAAGTACAACAGGTACCGTTATAATAAATTCAACAGGTACCATCAATTCATTATGCAGGTACCGTAAGATAATCAAATCCAGGAGGAAGATGCACAATGAATATGAATGCAGAATTGTATGATAAGCTCGCTAAGCTGCAATGGCTGCTGCAAAGACAGCATTTGAAGAACCATACCGAAGCCGGCCCCATGGCCGATAAGTCTCGGGGGCAAGGAAGGATACTTGCTTTTCTGCGGATGAAGGACGGGATCAGTACCAAGGATTTGTCTTACATGCTGGACATCCGGATATCGTCGCTGAATGAATTACTTGCCAAGCTGGAGAAGGCTGAATATATTACCCGCAGACCTTCAGAGACAGACAAACGCATTATGCTGATCTACCTGACACCCAAAGGCCAAGAGGAAGAGGAAGCAGAAGTCGACAGCTCCGGCATATTCTCCTGCCTGTCCCAAGAGGAGCAGACCGCCTTCAGAGATTACTTGGTACGTATAAGCGCAGCGCTGGAAGAAGAGCTTGGAAGTGACACCGACCGTGACTTCATGGCGGTATGGATGGAAGCTGCCAAGGAGCGGATCGGCTCCGAGGAATTCGAGAAACTAATGGCCATGCGCGGAGAGATGAGCGGGATGTGGAGAAATATGGGCGATGAACGTTTTCGCAGAGGATTCCGTGACTAATAAGCATATGTCAAGTGGAAACGGCTTTGCCGTCCTTTAAAAGGACGGTACCGTTTCAGCGAGATAAACAGCCATGCACTGCCTCTCCACAAGCGAACTAGAGGCAGATGGGCAGTGCAGGTTAGTTTGTGCTGCGGTACGAGGGCTTCATATAGTTAGAATTCTAACTAATATCAGATAAAACTTGAAGAAAGCGGTGACCCCTGTGAATACAGAGAATCTCCATTATTTTGAAAAAGCGCCTATCGCCAAGGCTGTAGCCCACTTCGCTGTACCGATGATGTTAGGGACGTCGATGGGTGTCATCTATTCCATCTTAAATGCCTTATTCCTGGGCACTCTTAACAATACTGCAATGCTAACCGCCCTTGCTCTGACTTTACCGTTATTCGCGGTCCTTATGGCGTTAGGCAACTTGGTCGGCGTGGGCAGCAGCGCATTCATCTCCCGGTTGCTGGGAGAGAAGAACACGGATGAGGTTAGGCATGTGTCTTCCTTTGCCTTCTATAGCAGTATAGTTCTTGGACTTATCACCATGGCTGCCTGCCTTCCGCTGATTGGTACCATTGTTCATGCACTGGGGGCAACGCCTGAATCCTTCGGATATACCAAGGAGTATGTCACAATTATGCTTATAGGTTCGCCTATCCTTATTTTGTTCTTCACATTGGAGAGTATCGTCCGTGCGGAGGGTGCGGCCATGACATCCATGATCGGGATGCTGCTCAGTATGGCTGTGAATATTGTTCTCGATGCCTTAGTCATCTTCGTCTTCCACTGGGATGTGATCGGCGTTGCGTCTGCCACAGTCATCTCGAACCTGGTTGCTTGTGTGTACTACGCCTGCCATATCTTAACTAAGAGTCAATTCTTGACGATCTCCATCCGACAATTCAAGGCTACCCGGAACATTCTGGGCAATGTCTTCAAAATCGGAGTCCCCGTCTTCGTGATGAGTGTCTTCATGGGGGCGATGTCGCTGATCTTTAACCGTTATCTGGCGGGGTATGGGGAGCAGGCTATTGCAGGATTCGGAATCTCATCGCGATTACTGCAATTCCCCGAGTTAATTCTAATGGGTCTAAGTGAGGGAGTCGTACCGCTCATTGCCTTCTCTTATACAGCGAATAAATTGCGGATGAAGCATACCATTCAATTCACGATTAAAGTAATTGGAGCTTTAGCCGCCGTGTTCGGTGTGATTGTCTATCTGAGCTCGGACCACTTAATCGGTCTGTTTACGAATGATCCGCAGTTCATTGAGATGGGCAGCTACATTCTGCATGTCACCTTCTTATCCCTGTTCATCACAGGAATGACCTCGTTGTTCATAGGGATTTTCCAGGCCACCGCGCAAGGAACGGCAGCGTTCATTATGTCTGTGATTCAAGGCCTCACTCTGATTCCTGTACTCTATATCGCGAATCGGATGAGCGGCTTCCACGGCGTGATCTGGTCACTGGTCATTTCGGATATTGCCGCCTTCCTTGTAGGGGCTGTCATGCTCTATGTCCTCCGCAACAAATTGCAGCCTGAGGTTGGGGCAGTGGGGATCTAGTTGTTGGGTTCTAAAGGTAGTGAATGAACAGCGTACCTAAAAACAGAACGTGTCTGTCCATCTATTTAACAAATTTTAACAGAAAACCGAACACAAATGGACCGGGTGGGTAGCGCAGGCCGAATGTAATCGAAAAACCGAACACAAATGGACTGGGAGCGCCACGTAGGCTGAATGTAATCGGAAAACCGAACACATTGGGACCGGGAGCGCTGCGTAAGCCAAATGTAATCGAAAAACCGAACACAATTGGTCCGGGAGCGCCGGGTAGGCCGAATGTAATCGAAAAACCGATCACAATTAGACCGGGTGGGTAGCGCAGGCCAAATGTAAACGAAAAACCGAACACAATTGGACCGGACGTGCCGCGTAGGCTGAATGTAATCGGAAAACCGAACACAATTGGATTGGTCGTGCCGCGTAGGCTGTGCGTTATCGTCGTGCCAGACGTATTTTCACAGAAAAACCGAATACAATGTGCTGGTGCGAGGGGGCGTGGGCCGGATGCTCCAGTGAGGGGCAGATGGGTATGGTGGAGATAGCTCTACGAGTTGTCTGAACCGCAGGTGTTCATACATTATCCAACCGAAGGGTGATTTTGTTCTTCTCCCCATCCTTGACACCATGAAATAATAAAGCTATTATGGATATGTATAGTCCTTGATTGAGTGCGAGGATAGAGTGACGCGCTTAAATATTTAAGAAGTACTTAAAAAATTAACGAAAAGCAAAAAGAAGCGGAGGGGGAATTTGGAACTGGAGAAGCGTTAGCGGCCAGAAGTCCAAATCTTCACCGCAGTGACGACTCCGCTTCAAGCTCAAGTCTTTAGTGTGTCTTCCGTCTTATACCAAATCTTTTTTTTGCCCAATCAAGGACAACTAATATCTTTAAAGTCTACAATATTACAACCCACAAGGAGGATTCACTATTCATGAATACAGCTGATATAGTTATTATCGGAGGAGGCCCTGCCGGCTTGAACGCCGGATTAATGCTGGGCCGCGCAAGGAAGCAGACGATTGTCATAGATGAGGGACGCCCCCGTAATGCGGTCACGCGGGAGGCACATGGATTTCTGACCCGGGATGGAATCAGTCCAGGTGAATTCCGGCGGATTGCCCAAGAGCAGCTGCGCGTGTATCCGTCTGTCACTCAGTTAGAGGATACCGTAGTGTCAGTTACAGGTGAAGACGGAGCCTTCCTGCTGGAGACCGCTTCAGGAATGAGCATTACCAGCAAGAAGCTGCTATTTGCCGCAGGCATGAAGGACCGCAAGCTGGATGTACAAGGGTTGAGCGAGGTCTACGGAAAGAGCGCATTTGTCTGCCCGTATTGCGATGGCTGGGAATTAAGAGACCAGCCGCTGGTTGTCATTAGCAAAGGGGCGGTGCTGATGCATTTTGCTCCGCTGCTATCGGGCTGGACGAAACATATCACGGTCTGCACGAATGGTCCTGATGAACTCAGTGAAGCCGAACGCGCAGAATTACGGGCTCATCAGCTTCCGCTATTCGACGCCCCGATTCGTGAGATTTCATCCCATGAAGGAATGGTGGACCATGTGGTGCTTACTGATGGAACAGCAATCCCGTGCAAGGGAATCTTTTTCAGACCCGAGCTGGTTCTGGGAACGGAGCTGCCGCTTAGTCTAGGCTGCGAGCTATCGGATACGGGGGTTATTGCCGTCGATCAGTTTGCAGAGTCCAATGTACCCGGCGTTTACGCAGCAGGCGATACGGCCTCCATGATGCATCAGTCCATAGCTGCCGCCGCATCGGGAGCCTTGGCTGGTGCTGCTATCAACGGTAGATTGAATCAGGAAGCTTGGCAGAATAACAGCAGATGATCTGACCCGTCTCCATCTGATCCGGATCATTGCTATAATTGAAGAGGAATCTGGATAGATGAGGAGCGATAGAGCTTGAACAGAACTGCCGTACTGGAGCGTCTGCAATCACAGCTGCGCGAAGGGAATCACATTATTGGCGTCTCGACGGGAACGGGAATCACAGCCAAGGTTGCCGCCCAGAGCGGAGCGGACTTCATATTAATGCTGAATTCCGGCAAATTCCGGCAGATGGGAAGAAGCTCTTTGGCAGGCTTTTTACCCTTCTGCAACAGCAATGATATGGTGATGGACTTTGCGTCAAGAGAAATTGTGCCGCTGGTGAGGGAGACTCCCGTTCTGTTTGGGCTGAATGCGAACGATCCTACCAGAGAGATGAGTGATTATATAACAGAGATCAAGGGCAGAGGTTTTGCCGGGGTCAATAATTATCCGACGGTGGGCCTGATCGACGGATTGTTCAGAGAGGCTCTGGAGGAAGAGGGGATCAGCTATGAACGGGAGGTTGAGGCCATAGGTCTGGCCCATCAGCAGGGATTGTTCACGGTGGCCTTCGTATTCGATGAAGCCCAGGCAGTCCAGATGATCGGGGCGGGGGCAGATGTGATCTGTGCCCATCTCGGCCTGACCGAGGGCGGATTACTCGGGGCGCGCAAGGTGGTATCCCTGGAGGCAGCCAAAGCAAGGGCACTGCGTATTGTCGCTGCCTGCAGGCAGCTTAAGCCGGAGGTCATCCGGATGATATACGGCGGTCCGGTGAAGACACCGGTCGATGTCCAGTACATGTACAGCGACAACACAGACATTATGGGTTACATAGGCGGGTCTGCCTTTGAACGGATTCCATCCGAGCAATCGCTTACGGCAATCACCCGGGATTTCAAGCGCCTGGGCAAGCTGAATGAGGATGATTTCATGGTCAAGATGCTCAGCGGCATCACCAAACATTATGATTACGTGGAGTTCGTCAAAGAATATGTGGCTCAGAACTACAGCGATGAAATTGTTTTTGCGGATCTGGCCAGGGTGGCCCATATTTCGCGCAGTTATTTGAGCAGCTTGTTCAAAAAAGAGGTGGGCTGCAGCTTCCAGACCTATCTTGTAAACTTCCGCATCCATAAGGCCGTCACGCTGCTCCAGGCACCGCAGCTCCAATTATCCGAGGTGGCCGCGATGGTAGGGTATCCGGATTATGCCCAATTCAGCAAAATGTTCAAAAAACTGAAGGGCTGCTCCCCCAAGCGGTACCGATCTAACCTAAACACAAAAATATAGCACCTAAAAGCGTTTTCATTCTTAAATGAACCCCGTATGATGAATCTATAGCGCTCGGCTACCCGAATGGAGCACTGTTCCAGATGATTCATATGAGGAGGCAGCAGAATGAAGACCATCGCAATAGCAGGAACGTTTGATACGAAAGGTGAGGAGTACCTGTACATCAAGAGGATTGCAGAGGAGCTTGGACTGGGGACCCTGATGATCCATACAGGGGTATTCGAGCCGTCCTTTGCCCCGGATGTATCAGGCCGGGAGGTCGCCTCCGCCGCTGGCATGGATATTGAGGAGCTGGCTGCAAGGAAGGACCGGGCTTTGGCGACCGAGGTTCTGTCCAAAGGACTGGAGAAGCTGGTGCCCCGATTGTACAAGGAGGGGAAGTTCGACGGAATCATCTCCTTTGGGGGCACCGGCGGAACCTCACTGGTCGCACCGGCCATGAGAGCCTTGCCGATTGGCGTTCCGAAGGTGCTGGTATCGACCGTTGCGTCCGGAAATACAGCGCCATACGTAGGGACGAGTGACATTATCATGATTCCGTCTGTGGTGGATGTTGCCGGCTTGAATTCGATTTCTACGAGAATATTTACAAATGCGATATTTGCGGTAGCGGGAATGCTTACGTTCGAGCATTCACATCTCCCGGAGAAGAAGTCGCTTATTGCAGCCACGATGTTCGGGGTGACCACGCCTTGTGTAACTGCGGCAAGAAAACACCTGGAGGAGCGGGGCTACGAGGTGCTTGTCTTCCACGCCACAGGCATCGGCGGACAGTCGATGGAGGCGCTCATCGAGGCCGGGTTCATTGAAGGCGTACTCGACCTGACGACAACCGAGTGGGCCGATGAGATTATCGGCGGGGTCTTGAATGCTGGGCCGCACCGTCTGGAGGCGGCCAGCCGCAAGCGTATTCCGCAGGTAGTCTCGGTGGGGGCTTTGGATATGTGCAATTTCGGACCGGCAGATACCGTACCGGATAGATTCAAGGACCATACCTTTTATCAGCATAACCCGACTGTCACCCTGATGAGAACGACCGTGGCAGAGAATGAGCAGATCGGCCGGAAGCTTGCAGAGAAGCTGAACCTGGCAGAGGAGAGCACCGTGCTGATGCTGCCGCTAAGGGGCATTTCGGCCATTGATGTGGAGGGCCAGCCCTTCTACGGACCGGAAGAGGACCGGATGCTGTTCGATACCCTGCGTAAGCAGGTTGACCGTTCGCGCGTCGAAGTGATAGAGATGGATTGCGCCATCAACGATCCGGCCTTTGCAGAGGCCGCCGCGCATAAGCTGATTGAACTCTTGCAGGCATCCTATTCCTGACACACACCTAAGGAGGATATACGAATGAATAAGCTAACCAGATCAGAAATTATGGCCAAATTCAAGGATGAGGTGAAGGCGGGCAAGATTCTCCTCGGTGTCGGGGCAGGCACAGGGATTACGGCCAAGAGCAGTGAAGCGGGCGGGGCGGATATGCTGATTGTATACAATTCCGGCCGGTATAGAATGGCAGGGCGCGGCTCCCTCGCAGGCTTACTGTCCTATGGAGATGCGAATCAAATCGTTGTGGAGATGGGCTCGGAGGTACTGCCTGTCGTCAAGCATACGCCAGTTCTGGCCGGGGTATGCGGCACCGATCCGTTCCGGGTGATGGAGGTATATCTGAAGCAGTTGAAGGAGCAAGGCTTCAGCGGGGTTCAGAACTTCCCTACCGTAGGTTTGATTGACGGGGTGTTTAGACAGAATCTGGAGGAGACCGGTATGGGCTACGACCTGGAGGTCGAGATGATCCGTATCGCCCATGAGCTGGATTTACTGACCACCCCGTATGTTTTTGACCCTGCACAGGCTCAAGCTATGGCGGAGGCGGGAGCTG
Organism: Paenibacillus tritici; assembly: GCF_013204885.1. Taxonomy (GTDB): domain Bacteria; phylum Bacillota; class Bacilli; order Paenibacillales; family Paenibacillaceae; genus Paenibacillus_AQ; species Paenibacillus_AQ tritici. Next base: position 690,422 of record NZ_JABMKX010000001.1, read on the forward strand.
ACATTTTGGTTGCCCATATGGGCTTGACGACCAAGGGTACGATAGGCGCGAAGACCGCGCTGACCCTGGACGACTGTGTAGAACGAATTGAGGCGATTATTGAAGCCGGCCGGGCAGTAAACCCGGATATTATGATTATTTGCCACGGGGGACCGATTGCCGAGCCGGAGGATGCCGCTTATGTCATCAAGCGAACGAAAGGCATCGACGGATTCTTCGGGGCGTCGAGCATTGAGCGTTTTGCGGCAGAGAAGGGCATTACCCAGCAGACCGAGTCCTTCAAGTCGATCCGGCAATAACTAGGACAAACCAGTCATTTTGATTAAGGCCCTTGATAGTTAAGGGTCTTTTTTATTTGAATTTTATTGAACACCAAACTTAAACCAATTTTAAACTCCGCAGCAGACTCGTTTTAACCTCGCCGTGATAAGCTGATGCTCATATACATGGAGAGGGGTTAACCTAATGAATCACTTATTACGCAAAGTTATCTTATCTACAGCATTATGCAGTTTCAGTGTAATGACCGCCGGGCAAGCAGCTTATATGACCGGAGCACCTTCAGCAGAAGCAACGCCCACGATGTCCGCCCACACCATTACATCCATAACGACGGCTAAGAATGACCTATACTCCGACTTAGCGTTTCTTAAGCCGATATTAGCGGACAAACGGCTGGTGAGCCTGGGCGAAGCTTCGCATGGAGCCGCAGAATACAACTCCGTGAAGGTTAGGCTTGTGAAATTCCTGCATGAAAAGCTGGGGTACAACGTCCTCGCCTTCGAGTCCAATTTAGCGGATACGGCTGCTGCGTATACTCAGATCCAGAAGATGACGCCGGAAGAATTGATGACAAGCACGGTCTACGGTGTGTGGCAGGTAGAAGAGAACTTGCCTTTATTTGAATATATTGCCGAGCAGAGCAGAACAGAGCATCCGCTCCTATTGACCGGATTTGACTCCCAGGGTACGACTGAGCCGTTTATAACATTCGTTGAACAATGGTTTGCCAAGGTGGATTCCGGCAAAGCCAAAGCCATTGCGCAAACGGAACGCTGGTATTTGAACCTCAACGGGATCAAAGATATCGAAGTCTTCAATAGTCAGAAAGATAAAATCAAGGAGAAATATAGTATTTTCCAGCGGTTTGTTAAAGACAATAAAGATCAATTAAGCAAAACCTATCCCGGGCAGCCCAAGCTTGTGTCTCTGATCGAACGTGTATTGAACAACAGGATTGATATGCTGGATACGTACCATCCTCATATCGTACAACTGCTTGCAGGGGTTGACCCGGAGAAGCAGTTGAAGCAAGGGAGTTATGAAAGAGACCGCGTTATGGCAGGGAATGTAGCTTGGCTGGCAGACACGGTCTATCCTAATGAGAAGATGATTCTCTGGGGACACAACTATCACATACGTAAGCATAACTCCACCATGATCACAGAGCATAACGGCTTCGATTACGATCATAATCCGTACCCCACGATGGGGGAGATGCTTCCGCATTCGCTGAAGCAGTCCGGATATGTCATTGGATTATATGCCTATGAAGGAAGCTCCTACAAGAATAACGGGAAGATTGAGCAAGTCATGCCCCATGAAAAAGATAGTCTGGAGGATATTCTGGGTACAGGAATGGGTACGGCCCGGTTCATTAACATGAGGGATACAGCATTAACTTCATCCACTGAATGGATGTATACCCCCCGTACTGCCAAAGCCTGGGGCGTTTTGGATGAGAAAATGATTCCCCGTGATCAGTATGACGGAATACTGCTTATTCATCAGATCAATCCCTCCCACCCTATAGCAAATTAAGCACTCCAATTTCTCTTTTTCCCTCTTTATTGATCCGGGTCTGGTCCGTATAATGAGGAAGGGAAAGGAGAACATGCCTGAATGAAGAGGAGTGTACTTTGTGGATAAATAGGAGGGTTATTAGATTGATGAGTCATACCGATAGCGCAAATCCGCCGAGCCTGTTCCGTAACCGGTTCCTGCAGACGATTCTTTTATCCAGCGTGCTGCTGCAGGTTGGCATCTGGGTGCGGAATTTTGCGATCCTCCTGTATGTGGCGGACAGGACCAACAATGATCCCTATGCGATTTCCCTGATCAGTGTAGCTGAATTTGCACCCATTTTTGTTTTTTCATTCATCGGAGGGACCTTTGCCGACCGGTGGCGGCCGAAGCGAACGATGATCTGGTGCGATTTATTATCCGCGGTATCGGTATTCGGCGTGCTGCTAAGCATTCACTTCGGCTCCTGGGAATCCGTGTACCTGGTAGCATTCATCTCAGCTATTCTGTCACAGTTCTCTCAGCCTTCCAGCATGCGGTTATTCAAGTATCATGTGCGGGAGGAACAACTGCAGCAAGGCATGGCACTCTTTCAATCGCTGATGGCCATCTTCATGGTGCTCGGGCCTATGCTGGGCACCTTCGTCTACAGCAACTTTGGCCTTGAAATCTCCATCGCTGTCATGGGCGTGGTGTTCCTGCTGTCAGCACTCGTCTTAATTCGTCTGCCCGAGGATGATATGAAGCAACAGACCGCAGCGGTCAAAGGACAATTCCGTAAAGACTTCGTTGAAGGCTTTCGTTATGTCTGGCAGAGTCAGGTGCTGCGGATGCTCGGACTTGCGTTTATTTTAGCGGGACTCGCCGTTGGTGTAGCCCAGGCACTGAATCTGTTCATCGTGACCGAGCGGCTGGGCAAGACCGAGGAATTCCTGCAATATATGCTTATGGTGAATGGAGCAGCCATGCTGATCGGGGGAGGTATCGTAGCCGTCTTCGCCAAAAGAGTACCACCGCAGCTTCTGCTGTCGATCGGTATGCTGGCAGGCGCTATTTGTACAACCATTGTAGGGTTCTCCACAAGCATTCCGCTCACGCTGAGCGTCCAGTTTCTGAATGGGCTGGTGTTCCCCTGCATTCATATCGGGATCAGTACCATGATTCTGAAATGGTCACATTCTTCCATTGTCGGCCGGGTCAACGGAGTGCTGAATCCGATGTTTGTCGGAATGATGGTCGTCTCCATGTCCTTCGCCGGTGCGCTTAAGACCTCCTTTTCGCTGAGCACGATCTTTAGCGGAGCAGGGATATTATTCCTGCTGGGTGCACTGGTAATGATCCCGATCATGAATCAAAAAGCGCCGGATCATACTGCCGCTGCACAAGAAACGTAACTTTACGGTCTCTATAGAGATCATATTTCACCCCGTACGATACTCCCTGTAAAGGGGAGCTTGTGCGGGGTTATTTGTTTGTGCAGCCGGATTTTAATTAATTACCAAAATCATTTAAGCGATTACATTTTCTTATCCGGCCCGGTAAGTATAATGAAGGACATGAGCGATCCTTTATACAGCCGGAGGGATGAGAGAAATGAAAGCGGTTTTAAACAGTCAACCAAATCAAGTCGGGATCAAACGAGGGAAACTTTTTCTCCTCAGAATCAAACGGGATGCCCTACTGTATGCCCTTTTGCTGTTGCCTATTGCTTATATTGCCATTTTTAAATATGCCCCTATCTACGGGTTGATTATGGCCTTCCAGGATTACAACATTTTTGAAGGCATACGGGGCAGCGAGTGGGTGGGGCTTGATGTGTTCCGTTTTATTTTCGAGCAGGACAGCTTCTATCGTGCACTGAAGAATACGCTGGTGCTGAACGTTCTGGATCTGATCGCGGGATTTCCGGCACCGATTCTGCTGGCTATTCTGCTGAATGAAGTAGGGCAGGCCAGATTCAAGAAAATAACCCAGACCGTCCTGTATCTGCCGCACTTTATGTCCTGGGTGATCATTGGGGGGATTGTATACCTGATGTTCTCGAACAGCGGGATGGTCAATCATTTCATCGCTGCCCTCGGACTAGAGAAGATTGAGTTCCTGTCGCAGAAAGTCCCCTGGCTGATCACCTACATCTTCGTTGGTGTCTGGCAGAATATCGGCTGGGGGACGATCATCTATCTGGCGGCGATCACCGGGATCAATAAGGAATTGTATGAGGCCTCCGATATGGACGGGTGCAGCAGGCTCCGCAAAATGTGGCATATTACTCTGCCCGGCATTAAGCCGACGATCAACATTCTGCTGATCCTTCAGATTGGGCGGATGGTGTCCATCGGGTTCGACCGCCCCTTCGTGATGGGGAATTCCCTCGTCAGCGAGTACTCTGATGTAATCAGTACCTTCGTGTATAGAGTGGGCATCAGCTCAGGGGACTTCTCCCAGGCTACAGCGGTAGGCTTGTTCCAATCCGTGGTCGGTCTGACCCTGCTCATAGGCGCCAACTATATTGCGAAGAAATTAGGTGAGGATGGAATATGGTAAAGCTGGTGAAGAATGTGCGTCCAGGCAAAAAAATGAGTGTAGCCGATATTGCGATTCTAGTATTCATTGTGGCCTTGTCTTTCACATGTATTGTTCCGTTCCTATATATGATTGCGCTCTCACTCAGCTCTAACGAAGCGATTGTAGCCCAGAAGGTAGGGTTGTGGCCGGTAGATTTCACAATCGAAACGTACAAAACCATTCTGAGCGATATGGATATGCTGTATACGCTGGGTTACAGTATTGTGCTTACGATTGTCTTCACCGTCGTCTGTATGTTCCTGACCATTTGCGCGGCGTATCCGTTAACGAAGAAGCGGCTGTGGGGAAGAAATTTCATTCTGTCCGCCCTCGTCTTCACAATGTATTTCAGCGGGGGACTCATTCCTTCCTATATTCTGGTCAAAAACCTCGGTATGATGAACACGGTATGGAGTCTGATTCTGCCGGGCGCCATGAGTGTCTTCAACCTGATCATCCTGAAAACGTTCTTCACCTCGCTTCCTGAGAGTCTGGAGGAATCAGCGTCCATCGACGGGTGTTCGGATCTGGGCATTCTCCTCCGGATTGTGCTTCCGCTCTCACTGCCTTCCATTGCCACATTAAGCCTCTTCTATGCGGTGGACCGGTGGAATGGCTTCCAGGATGCCTTGTTCTATATAACGAAGAAAGAGCTGTATCCTATGCAGCTCAAGCTGTACCAGATCATCTCGGCCAATCAGCAGCTTGACAGCCAGCAGGGGGGAGAAGGAAGTATCGGCTCCTTCATCGTGCCTGAATCTCTGAAAGCAGCGAGCGTGATGTTTACAACCGTTCCGATTCTGCTAATCTATCCGAAGCTCCAGAAGTATTTCGTAGATGGGGTAATGACCGGAGCAATTAAGGGCTGAGAACGGCAGGGTCCGAGTGAAGGGGGGGATTCCCGGACGGGTTGAAGCGGAGATGTAGAGTTGCACAAGAACTACAGCGTGGATAATCTCAACAATCAGGGGAATGAAAGGGTGGTTAATGTGAGTACGGGTATAAAGAAAACAGCAGCAATTCTGTTCAGTATGACGCTTCTGGCCGGTGTTGCGGCAGGTTGTGGAGGGAATGGCAACAAGAGCGGGGAGACATCGTCGTCAGAGGGATCAACGACTGCCTCCGGCGCCCCTGCCGGTGCCCCGGCAACCTTGACGGTAGAAGTGTTCGACCGCGGGGTTCAGGGACAGCCGGATTTGAACAACAACAAATGGACCCAATACGTCAATGAGAAATTCGGCAAGCCCAATAACGCCGTGGTAGAATTTGTTCCTGTCCCCCGCTCCCAGGAAGTCGACAAGCTGAATGTATTAATGGCCGCGAACCAGGCCCCTGATATCTCCTTCACCTACGACGGGACACTGGTCACCCGCTTCGCCAAAAGCAAGGGACTCTATACGCTGGACGAATTGCTGGAGCAGCACGGGCAGCAATTGAAGGCTTACCTGGGCGAGAATGTGCTATCCTACGGCAAATATGACGGAAAACAGGTCTCCATTCCGGGCAAGCGGACCCTGCTGGCCTGGAACGGAATGTTCATCCGCAAGGATTGGCTGGATAAGCTGGGCCTGCCGCTTCCGACGAACCGGGATGAATTGTATGAGACGCTGGTGGCCTTCCGCGATAAGAACCCCGGTAATGTTGACGGCGTCATCCCTTGGGCTACAGCGGCTGCCGGTATGAACTACACCTTCGGCAATCTGGTGCAATCGTTCTGGAAGCCCCTGTCCGAGGAGGAATTCGTCACTACGCCCAACTGGCTGAAGCCAGGCAACAAGGAGGCCTACCAATGGCTGAACAAGCTGTACAATGAGAAGCTGATCAGCCCCGATTTTGCCCTGGACAAAACAACCAAGCAGGCGGATGCCGATGTAACAAACGGCAAAGTAGGCTTCTATGCCGCCAACTGGGATTATCCGATGACACAAAAAATCCGTGTTCCGCTGAAGCAAAATTCGCCGGAGGCCAACTATGTTCCGATTGATACCTTCAAAAATGACGAAGGCAAATACCTCAAAGAGGTATATAATGAGAATGGAATATTCTCCTTCATTCCCAAGAGCAGCAAGAATGCGGAGCTGGCGATAAAATATCTGAACTGGATGGCTGACCCGGAAGTGATGTTCTTCCTGCAGTTCGGTGATGAAGGTGTTAACCACAAGCTGGTAGACGGCATTCCGCACGGGATTGAACAGAGCGGCGAAAAAATGCAAATGAGCAACTTGAATATGGATTATACGATGATTGTTAACGGCGCCGAGCTGGGCGATACCGAAAAGAATGTCAGAACCTATGCGGCAGCGCTGGCAGCCGGGGACAAGAGTTATGAGAAGCTGGCTATTGATTCCTATGCAATCAATACAACGGACGGCTATAGCAGTTACAACTATGGCATCCCGAATGAAGCCAATATCAAGTACGGCAAAACGCTGGGCGATATGAACAAACAAATGATTGACAGGCTGATCGTTGCCAAGCCGGCAGAGTTCGACGCGCTGTACGAGAAGCTGGTGAAAGAATATATGGACGCCGGCGGTAAAGCGGTTCAAGAGGAAAATGTGAAGAATTACAGAGAGAGTAAAGCTGCCCAAAAATAATCTCATCATATTCGGATAAGCCATGGAGGGTTCATCATCATGGTTTATCCGAATTTCGGTTGCTATTCCCGGACAACTTCACTATTATTCAGAGGAATCCATAGGTTCAGGAGGCTACCCATGTACAAGGTCATGATTGTAGATGATGAGTCATGGGCGATAAGAGGAATTCAGAACGCCTTTGACTGGGAGAAATACGGTTTTGAAATTACAGGACAATTTACAAGCGCTTACAAAGCGTGGGAGGCAATGTGTACACAGCAGCCGGACCTGGTGTTTACGGATATCCGGATGCCGGATATCTCCGGGCTGGATCTGATGAAGCGGGCCAGAGCCCAAGGGATGAACACGGAGTTTGTCATCGTAAGCGGATATGGAGAATTTGAATACGCCCAGGAAGCGATACGCTACGGGGCACTTGATTATTTCCTGAAGCCTCTGGACGTCGATATGGCGGATACATTCATTGCGAAGCTGGCCGCTCACTTCTCCCGGAGAAGCGCAGCCCGCAATCACCTTCTTCTGGAGGCGCTGACCTCGGGGGATGAGTCCGAGATCAGGCGGTTCCTGCCGCTTCCGGCCAGCATGGCTGTATGCTATTACCAGGTGTTTGCGGTCTATTTGCGGAGTGACATTAAGGATATCAGGAAGCTGCTGTCTCCGGAGGGCAGGAATCTAACGGCCGTGGAGGTTGAAGCCGGGTCCAGGAAGCTGCTGGTCGTGCGGATGGCTGAGCATCTGAGCGGCTTGGAGTGGACTCCGGATGAAGGGGTGCTGACCGAGACGGGAATCCAAAGTGTGGGCATCAGCAGCATCAGCAGCCAGCCGCAGCAGGTGAGCAAGCTGATCAAAGAAGCTGACCTGTCCGCCTCGCATATTTTTCTGGAGCAGACGGCTGAAGCCGTTCACTATGAGCCGAAGCTTCATCTCATGAAACCTTGTATTGATGGACTCTATACGATCATTCACGGGAATTCGCTTGAAGATATGGATGTGTACATTACAGGACTGCAGGAATACTTCAGGAACCATCAATTGGGCATGGGTGAGGTGGTCTACTTATGGAATCAGGCTGTTGGGATGCTTATCAACGCCTATGCTGAGGAACTGAGGGACATGGAGCTGGAATTCCTTAATTATTCCGAGCTCAAGGAACGGTTCGAAGACTTTGCGTCTCTGTGCAGCTTCTTGCATGACGTCCTTACGGTCATCCGGCAAGGCAGCAGCCGTTCTTTGCAGGAAGGGGATATTCAATCCTGCTTCAACCGGATGGTCGCCTATATCGACCGGAACTTTGAGCAGAAGCTGTACCTGAAGGATTTGTCTGTCCAGTTCTTCATTAATCAGGTGTATTGCTGCCAGTTGTTCAAGAACAATCTGGGCAGAACCTTTTCCGAATATGTGGCAGAGCTGAGGCTCAGGAAAGCCCGGGAGCTGCTGAAGCATACGGACCTGTCCATTGAGCAAATTGCCGTTAAGTCCGGGTATGTGGATTATTATTATTTCAACAAAGTGTTCAAGAAGCACTGCGGGATGACGCCCACCAAATTCAGAAAAAGCTAATCGGATCGGAGCGGTAAGCCATGAAGACGAGTAAAGTGAAATTAAAACATCAGATATGGCTTATCTTTTTTTTCTCGATCGTTATATTTACCGTCATGGAGATCTATTTCTTCCATAGCTTCTCTAATTTAACCCAGAAACGGGCTGCCACTTACGGCAACCAGATGATCGAACAGACCCGCCGCAAGATTGATACGGTGTTCAATGATATCCGGGTCAGCACCGGCATTGCCGTCAACAGCAAGCTGATTCAGGAATTCTCCGTGGAGGTCGATGACTACAAAAGAGCGTTCGACAGCGGTCCGTATGCACTGGATCTTATGGAATATATGAGATCCTTCAATTCCTATGTGAACGGTATCGTCATTAACGACATCAAGGGAAGGCGGCTGCACAGTCTGGACTCGGCAAGCGGCGATATTTTTTTCATCAACCCCTATGATACTTTTATTCAGAAATATAAGGATGACCCGTTGCTGCGGGAGCGGGGGAGGTTCACCACGATTCTGAAGGACGTACGGACAGGTACGGAACAGTTCTTCTATATCGCGCCGATTGTGGAGAACATTGGGGGAGTCTATTTCTCCCAGATTACAGGTTACTGCACCGTGATGGTCAACATGGACAAGCTGCAGGGGCTGGTAGAAGATACGGAATTCACGCAGAGCTCCACCTTGTATATTCTGAATAACCGGGACGAGGTGATTGCTTCCACGAATTCGAGTGCACGGGGCACATTGTTCCGGGAAGTTCTGGCTATGGACAAGGACAGTCTGCTTCACGGTGTAAAGACTACCATTGACGGAGAAGAGATTCTCGTTCAGGTCAAGGGTCTGGAGCAGGCAGACGGGTGGCGGGTGGTTAGTATGATCCCGGTGCATGAGCTGACTGCGGACATGGCCCCGATGCGCAAGGTCAGTATTATCGTCGGCATTGGCATTATTCTAACCATGCTCTTAACCGGAAGCTTCTTCATGAACAATCTGATGCGTCCGTTAATGGGACTGGTTATGGATATGAAGAGGGTCGCCCGCAAGGACATGGGCTTCCGCATTAAAGTCCGGTTCACCAATGAGGTAGGCCTCCTGGCCCGCGACATCAACCGGATGATGGATGAAATGGAGGAGATGGCCCGGGATATGTTCGCTACCCAGGCCAGACTCTATGAATCTGAGCTTAGCCAGAAGCAGGCGGAATTCGCCGCCCTGCAGAGCCAGATCAACCCGCACTTCCTCTATAATACGCTGAATTGTATCAGCAGCATCGGGCTGGAGTACGGGAGCAGGGAGATCGCGCAAATTACCTACTGTATGTCCAAGATTTTCCGGTACAGCATCAAAAAAGATAATCTTGTACAGATCGGGGAAGAAGTGGACTGTATTCAGGCGTATATGAAGATTATCTCCATCCGCTACGAGAATAAATTCTCCATGGAGCTTGAAGTGGAGGAGAGGCTGCTGTCTATGAAGACGCCCAAGATGATCCTCCAGCCTATTGTAGAGAACTCTGTCTATCACGGACTGGAGCGCATGGATCAAGGGGGGCGGCTCCTGCTTACCGGGAGTACCGATGTGCACGGGGATGTGACTTTTTGTATCACAGATACAGGGAGGGGAATGGAGCCGGAGGAGCTGGCCGCCCTTCAGGCCAAGCTTAGTACGGATTACCCGGAACGAACCTCAGACGGACAACCGGCACAAGGCATCGGGCTAACGAATATTCATCACCGGCTGCGGATGCTGTTCGGAGAGGGCTACGGGCTCACCGTCGAGAGCCGATTCGGCCAGGGAACGACCGTGACCGTGAAGATTCCGCAGTTGCCGTTCGACTGCAATACGATTGAAGAGATAAGACAAACCGAGGGAATGTGAGCTATGACTCTACGTAGATCCTGCGTAGATCCTGCGGACAGAATATCCCTGTCTGTAATTCGTAAGATCCGGCCGGATTCCCAAGGTTCCCTCTGGAGCACATCAGACAGATGGTTACCGGGAGGGCAGATAGGCCTATCTCGTACCAACAGGAGACACTTGTACCATCAGGACACACTCGTACCATCAGGACACATCCTTTAACCGGGAGGTGTCCTTTTTGAGTGCATGTGATTGCATAGCTGGGGGAGCCGGCAACAATATGGGCAAGGATGTGGCAGCGCCTGTCGTTAGCGCCTGTCGTAGCCGGAAGCAGTTGGATTAACTACACTTGCTCATGAACGTAGGAGCCCTTGCCGGGTAACAGTTGGAAAAACAGCACTTACTAGGCGGCAATTCGAGCAGAGTAGCGGATATCCGTGAAATTAAATTACGTTTATCCAACTAATTCTCTCAGATGCTGCAAACGATCCAAATTAAGATACGTTTATCCAACTAACTATTTATTGGGAAATTTGGAACTGGAGGAGCGGTAGCGACCGCCCGAAAGCTTTCCGAAGGAAAGCTACCTCGTAAGCATAAGCTGTCACTGGATTTCACCCGCGAACAGCGGTATTAATCAAGAAATCTGGGGACAACAGCGGCCGGAAGTCCAAATGTTCACCGCAGTGACGACGAAGTTTCAAATTCAATTACTTAAGTGCATTTTATATACCCTCAGATTCATCCTCCGGTTGATTCTATTGGATTCCCGCCCTAGATAAGGCACTTTTTCTAAAACGGTTACAAAAACCATTTAAGATAGTACATTTTTTAAATGTTCTCCAGAAGGTAGAATGAGGACGCTAACCCATAAAAATCTAAGCAAGAGGGAGATGAAAAAAAATGAAAGCGTTTTTATCTGTCAAAGGAGGGCTGTACATGTCTGGAAAAAGATCCAGGGTTCTGCTGCTGTGTCTCGCACTGCTACTGATGCTGCCACAATGGGGCGGGGTGGCGGCTGCGGAAGAGTCAACGCCAGCTTCACCGGGGACGGCCGCTGTGCAAGGAGGGAATAACGTGTCCGATTTCTACAATGTTATTATGCAGACGGGAGCCGATCCCTGGGTATACCAGCACACGGACGGCTATTATTACAATGTATTCGTCAATGCCAGCGGAATCATGATCCGCAGGTCGAAGACCATCACCGGCATTGAAGCGGGTGAGCGGAGCCTGGCCTGGACACCGGTTAAGGGGACCCAGTATAGCTCCAATGTGTGGGCGCCGGAAATGCACTATCTCAAGGATACGGACGGAGCGTACAAATGGTACATCTACTTCGCAGCCGACAACGGAACCAACGCCAACCACCGTATGTACGTGCTGGAGAACGCCAGTGCAAATCCGCTGAGCGGAACCTGGGAGTTCAAAGGTAAAATCACCGATTCCACCGACCGCTGGGCGATCGACGGCACGGTGCTGACGGTGGGTGACCAACACTATTTCATCTGGTCCGGCTGGGAAGATACGGACGGAAGCTTCCAGAATCTATACATCGCCCGGATGAGCGATCCGCGGACCATAAGCTCGCCGCGGGTATTGATCTCTACGCCTGAGCATGCTTGGGAGACATCCCCGGGCAGAATCAATGAAGGCCCGCAGATCACTATAAAGGGAGACACCATTAATCTGATCTATTCGGCCAACGGAAGCTGGACTGACAGCTACTGCCTCGGGCTGATTACCGCCAAGCTCACTGATGATCTGCTGAATCCGGACTCCTGGATCAAGCGCGACCAGCCGGTCTTCTCCAGCGCGAATGGCGTGTACGGCCCTGGCCACCACAGCATCGTCACCTCTCCAGACGGTACAGAGGATTGGATTATCTACCATACCGCCCGCTGGCCGGGCTCAGGCTGGACCCGCAATGTCCGTGCGCAGAAGTTCACCTGGAAGGCAGACCATACGCCGAATCTGGGCGAACCCGCCAATCCGAATAGTCCAATTGCAGTGCCTTCGGGTGAGCCGTTGCGGACGCGTTATGAAGCGGAAGCAGCTCTACTGGTACAAGATCCGGCTGGTGAATCTTCCCCGGCTGTCCGGCGGGAAGTCTCCGCATCCGGCGGGATGAAGGTCGCGAGCATCAGCAACACCAATGATTATGCCCGGTTTACCGTTAACGTGCCGCAGGCAGGCTTTTATATGCTGTCTGTACGTAATGCCAATGGCTCACCGGATGCGGGAGAGGCCTCCCATACCTTGACGGTCAACGGCGGCTCCGGTGCCAATCTGAACATTGTCTATTCGGGCTTGAACCGCTGGGGGGCTTCCACGGCGAAGGTCTATCTTCAGCAAGGCAGCAACACGATCAGTCTCTACAAGGGAAAAAATGTTGCCGAAATCGACAGTATGGATGTGTTCCGGCTGAATACGTCAGAACTTCTATTTGAAGCTCCAGGGTTCACGCTGGGCTTGGGGGAAACCCGCAGTTTGCCCCTGTATTCGGTAACAGGCGCTACTTATGCCCCTATTAATACGGGAGCGGTCTTAAGTTCTTCAGATACGAATGTAGCCGTTATTACAGGCAATCAGATTAAGGCTCTAAAGGCAGGCAGTGCGACCATCACCGCTGTCTACAACGGGAAAACAACTACGGCTGCGATTACCGTAACTGCGGAGCCTAAATCGGTGCAGTCTGTTGTAATGAAGGGGTTATCCCCTATCCTGACCAGCGGGCAGACCAGCTTGCCCCTTCAGCTAACAGCACATTATAACAATTATGAAGTTCAGAAGGTGACAGGCAGTGCCCAGTATACCAGCAGTGATCCCGGGGTAGCCAGGTTGGAGTCCGGTTCGGTTGGCCATGCGGTGTATGCGGTGAAACCGGGCACAGCTCGTATAACAGCCGTGTATAGCGGTAAGCAGGCGGAATACGATCTGACTGTCATCGCAGCATCTGAGGCGGTTCAAGTGGTAACTGCGGTGAAGACTCCTTCCGGAATCCCTCCCAAACTGCCAGGCGTTGTGGATGTCGTCTACAACCATGAGCCGAAGCAGGCCGCTGTCGTCAGCCGGGACCTGGCAGGACTTAATTTCAGTTCGCTTGGCACGGTTCAGGTGCCTGTTACCCTGAGTCTGGATGGCCGGGAGTTCTTCTCCACCGTTCCCGTAGAAGTGGTTCCGGGTTATGGCCTGGACGAGATTGTGAAGCAGCTCCGCGATAAGCTGGCCAATTTCTCCTATCCTCTGGGTAACGGGGCGGGCAACTACAGCCAAGCTAAGTATGATGCCTTCACAACCGCGGTGGATCATGCGGAGGAGCTGGCCGGGAACGCCGAGCTGACCAAGCAGCAGTATGACGGAGAGCTGACTAAGCTTGCTGAAGCAGAAGCCGCCTTGTTAGGTTCGCTTAATACCACGCAGGGTGGCGTGTTCTATAACGCTTACCGGGATTTCTCCGGCGACACGGCAGGCAAATACCCTTACGGCATTGTCAGCGAAGCTCTCACCGGCGGCGCTGCCGCCACTGTGCAGGAAGAGAACGGGAATAGATTCCTGCGGCTGACGACTGCTGCTACAGCGGGCAAGGCCAACCTTTTCCTGCCGTATACAGGTGAGGTTAAGGCCGCCGCGAATCAGCGTATCGTTATCGAATATCGCGTCAGATTGAACAGCAGCTTCCCTTACGCCAATGGAGCCATGGTGAGAAACGATAGCGGCACCGGTAATTATTCCATGGTCACGGCTTTTGATACGGGTAAAATCGTCGTGCAGAATGGAGGCTCCAATAAGGTTAAGGTAAAAGACTTCAGTCTGAACACATGGTACAAAGTCAAAATGGTCGCTAACTGGGACGCCAAAACTTATACCGTCTATATTAACGATGCTCCTGCTCCGGTAGCGACGAACTTCAGCTTCCGCCATACCGGCGGCAGCAAGCTGACCGGCCAGTTGTTCGGAATTGACGGTTACGCAAATGCCTCCATTGACTTCGACGATTTCAAGGTTAATATTACTAACACTAACAGTACTACTACTAATTACTAATACTGCCCAGCCTGAATCGAAGGATCAATCTGTTGATGCAGAGGGGGCTATGGAGGAATAGATATGTCAACTCAGACATACGAGAAATTTGAACCTTTGCACAATGCGCAGCTTGTTCTGGGATACTTGACATCCATGGTGGATGAAAAGGAGGATAATCTGCCGTACTGGCTGGTGCTGCCTCACAAGAAGCCTGCCGAAGCTGCTCATTGCCGGGTAGACGATGCCGAACTGGTCGGCTCCTGGTACGAAGCCATTGACGCCGTCCGCAAAATGCTGAAGACGGAAGAGGGAGCGGAGGTTCAGCTCTCCTTTTACCGTCATCTCATGAAATCCTGGGGAGAGCATGGACTGCGCTTTCATGAGCCATACCCCTGGACGCATACGAATCATATCTCCTTTCATGAAATGGGCTATATTCTTCCGGCGCTGAACCGGATGGTGGAGAATCATCCAGAGGATCTGGAGGCGGAGAAGAGAGCTTCGGGGCTGGTCAGAGGCATGCGCTCCCTTGTCATAGAGAGGAAGGTCCGAACCTTCTGGTCGGGAGATTATGAGGAGAAAGAACCGATCTATGAGTTCCCAAATGATGTGTATTTGAGAGAAGGCGGGTTCGATCTGTCCAGGCATACCGGAAGGGGCGAGCAGGCCATCCGAAATGCTATTGTGCTTCACTCCCTGGTGCGCAGATATGAGCTCGCCGGAGACGAGGTAGCGCTGGATCTGGCAGTCGGCATTGCCAACCACCTGCTCGGGCCTTCGCGTTATTTCAATTACAAGCTGGAGTTCTTCGGCCATGTTCATTCCGCAGGCTGGGTAGCCTCGGGGCTGGTCCGTCTTGGACGGATTACAGGCACCAGGCGCTATATTACCGCAGGCAAAGGAATCTATGATTATATCCGTTCCCTGTCGTCCTCCTTCGGCTGGGTGCCCGAATATGCCCAGTGGCATCCGCAGCATGAGGAGCACTGTGAAACCTGCTGCATCAAGGATATGATCGAATGCGCCAATGAATTGATTCTGGCCGGGTACGAGGAATACTGGGAGGATATGACCCTGTTTGCACGGAACCAGCTGGTGGAGAATCAGATCAAGGTATCTTCCTATGTAGTGACAGACAATACTTTGCCTGACGGGGAGGGAGTCACCTACAGGGAGATTGATCAGAGAATGATTGGCGGCTTCACCGGCGGTTCCCTTGTCAACTCCATCTCATTGTCCAAATTCCGCTCCATTGCAGGCTGCTGCGTCGGCATGGCTCCCGTGGCCCTGGAGATCGTATGGAACCGGGCGGTGGAATTCTCGGGCGGGAGAGTACTCGTCAATATCCCCGTGGACAAGGAGACGGAGGAAGCCACGGTGAGCATGAATTATCCTGATACCGGCTATATTTCCGTCACGCCTAAGCAGCAATGTGACGTAGCGGTACGGGTGTACGATTGGATGGGCCAGAACCTTAGCATGAAGATTAATGGAGTGGCTTGCATATCCTCAAAAGAGGGCAACCTGCTGGTGTTCCACAATGTAGCGGCAGGGGCTATGGTGGAGCTGGAGCATCCGCTGGAGACAGCGGTGGTGAAAGAAACGGTACGGGGCGAGGAATATACGGTATCGTGGAGAGGCTGTGATGTCGTCGATATCGCTCCTCGCGGAGAGCACTTAAGACTGTACCAGCGGGATTTGCGCATCCCGAAAACCTATCCGTCAGCGGACGATGTCCATTTCACCGGGGCCGCCAATTTCGGTCCTACCCAGCAGGCACAGACGAAACAGTAGCACCAGACACAATCAGAGGCCACAACCCGGCACTAGCGGGTTGTGGCTTTTGATTATGCAAATATAAGAAGTTGAGAGAAGCGGAATTAGCAGATGGATTTTGTCCACTTGCTGATGAATGACTGGTCACTTCTATAACAGCAGATGGATAAACAGCACTTAAATTCTCCCAATTCACCCCAAGTTGCGAAAACGCATACTAGTAGATGCTGTTCATCCACTTGCTTCCCCGTATTCCTCGCAAACGGGCAAATTAAGATACGTTTTTCTAAGCCTGTTGATTACCCAAAATAAGGTAGCAAAAAGGCCGCTGATTCGTTAAAGTGTTTGTACCCCTACAAACATACGAAACGAGGCGACCTCATGAAAAAGTCTACTTCAATATCAAAT
>NZ_JABMKX010000020.1 GCF_013204885.1 Paenibacillus tritici
ACGCAGAGCAGCGATCCTCCAATAACGGGAGAATCGCTGCTCTGCTCACTTTTTGTAGCATTAAGAATGAAGAGGACGGTCTTTCGCCGTAGAAAATCTACTTTTGGGACAGCCCCTTTTTTAGAATAGAGTAACTTTATTTAATGATTGCCTTCAATGCTTCCCAAGCCTCCGGACTGGCGAAGCTCCGGTTCCAGGCAGCTACGCCGCCAAGCTTCAAGGATCTGGCAAGCTCAACCCTTGCCGTGAGTGAGGTTTTGTCCTCGATCCAGATTTTGCGGAGAACCCCTTCTTCCTTATACTCCACGTAATTCTGTCCCGCTTCCTTATCGAATACCGGTGTCAGCTTCTTCTCGGCAAGGATTTCCTTGACGGCATTCATGCTAACAGCCTTGGAGCTAACCTTGGTCTTCCCCTTCACAGTGGCTTCGGTCCAGATACGCGTATAGAGCGGCACTCCCAGAATCAGCTTCTCTGCCGGCACTTCATCTTCTTCAATAATCCGGCTCATAGAACTCTTAACCCAGGGGAGTGAAGCAACAGAACCTGCGACCGGGCTGGCTGCCCAGTGTTCGTCATAAGCCATTACGACCAGGAAGTCAGATACGGCACCAAGCGCCCGGCGGTCAAGGAACAGGGACCACATCTCGCTTTTGGATTTTGGCGTTACATCAATAGAAACAATCAGATTCCGGCTCTGGGCCATCGGCTTCAGTTCCCGCATGAACTGGGTAACATTCGGTCCATCCTTGGTGTACACATTCTCAAAATCAATATTAATACCGTCCAGATTGTACAGGTCCGCATACTTTAGCATCTGCACAATAGTGTTCATCCGTTTGTCATACGTGGATAAGGCTTCAGTAGTCAAGTCGGGTTCAAAGCTGTTGCTCAGCAGTCCCCATACCTCCATCCCCTGATTATGCGCCCAATCCACATAGGAACGGTCAGCCTGGCTACGTACATTGCCGTTCACATCAATAATGCTGAACCAGGTAGGGCTAACTACGTTAACTCCCGGCAAATCAGCAAATTTGGCCGGATTCGGCTTGCGTTCGTACACGGCTTCCCAGAACATGTTAACAGGCTTGCCCTTCCAGCTGCGCTCGGCGCGTGTAGGCGCTGCGGGCTGTTTCTCTACTGTTTTCATGCCGTCTGCGGTAATATCATCCGCTTGGACATAGCCTGCATAACCGTTGTCAAGCTGAACATATACCCAGTCCTTGGTGTCTGTGTTCCAGATCCTTACGACGGCTCCAGGAGCCATGTCCGCAAGAATGGGTGCATGTACGGAGGCTTCAGTGCGCAGAGCTTTGGTCTTTCCGCCTTCCTCACCCTTCACTTTGCCAAGCGGCACCGATTCTCCTGCAGTCATCAGCAGTACCGCACCGGTAGCCGTATCCTCGTTGATCTCGAAGCCGTACAAATTCTCCAGCGTGTCTACCGGGAGGTAGGTCACTTTATCCTTAACCTCAGGAGCAAGGCGAAGCTGCAGTGGTTCATTGTTTAGACTTGCTGCTGTTGATTCCTCCTGCATATACAGGAGACTGCTGTCCGTCGAGAGAATTACAGATTTGCTCTTGTCTTCATAACGGATAGAAGGGTCTACGTATTCCTGTAAAAAAGGCAGAGGTAACAGCATACTATCACCGGTACCTGAAGCGGAGTAACCCGTAAGCTGTCCTTTCACAAAAATCGGCTTGTCCAGCCCCTCCCAGTCAGGGTCCAGATGCTGGCGGTTCGGCAGTACATAATAAACAACCCAAAAGGCTGCAGCGGCTATAATGACAAGTCCCAGTAAGCGGCGAAAAAGACTTCCACGCTTTTTGACGCGTCCTTGTCTCTGTCTTCTGTCCAAAATAGGTCCTCCAAACAATATATTGAATTTTTAAAGCAGGCAACGCTTCTGTTAAGTATACGCCATGCGGGTCTTATTGGTTGCGCCAATCTCTTGGAAGGTTTGTCTTAATGTAACAAAAAAACGTGTAAAATCCGCATTCGGACTCTACACGCTTATAGATAAACTTGCATTTCAGTGCCGCTTCTCGCCGCAGCATTTACACACACCATACAGTTCCATACGTAATCCATGAATCTTGAAGCCTGTGGCCAACTCGGCCTGATGCTCTACTTCATGGAGAGAGGAATAACTGAAATCCTCAATCTTGCCGCAATCCTGGCAGATGACATGATAATGATCAGACACATTGGCATCGAAACGGCTGGAATTGTCACCGTAGGTCAGCTCGCGGACCATACCCGCTTCCATGAACATCTTAAGATTGTTGTACACAGTTGCCACACTCATACTTGGAAACTGAGGCTCAAGTGCTCGGTAAATATCGTCTGCCGTAGGATGATTCATCGCTTCCATCAGATACGTTAGAATCGCATGACGCTGAGGCGTAATACGGACACCGGTTGTCTTCAATTGCTCCAATGCATGCTGTACGCCACTACCCATCCGTGCCACCGCCTTTAATTAAACAACTTAATAATAATTCTAATGTAATTGTAAGACTGTGCTTTCAACGTTGTCAATGAGGTGATTACATTATATTTATTATTATATAATAAAAATTCCTTAATTCAATATTTGCTCACATTTAAATTGCTGTTTCCGTCCACCCGCAGCTTATATTCGCCGGTGCCAATTTGGCCGGAGAGGACTTTTTTGTCAATTACGAGCCCTGGCAGATCTGTAACGATATCCCCGTAGCCGCTGGAGCCCTCCACCGTATAATTACCCGTAAGCGGCAGGAACAGCTCAATATCCCCCACGGCACTGTAAATATCCCAGTCCCCCCCGAAATCTCCGGAACGGATATTGATCCGGCCGTTCATTGATTCGGCATGCAGCTTGGCTCTCGCCCCTGACACCTCCACATTGCCGTTCTTCGTGGACACCTCCACCGTATCTCCGCTGTCATATGCCGTGATGTTGCCGACCGCCGTTGACAGCTTCAGAGCGCCTCTAACGTCCCAGGCCCCCATATCGCCGCCGCTTGTCCCCAGTTCAACATTGCCGAGGACGTCTCTGGCGCGCACGGCACCGTTCAGGGTTTTGCCTTTGACATTGCCGTAAATACGGTGCAGGATCAGTTCCCCGTTCCCGGTCTCCAGTGAAATGTCTGCAATGGCTTCAACATTCTGCAGTGTAATACCGCCGTTCATTGTGCGGACACTCAGGTCAAACCGGCGGTCTTCCGGCAGAGAAATATCGAGGTTGATTCGCGGCTGGCGTTTGCCGGATTCACCGTAGGCCTTGCTCTGGGGAGTGATCTTGATGGTGGTCCCCTCTGTCACTTCGACAAAGGACTGGTCTGCTATAGACTCGGCCAGTACCCCGTCCAGCTGGTCTACCCATACTGTCGCAGTAATCTCGATATCCTCGACAGCCGCCCGGTGAATGAGAATATCTCCGTTAATCGCATCGATACTGACTTTGGAAGTATTCAGCTCAACCGGAACGATCAGCGGGGCCTTCTCGTAGCTGCTTCCTTGCGCTTCCCCGTAATCGACTGCCGCCGCAGTCAGATTAAGACTCACCTTGTTCCACAGGTGCAGATAGTGCTCCTGCTCGGTCACGATGAATACACAGGCAGCCAGTATTACAGCAGAGAACAATCCCCGCACATCCATCCGGGCTCTGCCGGCCGTGACGCTCTGTTGCCGGCGGGAGAACACGTAGATCAGCAGATACTCTACTCCCCATAATACGGGTACAAGAGGCCACCATTTCAGCAGCATCATCATATGGTCTGTCCCGTTAAGCCAGTCAAGGAGGAGGAGAACTCCGACAGCAACCAGCGTGACTGATGCAGTATATCTGCCAATCCGCCGTTTCCTCCGCTCCTTGCTTAGACGCGCGGTAGAGTTCTTGGCGATCTCTCTTATGCCCATAAGCAGCCCCAGGACGATTAGCAGAGTTGCCACAGCAGCACCCGCAGAATTCTCAATGAATAATTGAAGCCAGGGCGGCCTCTGCTGGAAGAGAAACAGCAGCGCTCCGCCGACAAGCAGCATGAGCCCAAAGGAAATTCCCGGCTCGCTGATCCTCACCCGGCGCCTGGCTGTTGCCGCGGCATTCATAGCATCAGGTTCTTCAAGGTCTTGCTCTTCAGGAAACCGCAGAATACGGTCTGCTGCCTGTAGCGCATCAAACACATTATAGAAGTACATTGCCGGGATCAGCAGCGCCAGCAGAATCAGCAGCGGTACATTGATTTGCATGCCTATAGACGAGAAATACAGCAGCGCCACGATATCCAACAGCAGCAGAAAAATGAAAGAAATCCCTTTGCGGAGCAGCCCGAGATAGAGATGTCCCGTGCCGGGAAGTACAGCAGCCAGCAGGCCGGTTATAAATTTCCGTTTGCGGGGACGGCGCTTGGGACGGGGCGGTATATAAGGAGCTTTCCATTCTTCGTCAGCTTCAGCCTGCGGTAAGCCAGTCTCTCTCTCTTCATCCTGCACGGGACAATCCTCATGTTCCTGATAACCGGAATTCATCCTCGGTACTCCTCCTTTCTGAACGGTTCGTACTTGTCATTTCAGCCTGCCTGCCCGGTGGAATTCCACCAGCTCTACTCCCGGAGCCACCTCTTCAATTCCAACAGGAATGAACCCATGCTTGGTATAGAGCGTTACTGCCGGAAGATTCAGCTTCCCCGTAGACACAATAAACTGCTCTATCTCTGCGTAACGGGCGAAGATGAATTCCAGCAGCCTGCCCGCCACACCTTGGCGGAAATGATCAGGGCTAACCATCATCCGGGTAACCGTGAGCTTGCCGGGAGACTCTTCAATTACTGCAATAGCGCCCAGCAGCTCCTCCGTATCATCAAGGCAGCCATAGAAATCCTCTGTAACCCGGCTGAGCATGTCTCTGGTCTCCAGCAGCGGCGGAATGTCACGGAACCCGATCATCTCCGCCTCCAGGCGGTATGCCTTATGCTGAAGGCTCCATAGCTCATCCAGCGTGATCTCATCCTGCAGATTCAACTTCACTATTGTATCCATCCGTACAATCCCCTTATATACTGCACAGGGGCCTGCCGTTGCCGACAAGCCCTGTGCCCAAGATTCTATAATCTATTACCCATTCTAGCTGTTCAGCACTTCTGCAAGCAGTGTGTTCACAAGACCCGGGTTCGCTTTCCCTTTGCTTGCCTTCATGACCTGTCCTACAAGGAAGCCGATCGCTTGTTTCTTGCCGGCCTTGTAGTCTTCGACAGATTGCGGATTAGCAGCGACCACTTCCTGCACGATTGTCTTAATCGCACCTTCATCACTGATCTGCACTAGACCCTTTTCTTCAACGATAACTGCAGGCAGCTTGCCGCTCTCCAGCATTTCTTTGAACACGGTTTTGGCAATTTTGCTGCTGATGGTTCCGCCTGCGATCAGGCCGATCATCTCGCCCAGTCCCTGCGGCGTAATCTTCACCTGGGATAATTCCAGATTATTGCTGTTCAAATATCCCAGCAGGTCTCCCATCATCCAGTTGGCGACAGCCTTGGCATCCTGTGTATAGGCCAGACTGCCTTCAAAGAAGTCGGCAAGCGGCTTGGATGAGGTAAGCACTCCCGCATCATAGGCAGTCAGGCCAAATTCTTCGCTGTAACGGGCCTGCCGGGCATCCGGAAGCTCCGGAATGGTCGCACGGATCTGTTCCTTCCAGGAATCACTGATATGCAGCACGATAAGATCCGGGTCCGGGAAATAACGGTAGTCATGCGCTTCTTCCTTACCGCGCATAGACAAGGTCTTGCCCCCAGCTTCATCCCAGCGGCGGGTCTCCTGCACAACGATCCCGCCGTCATCCAGAATCTCTCCCTGACGGAACTGTTCGTACTCCAGCCCGCGGAGTACCCCGCGGAAGGAGTTCATATTCTTCAGCTCCGCCCGGATCCCGAATTCCTCCTGCCCTTCCGGCCGCAGGCTAATATTGGCGTCACAACGCATCGAGCCTTCTTCCATCTTCACATCGGATACATCGCAATACTGCATGATGGCGCGGATCTTCTCCAGATAAGCACGCGCCTCCTCAGGCGAACGCAGATCAGGCTCAGAGACAATCTCAATAAGTGGGGTCCCCACCCGGTTGAAGTCAACCAGTGAAGCAAATCCTCCATCCACATGAGTCAGCTTGCCTGCATCTTCCTCCAGATGAAGACGGGTGATGCCGATCCGTTTGGTCTCTCCATTCACTTCAATATCAATCCAGCCGTTCAGGCCGATAGGCTGATCAAATTGCGAAATCTGGTAGGCCTTCGGGGAATCGGGGTAGAAATAGTTTTTGCGGTCGAATTTGCTGACATCGCCGATGGTACAGTTCAGAGCCATCGCCGCTTTCATCGCGTACTCTACCGCTTGGCGATTAAGCACCGGCAGCACACCGGGGTGGCCGAGACAGACCGGACAGGTATGGGTATTAGGCGGAGCACCGAATTCTGTGGAGCAGCCGCAGAAGATTTTGGACTTGGTATGAAGCTCCACATGAACTTCAAGCCCGATGACCGTTTCATATTTAGACATAGATAATCTCATCCCTTAAAAGTTTTGTGGGCATATACTCAAATTATATAAGAAGCACTAAAGAAATAAACAAAAAGCAAAAGAAACGGAGGGGAAATTTGGAACTGTAGGAGCGGTAGCGACCGCCTTTGTCACCGGATTTCACCCGCGTAGAGCGGTTTAAATCAAGAAATCTGGGGACAACAGCGGCCGGAAGTCCAAATGTTCACCGCAGTGACGATGTAGCTTCAAGTTCAAAACTTAAGTGCATCTTAATATAAAAGCTACATTTGCGGACGGGCCTTGTGATGCTCTGTATGCTGTTCAAAGGCATGCGCAACGCGCAGTACCGTACTCTCGTCAAACTCCTTGCCGATAATCTGCAGGCCGACAGGCAGGCCTTCTGCGAAGCCGCAAGGGATGCTGATGGCAGGAATACCGGCCAGACTGACAGGAATGGTCAGGATATCATTCAGGTACATGGTCAGCGGATCTTCGGTCTGCGAGCCCAGCTTAAAGGCTGTCGTAGGCGCAGTCGGGCCGATCACGACATCATATTTCTTGAACACTTCATCAAAATCCTGCTTAATCAGGGTGCGTACCTTCTGGGCCTTCAAATAATAAGCATCGTAGTATCCGGAGCTGAGCGCATAGGTGCCGAGCATAATCCGGCGTTTGACTTCTGGACCGAAGCCTTGACTGCGGGAGTTATGGTACAGATCCAGCAAACCGCCTCCATCATCCACACGCGTCCCGTAACGGACACCGTCAAAACGGGCAAGGTTGGATGAAGCCTCGGAAGACGACAGGAGATAATAAGCAGCTACGGCATATTCTGTATGCGGAAGCGAAACCTCTTCCCACACGGCGCCGAGACTCTCCAGCACTTTAAGCGCTGACAGCACGGATTCACGGACCGATGCGTCTACGCCTTCGCCGATGTATTCCTTCGGCACAGCTATACGCAGACCGGAAATATCACCGGTGAGCGAACTCAGATAATCAGGTATGCTGACCTTGGCCGAGGTGGAATCCTGGGCATCATAACCTGCAATCGCCTGCAGTACATACGCGGAATCCTCAACGTTGCGGGTAATCGGACCGATCTGATCCAGGGAGGAGGCAAAAGCTACCAGACCGTAACGGGAGACCAGGCCATAGGTAGGTTTAAGACCGACCACTCCGCAGTAGGAAGCCGGCTGGCGGATCGAACCGCCAGTGTCGGAGCCAAGGGTGAAGAACACTTCTCCGGCCGCAACCGCCGCTGCCGAACCACCGCTCGACCCGCCGGGAACACGTTCCAGATCCCACGGATTACGCACCGCCCCGAAGCTGGAATTCTCATTGGACCCGCCCATGGCGAACTCGTCCATGTTCAGCTTACCCATGGTTACGGCATCGGCCTGGCGCAGCTTGGAGACTACGGTCGCATCATAAATCGGCTGGAAGTTATTAAGGAACTGGCTGGCACAGGTAGTGCGCAGACCTTTGGTCACAATATTATCCTTGATGCCGGCAGGCAATCCGAATAACAGACCACGCGCAGCTCCGGACGCCAGCTTGTCATCAAGCGCACGTGCCTGATCACGGGCACCCTCTTCATTCAGTGTCAAAAAAGCATGAACCTTGCTGTCACGTTCCGCAATGACGGACAGGGATTCTTCAGTCAGTTCACGGACCGAGACCTCTTTACTATGCAGCATGTTATGTACTTCAGGTAGTCGATAATGAAACAGGCTCAACTTGCTTCCTCCTCTCAGGGTATGGTTATTCCAGAACAGCGGGAACCTTGAAGTGTCCGTCTTCATGTTCCGGTGCGTTAAGCAGCGCTTCCTCTTGGGTCAGGCTCTCCTTCACCGCATCGTCACGCATCACATTGCTGACTTGCAGCACATGGGTGGTCGGCTCTACATTCTCGGTATCCAGCTCATTCAATTTCTCGGCATATTGTAAAATAGCATTCATTTGTTCGGTGAAGGTAGCCTCTTCTTCCGGGCTTAATTGCAGTCGGGCCAGCTTGGCCACATGCTGCACATCTTTGACGGTGATGCTCATAATGAATATCCCTCCTGTTTAAAGGGCTAAAGCGCCCGGATAACGTTTTTAATTATAGGGTAGACGGCCTTACAATTCAATGCGCTTGTCGATGGAGGGAGATATATACAGCAAAAGACCCGCACCTGCTGATTGTGGCAGGAAGCGGGTCTTGAGTGCTTAAGCTTAATCCGGCTAATGATTCATCCGGTAATACAGGTCATTCCAGCGCAGCTCATTCTCAAGTGAAATCAGGGTGCTGGAGGTGTCGATGACAAGGCACTCGACCCCTGCCATACGCGCCCAATCCCGGAGCTGTTCACTTGTTGTATGGAAGGAAAAGGCGAAGTGATGTGCACCCCCGGCCAGAATCCATGCTTCCGATGCACGGGTCAAGGACGGCTCCGGCTGCCAGAGGAGCCGCGCTACCGGCAGATGAGGCATTCTATGTTCATTCTGTACGGCATTCACTTCATTGACGATCAGGCGGAACCGGTCGCCCATATCCACCAGGGTGGCATTGATTCCTGTGCCGCTTGCGCCGTTAAATATTAGACGCGCCGGAGCTTCCTTGCCGCCGACAAACAAGGGATGCACTTCAATCCTTGGTCTGTCCGCAGCCAGGGACGGGCAGATCTCCAGCATATGGGAGCCCAGCACCATTTCATTGCCCTTTTGCAGATGATACGTATAATCCTCCATGAAAGAGGTCCCTTGATTGCCGGCCATAATCTTCATCATCCGTACCAGCGCGGCCGTCTTCCAGTCTCCCTCACCGCCGAAGCCGTAGCCTGCCGCCATCAGCCGCTGAGCCGCCAGCCCCGGCAATTGCTTCAGTCCATGCAGGTCCTGGAAGCTGGTCACGAACGCTGTATATCCGCCCTCCTCCAAAAACTCGCTCAGCGCAATCTCCATCCGCGCCTGTTCACGAATAGCTTCCCGTTCAGCGCCATCGGCGCGACCCTGATCTGTAAAATCATACAATTCGGCGTATTCATCCATCAGCCTACGCAGCTTGGCATCACTTACACTCCGAACCCGTTCAGCCAGATCACCGGCCGGATAACCGTTGACCGTCCACCCCAGCTTGATTTGCGCCTCCACCTTATCGCCTTCCGTCACCGCGACATCACGCATATTGTCGCCGAATCTGGCGATTCTCATTGTCTGGCTCCCGGTATAGCCCGCCGCCGTCTTCATCCACCCTCCGATTCTTGCACGCACCTCTTCATCCTTCCAGTGACCTGCAATAATCTTCCGGGCCATGCGCAGGCGGGCGCCGATGAACCCGAACTCACGGTCACCGTGCGCCGCCTGATTCAAGTTCATAAACTCCATGTCGATACTGTCCCAGGGAATCTCGACATTGTATTGGGTATGGAGATGGAGCAGCGGCTTGCGCAGCTGGGTTAGCCCCGAGATCCACATTTTGGCCGGAGAGAAGGTGTGCATCCATGTGATCACCCCCGCGCAGGTCCCGCTGGAATTGGCTTCAAGGCACACTCGCAGAATCGCTTCCGGAGCCGTGACTGTTTCGCGGAACTCAATCGGATATGGAAGGCCTCCTTCGCGGTTTAGCTCCTCGACCATTTTCCTGGAATTCTCCTCCACCTGCTCAAGTACATCCTCTCCGTACAAACCTTGGCTTCCTGTTACAAACCAGAATACATATGGCTTAGCTTGCAGCATATCAAATTCCTCCGTTAGTTCAGCTCGTTTTGAATTTCAATTCAATCTCGTAATGAACGGCTTCTCCAGGCTCCAGCAGCTTCAAAGAATGCGCTCCGCGCTCCTCCGCTCTCCCCCGGGTCCAGCAATTGGACGGCTCGAGTCCCAGCACATGTTCGCCTGCTCCGGGCATTCTCCACTGCACCAATCTGGGCAGCGTCCGCTGATCCCACTTCAGCTCTACCGTCAGGCCTCCCGATGAAGAGGATAAGCCGGGTACAGGAAAAGAAGGGCTGCTGATTTGAGCGCAGATGTACGTTTGCCGTTCCAATGGCTCATGGTAGTACACTTGCTCCTTAAAACGATGATCCGGCGCCTGCCATTCATCTATCCGTGATATCTCCATATCATCATCACGCGGAGCACAGCTGCTCTCCGGCAATACGATCCGGGTATCCTCCGCAAGCAGCGGAAATCCAAAGTTGAAATGATACAGCATCAGATGCGGGGCCGGTGTAAAGCCTGCATTCTCCACGCAATCGTTAAGCAGCAGACTGTTCTCTCCAAGCCTGCTTGTAATGGTGCGGGTCAAACGCAGCTTATGTCCAAAAATGGACGTCTCCTCTATGACTCCCCGCAGGCGGAACTCATATTCATTGCCTTGCCATTCCGCCTGATACGAAGCTTGGCGTGCAGGCGTATGATGGATCTGCCCATGCAATCCATAAGCTCCGTATTCGTCCCGGCCGGCCGCACCTGCCTGCGACAATCCGCAAGTCATCAGCAACCCGCCGGAAGCCGTGTGTAGCCAGTGATTCCCCTCATCCCTGAAATAAGCGGCATGGGGATCGCCGTTGGCGGCAGACCAGCTAACCGGAATGCCGCAGAATTCAGCCAAAGAGATATCCATTCCCTTGCCGGGATGCACCCAATAGGAGAGGCCAGAGCCGGTCCGCACACGGAACACTTCCTGACCGGCCTCCGGCCCTTCTCTCATTACAAAGGGCTGCACTCCCGCAAGCTGCTCTATTCTCCCAACTCTGGCTTCCAGCTCACGACGGGTCCATTCTCTGCCATAAAGTCTTGTCATACCACTATTCCTCCTGCACCCGGGGAAAGCCTCAGGCTTGTCCGGCACTCCCGAAAATTCTCATCGTACGAACAATATCCTGCTGCACTGCTTCCATAGCCCATCTGGAAATGTCATGATAATAGCTTTTGTGCTGCTGCGCGCTGTTGGCCGCCAATTTCGCCTGGAGGGTATTGGCCACTTCATGCGCCATATTGGAATAATAGTTAAGCTTGCGGATGCCGCACTGTATGGAGGTGATATAGGCGGCTTCATCCAGTCCAGACCCGCCATGCATCACCAGCGGCAGGCCGGTAAGCTCTTTGATGAGCTTCAACCGCTCAAAATCCAGAACCGGTTCTGTCAGATAGACACCGTGCGCGGTCCCGTAAGCAACGGCGAGCGCATCGACATCGGTATGTGCAATAAAGGTCTGTGCCTCTTGGGGATTGGTGTATACATCGTCCGGATCATATTCTTCGATCTCTTCCTCCGCTCCGCCGCCCTCCGGACGCAGAATCTTGCCAAGCTCGGCTTCTACGGAAACTCCGAGCGCCTTGGCGATTTTGCTGATCTCATTGGTCTGGCGGATATTCTCCTCCAACGGCAGATGCGCACCGTCGAACATCACCGACGAGAAGCCGAGCTGCATCGCCCGGATCAGAATTTCGTGATCCTGGCCGTGGTCCAGGTGTACTGCAACGGGAATCCGCGCTTGCCTCGCAGCCGCCAGTATAATGGGAGCGATCACCTCCAGCGGAACCAGCGGAATATGCACTTCCGCAAAGGACAGAATGACCGGTGAGCGCGCCTCCTCGGCCCCGGCAATGATTCCCCGGATCATCTCCAAATTAATCACATTGTACGCGCCGACGGCATAACGCTTGGCTTCGGCATCCTTCATTAACTCTTTCAGGGTCACTAATGGCATTCTTCAGCATCTCCTATGGGTTCGACATGACGTTATTCACTGCTTGATACAGCCGTTTATATTTGGCGTAATTCTCATCATAGTGCCTGCGGTTCTCCGGGCGGGGATAGAAGGTCGTGCCCACCTTCACCAAACGGCGGGCAGCTTCTGCATAGGAAGGGAACACTCCCAGCGCCACCCCGGCCAGAATAACCGCTCCGAGAATACCCGCCTCTTCGATATCAAGGGCGATGACGGCCCTGTTCATGATGTCCGCCTTGATTTGCAGCCACAGGGCGGACTTGGCACCGCCGCCGCAGGCTTTTAGTTCCCTGATACGCATACCCGCTTGCTCCAGACAATCCAGATTGAGCCTCATCTCATAGGTGACGCCCTCCATCAAGGCTCTGTACAGTTCACCCTTCGTGGTGTTGAAATTCAAGCCCGCGATGACCCCAACCGCAGCCGGATTCATGTAAGGTGTGCCTGAGCCGGCAAAAT
The DNA here is from genome assembly GCF_013204885.1 of Paenibacillus tritici. Classification (GTDB taxonomy): domain Bacteria; phylum Bacillota; class Bacilli; order Paenibacillales; family Paenibacillaceae; genus Paenibacillus_AQ; species Paenibacillus_AQ tritici. The sequence goes on from NZ_JABMKX010000020.1 coordinate 12,702, forward strand.
GCGGCAGTACCAAAATGTCCGTGGGACCTTCTCCGGCGCTCTCGCCCATAATCTCATAGACACTTCGGCCGGACTCATCTGCCGCACATTTCTCTTCATAACCGAACTGGTCCCTGTACCACTTCAATAGTGAACCACCGGTGAAATTAAAAGCATAGGTGGTATAACTCCCCTGGATATAAGGAACCAGCGCCAGCTTACTGAGTGCAAGCGCCTTATCATTGACCTGCATTTTATGGAAGACCGGCGTGATGCACTCTACGGTGCCAATGCCGTCTACGGCCGAGCCTTCTTCCGTGACTCCCGCGCCAATGGCGGCGCATACCTGGTCATGTCCGCCGAGCACCAGCTGAAGGTGGGCAGGCAGCCCCAGCGCCTCAGCCGCTGCGGGTGAAATCCGGCCGAGCCGTGATCCAAGCTCCAGCGCCTGGGGAAATATCCCGCTCCTTAAGCCTGACACCCGGATAATCTCCTCATCCCACTCAAGCCGGTGAACGTCAAAGGCCATCGTTCTGGACGCCAGCGAATAGTCGATCACGGGTCCTGCACCCAGCTTGTTGAGAATAAATGATCCAAACGGCAGAAAGGTATGAAGCTGCTCATAAATGTCCGGCCGCTCTTCCCGGTACCACATCAATTTGGAGAGGGTGTACATTGGATGGGGATGAAGGCCCGTCTTGCCAATGATGTTCTCTTCTCCGATGTGTTCCACCAAAACCTCCAGTTGCTCGCTTCCCCGCTTGTCAATATACAGCAGGCTGTTTCCAAGCACGCAGCCCGCGCTGTCGAGCAGAACGGCAGCCTCCCCAAAGGAAGAAACGGACAGTCCGGCAAGCATGGCAGGCGGTCGGTCATACTTAATCATTGCGGAACTGATCACAGCTTGAACCGCTTCCCACACCCGCTGCGGACTCAGCTCATAACAGCCGTTTTCCGGCGATTCCATGGGGTATTCCTTGTATGCCTGGGCCAGCACCTCACCCGTTGGAGCCATGATCAGACATTTCGTTCCTGTTGACCCGATATCTAGGCCTATGAGATCGACGGCCATGTCCCCGGTTCAGCCCCTCTCCCCATCCGGGACGTATTTCACACCGGCTAACCTATAGCGCTCAGAGATTATGTCTTGTTCTTCTATGCTCAGGCCGCCTTCCTGGGTCACCTTAATTGTGGCAAAAGGCAGGCTCTCAGAAATCATGGAATAGCTGACTGCATCATCACATAAAAGCGAACATTCCCCTGCTTCCGCGCCGTACAGAACAGGCTCTATATTAAAAACGGTATCGTCCCGGACACATAGAACGGGCTCTGCCCAAGGAATTAGCGCGCCCTGTCTGATATACAGAGGAACTTCATCCTCAGCAACCTGGCGGGTGATCCATTGTCCGCCGTTCAGCCACTCTCCGGTCAATCGTTCGTACCAGCGGCCTTGAGGCAGGTAGAGCTTACGTGTGTCACCGTTACCATAGACAACAGGAGCAGCCATAAGATCCTCTCCAACCATGAACTGGTCGAAGCAATCCAGCACCTCAGAGTCACCCGGGTAATCCATCACTAAGGGACGTATAGGCGGTACCCCCTGCTGACGGTATCTGCCAAATGCGGCATACAGATAAGGAATCAGACTCATTCGGATTTGCAGAAGCTTCCTGCATTGCTGCGCCAGTTGCGGCCAATCCTCCAGCCATTCACCGGCATGGTTCTTGTCATGATCGAATTGCTTCCACGGCGGCGAAGGAATCATATAACAGTTAAGCACCGCCAGAGGCGAGAAAATCACAGCGCCAATCCGGCGCAGCAGCTCTTCCCTCGTTGCTGTCTGGCGGACCTCCGGCGACCAGAGCAGACCTGAGAAGGACGCTGTGGCCAGCCCCCGTACGAAGTCTTCATGGTCGTAGAGGTCGCTGTACAGTACATAAGGATAGGGCGCCGCGAGCGCTTGGGAAGCGCGCACCTGTCCATAGGTCCGGCGGTCCGCTGCCTTGAACGGGGCGAGCATCGTTTGCTGATAGAGCTGGCCGAACAAGCTGTGCATCTGCTCCCCGTCCGCCCCTCCCGGAAAACGGGCGAAATCGGGAAAACCCCAGTTGCCGATATAATCGCCGTTATCACATTCATCCAGCTTGAAGCCTGACAACCCCGCCTCAATGAAGGGCTGGTGGATGTCCGTGAAGGCTTTCCGGGCCTCAGCTTGGGTGAAATCCGGCACCAGACCGTCCCATACATAGCTGTCGGCCGAATAAGGCTTCAGCTCCGGGAAGACAGGACTATCAGGATGCACATAAGCATGTTCCCACAGATTAAGCCGGTACCCCATATCATTCAGATCCTGGATCAGCCTTGTTTCATCCGGAAATCTGTTGCTGTCCCACACATAAGTACAGGAGTAGGCGTTCGTCTGCCAGCCGGGCTCCAGACCAAACATGTCGCAGGGCATCTCATCTTCCCTGATTTGCCGGGCTAACTGCAGGACATCTTCCTGATCCGCATGCCAGTCGGCGCGGTACATGACACCCAATCCCCACATCGGAGGTAACGCCCCGCCGCCGCTGAACAGATTATAGCGGCTGACCGCGTCCTTCATATCCCCGCCGCAAAACACATAAATATCTACTCCTTGCGCCGCAGGGATATCCACCAGCATATTGCCGCTTCCCTTTTTCACTTCCCAGTGCCCCTTCTCGGTGCCTGCCGATTCGAAGCCTTCCAGATCCTGCCTGCTGCCAACTCTCTTGCACCCTCCGCTGAAAAAGGTCGCGTACCGGGCCGTATCCACCAGAATGGCATAACCGGCAGTACTTACATAAAAGGGAACCGGCGCATGGGAGTCGCCCAGATCCGCGGACGGGTCGGAATTCGTGCGCAGCTTCTTCTTGCTGCCGCTCTGTCTGAACGATTTAAGCTGTAAGCCCAAACCGTATACTTCCTCTTCCGGCTCCAAGGGAATCTCCAGCAATACGGAGCCCTGGCGCGGTTGAAAATGAATGTCCTCCCTTAGAAAGGGAAGCGGATGATCTTCAAGCGCATTCAGCGCTTCGAGACATGTGACGGGCTTCAATACCGATACCGGTGTAAATTCTTCGGGTGTTCCGAAGGTCAGCTTAAAGATTCCACTGGCAATTTTCTGCATAATCCATTTCTCCTACTGTAAATAGTTTTTGGAACTATCCCTTCACGCTTCCCAGGACGAGACCAGACACGAAATAACGCTGTAAAAAAGGGTAGACGCACAAGATGGGCAACGTGGCCAGAATGATCTGCGCGCTCTTGGTCGTGCGCGGTGAGATGCTGGCCAGGAGTGCGGCGTCCTCAGACCTCACATTGCTGAAATCGAAGCTGACAATAATGGAGCGTAAATAGGTGGCGAGCGGATAGTTCTCGGTCTGGTTCATGAAGATCATTCCGTCAAACCAGCTATTCCAATGCCCTACCATAGCCAGCAGCAGGATGGTCGCAAAGGCAGGCAACGACAGCGGGAAATATAACCGCCACAGGATGGTCCAGTGTCCGGCTCCATCTATGCGGAAGGACTCATCCAGTTCCCGGGGCAGTCCTCTGAAGAAATTGATCATCAGAACGATGTTGAAGACCGCCAGGGCTGTCGGCAGAACCAGTACCATCATGGTATCCAGCATGTGGAGGGATTTCACCTGCATGTACAGGGGGACGATGCCTCCACTGAACAGGATGGTGAACATGAAAAACCATACATAAAACGTCCGCATGCTGAAATCCCTGTTCTCCCTGGAAAGGGGATAAGCTGAAATAAAGGTAACCAGCATCTGCAGGGCGCTGCCCACAAGCACCCGGATCACAGCCACGCCCAAGGATCTTAGAAATTCCGGACGGGTAGCGATAAATTTATAAGCGTCCAGTGAAAAGTCCGACGGAAAAAACCGTACCTTCCCCATCGCCACCGCCGAGGCGGAGCTGAAGGAAATGGCTAACGTATTGACAATCGGCGCAATGCAGAGGATTCCCAAGAGAATGAGAAACACTTTGTTGAATACTGCGAACACGGTGCTGCCGTTCAAACGGTATTTCACCCTTGCTCCCCCTTTCAAAAAATGCGGTAATCGGCAAACTTATAGGCCATATAATAGGAGACTGAAATAAGTACTCCGGACACCATTGATTTAAACAGTCCTACGGCTGTCGCTACGCTATACTGTGCCTGATTGAAGGCCAGCCGGTAGACCAGCGTATCCAGGATATCGCCGGAATCGACCACCAGCGGATTGAGCAGCATGAATACCTGTTCGAACCCGGCGTTCAGCACATTGCCCAGACTGAGAGTAGCCAGAAGAATGATCGTAGGACGAATGCCGGGCAGCGTAACATGCCAGATCTGCCGCCAGCGGCTGGCTCCGTCAATCATGGCTGCTTCATATAAATCCGGATTGATGGAGGTTAGCGCAGCCATATAGATAATCGTATTGAAGCCAAAGTTCTTCCACACTTCAGTAGTGACCAGTACGCCGGGGAACAGCCGGTTGCTGGACAGGAAGCCCACCGGCTCTCCGCCAAAGGCCTGGATGAGGCTGTTAATCACCCCCTCCAGACTGAGGACATCCAGAATGATGCCGCCGAGCACCACCCAGGACAAGAAATAAGGCAGGTACATCGCAGTTTGCAGCACCCGTTTCAGCTTCTGGCCGTGCATTTCGTTCAGCAGCAGCGCAACAACGATAGGCACAATCAATGAAAATACAATTTTCAAAATCGAGATATAGATCGTGTTATACATGACTTGCCCGAAGCGGGGCATGGAAATAATATATTGGAAATTGTCCATCCCGACCCATGGACCCGCAAGCCAGCCCTTGAACACGCTAAAGTTCTGGAAGGCCATCACAATCCCCATCATCGGGATATAGCAGAATAGAACAGCCAGTATAATTCCCGGTATCAAAAACAAATGGTACGGTAATTCATGTCTGAAGCGGCTCTTCAGGTGCAAAGCTCTCACAATAGGCTACCCCTTTCATCACAAGCTGGCGTTGATCTCGTCCAGAATCTGCTGGCCGCCCAGCTTGTGCCACTCGGATACGAAGGTATCGAAGGCGTCAATAGGCTCCGCACCCATGATGATCTTCGTAAAAATTTCACGTTCATAATCGCCCAGAATGCCCATTTTGTTCAGCATCGTTTCCGTGGTGCCTCCATAAGCCTGGGGAATCAGATGATCCGTGCCATAGCCCTCCACAATCGTTTTGAAGGCTTTGACCTGGTGATACTCCATATAGCCGGTCCCCTTGCCGTCCAGATAAGCTACGCTCGGTTCGTATTTGCCCGTCTCGGTCAGAGCCTGATCCAGCTTGCTGGGATCGCGCTTCTCGATGGCTTCGATCAGGTATTCCAAAGATTTCACGGTAGCATCATCGGTCGTAAGGGTCCGGGCCAGGGACAAGTGCCCCTGTTCCACAATGGTCTGCCCTTTTTCGAAAGCAAAGAATTTCTTGACCTCGGGATCATTCCGGTTCGGACCGTAAGCCATCTCGTTGTAATCATTCAATAATTGGACGAGAATTTCGGGATGCTTATAGTCTTTGTTCACCGCATAGTAACTCACCACGGTTGTGCCTACATTGGCAAATACATCCTCGCCGTCGGCGCTTGGAGCCGCCAGTGGAGTCCAGACCATATCCGGCTGGCCCTCCAGGCCCGTACCGTACATGTATACGTTCCAGCAGCGTCCATAGCTGATGCCGTATTTGCCGCCGCTGACCTCCTCCGTTACCTTCGTCGTATCCTTCATGCCAAACTCAGGATCAATCAGGCCGGCCTGATACATTTCTCTGAGCTTAGCCAAGGCATTCTTCATTTCAGGCTGCACGCTGCCGTAGGTGATCTTGCCGTCATCTCCTTTGAGCCAGCTCTGCGGATAGGCATGGTAGCCGTTGAAGAATCCGGTGGTGGAGGTAATCCCGTCGAATAGCCAGTTGCTGAACGCCAGCCCGCCGGTGTCGTCGATGCCGTTGCCGTCCGGGTCCTGTTCCTTGAAGGCCTTGGCCACCGCAATCACATCGTCGATGGTCTTCGGCACAGGCAGGTTCAGCTTATCCAGCCAGTCCTGACGCACCCACAGCAGACTAGGTTCATAGATGACCGAGGTCGTGTAAGGCAAAGCCATGAGCTTGCCGTCAAAGGTAGCCGAATCCATCGCAAGGCCGCCGTCACCGGTGAGAATCTCCTTCGTCAAATCAGAAGCATGCTCTTCGAAAACATCGGTCAGATCCGCTGTCATACCGGCCTTCACCATGGTCTCCAGCTGGTTGGTGGAGGCTTCGATGACGATATCCGGAATTGATCCCGAGGCAATGACGATGTTCAGCTTCTCATTGTATTCATTCTGCAGAGCTGTCCATTCGTGTATGACGTTCAGATTGAACTTGTCAGCATAATGCCGGTACCAGATGTTGTTCGCAAAATCATCCCCTGCGGGATACCCCCAGGTGGGCAGGGAATAACGGCCTACCCGCAGGTCAATGGGTTGCTTCGGATCGGCACTGGAGCTGGCAGTGTCTTGGGTATTGGTATTGGATGGTGAGCTGCAGGCTGTCAGGGCCAAAAGAACGGTACTAATAGATAAAGCGGCAATTTTTCTCATGATTTTGCTTCCCCCTCATATTCGGTTTCTGCATGATCTCTTTATTGCACAATCAGAGCCGGCTGGCCCCAGAAGGCCCTGTCATATCCGTAGTCGCCCAAAGAATCAGTGATCAGGGTGATGATGACCGAAGTTCCGGCATATTCGGCCAGCGGGATACTGAACGGAGTCCAGGCCCCGCCCGGCATGATATCCTGCGACCACTTTACCGTTCCGTTCACCGCTATGCGGAAGCCGGCGCCCTGGGAGTCATCCGATCCGTCCTTAATGCCAGCGAATCCCTGTAGTACAGCCTGCGTGTCTGCGGGCAAATTCAAGGCATATTCAATATGCGTCTGCCCGTGCTGTGGCGGGTGGGCATCCAGCCCCTGCTTCTCAACGCCGAGTACAGCGCCGCTTCCCGGGAATCCGCCGAACGGAGACTGGGCTTGCCCTTCGCTTCCGTCCTCGAACACCAGGCTCGAATGATATGGAGCTCCGGGTAACGATAACGGCAGCTGCACAGGAGCAGACACGTTGTGAATCAGATACACCGTACCCGAGGCAGGTGCTGTAATTTCGTAGTGATTGTTACCTAGACTTACAGACGAGGCTGCTCCGTAGCTGGATTGCACCACAGTTAAGGGCAACGGACTGTTCACCTTGAAGTTTACGCTGCGGTTGCCGCCGTAAGTTGCGACGGCTACCGTAGGTGCCACCCATACGGCAGAATCATTGTCCACCGTCACACCGGGATGCGTCTCCAGCCGGAGGGTCACTTCTTTGCCTGCTAATTCCGACAAATCCAGCTCCATGGCTGTAGGTGAGGCGCTTCTGCTGAACTGCTCTTCACTCAGCACCGTACGGTCCCCAGGCGCTTCTGCCTTATCCCAAGCGGATACCTTGAAGGTGACACCGTCACTGCTCGCAACATTCTGCTCGGAGCCCAGCTGCACACCGGCTTGAAAGCTCGCTGCCGCTGCTGCGGGCAGACTGATATCAAATTCCAGCCAGGTATGCCCGCCCTGCCACTGCCCTGCGTAAGGCGGATGGGCCAGGATCCGGTCGCCCCAGTGCTGCACAGTTCCTCCTCCGGGGAAGGAGTAGGAGAATCCGCCCGTGGTAGGGAACGGGGCAGCGGTTGTATGGACGGTACCGTCTCCCATAACCTCTCCTGCTCTAACCGGTCCCTCGTAATTCAGCAGATCTATATCCCCGGACTGAAGCTTGTCGTCCATAACGATGGTGGTGTGGGTGGAGCGGCTGGACAGCCGTTTTAGCGCCACATCCTCCGGCCACTCATAGACATGGAATCCCTCGGGATCACGGACCTGGTTCAAATACAGATACGTTTTGTCCGGGTCCAGCCCGAACAGCTTCTGTTCGTCATAGAGCAGCCACCCCGGAATGCTTCCCGGCAACGGATAGGTCTCTGCCCCGTACAAATAACGCAAGATGTCGGTGCCCCCGCCGGAAGGGTTCCCGTCGTAGGCGGTCAGCTTCTCGCCATAGGAATCGCGTACATATTTGGCACTGCCGCCGTTTGCTGTCCTGAAAGCAAACAGAGTGGGATCTGACATATTGCTGAAATCGGCTGTAGGCTGTGCGCTCTGGTACCAGCCCGCTTCATCCAGCAATTGTTCCATCAGCGGGGTAGGATTGGCGATCTGGCCCAGATTAGGTCTTGTGAGCATGGGAATGGCCCCGAGCCGGTTCTGAACGACCTTATGCCAGGCCATGAAATAATCCTCCGTGATCGGGTTCGCATGATCTGGATGACCGTAAATAGTCGTATACGGGGCAAAAATCGCTGAGCTGGCCGGAACCACCTGATTGATTTTGCTGTCATCCCACGTTCCGCTCGCGGAGAAGATGCCATAGGCATGGCGCTGCGCAAAGGACTCATACCGTGTCGTGATTTCATTCAAGCTCTCCCCGCCCAAGGCGATATCCGGCAGCGCTTCTCTAAGCTCGCGGTGCAGGGCGATATTGCCTTGCATCATGTTGTTGCCGTCAATCAGGCCGTTGGCATCGTTATACATGAGCAGCGACTGGTCCAGGTGCAGCGCGTCCGGTCCGACCTCATTCACCAGGGCAGTCATCTTGTTAACGAAGAGTTCCCGCCACGCCTCCGCCGCCGGATTAATAACGGCAAATGAAATCTGTTCCGATCCTGCTGTATACTCCCAGCGCTTCCGCTCCAGGGTGAACGGATCCTTCACCTGATAGGGCTGCATTTGTGTATAATTCTCGTTGTTAAATGATGTTCCGAATATATTTACATACAGCATCACTCGGAATCCCAGCGCCTGGGCAGCGTCGATCCTGGCTGCGATATCCGGCTTCGGCTCATAATTGGGAAAATTCACATCATAGGGGTCCGCTCTCCAGCCGGGAACAACCAGCAGCGTCCGCTCCGCATCTACCCGCTGTGCAAGCTCCTCCAGCATCGGCTGGTCTTCCAGATCCGTCAGTACCGTGAATCCGATATCCTTGGCCCAATCCGGTGCCTTCGCGGAAGATTCAGCTAACCCGAAGGCGCCGTCTGCCCACTCCCGGTACATTGCCGATCCTTTTGCCCAGTCACCGGCGTAGGCTTTAAGCCGCCAATCCGTGGAGACCGACTTGGTCGTTTGCTGAAATGGAGCGGGCGATTGCGTCTCTATTCCAACATAGAAGCTGCCGTTCTCATGCTTCACATGCAAAGTTTTGAAGAAATCGGCATTGTCATCCGCATGAACCAGCAGTCCGCCCTCTGCCCCCTGCACAAGAAACATCTGCGCCTCCCAGACATCGGGATAGGTGAACTGGGAGAAGCCATAGGCGGCGTCCGGTGATTCGGCAGTGAGCCGGATCCCGCCCAGTGCAGGAATAATCAGATCATACGTATCGGGGATAATGAATCCCCATTGCACGCCCGATATGCCTGGCTGCTCTGTCTGCGCATGCTGGCTGACGGTCAAGGTACCGTCATATTTACGGGCCACCGTCGTTTCCAGCTCAGCCAGCGAAGTGCCCGACCCCCAGGTATGTTCATAGGTGACATGCCCTCTCTTCGCTGAAACGGTGGAAGCTGCCGTATCATTCCACAGATTGTTCTGCGCCAGATGGCGGATACCGGTCAGCTTGCCTTCGTTGCCGCGGGCCAGATTTATCGTTCCATAGGTGAAGTCGATGGCGGCCGTGCCGGAATCAATCGTCACCTTCACATTAGCTGTATCTGCAAAACTAAGACCCGGCAGACTGCCACACCAAAGGATACACGCCACACATACCATCACTGTTCTTCTGACAACATGGATCATTACCTATCCCCTCTCTTCATCCGGAATGGAATGGACCTACATTGCAAACTGCCTGAACATGAATTCCGCACTACCCTCACTCACGAATAGCCCCGTCCCTCCCTGCTGGAAATCATACAGCCGTGTGCTTAACGCAATCTCCTCGTTCACATAGACTACGCATACCTGATCTTCCAGATATATGCTTAACGAGCAGGCGGTTCCCGGCAGCAATGGCAGCGGCCGCTCCATGCCGACGGCGTAGGGGACATCTCCCTTCCTCGGCCACTGGTCCACAACAATCCGGTTACGGCCCGGCTCCAGCCGGATCATATACCCCTGCCCGAACTCCTGATCGGTCCGCAGAATAATGCCGCAGCCCCGGGTGCCGGGAGCGAACGTTATCGTCGCCTCCAGCTTGCAGGCGCCGTCCGGTAATGGCCCCGCATAGGCACCGGCGAAGGAATCGGTTGCCGTAACCGCAGCCGTGCTGCCGCTGAACTTCCAGCGTCCGAGCACTTCGGTGAAGGATAAAGCGCTTTCCTGATTAAACGCAGCATTCAGGGTATCCGGCACTTTTACAAGCAGCGCACCATCCGTGCCCTGTACGACTTCATGCACAACCAGATGTCCGCCCCATTGCCAGGTGCCCCCGTCATGCTCGCCTTCCCGCGTCGGGTTCCATCCGAATGCATAACGCCGCTCACCGTCGGTCCAAGTCTTGGCGGCATAGAATGCCCGGGTATCAAGTGCATCGTTCTCGGGCGCAAGCCAAGGCCCCTGCAGCGAGCGGCTCATCCGGTAATGCGTGACCGTACGGTCCGAGAATGTCGAGTACAGAAGGTACCACCAGTCCCCCATCCGGAACAGGTCCGGGCATTCGTGAGTCGTATACAAGTAGGGAGCCCAGAACGGATCGCGTACCTCCCAGCTGGTCAAATCCTTGGAGGCGCATAGGGCAACGCAGCCGCGGCGACCCGCGGGGCCCTTCTTCAGCCGGGCGGCAAGGAGCATCCAATATTCCCCCGCCTCCTCGTTCCAGAACACAAACGGATCACGCCAGTCATGCTCCTCGTAGGCGTCCGTTGGTGCATAGAAGGCATCCTCCGGCCGTTTTTCCCAATGTACAAAATCGCTGCTGACCGCATGCATCACTGCCTGCTGCGCCTTGCCCTCTGCCGGATAATGAAAATTGTTGCCGGTATAGAAAATATGATACAGTCCGTCTTTCTTCAGCACGCATCCCGTATAGATATACAGATCCTGCTCGGATACCGCGCCCCTCGGCAGAACCTCTCCGTATTCCTTGTAGTGAATGAAATCCCGGGTCCCCAGCAGAAACCAGGGCGTGCCTTCACCGTGTCCTTCCCTGTCGCGCCAATCTTTCAGATACAGCAGCTTGAACTCGCCGTCTTCATAGAACGGGATAACGTCGGCCAGCCAGCCGTCTTCAGGCTTGTAGAATAATTTGCTCATGCTGCTCGTTCACTCTCCTCCATACGGTTCATTAATTTCTTCCAGGATCGCCTTACCGCCAAGCCGGTTCCAATCCTTTACGAATCTATCGAATTCATCAATGGAAACCGCCCCCATAATAATTTTGGTGAAGGTTTCCTTCTCGAGTCTGTCCAGCATGGCCCACTTCTCTGTCATCGTAGGGGTCTGTCCGCCGAAGGCAGTCATCAGCAGCCGGTCGCCGCTATAGTGGTCCATGGTCGTCTCGAACCCGAAGTATTGATGGGCAACGGCCCAATTGTCCATATTCCCGGTTGTCAGGTAATCAAGGGTCGGCCCGTATTTGTCGGTTTCGGTGAGCGCATCCTTCAGCAGGCTTCCATCCTCGTTCCTGATGGCCTCGCGCAGTAACGACAACGACTCTGCCACATCCTCATTGGATACACCGGATTGGACAAAGGACAGCCTGGAGGTGTTGATCCGTCCGCCGGCTTCTTCCACAGTAATGAATTCGCCTTCGCCGCGTCTTGCGCCGTGAACTACCTCTTCGTGCAGGTTCAGCATTTTCACCACAGCCTCCGGGTGCTGATAGCCTTTGCGCACTACGACATATCCGCTTGCCGAGAAGCCTACGCTGGCCTTGGCCGGCACGCCATCCACTGAAGGTACTGCATACGGCTTCCACTCCATTCCGGGGTTTTGCCGTACCGCATCCAGGAATACATAGGGATTCCAGTTGGCGCCGAACGTCATGCCGAGCTTGTTCGCGGCGATATCCTCCACCACCTGGTCGCTGTCCTTGACACCGAATTCCCGGTCCAGCTGTCCGCTCCTGTACATCTCCTGAAGCTTGCCCAGCGCACGCTTCATCTCCGGCTGAATGGAACCGTACATCACTTGACCGTTCCCGTCCTTGATCCAGGTCTGCGGATAAGCGTGATAAGCATTGAAGAATCCGGTAACCGAAGCAATGCCGCCATACAGGTAATTATTGATGGCCAGGCCAAAGGTATCCTGCCGGTTGTTGCCGTCGGGATCTTGCCCCGTAAATGCATCGGCAATCGCAAACACCTCCTCCAGCGTTTTGGGCTCAGGCAGACCCAATTTGTCCAGCCAGTCCGTACGCACCCACAGCAGATTGGCTTCGTAGATCGGAGCATTGACGATGGGAATGGCCAGCAGTTTGCCGTTGAACGTGGCGGAAGCCAAGGCCGCACCGCCGTCTCCCAGCTGCAGTTTTTTGGTGCGGCCGGAAGCGAAGCGCTCGTATACCGCCGTCAGATCTTCCAATTGATCCGCATCCGCCAGCTGTTTGAGCTGGCCTGCGGAGACGGAGAACATCTCCGGCAGACTGCCCAAGGCAATCAGGACATTCAGCTTGCGGCTGTACTCGCCCGGCAGGGCGGTCCAATCGTGTTCAATTTCGATGCCCAGCAGGCTGCGGTACTCCCGGTACCAGATATTATCTTCAATGCTGTCACCGCCGGGATACGTCCAGGTCTGATCGACCGGACGAGCGATATGAAGCTGAATCGGCGGATCGTATTTTCCAAACGGATAGCCTTCATGTTCCGCAGAGTTCAGAATTCTGCCCGTTCCGGGACTGCTCGCGCTCAGCAGCAGCGACAGAACGATTCCGTAAGACGTCAAGACTGCCAATCTCTTTCCCTTCACTTCTTATCCCCCTTCAACCTTGGAGGAGCTTCGTGAAAGTTCGCCTTATTTAGCATTATTATAGGCTCGCTTCCCCTGGCCCCTCTACTCGCCGATTTTCACTTTTGATTATCCGATTTGGATAAGGTATGCCGCTCTCTGTATTCCTGGGGAGTAATGCCGGTCTCCTTCTTGAAAAAGCGGTAGAAGGATTGCTCCGTCATAAAGCCGACCGCTTTCGAAATGTCCTGCACAATCAGACTGCCGCCCTCCAGCAGCTTCTGGGCTTCCGCCAACCGGGAGGAAGCCACGTAATCCGGCAACGACTGGCCCGTTAAACGCTTATACAACCGGGTCAAGTAATACGGATTGTAGCCGACGACATCACCGATCCGGGTCAGTGAGAGATCGCCGGCCAAATGGTGCTCTACGTATAACCGGACGCGGGTAATCAAATCATGCTCGCGGTAGACCTGGTCATCTTGCTTTTGTTCAAACAGCTGCATGGCCAGCGCCGATAAATAATCTTCCGCGCTCTCCCAGGAAGGGTGGGCCTCATATCTTGTAAGCTTGTCCAAATCCATGGACTCTCCGATGACCTCATGCAGTTCCCAGCGGTTCATATAAGACAGCAACAAACACATGAGCGAATAGTAGATCTCCAGCTTCAGCCGGTTGTCGGTGCCGCGCGCAGGGGAGGCCAACGCTGCCAGCTTGCCGAATTCGAGAAAAAAATGCTCCTGCTGTCCGTTGTCCAAATAAGCCGCCATGGCTCCCAGCTTCCCCAACTGGCTGCTAATTTCATGATTGTGCAGCTCTGCCTGCTGCGCCTCTTCTCCGGCTTCCTTGCGCTGTTCGATCAGGACAAGCTCCTTGCCCATGCCAAGTCCCCGTCCCAGCAGCGCCTTCAGGGTGCTGAACTGCCGGGGCGCCTCCTCCCAGGGGCGAAATGCTGCACCGGCCGAGAACGACAGCCGCAGCTTCAGCAGCCGCTTGCAGCTCATGGCGATCGTCTCAAGCGTCCCATGGATGAACCGGAGCGCCCGCTCCCTGTCCTCCGGAGCATCTGCCATAGGCTGCAGCAGCCACAGCAGCTTGTTCTTCTCATAACGCAGACTGAGGCAGCGCACGGAGGGGAGCCAATATTCTTCGGCAATATTCCGGATAGCGTACAGCATCAGCTCCCTGTCTGCTACACTAAGCTCGTCCCGCCAATCGTCCACACGCCCGATCGTGAGCAGCACGCCGCGGGCAGCATCCAGCGGGCATTCCAGCTCCTGGAATTTATGTGCAAGCTGGCTTACGCCCGGGCTATCCCCCTGCATCAGCTCCAGCAAATAATCACCCAGCAGCAGCGGACGGACAAGCTGCAGCTGCCGGTGCGCGCGCTCGATCAGCTCCTCTGCTTCCACCGCCGCATATAGCTGCGCAGCGGCCTGCTCCACAGCGCGAAGAATCGCTTCCTCGCCTTCTGTCTTTAACAGATAGTCCACCCCGCCGCCGCGCATGACTTGCTGTATATAATCAAATTCGTTATATCCGCTCAAAAAAATAATTTTGCACCACGGCCAGTAACGTCTGATTTCCTGCTGCAGCTCAAGCCCGTCCATTCCCGGCATGCGGATATCGGACAATACAATATCGAACTTCATCTTCCCCAGCTGCTCCAGTGCCTCCGCAGCGGAATACGCACCGTATACCTCCAGCTCCAGCTTGTCCCAGTGCCCGAACAGATCAAGCAGGTTCCGTACAATCCACCGTTCATTATCGACAATCAGCAGTCTGATCATGGCTGTCTCCCTTCTTCCCGTCTTATCATCAGCAGCACCTTCAATCCGCCCAGTTCACTGCGTGATACTTCAATTCCGAACGCCGGACCATAATTCAACTGAAGCCGGCGGTGCACATTCAGGATTCCTGTCATCTCCATCGCTTCTTCAGCAAGGGCCAGTGTTCTGCGCAGCGCATCCAGCTCTCCGTCATCCAGCGATTCTCCGTTGTCTTCCACCCCGATGACCAGCCGGTCCGCCCCTTCCTCCCGGAAGGTTACCCGCAGCATCCCTTCTGCCAGCTTGTTCTCCAGCCCGTGGGCATAAGCATTCTCAATTAATGGCTGGACAATGAGCCGAGGCACCATGGAAGCCTCCCACCCCTGCGGTATGGGCTCCAGTTCGGCTGTGACCGTACCGGCGAAACGTATATTCTGAATCTCCACATAAGACCATGCGTGCTTCATCTCTGCAAGCAGACTGACCTGCTCCGCTCCACTACGTGTAATAAATTGAAAATAGCCGCTGAGATGGTGAAGCATCCGCTCGGCTACTTCATGTTCCCTCATACGAACGAGACCCTGCAGAATGAAGAAGGTGTTGTAGAAAAAATGGGGGTTAATCTGCGATTGCAATTGCTTAAGCTCGGATTGCTGGGATCTGATCTGCTGCTCATACACCTCATGAATCAACTCCTGAATCCGCTCCAGCATATGGTTGAAGTGGTTATATACATAATTGAATTCATCCTGATTGCCATGATAGAGCCTGACACTCAGATCACCCATCTCCACTCTCCGGAAGGAAGTAATCAGCCGCCTCATCGGCTTATGAATAAACCTGTATATCCAGTAAGAGAACACTACGGCGAGCAGCAAAGCGACCAGCGACTCTCCCCAAATCCAGTTGCGATGCTTGTTCAGCGGCTCCAGCACCGTCTCCGCAGGGACAAACACGGCCAAAGTCGTTCCCAGCAGCGGTGAAAATTCACTGGCTCCGAAATAGTCAATGCCTGCCGACTCCAGCCGGTATTGGCCGGACTCGCCACTGTCGTTGAGTAGCTCCCCGCGGAGAGCTTCCCCGAACGCAGCCAGCAGCGAGTCCTCCACACCGGAGGCAATCTGCCACTGGCCGCCGGTGTCCATCCATAGAGCTCCGCCGCCCTCCCCCTCGGCCATGCTGGAGAGTGAGCGGAGAATCTCCGGGCGTGACAGCTGAATTTCGATGGCCAGCACAGGCGGCCGGCCGGCGTACACCGCATCGGGATAGACGCCACTCATTAGCAGCTTCTCGCCCATGCCGAAGATCGGTGATTTCATGTGGGCCGGGTTCAGAATGTCCTCCAGTTCTTCAGGCGGCATCGCACTGTCGAAATTGTTGGCATTGATGCTTCGGTCCAGGGAAGGAATATACAGCTTAACGTTCTCCACGAACGGGCTGGAGCTTTTGAGCAAATATAATTTGCTCTTGGCGGATAACAAGGCACGGGTCCGTTCATAATCGTTCAACTGGTTCGGAACCGTCGCCAGCAAGAGCAAATCATCGTCATTGACATACTCCAGCTTCAGCCGCGTCAGCCGTGTCAGCTCTGTCTCCAGCGAAGTCAGATAGAAGTGGACACGGCTGGCCATGGATTCCGAGATTTGCTTCTGGACAACCTCCTGTCCGGATTGATTCATGACCAGCCCCCACAGGTAGAGCGGAATAATGACAAGCAAGAAAGCCATAACAAGTTTGGGATAAATTGAAAGCGTTCTCATATATCTGATCAACAGCATCTCTCTCCTTCCACAAGCCTCCCCTGTAGTCCCATCATACCTCTGCAGCAGGCCCTTAAACAATAATAAAGAGAGGCGGTTAGCCTCTCACATTTCAAGCAGAAATTGTATGGTTTTGTCCTCGAAGCCCGGCAGCCGTTCATGAATGAAGTCGGGATAGATCTCCAGTTTCTTCTCGCAGCGGATTCGGTTGTAGGCGGCGAATTGCGTCGAAGGCGGACACACCGTATCCAGCAATCCCACACCCATCATCACCTTACCGCTGATCCGGTCCGCCAGGTGTTGAACATCAATATAGCCGAGCCGTTCAAAAATCTCATCCTCCCGCAGGTGCTGGGGATCGCGGTGACGGAAAAACGTCCGCAGTTCCTCGTAAGCATCTCGGGCCAGGTCCATTTCCCATACCCGTTTATAATCACACAGGAACGGAACACTGGGTGCAGCCCGGTTGATCCGCGGCTCAAGCGCCGCACAGGCCAGCGCCAGCCCCCCTCCCTGCGATCCGCCGATTGCACCGACGCGGGCGGCATCCACTTCCGGCATGTCCATTACAATTCCGGCGAGCTGTGCCGCATCAAGATAGATCTGCCGGAACAGCAGCCGTTCGGGCGCATCATCCAGTCCGCGAATCAGGTGCCCTTTATGTGTGGTTCCTTTGACCCCGCCAACATCTTCGGACAGTCCTCCCTGGCCTCTGCAATCCAAAGTGGCTATAGTAAAGCCCAAGGAAGCATAGATTAGCTTGTCGGCCCAGTCATCCGAATGGTGGGCGTACCCATGGAACTGCACTACCGCCGGGTGCGGACCTGCAACATGCTTCGGCTTGACCAGCTTCGCATGGATACGCGCTCCGCCTGTCCCCGTGAAATACAAATGGAAGCATTCGGCGAACGGAACCTGAAACCCGCTTCTCACCAGTTCCACACGGGCATCCGTATTTCTCATCTCTTGCAGTGCTTGTTCCCAATAAGCCTCGAAGTTGGCCGGACGGGGATTACGTCCCTCATACGTTAATAATTGTTCTAACGGCATATCGACTAGCGGCATTAATAAGCACCTCCGTCTCTCTTGGTTTGTGTGTCCTATATCAAATACAGTACAATGTTGCCAGTAACGCAGATCCACCGGAAGAAGAGGAGGCCGCACCATGAGCTTGTTGTTCAACCTGCCGGACGTCAAGGAATTGCTGCGCAATTTCTATACATTGACCGGTATCCGCACCGTGATTTTCGACAATTCCTTCACTGAGCTGGCTGCTTATCCCACCCGCCATTCGACATATTGCCACATCATCCGCAGCGATCCGCGTGCGGAGGCCCAGTGCATCCTCTGCGACCAGGCAGCCTGCACCCAAGTGAAAAAGGAAAAGACTCTGTACACCTATCAATGCCATGCCGGACTTACCGAAACGGTGGTTCCTATTCAAACGGACAATCAGGTCATCGGATATATTATGTTCGGCCAATTGCTGCAGACCGGGTCCCGTGATGAGTTATGGGAGAAGGTCTGTGAGAATATAAGCCCCTATAATGTGGATATGAATAAACTGTACAGCGCCTTCCAGCGCAAAAAATACATCTCCAAGGAAGTCATTGATGCTTACGCCAAAACCATGGAGATGAGCGCCAGCTACCTGTATCTATCCCGGATGCTGGTGCTGAAGGAGGATACGCTGGCACAAAAGATCGACGGTTATATTACAGAGCATATCCAGGAACCGCTGTCCGTTCCCGTTCTGTGCAAAGCATTCAGCATCAGCAAATCCCATCTCTACAAGCTCTCGGAGCAGAACTTTGGCATGGGCATCGCGGAATATATCCGTAGCCTCCGTATCCAAATGGCCAAAAGGCTGCTGGGTGACACCGACAGTCCGATTTACGAAATTGCGGAGCAGGTCGGCATTCCCGATTATAATTACTTTACCAAAGCCTTCAAAAAGGTCACCGGCACATTGCCCAGCGTCTACCGCAAAGAAAACACTTTACAAGGACGCACTCCGGGCCGATTCTGACGGCACCTGGTTGAAAGCGTATACAGCAGAGATGGCAGCTTCCGGCACCAGCCTCTTGTTATCACCCCCGGCTTCTAGCAATTCTGCCCTGCTCTGTGCTGATCTTATCATCCCGTCCCTGGACCAAAATAGTAATAATCGTTTGAATTAATAGTCATTTTGTTCTCAAAGGTGTGTACTATAGACAGCGCGCCTGGCTTGTCAGGAGACAAAAAAAAACCGGCATTCGCCGGCTCTTACTTAAATCCAAGCGCGAAGGTTCACCTGCTTGATGAAATCCGCCTGGGACAAACTCTCTGGGGATGCAGCCTCTATCTCTTCGACCTCAACTTCTTCGCCGTTCATCAGATGATGGAACAGCTTCTCATTGTACGTTGACAATGCATAATCTATCAGCGCTTCGTGCGTGGCTCTTTCAGCTTCTAGTACCAGCAATTGTTCTTCGGCCTCAATATCCTCTGCTGTAACATAGAAATTTCTATTGGCCTCGGGAACACGAATGACATAATCAAACGCATTATCCGGATTGCGGTCGTAAGCTATAAGGTAACCATAGTCTCCGATAGGAAGACTCTGCTCAAAAGCGTCCGCGACAATGACAATCTTCTCTCCTAAACGCAGCATCGTCCTACCTCCTGACTAAAATCTATAATTGGATTTTGCTTGTTTCCACAGTCTACTAAAAAAAGATAGAGCTGTCCAGCCGCAGGAGGTCAGGATAATGGATTGTTCACAGAAAACACTCTGAAAATTGTTGAAAATCCGCTATTCTCTTACAAAGTCTTCTAAACTGGAAATTTATTCCTTACAGGAGCGGTTCGCCGCTGCCTTCTGCTTCCTTCTATCTGGGCGGACCACAAACAGCAGGTAACAAACGGTGGGAGCCGGCGCACCTGTAAGCCCCCATATTCCCCAGAGCCAGGCGCTCTTCCCCTTGCCTCTGTCCTGAGCATCGCGGAACAGCCAGGTTCCCTGCAGCAGCAGTACAGCCGCTAACAGCATCCAGAGCCAGACAGGTATTTCCTGTAATTCCTTCACGCTTAGGACTCCTTCCGCCGCAGCCGCAGCCGCCTTGCTCCCAGGCTGCCAAGCGCTGTCAGGAGAAAGAGCGCCTGCAGACTCCAATACAGCACCGGGGCTGAGCTTAGCGTAGCTATCACGATACCAAGCAGAACAAGAGCAAGCAGAAGGAACAGCAGCAGTTCCTTACGGCGGCGCCGGCGGCGCTCGACAGCTTCAGCGGCAATAAGCTGCTCCAGCTCCGGCAATGACGGAATGGAGACATCGGCATATTGCATATCCAGATTCTCCAGCTCCGCTGACAGCTTATTCAGCAGTTCTTCATCACTGTTAAACCTCATCCTCATTCAGCTCCTTCCGCAGGTGGGCAAGTCCGGCTGCTACCCGGGATTTGACCGTTCCTGAAGGGATCTCCAGCATCTCGCCGATCTCATCGTAACCATACCCGTAATAATGCTTCAGCAGTACAGCCATTCTCTGGGCAGAGGACAGACGCGACAAGGCGTCAAGCACATCACTCCATTCCAGATTGCGGCTCTCAAATCTCCAGCGGACTCTGCGGATGCCCTGTTCCTGTGCCTGCTCCTGCTGCCACTTCGCCTCACGCTTCCAGCGCCGCTTGCGGTCGATATACAGCCGGCTCGCAATCGTAATCAGCCATGAAGAAAAAGCAGACGAACCATTGTAAGTCCTGATCTTCTCCATACATCTGACTATCGTATCCTGGGCGATCTCTTCCGCAAGCAAAGGGTCCAAGGTCGCCTTAATTAGATACTTGTACAGGAAGGGATAATGCTCACGCAGCAGCACGGCCAGCGCAGCAGCATCCCCCTGCTGCGCCTGGCTGATCTTCTCCAGCATCCCGTCGCCCATAGCCCCTCCCCTGATTTCTTCTATCACAGCTGTAATACGTTTATGTAGTCGTTATCGTTCATTCACGGTCAGACTGATTCTGCAGCTCCCATAGCTTGCGTCTCCACGGCTGAATCTTGCCCTTGCCCCGGGGGAAATTCCAGAACAGGGTGTACTTATTATCACTCTTCCCTGCCGTATCATACACTTCATTCCGCTCCGCTACACACGGGTCCGCCACTTCCCATTCTCCATAGTCCAGCTGGCAATGCATATCTTCCTTCATGATGTTTCCCCCTAATTTAGTTAAAATATCTAAACACAAAAAAGAACGCAAACCGGGATTAGTCCACAGCCTGCGTGCTTCGCGAGGTAAATGTTACATTTAATTAACCATATTGTAGCAACTCTGTATCCGCTTGTCCATCTCTATTTTATCGGTTTATGTCAGGATAAGCCTGAAGATGTCGTTACATAGCAAGTGGAAACTGCACGTTCCTCTCAAGGACGGTACAGTTTCAGAGAAATTCTTATACTTGGACGTAAGGGTTATGGAGCTTCTCATATCCGATTGAGGTGCGCGGGCCATGTCCGGGATAGACTTTCACTTCTTCATCCAGCCGGTACAGCTTGCCGCGGATCGAATCGAACAGATCACGCTCTCTGCCGCCCGGCAGATCGGTACGTCCGACTCCCATTTTGAACAATACATCGCCGGAAAATAAATCATTGCCGCACAGAAAGCTGACGCTTCCCGGGGAATGCCCGGGCGTATGCAGCACCCGGAAAGTCAGTCCGAGCAGGTTCAGCACCTGGCCTTCCGCCAGATCGTATTCTGCCGGATCTGTGCTGACAGGCGGGGTAGTATCAGGCCACATCAGCGAGCCGTTCAGCTTCGGGCTGCCCAGCCACTCGCTCTCCAAAGGATGAAGATATACCGGGCATTTCTTGGCTTTGCGGACCTCATCCAGCCCGGCAATATGGTCGAAATGGGCATGGGTCAGCAGAATCGCCTCTATCTCCATACCTTCAGCAGCACGGAGAAGTGCGGCCGGGTTCGCGCCCGGATCAATAATCACACCCTTAGCCGGATCTGCCCCTGTTAGAAGATAAGCATTGGTCTGGAGTGCCCCCAGATTATAAGAACGAATATTCAGCATCGGCATTAGAATCCGGAGATCAGGCTGCGCAGCTCTTTGACAATAACTGCGTGTGATTCCGTTCCTTCTCCGTAGGCTTGCCCCATAGCTTTGCGCACTTCGGTAATTTTGCTGTCATAATCCGCAGCTTCACGGTCCGGGTTCTCCCGTTTGAATTCTCTCATCAGTGACTGCACATGCTCGGGACGCGGTCCCCAATGGCCCAGCACATAGCCGCCGGTATCGGCAAAGATCACAACAGGCACGGAACGTCCGCCCATGGTCAGGAAGTTGTCCATCAGATCCAGGTTTTCTTCCAGAATCAATACTTCAGTCTTCATGCCAGCCGTCTCCAAAATCCGGAATACAACAGGGACATTACGGACGACATCTCCGCACCAGTCGGCAGCCAGAATCAGCACACGCAGATCATCCCGGTGATTCAGGCTCTCGAAATATTCGCGGTCACTCTCGTCTTCCCAGGTGAACTTCTCATACCAGGATTCAAAGGCCTGCTGGTTCTTCGTCATGCCTTCCACGAACTGGCGCGGAGTCAGGCCTTGGCCAAATTTGGAGGCTACATTCTGCTTCATACTGCACTACCCTTCTTCTTGGATTTGTACCACTTGAACAGGAAATACAGAACAATGACCGCAATAGCGCCAAGAATAATCTCATGGGTATACTTGGCTGCGACCTCATCAATGGTCTTCCACTTGTCTCCGAGCGTGTACCCCAGATATACAAACAATGCGCTCCACGGAATCACTGCAAGTGTAGTCAAAAAAGTGAACTTACCCAGCGGCATGCGGGAGATCCCGGCTGGAACGGATATCGCATGGCGGACAACCGGAATAAAGCGGGCCGTAAAGATTACACCGGTCCCGTACTTTTGAAACCATTCTTCGGAGTGATCAATGTGTTTTTTGGAGATAAAAATATACTTCCCGTATTTCTCCAGCACAGGCCTGCCGCCATAACGGCCGATCCAATAGACAAAGATCTGGGCAATGACTCCCCCCACTGTACCAAATAGAACAGCGCCGAAATAATTAATATCGCCTTGGGAGACCAAATAACCGCCAAAAGCCAGCACAATCTCACTTGGAATGACTTCGATCATCAGGCCGATCATAATCCCAAAGTAACCCAGGGACTGAATCCATTCAAACAACTGCGAAATGATATCAGATATAAAATGCAACTGCAGCTCTCCTCCCGTGTATTGCGTAATCAGCCCGGTACTCTGCTGGCAGAATCCAAAGCCTCGTCCGCTCTATGTATCCAGCTTCTCCTAGCCTATTCTAGCATATGCAGGCTTACGACTTCTACTTATGGGAAATAGCATTAGAGCTTCACGGTACTTGAAGAGTGCTCGGCTGGTTTCTGGAATTGACGGGTACGGGCAAACGGGAACCCCACTCTGACACGGAGGGTGAATCATGATGAAGGATTTCAAATGGAAATGGCAGGACACGCTGATTGTAATCTTGCTGTCCGTGATCGGAAAGTTCATGCCGAAGATCAGGGACAACTACTTCACGGGTGTCCGTTACTCTTGGCTGATCTCACGGAGAATTAAGGCCTGAGGCCCTGCTCATAACTTCATCTCTAGTGAGTGCTGCAGGCTCCTTAACCGAAGGGATACTGCTTCGGCTTGCGGATAGATTACGAAGCTCCGGTCATTATGCTGCTGCCCTCTGCTGTACTCCTGGCTGGCAAGCAGCCTGTATTGCCGCAGCAGCTCCAGCCCGGCGGTTGCGCTGTCTGCCGCCCTGTGTCTGTCCCCTTCCGCGAAGCTCCGCTCGCCCAGATTAAGCATGCCCTTCAATGCCGCCAGACGTTTGGCGGCATTGAACTTATCCGCCTGCAAACTGCGGCGGACCCAGTACAGCGCCTCGCCCGGATCGCTGCCCTGCAAATACCGTGCGGCAAGCTCCCAGTGAAGGGCTGCATCTCCCGGGGAGAACTGCAAACTGTGCAGCAGCAGGTCAATCCCCTGCTCCTGGCCGAGCAGCCGTGATAAAGTGACAGCCGTCATCGGCTCTCTGGGATTCCACTTCAGCGATTGCTGTAACAGCGCTAGTTGTGACGCGGGACCATGTGCGCGGATAGCCTGCTTGTACAAAGATTCTCCTCTAAAGCCCTGATAAGAAATGCTGCTGAACATGAAGGCCAGTCCGCAAAGAACTGTCATTCCTGCATAGGTCCATGACCGCTGCAGCAGCATTCGTTGCCGGGCAAGGGGTGTGCAGAGGTTATATGCATTCCGGTTGAGGGAACGGCCCTGGAATGAAACAGAAGCATCTGGAACTCCCGGTTCCATACCAGGCCGTTCAGCAGCAAACGTATCAGCGGGGTAGACTGGCTTACCTGTTGCTTCTGCAAGTGCCCGTGCAGGCAGCAGGAACAGCAGCAGCCAGAGCAGGCCATAACTCCAGTCGAAATCGACTGCGCTATGCAGGATTAGAACCAGCAGAGGCGGCAACAGGCGCGGGGATGCCTTGACTACCAGCCAGCCTGCCGCCAGCAGCAGCAGGAGGACGGCCGCCAGACCTGCGATCCCCAGATTCAGCAGGATGTCGAGATAGCCGCTGTGCACCTGGCTGCCTACATAGGGGCGGGACTGGGCGGCGAGGTACGAATGCCGCCAGGTCTCACCCCCGCGCCCCAGCCAGGGCGCCTCCGCCGCGAGCTTCCAGGCATCGCGGTAGAACAGTGCGCGCGCGTCAGCCGTCGGTGACGAACCGGTAATCCGCGCGCGTACCAGCAGGAGGACGGCGCTGCCCGCCGCCGTCCAGGCCCCCGCCGCCAGCGCCAGCAGGGCGGCGGGGTGCTTGCCCGCCGCGCGGCTGACGCGGCGGTGCAGCCATAGGCCGGCCAGCCACGCGCCGGCCCAGAGCCCGGCCAGCAGCAGCAGGCCGGGCATTGGCTCTGCCGCCAGCCCGGAGCGGGCCAGCTGGCGGTAGAGCAGCGCCGCCGCTGCCGCGGGCGCGGCGCCGGTGATGAGAAGCGGCACGAACAGCTGCCGCTTCCAGAGAAGGGCTGCGGCACCGGCGGCAGCCGCAGCCAGCCATGCGCCGCGCGACTCGCTGAGCAGCAGCGCGGCGGCGTACGGGAACAGCGGCAGCAGGCGCGCCGCTGTCCGCATTAGCTCTGCGGTCCGGCGCCACGCGCGCTCCGCTCTGCCAGCTATAGCGGTCTCACCCGCGCTGCTTACCGCTTCACCCTCCGCTTCACCGCTAGCTATGTTCTCCTGCTCCACTCTGCTTACCGCTCCACGGGATGCTCCGTCCTCTCCCTCTGTGCCCTCTTCTCTGCGTACGGTTCCCGAAGGGCCCGTCAGCCTGAAGCCATACGCCGCAGCGAATAATCTTTCCAGCAGATACACAGCCATCACCGCGCCAAAGGCATTCGGATACTGGAGCAGCCCGGCCAGCCGGGCACCGGTAGCACTGACCTCCGGCGACTGGCTGTAGGCTACAGAGTAGGGAATCGGTAGTCCTCCACATACCGCCAATAAGGCAGACAGGCTGATCACGAGGCCCAGCAGATGCCAGACCGCGGCAAGAAGAGCTCCTCCCCGACGCGTTCCCGCCGCAAGTACAGCGAATAGAGCAAAGCTGGCGTAGAATCCCCAGCGCAGCAATTCATTCCATGTTCCCTGCGAGGATAGGGGGCCACGGAGAGCATGAACTGCATATAGAATACAGATGACCATGCAGCAGCCCGGCAACAACCATACAATCGCTTTTAACCTCCTAACTCTGCTCACGCTGCCATCCAACACTCGCCCGCTCCCTGACACTGCCTCAACTGCTGCCCGCGTCATCGCGGCCCTCCCGGCACGATCTGCCACCAACCGCCCACTCCCGGCTAACCTCTCAGCTTCAGCTATTCCCCTCTTTACGGGACCTCCAGTCTCTCCCTTCACACTCCCTCCGGCCAGTGCCCGTACGGTCTCCCCCTTCCCTGCCAGCTTCCCCTTCAGCTTCAGCTTCCGCATTTCCCAGCTGGAGGCAGCATAGAGGACAAGCCCTCCTAAGGTAAGAACTCCGCACAGCGCATACCATCCAGTCAAGAAGAGATACATTTCCCCTACAAAAAAGAATCCCCGCAGCATACAGGCCGCAGCCCCCGCTGCTATCAGTGCCAAACCGCAACCCAGCGTGACCGCCATTCCCCCGTATTGCCGAAACCGATTGATCTGCATTCCTAAATCTCCTATTCCTCTTGTTGCTTACAGTCTGCCCATATCTATAGCAATGCAAAAGAAAATGGCTATATAAACCGCATTTAAGCGTCTATGATTGGAGAAATAAACGCTTAAGGGAGATAAACACATTGGGGGAGATAACGCTTAAGAGAAGGACTCGTAGTCAGGCAGGATAAGTCAACGTGACTATTCAAAATGTTGCAAGTATTGCAGCTTTGATTCAGATATACCCGGGTGTCCAGATGGATTGTTGCACAAAATACAAGAATAGTTCCATAAACCGGCTTAGGGGAGTGGAAATGCTGCATTTTGTGCAACAACCCCAACCAGAGGGCGGCGTAGTGAAGGAAATGCTGCATTTTGTGCAACAATCCCGATCAGGTGGCGGCGTAATGACGGAGATGCTGCATTTGAGGCAGGATTTCAAATAGAATTTTAAATAGGATTTTAATTTGAGCATCACATTGAGCATTCACACAAAAAAACAGCCGCCCCCATAGGGAGCAGCCGTTCTGTCACACACTGAACTATTAAGCTGGTTAATTAAGCTCCGTCTTCCCGTCGGGCAGCAGATCAGAGCAGACGCGCTCCAGA
This sequence comes from Paenibacillus tritici, assembly GCF_013204885.1. GTDB lineage: Bacteria > Bacillota > Bacilli > Paenibacillales > Paenibacillaceae > Paenibacillus_AQ > Paenibacillus_AQ tritici. The sequence continues at coordinate 39,062 of NZ_JABMKX010000020.1, forward strand.
TAAGGCTTGGCACCAAGAAAATCGCGGAAAGCGGTATACTCGCGCCATTTGGCGGCGTTGTCGCCGCTGTCGCTGCGCACGGCACGTATCAGAATGTTCTTCGGCGTATGCTCCATGTCGATGAATTCCAGCAGCTGGCTGCGGTAGCCCATCAGGTCCAGCAGCTTGGCCCGGATTGCATCCGTAGCCAGGGCCGAGAACCGTTCCTTCAGGATGCCGTGTGACAGCAGCGGACTTAGTACATCACTCTGCACCTGCGCGAACAACTCATGCTGGCAGCAGGGCACCGAGAGGATGACCGATGCGCCCCAGCGTACCGCTTTCTCCAGAGCGGCATCTGTTGCTGTATCACAGGCATGCAGAGTTACGACCATGTCGACCTGATCGAGTTCATTGTAGTCGGCGATGTCACCGACCAGGAAACGCAGACGGTCATAGCCCAGCTTGGCAGCGAGCGCACCGCAATGCTCAATGACGTCCGCCTTCAGGTCAAGACCGACTATATTCAGCTCCCGCTGCTCACGGACGGCCAGATAATGATACAGGGCAAAGGTCAAATAGGATTTGCCGCAGCCAAAATCAACAATCGTCAGCGGACGTCCTGTCGGCAGATCGCCGAGCACATCCTGGACCATCTCCAGGAACCGGTTGATCTGGCGGAACTTGTCATACTTCTTGGCCAGCACCTTGCCTTCGCTGTTCATAATGCCAAGCTCCACCAGAAACGGCACCGGCTCGCCCTCGTCCAGTACATACTGCTTCCGGCGGTTATGGGCCAGATCCGGAGCTTCCTGTTTGCTGGCTGATTTGGTCAGAATGGACACCTTGTATTTTTTGCTGATCAGCACCTGGTAGTCGGCACTGGCGGTACACAGCAGGCCTTGGCGGAAGGTCTCCCGCAGCAAAGACAGCATTTCTTCTGCGGCATTCTCTGCGGGAATGTTGCGGTGTTCCACCTTGGGGCCGATATAGTAGGCAAACTGATAATGCAGCTTCCCTTTTAACTCAACAGGTTTGATCTGTACTTTACTGTAGGCGGTCTCGCCCTTGCTGCGCAGCTGGCTTAAAGTAGCTGTAATCAGCGTACGGCCGGTAATCACTTGCTCGATCAATTCTTTCAAAGCTTCCACTGGGTACATCCCACTTTCGGGTTTATAAAATAGAGCACGGTGTCTCCTGAATATCGTTATATTATAGCACTAACCGTCAGCTTGCTCCATTCCTCCGCGCCCTGCTGCACTTCCTCCAGAGGAAGACCGCCCTCGGCTAACTGCTCCGGACTCAACAGCAGCAGCCGTCCGTACAGCTCCCTGCCCTCCTCTGCAACATTCTCCCCATGCTCCCAGAGCCGGTACAGACTGTTCTCTGCTTTGGCATACCGTCCCATGGATTCCTGGTAGGCCATCAGCAGCCGCTCTGTTTTGGCCGGCAGGCGGTACGGCTCCACTTCCTCCAGCAGCTCATTGATCTCTTCCGTCATATTTAGCAGCTCCCGGTCGGCACCATGCAGATCCGCATACAAAAACAGGTGGAGCGAGCGCATCGCCCTGAACAAAGCCTGATCCTGCTCCCCTTTGGCCGTGTAGATTCCGCCTTCCTCTTTCAGCAGCCGGGCTACCCCTTGCAGCTTATCCGCTTCCAGCACCCCGCCGAGACGAAACATATCAATAATATCCTCTACAGACAGCGAATTGAGCAGACGCGAATTCAGGCGAAAATGCCGCATCAGCAGCTCATCCACTTCCCACAGGGCTTCTGTGGTTTTTTTATCCTGCTTCAAGGTCAGCACCTTGGCTACCATTGCCGTCATATCCTCGATCATGCGCACGATATAATCTCTCCGGAACATGTTTGCTCACCCTTTCGCCTTTGAAATCATCTTAAACCATTCCACCTGCCTGCGCCACCTGTGCACAACCCCGTTCCTCAGCAGACACTCCTGTTCACTGCTGCTGATTGTTCTTGACATAAAATAGCAGCCTCACATACAATACACATATCCGATCTGGAATACAGATCGTACTGTAAGACAGATCGAACTATAGGAGGAAACGTGATGCCACAACCTGCTGACCCCGGGCAAAGCCCTCCGGAAGCTGCTGCTTCAAGCAAGTCTCAACTGGAAGAAAACGTCCAGCCTTTGAAGGTAACCCCGGAACAGGATAAACTGCTGGAAAGTGCCTTGCGGATTAAGATCATGCATACGCTGTCGGGGGAACCCCTCACATCCAAACAGGTTGCCGGGAAGCTGAACAAGACACCGGGGAACATCCACTACCACATCATCAAGCTCTATGAAGGCGGGCTTCTGGAGCTTGTCCGCACCGAAACGGCGGGGGGCATCATTCAGAAATTCTACCGCTCTAAGGGAACTATGTTCCGCTCGGAGCAGCTTACCGGCTTTCACTTCAGCCAAGAAGACCAGGTGGAGCATTTCATCACCAGACTCACCCTTTCCCCCCGGGAGCTTGCGAAATTCCATCAGGAGATGATGGAGCTGATCACCGCCTGGGAATCTAAAGTTACTGCCGGCGACGAATATGGCGTGGAAATCGTGATGGGCCGTCTGCAGTCTGCAGAGCCTGCTACTGAGCCGGATACAGATTCGGAGGTACAGAAGTAGATGAATACCGCCGCCCCTTCCGGGCAGGAAAAGCACAATCCGCTGCAGGGTTTCGCTGCTCCTTTTGTCCGCTCGCGCGCCTTCCCTTATCTGTGGCTGGGACATTTAATTTCATTCCTCGGCAGCTCAGTGACGATGGTCATTCTGCCCGTTCTCGTCTATTCCCTGACCGGATCAACTACCACGATGGGTCTGGTCATGGCCGCTTACATGCTGCCGAATGTGATCATGCTTCCGGTATCCGGACATATCGTGGACCGTTACGACCGTGTGCGGATTATGATGCTGGCGGATATTGCCCGTTTTGCCGTAATGATGATAACAGCAGTCTTAGCCCTGACCGGAATACTCAGCATTCCGCTGCTCTGTATCCTGGTAGCCTTCTACGGTCTGCTCGATGGTCTATTCCAGCCTGCCTATGCTGCAGTCCGGGCCACAGTATTCACTCCCGACATCCGCGTGGCTGCGAACTCGCTGACCCAAATCACTACCCAGTCCGTACGCCTGATCGGCCCCGCCCTGGGCGGTCTGCTGATCACTCACCTGTCCGCAGGTGTCGGGTTCGGCCTGGATGCCTTCACTTATCTGATCTCCCTGTTCTGCCTTGTCTACCTGCGCAGAGTGCTGATCGCCCAATTACAGACCAGACCCGCCGCAGATGCCGCGGCCTCTGTTCTGCCGGATACTGAAGCCCAGGATACTCCTAACTGGAAAGAGGATTTCATCGAGGGGATCTCCGTTCTGCGCAGCCACCCCTGGCTGTGGATTACGATTCTGGCCTTCTGCTTCATCAACATCTGCTACGCGGGAATCAGCACCGTCCTGCTTCCCTGGCTCTTCAAGGTCCATCACGGCTGGCCTCCTTATGTCTACGGGCTTGCCGTTACTTTCTCCGGGGTAGGCGCAATTATTGCAGGCTTGCTGTTCGGACTGCGGCCCAAATGGAAGAACCGCGGCATTATGGCATACAGCGGTGCTATGCTGGGTGGTGTGGCTCTGCTGCTCATGCCGTTCGCGGGTACTCCTGCTGCAGCCATCGGTTTCTTTGCCCTTGAAGGCTTCGGGCTGATGATCTTCGGCCTGATCTGGGAGATCAGCCTGCAGGAGCTGGTCCCGAAGGAAGCCTTCGGACGGGTAGCCAGCCTGGATCTATTCGGCTCCTTCGCCCTGCTGCCGGCCGGTTACATCTTTGTCGGCTGGCTGGCCGACCTGATTGGCGGGGTTCCGACGATCCTTATTTTCTCCACTCTGGGACTGACCTGTGTCGCTCTCGTGCTCTGTGTTCCGGCTATCCGTAAATTTCAATAAAGCCGCCGTGTGGTAAAAAGAAAGAGACAGCACCCGCCCGATGGCGGAAGTGCTGCCTCTTTCTGCTTATATGAATTACTTCTGCACAGGGGCGTGCACGAAATCCTTAATAATCTGTGCCAGCTGCTCCGGCGCTTCATACATACTCATATGGCCTACACCCGGCAGTGTCGCCTTGGTGATATTCCGGTTATCCGAGGTGAAGGTCCGCTCTGGCGTTACCTTGGAATCCTCTGCTCCGGCCACCAGCAGCACAGGCAGCGCTGTTGCCGAGATCACATCACGCCGGTCCGGGCGCTCGCGCATAGCCATGGCGGCGCCTGCCGCGCCCTGCGGCGGGGTCTTATAGCCGATCTCCTTGGCCCGTTCCAGCAGCTGCGGCGCTGCTCCGGAAGCGAAGAGTCCGGGCACCAGCTGATCTACAAAAGCAAAGATCCCATCGTTCTGGATCATGCTGACGCTCTTCAGCCGGTTCTCCTTGGCTTCCTCACTGTCCGGATAGCCGGAGGAATGAATCAGTCCGAAGCCCTTCAGTCTGGAAGCATGACGCTGGGCAAACGACAGGGTAATATAGCCTCCCAGAGAATGTCCTAACAGATAGCATTCAGGAATCTCCAAGGCGTTCAGCAGCGACAGCACATCATCGGCCATCTGCTCGATGGTATAGGCCCCGAGCGGAGCATCCGAGGCCCCATGCCCTCGCAGATCAGGGGCAATGACCCGGTAATTGGCGGTTAAGCCTGGAATAACCTTCTCCCAGTATTCAGCACTCCCGCAGAATCCGTGCAGCAGCACTATTACTTCACCCTTGCCTTGATCACTGTAGCAAATGTTGCTTCCTTCGCATCGAACATTTTCCATGGCTGCTTCCCCCTCTTTTCTTATGTAGTCGTCTATATTAATAAGCTAGAACAGCACATTTGAAACGCTCTCAATCCGTAAGTCCGAAACCCTGTGCTGCAGCTTGGGCAATCTGGTCAGCCATAAGTATCACCCGGTAGAGCGGAGTGGTCTGCAGGGTCCTGTATGGACGGGGACTGTTCACATCAACGATGGCTGCCAGGCTGTAATTCCCTACTGCCGGCAACAGCAACCCGACAGATTGTGCCGGACGCAGCGGCTGAGCTGCCGCAAAATAACAGCCCAGTGCCGCAGGCGGTCCCAGACACGCATCTACAGCGATAATAATCTGCCCTTCCGGGATTTCCGTTATCCGCTGTACCAGATTATCCGCATCACAGGGCGATGGCAGCGTTCCGGTTACATTCGGAAATCCGTATTCCAGCAGACGGCTTCCCGTCAAGGGTCCCAGAGCATCCCCTGTAGAGCGGTCCGTTCCAATACAGAGAAAGGTCAACTGCTCTGCGGAATACAATTCTGCGATCTCCCGAAAGAAGGAAGCCAGCCCAACGGCATCCATTTTACGTCTTTTTCTGCTCTCCTCTTCCCTAATGGCCAAGACCTTCTCCCCTCCTTAACCTGCCTGGATTGTTTCCCTATAATTTAACATGTTTGCGGGATGCGGACAAAAAAATGGTCTTTTGCGGGTCAACCATGTTAAAATACTGGAACTATGACTAAGGGAGGACGGTGATACCCAATGGATTTGTCGAAACCAAGCCAGGAGAACGTGGAATATATGATCGAAGGCATTAAAAACAAGCTAAAAATGGCCAGTGCCGCTGCGATGCAGGCCTCGGCTTTTTCGGTGGAGCAATACGAGGATATTCAGGATGTGTATGAGGTTGCCATGGGCAGCGACAGGCTCAGTATCTCACAGGTGGAGGCACTGGTATCGGAGCTCGGACGTTTACGTAAAAAATAGAATAGAGCTGCCCGTACAAGTAGAACCGGCTACGGCATCTTTCACAAGAACGGTATCCGCTTCTGCAAGAAATAAATCCTTATCTTTTAAAAAAGCCCTTCTCTCCACCTGTCCGCAAGCGGACGGTGAAGAAGAAGGGCTTTTGTGTACTGTACATTCTCTGCTTCAGGACTGCTCTGCTCCCGGTATTTACGGAAGATCAATCAGGATGAATTCCGCATCGCCTTCGCTGCTTATGCCTTTAAGGGTCAGCTCACAGCTCTTGCGGATCCGCGCCGCATCCCCTTGCTGAAGCTGGAATACACCATCCGAGCACGCGATCTCCAGGTTCCCGGAGATCACATACAGGTGGGTGCGCCGCTCCTCCTGCTGCGGATAACGCAGCTCCCGGTTCTTCTGCAAAAGGGACAAATAGATGTTAACATCCTCGCCCAATTGAAGCGCACCTTGCGTTCCTTCCCCCGAGGCGACAGGCAGCAGGTGGTTGAGCTTAAGCTCTGGCGGGAAGAAGCGGGCATCCCATTTCGGCGTCTTCCCGGGACGGTCGGGCAGGAGCCAGATCTGCAGGAACCGGGCATTCGTGTGGGCCGACGGATTCGTCTCTGAATGGTTAATCCCTGTTCCTGCACTCATCATCTGTACACTGCCCGCCTGCAGATCTGCATGATTCCCCAGATCATCCTGATGCTTCAGCACACCGGAAATCACATAGGTGATAATCTCCAGATCATGATGCGGGTGCTCATGCATTCCTTGCTCCGGCTTCAATTCATTGTCGTTATGAGCCAGCAGTGCGCCGAAATGGGCATTGCTGGGATCATCGTAATCGGCGAAGGAGAAGCTGAATTCACTGTGTATCCATTCTCTATTCGAAGTATGTCGCTCAGCTGCTGTAACTACTTTAATCATGATTTTGCACCTCCATAGATGTTGGAAACCTATCCATATCCTTAATGTGGAATGAGTGCTTGTTAATATGAGATGTGTGTAGACGCTTTAATTAACTATCTCTTACCCCCTTCTTTTCTTCATCAATCAACTTTGTAAAGTCTCGAATTCTCTTAAATATGTATAGAAAAGACCCGTTTTGACCTGGATGCTCCCATATCCTCCGGCAATCTTTCCCAAGCTACTCCACTGTTTCAGCTCATAGCCCAACGTTTATATACGAAGTAAGATACTTCAGGCCAACCTGAATGTGAATGACAATTCTAATGAGGAGTGATTGATAATGAATACAGCAGAGAAAGAATATCCGGTTGAGAGCGGCGGCACATTTCTTAAAGGGATTTTCATCGGGGGGCTGCTTGGAGCAGCGGCTGCATTGTTATTCGCACCGAAGCCTGGACGGGAAATGCGCAGTGATCTGTCCGATAAGCTGACCGTTGCCACGGATAAGACCAGAGAAGTGGCCGGAGCTGTAACTGACAAGACTAAGAGTTTGGCTACAACCGTCAGTGAAAAAGCTACCGATCTGGCTGGCACTGTCTCCGCCAAGGCCTCCGACATCTTCACTACAGTAAGTGACAGCAAACAACAAATTGCAGCCACTCTGTCGGAAACGGGCAAAAAGATCGGCGAAACCGTAAGCGACGCTTCAAAGGATATATCAGGTCATGTCAAAGATGCTTCTGAAGATGTGTCTGTTGAAGCTAAGGATGCCTCCAAAGAGGTAGCCGACAAGGCGAAGGATGCTTCCAAAGAAGTAGCTGATGAGGCTAAGGACGCTAAAGAGGACGTTAAGTCAGCTTACAAAACCTCCTATTAAGCTCTGGGGTATCCGGCTGAATAGATAGCAAGAGAGCGGCCAGATCTTCCATAGCTGGCTGCTCTCTATTTATGTATGCCACCGTTGATGCAGTCTTATATTCTAATACAGCCTGTCTCAGGCTACAGAAAGCAGGTACGCCTTATGGGAGAAGCGGACAACAGAACCAAAGCTTATGAAGTTGATGAGCATCCCTTCGAGCTGCGGCATGAGGTCAAACGCTTGAATGCGAGGCTCGACAAGATCGCGGATTCGCTTGAGAAATCCGAATTCAAGGACATCCTTGAGAATTATACGGACCCCAAGAAGCGGATCATTACCAATCTTATGGCCGGGATCTCCAGAGGCCTCGGGCTTTCCTTGGGTACGTTTGTGATCCTCGGTCTGCTTGGCTATATTCTCAGTTTGTTTCTCGATGTGCCGGTTATCGGGGAATATCTTGCAGAAATCAAAAAGTATATTGATACCAACAGCTGATGCCATTTCCCGCGCATCCCTCCTGCAGCCTACTCCTACCGAATAGACTGTAGGAGGGATGTTGCTATTTGTGCTGCATTGGAACCAAAATAGGGCAAGCTCACTCCCGGTAGGGAATGAGCTTGCCCTGATTATATAATGGCATTGAACCTTAATAGGATGAATTAGCCATGATCTGCTTCAGCTTCTCGGTGGCGCGCTTCTGAATGCGCGAGACACTCATCTGCGAGACACCCAGCTTCTGGGCGATCGCCCGCTGGGATTGCCCGTCCTGGAAGGCCAGCAGCAGCACCTGCTGCTCCTGCTCCTTCAGCTGTCCCAGAGCCTGCTGGAGATCCATACGCTTCTCCACAGTCTCATAGTCATTGGCGTCTGAGCTGATCAATTCACCGAGCGTAGCTCCGCTCTCTTCCTGGGAGAGCGGTGAATCCAAGGAGACATAATGATAACATTCCCGGCCTGCCAGTACTTCCACCGTTTCTTCCACGGTCAGATCCAGGTAATGGGCGATCTCTTCAACCGCCGGAGAACGTTCGAGCCGAATGGTCAGTTCGTCAATGGCCTGCTGAACGAGTGCACCTTTTTCCTTAATCCGCCGCGGAACCTGTATGTACCAGGACTTATCACGCAGGAAGTTTTTCATATGTCCAATCATGCTTTTCATCGCGTAAGGCTCGAAGGGAATTCCTAAGCTGATGTCGTATTGCTGCAGCAGTCGGATCAGCGCCATTTGGCCCACCTGATACAGATCTTCATAGAGATCCGGACGGTTACGGGCAATTTTGCCGGCAGCCATCTTCACCATGGGTTCATATTTGCGGATGAGCACTGTTGCAATTTCATTGTCTTTCGTCTGCTGGTATTCCCAGATCAGGCTTACTGCTTCATTCATGGACTCTGGGGGAGTCACTTTGTCACTCATACTTTCTCCTCGCTGAAATTGAGCCGTTTAGTCAGGGTAACGACCGTTCCTTTCCCTGCTTCACTAACGACGCTAACGTCATCCATCAGCGCCTGCATTAGATAGAATCCGAGTCCGCCTACCTGAACATCATTCAGCTCCTTGTCATGAAGCGTCAGACGTTCCCCGGACGCATCCAAACCGTCAAAGCTCTCCCCCTCATCTTTGACAGTAATGGATAAGACACTTGATCCTACCTCAAAGATTACATCAACCACACCGTCTGCCTGCCCGTAAGCATACAGCACGGAGTTATTACAAGCTTCCGAGACCGCTACCTTCATATCTTCAATGTCCTCATAAGTGAAACCCATCTTGGAGGCAATGCCATATAAATTAAGTCTGACGATATCGACATATTCTGCACTGGCGGGTAACTGAAGAACTACTCTTTGTACGTCATCACTCATTCTTAGTTCGATCCTTTCCTAGTGGGAATTCTCTTGGGGGGCAAAAAATTTGGAAATACCGGTCATATCAAACAGCTTCTGTATTTGCGGAGGAACTTCATCAACGGTAAATTTAACGTCCATTCCGTGTCTAGCTTTGAGGATCGACAACAAAATCCCGATACCAGTGCTGTCAATGTATCTCAGGTCCTTAAGATTGATTACAAGGTCAAGCCCCGTATCGCCCACCAGAGGTTCCATGACCAAACGGAAATCAGGAGCCACAGATAAATCAAGCTCACCAATCAGATAAACGGTGCATACGGTGCCTACTGTTTCGGTTTTTGCGTGGAACTTTTCGCTTTTATGTGTATTCATAGACAACTCTCCTGATAAATGTTTTCTTTACCAATAACCCTAATAGTATACTGTTGAAACAAGAAAAGGACTTCTCCGGCCATGGGAATTACTGGGTCAGGCATTAAAAAGCGAGGTATTCCGCTGGGTAGCAGGGTTATCCTGGCCTGAATATCTTGAGATAATTTGTTTGATGCTGCTCAGCTTGAGCGGCTTGCTGATATAGCCGTCCATCCCGGCAGCGCTGCAGCGGTTCTGGATGCCTTCCATGACATTGGCGGTCATCGCTATAATCACCGTCTTGTCAGGCGAGCCGCTAGTGTTCTCCCGGATTAGGGAAGTGGCTTCAAGCCCATCCATCACAGGCATCTGCAAATCCATGAAGATGAAATCATACGGTGATTGACGGGCCAGCTCTACGGCCTGGCGCCCATCCTCGGCAACATCGGCATGATACCCGAGCTTATCCAGCATACTTACCATCAGCCGCTGGTTAATCGGATGGTCATCCACCACAAGCACTCTGCTCCGGCATTCCTCATCCGGCTCCTTCGCTGTACTGTCCTCTTCCCGGCAGCTGCTCTCCAATTCATCCTCAGGCATAGTAGCCTGTATGGTGAATACAAAGGTAGCCCCCTTCTCTTCCATCGACTCCACACGGATATCTCCGCCCATCATGCCAACCAGAGATTTGCAGATAGCGAGACCGAGTCCCGTTCCCCCGTATTTGCGGGTCATAGATGAATCAAGCTGGGAGAAGGGCTGGAACAGCCGGTCACATTTCTCCGGTGAGATTCCAATGCCTGTATCTTTCACGGTAAATTCCACTACCAGTTTATTATCAGCGGTAGGCAGACTGGACGCAACTAAATATACGCCGCCATGGTTGGTAAATTTCACCGCATTGGCTACCAGATTGATTAATACCTGACGCAGACGGGCCATATCTCCATAGATAAGACGGGGCAGCTTCTGGTCGATGAAATAAGCCAGCTCCAGATTTTTTTTGCCGGCTTCGGCGGAAAACAGGCTGAAAACCTCCTGAATGGTGGTGTGCAGCTCGAATAACTGTTCTTCCATTTCCATTTTGCCCGATTCCATCTTGGTGAAATCAAGGATATCATTAATCACCGTAATCAGGGTGTCCGCACTTTTACGGATAATTTCCGTATATTCCTTTTGCTCAGGAGCAAGCTCCGTCTCCATCAGAAGATCAATCATGCCCACTACCCCGTTCATCGGTGTACGGATCTCATGACTCATCATGGCAAGGAATTCGGTTTTGGCGTTGGCGGCAATCTCCGCCTCTTCCTTAGCCTTGACCAGCTCCCCGTTGATTCGTTCAAGCTCCTGTGTCTTTTGCTGAAGGAGCATCGCTTGAAGCTGCTGCTTCTTGCTGGTCAGATACAAATTAACAAAGCCTTCGATCTTGGACTTCAGAATCTGCGGGATAAAGGGTTTGACCATATAATCAATGGCACCGGCAGAATAACCTGCGAACAGATGCTCCGCCTCCTTGCTGTTGGCAGAGATAAAAATGATCGGAATATCCTTGGTTTTCTCTCTGGCTTTGATTAATTTGGCGGTTTCGATACCGTCCATACCCGGCATCTGAACGTCCAGAACGATCACGGCGAACTCATATTTCAATAAGCACCGCAGTGCTTCTTCACCAGAATTGGCTTTGACAAGCTTATAATGCTGACTCTCCAGCACTGCTTCCAGTGCCAGCAAATTCTCGGGACGGTCATCAACCAGCAGTATATGAATCGGTTCCTGAACCCCCATAGGCCCCTCCTTACCCGCTACTTATTCTTGCGGTATATTTTTTCTACCCTGTCCAGAGGCTCATAGCTGTCACTGTACCGTGTGAAATGAATGGATTCCTTGGAACCCAGGACCAGCACTCCGAACCGGCTGAGGCTCTCATGGAACAACCCATGCACATGATCGCGGAGCTCATCGTTGAAGTAGATCATTACATTGCGGCAAAAAATAACGTTAAATTCATTAAATGAAGTGTCTGTAGCCAGGTTATGCTCGGCAAATATAATGTTCTTGCGCAAGTATGGCTGCAGAATCACTGAATTATACTTCGCTGTATAATATTCCGAGAAAGCACGCGTGCCGCCTGCCTCAAGGTAATTCTTCGTATATTGCTTCATCTTGCCGATCTCGTACACGCCTTCTTTGGCCTGCTGCAGAGAACGGGCGTTCATATCCGTTGCATAGATCCTCGCCTTGTCGTACAGACCTTCCTCATGCAGCATGATAGCCATGGAGTATACCTCTTCGCCTGTGGAACAGCCTGCATGCCAGATCCTGATATACGGATAGGTCCGCAAGAGCGGAATCACCTTCTGGCGGAACGTCAGGAACAGTCCGGGATCACGGAACATTTCCGTCACCGGAATCGAGAGGCTATACACAAACCGTTCGAAGCAGGCACGGTCATGCAGCACTTTCTCCTGCAGCGCGGATATGGTGGGCACATTCTCAGCATGAACATGATGCCAGATACGCCGTTTCAGGGAAGGCAGCGCATAATTTCTGAAGTCATACCCATATAGACGGTGCACTCCGTCAAGAAGCAGTTCCATTTCAATCTGCTCAAGCTCCTGTTTGCTTCCCGGCGGAGTACTCTGCTCCTCATATCCGTGTTCCATAGCTGTCATGGTTATCAATGCTCCCTTGCCTGATGCTTTTTTGAGGACTAGGTCTTAATGGTACTGTATAGCTATTACCCCGAAATCACACTTACGAATACAACCAGACCCGCATTAACGAAAGAAGCTGATCCGTACTGATCGGTTTCTTCATATAATCGGAGGCTCCGGCCTCAATACACTTCGCCCGGTCCTCCTTCATCGCCTTGGCCGTAAGGGCTATAATCGGCAATTTCTGGTACTGCGGCATCTGCCGGATACGGCGCATGGCTTCATACCCGTCCATCTCCGGCATCATCATATCCATCAGCACCAGATCGAAATCATTCCGCTCGACAAGCATATCAATGGCCTCCCGGCCATTCTCGGCAAACTTCACTTCCATCTGGTATCCTTCAAGCACACTGGAGAGGGCAAAGACATTGCGGATATCGTCATCGACCAGCAGAATCTTCTTGCCGTCGAACAGCTCTTCCTTATTGTGCAGCTTTTGCAGAATTTTACGCTTATCCTCCGGCAGATTAGCTTCGACCCGGTGCAGGAACAGTGTGGTCTCATCCAGCAGCCGCTCCGGCGAGCGGACATCCTTAATAATAATGGATTCTGCATATTTGCGGAGTTGTGTTTCTTCTTTGCTGTCCAGATCCTTACCGGTATAAATAATAATCGGCAGATCATTCAGCTCTTCATCATCACGGATCTGGTCCAGCAGCTCGAATCCGGTCATATCACCCAGCATGAGGTCAAGGACCATACAGTCATACCTCTGCTTCCGCAGCTCGCTTAGAGCCTCATGGCCCGTTGAAACGGCGGTAATAGCAACATCATCATGTCCGATAAGCTCCATGATGGAACGGCGCTGAATGTCGTCATCCTCTACGATCAGCAGATGCTTCAAGGTGCTTGCCGTATAATTCTCAATCTGCGAGAAGGCCCGGTCCAGCGCTTCGCGGGAAGAAGGCTTTCTAAGATAAGCCATCGCCCCCATCATCAGCCCCTGCTTGATCTCGTCATTCACAGAAATCACATGCACAGGGATATGGCGGGTGTGGGAAGCGCTCTTCAGTTCCCTGAGGATCGACCAGCCGTCGATGACCGGCAGCTGAATGTCGAGAATAATCGCGTCCGGGAGATAGGTCTTGGCCATTTGCAGGCCGATATCTCCCTGAAGGGCCACCAGGGCTTTGAAGCCGCGCCCGCGGGCCATGCCCAGCAGTATTTTGGCGAAGCTCTCATCATCTTCGATAATCAGCAGCACCTTATCGCCGCTCTCCAGTGACTCACGGTCATCTTCGACGATCACAGGGACCGGAGGTGTTGGTGCGATATCTCCGGACACCTCCCATGGCAACGCCTCCCTGTACTGTTCAAGCGCCGCTGCCTCTCCGGCAGGCGCAGCTTCTATGGCTCCCGGCAGCAGGCTGAAGTTCCCCTTGATTGGCAGGTACAAGGTGAATTGGCTGCCTTGCCCTTCCCGGGACTCCAGTCCGATGGCTCCGCCCATTAAGCGGGCTAATTCGCGGCTGATCGACAACCCAAGCCCGGTGCCGCCATATTTGCGGCTGGTCGTTCCGTCAACCTGCTGGAAGGCCTCGAAGACAATATCGGTCTTGTCGGACGGAATACCAATTCCGCTGTCTTTGACTGATATCGCAATATAATCATATTCATGAGGCAGGTAAGAGGGCAGAGATTTGCCCTCCGCACGGCTGACAGAGAATTCCACATAACCTTCGCTGGTGAATTTGAAGGCGTTGGACAATAGATTACGCAGGATCTGCTTCAGCCTGTGGCCGTCGGTATACACATTGTCAGGCAGCGGCTCTTCGAACGAGAGGCGCAGAGACAGCCCCTTTTGGCTGGCCAGCGGAGCGAAATTCTGCTTCACGAAGGTTTTCAGCTCTGTCAGCGGAATCTCCTCTTGATTCAGCTCCATCTTGCCGGCATCCACCTTGGACAGATCTAGGATCTCATCAATCATCTTGAGCAGATCCGCACCCGACATGTAGATGGTATGGGCAAATTCTACCTGCTTGTCACTCAGGTTGCCTTCTTTATTCTCCGTGAGGAGCTGTGAAAGAATCAACAGGCTGTTAAGCGGGGTCCGCAGCTCATGGGACATGTTGGCGAGGAACTCGGATTTGTATTTGCTGGTCACCGCAAGCTGCATCGCCTGCTTCTCAAGCTGGACGCGGGCATGTTCAATCTCATCCTTCTTCTCTTCAACCTCCTGCACCTGATCCTGCAGGGCACGGGTCTTGGAGACCAGCTCTGTGTTGTAGTGCTCGAGTTCTCCCTGCTGCCGCTGCAGCAGCTCCTCGGAGCGCTTCAGGGCATCTGTCTGCTCCTCCAGATTCTCATTGGAACGGCGCAGCTCCTCCTGCTGGGTCTGCAGCTCCTCCGACTGGCACTGTAATTCTTCGGTGAGGGCCTGCGATTCCCGCAGCAATTCCTCAACCACAAGCCTGCGGCTGATATTGTTCAGAATGATCCCCAGATTATTCGACAGCTGATTCAGCAGTTCATTCTGCAGCACCGAGAACGGGGTGAAGGAAGCGAATTCAACCACACCCAGCAGCTCATCCTCGAATAACAGCGGATGGATAGAAATATAGCCCGGATGCGATTCCCCGAATCCCGAGGACACGGAAATATAGTTATCCGGCGCCTCGGTCAGCTTAATCGGCAGCTTATCCAAAGCGGCCTGGCCGACCAGCCCCTGCCCGATCTCGAAGCTCTCCTTCGGATGAACGCCTTCCTCACCGGCATAGAATGCACTGCTGACCAGCAGGTTCGGGTTGTCCTGACTCTTCAGATAAAGGGCACCATACTGGGCTCCCAGCACAGGAGTGAATTCACTGATAAAGGTCTGGGAGACCTGATCCAGCGAGCTGACACCGCGCAGCAGCTCCGTGACCCGGGCTATATTGGCATTCAGCCAGGCCTGATCGCTCTGGGCCTGGGCGTAGGACCGCTCGAGCTGCTGCTTCTGCTCGATATCTTCGGCCATCCGCTGGAACACCCGGGCTACGTCACCAATCTCATCCTTGGACTTCACCTTGATCCGGCGGATGGCCCGCATTTTGCCGTTGCCGAAGCTCGTAATCATCATGGAGACAACGCTAAGGCCGCGCGTGATACTTGGGATCACCCACAGAATCACACCCAGCCCGAGCAGCAGTCCCAGCACCATAATCAGGGTTACCATTTGGATCGATCTTTCGGAAGCGCTCTGGGCATTGGCAGTCTCTTCTGTCATGCGGAAGGCATTGTAATCTGACAGGACATTCAGACTGTTCAGCACCTCGTCCTGAATATCCTGTCCTTCTGTGTTGCGGTAGGAATTGGCATTCTGAAAGAACCCTGCGCTCAGCAGCTCCAGGACCTTATCCTGATATTTCAGATAAGCGGAATAGGAGTTCTCGATGCGTGATAACATCTGCAGCTCCTCCGCAGTCTTCAATGAGCTCTTAATGTTCGCCAGATGCTCATCAGCCTTGAGAACCTTACTCTCAATTTGGTCCTTCTGGGATTCCACTGACACCGTGTCTGCGTTAAGCATCGAGGTCGTCAAGATCCGGGCCATATCATTCACTTCGCCGCGAAGCCCCGAGGAGGCGCGTCCCTTGGTGTATCTCTCCTGGTAGCTGTCAAGCTGGCCGCTCATATAATGCAGCCTGTCATAGCCGATCATGGTAAGGGCCAGCATAATGGCCAGCATCGCACTGAACCCGATTAGCAGTTTCGCCTTAATCTTCATTGCCTATCTGTTCCTTTCTTCATAGAGATCCATACCAGACATTTATCATCATCACGGTCCGAATTGACAGGTTCGCTCAGGAAGGCAGCGCGCATAACCTCTTCCTGCCAGTCATGAGTGGCATTCAGATGCCCGATCATGAACCTCAGCTGGTCCTCCTGCTCTCCCTCCACCATCTCCAGGAGACCATCCGTAAACAGTACCAAATGGCCTTCCTCTTCATAGCTCAGGCTCTGCTGCTGGATATCAATCCGGTCAAACAGTCCAACGGGGTGGCAGTTGCTCTCCAGCAGAACGGGCGTCTTAGCCTCTCCTTCAAAGAACAGTGCCGGCGGATGCCCGGCATTCACATAGTTAATCCGCTTCATCCGGGTATCAATCACCAGATAGATGGCCGTGAAATAATACTGGACCAGCTGCTTCTCAATATATAGCTGGTTAAAGCGCCTGTTGAGCTCCTGAATTACCTTCTCGGGTTCAACATAGGTAGTCACGGTATCCTTCAGGACGGAGGCCAGGAACATGCAAAATAAAGAGGAAGAAATGCCGTGCCCCATCATATCCAGCAGGATAACAGCATAACGCCCTTCCCCGAGCGGATACCAGGCATACAGATCCCCGGCCAGCTCGAAGGAAGGCTGATAAATGGCATGTACCTCCAGGGTGTCCTCGGTAAGCGGCAGACTAAGCACTGCATTCTGTACCAGGGCTGCCAGCTTCAATTCATCCTGGATACGCTGATCCCGCTCCTTATGCCAGTCCTTCTCGCGCTTGAGCCGCAGCGCCAGGCGGATACGGGCCATCAGCTCGACCTTGTTAATCGGTTTGGTAACATAATCGACCGCTCCGGCATCCAGCGCCTCTGCAAGCTTCTTCGAGTCTCCTACGGCAGTAACCATAATGATAGGAATATCCTTGAGATGCTCGTATTGCTGCACCACACGGCAGGCTTCAATTCCATCCATCTCGGGCATCATCATATCAAGCAGAATCAGATCCACATCGGACGGCCTTGGCGGCTCTGCCCCAGCCTCTGTACTGACACCCAGCAGTTTTAACATATCTTTAGCGGACGAAGCCGTTATAAAGTTTCGGTAATCTTCTTTTTTGAGGATTTCACGGATAATGATTACATTGGTAGGATTGTCATCTACGATTAGAATTCTCAAGTCTTCCTCACCTCACCTAATTAATATATCTATCATACGATATTTAAACGGCCTGTTACCAACTCACTAGATATTGGAACAAATCAGGTCCCGTCTTCAACAAAGTAACCTCCAGCCCCACTATCATCTAGTGGGACTGGAGGTTACGCTATTGGACTATAGAGCTCACACAAGCTGAGCGGAAATTACTGCGGGTTTCTTTTGGCAATAACCAGAACCTTGCCTGAATCAAGCTCTTTCTCATAAAATGCCGCCTCTGCACTGCTGAAGCCCAGCGACGTAATCTTGGAACGCAGCGCATCGCCGCGGGAACGGAAGAGATTCGCGATCGCGCCAAATAACCCTTCTTCACTTAACCCGACCTCATTGACATCAGCAGCATCCACGATACGGCCTTCGCGGTCTTCATCGTGACTGATCACATAAAGATCATCTCTGGTGTAGCCGCTGCTCTGCAGCCGTTTCACTTCTTCTATGGCCTGAACACCATTCTCCAGCAGCTTGGCATAGGCCTGTGTACCGGTTGAATCCATGAAATCACTCTCCTTGATCTTATAATTTAAGAGGGCAAAGCAGTTGAAAGATGACTGAGCATTCATTAACCGGATCTGCCCCTCTTGAAACAGCCCTAGAAGGAATTCCCGTCAAACAAATCGAGCCCGTTCCATTCCCCAGTATCCATATTGCGGTAGATTTTGAGCGCAGCAGTTCCTCTTATATAAACATCGCCGTCCTCGGCTTCAAAATCGGGAGTCCCCAGTATATCCTGCACATTCATCGTCTGCGGGTTCAACTGCCGGTCATTGAGCTTCAGACCATATTGCTCAGCCTGGGAGGGTGAAGCATGTACATAGAGGACAACCCCGCCGCAGACTCCCGCTGAGACGTCGGCATATTGATACTCCAGGCAATCGGCCCAGGGATCGGGGGCAATCTGCAGCGGAGTGCCTTTGGTCCGCAGCAGCGAATCTTCCGGCATATATAAGCTGATGCCGGACAAGGAATCGAAGCTGCTTATGTAGGAATCGGTACTGAGGTTATGCCCGAAGGCAAACATTACCGGGGGCTGCACGGAAGTATAAGGTTCGGCAGGGATAGTCTCATCTTGCGGCGGTACAGATATGAAGGGAGACAGCAGACTTAGTAAGAGAATAACCATTTTCATGTAAGTTCCCGCCTTTCATAAGCTGAAGTTGCCCTCGGCATGAGCCCTGCCGTATCTCATTACAATAGATTAAGGGCGGAATTTCTGCCAGATCGCTGCTGCAGCATCCACGCTTTTGAGCGCTGTTGCTATTTTGCCCTTGGACTTGCTTGCATTGACTGCCTCATAGGATTGGACGGTTCTCTCTTCGGCTGGCGTTAGCGGCGCTTCGGCAATGGATACCGATTTCGCCTTGTCCTTCAGCTCACGCGATTTACGGAATTTCTCAATGACAGTTACTGATACCTGCTTCACGGTCAATGTCAGCTCATTCATCACATCGCCCAGATTCTTCACAGAATCGACGATCGGGTCAATCTTCTGAATTTTGCTCTGGACATCGGCCGTGATGTCATTGGCGTGTCTGACGGTTGTTTTCACTTCATACGTCAGCTCATCAATAGTCTTCTGAACTTCCTGCAGAGTCTGACTGACCTTGTCGAGGGATTCCTTCGCTGACTTCAAGGTTTTGATTAAGAAGAATACGAGTACTGCGAATGCAACAGCAACAAGTGCTACGCTAAGTTCAATGATCATTTCCATAACCCCTTCCAAAATGTCTAAATTGTCGGTGTGCTCTGCCTGATACTGCATAGTTACCCTTACCGAATTCGGCCGAAACAAAGGGTCAAGCCCCTGGAATCCTCCTTTCGCTCCGCCTGTTTCAAATGGATAAGCATCGTTTAAACAATGACTACATCAACACACAGAAAGGATGACATCTCATGCTAAGATGGTCAATAATTCTGCTGGTAGTTGCGCTGATTGCCGGTATCTTCGGATTCTTCAATATTGTGGCGGCGGCTGTCGGGATCGCCAAGGTATTGTTCTACATCTTCCTGATCCTCTTTGTGGTTTCGCTCTTCATGGGGCGCAGGGGACGTTCAATGTAAACAACCTTCTTAATGAAAAGAACCCTACCGTTTGCTGACTGTAACCAGGTAGTATCGTCAGGCCCGGAGGCTTCCGCCTGGAAGCCTCCGGGCCTGCTGCTGTTCAAATCTGTTGTTATAGCGCTGTTAGAAGCTGTTCATCCCGGCAGAACACAAAGAAAAAATAAATTTATTTCTAACAATGGTTCATTCGATGCAATTTATGTTTACATCCTTATTAGCACAGTGCAAACATAGAAAATCACACCAACAACAATACCAGGAGGAATCATCAATGAAAAAATTAGCCAGTTTAACAGTAGCAATGGGTCTTATGGCTTCCATAGCAGCTACAGCTTCCGCCGCCGAGGTGACAACAGGTACAACAGACACTACTAAAACCACTTCTTCTGATGCAGTAACTACTGTAACAGGAGCCACTTACCTGAACCCGGCTGACCCGGTAATTACACCAGCAGATGTCAAACCTGCGACTCCTCAGATCATTCTAACAAAAATCACAGCATTCCACCTTACTATGGGAAGCATGGCAACTCCTGCTGGCTGGCTGAGTGCACAGACAGTCGATACTACAGGTGTGATTATGAGAGACGCTATGGGTAACGAATGGAGAGAAGTATATACTTGGCTGGGCAAAGCTTGGATCAAGGTTCCTTCCTCCGCTTATATCATCACTCCATAAGCTACTTACACATATGAGTCATAGCTGCTCATTCGCTGCAGCTATGACTCAACGGATATATCATACCATAAGGCCCGTGGACGTTAGTCCAAACGGCCTTTTTTTTGTGTTCATATTCATAGAAAAAAAGGGTTATCCCTTCAGTAGAATCTTCTACTGAAGGGATAACCCCGCAAAACACCCGCACTCGTTCACCCGTCACAAACTTGTACTGCCTGTCGCTTCTTCCTGCCCTAGCTATATAATTAGCGGATGACCGAGCCTCCGTAAAGGAAACGATTCATCCATGAAGCGCTTAATTTGTCTACCCTTACGCCGCCGGAGCTTACAGAGTAGGTGTGTAACAGCTGTCCGTCACCCAAATACATGGCTACATGCGTAATTCTTGCCGCAGACTTGTCGATCCCCGCATACGCAGAGGACGAACTCCCTTTATAATCCATGAAGAACATTAAATCGCCGCGCTTCAGGCCTGCAATATCCGTTACGGCTGTGTTATTCTGCTTCACCCAATCCCCCTGCTGCCGGGAATCGGCAGGCAGCTTCAAATTCGCTGCATCCATAAAGATCTGGCGGATGAAATCAGAGCAGTCGAAGGTCCTAGTATCATTCCGGCTGGAGCCGAATTCATACGGTGTCCCCAAGTAACCCATACCCGCTGAGATTACACGCTCAATTGCAGCAGTCTGGTCCCCCCCGGCCGTTGGTACAGGCACAGGCGCAAGCGTAGGTACCGGTGTCGGTGTTGGCACAGGTGCCGGTGTTGGAACCGGCACGGGTACAGGAGCAGGCGTTGAGATACCCGCCGCAGCAATATACTGCTTGTCCGAGCTCGTATAACCGACCAGACCCGCGGCGGTTCTTATTTTGTACCAATAGCTGTTCGTAGCTTCAAGGATGGTAATCTGGTCATTCTTATATAAGTATCCCATAATCGTGCCGTTTGAGGAAGGGGTCTCCCGAAGACGGACTGTGGCCTGGATAACTGCGGTCTGAGATGCAGGGGCGGAAGCCGTAACCACGCGGATGTAGGAATCTCCCGAGCTGGTATAACCGGTGATCCCCTCTGCTGTTCTTACTTTGTACCAATAGCTGCCTGCGGCCTCCAGAATAACAACCTGGTCACCTTTACTCAGATATTTCAGGACCTTGCCATCGGTAGAAGGATCTGTACGCAGCCGGACAGAGGTTTGAATGATGCCTGTCTGTCCGGCAGACGCCGCCAAAGACGTAATAGAAGAATCCGATGCAGCCAAAGCCTGCTCCGGACTGAATGCTCCCAAGGATAATGCCAGTGATGCAGAAACCCATAATGATGCTGTAAATTTCTTAGGTGATACGATCATAGCGTTCCCCCGCTTAGCGTATTAAGAAATTCAACAACGGCGCGCGCTACGTTTGTTGCTTTCTGCCCTCATTATAGGCTTACCCGGGATTTGGAACATGCTCCAAATTTCACAAAAAACCTTGCCATCTTATGGTAACATGCAGGTCTATAGTCTCGATTTCTCCTTGGATTTGGTGGAAATTACAGCTAACTAGGAGAAATTAAGGAATGGCTTAGTCCTTGGGTTCGACATGAACCTGCACATGCATGATGTTATGCAGCTTGCTCATCCGCTCTTCAATGGAGTCACTAATCTCATGTCCCTCCATAACTGTCATCCGGGCATCCACCTCCACCACCACATCCACCAGCACATGATTGCCGTGTACCCGGGCCTTCAGATCCTTGATGCCCTCCACTCCCGGTGTCCGGGCAATCGTACTGCGCAGATCCAGCAGCTTATCTTCATCGAATCCGTCGGTCAGGCGGTACGTGGAATCACGGAAAATATCCCAGGCCGTCTTGGAGATCAGCAATCCGACCCCGATCGCAGCAACCGAATCAATCCACGGCAGTCCAAATTGCGCACCTGCAATCCCTATCGCCGCCCCCACACTAACAATGGCATCCGAGAAATTATCCTTGGCTGCAGCCATCAGCGCATGATTATTGATCCGCTTCGCCAGACGCTTGTTATATATATATACCCCCATCATCGCTACGGCACACACCAGCGCAACTCCAGCCGACCAGAGCTGGGGTACAGCCTTGCTGCCTTCAAACAAAGAGCGCACCGCTTCCACGATAACCTGGATGCCGACCAGCGCCATAATAAAAGAAGCCATCAGCGCGGCAACCGTCTCGGCCCGGAAATGCCCGTAGGTATGATCGGAATCCGGCGGCTTCCGCGAGATGCGCAGACCGATCAGCACGGCAAGCGAGGCCACGATATCGGTTAAATTGTTGAAGCCGTCTGCCAGGAGTGCACTGGAAGCGAACAAGTAGCCGCAGACCAGCTTGAAGGCAGACAGAACCAGATAAGCAGCAATACTGACCATCGCACCCTTTTCACCCTTGCGTATATCCTCATAAATATCCGTCATTTTCTGCCGTCCCCTCCCCATCCTTTGCCGCATAAGTTACAGGAAAACTTTCTTTGAGTTATTCTTGCCCTTGTAGCAGCATTTAAAAACAATTAGAATAAGGAATAAGGACTTGCTGCCTAAGGGGGTAACATAATGAGCGAGAACAATGAGAAACCAAAAATTAATTTGGCCGATGCGATCCGCCAGAAGCTGGAGCAGAAGAAACAGCATGCTTCGGGTAAACCGGGGTCAACCTTCCAGGCCGGCTCCGCGAAACCGCTGAAAAGCCAGAACAACAAGAAGCCTAATAACCAGCGGCGCAGGACTGGCGGTTCCTAAAACCTGTATATTTGAACATAAACGGCTGCGTTATCCCTTCGGGGACGACGCAGCCGTTTGCTTATGCCTTCATTGCTGTTCATTCTGCCTATCTCTGGTTCTTATACCTCTACCGGATACATCCGGGTACGCATTTCCTTGATCTCCGGGTTCTCCAGATACTCGTCATAACTCATCGTACGGTCAATGATTCCAGCCGGTGTAATCTCGATGATACGGTTGGCAATCGTCTGAATGAACTGATGGTCATGGGAGGTGAACAGAATGGTGCCGTCAAAGTCGATCAGACCGTTATTGAGCGCGGTGATCGACTCCAGATCCAAGTGGTTGGTCGGCTCGTCGAAGACAAGCACGTTGGCCCCGTTCAGCATCATCTTGGCCAGCATACAACGGACCTTCTCGCCTCCGGACAATACACTCGCCTTCTTCAGTGCTTCTTCACCGGCAAACAGCATCCGGCCCAGGAATCCGCGCAGGAAGGTTTCGTCCTGATCCTTGGAATACTGGCGCAGCCATTCTACCAGGTTCATATTCACACCATCGAAGTAGCGGGAGTTATCCTTAGGGAAATAAGCCTGGGTAGTTGTAACTCCCCAAGTATACTCACCGGCATCGGCTTCCTGCTCTCCCATAATCACATCGAACAGCAGTGATTTGGGCTGGGAATACGGGCCTACAAAAGCGATCTTATCGCCTTTGTTCACCACAAAGCTGACTTCATCCAGTACCTTCTCGCCGTCCACCGACTTGGTCAGACCGCTGATCGTAAGCAGCTGCTTGCCGGCTTCACGCTCAGGCTTGAAGTTCAGGAACGGATATTTACGGTTGGATGGACGGATATCGTCCAGAGTAATCTTCTCGAGCTGCTTCTTACGGGAAGTGGCCTGCTTCGATTTGGAGGCATTGGCGGAGAAGCGCTGAATGAAGGCTTGCAGCTCCTTCATCTTCTCTTCCTTCTTCTTGTTCGAGTCGCGCTGCAGAGCCTGGGCCAGCTGGCTGGACTCATACCAGAAGTCGTAGTTGCCGACGTACATCTGGATTTTGCCGAAATCAATATCCGCAATATGCGTACAGACCTTGTTCAGGAAGTGACGGTCATGGGATACCACGATAACGGTGCCTTCGTAGTCCATAAGGAAATTCTCCAGCCAGCCGATGGATTCGAGGTCCAAATGGTTGGTAGGCTCATCGAGCAGCAGGTTGTTCGGACGTCCGAACAGAGCTTGCGCAAGCAGTACCCGGACCTTCTCGTTGCCGCTGAGTTCGGCCATTTTTTTGTCATGCA
Source organism: Paenibacillus tritici (assembly GCF_013204885.1). Classification (GTDB taxonomy): domain Bacteria; phylum Bacillota; class Bacilli; order Paenibacillales; family Paenibacillaceae; genus Paenibacillus_AQ; species Paenibacillus_AQ tritici. The sequence continues at coordinate 63,180 of NZ_JABMKX010000020.1, forward strand.
TTTCACGCATAATACCCAGTCCGATCAGCATGGCTGCTGCGTCCGGCTCGGCGTCCCAGCCGTTCAGCTCAGCGAATTCGCCTTCCAGCTCACCGGCACGAAGTCCGTCGGCTTCGGTGAAGTCGCTTTTTGCGTACAGGGCATCCTTTTCCTTCATAATTTCATACAGGCGGGTATGGCCCATGATTACCGTTTCCAGTACCTGGAATTCATCATACTCGAAATGGTTCTGTTTGAGTACGGCTAGACGTTCACCGGGTGTGATATGCACATCGCCAATGTTCGCTTCGATCTCTCCGGACAGAATTTTCAAAAAGGTCGATTTGCCGGCGCCGTTCGCGCCAATCAGACCATAGCAGTTGCCGGGTGTGAATTTTATGTTTACATCCTCAAATAGTGCGCGTTTTCCGTAGCGGAGTGTTATACCGCTTGTGCTAATCATTAAGCATTACCATCCTTTTCACTTAGGTTCCGGCTCATTATAGCATAAAATCAAGGCAAATGGCCCGTAATTGTAGCCCTTTAAGGGGCATCTTTGCCCTTTTCCAGGCAAATATCTTATCAAGTGGAAACAACTTTGCCGTCCTTTTAAGGAAGGCACCGTTTCAGCGAGAAATAGAAGGATAAGTTATCGTGTGAAACATATAATTTCTTATATTTTTAAGTAGAAGGGTTATGCGGGACTTCTCCCGGTCCGCCGCCGGCAGTTATTGTCCGGGCGGGCGCTCTTCGGGATGCACCACCAGTGTCTCCCCATAACCTAATGTACGGATACGCTCCTCGCTGATCCCCTGCTGCACCCTTGCCTGCTCCATCCGGTCCAGTGCTTCCCGGGCGGTGTCATCAGCCAGCCTGAACGTTCCGAAATGCATGGGAATCATAAGCTCTGCGCCTACATCTATAAATGCCTGCACGGCTTCCTCGGGATTCACATGCTGCGAGTTCATGAACCATTCCGGTTCATAGGCCCCGATTGGCATCAGCGCAACATGCAGCTTGAAGCGGCTGCCGATCTCCTTGAAGCCCGGGAAGAAGCCGCTGTCCCCGGCAAAATACAGGTTCGGCGGAAGCTTGCGCTGTCCCTTGCCCTCTTCGCCCTCCGGATGCTTCTGCGGATCTGCCGGCTGAAGCACATAACCGCCCCAGTGCGAGGAATTGGTATCAAAGGGCGTCCGCCGGGTCCAGTGCTGGGTCGGGACGAATGTCAGCTTGACGGCACCGAGCGTAAGCTCCTGCCACCACTGCATCTCCAGGCAGTCCGGGAACCCTTTGCGGACCATTTTGCGCTTCAGTCCTTCCGGGACCACAAGGGTCGTCGTTCCTGCCCGGTACAACTGGCGGATGGAAGCGATGTGCAGGTGGTCATAATGGGAATGGGAGATCAGAATCAGATCAATGGGCGGAATCTCGCCAATGGGTATCCCCGGCAGACCGATCCGCTTCTCAAACCCCAGCCTCCGCGCCCAGATCGGATCGGTGATGATATTAAGACCTTCATATTGCAGAAAAAAAGTGGAGTGCCCGATCCACGTGATCGTTGTCTCCAGCCGGTTCCCGGCCAGATATTCCAGCCGCGGCGGATGATTCGGCACTTTATAGGTATAATCCTTCTTCTTCCGGCGGCGTTCCTCACGCCATTGGCGGAATTCCTTAAGCGTTTTATCGGTGCTGACATTGTCGATGTTGTTGTAACGTATTCTTGCCATAGTGGAACCACTCCTTAATTCACTTAACTTAACTATAGAGTTCCGCAATGTCATTTGCAAAAATCCCGAGGGTGTGCAGGCGTGTACCGATGTGTAATGCTACTACTTACAAATGTTACCCATTTCGCTCAGGAGGAAACGTATGCGGGAAACGAAAGCAGATTTATTATTTAGAATCCTGCCCATAATACAACATTCTCTTCCTGATCTTGGAGCAAACCTTAGATTGTTGCATGAAAAGCAGCATTTGTTACACCTTCAATCGGCATAGCAGCGGAAAATGTTGTATTTCGTACAGGAAAGCTCCCGGATACCGAGATATCGGAAAGGTAAAGTTGCCATAGGTGCAACAACAGTTCAAGCAGTCACCGGATTTCCACCGCTTAATGTGTTTCAAAATCAAGAAATTTGGGGCTGGGCAGCGGCCGGAAGTCCAAATGTTTCACAGCAGTGACGATGAAGGCTCAAGTTTAAAGCTTAAGAGCGTCATATTTAAATATTTAAAATTTTAGCGGCTTCCAGCCCCTGACCCTTTGTATTCACCTGCTCAAATGATGTAAAATGCGGGTAATGCGAACGGTATCTATGCTATTCATAAAAAGGAGCTGACGTATGAAGATTACATTTATTGAACCGACTCCGAGTCCAAATACAATGAAGCTTCATCTGGACGAGAGCCTTACGCCCGGCATCCGCCGGACTTATACCCCGGAAACCCTGCGCTCCGCCCCTTCCTGGGCGCAGGATATGCTGAACATTCCGGGTGTCACCAGTATTTATCATGCCGCCGACTTCGCCGCACTGGAGCGCAAGGGCAGTGCAGACTGGGCGGCGATTCTGCGCGAGGTGCAGAGCCGCTTCGGCGCGGATGGCCTAAGCGCGGAATACAGTCTCGGCGATGAGAATGACGGCGCCCACTTCGGGGAGGCCCAGGTATTCGTACAGATGTTCCGCGGCATCCCGATCCAGATCCGCGTGAAGACCGGCGCGAAGGAAGAGCGCATCGCCTTGTCCAGCCGCTTCACCCAGGCGGTGACCGATGTGGCCAGCGCCGTGATGATCAAGGAGCGCAAGCTCACCGATTACGGCGTACGCTACGGCGAGCCGCCGGAGATTGCCCGCGAGGTCGAGCAGGAGCTGGAGGCGGCGTATCCGCAGGAACGCCTCGACTCCCTCGTGCAGCAGGCCATCGCGCACGGGGCAGCCGGCGAGTTCGTCGAGCAGCGGCACAAGAAAGAGCAGGCCGAGCTGCTGCGGGACCTGCAGGACGAGGATTGGCGCGTGCGCTACGCCGCGCTGGAGGATCTGGCGCCGGGCGAGGAGCTCCTGCCGGAGCTGCGTACGGCGCTGCACGACCCCAAGCTGCAAATCCGCAGATTGGCTGTCGTGTACCTGGGCGACATCCGCACGCCCGGGGCGATGGAGCTGCTCTATGAGGCGATGCAGGATCGCGCCCCTGCTGTGCGGCGCACGGCCGGGGACACGCTCTCCGACATCGGCGACCCGGCGGCGACGCCGGTGATGACGGCGTCGCTGACGGACGCCAGCAAGCTGGTGCGCTGGCGGGCGGCACGCTTCCTGTATGAGGTCGGGACAGCCGAAGCTCAGGAGGCCCTTGCCTTTGCGGCGGAAGACCCTGAATTCGAGGTGGGGCTGCAGGCCAAGATGGCACTGGAGCGGATTCTGTCCGGCGAGGAAGCGGCGGGCACCGTCTGGCAGCAGATGTCGGAGCGCAGACGGACCTGAGCTAAGCCTGGTGTATTTTGTCATTGCCTGGATAGCCGGATTGCATTATACTGATTCCTGTTGTTCATATCGTTCAAAGATAGCCTCATCATACCTAGGATGAGGTAGAGGTCGCGGATAGGAAGAGTAAGCGCGTGGAGATGCCTAAGAGCCATCGGTGATACGCGCCCAAAGGAATATCCGCCGAAATCGTCACTGCAGCTCTTAGTTCAGCAGTAACGATTGGGGCCGTTAGCCGAAAGGCGCGGAACTGTCACTGTGCGTATTGCCTGTCAGGAGACTGCGGGAAACGCACGGTGTTGCGCTATCTTAACAGGGAGTATGATGCGGAGCCTATATTCAGGAAACCGCAGCTCATTCTGCGGTTTTTTTGCGTGCAGCTTGCCGGTTGGAAGATACTGGCCGATGCAGGCAGCGGCGCTCCCCGCTGTGAACAGAACCATCAATCTAAAGGGAGTGTCCTATTCATGCAACAACAATCCAATTCTCCAGGCCTGCGCAAATCCTTCAAAGCAAGACATCTGACCATGATCGCCCTCGGCGGCTCCATCGGAACCGGACTGTTCCTGGCCAGCGGCGGCGCAATTGCTTCCTCGGGGCCGGGCGGAGCCCTGCTCGCCTATACCGCGGTCGGCATTATGGTCTATTTCCTGATGACCAGCCTCGGGGAGCTGGCGACCTATTTACCGGATTCTGGTTCCTTCAGCACGTATGGAACGCGGTTCGTCAGCCCCGCCTTCGGCTTCGCCATCGGCTGGAACTTCTGGTACAACTGGGCGGTTACCATTGCCGCCGAGCTGTCGGCAGCCACCGTCATTATTAAGTACTGGTTCCCGGACAGCCCCTCCATGCTCTGGAGTCTGCTGTTCCTGCTGCTCATGTTCGGTCTGAACTTCCTCTCCGCGCGCGGTTACGGCGAGTCAGAATACTGGTTTGCCATTATCAAGATTATTACCGTTGTGGTCTTCCTCATCGTCGGAGTCCTTATGATCTTCGGAATTATGGGCGGCAAAGCGGTGGGATTCAGCAACTTCCAGCTGGGAGGCAGCTCGTTCCACGGGGGATTCTTCGCGTTCGTCGGGGTCTTCATGGCCGCAGGCTTCTCCTTCCAGGGCACGGAGCTGGTCGGTGTCGCAGCCGGCGAGAGCGAGAACCCGCGCAAGAATGTGCCGATAGCGATCCGCCAGGTGTTCTGGCGCATCCTGATCTTCTATATCTTCGCTATTCTCGTCATCGGCATGATCATCCCTTATACGAATCCCGATCTGCTCCGCGGCGGAATTGATGATATCGGCGTCAGCCCGTTCACCATCGTCTTCAACAAAGCAGGGCTGGCGATCGCCGCTTCCGTCATGAATGCGGTCATTCTCAGCTCCGTGCTGTCTGCCGGCAACTCCGGAATGTATGCCTCCACCCGCGTCCTGTATGCCATGGCTAAGGATGGAATGGCTCCGCGTGCCCTCGGCAAGCTGAACCGCAGAGGAGTTCCTGTAGGCGCGCTGCTCGTGACTACTGCTGTCGGCATGCTGGCCTTCCTCGCCTCCTTCTTCGGGGATGGCGCGGTATACAATTGGCTGCTGAACGCTTCCGGGATGTGCGGCTTCATCAACTGGCTGGGGATTGCCGTCTGCCATTACCGCTTCCGCCGTGCCTTTGTGAAGCAGGGACATTCGCTCGATGAGCTGCCCTACCGGGCCAGATGGTTCCCTTTCGGTCCGTTGTTTGCCTTCGCGCTGTGTATGGTGGCTGTATTCGGCCAGAACATGGGCGCCTTCACCGGCTCAAGCATCGACTGGTATGGCATTCTGGTCTCCTATATCAGTGTTCCTCTGTTCCTGCTGATCTGGCTCGGCTACGGCTGGTTCCGCAAGAGCAGCATTATCCCGCTGGATAAGTGCGACCTGAGTACACACGCAGACTAGTAGATCATGAGATTTTAACTAGTAAAACCGCTTTTGGAAAAGCGCTGGCTGAAGGGTTGTCGGGCAAGGGTGGGGAGTTGCGTAAGGCTTAATTGTACTTCGTACAACTAAATCGTCTGATTTCAAACCAATTATTCGTTTAGATGTATTTGGTACATTTAAAAATCCATTTTCCTCTGGTTCTCACCCTTCGGGCTGATTTAGTTGTACAGACTACAGGTATACGATGCTCGTATGCCTTTTCGCTGTTTTTAAGTGTACATTCTACAGTTATTGTTGAATTGGACCTTACTCCCAAGGGAGTACGCCCTAATCATCGGTTAGGGAGACCGTAAGGAGCACACTCATCATGCTGCCGGTTGAAGTGGTCTAACGGTTTGCAATAAAAAGACCGGCTGTGCCCCCTTCACGGAGGCTCAACCGGTCTTTTTGCACGCTATGGGATGTATTACAGTTGGGTTGCTTATTACGCCCAGGTGGTGATCGTATCGACCGGGAGGCGGTAGGACGGATAACCCTCTTTGGCGGCTTTGCCGATCGAGATCAGCATGACCGGCTGGAACCGTTCTTTATCCAGGCCAAAAGCTTCGGCAATGTGTTCCTTATCATATCCGGCCATCGGGTTGGTATCGTAACCGTGGGCACGGGCTACAAGCATTAGCTGCATGGAAACAAGCCCCGAATCAATCAGATTCACATCCCTGAGTTCGGATGCGGCAAGGTTCGCATAATAAGGCTTAATCTGCTGGAGCTGCATAGTCATGACGTCGCGCGGCATGTACCCAAGCTCCACGGCTTTGCCGAAAATTTCCTCTATATACTCACTGTTGCTGGCATCATAAAACACGGCAATCACTGCCGAGGAGGTAAGCGCCTGGGTCTGGTTGAAGGAAGCCAGCGGTGCGAGCTTTGCTTTGCCTTCCGCGCTGTCAATGACAAGGAAACGCCACGGCTGCATGTTAATGGCAGAGGGGGCACGGGAAGCTTCCTCCAGCATCTCTGTCATTTCCTCCCGGCTGATTTTCACCTCAGGATCATAGACCTTAACGGAACGGCGCTCCAGGACGATTTCATTGAAATCGTTGGATTTATGGAATTTACGGGTGATTGTGCTCATGTGAATTTCTCTCCCTTTTATACTTGCTGGAATAGTGCTGATAATCGTATCATCACTACAAGAATTCTAAACTATGAAGTATACTTTATAGCAATAGGGACAAACGGAGGGATTCACATTGAAGATTAGTGAAGTGGCCAAAATAGTTGACTTACCCATATCCACCATCCGTTACTATGAGAAAATGGGCATTATCACAGATGAATATATCCTGCGGGAAGAGAACAACTACCGCAATTATGATGTAGGGATTATTCACCATCTGGGTGTGATCAAGAACTGTTTAGCTGTAGGCTTTTCTATTAATGATATCAAATCCATGATCACCGCAAACGGGATATCCAAAGAAGAGCAAACACGTATTTTAAAAGATAAAATATCTGAGATTGAAGCTGCTCAAAAAAATCTGGAGAATTCCAAGCAATACCTTTATGACCTTCTTGAGCTGGAGATAACGTGCGAGGACGGATTCGGAAAGGCTTCGCAAGTCGCATGTCCCCCAGCCCAACGCAGCGAGAGACATCCCTAATTGCTGCTTCCCTAATGTATTTTTTATTTGTGGGGCATCCTATCCTGTATTCACAACCTAAGGAGGCACCTATGAAAAAACATTGGATGATTCCCCTGCTGATGCTAATACTCGTCATAAGCTGGCCGTTAAGCCGTGGCTCCGCCGCTCCTGACTATGCCCGGTGGGGAACCCTTGCCGTGAAAGAGGCGCAGCAGAAATACAACGCCGAGATTGTTGATTATAAGCATATTGGCCGCACCCAAATCAAACCTAAGCTGGCCGAAGAGAAATTCAAACTGCTGGTCCGCAGCAAAGCTGGACGGGAATTCGGAGTCATCGTCATGATCCGCTTCAACCCGTCCACCGACAAGCTTCAGAGTATTCAATTCCTGGAGACCAGGAGCTGAAGACTCCGCTCCGCTTATTTCCAGGCCACATATACCTTGAGATCCCCTGTATTCTCAAACGGCGAACTGTTGAAGGCCAGGTTATCCAGCCCCAGCTCATAGAGCACCTGGAGATCGCGCCTCAGCAGTTTGTCGCTCCCACGGTAGCGGAACAGCACCGATTGCTGTCCGGCTTCAGCCGCCTGCCGGGCAAGCTCCTTGAGCTGTGCCGCCGAGGAGATCACCTGATCCTCCTCATACAGCCGGTAACCCAGAACCTCCTGAAGCTGCTTGTATCCTTCCGTGCCCTGACCTCCGCCGCTGACCAGCTGGGACAGCGTCTTCGCATAGCTGGTGGCTGCCGCCGGGTAAGACTTGGTCCAGCTGTGGTCAAGACGCATCTGGGCATCTGTCCTCATATAATACACCGTACTGATTCCGCCCTCCGGACTTGGGTCCGGGTCATCCCAGGTGGTATCCAGGTGGTACCATAGCCCGTTCAACTGCACGAGATTCCATGCGTGCGACTGGGTCACACCGCCTGCAGCCCTTGCCGTCCCCTCCACAATCCTGTTCGGAATTCCCGCCCCCAGCAGCAGCTTGTAAGTCAAAAGGGTATAGCCCTGACATACCGCACTGCCGGTCGTTAGCCCCTCATAAGCGGTATATTTACGATGCGAGGTGTCATATTCCAGATTCAGCACGACCCAGTCGTGGATCGCTTGTATCCGCTGGTGATTGTTCATCCCCTGCGTAATGATCTGCTGCAGAATAGCCTTCACCTGCTTGTTGACATACGCCGTCTGCTGCAGCGTCTCCCGGTACTCCACCTGAACCGTCACTTGGACAGACCGCGTGCTTCCGCGGTAAGAGAAGGCATAGCTGTCAATAATATAATAGAGGTACAGCTCGCTCCCCATCGCCTGATTAATCGCCTTCTCTATCTCACTCTTCAGCTTGGCAGTCTTCCCCTGATACGTGAAGGTAATGGTCTCTCTGCGGTTGCTCATCGCTCCGGCCAGCTTCTGCGTCATTCCTTCGTAGGAATGCACCACCGCCGAATCCGGCGCAGCATAGGCATACTCATATCCCCAGTAAGTCGCAGGCGGTATGGCTGCAAAAACGAGCATGATTCCAACCACAGTCTTCATCAGCGATCTATGTCTCTTCCCCATATTGTCCGAGTGCCTCCTGCAATCTATATAATGAATCATATGATTATCCATCCTCATAAATGTACCATAAAGGGCACACGGTAAAATACCCCCACAAAGTGGGGCTTTGGCTTCGAAGGTTACTCAGGTACTTTGCGGGGATCCCGAAATCTTATAAATTCTCTAATAGTAAAAAACCGCCGCTTCCCGGCTGATCTCCAGGAAGCGGCGGCATATGCGGCCTTACATAATTTCAATACAAGCCCGCCCTTACACCTCTGACCGTTACCAGATAAACCCCGCCAGCCGTAACATCAAGCGCACCCTTAAGCGCCTGGGCGCTGCCGTCCGCAAGCTGCAGCGTCAGTCCATGCGTATAGCTGAGGTGCAGCCTTCCGTCCACCCCCGCCGTGATCCGCGCGGATACCAGGATTCCATCCTGCCATTCCATGTCAACCTCATAACCGCCGCGTGCCTTCAGGCCGCGGATTCGGCCGTTCCTCCAGGCTCCGGGCAGCGCCGGAAGCAGCGTAAGCCCGCCCAGATGACTCTGAAGCAGCATCTCTGCGATCCCGGCAGTCACGCCGAAATTACCGTCAATCTGAAACGGCGGATGCGCGTCGAACAGATTGGAATACACCGAGCGGGTTAACAGCGTGCGGACAAAACCATAGGCCGACTCTCCGTCGGCAAGCCGGGCATAGAGGTTAATCAGCCAGGCACAGCTCCAGCCGGTATGTCCTCCGCCGGAGGCGATCCGCTTCTCTAGCGAGTACCGGCTGGCCTCCAGCAGCTCCGGGGTGTCCCGTCCGTTAATCCGGTTACCCGGATACAGACTGTACAGATGGGAGACATGACGGTGTCCCGGCTCCGATTCGGTGAACTCATAGATCCATTCCTGCAGCCGTCCATCGCTGCCAATCTTCAGCGGAGACAGGCGGGTTAGCGTCTGCTCCAGCTCTTCCTGAAACGCAGCGTCCACACCCAGAATACGCGCAGCCTGGAGGCAATGCTGCATTAACTCAGCGATCAGGCTCATATCCATAGCCGACCCCATAGATACACTGCAGGCTCTGCCGTCCCCGGTTACGAACCGGTTCTCCGGCGAAGTGGACGGACTGGTGACAAGCATTCCCTCCGGACCTTCCACCAGCCAGTCCAGGCAGAAGAGCGCTGCTCCCTTCATTAGCGGGTAAGCGGTCTCTTCCAGATAAGCAATATCCGGGGTGAATTCGTAATGCTCCCACAGATGGCGGGATAACCATACCCCGCCCATGGGCCAGAATGCCCAGCTGGCATCTCCGCCGGACGGGGTGGACGATCTCCACAGATCCACATTGTGATGCGCTACCCAGCCTCGTGCCCCATAGTGAATGGCAGCCGTTCTGGCTCCGGTCACGCTAAGCTCCCTGATCAGCTCAATCAGCGGCTCATGGCATTCACTGAGATTGCAGACCTCCGCCAGCCAATAGTTCATCTGTGTATTAATGTTGGTTGTATAATTGCTGTTCCAGGGCGGCTGAACATGCGGATTCCAGATCCCCTGCAAATTGGCTGCCTGTGTTCCGGGCCGCGAGCTGCCCATCAGCAGATAGCGGCCGTATTGGAACAGCAGCGCTTCCAGCGCCGGGTCCTCCCCTCCGTTCCTGTAAGCGGACAGGCGTTCATCGGTTGGCTGCTTATCGGCTTCATGTCCGCCCAGATCCAGCTCCATCCGGCGGAATATAGCCCGGTGATCTGCGGTATGGCGTCCGTACAGCTCCTCATAGGTCATACCCGCAGCGGAAGTTATTCTGCCTGCACACAGCTCGGCAGGGCTTGCTATAACTGCTGAATCCTGAGCCGCCGCCCCTGCTCTCTGATGGCTTGCTCTGGACCGCACCTCCTCATAGTCTGTGCCGGCTGCAAGCAGCAGCAGCACACGGTCTGCGCCGGTTATCACCTGCTTATCCCCCGAATAATGAACGCTCCCCCCGGTCACCTGTGCCTGAAGGTGCAGCTCAAACGCCACTCCGAGACCCTCCTCATAGAGGACCGCCAGCGGATGATCCTGGTGATAATTGTCGGCAATATGTGACGGACAACGCCCCTGCAATACAAGCCCATTCCCTTGGCCTCGGCTAACCCGATGCTTAAGCGGGCTATCCAGAGTAAGCTCAAGATCAATGCCCCCGGATTGATCGCTTACAAGCTGAACGACCCCCACCTGATCTGGAGCGCTGATGAATACTTCACGGGTGAATGACCCCTGTTCCGTCCTATAGGTGACCCGGGCGATTCCGCTGTCCAGATCAAGCTCTCTTTCATAGGCCGTGTAGTTCTCTGCACCCGGCTGTGTAAGAATCAGGTCCCCGAGCGGCATATAAGCTTGGGCATTGACACCAAGCATACGGGCATTCACCATATCCTCCGCTTCGCCGTATTGACCGGCGGACAGCAGCTCCCTTGTCTTCTTCAGATAGCGCAACGCTTCATAGTTATTGGTATCCCGGGGAAATCCGGACCATAAGGTATCTTCATTCAGTTGAATCCGCTCCCGGGCGGTGCCGCCGAAGACCATAGCTCCCATATGCCCGTTCCCGAGCGGCAGCGCCTCTTCCCAGATAGCTGCGGGCTGGCGGTATCTAAGCTTCCACGGGCACGGGTACGCCTGCTCATTCTCCATGTTCTCCTCGCTCCTCATCATCTTAATGGAGTACAGCAAAAAGCCCTGACCAAAGTCGGGCCTTTTGCTGTATGGTTAGTGATTGCTTACAGACTTTTGCCTGTCCACAGGGATACTCTCTTTTTCACGAGCTCTGTGAATTCTTTTTCCATCTCCTGAGCGCCTGCTTTGTCCAGCTCGGCCAGGAAGGCGTCATACACTTTATCGAAGTCAGCCGGCTTGGAAAGGATAGCTTCAGGAATACGTTTGCGGATGATATCCTGCGTCTTGCTGAAGGTTACCTGATATTTGCCGTCAGTTGGAACAGGCATGTTGTATAGAGCGCCCGTTTCTTTGACCGGGAATTCATCTTCTTTAGGGAACAGATCTTTCCAGGTTGTAGCCTTATATCCGGCAAGGGATTCCTTCTCAGCTGCCGAGTAAGAAGCGACAATCTGATCCGGGAAGCTTGTAGTGTAGTAGTTGCCTGTGGGATCCTTCACACCATCACCATAACGTGCACCAAAGATCAGGTACTGGCCGATCCCTGTTTCCTTCTGGGTGTTCGCGGTATCATTGGCTAATCCGTCGCGGACTTCAGGATTCACTTCACGTTTACCGTCAGTTACAGTGTAATGTTTGCCTTCAATCCCCCAGGTTCTCAGAACCTGGCCTTCATCGGAAGACATCCAGTCCAGCCATTTGATAATACGGACCGGATCTTTGGCTGCCGTAGTAATGGCAAGACCATAGCCGTCGATACCAGTCTGCATGAAGGAGTGATCCTTATACTCATCAGACAAAGTCACCGGGAAGTGTGCATAAGTGTATTCATCTTTACCGGCTGCTTTCAGTGCATTCTCACCATCGGAGTATTCCCATTCCTGGGAGATCAGACCGAGTACACGGCCGCTGGCTACTTTAGCTTTGTATTGGTCATCCTTTTGGACAAAAGTATCTTTATCCAGCAGGCCTTGGGCATACATGCCGTTCAACCAGCGGAAGTATTCTTTCTCTTCGGGACGTTTGTAGTGAAGTTTGGCCTCGAAGGTCTCAGGATCAACATAGTATTCACCATCATCCGGCGCACCTGTTGCGATGAAGGCCGGGTTAGTCACTGTGATCATGATCTTCCAGTCATCCGCGTTCAGGGTAAGCGGAATGGTAGGCTGACCGTCAGTTTCCGGATGCAGCGCCACATAATCCTTCAGCACCTTCTCATAATCTGCCAGGGTCTTCACCTCAGGATAGCCAAGCTCCTTCAGCACACGGTGCTGAATCTCAAAGCCGCCTGTAGCGTCGAAGGACTGCTGGCCGACACCCATATTCGTAGGAATCTGATAGATGGCCTGGTCATCGAGGGAGTATTTCAGACGGTTCATGTTCTCGCCGTAGACTTTCTTAAGGTTCGGAGCATGTTTATCAATCAGTTCGGTCATATCGACAATCAGCCCGGCGTCCACCAGTTTACTCAGACTTCCCTTGGCGAAAATCAGATCAGGCACGTCGCCGCTGGCAGCCATCATGGCGATTTTTTGGTCGCCGCCGCCGCTGCCTACGTCAAATTCAGCTTCCAGGGTGACTCCGGTCTTTTCAGTAATGGCTTTACCTACATCATCCTGCATCTTGTTCCAGTTCGGGCTGGCATCCGCACCGAAGAAGGAAATGGTGAACGGTGAAGTATCTAATGCGGTATCATCAGCGGAATTCGTGGCTGCCGGTGTATTTCCTGTGTTGTTAGGTGTCGTGTTGTTGGCAGCATTATTGCTATTTCCTCCACAACCGGCGATTAGCATCGAGCTGGCCAGCAGGAGTGTAAAAATCGTTTTGGTGCTCTTGCGATTCATTGTGTATCCCCCTTGTATATTAATTAACTTGCATTTATGCATATCAGGTTAGACCTGAATATACCATTGTGAACGCTTGCAAAACCACCATAAATATAAATTACCATTAATTAACACTGTCCTTAAGCAGGAGGCCTGCCAGGCCCTGCACTGAGCCCGGCAGTTTCTCCTTATCACCTATGCTTAAGCTTAGGCTTACGCCTTAACGGCTCCCAGCGTCATACCTCCGACAAAGTACTTTTGCAGGAACGGGTATACCACCAGAATTGGTACGGTTACGACAATGGTAATGGCCATCTTGATCGACTCCGGGGAGATCTGCGCCATCTGCCGGGCCATATCGTTCGCATTGACCATGCCGCTACCCTGGTTGGTAGACGACAAGACCTTCATAAGCTCGAACTGCAGGGTCGTCAAATGCGGCTTGTTGCCGTTGTACAGATACGTGGTGAACCATTCATTCCATTGTCCTACCGCCAGGAACAATGCGATCGTTGCCAGCACCGGCTTACAGAGCGGCAAGATGATTTTGTAGAAAATCATAAAGTCATTGGCCCCGTCCAGCTTGGCGGATTCCTGCAGGGCAAAGGGCAGCCCGTCCATAAAGGAGCGGATAATGAAGACGTTGAAGGCGGAAACCATGCCTGGCAGAATGTAGATCCAGAACGTTCCGATCAGGTTCAAATCCTTCATCAGAATGTACATCGGCACCATACCGCCGGAGAAATACATCGTCAGGGCCAGGAACACCGAGACAAACTTTCTGGCTCTGAATTCCGGACGGCTGAGCGTAAAGGCCAGCATCGACGCGCTGATCAGACCCAGCAGTGTACCTGAGAGGGTACGCAGAATAGAGATTTTGAAGCCTTGAATCAGGCCCGTATAGCTGAAGATCCGCTGGTAATTCTCCAGGGTCCATTCCCGCGGGAAGATATAGATGCCGCCCCGGACGGTGTCTGTAGATTCATTGAAGGAAATCGCCAGCACGTTCAGAAAGGGATATAATGTCACAATCATAATCAATCCCAGCGCGATGTAGAGAAAGACATCGAATACACGTTCACCTTTTGACATTTGAAACGCTTTGCCACCCATTGATAATCCCCTCCTTACATAATGCTTTCTTTGGCGAATTTCTTCATTAGACCGTTAGCAGTGAACAACAGGATTACACTGACTACCGAGGTGAACATACTTATTGCCGTACCGTAAGAGAACCGCGAGATTTGAATTCCGTATTTAAGCGCATACAAATCCAGCACTTCCGAATAATCGGTTACGAGGTTGTTCTGAAGCTGGAACTGCTTCTCGAAGCCGATACCGACCAGATGGCCGATGTTCATAATGAGCAGGACCATTACAGTGGTACGGATACCCGGCAGCGTAATATTGAACATCTGCTTGACTCTTCCTGCGCCATCCACTTTTGCCGCTTCATACAGCTCTTTATCAATCCCTGTAATCGCTGCCAAATAGATGATTGCATTCCAGCCCGTTTCCTTCCAGATGTCGGCTGCAGTTAAGACTCCCCAGAAATATTTACCTTTGGACATGAACTGGATCGGCTCATCAATGACATTCATCCAGAGCAGCAGATCGTTCACAATCCCGCCGTCGATCGCGAGTGTCTTGTAGACAATCCCGCCTACAACAACCCAGGAGACAAAGTGAGGCAGATAGGAAATCGTCTGAACCGTTCTCTTGAAGATGTTCCCGCGCAGCTCATTGAGCATCACCGCGAACAGGATGGGAACCACGAAGCCGAATATCAGTCCAAGCATACTCATGGCCAGTGTATTTCTTAATACAAGATAGAAGCGTTCATCCTGGAACAGCTCTTTGAAGTTATCCAGTCCGACCCATTTCTGTTCACTGAACGACTTGACCGGCTTATAATTCTGGAAGGCCATAAGCCATCCCCATATAGGCACATAGCTGAAAATAAATACCCAGATTACGAATGGAAGGGACATCAGGTATAAGTACTTTTGCTGCACTACGCTTTTCCAAAAGCCACTATTCCGTTTCGCAGGTGGGCGGGGGGTTACGCTTTCATTTGCTGTAACACCGTTTTCAGTGAGCGCTTTCACGATCATTATTCCCCCTTCGCTTTGATAGCTATATCTTATCTCAGCTCCGGGGGGAGAAATACCCAACAGATTTCACGTAAAAACCTATAGAAATTAGACATTCTAACGGCAAGCAGGCTACTTAAGACTTCAATTTGCTGTCCGTAGGGATCGAAAAGGTAATCCGGGTCCCCTCGCCTTCCCGGCTGGAGATTCTCAGCCCATGCTCCGCTCCGTAATACAAGGTCAGTCTCTGCTGCACATTGCGCAGACCAATCCGCCCCTGCTCCTCTTCCTCCGCTTTGGTGATTACCTCCATAATCTCAGACAGCCGTCCTTCCTTCATACCGATGCCGTCATCCATCACTACTACCTGAACCTCCTTGTTCTCGTCCAGAGTAATAGCGATGTTGACATGCACAGTGCCTTCCTTATTCTCCAGACCATGAACCACAGAGTTCTCTACCAGCGGCTGGATGATCAGCGGCGGAATCATAACTTCAGCGGCGGCGGGATCGAACTCAATCTCATACTCCAGCCTGTCCTCATACCGGAACTTCTGAATCTCCAGATAAGAACGGATCATCTCTATCTCCTCCTTGATCGGCGCTCTTTCCCTGCCGACTTCAAGGTTCTTGCGCATCAGCTTGCCCAGCAGCCTGACAATGTTGGCGATTTCCTTCTCTCCCCGGAGATGGGCATTCATACGGATGGACTCCAGCGCATTGAACAGAAAATGCGGATGAATCTGGCTGGCCATCATCTTAAGCTTGATCTCCCGCTGGGCGATCTCCAGCGTACTGTTCTTCTCATTGCTCTCAATAACCTGATTAATCAGCTGGTTGATGCTGGCTACCATGTAATTGAACTGGCGAGACAGCTGGCCGATCTCATCCGTCCCGTCGATCCGTGAGACGACATTCAGGTTACCCAGCGCTACCTGGTTGAGCTGCCGGCTCAGCCGCAGCAGACGGTTGGAAGTCAGCAGCGAGATGGTGTATACCAGCACAAGAGCCACAAGCAGCACTCCGCCGACAATGAACAGGCCAAGCTGGCTCACTTTATTGGCATCACTCAGAATGCTTTTCGTCTCAAATACCGAAATAATCTTCAGCTTGCTGATACTCAGCGCAGGGGTCATCTCGTCAATAATGACGTAGGAATCCTGGTCCTTCACCTCCGCAGTGAACACACCCTTAGACTTCGACTGCACATCCATTCCCAAGTCAAAAGCATCCACCGTGCTGCCCACAAGCTGCGGATTCTTAGCCGCCACGATATAACCCTGCTCATCAATGATGATCGTGTCAAACGGCTCCTGATAGAGCATCTGATTCAGTTCATCCTGCACCACCTGCACCATTAATACTCCGGATTTGTTGTATTCAGGGTAAGGCACCTGGCGGACAAGGCTAAGCTTGTTGATGGTTCCTTTGGGACTGTTGATATAAGGCTCCTTGTCGGGGATATACATCCAGTAGATCTGACTGCTCTGCGTCGCCTTTTTATACCAGCTTCTCGCTTGGACCTCCGGCGTTAACGGCGCTATGGACATATCATCAACCAGCGTCGGGTTATCAATGAAAAAACGGATATTGGAGATCTCCCGGTACCGCAGCACATATTCCTTGAAATCCGTGTAGTTCAGATAAGCCTTGGTCAGCTCCAGAATACTGGGGTAATTCGTATTCACCAGCTGCTCCAGCTCTTCGTTGAAGTAGAGCAGGTTGGAGATATCCGTAGGGACCCGCAGCTTGCTGGATAACTGGCTTTTGATTTTCTCCACATTGTTGGTGGCCTGGTCAATCGCTCTGGTTAAAGCCCCGTCACGAAAATAATTGGTCAGAGTAAAGCCCACAATCAGCACAGGAATCATAACGACGATAATATAGAAAAAAATCAGCTTGTATTTCAGCTTCATATTGTTGACCATCCGCACCAGCCGCTTGATAATAATCTCCCCTTTCCGATACACAAACAGGCTGCCCCCTAGTCTTCTGCAAGATGGGGAGCAACCTGTATATCATAAGCTTCACGTTTCACCTTCTGCAAGCTTATCGCTTGTCTAATTCTCCTTGCGGAACGCACTTGGAGAGACTCCGACATATTTGCGGAATTTGGCATTGAAGTAATCGGCATTCATATACCCGACCTGCTCTGCCACCTCATAGACCTTCATGCCTTGGGTCAGGAGCTGCTTGGCCTTCTCGATCCGGACTTTATCCAGATACGTATTGAAATGCTCACCCACCTGATTCTTGAACATTTTGCCCAGATAGGCACTGTTGTAATTGAAAATCTCCGAAAGTGTGCCCAGCTTCAGGTTCTCCTTATACCGGCGCTGGATCAGATCGGTAATCCGCTTAATCTCATCTCCGCGCCCGCTCCCACTGCCCGTCAGCCTGGAGATCTGCTCCATATAGCCTGATACCAGCCGCTCCACATCATGCAGATACCCGCTGCTGTAGACCTCGCTCATAGGCGAGGCCTGCCCGGCAATCAGCGGGCGGATCTCGGGATTCGCCGCCTCCAGGCGGGCCATCGTACTGCTGACAATCCGCAGCAGATGGTCCTTGATATAGGTCTCGTCCCGCCGGGTATGCACCAGCTGGCGGATAATCTGCCGGGTAAGCTCTCTGGCTACCTCACTGCTTCCCGCTTCCACAGCCAGCAGAAGCTGTACCTCGATATCACGCTCAGGGTCCTGCTCTTCCTCCAGGGCTCCCGGCCTGCTTACAGGCTCCTCCCAGTGGTCCGGCATTCCGCTGAGCAGCGTATGCTTCTGCCCGAAGAAGGCATCCTCCAGCCGTGCACTTGCAGCCGCCAAGGACTGGGAGGCCTCTTCCGGCCTGTCCGCAATCCCGCCGGCTGCTGCGATGAACTCCAGCCCCTCCTTGGATACAAGGTGATGCAGCTCCTGCCAGAGCCCGGCCCGGGCGCGTTCATCCCGGAGCGGCTCCTTCAGCAGAAGTCCCATATACGGGGGAAGAGTGAAGAATAAGCCGCGCTCCTCCTGGTCCTGCCAATGGCGCTCCAGCAGTCTTTTCACCTGCTCTTCCCGGAGATCCTCGCCTTTGTTAAGCCCTTTCAATTCCAGCAGAACCACTTCGCAGCTGCGGTCCGCAAGGCCCAGCTCAGCCACTGCTTCAGCCGGCTCCTTCGACTGCAGCAGCTCCCGCACCCGCACCTCGGTCGTCCTTGCCGGCTCCAGCGCCTGCCAGTCATTCATCCGTTCCTCCAGGCTGATCTTCTCCCGCAGCTCCTGCAGATAGCTGATCAATTCCTCCTCATCCACCGGTTTGAGCAAATACCCGTCAATATGGTAGGAGATAGCCTGCTTCGCATATTCGAAATCAGCATAACCGCTGAGAATCAGCACATGGCAGCCCGGGCTCTCCTTCCGCAGCTCAGAGATCAGTTCCAGCCCGGTCATCCCGGGCATACGGATATCTGCAATCACAAGTCCAGGGGCTAGCTCATGGAATCTGTCCAGAGCTTCATAGCCGTTAGCGGCTGTCGCCACCACAGTATACCCCTGTTCCTCCCAGGGGATCAGTGTCCGCATTCCTTCTCTTAGCTTGGGCTCATCATCCACAATCAGTACTTTGATCAATTGCGACTCCTCCCTTCAAGGCGTTATTAACATTTGCTTTTATATAAGCGTACTTAGTCTTAAACTTGAAGCTCCGTCGTCACTGCGGTGAAATTCGGACTTCCGGCCGCTGCCCGCCCCCAGATTTCTTGATTTGGAACCGCTGTTCGCAGGTGAAATCCGGTGACTGCTGATGCTCCCGAAGCTAGCTTTCCTACGGAAAGCTTTCAGGCGGTCGCTACCGCTCCTACAGTTCCAAATTTCCCCTCCGCTTCTTTTGTTTTTTTGTTAAGTTCTTTAATGCTTCTTATATAGTTCTTCTTATATAGATCTTATACCCTATGAAAACAAGCTGCCACCCTATACAGGATGGCAGATATTCCATGCTAATATTTTATTTACGATACTGAGCCAGCTTCTCATTCAGTTCACGGGTCTGGCTGTATACATCCTGGTACACAGCGAAGATACCGTCGTAGATTGCAGCCTGCTCTGCATTAGGCGTGTAGGTTTCAGCCGGACGGATGAAGGCTTCCGCACACGCGCCCAGTGACTCAAACCAGCCTGCACCGTAAGCCGCCAGCATAGCCGCGCCCATCGCCGGACCCTGCTCACTCTCCAGCTTGATAATGGAGGCGCCGAAGATATCGGCCTGCATCTGCAGCCAGGCTTCATTCTTGGCACCGCCGCCAATTGCGACGACCTCGGTAATCTCTTTGCCGGATTCACGAACAATCTCAATGGATTCACGGAGCGAGAACGTAATGCCTTCCAGCACAGCCCGGGTAAAGTGTGACAGGGTGTGGCCGGAATCCATGCCGATGAAGCTGCCGCGGATATTCGCATCCGGGTGCGGTGTACGTTCTCCGCTGATGTACGGTGTGAACAGGAGGCCGCTGCTTCCAGCCGGAATAGCATTAACGCCTTGCAGCAATTCGTCGAAGCTCTTCTCGGCTGCAAAAGTCTCCTTGAACCAGGTCAGGCTGTGTCCTGCCGCCAGGGTAACACCCATGATATAGAAGGCATCCTTCTCACTGTGATTGAAGAAATGGACTTTGCCTTCGAGGTTAAGATCCTTGTTGCTCTCGTAGGACAGCACCACACCGGAGGTTCCGATGCTGCACATCGTCCGGCCTTCACCCAGAATGCCGGCACCCAGCGCGCCGCAGGCATTGTCCGCACCACCGGCAAACACCTTCGTGGAAGCAAGCAGGCCGGAAGCCTCAGCAATCTCCGGCAGCAGGGTTCCGGTCTGCTCGAAGGACTCCACGAGTCTCGGGCAGAGGGAGAGCGGCAGATTGAACGCTTCAGCAATCTCTGCGCTCCACTGCTTACCGCCTACGTCGAGCAGCAGGGTTCCTGCTGCGTCAGAGTAGTCCATGGCGTAGTCGCCCGTCAGGTGATACCGCACATAATCCTTCGGCAGCAGGAACAACTCAGCCTTCGCCAATACCTCCGGCTCATTCTCCTGTACCCAGAGAATCTTCGGAAGCGTGAAGCCTTCCAACGCGCGGTTTCTGGCGATCTCGATTAGCTTGCTGCCAAGCTTCTTCTCAATCTTCCGGCACTCGGCCGTAGTACGCGTATCATTCCACAGAATCGCCGGACGCAGTGCCTTGCCTTCACCGTCTACGAGTACAAGCCCGTGCATCTGGCCGGAGAAGCTGATGCCATCAATTTGTGAAGGCTCGGCACCCGATACTTCCATCAGACGCTTCAGGCTGGCGATGGTTCCCTTCACCCAATCCTCCGGGTTCTGCTCACTCCAGTTCGGCTGGGGTCTGCTGAGCGGATAGGCCTCCGAATGCTCGAAAGCTACTTTGCCCTGGGGATCTACCAGTACAGTCTTTACCGCGCTGGTTCCCAGATCGACACCGATTACATATTTCATAGTTATCCTCCTAAAAGTTATATGAAGCATTACTTCTCTTGAAACATCTCCGCAATATAACTCGCTTCGTAAGCATAATCTTAAGTTTTGCGAGCTTCTGCTTCCTGTATTCACTTCGAGCAAAACTCGCTTCGTAAGCATCTAATTAATTATATGAAGCATTAACCCTATTACCGAAGCCTGTGCATAGCTGGTACGTAAGCCGTCTGAAAGAAGTACCATCCACCGGAGGTGCAGCGGCTGCTATTGTATTTCCTGCAATAGATTTCACCTAAATCGGCCGAAAATCGCGAGCTGTTGCACTTCGTACATTAGAATTCCTTGAAAAGGCTCCATTGAAGGTTATCCTCAAGAATCTGTTGTACCAAATGCAGCAGAATGGCATTTCCCAGCGAGAGCAGAGCATTCTATTGCACAAAATACATTCGCACAGCCATTCTCCGTCATTCTCTGCCATCCACATCTATTCTCCAGCAATAAAAGGGGGCTGCCGAAGAATGCTCTCTTCAGCAACCCCCGTTGCGTTTATCCTGTGATGAATCTGCGGCAGCTGCCGCAAATCCGGTGCAGTCTTACTCTACAGTCAGGATGTACTGGTTAAGTGTTGCTCTCAGCAATTCCTGGCGTCCGGACTTGTTCGGACGCGGGCTCTCATTGTTCAGCGCATAATCAGCAAGCGAAGCAAGTGTCGCTTTGCCGGATACGATGTCAGCGCCAATGCCTTCATTGAAGCTGCTGTAACGCTCAGCAATGAAGTTCTCGAATACGCCGTCTTCCAGCAGCTTCGCAGCTACCTTCAGGCCCTTAGCGTAGATGTCCATACCGGAGATATGTGCCAGGAACAGATCCTCAGGCTCGAAGGAAGGACGGCGTACTTTGGAGTCGAAGTTGATTCCGCCTTTGCCCAGACCATCGTTCTTCAGTACTTCATACAGAGTAAGGGTAGAATCGTAGATGCTTGCAGGGAATTCATCGGTATCCCAGCCGAGCAATGGATCGCCCTGGTTCGCATCAAGCGATCCCAGCATGCCGTTGATACGGGCTACATGCAGCTCATGCTCGAAAGTATGGCCGGCCAGTGTAGCATGGTTAGCTTCAAGGTTCAGCTTGAAGTGCTTATCCAGGTTGTACTTCTGCAGGAATGCGATACAGGTTGCTGCATCGAAGTCATATTGGTGTTTGGTAGGCTCCTTCGGCTTAGGCTCGATCAGGAACTGGCCTTCGAAGCCGATTTCCTTAGCATAATCAACAGCCATGCTGAACAGACGGGCAATGTTGTCTTGCTCAAGGCTCATATTAGTATTGAGCAGGGTTTCGTAGCCTTCACGGCCGCCCCAGAATACATAGTTGTCAGCGCCCAGACGTTTACCCACTTCCAGACCCTTCTTCACCTGTGCAGCAGCATGTGCGTATACGTCAGCGTTGCAAGTGGAGCCTGCACCGTGCATGTAGCGCGGGTTGGTGAACATATTGGCTGTGTTCCACAGCAGTTTTTTGCCGGAAGCCTTCATGCCTTGTTCAAGGATATCTACGATGGTGTCGATGTTGCTGTAGAATTCACGCAGGGACGCGCCTTCTGGAGCGATGTCCACATCGTGGAAGCAGTAGTACTGCAGATCCATCTTCTCCATGAACTCGAATGCTGCTTCTGCACGGGCCTTGGCTTTGTCAAGTGTGCTCAGTCTGTCCCAAGCGCGGACTGCTGTCTCAGCGCCGAACGGATCGGAACCGCCAGCGGTTAATGTATGCCAGTATGCCATTGCAAATTTCAGGTGTTCTTCCATAGTTTTGCCGGCTACGATTTCTTTGGGATTGTAGAATTTGAATGCGTAAGGGTTAGTGGAACGGCTTCCCTCGTAAGAGATCTTGCTCACTGTTTCAAAATAAGCCATTTGTAAAATCCTCCTCGATATTATGCTTCGCCCGCAAGCGTTTACAGCAACATCTTAACACATCTTTTTGACTTTGTATATTGGTTAAACAAAGTTTTTTAAACTTTTATTTTGACCTGTACCGCTGAGCGTAAAATGCCCCCGGACAGTTCCGTCTATACAGAAAACTGTAATTTCCTTACACCGTCCGCAGGTTAATCTAGTTGCATTTTTGCGCTCTTCATTCTAGACTAAGTGGCATACCTGCGCTGCGGATTACGGCTGCAAGACTGCTTGGATACCCGTATGCGCGTAACCCCGAAACCTCTCGGTTCTATTCTGAAACAACGGCTTTCCCCTTGTTATACGCCGCCGCTCAGCAGACCGGATAATCTTATATTTCAAAAAAGGAAGTGTGCTTCTTGAAAGTTACCGGTGATCAGGCGCTGGTCAAAAAAATAAACAAGTCGATTATTCTACATACCATCCGTATGCAATCCCCTCTCTCCCGGGCCAAGGTGTCCGAGATTACAGGCCTTAATAAAGCTACCGTCTCCAATCTGGTGGCCGAGCTATGCGGACAGGAGCTGGTGACCGAAGCCGGCCCCGGGGAATCCAGCGGCGGACGTAAGCCGCTGATGCTGCATTTCAACGAGATGGCCGGCAGTGTCATCGGAATCGAGCTGCGCGTGAAGCAGCTGAAGGCTGTACTCTGTAACCTTGGAGGCGGCATTCTTCATGAACGGGATTGTGTACTGGAAACCCACGACTTTCCTTATGTACTGGGGCAGATGCAACAGATGATCTCGGAGCTGATCGCCATTGCCCCCTCTTCTGCTTACGGACTTGTCGGCATTGGCGTAGGCGTACCGGGAATGGTCGATGAGCAGGGCGTCGTCCTGTTCGCACCCAACCTGGGCTGGGAAATGGTGGACCTGCGTTCGATCTTGGAAAGCGCCTTCTCCGTGCCCGTCACCATTGATAATGAAGCCAACGCCGGGGCCCAGGGAGAGCTGAACTTCGGCGCGGCGCGCGATGTGCGCCATCTGCTGTATATCAGTGCGGGCTCGGGGATCGGGTCCGGTATCATTATTGGAGGAGAACTGTATAAGGGGGCTCGGGGATACGCAGGGGAGACCGGACATATGACGATCGAGGCGGAAGGCAAGCCCTGCAGCTGCGGCAGCCGGGGCTGCTGGGAGCTATACGCCTCCGAGAAAACCTATGATAACCCCGGACTCTCCCTGCCCGCCCGCACGACGACCGGACTCGTCCGGTATGCGCTGGAGGGACAGCCGGATACCCTGCGCCACTTCGACTCCATCGGCGAGTATCTGGGGATCGGAGTTACCAATCTGATTAACAGCTTCAACCCGGAGCTGATCGTCATCGGGGGCGCCCTGTCCGAAGCGGAGCCGTGGCTTGGCGAACCGCTGCGCCGGGTAGTCGCTGAGCGTACACTGCCCTATCACAAGCAGCAGCTTGAGATCACCTTCTCCAAGCTCGGGAGCCGGGGAACTATGATTGGAGCAGGCTTTGCTGCCGTCATGCACTTTCTGGGCAATATCCGGGTAACCCTCTAGACTCATTCGCAAACGGGTGCCGTCCTTTTTTAGGATGGCACCCGTTTTCTGCTAAGCTCTTACCTTTCGAATAAGCTCTTATATTTCGTAAAATCGCCGCATTTTCAGCAATATTTTCTGCTCTAAAAGGGATAGCTTTCCTATATAATAAGGATACTTGTGTGACATTTATCACCATCCCCTTTTTTCTGAAATGGAGAGAGAATCCATGACCTATGTTGATACGTCCGATATTTCGGCAAAGATGTTCATCGGTGTACTGCTGCTGCTGCTCATCATTGCTCCGCTCATCAGCCTCGGTGTCCTGCGCCTGTTCCAGTCGCGGAAGAAATCGGGACTTCTCCTTATTGCCAGCGGCATTGCCGTGTATGCTGTATTTCAGATTATCATGTCCTTGTCTTAGCGCCAGCATCATTGAAAAGGGGCTGTCCCAAAAGTAGATTTTCTACGGCGGAAGACCGTTCTCTTCATATTCTTAATGCTACAAAAAGTGAGCAGAGCAGCGATTCTCCCGTTATTGGAGGATCGCTGCTCTGCGTTTTTGGTCATTGGCGGCTTGCTTCAGCAGATTATGAGCAAGGGAAAGCCATCCGACCTCAAGCGTCACTTTCTCCATGCCGCGAAGCAGAAATCGCCGGAAGCCCCGGTTATTCTTCAGTTGTCCAAATACACTTTCCGGTTCCGTCATTCGGCGTACGGCCAAGGTGTAACCTTCTTCACTCCGTAGAATTTCACGCGCCTGTTTCTGGTATCGCAGCCGTTCCAGGCTGACGACCATTTCCCGATTTCCTGCCGCTTTCGTGCAACGCTCCTTTAGGGGGCAGCCTTCACAGGAGCTGCTTCGGTAATGCCGTCTGCGAATGTCATAGCCACTCTCTAGGGTCTCCTTGCTTTCCCTATGGAAATGCAGCCTGTTCCCAGCTGGGCACGTCCAGTGATCCTCGGCTGTATCGTATGTCCAGTTTTCGATTTTACCAACATTCGCTTTCCAGGCTTTAGTCTTTTCCTTGTGGTAGCTGCTGTACTTCACCACCGCCTGTATCTCTTTCTTTTCCAGATAGGCGTAGTTTTCTTCACTGCCATAACCTGCGTCTGCAATGACTGTCTTTGGCCATTTCCCGAGGATTTGTTGGGCTTTTTCCAGATGAGGCTCTAAACAGCGGGTGTCGGTCGGTCTTTGATGTATACTGTAGGTTAAAATAAATTGGTTTTCGGTCCCGATTTGCACATTGTATGCCGGTTTGAGTTGGCCATTTCGCATGTGATCTTCTTTCATCCGCATAAACGTTGCCTCTGGATCGGTCTTGCTGAAACTGTTCCGGTCCCCAAGCAGCTTTTGATATTGTTCGTACTTCTGCAGTCGAGGGAGCAAATCCTTACGCAACTTCCGAACGGCTTTTTTCAGGGGCTTGTCTTTGGGTTTCTCAAGCAGTTGTGACTCCAGCGCCTGAGTCATTTGTTCGAGTTTCTCACTGCTGATCTCAGCGGACTCGCCAAGTTCGCTCAGGTCCTGGCCGCGGTGTTCCTGTTCTTCTTGTTTCTCTGCAGCCTCAATGCCCTCAAACAAAGCCTGTACCTTTTCTTGCAGCTTGGACTTATGTTTACTAACGGCTTTGCCCCATACGAAGGTATAGCGATTGGCGTTGGCCTCAATCTTGGTTCCGTCCATAAAGTAATGCTCCAGAGACACGTATTTTTCGTCAGCCAAAAACTGAAGCACGGCGGTAAATACCGTTTCAAGGACATTCTTCATCCGCTGGGAACGGAAGCGATTCAGCGTACGAAAGTCAGGTCGCTGCCGTCCGGCTAGCCACATGAAGGGGATGCTCTCACGCACCGCTTTGGCGATTTGACGGGAGGAATAGATGCGTTGGGTGTAGGCGTAGATCATGACTTTAGTAAGCATTTTGGGATGGTAGCTGTCGCGGCCGCCGCCGGGATAAGCAGCGTCAAAGATGGAGTCGTCCAGCCGATTCACTGCTGTGTTAACGACACGAGCGAGGTGATTCAAAGGAATATCTTCTTCCAGATCCATTGGCAAGCAAAGTTGGTCCATGGTATATTGAATGTACAAAGAAACCCCTCCTTTGAAATGGTTGTGTGGTAACTCCATTTTAACAAAAGAGAGGTTTCTTTTTTTTGCGTTTTTATAAATATTGTCGTCCATTTTCCACTTAAACAGCGGAGAGAACGGAACGATTGTGGAAAAGCGGCAGCGGTCGCCTTGGTCTCCGGATTTTCACCGCTAAGGGGAATGAAAAAAAATCTGGAGAGCACAGCGATTGGAATAACGGTCCGTTCGCGTAGCGTCCACCCAAGTGCCCACGTTGATCTTACTTCAAAACAAAGGGCTGTCCCAGGCAGCCATTTCATGGCTTTTGGGACAGCCCCTCATTTATAATATTATTCCCGGCTATTTATTCAGCAGCAGCCAAAGCCTTGTCGAACTTGGTTTTGTTCATGCCAACGATCTTAACGTCGCCGATTACCGTAATAGGAACGGCTCTCATGCCCATATCCCATACCTGCTGGGCATAATCCTCATTCTGCTCGATATTGCGTTCTTCGTAGGCTACCCCTTTATCGCTCAGGAAGCTCTTCACCTGACGGCAATGCGGGCAATTCGTCGATGTATACACAATTACATTCTCCATAGTATGATTTCCTCCTCGTATATAAGTATTAGACTCTGAGAACTATTGTAGCACCGGAAGACTTGCTTTTCCAAATGCCTGCTTACATAATAACCGCGCTGTGCTCCAGACTCTCAATATATTTCTCCGCATCCATAGCCGCCATACAGCCGCTGCCCGCAGCCGTAATTGCTTGTCTGTAACGGGTATCCTGCACATCTCCGCAAGCAAATACGCCGGGAATGTTCGTCTCCGAGGTGCCGGGATTCGATACGATGTAGCCGTTCGCATCCGTAGTAATCTGTCCGCCAAGGAAGGCCGTATTGGGATGATGGCCGACAGCCACGAATACCCCGCTGGCTTCAATGAACTCTTCTTCGCCGGTCTCATTGTTGATCACCTTCAGGCCTGTTACACCTTTGTCACCGGCAATCACTTCCACAGGGGTACGGTTCAGTCCCCAGGTCACTTTGGCATTATCGCGGACACGGTCCTGCATAATCTTGGAGGCCCGCAGCTCTTCACGGCGGTGCACCAGGGTTACCTTGGAGGCAAAACGTGTCAGGAAGCCCGCTTCTTCAAGCGCGGAATCGCCGCCGCCGACCACCACGATCTCTTTGCCGCGGAAGAAAAATCCGTCACAGGTAGCACAAGTGCTGACCCCGCGTCCGATATTATCCTGCTCCCCGGGAATCCCGAGATACTTGGCTGTAGCACCTGTGGAAATAATCAGTGTATCTGTAACCAGCGTCCCCATGCCTTCCACGTTCAGCTTGAACGGACGATCGCCCAGCTCCACGCTGTTCACCCAGCCGGTAACGAACTGTGCGCCGAAGCGTTCAGCCTGCTTGCGCATATTGTCCATGAGATCCGGGCCCAGAATGCCCTCCGGGAATCCCGGGAAGTTCTCGATCTCTGTTGTAGTCGTAAGCTGTCCGCCTGGCTGCGGACCTTCGATAACGAGCGGGTTCAGGTTCGCCCGGGCCAAATATATAGCAGCTGTCAATCCGGCCGGTCCAGTACCGACAATAATTGATTTGTACATGATGATATCCCCCTTGAGATGGACGGCAAAGTCGGCCATTCCTTATTTAAAATTATTATAATGTAGTATTTATTATGATCACCTCAAGGGTAATTGTCAATATGCCAGACACGCTGTAAACGTTCCTATTTTGTGAACAATTCAATTTTAAGCAATTAAATATAGGCTTGGATAGATCATCTGCTGCTTCAACCGGATTCAGCGCAAAAGACGCAGGCCGTTCAGGATGACAAGAATCGTACTTCCCTCATGCCCCACGACCCCGAACGGCAATGCAATCCCCTGAACAAAGTTGCCAATCATCAACGCTGCAATCACCGTCACGGCAAAAATCATATTCTGCTTCACAATCCGCTGCGTCCGGCGCGCCAAAGCTATGGTTCCGGCAATCTCTTCAATATTGTCATTCATCAGCACCACATCGGCAATCTCCAGTGCGGCTCCGCTGCCCTTCATCCCCATGCCCATCCCAACGGTTGCTGTAGCCAGCGCAGGTGCATCATTCACCCCGTCGCCTACCATAATGACATGGCCGTATTGTTCACGAAGCGCCTTGATATGCGACACCTTATCTTCAGGTAAAAGTCCGGCGAATACGAGATCAACGCCGCTTTTTCCGGCAATCACCTGTGCTGTGGCCTCGCGGTCACCGGTAAGCATCGCTACCTTGATCCCAAGCTCCTGCAGTTTACGCACGGCATTCTCCGCCTGGGGGCGCACGGTGTCCTGCAGCGCAATCATTCCGGCGATGGTGTCACCATCAAGAATGAGCGATACGGTCTTGCCTTCCTGCTCCAGCCTGCTGCGCAGGGTGCTCCAATCGTCCGGGCCTGCCACAGCAGCCGTGCCCTCCGCCTGATCCAGCAGATTCGACTTGCCAATCCGCCAGAGCCGGCCGTCTATGACACCCTCAATTCCCCAGCCGGTGACCGACTTGCTCTCTGCAATATCCCGCAGCTCTATCCGTTCCGCTTCAGCCAGCGCGACAATGGCCTCTGCCAGCGGATGCCCCGACAGCTTCTCGATAGAGGCGCTGACTGACAGCAGCTCTTCCCGCACATAACCTTCTCCGGCAATGAAATCCGTAACCTGCGGGACGCCTTCAGTCAGGGTACCGGTTTTGTCAAAAGCGACTACAGAAGTCCGTGCCATATTCTCCAGATGAACCCCGCCCTTGAAGAGGATACCTTTGCGGGCACTCTTGGAGATGGCCGACAGCATGGCGGGCATAATTGAGGATACAAGCGCACACGGAGAAGCCACGACCAGGAAAACCATTGCTTTGTAGAACGTATTACTCCAGCTCCAGTCCAGCAGAAACGGCGGCAAAGCGATCAGCAGGACGGTTGCAGCCACCACAACGCGGGCATATACAGATTCGAGCCGTTTGATGAAACGCTGTGAATCCGGCACTTCATTCCCGGCTTCCTCAACCATGCGGATAATCTTGGCGAACAGCGTATTCTCTGCAGTCTTCGTCACTTCTATATAGAGGGGGCCTTCCCCGTTGACGGTGCCAGCGAACACTTCACTCCCGGCAGTCTTGTCTACGGGCAGCGATTCCCCCGTGATGGATGCCTGATTGACGGAGGATTCCCCGCGGCATACCTTGCCGTCTGCGGGAACCAGCTCACCGGGGCGGACCAGCAGCAGATCTCCGATGGCGAGCTGATCAATGGTTACCTCACTCATGGCTCCCTGCTCAATGCGCACGGCAGTAGCAGGCTTGAGTGCCAGCAGAGCGGAGATATCCTTCTTGCTGCGCTCCATGGTGTAGCTCTCCAGCGCTCCGCTCAGGGCAAAGATGAAGATCAGCATCGCGCCTTCATTCCAGTACCCGATCGAGGCGGCACCGAGCGCAGCGGCAATCATCAGCAGATTGACATCCAGGTCACGCTCCTTGACCAGGGTCTCTACGCCTTCCTTTGCCTTCATCCAGCCGCCCAGGGTATAAGAGATCACGTAGAGAATGACGGACAAGACCTCCGACCAGCCGCTGGCAGCCCAGGCTGCCAGCATGATCAGCCCGCTTCCGAGTGCGGCCTGCATCTCGGAGTTGCTAATCATGGCCAGCGGATCGAAGCGGCGCGGCTCCGGCGTCCGGGGCTGCTGCGCACCTCCTTGGCGCGCGATGGATTTGGGTATTCGTTTCGAGGTTGCTTGCATCATAAATCACCTTCCTGATTGGTTTGGGTTAAGCGTCACACTTGAGAATGAGAGCCATTATTAGTGCCCCTAAAATGACACATGCTGCCCCGGCTCCGCCGGGACAGCATGTTAACTGAGAATGATAATCATTGTTGCAATAGCGCAACTATATTTCCTCAATGCAACTTATAGCTATACTATACCACGACCGGCGCAAAAGTAAACCCGGGAACAAGCCTGATTTTTGCGGAGGTGAAAAGCTTGTTAAAACTCATACCTCCAGATCCTCCGCATAATCTATGTATAGCTATCATTCCAAATTGCATCTCACAGAAACGGGGGAAACCTATGCAGCGGCCTTTTGACTATAAGGAATATTGGGAGCAAACGTATCAATCAGGCGAGACATCGGGTAGGGGCTCGTATGGCGTACTGGCTGAATTCAAAGCCGAGGTGGTCAACGGCCTGATTCAACGCGAGAATATTGCCAGCATCATTGAGTTTGGCTGCGGGGACGGCAATCAGTTGCAGTATATGAACTACAGCAAGTATCTGGGAGTAGATGTGGCAGCGACCGCGGTGCGGCTCTGTGCCTCCAAGTATGCAGAGGATTCTTCCAAAAGCTTCATGCAGTATACGCCGGGCCTGTGGATTAACCGTGGCTTCCTGCAAGCCGATCTCACCGTATGCCTTGATGTGCTGTACCATATTACGGATGAAACTGATTTTCGCTCAACACTCTACGACATCCTGCACTCTTCAAAAGAGTGGGTGATTCTGTATACCCGGTTGAAAGAAGACGCGAATCCCCTGCTGAGTACGATCCAGGACCGTAATCTGTTTCATTATTTGTCCGGTTATCCCCAGTTCAAGGTGCAAGAGATCATTCCGCAGCGGTATCCTGATCAATCCTCGGCGGACTTTGTTATCCTGAGGCGCACGCCTTCTCTCCGAACCTGATACAGGACATGAGTATACAACAAATATCCCGCCACAGTTCTGCTCCATGCAGACGGCTGGCGGGATATTTGTCTAAGCTTGCTCTTATCTATTGCGCGGCACTAAAGTATGACCTCCACCTTCACCGAACTTCTGTCCGGATAAGTGGGGATGACTGTTCCTTCCAGCAGCTCACCATCCACACGGATTTCCTTGACGCCTGAGCAGACACGGCTGTCGTTCTTCACGGTAATCTCATACAGGCAGCCGCGGAATCTCCGGGCAACCGAGAAGCCTTCCCACGAGGACGGAATGCACGGGTTAACCGACAATCCGGCCAGCACAGGCTTAATGCCCATAATATACTGTGTAGCAGCTACATACATCCATGCCGCAGTCCCGGTCAGCCAGGATACATTCGCCAGGCCAAATCTGTCGGACTCCGGCCCGAACAGGTTCGAGGCATAGACATAAGGCTCCGCTTTGTAGCGCTCTATCCCCGCTTGCTCCATCGCTATGTTCGGAATCAGCTGACGGTAATATTTGTAGGCCTGGTCCCCTCTTCCCAGCATACATTCAGCAATGATCGCCCAGGTATTGGCATGGCAGAACACAGCACCGTTCTCTCCGGTTCCCTTATTGTAGTTCGTCAGGGGGTCTGCGGGATCAGGGAAGTTCGTAATGGACGGATGCAGCTTCTTAATGCCCAGCTCCGTATCCAGAATATCGCGCACACTATCCATGGCCTGCAGCCCTTTGTCAGACTCGGCCATCCCCGACAGGGTCGCCCAGGTCTGGGCATTGAGCCAAATCTGGGCTTCATCATGCTCAGCGGTGCCCAGATAACGCCCGTCATCCATGACCGCCCGCCGGAACCATTGCCCGTCCCAGCCCAGCGTGTTCACGAGCCGCTTCTGTTCCTCATACAGCCTTGCGTAGTCTGCTGTATGCTCAGGATGCCCGGCTGCCGCGGCCAGATCCTTCATCCGCAGGAGCACCGTTCCGAACTGCATCGCTGTCCAGATGCTCTCTCCTCTGCCTTCCCGGCATACCCGGAAGAGCTGGTCATTCCAGTCCGAGCGCAGCATCAGCGGGAAGCCGTTCGGCCCCAGCCTGGAGACGGTGAAGTCGATAGCCCGCTTCAAATGATCATACAGCGGGGCTTCACCCCCGTCATAGAAGGGTAGGCTCTCCTGCAGAAATCCGGCGTCCCCGGTCTCTGCGAGAATGTCCCATACAGCCAGCGCCGTCCACAGGTGATCATCCGAATGGATACTGGTGACCGGGTCCCACCCTTCATTCGGGAAAAAGTAATGATTCACATGCCCGTCCTGATATTGCTGTCCCAGGAGCAGCCGGACTTTATCCTTGGCCGCTTCCGGATCATACGGAACAACAGCCAGGATATCCTGGGCGGTATCCCGGTAGCCTACGCCCCGGAAGGTGCCGGTGGCATAGAACGAAATATTGCGCGAGAAAAGAAAGTTCCGCTGCGACTGGTACGGATTCCAGGTATTAAGCATCCGCTGCGCATCCCGGTCCGGAAGCTCACAGTTCCATGCGCCCAGATAGCTGTCCCAGTTCTCCTTAAGCGCCGCGAAGGAACGGGTAACGAAGTCCGCCTCCCGCGAATGGTCGATGGCCTGCTCAATCTCAGCCTCTGTCATTGCCGTTCCGAGGAAAAAGTTCACGGTACGGGTCTCGCCAGGCGCAAGCCTTACCTGAACCTGCAAGGCTCCGCAGGGGTCTCCCCCCAGAATACTTGAGCCAGTACAGCCTCCCTTCTCTATAGCTGCCGGATTGGATTCACTGCGGTAGCTGCCGATGAACTCTTCACGGTCCCCGTCATAGCCGGCCAGCGGCGCATCCGACATCATGTAGACGAGCGGTGTCTCATCCGGCTTGGGCTGATTTTCTACTCCATATTTATAGATAAGGGCTTCTTTGTCATGATACTGCACGGACACCTGATGTTTGTTGTAGCATTGCCATTGCAGCTCGCGCATGAATTCCATCATGCCAAACTCGGCATAGGCATACACGTTCAGCTCTTTGGCCTCTGTACTATGGTTGGTCAGTGTCAGATTCCAGATCAGCGAGTTCTCGTAAGGTCCGACAAAATAGACGGTCTTCGCCGATACTTCATCCTGTGCCGCTTCAAAGCGGGTATAGCCCATACCGTGGCTGCTCCGCCATTCCTGCGGCTTCTGGAAGGCCGGCTCATAAGTCGGACACCAGTAGCTGCCTGTTCCGGCATCCTGGAGGTAAATATAAGGGCCTGAGCGGTCAGTCGGCAGGTGGAAGAACCGGTAGCGTGTAATCCTCCAGATCTGCGGGGACTTATAAAAAGCCAACCCTCCGCCCGCATGGGACAGCATGGTATGGAAGGTGCCGTTGGATAAATAGTTCAGCCACGGGGTAGGCATATCATGGCGCTTGAATTCCACTTCCTTCGCGTCGTCGCGGAAGGTGAAATACTGGTCCAGCTCTGCAGCGCGGGCAAGCGGACTCCCCACTGGCGCTAACCCGGCAGCCTGGTTACTCTGTGCGCGGCCGGAATGGCCTGCCGGATTCATGGTTCCCGGTTGCTCTGTCATTGGTCTGGCTCCTCTCTATTTAGCCTTGCTCATTGCTCACTTGGGCTCAACCTCATCCATCGTCAGGCGGAACTCCAGATCATTCATATACGTACCGTCCTTGTTCAGGAAAACCATGCCAAAAGCGATATCCTCCCGGCCTCCCCGGACGATGGCAATCAGGCGGTTGATCCCGCTTGTCAGCGTAATCTCCTGTTCCGGTTCGGCCACGAACCGGCCGTTCATGTAAATCTCATAATCACAGGCTGAGTTCACCCGCAGCCGACCGGTCCTTCCCCCACCCGGATTCACGTTGTCTGCCTCCGCCGTCTCCGGCAAGTGCACGAAGCAGCTCAGGAACAGGGGGCGGCCTTCCGGCGCAGGGATCAGCAGGGTTCCGTCTTCGCGCCGTTCTTTTTTCTTCATCCAGCCGTACAGGCCTTCGCCCAGATTGTTCAGAGAGAACGCCGGATCGGTATAGTAGTCCTTCATCGCCTGATAGTCGGTATACGGCGGACAGAACAGCGTCATCGCGGCTTCCACCGCCCATTGTGCATCTCCTTTGTCCTGGAGGAGCAGCTCATCTGTGAAGACGGCTCCGAGGTTGCCGAGGAGGCGGGTGTAGAGCCGCAGGCTTTTGTCGCTGCCCGGGTCTGCCAACAGCTGCGAGCAGATAATGGCTCCCTCTCCAGCCGCCTGCCGGATCACAAAGGCTCCGGGGGCGGTGGCCTTGCGGCGGTTCAACTCAACCAGCGCCAGCCTGCTGTATTCCGCCGTATGCTGCCCGGCGAAGTAATCCTTCCAGGCTGTGCCCTCGACGCTGGTGCACAGCACCTCAGCGCCTTGCACCTCCAGCCTGTGGCTGGCCAGCTCCCGGTTGACCACATCCCGGGGCGAGAGATGCACCTTGTCGAAGCCGAACAGGTCGACAGGGCTGATCCCGCAGACGGCGGCGTGCGTATAGTCCGCCGCCAGATGATAGGTCCCGTGCGGCGCAATATGCACGGGACGGTCCAGCAGCCGGGCCAGTGCCTCCTGCCCGCCGGGCACAGCAGGCAGCACCAGCACTGTGCTGCCGGCCAGGGCTGCCTGGCGCACGGCTTCCGCCGCGCCCGGCCCGTGCAGCAGTCCGGCCTCCACGACGAGGAGGCCGGGGTTCAGGCTGGACAAGCCTGCGGCGCTGTCCAGCCTCTGGCCCTTCAGGCGGAGCTTGCCGAGCAAGGCTTCCGCCGCACTGCCGCTGCGGACCCATACCGCAGCGGACCTTGCCGCAGCGGGCGTCAGCGCGGCGGCGGGCGTGGCTGCGGTGGCGGGTCCTGCGGACCGCGGCGCAGCCGGGAGAGGGGCCGCGTGGACCGCGCGGCCTGCATACTGCAGCAGGCTGCGCAGCAGCAGGCAGGCCTGGGGAATCCGGTGGAGAGGGTCCATAATCTCCAGCTGATTCGCCAGGAACATGCCCGTACCGCAGCTGCGGTACTCCAGCAGCGGCGACCACAGATCGCCGCCGTCTCCGAAATCACCCGCGCTGCATTCCAGCAGCAGGGTGAAATCGCCGGTTACCGGCTTCTCGAATGCTGCCCGGATGATCGGCAGCGGTCCTTCCTCGCGCAGCTCCTCATGCCAATACATCAGGTCCTCCGCTTCCAGACCTTGAAGCACCGGATGCCCATAGTCGCCTGCATGGGCACGGATGAATTCCCTGCGTACCAGCGGGAGCCTGCCGGGGGAGAGGTGAAGCTGTTCCAGCAGCAGCAATCTGCCTCCCCGCTGCACAAATCCTCTCAGCTTCCGGTCCAGCGCCCCGTCCTTATCCTCCATGCGGCTGCCGACAATCAGCAAGGTCCCGCCCGCAAGCCGTTCTACCGCTTCCGGTTCAGCCCGGACCAGCTCAGGCACCAGCGCGTGAATCGCCTGGTAATCCCGGTCAGAGCCTATATAAGCAGCGGGAAGTGCTACCTCTACCGGCTTGGTCTTATAACTACCGGACAGCAGACGGTAGCTTAGATTAAGCTCATGCATCAGCTCGCCGCCATGGAACAACCGGGCAGACAGCACGGCTTCTCCTTCACCTGCCAGTGCTTTTACTACTGCTGGTGCTTTTACTCCAGCTCCTACTTCTACTTCCGTCCCTTCTCCTACTCCAGCCCCTGCCTCCTCCCCTACACCTACACCTACTCCTATTCTTTCGCCATTAACCGGGTCCGGCATCCATTCCAGCCGGATCGTCCGGTGGGCAGCAGGCTCGTGGAGGAAACGGAAGGTCTGGCTATGAACCATACGCCCGGCTTGCCGGACTGTGCATTCGATCGTTACTTCCTGTTCCGCCAGCGTGTCGTTATAGACATCGAAGCTGCGCCGGATCAGGGAGTCATCGAAGAAGCAGCGGTTATATTCGGCGGCTATCAGCGTTACCGGCTTGAAGGCTGCGGCCATAATGGCCCAAGAAGGATTAGGCCTGAAGGCCGGATATTCCTCCGGCAGCAGCCCGTTGTTCAGCGAGAGCGAATAAGCCGGAATCACGGTGGGCTTAGGGCCTGGCGTAGTCAGGTCGGCAGGCGGCAGCTTGATCTCCTGCTCCGGCATCGCCCGCATGAAATAATGGGCAAAGTTAAAGGTAGAGATCCCGGAGACACCCTGCCGCCGCGCATATTCTACGAACAGCCGCTCTTTTTCAGCCAAGCCGACAGCACTGGCATCTGAGTCGCGGTATGCGTCCAGTCCGATATACATGCTGCTGTTCTGCGGACAGATATACCACCAGCCGCCATGCTCGCCAAAGGTCAGCGGAACCTCCCGGTCCCACTGCGCAATCGTGCCGTCAATGTTGTAATGGCGGCTCTCCACCTCTGTCTCTTGCTTGGTGACCAGCCGGTTATCCCCTTCCACCATAATCGGGCGGGTGGAATCAAGAGCCCTCATCAGCTCCATCAGACCCGGGATATGCTGTTTGTAGGTATCCCGGCCGTCCACCCAGCGCATCTCGTTCTGCACGCTCCACAGTATGACGGATGGATGGTTTTTGTCCCGCTGAACC
Organism: Paenibacillus tritici; assembly: GCF_013204885.1. Taxonomy (GTDB): domain Bacteria; phylum Bacillota; class Bacilli; order Paenibacillales; family Paenibacillaceae; genus Paenibacillus_AQ; species Paenibacillus_AQ tritici. The sequence continues at coordinate 99,594 of NZ_JABMKX010000020.1, forward strand.
AGCCGCTGCACATGCGCCCGGCAATTGCCGATGAAATCGGGATGTGCCGCATCCATAGTTTTGCCGGACCCGTAGATAGCCGTCTCATCGACAATCAGCATTCCTTCCTCATCGGCAATCCGCAGATAATCGGACGGGTACGGCTCAGCGTGCAGCCGGATGCTGTTAATACCCGCCTGTCTGCACAGGCGGTACCAATTGCGGATGTAATCCTCCGTCTGCTGCATCGCCCCCTGAAAATGCCAGGAATCCCCCCGCAGATTAACGGGAATTCCGTTCAGCATGAACTTCGGGCCTTCGCACCAGAACTCCCGGAAGCCGAAGATATCGGTCCGGCGGTCGAGAACCTCCCCCGCTGACTGTAGCGTAAGCTCCAGCTCATATAGGAAGGGGGTATCGGGGCTCCACAGCCGGGCATTCTGCCACGGCAGGGTAAACCTGGCTCCCTTCCATTCCCGGCTGCTGGTGTTCAGGCATAATTGCCGTCCTTCTCCTGCCTGCGCAGGCAAGGCTTCCGCTTCGGCCTCCGCCTCAAGTACCGGCAGCGGCTGAGTCCCCGGCGCAGGCGGGAACCCGGAGTTCCGCTCCCTGACTCTCAGGAACACCTGCAGCGATTCGGCTGGGGGACCGCCTTCTGCACTGCCTATAAGGGCATCCACTTCCAGCATGCCTTGCCGGACAGAGGTACGGATCGTAAGATCCTCCAGAGACACCTGCGGGTAGCCTTCGAGGAAGACATCCTGCCAGATTCCTCTGGCGATTCTGCCGAACCAGGAGCCGGCCAGTCCGGTGATTTTCTCCTCGCCGGAGGGAAGCACCGTCTGGTCGAAGCTCCCGCAGACCACATGCAGGTGCTGCTCCCGGCCGGGTTTGATCAGCGGGGTGATATCCAGCCGCAGCGGCAGATACCCGTCCTCCCAGACGGCAATCCGCTCGCGGTCCAGGTACACCGCCGCTTTTTGCATAATTCCGTCCAACCGCAGCACAACCCGCTGTTCCAGCATCGCCTCCGGCACCTGAAACATGCGGTGAAGCACACCGGCCTCCGCCGCGTTCCATTCCTCCGGGTACCCGTATACAGCAAACGGCGTGTAATCATAGTCAGCGACTTCCCCGAACTTGCTCCCGGATGGTGTGGGATAGCTGTACCGCCAGCTCGATGGAACCTGTATTTTGCGGGCCTCGTACTGAAGTCTCTCCGGGAGAGCGCGGCTGCGCGGCTGGTCATAGAGCGGCATGAAATCCCACTCACCGTTCAGGCATATGGATGTACGTAACATGTTCATTCTCCTTTTCCTCTGTGGGGAAGCGGGATGCTTAGGACAAGCGTAAGTTTTTTCCAAATGGCTTGGTCTCGCGGCATATCCCCCCACTTATTGAAATGCGGTTCCATCACCTCGCCCCAATGCTCCGGCCGTAGATTCGTGGTGAGCTTGCCGGCATAGGGTGCAGCTTCAACAGTCGCGGGCAGCTCGGAATAAAAGAACAGCAGGTTCTCGTGAAGGCCGATGATTCCGTATTTGTCACCGTCTCCCGGGCGCTCCTCCTGATATTGATAATGGTAATAGATATAGCTTGAGACCTGCTCCGGCTTCAGCGCCGCCAACCTCCCATAGGGAATCCCCGCCCCCTGGTTGCGCTTCCAATGCTGCGCGGAGACCGGCTGCTGATAATGAAAAATATCCATCATTGGCACCCACAACCTGGGATGTTCTCCTCCCGGCCAGCTCTTGAGAATCTCCCCTGCCTCGGGGAACAACTGCTCCGGCTCCATCCGCTGACCGCTGCATTCATAATACAGAAACGACTGCCTGCCGCCCTGAAAAACACTGAGCCCGGAAACGCCCAGCCCGTCCATCCGTCCATTCAGCAACCCGTCCTGTGCGCTCCAAAAAGCTGACGGATCAACGCCCTCCCTGCACTCGGCCCGATATAAACAGCGCTGCATAATTCCCCTCCAACCTATGTCATCTACCTCTTTAGATTAACGCATCCGGCCGGCCGGTTCCTTGACGATCATGCCCTTCTTTAGCATAATAGCGACATGACGAAAGCTGCCTATTTATGTGGGGGAAATGGGACGGGAGTTGGGACGGGGGACGGGAATCGGGGGCGGGCACTGGGATGGGAGTTGGGGCGGTAATCGACCTTACAGTTACTGCAACGAAGCAAGCCCGCCGATACTCCAGGAAGAGATTTAAGCTCACGGATTAGGAAAATGAAGAGTATAAATGCACTTCATTCGGGCGCTGGCGGGGATCCTCCGGAATTGAAGGGGATAAGTACACCTCATTCGCTCCCTGGCGGGGATTCTCCCGGAATGAAAGGTATAAATACACCTCATTCGGACGCTGACGGGGATTCTCGGGAATTGAAGGGTATAAGTACACTTCATTCGAGCGCTGACGGGGATTCTTAGGGAATGAGAGGTATAAATACACTTCATTCGGGCGCTGGCGAGGATTTTCCTGGAATGAAGGGTATAAGTACACCTCATTCGCTCCCTGGCAGGGATTTTCCGGAATTGAAGGGTATAAATACACCTCATTCGCTCCCTGGCGAGGATTTCCCGGGAATGAAGGGGATAAGTACACCTCATTCACTCGTTAGTGTGAATATTCTAGAAATGTGAGGGATTGTGCCTCCTTGAATCTTGAATAAGGACGACGACGCTTCTGAGGGAAAAAAGAACAAGACAGCCAGGGAATCCCGGCCGTCTTGTCTAGGTGGCTACTGTATCTCTTTCCTCCGAATGTTACCTCTGTTTCTTCTACCTCTCAAATACCTCTTACCTCGAGTACCTATTACCTAAGTTACCTAATTACCTCTCATACATCCTTACCACCATAATCCTACCTATTTTTCCCTTCCTAATTCCCCTACCTTCCTCCCTTCCCCACACCCTTATTTACTTATTTACTCACTCACTCACACACTCATTTACTCAATTGCCCCCGGGCGGAGGGCTGCTCCGCGCTTTGCGGTATTCCCCGGGCGTCATGCCTTCGAGCTTCTTGAAGACGCGGATGAAGGACATAGGGTACAGATAGCCCACCCGTTCGGCGATATTCTGTACGGGCTCAGAGGTTTCGGTCAGCAGGCGTTTGGCTTCGTCCATCCGCAGCCGGGCCAGATAATCGACGAAGTTCTCGCCGATTTCTTCCTTGAAGATCCGGCTGAGTGATTTGGTATTCATCGCGAAGCTGTCGGCGGCATGGGTCAGGGAGAAATCGGGATCGGCGTAATGCCGGGCGATATATTCACGCACTTTGTTGGCCAGCGTATACTGCTCCCGGTTCATCCGCAGGCCATGCAGGGCCTCCTCCATCTCACCCAAGGAAGCCAGCAGCTCCCCGTGCAGCTCCTCGATCCATTCAAAGGATTCCGGGGACTGCGGAATGCCGCGCAGCCGCCCGCTGTTCCAGATTGCCTGCATCTCCGGCGGCAGCTCCTGCATCTCCCGGGAGATGCCCGTCTCCAGCAGCTGCAGCAGGCGGACGATATCCTCCTTGGAGTAATTGCCGCCGGCCAGCAGCCCGAAGATCCGCTCCATCAGCGGCCGCCACTCGGCGTTCCCGAGCCGGTACAGCTGGGGAACGGCACCGATAGCCTGCACCAGCACATCCATTCCCTCCGCTGGAGGCTGCGGTCTGCCTTCCGCCGTTGCAGCGTAGACGCGGTCGGGACCGCCGGTGATTTTGCGCTCCAGTGCGGCCGCAGCCTTGCGGTACGCATCCGATAAGCCGCCGAGACCCGGCACTGGTCCGCTGAGGCCGAACGTTGCCGTGAATTTGAGATGCTGCTTCACCCAGGAGCGGGCACTTTCGGCGATGAGCTGCGGCTTCTCCGCATCTTCAGCCGTTGCTCCGGCGGCAGAACGGCGGAAGAGCAGCCCAAGACGGCCCGGTCCAATCCACTCCGTCCAGAGGGCTTCCCCCTCCTTGTCAGCGATCTCCTGAATCACACTGCGGAGCGTGAATTTGAATAAGGCCTGATCACGGGCAGAGTACTCTGCAGCAAAAGCCTCATAGAAATCAATCTCGGCAATGCCCACAACCGCGCCCGCAAATTCACCGGCCATACCAATCCGCTCCGACTCCCGGTTCCATATTTCCGCAGACACCTGCCCGCTGTTCTCCAGCAGCTCCTTGAATAGCTGATTCCGCCTGTGCAGGATGCCTTCAGCCTGCTGCTTCTCATAGCTGTTGGTCTGCTCAATCAGACTCTCCAGCGCATGGCCGATGAAAGAGAATTCATCCTCCTTGCTCTGCGGCTTCCAGCCGAGCGAACGGTCCTCTCCGAACCTGTAAATCCGGCTCATGACCTGCTCAATCGGCCGATAATTCCGGTGGCTGATGTACGTCATGGCCGCAATGCCGCCAACGATAGCCGCAAAGCCCAGAATCGCCCAGACATTGGAGAAGGCCGACAGCAGCGAGAAGGCTTCAGCGCGAGCCATCCCCACCTTGATCGTCCAGCCGGTATAAGCGGACACGCGGCTCACCGCTTGGTTCTCAGTTGTCTGCGGATCAGAGCAGCTTGCCGCCCCTGCAAAAGCCCGCCCCCCGGCATCCTTCAGGCAGATCTCCGTATTGGCCATGTTCATATCCTGAATCAGCGCCTGCAGGGACTGCTTCCGTACGTTAATGACAATCAGTCCCTGCTCACCTGAGAAATAAGGGACCTGCTCCACCAGTGAAATGACCGACTTCGGCTGATCCTCACCGGAGAAAAGCTGCAAATCACGGATTCCGCTCCAGACAGGGCCGCCCGAATTCTTCATGGCAGACTCAATAAAGCTGCGGTCCCCGAAATCCGGCAGACGGGAGGAGAAATGCTGCATTAGCACTTTGCCGTCAGCCGCACGGTATAAATACACCGAGTCGATCATCGGCAGCGGGGACATGAAATCCAGCAGCACCTCCGTCACCCCGTAATCCTGATAGGGGTCAAGCTGCCCGGGGCGGTCGAAATAACTGCTCACCTGATCATCCAGCAGCAGGCTTTTGATCGTCGTCGTCTCCAGATTGCGCAGGGTGGTATCCACGATCTGCAGCACATTCTCTGCGTATACGCCGTTTGCCTTGGCCGTCTGTCTCTCCATCGCTTCATTCAAGGTCAGGAAGAACAGGATAATCAGGCAGAATACTACCGCAAACAGGATGGGCAGATAGGAAAGAATCAGTCGGTACAGCCATTTCTTATGCATCGGTGTCATCCCCTGTAAGTCCAGATGTTGGCTATCGCTTGAGTGATATTGACTACGGGGCCGGATTCATAAGTGTAGTCTGTTCAGTACCCCAGCTCTGTGCTTGCGTTGCGCGAGATCAGCCCGAAGTACCCCGCTTCTCCAATCGCCCCTGCGGCGGTGTCCAGATAGTTAAAGATCTGCACCCCGTCAACCTTCAGGATCAGGCGCACCCCCCCGGATTCTTGAAAAGCGCCAAGCTGAACGCGGCTCCGCTCCCCGAAGGTGATGGCGGTATTCGGAATGGCCGGCCCGCCCAGGCTGGTCAGGCCGTCAATTGTGCCATAGATCACGGTCCGCACCCCTTCGTTGAAGCGGTGCAGCTCAATACCCGATGTCCCTATAACGACCAGGTACATACTACCTGTACTATAGCTCAGCTCCTTGCTCTGGTTGTTAAGCATCAGGGCATACCAGTTGGACGAGGCCGCGCTGTCATTGATCTTCAGATTGAAATCCAGCAGCTCATTCTGATACTTGCGGTTCTGGTAAATGATATGGCCTCCGGGAGCGCGCAGGGTCAGTGTGTCTGCTCCGGTCTCCTTCAGCCCGTTGGCGGTGGCCGATACATACCAGCCGTCCGGGTCCTGCAATTCCGCCATCAGGGTATGATCGTAGGTGCTGGTCTCATTCCATACCTTAACCTCATATTGCCCCTGCGTCACCGTGCCCAGATAACCAGCCGAGAGCGTCAGCGTGGCTGTTCCGGTCTGATGCGCCGTTAACAGGCCGTTACTGCTGACACTGACAATGGAAGGGTCACTGCTGGTATAAGTGACCTCCTCCAGCTCCTCGCGGTTGCCGAACAGCGTCTCGCCATACGGCTCCAGCTGCATATCCGTGCCTGCATGGACATACGCCACATTGCCGTCATGTCCTTCCAGACGGACAGCAGCCAAGGTGTCTCCCACGAATACATCCGCTTGGAGTGTCCGCAGAATGGAGCCGTTAAGGATGCTTACGATAAGCTTCGTCCGCCCCTGGCTGAGTCCGGTCACCTCGCCGGTGGCATTGACCGAGGCCACGGAGGGATCAAGAATGCTGTAATAGAAGCTGCTGGTTGCCTGGCCCAGCGGTCTGTCTTTGCCGTCCATGGCCTGAATGGACACCTGTTCACTTCCTCCGGCTGCCAGCTTGACCGGTGCCAGTCTCCAGCGGCTGACCTGTCCTTCCGCTGCCCCGGCATATTCCGGCTGGAGCCCGGCCTGGTCAATGATCGTCATAGCCGCCTGAGGCCACTCTGCATCCGGCTGGACCGTATTGTTCTCGAACAGGACCTTGCGCCCGTTGTTGGTATACCCGTCCGTGGTGGTATAGTTGTTCACGAAATCCACATCATGGATCGTCGGCACATACGCCATCGCCCAGCGGAGCGGTGAATGCCACAGCGGCGTATCCTTCAGGTCGATCACATTATGCTCAAATTTCCAGTAGGCGGAGCCTTCATCCGTATATAAGGCGGAGTTCCCGTCCATCTGGTTGCGGATGTAATTGCCGGTGACCAGATTTTTCTCAGCCGCTGTGGCTCCGGTAGGTCCAAGACTGTAGATGGCTCCCCCGTCACGCAAGCCCATTCCCATGAGATCATAGATCAGGTTATTCTGAATCTTCACGTTCCGGGTAGCGGCATCGAACAGCTTATCCCAGCCATAGCCGATATGCGTTCCGCTGTAGGGCAGATTGTACATTTCATTATGGCTGATGTCCATATCTACCGGATACCCCGCAGATACGGCGGATGCCGATTTGTAGTCGATGCCGATATCATGAATCACATTGTTCAGCACATCATTATTCTTCATCAGCAGCCTGTGGTCTGCCGGATGGTAGATATTCCGGTCCGCAGAATTCGGCTGCCCCACGTTCAGCGCACTGCCTGAGATATCGTAGAAGCGGTTGCCTTCCATTAAGCTGTTCTGAACGCCGTTCTGCATCCGCACCGCTGTAATGCCAAGCTTGGTGAATTCATTATTGCGGAAATTCACGGTATTGGCCAGCTCCAGCATCACTGCAGCATCGGTCAGCTCATCAGGGATGGACGGATAACGCAGATGGTTATTCTGCGAATCGGAATGTCCTGCTGCCGTACCCGGGCGGTTCCAGGTGGTATACATAAACTTCAGGCCTTCAAAATTCAGATTGCGCACCGGCTCATCAGCCGATATCCCGTACACGGTAGCAAGCTGCTCCAGCACCGGAACTACAACTTCAGCCGTGGACAGATCCTCCCAGGCGCGGGGTTTGTAGTACAACATACCTTCTACCCGGTTGTAGTACCATTCTCCAGGCTCATCCAGCAGCTCAAAAGCATTCTCGTAATACACGGGTACCGTTGCCGAAGTTAATCCCCGGTTGAAGACTGCGCTCCGGCCCGGCTCCTGGAGGCCGATCTGCGCTTTGCCGCCGGATGAAGCTATAGACTCCACCTTGATCCGGGAATTCGTCCACAGCTCGTTGAATACCATTTCCATATCGCTAGCATTGCCCCATCCGACCAGCTCCGTATTATCGGAGGTATAGCCGGTTGCCGTCTTCACCGGATTCACGAGCCCTGCGGCGCTCCGCGCCCGGACCGCCCGGATGCCATCCACGAACAGCTGGCGTGTCATAAGGCCGGTACCGGCATTCGCCCGGTAGATGCCCTTGGTGCTGTCAAACACCGTCCAGCCAGTGACAGGCCGTCCGCCGCTGATGGAAGCCTGCTCCCCGGGGTAGCTGCGGTAAGTGACAAAATACCCGTTCGTCCCTGAATCCTCCGGTGTGAATTCCAGCGGCTCTGTCAGAGTATAGGTCCCTTCCCGCAGATTGACGATGATATCAGAGTCCATATCCTCATTCAGCAGACGAACCGCCTCCTGTGCCCGGGCAACCGTCCGGAAGGGTGCAGCCTCCGTGCCGTTATTGCTGTCGTCCCCGCCAGGGGAGACATACAGCTCTCGGCCGGTTGTACGCCCAGTCACCGTAACGGAAGTCTCAGCGCGCACGCTGCCGGTCTCATCCGTGACGAACACAGTAGTTGTTCCGGCGCTTACACCCGTCAGCTCTCCGTAGCTGTCAATCACGGCAATGCTCTCATCCTCCGTTCCCCACCGGATACCAGTATCCGTATTGTCCTGTGGCGTTACCGAGGCCTGTAACAGCACACGGGAGCCTGCGGGCACCGTCCGCTCCAGCGGAGCCAGCACAATGGCCGTGATCGGATCTTCATACACGGCTACCGTAGCTGTTACCGCCGGAAGCCCCTCATTCGGCTGTGCTGTCACCGTAGTAGCTCCCTGACGGATGCCTGTCACAAGACCGTTGCCATCCACTGTTGCCACCTCTGCATTGCCTGTAGACCAGACAGCGCTCTGATCCGTAGCATCCGCAGGGGTGAACTGGAGCGGCAAGGGCAGCTTGGCGCCTCTGCGCAGCTCATAAGCCGCCTGGGAGAAGGCTGCACTTACCGCTTGTTTGTATCCGCTTACAACAAAATTATCAAAGCCTATCTTGCCTATGCTATCCTTGTAAAACCCTGTGTAGAAAGAGGTTAACGCGCCTCCTTCTGCCATCGGCTCCTTCGTCAGCAGACGGCTGCCGTCAATGGACAGATCGAAGGTATGGCTGCTGCTGTCAAGGGCCAGGCGTACCTCGTACCATACGCCTGCCGAGATCGGCAGCACGGAGGTCCAGGAGCCGGCGCCTTTTTTCATATAGCTGATCGCGCCATTGTTAATGGCGAACTTCACCAGCGGAACAGCGCCGCTCTGCGGGGTGGGCAGGTAGATCACAGCTCCCGTCTGCTCTGCCCGGAACGAATAACTTAACATGCTTCTGTACGTAACATCGGTAACGGATCTGCTTATATTGTAGCTGCTTGCTGTTTTGGCGGCCTGATGAAGCTCCAGCAGCTTGCCGGCATAACCTTCCCAGGCCTGCACAGCCACGCTCACCCCCTGCGGCGGCGTCTTGATCGTCCATCCGGCAGGCTTCGCACCGGGACTATAAGATTCAAAGGTCTCCTCCAGCTTATAATTACTATCCGCCCGGGCCACAGAACCAAGGTCTGCCGGGAGCAGACCCATTAACAGAGCCATAATGATAGCGCATACAAAATACGGTTTCCGACTTGATTTTCTCATAATAGCCACCTTTCCGTATGGAAGCAAGAATGATAATTGTATAATGTACATTTAAAAACAGTGAACAGGAAGGTTTGCCGCTCCTAACTGGTCGAGTAGGCGGGGCCTCTCCATCGTGGATTGCGCCCCTACCCCTCACAGATCCGTACGTGCGCAATTTACGCATACGGCTCTTCACCCCATCGTTCACAGTTGGCCTTAGTCG
>NZ_JABMKX010000021.1 GCF_013204885.1 Paenibacillus tritici
GACTTTTTCATGAGGTCGCCTCGTTTCGTATGTTTGTAGGGGTACAAACACTTTAACGAATCAGCGGCCTTTTTGCTACCTTATTTTGGGTAATCAACAGGCTTAGAAAAACGTATCTTAAATTTAGCTATATACGAGCGTCTGAGGACAGCAATTGGATAAACGTCATTTAATTTCAGGGATTTCCTCGAATCTGACCGATTCGCTGTATATCAAGTGCTATTTTTCCAACTGCTTCCCGGCAAGCGGGCCTCCATTCATGAGCAAGTGGAGATTATCCAACTGCTGTTTCCCGCTACAGACTGCCTTACGCAGCAGCCCCCTTCTCTAGGCTGATACTACCATCTGTAGCCGCTTCTTCGGAGTTATTCATGTCAGTGTGCTGGCAGGGTATATCCGGATAAGCCTCACAGCGCACGCTCCGTATCCCAAATTGTCTAAGCCTCTATTCCAAAAAAAGCTGACCCCCGGAACTCCAGGTGTCAGCTTGATCTGCTCTCGTCTGCTCTCGTCTACTGTTGTTCAGCCTTCTCTAACATTCTAAGCACCAGCGTTACTGCTTCCGCCCGAGTGGCCTGATCCTGTGGAGCCAAGCGGTTATTGGCTTTACCCTCAATCAGACCGGCTGCATAGGCCACTGCTGCATACGGCTGGCCCCAGGCCGGGATGTCCGCCGCATCTGTGAACGGCGCCTTAGCCCTGGCATCCGTCTTCACCTCCAGCGCCCGGATGATCATCGTGATCATCTCCAGACGGGTAATCGTCCCGTCAGGCCGGAAGGTCTGATCCGTATAGCCTGTAATCCAGCCGGATTTAACCGCAGCAGCAATATACGGCTTCGCCCAAGATGGAATGCTGCGCTCATCCTTGAAGGTAATGCCGGATGGCTCAAGCTGTACATTCAAGGCACGGCCGAGGATTACCGCAAATTCACTGCGGCTAACTTCTCCGTTGGGACGGAAGGTTCCGTCTTCATAGCCGTTCACGAGCTTGCGTTCCGCCGCTGTGAGGATGCTCTCTCTAGCCCAATGCTTATCTACATCCTTGAACTTAGGCAGAGTAACATTCCCGCCGTCCCCTGTATTTCCAGTGTTTTCTGTATTTCCCGTGTTCCCTGCATTACCTGTATTCCCCGTGTTGCCGGTACCGCCAACAGTTCCGGTTGTACCGTTATTGCCAGAAGGGCTACCTGTATTACCTGTATTACCTGAATTACCATTGTTACCTGTATTACCGTTGTTACCATTATTCCCGTTATTTCCGTTATTTCCGTTGTCCGTGCCGCCGTCAGGTTTCGTTTCCGTCTTCAGGACCGTTAGCCCGAAGCTTTTTTGCGCCTCTGCCCCGTCTTTTGTAAGCGTCGCCGTCAGCGTCACTTCGGTTGTGGCAGACGGTCGCTTCACTTCCCCTGTCATAGAGATGACTTCCGGGTTCGTTGAAGTCCAGGTTATCGCACTTCCATGCTCCCCTACAGCCGGCAGAACGACATTCTTCGTTACCGAAGTCTTATGATCTCCTTCGGCGTAACCAATCTCCAGCAGCGCCTTATCCAAATTCACAGCCAGCGGCTGCGGCAGATTACCTAAGGTGATTGTTACCGAGTCTGTATGGAGTGGAACAGTGACGGTTCCTTTTTCGTTATCTATAATGCCTGTAGAGGCTTCAGTGATGTTGTTCACCATACTCGGCAATTGAACGCTGAAGCTGGCCGCACCGGCTTCAATCCTGGCCTGCTTCAAATTACTGCTGAAGGTTACAACAAGCTGGTTATCCTGTCTTACCACATTGTACCCGACTCTGCCGCCCTGCAGCGCAGGGTAGTTCTGCACACTGGCCACCTTGTTATGATTCGCCGCTGCGTCCGTAACCCACTCCTTGGGAATCCCGCGGCCCACGATAATCTCGTATTTCTGATTCTTATCGTAGATTTTCTCCGCAATCAGAGAGTCAACCAGTACCTTGGAGTTAACGGATTGGCCCCACATATGCTGCGCTGACCCGCCGCCGCCCGGTGTGTTCTGAAGGTTCAGCTCATCATTCGTCTGGGACCACGGACTTCCCGCGACCGGATAATGAATGCCTTCCCACCAGCTGAACGGTCCGCTCATGGAATTTTCAATCATGAATTCATAAGCTTTGATGCCCATATCCCGGTACTCTTCCCCGCGCAGCGCAGCACTCCCGTAACCGGCATTATATGCGCTGGAGTAGAAGCCATGCGGGTAACCTCCGAAGTTGTATGGAGAATCCGTGGTATCCTCCTGTATACGTCGGTTAATTCCATAGGTATACGTATCATCCAGCAGCTTAAGGTTAATATTGTCTTCCGGCTGCTCTGCCCCGAAAAGATACCCGTCCCAGTGCCATCTGCCGAACAGGAACATGGAAGCCCAGTTTGCATCCCTTGAATCAGCCATTCGGTTCTCATCATTACTCTCAACGACTGATGCCGGGAGATAATCCAATCCCTTATCCGTTATCGTCTGCTCCAGCTTAGCGGTGAATTTGGCCAGCAAGTCATCATATCTGGCTTTGGCCCACTCGGCCTCCTGCAAATAAGCCTCGTCCTTCTTCAAGCGGTACAATTCACGGGACACATATTCATAGGCGGTCAGACCCGTCAGGGCGGAATAATTGTCTATGGTCCAGTTCCCCTCGGAGTCAATCGCATAGGTTTGTTTCATGATTCCGTCCGTATTCCGGTCAGTCTCGATGCTTCTTGCACCGAACTTCACTCTTTTCTCAAACACTGTACCCGCAGATCCGTCCCCGGCAGTCATCTGTTCATCGAAGATCGAGGCGTCACCGGTCTTGCTTAAATAAACAGCATAAGCCCAGGGAATCTTCCAGTTGGTATCCCAGTACAGATTGCTGTCCACCAGCCCTGTCTCAATATTGATTCCGCCGGTCAGCGGGATACTCTTCAAATAATCCTGCGCATGGGCGAAGTCCCCGCTCTGAATCAGATCCACCAGAATCCCGAGCGTATCATGTGAGAATAACCGGGCGTAGCCGTTCTCACCCACATGCAGATACTGACCATCTTTGATGATCTGCGTATCAATATAACCGGACTTGAACGCATTCTCCAGCTCGTTGTTAGGCAGGTCGAGTTCTACTATTCGGGAGAGCCTGTCCTGCCAATAAGCCTTCATATCACTGTAATTAGCTTCATACGTTCCCTGGGCGGACACCTGCTCCGTGGTCAAGGAAGTAAACTGCGTAACGTTCTTGTCAAAATACTCATATTTATCCGCTTCAATCGCATAGTCCCTGACAATACTCTCTCCAGGCTCTACGGTGTACACATTTGCTGCGGCTTCATTGAGCGGAATCAGATTTCCTGATACTACCGGCAGGAGCATCGTTTCCCCGGAGTGATTCGTAGCCGTGATTCTGGAATAGTTAATGACATAGTCCCTGCTGTTCACTGTATGTTTGTTGGCGAAGCTCTCTATTCTGTAGTCCATTTTATACTTGGAATATTCACTGATGAATACCGGCAGATACCCTTCACCCTTGGTCCACTTAATGTTGCCGGTATCTGTTACTCCGAAGGTCACGAGCTGCTTGGGGGCAACCGGTCCATGCTGCTCGGGACGGCTTCCGCCGATCTGATAGGAGCCGTCCAGGAATCCGAGGGAAGCATTCTTATCTCCTTCGAACCCGAAGGCTGCCGTCATTTGCGCATGGGTCTCAACCTTGTATTTACCTGAGACCTTTAAGTTATGAACCGCTTCCAGAACAGTGGAGTATGCGGTTATTTTATGGTGTGCCGGAGCGTCTGCATCCAGCGCCTTGGCCGCTTTGACCGCTTGATTCAAGACATTCACCGAGCTGATCGTGTAGCCTTTGATCACGGCTCTGCTTATTCGGTCAATCTGCCCGGCAAAAGCAGTCAGGTCGATATTAATCTCCAGCCCCGCTCTTGCCGACTGTAATTGACGGAGCGCCTCATCAATCTCTGCCTGCGTGGCATCGAAATGATCGGCATACATGCCGGCATTCGCCAATGCGGATTCCAGCGCTGACCAGGACTGCACGGTATACAGCTTGCTGTTATAGTTAGAATCTGCAATCGCATGGATCAAGGCCTGCAAGGCGGTTCTGTCCACCGCAGACTTCTTGATGATTCTTAATATTCCGGTCCCCAGATGTGCCTCGGACTGGAATTTTCCCGCGACGCTTTTACCGAAATATTCACCGGCCGATTCTCCGTGCTTCTTCGTCACCATCCAGCGGTATTTGCCGGAGAATAAATTCTTCTGCGATACAACCAGTGCATAGCGGGTATTGGCCGCGAGATTATAGCGGAATGGAATGGTCGTCATTTTGCCGTCTGCCACATGGTCCTTCGCAACCTCTGTTCCTGCCAGGGGAGCACCCGCTGGTAATCCGGAACGGTCCGTTTGATATAACTTCACAGTCATATCGCTAAGATTATTGGACATTTTCCGGACATTAACCTGGACATACTGCATTTCGAAGCTCTCGCCCACGGAGAACGTCTGATATCTGTCCTGCTGGTCGCCGCTGCTGCCGAACTCGTATTCATTTTCTGCGGCGCCTGTGAAGTCGATCATAAGATTGGTTTCTCTTCTTACCAGTGCATTCTGCGCGGCTTGAAGCCGGGCTAATGCATCATCCACCTCTGCCTGGGAAGCATCCGCCTGCTCCAGAATGCCCCCCGCTGCCTCTCTTGCGTGAACAAACTCCAGCCAGGACTCGTCCGTGTATACGCCCTGAAGTCTGTCCTTCAATTGATTATAGGCATTCTGCAGGTTACTCTTGTCGGCAAGCTCCTTGCTGCTCACCGCCAGCCCCGAGAACGACATATTTCCATACCGTGACAGGGTGTCTGTCTGCAGGCCTTCCACTCTGAGTTCAACATTGGCCGGAACCTTAATCTGATACTTGTATACTTCCGAGCTCCCTCCTGCGCTGATAACCTTGGTCTCTACCAGGTTCGTATCCGCATAGATATTCACATTAGCCTTAGCCTGCCATAACCCGATGCCGAATACGACCGTTGATTCCTGCGGCTGCGGGGATACACTGAAGGTCCAGCCTACATGTTCGTAACTCCCGGAATCCCTGTTCTTCGGAAAAAACACGCCAAACCCCGTATCCTTAACAGCGCTTTCATATCCGGTCATACCATCATTCCAGGAGTAGGACAGATAATTGCCGTCCTGGCCCTTGTCCGGCTTCCCTTCAATTCCCGTGGTACCGTTGCCGTATACGTTGAAGGTTACAGAGCTTGGGCCGGCCTTTGTAATCCGTATGACGTCGTCCGGGCCGTTGCCTCTCAGATGCAGCCAGTCCACATTGCCAACCTGTGACAGATCCAGCGAATACTCCCCTTCTACTCTGCTCTGGGCGATATCAAGTACGGCGGAGTCTGTAGCGGAGTCAGTGACGTCTGCTCCATAGGCGATATTGACCTGACCCGGCAGGACTGAGGTTAGAACCAGTGAAGCCAACAAGAACATAAGCGGAATTTTGCTGATCGGTATTCTGAACATTGGGAACCTCCTTATCTATTTGATTTAAGCATATAAAAACCCCGTAGATTTAAACATACTAATATCTTTACATCCAGCCGACTTTTTTTACCTCTTTACGGCCCGGCCATCCGGGTAACCATAGTTCGCGGGATATGATTCCCGGCAAAAATAGAGGCTGTCCCAAGCAGCCATTTCATGGCTTTTGGGACAGCCTCCTTAAGTCCGGCCAGATGTACGCCAGCGCCTTCCGGCTGCGGGTATCTACGCTTCCGGCCGCTGCTTTATCTTCCCGCCTGCAGCAACGCCCCCAGCTCCCGCAGCAGCCGGGCATTGTCCGCCCGGCCCTTCACCGCGACGCGGATATGCCCCGGCGCAAGGCCCGGGTACATGGCGCAGCTGCGGACGAGAATGCCGCCCGCGCCCAAGCGCTGCTGCATCTCCTGCGCGCTCCACGGAGCAGGCAGCCGCAGCAGCAGGAAGTTCGCTTCGCCCGGCGGCACTTCGCAGCCGAGCTCCAGCAGACCTTGGCGCAGCCGCTGCCGCTCTGCTGCGATCAGCGCGCGCGTCTCCTGCCCGTAGCCGTCGCCGCTCTGCAGGCAGGCTTCTCCGGCCAGCAGCGCCAGGCCGTTCACGCTCCAGGTCACCTGCTTGCCGGTCATCGCCGCGGCAAGCTCCGGGTGCGCGGCGGTGAAGCCCAGCCGCAGCCCCGGAATGGCAAAGAACTTCGTCATCGAGCGCACCAGCACCGTATGACGGTAAGCCCCCAGCTCCGGCAGCAGGGATTGCCGGTCCGCCTCCGGGATGAAGTCGATGAACGCTTCATCCACGGCAAGAATCGTCCCGCAGGCCTCTGCCTTGCGGGCCAGCAGCCGCAGCTCGTCCAGCGGATACTGGACGCCGTTCGGATTGTTCGGCTGGCCGAGGAACAGCAGATCGACCTGCTCCAGCAGGCCGGATATTCTGTCCACGTCAGCCCGGTACTCCCTGCCGCTGGCCCCCTGAACGGACAGCACCTCCGCGCCGAACTGCTCCGCGAGCTGGCGGTACTCGGAGAAGCACGGCTCGACGATGCCTACCCGGCGCGGCGCAGCCGCCAGCAGGAGCAGAGCCATCGACTCAGCAGCTCCATTGGCAACGGTAATCCAGTCTGTGCCTACCCCCAGGCTCTCGGCCAGCAGCGCCTTAAGCCTCCGGTGACCCGGATCGGGATAAGCTGTAATCGCGGGTACAGCTTCCCGCAGCAGCGCCAGCACACCCTGCGGCGGCCCCAGCGGGTTAATGTTGGCGCTGAAATCCAGGAAGCCGCCGCCCTTCTCCCCGTATAGCTCAGCCGCTGTCAGCAGATCACCGCCATGGCCATATTTCTCAAGCATAGATACACTCCCTTTGGGCTTCATCATTACTTCAGTAACCCTTCTCCCAATTATCAGCCCTCAGCCGGAAATACGTCAATGATCTCACAGTAACGCACGAGTGCATCCGGCATAGTTCCGAGCACTGATCATCTCCCGGAGAAATACCAGGCGAAGCTGATTCTGCCGTACATAAGTCCGCTGGCAGCCTCAGTGGAGGAGGGACTGGCGGCCTTGCACAACTCCCCCGTGATAAGTTAAACTTTCGATTTTGTGGAAATCTCTCTTTTGGTTATAATAAGTACAGCAGTTTACTATGGTCAAGCGGAGGAATCACTAATGCTTTTTATTGATAATACCGGAATTACAGACGCATCCATCAATCTGGCCATTGAGGAGTTTGCGCTCAAAAACCTGCCGATGGACGAGAGCTACCTGCTCTTTTATATCAACAGCCCCTCGATCATTATCGGCAAACACCAGAATACGATCGAAGAGATCAACCAGGAGTATGTGAAGGAGCATAATATCCAGGTCGTACGGCGGTTGTCCGGCGGCGGCGCGGTGTATCATGATCTGGGCAATCTCAACTTCAGCTTCATTACCAAAGACGACGGACAGTCTTTTCATAACTTCCTCAAATTCACCCAGCCGGTGATCGACTATCTGAAGTCTATGGGGGTGAATGCCGAGCTGAGCGGACGGAATGATCTCCAGGTCGGGGAGCAAAAAATCTCCGGCAACGCCCAGTTCTCCACGCGCGGACGCATGTTCAGCCACGGCACCTTAATGTTCGACCTTAATCTGGATGATGTCCAGGCTTCACTGAATGTGAATCCCGAGAAGTTCAAATCGAAGAGCACCAAGTCCGTACGCAGCCGTGTCGCCAATATCAAGGAGCTGCTGGGCAACCCGGATCTTACGATCGAACAGTTCCGCGAAGGCCTGCTGCGTTCCATCTTCGGGATGGAGGCCGCCGAGGTTCCGCAGTACAAGCTGACCACAGACGACTGGGTGCGGATCAATGAAATCTCCAAGGAGCATTACCAGAACTGGGATTGGAACTACGGCCTCTCGCCAAAAAGCAATGTGAAGCATACCCGCAAATTCCCGGCAGGGCTGGTCGATATCCGCATGGATATTGAGGATTCTGTCATCCGCGAGATCAAAATCTACGGAGACTTCTTCGGCGTCGGCGATGTAGCTGATGTGGAGAACGCGCTGCGCGGCAAACGTTATGAGGAAGCCGAGGTACGGCAGGCGCTGGCGGATCTCGATCTGAAGCATTACTTCGGCCGCATTGAGCCGGAGGACTTCATCGGTCTGGTATTTCTTGAGGAATAAACTTGAGGAATAAATAGAAGGCATTACAAGCCAAAGCCCTCCCGCGCGGATGATCTCCGCACCGGAGGGCTTTGCCGTACACGCTTGCCGGTATTGTATCAGGCTCTGTGTCGCTCCCCTTAACAAGCAAGTGGATAAACGTATCTTAAATCGCCCGTTTCTGAGGAATCCAGGGAAGCAAGTGGATAAACAGCATCTATAATTGCTCCTTTTTGCTACTTAGGGTGAATCGAGAGGTTGTAAGTGCTGTTTATCCACCTGCTGTTGCAGCAGGAAGCATTCATTCATCAGCAAGTGTACGAAATCCAACTGCTATCTCCGGTCCTCACCGCGTCCTGGCCTGACCCATTCGTTATCAGACGTCATCCCAAAGATGGCGTAAGCACAAACACATAGACAACGAGCGCCAGCGTAAGCATCACGCATACCTTCTCCACTGCGTTGCCCTTCTTCGTACCGGTACTCATCAGCCTCAGCCGCAGCTTCAGCGGGATCGGTGGCAGCGGAGTGATCCCGCGCTGGGTCAGGGAATCGGCGAGCAAATGCAGGCCGTAGGACATACTCCCGGCAATCCAGAGGCTGCCGCCGTCATTCATGCCCGGTGAGACGAAGTAGAGCAGCGCCCCCCATCCGGCAACGGCATACAGCGTATGCGTGATCCCGCGGTGCGGAACTACCGATGCTACGACCAGCACACAGGCGGCGATATAGTTCCAGGGATCATAGGCATCGGCAAAAGCAAACAAGGCCAGCGCGATCAGCAGCATCACCAGATGCCGCAGCCTGCGGCTGGGCAGGAAGGATACACTGCCCACGAGCAGAGCCAGCGCTATGTTCCAAGGCGGCTCGGCAATCCCGGCAAAATAAAGATAGATGCCGGCGCCGATCAAAGCTACCTGCAGGATACGCAGCAGGAACTCGGGCACTGCCTTGCGTACCAACAGGGAATTCGGCTCGTCGATGTCGGGCAGCAGGGAGCTGACCACGGCAACGGCGACGGCCGGGAGGGTGATTTCCAGTCCCAGCAGGCTCATGGCGGACAAGGTAACCCCGGTGCTGATAACTAAATGGGATTTGCCCATCATGGTGAATCCGCTCCTTCATATAAGAGTATAATGATTCTGAGATGCCTGAAATGAGAACGTGTGTGCGGTTATCGAAGTATACCAAGGCTTTCCTTTTTTGTCCAGACTATAATTGGTACCCGGGTCATTCCCGTCCGTCCATCCAAGCAGGCGGCGCAGTTTCGGCTTGTCCTGTCCCCTGATTTAGGATACAATTTGGACAACTCAACTGGCCCTGAAATTGATAATCTCTGTGCATCGCGCACGAATCGCCGGTCTAAGTCTGCTACTGGCGGCGGTATGCGGGGAGATACAGCGGATAGCCGGACTACAACATACTTTTAGGAGAGAACCCAAATGTACAAATTGATTGCCATCGACATCGACGATACCCTGATTAATGACGATAAGGAAGTGACCCCGGCCACACAAACCGCGCTGGAGCAGGCTGTAGCCGCAGGCGTTGTAGTAACACTCGCTACAGGACGCGCTTATGCTTCCGCCCAGGCGATTGCCCGCCAGACCGGACTCAACGTGCCGATTATCACCTATCAGGGCGCGCTGGTGAAGAACCTGCTCGATGAAGAAGTCCTCTATGAGCGTTATGTGCCGCAGGATGCGGTACGCAAGCTGTTCCAGTATTGTGTGGAGCATGACCTTCACCTGCAGACTTACATCGACGACAAGCTGTATGCCCGGGAAGAGAACCAGAAGCTGATTGATTATTCCACACTGAACGGTACGCAGTACTACATTGAACCGGACTGGGAAGAGAAGCTCGTCCCGCAAAAAACTCCAAAAATGCTGATCATCGACGATCCGGCCTTCCTGGATGAGCTGTCCCCGATCCTGCGCAGCCTCCTGGGCGATTCGGTTCATATCACGAAGTCCAAGCCGCATTTCCTGGAGATCATGCACCACGAGGGCACCAAGGGTCTGGCGCTGGAATTCCTGGCCGCGCACTTTGGCTGTGACCCGTCCGAGACCATCGCTGTAGGCGATTCCTGGAACGATCATGAGATGCTGGAAGCTGCCGGACTCGGTGTAGCGATGGCGAATGCCATCCCTGCGCTCAAGGAGATCGCTGACTTCGTGACCCTCAGCAATAATGAAGACGGTGTGAAGTACGCGATTGATAAGTTCATTCTGGGGGCAGTTCAAGAGGCGTAAGCCAACCGGACCCCAACCTATAATCCCTGTATTTCCATAAAAAGGGTGGCGTACCGCAGGTTCATTCATTGAACCCGGCGGTATGCCACCCTTTATTTTTTTCGTGCAACGCTGTGAATTACACCGCTCCGATTACACGGCTCCGGCTACCGAAGCCTTCTGATTGACAGACTCCGTTCCGCCGCTGCCGCGGCTCTCCGTATTGCCGGAAGTCCCTTGCTCCTCCGCAGACTCCTGCTCCAATTGAGTATTATACAGCTCGGAGTACCGCCCTCTTGCAGTGAGCAGCTCCTCATGACTGCCCCGCTCCACAATCTCCCCGTTCTCCATCACCAGAATAATATCGGCATTCTGGATGGTTGAGAGGCGGTGGGCGATAACAAGCGTTGTTTTGTCCTTCATCAGTTTGCGGATGGCCTGCTGGACCATTTTCTCCGACTCGTTGTCGAGTGCAGCCGTAGCTTCATCCAGCAGCAGAATCGGCGCATTCTTAAGCATCGCTCTGGCAATGGACAGGCGCTGTCTCTGCCCTCCCGACAATCTCGAACCATGCTCGCCAATATCCGTGTGTATACCCTCCGGCAGCTCCATAACGAATTCATAAGCGTTCGCCTGCCGCAGCGCCTCCATAATCTCTTCGTCGGCCGCACCGGGCTTACCGCTCTCGATATTGTCACGGATGCTCCCCGTATACAGGCCCGACTCCTGGGGGACATAGGCGAAATAACTTCTTAGCTGTTCCAGCCGCATTCCGGTAATCGGACTGCCATTAATGGAGACCTCACCAGCATCCGGTGTATAGAACCCGAGCAGCAGCTTGAACAACGTCGATTTACCGCCGCCGCTCGGGCCGACCACGGCCATTTGTTGTCCGCGCGTCAGCTCCAGACTAATCTGGTTAAGACTCCGCTTCTCACTATCCGGGTATCCAAAGGCCAGATTCGTGAGCTGAAGCACCCCGAACTCCGGCGGCACCGCCTGCACCTCAGGCAGCACCTCAACCTCTGCGGGAGCATCCATCACTTCAAAAATCCGTTCAGCCGCACCCAGCGACTGCTGCATGGAAGCCACCAGGCCCGGCAGCACCGAGAACGGCCCTACCAGATAATTCATTAATTGAATGAAGGCGATCATCGCCCCGACCTCAAGCCTTCCGTTAGCCACGAACCAGCCGGCAATGACCAGGGCCAGGAGGAAGGTGAGGTTACCAAGCAGAGAAGAAATGGCTCCCGTTGCCCCCTCGATACCGGCCTTCTTCCTCTCCCCGGAGGCGATACTCTCACTGTAATCTATGTATTGCTTCTGCAGCCTGCGCTCTATCGAGAAGGCTTTGAACACCATGCTGCTGCCCAGGATATCATTCAGAAAAGATGTCGTTCTGCTCATACTTTCCTGCACCCGCACACTGTTGACACGCATCGCATTGCCGAAGACTTTGCCGGTCAGGAACAACAGCGGGCCTATAGACAGGCAGATCAGCGCAAGCACCCAGTTAATATAGAGCAGATAGGCAAAGGAGGCTACCGCCAGCAGCGGGTTGCGCATCAGATCCATCATCACCCGCCCGCAGGCTTCGCCGACCGACTGATTGTCATTCGTGAACCGGGACAGCAAATCCCCCGAATGATTACGGTCGAAGTAAGACTGCGGCAAGGCCAGCGTATGACTCATCATATCCTGACGCAGCTCATTTCTGATTTTGGCCGAGATATTGGTTTTGAGAAATTCATTAAGGAAGGTATTGAGGCCAGCGACAATAAGGAATAACACTCCAAACCAGGCAAGCCCCTTGAACGCCTCCACATCCAGACGCACGGCCGCATCCGTAATCCGGGCCAGAAACCAGGCCATCGTAAGATCCAGCATAATACTTAATACGGTGACCAGCAGCAGTACAGCATAGATTAGCTTGTGTCTAAGCATGTATGTACCCAGTCTCGCAAAAGCACCTTTCTTCTTCACATCATCAGCCCCCATTGGAATTCAACATCCTGCATTGTATTTAATTACCTTCCGGCTCATGCATTCAGTTTACTATACCACAAAGCAAGGAACCCAGCGGCGGCAGATGGATTCCTTAATCGGTCTCGGGGCTGACTGGAGTGAATACGGGAGAATCCTGTTATCCTGTCAAAAATCCCTGGAGTAGAGCACTCCCTCTGATCCTGGGGTTCAGGACTCCTCCGGGTGCAGCGGAATCTTCATCCCCGTAACCGCAAGAGTCACCTTCTCCGGCAGAATATAATCCTTCTCCAGATTGATGTCATGCGACATATGCGTGTAGACCGCACGGCGCGGCTGAACGGTCTCCAGCAGATCGGCGGCTTCGGTCATATCATACACAGAGCGGGTGGACAATGC
The DNA here is from genome assembly GCF_013204885.1 of Paenibacillus tritici. Classification (GTDB taxonomy): domain Bacteria; phylum Bacillota; class Bacilli; order Paenibacillales; family Paenibacillaceae; genus Paenibacillus_AQ; species Paenibacillus_AQ tritici. Next base: position 12,799 of record NZ_JABMKX010000021.1, read on the forward strand.
TGCGGCTTCGTAATAAAAGCTGGTTCCCAGCACCAGCAGATCCGCTCCGTGCATAGACTTCGTCTCCTCCGGCGTGAGGGAGATGGAGTCCGGGCAGTATATCCAGACATACCCCTCCTTCTCCAGCCGGTAGGCGTAGGAATAACCATTCTTGCCATGGTTCACCCGCCACGTAGTAATCTGCCAGCCGTCCAGCGTAACGCCGTCATCGCAGGGAATCAGGTCGATATGCCCGCTGAGCCACGGGTATTGCCGTTCAATGACAGGAATGACCTCGGCCGGAGCGTACAGCTCTCCCCTGAAGCCCATCCAGCGGCAGCTGTCCGCCCATTCCGGCAGTCCGCCGATATGGTCGAAATGCGCATGCGTCACCAGCAGACGTTCCATGCGGCGGTGCCCCAGCAGCTCCATCTGACGCCGCCAGTCCGGTCCGCAGTCAATCGCCAGGAATCCGGCTCCGTTATCTATAAGCACAGAAGAACGCAGGCGGCTATTGCGCCCGGTTGTTCTTGCTTCCGTGCAGGTCTCACAATCGCAGTAGACCCGGGGTACCCCCATGGCATCCCCTGTTCCAAGGAACACTAATGTATCCATATGCCTGCCCTCCATCATCGTCTATTTTTCAGCGTGTATCCGTCAGTTCATTATAGAACAGCAGCCGGTCCTTTGCACCTTAGCCCGATACAAGTGGAAACGGCTTAGCCGTCCTTTAAAGGACGGTACCGTTTCAGCGAGAAATAGAAGGATAATTTATCATGTGAAACATATAAATTCTTATATTTCAAACAAAGAGCCGCCCCTCAGCCTGACCCGGCCGCAGAACAGCTCTCTTCATCATGCACACCTCACACCCAACAGGTATCGTCCAATCGCAGTACGCTTCTTCCACCCTCCGCCAGACCTACCTCGTTCTTACCCGCCTAGATTCCGGCCAGCACCTGGTACCATATGCCCCGCTTGGAGTATAACGTCGTACGGACCTCTTCCCAGCCGCCAAGGTAGCTGATGTCGAACAGCCCGGCAGGAACCGGATACTGGCTCTCATGCTCGGCATAGACCTGCTGGTTCACGGGACGGAAGCCGAATTTGGCGAAAATCTCCTGCGCCTCCGGCGTAGTCAGATAATCCACCAGCGCCTCTGCGGCCTTGCGGGTGCCGCGCTCATCCACATATTTGTCCACCACCGCAGCGGGATTCTCGATCAGCATCGTATTCCGGGGGAGGATCACCTCATACTTGACCCCCTCGGCAATCCGCGCCAGCAGCTCATTCTCATAGGTCACGATCACATCGCCGACCCCGTACTCGAAGGCAGCCATGGAAGCCCGCCCGCTTTTATCCAGAGATTCGACGTTTCGGTGTATGCTCTCCAGGAAGGCCTTGGCAGCAGCAGGGTCCTTCGCTCCTTCCTGCTCCTCAGAACGCTTCAGACCCGCCCCGTAGATCGCGTTGATATCCCACTGGGCCCCCCCGGAGGTCTTAGGGTTAGGGTAGAGCACCTTCACACCCGGCTTCGCCAGATCCGCAAAATCATGAATGCCCTTCGGATTGCCTTCCCGCGTTCCCAAGGCCACTACTGACCGCGTCACCATACCCGCCTCGCCGTGATTCTTCCAGCTCTTCTCCACCAGTCCTGCCTTGACCAGCTTCTCCACATCGCCTTCCATCGCCAGCAGAGTGACATCCGCCTCGAAGCCGCCGGCAATCGCCCGCGCCTGGGTTCCAGAGGCCTCATAGGACTGCTGGAATACGATTTTTTGGCCGGTATCCGCCTGCCATTGCTTCGCGAACAAGGGGAGAATCTCGCCCATGGCATCCTTCACCACGCTGTACGCACCCACCACAAGCGTCACATCTCCCTGCGGCGGCGTACCTGCTTCCCCGGAGGCCTGCTGTTCATTTGCGCAGCCGGCAGCGCTCAGGGTGAACACCGCCAGCATGAAGACCGTCAGCCATCCGTGCAGTAGTCTGCTCCTTCTGATAAGCCTCATCCCGGCGACACATCCTACATCATTTATTTTTTAGATAAATACAGGCATCGGATCTTTCTTAAGGCCATTCTCCTGAATCCAGCTCCGCTCCTCATTGAACAGGTAAGCGCGGTGTACCAGCACAGATATCTCCTGGCCCGGAGTCAGCGTTTCTTTCTCCAGAGAGCGGTAGGTGACCAGCTTATGTCCCTTTACCTCAACCTCCACGAGCCACTCACTTCCGCGGAAATGCAGATGCTTGACCGTACCCTGCTCCGTGGCCGAAGCCATTTTGAATTCATGCAGATGGCCCACCTCAATATACTCGGGACGGATCAGCGCTTTGGTCGGCCTGCCGCCGCCTGCTCCCTGGAAGCCTTTCAGCTCAGAGGCACTTTCGATCAGCGTGGATTCCCCGATGAAGGTCGCCACGAACGGCGTCTTCGGCTCTTTATAGATATCCCAAGGCGTTCCCTTCTGCTCCAGCCGTCCCTGGTTAATGATCATAATCTCATCCGCCACTTCAATCGCTTCATCCTGGTCATGAGTGACGAAGATCGAGGTGATGCCAACACGTTCAATCAGCTCCCGCAGCCAGGAACGCAGCTCTTGGCGGATCTTCGCATCTATTGCCGCGAACGGCTCATCCAGCAGCAGCAGCTGCGGTTCAGGCGCCAGCGCCCGGGCAAAGGCCACCCGCTGGCGCTGCCCGCCGGACAGCTGATGCGGATACCGCTTCTCGAAGCCCTTCAGTCCGGTAAGCTCCACCAGCTCGGTGACACGGTCACGAATGGCCGATTTGCTGGCTTTCTTGACCTTCAGCCCGAAGGCGATATTCTCGAACACCGTCATGTGCTTGAACAGCGCATAATTCTGGAACACGAAGCCGATCTCGCGCTCCTGCGGTGGAAGATGGTTCACAGTCTTGCCGTGGAATATAATCTCCCCGCTATCCGGTGTCTCAAGGCCTGCCAGCATGCGCAGAATTGAGGTTTTGCCGCCGCCGCTTGGGCCGAGCAGCCCGATCAGGTGACCCTTGGTAATTCCGAAATGGACATCCTTCACGGCATGAAAATCTCCAAAATGCTTATCGAGTCCCCGGACCTCTACATGCATAACTAGTGCCCTCCCTTTCTTCTCTTGCTCCATTCCATCAACAGCAGCAGCCCCGCAGAGAATGCGGCCAGCACCAGCGCTACACCGCCCGCAGCCGTAACATTGAAATTCTCGACATCCTGGTAGATCAGCGTGGTTGCCGTCTGCGTCCGGTTCATAATATTGCCGGACACGACGAGCACCGCCCCGAATTCGCCAAGCGAGCGGGCCACCGTCAGAATCACTCCATAGATGACAGCCCAGCGGATCGAGGGCCAGGTCACCTTCCAGAAGGTGGTCCAGCCATAGGCGCCAAGTGTTGACGCAGCCTCTTCCTGCTGGGAGCCGATCTCCTGCAGCACCGGCATCACCTCACGCACCATCAGCGGGAACGTCACGAACAGCGTTGCAATGACCATTCCCGGAAAAGCATACACAATCTTCACTCCGATTTGTTCAAATAATGCACCAAGCGCACTGTCCGGCCCGAGCAGCAGAACGATCATCAGGCCGCCGATAACCGGCGATACCGCATAAGGCAAATCCACAATGCTGTTCAAGAGGCTTTTCAGACGCCGTCCCAGCCAGTCTGCCCTTACCAGATACAAGGCCATCATAATGCCAAACAAAGTGTTCAGCAGTGTCACTACGGCCACCACGCCTCCGGTCATCAGCAGCGCATGCAGCGCCTCCGGCCGGGTCAGCGCATTCCAGAAGCCGCTCCAGCCTTCGCTGAAGGCGCCCATCGTCATTCTGCCAAGCGGGGCAGCGATCAGCACGAAGAATACGAGATAAGTAAGGCCAATCCACAGTCTTCTCATGATCTTCTCCCCCGCATCTGCAGCAGGTTAATCAGCCAGAGAATCAGAAAGGATAGGGTCAGCAGAATGATTGACACCGCTGCCGCCCCGGCCGGATTGTCACTTTCGACCTCCCCGAAGATAAAAACGGAAGACACCAGGGTACGCCCCGGGATATTGCCGGCTACGAGTACAACCGCACCGAATTCAGCAAGCGCCCGCGAGAAGGCCAGCATCCCGCCGCCGATCATGCCAGGTGCCATAGACGGAAGAATCACCTGGAGGAAGACCCGGCTGGGCCTCGCCCCCATCGTATACGCCGCCTCCTCTTCCGAAGCATCCAGCTCCTCCAGCAGCGGCTGTACCGCCCGGATTACGAAGGGGAACGTGACGAAGACCATAGCAATCACAATGGCCGGCTGGTGAAAAACCACCGTAAAGCCCAGAGATTCCGCCAGGCCGCCGATCAGGCTTCCGGGACCCAGCAGCAGCAGAATCATTAGTCCTCCAACTGCAGTAGGCAGGGCAAACGGGAGATCAACGAGACTGTTCAGCAGCGCTCTGCCCCGGAACTTATAACGGATAAGGACCCAGGCAATCATCGTGCCCAGAAGTACATTCGTAAGTGCAGCAATGACAGCCAGCTTAAGTGTTAATACAACCGACTTCCAAGCAATCGGGTCGGTCACACTCTCGGCGAAGCTTCCGAACCCTGACGAGAATGAATTGTAATAGACTCCAAGGATCGGCAACACGATCAGTATGACGAAATACAGTACGACTGTTGTTCTAAATCCCCAAGTCCAGCCCTTGTGCCTGATCAACGAATTCAATGCTCAACCTCCCACCTCCGGCGGATAACCGGTCGGTTTACTCGACTTTAAGGCTGTAATTATTCCTATTAATATACTTGGTTTAAAGTTATCCCTACTTTACCAAAGACTGCTTGCTGCCGTCAATTACTTTGTTAAGTTTTGGGTTAAAGTATAAGTATCATCATTGTTGTTCAAATCAGAGAGGGGCGTATTCATAATGCTGCATACTATGGAGATCACCACCAGCAAGCGGGATGAAATGCGGGACATTACCCGCGAGGTTCAATCTTATGTGAAAAAAAGCGGAGTGCTTAACGGGCTGGTCTTCGTCTATTGCCCGCACACTACTGCAGGGATTGCGATTAACGAGAACGCAGACCCTGATGTGAAGCGTGATGTGCTGATGCGCCTGGATGAGGTCTATCCCTGGGAGCATCCTAAATACCGCCACGCCGAGGGTAATACGGCCTCCCACCTGAAATCCATCACTGCCGGACCATCACAGACGCTCATTATTCATGAAGGGGCTGTGCTGCTGGGCCGCTGGCAGGGCATTTATTTCTGTGAGTTCGATGGTCCGAGGCAGCGCCAGTGCCACCTCAAAATCATCGAAGGTTAGTCTATTATTGCCTTGTAAAAACTTATAGAAGAGCAGCTTCGCCGGTTCCTGCGGAGCTGCTCTCTATACAATTGATAGCTTCTATAACACTTTCACCAATCAATGTTATACCAATGCAACGCTCTAAAGTGTGAGCTGTTAAAAAAAACAGCTTTTACAGACTGCGGCTTAATACTTTGACATGCGTAAGAGCAGCTTGCTTCACATCCTCGAACAACACTTTATCCTGGATATAATAAGAAATAAATCCGTGGGCAGACAGGAACAGGGTCAACGGCACATTCTGCCAGTCTTCCGACACATATCCCTCTTCCTTCATATGACGGCGGACAATACTTGCGAATAACTCGAAACATCGGCCCTGTTCTGCCCGGCAATAAGCCAGCAGTTCTTCGTCGCGGATCATGAACATGATCTCATACTGATACGGATGGTCCAGTCCGAAACGGATGAACTCCATAACCAGTTGTTCCACTCGGGTCATTCCCTCTACAGGAGGAGTGCTCATTGCATCATTCAATAACGTGGCTACATGATTGAAATCCTCGACCACGATCGCGTAGAAAAGTTCAGCTTTTTCTTTGAAATGATAATATAGAGAGCCGTGGCTATACCCCAGGTGCTGACCAATGCTGCGCATCGAAATGGCACGGTACCCTTTGGTTATAAAAAGATGCCTCGCCGCCTCCAAGATTCTTTCTCTCGACAACTCCTGTTCCACTGCTCTTCTTGCCATAGTCTATTCCCCTTCGCTGTAGTAAAGCCGCCGCCCTTCTGTAACAAGGGATTGCCCCTCCGTAAGATCGGTTATCCATGCGATAAATGCGTCACCTTCGTCATTGCGCGGAAGGCATAGCAGCGTAACTTTATCCGTAAATAAAGTCTCTCCGGTCTGGATGTTCCTGCCCCGCAGCGCGTTCTCCACCTTGCCCAGCCAAGTGTATTCGATCTCTACGAACACCTCCCGCCTCAGCACACGTGTGATTACCTCTCCGGCTTCCAGTGCAAGAACCGCACCGTCTGTATAAGCACGAATCAGCCCGCCTGCACCCAGCATAATACCTCCGAAATAACGGGTAACTACAATTGCTACATTTTTAACCTTTTGGCTGCGGATTACTTCCAAAATCGGTTTCCCGGCCGTTCCGCCCGGTTCCCCGTCGTCCGACTGTCTCTGGATCTCATCCCTCTCACCAATCATATAAGCAGAGCAGTTATGTGTAGCGTTCCAATGCTGCTTCTTGATATGATCGATAAATTGAACAGCTTCTTCTTCGTTCTCCACTGGCATTACATGTCCAATGAAGCGTGATTTACGGATTACGACTTCCCGTGAACCGGGAGTACGCACCGTCCGGTATTGTTCCAGCATTGTTGTCCATTCCTTAATCTACATATGATAACTTGATATATATTAGGAGCAGCCCCGGTAATGGTTACCTCTGGACTGCTCCCTGATGACTTATATGCGTATGAATAATCTGCGGTCCTGTGGTTATGTGTAGAACTATTCTGTAAGTCTGGCTTCCAGTTCTGCCTTTTCTTTCTCGTAGCCTGGTTTGCCCAGCAGTGCGAACATATTCTTCTTGTAGGCTTCAACACCCGGCTGGTCGAACGGATTCACACCCAGCAGGTATCCGCTGATGCCGCAGGCTTTCTCGAAGAAGTACACCAGATAACCGAAGGTATAAGGGGTCTGGTCAGGAATGGTAACGATCAGATTCGGCACTTGGCCGTCCGTGTGCGCCAGCATCGTTCCCTGGAAGGCCTTCTTGTTCACGAAGTCCATCGTCTGGCCGGTCAGGAAGTTCAATCCGTCCAGATCATCCGGATCATTCTCGATCGTTACATGGTGCTGCACCTTCTCCACCTGAATAACCGTCTCAAAGATGTTGCGGTTACCCTCCTGAATGAACTGGCCCATGGAGTGCAGGTCTGTAGAGAAGTCCACCGAGGACGGATAGATTCCCTTGAAGTCCTTGCCTTCGCTTTCGCCGTACAGCTGTTTCCACCATTCGGAGACAAAGTGCAGGGACGGCTCGTAGTTCACGAGAATTTCTGTAGTTTTGCCTTTGCGGTAGAGTGCGTTACGTACTGCAGCATATTGATAGCTCTGGTTGGTAGCCACATCGGGATTGTTGAATTCATCGGCTGCGGCTGCGGCCCCTTGCATCATCTCTTCAATGTTAATACCGGCTACGGCAATCGGCAGAAGACCTACCGGTGTCAGTACGGAATAACGTCCGCCGACATCATCAGGGATAATGAACGACTCATAGCCTTCTTCATTAGCCAGCTTCTTGAGTGCTCCCTTCTCCTTGTCTGTAGTTGCGTAGATACGTTTGCGGGCTTCTTCCTTGCCGTATTTCTTCTCCAGTGCTGCGCGGAAAATGCGGAAAGCAATCGCCGGCTCAGTAGTCGTACCGGATTTGGAGATTACATTCACGGAGAAGTCCTTGCCTTCTACCAGATCAAGCAGATGCGTGATGTAGGTGGAGCTGATGTTGTTCCCGGCAAAATATACTTCCGGAGTCTTGCGCTTGTCCTTGGACAGGTTATTGTAGAAGGAATGTGATAGCGCCTCAATCGCTGCGCGGGCTCCCAGGTAAGATCCGCCGATACCGATTACGATCAGTACTTCGGAATCACTCTGAATCTTCTTGGCGGCCTGCTGAATGCGGGCGAACTCTTCCTTGTCATACGCTGTAGGGAGATCAATCCAGCCCAGGTAATCGGAGCCGGCTCCGCTCTTGTTGTGCAGTTGCTCGTGGGCCAGTTTCACCGGAGCGGCGAAATAGTCAATCTCGGTCTGGCTGAAGAAGGAAAGGGCCTTGGTGTAGTCAAAATTAATCTTCTTGGACATCGGTAATGGTAGCCTCCTGTTTATCTCTTTAGATTTGACACCGTTTGTTGCAACATTATAATCTAGGATACTTTAATTTGCCTTGACTGGCAAGGTCTTAAGGCATAACCCCGGCTTTGGAACCATGTTTTTGAAAGTTTCATGAAAGCGTTTGCCAGGCAGAACAGGTATTCTGTTCTGTGGAACCTGCCGGGTCCTTCTGATAGAATGTAGACAAACTTAATTTCTAGAATAGGATCTCACTTGAGCAAAGGTGGAAATCAAATGAAGCAAATCGGTTTTATTGGACTCGGAACGATGGGGGCGCCTATGGCGTCCAATCTGCTGCGCAGCGGCTTTGAGGTTACGGTCTACAACCGCACCGTTGAGAAATGCAGACCCCTGGAACAGGAAGGCGCGAAGACCGCCCCTACGCCGCAGGCCGCGGCTGCGGGCAAAGATGTTATTATTACCATGATCAGCAATGACGATTCGATCCGTGAAGTCTTCTACGGCGACAGCGGTATTCTGGCTGCCCTTCAGCCGGGAACAACCGTCATTGATTCCAGTACCATCTCCCCCGGTCTGGCCAAGGAGATTGCCTCTGCCGTAGAGGAGCGGGGCGGCAGCTTCCTTGATGCCCCTGTAACCGGCAGCAAGCCGGCAGCTATCGACGGCACTCTGGTCTTCATGGTTGGCGGACATGCCGAAGTGATTGAGAAGCACCGGGATCTCTTCGACTCCATGGGCCGTCTGCTGCTGCATATGGGCGCTAACGGCAGCGGAGCTGTAGCCAAGCTGGCCCACAATGCCATGGTCGGCATTCACAACGTGGCGCTTGCCGAGGGCTTCTCCATCGCCGTGAAGTCCGGCGTTCCCGCAGACAAGTTCCTGGAACTGGTGAAGAACGGGTCTGCCGGCAGCAAGCAGGCCGAACTCAAGGGACAGAAGATTATCGACAATGACTTCAGTAACCAGTTCTCCCTTGCCCTGATGCTGAAGGATCTCAAGCTGGCGTCCTCGCTCAGCGATTCCACCGGCGTTCCTTCCCCTATGCTTGGCGTAGCCAAAAGCATGTTCCAGGCGGGCTTCAATCACGGCTACGGCGACGAGGACCTGTCCGCCGTGGTCAAATCCTACGAAGACTGGATCGGACGGAAGATCGGCGGTACAGGGGAGCAGGAATAAGAGACTTCCACTGGGAGTAATGAGTGCATCTGGGAGTATGAACGGATTACCGGCCCGCTATCGGCGGATTCAGAAGGAGCCTGATTATCACCTAAAAAAAAGCACCCCGGGACATAATCTCCCAGGGTGCTTTTTTGCTACTGCTTCATACTACACAATCGGGTAAGAACAGCAATAATCAGTTAATGCGAATACTTCCAGCGCAAATTTGGAGTTACCGGGAACATGGAACGTTTCCGCTCCGTTAATGTCCTTCCACACCTCAGTGCCGGGAAGCAGCACTTTCAGATTACCGGAGAGGATCTCCATGGTCTCCGGGCCATCTGTGCTGAATTCGTATACTCCAGGCAGCATAATGCCAAGTGTCACCTTAGTACCGTTCTCCAGAGTAACTGTACGGCTAGTAACTTTACCGTCGTAATAGATATTAGCTGCTTTTTGAATTGTCGCGCCCGTAAACTGACTCATATGCTTATTCTCCCCTTTGTCCTTAGATCCGTCTATTATAGCAGTGCTTTTACGCGGCTGACTACATTTTCTACGGTGAAGCCATACTCTCTGATTACTGTATCGCCAGGGGCAGAAGCGCCGAAGGTCGTGATGCCCAGAATGTCGCCCTGATCACCCGTATAACGTTCCCAGCCGAAGGTCTGCGCCATTTCAATCGCCAGACGGGCTTTCACTTCAGGCAGGATGACGGAATCACGGTATGCCTTATCCTGTTTCTCGAACAGATCCCAGCTTGGCAAGCTGATTACACGAACATCAATGCCTTCTTCGGCAAGAGCAGCCTGAGCCTTAACCGCCAGCTGTACTTCAGAGCCTGTAGCGATGATCTGCGCCTGCGGAGTACCGTTCTTGGAGTCAGAGACAACATAACCGCCGCGTTTGATGTTATCGCGCACACCGTCTACGGTACCTGCCAGAATCGGCAGGTTCTGACGGGTCAGTACCAAGGCTACCGGATTCGCGGTGTTCTCCATAGCATAAGCCCAGGCAGCCGAGGTTTCATTACCGTCCGCCGGACGAATTACCGTAAGGCCTGGAATGATACGCAGGGACGCAAGCTGTTCAATCGGCTCATGGGTAGGACCATCTTCACCCACTGCGATACTGTCATGGGTAAGCACGTAAGTGACCGGAAGCTTCATGATGGAAGCCAAACGGACAGCCGGACGCAGATAATCCGTAAATACGAAGAACGTACCGCCGAATACTTTCAGACCGCTGTGCAGTGCAATCCCGTTCATGGCTGCAGCCATACCGAATTCACGTACGCCGAAATAAATATTGCGGCCGTCATAGGATTCGGAAGTGAACTGCGACAGACCGTTCAGATGCGTCATAGTCGAGCTCTCCAGGTCAGCAGAACCTCCTACCAGCTGCGGGATACCGGCAGTCAAGCCGTTCAGCGCATTACCGGACGCCACACGGGTGGATACCGCTTTGTCTGCTGCTTGGTAGAATGGCAGATTCGCATCCCAGCCTGCAGGAAGCTCACCGTTCAGTGCTGTTTCGAGCTGTGCAGCAAGCTCAGGGTAGGCTTTTTTGTAGGCTGCAAATTTCTCATCCCATGCCTGGTTAGCTGCAATGCCTTTAGCTTTCACTTCAGCGAAGCTGGCGCGGACCTCGTCCGGTACATAGAAATCTTCTTCATAGACCCATTTGTAGAAGTCCTTCGTAAGCTTCGCTTCATCAGCACCCAGCGGGGAACCATGGGTACCGCCGTGGCCGCCTTTACCCTGCTTGTTCGGGCTGCCGTAGCCGATTACTGTCTTCACTTCGATCAATGTCGGTTTGCTGCTGTCTGCTTGAGCTTCTGCAAGAGCCTTACCCAGTGCAGGAAGATCATTGCCGTCTTCTACACGCAGAACCTGCCAGCCATAAGCTTCGAAACGCTTGGCGACATTCTCGGAGAACGCCAGATTCAGCTTGCCGTCGAGGGAGATATCATTGGAATCGTACATTACAATCAGTTTGCCCAGCTTCAAGTGGCCAGCAAGCGATGCAGATTCGGAGGAGATCCCTTCCATCAAGTCGCCGTCGCCGCAAATGGCGTACGTATAATGGTCAATCACGTTATGTTCATCTTTATTGTAAGTGGCACCCAGCTGCGCTTCAGCCATTGCCATACCTACAGCCATACCGATACCTTGTCCAAGCGGACCGGTTGTTGCATCTACACCGGCAGTGTGGCCGAATTCCGGATGTCCCGGTGTCAAGCTGCCCCATTGGCGGAACTGCTTCAATTCTTCCATTGGCAGATCATAGCCGCTGAGGTGCAGCAAGCTGTACAGGAGCATGGAGCCATGTCCGGCGGACAATACAAAACGGTCACGGTTAATCCAAGTCGGATGGTCCGGGTTATGATTCATCGTCTTAGCGAACAATTGGTATCCCATCGGTGCCGAACCCATCGGCATACCCGGATGTCCTGAATTTGCTTTTTCAATGGCATCAATGGCGAGTGTACGGATTGTTGTGATGGCCAGGTTGTCCACCGTTGAGTTTTCTGCTTTATGAATGGCTTGATCTTTTGCTTGTTCAGTCATTAAAATAATCCTCCTCAAATCAAGAATGTCATTTTGACTATTATTGTATCACGTAAGTGGAAGCATTTCCAATTGTTTTTGCTGCAGCTTATAATTTGCGGCTTCGGCCGGGACTATGCACTCCTATGCCCGGGACTTAGCCTTAAGTCTAGTTTCTATCTAAGACTAAAGTTTGTTTTACAAAGCGGATTTATACAGTAAGATGGAAGTACCTCAGCAAGATTTTTAACCGGATTATCCATAATTTCCAGCAGAAAGGAATACTGAAGATGACTGCAAACAGAGATATTTATATTGTGCTGACCGGAACAGGCACAGCCTTCAGCGGACTTATAAAATGGTTCACCAAAGCAGAGCTGAATCATGCTTCGATTGCCTTTGACAGTGAACTGCGCGAGGTCTACAGCTTCGGCAGAAAAAAGGTATACAATCCGTTTATCGCCGGCCTTATCCATGAGGATTTCGTTCATCCGTTCTACAGCAGCGCAGATTGTGCCATCTATCAGCTCAGAGTCACTACGGAAGAGTATGACACCATGTACAACCATGTCCAGGGGATGATGCAGAATCAGGAACGTTATAAGTATCACCTGCTTGGCCTGGTCGGCGTGCTACTGAACATCCGGATTGACCGGGAGAATGCTTTTTTCTGCTCCCAGTTCGTAGCCTCTGTATTTGAAGAAACAGCCGTTCATCCGGTAGCCAAGCCCTCCTGCTTCGTCACTCCGGAGGATTTCGCTTCATCCCTGTGCGCCCACAAGATATTCAGCGGCAAACTCTCCTATTATATGCACCGTACCAATCGGATGGCCCACCTTAATTCCAGTCTACATAATACCCCGTCCTCTGTTCCGGCAGAATATGCTGCAAGAAGAATGCGGCTTAATGAAGAACGGGCCGAGGGGATCGTCTGAACGATCACCCTCCGCCCGCTTGCGGCTGTGTGAATTATAGATTAAGTACCTGGATCACAGAGGTGGAGTGCTTCTTTATTTTACTCGATGGCTCTGATAATATTCTGTCCAATCTCCGAGTATCGTTACCGTAACCCGATCCACTTTGGTGTGATATTCATTGGTAGCCGTAAAAGTGAACGTAACCGGGCCATCCGGCAGCTGTTCAAAAGACGGGTCTGCCAGTTCGCCTGTCCACACGGTCTTGTCACTCCCGGTTGGACTCAGTTCTGCTGTGTACCCTCCAGTCATCGTAACCTGCACAGTATCCGGCAAGCCGGTTGCCTTCCCCTGGAGCACAAACTTCTCACCCGCCCAGTATACGCTATATCCCCGCGGACTTTCAGGTGAACCGCTTTGCTTCAGATTGTATGCCTGACGGTTGTTATTCCACTCCTCTGTATGCTGGACAGCCCCCTTAATGCTAAGCAGGTTAACCATCATAAATTTCTTCGGAGATACCTTACTCCATTCAAAGCCGTCATAGGCTTCTACTTCCACTCCATATCTCACATTCTCTACAAGTGCGCCGGCTGGCACCTGCCACTGATGTGCTTCCGATAGTTGTTCACCGGATTGGACCTGTATGCGCCCATTGGACAAGTCGATGACCCGTACCTTAAAACGCTGCTGCACATCGCCGTCGACATCCTGATAATCCCACTTCAATATTGGAGTTAACGTACTTACAATGGTAGGACTTGTGGACACTGTACTCGCCGGGTAGGTGACATTGACTACTGGGAGCCGGTTCACTACTGTAATATTTTGAATCCGTTCCCGGTATAGGCCCAAAGAATCTGTAACCACTTGCCGTAACGAAAAAGTCCCGTTGGTAGTAAACTGCTTGGTGAAATCACTTTGCGTGCTCGACAGCCCCTCTGCTCCGCTTCCCGGCTTCAGGAAATATTGATAGCGGATGCTGTCGCCTTTCGGGATATCCTCATCCGTGGCCGTGCTTTTGATGGTAAGGAGATCTGTCCTGTAGATCGGCAGCTTTGCCGCATCTTTTCCTGTATCTGTAGTTAAGGTGAATCCCGGCTTCGGCGGGTTGTCGATGATGAAGGCTTTTTCGTTGGAGATTTCAGACCAGGAACCCTTGGAATAGGCCCGGGCGTATAAGCTGAACAGAGCGAACCGTTCAAAGGTGGGATTCGCCACCTGATGCTGCCGCACCCCGCCCGAAGGATCTGAATCCTCAATCGTGTTGACCAGCAAACCGTCTTTGGTGAAGAACTCCAACCGGTAGTTCTCTTGCGGGTCATTCTCCGGGTCTGAATACAACCATTCAATCAGCGGATCTCCTTGAAGCTCTGCGTCAATAATTGAAGGATTAGACAGGGTTCCCGCAGGAGTGCTGAGTATAATAGACGGCGGCAGGTTTGGATTCACATTGACTTTTAACGCAGCGATATTCGATTTGCCCCCAACTTGATCTACTACCCAGTGCTCCAGTGTGTATATCCCTTTGTCCTGGAACTCTACATTGATATTGCGGGTATTGTACATCCGGGTAGCCCCATCGCTGTGAGTCACCTTCCAGTAGTATTGCAGGCTGCCAGCATCGGAGGAATCCTCATCCGCATCAATCCCGTAATAAGTCTTACTGTCATACTGGTATACCACCGAAGATCCGTTAATCTCTGCGGTTGGAATATGATTCTTGACGGTGAACAGTCGCGTAGCATTCGAGCTCAGCGACCCGTCCGATGCCGTAAGCCTCATCTCCCAGCCCTCTGAAATGGCCTGCTGCTGCGAAATCCCATTTCTTGCAATCAAATCACGGATCGTCATAGATGGATAACGGTTACCACTGGCATAATAATACCCGCTGTTATTGATCCGTGCGTTCCAGCCATAGATTAGGGGGTCTCCGTCCTCATCCGGATCAGGAGTCAGGTTCTCCAGTGAGATCACTGTATCCCGATACACTTCAGCGGGCATATTGAACGCAGCTGCCGGAGGATGATTTATGACTTGTACTGTTTGGCTGTAAGGCTGTGACCAAAGCCCCCGGTTATCATGGACCTGAAGGGTCAATTGATACGTCCCCACACCGAAGGCAGCGATATTCGGCGGCACCGCCGCACCGCCCCAATGACTCCATACCTGCTGCCACCCGTCCTTGATCACAGTCCAGTTGTACACATCAAGCGGATCATTATCCGGGTCAAAAGACTTGTCAGTGATCGTCGTGGCCTTACGATAAGACACAATACTGGGCTCGACAGTAAACAGCGCCACTGGCGGCAAGTTGCCTGCTGCACCTACTGTTTGCTGCGACCAGTCGCTCCAGACGCCCACCCCATTCTCACCATCTACGTCCCTCACCCTTAGACGGATATCATACTGGTCACTGCTCGGCAGTTGGGCTGGAGGGTACCCATCCGTCCAGACTTGCCCCTCTGTCTTCTTATATTGCCATTGCCAGTCCATCAGCCCCTTGTTAGAGGCAGTGATATGATCTAAATCATATGAACTGTCCGTGATCTGCAGCCATCCGCCCGTCAGCCTGGCACTGAACAAGGCAATCGGCTTGCGGTGAACATGGAAGGTCATGGAGGACAAGTTATTCCGGCTCCATTTGCGGTAGACATCGAACCGGTCATCACCCTTGGGATTGTCTCTTCCCTGGAAGTTAGCCACGTACACCCCGCTATACGGGAAGGACGAATATGGCGAACTTCGCCATAATCCGGAATCACCAATGATCCCCATTGAATTGTCAAAGAAATACGGATCATGGTCAAATCTGTATCTTTCTTCCCGCTTCGGGTCACCTTCAGAGTCAGAGTATTTGGTTCTAACCTCCACGGGAGTATTAATCAAGACAAACGATTTATTTCTCATTTGTTGTCTGACGTTAATCGTAAGCGTCCCCCGGGCTGTCATTCCTGATGGGTCCGATGCTGTGATGTTCATGGTGTAGGTTCCTGGTGGTATCGTGTCTTGAAGAACATCCAGTGGAATATTAAATATTTTTGACATCTTGGTTTGAGGTACCACGGTCTTTTTGTAAAATACGTTCGGAATCTCGGCTGTTACGGTGAGATCCTCGTTATCGGGATCACTAACATACCCCTCAATATTAATCCCGCTTAAGTTGGGGGCATTGACTAAAGTAATACCATTGGCTGTCCCGATAGAAAGACTTGGTGCATAATTGGGTATTAATTCTGCAACTCTGGTCATGTATGGCGACCACCAATAGGTGTTTGTCCTAGCCAGCACTCTAAACCGGAACAATTCTGGATCATCCGCTAGACCTGGAGTGTATTCATTTGGCTGATAATAGTTATATCCTTGTGCATATTCATTAGGATATGTGTTCGCCATTAAACCCCGTATTTTGGACATATCTACATCAAGAACAGCAGGCATATAATATCCTTGTGATGCTACTGCATTGATGTGTAAATTTCCCCAATCTGCTGACCAGTTGTAATACTGACCATAATAATCAGGTGTTCTAGGATCGTTACAGCTCCATAATTCGTCACGGCCATAATCTTGTCTGTTTATTTCATATTGATATGCTTTTTTGGTATACACGGTACTACACATTTCGATTTGCATTGGCTCAGTATATCCGGCCCAATCAGGTCTTCCCGTTGTATAGGTGACATGTAAATTAGAGCCTGGAACAATATCATAGGTCAACCTTTTGGTAGTTTTATTAAATTTAAGATTGGTTACCTTCAGAGCAGGAAAATCAATGACAACCTTATCATCCTGATTGCCATGTCCCCCTCGTCCAGCTTCAAAGTTAATATCCTTGTAATATATGAAATCGTCTGCTGCTGCCTGCACAACCGTTCCGATTCCTACTCCCTCTAGGGCTGGTTGCGGTAACAAAGGCAGCAGTAAAGTTAAACTTAGAAAAAGGATAATGATCCTTTTAACTTGATGTTTCATATGGCCAGCTTCCCCTCCTCCCTTATAAATCCCAATCTACTTCAGGCGCGCGGTTATTCACTTCTACAATCCGCTCAATCACATTCTGGGTCGCTTCAGAATTCGTCCGCAGCCGATCCGCATCAGTGACAAAATCCTCAATGGTTGGCTGTCCGAACTCTTCAAGAACAGTAACACGTACCTCATACTTCCCGACCTGATACAGCTCCAAATTTAGGCGGGTTTGGTTGGCGTCGCTGAACTGAACCCAGCCTTCATCTGTGAAATTTCCGTTGTTATTAGAATCGTAGCGATATTCCCAGATCCGTTGAATGATATTATCTTTGTCTGAAGAGAATGACATATCATCAATCGAGATGATCGCTTTGTTTCCATTACCCGGGTCCCGATAGGAACCAATAGGCATTGCAAAGTAGGCAAAAGGGGATTCGTCGGGGGCGATATCAAAGATAATCTCCTTGTCCGAAGCATACCCGGCCGTATTCTCTACGTGAATTGTAGCTTTATACTTTCCTGGCTTCTTAAAAAGAATATCCTTACTCTCCAGTTCGGCCAAGTTGCCGCTGTACTTAATATCCGCATTCGTCCCACCGCTGACTGCACTGATCGTGACCTGTGTCTTAGACTTAATGATCGGAAACCGGGTTGGACTCTGGCTGCTGTTGATCAATGTAGTTTTCCGATTCTGCTTGAGTGATCCGATAATTTCCAGGCTTGCCGATGGAACCGGTTCGATAACCGTTACTTCCGTACTGGTGCTCCCGATTAGACCATCATTATCGACAACGGTAAGAGTAATGGGGAACGTCTGTCCAACATCATCTCGGGTATACCACACATAACCCCTGGCCGTATTCTCTATGCCCCCTTGCGCTCCAGGAGTTCCCCACGCGTAGTCGGTAATATATCCGTCTGGATCAGAGGAGTTTCCCCCGTATACCATCATGTCAGAACCGGCTTTGATGTACTTAGGTGCAGAGATCCGGGCGATCGGCGGCTTCCCTTCCGGCTTGGTCGGTTTGCTGGGTACGGATGGATAGGTGATGGGGTTATCCGTCTTGTACACCCCGGCAGAGACCTCCATTTTCTGCTCCAGGGAGGTTATGGTTCCAGACTTGGTGAGGACCGGCTTTTTGAATCGAATGACAACAGTCAGGATATAATCCTGCTTGAAATTATCATTGATGACACGACTCGCCGGGATGGAAAGGTCAAAACTCTTGGATGCCGTAAGCTGCTTGCTGTAATCCTTCTTCATGTCGGCCTTGCCTGTACCATTCTTCTCATTGGCATAAAACACCCATTCCTCGATGTTAGAGGAATCTGTATAACCGAGCAGCTCGCCTTTAACGTTAATCTTCACATCGACCTTGCTGCCTTCCAGCTTGATCGGGTTCGGGCTTGGCTTCTCCAATGTGGCCGTTCCGTTTAGGGTGGCCTGGTCGGGTGGGGAGTAGTCGAAGGTGACCAGGCCTCCATAGCTGTAGGTGGTTACTTTGGCATCGGCTGTGTAATAATACGATGCGAAAGCTTTATATTTGCGTCCTTCCGCTTTACCTGACAAACCATCATTGCTTTCCGCATCCCACGGTACCCCGTCAGGGATTGTATAATTTAAAATCACTCTTCCATTTTTAAATTTCGGATCTTCTGCATAAGATGATTTTTCAAAAGATACAACCTTTATAGTAGATTGAATTATATCCTGATTATTAACAACCTCATTTACCGATCCGTTGTACCACTTCAAGAAAAGGTTGTCTTGATAAGGGCCTGCGGTTACCTTCGTTCTTGGTGGATTCCGTGAAGGATAAACATCAGTTGCAGTAACATCACCAGTCTTCATACGGTCATTATGTTCGTCATATTCGTTTATCTGCCATCTTCTTCCGTCTGAATACAACCAGATAGAGTTATAAATTTGTGTCCTAAACATTGCATCCCAAGAAGCCTTATAGCCTACGACATTTCTATAGTACTTTTGATTAGCCACCCCATTTAGCGCAACTTTAATTTTCCCGTTTTCCAAAGAAACACTCACCTTACCATTCGGCCCATTATATTTTAGACTTCCTGTTTTAATAGAAGAGCTAGTCACACCATTAGGAAGCTCTAAATAAAAGTTTTTAGCCGAATTGTCAGAACCAAGTAAACCAGTCGTAATAGGAATAGAAATTGAAGTTGATTTTGTGTCAGCAGCTTGCACAGATTTAGAGAATACAAAAGGAACAATTAGCGATACGCATAAACATAATAAAATCACTTTCTTCATAATCAGTAGTCCTCTTAATATTTCACTATTAATTTTTCATCAAAACCATTAGCATGATACAAACGAACTGCAAAATAATCAAAATCTTTTTCATACAAAAATGCTTGATACGTAGACAGTTCTTCACCTGGCTTGAGTGTATAGTAGTAGAATGCACTTTTATTGTTTATTTTCCCCTCATTTGTTTTTGGCCAAATAGGATCTAACTCCCCTCCCCGTTTTAGTGTTAAAACCCACTTATCTTGTTGATCATTCAATGATCTTTTTACCGTACTATTACTGTTATTCTTTATCGTAATTTTAGTCCAGATGAAATATTTAGGCTTGCTTACCAATACTCCAAAGGAGTCATATCTAAATTGTTTTATTAAATTCTGGGCATCCTTGGAGTTAATATCATAAATCATGATCTTCTCCAACGTATAACTCAATCCCCCGGCCGTAACCGTCACTGGCAGCTCCATATCCTTCACTAATCCATACTTGGAGAGATTATCTCTCATTACTGGTGCTGCCGTTGACTGCGCCGTTGGTTTAGCTGTCGGCTTCGCTTCTGCTGCACTGACAGCTCCCGTTTGAGCAACAACCGAACCTGTTAACAAGGCCACTCCCAGCAAAGCTTTCACCGCTGTCTTCCCCACTAATGTCTTGCTGATCATCTTCTTTTTCATCATTGAAATCTCCCTTATTTGTAATTTTGAACCCGTCAGCGATTCATCCTATACTCCTGCACCGCCGGGACCGTGATGGCCTCTTGGACCTTGCTTCTGGAGATGAGAACCGGATGCTCGGTTTGAATAACCGCTATGACCGAAGGGCCTTGTATGTATTTGGTGATGCCGTAAGTACGGTCTTCATAGAGCAGCGGAAAGGTGGCTCCGGTTGCTTCATCCACAATGTCGAACTTAACGATCTTCACTTGAGCCTGAAGCCGGCTCCCCGCCAGGGGGGATAAGCCGTCGTCCAGTCCCAGATTGCTCTGCAGGGTTTGGCGGAAGGTGGCATAGGCCTCAGCGGGGTCAATAACCAGCCGGCCTTGTGCCCTCGCTGCTTCGTTCAATTCCTGTGATGCGTCATGGACGGCCATGTTGTTGGCGTCCTTAAGCATACTTCGCATAGTATCCCACTCCTGATTCTGAATCTGAAAGAACCAGGAATAAATAAAGATCAAGAGGACAAATGCCAGCTTAATAATATAATCCATTGGTTAGCTTCATCCCTTAATTAATCGAGATATTCACTCATGATCGAGCCATGTCCGTAATACTGTGTGGGCTGGGATACGCCGGAGAAATTATAGGGGAACAGGTTCACCCGCGGTGCTGTCACGAACACATCAATCCGCTGTTTGCGCTCTAGGATTACTTCTGTTCCGCTGGTAACTTGGATCGAGCTCTCCGGAAATCCGACGGCCTTCAGATTTGAGATGACCTCAGCCTTCATAGAGGCCGTGACCATCCCTTCTGTCGCTGCCTTTTGCGTGATATAAGATGTGTTGGCCTTGACCTGCAGATCGAGCAGATAATCAATGTACGTAAAAATCGGCTGCAGGATTATGAACAGCACCAGCCACATGAACAATGCCCGGAGGACGGTTGCCTTCAAGCGCAGCGCCTCCTTTTAATACTGCTCGACAGCTTTGACATGGGTAATAATATCATCCTGGCTGCCGCCGATAATGCTTGTAGCCCCGGCAATAAAAATACCGGCAATCACAAAGCCAATAGCCAGGAACAGCGCGACGGAAATCGAGTCCTTCTTCATCTCAGTTAAACCAAGGGATGAACGAGCGTGTCAGTTACAGCAGCTTCCCCGGAATCTGCCGGTTGAACCAGACTAACCTTGGGAATATCAGGCCGGTTGTCGTCGGCTTTGTCAATTACGTCCCGTACCACAGGAATCAATATAGCGATTACGATAGCCACACACAGGAATCCGATAGCGATAAATAAACCGGTAGAAATAGCATCTTTTTTCATTGTTAATATCTCCCTTATGATTTTATATTGTAAAATGCTGCTTGAATATAACAAAAATTTCACTTGTAGCACTTTCTTGCTGCCAATGGCCAATTCTGCTCACTGAAACATACCTACGCCGTTAAAATTTCCTTTGATCAGCATAATGTACTGCATGGCCAGCGAGACAATCATCAGGAAGGTAGCGATAGACGGAATGACATTGATGATAGTGGAAATATCTCCGATAAAGGACCACTTCTTCAAATATTGATCGCTGGAGATTTTGGTGATGATTTTGCCCTGCTCCCGTAAATAATTCGCCGCTTCATGGTCATCATCCATCCCCTCCGTCGCCAGCAGAATGGAGCGGATATCGTTGATAAACGTATGGTTCTCGGGGAATTTGCCGCAAAACCATTCAATCGCCCGCTCCGTTCCCTCATCCACCGCCCTTTCCGAGAGCTCGTACAGATCCTGGCGGATGTAATTGAAATGGTTGGCCGTTCCGGCGCAGAAGGCTCCAAATTCCACATATCCCCGCTTGCGCAGCCGATTATTCTCATAGAGACGGATGAAGGAGATCAGCTCCCCGTCTTTTTGAATCAGTGTCTTCTGATGCAGCCAAATCAGCAGCCAGCCAAGCGGCAGAGCCCGCTTCGGACTGGTAATCAGCAGAATCAGCAGGGCAATAAGCGGATCATACACAGACATCGGCTCGGAACGTACGAAGTCTCCTGCTGCCTGGATAACCAGATACATCACAGCCGCCGAATAACGGAACAGAGTGATTTTGGCCGCTGAGATGGACAGCCCGCTCTGATTCAGCAATTGCTGGAGCCGCTCATTTTGCACCCGTTCCCCGAAGGCCTTCCACTGCATGCTCAGACGGAGCACATACCGTTCCTGACGACTGCTGCTGCTGACAAAGACCAATAGGGCAAGATACACAATACCTGTTACAGCTATTAATAGTAATAATCTATCCATTATTCATCACCTTAGTGGTAGTCCAGCTTGGGTCTGGCGAGGATGGTACTAATCATGAACGAGATGAATAATCCCGCAATGATCACCATCATAAAGGTAAGTCCAACCGTCGTTTCAAACTGTAATTTGAAATAGACATCCGGCTTGAGCATGTACATAAACGTTCCAACAGAAGATACCAGCACAATCAGATTTCCGTACAGCCCCAGGCTAATCGCATCCCTGCTGCTTGCCTTCACCGTCATAATGGTCTCCCGTTGCAGCTCCATCGAGCGGTTCAGCGTCATGAGTGAGCTTTTGAGATAACGTGTCCCCTCCTTCTCGCAATAGAGCAGATCGGAGACGAATTCTACGGCAAACGTCGTCCCAATCGCCCGGGCGAAACGCCCTGCTTCCTCATTCAGCTCCCGTTCATTGCTGTAATTGGCGAACGCTGCCCCAAGCAGCTTCAGAGGAGTCTTCAGCACGTTATCCCCGGGCAGCAATTCACTGGTCTTCGATAAAATGGAATCTGCGGATAAATGAGTGAATTTGGTGGCGATTTTGATCACATCGAGCAGGTCGTAACTCCCCCGTACCTTTCTCTGGGCATGGGCATATCTCATCCGCAGATAAGGAATACATGCCGAGAGGACTGCCAGGAACAGCGGAAGCCGCCAGGCATTCTGGACAGGTGCGCCGTCATTCAGGACCATTCCCTCAAGAAAAGGATTGCTGAAGCTCATCTGCCCCGGCAGCTCCCTCAGTGTCAGCAGACTGGATAGAAACACCCCCAGGAACAGCATTCCTGAACGGGCGGTAAAGCGCAGAACACTGAGGCCCGGCTCATATCTCTTATGGGCAAAATACAGCAGATCATCCAGATGACGGTACAGCCAATTTCTCCTCTTCACCGTTCTGACTTTCTTACCGAACAGGCTCCTTCTCAGGTCCATCCGGAACTCCAGCTTCTGCCCCCACTGCTTCAGCCCGCGATGGGCAAGCGGCTTCACCAGCAGCCAGAGTCCGCCTACAACGAGTAAGTGAAGGATAAACTGGATGATATATAACAGCAGTTCCACAGGCTCCGCTTCCTCTCATTCATTCAAAACAATTTTGGATTTCAGACTTTCCTTCAGCGGGTTAGCCATCGGCTTCTGCGCAGCAAGATGTCCAAGCTCCTGCAGCAGCATCCGTGCAGCTCTGGCATTCTTCTTCTTCATCTTCAGCATCAGCCCCGGTGTCAGCTTGTCATTATAGCTCCAGGCCGATTGCTCCGGTTCCCAGCGCATCAGATCACTGGCGAATACCGAGTTGCTGGCTTCTTCATAAAAGACCTCGGAAATCCGCGTCAGCCGCTTCTTCCCGTCCGGGACACTTTCCAGAATAAATACCAGCTCACAGGATTTCAGCGCTGAGATTAAATGCCCCTTCAGGCTGCCGCCAATCCGTGTAGATACGGCAAATGCCCCCTGATACGGAATATCCTCTGAATCTACAGTATGAAAGGTTCCTGTAATGCCGTCATAGCCCTTCTCTCCGCTCCACAGATAGAATTCCCATTCGTTATAGCGCATTTCCGTCATGTAGAGAATGTTCGGGTCATGCCGCAGGGACTCCACTCCGACCTCCATTAATTCTTCATTGGATGCCTGGATCGGGATGATCCGGTGGCCTTTAATCTGATACGGCAGAATCGACTCCGGATGCTTCTCAATCATGACTACTCCCATGCAGGAAGAGGAGCCCAGCAGCTGCTCACCGACAATCGTATTGGCAAAAGTGGTTTTGCCTGAGCCTACCGCCCCAGCGATAATCGTATTGCGGAACGTGCCTGTGAGGGCGCGGATCAGATCAATCGCTTCTGCAGGAATACATTCCGTACCGGCCTGATCGTCAAGATCCAGGAATTCAACAACCTGACGCCGTAACGAGATGGTGGTGAAGCCCTCCCAGACCCGCGGCGAGACCCAGATGGCTAGACGGATGAACCGACCCGGCCAGAGGGGATCATCCATTTTGAATTCCACCGAAGGGTTATCCTTGTTCAGCTTCTTGTTCGGATCACTTTTCAGCAGAGAACGCTTAAGCTGCTCCACCCGGTCCAGCGAGGGCATCTCGTAAGGATAAGCGACAAACCTCCCTTGATGGTTATAGAAAATCTGACGTCCGATCATCTGCAGTCCGGTTGATTCACTATAAGCACGGTCTGTAAACCAGCGGTAGGCGGGGCCAAAGCCCTTCCATTCATGAAACAGCGCTTCTGCCGCTGTACGGTAAGCCTCCGGCACTTTGCCGGTAAACGGGGTCCGCCGCAGATATTTCTCAATCTCGTTCATGAAAAAGCTGACCGCCTGCGGATCACCAATCAGCGCCTTGGCATTCAGTTCGAAATAGCTGTCATCCTCACGTTCCAGCCCGGCGTTCATTTCATTTTTCATTTTTTGCAGGAATCCGTAAAAGTCCTCTTTGCCTGGTGTGCTGGTACGCAGTACGCTCTGCTTCAGTGAGAAACCCTGTGTCATTGAAATATCCCCTTCTTGCGGACTTCGCGGGCAAGGCCCAGCGATACAAGCAAAGCATGGACCTTGTCGTCCGCTTGCTGAAGCTCCTTTTTGCCGAGCGGCAGGCTCTCCGGGAAAGATGGATAATGCGGAAGCTCCAGCAGAAGCTCGCAGCCGAGATGCAGGGCCAGATTCTTCGCTGAGGTCAGCTCCTCCACATTGCTGCGGTTAATAATCCACTGGAAGTCCTGCGGGTGCAGGTCCATATGCCCGGCCAGCTCCATAAGGGGCTGCAGCCTGTATTCATGCCGTGGATGCGTCACCATCATGCGCAGTACGGATTTCTGCATACCCACATACCAGGCGGCGCTCTCGGGAATCGATCCGAAATCCGCTATAACCACATCGGCACTCTCAATGGCGCTGGCCAGCAGATATTCGATCTCCTCTTCCTGGTAATCCTGCGCGCTAAGATAATCGAAGTTGCCAGGCAGATAAGCATAACCTTCCTGCTTCACCAATCCGTCAAAATCCTCAGCATGCAGCATTTTTCCGGTAATCCGCGGCCGCAGCCTGTCCAGACTAACCGCTGTCTTCCGGTCATGGCCCGGATCGTACAGATCAAGACCAAGCAATATCACCCGCAGACCTGAAGCGGCAATTCTCCTGGCGAACAGCTTGGCGATACTTGTACAGCCAATACCCGGTCCTGAGCCGAAGAATCCGACCAGATTACCGCTGTCTTTAAGCTCATCCTCCATGATGTAGCGCAGCTTATCTATGATAGCCGCCGAGGTCGAACGCGGGGGCATGAAGAAGATGCCCAGACCCTCACAGTGCATATGTATGGCCTGATACCCCCTCACTCCTTTTTGCAAATACATATACAAAATAGAAGAGTCAGGGTACCTCCCTCTCAGCTCACTTAAATCCGCCACCGGCACCTGCTCGCTTGTCACCATCAAGAGATGCCCTCCGGTATGTTCAGGCCCCGGCAGCACACTTTGTGCAATGACCGTAAATCCTGCAAGCTTAATTTCATTGATTGTCAGCTGATCAATTCCCAGACTGAATATTCTCAAGCTCATCCTTCCTCCCTTCTGCTTCTGCTCCGCGCTACTCTACCCTTACAATCCATAGCTTCTTGCCCTGTTCGAGATAAGCACCCAGCAGCTCACCGTCGCTCTTCTTCAGCTTCAGCTCAGGTGCTGCCACCTTCCCGGTCGAAGTAAAGCGGTTATTGTTGTTGCCATTCTCTGAATCGAGTACATCATTGTTGTCTTCAGTACGCACATAGTTCACCGTCACTCCGCTTAAGAATACCTTGCGGGCCGGTACCTCGGGCGGAACCTCTGCTTCCAGCAGGGAAGAAGCGTCTGAGGCCTTACTCCCTCCGGGAGTAGTTACAGATGCAGGTGCTGCTGCCGCCGGGCTGCTTCCCCGCCGCTCTTTAGCGGCCGGTTCACCTTCTACCAGATAGATATCCACCTTATCCCTGCTGCGGAGAGAACCGTTAATGGCATAGATAGCATCCTTGGGAATGGGGAAAATCCCTTCATCCTGCTGCGGCTCCAGCTCGCTTACATCAACCAGCGATTCGGTCAGGATGCTTCCATCTGTCAGATTGACATTCGTAATCTTCCGTTCCACCTGATCCAGGCTTGTGATGACCCCGGCCGGAATATCTTTGGTCTGCACGGAATCCAGATAGAGATTCTCCGCCTTAAGCTCATGATTCTTCGGCAGAAACCCTCCGCTATCCACTTTAATTTTGACAACAGTCTGTGACAGCACATAAGGCTTGAAGTAGAGATCATAGCCGAGCAGTCCGCCGAAGCCGATGATCAGAATGAGGCAAGCGAAGAAGTAATTGCGTTTCAATAAACGTCCGTGTGGTGTTGCCAAGCCCTTTACCCCCTTTGAATGTGATTTTGCACATAACAAAATACACTTAGGATTAATATCCAAAATGTGGTAAAATGCTTTTTTACCTGTCATGGTGAGAAGTGTATTAGATTATCATGTGAGGTTGTCTAGCTTGAGGCTGCGGGAAGTTCCCGGCTGAAGATAATGTCCGGTAAAAGCCAGGCCGGAACGATGTGATGTACATTTGCTTTCGCATGTTCCCTGGCTTTTACCGGAGTGGTTGTAAGGCTAACTGAAGTAGTCCGCTGATTAGTTAAATACTACTGTCTTGTTATGATGCACGAGAATTCTGTCCTCGATATGCCATTTCACGGCACGGGCCAGAACCACCCGCTCAATCGTACGTCCAATGCGCTTAAGCTCATTCACATCGTCGCTGTGGCTGACCCGCTGCACATCCTGCTCGATAATCGGTCCGCCGTCCAGCTCCTCGGTCACATAATGGGCAGTCGCCCCAATGATCTTGACTCCGCGCTGATAGGCCTGGGCGTAAGGCTTGCCGCCGACGAATGCGGGCAGGAACGAATGATGGATATTGATAATCCGGTGCCGGTAATGCTCGATGAACGAAGGAGAGATAATCTGCATATATCTGGCCAGAATGATCACATCAATATCTTCACCGATCACCTCAAGCTGGCGCTTCTCTGCTTCGGCCTTCGTCTCTGCCGTAACCGGAATATGATGGAACGGAATCCCGAAGGACTCTACATAAGCCTGCATATCGGTGTGGTTACTGACAACAAGGGCAATATCCGCATCCAGATCACCGGCCTGCCACTGCCAGAGCAGCTCCACCAGACAATGATCCTCCTTGGAGACAAAGATCGCCAGCCGTTTCTTGTGGCTCACCTTGAAGATCTGCCAGTTCATCTTGAAGCGTTCGGCAACGCCGCCGAAGATCGTACGCACCTCTTCAATCCGCTCATCCAGCCCGAGCAGGTCAAACTCTATTCTCATGAAAAACATTCCGCCGTCCGGGTCCATCGTATATTGGTCCGACTGCACAATGTTCGCGCCATGCTGGTACAAAAAATGCGACACCGCCGCTACAATCCCCGGACCGTCAGGACAAGAAATGAGCATACGCGCCCGGTCAGGATGTTGTGTGCCTGATGAATGATCTCTCTTCACATGTAATTCCATATTTCTCCGTCCATCCTCTCATCTGTTAACGCAATCTGTTGTTTGATTAGGCCTTCACGAGCAGCTGTTTGCCTGCCAGCCAGGCGATCAGCCGGTGATTAACGGCCTCCTCACTGAGCTGAGGGAATAATCCGGCGGCCATTACCTGATCATAGAGACGTTCCAGTGGTTCACGGGGATCTGCCTTTTTGGCCTTCGCGTCGTTCTTCAGCAGTTCCCACACATCAAGAACATAACGGCGGGAATCCAGCTCCTGCTTGGCAAAAAAAGCATGCAGCTCTTCCAGCTCCTTCAGGAATTCCGCTCCGAAACGTTCAGAGACATTGCCGCGCAGCAAGGCGATTTCCACTTCATACATAGGACGGACCTTCTTCGCTTCTTTGCCGATCCAAGGCGTCTCCAGAATAAACGGCAGACCTGCCAGCGCCTCATGATGCACAACATTGTTGATTGCCTCGTAACCAATGTAGCCTGAGCCAATCGGAGTATGGCGGTCTTTGCCCGCTCCGCGCGGGTTCTTACTGTCATTGATGTGAATAACACCGAGACGCTCAAGGCCGACGGTGTCATCGAATTTCTTCAGCACCCCATCCAGATCGTTCACGATATCGTATCCGGCATCATGAATATGACAGGTGTCCAGACAAATGGACAGCCGCTCATTGAATTCGACCTTATCAATAATAGAGGCAAGCTCCTCAAAGCTGCGGCCGACCTCCGTCCCCTTGCCGGCCATCGTCTCCAACGCGATGTGCACATCCGTCTCATTCGTACCGCCCAGCACCTCATTCAGTCCGTCTGCAATACGCTGAATGCCATATTCAGAATCCTTGTCGGTGAATGCACCCGGATGCAGAACAATATGCTTGACCTCAAGTGCATGGGTGCGGCGGATCTCCTCCTGCAGGAAATCTACTGCCAGCTGGTAGGTGTTTTCCTTATAGGAGCCCAGGTTAATAATGTAAGGAGCGTGAACCACAATCTCCTCTACGCCATTCTCCCGCATCGCCAGCTTGCCTTCCTCAGGGAACATGGACTCAATTGGCTTACGGCGCGTATTTTGCGGCGCTCCCGTATATATCATAAACGAGGTAGATCCGTACTCATTTGCTTCATTGGCCGCGCTCAAGAGACCCTTGTCCGCGCAGGACACATGTGAACCTATTTTCAGCATGCCTATTTCCCTCTTTCCTTCACGAATTAACCCTTATTCTACCGTGATCGGGAGAATAAATCTAGGCAAGCCCGGAGAGGCTGCTTTGGCTTCGCAAAACTTGGGAAATACGCTATACTCAAGATAAGTAAAGGAAAGTGACAATCATCATTGTCAAAGGCGGTGTAACCATGCATTTTCATTCACCCTCAAGCCTGTTATCCACGGGACCAAGCAATTGGTTTATGAATTCCATCGCATTTTGGACGTTTTTACTGCTGGGCTGTATGTGCATCGGCGGCTACTTTATGTTCCGCAAATTCCTGAAGGTACTGCCCAAGGCTGACGGCAAATCCAAGCTGGACTGGCAGAATTACTGGGTAGAACGCAGCCGGCCGCTATGGAGCGACGAGATGAAGGCTTTTCTGGACCAGCTTGTACAGCCTGTGCCTACCCCCTTCCGAGACATTGCCAAGCATTCCATTGCTGCCGAGATCGGCAAGCTTGCCGTGGAGAGCGATGCGCCGGAGGTCACCCGTGAGCACTGCATCAAAGGCTATATTATCGCCACACCTCGGCGCGACAACAGATTCCTGGTCACCTTTCTGGAAAAGAACGGCATCGACTACGCTCCCTACAAACATCTGGTCAAATAAGTTACTTCACTACCGGGCGTCCAGAACAGGAGGAATCCCTATGAAATATATCATATGCGGAGGCAGCGGATTCATTGGCATTGAGCTTACGGAATATTGGCTGAATAGCGGACATCAGATTATCAGTGTCGGCCGCCGGCTCCCGGAGAATAAGCTGGCACATCCGGGTCTGAGCTATCTTACCTGGGACAGCCTCGAATCAAATCCAGAAGCTGCCGAGGGTGCAGATGCACTGATTAACCTGGCCGGAGCTTCACTCAGCCAGCGCTGGACTCCGAAGGGTAAGCAGGCCATTATGACATCCCGGCTTGAAACCGTTACCGCTGCCGGGAAGCTGCTGAATTCCCTTCAGCATAAACCCCAGATCATCATCCAGTCTTCTGCCGTCGCCATCTATGGTACTTCACTGCAGGATACTTATAACGAAGCTTCTCCTGTCCGTGTTGTGGACTTCCCTTCAGAAGTCGTCAAGACCTGGGAGGAGGCTGCTGATGAAGCATACCAGGGTGTAAGGCTGGTCAAGCTGCGCACAGGTGTCGTACTCGGCAATGAGAGCGGTGCTTTTCCCAAAATGAAGCTGCCTTACTCGCTTGGCTTCGGCGGCAAAATCGGCACCGGCAAGCAGTGGATGTCCTGGATTCACCTCACAGATATCGTCCGGCTCATTGAATTCTGCATTCTTCATCCCGAGCTGGAAGGTCCGGTCAATGCCACGGCTCCACAGCCCGTCACCAATGAACAGTTCGGAAGAATGATCGGTAAAGTCTACCATCGTCCGCATTGGTTTCCTCTCCCTGCCTTTCTGCTGAAGACCGCTGTAGGTGAACTGTCAGAGATTCTGCTGGAGGGCCAGCGTGTGCTGCCTTCCAAAGCGATCAACCATGGGTTCACATTCACCTACCCGACACTTCAGCCTGCACTGGAGCAATTAAGAACCCAGTAGGTTAGGCAGTGTGAAATGTGTAGCACCCCCTAACAATTGTGAACACAGCCCCTTCGGTCAGCGGGTATTCTTTATAGGGAACCATCGTCTCACCTGCAAGAAACGTACCATTCCTGGAGTCCAAATCCTTCAGAATGTATCCTCCCGGGCCTCTGGAGATTTCAGCATGGACCCGTGAGGCTCCTTCTGACTTCTCTACATACTGGGCCACCTCTGATGAGCGTCCGATAATGAAGCTGGGACGGTTCAGCTCAATTCTCTCCGGGACTCCGCTCTCATCTGAATCGGTTCTTTCCAGATAAGGCCCTGTACGGCCGGCTAGGGGTGGCCCGCTGCCTGTACCCTGTTCAGGTTCACGGGTCAGCAGTGCCGTAGCCATTGCCGTCTCCTTCTTCTGGGGCCTGCTCCCGGCTATCCCAGCCGATGCCTGTTGGCTGCTGGCCGATTTGCCTGTGAAGCCATTGGCTGCTACATCAGCTAATTGTTGCTGAACTACCGGATTCCTGCCGAAATCCCACTCCAGTTCGCTTCTCAGCTTCCGCTTCCGGGCTGCACCACTATAATCCTCTTCCGCAGCTTCCAAGTCTTCCTCAGCTTCGCCCCATGCCACTCTTCCACTCCATACCAGCCAGCCTAAAGTTGCAAGAATCAGAGTACCCGCAGCACAGACTATGAGCCACAACGTCCCGGGATCATGTAAATAGAGAAACTTCCATAGCAGTGCATCACACAGGACGGCCCCCAGCAATACATATGTCCTATAAGGACTACTAGGCCTGTCCGCAGCCTGAATGGCTCTCAGTGGTTGGTCCGTTGCCGTCTGCCCACCGGTCGCACCCTCCTTCCGCTTCAGCTGCGGCGTACCGCTCATCCAAGGAGCCGGATTAAGCATCGAGCCAGAAGACAGCGCCTGATTATCTCCTTGTCCACGCGGGGACGCTGCGGCCGCCGGGAACTCCCTTGCCGGTTCTGCCATGCTGCGGAGCGGAGGCTGTACCCAATCTATCCTGTTTCCTGATCCGGCAGCAGAGGTACCCGCCCCAGCTACCTGGCTCCCATGGACAGGCTCCGCTGCTTCAGCATGGACCTTATGATTGTTCGCTCCCGTCAGCAGTTCCGCCAAAAGCTCCTTAAGCCCTGCCGGACTGAAGGTATCCTCCCCGCAATATTGCAGCAACCGCTGGATACCGTCACCGGACAATTCCTGAAGCGCAGCCATGAAGACCATGATCAGCGATTTCAATGCTTCACCCGGTCTTAGTGAAGGCTCCGTACGTTGCAGCGGAATATAAGTCAGGAATACCTTGCCGCTGCTGAGCGGGCCTTCAATAAAGATAAAGTCCTCATGGAGCGCATACTGCTCTGTACGCAGCATATATAACTGCCCCTCCTCCATTCCGGCAGCGATCTGCAGCAGCAGTCCGAAGAACTCCATCATGCTGAGCTTCTCACTCTTAAGTAATGCCCCCAGCATCTTCCGCTTGGAAACCTTATACTCCAGTGTTACCTGTAAATCTATCTCTCTGAGGAGCAGCCGCAGATGATGCGGAATACCGCTATTCATCAGCATCCGGGCCTGCACCATATTGAGCTCTCCTGCGCTGAGTCCTGCGGATCTGCCCAACAGCATAGTTATTCCGTCCTGCTGGATGAAATCACGTTCCAGTCCATACAAACTCCCTCACCTCCTGAGCTGACAATAATAAGCTTGATGTCAGAAATAAATATAAGCACAGATGAATCCCGGAAATACTGCCAGCATAAAAGGAAATCGGAGCAGTTCCCCCTCCAGCCCTTTGAAGGAACTCATATTGCGCAGCAGCAGGAAGCCCGCTGTCCTGCTAATCATGCTGCGGAGCCTGCGGCCGCTCTCCCGTCTGAACAGAATAATAACCCAGCCCACGACCGCCCCTAAGAGTACTGAATATACAATCACCTGAAGTGAGAAGAGTACACCGGTCCAGGCTCCGATGGCGGCAAACAGCTTAACATCCCCGGCCCCTACCGCTCCGATAAAATACATAATCAGCAATAGCAAAAATCCTGCTGCGCCGCCGCAAAGAGAAAACAGCAGTCCCGGCCAGCCCTTTATAATCGTCTGAAGGATGAGCCCCCCGAGCAACGCAGGCAGTGTAATCCAGTTAGGAATTCTCATCCAGCGTATATCTGTGAATAATGCCGCTGTCAGAAACGGCAGGCAGCCCCATATTGCCCATTCCGTCATCCGTGTTCCTCTTTCCTAGTCTTTTATTTTTTCACCACTGTAAAGGTTGCTTCCAACGTAGTTCCATCAGCCAGACTAATCACGAAGGGCCAGGTCCCCGGCGTTGTGTTGACGCCTATTTTCCATTCCCATTCGATGTACCCGTTCTCATCCGCCTGCTTCCAGCCCAGATACTTGGCAGTGCTCCGGCCGCTCTTGTAGAAAATCGACAGATTGGCGGAAGCCCCGGGAGGCACCTTCACCTTTATTGTCCCCTGACGATTCGCCACTCCCGGGTTTGGCTTCTCCAGGATCATGATCGTCCCGGACTCCTCCTCCGGTTCAGCCGAAGTTCCCTCCCCGGAAGAATCCGTGTTGCCGATCCATAAGCGTTCAACAGCGCTGGCCTCCAGCACAATTTTTTGATTCAGGAACGGGACTTTCATCGGCAGTTCATAGCTGACCACCAGACCGAAATAGGGATGCGTACCTTTTTGAAGATCTGGCACAGTAACATTGGAAACATGAATCCTGCTATATTCAAGCCAGTCCGAGGACATATAGGGACGCAGCATAGGCTTAAGCACCAGATCCAGCGCAGCCTCCGAGGCTCCCGCCTGCACCTTCTGCAGCGGTCCCTCTCCTTCCCGGACAGCAGCCCTGACCCAGGCTTCCATGGGTTCTGGAAGCTTACTGACGTAGTCCTCACTCCATTCCGTTAGCGACAGCCGCGGAATGCTCCAGATTCCCGCAGAGGCTGGGTCACCAGAACTGCCAGCTTCACCTGCCTCACCCGCTTCATCTGCTTCACCTGTCTCCCCGGCTTCATCTTCCCCGCCAGCAGCATCCCGCTGCTGCGCAGCCAATGCCGCAGGATACATATGGGTTGAGATGATTTTGACGGTATCAGAAGCTGTGCTCTGGAGCGCTGTCGAATACAACGTCATTTGGATAATGAAGATGAGGAACAAGATAAACAACAGGAACATGGGCAGAACCAGCGCCGCTTCGACAACCATGCTGCCTTCCTCCTGCGGGCCCGGTGACTTCCGCAGCCAGTGCTTCATTCTCCTGTCCCCCTTCAATAAGAAAAGTCAGCCCCTACTGTTCTGAAATACGTTTTGCCCCGTATATCACCTGGCAGTCCTGCACTGTAATCCACCAGCTTCACCACACCCGGGAGGAACCAAAGCGGCATCCCCAGCGTGAGTTCTGTGGAGGCATATGTAAATTTCTCTATCGGATTGATGCCAGTATTCAGACGGATAAGCGCAAGCATCCGGGCCAGCTGCTCTTCGCCTCCTCCATGAAGCAGGAGGAACAGCCGCAAATAATCACGGTACGAGAGTTTCGCAGTCATATATTTAGATAACGGAATCTCCCCTTTCGTGCAGAGAAGGATCATATCCTGAATAGCCTGCTCAATGCCGTACAGCAGTGCAGCCGCCAGCACAACGAGCGGATTGCCCAGGCCGGATTTCTCTATCATCCCCTCCATCGTCCGCACTGCCAGCCGCATGGCAAAGATCTCCCCATATGCTGACGCTACATTCCCGGCAGGATTATAGAATCCATACAAGATATATTCGAGTTCCTGTGCCTGCGGCTTCAGCTGTTCCCCAAGCTGCTCACCGGCTCCTTCAGCGGACCCTGAAGCCAAGGAGGTCAGCGCCGACAGATCAAAATGCCGGAAGTACATCGCAGAATACTCCGTCTGATAAAGCCTGTCCCTGGCTCCTTCCAGCACACTGCCCATTGCAGCATAGATACCATCCATATCCTTCATCGAAGATTGGCCCGCAGCATAATGACTGGAGGTGTTCACGGAAGCAGCCGGTTCCTGTTCTACCCCTTCGTTGAATGAAACATTCTCCTGGTGGTACCGGCGCAGACTACGATATTGTTCCATCCCTTCGCCTGCGCTGCCTCCAAGGGCGCGGATCTGATCCAGCAGATTCATGGCATCCCCAAGCTTCTCCTTGGCCTGCCGTTCTATCTGCTTGCGTTCGCCGTCGGAGGTGCGGCGGCTCTCGATCCGTGCGGCTTCTGCGGCAATAACAGTGCCGTGTTGTCCATAGCTCCCTATATAGCCGTTAACGGCCTGAGAAGCATCAAGAACCCCGGAAGTCATAAGAGAATGGTCTGCATAGAGCCCCGCTGCCGTGCTTAATATAGCCGGTAGACTGGAGACCACCGGTTCCATAGGCAGAGCTGCACTTCGCTGTACCCCGATGTTATTCTCCATCTCGCTAATCTCTGACGAAGGGAGGATAAGCCCCTCCACTTGTTCCCTCAGCTTCTTAAGCGGTTCTGAGCTAAGTTCTCCCGCAGTCTCCGGAATGTCCCAGCTGCGCGCAGGATCATCCCCGGCAGCACTGGCCTCTGCATTGGCCTGTTCAATCACACTCTTCATCTGAAGGTTCAGCGCCTTAACCTGTTCAAACGCAGCCGCTGCCTCTTCCAGCAGGCGGTTATTGCTCTCTTGAAAGTCTGCCAGAGCTGCAGGGATACGGCCTGCCAGTTCAAGGGTCTGATTCTCATAACGTGATAGAACCGCTGTATACCTCGGCCACCTTTTGGAATCCCGGTAATAATCCTCATAATACTTATTCACATAATCCCCATACATCGCCGGGATGTCAGAGCCAGAAGCCAGAGGTCCAAGCGTAAGCGCGGATATGCTATTCCCGGGAGGGTCCATCAGAAGCTTCTGCAGCTTCCGGGCACTGTCAGCAGCTTCCCTCCGCTTCCGCAGCATAAGATCCAGCGCTTCCTCGCGCTGATCGTACAAGGGCTGGAGGTCTCCCAGTACATTCGTTGTCCGTGAAGCTTCAGTCATTGCCGCCGATAACGGCTTAAGCTTGCCTGCCAGCTCCAGGGCGAAATCAACCGGCGCTTTGTATTTCATCTCTTCAATAATCTGCCGCCGGAAGACCTCATAACTGCCCAGCGGACGGCTCCAGTCCAGGGAAGAGGAATCGACCATCACGGGAAGCAGATTAAAGGCATCGCCCCGTCCGCTCTCGTACAGATTATCGTTAAGCACCTTCGACATCAGCTGATTCCCGTCTCCGCCGCCGAAGGCAAATAATCCATAACCCTCCCGCAGTTCAATATCATAAGCAGACATCACGGAACGGATAGCGGCTCTCGCCAAGCGTTCCTCCTGCACATTCACTGCTGCAATCCGTGCATAATCAATTAGTACAGCGTTGAATAGAAATACAAAGGCCAGAACCATAATCAGAAAGATCGAAACCGAACCTTCCGCTGCACTAAGACCTCTGAAGGTATATCCAGCTAATCCTTTACCCGCATCGCTTCTAGTAATACTAACTTCATAGTCCAGGAAGCGGCTCCGGCCAGAGAGCTTGTTCAAGGAACTGCTGTGCTTGAAAATACGCATATGATCTCCCTCCCCTTGCCTTATCCCCGGAACAGCTCCAGGCTGCTCCGGCCGGCAGACCTTAGCGCAGCTTGTCCAGCATAAGGGCTGCATTTTTCTTCTCCATGCCGCTCCCCTCCTTGCTGCCGGACGAATTACGTTTGAACTTGGCCCCATAGTAACGCATGAGATCCACCGTTCTTATAAACTCAACAGGCTCCGTAACATAGGAACGGGCACACACCTCAGGAACAGCTCCATCAGCCAGCAGATTGTCCAGGACAGGCAGTTGCAGCAGCTTCTTCAACTCCGTACTGATTCTGCGGCCTGTGAGACTGTAAGCATAGCCCATCTCTCCCTGCAGACCGGCTGGTACCATCTGCGCAGCCCGGCGCAGCTTCAACACCGGCAACGGGCCTCCGCCCTCAGCGTTATCAGGGAGCACAATGGCTGTACTGCCGTTATCTGCCCCGATTCCGAACAGGGACGACAACAGACCATCCTCCCCGATTCTCCAGTACAGCGGGTCATAATTACCGGCCTGAAATTCTCCGGTTGTCGCCCGGTTACTGTTCTCCCAGTTATAGGAGGCACGCTCCGCAGTAGCTGAGGCGATCTGCAGCAGCATCGACTTCTGATAGGTGTACAAGGAGAAGAACAGCAGCACCAGCGTAATCCCCATAATGATCGGCAGCAGAAGCGAAGCCTCGATGGTGAAGCTGCCCTCATCCTCCCTCAGCGGAATCAATCAAATACTTCCTGACTCTTATCTCCAGCCGTGCTGATCAGGTCCTTGACCACCTTTACAATCTCCTCACGGAACACCAGAACTACCGCAATCAGCACAGCAATGATCAGTATCATCTCCAGCGTACCCAGCCCTTCTTCATCCTTCCAAAAGCTTCTTGCTCCTTCAATCATCAGTGTTAACATTCGCTTCTACCTCCTACATTTTTAACATCATAAGCGCCGGTGTCCCCACCAGCACAATCACAATCAAGAAGATAACCACCATCGGAAAAACCAGCTTCGATGATGCCTGTTCCCCGCGTGTCCGGCTGATCGCCTTCCGCTTCTCCCAGAGCATCCGTGACAGATCCCGCAGTGACAGAACAAAGTCGGCCCCGCCTCTGCGGTAATTCAGCAGCACCGTAGTGGTGAAGATAGAGACCTCCTGCACCGCACAGCGCTTGCTGAAGTTCTCAAACGCCTGCTGGAAGGAATAACCGCCGTCCCATTCCGCCGTCATCTTCATTAATTCCGCGTACAGCGGATGGGCGCTGTCTCCATGGCGGCTGTTCACACAGCGGATAATAGCCCGCTGCACAGTCTCTCCTGCGCCGACCAGCAGAACAATACTGTTCAGCAGCTCGGGAAGCTCAAGCATAATATTCTGCTCCCGCACACGGACCTTCTTGTGCAGATCGCTGACCATGGCCACCGGAAGCGCTACGGCCAGCAGTCCTCCAAGGATCATTCCCGTCTGCTCGCCCGTAAGCAAGGTCAGTGCGCTTCCGCCTGCCAGCAGCAGCCAGCTGTAGCTGAGCATCTCTCCCAGGAAGAGCAAGGTGCGTTCTGCACTGTAGCGCATCCCATAGAGCCGCTGGAGCGAGCGCTGTATCCTGAACATCACCGAGGGAAGATAACTGGCGATTCTGCCTTGTTCTACAAGTAACAACAGAGGCTCACCCAGCCGGCGAAGCCGCAGGCCTTCCATAGACAGCTCCCGCAGTGCCGCATAGCGGCTTCCGCATCTCATGCGCAGGAATAGCCAGCCTGCTGCGAGCAGGAGCAGGACAACACCGCAGATCCATGACATCCCCTTCACTCTCCTCCCTTCACAGCGGAATGTTCATGATCTTATTGGTCCAGAGATAACAGAGGAATAACGCAATTAAGGCGAGTGTAGACACCGCTATTCCTGCTCCGGTGTACATGGGCTCCATATAGTCACCGGCACTCAGACTCATAAACATCACCATCATCAGGGGAGAGACCAGCAGCGCCTTGGCTTCGAATTTCTTCTGGGCAATACTGACCGCAATATCCTGCTGAATATCCAGCTTCTCCCCAATAATGGTCGACGTACGCCGCACGATCTCCACCAGATCCCCTCCTGTCCGCTTGCAGACCATGAACACATCTGCGAAGCGCTCTACATCCTCCATTCCGGCTCTTTTGCTGAATTCATACAGCGCATCTTCAATCGGTTCCCCGTTCTCCATGCGGGCGCAGATGATATTCAGCTCTGAGATCATGTCGCTTGCGCCCTCCGGGTCAAGCATCCGGAGATCAAGCACGGCCTCCCGGAAGGCATTCTCCACCGACCGTCCGGCAGAGAGCGACGAGGAGAGCGAGAACAGCATTTGCTTGAACTGCAGATTCAGCGCGGCCCGGCGGCGCTGCAGCAGATACCGGCGCAGCAGCCGTGGCCCATACGCGCTGCCGGGGACAAGCAGCGCAGCCAGGAACAGCTGATGGTAGAACAAGTAACCAATCCCGAACAACAGGACCCCGGCACACAGAATGACCAACATTCTTTGCAGGGAGGTCAACTCGTATACGGTATAATCGGGCAGAAGCACTTGTTCTCCCGAAGCAGATAAGCCTTCCGGCAGCCCTGGCGGTGTTCTTTTCATGAAGACTCTTCTGCGCCTGCCCGGGGGCGACTGTCCCCTCTTCTTCATGACCTTTAAGATACAATCGCCTCCTTCCCGGAACCTGCACTACCATACCGCTTCAACGGATATTCAGCGATTCCGGCCATTTGCAGCTTGACCACATTCAGAAGCGGGTTGCCACAGACCTCAAGTCTTCCCTGCACCCTGCCGTCCAGCTCGCCTGATTCACGGAATTCGTATAGCGGATTCAGTACGACCTCGCCGCTGCGCACACCGGCGACTTCGCTGATCTCCATCACTCTGCGTGAACGGTCACGCAGCCGCGACAGATGCACGAAGATATCTATCGCCGAGCTGATCTGCTGACGGACGACGGTTACCGGCAGCTCAGCCGCGCTAAGCACCATCGTCTCCAGACGGCTGAGCATATCCAGCGCGCTGTTGGAGTGGCCAGTCGATAACGAACCGTCATGGCCTGTGTTCATGGCCTGCAGCATATCCAGACATTCGGCTCCCCGTACCTCGCCGACAACAATGCGGTTCGGGCGCATCCGCAATGAAGTGCGGATCAAGTCACGGATGGTAATCTCGCCCCGTCCCTCCGTATTGGCATTCCGGGTCTCCAGGGAGACCAGATTCGGAACCGTGACAATCTGCA
Source organism: Paenibacillus tritici (assembly GCF_013204885.1). Classification (GTDB taxonomy): domain Bacteria; phylum Bacillota; class Bacilli; order Paenibacillales; family Paenibacillaceae; genus Paenibacillus_AQ; species Paenibacillus_AQ tritici. Next base: position 51,942 of record NZ_JABMKX010000021.1, read on the forward strand.
GCTCTGCCGAATCCTCCACCGTGATGACACGCTCCTGCGGCGGGATGAACTGTGACAGAGCATTCAGAAAGGTTGTTTTCCCTGATCCGGTCCCGCCGCTGATGAAAATATTATATTTGGCGGCTACCAGAATCTGCAGCAGCTCTGCCGCCTCCTCAGTTAGCGCTTCACGCTTCACCAGCTCTTCCATCGTCATCGGGGTCTCCGGGAATTTGCGGATCGTCATGGCCGGACCCTTCAGCGCCGCAGGCGGCAGTACGATATTGACACGTGAGCCATCCGGCAGCCGCGCATCCACAATCGGTGAGGATTCATTGACCACACGGTTGACGCCGGAGACGATGATCTGGATGATATCCTCCAGCCTGCTCCCGGATTCAAAGGCCAGCGGCAGCCTGCGGATCATCCCGTCCTCCTCAATGAAGATCTCTTCATGGCTGTTGATCATAATCTCGGTGATCGCCGGATTATCCACCAGGGGCTGCAGGATATCCAGCCCGCGGAAGGAATCGAACAGCTTCTTCACCAGTTCATGCTTCTCCTGGGCTGTCAGGAGGCGCAAGTGTTCCCGCTCCAGGATAATCCGTTCTATAAAAGCAGCCAGCTCATGGTTCCCGATGACCGAGGTCACATCCAGCCCGGCCCGGATATCGCTGCGCAGCGCTCTGAACATTTCTTCATTCATACAGAACTCCCGGTGAACACCCCGGGCAATGCCGGTTCTACGATCCCCCGGCAGAGCTCCTGAATACCATCAATGAATTGGGGGGAGTTAAGACAAAGCTCTCCGTAATGCTGCAGCCCCCAGGAAGGGATATACGGAAGGACGGCATCCAGCTTGAGCGCCGAAGAGGGCAGCCGCTCATTCTCCGCCCCGGTGCAGTTGTTCAACACTAACCGGCTCTTATTCATCAGCTCCGGCGGCATCCCGGAATGCGGACTTGCCATATACTCGATCCAGCGTTCAGTCTTGCGGATACTGACCTGCTCATTCTTCAGCACCCACAGCAAGACTCCACACCTGTGCAGAACAGCCTGGGCCCGCTCTTCCTCAATACTGCCGGTGTCTACGATAATCACATCATAGCTTCCGACCCCGGCCAGCCCCTCCAATAGCTCCAGCGTGTCCTGCTGCGACATTTGCAGCATCTCCTTGAAGTTCTCCACAGGCCGGAAGGCATCACACCGCAGACTTTCATGCCTGAATACATAGTCGCCCCACTTCGGCTTGCCCCGTCCCCCCTTATGCTCTACGCCCCCTGCCTTAAGCTCATATAGGAGCCGCTCCAGACCAGGTACATTACTGCCCGGCATCCGCAAAATGAATCCGCTGCTGTCCACACTCTCCAGGTTCAGATAGAACACGGACAGGCCGGTGGCTCCAAGCTGCTTCGCCATATTTAACGCTGCCGTTGTTTTGCCGCTGCCGCCGCTGGCCGAGACGACCCCGAGCAGCAATGTTGCTTCCTTAGGCAACGCAGCAGTTCTAATCCGCTTCAGGTCACTTAGCTGGAGAATCGCTTCCAGCAGCGACGGCAGCGCCTGATACTTGGCAATTCTCCTTCCCCCTGCCAGGTCTCCGCGTTCGGATAATTCTCCGGCTTCGGTTAAGACTGCCCAGGGAACCGTGCTTCTTCCTTCCACCAGCCAGGCTTCAATGAAGGACGGATCTCCTGCAACCGCGTCCGGCAGCTCATCGCCTGTCATAAATTCCATAAAAGCCTCCAGTCTGCTGAAAGCCGTGATCCGCATGATCTCCCCATACTCGCTATGATGCAGGTAATGCAGCAGCGGTTCTATGTACTCACTCTCCCGGACTGCAAGCACGATTCTTGCCGTCATGTAATCACCCTCCTCTGAAGAATCTTGGGAAAAACGGCAGCAAAAAAAGCACCGCCAATAACCGTGGGATACGGTCATTGAACGGTGCTTCCGTTACTGTTCCTGTAATTTACAGCTATAGTAGCATATATATAAGAGCACAGCAATAGATTTTTTCCAGCATCCGATAGATCCCTCCAGAATTCCCCTTATTGATCGGCTAGAGGAATCTCCGCTTCATGTCCGGTGTCGGCAAAAGGCACTGCTCATCCCGGCCGAACCAGCGGTAGCGGTTCCTTGCCACAATCCTGTATATTGCGTTGCGCAGCGGCCTTGGCATCAGGGTGAACACATATGCCAGAGGCCACGGAAACCGCAGTCTGCGGGCAATCCGCAGCACTGCCGCCGATTCTGTATAATACTTGCCGTTCTCAACCAGCACAACTGTGTCTAACTGCCGCTCCGGCAGACCGCCTGCCTTAAGCAGCTCCCGGCCCGCCTCACTCTGCAGGGAAGCAAATTTGAAGTTTGCCTGCGGGTCACGGGGAATAATGAACCGGACCAGCCCCTGGCACAGATGACAGACTCCATCAATCAGCACGACCGCTTCTCTCTGCACTTCCTTGTTGATCTCCGCCACTTCGTCCGCCCCTTCCCTCTTAGACATAGTGTACCCTTCACTCCTCTGCAGAAAACAGCAAAAAACGCGGGATAGCTCCCGCGCCTACAATGTCCGTTCGTCTAATTACTCGGCAATTGCCTTGTTAATCCACTCGTCTCCGGTCATTTGCTCTTCAAAATCAGCTGTGAAGGATTCCATACATTTGCAGATGAAATCTTTGCGGCATACCGGACAAGGAGTCTTGAGCAGGCGGCTGATGTTCGTCATTTTCCATTCCGGAAACCGATTGTAGAACGCGCGGCACTCCGTTCCGTCAGCAAGCTTGATAATGAACTCGTACAATCCTTCCTTATCATTGCTGCTGGCTTTGGTCACATTCGTAATACTCGGTTTGTAAGACATCTTCATCACCCATTATTTAAATTTTTGGTAAATTAATAGCGCACACGACACTAACAGATACTTAGACATATTAAAGAATATTCGGGGTGATGTCAACCAAAGCAGTGGCGGAAGGCCGCTATTTATTACACTTCTATCCTTCTTCGACTCTATTTAGCCATTATTCCCAGGATTGTGCTTTCCTACCCGTTATATAAAACGCACTTAAGATTTGAACTTGAAGCTTAATCGTCACTGCGGTGAACATTTGGACTTCCGGCCGCTGTTGTCAACAGATTTCTTGATCTACTCCGCTCTTCGCGGTGGAAATCCGTTGACAAAGGCGGTCGCTCCCGCTCCTACAGTTCCAAATTTCCCCTCCGCTTCTTTTGCTTTTTGTTTATTTCTTCAGTGCTTATTATATAGAACGAACCACATGTTCATAGCAATAAAGACCGGACATTTGCTGCCCGGCCTTAAGTGTTTACGAATATTTTTGAAGTATTTTGCAGCTATAGAATTCCGGGTATCCTCTTAAAGTACGTTCAGCTCTACTTCGATATTTCCGCGGGTTGCCTTGGAGTAAGGGCAGAAATCATGGGCTTTCTTAGCCAGATCTTCGGCAACAGAGCGCTCGATGCCCGGCAGCTTCACATCCAGCTTCACGGCCAGCTTGAATCCTCCGTCGCTCTCATCCTTGCCGATCAGCACATTCGAGGTAATCTCGACATCCTGCAGCTTCACGCCTTCCTTACGGGCGATATTGGCGAGCGCACTTTCATAGCAAGCGCCATAGCCCGCCGCGAACAGCTGCTCCGGGTTCGTGCCGGCACCGCCTGGGCCTCCAAGCTCCTTGGGGATTTTGAGGTCATGCTTAAGCGCCCCATCCGAAGATTCAACTGAACCCTCACGGCCTCCGCGAACCTTAGCTGTAGCTGTATATAATGCCTTCAGTTTCAATGCAGTCATCTTTAATCTTCTCCTTTTTGACACAAATTTTGTAAGAACACTTACCCATAACTTAAACCACCTCATGTTTTTGAAACGATTATAGCTGATGTATCCACCTTGAGGCTTGCTTCTGCTGGTGAATGGTGTACAATTAAATTGTGATAAATCATTTGTTCGGGAGGAATCATCCATGAGTGTCTATGATTATGAAGCCAACACCCTGCGGGGTCAGGAAGAATCGCTCTCCAAATACAAAGGCAAGGTTCTGCTCGTCGTGAATACAGCCAGCAAATGCGGACTCACCCCGCAATATAAGGGTCTCCAGGAAGTGTACGATAAATTCAAAGACCGCGGCTTCGAGGTTCTGGGATTCCCCAGCAACCAGTTTGCCGGACAGGAGCCGGGTGAGAGTGAGGATATCGCGGAGTTCTGCGAGATTAACTACGGTGTGTCCTTCCCCATGTACGAGAAGATTAATGTCAATGGCGCCGATGCCCATCCCCTGTTCAAATATCTGTCCAAAGAGGCACCCGGAGTCCTCGGCTCGAAGAGTATCAAATGGAACTTCACCAAATTCCTGGTGGACCAGGAAGGCCGCGTGCTGAAGCGCTTCTCCCCGCAGACAACGCCGGATCAGATCGAAGATGAGATCGCCAAGCTGCTGAAGTAGAATGAAAAGCAAACACCCTTCATACCCGGATCGAAACGGGGGCGAAGGGTGTTTTTTGAGACAAAAAAAGCCGAAACCCTTGAATCATCAAAGGTCTCGGCTTTTTTCCAATAGTATGCGGTAGAGAGGACTCGAACCTCCACGGGTATACACCCACTACCCCCTCAAGATAGCGTGTCTGCCATTCCACCACTACCGCGCGGTGTGTCTAACGTTGAAGCATTGTTTGAGGCCAACATTCAATATTATAAATCGGTTGCGCTCAAAAGTAAAGATGCTGGCTTAAGAATTTTGGTCCTTATCCTTACGTTTGCGATACTCGGTGAAAGCGATATATTCCTTGATGAAATTCTTCTCCTCCGGCTGCAGCTCCTCCGATTGGCAATTCAATTGCCTCATTGGGCCAAAAAAATAATCCTCGCCGCTTTCTTGCACCGTTTGGGTCTGTTTGCCCAGAATCAGCCAATCGAGGCTGACATGGAAAAACGCGGCGATCTCGATCAGCTTATGAGTGCCGGGTGTAGACTTGCCCCGCTTCCAATCGCCCATGTTGCCGGTACTGATTCCAAGCTGCGCACAGAAGGATTTCTTGGTAAGACCTTGCCGTTTGATCAGAAATTCAATTCGTTCGTATATGGTCTGCATCACCCAACCGCCTCCCGATAGAAAATATAATACGTAAAAACGTTATTTTTTATTGAAAAATGACGTAAAAAAGTATATAATTAACTATTATTATATCTTTACCTATTTTATATCATAGCGGCTGGATAGTCGATACGAGGTGAGCAATCTGAACAGCAAACGCCCCATTACTGCCTACGGTTGGGCTATTAAGAAACGTCTGGCAGAACTGCACTTGGATCAGAAGAAATTCTGTGAGTTACACGACATCCCACCCTATCGGCTGTCCAACCTGATTCACGGTACACGCAAGGCAGACAGATACCGTCGTCAAGTCGCTGAATTGTTGAACCTGCCTCCATCTTAGTGCCTTCAACCCGCATACTGAGGAGCGATTATCTTTGCCTGACAGCCTCTCAACCCTCTTCCCGTCTCTTAATGCGCTGACACATAATGCGCTGGTAATAGACAGCAGCGGAATGATCCGCTTCGTTAGCGCCCGGTGGGATGAATTTAACCGGCAATATGGACTCACAAGCACCCCGGACTGCCTGGAGCGGAGCATACTTGAGCTGTTTCAGGAAGTGATGATCGTTCCCGCAGACATCCATAAGCTGGAGCAGCTGCTACAGGATATGGTCCAAGGCACCCGTCTGTCCTCCAGTACCGAACTGGCACTCCTGACATTGAACAGGGGCAGCAGGCTCTTCGAGCTGAATATGTGTCCGCTTATTGCTGAACCGGCACCTGCCTATAAGGCTGCTATTCTAGCAATACGCGATATAGGGCTGCCCCCCGTCATACGCCAACTGGTCCCAATCTGTGCCTCCTGCAAATCTATCCGCAGCACCCAGGAGGAATGGATCAGGATCGAACGGTTCCTGCAGCAGCAGCTTTCTTTGCAATTCACTCACGATATCTGCCCGGCCTGCATCCGCGAGCTGTATCCGCAATACGCCGCTTCTCTGAAGTGGTGATCAGTCCGGAAATGTCCGGCATGATCATTCCTGTTGGCTTTAATTCCACTTGATCCCCGCAAAATCCTTCTTTCTGCAAGTTAAAAATGTCCGGGAATGCACAGCAGCGCCCCTCCCATAAGGAGGAGCGCTGTTTGTTACTTATGTCTCTGCCGACTGTCTAATCTTTCTTTTCAATGCTAAAAACTTTCAACTTTTCATCAGGATCGAAATTAACACAATTGCTAAGCAATAAGGTATAAAAATCATTGGTTTCTGCTTTCTCGATCTTCTTGCAATAATATTTCATTCCTTTTCCTGTACTCAATGCATCTCTGCTATTGTCAATGCCCCAAGTGATTGTCTTCCCCTCCGTGTATACATCATTGATTACAAAGCCACTATCAACGGGCTGGGGAATTAACATTAAATAATCAGATTTTCCTTGATTAAAATTCTCTATAAAGTTATCTATCTTTTTCAAGTCATTGTAGTCAAAATCAAATAAAATCGGAAGATGACTTGACTCGCTAGTGTTTTCATCTTTATCATTTAAATTCTTCACCAACAAAAATCCTAATATAACAACCAATAAACAATTGAGTCCTAAGATCACCCGGTTGATTTTATTCATACCATCTCTCCTTGGAGAATTTATTACTGATTCGACGCAAAAAATAAAAAAAGCAGCAAAATCCCTTGAAATACCAAAGGCTTTTGCTGCTTTTGCTTTTTAAATCGTATGCGGTAGAGAGGACTCGAACCTCCACGGGTATACACCCACTACCCCCTCAAGATAGCGTGTCTGCCATTCCACCACTACCGCATATTGGTGACTCGTATGGGATTCGAACCCATGTTACCTCCGTGAAAGGGAGGTGTCTTAACCCCTTGACCAACGAGCCAAATTTGAAATTTTATCTTTGTGACAACAAAAATGAGTATATCAAACCCGAACGAATTTGACAAGCCTTTTTTCGAAAGCTAGGGTCTGCGAAAAATATAGGGAGAACCGCAGTGTGCAGCCTCTGCTTCTCTCCCCGCTCCTGCCCCACCTTCCCGCAGGACAGAATCCATATTCTTCCGCCTTAGAATTAGCTCCCCCCGCCGCCAGCAGCAGCAAGCACACTTATTCCCTCAGCGTATTCATATCCGAGACTGCCGGCCACCGCTGCGTTGGTGACCTGTCCGGCCACTACATTCAGACCACGCGCAAGCGCCGCGTTCTGGACTGCCGCCGCCTGAATGCCAAGATTGGCAATCTGCAGCGCATAGGGGATCGTCACATTAGTCAACGCCAGCGTCGAGGTCCGGGCGACTGCCCCCGGCATATTGGCTACAGCGTAATGGACTACGCCATGCTTCACATAGGTCGGGTTCTCATGGGTAGTAATCCGGTCAATCGTCTCAATCGACCCGCCTTGATCAATCGCAACGTCCACGATTACAGAACCCTCTTCCATCTGCTGCACCATATACTCTGTGACCAGCTTGGGGGCACGGGCACCGGGAATCAGTACGGCCCCGATCAGCAGATCGGCCCGGCGTACTGCCTGCTCCAGATGATAGGAATCCGACATCACGGTAATCAGCCGTCCGCCAAAAATATCATCCAGCGCACGCAGACGGCTCGCATTCAGATCCAGTACCGTAACGCGCGCGCCCATCCCCAGGGCAATCTTGGCCGCATTGGTGCCGACAATGCCGCCGCCGACTATGACTACCTCACCAGGCCGCACTCCCGGCACACCGCCCAGCAGAACACCCTTGCCGCCATGCGGCTTCTCCAGCAGCCCGGCACCGATCTGCACCGCCATCCGCCCGGCGACCTCGCTCATGGGAATCAGCAGGGGCAGCGAGCCGTCCTCCAGCTGAATCGTCTCATAGCCCACGGCGGTCACGCCGCTCTCTACCAGCGCCTTAGTCAGTTCTGCTTCAGGAGCCAGATGCAGATAAGTGAACAGAATCAGCCCTTTGCGGAAATAAGCGTATTCCTCCGGCAGCGGCTCCTTCACCTTAAGGATCATCTCTGCCTTGCTCCAGACATCGGCAGCTGTATCCAGAATCACTGCGCCTTTATCCATGTATTCCTTGTCACTCATCCCGCTGCCTGCACCGGCAGAGGATTCAATCAACACTTCGTGCCCGGCCTTACGTAACGCTTCCACCCCGGCCGGAGTGATGGCGACACGGTTCTCATTATTCTTGATTTCTGCGGGTACGCCAACGATCATGCGGATTCCCCCTAAAAGTTTTGTAAGCATAGACTTAGTTGCGCTATATAAGAAGCACTTAGGTTTTAAACTTGAAGCTTCATCGTCACTGCGGTGAATATTTGGACTTCCGGCCGCTGTTGTCCCCAGATTTCTGGATTAATACCGCTATTCGCGGTGGAAATCCGGTGACAAAGGCGGTCGCTACCGCTCCTACAGTTCCAAATTTCCCCTCCGCTTCTTTTGCTTTTTGTTATTTTCTTCAGTGCTTCTTATATAGCATAGTCCATATTCTATCGCTCTGAGATACGAAAAGAAAGGCTCCAAGTCGAGCCTTCCTCTTAACAGCTAAGTAAGGCAAGAGGCCCCTGGCCTCCTGCGGAATAGAAATTATTCCTCTCTCCTTACTATATGCAGATGGACAGCTTAAGGGTTAACCTTGGTTTCAAAGGTTTGCTTCCCGTCAACGAATTTCAGCACAACTGCGGCTTTGACCGGGTCATGCTTGTCGTTCAGCGTAATCTTGCCTGTAGCAAGCTGCAGATCTTTGGTCGCTGCCAGCGCTTCTGTAATCTTGGCCGGATCTGCTTCACCGGCACGGGTGATGGCATCGGCAACCAGCTTCAGGGCGTCGTAACCCAGGGCAGCCATACCATCCGGAACCGCGCCGCCGTTAGCCGCTTTGTAAGCATCCACGAAGGAGGTTACTTCATGAGCCGTATCTTCAGACGAGTAGTGATTGGACATGAAGGTATTATCCAGCGCTGCGGCACCGGCGATTTCAACGAGCTGCGGGGAATCCCAGCCGTCGCCGCCCAGGAACGGAACGGTGATGCCCATTTCACGGGCCTGCTTCACAATTTTCCCTACCTCTTCATAGTAACCAGGCAGGTAGATGACATCAGGGTTCGCTGCTTTGATCCGGGTCAGCACCGCTTTGAAGTCAGAATCCTTCTGCTGGTAGGACTCCTGGCTCAGCACTTCGCCGCCTTTCCCTTTGAAGGTCTCTTCAAAGAACTTCTGCAGACCTTTGGAGTAGTCGCTTGAAGTATCTGTATAGATTACAGCCGTCTTGGCTTTCAGGGAATCCAGGGCAAAGTTAGCCATCACTTCACCTTGGAACGGATCAATGAACGCGGCGCGGAACACATATTCATTCACATTGCCGCTGCGCTCATCCACGGTAACCTTCGGGTTGGTGGCACCTACAGAGACGAGCGGGATCTTCTTCTCGGTGGCTACCGGAACGATACCCAGGGTGTTAGTAGAAGTGGAAGCGCCGATGATGGTAACCACCTTGTCACTTGTGATCAGCTTCTGCGCCGCCTGCGTCGCTTCCTCCGACTTCGACGCATTGTCTGCAACGATCAGCTCAAGCTGCTTGCCGAGTACACCGCCTGCGGCGTTGATCTCGTCCACTGCCAGCTTCGCGCCCTTGGATACGGAGTCGCCGAAAGAAGCCTGACCGCCTGTGAGCTCAAGGTCAGCCCCGATTTTGATTGTGCCTCCGGCAGTATTGCCGCCGCTTGCAGAGTTACCGCTGTTCTCTGTGTTGTTGGCGCAGCCAGATGCTAACACCGCAGTCAATACTGCCGACAAGATAATGGCCCCAAGTTTCTTCATTGTTTCTCCCAGCCTCCCGGTTAATTGATTTTTATATATGGTGTTTCTGTGATGCTGTTGTAATCCGGCATATCCTGCTTAGTGCCCAAGATAAGCCATTTGGATCTCATCCGAGTCAGCCAGTTCCTTGGCATCCCCTTCTAGCACTACGCGGCCCGTCTCCAGTACATAAGCCCGGTCGGCGATTCTGAGCGCCTGATGCGCATTCTGCTCCACCAGCAGGACCGTGGTTCCGGCATCGTTCACTTCCTTGATAATCCGGAAAATATCCTGGACCAGCAGCGGCGCCAGTCCCATGGACGGTTCATCCAGCAGCAGCAGCTTGGGATGGCCCATAAGGGCCCGCCCCATAGCCAGCATCTGCTGTTCCCCGCCAGACAAGGTTCCGGCCTGCTGTTTCTTGCGCTCCAGCAGCCGGGGGAAGATATGGTAGACCCGTTCAAGATCAGCGGCCAGGCTGCTGCCAACCTGCAGATAAGCCCCCATCTCCAGATTCTCCTCGACTGACATATTAGCAAATACCCGGCGCCCTTCGGGACAATGGATCAGCCCCTCTTTGACAATCGCCTGAACAGTCTGATTCACAATCCATTTATCCAGAAATTCAATACTTCCTGTCTTCGGTTTAAGCAGCCCCGAGAGCGTCTTCAGCAGCGTAGACTTTCCTGCGCCATTGGCTCCGATCAGGGTCACGATCTCTCCCTGCTTCACGTGGATGCTGAGATCCTTCAAGGCATGGATCGCTCCGTAATAGACGTTAATCCCTTGTACTGTAAGCATCGCGCTACGCCTCCTGTCCCAAATACGCTTCGATGACCTTCGGATTATTGCGGATCTCCGCCGGTGTTCCGTCAGCGATAAGGATGCCGCGATCCAGGACGTATATGCGATTGCAGACCCCCATCACCAGTGACATATCATGTTCGATCAGCAGAATGGTCAGGTCGAATTCCTCCCGGATCCAGGCGATCAGATTCATCAGATCACGCGTCTCATTCGGATTCATCCCGGCAGCGGGCTCATCGAGCAGCAGCAGCTTAGGTCCGGCCGCCAGCGCCCGGGCAATCTCCAGACGGCGCTGATTCCCGTAGCTCAGGTTGCTGGCGATCTCATCCCCCTGGTCGGCCAGATTGAAGATAGAGAGAATGTCCATGGCCTTCCGGGTGATTTCTTCTTCTCCCTGAAAGTGCTTCGGCAGACGTAGCATCGAAGAGAACAACGAGTGCCTGGCATGCTGATGGAAGGCAATTTTGACATTCTCCAGAACCGTCATCGCCGTAAATAAGCGAATGTTCTGAAACGTACGTGCAGCGCCTTTATGATTGATTCTGTAAGGCTTCATCCCGCCGATAGATTCATTATTCAGCAGAATGCTGCCTGATGAGGGCGGGTATACGCCGGTCAGCAGGTTGAATAAGGTTGTTTTGCCCGCACCGTTAGGCCCGATCAGACCGATCAGCTCCCCTTGGTCAATATGGAGGGAAACCTCACTTACAGCCTTAAGTCCGCCAAAGGCCCGGCTGGCCTCCTTCACCTCAAGAAGTACTGCTGCTCTCGATTGCGTCATTTGCCTTTGCCTCCTTTTTGCCGGACTTGCCGAATGAGAACCGGGTTGAGCCAAGCAGGCCGCTTGGACGGAAGATCATCATCAGGATGAGCACGATCGAATAGATAATCATGCGCCATTCCGGGAATTCACGTAAGTAGGTGTAGAGCAGAGTGACGAACACCGCTCCAACAATAGAACCAGCCGTACTGCCAAGCCCCCCGAGAACCACCATCACGATAATTTCAAAAGACTTCAGGAAGTTGAAGCTGCCCGGCGTAATCACATAGAACGTATGGGCTGACAAGCCGCCCGCCATGCCGGCGAACAAAGCACCAATGGTAAACGCGATAATCTTATAGCGGGTTGTGTTAATCCCCATCGCCTCAGCAGCAATCTCATTCTCGCGGATAGCGATACAGGCCCGGCCATGCGTAGATCTAATGAAGTTATTAATCAGCACTACCGAGAGGAGCGTGAAGAAAAAGAGCATCGTCCAGGTAGTTTTGGCCGGAATACCGCTAAGCCCCGAAGCTCCGCCGACATATTCGGTATTCAGCATGATAATCCGGATGATCTCACCGAACCCCAGCGTGGCGATGGCGAGATAGTCACCGCTCAGCCGGAGAGTTGGCATGCCGATCAATACGCCGAACACGGCCGCCAGGAGCCCGCCTGCAATAATAGCCGGAACGAATGGCACGTTGTAGTCCAGAGTAAGGATCGCCGAGGTGTATGCACCCACAGACATAAATCCGGCATGACCAATGGAGAACTGCCCGGTAATCCCGGTAATCAGGTTGAGCGACACCGCCAGCATGATGTTGACCCCGATTAGAAGCAGCATAGACTGATTCACATCACTAAGTATTCCCGTTGTTAGAAGAACTTTAACGATTCCATAGAACGCAAGGGCGACAAGAATGCCCAGCCAGAACTTTTTATTTAACTTTCGCACGGCTGCCTCCTCCTACACTTTCTCCCGGACATTCTTGCCGAACAGCCCGGAGGGTCTGAAAATAAGGATTAGAATGAGTACCGCAAAGGCCACGCCATCACGCCAGGAGGAGAACCCGAGTGAAGAAATTTCAGTCTCAACCGTCCCCAGCAGCAAGCCGCCAACCAGCGCACCGGGAATACTTCCAATGCCTCCAAGTACAGCCGCTACAAAAGCCTTAAGTCCGGGCATCACGCCCATCAGAGGATCAACCGAATTGTACGTCATTCCAAAAATGACACCGGCTGCGGCGGCCAGCGCCGAACCAATGGCGAAGGTGGCTGAAATGGTGCGGTCCACATTGATTCCCATGAGCCGCGCGGCTTCTACATCGAAGGATACGGCCCGCATGGCTTTGCCCGTCTTGGTGTAACGAACGATATACTGCAAGACAAGCATTAGAATAATCGTGGTCAGCAGAATCATGATCTGATTGGACTCTACCTGAATGGAGGAACCGAACAGATGAACCTGCTTCTTATCCATAATATCCGGGAAGCCCTTGGCCTGCGGCCCCAGAATCAGCACTCCGGTATACTCGAGCAGGAAGGATACGCCAATCGCTGTGATCAGCGCGGCAATCCGTGTTGACTTGCGCAGCGGCTTGTAGGCCAGACGTTCAATGCTAATCCCGAGACATGCACTGATGGTCATTGAGATGATCAGCGACAGTAGCAGGACAACGACGGGCGGTAATCCGGCAGCTGCCAAGTACTTGGCACTATACAGACCGATGAATGACCCTACCATAAATACATCCCCATGCGCAAAATTGATCAGTTTGATAATCCCGTAAACCATAGTGTAACCAAGAGCGATCAGAGCGTAAATGCTGCCTACGGAAATCCCGTTAATTAGTTGCTGAATGAAGTACTCCATCGCCAACCCCTTTTCCCTATATTCATCTTAAATCCCCTTTCGCTGTGTACCTTCTCTACTTGGAATATGATGTCACTTATATTAACACAAGGTCAGGGCATCGTCACTAATTTTTGTGCGAATTAATATAAAATTCAATATTTGGTGTTATATTACATAACGTGATATGTGTAGTATCCGGTAGGTTTAAGTTGGTTATTGTAGAACATGTAGAAAACAGGAGTAAAACAGAGGATTTTGCAGCAGGATGGTGTTAGCAGTGGTTACCTTTTCTTATACAATACTTTGTTTCTGCGTAATTAATATAACATTTGTCACGGATTGAACCGGCAAATAAGCCGGCCCCTCGATCATCGGAGGTCCGGCTTCTTGTCAGATATAGTCTTGCAAGGGTCGTGTAGCGTTAATCCAAATATACCGCCTTACCCGTCTGCGCCGATTCATAGATAGCCTCAAGTATCCGGGATACGACATAGGCCTGTTCAGGAGTCACGACCGGATCTTTATCCTGTTCGATTGCTTCGATCCACTTTCGCAGTTCCACATCCGTAGATTTCTCTTCTTTGCCTTCATAAAAGGCTACTCCCCCGGCGCCAAGCTCAATCTCATTCGTGTATAGCTTGCTATGGTTCTCCCCATTAATTCTGAGACCGTTCTTCATGTCCGCACCCGCTTCGGTTCCGCTTAAGCTGCACTTGGCTTCATCCACATCCAGCGAATTCAGCGCCCAGCTCGCCTCCAGCGTAATCGTTGCTCCGTTCTCCATCACAATCATCCCGAACGCAGAGTCTTCCACGGTGAATTTCTTCGGGTCCCAGGGTCCCCAGGCGTTGGCAGCGTCTTCTTTTTGTGAGAGCTCATGGTATTTGGTCCCCAGCACAACCTTCGGCTTGTAGTTGTCCATCATCCAGAGCGTCAGATCCAGCGCATGCGTTCCGATATCAATCAGCGGGCCGCCCCCCTGCTTCTCCTCATCCAGGAATACTCCCCAGGTCGGAACCGCTCTGCGCCGGATGGCATGTGCTTTGGCATAATAGATATGGCCGAGCTCGCCAGCTTCACAGACTTTTTTCAAATACTGGCTGTCTTGTCTGAACCGGTTGTCATACCCGATGGTCAGCTTCTTGCCTGTACGTTTCGCTGCTTCAGCCATACGTTTGGCGTCTGCCGCTGTTTTGGCCATGGGCTTCTCACACATCACATGCTTGCCCGCTTCCAAGGCTGCAATGGATATTTCCGCATGCGCATCATTGGGAGTAAGAACATGAACAATATCAATAGAAGCATCCTTCAATAATTCCTTATAGTCCGTATAGACAGCCGCTTCCGCACCGCCGTATTGTTCCGCAGCCGCTTCCGCCCGTTCCCTGATAATATCGCAAAAAGCCACCACTTGAACCTTATCCTGTCTGCTTAAGGCAGGCAAATGCTTCCCGTTCGCAATTCCTCCACAGCCGATAACTCCAACACGATATACTTTGCTCATAGTCTCTCATCCTCACTGTTCATGTATTTTTCGGGCCTTGCGGTATGCAGCCGGGGTCATGCCCAGCCGCTTGCGGAATACCGAATGCAGATAGGTGGCATTGGTGAACCCTTCGGACTCCGCGATGTGTTCGATCGACAGGCTGCTGGCTTCAAGCTTGCTGCACACCGCCTGCAACCGGATCTCTTCAAGAATCCGGCTGAACGTTTGATCCGGATGGACCTGCTTAAAGATCCGCTGCAGCTGTCTGGAGCTGATATTCAGCTTCTCCGCAACATTCTCCAGCGTCACGGCTGATGAATAATTCGCTTCCATGTACTGAACGGCGTATTGATAGCGGTAGGTCAACATATCCCGTACGGGTGCCGCAGCGCCCATCCCGCCTGTATCATAAGCTCTGGTTACCTTCAGCAATATACTGATCACAAGATGCTTGATGGATGTGTAATATCCCGCCAGCTTGCCGTCACAGGCTTCATAGGCCTCCAGAAAACACTTCATCGCCCTGTGATAATCCTGCGCAGGGATAAGCGGCAGCCTCCTCAGCTTCTCCACACATTCCTCTGCTTCCGCAACCTCCCATGGATCTGCGTCGTCTCTGGGCTTCTCCGCAATATTGACATGCAGACATAACTCTTCCATCGACTCTTCCGCATCCGCTTCCTGACGGTGCATGACTCCAGGTCCGGTCAAATAGAGCATTCCCTCCGATAAAGGATACTGCTGATCGCCAAGAATGACCGTTCCCTTGCCCCGCGGGATGAAATGAAATTCAAATTCAGCATGGTTATGGAAATCAATGACCTTCCCCGGCGGAAAAGAGGTCAAATGAAACCGGAGAACTGAAATTTCATAATGTCCCCACAGAATGGAAATATCCAGCCGTTCCAGCAGATCCATCTTCTCAAACATAATCTCGAAGGGAAAAGGACTCATGTTAACCTCCTGCAAATCAAGATTTCAATTCGGCTAACCGGACCACCCGTCCTGCCTTCGCCGAGAGATTCGCCGCCTCCATTAACCGGGTAAGCTCGGTTGCCGCTTGAATATTGTCAGAAGCAAGCGTGTTGTTCTGGATGTGGGCGACCCATTGCTGGAAAGCGCTCTCCCGATTGGCCAGCACAGGCGTATCGTTCCAGGAAGCCCCTTGATCGGCCGCTTTGGTACTTCTCACTAGCAGCTTCTCTTCAGGCGTTCCATATAATAGGGTGCCTTCTGTTCCATGCACTTCGATGGTAAACGGGGAGTAGCTATTCACGAAACCGGCTTCCACAACACCGATAGCTCCCGAATCGGTATAGAGCGTTGCTACCGCGTTGTCTTCCACTTCCTTGCCCGTCACATATCCGAAGTTCGCGCTTACCCCGGTCACCTCTTGACCCAGGAATAGTCTGGTCAGGTACATGGGATGACATCCCAGATCAATCAACGCACCGCCCTGGCATTGCTCCAGGCTATAGAAATGCTCAGGAAGCCAGTTGGCCGTTGCCCCGTTATGGGATAAGCGGACTCTGACATAGGTGATCTCCCCCAGCAGTCCCTGGCTTAGAATGTCTTGAACCGATAATGTATAACCGTCATTTAGCCGCGGCAGGGAGACGGTTAGCTTCACTCCATGATCTGCGACCTCGGAGAGGATCTCGTTAACCTCACTCAGCGTTGCAGCTACAACCTTTTCGGTGAAGATGTGCTTGCCTGCTCTGGCCGCCGCAATCATGACCTCCCGGTGCATATAGGTTGGCGCGTCGACAATAACGGCATCTATATCTTCCCGGGCCAACAGATCATCCAAAGAATCACAGAACGGGACATTCAAGCTCTCTGCCGCCTTCCTGCCCCGCTCCGCATCCTCGTCCCATACCGCAGCAATTTCCGTATCGCCATGCTCCTGAGCCTGCTTCGTATAATCCCAAGCATGTACATGCCAAAAGCTGATCTTGCCAATCCTAATGCTCATCCGCCTGCACCTCCATATACATTATTCTGACATCACCTATAAAGTATCATATAATAAGCAGGATTTTTAGTAGATAAATGCGACATCGGGTATATGGAATTACGACATTTTGAGAAAAATCGTATCGTTCACAGATTCCGCCTGCTCCAGCTGGATGGACGCAAAAAAGGAGCTCAATATGAGCTCCTTATGTGTTGATTAAAGTACGGAGAGAGAGGGATACTCTCGCTACGCGAGAGATTGCGAAGTATTGCTAACGAAGCTTATGCTCCAACGAACCACCGAGGGTTCTCATCCCTGGCAATGAAGTATTTCAGAACGGAGAGAGAGGGATTCGAACCCTCGCACCGCTTACGCAGTCTAACCCCTTAGCAGAGGGTCCCCTTATAGCCACTTGGGTATCTCTCCAAGTAATGGCTCCCCGAACAGGACTCGAACCTGTGACAACTCGATTAACAGTCGAGTGCTCTACCAACTGAGCTATCAGGGAACATTAACAT
Organism: Paenibacillus tritici; assembly: GCF_013204885.1. Lineage (GTDB taxonomy): Bacteria > Bacillota > Bacilli > Paenibacillales > Paenibacillaceae > Paenibacillus_AQ > Paenibacillus_AQ tritici. The sequence goes on from NZ_JABMKX010000021.1 coordinate 69,168, forward strand.
GAACAAGGATTAATTTATCATGATTCTGAAGGTTAGTCAAGGGCAGAGAATAAGATATTGAGATCGTTTACAACTTATACAGATTGGTCCTGTTTGTATATCCACTCCCCATCCAGCGGTACAGCGACACGGTCCAGCAGCCCCTCCTGTTCAAGACGAAGCTTCAATAACTCCCGGGTAACGCGGCAGTGGTTGATGGCATCCATATGAACGGCGATCACGGAAGCTTCCGGGGCGGCATGGCATACATCGACAACATCCTGTTCGTTCATCGTGATATGTCCCCCGGCTGCAACCCGTGCACCCCCTGCATTCAGGATAATGACCTCAGGCCGATGATCGGCAAGCACCTGCTCTGCTTCACTGCACCAGATTGTATCCCCCGCCAGATAGAGCACAGGTTCACCTTCTGCCTGGAATATGAAGCCGGATACCTTGCCCATTCTCTCCCCGATCTCCCCCGTCCCGTGACGGCCGTCTGTACGCGTCAGGGTCACTGCACCGAAGGAAGCAGAGCTGCTGTCCTTAATCTCTGTAACGCTGAGCATACCCTGGGCGGATATTTTCTCACCGTCACCTTCCTGGCATAATACCGGCAGCTCATGAGATAATTGATCTACGGCCGCTGTATCCCAGTGATCCTGATGGAGATGTGTCACAAGGACAGCATCCGGCTTCAGCCACTGCTCTACCGGGCCGGGCAATGGAACCAGCGGATTCCGGCGTTCATCGCCTGAATTCATAATCGGCGGATTAACTCCCTGCGCACTCAGCATCGGGTCGACCAGAAACGTTACACCTCCGTATTCCAGCCATAGGGCGGCGTGGCGGATAAGTTGGATTTTCATTATATACACCTCTTCCTCAAGCTTGCATTCTGTTACAATTCATTATAAATTAGCTGCGGAAGAGAGACCATTGTGCCGCGAAAGAGATTCGCCGGTTCTACTTTCAGCCGGAAAGGAAATGACCGCCATGACCGCTACTCAAATAGATCATACGGATTACCGCATCCTCCAGCTTCTAATAGAAGACTCTACATTAAGCCATAAGGATATTGGAGCTCTGGTCCACCTGACAGGTCAAGCTGTAGGCGCACGTATCCGCAGAATGCGGGAGCTGGAGATCATTGAAGGCTACACCATTCACTGGAACCCGCTCCGGATCGGGCAGAATATTCATGCTTTTATTACGGTTTTTCTCAGCACCAAGAGTGACCACCTCCCATTTCAGGAGTTTGCGAAGGCCCATGATAACGTAGCCGAGGTGCACCGTATCAGCGGGGAGGGCTGCTATTGGATGCGGGTGCGCACTGTGAATCAGGAAGCGCTGAACGCTCTGCTCGACGAGCTGCTGGTGTACGGCAATTACCGCGTCAACCTGGACATGGGCCAGATCAAATAGGAAATGGTGAACAGCTGGATAACACACTAAACCTCGGAGGTAATCATGAGTCATACCATTGAACAACCCAGAATCCCGGAACCGGAGCTACTGCTGCCCCAGCAGATTCATGCCCTCGCTTCCAAGGACGAATTCAGCCGCTGCCTCATTGAAGGTGCGCTGATTGAATATCAGGAGGCCGCCAGGGTGTCCTTTGACAAGGTGATCTTCCGTAACGTTACCATTACTGAATCTTCCCTGCACGGCATTGAGCTGACCGATGTCCTCTTCGATCATTGCGACCTGTCCAATGTGGATTTCAGCGACGCCTTCATGCACCGGACCGAATTCAGGGATTGCCGGTTAATCGGGACGGACTTCACGAGAGCGCGGTTTCAAAATGTGTCGGTGACCGGATGCCTCGGGGAGTTCGCGGTGTTCCGTTTTGCGAATTTCAAAGGGGCTTCCTTCGAGCGCAGCTCGCTGGCCAGTGCGGATTATTACAAGTCCACTCTGAACGGCCTGTACTTCTCGCAATGCAATCTGGAGCAGGCTACGCTGGCCGGGTGCAAGCTGAAGGATATTGACTTAAGCGATTGCGAGTTCACCGGCCTCTTGGTGGATCTTCAGGATCTGGAGGGCTGTATCATCTCTGCGGAGCAGGCAGCTTCTTTTGCCGGACTGCTTGGCCTCGTAATCAAAGATTAAGTAGCCGGACCCGCATCTGCGGTCAGGGTGACCAGCTTCAGCTTGCCGGAGCATTTCCCGCAGCGGTAACGCCCCGGATCGGCTCTGCGCTTGCGCAGATATTCGGTGGCACAGGTAATGCATACCAGCTTGTACCGGTACGGCTGAGGCTTGCGCGCTTTGGCTCCCGGCAGAGTCTGGCAGTAACGGCTGCCGCCGACGCGGGCCAGCAGGGTTTTGAAATCGGCATCCCGGTGCATATACCCCCGCTTCGCCAGATGCAGGTGGTAGTGGCAGAGCTCATGCTTGATAATCTTCTCCGTCTCCTCCCGTCCGTACATGGCAAGCTGCTGGGGATTAATCTCTATATTATGGCTTTTGGTAAAATACCGTCCGCCCGTTGTCGTAAGTCTGCTGTTAAAGCTGGCCGTATGCCGGAAAGGCACGCCGAAGCTGTTCAGCGACACCTGCTCTATCCACAGCTGCAGCTCTTCGTTGCTCATACTGGTCATAGCGTTCCTTCACGGTCCTTCCTTAAGGAAATTAGATCTCTACTTGAATTGTAACTTGCCCATAGGCTACACTGTCAAGAAGGAAGACAAGTCCGGAGGGAGAATGAGTTATGCCGAAAATGCGGTACGTAATCATGCAGCAGGATCAGGAACTGCAATTCGTGGAAATGCCGGAGGAGTATGCTTACCAGTTGAGCGCCCTTAATCTGCGCCTGAATAAAGAAATCGACAAGCTGACCGCTGAGAATGTTCCCGGATTGCCGCTCGCCGTTGCCGAATGCGATTCGCTGGAACTGCTGCGCGAGGAGCATCACCTGGAATCGGGGCTGGCGTATATTAACCGGCTGGAGAGTGCTTTTGCCTCCATCAAGGAGGATCATTATCCGCTGATCTCTCTGCTGACGGAGATCCGTGCACTCCAGGCTCAGCTCGAGCAATGGTATGAAGAAGAAGCAGAACGGGTACAGTAGGCCCGGTATGGGCAGGCCCTCTTAATTTCTGCCTGCAAAACTGATGCCAAAGTCGCACCTTTGGGCGAATTCCCCCATATGCTATCTATACATAGGATGCATGCCAGAGGAGGGGTACCCGTGCCACAGTGGCTTCGACAACAGCTCATGAAGGCCTATTTCAAAAAAGACAGCCGTCAGATCAAACTGCTGAACGAATGCTGGTTCTTCTACCGGAATTCCGCTGAACCCAAGGAGTACATCCAGAACAACTTGTAGTCTGGTTGATGGATGCAGAACAGCTTATACAATTCAAACAAGCCGCGAGAACCTTTAGAGGTCATCGCGGCTTGTTGAGGTGCGGCTACTTTTAAAAAAGTGACGGTGTTGCTTAGTCGAAGCTGCGCGTGCCCGGCCAGGAGCCCTGCAGCTTGCGGACCAGCACAATCTGTCCGGTATGGTAAGCATCATGCAGAATCAGGCTCATCACTTCTTCTCCCGGCGCATGTCCCGAGCCGCCCCATTCATAGGCGCCTTCTTCAAGGGCCACTATGATCTCCCGCAAAGAGGCGTGAACGGACTTCAGCTTGTCGACCGCCTTGTTCCAGGCCTTTTCCCCGCTCTCCGTTACGGTGAACGTATCGTCATTGCTCTCCAGATCAGGCAATTTCTCCAGCCCTTTCAGCTTACGCAGCAGACGTTCCTTATAATAAGTCAGATGATTCACAGTCTCCCAGATGGAGTTGCCCGCAGCCCCCTCCGGTTTCCAGCTGGCCTGCTCACTGTTCACGCCTTCGAGCGCGTCCTTAAGCGGCGGCTGCCAATCCTCAACCTCCATGACATAATCCCAATTTTCAACCAGAACATCGCTAATTTTGTTTTTCACCTGTATCCCTCCTGTAACGACTTAATAACCCGAATAACAGTTACATGAGAAATGTATCATATTTCCCGGAGCGCATCAAGTAACTAGCAAATATTATTTTTAACTGTTACAATCAAAGCAAAGATGACGCGAAAGGACCGATGAAGCTTGCTGTGGGTAGATTTCATGAACAGCTATTGGCGGGATTGGCGGACAAGCGACCGGAGCAAGGACCGGGACCGGCTGGAGGAACCCAAGTGGCTGGAGGAATGGCTGGTGGAGCAGAAGCTGCCTGCAGCCGCCCCGCTCCTGCCGGAGGAGCTGGATCGGCTGAAGCGGCTGCGCGGATTGTTATGGGACGAGCTACAGAGACTGGTCGCGGGCGAGACCCCGGCTACAGCTCTGCTGGAGCAGCTCAATGATTATCTGGGCAACGGGCCGGTTGTGCGCCAAGTGGTCTGGAATGCCACAGGCGAAGCCGGGATCTCCCTCCTGCCGCAGCGGGCGGATTGGAAGCAGATCATGGCGGAGATTGCTGCCTCTTTTGCGGCCGCGTTACTGGAGAAGGAGCCCTCACGCTTCCGCATTTGCGGCAATCCCGATTGCCTCTGGGTCTATTACGATGATACGCGTAACCGCTCGAAGCGGTATTGCGACGACAAGCTCTGCGGGAATCTGATGAAGGTCCGGCGGTTCCGGGCACGCAAGAAGGCTGCGGAGGATGAACCTCCGGCAGAGTAATTCATACGATGATCCGGCGGACAGCGGGGTAACTTATACGATGTTTCGGCGGGACAGCAGAGTAACTGATACGATGATCCGGCAGGACAGCGGAGTAACTTATACGATGTTTTGGCGGGACAACGGGGTTAGCGTGGTGTTCTTGCCGGAATGCTTGGCAGTATAGAGCAGATTGTCCACTTCCTCGAACAGCTTTTCTTTGGTGGCTCCTTCGTCATAGCTCTGGAGGCCAACGCTGACGGTAACCGCCCGGTTCTCCATCTCTTCATGGAACGTCTCCGACAGCTGGCGGCGGATTCCGTCGATCAGCTCGTAAGCCTCCTCGAAGCTTTTCTCGAACAGCAATATGGCGAATTCCTCCCCGCCGTAGCGGGCTGCAATGTCCGCGGGAGAGATATACTCCTTGATGATGTGGGCGACCCGAGCCAGCACAAGGTCCCCCGTACGGTGTCCATATTTATCATTGATCCGCTTGAAATTATCTATATCAAGCAGCGCCAGATGGAACGGGGCTCCCTGGCTTCCGTATTCCAGCGCTTTTTCATAGAATTCGTGAAAAGAAATATGATTATACAGCCCCGTCAGCGCATCGGTGGTAGACAGCTTGCGGATGACAGCATTCTCGATCATCAGATCCTGCTTGGCGATCAGGGTGGCTTCAAGATCGCTCGCCAGCTCGCGCCCGTTAATAATGATAATAGCCGCTACCAGCGTGCCTACCAGCAGGAAAAGCGGAATGGCAATCAGGTCAAAATCATTCAAGTACATCTTGAACCGGTAATCCCAGCGGTAGAGAATGAAGAATGCAGCCGCCTGCAGGGCAGACGTAAATAAGGTCAGATCCAAACGGAAGAATATCGCAGACGCCATAATCGGCAGCAGCATCAGTGCCCCGATGATCCGAATATCCATATTCAGATGAATGATCAGCATGGCTATAATCGTCCCCGCTACAAACAGCAGCACGAAGGAATACTTCGGTGCTGCATAATCCACAAGCTGCGTAATCCCGACAACCGCACTCATCAGAAGTGTCGGATACAACAGCACCTCACAGTAAAATTCCTTCGGCCCCATGGGATAAGCCAGCCACCAAAAAGCCCCCAACTGAGCCAGAAAATGCAGCGCAATCACAAGCCAATAGGTATACAGAAACCGCCTGATCCACCGGGCCTGCCGGTGAGCAGACGTATCCGAAGGGCCCATGAAATCTCTTAATCTCAACGCTTTCACCTGCCGCCCCCAGATAAGATTCACACATTTCGATGTACACATTTCTCCTATTTTAACATGCCAGGGGCCGGCTCGGATACTCTCTTGGGGGATATGTACTAATGGTGGGGGGTTGCTTGTATGAGGAGCGACACCTACAAGAGGTACACCAGCTCGACCTGATGATTTCACTTCACATTCTACATGAGGAGCGATGCGGAGTTACCGTATCTGCATTGTACAACATAGATTTCAATCTACCCTCCTGAACGAGGAGCTACCTCATTTTAAATATGTCGCCAAAACACTAACGGATTTCAATCCACGCTCCCGTATAGAGTGCGACTTTTATCCAACTTGCAATAAAGTATATATTCATTATTTCCGCTGTCGCACTCTACACAGAGTGCGACAGCGGAAATCAGCATAACCTATGCCATTTCCATATTAATCCCCCACCCTTCTTCCAATATAGTACAATAAAGGATATGAATCAATGAGTGCGAAGGACCCGAGGTGGGAGCTTGGCATTCGCACCAGCTATCAGTTCCTATCTTACTCCACACATATTGTAAAATATTTCATTGAGGATGGTTATTATGAATCAGGAAAACTTAACTTGTAAAACCTGTGGATATACTACCTTTGCAAAAGGTGAAGTTAACGCTGTTGACGCTAGAGTTATGCCAGTAGGCAAAACTTTTTCTTTCGGTTCTCCGGTTATATATACATTTTGTAAAAGATGCGGCGAAGTAGCGTCCATTAGGATTAAGAATCCCGATAAATTCTGAACAACACGGACTGCTAGAGATCAGAGCTACTAAGCTAATATTGGAACTAACGATAACTCTTAGACTCTACCATGTCAGTGTTTCAATTCACAACAAACAGCCCAACCCGCGCATTTGCGTGTGATCCGGCTGTTTCTGTGTTACCCTGACTAATCAGCACCCTCAAGCATTCATCATCAACTGAATGCGCTCCACATCCTGGCTGAATTTTTTGGCCAGGCGGGCTTTACCAAGGTTGGACTTTACGATCTTCTGCATCCGTTTGTCGTCGGTCACGGCGAATTTGGCGAGCATCCGGAAGCCATGCTCGGGGGCGCGTTCCACGAATACGCTAAGTGCATACTCCAGACCCTTGGACAGGATGCGGAAATCCTCCGTACCATAACGGGTCTGTCCGGCGGCAATCTCATCCAGAATCTCCTCTGACAGCTCCAGCGCGTACAAGACATTGGCGGAATCCTTCAGCATGGGCGGATGGGCCAGCGCCGCGACGAAGGCCCGTTGCTCCAGCGGACCGGCTGCGTCCTTCATCCCATCGAACAAGCTACGGAGCGCGCTGAAGTCCTGCTCGCCAATCCGCTGCAGTGCCATCGCTGCCGCTTCGCGCATCCGCCAGCGGGAATCATTCATGGCTGCCTGACAACGCTCCAGAATAATCTGCTGCCGGGAAGGCTCCGCGTAACGGTAATAGCTGCCCATCGCCTGCAAGGCGCAGAACGGCAAGAACTCCCGGGGATCGTCCGTAGGCGCTGCCGATTCCGGCTTGCCGCTCCATTCCATAAGCAGGTTCCAGGCGTCGTCAGAAACCCAATCGGACGCGAAGGCATCTGCGAACGTGGACGCCGCCCCCAGATTTGCCCGCGGACCGGGCAGATTCGACTCACCGAGCAACCGCTGCTCCAGCTGCTTGAATTGCCCGGCCTCCTGAAGCTCCTCATAGAAGATGTTCTTGGTCACTTTGCTGTTCATAGTACCCCTCCATCATTTTGGAAAAGCCATTTTGATATGTTCCTCGCAGAACTCCTTACACACATTGTTGCCCCAGAACAATCCCTCGAACCGCTTCAGAGCAATGGTATCCTCGCGAATCTCCACCAGGCCCGCCTTAACAAACTTATCGAACAGCTCCGGGAACATTTCCTCCGGGAAGATGCCGAATTTGCGTTGGAAGAGCTGGCGGTCAATAGCCGTGCGGCGCAGGCCCATCGCCAGGAACTGGTTAGGCAGATCGTCTGCCTTCACCTCGTAGCCTAAGGCAACCGGCAGGTTGCCGGATGTAACTTTTTTCACATACTCAGGAAGAAGCTTCACATTCTGGTAAGCATAACCGCCCACATCGCCAAACGCACCCAACCCGACAGAGAGCAGGTCCAGATGATCGTCAAAATGCTTGCGGCTGTAGATATGATGTCCTCCCGGCCGTACAAAGTCATAGGTGGATTCGACCGCATAGCCCTGTGACTCCAGATAATGACAGGCCTCAACATACATCTGCTGCTCCAGTTCAAGATCTCCGCAGGGTGGAAGCTCGCCGCCGGCAATTCGTTTGAAGAGTCCGAAGCCGGGAATGAGCTTAAGCGGGAATAAGGTAACATGACCGATTCCCAGCTCCACTACCTTCGCCAAGTCCTCCAGCCATTCCTCCATCGTCTGCCCCGGCAGATTGTACATCAGGTCCAGGCTGACGTTGGAGATTCCGGCCTCTTGGGATTGCTGAATGGTGCGCAGTGAATCCTCACAGGTCTGAAGCAGTCCAAGGCGTCTCCCCAGCTCATCGTTGAAGGTCTGCACCCCCAGACTGATTCTGTTGACGCCCAGGGCATGAAGCAGCTTCAGCTTGCCTGCGGTGAACGAGGCGGGATTCCCCTCAAAGGTGATCTCTTCGACACTGTGCATGGGAAGTGTGGACTGTAGCTGCTCGAACAGAGCCGTAATCTCTTCCTCATTAAGAACGCTCGGCGTACCGCCGCCAATGTAGAGCGCCTCCACCGAGGAATTGCGGATCTGCGGCGTGAAGCCGTACATCTCCAGTTCACGAAACAGCGCGGTCAAATATTCCTGGCGGGCTCCCTGCTCATTGAACGCCTTGGGATACGGGCAGAACGGGCAGATGGAATCACAGAACGGAATATGTACATATACCAGTTTAGAGCTTGCAGCGGCATCATTCAAGTTCATCAGGGACGGCAGACGTTTGCTGTCCTCCGGTGCAACCGGAGAATTCCCCATGGGATAATGTCCTATCCCTATCTCCCGGAACGGGTAAGCCGGCTTGTTCATTCGATCAAGTCCTTCCTCCAATTGAATTCATAAGCATATCCTTATAGATGTGGCGCGATGCCGCCAGAGCCTTGGTGAGCAGATCTGTGCTATAGTCCCTGGACTGGTAAAAGGCCGGAAGCAGCAAGTTATCCGCCGGATGAATCACCTGCTCTTGCAGAGCGATATTGTACAGGGCGGTATGAGGATAGATCCGGATGCCTTGACTGGCCAGGATATAGACAGGATTCAGCTGATTGACCAATTGTACCGTCTCTTGCACCGTTTCCTCATGCTCCCCCGGCCCGCCGAACAGCAGCGATACCGAATAAGGGATATGATATTGCTCCAGCAGACGCCCCAGCTCCAGCAGGTGTTCCGGGGTGAATTGCTTCCCCATCCGCCGGAGCATACGCCCCGAGCCCGAATCGGCCCCGATATCCACGAAGCGGCAGCCGGTGTGCTTCAGTGAGCGTATCAATTCTTCCGTAATATTGGCAGGCGTCAGGGCGCAGCTCCATTCCAGCGAGGTGCTTGTGCGGCCGATCTGCCCGCAGAACTCTATCGTCTCCTCCACCTCATGATTGAAGACACCGTCTACAAAAGTAATGCTGTTCACCTGATAGTCCGCCTGCACAATCCTCATGTCTTCCATGAACTGCTCCGCAGGAATCCGGCAGGCGCCGGAATTCATATAGCCCTCCGAGCAATAGATGCAGTGCCGGCTGCAGCCTCTGGAGGCCTGATAGCCCATGGAGGCTTTTTTGATGCGTGGGTTCGGGATGAAATACTGCGGAGAGAACAGCGACTTGGCCGGAATACGGCTGTACACCGGATGATAGGCAGGATCTGCATTCCTTACCGTACCTGTGTCCGGGGCCATTCCCCGTTCCAGATCATGGACGAGCCGGACAGCCTCCGCTTCGCCCCCGCTCCCCTTGATTCCGTAATCCGCCCCCAGCTCCTCGACCAGCTCACCCGGCATCACCAGCATCGCAGCCCCGCCTATCATTACCTTGGCTGAACTGCAAGTACGGCACACCTTCATGACTTCATGTACAAAAGACAGATAGCTCTCCGGCTGCTGAATCACCTGATTGTCGATGTTGCGCACCGAGAGGCAGATCAGCTCCGGCTCACACGCCCGCAGCTCATCGCGGAGGGCCTCCAGCGGCTCGGCCACAAACGCCATATCCAGAAAGCGGGCCTCGAATCCGGCAGCCTTCAGGGCCGAGTAGACCATCCCCGCCCCAACCGGAAGCACCGGCATCGGCTTCAGCAGAGTATTCGTAGACACTACCAGTATTCTCATGATTACGCTCCACCCTGTTTTTGTGAAATTAGATGAACATCCAGTCCGGGTTCCGCTCCCGGTAAGGGGCGCAGATACTATTGGCCTGCTCCAGCTTCAACTGCGGGGACATGAAGAACTTCGGATGGAGCAGCTCATCCGGCTCCGGGGAGCCGACATAGCTGTACATATCGGTGGACGGCAGAATGCGGATGCCGAACAGGCCGAAGATACGCTGAACCTCCAGCTCCTCCATCAGATCCAGTGTCTCCTTCAAGGTCTCCGGGGTCTCCTCCGGTCCCCCGATCAGTAGACAGAAGCTGAAGTCCAGCTCCTGGGCCCGGCAGAGCTGCACCACCGCCCGGATCTCGCCCTGCCGGAAGTTCTTCTTGAACGACCTGAGGCAGATATCGCTGCCGGAATCAATGCCAAATTCCACCTCCGTACACCCCGACTGCTTAAGCAGCCCGGCGAATTCTGCGGTGAAGAACCTGGGATTCAGGAAGCAGCCCCAGGACACAGGAACCGCACGCCCGATCAGCTCCCGGCAGATATCCTCGGCATGCTCCAACGGGAAGTTGAACACACTGTCCACGAAATCGAACGATCCGATGTCATGCTGCCGCACCATCTGTTCAATCTCATCCACTACCCCCTTCGGCGACCGCAGGCGGACGGCCCTGCCCTCCAGCGACGGATAAGCACAATAGGTGCAGCTCAGTGCACAGCCCCTCTTGGTCAATACATTATGGCGCACCTTACGCTCGACATCATAGCTGTGCAGGAACCCGCTGCGGCTCGGGAAATACTCCTGATCCAGTTGCTCAGGCGCGTCAGGCGGCCAGTAATTCCATACCCCGGCCCTTGTCCTGAACATCAGTCCGCTTACTGCGGACGGCTCCTCCCCCTTCTCCAGCTGCGACAGGAGTTCAACCATACTGTCACAGCCATCGCCGACAATTCCATAATCCGCTCCCGTCTCCTGCAGCCATTGCCTGGGAAGGAGCGAGAAGCCCGCTCCCCCCAGAATGACCCCGGCCGTGCTGCTCCATTGCCGGACCCAGTCCACCAGAGCGCAGACCTGCTCCACGAAGCTCCGGGGGTACTGCATACAGCAATTATCCAGATTACGGATCGACACGCCGATGTAGTCCGGTGTATAGGAATCCAGGTAGGAGGTGACGGCCTCCCGGGTATAGTCCAGCTGGGTCATGTCCAGCATCCCGGCTTCCCAGCCGGAAGCGGCAAGACTGGCATGAATATAGCTGAGACCCAGCGGGAACACAGGCGGCCGCTTCTCCGTATTCGCCGATATCAGCAGTACTCTGCCCATACTACTCCTCCCTGAGGAAATTGAGCATGGCATCCGCTACGGCATCCTTCTCCTCAAGAAACATAAAGTGTCCCGAACCCGGAACCGCCATCATCCGGGAGTCCGGCAAGTACCGGTTCAGCTCCAGCGCCTTGTGCAGCGGAGTGATCCGGTCCTCCTGGCCGGTTATAATCAGCGTTCTCTGCCGGATATTCTGAAGAATCGGCCGGAGATCGGGATGCTGAATCTGGATCATCAGACGGTGGGTCGCGGCAGGCAGCCTGGACCAGCCTTCCAGAATCCGGTGCTGCACCTCTTCATGACCCTCTGTGAAAAAATACGGAACCGCCGCCGCATTCGTCTGCCTCACGGTATCCGGCGTGATCTCTTCACCGTGGCTTGGCCGCTTGAACGGAACCTGAAAGGTGGCAGCGGCCCCCATAAGGACCAGCTTCTTCACCCGGCCCGGCTCCCGTGCAGACAGCAGCAGCGCCAGCGTGCTTCCCAGAGAATGTCCAACGATCGAGACCTGCTTCAGCCCCTGCTCGTCCAGCAGCCTGAGAATATCATCAACCATATCCTCTAGGGTGAAGGGGAGACCTGAGTACTCTGACTGGCCGTGTCCGCGCAAATCAGCGCACAGCACCTGATAAGAGGTCTGCAGCGACTGGGCCAATTCCCGGAATACGAGCGAAGAGTCCCGGTTGCCGTGCAGACAGAGAATCGCCTCCCCGGTGCCCTGGCAGCTGTGAAATAAAGGTACGCCCTTAGTCTTCAACATTTACTTTCTCTCCTCCCTTAGCACTTCCCCGTCCTGACTGCTCATACAACTACTTCGTCCAGATAGTCCACGACCCGGCCGATTTCCCGGCCTTCCGCTTCATCTACTGCAAACAGCCGCCACTCCTCCCGGCTGCGGCCCACCAGAATGGCTGGCTGGCCGGGTGCCAGACTGCAGCGCGAGGCCAGCTTATCTTCCCAGTCATAATATAGCTCGAAGCCGGGAACCGTCTGCCCGGTCTTCTCCTTTACGAATTCATGGGTAATGAAGTGCGGCAATTGTCCTACTCTTGCGATCAGCGCACAGGCGGCCTTGCCGCCGAACTGCTGCTCCAGCTGCTCCAGCAGCGGCCCGCAGCGGACGCTGGCCTGCTGGTCGCCGATGACGAAGATGCGCGGCCGCTCCGCTGCCAGCTCACCGAGTGCGATCTCTTCATCCTTGACGTTCTGCACAGTGAAGGCAGACCAAGGATCAGCCTGCATCCCGTGTTCCCGACTCTGCTCCATAGGGTCCTGCTCCATAGGGTCCTGCCCCCCGCTTCCCTGCCCTTGCCCTGCCCCCGACTGCCCGGGAAGGTCGAAGTAAGAGAATCCCAAGGAGGAGGCCACCCGCATCCCGACCGCCCGGGCCATCATCTTGGCCTCTTCCGCCTCTTCAATCGGTTTGCTCCAGGAGCGCTTGCGGATGCCTGGCTGGCCGTCATATTCAATCAGACTGATGCCTGCGCTGGCGATCATCGACAGCTTAATCGCCGTGAAGCAAGGCATCAGCGAAGCCAGTGCCCATTCATGCCCCGGACCTGCTGCGACAACAATCTGTCCGGCTACCTTGCCCGTGAACGCTTTGCCCTTCACCCCGGCAACCCGGTCATAATTGTAATACTCGAAGTCCAGATCCTCGTCGCTGCAAGGCTCGCAGCGGTCAATCCAGTTCTTCCAGACGGCCGGAAGCGAGAGCGCATAGACCGGGGAGGCGAAGACGAACCCGTCCGCCTCCTTCAGCTTGTCATACAGCTCCGTCAACTGGTCCTCCGGGTCCTTCAGCAGGTGGCAGTGCTTGCCGTTCATGCAGTTGCCGCAGCCGTCACAGGGCAGAATGTTGTAATCATTCAGCCGCAGCAGCTCCGTCTGCACCCCCTGCTCCGCTGCAGCTTCAAGCGCAACGGAGAGCAGATATTCGCTGGAGCTGTGATGCTTCTTCATGGACCCGGCAAGCCCGATGATCTTCTTCATCCGGCTGCCTCCTCTAAGTCCAGCTCAGCCGTATCGAACCCCAGCGCCCGCAGATCGCTAAGCGCGAACATCCGGAAGTCGGCCGGGGTACACAGCACATTGGCTTTGGCTACATCATATCGGGAGACCTGGCCTGTTCCGCGTGCTGCGGCAAGCTCCTCCGCCTTCTTCCGAATCTCGGTACTTGCCATATCGCGGATGAACTCGGGCTTACGCGCAACAATCCCTTCATAGAGGCTCTGGCCCTCCGCTGTCCAGGTTACCGCCGCTGCTGCACCAGAATCGAAGAAGGTGCCTGAAGCCAGCGCCTGAAACAGCTGCTCGAACTCCGCCAGAGTAGCCTCACCCGGCTTCGCCACCTGAACGGTACGGCTGGCCCATTCGGCACAATACCCGCATTTGTCGCAGTCCATCCGGTCGCAGCGCTTGGAACGGAAGCCTTCCAGGAAGCCGTCCAGGCTCTCATTGTCGATGCTTGCCTGGAAGCTGAACAGCAGGCTGTAGACCTGCCGCATTTTCTCAGACGGCGCGAACTCCTCCTTGATATTCTTCGAGAAGTTGGGCATTTCGAAATCGGCCTCCGCCATCCGCGAATTCAGCAGACTAAGCAGGTTGCCCTCATACTTGCGCCGGGAGTAGGACTCAGCCGTAGCTGCAATCTTCTCCGTGGTCTTCATGCGCTCGGTCAGCTTGAACTTGTGATAGCCCAGCTCCTCATAGAGATACATGTCTTCCGGACGAATCCACTGCGACTTCAGCAGCTCTTCGGGATGCTGGAGCTTGCGCTCCGTGCAGCGCAGCATGTAATAATCCAGCGCGAAGCCATCGGTTACATGGTTGCACTGCGAGGCATGGCTCTGGAAGTTCGCATGATTGTGGCGCATCGGGCAATCCAGCAGACAGTCATTGGTCGCAATGAGCTGATAATCGAGCCGGGTATTCTTGCGCAGGCTCTCCAGGAAGGCGAAGTCACGGTTCCGGCTCTCGGGCAGGGTAACTTCGCTGACACCTTTTTCTTCAAAATACTGCGCCTGTCTCAGCGTGTTGACGTTCGCAAAGGTAGACAGGCTGATCTTGACATCCGGCAGCGCGGTGCGCACCATATCAATCAGCATGGGGAGGGACACCGTCACGTATTCCGGCTGCAGGGTACCGATCCATTCCAGCAGCTCGCGCAGACGGTAATGGAAGTCCTTGGTGGTCTCCAGGTTATCCAGACAAGTGGCATTCAGCAGATAGTTGAACTTGAACCCGTAGGCGTGAAGGAGCTTCACATGCTCCTCCACTCTTGCCCGGTCTATCGTTGGCAGCGCAAAGGTCGGCCGGCCCCCGCCCACCAGATCAGAGGATAATTTGCCATAGAATACATCAACATGCGAATCCTGCAGCAGCAGAGGTAACCGGTCATCGAAATTGGTGCCGACAGACAGCTTCATCACTTCAGCTCCTCCCCGGCAGCTTCGGCCGGTTTTTGCCCGCGTGCCAGCTTCACACGGCTCTCGAACGTCTGCTGGTTCGCCTCTGAGAAGAACTCCTTACATACATTGTTGCCCCAGACAATGCCCTTGGCGGACAGGCGGATCTCGTGCTCATCCGTCTCCAGCAGACCTCTGGCTACCAGGTCGTCGATCGTCTTACCAAAGATCTCTTCCGGCTGGTAGCCGAACATGCCGGTGAAATCCTCCCGCTTCACCGCCAGCATCCGCAGACCCTTGGCCATCATTCCGTGCATCGCTTCCAGATCATCCGCCTGGCTGGCAATGAAGACGGACAGGAACTGCTGCTGAAGCCGGTCACTGTACTCCTGGATATCACCCTGATTGATATACATCAGCTTGTTGACATAACCGAAGGCCGCCGGGCCGTGCGCGAACAGATCCTTCTGCTGGGTATAGTACAAGAGGACATGCCGGTCCTCGAAGCCCGGCTTGGCGAAATCCCACACGCTGTACTGGACATACCCCTCTTCCTGGAGCAGCCGCTTGGCCTCCAGATACATATCTACTTCCAGCTCGACACTGCCGGTAGGCGGAATCTTGCCTTCCTTGATCATTTTGAACAGGGCCGTAAACGGCACTACACACAGAGAGAATACCGTGATATGGTCAATTCCCAGCCGCACGGCCGTTCTTACATCCTCCAGCCATTCCTCCATGGTCTGCTCGGGCAGATTGTACATCAGATCAATGCCGATATTCTCGAAGCCCGCTTCCTTCGCTTCATTCAGCACCTCGAAGGCCCGGTGTGAATCGTGACTCATCCGCAGATGGTGCCCCATCTTATCATTGAAGGTCTGTATCCCAATGCTGATCCGGTTCGCTCCCTGGGCGCGGATGGCCTGCATTTTCTCCAGCGTCAAGGTTGCCGGGCTTCCTTCAAATGAGATTTGCGCATCCGGTGTCACCCGGTAATTCGCCTGGACACTCTTCAGCATCTCTACCATTCTCTCAGCAGACAGAGCCGACGGCGTACCGCCCCCGAAGGTCACTGCGCTGATTGTGGACTGGGAGCCATACGGTGAAGAGGCATAGATGCCGATTTCGGCCTTGACCGCCTCCATGTACTGCTCCACCTGATTTTCCTGGTAAGCCATCTTATTGAAGGGACAGAAGATGCAGACGGAGGCGCAGAAAGGAACATGCACATAGACGGCACCCACATTATCCGCCGGAGGCGGGCCGCCAAGGCCCATCCGTCCATAAATGTCAGCCGGGGCAACCTCGGTCACCGGATTGGGATAGTGGGACACACAGATCGGGTCTCTATGGGGATACACGTTGTAGAATGGCTCATAGGATGTTTTAACTGCCATGGTGGACACCCCGCTTCGATTCCAGCGCCGTCATTGCCGCAGCCAGACCGGAGGATACAGCCTCAATGCCCGCCACAGGCAGACAATTCATCACCGTCTCCGTTACTTCCTCAGCAGTTGCTCCCATCTCGTAAGCCTTCAGCGCATGCAGCCGGATGCCGAAGGGAGAACGGTCTGTCACTACACAAGCCAGGCGGATCAATTCCCGCACCTTCGGCTCAAGCGTCCCCGTGTCCTCAATTGACTTGCACATGCTATCAAAAGCGGTACCCACCCTGGGATTAACTCTCATCAACATATCGCTCATTAGCTATACCCTCCTTGTCATTTTACCGAATGTACCGGACGCCCTTTGGCCAGCTTCATCCGGTGCTGTAGCCCGTAATCCGCATACTTCGCGGAGAAAAATTGCTTGCTGACATTATTGCCCCATATAATTCCGTCATCAGTCAGCCGAATCCCTTCGGCATCCTGAATCAGCAGCCCGTCCTGCACCAGACGCTCAATCGTATCCGGGAACAGCTGCTCCGGCTCCTGCCCGAACATCCGTACGAACTCAGCACGGTTAACGGACAGCATCCGCAAGCCTTTGGCCATCGCTCCGTGCGCCAGTTCCAGCTCGTCAGCCTTCTCCCCGCAATTGACCGGCAGCAGCCCGTCCTGCACACGGGTCATATATTCATTCAGATTCCCGCTGTTAATATACATATAGCCGTTGATGATTCCGAAGGCAGCCGCACCGATCCCGATCATATGCGCCTGCTCCGAGAAGTACAGGGTAGCGTGGCGGTCCGTCTTGCCCGGCTTGGCGAAATCAATCACACTGTACTGGACATATCCCGCTTCCAGCAGCATCTCCTTGGCAATGGTATACAGCTCGATCTCCCTGTAGACATCTCCGATCCCCGGAATCTTCCCGTCAGCGATACGCGAGGCAATCTGGGTATGCGGCACCACACAGAACGAAATTACGCAGATATGGTCGATCTCCTGCTCGATAGAGGTGAGGATGTCCGCCCGCCACTGATCCAGCGTCTGACCCGGCAGATTGTACATCAGATCAATCCCGATATTGTCGATTCCGCAGCTTCGGGCATTCTTCACCAGCTCAAAGGAATCCTCGACACTATGGTACAGCCCCAGCAGCCCGGCAAGCTCCTCCTGAAAGGTCTGCACCCCTACGCTAATCCGGTTCAGTCCCTGCAGGGATAAGGCTTCCAGCTTGTCTGCCGTGAAATTCCGCGGGTTGCCTTCGATGAAGATCATGGCATCCTCCTCAACATGAAAGGCTTGCTTCATGTATTGCAGAATGCCGGTCAGCTCTTCCGTGGAGAGGCAGGAAGGAGTACCGCCGCCGAGATTAATGGAAGAGACTGTAATGCTGCCGCCAAACGGCGTAGCCGCATATCTGTCGATCTCCTTGCGGACTGCCGCCAGATAATCATCCACCTGATCCTGCCGCTTCAGATAACGGTTGAACGGGCAGAACGAGCAGGTGGCATCACAAAAGGGAATGTGCAGATACAAGGCCGTCGGCGTATCTTTGGTATTCATCTGCTCAAGCTCCATCAGCGACCTTACTTCAGACTCTTCGTGCTGAGAGACAGGCACCGGATAATGAGAGACACAGATTGAATCTCTCTCCTTGAACAATTCAACATATTGCTTCGCTCTGCTCATATGGAGCGGTCCCCCTTCATTTGGATTGCAGCATCCGGCCCGCATATGGGGAATCTTCGGACGGCTCCACCGGGATGCGGCGGATCTCCATGGTCATCTGGTTGCGCATATCCGGGCAAGCCGAGTGTACAATATTGCCCTCAGGGTCCCACGGCAGCTTCGCATCCATGTTCAGCGCCAGCAGCATAGGGAAGACCGCATGAAATGCCGTTCCGCAGAGATTGCCTGCATTCAGCGGGGAGACCTTCATAATATCCCCTTCTTTGTGCCCTGCCCGGCAATGCCCTTTAACGCCCGTTACCTTAAGTTCAAATTCATAATTCATTCGTAAACCCTCCTCATTGGATTGTGTGATTCGTTTCACTTAATTAGCCATACGCTACTCAACAATCGCCACTGCACGGACCCAAGCCGCCCCGGCCGCTCTGATCTTAACCGGAAAACAAGCCACCTTGAAGCCGTACGGAACCGGAATCTGCTCCAGATTCGCCAGGCGCTCCATATGGCAGTAGGTCTGCTCCCTTCCCCAGAAATGGGCCGGAAACAGATAGGCGTTATCGCCCGTCCGCTTATAATCGCCGATCATATTCTTGAACGGCCGGTCGAACCCGTAGCTGTCAATGCCCATCACCTTGATGCCCTGCCCGGTCAGATATTGCGTGGCCTCCCGGCTCATCCCCGGGTAATCCGTAAGATACCGGGGTGTACCCCAATGCCGGTCCGCACCTGTACGGATCAGCACAATATCCAGCGGCTTTAGCTTGTATCCGATCCGCTCAAGCGCCTGCTCAATATCCGGCTGCTCAATCGCTTCCCCCGCTTGTATATGCGTGACATCCAATACCACGCCGTCGCCGTAGCACCATTCAAGCGGCACCTGATCAATGGACGCTGCCGGCTTGCCTTCGCTCATGGAGCCGAAATGCAGCGGGGCATCGAAATGTGTCCCTGTATGCGTGGAAGCGGTGATCATCTCCATGTTCAGGAACTCTTCGCCGGGGAAGTCCTTGCGGCTTCCGTCGAACTGGCGGGCAAAGCGGTCTGCCCCCTCCTTATGGCCGGTCTGCTCGAACCCGTACGGGGCCAGCTCGCCCGGATTCTCCTCCATATGCACACTTAGATCAATGAATTGATATGTCATGCCCTCACCTACTTCATAATTCTGAGTGCGTTCAGTCCCAGGATGTTCTGGACATCCTCCTTCTTGATCTCCTTCACCCCCATCATCAGCTTCATGGGCAGCGGAATGGCTACCTTCTGCATATAATTCAGCACTTCGGCGATGTTCGGCGTGACCGTCCAGTCCGAGCCCCAGAGGATCTTATGGCTGCCGCAGACCGAGATCATCTTGGCCAGCTCCATGCGGAACACCTTGGGATTGTTGTGAATGAGGATGTTGGCTACGGCCGTAATGGTCACATACATATTGTCGTGCCTGCCCACCATGTAATAGCACAGGTCATTCCAGGGATGGCCCATATGCTCCACAATCAAGGTCAGGTTAGGAAAATCCACCGCAACATCATCGAGCAGAATCGGGTAGTTATGCTTCATCCGAAAAATACTGCCCGGCGTAATCCCCGTATGCACGCTTACCGGAATTCCCAGCTCGCTGCACCGTTCATACAGCGGGTACAGCAGCTCCCGGTCGTTCAGGACGAAGCCCCCGTAATCATTGGGGTTCAGCTTGAAGCCCTGCATGCCGAGCGTATTAATGGCGTAATCCAGATCGACCAGCGCTTCCTTCCCCTTATAGGGATTGACGCTGGCGAAGCCGCGCAGCTTGTCGGGATGCGCTCGGACCGCTTCAGCGATTTTCTCATTGGACAGCACCTCATAGCCGTACACATCCTCGAAGCTAAGCTGATGAACCCAGCTCATCGCGATTTGATTCTCGGCCATACAGGCCAGATAATCCTCCAGCAGATTGTTGTCATCGACGAATCCGTCCTGAGCCGCACCTACCATTTTCTTCAAGTACTGCAGATCGTCGAATCCTCTTTGCTTCTTGTAATCCGGGACGGTTCCGGCTCCAGCCAGACTAAGCTCCAGACTCTTATTCTCCTTGACGGCGAAATGGGCATGAGTATCTACAATAACAAGATTGCTTTTCACGTTGTTCTTCTCACCACTTTGCTTAGAATTAGCATTGCAAGCGCAGGACTCTAGACCTCTCTATGACCGATCTCCGGCCTTGGGGCCAGCGGTGCCGTGGCGAAGACCAGCTCCATGTCGCCCGGCCCCTCATTAACCACGCGGTGGCGCTCTCCCTTCCTCGCAATGAACAGGCAGTTCTCCCGAATGGAATGCGGGATATCTTCAATGAACGCCGTGCCTTGTCCCCGGACCACAAATACGGTCTCTTCGCCGTAATCATGGAGATGCTCCTTGATCTCTTCCCCTGCCTGGAGGAGCACATGGCCCATAATTAACTGCGTGGCCCCGATCGTTGCCGGACTGGCCAGCACACGCATCTGTCCTCCCCTGGCATGAACCACCGGCACATCCTCCAATTGAACCACTGTACTCGCGTACATCTGCTTCATCACTGCACTCCCTTATCCGGCTGATTTATATTCGGTTACACCTGTTGCTTCTTTTTTGCCGAGGCCCAGCGAGATCAGAATCGTCAGCACCATGAGTCCGGCGGCTACCAGATAGCTGGGATGCGTGCCGATCCTGCTATAGAAGAAGCCGCCAAGCGTTGATCCCAGCGCAATCCCGACTCCCTGCAAGGTCCGGAAGGTCCCTAAGGCCGCGCCCATTTCCATCGGATTGATCTTGATGACCTTATCCGTAATAATCGTGTTGACCAGCGTGATAATTGGCCCCTCAGTCAGTCCAATCAGCGCATAGCCGAAGGTCAGCAGCCAGGGGTTGAAGTCAAGCGCATACAGCAGCACGAGCGCTCCCAGACAGATCGACTGGGCCCAGATCAGGGGCGCATGTCTGCCCACTTTATCCGAGATCCAGCCAATGAATACCGCCCCGAACGAAGCTACGGCTTCATAAGGAATGAAGAGCAGGCTGAGCAGCACCAGGGAAATATCCTGTTCCTTGGCCGCAAACGGCACCAGGAAGGTCGTAAACACACCCACCATGAAGCACAGGGTTCCTACAATTCCTGCCAGCAGGATTTCGCGGACGCCCAGCCACTTGAATGAACTTTTGAACGCTTGCCCGATGCTCTTGCTTGCATTCTTGACCCCGGTCTCCTTCAGCAGCACAGTCGTAACCAGCGTCGACAGCAGCAGCAGGGAACCCAGCACTGCGAAGGAAGTATGCCAGCCAAAATAATTGCTGAGCAGGCCGCTGAGTACATATCCCAGCACCGACCCGGCGCCAATCGCCCCCGACACAATGCCCATCGCTCTGCCCCGCTCTTCGGGCTTGCACACATCCATGACCACCGCAAAAATCGGTGTGGACACGAAGCCTCTGGCGAAGCCGAACAGCAGCCACCCTGCCGTAAACAACATCACCCCGTGGGAAGCCGCCACCATGAACACGGCCACTGCCGACAGGGCCATGGAGGCAACGATAATCTTCTTCCGCCCATACCGGTCGGCGAAGACGCCCGAGGGAATCGACAGGAACGTCATCACCAGCGAGGCAATCCCCGCGATGGTTCCAATCTCACCGGAGGTCATGCCGAGATCAGTGCTAATCAGCGGTGCGATGGGGAAGATACTGACCATAATCGAAAATACGAGTAGAATATTGACGGCTAAAAGTGTGAAAATTTTGTTATTGCTCATGTGAATCGTCCTCCTCACAGTCATTGACTGCTCTCAATAATGATGAATGCGGCAGCATAATCACCGTGATGACTGATGCTAACATGGATAGTCTCCTGCTGTTGTACATAAGGCTCCAGGCCCCTACTGCGGACCAGATAGGGCTGGCCGCTGGGGTGGTTAAGGAATTCCAGCCCGTTCCAGTCCAGCTCACAGTTCATTCCCGTTCCAATGGCCTTCAGCAGCGCTTCCTTGGCGGCGAATCTGCCGGCCAGGAATTCTTCCGCATGTCTTTTTTTACTGGTGAACAGCTCCCGCTCCTCCGGGGAAAAGTACTGCTGCATGAAATGTTCACCACACTTCGCCAGCATCTGCTCCACAAAGCTAACGCTGACCAGATCCATGCCAATCCCTCTAATCATGCCTTCAAGGCAACGGCTTCCATCACTTGGGCCACTGTATAGGTTTTGAGCATCTTGCTCTCAATGAAGATGCCGAAGGCCTTGGCAATGGCTGTTGAGACCAGCGCCAGCTCTGTCGAGTCCAGTGCCAGATCCTCATACAAATGCGATGCCTCTGTAATCTCTTCCTCAATTCCAATGTCATCAATAATGTCCTTAATCTTCTCGAATACCATTAGATACACCCTCCCGTTAGAGTTAATGGACCTTACGCTTCCTTGTTCACAACCAGTGCCGAAGAGACGCCTCCCCTCCCTCTGGCGAGAATCAGTGAGGACTCCACCGCTATCCGGCTGCTGATTCCCGGCACAAAGTTCAAGTTATGGTCTGGAACAGACTCCGCCAGATACGGAAGGCCGGGCAGCTCCCCGTGATTCATGGCAAGCACGCTCAGGGCAACATCGAACGCCCCTGCGGCGCCAACCGTGTTGCCGAAGGAGGTCTTGGGACAACCCGCCCATTTGTCTGCTGCACTATCGCCGAATACCTCCTGGATGGCCGAGCATTCAATCCCGTCTTCACGGGCGGATGCCGCCCCGTCCAGGGAGAGATAACCGATGCTCTCCGGCTGCGTATCCGAATGCCCGATCGCCAGCCGGATGGCTCTGGCACACTGCGCCACACTGTCCTCCAGCGGAGCCGCTTCCTGGCCGTCATTCGTGAATCCGAAGCCCTGGATACTCGCTCTCACCCGCCCGGACGCCTCACGCCGCTGGAGGCTGCGCTCCGATTCGAGGCAGAGGAAGGCCGCCCCTTCGGCTAACGCCATTCCGTTCCGGGCTTCTACGAACGGCCGGTACGCTGCCTGCGGACTATCCGCCTTCAGGTTCAGCAGCCCCTCCGAGTTGTAGAAGGAGAGCGCCCACGGATCAAGCGGCGTCTCTGCACCGCCCACGATGGCCGCATCAATAATCCCGCTGCGGATGGCTCTGGCCGCATACGCTATGGCAAGCAGCCCGCTGCTCCGGTCCGCGATGACGGTCTTGCTGTAACCCTTAATATCAAAAGCCAGCGACATATGCCCCTGTGCAGCAGCCGGAAACCAGTTGCTCGCCAGGTTCGGGTCAATGAAGGGGGCACCCTCGGTATGCAGGACGCGCAGGCCATTCCTTGCACTCTCCCAGCCCCCCGAGTTGTTGCCGACGAAGATGCCGATCCGCTCACGGCTCATCGAACCCAGCTCCCAGCGGGCATCATCCATGGCGTCCTTAGCGGCCAGGATCGACATCACAGAGAAACGGGAGCATTTCTTAAGCAGACGCTTCGAGATGACCCGCTCCGGCTCCATCCCTCTGACTTGTCCGGCGAAGGGAGGTGCGGCGCCAACCGTACCCTCAAGCTGAAGCGGAGTCATATAGTTGACGCCGCTCAGAAGTCCCTCCCAGAATGCCCCTGCGTTATTCCCGCAAGGCCCTACCATGCCAACTCCGGTTACGAACACTTTATTCTTCATGGGCTGCACATCCATTGCTCAGTCTGAAGCTTCCCTGCCATATTACTGAACTCGTTCTCCGCCAGAATCATCGCTGAATGGATGCCGGAGAACCCGCTTGCATTGGTCAGAATATGGTGCAGGTCACGCTTTAACGCTTGCTTCGGCACATAGTTCAAATCACAGGCCGGGTCTGGCTCGTCCAGATTGGCCGTTGGCGGGACATAGCCTTCGTTCAGGGCCAGCAGACAGTGAACAATCTCAATGGCGCTTGCTGCCGAGAGCGGATGACCCACCATGGATTTCGTCGAGCTGATCGGAATGGAGTAGGCCAGGTCGCCGAAGGTTCTTTTGTAAGCCGCCGTCTCAAATGCATCATTCTGCGGAGTCGAGCTTCCATGCGCATTGATATATTGAATGTCCTCCCCTGTAAGGCCGGCATTCTTCAGCGCCTCGTTCATCGTCAGACTGAGGGCATCCCCGTTCTGCGGCAAATCCGTCATATGAAAAGCATTGTTCGTGCTGGAGAATCCGGTGACCTCACCATAGATGTTGGCCTGCCGGCTGAGCGCATGCTCCAGCTCCTCCAGCACAACAACCGCGCAACCCTCGCTGAGCACGAATCCGCTCCGGTTCTTCTCAAAGGGTCTGGAGGCCCGCTTCGGATCATCGTTGAACTTCGAGGTCAAGGCACCAATCGCATCGAACGAAGCAATGGTCATGGAGCTGATCGGTGCTTCCGCTGCCCCGCAGATCATAATGTCGTGTTCACCTGCGGCGATAGATTCGTACCCGTAACCGACAGCATCAATGCCGCCAGTACAGCCTGTTGACATCACCAGTGCTTCTCCCTGCAGCCCGAACTCATGCGCCACTTCAAAAGCTATATAAGAGAACATGCCCTGGCGGTACAGGTCCTCCTGGCAGAACCCGTGATCAATCGGCCCCTGGCCGCCTTCCGTCATCCGCAGAAAGGTCTGCTCCGAGAACGGGGTATCGGCAATCGCATTGGCGATGCAGACCCCGGAACGCTCCCGCAGCTCCTTCGTGAACTCCAGCCGTGCATCGGCAACCGCCCGTACAGCGGCGTTGACCGCCAGTATACCCGGCCGGCCCATGCCCGCCCTCTGCGCTTCATCGGCCGTCCGGCCCAGATGCTCGAACTCCGGTATTCTCCCGGTGACCCGGCTTTTCAAGGCCATATGCTCATAGCCCTGCAAGCTGTCATATCCAACCTTACACTCCAGGCTGTTCCTCCAGAACTTCTCCAGCGTATTCCCTAGCGGAGTAAGCAGCCCCATTCCGGTGATCACAACTCTTCTTCCCGTCACATTCTCCATCCAGCCTCAGCTCCGAACCGTTTGCTTCTCGATATTGTGCTTGACTGCTGCCATCTGCTCCTTGGTTGTGCGGTTCAGATGGGCTTCAACCTGCGCTTCGGTGAGGCCGCTGGCGGGATCTACCTCGAACTCCTGAATCCAGGTCATGTACGTACCCCCGTCTTGCTCCTCATAGAGCCATTCCAGGTTCATATGCTTGAACGGCAGCAGCGGCTCCAGGCGCTTCGCGGTAATCCGGAAGTTCGGCCGGTCCAGCCATCGTTCCGATATCCATGAGCGCGAAGGCCGGTTACTCTCGGGATGAGTAGTCAGCTCAAAGCGGATGTAGGCGTCCCCCTGCTCCAGCACCCGCGTTCCCTGATATTCCGTGAATAAGTCTGTCCAGCCCGCAATGTCATTGGTCCTGTCAAATACGGTGATCCGGTCTGCATGAATCCAGATACTGTTCTGAATCGTTGCCACTATACATGCCTCCCCAATAGTATTAGGAACATCGTAACGCTAAAGTTCCGCTGGAGACATAACCCGGCTGTTAAGTTTGCGTTAATTTACAGTTATTCCTTTTTTTGCAGAAGCGCGGCGGATATACACAAGTGGAATTTGTACATCTAATTTGGCGTCAGCGATGGATTTCCAGAAATTAGTTGGAAAAACAACACTTACGAGGCCCAATTTCTGCTGAATCCGTAAGATTCGGTGGAGGAGGTGTACTTTTTCCAACTGCTTCCCCATAACACACTGTTGCGGAAGATTTAAGTGCCTTTTTTCCAACTCTCCTCCCCCTTCACCCACGCCGCAAAAAAAAGACCTGACAATAAATTGTCAGATCTAGAGGCTAACTGAATATCCGATTCCCCGGCGGAACAGAATGACATCGCTTCGGCCGGCGGTCGTCTCAATTTTGTGTCTCAGCTTATATACATACTGCCTGACAATTTCAGGAGAAGTATAGCTGTCCCACAGGTGGTGCAGAATCTGCTCGGTGGGGATATACTGGCCCTGGCATTCCAGCAGCAGGTCAAGCAGTTCAAATTCCTTACAGGTAAGTTCAATGACCGTCTCGCCGACTTTTAAGGATTTGGAGTGAAGGTTGAGCGCGATCCCCTTAGATCGTCTGGAGCAGGGGGTGTCCTTGCTTAGCCCTTCGTCAAACCAGCAGCGCAAACGGCTGAATAATTCATCCTGGAAGCCATGGCGTTCATATCTGCCGAAGTAAATGTGATTAGACGGGATTTGGACAGGAATGCCCTGAGTGCCGGTCTCCTCCACAATAATGAACATCTTCAGCGTAAGCAGCTGCTGCAGATATTGCATCGTATGAAGGAATCCCGGGTTGAAATCCGGAGTGCTCACAACTACACCGTCAAACCTCAGGCCTTCCTTCACAATATCGACCAGCGCATCAAGCTCCTTGAAATGAAACACCTTGCAACCGTACACCCGGGCAAAAAAAGAATGAACATTCTGAAACCTACAATCCTCACAAGGCTCTGTGGAACCCGCACAACATACCAGTGCAACCCGCATGCGCTTCTCCCCAATCCATTCTTCTCATCATTGAACTAATTTCACCAACATTCTTATTTCTATTTTATAGTATTAATTAGGATAAAAAAGGAAAAATATCATAGTTTTCTACTTGAAAAATGAACAAAAAAAGGGCCGCGCATTTTCGCTACGGTCCTCTGGGTTGCGGACAGCCCTCTATCAGCATTACTTAACCGCTATTTCTACCCCGTCTGCCTGCTTAGCCACAGGGTAATCGAAGCGTAGACGAAGCGCTACCAGGGCCGCCAGCATCAAAATCAAACCGGATAGCATATAGACAAAGATTAGCGAACTTTGCGCCACCAGCATGCCAGAAAGTCCTGTCCCGATCAGCGTACACCCGGTAAAGATTGGAGTGATGAGGCCATTAATCCGTCCGATATATTCGGCCCGCACCAAAGTCAGCATATATGTGCCAATTACAGTCTGCGTCAAAGCCAGGAACAGACCGGTAATCAGCCGCATCCCGCCTGTCAGCACCGGCCAGACCGACCATACTTCAATCATCGTCCCCGCTCCAAGCAGAATCAAACCGGCGAAAACCACCCCTTTGCCCTTCAGGCGGCCGGACAGGCTGGCGGCGATTATGGCCCCGATCAAGAGGCCCGAGCCGGACAAGGCGGTAAACCACTGCAAGTCTGCTTCCGCCAATCCCAGCCGCTCTGTAACCAGGAAGATGTCGAGCGGAGCGGTCAAACCGGCTCCCAAGGCAAGGACGCCAAACATCACCATCAACACTTTCAAGTTGGCATGTTCCCGCAGGTAGAGCAGTCCGCCCCGTAAATCCCTGACTACAGCCTGTACGGACAACTTTTCCATGGAGCGCGGGGAATCGGGCAGGAAGAACAAAAAGCAAGCGGAAAGCGCAAAGATTACCAGCAGGCTGCTTAAGGAAACCATAACTCCGAAGGTGTAGTACACAAAGGTGCCGAGGATGGGGCCCAGGATGATGAACAGCGAGCTGACCATCTGGGTCATTGCCATGGCAGCCGTCAACTCTTGTTCCGGGACATGAGTCTTAAGCAGCTTGGATGAGGAAGGCTGGGAGAACTGCGACACAATCGCGGAAATCATCGTCACAACAAACACCGCCTGCCAGTATCCCCAGGCCACCACGAATAAAATCGGCACAATGGAGAGAAAGCTTAGAATATCGCCCCAGATCATGGTGCGCTTGGGACGCCAGCGGTCCGCCAGCACACCGCCCACCAGGGAAAACAAAAAAATCGGCGCGTATTCCACAACTGTAAGCAAGGACACAGCCACCGGGTCGCCCTGCGTCTGCTGCACCACATAATAGAGCAAAGCCATATTTCGCACCCAAATTCCCACCTGCTGCAGCACATCCGAAGCCATCACCAGCAGGAACACCCGATTGCGCAATAATTCTTTCATCTGTATTACCTCCTTTTTAGATAAAACCGACCGTTCGGTTTAATTATTCGCAAATAAACATGCCTGCCCGAGAAATTCGGTTCAACCACTCGAACAGGCTCCGCTTCGTTCACTTCTTCTGAATCCCCTCTAATAACACAGCCACCGCGTCTTGTGTATGCTGGTGCATCCCGTCTTTGGGGAACACTTGGGGGTACAGCGTCAAGCCGCTTAACATACTGGTGAATAACACAGCCAGCTTGCCCGGGTCCGCCACAGTAAAAATCTGCTGTTCCATCCCCTCCCGGAAGATCTCGGTAAATACTTCAATCTGCACCATTGAGATCTCGATCAGCCGGTCATGCACCTCCTGGTAACCATCCTGCATATTCATGGAAAATTCTTCAGCGACCTTCGTCAGAGGACTCTGGAAGCTGTTCACGAAATGCAAGCTTGCTCCCATCAGTCTGCTTCCGACCTCGGGAAATTGGCGGCGAATCTCCGCCCACTCCTCCACCCATTCGCGGTTTATTTTCTCAACCATACTCACAAACAAATCATCTTTGCTGGAAAAGTGGTAATAAATGCTGCCCTTGCTGACCCCCGTGTGCTTGACGATATCCTCCATCGAGGTGGCGGCATATCCCTTCTGCACAAAAAGCTCCAGCGCCTGGTCAAGGATCAAACTCCGCTTTACCGAACCTTTGGGTGTACTCATTTCATTCCTCCTACATAAAACCGACTGTTCGGTTTAATTATATGAGGTTATATTGGGGAATGCAAGCCTGGAATGAAGACGATTCGTCTCGATTTTCTTTCCCAATGAGGATTAGATATCTTCTTATGCTATAATCGTCCATAAGATTAAACCATTCGACACAGGGGGTAGGCAACTTGGACAATATGGACCGAAAAAAGCGATTGGATGAGCTTGCCGCAGCATTCAGCGAATGTCAACAAGCCTTATTTGCGATTGGAGATCCGACACGCCAATTGATCATTCTGGCCTTGATTGAAGGCAGCGGTGAATCCAATCAAGGGAGCCGGGTGGGTGAGATCGCCTCCAGAACCAACCTGTCCCGCCCGGCCGTATCCCACCATATGAAGATTTTGAAGGATGCCCATTTCATTTGTATGAGACGGGTTGGCACCAGGAACTACTACTATTTAGAGGTTTTACACAGTGACCTGTTCAAGCTGAAGCAGCTTTTTGACGACTCTGCGGCGTTTGTACACCAGCTTCAAGCTAGCTCTACACCAGTAATGAAAGAGGAAGGGTGACTCTGCAATGGAACATTTTGTGTTGAACAACGGTGTGGTAATGCCAAAGATTGGTCTCGGTGTGTATAACATCAAAGATAATAATGAAGACGCTATACTCTGGGCGCTCAATAACGGGTACCGGCATCTGGATACGGCCGCTGCTTACCGCAACGAGGAGCTGATCGCCAGGGCCATCCGGAAATCAGGCGTCAAGCGAAGCGATATCTTTATTACGACCAAGGTATGGAGTACTGATCTGGGGCGGAAGACCCGTCAGGCGTTTGAGACCAGTCTGCAAAAACTGCAAACCGACTATATTGATCTTTATCTGATCCACTGGCCAGCGAAGAACTACCTGGAGAGCTGGCATCTCATGGAATCGCTGTACAAGGAGGGGAAGATCCGGGCCATTGGGGTATCTAATTTTGAGCAGGAGCATCTGGACAAGGTTATGAAGCAGGGAACCATCATTCCCGCTGTGAATCAGATCCAGACGAACCCTCTGCTGCAGCAAGGTGCGCTTCATGAATACATGGGCAAGCATGGGATACAGCATGTTGCCTGGAGCCCCTTTGGACATGGGAACAAGGAGATACTTGCCCACCCTGTACTGGCCGAAATTGCAGCCAAGTATAATAAAACAGCGGCGCAAGTCATCCTGAGATGGAACCTCCAGCGGGATATCGCAGTGATTCCGAAATCAGTCACTCCCGCAAGACTGCAACAAAATTTGGAAGTATTTGATTTTGCTCTGTCTGACGATGAGATGGGTCAAATCGTTGCCCTGGATCAGAATAAACGGGGCTTTGTTGATCCTCAGAACAAATTTTACCTATGGACAACCCGTTTTATCCCGCTGTCATAAATTTTTCTGCACCAACTGCAACATTTCGCCTCAAATGACCATCTTAGTATATAGAGGTGATGCACAATGAAACCAACTAATCTAACGAAGCACGCAAAAAAAATGAGCATCGCGTGCGGAATTCTGGCTGCCAGCTTATCGTTCGGAGCGTCCGCGTTTGCATTTTCGGACCTTAAAGGAAACCCTGCCGAAACCAAAATCAATGCACTGCATAACGCCGGTGTGATCAACGGTATAACTAGTGATCTGTTTGCCCCCAAGGCTAAAGTGACCACGGCCCAAGCCATCCAGTTTCTTGTCAAAGGATTGGCGCTTGCCCCACAACCGGG
This sequence comes from Paenibacillus tritici, assembly GCF_013204885.1. Taxonomy (GTDB): domain Bacteria; phylum Bacillota; class Bacilli; order Paenibacillales; family Paenibacillaceae; genus Paenibacillus_AQ; species Paenibacillus_AQ tritici. Next base: position 99,524 of record NZ_JABMKX010000021.1, read on the forward strand.
GACGGACAGCAATGCTTCCACGGCCAGCAGTTTTTTTGAGAATGTAAAAGATAATGCCTGGTATGCTTCCTCGTTCGCAATTGCCCAGCAGAGCGGCCTTACGCTGGCGAAGGATATCGACCCGAACGCGCCTATGACCCGGGCAGAATTCGCCCACTTATTGACGCAAGCCTTGCAGAGCAAGGGCAATTTCCCGGTCACCAAAATGTTCTTCATGATTGAGGATGGCGATAAACTCTCTCCAGAGGTTAATTACAGTCTCCAGGTCCTGCTGAACACGAAGGTACTTACCCTGGACAACGGCAAATTCCGCCCGGCAGATGTCATTACTCGCTCCGAGGCTGCGGTGATGATCCATGATGCTGCTGATTTTGCCGCACGGGTGATCACTCCGAATAATCCGGTGATTGAGCCTTCTGAACCGGAGCCGGTTCCGGTCAATAACTACGTCTCGGATGTAGTCCTGGAAAAAGCGGCTGAAGGCGTCAACAAAGCCACCATCACCGTTGACAATCTGCCTAACCCAGGTTACGGCTTGGTAGTTGAGCGTATCGAGTTCACCAGTGCTACCAAAGCAGTGCTTTACTTCAAAGTCACCTTGCCTGACCCGGATAAAATGTACGCTCAGGTGATCACCAAAGGTTCGGTATCCACATATCTGCCCGCAGGCTACACCGCGACAGCAGAGCCTGTAATGGGTTCGCGCTGGCTGCAGCCGTCCACCCAGACTCAATAAGATGTGATGATCCTCCAAGGATTGGTCAAGGAAAAGTTAAAAGGGGCTGTCCCAAAAGCCATGAAATGGCTGCCTGGGACAGCCCTTTGTTTTGAAGTAAGATCAACGTGGGCACTTGGGTGGACGCTGCGCGAACGGACCGTTATTCCAATCGCTGTGCTCTCCAGATTTTTTTCATTCCCCTTAGCGGTGAAAATCCGGAGACCAAGGCGACCGCTGTCGCTTTTCCACAATCGTTCCGTTCTCTCCGCTGTTTAAGCGGAAAATAGACGACAATATTTATAAAAACGCAAAAAAAGAAACCTCTCTTTTGTTAAAATGGAGTTACCACACAACCATTTCAAAGGAGAGGTTTCTTTGTACATTCAATATACCATGGACCAACTTTGCTTGCCAATGGATCTGGAAGAAGATATCCCGGAAAATCACCTCGTTCGCGTCGTGAATGCCGCCGTCAATCGGCTGGACAACGCCATTTTTGACGCTGCTTATCCCGGCGGCGGCCGCGACAGCTACCATCCCAAAATGCTCACCAAAGTCATCATCTACGCCTACACTCAGCGAATCTATTCGTCTCGCCAAATCGCCAAAGCGGTACGGGAGAACATTCCCTTCATGTGGCTGGCCGGGCGGCAGCGACCCGACTTCCGTACGCTGAATCGCTTCCGTTCCCAGCGGATGAGAAATGTCCTCGAAACGGTATTTACCGCCGTGCTTCAGTTTCTGGCTGACGAAAACTACGTGTCTCTGGAGCATTATTTTGTGGATGGCACCAAGATCGAGGCCAACGCGAATCGTTACACTTTCGTGTGGGGCAAAGCGGTTAGTAAATATAAGTCCAAGCTGCAAGAAAAGGTACAGGCTTTGTTTGAGGACATTGAGGCTGCAGAGAAACAAGAAGAACAGGAACACCGCGGCCAGGACCTGAGCGAACTTGGCGAGTCCGCTGAGATCAGCAGTGAGAAACTCGAACAAATGACTCAGGCGCTGGAGTCA
>NZ_JABMKX010000022.1 GCF_013204885.1 Paenibacillus tritici
AGAGCACAGCGATTGGAATAACGGTCCGTTCGCGCAGCGTCCACCCAAGTGCCCACGTTGATCTTACTCCAAAACAAAGGGCCGTCCCAAGCAGCCATTTCATGGCTTTTGGGACAGCCCCTCCGTCTCAGGCCAACCTTCTTATTACTCCCTAATTCTTCGGAAGCGGGTCAGGATGGGCGGATTCCGCCGGTTTGGCTACCCAATCATCGGCTTCCGGTTCAATATCCACACCATTCTCCATCTTTTTACGTTCCGCAAGAGAATCACCGTCTTTATTCTCTTTGTTGCGGAGGTCTGCTTCATTTTGAGTATGATCTGACATGTGAACTCCTCCTTATGCAAGTTGTGCAAGGTTTGGGACTACTTAGTTATAGTTACCCATAGTCCTCTTTTGCAAACATTACATTTCACAGAGGCCCATTATTCGTAATACACACGAAATACAATATCCTGCTCGTAATTCCCGAAGCCGCGCCCGTACAAGGTTAAGCCGCCCCGCCTTCGGGTGGTGTCTTCTGCCGTGAACCGGAAGCTCCACTGATCCCGCTGCCATCCTACTTCATCTATGGTAACTGCGGATATCTGCTGGCCGTCTATATAAGTTCCTCCTGCATTAATCCTCAGCACCTTCAGCAGGCCATACTGGTTCACATCCGAATTCCACCAGGCTGGGGTCAGCCGGCCTCTCATCACGCCGAAATCGCCGGGACTGGTCCATTTGCCAAGCGGGATGCCGTTCATCATAAAAGAAATGTCGGAAGGCCACTTCTCGTTGACACTCGGTGCTTCCGAGCCGATCTCCATCGAAATCTCAATCTCCTGTACCGTCTGATCCAGGAACAGATAATTCGGAACCTTGTATTCAGCGTACCCTTTGGCGAACCAGAGAATGCCGGCATCCACCCGTTCCGGGTCCAGGAAATAACGCGGGTCGTCATAATACCCGATCAGCTTCTCGGTTGTGGCAATGCCGCAGGTCGGTGAAGCCTCCAGATCCGTATAATGTCCGACAGGCACTGAGACCTCGACTACCTTGCGGGCAATCCCTTTGGCACCGGATAATTTAATCTGCAGAAAATTGGCGGAAAGGGAGCAGAATTTATAGGTCCCCCCATCAATCCGCTTCATCTGGGAGCTGACAATGCCTGCCTTCTGAAGCTTGGCTACATGTGAGCTGACAATTGCACTGCTGAGATACAGCCTGGCGGCAATCTCCTTAATATGCATCTCTTGGACGCTGAGCAGGTCGATAATCCTGAGCCGCACTTCACTGGCAAGTGCTTCATAGACCTTCAGCGATTCGGAATCCGTTGTTAAATACATTAAGCTGCCCTCCGCGCTCTTTGAATTAGTTTTTTCATTAATCCTGAAATTAGTTATTGCTTAGTATGTCCCGTAATCCGTATTATGTAATCATAATCGAGCCTAACCAATTAACCATTACATTAATCAAGCATAAAGGAGATTCACCCTATGAGCATTCCATCCAAAATGATTATCGACAAGGACTTCAAGCTGGCCGAGGTGGACCCGAGGCTGTATGGTTCATTCATTGAACATCTGGGCCGGGCCGTGTACGGCGGAATTTATGAGCCGGGGCATCCAACCGCAGACGCTAACGGCTTTCGCGGAGATACGCTTCAGGCCATCAAGGCGCTGAATGTGCCGATCATCCGTTATCCTGGAGGCAACTTCGTATCCGGCTATAACTGGGAAGACGGTGTCGGGCCTAAGGAAGAACGGAAGCGCTCTCTTGAACTGGCCTGGTGGGTTACTGAGACTAACCAGGTAGGCACGAATGAATTCGCCGACTGGGCCAAGCTGGCCGGTTCCGAAGTGATGATGGCCGTCAATCTGGGCACACGCGGTATCGACGCTGCAAGGAATCTGGTCGAATACTGCAACCACCCCTCCGGTTCTTATTGGAGTGACCTGCGCATCTCCCATGGATATCAGGCTCCCCATAACTTCCGTACCTGGTGTCTGGGCAATGAAATGGACGGCCCGTGGCAGATTGGAGCCAAAACTGCCGTTGAATATGGGCGTCTAGCCAATGAAACCGCCAAAGCCATGCGCTGGGTCGACCCTTCCCTGGAGCTTGTGGCCTGCGGGAGCTCGGGCAGCAATATGAGCACTTTTGCCGAATGGGAAGCCACCGTACTGGATCTCACTTACGAGAATGTCGATTTCCTCTCGCTGCATACCTATTACAACAATAATAATGGTGATACAGCGAATTTCCTGGCCCAATCTCTCGATATGGATCAGTTCATCGACAGCGTAGCAGCAGTATGTGATTATATCAAGGCTAAGAAGAAAAGCAAGAAAAAGATTTATCTGTCGCTGGATGAATGGAATGTGTGGAAATCACAGGGCTCAAGCCGCGCGGAGCAGCATTGGCAGATTGCACCGCCTGAATTCGAGGATGTCTATACGCTGGAGGATGCGCTGGTGGTCGGCTGCTGCCTGATCAGCCTGCTCAAACATGCAGACCGGGTCAAAATGGCCTGTATCGCCCAGCTGATCAATGTCATTGCACCGATTATGACGGAGAACGGCGGCCCGCTATGGCTTCAGACCACGTATTATCCTTATATGCACGCCTCTGTCTATGGCCGGGGAACCGTGCTTCACCCGTTGATCACAAGCCCAAAATATGATTCCAAGGATTTCACCGACGTTCCTTATCTGGAAGCTGTCAGTGTATATAATGAGGAATTGAACGAGGTTACTGTGTTTGCCGTCAACCGCCATCTGAGCGAAGGCCTGGACCTGGCTGTCGATCTGCGGAGCTTCGGAGCCGTAGAGGTCCTTCAGCATACCATCCTTGAGAATGAAGATCTTCAAGCGGCGAATACCCGCTCTAATCCGGCGAATGTGCTTCCGCATAACCGCGGAACGGCAGCCGCAGACGGCGGACGGGTAGCCGCCCTGCTTCCGGCCGCGTCCTGGAATGTGATCCGTCTGCGCGTGAACGGCTGAGATATGGCATGACTAATGGTACATGATCCAGGCGACGAGCGGTCCGGCAATGGAGCCGACAATGGCGCACACGGTCATGGCTACAGAACTCATGGATACGGACTCCTCGCCGTATTCCAGGGCTTTGGCTGTGCCGAGGGCATGGGAAGCCGTTCCCAGACCAATGCCGATTCCCGACTCTCCGCGGATTCTGAACAGCTTGATGATATAGGGTCCGCCGATCGCCCCGGTGAATCCGGCAATCATCACGAAGACGGAGGTCAGCGAGGAGTCGCCGCCGAGATCGCTGGAAATCTGGATCGCAACAGCGGTGGTAATCGACTTGGGCAGGATGGACAGCACATACAGTTTGGAGAACCCCAGGCCGGCGGCCATCAGGAGTCCGCTGAACATTCCGACCAGTAGACCCGTAACCGTTCCGCCAAGAATCGCAGGGAGATTCTTCCACAGCACATGCCGCTGTTTGTATAAAGGATAGGCCAGCGATACCACTGCCGGTCCAAGCAGGCGGTTAATCCAGTCGCCACCGATCATATAAGTCTCATACGATATCTGGAAGCCCATAAGCAGCACGACAACCGTGAACGTTGCGGTCAGTGCAGGCAGCAGGACAGGAAGACGGTAGCGTTTGTACAGCATGGACATGAGCAGATAGATCAGGACGTTCATCAGTACAAAACCAATAGCCAGCAGAGCCCTCATGCTTCCTTCCCCTTCCCTTGAAGATTGCGTGCCCGGTTAGTCCGGCGTGTTAGCCGTTTAACGCTGCGGCTGGCAATCCACTCACTGGAATGGGCCGTCACCACCATGGTCAGCACACTGCTGATCACGAGAATGCCGATCAGGAGCAGCCCTCTTCCGCTGAAGATATCCAGATGGTTCATAATGCCTGCGGTTGCCGGGATGAAGAACATGGGCAGATAGGCCAGTATAAAAGACGAGCCGTTCTCTATAAGCTTGACGGGAACGATCTTCACGAGCAGCAGCACAAAGAGCAGCAAGAGTCCTACGATACTGCCCGGAATGGGCAGATGCAGCAGCTTTTGCAGATATTCTCCGGCCAGGAAGAACACATACAGCAAACAGACTTCAGCGATAACACGGATGATTTTCATAATGCAGGAATCCCTTCAATCTTGAGTTGACGGTCACAAGCAGCCTCTTACAGGTCACAGCCGACCCCTTAAGCGTATCAGAATTTTCAGTAAATTTTCAATCTTTTTTCGACGCTTCTATGTACTTTCATGTAAAACTTAAAATTCTTATATTCCAAGCATAAACGGATGATGCCCTAAGGACAACATCCGTTTTTGTTAAGCTTCAGATCATGCTCTACGGCGATAGGATAGGAAGTGATTGCCGTTAGACCCACTCCACCACCTGTGCAGCGGTTTGCCGGGTTTTGGCACGGGGTTCCCCGGCCCGGTAGCCGAAGGCAACCATGCAGGCGATTCCGAAATGCTCAGGGTCCATAATCCCCTCGTCAGCCAGAACCTGCTCGATCTTCTGCTTATCGAAGCCTTCAATCGGACAGGAGTCAATGCCAATCAGCGCCGCTGCGGTCATCATATTGCCGAGAGGCAGGTAAGTCTGGCGCACACCCCATTCAAACATCGCCCGTTCATTACCCTCCAGTTCGAAATCGGATTTCAGGAAGCCATCATAGACCTGGCTCTTCCCCTCGGCAATCTCAGGGGGCAGCTTCTGTACCTCACGCATCATGCCTTGAATATAGTCTGAGCCTGCGGCCATATCACGGGGCTGTCTTGCCAGAATCAGCAGGAAATGGCTTGCTGTCGGAAGCTGTTTCTGAGCGCCCCAGGCATAGGGAAGCAGCTTTTGACGGACAGCGGGATTCTGGACCACCACGAACTTCCATGGCTCGAAACCAAATGAACTTGGGGACAGACGTCCCGTTTCCAGGATGAAGCCGAAATCCTCTTCGCTGATCCTCCTGCTGCCGTCGAACACTTTGGTCGCATGTCTATACTCATAGGCGGCCAGGATTTGCTGTTTGTCCAATGCCGGTATTGTGCTTGTGTTATCCATATTAGGCACTCCCTTTCCGTATCTATCCTTCATATTCAGGAATTGACGTTATCCTGCTTTCATGCTTATAGTAATGGATGAACAGCATTTATAGAAGTACGCACATTTTTGTTATGTAGTATACAAAATGATACTAAGGAGCGTGGTCCATGATGCGCAACCGCAAAGGCGGCTTTGGCTCCTGCACGGATGGCAAGGGCCCAGCCTGCCCTGTAGAATTTACGCTTGATGTCATCGGCGGCAAATGGAAGGGCGTACTGTTATACCACATGATGGATTCCGCCAAAAGGTTCAATGAATTCCGCCGGATCTGCCCTGGCATCACCCAGCGTATGCTGACCCTGCAGCTCCGTGAGCTGGAGGAAGACGGTGTGGTCCACCGCGAGGTGTATCATCAGGTGCCGCCCAAAGTCGAGTATTCCCTGACCGAATTCGGCACGACTCTGATTCCGATCATCAAGCTGATGAGAGATTGGGGGCTGGAGTACCAGGCGATGCAGCAGACTACAGGCAGCCAATCTCTGGGTGTGGAGGGTTAGCGGGAGACGCAGAATAAGGATGCAGCAACCCGCCGCATCCTTGTCCTGTGGTCATGAATTCATCAATTCTTGAAGAACTCCTCCGCCTTCTGCCTGTGCTCCTCCTTGACCTGCCCGGCAATGGCCCGGATACCGGCTGCCATAACAGCAGCATCATCCGTGAAGCCCAGTCCGATCAGCGCATCGGGAATGGCATCAATCGGGGAGATGAAATAAGCCAGCGCGCCAAAAGCAATCCCTTTTGCCCATAACGGCGTTTTGGCATCCAGTGCACAGTAGTACATGGCTATCGCTTCTCTGGTGAATGGAATTTTACCGGCAACTTTCTTGGTTTTGCTCCAAAAGCTCTTCTTGACCAGCTCTTCATTCTTCTTGTCATACTCAAAGTTCTCCACCAATACTCCTGCCGGCAGCTTGCCTGCCTCTTTGTCCATCCGTCGTTCCCTCCCGGTGATTAGAATGAGCCTCCGCGCGGCCTTGCGCCAACCCTCACTATAACTTCACACCATTTCGCCTGCTGCTAATCAATTTCACTCTACCGGATTCAATGTTGAACCGAGATGCTCCTGGAAGAACAGGGCCGTCTGTCTGCGCTGGAATTCGCTCACCTCATGCCCGGAGAACGGATAATCCTTCATCTCCTTGGGCGACTCAATCCGATTATAGGCGGCATATACTGTCTCTGGCATACACACCGTATCCTTCCAGCCTACAGACATGAGGACAGGAACGGTAATCCGGTGGGCCAGATTCACAATGTCAAAATAGGCCAGGTTCTGCAGCACACGCTCCAGATGCTCCGGGTAACGCTTCAGATACTCCGCAATCTCAGTGAGCGAGCTGGTGGAATTCAGCACCCCGAAATCCAGCCGGCAAAGGTTAGGAATATCTGCGGATACTACAGCTACGCGGCGGCTAAGCGCTGCTGCCAGCAGAGCAATCCCCCCTCCCTGGCTGGCTCCTGTAATCGCAATCCGCGCCGGATCAACCCCAGGCAGCTGCGCTGCCGTCTCTATGGCGCGGACGGTATCTATGGCTAACGCCAGATAATAGGATTGCTCCTTCTCCAGCAGCCCCTGGGTAATCCAGCCTCTGACGATCCCATGCTCCTGCGGCAGCAGGTTGCCGGTCTCTCCAAGCTGACCCCGAACATCTACGGCCAGTACAGCGTATCCAAGCAGCACGAAATGTGCATAGCGTTCAGGATAACCCCGGTCTCCGGTGTAGCCCGGAAAGGTTACAATACATGGCCGCTCTGCGCTGCCGTCAGGGTCAACCGCAGGCTGGAGATACCAGGCGTGAATTGTAGTTTCACTATAACTCATATAGCTGACCTTGCTGACCTTCATTCCCGGATAAGGGGTTGCTTCAGGTATAATGGTAATATCCAGCGGCTGCTCCTCATCCTCTGCCAGCAGATCATTCCAGAATTCATCAATCGTCTCCGGGTCCAGTGTCGGCTCCGGCCGGCAATGCTCAAGCTCCTGCTTGCGTTGTTCTATTGCGTTCATCTCTATTCCTCCTGTGTTGCATGCACTCTGTAACCTTGCATGTCTATGTAAGCGTCATTAATATTATAAGTATAAATCCATCGAATTCCAAAGGAGTTGTTCATTATTCGTTACGGAACCCTGGCCCACACTGCGGGCCGCCTGCCGCTGAAGGAATTGACCGCCGCTCTTCAGACCTACAATATTGACTTCGTTCAGCTCGCCCTGTCCAAAGCGATACAGGACATCGACCTGTCCCCCGGCAAGCTGAGTCCGGGTCTGGCCTCCTATATCGGCGAGCAATTCGACAGGGCCGGCATCCGCATCGGCGTGCTTGGCTGCTATATCAATCCGATTCATCCCGATCCTGCGGTCCGCCGGGTGGAGATCGACCGCTTCAAGGAGCATCTGCGCTACGCCCGCCTGTTCGGGGCCCCCATGGTCGCTACCGAGACCGGAGCATTAACAACCTTCCAGGAATTCGACCCTTACCGTTATGAGGAGCTCGGCTGGGAGGCCCTTAAGGCAACCGTCGAGGAGCTGGCAGAGGAAGCAGAGAAATGGGGCGTGTTCCTGGGACTCGAAGGCGTCAGCACCCACACCCTGTCTTCCCCGGCCAAAATGCGGCGTATCCTCGATGAGGTACCCTCCAGCTCCATCGGTGTGGTATTCGATCCGTGCAACCTGATCGGTGAAGAGGTTCACCTGCAGGATGAGATCGTGGACAGTTCCTTCAGCCTGTTCGGCGACCGGATCATCTTGGCCCATCTGAAAGGGATCTATCAGGAGGGTTCCCGGATTCGCCATGGTGCCCCCGGACGCGGGCTGTTCCACACCAGGGAGTTCCTGGCCAAGCTTGAGGCCCATAAGCCGATGATCGACATTTCACTGGAAGACGTCACGGGTCTGGAGATCAGGGACAGCCTGACTGAGCTGCGCAGATTGCGTAAGGAAGCATAGGGCGGCCCATTTCCCCGAAGAGTACCGCTAAGCGGTACTTTTCGCTTTTTACTGAATAAAATAGTATACATATCGCGTATTTGCAAGCGATTCGTGCTCAGAAAGGGAGGGATCACAGATGCGGTTCACTTTCCCCATTCTTACCCTATGCCATGGCGGGGCACAACGCATGCTCGTAGAGCTTACGAACGGTCTTACTGCCCGGGGCCACCAGGTTGTGATCGTTATGCCGCTGGGAGGGGCTGTTTCATATGAAGTTCATTCCATTCTGCTGATTACCGACTATCCGCTGCTCCGTGAATCCGACTTCCCGGTCAGCGATATCATCGTGTCCAATTTCTACACTACAGTTCCGGTCTCACAAGCCGCAAGCCGGAACGGCAAGGGCATTCATGTGCGCCTGTCTCTGTGTTATGAACCGCTGTTTTTACCGGAAAATGAAGTCTCCTTCCCCTCTTATCATGCTACCGATAAGCTGATTGTGCTCTCCAGGTGGCAGCAGGAACTGATTGAGCTGGGTCATGGCATCAGCGGAAGCATTGTGCCCGTAGGGATCAGTTCGACCTTCCGTAACATGAATATCCGCCACAAGCTTCAGGAACCGCTGAATATTACGGCGATTCTCCGCAAGGTAGAGCACGGCTTCTCCTGGCACCGGGAGCAGGAGTATCTGGTAAGTCAGCTGGAAATCGTGAAGCAGAACATTCCGTGGGTGAATATCAATTTCATCAGTCCGCCGGATGAGTTCTACAGCTCTGCGTCACTTCAGAGCATGAAGGACAGCGGGAAATACCGGTTTTTCACCCCGCTTAATGACGAGGAGTTATGCTATCACTATAACGGTGCTGATATTTTTGTCAGCTCGAGTATCTTTGATACCGGTTCTTTGCCGGGACTGGAAGCCATGCGCTGCGGAGCTGCGTTAGTATCCGTCTACTCCGGCGGGAATCTGGAGTATGCCCGCCATGATGAGAACTGCCTGTTATCTTACCGGCATGAGAACCGGATTGCAGAGGATGTAATCCGGCTTATTCAGGACCCCTTCTTCCGTACGCGGATTGCCGCACGCGGCGAAGCCGATTCCAAGGAATGGACCTGGGAGAACAGTGTAAGAATTATGGAACAGACAACGGCAGCCTTCCTAACGGGGAATGGTGTTACTCATCCGCCTTCGTCCACCCTTTTGCAGAGATTGGTCAGCTCCAGAGTGCGCAAGCAGTAAATTGCAGTTATGAGCGGGGATGCAGCAACAGGCCCAACCTGAATGGACAGAGGTTGGGCCTGCTTCTGCATATCTACTTGTGCTTCATCGCACCTCAATTGCCAAAAATAACATCCTGCTTGTTCAGCCGGGTATCATTCCACACCGCCGCCAGCGTATCAGGGAAAATGGTAGCTGCTGTAATGTAGTCCCCAATCAGCGGAGTGGGAACCGGGGAATTGCCGTTCGGATTGGTAGACACATCTGAGACCCTCCGGTTCGTGAAGGACAAGCCGCTGTTGATGGATTCGGCCACAAACACATCCAGCAGGAAGCCGTCCAGCCGGTTGGTATAATAGATCACCCGCACCGTACCCGTTGAGGGGGATACTGTGATCGCAGGCGAGAAATTCTGCGACCCGGACGGAGCCCCTGTGATGCTCACCGGCTGGGACCACAGCAACCCGTCCGGGGAACGCGAGAAGAAAATATCGGCATAACCCAGCCGGAAATCATTCCACACCGCATAGACAAAACCCGCAAACGGACCATTGGAAATATCTGCTCCAAGGGCTAAATTGGTCTGTACGCGGAAGTTATAATTCGGAACCGGCAGCGGGCTGGGCACGGGAACAGTACTCGCCAGAAAAGTCGCTCCCCGGGTCACCGGAGGATTGAAGCTGACTCCCCCATCCTGGGAGACACGGATATAGGCATATTTCGGACCTGGTCCAAGCTGAATATATCCTACATAGACTTCTCCCGCCAGTCCGACAATAAGTGCAGCCCGTTCCAGATCCCCCCGGGGATCAGAAATACGCTGTGGCCGTTCCCAGCTCAGTCCCTGATCCAGCGAACGCTGGAAGAAGATCGCAGCATTAGTCCCTAAATAGAATAGTGGGGTATAGCCTACATATGCGTTGCCCCTGTAGGGGCTGGACGGAGAACGGTCTACAGCAAGAAAAGGCTCGTCATTATGGACATACAAGCCATAGCCCCGCTGGACGATAACAGGGGGATTGAAGGTCAGCCCGTTGTCAAATGTGGTGTACGTTGCAATGGTCCCGTCATTGAATTCATTGAAAAAATGGACCGCTACGATAAATGTATCAGGAAAAGTATAATCAATCGTCGGTGCTTCCGCACTCATAAATCCCGGTGCCTGTGGCAGGATCGTTGAGGACCAGGTGGCTCCGCCGTCAACCGACCGGTAGAATCCGGTCAAAGCTGTGCCGGTACTGGAATCTACCGCTACTGCGCACAGGATATTGGGATCCAGTTCATTTACCGCAATAGAAGGCTCAATATGATTCCCCGGAAGTCCTGCTGTAACATTGACATTCGCCAATAGACATCACCCCGTTTCAAGTGTTAATAATGGACAACCGGTCAATGTATGTAAGTTCATGCTGAAGGATTTGCTCGATAATATTCCCTGCGGCATCCAGTGCAAACACATTTATGATAGTGTTGACCGCACTGTAAAAGTTAATCTGGGCTTCGTAGTAGCTGGCAGCATTAACCGAGAACGTCTGTACCACCAGTTGCTGAGGATTCACTTGGAATAGTGTTTCTCCCACAGGCACCCGCGTAAAATTGCTGCCGATGAAATGAAAGATCTGCAAATTAATATTAATGGCTGCGATAATGGAATCATTCAGGCAGGAAATTTGAATCCGGTCGATATGTGATGTTCCGGCAGGCGAATTGTAGACCGCTCCCGTTGTGTAAGGCATAAGTCAATTACTCCTTCCCGTTTTTCGGAAGATAGCTCCTTCTTAAATCAGGTTCTCTGCCCCCCTTCCCGGCCGCAGACTTCTCCAATTGCCTATGTATATGTATCCCTCGATTTGTCCGATGAGGAAATCTATATTCCAGCATCAAAAAACCGGGGAAATGAAGCCTCCCCGGCGTAATGCTAAGAAACGGATAGGCCCGAGAACACGAGCGGTCCTATAATCGTCGGCGGATTCACACTGCTGACTGCAGATGCAGTGAGGGCATATCCATAGTAACCGGCGGGAAGACCGCTGTCGGTGAACGCCAGATGAATGGCTTCATAGCTGTTCCCGGTCAATGAACTGGACCGCGCGGTGAAAATCTGTACCGCATTACGAACAATAGTAATGATCAGATCCGAAGCATTAGTCAGGCTGTTCTGCAAGCCAAGCGTTGCTTCAAGCAATACCAGCCCGTTCGGTCCGGCAGACACTCCAAATTGTCCCAGAATGGTACTGCCCGGCAGGGCTATTACAGGAAGTAAAGCGGATTGACTGAAGCTCGACGGGACGCTTTTGCTGAAATCAATAACGTTCATCATCAATCACACCAGCGAGAGTCCCGAGAAATCCACGGGACCTATCAGATTGGCAGCGTTAGAAGCGGAGGAATTCACTAGTGACACCGTTAAGGTGTAAGCGAAATATCCTGCGGCAAAACCAGTATCGACATAGGAGAGGCTGATCAGATCAAATAGCCCGGCACCAGGCACCGTGGTCCGCAGTGTGAACACCGGCGCAGCTCCGCGGAGGATAGTGAATAACAGATCTGGAGTGCCGAACACCGTCTGCACACCTACCGAAGCATTAAGCAGAACACTCCCGCCCAGAGCTGTCGCCATGCCAAATTGGGTAAGCGTATTGCTGGAGGGCGAAGCAAGAACGGGTATGGCAATGGACTGGCTGAAGCTTGTGATTGTGCTTTTACTGAAATCAATGATTTGAGTCATCCTGTAACCTCCCAGTATCAAATTCATTCTCTCTATTCTATGAAGAATTCAATCTGCTGACTGGACTAACAACGGGATGTAACACCCAGCCGTACGAAACCATGACATCTATACATAGGCACGGCTGTATGTATGGTTTACACTGAATTTATATACACTAGGGTTATCGGAGGCGGGACAATGAATACGAATGAAGAATACAAGGAACCCACGGGACCTGAGTTCAAATACATGGTGAGCGGAGACTCTATCTCCAAGGGCGTTGTCTATGATGAGGCACGAAGCCGTTATGTCATTCTGGAAGATAATTATGTATCTATGCTCCAGGGCAAGCTCAAGGGGGCAATGCGCAACACAGCCAGATTCGGCAATACGCTGATGAAGGGCTTCGGCAACCTGAAGCGGGATGTACTCAAGGAGAGACCGGATGTGGTCCTGATTGAATACGGCGGCAATGACTGTGACTATCACTGGGGAGAGATTGCGAGCAACCCCGAAGCTGAGCATAGTCCCAAAACAGATTTTCCGGCCTTCGAGCGGATGCTGCTCGATATGATTGATTTCCTCAAGAACCAGGGGATCACCCCTATTCTGATGAGTCTGCCCCCGCTGAATGCGGACAACTACTTCAAGTGGGTCAGCGGCAATAATCCCGATTCCGAGGTCAACATTATGAAATTCCTCGGCAGCGTCACCAAGATTTACTGGTGGCAGGAACGCTACAACTCCGCGATCATCAAGGTTGCCGAGAGTACCAAGACCAAGATTATTGATGTCCGGGGCGCTTTCCTCCAGCAGCCGGATTACACCAAGTTCATCTGCCGGGATGGCATCCACCCCAACCGGGAAGGGCACCGGATTATCTATGACAAGGTTCTGGATTTCATCCGCACCAGCGAACCCCAGCTGCTGCTGGACCCTGCGGCCATGCCGGGGCGTGGATGATAAACTCAACTCAACATTCAAGCGCTCCCCCAGCTTCGGCAGGAGGAGCGCTTCTATATGCTCAAGGCTACAGCGAGACATACCTGTCACCCAGAAGCTGCTGGAAGTAAGTACGGTTGTAAATCATGCTGGGATGGCCGGGAAATAGAAGCAGCGCAGTTTCATTATACCTATTCGCCCGTTCATGCTGGCCCAGCCGGTCATAACAGAGTGCAAGCTGCAGATTCGGAATCCAGGTGTTGAAGGCTTCGTTTCTCACCCCCATGGATTCCGCCCGGTCGGGCAGCACAAGTGCAAGCTCATACCAGTAGACGGCCGGGTGAAGCTGGCCCTTCTCCAGATGCCAGGCTCCCAGCCGGCAGCAGCCTTCGGCACGCGGAGAATCATATTGCAGCGTGCGGGCGATAGCCGTGAACGAAGCTTCCTTGTCCCCCAGACCCTCCCGGCATTCGGCCAGCCGCAGGCAGGCCTGAATATTGTCTTCAATCCAGCCCAGCCCGCCATTCAGGAACAACTCATAGTAATGGCAAGCTTCCTTCAGAAGTCTATGATCACGCAGCTCGTTGGCATAATAATATTGATCGCGCGGAGTGAAGCTCTCCCCCTCTGCCGCCCGTTTGCGGTAGATACGCAGATTGCGGTCGGTATGCTCTTTATCCTTGTCATGGGTAACACAGACGTCACTGCTGAGCGACGGACCGTACACCTCCAGATATTCATGCACCGGACCGATCCATCTGAACCCGCAGGCCCGGCGGACCAGCCGGTTGCGCCGCAAGGAAGTAACCACCTTGCCCTCCCCGTCAAAAGCGAGATTGTACTGCATATTCACACTGTCCACATTTCCCGGCAGCCATGGCTTCAGCTCTCTGAACAGCGCCTGATCTCTCTCCTGCAGATAGTCATCCGCATCCAGCCAGAAGATGTACTCCCTGGTTGCCTTGCTGAAGGCGAAATTGCGTGCCGCCGAGAAATCCTCAATCCAGGCAAAATCATAAATCACCGCCCCGAAGGAAGCGGCAATCTCCTTGGTGCGGTCGGTCGATCCCGTATCGGCAATGATGATCTCGTCTACAAGTCCCTTCACGGACGACAGGCAGCGGGGCAGGCTTTTTTCCTCATTGCGGACAATCATGCACAAACTGATCTCTATCATGGCAGCCTCCTCAATGAATGATCCATTGTGCTATCATGATATGCAGTGCAACTAACAGGGACCCCTTGTTCTAACCCAGAGATTCCGGGTGTTTTGGGAGCTGTACTTTTTTTGCGGACTCCGGCCGTGATTTTTGTTATAATAAGCAGCATACTATCCATATACCAAAAGGGGACGTTTGCTTTGTCAAAAATAATTAAGACGCTAACTATTGCCGGCAGTGACTCCAGTGGAGGCGCAGGCATTCAGGCTGACCTCAAAACCTTTGAGGAATACGGCACCTATGGCTTCAGTGCCTTGACTACCATTGTTACGATGGACCCTGACCGGGGCTGGCATCATAATGTATATCCGATTGATGCCGCAATCGTTGCCGAGCAGCTCAAGACCATCTTCGCCGGCGGTCCAGTGGATGCCATGAAGACCGGTATGCTGGGCAGCGTGGAGATTGTTCAGGTGACGGAAGAGGCACTGAAGAACAACCTCCAGACCAATGTCGTGATCGACCCGGTAATGGTCTGCAAAGGCGAAGATGAAGTGCTGAACCCGGAGAGCGCCAATGCAATCCGCGATCTGCTGCTGCCGCTGGCTACTGTAGCTACACCGAATCTGTTCGAAGCCGGTGTTCTCTCCGGCCTGGGCAAGCTGACTACCCTTGAAGAGATGAAGGAAGCTGCCAGACTGATTCATCAGCTCGGCACACAGAATGTAGTCGTCAAGGGCGGCAAAGCGCTGGGCGGCGATAAAGCAATTGATATCTTCTTCGACGGCAGCGAATATGTTATCCTGGAGACGGCGAAGATTGAGCCTGCCCACAACCACGGAGCCGGCTGCACCTTCGCTGCCGCGATTACCGGCGGACTGGCCAACGGGTTGTCGGTGAAGGAAGCTGTCGTTAAAGCGAAGGATTTCGTGTCCGCCGCCATCCGTAACGGCTATGCCTTCAACCAATATGTCGGCCCTGTATTCCATGGCGGCTACCGCCTGGAGCAGTAAGACCGGACTGTTGACAATTTTAAATACCCGTACACAAAAACCTCTCTTCGTAACGGCTGGGTGAACAGCCCTCGAAGAGAGGTTTCTTTGTTTCTTGTTGCGTGTCCTACTTAACTGCGGGTTCCTCCGCTATATGCTTGACAAAGGCCATCAGCTTATCCTTATTGCTCTCGCCAAGCACGCTGATAATAATGGACTTCGCATTATAATCAATAGGCATGGCGGAGATGAACGGTGATTTGAGAATATCGACACCGAACAGTTCGTTTTTGCCGGTCTCCTCATTGACTCCCCACTTCATGCGCGTATCGTCAGCGGCAAGCTTGCCATCCGCCGTAATCGGCTCCAGATTCTGGAATCCTGTCTGTCCGCCGATCCAATCGACGGTAGCCTCATCCAGAATGAGGATATCCGGCCGGTTCGCTGCCAGCTCCACTACAGCCTTCTGCATGTGGTTCATATCCAGCGTATCGGAGCCTTCCCCGGTCCGGGGAAGATACACAATATTGGCCTCGACCCGCTTCCATTCGGGATAAGCAGCGACGATGGCCTTCTCCAGCTCATCTGTTTTGCCGCTGGTATCCTTGGCTCCGAAGTTGCCAATGAACATAATCGTCGCATCCACCGGAGGCAGAGAAGCGAGATACTGCCGGTGCTGGTAGTTATCATAGAGCGCCTTCCCGCCGAAGATCAGCACAAGCACACCGATAATGCCGAGAATCACATGGGTTTTGTACAGCCGCATGAAGGTCTCCCATTTGCTTGCCGTACCGGAGAAGCGCCCGTATTTGGCCAGCCGCTCATCTTCAGCCTGCTGAATCTCTTGCTCATCCCAGGTATCGAGAATCAGCTTGTACGCCCGGAAATCCGCCTCATACGCTGCTATCTCTTCATCCGTTGAAAGGGCCCGTCTGCGCTTCAGGAGCAGATCGAACCGTTTGTTCAGTTCCTCTCTGGTTACGGTTTCAGGTAAGTCTAACCGCACGTACGCTTGCTTCAGGTTATCGTTCACATTCAGTTCTCCTTTGATATGTATGATACAGTAATTCTATTTTAACAGACTTCGCCCTGTATTCTCCACTCGCGCTATAAAAGGGGCCTGCCAGCCTAGTCCAGGCCGTGCAGCCCCCTCCACTCCTCCGGCTGCATCCCGGTGACCCGCTTGAACACGGCACAGAAATAGCTGACATTCTCGAACCCTGCCCGCTGGGCAATCTCATAGATCCGCTGCCCCCGGCTGCTGAACATAAGCTGCTTGCTCCGGTTGATCCGCTGCTTGTTAATATAGGCCACCGGCCGCTCACGGACCGTCCGCTGAAACAGCCGGCACAGATACTGCGGGGAGACCTCCGCTACTTCGGCCAGCTCCCTCAGCAGCAGCGGACGGTGCAGGTGAAGCTCAATATATTGCAGCACCGGCTTCACCCGCTCCAGCTCATTGTCTGCATTCGAGGCAGGAAGCAGGCTGCGTTTCAGGTCAAGCAGTAGCGCGTACAGCAGCTTGGCACGCTCCATATTGTCCTGAAGCTCATTGCCGCAGGAGAGCGTAAGCATCTCCTCAAGCGGAGCAAGGATGGATTCTGCTCTGAGACGTCCCACCCCGGACTCCCGTATTCCCGCGTATAGCAGCATCTGGGCTGCTTCTCTCCCGTTGAAGGAGATCCAGGCCAGCTCCCATTCGCGGGTAAGCGGCGTATAGGAGTGGGGCACATCCGGGTAGAGACAGAAGATATCGCCCGCCTCGGCAATATAGGATTTTCCCCTAATAATCACCTCACCCTTGCCGCCAAGAACCTGGTGCAGCTGATAATCCGGGAAGCCCGCAGGCCGGGACATCTCGCCCTGATGCTCCCAATACCCGATGGTCATGGCATACAGGGGCAGCAGAAGCATATCTTCCATTTCGCAAAAGATCATCTTACTGTCCATAGCAGCCTCCCTCCGGATGCAAACTGGCATCCCTTAGTTTCATATTCTATTATATCCGAATAAAATCATTATATATACCCAGAACATTTCCCATTCTATAATATGAATATAACAATATAAGGAGATGTTAACTTGCGCAACAAACTCTCGTATCAGCAGCCTGCCAACGGATATCCCGAATGGAACAATAATCCCGAGATTTTTCAATTGAACCGTATAGATGCACACGCCTCCATGATGTCCTTCCCGGCAGCAGCCGATGCCCTGCAGGGGAACAAAGAAGCCTCTTCCCGTTACCAGTCTCTGAATGGAACCTGGAAATTCGCCTTCGCCGAGACCGCAGATGCGCGGATCAAAGACTTCTATACCACCGGCTATGACTCAGCGGATTGGGCAGAGATTACGGTCCCTTCCCACTGGCAATTCCAGGGGTATGATTATCCTCAATATACTAACGTGCGTTACCCTTGGGAAGTATCCGAGCCGGATCTGAAGCCTCCGTATGCACCGACAGTATACAATCCGGTAGGCTCTTATATCCGTACATTCAGTGTTCCGCAGGATTGGGACGGCCAGCCTGTGTTCCTCAGCTTCCAGGGTGTGGAATCCGCTTTCTATGTATGGGTGAACGGTGAACTGGCCGGATATTGTGAGGATACCTTCACTCCGTCAGAATTCGATATCACAGCCTACCTGCTTCCCGGCGAGAACAAGCTTGCCGTTGAAGTCTACCGCTGGTGCGATGCGAGCTGGCTCGAAGACCAGGACTTCTGGCGGCTGAGCGGAATCTTCCGCGATGTCTATCTGTATACCGCACCTTCCGTGCGGGTTGCCGACTTCTTCGTCCGCACAGAGCTGGACAAGAGCTTCACCGATGCGCAGCTCCAGGTGGACCTGAAGGTGGAGAATTATGATAACCGCATCATCGCGGCGCATTCGGTAGAGGTACAGCTGTACGATAGTAAGCAGCAGCCGATATGGACAGCGCCGTTGTCAGCCGGATTTGCTTTTGAGCAGGATGGCACTCAGGAATTGAAGCTGTCCGCAGCGGTGAGTAATCCGGAGAAGTGGAGCGCGGAGAAGCCTAACCTCTACACCCTGCTGATTACGGTGAAGGATGATCAGGGACAACTACTGGAAGCGCTTAGCTGCAAAGTAGGCTTCCGGACCTTCGAGATCCGGGACGGCCTGATGAAGATCAACGGCAAACGGATCGTATTCAAGGGCACCAACCGCCATGAATTCTCCTGCGATACCGGCCGTGCTCTCTCCAAAGAGGACATGATCACCGACATCAAGCTCATGAAGCTGCATAATATCAACGCCGTGCGGACTTCCCACTATCCGAATCAATCCGTCTGGTACGAGCTCTGCGACGAATACGGTCTCTATGTCATTGATGAGACGAACCTGGAGACCCACGGCTCCTGGCAATACGGGCAGCAGGAGCTGCACGACGGCAATGTTCCCGGCAGCCGCCCGGAATGGCGTGCGAATGTAATCGACCGTTGTAACTCCATGATGCAGCGGGACAAGAACCACCCGTCTGTGATCATCTGGTCGCTCGGCAACGAATCCTTCGGCGGCGATAACTTCCTGGCGATGTACGACTATCTCAAGGAAGCCGATCCGACCCGTCCGGTACATTATGAAGGGATCTATCATTACAGACCTTCGGAAGCGGCCAGTGATATCGAATCGACCATGTATATCAAGCCCGATGATGTGGTGAAGTACGCACTCAGCAATCCGCAGAAGCCGTACATTCTGTGTGAATACAGCCATGCTATGGGGAACTCCTGCGGCGGTCTGCATCTCTATACAGAGCTGTTCGACAAATATGACAGCATCCAGGGCGGCTTCATCTGGGACTGGGTGGATCAAGCGATCCGCACTTCCACTCCCGAAGGGATCTCTTACCTGGCCTACGGCGGGGATTTCGGGGAGAAGCCGCATGACGGCAACTTCAGCGGCAACGGGCTGCTGTTCGCGGACCGGACCGTTACTCCCAAGCTCTACGAGGTTAAAAAATGCTACCAGAACGTCACCTTTACAGCGCTGGATCTCCAGAGCGGACGTTTCCAGGCCCGCAATAACTTCCTGTTCACAGACCTGGAAGACTATAAGCTGATATGGAATCTCGCTCTGAATGGCGAGACTGCCCGTGAAGGACAGCTGCCGCTCTCCGTAGCACCCGGCGAAGCAGCCAGCTTCACGATCCCGCTGGATTGGGGCCTGCTGGAGGCAGATAAGGAAGCTGTGCTTACCCTGTCGTTGGTTCAAGACGGGGCAACCTCCTGGTCGGCTCCAGAGCATGAGATTGCCTGGGAACAGTTCGTACTCTCACCGTACATTCCATCCGGCAACCCGGATAGCTCAGGCAGTACGCTACAGGTGAACGAGCAGGATGGCTTCCTGACCTTCGAGGGCAATGGCTTTGCACTCTCCTTCGAGACTGCCACCGGCGCGCTGACCTCTCTGAAGTCCTCCGGGAAGGAGTATCTGCTTGCACCGGTCAGACCCAATTTCTGGAGAGCCGTAACGGACAACGATCTCGGCAACAAGCATCCGGAGCGCTGCGCCAGCTGGAAGGAAGCCTCTTACCAGCGCCAGCTGGCCCGATTCAGCTGCCGGGTTGAAGGCAACCTCGGCTTCGTAACCGTTGACTACCTGCTGGATACACTGCCGGCATCCACCTTGCGTGTTCATTATGAGATTCGTACAGATGGTTCTGTCGAGATTGCGCAAGAGCTTAACCCGGGCAGCGGCAGCCTGCCGGAGATCCCGGAATTCGGGCTGGTCTTCGAGCTGGACAGCAGCCTGGACACGGTCTCCTGGTACGGCCGCGGGCCGCATGAGAACTACTGGGACCGGCAAGCCGGAGCTAAGCTGGGACGCTATACCGGCAAGGTGAGTGAGCAATTCACGAATTACCTCCGCCCTCAGGAGTGCGGCAATAAGACGGATGTCCGCTTTGCTTCCGTCACCGCAGGCCGTGAAGGACAAGGATTGTCCGTGGAGAGCGCTGTCCCTATCGAAGTCAATGCGCTTCCTTGGACTCCCGCCGAGCTTGAGGCCAGCGACCACGGCTATAAGCTTCCGGCGTCCGGCAGAACGGTGCTGCGTGTAAATTACAAGCAGATGGGCGTCGGCGGCGACGACAGCTGGGGTGCTCCAACCCATGAGCAGTTCACCCTGCCGGCTAACCGTCCTTATGCCTTCAAGTTCAAGCTGTCCCTGCTATAAACCGCCTCAGCGGGAAATAGAAGGATAGAGTTATATTTCAATTAAGGGGTGTCCCCAGCAGTTACTGCGGCTTGGGACACCCCTTTTTTGCTTGCCCATTACCAAATCATGCTCATATTGCAACATTTCCGTTATGATTGCCGCTATAATCCACAGTTGTTGTATAAATTGCAGCATTCTCCCCTTCTCCAAGCAGCTTAGCGGGACAATTCCTGCAATTCCTGCAACAATCTGTCCCAACACCTATTTATCCAGGAAACCAAGCTGCAATTTGTACAACATTTGAGCCTATGCAGGCTGAATCTTAAGAACCCGCTTGCTGCATTCACTCATCTATGAACATAGATCAACCGGACGGTAAACTGCTGCATTCCCCCTTCATTTTCCCGCCCAATATTTATCTTGAATTATCTCCTCACTCCGGCGAAAATAAAGTCATATCGCAAGAATACAAAGCTTACACTAGTGTGAACACTTCGCTTACCCAGCCCCTATATTACCCTGGTGAGGAGATATGGTATGTCAGACACCGCCGCAAGAATCCGGGATGAAATCCTGGGCTCCATTACTGAATTTTTCGGGGTACATGTCACTGAAGCTGTGCAGATTAATCAGGGGTTCCTGAATCTGAAATGGAAGCTCGCAAGCGACCACGGGCCTTTGTTCGTGAAGCAGTACAGCAAGGTCCGTTACCCGGAGCACCTTACCCGCGGACTTGAGGTCTCCTTGACCCATCAGGATCGGCTGCACCTGCAAGGACTCCCGGTTCCGAAGTTATTCTCCCATCAGGGCAACTATGTGTTGAGAACGCCTTCACAGGAACGGTATGTGCTGATGAAACTATGTGACGGACACAGTATTGCGCCCGGCTCGGCAACGGTGCAGCAAATGTATACACTGGGGAGCGTCGTCGGCCGGATGCATAAGGTGCTGAACACAGATCTGACTCCATTGCCGCTCCACTGGAATATACGGACCCAAGAAGCTATGGTGAGCAACTGGGAGAAAAGATACCTTCAGGCCACCGCCCTTCATAATGGCGAAACGGTTGCAGCACTTGAGCTTCAGCGGCGGATCATTGATGGAATGGATACCGGAATCTTCGCAAACTGCGAGCGGGGCTGGGGACACCGGGATCTGTTCGTGGATAATATTCTATTCCGTGCAGATGAGGTAGCGGCCCTCATTGACTTCGACAGGCTGCATTTCATCTATCCTGAATTCGATATCTCCCGGCCCCTCCTCTCCTGCGCCTTGTCAGACAATCAGCTCCGGCTGGACCGCGTTCAGGCCTTTGTAACAGGCTACCGCCAATATAGTCCCTTACCGCTCAGCAAATTGATCCGCTCCATTAAATTAACCTGGTGGAGAGAAGCCGAATGGATCGCGGTTCCTGAGCCGGATGAATTCACGCCGCTCATAAGGTTCCGCCACGAAAATCATTGGGTCGCCGCCAACTGGGACCGCCTGGAGGATCTTCTTGCCGGAATTTGAGCGGGCTCAATTCTGGTACAGCCGGATACTTGACACAGTCATTACGGCCGGAAAAACCGCTAAGTCCACTTCCACATGATCATACCACCCGCCAACAGCAAGATTAAGCAGCAGATAGAACGGCTGATCAAACGGCATGACACCCGGCTCCAGCCGCCGCTCCGCGAAGCAGTGCCCGTCTACCAGCCACCTTATGGAGCCTTCGTCCCATTCCAGCGCATACTCCCGGAACTCATCAATCATTCCGCGCTCCAGCTCATGGGTGAATTCTTCGACGACCTTATGCTCCAGATCCGGCCCATAGTGCAGCGTCCCCGCTATGTGCCTGGGCAGGCGGCCCTTCGCCTCCAGGATGTCGATCTCACCGGAGGCAGGCCAAGGGCCGTAAGCCTGATCCTGCGGAAGCAGCCAGATGGCAGGCCAGAGCCCCTGCCCTACCGGCAGCTTGGCGCGCACGACCAGCCTGCCGTAGCAATAAGCGAAATGGTTCTTCGTATCCAGCCGTGCCGAGGTATACTCGAAGCTCCGCCCCTCCTGCTCCGTCACTTCGCGGCGCGCACATAGCTGCAATCCTTCCTCTCCGATAGACAGATTCCCCCGATGCCCTGTATAGAATTGTTGCTCCCCGTTGCCCCAGCCCGGAAATACGGGATTCCCGTCATTGTCCAGCAGGTCGTTACCCAGGCGAATGTTCCAGAGCTTCAAATCCGCCGCTTCACTTGTGAAATCCTGCTCCCATACAAGCTTGTTCATCCACTGCACACTCCTTTCGTTTAATCACAGCATAATGAATTTCCGGCCCCCGTGGGCGGAATCCAAAAAATTGGGATAGGGTCAATAATCATGGCCTTTTTTCCTCAGCCCTTTTCTCATACGATGATAGAGGAAGGGGGCACAAGATATGTTCCACACGAGAACGGAACAAATGAAAGCGCTTCTCAGGCAATGGCAGCTGCAAAGCATGGTGATCCCGGGCATCCTCTGGATGTTCATCTTCTGTTACGTCCCTATGCTGTGGCTGATCATTGCCTTTATGGACTTCAGTATCGCCAAGCCCATGCTGGAGTCTCCATTTGTCGGTCTGAAGCATTTTCAGGATTTCGTCACAGATGACCGGTTTTGGCGTTCAATCCGCAACACCCTCGGCATGAGTACGATCAAGCTCGTGCTGGGTTTTCCCATCCCTATTTTCTTCGCTTTGCTGCTCAATGAGATCCGCAGTCTCCAGTTAAAGCGTACGGTGCAGACCATCTCTTACCTGCCCCATTTCATTGCCTGGACGATCTTCGGCGGCATCGCACTCAACTGGCTGGGCGAGGGCGGTGTAATCAACCAGTTGATGCTGGCGTTGGGGCTTCAGGACCGGGAGATCCTGTTTAACAGCGACCCTAAGTACTTCTGGTGGATTACCTTTTTCACTGATACGCTGAAGGAGACCGGCTGGAGTGCCATCATCTACATAGCAGCCATAGCCGGCATTGATCCGGGGCTGTATGAGGCAGCCGAACTCGATGGAGCGAACCGCTGGCAACGGATGTGGCATATCACGGTTCAGAGCATCCGCCCCACGATTGCGATTCTGTTCATCCTCGCCGTCAGCGGAATTCTCGGCAGCAACTTTGAGCAGATCTTCATGCTGAAGAACAATATGAACATGAAGATGGCGGAGAGTCTGGACCTCTACATCTATAACATGGGGCTGGTCTCCGGGCGTCACTCCTTCTCCACCGCAGTCCTGTTTGCCCGCTCGATTGTCGCGCTGGGACTGCTCCTGTTAGCCAATCAGACGTCCAAGAAGCTGACGGGGGACAGTATTTTTTAGGAGAAACGGATTATGAGCGGCGAAGCCGACTCCCCCTGGAAAGGAGACAACAGATTCATGGCAAGACGCGGAGGTTTGCGGCGGATTGGCGCTTTTGATCTTATCAACACCCTGCTGATGCTGGCAGTCTGCTTCCTGACGCTGTACCCGATGTGGTTCGTGCTCGTCAACTCGCTGAATTCACCGGCGCAGGCTTCGCTGGGTACCGTCAACTGGTTTCCCAAAGAGCTGTCACTCGCCAGCTACAGTGTTGCTTTTAACGACAGAACCTTGATGAACGGCTTCTACATCACAACGCTGCGTACGGTAATCGGAACGGTAGTGCATGTGCTGTTCACTGCAATCATTGCTTACGGAATGAGCAAATCGAGTCTCATGGGCCGCAAGCTGTATCTCAAAATCTCATTGATTACGATGTTGTTCTCAGGCGGGCTGATTCCCTCCTTCATTCTCATGACGAAGCTGGGCCTGTATGATAGCTTCTGGGTGTTCATCATCCCGTCCATGTATACTTTCTTCAATATGGTTATATTTATGAGCTTCTTCCGCACTATTCCGGACAGCCTGGAGGAATCCGCCAAGGTCGACGGTGCCTCGGATTACGGTGTGCTGTTCCGGATTGTACTGCCTAACAGCATGGCGGTCATTGCCACTATCGCCCTCTTCTCTGCGGTCTATCACTGGAATGATTATTATCAGGGCGTCATCTACATTCATTCTCAGGAGCTGCTCCCGCTGCAGACGATGCTGTACAAAATCATCGCCGAGAACACCATGTCCTTCATGCAGCAGCAGGCGATGGCCCAATTCGGTGCCCGGCTGCCCGGCAATTCGATCAAATTCGCCTCGATGATGGTGGCCACGCTGCCTATCCTTATCTTTTACCCCTTCATTCAGCGTTATCTGGTCAAGGGCGTGATGATCGGCGCGATTAAGGGCTAACCCAGTCATTCCATTGAACTCTATACTGAAAGGATGATTCTGCCGTGAAAAGCAAACCTGTAAGACCCGTCTTAGCCACTCTGCTGGCCGTAACCTTAACGTTAACGCTGGCCGCCTGCAGCAGCAATTCCGCAAGCAAGGAGAATACCCCAACGGCTGCACCGCAGGCTGAAGCCTCGCCCTCGCCGTCGGCCGAAGCCAAGCTGAACGGTGATGAGCCTGCCTGGAAGCTCGATACCAGTCCGGTAGATCTAACCTGGTTCGTTGGCGCGAACTGGTATGCCCACACCTGGGGCGAGAGCCTCGCCTCCAAATATGTCACGGAGAAAACAGGTGTTAACGTCAAGCTGGAGGTTCCCTCCGGTGAAGCGAATGAGCAAATCACGCTGATGATGACCTCGGGCAAGCTGCCGGACCTCATCACCATGGGTTCCTGGGAGACCGCCGTCAAAAAGCTGTGGGAAGGCGATCATGTCTATGCCCTCAATGAACTGGCCGATCAGTACGATCCCTACTTCTTCAAGGTCGCCGGAGACGGTACGCTGAAGTGGTACCGGCAGGAGAACGGCAACACCTACGGGGTTCCGAATGATTCCTACAGCCCCAATCTGATGCATGAGACCGGTATGACCGCAGCCAACCAGACCTTCCTCGTTCGAAAGGATCTGTATGAGGAGATGGGCAGACCGGATCTCAGTACCCCTGACGGCTTCCTGGGGGCGCTGCAATTGCTGAAGGACAAATATGCCGAGTATAAGGGTCAGCCGATCAGCCCCTTTTTCGCCCAGGGGAATGTCCCTTACGGGATGACGGAATATCTCCAGAATCTGCTGGCCGTTCCGCATGAAAAGGACGGCAGCATCTATGACCGCATGACCGATCCCGATTATATCGCCTGGCTCAAGACCTTCCGCACCGCTTACGAGCGCGGATTGATTAACGTGGACTTCCTGGTCGATTCCGATACCCAGGTGGAAGAGAAAACGAACAATGCCCGCTACTTCATGATGATCCGCGAATGGACCGGCATGACCGCTGTCAATCCGATGCTGGCTGCGGGCGCAAATCCGGACTCCAATTACATCGCAGTTGACGGGCCACAGAACAGCAAGGGCGACAGCGCCAAGCTGTTCCCCGGCAACATGGACGGCTGGATGGTGACGATGATCAGCAAGTCCACTGAGAATCCGGAGCGGGCGATCCGCTTCCTGACCTACCTCGCCAGTGAAGAAGGCCAGCGTGACCTGTTCCTCGGCAAGGAAGGCGAAACCTGGGATAACGTGGACGGCAAGCCGCAGCTGAAGGCCGAATTCGCAGACATGCTGGGCAGCAATA
Organism: Paenibacillus tritici; assembly: GCF_013204885.1. Taxonomy (GTDB): domain Bacteria; phylum Bacillota; class Bacilli; order Paenibacillales; family Paenibacillaceae; genus Paenibacillus_AQ; species Paenibacillus_AQ tritici. Next base: position 25,818 of record NZ_JABMKX010000022.1, read on the forward strand.
TCGAGAAGCTGGAGAAGGAATACGGCATTCTGGACACCTACTGGATGATGCGCAATCCGGTCATCGTCAACCAGTGGAGACCGGAGAAAGCGCCTGTGATCAAGCAGATGGAGGATTTCGCCAACGCACAGGCCGATATCGACAGCGGGATCTACAAGGGGCTCGACCCGCTGGGCGATTCCGAGGTGGCGGTTGCCTGGTCACGCATCTCCCAGAACTGGGAGGAAGTGCTGCCTGAGCTGATTACGGCCAAGGACGAAGCGGCTTTTGACAAAATCTTCGAGATCTTCCTCTCCCGCCGCGACAGCTACGGCTTCGCGCAGGTCATGGAGTTCCGCCAGACGGAGCTGGATGCCCGCAAGGCCAAAATGGCGGAATAAGGAAAAGGAATAACCCCTATAACCTACTGTGTACCGGCGGCCGGAAGGGCTGCCGGTATTCCCTGCTTAGATAGGAATCCGCCTCAGGCTGCAATGCCTTATACCCTACCAGCCGATTGGTAATCTGTGCTATATTACTGGGATGGGAGGGATTCCAGATGAAGGCTACGCTGACAACCGCAAGGCGGCTATACCGCAATTCCCGCATCTCGCAAAAGCTCTTCCTGGCCTTCAGCCTGATGATTGCTATCCCTGCCATTGTGGTCTCCTTCCTGTTCATCCGCACCCAGGAGAGTCAGCTCTACAAGGAAGCCATGGCGGAAGGCAGCAATCATGTCGCCCGGCTGAACGAACGGCTGCGCAGCCGGATGGACATTCTTGAGAACGCTTCCGCGACCGCCCTGACCCAAAAGGCATTTGTGGATTTCATTCACTCCAATATGCGCGGAGAGGGTCTGCGGCTCGTGAAATTCAAGCAGAACCAGTATGAGCAAATGCACAATATTATTCAAAGCCATGAGATGATCAGCTCGCTGAGCTTCTATGTCGATAACCCCGAGGTGTATGAGATCTGGCCGGAAATCTATCATTATTCCAAGTTCCGGCCGCAGGATTACTGGATGACGCTCCGCGATGAAGGCGGCGCCGCCTTCAGCCTTTTCTCCTTCAGGGATGGCAGTGATACGCTGTCTTACTACAGGCTGGTGCGGCTTCAGGGCCAACAGCAGAAGCTCCCGACCATTATGGAGATCCGCGCCAGGCACAGTGTTTTTTTCAGCGATCTGCTGGAGGACAGCGGGCGGGATTTCTTCACGGTGATCATGGACGGCTCGGATGCCTCCCGCAATGTATACCTCCCGGGGCATGAGTTCCCGCAGAAGGCCGGGGAGAAGCTGGACGACATCCTGACCGGGGTTCATGAGCAACTGGAGGTGCTGGAGCAGAAGACCCCGATTAAGATTCATTCCGGGGATCAGACCTACTATGCGTTGTATCGTTACATTGCTCCGCTGAACGCCTATGTGGTCGATATCGCCTCCCGCCAGGTGATGATGCAGGGCCCGCGGAACTGGTACCTGATCGTGATCACCGTCACCTCCTGTGTATTGCTGCTGATGCTGCTGCTCGTCTCCCGGATGACCCGGCGGATCTTCCGCCGGCTGGAGAAGGTGCTGGTCTCCATGCGCAAGGTGCGCAGGGGCCAGCTCGATGCCAAGATTGATACGGGACTCCGGGAGAACGAAACCGGTGACGAGATCGACTACGTGGCGGTCAGTTACAATAATATGCTGGACGAAATCCAGCGCCTGATGACCCAGGTGGTGGATAAGCAGCTAATCGCCAAGAACGCCCAGCTCCACTCCCTGCACTCACAGATCAATTCCCATTTCCTTTACAACGCGCTGGAGTCTATCAGAATGCGCGCGGAGGTTGAGCAGCAGCCTGCGATTGCCGGTGCCCTTGTGTCGCTGGGTTCGCTGCTGCGTTACAGCATGATGTGGCGCAGCGACACCGTTACCCTCGGTGAAGAGCTGGCCAACATTCAGAGCTACATCCGGTTCATCAACTTCATGGAGGGCGGAAATATTGAACTCGCGGCGGACCTTCCCCCTGAGGTGCAGCGCTATAATATTCCCAAAATGTGCATGCAGCCCATCGTCGAGAACGCCGTACACCATGCGGCCCCCTCGGGTGGCAGTGTTCATATCGGCATTTCGGTACGTGTAGAGAAGGACAGCCTGCTGCTGATCGAGATCCGTGATAACGGTACCGGAGTAGATCCGCTGATGCTGGACAGTCTGCAGTCTGTACTGCTCGGCCATTCGGACACACCGATTATCAGCAGCAATAGCGGCCTGGGGCTGGAGAATGTACATAAGCGCCTGCAATTGCACTACGGCAGCGACTCTGGTCTTTGGATCGACAGCATACAAGGAGCCTATACCTCTGTAACCATCCGGCTGCCCTGGGAAAATGTGAATCTTGGAGGTTGGTAGACATGATCAACATTCTGATTGTGGACGATCAAAAGCATATCCGCGACGGGCTGCAGGCGATGCTGCGCCAATTCCCGCTGCAGCCCGGCCATATCTACAGCGCTGCCAATGGAATCGAAGCGCTGGAGCTGCTGCGCCAGCACGACATCCAGCTCGTAATTACCGATATCCGTATGCCGGATATGGATGGCCTGGAGCTTATGGCGCAGACCAGTCAGGAACGACTGACAGTGGATTACCTGATTATTAGCGGCTACAGCGATTTCGCCTATGCCCAGAAGGCCATCGGGCTGGGGGCCAAAGGTTATCTGCTTAAGCCCGTGAAGCGCGAGGATCTGCAAGCCTCGGTAGAGCATGTCTGGCAGGAGATAGAGACGCGAAGGTCGCTCTCCAGCAGCCTCGAACAGCTCTCCCGTCTGGCCCGGGAGGCGGACCGCAAGGAGCTGCGCATGTATATGCAGGGTGCGGCGGGAGATGAGACCTGGATTGCGGAGACCGAGCAGCAGAACACGGAGCTGTGGCGCAGCTACCGCCTCTGCCTGCTGCGCGAGGAGCTGTGGATTAACCAGCCGGGGGCCAGCAGCAGCCATAGCATAGAATCCATTGCCTATCGGGTATATGGCAGACAGGGCTGTATCTGTCTCCAGCACCGTCCTTATCTCATTCTGGCGGTGGATGCAGCCGTTGATCCTGATGTCTTCCCGGCTGCGCTCGCCGCTGAGCAGGTTGAAGTGATTACCGCCATGACCGGCCCGCAGCAGGGATTAAGAAGCCTGCCGGGCAGCTATACGCAGGGAGTTGAGCTATACCGCCACAGCTTCCTTTTTCCGGAGAAGCGCTGCCTTCTCCCCCGGCACATCGAGCGGCTGGAGCAGCAATGGGAGCTTCCTTATGAGGAGTTGTATGCCCTGTTCCAGTTGGCCGGCACCAAGAACAGCGGCAGCATTGCCCAAGGGATCTCCGGCCTCTTCCACAAGGATGTGCTGCAGCGTTACCATATCCGCTACACCCAGCAGCTGTGCCGTGCCGTCGTTCAGATGATGGAGGAGTATGAGCGTGTCATCCGTCCATATATGGGCGAAGAAGCGCTCGATCTCCAGTGCCTGCGCAACCTGTTCGATTATCCCGGCATCCGCGATTACATTCAGGCGTTGCAGCAGCAGCTCCTGCGGCTGAACCAGTTCTACTACGATTACAAGTGCAGCTACCGCAGCTCCCAGGACTTGAACGAGGCCATCCGGTTCATCCACGAGAATTACCACAAGCCGCTGGATCTGGCGATGGTCTCCAACCATGTCTCGCTGAATTATGCTTATTTCTCCAACCAGTTCAAGAAGAATATCGGCAAGGGGTTCGCCGAATACCTGCGTGATGTGCGGCTGGACAAAGCCCGGCGCCTGTTGGCCGAGACCGACCAGAGAATCCTGGAGATTGCCTCCATGGTCGGGTATGAGAGTTACAAAAGCTTCACCCGGGCCTTCCGCGAAGCCATGAATATGCAGCCCACCGAATACCGTCTGCTGACCCGCCGGAAGCTGGAACGGGAAGAAGATTACCGGGACACCCACGATTTCGAGGTAAGATCAACGTGAGCACTGGGGTGGACGCTCCTCTGTTTAAGCGGAATCCCCAGTTCATTCTCCAAAAATATGTGCGCACATTCAGCCCATACGCCTCGCGCTGGCCACTTATGTTCGGTTTTCCGATTACATTCGGCCTACATGGCGCGTCCAGTCCAATTGTGTTCGGTTTTTCGATTACATTCACCTTACGCGGCGCTCCCAGTCCCATTGTGTTCGGTTTTTCGATTACATTTGGCCTACGCGGCGCGTCCAGTCCAATTGTGTTCGGTTTTTCGATTACATTCGGCCTACGTGGCGCGTCCAGTCCAATTGTGTTCGGTTTTTCGATTACATTCGGCTTACGCGGCGCGTCCAGTCCAATTGTGTTCGGTTTTCCGATTACATTCGGCCTACATGGCGCGTCCAGTCCAATTGTGTTCGGTTTTTCGATTACATTCGGCCTACATGGCGCGTCCAGTCCAATTGTGTTCGGTTTTTCGATTACATTCGGCCTCCATGGCGCGTCCAGTCCAATTGTGTTCGGTTTTCCGATTACATTCCCTCCCCACGCCCCGCGCCAGCCCTTCACTTGCAGCAGAACACAAAAAATTGGGTCATAACAAAAAGGATTGTCCCTTTTAGCGGTATATAAGATTCGATAGAATAAAGATGTTCTCTCATATGTAAGCGGTTACCTTCACTACCATTTAATTAAAGGAGGGCAAGTATGAAACGACTTCAGCTTAGGGATCACGGATTCATGCAGATGGTACTCAGTGTGTTCCTGGTTATGGTGATGCTGGCCGGCACCGGCCTGTTACCTGCTTCAAGAATTCAGAAGGCGGACGCAGCAGGTGTAACGGTCAGCTCCATGACTTATTTCTCAGCAGCAGACGGTCCTGTAATCTCCAAATCCGGCGTCGGGCAAGCGAGCTATGGCTTCGTTATGCCTGTGTTCAACGGTGGCTCGGCCACCTGGAGTGATGTGTCGGATGATGTGGGCGTCAAAGTGAAAGTAAATGGCAACTGGGTAGACATCGACAGCGCAGGCGGTTACGTCTACAACCAGAACTGGGGACACTGGAGCGACGGCGGGAAGAACGGCTACTGGTTCACCCTCTCGGCGACAACCGAAATCCAGCTCTACTCCAAAGCGAATAGTGCAGTTACGCTGAACTATACCCTTGCCTTTCAGAATTTGAACACAACCACGATCTCCGCAATGGCACCTACCCAAGGGCCGCAGATTACAGCAGGCTTTACGGGCGGTGCAGGCTTCACCTACCCCACCTTCAACAATGATCCGGCCTTAACTTATGAAGCCGTGGCAGATGATCTCAAAGTATTCGTGAAACCGGTGGGCAGCAGCACCTGGATTGACATTGACAACAATGCAGCGAGCGGCTGGATCTATGACAGCAACTTCGGCCAGTTCACCGACGGCGGCGGCGGGTACTGGTTCACCGTAACCGAATCCATCAACGTCAAGCTGGCCTCGAAGACTTCCTCCGCCAGTCTCGTCTATACGATCACCTTCAATCAGCCGGTCCGTAATTCATATGTCCTGACAGCCTATGACGGCACGGCTTACACCGCAGATAACAGCGGCTCCATCGGCTTCCCCCTGCCTAAGATTGACGGGGGCGCACCCATTGGCACCGAGCTTAGCAAATTCGTCTATCAGATCAAAACCGGCGGCCAGTGGGTGGATCTGAGCAATTCCGGCCAGAGCGGATTCGTCTACGCCGGTAACGGCTACAACAATATGTCCGCCGCCAACCAGTGGGGCTACTGGGCCGATCATGTCTACGGACTGTGGTTCCAGCCGATCCAGGTAAATATGGAGATCCGCATCGGCTATCCGCTGAACGGGCAGCAAGGCGGAAATGTCGGCAGCAATTATGTCTATTACACCTTCACCGGCAATCCGAATGCTCCTCGACCGGATGAGAGCGACCAGGAAGATATTACGCTGGGAACCCCGTCAGACCCGGCTGTCGCCGGCATGAACCTCCTCTGGCAGGATGAGTTCAGCGGGACCACGCTCGATACCGGCAAATGGAATTATGAACAAGGCTACTATATTACGAATGACCCCAATAGCTGGGGCTGGGGGAATAACGAGCTACAGCATTATACGAATAGTACCGAGAATGTATTTGTCCAGAACGGACAACTGAATATCCGGGCCAAGAACGATCCGAAGTCCTTCCCGCAGGACCCGAACCGGTATGCACAATATTCCTCCGGCAAAATCAACACCAAGGATCATCTGTCCTTCCAGTACGGCAGAGTAGATATCCGTGCCAAGCTGCCGACAGGCAACGGGATCTGGCCCGCACTCTGGATGCTGCCGAAGGATGCCGCTTACGGGGCATGGGCGGCTTCCGGTGAAATTGATATTATGGAAGCCAAGGGACGGCTTCCCGGCACGACCAGCGGCGCCGTACACTTCGGCGGACAATGGCCTGTGAACAAGTATATTGCCGGTGAATATCATTTCCCGCAGGGCCAGACTTTTGCCAATGACTATCATGTGTATTCTATGGTCTGGGAAGAAGACAACGTCAAGTGGTATGTGGACGGCAAATTCTTCTTCAAGGTCAACAGAGCGCAGTGGTATTCCGTTGCTGCACCGAACAATCCGAACGCCCCGTTCGACCAGCCTTTCTACCTGATTATGAATCTGGCGGTCGGCGGACATTTCGACGGCGGGCTCTCCCCTGCTCCAGCCGATATCCCGGCAACGATGCTGGTAGATTATGTACGGGTGTACAAGGAAGGCAGCGGCGGCGGGAATCCCGGGAACCCAGGTAATCCGGGCAACGTCTCCGTCAGCGGTGTCTCCGTCACTCCTGCTACTGCCCAGGTGCAGACCGGACAGAACGTCCAACTGACTGCCAATGTGACGCCGTCCGGTGCGACCAACAAGCAGGTTACCTGGAGCGTTGCGAACAGTAATACCGCCTCTGTAAGCCAGAGCGGTCTCGTCACCGGGCTGGCCGCAGGGACAACAACCGTAACGGCTACAACAGCGGACGGTAACAAAACAGCCAGCAGCACCATTACCGTGACCGCACCGTCTCCGGCGGTCATTGTGATCGGCGATCAGGTGCGCGGCCTCAAAAAAACTGGAAATAACCTGCTCTTCTACGTGAACGGCGCTACCTTCGCGGACCTGCATTACAAAATCAACAACGGCGGCCAGCAGAACGTGGCTATGACCTCTGCGGGTAACGGTAATTATACCTATGCGGTAAATAACCTACAGCAAGGGGATACCGTGGAGTACTCCTTCACCTATAATCCAGGGCAAGGGGCGCTGGATTCCCCTTGGCAGACATATGTGCATGGGGTGACCCAGGGAACCCCCGAATAACCGCAGCACGGCCTGAACAGATAAGTAACCGGATGTGCAGCCGCTTCATATGACCTCTGTCACAGGGGAGGAGGAAGTCTCAGGACTTCTTCCTCCCTTGTTTTTTGTGCGCCGGACAACAGGAATGCAGCAATTAGAATTTACCGGAAACAAAATGTGACCGAATGCCGTCCTAAAGGGTGTTATAGATAAAGGAGGGCATAACCTCATGCAGCAACCCATGACCCGGCCGGGCAATCATGTGATACAAAGTTACGAAGTCTATGCTGAAATGCTGTACAGGATTGCCCTGGTTCATCTGGGCAGCCGCCAGGATGCCGAAGAAGCAACTCAGGATACCTTCATCAAGCTGATGGAGAAAGCTCCAGTATTCAAGGATGACGAACATCAGAAAGCATGGCTGATCCGTGTAATTACCAACCATTGTAAGAATCTGCTGGGCAGAGGCTGGCGCAAGCGCGAGGTCAAGCTCGAAGGCGTGGAGCCGGTAACGTCCGATAACCCCGAAGAATTGGCTATTCTGCAGCTCGTGCTGGCACTGCCAGTGAAGTATAAGGCTGTGATTCATCTGTATTATTACGAGGATTACCCCATCCAGGAGATCAGCAGGATTCTGCAAATCAGCGAGTCTGCCGTGAAGATGAGACTACAGCGTGGGCGGCAGCTGTTAAAACTGGAGCTGGAAGGAGCGGAACCGGAGTGAAGGAAGAACAATTTCGGACAACATACAAGAAAGCGGTGGATACTATGAAATCAAATGAAACGATGAAGCAAGGACTGGTCAATAAAATGGAACAGAAACGCCGTCCGCGTAGAATGGCCTATCTCGCAGCAAGCTTGCTGGTTGCTGCCGGAATCGGTCTGGCCGGACCGGACATTATGAAGAAGCTGAATGGAACGTCTGCCCCGGGTCAGGTGGCCCAGGTAGATCCAGGCACGCCTGCACCGGGCAATTCCGCAGGGATAGTCATTCCCAAGATCGAGCTGCCGGATAAGAGTACCGGCGTTGCAGTAGATATGGTCGGACTTGTCGTATACAAAGGCAATATCTATACGCAAGCCGCGACCCGCATTGATGCGGCCGATGCCGCCGCACTACGCGGCGAGAAGCTGGGCCGGACGACCAGCGGAATCGACGAATGGAGCGGCAAGGATCAATATATCGAGCTGGCTTCGAACATCGGTGAGACAGATATCTATGCCGTCAAGGGTTATGATTCCGGGTTCATGGTCATGTCCTATACGGAGGCTGACGGCCAGGTGTTCGCGGAGCTGTACGAACACACAAATGGCATTACGATTAACAGCGGCGCCGATCTGTTCGGCAAGCTGAATCTCGAAGGCCACATCGCCTCTGCCAAGTGGGAGAGCTTCAGCAGCTGGAATAACGGCCAGCAGCAATATCTGGCGCTGCCGGAAGGGGCAGCACGGGACGGCTTCCTTGCAGCACTCATGACTGCGAAGCCGCTGGCAGCGGAGCCGCTGACAGAGCAAGGCATCTATGACAGCGAAGACCGCAAGATTATCTACTTGGAGCTCGATAACAAAGCCCGGGTGGAGCTGACCTTATTCGGTCAGGGGCTTGTGCGTTACGGCACGGCTCCCGTATTCTTCGAGGTTGAGTCCGGGGCATTCCAGGCGCTGTGGAACAGCATGAAGCCTTAAGCGGCTGCCGGATAGCGAACAGTGAAAGGATTAAGAGCAGAAAACTGACATCTCTTGGTACCGTGACGGTCCAATCGGGTGACACAAGTTACAGGCAGGGAGAACCCGGGAAGAACCCGAGCAGCTCTCCCCGCCCCACCTATCCCCATCCCCACCCCGGCAACAAGCAAATGGAAAAAGGTATCTTAATTCGCCCCTTTCTCCGGAATATACGGAAGCAAGTGGAAAAACAGCATCTAATAAAGTTAGTTTTCGCTACTGTGGGTGAACTGGGCAGATTTAAGTGCCATTTTTCCAACTGTTGTTGTAGCAGCTACCTAATCGGCCATCAGCAAGTGGAGGAAATCCAACTACTTCAGCTAACCCTCCTCCTGAGCGTATCCAACTACTCCAATCAACTTATTTCCTACTGGCAAGGCAGGCGGGGGGACCTCATCGAGGTGTGATATCAGGTTCGGGGACGATCGGGGCGATAAGGTGCGGTTACTTTAAGAGCCAACGGGCAATTGTCCGTTGGCTCTTCATTTATCCGCTGGCTCTTCATTTACCGTTTGCTCTTCACTTACCGCTGGCTCTTCATTTGCCGCTGGCTCTTCATTTACCGTTTGCTCTTCATTAGTCCGTTTGCTCTTCATTAGTCCGTTTGCTCTTCATTTACCCTTTGCTCTTCATTTGTCCGTTTGCTCTTCATTTATCCATAAGCTCTTCATCCGCTTGCTCTTCATTTCTCCAGCTTCACATTCATTCAACCTTACTCTTCTCCTCTTTCCCGACACTCTCCTGCCATTTCAACGTAATGTACTCCTTGAGTTGCTCCGCTAACTGGGCTGGCGGCGTAGAAGCCGAGTCGAAGGTAGGCATCGGCGGATCATAATCCGTCTCCGCATGATCCAGCAGCCACTGGGCAAATACCTCATGCTGCCTAAGCATGTCCTCTGTCCAGGTCGCCGCATCCTCCCGGCCCCGCAGGCGGGCATTTCGGGTGGCATCGTCACAATGCAGGTTAATAAAGTGAACTTCGCTAAACGCATCGTAAACATCACATTTCTCCGCATCCCATGGCATCATAGTCCCGCAGATCACCGTCCCTCGTCCAGACCAAGCAACAGCATGGGCAGCATGCAGCAGCAGGTTGTAGCGGTCCTGATACTCCAGCTTCTTCCCTGTCGTTCCGAAATGATCATCATCCGTACTGAACAGCACAAATTCAGGCAGCTGCTTCCTCAGCTCGTGCATAACCGTTGTCTTGCCTACGCCGCTTGCTCCCGTGATAATAAACAATGGCAATTTCATTTCCATCATCCTCTCCCGCTCCGGCAAAACATCCCCGGCGTTCTCATAATTCATAGGTTCCCCTGCCTGTAGATTCCATTCCTTATCGGGTGGCCCCTTCGACGCGGTACTTCTTCTCCCATTCCGACACCTGGCTAGAGTCCAGCCTAATCAGCTTGGAGGGGGTGTACTCGTTGTACTGTCTCAGTTCACTGCTACCGCATACCCCTTGCAGCGCTTTGATTCTGCGCACCACTTCATCATCCGTACAAATCTCCGCCGACTCTTCCTCGGATACGACCTTAAGCATGGTTTCCTGCTTCACATGGGTTACCGTTCCATCGGCACCTGTGTAAGACAGCTCAACCTGAATGATATGCTCTCCGCAAGGGACCGGCTCCAGCGTGAAAATCTCAATGAATACATCTGTCACAGTCAACGTATTCCCGATGCTTATCACCCCGTCGCTGTCTTCATCTACACCACTCAGATTACGCGACCGGTGAAGTCCTGGCGGAAGAAGGAGTTGCAAGCGGGCATTCTGCACAGGCCCCGGCGGAACCATCTGAATCCAGAGATGATTCATCCCTTCTTCGTTCTCCATGGCAGATTTGGCATAGCGGACCTGGATCATATGTCTCCCTCCTCTTGAAGTAATCGGGTGACGGTCTCAATCATCTTTTCTTTCAGCACCGGTGAGATGCGCGGACTAACCGAGAGAATCACATCCTCACTGACAACATGCGTTTCGTTCCGCAGTAGCTGATCCGACTGGTACATCCGCAGATTCTCCCCAATTTTAACCAATTCCTCCATCGGCAGGCCCGCCAACTTCTCCTGCGCCGAGGCCAGCGTCTCACCACTCTTGGACAATACAAGTATGGCGCGTAAAAAATGCAGATGATTATCCGTGTAGACCCGCTTGTTACCGGCCAGCTCCAGAGGGGGAAGCATTCCAATCTGCGTATAATACCTGACCGTCCGCAGATTCATCTGCGGATCTTCATTCTGCAGCATCTCAGCCAATTGCTTCGCCGTGTACGTATTCATAGTACTCACCTTTCTTATTAAAACAAAAGTTACACTATACTGTATCGGTTACAGTGTAGTGTAACTTTTTGGCAATGTCAATAAGACACCGCTCACATTTTCATGGGATTTCTGCTCCCCGGCTGCCGCCCTCCCCGCTCTCCTTTATATGTTATAATGCCAAGAGGAATAGGGGAACTGCCTGTAAAAATTCATGTAACAGCAGCTTTCACGACTCGTCAAATCTTTATTCGCCGGGAATGAGGACCACAACAATGGATATACGAAAATTACAATACTTTATTGCGGTTGCGGAAGAGCTTCATTTCCATCGTGCCGCAGAGAAATTAAATATGACACAGCCTCCGTTGACCCAGCAGATTCAAGCTCTGGAACAAGAGCTGGGTGTGAAGCTGTTTGAACGGAACAAACGTCAAGTCCGCCTCACACCGGCGGGATCTGTTTTTTGGGAGGAAGCCACCCGGATCTTAGCTCAACTGGAGCGGTCTATTCAAACTGTACGACTGGCCAGCCAAGGCATCATTGGACATTTGAACATTGCATTCATCGGTTCAGCAGAGGGCGGAATCATGGTCGATGTGCTCAAAATATTCCGGCAAAGGTTCCCTCAAATACAGCTGAACCTGCTGGAGATGACTTCTGCCCAGCAATGGCAGGCGTTGCATGACGGTACTATCCATATTGGATTCATGCGCTTCATTGAGCCGGCCAAGAATATTAACCATTGCAGCTTGATCAACGAAACTCTGGTTGCCGTATTGCCTGATCAGCATCCCTTGGCTGAACTGCCGGTATTGCCCGTCTCCGCTTTGCGTGCCGAGCCTTTTATCTTCTTTCCGCGTAAGCACGGGCTTCCTTTTCATGATCTTATTATGGGTTTTTGCGCAGAACATGATGTTTACCCTCAGATTGTACAGGAAGCCGTACAAATGTATACCATTGTAAACCTTGTAGCAGCGAACCTCGGGGTTTCCATTGTCCCTTCTTCGGTTTCCGTGTTCCAGCGCAGCGGAGTCGTATTCAGACCCTTTGAAGACAAGGTGCCGCCTGTCCCCTTCTATGCTGCCTGGAGAACGGATACGAATCAGGCCATCATCTCTGCATTTGTAGAGATTTTACAAGATCATAATTTCAGGTAAAAGTGCGCGAACAGAGTGATTCAGCCGGTCTTCGCAGGATCACGTTCAACCAGTCCCTCCAGTACGCTGTCGATCTCACCCAGCAAATCAGGTCCAAGACGCACCCCTGAAGCCTTAACATTCTCTTGTACTTGCTCTGGTCTGGATGCCCCGATGATTGCAGACGACACCTGCGGATTCTGCAGCACCCAGGCGATGGCCAATTGCGGCAGCGTCAGCCCCGCTTCGTGTGCAAGCGAGGACAGCCGGGATACCGCCGTAAGAACCTCTGTATGCAGCCACTGCCCAGCCAATCGTTCAAAAAACGGAGAACCCGCCGAGGTCGAAGCGCGGGACCCCTGCGGAACAGGTTGATTCGGCAGATATTTCCCGGAAAGAATGCCTTGGGCCAGCGGTGACCAGACGACCTGCCCGATCCCTTCCCGCTCGGAAGCCTGGACCACCTCCGCTTCGATCACCCGCCATAACATCGAATATTGCGGCTGGCTAGCGACCAGAGGTACCTTCAGCTCCCGGGCCAAAACCGCTGCTTGTGTGATCTGTTCCGCCGTCCATTCGCTGATCCCCACATACAGAACTTTCCCTTGACGCACCAGATCTGAGAATGCCAGGAAGGTCTCCTCCAGCGATACCTTCTTGTCAAATCTATGGGCATAATAAACATCTATATAATCCGTCTGCAATCTTTTCAACGAGGAGTTACAAGCTTCCATGATATGCTTCCGGGATAATCCCCGGTCATTGGGGCCTGTTCCTGTAGGCTGATAGACCTTGGTACATAACTCGATGCTTTCCCGCCGCACTCCTGCTAAGACTTGCCCCAGCACCGTCTCCGCCTTCGTATCCGAATATACATCTGCGGTGTCGAATGTAGTAATTCCCGCATCCAATGCAGCATGGACACATGCTTTGGCCGTGTCATTATCCACTTGCGCCCCATGCGTAATCCAGTTTCCAAAAGCAATCTCACTAACCGATAAACCACTAGCTCCCAATTTCCGATATTCCATCTTCTTACCTCCTTTTAATAGCCATCTAAGCGTAACAAATCACTTTTAATAGGTGAAATATCTTTTAACGGGTATTTTGATATGAAAAAAATATCACAGAGCATTCACTGTGTTCTCATAGTTGAACCAGGCTCAACATGCAAAGACCCCTCCATTAAATTGGAGTGGCCTTCTTAGATTTATAGCGTAACTACTGTCTGCTCATACAACTCCCCGTCTACCCCATCCACAAAGGGCGTCCATTCCCCTGTCGAATACAGCTGCAACCGATGCATAGCCCGTGTACAAGCCGTATAAAAGAGCTTACGCTCACTCTCCCTGTGGTACGTCTGCGGAGAAGCGTCGTAGATCAACACGGCGTCGAATTCGACACCTTTGGCAAGATAGGCGGGAATTACCTGTATTCCTTTTTCAAAAGTTGGCGTATTCTTCGTAATCAGCCTCAGCTCCAGGGCGCCACCTTGGGCAGTCAGGCACTCGTAAGCTTCTCTACTCTCCTGAGCCGTCTTCGTAATCACAGCGATGGAGCTATAACCTTCAGCCTGAAGCTCCGCGAGATCTTTCACGATGCGCTCTGCTTTCAACTCATGATTGCCCAGCTTAGCCAACACCGGCTTCCGGCCCCTCCGCTCAAAAGCCACAATCGCCTCACCGCCGGGCAGAAGCCGCTTCGTAAACTCCACAATCTCAAAGGTCGAGCGGTAGCTGCGGACCAGCAGGAACTGGTTAGTCTCTTCTTCTCCATAGAGCTTTAGCAGCGGTGAGCTGCTTCCATACAGATTCGTCGCCTGCGTGAAGATCGCCTGGCCGAAGTCTCCCAGCACCGTCATGCGGGCACGCGGAAACAGCTTTTTGAGGAACTCATACTGGAACATGGAATAATCCTGACCTTCGTCCACGAAAATATGCCGCACCTGCGTATTCGTCCGCACACCCTCGATCAGCTCTTTTAAATACAAATACGGGGTCGCATCTTCATAAAAGAGTTCCTGCCCGCTCAGCTTTTCCTTCGTCTGCCGGCAGATCTCTGGCCACAGCTCCGGCACCTCCGCTTCCCCTGTCATCTCCCGGTAGGCTCGTTCATCAGTGAACAGCCCGCGGTATAACCCGTTCATGTCAATGAAGGTGAACTTCTTGATCCCCCGTCTCAGCGGTCTGAACTGCTCCTTCACAATCATCTCGCTCAGCAGCTCTTCCTCCCGTTCGGCGTAATCGAAGTCCCCTTCATCCAGTTGCCGCTTGTGCACCAGCATTTCCTGCAGACGGAGGTACTTCTCGGCAAAATCAAACACCCCTTGCTCTCTGTGCAGCTTACCGTGCACTTCAGCGTATTGGTCATTGTCGAGGTAATTCATCTCTTCCTCTACCCAGGCGGCTCCCTGCTCCTGCTTTTGCAGTCGGGTCAGCTCTTCGAGCAGCCATTTCTGCACCAGCGTAATCCGGTTAGGCAGACGAATCGAAGGATCATAGCTGTATAGCTTGCTCTTGATTTGCTCCCCCGAGATTAACACGCGGTCCCGGAAGCGAATGTCCTTGAACAGCATCCCCTCCAGCTTCAGCCACTGCGCATAACCCTGAAGTGCCCGGAGGAAGGCTTCCGACGCCTTATATCCGACTCCCTTGAGACGGGCTTCATAACCCTCTTCCTGCTGAGCGGTAAGCACGTATTCCATCTGGTCGAAGGAATCCTCTATCCGGTAATCCCGACCCAGCCACGTTTCCAGATATTCCTGAAAGGTCGTCTGCTGCATATTCTCTTCACCCAGCTCCGGAAGGACGGTAGACACATAGCTGTTGAACATCGGGTTAGGGGAGAATAATACAATCTGATCCGCCGTAAGCCGCTCCCGGTGTTTGTACAGCAGATAGGCTACGCGCTGGAGCGCTGCCGAGGTTTTGCCGCTGCCCGCCGCTCCCTGCACAATAAGCATCCGGCTGGTATCGTTACGGATAATCGCGTTCTGCTCCGCCTGAATCGTGGCCACAATGCTTTTCATTTGTGAATCTGCGCCTTTGCCTAGTACCTGCTGGAGCAGTTCATCTCCGATCGTAACGCTCGAATCGAACAAATGCTGGAGCTGACCGTCACGGATCTGGTACTGCCGCTTCAGCTCCATCGTTCCGCTAATCCGTCCTCCCGGTGTGTCGAAGGCTGCTTTTCCCGGCGGATAGTCATAATACAGGCTCGCAATGGGGGTCCGCCAGTCATAGACCACGAAGCTCAGACCATCCTCTTCGATGAAGGAAGACACTCCGATATAGACCTGCTCCACCGCCTTCTGACCCCCCTCGTGAAAATCAATCCGGCCAAAATAAGGCGACGGCAGCAGTCGCAGCATATTCTTCCATTGCCGCAGCTTCCGCGCATGACTGCGTTCCCGTTCAGACAGGACGGCGTCCTGCTGGGTAATCGTGAAGAAGCTCTCTTCGAAATCCTCCTCCGTACTCGTATTGACCGTAACCTCTTCCCAGAATCTGCGGCGGATGTCCGTGGCCTGGTCCTTCAGCTGGCCAACCTCCGGCTCCAGGCTTGCGATCCCCGATTTCAGCTTCTCTTTGACCTGCTCCAGCCACTCTTGCTCCTGCTCCCAGCTGCTTACCTTCTCCATTACCGGATCACTCCTCTTTCTTGAAATAGTCCCAAACAGGCGGGTTGACAAACCGGATGTCCCTTTGCTATAATTAAGATATAAATATGATGCGTTACCTACGATCTAATTTGTTGAAATAGTCAACAGTCTTATAACATTAGCATATTATTTCTTTGTATGCAATAATTTTTCGTACATAATTAGCCCTGGCGCTTGCGCCAGGGCTTTGTTATTCAGATGATAACCTGTCCTATTATACCGGTCTCTCGATCTCAAAAATCTCCCCGATCCCCGCATAGTTATTCCCGGCCAGCCGGCTTACCGCCCCTAATTGTACCGGATCAATTCTTCCCTGTTCATAGATCTCCTCATCAATATGAAACTGCACGATCCTGCCGATAATCAGATCATTATTAGGCAGCTCCAGGCAATGCTCCAACACACATTCCATCCGCACCTTCGCTTCCTTAATCCCCGGCACGACAATGTGCAGACTATCCACAGGCGTCAGTCCGGCTAGAGAAACCTCACTCTGATCCGGCGGCAGAGGAGCCGCAGTCATATTCACCTGCCCGACATTCTGCTGATCCACAATATGAACCACGAATTCCTTCGTATGCTTAATATTCCGCGCTGTATCCTTGGACTGGCCCGCACCAGTATGCTGGATGGAGACAGAGATCATCGGCGGGTTAGAGGATACGATATTGAAGTAGCTGAACGGCGCACCATTCAATACCCCCTCATCCCCCAGCGTGGTGACAAAAGCGATCGGCCGCGGAATAATCGTCCCGACCAGAAGCTTATAATTATCCCGCTCGGTGCCTTGCAGTGGATCAATCGAAATCATAATTGTGCCTCCTCTTTTCTGGATAAGCGTCATCCCATCCCCATTATCATGCACAAACGCCTGCCATTCAAGCTGCTCCTGACCATCGTGGAGATCCATAAAATTTGTTCTTGTTTTTGTCAATATTTGTGGTAAAATTTTACTTGTAAATAAATCCTTTTTATGTATTTTGTTGTTTGCGAGTCCGCTATTCATTTACGGCCAATCTAACTTGAAAGGGGTGGAAAAATGAAGCTGGCTTTTCCGATTCTCGTAGGACGGATTCTGATCGCCGGCGGTATCTTGACAGCGGGGATTCTCTTGGGAACGATTGCAGCAGAATCAACTATTGCTCTGACCGAGAAGTCCTCCAAAGCTGTGACTGTCTATCCGAAAAATGAGAACGGCGATACCTACGGTTCGGCATTCCATGCAAGTACAAATGAAGAGAAACCGGATTTGATTGAAGCGGTCGGCGAAGACGGTGTTACAGGTTATATCCGTAAAAAAGATCTGGATGGCGACATGCCAAAAACACCTGAAGAAGCAACCGCATTGATGAACAAGCAACAAGCGGAAGGCCCGAGGCAAATCCCCTTGTACGAAAAAGACGGCAAAACGGTGATCGGAACTTTTACGGCAGGCGAAACTAAACCCGTAGATACTAAGGAGGAATAATCCTATGTTCTCGAAAAAAATCAAGCAAGTTACAGGTGTGTTAATGGCGGGTTTTCTGATTGGCGTTACGGCTACTTTGGCATCGGCGGCTCCTTTAAGAGGTCCCTTTATAAATACACCGACCTACGTGGTAAACAATCAATACTACCGATACACCGCCTGGAGTGAGATTGATAGAACAGCCGCAAATAATATGAAAAGTCAAACGTACATCAACAACCAAGTTGAATGGGAAGCAGTTCCAGCAGGTTATATTGGTGCACAAACGGCTTTATACAAAGATGGAGCTTTAGTAGCCAGTTCTTCTCCATCTTATACTGATTTCCCAACCTACGCACACGTAGCAACTGAAATTAATACTTACGGATATGGTAATTACTCAGCTAAAGGAGTTGTATATGTATATAAAGGAAATGGATATGATAGTTTTATAACCAATCAAACTCCAGCCATGGCTGGTGGCTTTTAAGTTAGAACCAGATGATGTAAAAATTCAGCGCGTTGCTGGCCGTAGAGGGAAATGAACGAAGTTCTATCGACGAACAAGCCATTTTCCCACTAGGACAAGGGATGGCACATTCGTCGATTTTTTATGCTCATTATGCTAATCAATTTACTCCCCACGCATATTGTGCCTCCTGCCTTGCAGGAATACTGTTTATGTATGACGAAGGTTCAGTTCAAGAGGAGTGATTCAAATGATAATCCAAGCGGTTCTTTTTGATCTGGATGGAACACTGCTAGACCGTGACTCGTCACTATTAATGTTTGCCAGAGAGCAATACCATCGCTACTCCCCGTTGCAGATCGTTGATGAACATGCTTTTGTGGAGCGGTTCATTGAGCTTGATAATCATGGTTCCGTATGGAAGGATCAAGTATATCAGCAGCTCATCCATGAGTTCTCCATTCAAAATTTGGACTGGACGGCGCTTTTAGAGGATTACATAAGCAATTTCCACAAGCATTGTACAGGTTTTCCGAATTTGCTGAATATGCTTACCGCTTTGAAGAAACAAGATATTAAGCTGGCACTAGTCTCCAACGGTTACGGGCAATTTCAATATGATAATTTCAAGGCATTACATATCGCGCATCTATTCGATGAGGTGCTGATATCAGAATGGGAAAGGCTGCGGAAGCCTGACCCAGCGATTTTCATGCGTGCTCTAACTAAACTTGGAGTCTCTGCTGAGAATGCTCTCTTTGTAGGAGATCATCCTGATAACGATATACGGGCAAGCCGTAACGTTGGGATGAAGGCGGTTTGGAAACGAAATGATCCACGGGAAGCTATTACTGAAGCTGATGCTGTAATTGATGATTTAGGGGAATTAGTGAATGTAGTAAAGCTGTTTTCGGCCCGGGACTGAAACAATCCTGCTCATATTGCAACATTCTCCTCATTGTAAGGTCCATGATTAACAATTGTTGTACAAAAGTCAGCTTTCCGCCTCCACCAAGCCACTGAGCAGGATAATTCCTGCTTTTCTTACAACAATCCTCCTGAATACGCCTGTGTCTCTGAACCAGAGTTGCAATTTATGCAGTATTTCGTTGCTATAATCTACAGCGTTAACTTTAAATAACCTTTTTCTCGTAATAGCACAAGGTCAGCCTGTCGTTGATCACTTGCATCTCACCCGTTCTCCTGTAGCCCAGCTTCTCATACAAGTAGCAGTTCCTCTCTTCTTGCATGATAGTAGCCAGCCCCCAGACTGTAGCATCAGCATAGATTTGCTCAATCTGAGCGAACACCTGCTGGGCGATACCTTGGCCTTGATGTTCTGGCAGGATAAATATTTGCCCGAGCCAATATTCATGCTCTTCTTTCTTTTTGACTCTAATACTACCTGCTGCGATACCGGCATACCGGATGATGTAATAATCTACAGTAGGCTGATTGATCCGTTCCACCACTCTCTCCACAGTCTCATTGGCCGGGCTGGTCTCATAATCCTGATATTTCTCCAAGAGCGGCAGGAAGGCTTGGATCTGCATATCATGAATAACCGCCGCATCCTCCACTGTCGCTTTACTTAACGTAACCGTTGAAATCCCCATTGTATGTACCTCCAAATTCATCGAAAATATACATAATCCAAGTGTTCACCAGCAAGTCCTGCAATATGATTATTCTGTCTTCTATGCGATAGAGTAAATCCGATGCTCTCATACATCCGTCGGGCAGGGATCAGATCATCATTCGTGGTAACAATAATTTGCTGCACATCATTCTGGAGGATTCTATTGACCGCTTCTTGGAGCTGCATCGTACTGTAACCTTTGCCCTTGTATGCTGAAGCAATGCAATTGTGACCAATTTCCACATATCGGGGCATATTCCTCGGGTCCCATGAAACAAAGCCAATGGCCTTACCGTTAAGCGTTGTTATAAAACCATACTTATCCGCAATTTGCAGATGGTCAAAGAAAAAGCTGTCAAACGCCTGCCAATCCGTAATGCAGCTATGCTCATACCTGGTATCAAAGGAATAGGCATCTTTCAATAGCTCAACCAGTATTCCCCGCTCTAAGCTACTTACTTTCTTAAATTCAATATCCATGCGCCCTCCATATCTTCTTTGAATTCACTTACAAATATTATATTTAATCACACAATTCCACCATGACATATTGCATGTAAGTTTTGGACGCAAAAAGACGGTACTTCACTAACTCAGAAGCCCGCCTGTCTATACTTATTTCGCCTTCACCGGCTCCAGCAGGTTCAAATCATACAGATTGCCGCTGTTCTCTGGATGATCATTGCGGATATGCTCTTCCAGGCAAAGCCGGGTAGGGTCCGAAGTGTATTTCTTACTGTGTGATAATTGATTCATCAGGTTGTTCCAAGAGCCGCCAATGTCTTCATCGCTGTCAAGCTTGGCATAGAGTCCGCCGGGCAGCAGCATCTCCTGGAATGGCTCCGGTACAACGACCCCCTCAGGAATTGTCGCACACATTCCATAACCATAGGGCTTACCTGTACTACTTGGCATGGGCTTCATATTCCCGCCGAACAACCGCGCCGTACCCAAGAGAGTCGCAGACTTCAGCCAGTCCATTAAAGGTCCCATCGCTTTGTCTTCAGGAGAAACGTCTACCACGATATGAAAGGCAACCCTCATCGCAGGCAGTGTAATCACTTTGAATGTTGACCGCTCGGTTACATTACTCATAAATACATTCTCCATTTCGTTAAGCAGTTCCTCCAGGACAGAGGTCCTCTTATTGGTAATGTTCAGGTATTCAAGGGTATGAAGTAATTGCTGTTCAACCCGTTTCAAGCCTTTTTGGTGCACCTGTAGAGCCGCTATCCTGTTCTCAATGACCCGTATGAGTTCAAATACTGATTTTCTCTCCACGACAGGCTGTATTTCTTTGATCGGAATATCCATTCTCCGCAGCAGAGCCGTGATCCTGATACATTGAAGCGCATCCTCATCGTATGTGCGCCAACCCGACGATGAATCTCTGCCGCTATGAAATAGTCCCTCTGCTTCCCAGTGCCGCAACGTGCGGCTCGTCAGCCCCATTTGCTCTGACAATTGCTGTATGGTAACAACAGTCCTGTTCATTTCTACCTCCTCTCTTCGATCTCATAGCTATCGTATCACTTGACGCCGCGTCAAGTTCAAGGAGTAATCTCATAAACCTATATAATATAAAATTGACTTTCGCACGAATGTGTTGTAAAAATACAGTAATACAATATTATACAACTTTGCAATGACGAAGAGAGTACGCATAACGAATACTTCAGAGAGCTGATGGATGGTGCGAATCAGTGTAGGGACTATGCCGAAGTGGACTTCTGAGCATCCAAACCGAACCTTAGGAAGTAGGCTTTGGCGAAAGTCTCGTCGTTACAAGAGACGCGTATTCAGATATCCAGTGATATTTCGATACGTTTAAGCGGGTCCGATCCAATTTCGGGCTAATTAAGGTGGTACCACGGGGTTCTCTCGTCCTTTTCAGGATGAGAGGACCCCTTTTTGATTACATAGACGGAGGGATAAAATGAGTAATGAAATTGTGTTAACAGGAATTAAGCCTACAGGCAAAGTCCATCTGGGGAACTACATCGGAGCGATCAAACCCGCGCTGCAAATTGCCGGGACCAGTGATTGCACCTCTCTTTACTTCATCGCAGACTACCATGGATTAACCTTCATTCAGGATAGAGATGAGTTCAATACTTTGTCTTACAGCATTGCAGCTACATGGTTGGCTTTAGGACTCGACCCGGACCGGGTAATTTTTTATAGACAATCCGATGTGCCGGAAATCTTCGAGCTTAGCTGGATCTTGTCATGCCTAACCTCCAAAGGACTAATGAACCGCGCCCATGCCTACAAATCCATTCATGACAAAAATGAACAATTAGGCTTGGATTCAGATACCGGGGTCAATATGGGCCTCTACACCTATCCGATTCTGATGGCAGCGGATATTCTTCTGTTTCAATCAGACAAGGTCCCTGTCGGTAAAGACCAGATACAGCACGTGGAGATCGCCAGAGATATCGCCGAAGGCTTTAACAGGATTTATGGAGATACCTTCAAGCTGCCTGACTATATTGTCGATGAGAAAACAGCAGTTATTCCGGGTCTGGACGGAAGAAAAATGAGCAAAAGCTATAATAATACGATTCCGCTGTTTGAACCAGCAGAACACTTGAAGAAGCTCATCAACAAAATTAAAACGGACTCAACGCCTCCACAGGCACCAAAAAACCCGGATACCTCAAATATTTACTTACTGTACAAAGAGTTTGCGACTCCTGCCCAAGTACAGGATTTCAGGAACAAATATTTAAACGGTATCAGTTGGGGAGATGCCAAACAAGAACTGTTCCAGGTGGTAAATGCTTACCTGGAGGAGCCGCGTAAAAAATATAATAAATTGATGGTTGCGCCAGTGCAAATTGATGACATCCTAAATGAGGGTGCCCGGAAGGCAAGAGCCATAGCTGCACCTTTGCTTAAGAAGGTAAAATTAAAGATCGGACGTTACAATTAGATCAGACTTCTATCTCTAGTAGTGGCTGTTAGGATTACAGCCGCGCAAATAACCGCTCCCCGTGGGTCTGTATATATCTGTACATGCCAGCGCATACCGCTGCTATAATAACACCGTATATCAGCATAAGAAGATCGCCGTTCAGCTGTTCAATAAGTAGGAACAGCATGACGGGAACGGCCAGCGTGAGGACTCCGATAACCATGGAGACCAGCACCGCTGCGCTCTGCTTGATGACTGCAACTTCACTGGTCCATTCCAGCTTGGGCAGCTTCAGGTTCACAATTACGCCCAGCATGGCTGAATAACAGGCATAGATTACAGGGATCACAAGCAGGAGCAGACTTTCGGTCCATCCGGTCTCCAGCGTAACAACAAACAGCACCGAGCTTACGGCTATCACCGGCAACGTAATGGTGAGATTCACGGCAACCTTGCTGAGGATAATCACCTGCTTGGAGACGGGGGAGCTTGTCAATATCCACAGATGATTCCCTTCCAGCGAAATTGAGCTTGATGTGGTGCAGCTCAGTATGACGAACAAGGACACCACAAGCGGGCTGAACGTATTCAAATATTCCGACAACTGCGGAATGGCAAGGATGGTCCCAAGCTTCTCTGAGCTGACGAACAATAATGAAACCGACATTAATAAGAGCAGAACCATACCAACGCCTGTGTTCAGCACATAATTGGCGGAGCTGAAGTAGCGGCGCAGCTCTTTGAGATACAAGGCCTTGAACACAGAGCTCTCCTGCAAGGGCTTCATGGTGTACTTGCGGCCTGCACGGCTGGTCATCAGTCCCGTATGAATGGCTTTGTACCGGGTTGCCAGCACGGTGGAGAAGAGTACAAAGGCCAGTACAGAGACAGCGATGAAGAGAATTAATGCAGGAACCCGGTACGAACAGACTGCATCAACATAGACGGACGCCAGCGGATACAGCTTGAAGATCATTTTACCCAAGCCCTCTCCAACATCCGTGAGCTGCTGCTCCTCTCCGTTAATCATAAATGAGCCCAGCATGAGGGCAATCATGAAGACAAACGTGAAGAGAATGCTGAGCATCCGGCTCGCCCTGAACCGGGAAGAGACCCAGCTGATCAAGGAGCCCACAATCGTAGCCGCTATAATCGGCAGTAAGCTGATGAATAAGAGTGTCATTAGAAAAAACAGATAAAACAGTACACCCGGCTTCACAAGCAGCGCATATACAGCCCCCGCCGGAAGCATGACCAGCAGCGTGAAGAACAGGTTCATCACATAGAGCTGAAGCACACGGCTCGCCACCACATGGCTGGTCTTCACGGGAAGCGACATGATCATATCGTAGTCCTTATAGCTGAACAATACCCCGCTTGCCTTATAGACCGTAGTGAAGAATCCGACCAGCGAAGTGACCGTCATCATCACCGCCAGCAGCAGATCCAGCCGCCCGAGCTGTTCGAACGTCTTCGCCATCATGAGGCTGTAGCCGTAAGACACGAATCCTATCATGAGTATACCGGCGATCATCGCGATACTGAGCAGCAGCGCCTTCCGTCTCTCCGCAGGGTCTTTCGTATGCAGTGCTTTATTGAGGCCGAAGGAGGACAATAGCTGCAGCTTCGTTAACCTCCAGATATTAATCATTGTCAATCAGCTCCATGAATACGTCCTCCAGGCTGTGCTCGCCCCGTACCACTTCGGTTTTGCCGTGGGTAATCAGCCGTCCGTCCTTAATGATAGCGATCTTGTTGCAGAGCTTCTCTGCGGTATCCAGTACATGCGTGGAGAAGAAGATGGCGCTGCCCTTGCTGCACAAGTCCGTCATGATAGTCTTCAGCGTATGTGCTGCTTTGGGATCAAGCCCCACGAAGGGTTCGTCCAGCACCAAGAGCTTCGGCTCATGAATGAGCGCAGAGATGATAGCGAGCTTCTGCTTCATGCCGTGGGAATACGAGGAGATCATATCGCCAAGATTAGCCGTAATCTGAAAATCATCACTGTATTTGCCGATGAGCCGCTCCCGTTCCGCCTTGGAGACGTGAAAGAGATCACCGATGAAATTCAGGTATTGAATACCCGTAAGATGATCGTACAGATCGGGGTTATCCGGAATATAAGCAAGCTTCGCCTTGCAAGCCAGCGGATCTGCCTTCACAGAGATGCCGTCAATTTCAATCTCCCCTTCCTCAAAATCGAGTACGCCTACCACAGCGCGGATGGTCGTGGTTTTCCCCGCTCCGTTATGCCCGATGAAGCCATAGATGTCGCCCGGCTCGACTACCAGACTGAGGTCATCCACTGCCTTACGGCCGCCCTTATAGCTCTTCGTAAAATGTTGAATCCTTAGCATTTCCTCTCACCTCTTCCTTGGTGTTAGCAAATAACTATATTACGAATAGCACGCGCCAATCGTTCATTGTAATTAAATCCCAATTTCCCGCATTTTTGCAATGACTCTGTTCATCCGCTCCTCTATGTCTTGGCCGCTGAATCTCGGAAGACGCAGTTCATCGACAATACTACCGTCACACATGAACATAATCCGCTCCGTCTTCGCCGCAATGACGGCATCATGGGTGACCAGCATGACCGCTGTACCCTCTTCATTGATGTCAGACAGCAGCTCCATAATCTCCTGGGCAGCCTTCAAGTTCAGTGCGCCGGTCGGCTCATCCCCAAAAATAATCCGCGGACGGCTCATCAGCGCCCGGCAGATACCGGCCCGTTGAAGCTGCCCGCCTGAAGCCTGCGTGATATCCCGCTTCTCCAGCTCCGCAATCCCCACCCTCTGCATAAGCTGTCTCGCTTGCTCTGCAATCTCTGCGGCCTTGCGCCGGTTGCCGCGCATAGACGGCAGAATGATATTATCCAGGATGTTCAGATTCTTCATCAGCGTCGGCTGCTGAAACACGAAGCCCATTCCCGTCCGGCGGAGATCGGCAAGCTCATCGTCTTCCAGGGATGCCAAATCCTTGCCCTCAAAAGTAACAAGGCCCTCATCTATCCGGTCCATACCGCTTAGGGCGAACATCAGTGTGGACTTCCCTGAGCCTGAAGGTCCCATCACCGACACGAATTCGCCTTCGTGAATATCGACGGATACCCCGTCCAGCACCTTGCGCTGCTCCCCGCCGGTGCCGTATTGTTTGATTATATTTTCACCCGAAATAATCTTCTTCATCTGCATGATCTACTCCTTAATGTTCCCGGATATTTGGATTCGTCCGATTCCCGATGTGCCGATAATCGTGGCAATGAATACGGAGCCTGTCATGATCAGCGGACACAGCACATATGCCGAGAGCGGGTCCACCACGAACTTGAACGACGAAGCGCCGAACGAAGAGATAACTGCTCCTGCCAGAAGCTGCCCCAGGGTATTCGCCAGCAGGGTGCCCAGAACAACCCCGACGATGAGCACCACTACCGAACGCGCGTAATACTGCGCCGTCAGCTCCGAATTCCGGAAGCCAAGGGATTTCATGACGGCAATGGAATACCGGTCCTTGGCCACCAGCATACGCATAAACAGCAGCGTAATCAGCACATTGATCAGCAGCATCACCGCCATGGACGCCCATGCAGCCTTGCCTACTGAACTTATGGTAGAGCCGAAGGTCTGCGTCACATATTCATCAATTCCTGATACTTTGGCATAATTGAACAGTTCGGCATATTCGGTTACTTTGCTGCTGACCAGCGATGAATCTGCCAGCTCGGCATAGATAACGGACCACATCACCTCCGCTGAATTCACAGGGAATACGGCCTTGGCTGTTTTGCCGCCATTGGTCACATCCGAATAGATTCCGCTTACGGCAAGCGCTCTGGGTTCTCCGTCAACGAGGAGGGTAAGCGAGTCACCGGGCTTGGTGCGCAGTTCCTTGGCATTCACGGCGGAGAGCGCGATTTCATTCGCTGCTTCCGGTCTCCGCCCTTCCGAATAGGCTACCGGGAAAAAAGAATGATCGCCGAACTCCACCTTCAGCCGCTCCTCGGTTCCATCCTCCAGCTTCACCTTAAGCGCCCGGGTGGTAAGCACCGCATGGCGGAAGATCATCACATCGCTCTCCATCACCTGCGCAATAGCTGTCGTCTTCTCCTCAATATTGCCGGTCTGCTGGATATCCAGGCGCAGATCACTGTCTCCGATGCCCATATAGGTAATGAAGCTCGGGGAGGATATCGTAGTGTAGAGATTCTGGGGAACAATCATAATGAAGGAAGAGATTACGAGAACAGCAAGCATCGTTGCGTATAGACCCTTCCTGGATAAGACATCCTTCAGGCCAAGATACACATTCGTGTTCAGCAGCCGGTTGCCGCTTAATGTCAGCCTTCCGGAGCCCGCAGGCTTCTCCTGCGCGGTGCCGAAGCGGATGGCCTCTACCGCAGAGATCCAGCGGAAACGCTTCAGCACCCTGTTCACATAAGCAACAATCGTAAGGAATACGAGCAGTACGCCAAGGATTCCACAGGCCAAGGCCAGTGCAGGATTCCCGCTTTCGCCCATGTATAGCCTGATATTGTCAAGCAGCAGGCCCTTGAAGACGAACGATAACGCCAAGCCGAGGATGCTGCCCAGAGCGGCAACTGCTGCGTATTTTGCCAGATACAACCTTTTCAGATCTGAGACACGTAAGCCGATCGCCTTCATGACACCAATCTCACGGTAATCGCTCTCCATGGTCGCCAGAAGGGTAAACCGGATACACAGGAAGGCGACAATAACGACAAGCACGCTCGCCATGAGAATAACGGCAATCATCAGCCCGTCAGAGATCGCATTCAGCACCCTGAACAAGGGGTAGGTGATCACCGGGCCGTTGCCTTCAAGCCCCGCTGCGGTATATTCTGTCTCGAAGGCTCCAAGCGAGGATAAGTCCTTGAGTCTGAATTCAATCAGATACTCCGTGCTGCCGGAATGCTGAATCTCCGCATAATCCCCCGGGCTGATGAGGAATCTCTTCGACGAGGCGAGCAGCGAATTCATCTGGGAATCCCGCAGGAATCCTGCTACACTGAAGCTCTTGTCTCCAACCCTTACGGTACTCCCGGTCTTCGCCGAGCCATCCTTCATGTAGGTGACCGGAACATAAATCTCGCCGTCCTGTACCGTAATCACCTTCCCGTCCAGATCCAGCAGATAATCAAAGGCCCCGCTTTGCGTGCTGAAGCCGTTATCCTGAACGCTGTCGGCCAGCGATTGGCCGTCGATGACAATCTGCGCGTTTTCCACATTGAGGAAATCGAGTACCTGAAATTCTTCAACCTTGCGGTTCTGCTCCGCGAACGCCGTCAATCGCGTCTTATCCAGCTGCCCTGAATGCATCTGCAGGAAATGCGGCGTCTTGGCCTGCGTCATGAGCGTATCAATCGCCCCGGTCAGATTAACGATCAGGATAGCCGACAGCGAGACAAGCATTGCTGCGGCAGCGACGAATAACATCGTAGTTAATGTGGTTGCTTTGCTTTTGCGGATATCATTCCGGATTATTCGGTAGTACATACTTCACCTCTGCTCTCCAGGCTTCTTATAGACTTAAGCTGATAGATTATTACGGAAGCGGCGCTTAACAGCAGCCCGGCGATGATAATGAGGAATCCCATCCCCCGGCCGCTGCCGGTGCCGATTATTCTGCCGACACTGTCCGCAAGCACCCCGCCTGTCACCAGGAGTGGCGTAAATACGTAATCTGCCAGCACTCCCGCCAGCATATAGGCCACAACGAATCCAAGCTGGGAGAGCAGTCCAATCAGTGACCAGGCTCTGCCCTGCACGGAATTGTCAATATTGGTGCGGACCAGATAATCGAGGGCCGTGTTCGTGAAGGGCAGCATGGCGAAGAACAGGAACCCCGCAACTCCAATCAGCACAATATTCTCACGCAGTCCGAACGCCGCAATACTGAGTCCTGAGGCAAACAGCGACACCGACAGCATGGTGACAAAATTCTTCTGTAGCCGCAGCATCCCTATAATCACACTCGACACAAGCATCCCCGAAGCCATAACGGTCTCCAGCGTCCCCAAGACAGCAGTGCTGGAGAACGCCAGAATCATCGGCATCGACAGTGTCTCAATGAACCCGATGAAGAAGGTCATGACTGAGGTCATAATCACAAGGACAAGCACCCCCCGTTTACCGGAAACGGCTCTCCAGCCTTCTTTGAATTCACGGATAAAAGCCTGCGCCTGCTCCGCCTTCTTGGAAGCCAGTCCGCTGCGTACAGCAAGCGTTGTCGGAACCGTAATGGCAAAGGTGCAGATGTCGATAATCAGCAGCAGCTTCACATCCGACACGGCGAGCAGCAGCCCGGCAATGACGGGTGAGATCAGGTACTTGGCGGACCCGGCGATCTGAACGAAACCGCTTGCCTTCGTGTACTGCTCCTCGGTGAGCAGATCAGTAACGGTAGCCTTGTAGGCGGGATCAAGCAGCGAGGAGAATACCGAGCTAACGGTCACCCCCACGCAGACCTGCCAGAGCTGTGCTTCCCCGCTGAGCAGGCAGACCAGAATATAGATCAGTCCTGTGGCAGAGAGACTGTCGCCCAGCACCATCAGCAGCCTGCGGTCATAGCGGTCCGCTAGCACGCCCGCGACCGGACTCAGCAACAGCGAGGGCATGAACGCCAGCAGCGTAACCAGAGCCATCGCCGATGCCTGCCCGGTCTGCTGCAGGATATAAATGCCCAGCCCGAACGAGGTAAGCCCGCTGCCAACTGCTGAGATTAGCTGTCCTGACCACAGAAACAGAAATCTGCCGAATCCTGTATCTGCTCTACTCATCGCCGGAACCCCCTTCCGCTCCCTCCGCGCTGCCGAATATCTGCATCACACTCATCAGACTTCCGTTCTCGGCCCCGAGCAGTCTTTCCAGGTTGGCGATAAACGCCAGGATGCGCGACATCCGCTGGTCATCCGTCAACTCAACCATATCATTGTCAAAAATGGTGTTCGCATAGATCACCACCATCTCCATACATTCATACGGATACTGTGTATTGAACAATCCCTGCCGGATGCCCTCGCTGATGATAGGAGCCAGAATCGGCGGAACGCCGCTGATGATCGCCTTTTGAATCTTCTGGTGCATAAGCGCATTCTGCGGCTTGTGAATATGCTCCATTATTTCCGTGCCGCCGCCGCTTCCACTGTTTATATTCAGCGCCATGACCACCCGGAGAATCCGGTCGATTACGGGGATGCTCTGATCATTAGCGATATGCTGCGCTTCCCCGAGAATATTGACATTCGTCCGTTCGATCAGCGCATCCATAATATCCTCCTTCGATTTGAAGTGATAATACAGCGTTCCCCGGGCTATGCCCACCTTGCCCAGAATATCGCCCGTGCTGGTCCCGTCGAAGCCCTTCTGGCTGAAAAGCTCCTCTGCTGCATCCAGAATTTCATTTCTGCGGGCTTCCGCTTCTTTTACAATTCTCATCGTCTATTCTCCTTATAGTGTAGCTGTAATTAGTCGAAACGTAGTTGGTGTGTGTTGAAACGTAGTTAGTCGTTGCTGGAACGTTAGTGCGTTGGCGCCGGGACGTAGTGCGTTGGTGCCGGGACGTAGTGCGTTGGTGCCAGAACGTAGTGCATTGGTGCCGGGACGTAGTACGTTGGTGCCAGAACGTAGTGCGTTGGCGCCCGAACGTAGTGCGTTGGCGCCCGAACGGAGTGCGTTGGCGCCGGAACGTAGTGCGTTGGCGCCGGAACGTAGTGCGTTGGCGCCGGAACGTAGTGCGTTGGCGCCGGAACGTAGTGCGTTGGTGCAATCTGTGGTGTTCTGCAGTACTCCGCCTGTATCAAGTACCTATTTATCTATCTATATACCGACCGACTGTCTGTCGGTAAGTGATAATAGCATATCATGATCGTGTGGAATTGTCTTGTTATTTCTGGAATGCGGGCGAACCGGCAGTGGGCTCTGACTCCGCAATCAGCAGTTGGATAAACGTATCTTATTGGGGACGTTTTTGAGCGTCTGAGGTGATTAGTTGTATAAACGTCATTTAATTTCCTGCATTTCCACTACTCTGATTATTTTACAGCTTATTAAGTGTTGTTTTTCCAACTGCTTCCTTTCAATCTCTCTTTTGCTCATAAACAAGTGCTGAAAATCCAACTATTTCCGGCTACAGGTGCAGCCAGTGCGAGCATTGCAGCTAGTGCAACCAGCGCACCCAGTACAATATGCGCAGCCAGTTCGGCTAGTGCAGTCAGTGCGAGCATTGCAGCCAGCTAGGACAGTGTCGCCGGTGCGGCCAGCACAGCCAGTACAGCCAGTTCGAGCTTTGCAGCTAGTGCAACCAGTGCAGCCAGTGCAGCCACAGGTGCACCAAACCTGTGGCCACGCTGCTCCCAGCTTCTAATCTCGCTGCTTAGGCGTTTTCCACACTTTTAGGTAGCAGCATATGAACAGCATAAAGGAATATCAATTCCATTCACTGTTGTAACTGTCCCGTTGATTAACACTCGTTCCCTACTTAAACGGTCACTCCCTATTCACCCCATACAATCAACGGCTCACCCCTGGGGTGGTGACCAGAATTTTGCTGGCAAGAGCAATAAGCTGCGCCCTTTCCTCCCCGGTAAGACCTTCGGTTACCAGCGTTATCTGACGCTCAATCTGCTCGCCGACCTCATGGATGATCTTCCAGCCTGCCGGGGTCGCCCTCACATTGAACCCCCGCCGGTCACTCTGTGAAACGGTACGTTCAACCAGCCCGCGGCGCTGCGCCCGGTCCACAAGTCCCGTAATACTGGATTTGTCGAGGCCCAGATGCTTGGCCAGCTGAAGCATACTCGGCTCGCGGTCGCGCAGTATCCCTAGCAGACGGATCTGAATGATCGACAGATCATGCTGCGTTCCTATTTTGGCAAGGATGTTCTGAATAACAAAAGAAAGCTGTACAAGGCTGTCGACCATCGACAGTTCCTCCAGTTTATCAAATGAATCATCGTAATTGCTCATTGGCTTCACTCCGGACTTTATTGTAGTTCAGACCTGTTTGCAACTATTGTACCACAGCAGCCATTGACTTTGTACGTGGAACAAACTATATTGTTTGTATTACAAACTTTTTAGTTTGTTCCACAAACAAAAAAAACGCCCGATCGGGCAAATGGAGGCCTATTTATGTACGCTGCTGTTGTACGATCATTCGATTCAAGTCCGAAATACGAAGAAGTTGAATCCCCGGTGCCCTCGGGAGAACATGAAGCTCTGGTGGATGTGCTTGCTGCCGGTTTACATCTCCGGGTACGGGCACAAGCCAACGGCTCCCACTACACCAGTACCGATGAGCTGCCGCTCATCCCCGGTATTGACGGAGTGGGACGGCTCCCGGACGGCAAGCTGGTCTATTTTGTCGCAACAGATACGGCTCTAGGGACGTTTGCAGACCAGACTATCGTTGATCTTCGCCGCGCTGTACCTCTGCCTGCATATGCCGACCCTGTGCTTATCGCCGCCGCGATGAATCCGGCCATGTCCGCCTGGGTGACTCTGCGCCGCAGGGTTCAGGCTAAGCCCGGGTTCAAGGTTCTTATTCTGGGAGCGACCGGCAATTCCGGACAGATGGCTGTCCAGATTGCCAAGCTGATGGGAGCCAGTCAGATTATCGCCGCCGGACGGAACCCGGAACGCCTTCGTTCACTTACCCAGCTTGGTGCTGATGTAACCTTATCGCTTGCAGGAGATCCCGCAGCCGTTGCCCGGAACCTTGGCGAAGCCGCAGCCGACGCTGATATTGTGCTCGATTATCTGTGGGGAGAACCTGCCGCGCAAGCCATGCTCCCGATATTGACCCGCCGGTCCGACCGCAGCCGGCTGTTGACCTGGATTCAGATCGGTTCCGTTGCCGGTGCGGACGCCCCAATTCCTTCCGCCGCCCTCCGCTCTGCCAACTTCCAGATTATCGGCAGCGGTCAGGGGTCTGTCACTCCGGCCGGTTATCTGGCAGAATTCCCGGCGTTGATCCAGGCGGTTGCAGACGGCAAGCTAACTGCGAACCCTGTTGTTTATCCGCTATCCCGGATTGAAGAAGTATGGAAGACTCCGGCCGACAGTCAGCAGCGTATCGTCTTCGTGCCGCATAATAAGTAAACCCCGGGGCCCCTCCAAGCAAGCTATATCCGGCTATTGTCAAGCTTTGCCATCATGATTGTAACTTCTCTTCTTGTTAAATCTGGAAAGCGAATGATAAACTTAGCAGGGCATCCCGCTTAAGGAATCATACTAACGCTTCACAGGACAGGAGGCCGAAGAGCAATTGGCGATCTATTTGGTAAGACACGGCAAAGATGACGAAGGATACCGCGGCGGATGGAGTCAGCGGGGGCTAATGACCCAGGGTTACAGACAAGCCGAGAAGTTGGGCCGTTATCTGAAAGAGAACCAGACCTTATTCAATATAAAACGTATAATCACCAGCGATCTGCAGCGGGCTCTGGACACAGCCGGTGAGCTGGCAAGAGAACTGGAGTTACCCCTGCAGCGCAGTATGGACTGGAGAGAAATGAACAACGGCGTGATCGCCGGTATGCCGAACGAAATTGTAAATGAACGGTACCCCGGCTTATATTTCTCCGGCTTGCGGATGGACGAGCGTTACCCCGGCGGCGAGAGCCCGCTGGAATTCTTCAACCGGATTCAGAAAGCATTCACCCGGCTCTGTGCAGAAGAAGCGGGCAGCTCTCCCGAAGATAACCTGGTCATTGTTACGCATGGCGGAGTCATTAATATCATTTATCACATGATCAGAGAATTAGAATGGAACAACCGCGGAAGTAAATTTCCGGCTTCCTATACCAGCCTGCACAGAGTCGAGCTTCAGAACGGGAAGTGGAGGCTCACGCTGGAGAACTATACAGTGTAGCTGTAGTAACATATTTTGCCGCCCGGAATCATAAGTTGCGTAAGTGATGTGAATTAAGAGGTATAATTCTGGCCCAGCCCCAGGCTGCTCAGCAGCTGTCTATAAGCAATCGACGTCCGGTCTGCCGGAATATGGGCTTCCGCCTGGAGGTCCAGCGGCAGATCCTCCGGCGTCTGCGACTCCACCATCTCCGCGTCCTCCTGGAACACCTGAAGATTGAACTTGATCGTATCCTCTACAGGAGCGCTTTTGTCAAAGTTACGCGAGATCGGGCAGAACAGCCTTGTATAGCGGGCGGATACCGGAGAAGCACAGTTCAGAATCTTCAGCCTGCCCTCATCCGGAAAATAGACGGTCAGCGATGCGGCAAACGGCGCAAATACCCGGAACTCACGCAGCCACTGGAAGCCTTCCGGTGCCGGATTGTCCTGCCCCTTGCCGTAATTACTGACCGTACTCCAATATTCAGCCACCAGCTCCGTCTCCCCTTCACGCCATACCTTGTACTGGGGAACCTCTGTATTATTACGGTCTCCGAAGGTTGCAGTATGCACGTACGCGAAATGGGACACATCCAGGAAGCCCTCCATCTGCCGCCCGGAGGAACCGGCAATATCAAAGCTCGGAATCAGAATGTTGATATAGTCCGGGTCCTCCCAGGCGGGGAAGGATGGAATCTGCTCCGGCGAACCTCCCAGACAGGTCCAGATCAGGCCATAACGTTCAACCGCCGGATAGACAATCAATTTCAATTTGGGTGAGATTTTGGCGCTTGGATGCGCCGGGACAGCGGTACATTTCCCCTCGCAGCTATAACGGAAGCCGTGATACGGGCAGACAATCTCCCCGTTCTCCACCCAGCCTTTGCTTAACGGGGCTCCCCGGTGAAAGCACAGATCACGGGCAATAACCACCTTATCTCCGCTACGGTAGCACACAAGCTTCATATCCAGCAGCTTCACCGCTACCGGCTGATCCTTTATTTCATCCGCAGCCGCCACCGGATACCAATATCCGGCCAGAATCCGCCAGTCTTCAGGCGAGAAGGTGCAATCACGCGGGAGCTCCAATTCTGCCTGCCGTTTCTTTTCCTCAATCATGGCTGCCCCACCTCTCTGTTAGCTATAAGTACATAAGATGTAGATAATCTAATTATATGTTAGATAAACTGACTTGTTGAATGTATTTTAAGCTTATACTCCATATAAAATCAATTCAAAAACTGATTATTTTGTAATTCAGCCTGAAATCAGCTGATTAATGTTATGCATAGTGACATAAAAGTTAAAACCTCATGATGAAGCATCCGAGATCAATCTATACTGATCTATGCTGATCAAAAGGCTATGAAGCACGTAAAATAAATAGTATATAAAATTCACTTGCTTTATTAAAGTTATAAGCTATAATAAAAACATAATAACTGATTGCAAAACACTGAACACCAAATACGAGGAGGAATTATAATGTCAACTCTTAATATCGGAATTATTCTGGGAAGTACACGCCAAGGCCGCGTTAGTCCGCAGGTAGGCGAATGGGTGAAGGGTATTGCAGAAGCGCGCGGAGATGCTAATTATGAAATCGTGGATATTGCCGACTACAAGCTGCCGTTCTTCGGAGAAAGTGACAGCTATGCTGAAGCCCAGGCTTGGGCTGCCAAGCTGGCGACCCTGGACGGATTCGTCTTCATCGTACAAGAATATAATCACAGTCTTACCGGAGTCCTTAAGAACGCTCTGGATTCAGCGCGCGATGAATGGCATAACAAAGCAGCCGGCATCGTAAGTTATGGTTCAGGCGGCGGTGTCCGTGCCGCTGAACACCTGCGCGGCATTCTCGGCGAGCTGTCGGTCGCCGATGTCCGTGTTCATCCGCTGCTCTCGCTGTTCACTGATTTCGAGAACGGCTCCGTCTTCAAGCCGGCTGACCTGCATACTGCCAACGTCAACGCCATGCTCGATCAGCTTCTGGCCTGGAGCGGCGCTCTGAAAACGTTGCGCTCGTAATTAACCCGGCAGAGTACTACCGGCTGCCATTCATCTTAAGCTGACGTAAGAAATAAGGGCTGACCCATGGGGGTCAGCCCTTTGTTTTGTAGCAGGATCAACTTACACTTGGGTGGACACTGCGCGAACGGCCCCCCTCTCCTCTATCGCGACAACAGCCTGCTGATCAGTTCTCTGCGGCTGGAGACACCGGTTTTGACAAAGATAGATTTCAGGTGATCCTGTACCGTATAAGCAGAGATATGCAGCGATTCCGCCAGCTCCTTGGTCGATAACCCCAGCGCCAGCATCCCGGCAAGCTGCTTCTCCCGCTCGGTTAAGGCGAAGGCGTCTGCCAGCAGCCGGAATACATCGGCAGACCGGGCACTCACCAGTGAAACGGCCAGCAGCCTCTGCGGGCCGCCAAGCAGGCTGGCGGTAAGGGTCAGATAAGCCCCGTCTCCGGTCTGAAGGCATATCCGCGCCGCGGAGGGAGCAGTCCCGGAAGGATGGCTCTCCGCGAGCACCCGCAGGCAGACGGCACGCACCGGTCCTGGAAGTGTGCGATCTTCCAGATGCTCCAGGCCCCAGATTTGCTTCAGCCAATAATGAGCTGCTGCATTGGCACTCTGGGGAACCAGGCGGTCACTCAGCACGAGAATCCCGTTATCCTCCGGCTCTCCCCTGTCCGCTCCAGACGCCGGAAAGACAGACGCATATCCGCGCAGACGTTCAGCGATCAGCGGAACGACAGAAGCGATCACGGCGCATTCCTGCTCCTGGAATGGAGGGTGGTCCAGCGGGCGAAATAAGGTCAGGAATCCCCAGCAGACCCCGCCTGCCCGCAGCGCGGCACGCAGTTCATCTCCGAATCCGGCAGGCTGCAGCACCTTGCGGTAACGCTCACTCTTCTGCGGCTGTCCGCCGGTAATCAGGCTTAAGGAGGCTACCGGAATAGCCGCCGCAGCCAATGTCTCATATTTCATATAATCCTCATGCAGATACTCATATTCGAACAGCACTGAATGAACCGCTTCAAGCCCCTGCTCCGTTACCGCCCCCGTAGTTAGAAGCGTATGCGGGTCTACTGTAGTACAACAAGCCGCAGCAAACGGAATACTGAAACGGAGCGCTGCAATCACCGCTTCCCGGTACTGCTGTGAATTCAGGAACGGTCCGCCCCGTGCAGGATCAAGCTGCTGAATGCTTCTCATCATTTTGTTCATCTTCTGTCCTCTCCGATAATCCCACAAATGTGGGATAGTCTATCGCAGGCATAACCCGGATAATGATACGTAATTCTAAGGAAATCGCAGATTCTGCAATCAACCAGTTAGGACGGGATTCTATCATGAAAACAGATATTGTAGTTATCGGCGGTTACGGGCATGTCGGATCACAAATTTGCCGGATTCTTGGAGCGAAGTATCCTGGAAAGGTCTATGCGGCTGGCCGGAATCTGAGCCGGGCCGGGGAATTCTCCCGCAGTACCGGCGGGCAGGTGAAGCCGCTGCGGCTGTCGGCAGACGGGCCGCTGGACCCGGAGCTGCTGGAGCATATGAAGCTGGTCGTAATGTGTCTGGACCAGCAGGACACCCGGCTGGCGGAAGCCTGCCTGCAGAGCGGGACTCACTATGTAGATGTCTCGGCTAGCGGCGGGTTCCTGACCAGCCTGCAGAAGCTGGACCCTGTGAAGCATGGCTTCAAGGCCGCAGCCCTGCTGAGTGTCGGCCTGGCTCCAGGCTTGACCAATCTGCTTGCCGCCAAGGCTGCACAGGAGCTGGACCACACCGAGAAGATCGACATCTCAATCATGCTGGGCCTCGGCGACAGCCACGGCCAAGCCGCGCTGGAATGGACGGTGGACCATCTGGGTGCAGCCTTTGAGGTTACTGAACAAGGCAAACCGCGCAGAGTCTCGAGCTTCACAGACGGCAAAGTCGCTGATTTCGGCTTTGATCTGTGGACGCATACCGCCTACCGCTTTCCATTCCCGGATCAGATGACGTTGCCTCTGACACTGGGCGTCCCCTCGGTCTCCACCCGTCTCTGCTTCGATTCCCGCAGCATCACCACAGCCGCAGCCCTGCTGCGCCGCTCCGGTCTGTCCACTCTGCTGCGCAACCGAACACTCCGTAGTCTCGCGGTCCGGGCCTTCGGCCGCTTCCGGTTCGGCTCGGACCGCTTCGCTGTCAAAGTGGATGTTCATGGAACGAAAGACGGCAAACCTGCGGCCATTGAATACGGGATTACAGGTGTACATGAAGCAGCTATTACCGCTGCAACAGCAGCCGGAGTTGTTCTAAGACTCTACGAGGCCGCTCCCGAGCCCGGGGTCTATCATATTGAACAGCTATTCACTCTCCACACCGGAGGGGAAGCCTTATCGCTGCTTCCGGCAGACGCTGACGGCAGCGGGCCCCCGTTCACTTACGCACTGGACGGGGCGACTTACTGGACCCGGTCAACCCGGCCTTAACATGCTTAAGCTGGGCTACAATGATGACGCTGATAATTACCAGCAGGAACCAGGAGCTGATCTTGCCGAAGCCGACCAGCCGCCAGGTCTCATGCTGGTTGGGGTATTTCCAGGCACCCAGGAAGGTGGCGATATTCTCGGCCAGCCAGATGAAGAATCCTACAATGGCAAAGGCCAGGATCAGCGGCATCCGGTACGTCTTGCCCTGCACCCGGTAGATGATCCAGGTCCGCCAGAACACAACCACTACCAGTGCCGTCAGCCACCAGCGGAAGTCGGGAATGAAGTGGTGGGTGAAGAAGTTCAGGTAGATCGCTCCGCCCAGCAGTCCCGCAGCGGCAAGCCCCGGCCAGCCGGTCATGTCCATCTTCAGTCTGCGCCAGATCTGGCACATATAGCTTGCCACGCTTGCGTACATGAATCCGCTGTACAGCGGAACGCCAAGCAGCTTCGTATACCCGGGTTCAGGGTAGGCCCATGAGCCCATTCTTATTTTATAAATCTCAAGCACCAGGCCGATCACATGAAACACACAGATGACCTTAATCTCATCGAGGGTCTCAAGCCCGCTCCGGTACATCAGGTACTGCACAGTAAGCAGGATCAGCAGAATCAGGTCATAGCGGTGGATGAACGGCAGTTCGATGGTGCGGGTCAGCGTTAACGTTCCAAAGATCGCTACAGGAAAAATGCAGCTCATCGCCTGATGATACCCGAAGTGCAGCAGCCGTGTAAGGGATGTCAACATGCTTCTCCTCCTGCTCCCGGCCCCCATTATTCAACAGAATCCGGTGTGTATTCCAAGATATCTCCCGGCTGGCAATCCAGCGCCCGGCAAATCGCCTCCAGCGTTGAGAAGCGGATCGCCTTCGCCTTGCCGTTCTTGAGGATGGACAGGTTCGCCATCGTGATTCCCACCCGCTCCGTAAGCTCGGTCACGCTCATTTTCCGTTTCGCCAGCATCACATCAATATTAATTATTATCGCCATGGTCATCACCTCAGACTGTCAGATCATTCTCAGATTTCAAATCAATAGCATCCTTCAAAAGCTTCTGGAGTACAGCCGCGAATACGGCGATTACCATCGAGGCAAAAATAAAAATCATTCCAATGACGATAATCCCCGGGGCATCATCCTTCTCTGCCATGAGATAGAACAGCGGCATACCCAAGGCGAACATTCCGCTGATGGCGACTGCACAGTGCTTGATATTCTTCAGCACCCGCACAGAAGCATCCGAGAAGGCCATATTCTGGTCAATGTACCCTAACAGCTTGAAGGTCTGATAGAGCGCAATGTAAAAAGGTACAGCCGCCCCAAATAAATCAATCATGACCAGCACCTTCAGATAAGCCTGCCCGGGATACAGCTCAGCGGCAAAGCCGGCGATTGCCGGGACCACAAAGATGCACAAGGCCAGCGCACCCAGGGCCAGCAGAAGGATCACGGCCTTCAAAAAAGTCGTTGAAGCTGGTTTACGTGTCATCAAGAAAAGCACCTCACTCATTAATGGTGAGTTCAATTTAACATAATATTTATCGTTAATCAATATATTTAGATTGAATAATAATATTTAATTGTTGTTTAGGGACTGGCGGCATAGCTCAATGAACTGCTGCAGCGCCGCCGGAAGGGTCTCGTTCCTACGCGTGCAGACTGCAATCTTGTTGCTTAGCTGAATCCCTTCCACATATACGCGGGACAGCTGCTTCCACTCCACATATTCCCGCACGGCGAGCGAGGAGATAAAATTCGCCCCATACCCTGCCATGACCGAACGGATGGCTTCGCCCAGCCCGCTGAACTGCAGGGTGACCTGCGGCGGCTTCAGGCCATAGGTCGTACATAACGCGACCAGACGCTCCCGTGTGGAGCTTCCTTCCTCGCGCATGATGAACGGCTCCCGCATCATCTCCGTCAGGGACACCGTACGGCCCGCATAAGGATGGGAAGGAGCAACCACGAACCACAGCTCATCCTCCAAAAGCTCCAGCCAGTCCACATCCTCCGGCTTCTCCTTGGCTCCGCCCCCATAGAAGGCAACGTCAGCTTCATGCCGTTGCAATTGCTCGAATGCCTGCTGGGAATTGGTGGTTGTTATCTCAATCTCGATCCCGGGATGCCCGGCCTTGAACCTGGCAGCCCAGCCGGGAATCAGGAAATTGGCCGGCAGATACGTAGCAGCGATCCGCAGCCTGCCCTTGCGCCCCTGGCGGTAATCCTCTACATATTCTTCAATCTGTGCTTCATAAGTGAACAGATTCCCCGCCTGCTTCGCCAGCTCCATTCCGAAGAGAGTAAGCGAAATGCCCCGTCCGCTGGGATGGAACAACGGCAGGCCGAGGTCCTTCTCCAGCCTCTTGATCTGGCTGGTAACCGCCGGCTGGCTGATGTTGAGCCGGGCGGCCGCCTTCGTGACGCTTCCTGTCTCTGCCACATAATAGAACAGCCTCAGCGCATGTATATTCATAAACATCCCTCAATTCATAATATAAATGTATGTAAATCATAAAAACATATATTAGTGTTATGGATCATTATATTTTATATTTAAAGCAGTTCCAATACAACTCATATACAAACGGAGTGATTCACATGGAAGAACAGAACAAATGGAGCAAGGTTGATGGGTATTTCAATGACAGGCTGCTGGCAGCAGATCCGGTGCTGGACGCCGTGCTGGATGCGAATGCGGGTGCCGGACTGCCGGCGATTGATGTCGCTCCGAATCAGGGGAAGCTGCTGTATCTGCTGGCCAGGATGAGCAGAGCCGCCCGTATCCTGGAGATCGGCACGCTTGGGGGCTATAGTACAATCTGGCTGGCCCGGGCATTGCCGGAGACTGGACGCCTGGTTTCCCTCGAATTCGAGCACGACCATGTTGTCGTGGCTGAGGACAACCTGAGAATGGCGGGACTGGCAGACAAGACCGAAGTGATTGAAGGCCCGGCACTGGATTCGCTGGCGGCCCTGGAAGCCCGGAGCTGCGAGCCTTTTGACTTCATCTTCATTGATGCCGACAAGCCGAACAATCCCCATTACCTGAAGTGGGCGCTCAAGCTGGCCCGCCCGGGAGCGGTGATTGTAGCCGATAACGTCGTACGGGATGGCGAGGTCATTCAGGCGGACAGTACAGATGACCGTGTCCAAGGCGTCCGTCAGTTCATGGATCTGCTCGCTGCGGAGCCGCGGATAGAAGCCACTGCAATTCAGACGGTAGGCAGCAAGGGATATGACGGATTCGTCCTTGGCATTGTCACCGCATGACAATAACCCGCAGGCAAGGATAGCAATGCTTATCCTGCTCTGCGGGTTATTTGTGGTTTCAGGTTTTTTTGCACAGGCATCCGCCTATCCCTTCGACAGGCCCTCAATCACCTTATCAATATTCCACTTCATCATCTTAAGGTACGTATCTCCGTCTTCCCCTTCTTTGGCCAATGAATCGGTGAAAATCTTGGAGTGGACCGGCACTCCGGTCTCGCGCGATATGGTCTCCATCGTCTTGGGATTCACACTCGTCTCCAGGAATAACGCAGGAATCTGCTTATCCTTGATGATGCCGATAATCCGGTTCATCTGCTCCGGCGTCCCCTGGCTGTCGGTATTGATCTCCCAGATGAAGGCAGACTCGAAGCCGTAGGCCTTGGAGAAATATTTAAATGCTCCCTCACTGGTCACAAGGACCCGCTTCTCCTGCGGTATCTTGTTCACGGCTTCCTTGGCATATTGATCCAGCTCCGTCAGTTCTTTCACGTAGGCGGTCTGGTTATCGAGATAATACTGCTTATTCTCCGGGTCCTGTTCGACTACACGGGCAGTGATCACATCCACATACTTGATCGCGTTCTGCAGGTGCAGCCAGGCATGAGGGTCAACCTGGGATTCCTTCCCCTTCTCGGTTAGGTACATCGGTGTTACCTCTTCCGAGACGGCAAAAGCGGCCTCTGTCTTCTTCGTCACCTGGAGCAGATCCTGGAACCAGCCCTTCCCCGTCTCCAGATTCAAGCCGTTATAGAGAATAAGATCTGCACCCGAGACCTTGCCTGTATCTGCGGGCAGCGGGTCATACATATGCGGGTCCGTGCCGATAGGAACCATGCTGTAGACCTCCGCCTTGTCTCCGGTGATATTCCGGGTCATGTCCGCGATGATGGAATAGGTGGCCACGATCTGCAGCTTGCCGTCATCCGCCTCCCCTTTACTGGTATTGGAACAGGCAGCGAGTAGCAGAATTACCAGGGATACAGACAGCATTTTGACTAGTTTCATGCTTGCTTCAATCCTTTCCGCAGAAAATTATTCTTGGGCGATACGATGAATGAAATGCTGAACATGGTGACTCCTACCAGCACAATTGTGGCACTTGTCGGCAGATTGAAGCGGAAGCTCACATACACGCCGATGATGCCCGAGACCGCTCCGACCGCAGAGGCTAACAGGATCATGTGCAGCAAGGAATTGGACCACAGATACGAGGTGGCTGCCGGAATAACGAGCATGGCGATGACCAGCACAATCCCGACCTGGGACAAGGACGAGACGGTCACCACAGACAGCAGCATCATGAGCAGATAATGATAGAAACCCGTCTTAAGCCCGTAGGCCTTCGCCACCACCGGATCGAACGAGCTAATTAGCAGCTCTTTGTATAGCAGCGCTATGATTGCAATAACAACCAGCATAATGATGAAGGATTGCAGCAGCTCGGATTGCGGAACGGCCAGGATATTGCCGAACAGAATATGAGTGAGATCCAGCCCGCTCCGGGCAAAGGTAATCAGGACAATACCGAGGGCAAAGAAGGAGCTGAGAATGATGCCGATGGAGGTATCGCTCTTAATATTGCTGCGGCTGGTAATAAATTGAATAAGAATGGCTGCTAACAGGCCGAACAATGAAGCTCCCAGCAGAATGTTGATCCCGAGGATATAAGACAAGGCCACACCCGGAAGTACAGCGTGAGATAAAGCATCTCCCATCAGCGACATCTTGCGCAGCACAATGAAGCTTCCAAGCGCCCCCGAGACGATTCCGAGGATGATGGCAGATAATCCGGCGTTAATCGCATAGACCGGGATGTTCAGCAGATCTGAAATCGCATCAATCATGACCGGCACCTCCTGCGCCCTGAATCATTACATTGCCCAAGGAATTACCATACGCTTTGCGGATATTCTCCGTAGTGAACGTATCCTGCACATCTCCGAAGGCGATCAGCTGTTTGTTGAGCAGAATGATTTTGTCGAAATACTCTTCGACCTCATGCAGATCATGGTGCACCACCAGGATGGTCTTCCCTTCCCCGCGGAGCTGCTTGAACAGGTTAACGATGATTCTCTCACTGACCATATCAATGCCGACGAACGGCTCATCCAGGAAAAATACGCTGGCCTCCTGCGCAAGCGCCCGGGCAATAAATACGCGCTGAAGCTGCCCGCCGGACAAATTACTGATCTGCTTACCGGCAAGATCACTGATCTCGACCATCGCCATGCAGCGCTCCGCAACCGCTCTCTCCTTCTTGCCCGGCCGCCGGAACAGCTTCAGGTTAGGATAGGTTCCCGTCAGCACCGTATCCTTGACCGTAATGGGGAAAGTCAGGTCGATGTCGTTCTTCTGCGGCACGTAGGCGATCTTGCGTCTGTAGTGGGAGATGTCCTTCCCGTCGGCCTTAACCGTTCCGCTTCTCTTCTTAATCACATCCAGCAGCGCCTTAATGAAGGTGGATTTCCCGGCTCCATTGGGTCCGATAATGCCTACAGAGTGCCCGAAGGGAATATCCAGGGTTACTCCCTCCAGCGCTGAATTGCCGAAATAATCAACGTTTAATCCTTTAATCTGAATCATATTTAACCACCCGTTTCTCGTCAGGCTTATTTATGCGCCTAATGTTTCTCTTCTACATATATGTTTCCCTTGGGAAACTTTTATTCTTGTTACTAATATATTTGAGCATAGGCAAATTGTCAACGGTATTTCAAATTTTAATGGAGCATAACTTGAAATGTGAATGAATTTCCGTTATAGTGTGAATCAGTTCACACTTCAATTAAAGGAGGAAGCTATGCCCAAAAATACTTTCTTTCGTTTAGATGAAGCCAGGCGCGAGGAGATATCTAATAGTGCTATGCAGCTTTTTGTTGATCATCTTTACGAGGATATCACGATGAAGATGGTTCTGGATCGTTTGTCCATGCACCCCGGAACCTTTTACCGGTATTTTGAAGACAAAGATGACCTGTATTGTCAGTTAATACGTAATTTGACCCGGAAAAGAGCTGCGTATTTTAAGAACCATACGGAAGATTCTCTTTTTCCGTTTTTCCTTTCGGGCTTATTTGGTAACGTGAATAGCACCCTGACCGAGCCGCTGAATGAGCTGGAAATCAGACTCACTGAAACTTTTTTAACCATTCCCGAGAACATTTTGCTTAAAGTATATCTGGAGGTGCTGAAGGGCGAGTCGTTCCCCTTAATCAAGGACATGTTACGCCGGATGAGGGTTGACGGATACCTCCGGCCTGATATTGACGACGACCTGATTGCTTTTATGTTCGAGTCGATGCAGTTTAATTTAGTTATGTTTCATAGGGAATTCGCCATTAAGGACGCTGCGC
Organism: Paenibacillus tritici; assembly: GCF_013204885.1. Taxonomy (GTDB): domain Bacteria; phylum Bacillota; class Bacilli; order Paenibacillales; family Paenibacillaceae; genus Paenibacillus_AQ; species Paenibacillus_AQ tritici. Next base: position 70,360 of record NZ_JABMKX010000022.1, read on the forward strand.
TGCAACATAAGATTAACAAGTACTTTGCTGACTTCATGGGTCATGGGCTGCTTGAAGATCAACAATATGCTGAAATGCTCAGCAAGCTCAAGCCAGCCAAGGAGTAGAAATCATTCACTGGAGGGAACAAGCACATGAGAACTTATGACGTATTTCCAGAACCTGTAGGCGAATATACTGTCGGCCGGACTCAGATGGATTTGGAGTACACGGCATCCGATCACTCCACAAGAGAACTGACGGCGTTTGTATACTATCCTGCTGACAGCAGCGAAGGTAAGACTACATCAGCGTACATGTTTCCAGAAGTCTACGGGCTGCTTAAGGATCAGCCGCTTGTCACTGAGGATATTTTCACTATAGACTTCAAGACCCGGTGTTACGACGACCTTGCTCTCTCCGCGAAGGACAAGCGCTATCCGGTGTTATTCTATGTGTGCGGCGGGGGCGGTTCTCCGGAATGGGGTACAGTGCTGTGTACAGATTTGGCAAGCAAGGGATATGTCGTGGTAAGCATCGGCCATCCGAATAGCACGATGTATAAGCGTACAGACGGGCGCCTGTATAATGTATCCAAGGAGTTTTCGGATGTCCTTATGGAGTTCTCTCAAGATCCGGAGATGCTGGCGTTGGCTGGTAAGATGGAGATGCGTCCTGACGACGAGACGGCCATTGCCATGTGCCGTAAGGTGCTGGCACTGCCGGTACTTGCCAAGTTAACAGAGTATAGTGAATTACAGGCAGAAGATGTGAGACATGTAGCCGATTATCTCTACCAGCTGGACTCTGGAGAACTGAATTCCATCTTCAAGGACAGATTGCTGCTTGATACCGGCATGGGCATCGCCGGACATTCTTATGGAGGGCTTACGACGGCGATGGTCTGCCGGGACGACAAGCGGTTCGCCTGCGGGGTTGGCTTGGATAGCGGGGCGTTCGGCCTTCAGGACAGCGACCTTAAGACCCCCTTCCTGCTGCTGTATAATGAACCTAACTATAATATGAATGCGATCATTGGCGCTAACAATAGCAGGGAGACCTATTATTTCTCCGTTGACCGTGTAGGGCATTTAGATTACTGCGACATCGTGTTTACCAGCGTGAACGAGAAGCTCCGAGGCGAACGGGATGCTATGGAGATGCGAAATCTTATTACAGACTATACGGCGAACTTTTGTGATCATTATATCCTGCAGAAGGCGGCAAGTGTGGAAGGTCTGGCTTACGATGGCGTGGACCTAATCAGGAAGACGCAGAGCAAGTGACATAATCTCAGAGATTGCTGATAAGCAGTTTCAAAGAGCAGGCCGTATAGACATAGAGCCGGGTAACCCTATTACGCGGGTACCCGGCTCTTCGCATCGTTGGATATGACGATCAGTTCCCCTTAGGCAATGTGATGAAGATGAAGAAGCCGATCAGAAACAGCGGGATAATCGCTAAAATACTAAAGCGGGCATCGCCCGTTAGCGTCGTAGTCAATGACATCAGCGCCGGACCGAGAATGGCCGCGAACTTGCCGCAGATATTGTAGAAGCCGAAGAATTCATTAGAATTCTCCTTCGGAATGATTTTGGCGAAATAGGACCGGCTGAGCGCCTGGATGCCGCCCTGTGCCGAGCCGATCAGCGCACCGAGAATGAAGATATGCCACACCGAGGTGATGAAGAAGGCGGCAATACAGGAAATGATATAAGTAAATATCCCGACGATAATCAGCTTGCGGGCAGAGTGGGTTTTGGCCAGATTACCGTAGAGAATCGCACACGGAAAGGCAATGATCTGGATGATAAGCAGAATGCCCAGCAGGGTGAAGGTGTCCAGGGAATCCCCGCCCAGCACCGAGGTCGCGTACGGCACCACCATTTTGATAATGGTATCTACCCCGTCAATATAGAAGAAATAAGCAGCCAGGAAAATGAAGACGATCCTGTGCTGGCGGATATTCCTGAAGGTGGCGGCCAGCCGCTTGAAGCTCTGGACTACAGGCTTAGGTTCCGGCTCGATATAATATCTCTGCTTCACATCCCGGATCATCGGTACCGTGAGCAGCCCCCACCAGAGCGCCGTAAGGATGAATCCGATCTGGTAGCCGATAGCCTTGTCCATCCCCAGCATGAAGATCAGCAGCAGGCTGATGCCGAACGGAATACAACTGAAGATATAACCGAAGGCGAACCCTCTGGTGGATACCTTATCCATCCGCTCATCCTCTGTAATATCGACGAGGAAGGAATCATAGAAGATATTGGCCCCGGCGAACCCAATCGCTGACAGAATGTAAAAAGCAATCAGCAGCTGCCATTGCCCGCTGTCCGGGGATACGAAGGCCAGCGAGGCGGTAGCGAGTATGCCAACCGCAGCGAAGAAGATGAAGAAGCGCTTCTTCCGGTCCTTGTAATCGGCAATCGTCCCCAAGATTGGACTGAGGACGGCGACCAGAATACTGGCGATGGAATTGAAATAGCCCAAATCCATACTGCTGCCCACAGTCGTAAACATGCCGAAGATAATGGGCAAAAGCGCCGTAGTCACCGCCATTGAGTAGGCAGAATTACCGCAGTCATACAGAATCCATGATTTCTCCTCTTTACTCAGCTTCATCTAATCTTCTCCTCCAATAACCGATTGGTTCAGTTATATCACGCGAACATATGAAGCATGTTAAGGGGGCGTAAAATCGCAGAATTCCGTTCATAGGGATGTACATGGTCATTATAACCTGAATTGCCAAAGGATAGGGTGAAAAAAAGTTGCACCTTTTGCAGCTAAGAAATCATTGATAGCAGGCGTTCAGATGGAATATTGCATAAAATGCAGGAATAATTCGGCTAAGCCGCTTGAAAAAGGTACAATCCTGCAAATCATACAACAATTCCGGATTTGCTGCGATAGGAGAAGGGGATTGTTGTATTATGTGCAGGATTCTATGCCGGTACAATGCCTGGGCCGCACGCAGAAATGGCGCCTGTCCCGGAAAGTCCGGGAAGGCGCCATGCTTTTGATATCAGAAACCGGGCTGCTCTCACGCCGCCTTCCGTTTATAGATGCGCATCGCAAACAGATAGGCCACTATCATGATCCCCAGGCACCAGGCCAGGGCAGTCCAGATATCACTCCCGGCGGGCTGGCCCGCCAGCAGGGAGCGGACGGCTTCCACTATTGAAGTTACCGGCTGGTTCTCGGCAAACATGCGGACAGCACGCGGCATCGTTTCAGTCGGCACAAACGCAGAGCTGATGAAGGGAAGAAAGATCAGCGGGTAGGAGAAGGCCCCTGCGCCGTCTACCGATTTGGCAGACAGGCCGGCAATCACCGCGATCCAGGTCAGGGCCAGGGTGAACAGCGCCAGGATACCGGCCACGGCAAGCCATGCCAATACTCCAGCCGGAGAGCGGAAGCCCATAAGGAGTCCAACAAGGATGATGACGGCAACCGAAATCGCATTGGACAGAAGTGAGGTCAGCACATGCCCCCATAGCGCCGCCGAACGGGCAATCGGCATCGAGTGGAACCGTTCGAAGATGCCGCTCTGCATATCCACAAACAGCCGGTAAGCTGTATAGGAGATCCCGCTCGCAATGGCGATCAGCAGGATGCCGGGCAGCAGGTAATTCACATAGTTATCGGTACCGGTCTGAATGGCTCCGCCGAGCACATACACGAACAGGAGCAGCATGGCGATCGGAGTGATGGTGACTGTGATGATGGTATCCAGGCTGCGGATAATATGGCGCATGGATCGTCCTAGCATGACGCCCATATCGCTGAAGAAGTGTCTCGCTGTCATTTCCATTTACTTTCCCTCCCTTTTAGCGGTGATGGCCAGGAATATCTCTTCTAATGAGGGCTGCTTCTCCACATACTCCACCTTGTCAGGCGGAAACAGCTTCTTCAGCTCGGAGAGGGTGCCGTGCGCGATAATCCGGCCTTCATGCAGGATAGCGATTTGGTTGGCAAGCTGTTCAGCTTCCTCCAGATACTGCGTGGTCAGGAATACCGTGGTGCCATGGGCAGCAAGCGCCTTGACGGTCTTCCACACCTCGCCCCGCCCTTCAGGGTCAAGGCCGGTCGTCGGTTCGTCGAGGAAGATAAGCTTAGGGTTCCCTACAAGGCTCATAGCAATATCGAGCCTCCGGCGCATCCCGCCTGAATAAGTTGCTACCTTGCGGCTTCCGGCCTCGGTCAGGCCGAATCGCCTTAATAATTCATCTGCGGCCTGAACCGGCTGGTCCAGGTGACGGAGTCTGGCGATCATGATCAGGTTCTCCCGCCCGGTCAATATCTCATCCACAGCAGCGAACTGTCCGGTCAGGCTGATCGACTGGCGTACATGGCCGGGCTGGGACGCGACATCCACTCCGTTTACAATAGCGGTACCTTCCTCCAGCTTAAGCAGCGTGGCGAGTGTTCTTACAATCGTCGTCTTGCCCGCGCCGTTTGCGCCGAGCAGAGCGAAGATATCACCCTGCTTGACTTCAAAATCAACGCCCTTTAGCACGGCTGTATTCTTGTAGGACTTTCGCAGACCCTTCACTTCAATGGCATTTCCCATCGTGCTACCCCCTTTCACTTGGTTTTATCCATAGCCTTTTTCATTGCCTTAGCCACTTCTTTGTCCACAGGCTCCTGATAGAGATCAGCGTAGGTTTTGGAATCTTTGATGAGATCGTCGCAGAAAGCGGCTACGTCACGGCCTGTGACTTCAAGCACTCCTTTTCCCAGGGCAGCGCCCTCTTCAAACAGCTCCACAATTCCGGAGAGCAGCTCCGTCCCCTCTGTGAGCTCCACCGGACCAACCTTGAAAAGATACTTTTGTAGCTCTTTGTAGACAATCTGGTAATCCTGCGGGAGTGCTTTGACCCGCGCAACATGCGCCCGCCACTCTTTTCTGCCCTCAATAATGTCCTGTATTCTCATGGTCTCCTCCTCCTATTTCCCTAATTTTCTGGCGATGGTATCGTTCAGCTCCCGGCGCCACTTGTCGCGGTAAGTCTTGGCCCCTTCTTCGCCGGCCAGTGCGGAGCAGAAGCCTTTGATATCATCACCCAGCACTTCCCTTGCACTCTGGCCGTCTGCCGCCGTTTCTTCCAGCAGGCCAAGCACCCCGTCAAGAATGGGCATCAGGTTACGGCCGGTGAGATCGGAGTGCGGCCAGAGCGCGTCTTTAATTTGTTTCCAGGCGGCCTGATAATCAGCCGGGAGCTTGGAGACCCGCAGCTCGAAGCTTTTGAATTCTTTGGTTATGTCGCTGCCGGTGATTTTTTCCCAAAAGTTCATTGTTTTCTCTCCTTTAACTCGTTCATTTTGGAGGATACGAACTCCCACTTGCCCCAGAACTTCTGCAGCTCCTCACGCCCCGCATCATTAAGCGCAAAGAACTTGCGCGGCGGGCCCATATCGGAGGGTTTCTTAGAGGTATCTACCAGCTTGCTCTTCTCAAGCCGGATCAGAATGGTGTACACCGTTCCCTCTACCACATCACTGAAGCCGAGGGCATTCAGCTGCCTTGTAATTTCGTAACCGTAGGTTTCCCGGCGGCTTATTATTTCAAGGACACAGCCTTCAAGCACGCCCTTCAGCATTTCCGTCAGATTATCCAGCACAATTCCTCCTCACTACTCTGTATGACTGGTATTCAGTATTACTTACTACCACTACATTGTAACACGTAGTAGTGTATTGTCAAGGGGGGCGCCGGATTAATGTTCTTCCCGGTACGCCCCTGGTGTGCTGCCTGTATATTTCTTGAATACTTTATTGAAGTAATGCTTATTCTCATACCCGACCCGGCGCCCGATCTCGCCCACTGGCAGATCACGGTGGGCACTAAGCAGCTTTTGCGCCTCTTTGATCCGGGTGGCATTCAGATAATTCACAAAGGTATCGCCGGTCACCTTCTTGAAGAGGTTGCTGATGTAGTTGGGATGAAGCTTCATCAGGTCGGCCAGATGATCGAGGGAAAGATCGTTCATATAATTCATCCGGGTATAGGCAAGAATCCGCTTGGCATGGGGAGGACAGTCCGTGCTGTCCATGGAAGGAAGATCCCGGTTCACTTGACTCAGCAGACGGGACACCTCCTCCTTGTCCACCGGCTTCAGCAGGTAGTCTACCACACCGTAACGGAGCGCCCGGCGGGCGTATTCGAAATCATCATATCCCGTAAGAATAATGAAGCGCTCACATAAACCGTTCTCCTTGGCCTCCTCCATCATTTCAAACCCGTTTTTCTCCGGCATATGCAGATCGGTGACCGTTACATCCGGCATATATTCCTTCATGATCCCAAGAGCCTCGAAGGCATCGCCGGCCTCCCGGATTTCGCTTCCGACCGGCGCGGCTGCGCCAATCACCTTGACCAGCCCTCCAAGGATGATCGGCTCATCGTCTACTATTAAGATTCGCATGATCGCTTGCCACCCCTTTCTCTATGATAATGGTCAAGCAGGTCCCCTTGCCTTCCTCACTCTCCAGAACCAGCCTTGAAGCCCCGCCATAGAACGATTTAATCCGCTCGCTGACATTATACAGCCCCACGCCTCCTTCCTCCTCTTCCTGAGGCTTGACCTCATCTCCCCGGGATAACCGGTCATGGATCTGCTGCAGCCGGTCTTCAGGAATCCCTATGCCGCTGTCCGATACACTGATCCTGATCTCGTCCTCCGTCTCGGCAGCCTGAATCCGGATATGCACAGGCCGGAGTGTCACGGAGGCTCCGTGGATGATGCTATTCTCGACCAGCGGCTGAAGGATGAACCTTGGACAGCTCATCTGCTCGGCAGCCACAGCGATATCGACCTCATAGGTCAGTCTCTTTTGCAGCCGCATTTTATGAATATTGAGGTAGAAGACCACCGTCTCGATCTCTTGGGAGAGGACCGTATGATCCTCTTGGGCGGACAGGCTGTACCGCATCAGCTTGCCGAACCAGTACGAGATTTCAGCCACTTCCTTGTCATTGTTGGATTCCGCCAGCATCCGGATGGTCTCCAGCGTATTATAGAGGAAATGCGGTTTGATCTGGGCCTGAAGGACTTTGTAGGCGGCTTCCTTATTGCGCAGCTCCGCCCGGTGGACATTGTTGATCAGCTCATCCATACGCAGGAGCATGGAATTATACGTTTCAGTCAGGAAACTGATCTCATCCTTACGGCCCGGCTTATCTTCCTTGCTGATGGACTGCTTCAGGTTATCATCATTCAAGTTACGCATATGCCGGGCCAGCCGGAGTACGCGCTTGGTAATCGTCGAGGCCAGGGTGTAATACGCAAAAGACAATAACGCCAGCAGAACGGCGAAGGTGGTAATCATCACGATCTCCTGGCTTCGGATCGAACGGAATACCTCAGATACCTTGCCGATCACGGCAACCCGGACACCCAGCTCCTGAATGAACAGCTGGTTGACGATAACCTCACGGTTGATGAAATACGTCTGCGACTCTCCCGATACCATTCTTGCCCAGGTTGAAGGAGCCACCGCCGAGAGGATGCCTTCCCTCTCCGGCAGCTCCCCCTCCGGCGGCAGAAGCAGCGCGGTCCAATCCCCTCCGCCCGTCGCCCGGTAGAATTTGCGGATCAGCTCACTGCCGACCCGCAGCTCCAGCAGTCCGACGATCTCGGTGAAGTCATGATTATATATATTTTGATAGAACACCAGCGGAGGAGCTTCCAGCTTGGAGTCGGGGAGTATCCATTTGCCCTGTCCCGGCCGCAGCATACGGGTAGCCTCCGCACCCTGTTCATCCAGCGCCGATAGTTCGAGCAGCCGGTCAGTAATGGGCAGCACGCCCTGCTTGGTGATATAGATTCTGAACGTGTCGATCTCCGGACTGATATTAAGCGATTGCAGAATCACCGGATTGATATAACGGTTATAGGCATATATGCTCTCTGAGTCTGTCTCATAGCTGCCGTCCAGATAGTCAGTGACATACGGGTTGTACTGGAGCATCCGCTGGGTGGAATCGATCCGGGCCAGATCCGCCTTCATATTGGAATAGGCCTGCTCCAGTATCTTCTGACGGCTCTCCACAAACTGTCTGCTTACACTATCATAGAGCTTGCTGTAATAATAATAGCCGAAGGTAACGACCGGTATAAAAATCAGCAGGATATATCCTAATATCATTTTGCGTACAATGCTCACGGCAGCCTGTCCCCCCGGTGCCCGATTTCTTTTTTTCTTATCCTACCATGAATGTGTAAAACCCGGTAGAGACAGGTCTCTACCGGTAGGAAGCCGCTTACTTGAATAAGTCCTTTTTCTTCTGATACGTAGCATTTGCCCAATCCGTCAGCTTTTGCAGGCCTATATTCTCTGCATTCTTCAGCATATTCTCATAGGCTGCCACTGCCGCCTCCTCCGATTCTGCCAGATAGATCTTGACCTTCTCATTCTTGACCATCTCGTCAATCTTCGTCTTGATGGTCTTCTCCTGTGAATCCGGCTGGGTCTGGATCAGGCCGATCTCCGGCTTATAGACTCTGACGGACTTCAGATCCATCAAAGCCTGCGTCTTCTGCAGCTCAGGAACGTATGACAACATGCCTTCGGTCACCCCGTCATTGTAGAGGTACCACCATTTAATTCCGTTACTGTTAATGAAATCGGCATCGGACGGATTATATTTGAAGTCGGGGTGACCCTCTTCATTCCAGGTCCAGTGTACCCCTTCGACTCCGAACATCGTCAGCTTCTTGCCCTCGTCGCTGGCCAGATACTGGATGAATTTGATGGAGGCCTCCGGGTCCTTATTCTTCTTGGTGATGAAGGTTCCGGAGAAGCCGAGTCCGGAGCTGACTACCTTGGCATCCTTCGACAATACGCTTGGGAGCATCTTGAAGGAGAAGTTCCCCTGATTGCTCTTGATCTTGATGTTATCGGTATCTGCGGTAGATACGGTATGGCTATGGGCGAAGGCTTTGCCGCCCGTAGCATATTGATCATCAATCTGGTCGTTGGCCAGTGCGAAATTCTCAGCCAGGATATAGCCATTACGGTACAGGCTATTCATGAACTTGAAGAAGTCCAGCATCTTGGGCTGTCTGATCGCATATTCCACCTTGCCGTCCTTTTCATACCAGCCGTCGAGCAGGGTCTCCGTACCGAACTGGGCCAGGAAATACTGTTCGATCCAGTCCTTGTCCATGATCAGCGGGACCATCTCAGGATATTTCTCCTTGACCATGCCCAGCACCTTGACGAAATCATCCAGGGTCTTGATCGGCGGATTCCCCAGCTCCTTCAGAATATCCTCCCGTACCGCGATGCCCGGGTTGCCGTCGCTGCCTAACGAATATTTACTATTCTTCATCTCCTCCTGGGTCGCAAAGGAATTCCGCACGGTATAGAACTTGCCGTCATCCATGGTATGGATGGCAATCCGGGTCTTGTCAATCTTGAAATCCGGCGCATATTTCTCAATCAGCTCATTCCAGGAATAGGACAGCTTCGAGTCGGATAACCGGTCTATATTGGAAGAGGTGAACACCAGGTCCGGCAGGTCACCGGAGGCAATCATCAGCGGAAGCTGCTTATCATCGGTAGCGACCGTAACCTTGAGCTTCACTCCCGTCTTCTCGGTAATCATGTGGGCGACCGGGCCCTTCCATTCCGTAACCGGGTACCACGACGCATCAATGAACAGGCTTAATTCCTTTACTTCCGCAGGTTTGGCCGGAGAATTCCCGCCTGCTGCGGCGTCCGGACTGGCGGACGGAGTGACCTGGGCGGCATTTCCTCCGCTGCCGCAGGCGGATAATACGGCAATTGAGAGTGCGGCTGCAACCATTTTGAAGCTTCTGCTTTTGTTCAAGCTAATCCCTCCATGATTGTATTAATAATGGTCTAACCTTTTACCGACCCCAGCATGATGCCATGTACGAAATACTTCTGCAGGAACGGGTACACACAGATAATGGGAACAATGGACACCACCATTGAAGTGACCTGTAAGGAGAAGCTGGTGACACCCGCCGAGACACTATTGGCTACCGCCAGCGAATCCATCGGAGAGTTGCTCTTGTTGATGACCTCCATCATGCGGAAGGCCAGCGTACGCAGCTCCTCGGACTGGACGAAATAAGCCGAATCCAGCCAGGAATTCCATTGCCCGACCCCCATGAACAAGGCCATGGTCGCCAGCACCGGCGTTGAGACCGGCAGGATGATGCGGAAGAATATCGTAAGCTCACCGGCACCGTCTATATGCGCAGACTCTTTTAGCTCAGCAGGAATCTCGCGGAAGAACGAGATCGCAATGAGCAGGAAGAACGTACTGAGCATGGACGGGACAATGTACACCGCAAAGGAATTCAGCAAGCCTAGTGAACGCAGGACTACATAATAAGGGATCAGTCCGCCGGAGAAGTACATGGCGAATACGATCACTGTGAAATAGACCTTGCTGAATAACAGATCACGATGGGACAGGCCGTAAGCAACGATGCTGGTGAGCAGCAATCCGAGCAAGGTGCCGGAAACCGTCCGCAGTACGGAGACCAGGAACGCCTTCACCCACTTGGGATCATCCATGAACACCCGGTAATTCTCCAGGGTAAAGTTCCGCGGCCACAGATACACACCGCCCAGCAGCGAGTCCGAGCCTTTATTGAAGGAAGCAATTAACACATAATAGAACGGATACAGCATCGTGAGCATAATAATGAACAATACCACATAGATCACGCTGTCAAAAACAAAATCCTTCTGCCGCTGACTCTTCAGCACAGCCTTTCCTCCTCTCTCTAAAATAGACTCGAGCCTGACACCCGTTTGGCAATATAGTTACTGGAGAATATCAGCGCTACCGAAATCACCGATTGTATTAAATCTATCGCCGCTGCATAGGAGAACCGCCCGTCGCTTAACCCCACCCTGAATGCGTAGGTCTGGACAATCTCAGAGGTTGGATTATTGATACTGTTGCCGAGCAGGTAGGCCTGCTCGAAGTTGGAGCCCACCAGTCCGCCGCCGAGAATACTTCCGATGGTCAGTACCAGTACAACAACGATGGTTCCCTTCATCCCCGGCAGGGTGATATAACGGATACGCGCCAGCCTTCCGGCACCGTCAATCTCCGCAGCCTCATAGAGGGAAGGACTGATTCCCGATATCGCCGCCAGAAAAATAATCGTCCACCAGCCCATCTCCTTCCACACCGCACTCCCTACCGCCAGCCCCCAAAAGTAATTCGGACTGGTCAGGAAGGCCAGCGGCTCATCCGTGAAGCCCATCGCCATCAGCGCCTTATTGACCACACCGACATCGGCGGACAGGAAGGCATAGGATACACCAACCACGACTACCCAGGAGATAAAATGCGGCAGATAGCTGATCGTCTGCACCAACCGCTTGAAGGCCATGTGCTTCACTTCATTCAGCATAATCGCCAGCAGAATCGGCGCCGGGAAGGCGAAGATGACCTTCAGCAGACTAAGGACCAGCGTGTTGCGGACCAGCTTGCCGAATTGATAGTCATGCACGAATTCATCGAAATACCTCAGCCCGACCCAATCGCTGGTGAAGATCCCTTTGATCCCGCCGGAGATGCTGTAATCCTTGAAGGCCATCAGAATACCAAACATTGGCGTATACGCGAAGATCAGCAGATAGATCATGCCCAGCCCGACGAACAAATGCAGGATCTTCTGTTTTTTGAAACGCTTCCATAAAGATGACTGCCGGCTTCCGCCGGTTCCGGGACTCCTAACCTGTGTTTGCAATTCCATATTCGCTCCTCCCTCGTACCTTCAGTTTACCTTCAAGCCCGGGGACGGCGTAAGCCAACATTCTTAAGAAAGCGTTGTCATTTTTACATGCGGTTACGGAAAAGATACGGTTGTCGATTTGAATTGCGGTACCTATTCAAGCGATCTATCTTTATTCCTCAGATTGCTATACCCTAGTAGTATCATACTGTTAAAGGATACGGGTGCTGACTATGAACGCTAAGGAATACGGGCTCAGCGAGGGACCGCTGGTGAAGGGGAACGGGTATAAACCGCCCAATCTGCACAGATGGGGACCGGGTGTACGTGATGTCTATGCTCTGCATTATATCGTAAGCGGCAGGGGGTATCTGGAGACAAACCAGGCGGTTTATCCTCTGGGGGCCGGAGACAGCTTCATTATTTTTCCGCAGACGGAGGTGTATTATTATCCTGATCCGCAGGACCCGTGGGCGTATTGCTGGATTGAATGTGGCGGTGCGGAGGCCTTGCGGTTACTGGACATGATTCATATTTCACCGGGTCACCCCGTTGCAGCGGCTGCTCCGCAGGACCTTAAGCCCCTGTTCGACAGAGTCGAGGCGAATGCACTGGAGCCGTATGAACGGGAACGGTCGGATGCCGGACTTCGTCTGCTGCTAAGCTATTATATGGAGTATTATCCGAGCGGACAGGCTTCCCTCAAGAAGGACTATGTAGGTTCAGCCAAGGCATATGTGGAGAGGAACTACTGGAAATCTGGCTTGTCGGTTCTGGATGTTGTAGATGATGTCAAAATCGAGCGCAGCTACTTGTTCCGGCTGTTCAAGAAAGAGACGGGCACCTCCATCTCAGGCTATCTCACCGCCTTTCGGATTCGGCGGGCCTGCGAGCTGCTGGGCGAGTCCCGGTTATCGGTGAAATCCTTGGCTTATTCGGTCGGCTACCACGACCCGCTGTATTTCTCCAAGATCTTCAAGAAGGTTACTTCTTACACGCCGTCACAGTACAGAAAGGTGTATAGGGAGGGGAATGTACCCCTTCCTCCGGCGGATAGGGGTGGGGGGCGAGATTGACGGATGCCTTGGTGGGCGCGGGAATAACTTACCTGTGCGGGTGAGCGATGTTGGTGCGGGTGCTAGGTTTTTCGCTTACATTTGGCTCGCGCGCCTCCGCACTGCCCACCTCACAAAAAAAGGCTGCTCCCGGCGCGCCTTACCACGCATGGGGAGCAGCCTTGTTCACACTTTGGCAAAAGTCCTTATGCTGAAGGCCTGCTTCAGCTTACTCAGCCGGAACGGATTCCAGCACTGGTTGGAGATCCAGTTGAAGCTGTGGCTCGGCCACACTGTCCGGCTGGATCACACTATCCGTGATATCCTGAGCGTCGGTCGATTCCATAAGAGCGGATGATCCGCCCAGGTATTGCTTCAGCCATTTCATCGCAGGGCGCTCTGTGCCGTTGGAATTCACCAGATGGGTGTTCGCTGCCCAGGTCTGATTCTGGATGTAACCCCAGAGGGTTACGCCTTTGACCGAAGGATGGTTCCAGAGAACAGGGAATTTCGCTTGGTATCTGGCAAGCTGTGTGTTGTCGTCGCCGGTGATGTCCAGCTCAGAGACATAGATTGGCAGACCAGTCGCCGCCAGCTTGTTCAGCACCGTATTCATAGTATTCACACTGACATTATCCATATTGAAGTGATGGCACTGAATGCCGATGCCGTCGATCAGTCCTCTGGACTTCAGGTGATTGATAATGGTCACATACTTATCCGTCAAGCTGGGGTCACCGATAATGCCATATTCATTGATGAGCAGCTTGGAATTCGGGAACGCCGCTCGTGCTTGCTGGAAGGACCAGATGACCCAATCCCAGCCGGTGCTTCCGTCACCGCCGATGGCATTGCGGTACGAAGGCTTGGCATGCAGCGGTTCATTGACGACATCCACGAAGGCCGACTTTGCGGAATAACGCTGGCCTGCCTGAGTAATGAATGAGCTGATCTCCGCCTTCTGCTCCGCTGCCGATAAGCCGGCAACCCAGTTAGGCTCCTGGCTTCCCCACACTAGGGTATGGAACTTGAACGGGATGTTCTTGCTAATCGCATAGTTATAGATCATATCCGCATTGCCCCAGTTCATCTGGTTGCGGTTGCCTTCAATCGATCCCCATTTGGTGCCGTTCTCAGGGGTGACCTGATTCCAATAGGTGGTGAAGTTGCCGGGAGCACTGCCGGCAATGATATTCCCCAGGAACTTCGATCCATTGGTAATTGCTGCGCTGGCATTGCCTGCCATGACAGAGGTGAGCAGGACACTGGCTAAAGCCAGCCCGCCTACAAGCTTTTTGATGCTGTTCTTCAATTGAATACATCTCCTTTGGATTATTAGATTCAAATGCAGCTATTCCACACGTAAATAATCAAAATCCACATAACCGCCCGCAGCCTTCGTTGCATAATTGAACAGTGCAAACCGGTAACCCATGAAGTGAGGCAGCGTATAAGACATCTGCAGCGTATTACCTACCGACGTCCAGTTGTTTCCGTCCAGACTATAGGAGAAGTACGCTTTATCGGTCTGGTTGGTGAAATCACAGACTACCTTCAGATAGACTCTGTTCTGGCTGAGCGGCACATTTGCCACTTCAGTCATGGACCCGGACCCGGCATTGACCATCACAATGGACTTGGAATTGCCGAATTTTTTGACGCCGACGAAGCTGTATTTGGCCTGGAATGCAGCGAGACCGGCGTAATCCCCGTCCTTCATCCCGCCCGTCTCCAGGGCTGTCACGCCTGTGCTCTTCGGTCCGAACGTCCGCTGGGTCAGCGTGTTCCGGGCATCCAGAATACTTGTGCTTACCTTACCAGTGGTCAGCCTCATGAAGCCGGGACGCTGTGTCAGGGACCACTTGGTGTTGTCGGGATTGTGGTTCCACTGCCATACCTTGGCCAGCCCCCCTCCTGACGAAGCTGTGCCTGCGAACGACACATCGTCCACATAAAAGTTCATCAGGTCGTTGGCGGCATCCGGCGCAGCATTGTAAGGGGTTTCAACAAAAATGAAGCTCTGGGACAGATCGGCACCGGCAGGAAGTGTATAGGTTCCCTGAATGGTGCCCCACTCTCCCCGGGTCAGGGTGGCAGACCCCAGAATCGTAATACCGGTATAGCTTGGCCCGTTCTGGATATCCAGGTTAAAGGACTTGGTAGCCGGGCCTGTGGTGTATTTAACCTTGGCCGAGAACGTATAGACTGTGCCTGCGCTCACCTTCCCGGTGAGATCCTGCTTCAGTCCTGCGCCCGTCTGCTGTCTTCCGCTGACCAGCATGCTGCTCGAACCGCTATAACGTTCCGCAGAAGTAACGGCCACCGCTGCCGTATTATTATTCATCCACGGGCTGATGCCTGCCTCTTCGAAGCCGCCGTTCACAATAAGCTCCGCAGAAGCGGAAGCCGCTGAGAACTCATCGGATGCGTACACCTTCATCACGGGATGGCCTTCAGCGGGCATATTCAGTGTCCGCGGCGCTTTGCCTCCGCTTCCGAACACCGGCCAGTTGCCGGACCAGGATACCGGAACCAGATATGGCATCCGTCCAACCGCTCCGCTGTCCCTGAAGAGCATGGCATACCAGGAGCCGGATGGCGTGTCCACGATCCCGCCCTGGGCAATGCCTGAATCGTTAAGGGACACCTGGCCGGTATAGCCACCGGTTAAGCTGGTGGAGCGGTAGGTCAATTGTGTGCGTCCGCTTCCCGAAGGCCAGCAGATCAGAAAGACATAATAATAGCCGTTGATCTTCTGGATATGCGCACCTTCCGCCTTCACAATGAAGCTTGAACCGGCAATATTGCTGGAGCCGGGGATAATAACCTGATTAATCCCTCCTGACTTGATGGCTTTGGCGTCCGCCGTCAGCTCAATCAGGCTGATGTTATCGACACCGTATACCAGGAAGACCCGGCCGTTATCGAACAGCAGCGAAGCGTCATGATAATAGCTGCCGAGGACAGATGAGGTCCATGGACCATTTTCAATATCCGCCGTCTGATAGATATAGGTTCTGCCGGTAGAATTGGACCCGAAGGACACATAGTAGATACCGTTATGGTATCTGAGGCTGCTGGCCCAGGAGCCCTTGCCGTACTCACTCTGGCCGTTATTCAGATTCTGAGCATCCCCGTTAGCATATGTGTCGTAGACGTAGTTCACAATCTCCCAGTTCACCAGATCATAGGACTTCATGATGGGAACGCCGGGGGTCATGTGCATGGTGGTGCTGGTCATGTAATACACATTGCCTACCCTGATTACATCATTGTCCGGAGCATCGGCATAGATGAACGGATTAGTAAAAGTCGAAGCGGCTACCGCTGAAGGATTGAATAGCAGGCCGATGAGCAACGGAATTGCCAATAAATACAGCCCGGCTTTTGTCAGCATAGTACCTGGCCTCCTGCCTGCTTGTACGGTCATTGGCTCCATTCAATATAGTCCACAAGGACATCCCAGGTTCCATTGTCCGTGGTTACGACCAGCTTGACCTCCTGATTGCCGGTGCCATGCGCCACATTGGACAACGTCTGTACGGAAGGTGTGGTCCCGCTGAAATTGAAGGAGCCAACGTTCACACCGCCGATTAGCAGATCCACTTTGGCCGTAGCTGAATTGCTGGAAGCCCCCCGGACGGAGAAGTTATGCGTGCCGTAGGCATAATACTGATTGAACGCAGCCGCGTCATCATTTCCGTAAAGCACCACTCCGTTAAAAGGGGAAGTGATCTTGCCCGCATAGGTCCCGCTGAGCGTCATGTCCTCCGCTTCCACCTTGCTCACCGGAGGAGGGGTCGTGCCGCCATCGCCACCCGTTGAGAACTGCCAGTAATCCAGATTGAACAGGTTGCCGGAGCCTGATCCGGTGAATACCAGATAGAGTCTGTGAACGCCTGTCGCATTGGTGACAGTGGTCGTTACCTCCTGCCAGGCTTGCGCTCCTCCTGTAGAAGGGACATTAAGCGTACCCACTAGCGGTCCGGTTGCGCTGTCGAGCCGGAGTTCGATTTTGCCGCCTGTGGTGGTAGAAGCTACGTTAGCCTTGAAGCTGGCAGCACCGGAACCGAAATCGGCATTCCCGACGGCAACCCAGTCTCCATTGTTAATGTTGGTAACATTCATGTTGCTTACAGGACCGCCCGCAGCCTGAGTACGTTCCGTGGCAATGCCCGCATTCCAGCCGATAGTCTCGGCTTCGACTCTGGTGAACGGATTCAGATTGGCCGTCTGGGCAATGCCCGCCAAATTTCCCTGAACCTCTTGAATCGTTCCGTTCGCATTATGGACCAGCTTGTTGATATGCGGAGAGCGGTAGCCTTTGCCGTCCCCGAGTACAGCCTTCGCCACGGTCTGGGCGTGATACACTACATACCACTGATTATTGAAGTTAAATACCGCATGGTGGTTGTTGCCGCCTACACCGAAGAAGGTATAAGGATTCTTCAGAAAATGTCCGGTATACGTAAACGGTCCCATCGGACTATTGCTGACCATATACCCGATTTCACCTGCCGGATAGGCAGCCGGGTGTGTGCCGGAGAAATTGAAGCAATACGAGTAATAATATTTGCCGCCGTATTTGTGAATCCCCGAATCCTCGAACATATACGGAGCGTCAATTGTGGATGCGCTTCCAACAATACTCGTCATATCCGCACCCAGCCTCAGCACACGGGCTGTCCGGGGATTAGCAATAGACGCCGGGTCGGAAGTATTGGGGATTCCCCCTCCGGCATACAGGTATCCGCTGCCGTCATCGTCCACCAGCACAGCCGGGTCGAACAACCAGGTTACGCCGGACATTCCCGGTGTGCCGCCTGTCACCAGCGCTTTGCCCAGCGGGTCCGACCAGGGACCAATCGGTGAGTTAGCCGTTAATACCCCGATCCCGGAAGCCCCATTGGCAAAGTACAGGAAGAATTTATCCTGTCCGTTGATTTTTTTGACTGCGGCCGAAGGCGCCCAGGAGAGAGAGGCCCACTTAGCAATACCGGCGCTGCCGTTCACATTATTGGCTCCAGCCACCGGGATTGCGCCGTGATCCGTCCAGTTCACCATATCCGCCGAGGAGATCACGTTGATTTTGTTAAGCGCGCTGAAATCATTGTCCTTCACGGTTCCGTTGCTGTTGTAGACGTAGGCATCGCTCGACATATAGATATAGACTCTTCCGTTGTACGTCAGTGCGAAGGGATCGGCACCCAGCTTGTGATCCATCAGCGGATTGGAATTCCCCGGCTGTTTGGCCGTGGCATTATTAGCCGCATGTGCAGACAGCATAGGCAGACAGCCCAGCAGCAGAACAAAGGTCATGGCAAGCACAGAGATCTTTTTGAACATCGACATTCTCCTCTATTCCAAATTTGTAAACCCTTTCAATCGGATGCGTTACTTATGCCGTTAACTCTCAAACCTCCCCTCCTATTGTATTCTTTGAATGAATCTACTAATATTTGTTATTCGAGTTCATCTTAATATACTTAGCACCCATGAACAATGTAGATTTTTGTTTGAAAAGTTGAAATTTTTTTGTTTTTTGCTCGAAATCAGCACTGGGCGGAGACGGATGGGGGAGGATGATGGGAGGAGGTGCAGAAGTGCTCTTCATTCCAGGGGATGGTACAAAAAAAGTCCGGTGCTAAAGCGCCGGACAAGATCCCTTAATCTAATATTTGCGGTTATCAATCTCCATAGCGGCCAGCTCTTGGGTATAGATATCCTCCGGCGTCACCATCCGCTTGGGCAGGGTCCGGCCTGCCAGGATCTCCTTCACAGCCTGCATCAGCAGCGGCCCGAGCAGCGGATTACATTCCACCACCGCATTGATGCTGCCCGCAACCATCTGTTCGAACGCCCGCCGCGTACCGTCCACCGACACTATAATAATATCTTCGCCCGGCACCAGACCCGCCTCCTTAATGGCCTCCACCGCACCGATGGCCATATCGTCATTGTGGGAATAGAGGACCCGGGGCCACTGCTCCTTCGGCTGCTGCAAAAAAGTCTTCATCACCGCATGACCGCCGCTTCGGGTGAAATCCGCCGGGGCGGTCATAGTAATCCGCAGGTTCGGCTTGTCCCCGATCAGCTTGCGGAACCCGCGTCCACGGTCGATGGAGGGCGTGGAGCCAACGGTTCCCTGCAATTCAGCAATGCGGATCACTTCACTGTGATGGCGCATCTTATCCACCACATACTTAGCCGCCTTCACCCCTTCTTCATAGAAGTCGGAACCGATAAAGGTAACGTAGAGTGAACTGTCCTGTACATTAACGGAGCGGTCCAGAATAATCACAGGAATCCCGGCCTGCTTGATCTCCAGGAGAATCGGCTCCCAGCCGGTCTGCACCACCGGGGCAATCGCTATAACATCGACATTGCTGCGGATAAAAGAGCGGATAGCATCGAACTGCTGCTGCTGATCCTGCTCGGCATTCTTCAGCAGCAGCGTAATCCCCGCCTCCCCGGCGGCTTCCCGGATCGAAGCGGTATTGGCCTCCCGCCAGGTGCTCTCCGACCCAAGCTGGGAGAACCCCAGCACCACCTGCTGGACTGCGGCAATGTCTGCGGAAGGCAGCAAGCCGGGCTTGGCCGCAGGAGAAGTGTGCGGCTTCGGCAACGCCTGCTGCCCGCCGGGGTCTCCGCTGCCGGAGCAGCCGCCCAGCAGCGGCAGGAAGAAGAGTAGCAGGATCAGGCACCATTTTACCGTTCGCAAGCGGAATCCCTCCTTCATATGATAGCGATTACAATTATATAGCAAAAAAATGGAGAGACAAGTATAATCTGTCTCCCCGTTCCTATGATTTATTCTTTCACTGTCAGTCGCCTGGAGCTTAACACCCGCTGCAGCAGGATGAAGATGAACAGCAGCAGGCCGATGACAATTTTGGTCCACCAGGAGCTGAGCGTGCCCTCGAAGCTGATAATGGTCTGAATCACACCTTGGATAAGGACGCCGAAGAAGGTGCCCAGTACATAACCGACCCCTCCGGTCAGCAGTGTGCCGCCTATGACGACAGCCGCGATGGTATCCAGCTCGAAGCCGACAGCATGAAGCCCATACCCAGACAGCATATAAAAGGTGAAGACCACACCCGCAAGCGCCGAGCAAAATCCGCTAAGCGTATAGACCAGCACCTTGGTTCTTGCCACCGGCAGCCCCATCAGCAGCGACGATTGTTCATTGCCTCCCAGTGCGTATACATTGCGCCCGAACCGGGTATAGTGGGCGGTGAAGATGGCGGCGGCTACGGCCAGCAAAGCGATAACGGCACTGATGGAGAGAAAGCTGCCTCCCGGCAGCGGGATTCTCGTCTGGGCCATCGCCGTATAGAAGGAATGGTCGATGGTAATGGTATCAATGCTGATGACATAGCATAAGCCCCGGGCCAGGAACATTCCGGCCAGGGTGACAATGAACGGCTGGATGGCGAAATAATGAATCATCGCGCCCATGAGCGTGCCGAACACGGCACCCATCAGGAGCACCAGCGGAATGACCACGGCGGGCGGCCAGCCCTGCTGCTGCACCAGACCCGCGGAGACCATGGTTGATAAGGCAATGACCGAGCCGACCGACAGATCAATCCCGCCTGACAGGATGACAAAGGACATGCCTACCGCCGTAATCAGCAGAAAAGCATTGTCGATCAGCAGATTCATCAGCACCTGAAGCGAGAAGAATCCGGTATACCGGAAGGAGCCGGCGGTGAACATGACTATGAACAACAGAATCGTGACCACAATCGGAATATACTTACGGTTAAGAGACATGACGGCCCATCTCCTTCTCTGCGGGATAATGCCGCGACTTCCAGCGGGCGGCAATAGCGGCCCGGAAGGCATCCGACTGGATCAGGCAGACGGCCAGCACGACAAAGGCTTTGACGACCAGTGTAATTTCCGGCGGTACACCGATCATGTAGATGGTAGTGGTCAGCGTCTGGATGATCAGCGCCCCGATCACGGTACCGGTCAGATAGAAGCGGCCGCCGTTCAGCGACGTTCCTCCGATGACTACAGCCAGAATAGCATCCAGCTCATACCAGAGACCGGCATTATTGCCATCGGCGCTGGAGACATTCGAGCTGAGCAGCAGCCCGGCGATGCCGGCGCACACGCCGCAGAATACATAGACCGACAGGATGACCCAGTGGGCGCGGATACCGGACATGGAGCTGGCTGCCGGATTGCAGCCCACCGATTCAATGAACAGGCCGAGCGCGGTTCGCCGGGTAAGCAGCAAGGCGATCATCAGAACCAGCGCTACGACGAAGATTGAAAAAGGCAGCGCGGCAAGTGAACCGGACCCGATATAGGCATAGTTGCTGCTGGTTACCGTAATAATCTGTCCGCCGGTAATCAGCTGGGCAATCCCCCGTCCCGCAACCATCAGAATCAGCGTGGCGATAATCGGCTGAATCCCGGCCCCGGAGACCAGCAGCCCGTTCCAGGCTCCCAGCACAAGCGACAGCAATACAGCCAGCAGCACGGAGCCAAGAATCAGACCCATGCTGTTCTGATCGGCTCCACTGCTGATTCTCAGACAGGCAATCGCTCCTGAGATCGCTACAATGGAACCCACAGACAGGTCAATCCCCTTGGTAGCCACTACCAGCGTCATCCCGATAGCCACCAGGATAAGCGGTGCCCCGAAGTTAAGAATATCAATCAGACTTCCGTACAAGTGTCCGTCATGGATGGTAATGGAGAAGAAATCCGGCGAATAACACAGGTTGAACAGCAGCAGTGCAGCCAGCACACACAGCGGCCAGAATAAATGATGTTTCATGAATGGGCTCATGATTGTTCAGCCTCCCGCAATGGCCTGCATAATCTGCTGCTGGCTCATATCCTTCTCCGAAATTTCCTTCACCTTGCGGCGGTCGCGCAGGATGGCGATCCGGTCGCTGACCCGCAGCACTTCCTCCAGCTCCGAGGAGATGAACAGGAACGACATGCCCTGCCGGGAGAGCGTCAGCACCAGCTTCTGAATCTCTGCCTTCGCCCCAATGTCGATCCCCCGTGTCGGCTCATCCAGGATGAATAGCTGAGGCTCCGTCAGCAGCCAGCGTGCCAGCAGCACCTTCTGCTGATTGCCGCCGCTCAAATTCTTGATGAGCTGGTCCGGGCTTGGCGGGTTGATATTCAGCATACGGATATATTCCCCGGCCAGCTCCTCCTGCCGCTTGCGCGAGATCGTCCTGAACATCCCGTCTTTGGCCTGGAGCGCCAGAATAATGTTCTCTCTGACTGTCAGATCGCCAATAATCCCCTCTGTCTTGCGGTTCTCCGAGCAGAAGGCAATCCGCCGTCCAATGGCTTCCCGGGGCGAATGGACCCCGCCGCCGGATGCCGGCAGCGTCACTTGTCCGAAGTCCGGCTTGTCGGCACCGAAGAACAGCCGGGCCGCCTCCGTCCGCCCTGAACCCAGCAGCCCCGCCAGCCCGACGACCTCTCCCTTGCGGATCGACAGATCGAACGGCTCGATTCCGCCTTTGCGGCCCAGCCCTTCGGCTCTGATCAGTTCATCACCCAAGCTGTGCTGATCCTCTGCCGCCAGAACCGGCAGCTCCTCCAGCAGATGAAGCTCTTTGCCGATCATTTTGAGTACCAGATCCAGACGGCTTAACTCCTTCGCCATGTATTCACCGACCAGCTCACCGCCCCGCAGTATCGTTACCCGGTCGGAGATTTCATACATCTGGTCCAGAAAATGCGTGACGAACAGGATCGACAGCCCCTCCTGCTGGAGCTTCCTCATAATGCGGAACAGCTGATCCACCTCATTCTGATCCAGACTTGAGGTCGGTTCATCCAGAATCAGCACCTTGGCCGATATATTCAGCGCCCTGGCAATGGCGACCAGCTGCTGAACCGCTACAGAGTAACTATGCAGCGGAAGGGTGACGTCAATATGCAGATTCATCCGTTCCGTAAGCAGCTCCGCGGCCCGCAGGTTCATCTCCTTCCACTGTATACATCCGAACCGCCGCGGCTCTCTTCCAATGAAGATATTCTCCGCCACGCTCAGATTGGGGCACAGATTCACCTCCTGATACACGGTGCTGATCCCCGCAGCCTGCGAATCCTGCGGGCTGTGTATGGAGACCGGCGTACCGTCCATCTCCACGAGTCCTTCATCAATGGAATAGACGCCGGTCAACACTTTGATCAGTGTGGACTTGCCGGCGCCATTCTCTCCCATCAGGGCATGAACCTCGCCAGGATACAGGCGGAGCTTCACATCCGTCAACGCTTTCACACCCGGAAACCGTTTATGAATCCCGGTCATTTGCAGTATGGGCATCTGTGTGCTCATGGTTGCATCCACTCCTTATCTCCATAGACAACTACTCCGGCGGCTGTAACACCACCAGAGCAGCTATGCTATAAGCTTGCTGATTAATACTGGCGGCTAGGCAAAGCTTCCTTGGCCTGCTCGGAAGTGAACGTTGATTCCTCAGTCACGATCCGCGCTTCTACCGGCTTGCCGTCTACCACATCCTGTACCACCTGCATCAGCTGAGGTCCAAGCAGCGGATTGCACTCGACGATGAAGTTGATTTTGCCTTCACTGGCCGCCTGCATTCCGTCCTTCACCGCATCGACAGAGATAATCTTGATATCCTCGCCCGGCTTCAGACCCGCTGCTTCAATCGCCTGAATCGCCCCCAGCGCCATATCGTCGTTATGGGCGTACAGCACATCAATATCCTTATTCGCCTTCAGGAATGCCTGCATCACTTCCTTGCCTTTGGCCCGGGTGAAGTCACCGGTCTGGGAAGCAATGACCTTGAGATGCGGATTGCCCTTGATCACTTCGGCGAAGCCTGACATCCGGTCATTGGCCGGAGCAGAGCCTGTAGTTCCCTGCAGCTCCACAATGTTAACGTCCTCCGACGCGTCTTTGTACTGCTCGGACAGCCACTCGCCCGCTTTGCGGCCTTCCTCCACGAAATCGGAGCCCAGGAAGGTGACATACAGCGAGGTGTCCTTCGAATCCACGGCACGGTCCGTCAGAACGACCGGGATGCCTGCAGCCTTCGCTTCTTTCAGTACCGTATCCCACCCCGATTCCACCACCGGAGAGAAGGAGATCACATCAACCTTTTGCTGGATAAAAGAACGGAGTGCCTTGATCTGATTCTCCTGCTTCTGCTGCGCATCCGAGAATTTCAGCGTGTAGCCTGCTTCCTTGGCTGAATCCTGAATGGACTTCGTATTCGCGCTGCGCCAGCCGCTCTCGGCACCTACCTGCGAGAATCCCAGCGTAATCTCCTTGGCCTCCGTCTTGGTTCCGCCATTCGCCGCTGGTGCTTTCGTAGCCGCCGTGTTCCCGCCATTACTGTTGCCGCATGCTCCAAGCATGGCCATGGACAGGGTGAGTGCAAGCACAGCCCCCATTTTTCCGAACGTTTTCATACGTAGTTTTTCCTCCCCCTTGGTGATCACCTTGTGTTCCGGTGTTGTGCCCATTATAGAACGCTAAGGAAATGGCATTATACGGGCAGCCTTTCGCGTTTGCTTTCTAATTTTGGGTTTATCGCCCCGGGCGGATTGTTTTGGTGTAATTTTTTATTCAAAAGGTGCGGATTTTGTTTGCGCTTTCTTTTTTGTTTCGACATTCCAGTATTTGTTATAAACTAGAGATTGAAACGACCTCTACTCTATCTATGAAAGGGAACACCCGATGATGCGGATCACACGCTGGATCTCCTCCAGTCTTAGAGCCAAACTGCTGGCTTTGTTCATAGTGCTGTCCACGATACCGCTGATTGCTGTCGGCCTCATTTCATACCAGAAATCCTATCAGTCCATCTCCACTCACAGCAAAGCTTCAAGCATGCTTCAGGCCGATATGCTGGGCACGAACATGGATAACCTGTTCAAGGATACCGAACGGCTGCTGGAGCTTAGCAATAACCCGCAGGTGATTCACTTTCTTTTCTCACAGTCGGAAACCTATCAGGAGGCCAAGGAGATCCTGCAGACCTTCACTCTCTACCGGGACACTTATAAATACGAGAATGTACTGAATATCAGCCTGATTAACCTGTACGGCAAAGGCATCAGCGAGCGCCGGGGCATCTTCCAATCGGGCAGCAATCCGCTGCGTAATCCGCATTTCCAGACCCTGTCGCAGAATCCCGGGCTGATTCTCCGGATTCCCCCGCCGCTCATTATCGGGACTGACCGGGTGGACGGGTTCACCTACGGGAATCAGGGCGTCATCTCAATCATGACGGCGGTCAAGCAGCGGATTACCCATGAAGTAATCGGATTTATCATTGTGGATCTGAGCGATTCCTTCATTAAAGAGTTCTGCGACAAGGTGACCATAGGCACCACCGGATTCTTCTACCTGCTGGACGAGCAGCACAATCCCATCTATGTGCCGCCCGTCCAGGCAAGCGATCTGGCTCTGGTTCAGGATACCGAAATACCCGAGCAGGAACGGAAGGGGAGCGGCAGCTTCGTGCTTCAGACCACCGGCCCGCCCCGGTTCATCGTCCACACTTCCTCCCTGTCGACAGGCTGGACGATTATCGGCATAGCCCCGCTGCAGGAGATCGTTGCCGAGGCTAACCGGATCAGGCAGCTGATTATCATCAGCGTAGGGTTAAGCATTATTTTTGCGATTACGCTCCATTATCTGCTGACCCGGCGGCTAACCCGGCCGATCCAGCTGCTGCAGCACAAGATGCGCCTGACCGCAAGTGGCTATCTGGAAGCCAAAGTGAAGCCGGACGGCAACGATGAGATTGCCGATCTCGGAATCAGCTTCAATATCATGGTCGAGCAGATCAAGGAGCTGCTGGAGCAGAGTATCCGCAAGCAGCAGCAGCTGCAGAAGGCGGAGCTGCGGACGCTGCAGGCGCAGATTAACCCGCATTTTCTGTACAACACCCTCGATTCGATTGTATGGATGGCGGAAGCGGGCAATCACGACGGCGTGATCCGGCTGGTGAAAGCGTTATCCGGATTCTTCCGGCTTAGTCTGAACAAAGGGCGCGACTGGATACAGATCCGCTCCGAGCTTGCCCATGTGCAGAGCTACCTGATCATCCAGCAGATGCGCTACCATGACATTCTGGAGTTCAAGGTTGAGGTGGCTGAGGAGCTGCAGGAGTATCCGATTCTGAATATGACGCTGCAGCCGCTCGTAGAGAATGCCCTGTATCACGGAATCAAGAACAAAAGAGGCAAAGGGCTTATCCGCATCGGCGGCTATACGGATGCCAATGCCATTATGCTCACGGTATCGGACAACGGGATTGGCATTCCCGGGGAACGGCTGGCGTTCCTGAGGGAATCTATCGAGCGTCCCATCCAGTCAGAGGATACAGACGACACCAGCCAGGGCGGATTCGGCCTGCAAAATGTGCATCAGCGGCTTCAGCTGTATTTTGGCGCTCAATATGGCATCCGCCTGGACAGCTCGGAAGGCTATGGTACTCAGATTACGGTTCGCATACCCAAGAACAGGGGGATCTAAGGGATGAAGAAGATTATGCTGGTAGATGATGAGATCCTGATCCGGGAGAATATCCGGGAATGCGTGGATTGGGAGAAGGAAGGTTTCCTCTATTGCGGAGACGCCCCCGACGGGGAGCTGGCGCTCCCCATTATCGAAGAGCAGCTTCCCGATATTCTGATTACAGATATCAAGATGCCTTTCATGAACGGGCTGGAATTAACCTCGGTCGTCCGCCAAAAATTCCCGCAGATCAAAATCATCATTCTGAGCGGCCACGATGACTTCCAGTATGCCCAGAAGGCGCTGCGGCTTGGCGTGGAGGATTATTGCCTGAAGCCGTTCAGCTCTGCCGATCTGCTGCAGCTGCTACGCAGTGTCAGCACCAGAATTGACGAAGAACTGCGCATCAGACACAAGTATGCCTATACGCCCGAGAATCTGTTCGCGGATCTGTGCGGGGGCCTGATTCATACTGCTGCGGCGATCGAGGCGGCGGCACAGCTTGATCTGCTGTTAACGGCTCCTTACTATGCAACCGCTATCTTCACTCTGAATCCTCAGGAGCATGAGGAACCCGAATCCACGGAACCTCCCCATCCTCCGCAGAATTCAGAGGAGCTGTTAGCGGGCTTGCTGAAGGAGGTAGCCGATAGCTTCATCTACAAGCGCAGCCGCACTGAGACAATTCTGATCTACAAAGGCAGCGATCCGGCCCAAATGAACAGTATCCTGGATGAGCTATGCGCGAGTGCAAAGCAGCGGCTGAGAGCCGCCTGCGGCCTGGAGCTGTCGGTCAGCCGGGGCAAGGTCTGCGAGCGTCTTCAGGGCATTCATCTCTCCTATCTGGAAGCTGAGAATGACCGGATGTTCAAAAGAATGGCAAGGGTGCATTCCGCAGCTATGCTGGATGCTTATTTTGACCCGTCTGCCCAGGGTATTCTGCTCGACCGGAGCCGGATGATCCAGTTCCTGAAGCTGGGGGATCACACGCAGATGCCCGAATTTCTGCTTGAGCTCTCCGCTGCGCTGGAAGGGATGAACTGGGATTCGGGGTACGCCTGCTATCTGATGAACGACATCACGCTGGAGCTGGTGCAGACGGCCAAGAATGGGTTCCGTGCAGCAGCCAACCACGCGGAGATCCTCAAAGAATTGCAGACCCGGCTGAAGCCCATTTCCAGTACAGACGAAGGCCTGCAATATTTGAAACGGTTATACGAGCGGTTATGGGAGTGGCGGTCCGAAGGGGCGGACAAACACCGGGAGCTGATTGACAAAGTGAAGCAGTATATCCGTGAGCAATATGACAAAGAGCAGCTCTCCCTGAACGATATCTCCAAAGTGGTCCGGGTCAGTCCCAGCCATCTAAGCAAAACCTTCAGCCAGGCTACCGGACAGACGATCACGGAATTCCTGACCGCCACACGAATGGACAGAGCCAAAGAGCTGCTGAAATCAACGGGACACAAAACGTTTGAGATTGCCTATCTGGTCGGCTACAACGATCAGCATTACTTCTCTAATCTGTTCAAAAAAGTAACGGGGATGACGCCTATGGAATTCCGCAAGCAGGGGAATTCGGAGGATCAGCTGCAAGCCATCCGCAGAGGGGCGGAGAAGATGTGACGGTATCCAGGGTTCGGGAGCGGATGATCTTCCTCCTGCTGCTGGCGGCAGGCTTGATGCTTAGCGGCTGCTTCCAATCCTCCGGAGCTGCGGACTCCGCTCAACGGGCAGCCGGAGATTCCCCGTCAAGTCCGGGCGGGGAACCCGCTCTGACCTTCGGCATCATCTACCCTATGGTGAATGCCACTTACGAGATGATCACCGCCAAAGCGGAAGCTGCCGCGAGCAAGCATAACGTATCACTGCTGGTTCAAGCGCCCGATGAGGCCAATCTGGAGCAGCAGATCCGGATTATGGAGATGATGATCAAGCGGGGTGTAGACGGAATAGCTATTGCTCCGGTGGATTCACAGGCGCTCGCCGGTGTGATTAACAAAGCAGTGTCCCAGGGGATTCCCGTGGTGTGCTTCGAGTCGGATTCACCCGGCAGCAAGCGAGAAGCTTATATCGGGGCTGATAATAGAGCAACCGGCGCAGTGATTGGACAGACTGTAGAACGTCTGCTGGACGGCAAAGGAATGATTCTGGTGGAGTCCGGGATGTCCCGTATGCAGAGTACCCGGGAACGCCTGCTTGGTCTGCAGGCATATTTGACTCAGCATACGGAGATTGATGTACTGGACATCCGCCACAATGACGGCAGCGAGGAGCTCGCTGCCTTGCAGCTGGAGCAGATGATCTCGGACCATCCCCATTTCAGCGCGCTGGTCAACCTGGATTTCGTCTCCAGTTCAAGCTCTGTCCTGGTCTGGAAGGCCAAGGGGCTGAAGCGGTACAACATCGCCCTGGGCCTCACCCCGGCCTTGAAGCAGGCGGTGGATAACGGACAGATTACCCGGGTCATTTCACAGAACGAGCAGAACTGGGGCGAGGATATCATCAACGCCCTGCTGTTAAGAGCCCAGGGCCTGGATGCAGCGGAATGGATCAACACGGAAATTACGATTATCGGGGAATAGGCCTGTTTGTTAAGGAGTTCATACAGTTGATGCAGTGTGTGACGCCTGTGTAGGTTATTTAGGTTACGTTGATTGTGTAGCTTACGTAGCTTAGATAGACTACGTAACTTAGGTAACTTACGTAACTTTTAGGTTACTAATCCTGCTCTTAGAGTACTTTTAAAGTACCCCCTCATGAAACCGCTTTCGGCGAATTCAGGTGCACTTTTACTCCTCCTTCCCGCCTGCCGCCCACTTTGGGCGTATTGAGGTGCACTTTTGCTCCTCCTTCCCGCCTGCCAGCCCGCTTTGGCGGATTGGGGTGCACTTTTGCTCCTCCTTCCTGCCTGTCGGATGGCGTAAAATAAGTTGTGTACCAGTATTTGGAGCCTAGTCAGGCAACAAAAAAGTAGGGTATCCTCAGGATTGCGAAACCACTAAGGAGGAACCCTACCAATGCCTATTTTACCCGA
>NZ_JABMKX010000023.1 GCF_013204885.1 Paenibacillus tritici
TTCGGGTAAAATAGGCATTGGTAGGGTTCCTCCTTAGTGGTTTCGCAATCCTGAGGATACCCTACTTTTTTGTTGCCTGACTAGGCTCCAAATACTGGTACACAACTTATTTTACGCCATCTGCAATTACAGGACGTAGTTGGATAAACAGCACTTACTCAATCCGATTTCCACTAAATCCTTAATATATGGAATATTAAGTGTACTTTTTCCAACTACTTACCCGCAATACTCCATTCCGACAGAATTAAGTGCCTTTTTTCCACCTCTTCTCTTACACCAGCCTAACTCAACACAAAATCTTCCTCACTCTACCTAAACTAGCTCTAACTTAGCTCTAACTCAGCTCTAACTTAGCACATACTCTCCCTTACTCTACCCAACCTTAGCCCTAACTTAGCACTTACTCTCCCTTACTCTACCCAACCTTAGCCCTAACTTAGCACATACTCTTTCTTACTCTTCTTAACCCCTCCCCAACTCCGCCCGTACTCCGCCCTATTCCGCCCTATTCCACCCTTTATCTTCCTTACTCCTCCTTACTCTTCCTTAACTGTATACCAACTCCGCCCTCACTCCCCTGCTTCCGCAGACGGCGCCGTTTCCCCGGGAAGCGGTTCTCCTGGCACGGGTTCGCCGGGCACAGCGGGCTCTTCTTCCCAGCGCTTGCGGATGAACAGCTGATAGAGCTTAACGATGATGATCTTGAGCATCATATAGACCGGAATAATCACCAAGATGCCGATAATTCCGCCGAAATCGCCTCCGGCCAGGACCAGAATGATGGTCGTCAGCGGATGGATATCCATGCTTTTGCCGAAGATATAAGGGGCTACCAGGTTATCCTGAATCTGCTGCGCGACAAGCACCACTACAATGGACCAGATGGCCGTAGACGGTGACTCAATCAAGCCGAAGATGAAGATCGGCACAGTGGACAGAATCGCTCCGATAAACGGGATAAAGTTCATCAGCACAGCAACCAGCGTCAGCAATAGCGCATACGGCAGGCCGATGATCAGGAACCCGATGTACATCAGGACACCCAGCGCCAGATTGACCAGCACTCTGCCGACGATGAAGCTGCCCATTACCCCGTCGATTTCAGCAATAACCCCCGCACCCTCTTCATGATACCGCTTGGGGAAGAAGCTCACGAGCTTGTCGCCGAACTTCCCGCCCTCCTTCAGCATGTAGAACAATAGGATCGGAAAGGTAAAGAGCACAATCGCGAAATTGGAGACGAAGGAGAATAGTCCGGACACATATACCGACGCCAGCGAGAAGCCTTTGTTCAAATAGCCCATCAATTGGTTGGACAGATTCATATTCGCGGGGATCAGATTCGACAGCAGCTCACTGTTCTCCAGCTTACTGAGCTGATCGCCCACCGCCCTCAGCACACCGGGCATATTATTAGCCAGATTCAACAGCTGATTCTGCAGCGAAGGCCAGACGCCTACCGTGAATCCCAGCAGCAGAACAGCGATAACCAGGTAGACCAGCAGGATGGCTAAGGAACGGTTCAGCTTGCGCGAGGACAGGTAATCAATCAACGGACGAAGCAGATAATAGAAGAAGACGGCCAGCATCAACGGCACAATCACGACGTTGAAGAGCGAGATAATCGGGTTAAAAATAAAATTCACCAGCGAGCCTACATAGATAATGCCCAGCACCAGCAGCACTGCAATGCAAATACGGATAAATAAATTCAATTTGACCATGGTTGACTCCCGTTCCCATATTTTGAGCGGCTATTTCTTTGTCCCTTAAATATAGTCGGTCATTCTTAATTCAGACTAAACTAAGTCTAAAGAAAAGCTAAAGATTCGGGATGGAGTAAACGCATGATCACCATCGAAACGGAAGTCCCGCTATTAATGAAGCAGCCGTCAGCGCAGGTTAGCCGATGGTCTCTACCACGTTGCCCTCTTGGTCTTTGATGTAGGTCTTTCTTACCTGCACCTTCAGTTCTTTGGCGGTGGACAGCCGGAACTCGCCCTCCTTGGGCTGAAGCTTCGTTTCCAGCTCCAGGATAGATTCTTCACTCAGGCTGATACGGACGATCTCCCCGTCCTGTACACAGCCGGTCTCTTGAGCCGGTTCCAGTATGATCTGCAGCTTCGGGCAGGTTAACCTCAGCGGCTTCCCCTTCAGCAATCGTCCGCGTAGCAGGCTGGCTACTGACGCAGCCTGCCGTGCCCCCATGGTCAGGACCGCCGGTGCGGTGCCCAGCAGACGGCCTTTTGCAGGCTCGAAGCCCAATTCATCTACATACAGAATACCCGTCTGGGACCCGTCACGCTCGATGCCCAGGCGAACGGCTTCCTTAATGGCCGGAAGCCGGAGCAGCGAATCCCGGGCAAGATCGGTGATATATGCGGGAAGCATCTCCTCGCTGGCGTGCAGGAATGAGGTCGTATTCCAGGTCATCATGGCTTCAAGTTCATCTGCTGTAATTCCCACCATCTGCAGAAATTCAACCCGTCCATTAGGCGTATCCACAGCTGGAAGCTCAGGGTCATCAATGAAAGCCAGTGCAGTCAGCCGGGTGTCCGCGCCCAGACAAATGGGTCCGTTCGCATCCAGATAATGACCGGAGGCAAAGATATTCCCGCTGGAGAATACATACCGGGCCATATTCTGGAGCAGACTGATTCCCCAACCCGGAGGCTCCTGTTCCTCTGCACTGCGGGCCAGCCGGAAAGTCAGCTCAAACCCGTAGCCGCTGTATTCAAGGTTCTCTGACTCCTTATCATACAGCTCAGAGAAACCGAAGGTTACGAAATGCCAATGCGGATAAGGCTGCTGCGCTTCATAGGCACTGATTCCGCTCAGCGGGTCTTTACCCCCCAGCCTATATGGCAGCATTGCAGCATAATGCTTCGGCTCCTGCTGTCCGTACAACCTCTTCATCTGATCTTCAATGGCATCCCAGCCGGTTGCTTCCACTTCTTCCTCGCTCATGTTCGTACCCTCCAGTCTCAGATTTATGTATAGCCGGAGCATCCGCATCCAGCCCTGAATCTCCCATTGATTACCCGTAATTCCGCTGGCATAACCAGCCCAATGTCCAGCTCAGTCTTCCCCCTTTAGACGCGGCAAAAAACGGCAAGCTCATTCGTTGAGCTTGCCGTTTCAGTAATTAGTTTACGCCAACCAGCAGGTTTTTTCTGGCTACGCCGCTTTTGGATGCTGCCTGGGCTACAGCCATGCGAATTCTCTCTACTACACGGGGATCGAAAGCATCGGGAATAATATAATTCTCATGCAGCTCGGACGGATCAATCACCGAGGAAATAGCCTCTGCTGCCGCCAGCTTCATGTCGTCATTGATATCCGTGGCCTCACAATCCAGCGCCCCTCTGAATATTCCCGGGAAGCACAGCACATTATTAATCTGGTTCGGATAGTCGGAGCGGCCCGTCGCCATTACTCTTACATGCGGAGCAGCAATCGCGGGATCAATCTCCGGCATCGGGTTCGCCATGGCGAACACAATCGGGTCTGCGGCCATGTTCAGCACATCTTCCAGCTTCAGCACATCCGGTGCAGAGACTCCGATGAATACATCCGCTCCTTTAATGACATCGGACAGACTTCCGATTTCAAGATAAGGGTTCGTAATCTGGGCGTAATCGCTCCAGTGGCTGCGCTCATAATCCGCAAGCCGGTTAATCGCGCCTTCCCGGTCCACGCCGATCAGGTTCACCGCTCCGGCATGCAGCAGCATTTTGGAGACGGAGATGCCTGCTGCACCTATGCCGTTGACTACGATTTTGACATCCTTAATATCCTTACCGCATACCTTGAGTGCGTTCAGTAGTCCGGCAGTTACGACAATTGCCGTACCATGCTGGTCATCATGGAAGACCGGGATATCCAGCTCCGCTCTTAATCTTGCTTCAATCTCGAAGCAGCGCGGAGAGGAAATATCTTCGAGATTAATGCCGCCGAAGGTTGGGGCAAGCGCTTTTACAATCGCAATGATCTCTTCCGTATCCTTGGTATCGAGACAGATCGGCACGGCATCCACATCTGCGAACTGCTTGAACAGCGCCGCTTTGCCTTCCATTACCGGCATCGCCGCCTTAGGCCCGATATCCCCAAGTCCCAATACAGCGGTTCCGTCGGATACGACAGCTACGGTATTTTTCTTCGTTGTTAGCTCATAGGCCTGAGATTGATCTTGGGCAATCGCCTGACAGACCTTTGCCACACCCGGGGTGTAGACTTTGGACAGGTCCTCCTTGCACAGAATCGGATGCTTCAGGGTAGTCTCGAGCTTGCCGCCCTGATGCAGCAACATGATTTCTTCTAATAATTCCACAATATCTCCTCCATTCAACTGGTTCACCGCTTGTTCAATCCACTGCTGATCTTCACTATGGTCCACGGAAATGACGACATCCGCACCGGTAAGGCCCGTACCCAGCTCCTTCAGCTCAGCCTTCTGGATAGTGCCCTTATAGTTCTCGGCAATACTCACCAGATTGGCCAAATAATCGCTGTTGCTGAGGTACTGGACACGAAGGGTGAACACATGGGACGGTCTGCTTACTGAATTCATAGGCTTAACCGCCCCATACAGCAATGAGCAGCGTCGCAGCAACAACGGTAATGGCTCCGCCGATACGCGTTGAGATCTGTGCGAATGGCATCAGCTCCATACGTCCGGAAGCCGACAGAATGGCTACATCGCCCGTTCCGCCAAGCCCGCCGCGGCAGCCGGTGACAATGGCCGCTTCGACCGGATACATATTGACCCATTTGCCGGTAAAATAGCCGGTGATCGTCATCGCCACGATAACGGTAGCGCAGACAATAATATAAGGAAGCGAGATCAGGGCCGCGACATCCTTCAGCGGAATGTACAGCATCCCCAGGCCGACCATGAGCGGCCAGGTTAAAGTACCGGACACAAGCTTGTAGAGCTGATAAGCGCCTTGCTCGATTTTGGACGGGAGCAGCTTGGAAATCTTCAATAATGCCGCTGTGAAGATCATCAGGATCGGGCCCGGAATGCCGACGAATGGCGACACCAGGTGCCCGGTGATGAATAAACCGCAGGCGAACAGCAGGCCGGCGCCCATCAGCAGGAAGTCCGGCTTCATACTGTCATACGTGCTGCCCGCCAGCTTCTGTCCGTCCTTCGCTTTTACCAGGACACCATTACCGGTAATGGACGGATTCTTATCAGCCATTCTTTTGAGCAGTCCGGCAACAATAATTGCAAACACATTACCGATAACCGCCGCTGGAATCATCTGAGCCACATAAGAGCCAGATTCCCCGCCTAGGATCTGCGAGAACGCGATGGACAGCGGGAGAATCCCTTCGCCTACGCCGCCGCCTATAATCGGTACGATAATGTAGAATAAGGTCCGGTGTGCGCTATAACCAAGCAGCATTCCTACGCCCAGCCCCGCACCAACCGCAGCCAGCGTTCCGGCCATCATCGGGATGAAGATGCGGATGAACCCGCTGATGAGTGTGGTACGGTTCATGCCAGTAATACTTCCGGCTACCAGAATAGAGATATACAGGTAGAGGAAGTTCGACGTTTTCATCAGGGTGTTGACCGATTCGAGGACCGAAGGGTCAAGCACATTCCAGAACACCAGGAACGATGGAATCATTAATGAGAGGATGGCGGGGCCGCCGATGTTCCTCAGAACCGGAAGCTTGAAGCCCAGATCACTGAGCAGCACCCCCAGAACGATAATTACTGCAAAGCCGCCGATCATATCGTTTGGCAGTTCACCAAGTACAGATGCCGCAAAAATAATAAGTGCAAATACCACGTACAGCGGAAGCGGAATGACGCCTACCTTCAATTGCATGAGCCGCTGGGCCAAGCCTTGTTCTCCTTGCTTCAGTACATGCTGCTGATCCGGTACCGAAAGCGGGGGCTGAATTGCTTTTTGCATGTTTACCTTACCTCCTTAACTCGTTTACAAATTCATCATAGCGGCTTTGTAAGCGCTTTTGTTTTTATGTAAGTAATAAAGAGGTTTTGTAAATTATTAAAGTAAGCGTTGTCACTGGGGGGGGAAGCGGTGGTGAAGTAGAGATGACGAGGGGATGATGTATGCATGTGATGAGGAAGGGATAAGAGGTGGTGAAGAGAAGACGTGTAATAGGGATTGCTAGAGTGTGGTAAAGGGATGGAGAATGACACAGAGTTGACTGGAAGGTGGTGAGGGGATCGCGAGTAACACTGGGTTGGCTAGAGGGTGGCAAGTAACACAGGGATGACTGGAAGGGCGGAACCGTTAGTGGAACAAATTTTGCTCGTCACACTTACTCCCAAGAAATCCAAGGGTATTTATACACCTCATTTACTCATTACACCCAATTTCAGGGAATTCAAGGGTACTTATACACTTCATTTACTCATCCCGCCCACTTCCAGGGAATTCAGGGGTACTTATACACCTCATTTACTCCTTCAGCCCAGTTTCAGGAAATTCAAGGGTACTTATACACCTCATTTACTCATCCCACCCACTTCCAGGTAATTCAAGGGTATTTATACACCTCATTGGCTCCTTCAGCCCAGTTTCAGGAAATTCAAGGGTACTTATACACCTCATTTACTCATCTCGCCCACTTTCAGGTAATTCAAGGGTACTTATACACCTCATTGGCTCATTACGCCCACTTCCAGGTAATTCAAGGGTATTTATACACCTCATTTACTCATCCCGCCCACTTTCAGGTAATTTAAGGGTACTTATACACTTCATTTACTCATCCCGCCCACTTTCCAGAAATTGAGAGGTACTTATACACTTCATTTACTCATCCCCCCACTCCCGTCCTTTCGCTCACACTAGCAACTATAGAACTATAGCGTAAGCTATAAACATTCCTCCGCAACTCAAAAAAGCTCCGCCGCAGGCGGCAGGAGCTTCAGCTTCCGTTAGATATACTTGGTAATCAGGGATTTGCCGTTCGGGGCGAGTCTGTATTTCTGAACCGGCCTGCCGATGCTTCCGTAGACCAGATCCATTTCCAGCACTCCCATCTCCGTCAGCCCGACCAGATACTTACCGGCAGAGACCCGGGAGATGCCCGACACCGCCGAAATATCCTCCGCCGAGAATAAATCGCAATTGCAGGCCTCCACCGCCTTCCAGATCGTCTGCAGGGTCTGGCGGGTGAAGCCTTTGGCCAGCTCCTGTGAAGCAGCCGGTTCCTGTTTGAATCTGGACAGCCTGTCCAGCTCGGACTGGTTCAGCCGTTCCTGGGTGCGGAACAGCCGGTTCTGCTCCCTGTATCCGTTCAGGGCAGCCCGGAGTCTGGAGAACTCGAACGGCTTGATCAAGTAGTCTACGGCTCCGTTCTGCAGCGCTTCCTGGATACTCTCCTTATCGCTTGCCGCCGAGATGACAATGACATCAATCTTGATGCCCTTGCGCCGGATCTCTGACAGCAACTCCAGGCCGTTGCTCTCTTTCATATAGATGTCCAGCAGAATCAGGTCATAGACCTGCTCCTCCAGCATCTCCAGCACCTCTTCCCCAGAGCTGGCCCACCCTTGGGCGCGGAAGCCTTCGACCTGCTCCAAGTAGAATTTGTTCATTTCCGAAACCATCGGGTCATCCTCAACGATAAGTACTTTTATCATAATGGCATATCATCACTCTTCACAGGTATCATCACTTTTCATGGATTATCGTCACTCTTCATAGGTTATCATCACTCTTCGCCATATAGGGTAGCTGAACAATAAAATCAGTTCCTTGACCGGCCCGGCTGAGATAGCGGACTGTCCCGCCCAGCTTGGCCACACTCCGGTGCACCAGATACAGCCCGACGCCCCGGTCCTTGCCTTTGGTAGAATAGCCCTGTTCGTACAGGTGGTCTCCGTTCTCTGGTGAAATGCCTGTACCGTTGTCGCTGATCTTGAGGGTAAGCAGATGATTCTCATGCCGGAATCCAAGCTCGATCTGCTTGTTGTCCGCGCCTTGGACAGCCTCCAGCGCATTGTCCAGCAGGTTGCCGGCAATCGTGACCAGCTCCCGCGAGACCTCATGATCCGCAGCTTCAGGCAGCACCCCCTCCTCCAGAATGACCAGACGCACATCTGCCTCTCTGATCCGGCTGAGCTTGCCCAGCAGGAAACCGACCATCACCGGGTCTTTGACCAGCCGGACCACGGAGTCTGCTTCCGTCTGGATGCTCTGTACCATATCCGTGAGATATTCCTCCAGCCGGTCGTAGCTGCGCATATTGGTCAGCCCCATAATAACATGCAGCTTGTTCATGAATTCGTGGGTCTGGGCACGCAGCGCCTCCGCATACAGGGAGATGCCCGAGAGGCGCTCCATTAGGATACTGATCTCGGTCTTGTCGCGGAACGTGGCAATAGCCCCTTCGATAATGCCGTTCACCCTTACCGGAACCACATTCACCAGCAGCGTGATCCCGCTCTGCTCCAATTCTTTATCCTGCGCGGCTTCCCCGGTATCCAGTACCTTCTCCATCCGCAGCAGGGGCCAGAACTGTTCCACCTGCCTGCCCACCGGGTCTTCGCTCAAGCCGAGGCTGCCCATCAGCCTTCGGGCCTCCGCGTTCACCAAGGTAATCCGGGATTCCTTATCTACAGCCAGGATTCCCTCCTTGGCCGATTGGAGCATCGCACTCCGCTCTTCCAGCAATTTGGCGATTTCCTCCGGCTCCATGCCGAACATCATGCGTTTGATTTTGCGTGCCAGCATGACGGCCCCGAACACCCCCATCAAACCGCCAACCAGTATCCCCCAGTAGATGATCCACCGGTTCTGCTGCACAGCTGACTGGACACTGTCCAGTGAAATCCCCACAGCTACAGCACCGATCTGTGTGCGATTCGGGCCGAATATCGGTGAGAACGCTCTCACGGAATAGCCCAGTGAGCCTTGGGCCGTAGATATTGTCTCCTTGCCATGCAGCGCTTCCGTCTCGTCGCCTCCCATGAAATGCTTGCCGATCTGGGCAGGGTCGGGGTGGGAGCGGCGAATGCCTTCCATATCCATCAGCACAACAAACTGGACATTATTAATCTCGCTGATCTCGGTCGCATAATGCTGGATGCTGCCGGAATCTGCCCGCTCCAGCAGACCGTCCACAACCACCGGCGTGCGCGAGAGCGTGCGGGCAATCGTGATGGCCTTGTTCTCCAGCGAGGCCTGGGCCTCACGGGAGAACTTCAGGCCGAACATGACATACACAATCAGCAGCACAACCACGACGATGCCGCAGGTCATCAGGGTGATGGCGGTCTGAAGGCGTAATCTTTTGGGGCCAATTCTCATCATGCTCCTCCCGCTCTATTCTGTAATTACCGTCCGGTTCCGCCCCTTGCTCTTCGCCAGATATAAAGCCTGATCTGCCTTCCCCAGCAGTCCCTCCAGTTCAGAGGCGTGTGAAGGATAATGGGCAATCCCCTGGGATACCGTAAGCTGTTCAGGAATCGGTGCCTTGCTCCGCTCTACGGCCTTGCGGATTCTCTCGGCAGCGCTGAAGGCTTCGGCAGGCAGGGTACGGGCCAGCAGAATGACGAACTCTTCACCGCCATAGCGGTAACAGACATCGTCCGGGCGAAGCGAGGTCACGATCATCCGGACCACATGCTTCAAGACTTCATCGCCCAGGTGATGGCCGTGGGTATCGTTCACGAGCTTGAAGTTGTCCACATCCAGCATGACCAGCGAGAAGGGTACACCGGAAGCTATCCATTGACTGATCGTATGTTCAAGTGATCTCCGGTTCATCAGACCGGTCAGAACATCCGTTGCGGCTTCCTGAGTCAACTGCTCCGTCTGCTGCTGAATGTTATCCAGGGCAAGCGATACCCCGTCGGTCAGCAAATAGGCCTCCCGGCTCCAATACCGCTTCGCTTCCTGCAATTCGATCTTTTCCGTGCCCATCCTGCTTACCACATCCGCCAGATAGACAAAAGGGCGCGCAAACTTGCGTGCCAGGAGAATAACCCCCAAGAGCAGAATGATGAACGGACCCAGACAATACCAGATCAGAATACGGATATGCCCCACCAGCTCATGCTGAATTTGACTCACCGGGGAGACGACCACGATACCCCATCCATTGGCCGGTACACTGGAGTACCCTGCAAGCAGGTCGATCCCTTTGAGGTTGCGGACGGGTTGTTCCCCGCTTTGCTTGTTCAAGAGCTGCTGCACAACGGCATTACTGCTGACATCCTGGCCGATGCGCTGCTTGTCCGGGTGATACACCAGATGACCTTCAGAATCCACAATATAATAATAAGCGCCCGAATCATCCTCTTGACCGTTGTCAAAAATCTCGGACAGAATGTTATTCTCCTGAAGATAGATGGTGCCGCTTAACATCCCGAGATAAGTACCGGCAGAACTAACAACCGGCTGGCTCAAAAACACAATTAACCGCTTGGTATTGGCAGTCAGGTAAGGGGAGGATATGTAAGGTTTACGGAGCGCCAAAGCTACCTGACTATTCTTCGAGGTGATGTGCTTGCCTGTTGTTCCCAAGCTGGCTGGGGAGACATTGCGGATGAATCCGCTGGCTTCAACCATCGTAATGGAATTGAAAAAATTGCTGCTGCTCCGCATCTGATCCAGGGATTCATTCACTTGCTCCGGCGCCATGGCTTCAATATCCGACAACCTCGCGGAGTTGTATTTCAAGCTGCTCCGCATGGATACAAACAAGGAATCCATGGTCCGCGACATACGGTCAGCATTGATATAATTCAAATGAAGCGTGGTCTTCATCAGGGATTGCTTCTTGGACTCATAGGAGCCGATCAGGAGAATACTCGAGGTCAACAGAATCACCAGCGTCACCAGACCCGTGAGCAATGTGGTGAGACTCAGTTTTTTACTTTGACAGAACGTACTCTTTAACCCTCTATACAAAACTGTAATCCTCCTTGATACCTGACAGCCATAGTAAACCCATCATACCGCAAATGCCTATAATGTTCGACACCGGATGTACCGCAGAAGAGGTTAGGTCTGCAGAAGTTCATCCACCCGCTCCTTCGCACCCTGCCAGGAAGTCATCAGGGGAAAAGCATATTCCTCCCGTGCCCTCAGGTTCCAGGGATGAGGAATACAGAGTACCTTCCTCCCTGCCTGCACAGCGGGCAGCAGGTTATGCGGGCCGTCATCAATAAGCAGATCGAAGCCGATCAGATGCTTCCGCTTGCAGGTGAAGAAATTGTCGGCCGGGATGTACGGCATGTGCTTTTGCAGCCAATTCCATTTCTCAAGCACGGTCTTCGGTACGGCTGCCGTCACAATAATGACATCATACGCGCGGTGAAGCTTCTCCATCTCTTCCACTACATATTCATCGAACAGCTCCAGCTCCTCGTACAGGCCCGGTCTGCCGAAGAACAGATCCATTGTGCTGTCCGGGTGGCGCAGGTGGTCCGTGTTCCAATCCATCATATCTTCATAACGGAGCGGATGCGTAGGAAACTCAATGTTGTTGTGGTATATCGCACGTTTGACGAGATGGCAGATCGTATCGTCCATATCGACGGCGATGATCGGTTTATGCATTGATTCTCCTCCAATTACATTTTCATTTCATTCATTATAGGCAACCGGGGAATAGGTGTCCAGACTGGCGGGTAATATGGGACTTTACTGCAACACAAGCGGAAACGGCTTTGCCGTCCTTTTAAACATATAAATTCTATATTTTGAAAAAGCACACCTCATCCTATAAAAGGAAGGGCGTGCTTTTTATGCTTTTTCGTATACGGATTTACGGGTTGCATCAAAGTGTATTTCAATCGTCGTTATCTGCGGGATCGCCCCTTGATCAGGTTAACTACGAACAATACCGCAGCGACAAACAGCAGCAGATGAATCACATTGCCCACGAGGTCAAAGATGAAGCCAAACAGCCATACTACAATCACTAGTCCAATTAATCCCCACAGCATAAGCTTACCGCCTTTCTCTTCCGGGTTATTTGTCTCTATCTTACCCGCGTGAGGGAGGGTTCAAACGGAAGCCGGCAGAATGGAAGACACTTCCGGATTGCTTAATGATGAGGCAAGCTGTTATACTGTTTTTAAATAATACACTTGTATTAAAAAGGAGAATCATCAAACATCATGAAAAACTCATCCAGTAACCGGGCATCCGCTGGCCCCAAATTGCGGAGCAGGCTGCTGAAGCTGCTGCTTGTTCTTGTGACTCTGGCCGGGCTTATCACAGGATCGGGATTCCTGTACGAAGCTATCGCCTCCACATCAGCCGCTAAAGACTATCCGGCACCGGGTAAGCTGGTGGATGCCGGAGGCTATAAGCTGCACATCCGGCAGCAAGGAGCCGGTGCCCCCACCATTATCATGGAAGCAGGCAGCGGTGAAACCAGCCTCTCCTGGAGAGATATCCCCGAACAGTTAGCCGAAGCAGCTACCGTTGTCACTTACGACCGGGCTGGGTATGCCTGGAGTGAGCAGGCCGATACCGAACGCTCTGGAGCCCATATTGTGCGCGAACTGCATACCGCCCTTCAGAATGCAGACCTTCCCGGCCCTTATCTGCTGGTCGGCCACTCCCTCGGGGGCATGTACGCCCGGCTGTTCACTCAGACTTACCCGGAGGAAGTAACCGGGCTGGTGCTGATTGACGCCAGACCGGAGAATGACGACCGGGAGACGAAGCCGATTCTGGAGGCTGAGAAGGTTGCCGGCAACCCCAGCGCTTCCCTGCTGAGCCTGCTCAAGCGATCCGGTGCGCTTCGGTTGTTCCAGGACCAGCTGCTTAAGGGACTAGTTGCGGAACAAGACCGCGGGGCATTCATTAATGTCATATCTACGCCAGAGTATTTTGCCGCCAAGGAGCAGGAAGCAGTACTGGCTGGCTCTACCGAGGATGCTATCCGTGGTCAGAACTTCGGCGCACTCCCGGTAAAAGTAATCGCCCGGGGCTTGCCCCAGGATTATGCATCCTTCGGGGTTTCCGAAGAAGCGGGCCGGCAGCTCGAAGCTATGTGGCAGGAGGGCCAGCGCAACATGCTGAATCTCTCTTCCAATAGTCAGCTTATCGTAGCTGAACGAAGCGGGCATATGATCATTCACGATCAGCCGGAGCTGGTCGTCCAGACCATTCGGAGTGTGCTGGAAGGGAAGTAACTCATGGATACATCGGCT
This sequence comes from Paenibacillus tritici, assembly GCF_013204885.1. Taxonomy (GTDB): domain Bacteria; phylum Bacillota; class Bacilli; order Paenibacillales; family Paenibacillaceae; genus Paenibacillus_AQ; species Paenibacillus_AQ tritici. The sequence goes on from NZ_JABMKX010000023.1 coordinate 13,169, forward strand.
TGATTACATTCCAGTTGGCGTGCATATACGAGGTTACCGGGGAACAGCCATTGGGCATCAGAACGCCAAGCCCATAGCTATGCTCGAATTGTACTGCATAGTACTGCATCTGCAGATCTCCCCATAAGCGGTACACGCCGAAGTCGTCATGCATAGCCGCAATATCATGGAACAGAATAACACCGTGATCCGCCAGCTTAGGCAGCCATGACTCATAATCATGCTTGACCGCCTCATAGGTGTGAAGACCGTCAATATGCAGCAGATTGATGCTATGGTCCGGAAATTCATGCAGCGCCTCATCGAAGGTCATGCGAAGCATACGGGAGATTCCGGGGTAATAGATACCCGATGACGATTGCACCGACTGATACAAGGATTCGTCATACAGCCCCGTATGCTTATCGCCCAGCCACGTATCGACAGCATAACATTCCGTGGGAAGTCCATGATCCTTAACCGCCTGACAGAAGGCGAAGTGGGAAGCGCCGTAATACGTCCCTAATTCTACGATCCTGCCAGGCTCCATATAACGAACCAGGTCGTAAGCGAATCTGCGATGCCCTTCCCAGGCGGTATTCAGATGCGTCCCCCGTTCATCCGTCTCAAACACAGGTCTGCTGCTATTCCATCCGTTCATGTATCCACCTCCTGATGAACTTCTTGATACAAGTTAGTATATTCGGACCCAGTGGATTTGGTTGCAAAAAAGCGGTACAAACCCATGCTCATTCTTCAATGAGCTTGCCGTTTGTACCGCTTATCTTCCGCTATTTCAATACGCGGAATCCGCAATAATCCATAATCAGTTCACAGAACAGCATGTTGGACCAGGAGAACCAAGGCCGGGTGAAGGCGCTGGCATCATCAGCGGAGAAGCCTTCATGGGTGAAGCCTGTATCTGCATCGGTATCCTGAATCAATTGCAGTAATCGTGCTTTCTCGCTGCGTTCCGGCGAAGTAAGACCTTGCATGGACAAGGCGATATGCCAGATATAACCCTCTGGGGTATGCGGACTGCCAATTCCTTCCGCAACCTGTCCTTTATAGTAATAAGGGTTATTTTCGCTGAGGATGAACCGCCGGGTATTACTGTACACCTCATCATCCCCGTCCGTGTAGCCCAGATACGGCAGCGACAGCAGACTTGGAACATTGGCATCGTCCATGAGATTATAGTTGCCTAGCCCATCGGTTTCATAAGCGTAGATTCTTCCATATACCGGATGATTATAAATCCCATGTTCCTGAATGCCCTGGTTAATCTCATCGCCCAGTTGCCGCGCGGCTGCCGCAAGCTGCCGATCCCCGTAAATCTCATTTGCAATTTCTTCCAGATAACTCAGAACGACAACAGCAAACATATTGGATGGAATCAGATACCCATACTTACAGTTATCATCACTTGGACGGAAGCCCGACCAGGTCATTCCGGTAGATGCCGTTTCACTGCCTTTCCCTTCTCTTGCCAGCGTGTCCGTAACCGGTGCATCCAGCCGCTGGAACGTATAAGCGGACTCTGTCTCATGCTGCTGCTCTACTCTCCATACCTTCATAATCTCATGGGCAGCCTTGCGAAAAGTCTCATCGAACTGCGTGACACAGCCGCTATTCTTCCATAGCAGATAACTGAGCTGAATCGGATAAGCCAGCGAATCAATCTCATATTTACGTTCCCAGATCCACGGGCTCATTGAAGTAAGGTCCGATTGGTGACCCTGGCCGTTCGCCTCTTCATTGAAGGCATTGGCGTAAGGATCAAGCAGAATATACTTCATCTGCCGCTGAACCAGACCGGCAATCATCGCCGCCATGTTAGGATCCTCTCCGGCAAGCAGCAGATAAGGCCGCACCTGGGCGGCGGAGTCACGCAGCCACATAGCTGGTATATCACCTGTGATAACAAAAGTGGTGCCATCCGCCTGTTGCGAAATTGTCGTTCCGATCGTATTTATGAGACAGTCCTCGAACATTTGTGCCAGTTTGGGGGAGTTTGGCAGTTCCCCCCTGACCTTTGCGATTAGAGCATGTACTGATGTTGGAATCTCATTCTTCAGCTTCAAGGTTATATATCACACCTCCAAAATAGTATACAAACAATTCAAACGCTTTCACCATAGTAAACAAATGATATAAATATGTCAATATAATAAATGGTATGTATTTAGATTGAAATATATGATAAATATGCATTATTGATATGTCATTATACACATTTGATATGTAGGAAATTCTTGTAATGCTCATTATGTAACTTATTGACCTCTTTTCAGTCACCTGAGGTAGCGTCCCCCACGCTCATCCCACCTATGTTTGTGGGATGAGGTGCACTTCTGCTCTCTATTTCCTCTCCCGGCCTACGTTTGACTAATTTAGGGGCACTTCTGCTCCCTATTTCCTCGTCCGACCTACGTTTGACCCATTAAGGTGCACTTCTGCTCCCTATTTCCTCGTCCGACCTACGTTTGACCCATTGAGGTGCACTTCTGCTCCCTATTCCCACGCCCCACCTACGCTCGACTAATTGAGGTGCACTTTTGCTCTTTATTCCTTCATCCAGCCTACGTTTGACCCATTGAGGTGCACTTCTGCTCCCTATTCCCACGCCCCGCCTACGTTTGACCCATTGAGGTGCACTTCTGCTCCTTATTTTCTCATCCAGCAAGCTTTCAGCGGATTCAGAGGGATTTATCCCTTTGGTTTCCTAGCTCAGCCAACTTTCGGCGGATTCAGAGGGATTTATCCCTTTGATTTCCCCACTTAGCCAACTTTCAGCGGATTCAGAGGGATTTATCCCTTTGCTTCCCTCGCTCAGCCAACTTCCAGCGGATCCAGAGGGATTTATCCCTTTGGTTTACTCACTCCGCCAGCTTCCGGCGGATTCAGAGGGATTTATCCCTTTCGTTTACTCGCTCCGCCAACTTTCGGCGGTTTATGAGGGTCAGTCCTTACGGACCGGCGCTGTGGATCTGCCCTTAATTAAGGCAGCCGGTAAAAGAATACGGGAAATGGACGGTTCGTTCCCTTGCATGGCAAGCACATTCTCGAAGGCCTGCTTGCCGATGCTGAACTGATCCTGCCGCATATGCGTGATCCGGCAACCCTCATGCGGCTCGGGACTGTCGAAGCAGATGACGGACAGGTCCTCAGGAATCCGCAGGCCGAGCTTGCCCGCCGCCTCTTCCACCATCAATGCAATGTTATATTCCGCAGCGAACAGGGCTGTGATCTGCGGATGCTTGCGGAGATGCTCCACCAGCCTGTCCACATCCTCTACGCGGGCCTGCGGGTCAAATACATTCGGCATGGTAGACGTCAGAGTCTCCATCCATAATTCACGGTTCACCAGCAGATTATGCTCCACAAAGGCAGCGAGAATACCGTCGATCCTTTCCTCTATAGCTGTTGTATTCGCCGGGGGTGGCGCCAGAAATCCGATATGCCGGTGCCCCAGCTCAAAAAGATAACGGGTAGCCTCCTGGGCTGCCTGAATATGGTCGGTACTTACAGAGGATGCCGGAATCCCCTTCAAATACCGGTCAATCATGACGAACGGGAATTTCTGTATGACCAGCTTCAGGATCTCGGCACTGAAATATTCGCCTTGCGCCGGAAAGATAATCAGCCCGTCCACCCCAAGCTCGAGCAGCTGTTGAATCGTCGTCTCTTCCAGCCCGGAAATCCCGAAAGACCGCCGGACAATAAGGAAGGCGTCATTCTCCCGGGAGGCTTCTTCCATGCCATAGATCAGCTCTGTACCATACATATCACTGAAGTGTGTGATAACCAGTCCGATCACCCGTCTCTTACCGGAGGTCCGGGCGATTTGCGGGAAATCAAACGGTTTCAATACTGCCGAAGCCGAAGCCGTATCGGCAACGAAGGAACCCCTGCCCGGCTGGCGAACGATCAGATGCTCATCGGCCAGCATTTTCAGCGCTTTTTTGGAAGTAATCCGGCTCACCCCGAATTCACTGCAGAGCTCTTTCTCGGAGGGAATCCGTTCTCCGGCTTTATATTCATTCTTAGTAATCCGTTCGCGCAGCGTGTGAAAAATCATCTCGTACATCGGCTTCGATCCAGTATTCTTAGCCATACCAAGCACCTCCATTACTACTTTCTCTCCAAATGTTACATCCCAATATACCATGTTATATTTGTAATGTGAAGAAAGGGTTTGCCAGGATATTTTCCGAACACCGGATAGCCTCCCGTCTCTCCAAACATAATAAGGAGACTAATGTAAGGAGGGCCCTGAGACCATGCCACAAGACAAGTTATGGATTGCCGCTTTAGGCGGAGTTCATGAGATCGGTAAAAATATGTATTTTCTGCAAGTGGGCGACGATATTATTGTCATCGACTGCGGGTCCAAATTCCCGGACGAGAGCCTGCTTGGAATTGACCTGATTATCCCGGATATCGCTTATTTACAGGACAATAAGGATAAGGTACGGGCACTGATTGTTACCCACGGGCATGAGGACCACATCGGAGGCATCCCCTATCTGCTCAAGCAGATGAACATCCCGCTCTACGCCTCCCGTCTGACGCTTGGATTAATTGAGATCAAGCTGAAGGAGCACAGGCTCCTCCGGGATGCCACGCTCCATTGTATCGACGCTGATTCCGTACTCACCTTTGGTCCGGTGACCACCAGCTTTTTCAGTACGAATCACAGTATTCCGGACTGTCTGGGTGTTGTCTTCGATACCCCTGAAGGAACGGTTGTCCACACGGGAGATTTCAAATTCGATATGACCCCGGTCAACAAGCAGTATCCGGATATCCATAGAATGGCTGAGATCGGTACAAAAGGAGTCAGGTTCCTGCTCTCGGAGAGCACGAATGCGGAGCGTCCCGGCTTCACGCCTTCCGAGCAGCTCGTCGGGGCGCATATGGAGGAAGCGTTCAAGCAGGCTGACCGCCGGATTTTTGTATCCACCTTCGCCTCCAATGTCCACCGGCTCCAGCAGGTTGTGGATGCTGCCGGACTTACCGGGCGTAAGCTTGCCCTACTGGGACGGAGTATGGTCAATGTTGTAGCCGTGTCCAAGGAGCTGGGTTATCTGAGCATCCCTGAGGGAATGCTGGTCGAGCCTGCGGAGGCTGCCAAGCTGCCGCCGCAGGAAGTAGCTGTGCTGTGCACGGGAAGCCAGGGCGAGCCTATGGCCGCATTATCCCGCCTGGCGAATTCAAGCAACCGGCAGATGGAGATTCACGCCGGCGATACCGTGCTTCTTGCGGCCAATCCTATACCAGGCAATGAACGCAATGTCTCGCGGATTGTAGACAATCTCTATATCCTCGGGGCCAAGGTTATCTACGGGTCCCGCAGCGAGCTGCATGTGTCCGGCCACGGCAGCCAGGAGGAATTGAAGCTGATGCTGACCTTAATGAAACCGGAGTATTTCATCCCCATTCACGGCGAATACCGGATGCTGCACCATCACCGCTTGCTGGCGGAAGCTGTCGGGGTGCAGGGAGACCAGATTTTTCTGTTAAAAAACGGGGATCTGGTGGAATCGGCAGGCGGCGTGGTCCGGCAATCGGGACGGGTAACGGCCGGACAGATCTTCGTGGATGGACTGGGAATTGGCGATATCGGCAATGTAGTGCTGCGGGACCGCCGTCAGTTGTCGGCAGACGGGGTTCTGATTACGGTCATCACCTTAAGCCAGGCCGACGGACGGCTGCTCAATGAGCCGGATACGATCTCACGCGGGTTCGTCTATGTCCGCAATTCAGACACCCTGATGGATGAGATCAACCAGCTCGTTAAGGCCACCCTTCAGAAGATGAGCAGAGCGGATCTGGAGCAGTGGAATATCATCAAGCAGACGCTTAAGGATTCGTTAAGCAAGTTCCTGTATGACAAAACAAAACGCCGTCCGATGATTCTTCCGATCATTATTGAAGTGTAATTCCGCAGCAAGAAGGCCCGCGATCATTCGCGGGCCTTCTAAATGAATGAGGACCTTCTACCCTGCTAAATTAGGCGAATAACGCTAAGAAAGGCACTGGTGCCAGCTCTCCCATTACGATTAGATATAGTTAGGGTTGCGTTAGAAGTATTGACAACGGAAAGGACGCTTCCTGCTGCAAGATTTCGAATATATTCCCCTCCAATTTGATAAGCGTTACTACCACTAGGTACAATTGTGTAGAACTCGCCCCCAGGAATAACCGTTCCATTTACGGCGACAGCCCACGCTATTATTTGTACTGAAACTGCTGTGGTGACCTGAAAAGCAATCCGGTAAGTTCCCGCTGTAGCGACCGTAAGCGAAGTATTGGCATCTGTTACAGTAATATCTGATGTTCCTATACCAGGAAGATTAAATATAACCTTACCTCTATTCGCAACAGTAACATTTCTTTGATTCGAAATGACATAACGATAAGAGGAAGGAAAACCAAATCCGGTTACACCCGGCTTGCCGATTGGGCCGGTTACGCCTGTCACTCCTGTCAGCCCTCTCACACCTCTGAGTCCCCTCACACCTGTAGGTCCCACTACACCTGTGGGTCCCCTCGTACCTGTCGGACCGGTGGCACCCGTTGGACCGGTTACACCAGTGGGGCCAGTGTGGCCAGTGGGACCAGCGGTTCCCGTTGGGCCGGTTACACCGGTTGGCCCCGTCACCCCTGTAGCACCTGTCATCCCTGTAGCACCCGTCAGACCTCTAGCCCCCGTCACACCGGTAGCCCCCGTCACACCGGCAGCCCCCGTCACACCGGTAGCCCCCGTCACACCGGTTGGGCCGGTTACACCGGTCGGGCCGGTTACACCGGTCGGGCCCGTCACTCCGGTTGGGCCGGTTACACCGGTAGCCCCCGTCACACCGGTAGCCCCCGTCACACCGGTCGGGCCCGTCACACCGGTTGGGCCGGTCACACCGGTAGCCCCCGTCACACCGGTAGCCCCCGTCACACCGGTAGCCCCCGTCACACCGGTACCCCCCGTCACACCGGTAGCCCCAGTCACACCAGTCGGGCCGGTCACACCGGTCGGGCCAGTTACACCGGTGGGTCCTGTCACACCCGTCGGTCCCGTCACACCGGTCGGGCCGGTCACACCTGTGGGTCCCGTCACACCGGTCGGACCCGTCATGCCTGCCCAGCCGGTTACACCCGTGGGGCCCGTCATACCCGTGGGGCCCGCCACTCCTGTGGGTCCTGTCACACCTGCCAGGCCGGTCACACCCGTTGGACCTTTTAGCCCCGTGGGGCCGGTCATCCCCGTTGGTCCCGTCATACCTGTCGGCCCCCTGACACCCGTGAGTCCCCTAACACCCGTGGGACCCGTTACACCGGTCGGACCGGTTACACCCGCCCGGCCGGTTACACCTTTGGGGCCGGTTATCCCTGTGGGACCCGTTACACCTGCCCGGCCGGTCACACCCGTTGCTCCTGTTACACCGGCTGGACCGGTTAACCCAATCGGACCGGCTACTCCTGTGGGACCCGTTACCCCCTTCTCCCCGGTGGCTCCTACCCCAACAGGCCCTGTTGCCCCTTGCTCGCCGATCGGAAGCCATCCGCCAGGATACGTTAGACCGCCGTCCTGACTGCTGCGGTAATACAGCGCAGGGTTGGAAATATACAGCTGCTGGACATAATTATCTACACGGGACACATAAATAGTCCATACCGATGGGTGTTCCACCTGTGGCCCGTCTGGCGGTGCAGGACCCGTGGGACTGTCTGAACTGTAGACACCCGGCTGATTATACAGCGCCAGTCGATTGCCCGACGGATCTTCATTGAGGGGGAAGACCCCGTTATCTGCGTTCAGAATGATATCGCCGGTCTGACCATTGACACTGAACACACCTCCGGCGAAGCCTGTTGGCCCCGTGGGACCTGTGGGACCAAGGATCGTTGGAATACCGGCTGCGATAAGCATCTTCGAATCCAGCATAATCTCTTGACGGAAAACGGTGTCCAACATAGCTTGTACATTGCTGTTAACCTGAAGCACCTCTGGCAATGTAGCAGGAGTTGAACCGGGAAGCGTGCCCAGAGCGAACTGAATCTTCTCTCCTTCGGCATTGATGATATGTGCCAGACCCAACTCCTCCATGGCGATTGATGAGAACAATAAATTCAATACATCGGCCCGCGACAAGGAGAGGGCCGGAGTAATATTGGGTATATTGGGATTGGACATGGTAAGGCCTCCTTTAGCTTATCAACCAATTCTGATTACACTCAGGAAACCATTGTCTTCACCAACATTAGCCCCTGATATCCTTTGCACTGTAGTCGCGGTATTCGTTAGAGTAAGCTTATCACCAGCATTTAAGCGGATAAGATATTCTCCTCCTATCTGATAATTGTCGCCGGTACTGAAATATCTGTGAAATTCACCGTTGGGAATAGGTGTGGCATTGACCGAAACTGTCCATCTTTTGAGTGGAATTGACTGATTCGCTATCGTTAATTGAAAGACAACTAAATAATCGCCGGCTGTATTAACCGTTACTGTGGATTGGCCATCGAATGCGATATCAGACGTCCCTGCACCAAGAACGTTGAATACAACATTATCATTAGGATTTATGGGAACATTACCGGCAGTTGTAGAAATGTACCTATACGAGGAAGCGAATCCTACTCCTGCTGAACCAGTTGAACCAGTGTGACCGTTTGGACCCCTCAGACCTGTCGGACCGGTTGGACCGGTTACACCTGTCGGGCCTTTTACACCTGTCGCACCCCTTACACCTGTCGCACCCCTAACGCCTGTCGGACCCTTCATACCGGTCGGGCCCGTCACACCGGTCGGACCCGCCACGCCAGTAGGACCGGTCACGCCGGTTGGACCGGTTACTCCCGCCCGGCCCGTTATCCCTGCCCGGCCCCTCCCACCTGTGGGACCTGTCGCACCCATCCGGCCCGTCACACCGGTCGGACCGGTTACGCCCGTTGGGCCGGTGACACCCGTTGGTCCGGTGACACCCGCTACTCCCGTTACGCCCGCCCGACCCTTCACCCCAGTCGGGCCGGTGACACCAGTGGGACCGGTAGCACCGGCCCTACCAGTGATACCCGTTGGTCCTGTCACACCTGTTAGGCCGGTCATGCCGGTCACACCGGTCGGGCCGGTTATACCCGCCACTCCGGTTATACCCGTTGGACCCGTTATACCCGCCACTCCGGTTATACCAGTCACGCCAGTTACACCTGCCCAGCCACTGACACCAGCCCGGCCGCTCACTCCCGCCAGACCTGTTACACCTGCCCGGCCCGTCACACCTGACCGGCCCGTCACACCTGCCTGACCCTGGACACCTGCCAGGCCGCGTACACCCGTCAGTCCCTTCACACCCGTAGGACCTGTCACACCTGTCGGTCCGCTCAAGCCTGCCCGGCCTGTCGGACCTGTAAGCCCCCTACCACCTGCCCGGCCCGTTACACCTGTCATCCCCGTCACACCTGCCGGACCATTCACACCTGCCCGGCCGCGTACACCCGTTGAACCCGCCAGACCAGTGGGTCCCTGCGCTCCGGTAAGCCCACTAGCGCCGCCCGGACCAGTTACACCCCTTGGCCCCGTCATACCTGCCGGGCCGCTAATACCTGTTAGCCCCCTTGGACCCGTAGGTCCCGGCGCTCCGGTGAGTCCTGTAGCGCCCCCCGGACCTGTGATACCTGAGTTCCCTCTCACTCCTCTAGGTCCTGTAGCCCCTGTACCCGTCGGACCCGTCGGGCCTCTTTCGCCAATTTCTATCCATAGCGACCAGGTAATCCCCGAATCCTGACTGTTGCGGTAGTACAAATGCGGGTTGGATATATAGAGCTGCTGGACAAAGTTACCAACCCGTGACACATAAAGAGTCCATACGGATGGGTGCTCCACCAGCGGACTGTCCGGCGGTGAAGGGCCTGCGGGATTATCTGAACTATACACGCCCGGCTGATTGTAATGAGTCAGACGATTGCCCGATGGCTCATCATTGAACGGGAGAACCCCGATCTCTGCGCTCAGAATGACATCGCCGGTCTGACCATTTACACTTAGAACACCACTCGCCGCCCCGGTAGGTCCTGCTGGTCCTGTAGGTCCAACCAAGGAGGGAACGCCCGAGGCCGTTCTCAGCTTGGAATCAAGTATGATTTCCTGGTGGAAGATTGTATCAAGCATCGCCTGACTACTGCTGTTGACATCTAAGACTTGTTCAAGCGTCGCAGGTGTGGCTCCCGGAAGGGTCCCTAGGGCAAACTGAATTTTCTCACCTTCAGCGTTGATGATATGAGCAAGCCCTAGCTCTTCCATCGCAATGGATGAAAACAACAAGTTCAATACATCATCCCGCGACAATGTGATGGTTGGTGTGATATTGGGAAGATTAGGATTCGACATGTTAATGCCCCCTTACATTCGAAATCGCAGACGGAAATATCCCTTTATTCATGCGATCCTGATTATATTTAAAAATGCACCTGTCCGGTTGACATTACTTCCTCCTACTACTAATTGGGCTGTTCCTGTATTTTTCAACGTAAGTTGAGAATTTGCAGCAAGCTGAACAACAAACTCGCCGAACATCTGAAAATATCCTGTAGTAATCTGTTGATGAAATTCACCAGTTGGAATAGGGGTTCCATTAACTGCAACCGTCATCTCCTTCTTGGCTCCGTGATCCTCATTTAGAACCGCCAGAAAGGTAATGCGGTAAATCCCCGCCAAGTCCACTGTAATCGTGTTACTCCCGTTAAAATGAACATTGGATGAAATTACATTAACGGTATTAAATGGAGTACTGCCCCCGATAGCAACGAATGTATTAATCGCTTTATTCAAGGTAACGTTACAATAAGCAGGAATAGGTCTTAATGCGGGGCCAGTCAAGCCGATGTGGCCAGTTGCACCGGTTGGACCGTTACGACCTCTGAAGCCAGTTGCACCGATTACACCGGTGGCTCCAGTGTGACCCGCGTCTCCCGTCGAGCCGGTGATCCCCGTCGGGCCGGTGGCTCCGGTTGGGCCAGTGGCTCCAGCCAGGCCGGTCGGGCCGATGATCACCCCCGTAGGGCCGGTTGCACCGGTAGGGCCGGTAGCACCTGTCGGACCAGTGGGACCGGTCAGGCCCGTGGCTCCCGCCCGGCCGGTTAACCCTGTCGCGCCAGTCGCACCCGTGGGGCCTGTCACACCTGCCCCGCCAGTGACTCCTGTCGGGCCGGTCACTCCGGTTGGGCCCGTCACTCCTGCCAGGCCAGTTACACCGCTTGGACCGCTCACCCCTATTGGACCGCTCACGCCTCTCAGGCTCACGCCAGTCGGGCCTCTCACCCCTGTCGGACCGGTGGCTCCGGTTGGACCCGTAGCACCAGTCACCCCGGTCTGACCAGTCACACCCGTGGCTCCTGTCCGACCTGTCGGGCCTGTCACTCCTGCCCGACCTGTCGGACCAGTGGTGCCCGTTGAACCGGTTGGCCCGGTGGCTCCCATCGGGCCGGTCAGGCCCTTTGCTCCCGTCGGACCCATAGCACCTGTTAGGCCGGTGACTCCCGTCGGACCAGTGGTGCCTGTCACTCCCGCCCCGCCGGTTGCCCCCGCCGCGCCCGCGGCTCCGGTCGGTCCTGTTAGCCCTGTCAGGCCGGTCGCGCCCGTAGAACCGGTCTGGCCGACCGGGCCAGTCGCACCCGTCGGGCCGGTCACTCCCATCGGGCCGGTCGGGCCCGTTGGACCAGTAGCTCCCGTTGGACCGGTTAGACCCGTTGCACCCGTTACACCCTTCACACCTATCGCACCCGTCGGACCCGTTGCACCCGTTAGACCCTTTGCACCGGTCACTCCGGTCGCACCTGTAAGACCCGTTGCACCCCTCACACCTGTCGAACCTGTAAGGCCGATCGCTCCCTTAGAACCGGTAACCCCAATCGGGCCGGTCCCACCCGCCCTACCCGTTACACCTGCGCCGGTTGGACCGGTAGGTCCCCGCTCGCCGATGGGTACCCACGGAGTCCAGTTTAAGCCGACATTCTGGCTGCTGCGATAGTATATAGCCGGATTGGAAATATAGATCTGCTGAACATAATCACCTACACGGGATACATAAATCGTCCACACTGGCGGATGGTCCACTATCGGACCGTCCGGCGGACCCGCAATCCCGGCAGCGCTGCCTGAGCTGTAGACACCGGGTTCAATGTAATTCCCAAGAATACTGGTCGGCGCCTCAACGTTGTCGATCGGGAAGATGCCATCTTCTGCAGTCAGAATCACTTCCCCCTCCTCTCCGTTGATACTGAGAACACCGCCGGGTTCTCCTCTGGGCCCTGTCGGTCCGATGGGACCGCTTACCACAGGTATGTTAGAAGCGGTCTTGAGCCTGGAATCTAGTATCATCTCTTGGCGGAAGATGGTGTCCAGCATAGCTTGGGTGCTGCTATTGACCTCCAGGACCTGTGCGAGGGTAGCAGGGGGACCGCTGATCCCCGGAAGCGTACCCAGAGCGAACTGTATTTTCTCGCCTTCAGCGTTAATAATATGGGCTAGTCCAAGCTCCTCCATGGCAATGGAGGAGAATAGCAGATTGACAACATCATCCCTTGATAAGGTGATCGTGGGAGTGATGCCCGGAATATTGGGATTCGACAATATACTTCCCTCCTTATGCTAGAGTTAATCTATCTTATTAATATCAAGCTCAAAGTGCGTGTAGTAGATGCCCTGTCGGGTAAACAATTCAGCTAATTGACTAAAAAGGTTTAATTAATCGGATTGCTAACCACATGTAATTCCGCAGCAAGAAGGCCCGCGATCATTCTCGCGGGCCTTGCTTGTTTGGTTGTCCCAGCAGCCTAGTCTGCTGGAATAACCTCGCGATCACCATACCGCCTACCGCACACGCTGGCGCAACGGATTGCCTTTCTTCATCTTATGCTCGCTGCGAACCGGCTGGCCGCCTCCTTCAGAATCCTCCTTGCTTGGCGTCACTGCGAAGAAGGACAGCAGCCCGCCGACTGCGCCTACACCCGCCATGGTCCCAAACAGGGTCCAATGCCCGCGGTTCATCAGCAGGGACACCACCGGCGGCCCCAGCGCAACGCCGATGAACCGCATGCTGCTATATAAGGAGGTAATGGTCCCCCGGCTCTCTTCCTCGATCCCTTCCGTAATCAGGGCATCCATACATGGCAGGACCACACCAATTCCAATCCCGCTTAAGCTTAAGAAGCCTACCATGAAATAGATATTGTCGCTTAAAACCGTAATCAACATGGCAGCCGTAACGATAACCATACCGCCGAAGCCGATCCACTTCATCAAAGGCTTGTTCTTGCCGATGACCTTACCGCTCCCATAGGACGCCAGACACAGCAGCGCCAGCGGAATGGCCAGTACGAAGCCTTTGTAGGCCCCATGCAGATTATACTTCGCTTCTAATGTCTCGGATAAATAGAATAACACCCCGAAGGTTGCAAACATGCAGATTCCGCCAATGGCGAAGATAGCGTACAGCCAGCGGCCCCGCTCATGCAGCGTTTCTTTGATGCCGGTCATGAATTGCTTCAGGCTTTTGGGCTCTGCCTTGTCCTCCGTCTTCGGCTTATGCACGAGAAAGATAACCAGTGCGCAGGAAATCAGACATAGCACCGGAATCGCAATGAAGGGAGCATACCACAGTATAGTCCCCAGATAAGCACCCAGAATCGGGCTTAATACTTTACCGAACGTATTCGAGGTCTCAATGATTCCAAGTCCCTTACTGACCTCTTTCTCATCCTTGAACAGATCGCCTACGAACGGAATAACAATGGGAAAGGCGCCCGCCGCACCAATCCCCTGGATGAAACGTCCTCCAAGGATGATCCAATACGCGCTGATTCCGGTGGAGAACCAGGCGGCTGCCACACATACCGCTCCGCCCACAGCTGCCAGGATCAGGCTGGGCAGAATTACTTTTTTTCGCCCATAGCGGTCTGATAAATATCCGGCCACGGGAATCATCAGAATGGCGATCAGGCCATAGACCGTGATGAGCATACTGACTTGAAAGGCAGTGATCCCCAGCTCCTTGGAGATCTGCGGCAGGATCGGCAACAGCATTGAATTGCCCAGTGTCATAATTAGCGGGATGGAAGCAAGTGCGATTAATGCCCCTTTTGACCCTTTCATTGGACGAACCACCTTCTTGTATAGTTGCATCCTGCTTATTGTGGTTCTAACGCCCGGATTTATACAGATTGTCAAGAAATGTCGGCAGCATAAAGGACAAGCGGTTAAGGGTATGCTATTGCTTGTTCAAAATTCAGCATAAAAGGAGCCTGATTATGACTGGGATTCTAGGCGGTAACCCGAAGGAAGAACCGATGCATTATGGAGAGATCTATGCGGTATGGCAAGCCTCAATGGCTGCCAAGGGAGCAATATCGTGTTACCGGGCTTATATGTATCATGCCGGTGACAGTGATCTGAAGAAAATCATTGCTGCGATGATTGATCAGGCGGAGCTGGAGATCAGTGAGTGCGACACGCTGCTGTCCGAGCAGGGGCTCGCGTCTGCGCCAGTCATGCCGAACCGGCCTGAGGCAAAGCTGGAGGATATCCCTGTCGGTGCACGGTTTACAGATCCTGAAATAGCGGCTATGCTTGCAGCGAATCTGGCTGCCGGACTTGTGGCTTGCAGCCAGGCGATGGGACAATCCATCCGTGAGGATATCGGAGCTTTGTTCGCCAAGTATCATCTGACCAAGGCGGCCCTCGGTGTGAAGAACCTGCATTTGCTGAAGAAAAAAGGCTGGCTGATCCCTCCTCCGCTGCTGGTGAAACGGCCGGAGCCTGTTAAAGCCTAAGTCTGCACCCCTGCACCTTTATTCGGTTTGCAGCAGACATCACGCAACACAAAGGACCGTCCATTATGAGGGCGGTCCTTTTAATTATCCGTATTTGTTCGTATGGATCAGCGAATCTCTCCTCTGGAAGCAATCAGCTTCTGATACCAATAGAAGCTGTTCTTCCGTACACGGCGGAGCTCCTTCAGATCGAATTCTTCGCGGTCCACATAGATGAAGCCGTACCTTTTACTGGAGCCCTGATGCGTGCTGACCAGATCAATCGCTGACCACGGACAGAATCCGAACACCTCTACACCGTCTGTCAGTGCGAGCTGGATCTGCTCGATATGCTTGCGGAAGAAGTCCATCCGGTATTCATCATTTACCGTTCCATCGTCTTCAAGCTTGTCGAACGCACCCAACCCGTTCTCCGTGACAATCAGCGGCAGATGATAACGGGAATAGATCTGGCGGAGCGTCGTTCTGAAGCCGACAGGATCAATCTCCCAGCCGAACTCTGTAGTCTGCAGATTAGGGTTCACAGACCCCCTGTAGGCTCCCGGTTCTCCGACGATTTCGTGTTGATCGCCCGTGTGAGAGTAATCATTGCCGTCATTTTTACTCTCGCCTACCGTCTGGGAGGTGTAATAATTGAAGGCAATGAAATCAGGGTGACCTTGTCCGAGGATCTCCATATCTCCTTCCTCAATGACAGGCTGATATCCTTTCTCCACCAGATAGCTCCAGGCGATATGATTATAACGTCCATAGACCGCCATATCTAAATACAGCCAATTGCGGATGGCGGCATAATTATCTGCGGCCAGCATATCCTCCGGCTTGGAGCTGGCCGGGTAGATGACCCCGATGTTGGGGGCGGGACCGATTTTGGCGTCCGGGAGCATCTGATGACATAACACCATCGCTTTCGCCTGGGCCAGGAGCATATGGTGATTCTGCTGGTACAGCTCTTTTTGCGGGTCGGTCATGTTCTCATTCAAGGTTCCAATGGACCCCGGATGCAGAATAAGCATATTCTGTTCATTGATGGTCAGCCACCATTTCACGCGGTCCCCGTAATTCTCATACAGCGTCTTGGCATATTGCTCAAAAGCATCAATAGTAGCCCGATTCGACCAGCCTCCCCGCTCTTCCAGCGCATAGGGCAGATCAAAGTGGTACATGGTTACGATGGGTTCAATCCCATACTTAAGCAGCTCGTCGATCAGCAGGCTGTAGAATTCAAGACCCTTCGGATTGACGGCTCCGTCCCCTTGCGGATAGATCCGGCTCCAGGCAATGGAGAAGCGGTAAGCCTTGAAGCCCATTTCCGCCATCAGAGCTACGTCCTCTTTATACATATGGTAGTGGTCACTGGCAACCTTGAAGTCAGTCACCCCTTCCACATGGTTGGCCAGATCAATCACGGAAGGCCCTTTGCCGTCTTCATCCCAGGCTCCCTCCAGCTGATAGGCCGAAGTAGAGCCCCCCCACAAGAAATCCTCCGGAAAAGCGTTAAGTTGTTTATGCAGCATATCGTTTCCTCCTCTGTATTGTTTAATCCACCAGGGTCAAAATAACATCGTTCTTCTCTACCTGCTTCTGGCTGGTCTCAAAGACCTCAACCTCTTTGGGAGTCAGCGTTACAATGACCGGTGTAATTGTCTGATAACCGGCTGCCTTAATCTGCTCCAGGTCGAACCGGATGAGCAGATCCCCCTGTGACACCAGGTCTCCTTCCTTGACCATAGGCGTGAAGTGCTTGCCTTTCAGGCCCACGGTATTAATTCCGATATGAATCAACAGTTCGGTTCCTGCTGCGGAAGTAATACCGATCGCATGACCCGTCGGGAAGATAGAAGTCACTGTACCGTCCACGGGAGCAACCACTTCTCCGATGACAGGATCAATTGCAAGCCCTCTGCCCATCGCCCCGGAAGAGAAGGCCTCATCAGGAACACTGCTTAGCGGGAAGGCGGCACCGGACAGCGGACTGAAAATATGCTCTTTCCTAAGGTCTGCCACCAGCGCTGATGGCTTGTCCGGCAGTACGGGGTCAACTATGGGTTGGGGCACCGTTTCCGGAGCAGAACCTTCATTCTTCGCTTTGCTCTCATACCCGAACAGCAAGGTCAGCAGCAAGCCTGTACCCAGGGAGACCACCATGGAGATAATGAAGATGGACATCGGCTGCTCGACAGGAATGGAGAATATATTATGGAACACATAAGCCGTATACAGGACGCCGAAATGACCATTGATGGCTCCCCCCAGCGCCCCGGCAATAATAACGATCGGGATCACCCGCTTATAGCGGAGGATCAGGCCGTATACGATCGGCTCGCTGACTCCGGCCAGCAGTCCGGTGATTCCCGAAGAAGCGGCGATACTCCGCAGGGAACGGTCTTTCTTGGCCTTCAGGAAGATCCCAAAAGCTACACCAATCTGGGCAAACACCGCAGCCGAAGCCATCGCCTCAATCGGATCACCGCCATTTGCTATATTCTGCAGGGTGATCGGAGTGAATCCCCAGTGAAGTCCTAGCACGACCATGAACGTCATCCCCCCGCCCAGCACAATGCCTGACAGTATACCGCTGACGCCAATCAGCCAGGTCACACCGGATGCGATCCAGTCTCCGACACTGGTGCCGAATGGACCGAAGGCCATCACAGACAGCGGAACCATAATCATCAGCGAGAGCATCGGAACCATGAAGATCTGCAGATCTTTGAGGATGATCTTCTTCAACAGCTTGTCCAGCAGTGCATAGATGCTAATGGCAATGAAGATCGGGAATACACTGGAGGCATAACTGACCATGACAACCGGAATACCTAAGAAGGAGCGTGCGGTATCCCCTTCAAGCATCCCCGTAAAGTTCGGTTCCATCAGCGCCGCACCTATAGCTCCCGCTACATAAGGATTAGCTTTTAATTTGATACCCAGCGTGATCCCCAGGAATATCGGCAGGAAATAGAATACTGCATTGCCTGCTGCGGACAGGATCAGATAGGTATCGCTTGAATCGGACATCCAGCCCAGCAGCGTAAGCACGGTCAGCAGCGCCTTGAGCATCCCTGATCCTGCCATGACGGGAATCAGCGGGGAGAAGCTCCCGGAGATGATCTCGAACACCTTGGATACGGCAGAGGTCTTCTGGCCGGAATTCTTATCGTCTGTGGAGGTGCCGGACAGGAAGCTGGTGTTCTTGACAATCTCGGCATATACATTCGCGACATTGCTGCCGACGACAACCTGGAATTGCCCCCCGCTCTCCACCACCGTAATTACACCTTCATGCTTCTCCAGCGCTTCCCTCTGCGCCTTCTTGTTATCCTTGAGGCTGAATCTCAGCCGGGTGGCACAATGGACAAGATCGTTGATATTCTCTTCCCCGCCAACAAGCCGGATGATGTCTTCGGACATTTTTTGGTTATCCATGCTGATTCTCCTTTGCTTTACAGCCAAAAAATGGGCATAAAAAAAACCTAAACGAAGATTGTGAGATCACACAAGGGTGATCCACATCTCGTTTAGGTATCGCCTGCTTTGGCAGTAACAATCCTTAGATTTAAGTTGTGACTCCAATATAGCGGATTAAGTAATCGTTTGCAAGCACTTTTACCTTTCCTTTTTCTTACACCGGATTCATATCCCGAGTAGTTACCCGCTGAATATGGATCGTAAGATAGACCTTCTCGTCAATCGACATGGCATTGCCGTATTCCTGTTCCAGGTACTGATTGATCTTGCGGGTACACTCAAAAGCCTTGGGAAATTTCTCCTTAATCTGATCGTACAGGAAGTTGTCGCCTGAAGCTGACCGCTCCTGTTCCCCGCTGATCATCCGCTGGAGAAAATACTGGAGATGGGTAAGGAACCTGGAGTAGTTGAACGAATTCTCATTGAGCTTCACCTGATATTCGTCCGTCAGAATGCTGAAGATCTCGCTCATCGCCCTGGTGACCTCTACCGTACGCTGCATCTCCTGTCCACCCTGACGGGCATTGACGAAATGCATCGCAATAAAGCTGGCTTCATCCTGATCCATATCGAGCCCGAAATGCTTGTGGATCAGACTCAGGGCATGTACACCAATGGAGAACTCCTTGGGATAGAATTTCTTGATCTGCCAGAACAATGCATTCTTCAGATTCATCGACTTCCTGTAGCGGGCAATGGCGAAATGAATATGATCAATTAACGTGATATAAATATTGTCGTTGAAGATGTCGCCCATTTCTGCTTTGGCATAGCCTATAATTTCATCGGCCAGTGAGAAATACTCAGCAGAAGTCTCTCCAATCAAATCAATTAATTTACGCGGGACTTTATCGGGCTTCAGCATGAATGTCTTCTCTATTCTGTCCTCTTCCACCCTTTGCCCAGCCTTCTTCTTGTAGCCTAACCCGTTCCCAATGACAACATATTCATGCCCGACCTGGTCCTCCGCGCGAATCACGTTGTTATTGAAAATTTGCCGGATAATCATGCCTTCACCTCTATCTGTAGACTCCCTAAAAATATATCCTAAGATAACACAGCAGTGTGAACAAAGACAAGGGGTGACGGCTGCAGGAAGAGGCCCGCGAATCTCCCGCGGGCCTGCTTCTGGTTGTCCTATTCCTGCCTTCAGATGAATAAGATATCTAAAAAGGAGGAGGACAACATTAACATATTCCTAAGCTATATGGTTCTGGGGTTATCCCTGTCGGCACCGATCGGCCCCATTAATGCAGCGCAGCTGGACAAGGGTCTGCGCGGAGGCTTCATGCACGCCTGGGTGGTCGGCCTGGGGGCCATTGCCGCCGATGTCATCTACATGCTGCTGGTCTATCTGGGCATGATTCATCTCCTGGACGCTCCATTCGTCAAAGCCTTCCTGTGGCTGTTCGGCTTCTTCGTCCTGGTCTATACCGGGGTGGAGAGCATTAAGCATTCAGGTGAGCTGTCGGCCGCAGACATGAGGGGCAGTGAGGCCTCCCTGTCCAAATCCTTCACGGCCGGGTTCCTGATGTCCCTGTTCAACCCTCTGTCCATCCTGTTCTGGCTGGGAATCTACGGCTCTATCTTAGCCAAGGCTGTCAATGATTATCCGATGCAGCAGTTACTGATTTACAGCGGCGCCATCGTCCTTGGGATACTGCTCTGGGATGTCACCATGGCCGCAGCCTCCAGCATTTTCCGCAGATTCCTGACGATCCGGGTACTGCGGGCCATCTCCGTTTGCTCCGGCCTGTCGCTGGTCGGCTTCGGCTTCTATTTCGGCATCCAGGCTGCCCGGCTGCTGTTCTTCCATTAGATCTTGTTCTTCCGCAGCCGGATGCCCTTAATCCGGAAGCCCGGACCCCCGTGCAGAGAATGGTATTGTCCCTCCTCTGCTTCCGGCTTGTCTTCCTTAGCTGAAGCAGCACTCTTGTTGCGGAAATGCTGCACGATCCAGTCCCCAAGCGCAATCAGCGATACAATCAGCAGACTGATATAGAAGCCCGGACGGCTGAGTGCATGGAACAGAGTGCCTGATACAGCAGCCATAATCAGCACCAGCCCCGTCCAGCGCTTCACTCCTCCCAGAAGACTGGGCTTAAGCAGCTTGCCCGCAGAGAGCAGGATGAACGACCAGTTATAGAGGATCATCAGTCCGGCAGCGGTGGTGATATATTCATACACCTTCCCCGGCAGCATCAGGGACATCACAATAGCACCTGTCAGACCGGCGGCAATCAGGCACAAGGCGAAGAACGGATACTTCTCCTTCCATTTCTTCGAGAACACCTTAGGCGCATCCCCCTCCTGCGCGAGAGTAAGCATCATCGAGGTGATCGCATACAGCGAGGCGGTCATCGTAGAGAAGCCTGCAATGATCAGTACTCCGTTGAACAGATGCGGCACGAAGGCCATATGGTCGCTGCGCAGGGCAAGTACGAACGGACTCTCCTTCGGATTAAAAGCGCTCAGCGGCACCATAATCACCGCCAGCCCAATTGACAGGATATACACTGACGCCAGTCCCACCAGCATCACCTTCCCCGCCTTCGGCGCCTCCTCCGGATTCTTAAGCCTGTAGGACATAATCCCAAGTACCTCTATGCCGCCATAGGCATAAAAAGCAAAAATAAACGCGGACCACAGCCCGATGCTTCCCGCTGGAAAGAGCGCCTTATAGCCCAGGGGCACCTTCGGTGTGAACGAAGCGCCGCCAATCCAGCCAGCCAGGAGCGCAGCAGCTATACCGAGGAACATAAGAATAGCCGCCACTTTGATGATGGCGAGCAGATTCTCTACCCGGTCGAAGCCTTTATTGCCGAAGAACACAATCAGCAGGCTCACCGCCGCGAATCCGGCAGCGAACACCCACATCGGTACAGCCGGGAACCAAAAACGCGAGAAAATGGATAGCGCGGTTAGCTGGCTGCCCATAATCAGCAGTTCCGAGAACCAATATAACCAGCCGCTGCCGAAGCCGGCCCAGCTGCCGAATGCTTTTTGAGCATAGGAACGGAAGGATCCCTGCTCAGGATGCTCCGCCGTCATCCGGGCCAGCGCATCGAATACAACATAAGTCCCTACTGCCGCAAGCAGGTAGACGAGCAGCACCGCCGGACCCCCGATTGAGATCGCCAGACCTGAGCCGAGAAAATACCCGGTCCCTATCGTCCCCGCAATGCCGAGCAAGCTCAGCTGCCACCATTTTAACTTCTTGTCTTTTTCAGTTGTACCGGAAGCTTGATTCATGAATTCCGTCCTCACCGTCTTCAGAATTGGAGATTTCTCTCCAATTGTAGAATTCCCGGTCCGTGCGGATTCATGAATTTTATTTTATTGATTATGGACTTGGAGCGGTGTTGAAGGTCCATTTCGTCTCATACGGAAAGTTGCTATAATCAATTTTTTTCACGATTAGACGTGCTCCGCTGCTTGTTGAATAGTTCTCGGGTGCCAATCGTTAATCCCCCTGAGCTCTCAATTCCGTACGGATGCAGCCCCCAATGCTGGGTAGGCGATCCATTATTGCATTCCGCGAGAACGAGGGGCGCTCCATCCGGAGGAGAGGAGCCGGCATCCAGACAATGCGTCTGGGTGTGCAGCGTCCCGTCTGAGGCAAATACAAAGACCTGATTGCTTGCGTTGGTGCAAGCATACTGGATCAGCTGCGCTCCTACCTCGCTGCTGCCGTTCATAACATCCGCGCACAGCCCGTTCGCCTGATTGATCAGCTGACCGCCCGGAGAGTTCCCAATGCCGTACTCCTGAACAACCTGATTCCCTTTTACCATAATCTTGCTGGTTCCCGGACAATCGGAGCTAACAGTCAAACCGAGATAGGGTGCTGTTTTAACTTTGCCGTTATAGATGGTGGTGGGTGCATAAATGGAAATTCTCGAATGAGGTTCATCGCCGCAACGGGTGTTCGTGTTGTTCCAGTCAAAATATTCTGTAAAAAGCTTAGTTCCAGTTCCTGATATTTCCAGACCCGGAGCAATCTGCACTTGACCGAGATCAAACGAAGTGCCAGCCGTAACATCTCTAACCACTACCCCATAATAACTGGGGGACCGTTCCTTCAGATGAAACTGATAGGTGTGGCCTGTAAAGACCGCAAATCTCGCTTTAGCGAAGACTTTGCGGTTTTTTCAATACATAACTCAAATATCAATCCTCGAAGCCCTCGTATTGCCGGGCACTTATTTCATTTCTATGGGCTACTTTACCCCCCGAATGATTAGCCCACACATATACTGAACCATCCATCATTAAGGAGGGCTTTATTTGTCCACGCCCAATATTCCTAATATCACTCCGTCAATCTCATTGACGCGGGATAACGTAATAAATCTGATTTTCTCTTCTATCGCTATGGAAGAACTTGGTTTGGCGCACATTATTAATGCTGAGGGAGAAAAAATTCAGTTCGCCTTAGGCACACTGCCGGGATTAAGTGGTCCACCGGCCACCCTGGCACAGATTCTACAGGTGAATAGTAGTACGCAAGGCATGATGGAAAGCATCTTACGGCAGGAAATGATGCTGGGCTCGAAGCTCAAGACGGCTGCTGGCGTCCCCAGCTTGGCGGGCTCGACAGGTCCTGTCGGGCCGACTGGCGCTCCAAGTCCCGTCACCAGCGTCAACGGCCAGACTGGAGCTATTGTGCTGGACCCTGCTGACGTAGGGGCCCTGCCCAACAATGAAGAGCCTTCCAATTCCAATTTGAAGTCGTTTACCGCGGCCGGCGTCTACAGCTCTAACAACCCCTTTGGAGCAGTGTCCCCGGATAGCCCGCCAGTAGCGCATCCGTCGGTCTGGACCCTGTATGTGTCTCAGGTTGGACGTTACATTCAGCAGATATATATCTCCAACCCTGCCCTTTATTACCGCAGCAGTTCCGATGCCGGGGTTACCTGGACGCTCTGGCAGGAAATTGGGGAACGGGGTGCGACAGGAGCAACAGGCCCGAGCGGCGCTGGCGCTACCTGAGCTCCACAGGGTGCTCTCGGATCTACTGGGCCGACCGGCGTCACAGGACCCACGGGTATCAGAGGCATCTCAGGCGCTACCGGCATTACCGGGGTCACTGGCGTCACTGGTGTTACGGGCGTTACCGGCTACACCGGCCTCACGGGGCATACCGGACCAACCGGCGTTACAGGCTCTACCGGGCATACCGGTGTGACCGGCGTCATGGGGCACACCGGCGTGACGGGACATACCGGGCCTACTAGCGTGACCGGCGTCACCGGACATACCGGGCCTACTGGCGCGACCGGCGTCGCTGGACATACCGGGTATACGGGCGTGACCGGCGTCACTGGACATACCGGGTATACCGGCGTGACTGGCGTCACGGGGCATACCGGGCATACCGGCATGACTGGCGTCCCGGGGCATACCGGGCATACCGGCATGACTGGCGTCACAGGGCCTGCCGGGTCTATCGGTATTTCCGGCTTCACTGGCCTTACCGGACCTACCGGTGTTTCCGGCATCACCGGACATGCCGGGCCTACCGGCGTTTCCGGCTTCACTGGTCTAAATCGAGGCATTACCGGTGTTACCGGTGCTACTGGCCACACTGGACCTAATGGCGTTACCGGTGTAACAAGCCTTACCCGAGGAACTACCGGCGTTACTGGCATCTCCGGACATACCGGACCTAACGGCATTACCGGCGTCACCGGTCTTACCCGAGGAACTACCGGCGTGACCGGCGTCACCGGACATACCGGGCCTACTGGCGTGACCGGCGTCACCGGTTTTACCGGACCTACCGGCGTGGCCGGGGTTACGAGCCTTACCCGTGGACCTACCGGCGTCACCGGCGTCACCGGACATACAGGACCTACCGGCGTCACCGGTGTCACGAGCCTTACCCGTGGAGCTACTGGTGTTACTGGCGTCACCGGACATACAGGACCTACCGGCGTTACCGGCCATACCGGTCCTGTAGGATTATCCAGCAAGTTTTTAAATGCCACTATCTCAAATGATGTAGTTCCTGTTATTCCAGGTAATTCCTTTATCCCTTTCGATTCATACATTCCATTTAATCCAGATAACACTATATACCCGGTTCCTAATACAGGAATATTCGTTTTAACTGGCGGTCATATTTATCTGGTCATCTATTCCATAGGCTCCCGGCAAGATAAGTCCTTTCAGCTTGTGACAGGTATCGATCCGAACGATCCAGATACCTTGGTACCAGGAACTCTTACACTGGCCACAAACGGTTCAGATGCCAATCACACTTCGTCCGCAGTTATTGATCTTAGCGCTGTACAAAGTTTAACAACACTGGCCGTCCAAAATGCCCAAGCTACTGAAGCTATTATCGATAATGACCGATGTCAATTGACTATTGTGACTCTGAGATAACGTCCATCACATCATGAAGGAGCATTCTTTTGGATGCTTTTCTTTCAGTCCAGTAGGCCATCTTCCTTCCTTATGATAAATATCGACATATACTGAAGCATCACAATATGAAGGAGGGTTTTATTTGTCCACACCCAATATTCCTAATATCACTCCGTCAATCTCATTGACGAGAGACGACGTAATTAATCTGATTTTCTCTTCTATCGCTATGGAAGAACTTGGTTTGGCGCACATTATTAATGCCGAGGGAGAGAAAATCCAGTTTGCCTTAGGCACACTGCCGGGATTAAGCGGTCCACCGGCCACCCTGGCACAGATTCTACAGGTGAATAGTAGTACGCAAGGCATGATGGAGAGCATCTTACGGCAGGAAATGATGCTGGGCTCGAAGCTCAAGACGGCTGCTGGTGTCCCCAGCTTGGCGGGCCCGACAGGTCCTGTCGGGCCAACTGGCGCTCCAAGTCCCGTCACCAGCGTCAACGGTCTGACTGGAGCTATTGTGCTGGACCCTGCAGACGTAGGGGCCCTGCCCAACAATGAAGAGCCATCCAACTCTATTTTAGGTTCCTTTATCGAATCAGGTGTCTACAGCTCCAATAATCCCAACGGAACCCCGCCTCCGGACACCCCGCCTGTAACGCATCCTGCGGTCTGGACCCTGTATGTGTCTCAGGTAGGAACTTATATTCAACAGATTTATATCTCCAACCCTGCCCTTTACTACCGCAGCAGCCCGAATGCCGGGGGGACCTGGACGCCCTGGCAGGAAATTGGTGAACGCGGTGCAACAGGTTCGGTGGGCCCGACCGGACCAGGTGCTACCGGAGCTCCACAAGGTGCTACCGGACCCACTGGGCCTACCGGAATCACCGGAGCCACCGGCGTTATCGGGCCGACCGGCGCTACCGGACCCACCGGTGTTACCGGACCCACCGGTGCTACCGGACCCACCGGAATCACCGGAATCCGGGGCGTTACCGGACCCAGCGGCGTTACCGGGCCGACTGGTATCACTGGACCGACTGGTGCTACCGGGTCCACTGGCGTCAGAGGTCCAACCGGAATCACCGCCGGAGCCACTGGCGTCACCGGACCCACCGGTGCCACCGGGCCGACCAGTACTATAACCGGACCGACCGGTGTTACCGGACCCACCGGTGCCACCGGACCGACAGGTGTCACTGGACCCACGGGCATCACTGGACCGACTGGTGTTACTGGACCCACCGGTGTTACTGGTCCCACTAGCAGCGTCACCGGACCTACAGGTGCTACTGGGCCGACGGGCGTCACCGGACCCACCGGTGCCACCGGACCTACGGGTGCCACCGGACCAACTGGCGTTACCGGACCCACCGGTGTCACCGGTCCGACCAGCACTATAACCGGAGCCACTGGCGTTACCGGAGCCACTGGAGCCACCGGAGCCACCGGCATCACCGGGCCAACGGGTGTCACCGGTCCGACCGGCGTCACGGGAACCACCGGCATCACGGGTCCTACGAGTGTTGTCACCGGTCCGACCGGTGTTACTGGGCCGACCGGCGTCACCGGGCCCACAGGCATTACCGGACCTACGGGTGTCACCGGGCCTACTGGCGCCACGGGTCCAACCGGCGTTACCGCAGGACCCACGGGCGTCACCGGGCCAACCGGCGTCACCGGACCTACGGGTGTCACAGGTCCGACCGGCGTCACCGGACCTACGGGTGTTACGGGTCCAACTGGTGTTACCGCAGGACCCACGGGCGTCACCGGACCCACGGGCGTCACCGGAGCCACGGGCGTCACCGGAGCTACCGGGCCAACAGCATTATCCAGTGACTTTGCCAATGCGACAATCGCTGCTACGGATCCTAACATTCCTCCAGGCACCCCTGTCCTTTTTGATACTATTGCACCTTCAGGAGGAAGTAACAATATAAAGCTTGATAATCTAACGGGAATATTCACTTTAACGGGCGGCCATATTTATCTGATCATCTACTCGGTAGGGTCCGGTCAGAACAGGACATTCCAGCTCGCTACAGGTACTGCCGGTTCTGTTCCGGCAACAAGGATACCGGGAACACTTACAGATGCATCAAATGGATCTGATTCTAACCATACTTCTTCCGTGATTCTTGATCTTCTTGCACAACCAAATACTGCACTGGCAGTACTGAATGCTGGAGCTACAGCTACTGTTGTCATTTCTCCGAGATGTCAAGTAACTATTGTGACTCTACAATAACATTCTAATACGGGCATCCAGTTCAGATTGTCCGTATGCTTTCACTCAATTCTTCCGTTCCACTGAACTATCAAATCATGAAGGAGGGTTTTATTTGTCCACACCTAACATTCCAAATATCACTCCGTCGATTTCATTGACGCGGGACGACGTAGTTAACCTGCTATTCTCTTCCATTGCTATGGAAGAACTCGGCTTGGCCCACATTATTAATGCGGAAGGAGAGAAGATTCAATTTGCCCTGGGCACGCTGCCAGGGATGAGCGGTCCGCCAGCCACTCTGGCACAGGTGCTACAGGTCAACAGTAACGTGCAATCCATGCTGGATACCGTCTTCAAGCAGGAGATGATGCTGGATTCGAAGCTCAAGACAGCCGCCAACCTGCCTATTGTCATCGGACCCAGCGGACCCACGGGGGCTACCGGTCCTGCAGGCGGCGCTCTAAGTGTTAACGGCCTAACCGGAGCAGTCGTACTGGAGCCTGAGGACATCGACGCCCTGCCCTTAACCGAAGAGCCATCCGCTTCCCCCTTAAGCTCGTTCACTCAAGCTGGCGTGTACAGCTCGAATGATCCCAATGGAACGGCTCCCCCTGATAGTCCGCCGGTAATGCACCCGGCCGTCTGGACCTTGTATGTCTCCCAGGTTGGAGCTTATATTCAGCAGCTATATATCTCTAATCCTGCGCTCTATTACCGCAGCAGCCAGAATGGGGGAGCAACCTGGACGGCCTGGCAGGAGATTGGTGAACGCGGTGCAACCGGGCCTGCCGGACCGACCGGGGCAGGAGCAACCGGGGCAATTGGTATCACGGGGCCAACCGGGGTCACCGGACCCACGGGGGTTACAGGGCCAACCGGCGTCAAGGGTTCTACAGGCAACAGTGGGCCCATCGGCGACAACGGCCCCACAGGGATCAAGGGACCAACCGGTATTACAGGCGCGACTGGCCCGAAACTGAGGGGCATGAGCGGACCCGCCGGCCTGATTGGACCGACTGGGGTTACCGGGCCCACGGGAATTACAGGGCCCACGGGGATCACTGGACCCACTGGCATCACCGGACCTACCGGAATTACGGGGCCTACAGGGATTACAGGGCCTACAGGGATTACAGGGCCGACGGGGATTACAGGACCGACCGGCCTTACAGGGCCAACAGGAGTTACAGGGCCAACAGGAGTTACAGGACCGACTGGCCTTAGAGGGCCGACCGGGGTTACCGGACCCACCGGCGTCACTGGACCCACCGGCGTCACTGGACCCACCGGCGTCACCGGACCGACCGGCGTTACCGGACCCACCGGCGTTACCGGACCCACCGGGGTTACCGGACCCACCGGCGTTACCGGACCCACCGGGGTTACCGGACCCACTGGCGTTACCGGACCCACTGGCGTTACCGGACCCACTGGCGTTACCGGACCCACCGGAGTTACCGGACCCACCGGCGTCACTGGGCCCACCGGCGTTACCGGACCCACCGGGGTTACCGGACCCACTGGCGTTACCGGACCCACTGGCGTTACCGGACCCACTGGCGTTACCGGACCCACTGGCGTCAACGGACCCACTGGTGTCACCGGACCCACCGGGGTTACCGGACCGACCGGCGTTACCGGACCCACCGGCGTCACCGGACCCACTGGCGTCACCGGACCTACTGGCGTCACCGGACCCACCGGCGTCACCGGACCGACTGGCGTTACCGGACCCACCGGCGTCACCGGGCCTACCGGAGTGTCAGGTTCAGCGACTGACTATCTCTATGCAACAATAGGAACAGCAGGTACAACTGCAGGCGTTTCGGGACCTGTGAAGTTCGACACAACTATCGGAACAAGCGACGATGTAACGCTTTCAGCTGGAACCTTTAGATTAAAAGCCGGGCACGCTTATCTAGTCATATACACGGTAGGGGCTGCTGCTAATAACACTTTCCGCTTAGCCCGGGGTGATTATCCTAACGCTCCAAGCGTTTTTGTTCCAGGAACTCTCTCATCAGCTTCCAATAATACAAATGTCAATCATACTACTAGTGCTATTATTGATCTTCGCTTAGTAGCAGTTGATGCTACTTTGGAGGTTCAGAATTTTGGAGGTGCGGTTGTAACTGTTAACTCTGACAGATGCGGGCTGACGATTAATACCTTGATCTAACGAACTATTGAACCATCACATTATGAAGGAGGGTTTTATTTGTCCACACCTAATATCCCCAATATATCTCCAACTATCACGTTGACGCGGGATGATGTCGTTAACCTGTTATTCTCGTCGATCGCTATGGAAGAACTCGGCTTGGCCCACATTATTAATGCAGAGGGGGAGAAGATTCAGTATGCCCTTGGTACACTGCCTGGAATAAGCGGCCCGCCTGCCACTCTGGCACAGGTGCTGGAGGTGAACAGCAGCACGCAAGCCATGCTGGATACCATCTTCCGGCAAGAAATGATGCTGGATTCGAAATTACGGGATGCCTCTCTCATTCCAACGATAACCGGGCCCACAGGACCCACGGGACCCACGGGACCTGCAGGAGCAGTCACCAGCGTCAACGGCCAGCTCGGAGCGGTCATACTGGACCCTGCGGACGTAGGGGCTATGCCCTTTAGTGAAGAGCCCTCCGCCTCACCACTAGGTTCCTTCACCGAAGCCGGCGTCTACAGCTCCAATGATCCTAATGGAACCGCGCCGCCTGACGGTCCGCCCGTCTCGCATCCGGCCGTCT
This sequence comes from Paenibacillus tritici, assembly GCF_013204885.1. GTDB lineage: Bacteria > Bacillota > Bacilli > Paenibacillales > Paenibacillaceae > Paenibacillus_AQ > Paenibacillus_AQ tritici. Next base: position 42,803 of record NZ_JABMKX010000023.1, read on the forward strand.
GGACTCTATATGTCTCCCAGGTTGGAGCTTATATCCAGCAATTGTATATCTCCAACCCTGTCCTCTATTACCGCAGCAGCCAGAACGGGGGAGCAGCCTGGTCGGCATGGCAAGAGATTGGTGAGCGCGGTGCAACAGGACCTGCCGGACCCACCGGTCCGGGCATCACCGGGCCTACCGGACCAATTGGCGAGCGTGGACCCGACGGTGCTAACGGGGCCACTGGTGCCACTGGACCGACTGGCGTCACCGGGCCTACTGGCGTCAACGGGCCTACCGGTGTCACGGGGCCGACTGGTGTCACCGGGCCTACCGGCATCACCGGGGCCACTGGTGCCACCGGACCCACCGGCGTCACCGGATCGACCGGCGCCACGGGGCCTACCGGCGCCACGGGGCCTACCGGCGCCACGGGGCCTACCGGCATCACTGGACCCACTGGTGTCACTGGACCGACAGGCGCCACGGGGCCTACCGGCATTACTGGACCGACAGGCATCACTGGACCCACTGGCGTTACCGGACCGACCGGCGTCACCGGACCGACCGGCGTCACCGGACCGACCGGCGTCACCGGACCCACGGGCATCACTGGACCCACTGGCGTCACCGGACCGACGGGTATCACCGGACCGACTGGCGTCACCGGACCGACGGGTATCACCGGACCGACCGGCGTCACCGGACCCACCGGCGTCACCGGACCCACCGGCGTCACCGGACCCACCGGCGTCACCGGACCCACTGGCGTCACCGGACCTACGGGCGTCACCGGACCCACCGGCGTCACCGGACCCACTGGCGTCACCGGACCCACTGGCGTCACCGGACCTACGGGCGTCACCGGACCCACCGGCGTCACCGGACCCACTGGCGTCACCGGACCCACCGGCGTCACCGGACCCACTGGCGTCACTGGATCTACAGGTGTCACCGGACCTACAGGCGTCACCGGGCCCACTGGCGTCACCGGACCGACCGGTGTCACCGGACCCACGGGCGTCACCGGACCGACCGGCGTCACCGGACCCACGGGCGTCACCGGACCCACTGGCGTTACCGGACCCACTGGTATTACCGGGCCCACGGGCGTTACCGGACCGACTGGAGCAACTGGTCCGACAGGCGCAGCAATTGACTATCTATACTTCACTATAGGAGGAGGTACAGGTGCTAATCCTACAGTTGGTGCAACAGGTATAGTTCCGTTTGACACTCCAAGTAGAGCAAGTAGTACTGTAGCAGTAGCACCTACAGGGGTTATTACTCTTACAGGCGGGCATGCTTATCTGGTTATATATTCTGTTGCGGCTACGGGAACTAATCGTTCGTTCCGCCTCATATCTCCAGTCGTTCCAGCTACCCTGGTCCCTGGAACACTTGCAGGAGTATCCGGTGGTTCAGATGTTAATCATACTGCAAATGCTGTGATTGATCGCCGCGGACTAGGAGATATTACCTTGGCAGTGCAAAATGTTCTTACTAGCGCTATATCTATGGTTCCAGCCAGATGCGAAGTGACGATCATTACTTTAGTTTAATATAACGGAATTGCCTTACAGATGAGCCCGGGAACATTAAAGATTTCAACCCCTATTTTGAATCATAGCCTCTCCATCGGTAATATGGATGGGGCTTTTTCTTTTTTTATGCCAAATATTTCATTTGCTTCAATTGCATTCACCGGGAGTATTATCAGATAAGCAGCCAATACTCCGGTTGAACCATCACTGACCGTATCAAGCAAAAGCGCGAACAAAGGTCACCCACTAAAACATCACAAAGACGACGTCTATTCGGTTCTCTGAATAAACGTCGTTCTTTTGATCTATTTTCTTTAAAGTGTGGTTACTCCACAAGTCTCAACATTCGTTTTAAATTCACAGCGAATATCATTATAGTTCCCTGAATTTCATGCCAATCAATCCTGAGGAGGATGCAACATTGTACCCGTGTCTGTGCTTGAGTCCACTATTGGTAGCACCCTTCCTTCAGCGGGTATTGTTTACACTTTTCAATATCATAACTTTCAATATATCGAAAAAAAGAGACACCCTTTGTGTAGAATGTCTCTTAAAGATCTTAATGGGCTTTTTCAGTGGCCTCCATTCTTCGCAGGTGACCTTTGTTCGCGCTTTTTGTGCTATGACTTTAAGCTTGTTACCATCACAGTATCAGGTTAATCTATGCATAGACCATATAATACCTGAATCTGTAGCACCCAAATCAATAGCAAGGTTTAAACCATCAGCCTGATAGAGGACAGCAATCTGATCATTAGCCGTAAGTTCAACTTCGCCTGCCAGAGTAACCGTGCCGCTAGCCAGGAGTGTTCTAAGGGTTAAGGTTCCTGTGATATCCACATCCAGCACCGGCAATAATCCGGTCACCAGATCTATAGGTGTCGGAGTAATTCTTCGCACCACTACATATGGATTCTCATTTGCCCCGAGCGCAGCCGCGATAGCCGCGTTAGTTGCGAAATTGACGGTAGCTTCAATAGAGTATCTTCCCGTTACCGGAACGGTGAACACCCCACTTGTCTCGTTGAACCCCAGGTAACCATAATAAGGTGCTATTATCGTCCAACCGACAAGTTGTTGATCCGCATTCACAGCGAACGTAGTTAGAAATGCCGAGAATCCTTGAATGGCCAAAATCGGACCTGTGGCTCCAGTTGCTCCGGTCGCTCCAGTTGCTCCGGTCGCTCCAGTTGCTCCGGTCGCTCCAGTTGCTCCGGTCGCTCCGGTGGCTCCGGTCGCTCCAGTTGCTCCGGTCGCTCCAGTTGCTCCGGTCACTCCAGTTGCTCCGGTCGCTCCAGTCGCTCCAGTTGCCCCCGTCACTCCAGCGCCGGTTGGTCCGGTTACACCTGTAGCTCCTGTGACTCCCGTGGCCCCCGTCATGCCTGTAGCTCCGGTCGCCCCCGTTACCCCAGCACCAGTTGGTCCGGTTACACCTGTAGCTCCTGTGACTCCCATGGCTCCCGTCACGCCTGTAGCTCCGGTCGCCCCCGTTACGCCTGCACCAGTCGGTCCGGTCACACCTGTAGCTCCTGTAGCTCCTGTGGCACCCGTCACTCCAGTCACTCCAGTGGCCCCAGTCACCCCTGCCCCGGTTGGTCCGGTCACACCTGTAGCTCCTGTGACTCCCATAGCTCCCGTAGCTCCTGTGAGTCCCTTCTCTCCTACGCCAGGTCCAGTTGGTCCTCTTGCTCCGGTTGGTCCTGTAGGTCCCGTCACTCCTACGCCGGGTCCAGTTGGCCCTCTTGCTCCAGTTGGTCCTGTAGGTCCCGTCACTCCTACGCCGGTTGGTCCGGTCGGCCCGGCATCACCCGGCGCACCGGTAGGCCCCGTTGCACCTACTCCGGGTCCGGTCGGTCCAGTCGGTCCCCTTGCTCCAGTGGGCCCTGCCCCTCCACCGTTATTGTCTCCGAGCAGTTCTTCTGATACCAGCCGGTGTGCCGTTACGAGTTGGCCTGTACTGCTCTTACCCCACACCGACACTTGAACCGGACCGCTATCTTGAGACGCTTCCGGTATAACAAAGGTAAATTCAAAACCGTTAAAATCAGCGTAATAATTCCTCGTAATCACTTGATTCGCTGCAATATGATGTAATTCGCTTACATACATGGTTCTCGCTCCGGCACTCAAATAATATCCCTGAATCGATACTGTGGAAGCCGTGTCAGCACTGCGGTTATCAATTTTCACGGTAACCTGCTGAGTAGGCCTCACTCCGCTAACCGGGTTATTCTCGATCGGCCCTGTGGATAAAAAAACCATTATTCCATCACTTCCTGAGTATATTTGGATTTCATTTCAGCATACGCCCGGAATAATTCGGCATGGCCGATGCACTCCAGTCCCCCTTTTTCACTCCGCCGCCCTTCCTTAGTCATACATGCCGAGTCCGCACATATAACCGGAAATACTCCAGTCAGCAGCATGCTGAATTGATTATTATAGTAATATTCCGAGTTAACGGTTTGGTGTGGACTTCGGGCCGACAAGCTGTAATGGGGCTGATGAATAACAAAAGAGACCCTCCCGGGGGTTCACAAACCTACGGAAGGGTCCCTCTCGAATGATTATCCAGTAATATTTGCGGTTCTTGCAGTTTCTGCAGCATCCATAGGCAGAATTGTTGTACATGGACAACGGCCCACGCATAGACTTAGACAAAGACAATTTCAAATGGAGGTGCAATCTTGTCCAACCCTAACATTCCCAATATTACTCCAACCATCTCCCTGACCCGGGATCAGGCCATTAACCTGCTGCTTGCTTCCATAGCGATGGAGGAGCTGGGTCTGGCCCATATTATTAATGCAGACGGCGAGAAAATTCAATACGCCCTGGGTACGCTCCCTGGTTCTAATCATACCAAATCTTCGATTAAGGAAATTCTGGCGGTGAACGAAAGTGTAAGGGATATGCTGGAGACTGTATTTAAGGAGGAAATGATGCTGAATTCCAAGCTTCAAAATGTACTAAAACTGCTTCCTGACCGCCACTGCTAACCAAATGTCCTTAGTAGAATCTTTTAATATGAAGTAGATAGGTTCATATCCGGTTCGCCAAAAACGATCAGAGAATATTGTGGATTAATCCAACTTAAGGAGGTTGTTGTATTGTCCAATCCCAATATTCCCAATATCACTCCTACGATTGCCTTATCGAGGGATGATGTCGTCAATCTGTTATTCTCCTCCATTGCCATGGAAGAGCTTGGACTAGCTCATATCATTAACGCCGAAGGCGAGAAAATCCAGTTCGCCCTGGGTACGCTCCCGGGGATCAGCGGTCCCCCTGCCACACTGGCACAGGTGCTGGAGGTCAATAGCAGCACCCAATCCATGCTCGACACTATCTTCCGCCAGGAGATGATGCTCGACTCGAAGCTGAAGACCGCCGCCAATGTTCCCACGCTGGCCGGTCCTACCGGTCCTCCCGGACCTACTGGTGCCGCCGGAGCCGTCACTAGTGTCAATGGACAGACCGGCGCGGTTGTGCTGGATGCGGAAGACGGCGTCTTCCCCATCAACAATGATGAACCCTCGAACAGCACACTCGCTCAGTTCAACGACCCTGGTGTCTACAGTTCGGCAGACCCGAACGGGCTGGAGCCGCCGGATGGTCCAACCGGCGTCGACCATCCGGCCGTCTGGACCATTTATGTCTCCCGCGTGGGCAACTATGTTCAACAGCTCTACATCTCCAATCCTTCCCTCTACTACCGCAGCAGCCAGGATGCCGGGGCTACGTACACCCCCTGGATTCCTATAGGGGAACAAGGACCCACGGGACCCACGGGGGCGGGAGCTACGGGAGCGATCGGGCCGACGGGCGTAACAGGTGTCACGGGGGCAACCGGTGCTACCGGCGCCACGGGGGCAACCGGTGCTACCGGCGCCACGGGTGCTACTGGGGCTACTGGAGTTACGGGAGCTACCGGCGTAACAGGTGTCACGGGGGCCACGGGTGCTACTGGGGCTACTGGAGTTACGGGAGCTACCGGCGTTACCGGCGTTACCGGCGTTACCGGTGTGACTGGCGCTACCGGGGCCACGGGGGTTACGGGTGCTACCGGCGCTACTGGAGTCACGGGCGCTACCGGGACCACGGGGACTACTGGTGCTACTGGAGTTACAGGAGCTACTGGAGCCACGGGCGCTACCGGGGCCACGGGGACTACTGGTGCTACTGGGGTAACTGGAGTTACAGGAGCTACAGGAGCTACAGGAGCTACAGGAGCTACAGGAGCCACGGGGGCCACCGGCGCTACCGGAGCCACGGGGGCCACCGGCGCTACCGGAGCCACGGGCGCTACCGGCGTTACTGGGGCTACTGGAGTTACAGGAGCCACCGGCGCTACTGGCGCTACCGGCGCTACCGGGGCCACGGGTGTCACCGGCGCTACCGGAGCCACTGGCGCTACCGGCGCTACCGGCGCTACCGGCGCTACCGGGGCTACTGGCGTTACCGGAGCCACCGGTGCTACCGGGGCTACTGGCGCTACCGGCGCTACCGGCGCTACCGGTGCTACCGGTGCTACCGGTGCTACCGGCGCCACCGGCGCCACCGGCGCCACCGGCGCTACCGGCGCTACCGGACACACAGGCGCCACAGGTCAACCCGGAACATTGCATTCCCCAATGCTGTACGTAGGGACTAATGGGGGGAATGCAGCTAATAGACGTGTGTCGATCATTAACGCCTTAACGAACGAAATCGTCTCAACCTTTTCAATTGCCGCAACGTACTTCGATAGTGCGGTCGTAGACTCACAACGGCATATTCTCTATTTTTCTAACAGCACCAACATTATTCAATATGACGAACAGATGAACCAGATTACTGCCACTTACGCTCTGGGAGCGGGAACTCCCCGCGGGATGGCCATCAATACCTTGACGAATAAGCTATACGTGGCTAACAACATATCCACAGCCACTAATATTTGGCAAATAGATGTTCAATCAGGTGTAGTTACAACCATTTCCGGGGTTACAAGCTTCCCAGTAAATATCGATATCAATCCACTGACCAATACTCTTTACATCTCTTCTAATTATATTTCAGTCCTTGATGGAAATAACAATACAGTGATTACGACATTTGCCGCTGCTACCAGACCGCATGGCATTCTGATCGACCCTCTTCGCGACCGGTTATGGGTCTCACATTATACGAGCCCAGGCATTGTAAATGTTTTTGATTCAACTAACTATCAGATTGTAGGCACGGTTACCGTCGGTACTAATCTTACAAATATCTCAGCGAACTTGCTGACCAACCGCTTTTATGTAACAAGTTATAGCGCATCCTATGTTAGTGTCATCGACGGAAATACCAATACTGTCGTCGGTACGATTACAACAGGAAGCAATCAAGATTCACCTGCTGTGAACCCATTCATCACCCTATTGCGGAATACTGTTCAATCTAATCTGGTCTATGCCAGCATTGGATCGGCGGGTGCCGTGGTCGTGATTGATCAGAATACCAATAAGTTGCTTGCTACCATTCCGGTAGGAGACACCCCCTTCTGGAGTGTTATTGATCCGTTTATGTTTTAACGCAGGCCGAGAACGGACCAACGGTCTGTGTTTCAGGTAATCCAAGGAGAGGTGCGTCTAAGCAGTCGCGCACCTCTCCTCTATGTAAAATTGGATAAGGAGGGGAAGCTGTGGCTACAATCAGTTTGTGTCTAATTGTCAAGAATGAAGAGCAGAACCTGGATCAATGTCTCTCTTCCGTACAAGGCATTCCCGATGAGATCATTATTGTCGATACTGGCTCAACGGATCGCACCAAGGAGATTGCAGCAAAGTGGACGCAGCATATCTATGATTTCGAGTGGATTGATGATTTCTCTGCTGCCCGGAATGAATCCTTCAAGTATGCCACCAAGGACTATATTCTCTGGCTGGATGCCGACGATATTGTGACTCCCGAGAACAAAATTAAGCTAGAGCAGTTAAAGGAGGCGCTTACCGAAGAAGTAGACGCCGTTTCTATGAATTACGAAATTCCGCAGGACGACAGCCGGAGATTCATCAGTAACACCACAAGGCTGCGGCTTGTCAAACGGAACGCAGGCTTCAGCTGGAAAGGAATCGTACACGAAGATATCACTACAGAGGCTCCGTATCATTTCATGAAATCCGATATTACCGTTACCCATACTAAGGTAGGCGATGCCCAGGGCGGCCGTGCTCTCTCCAGGAGAAATCTGGACATCTATGAACGGCATCTGGCGAAGGGGTACATCTTCACCGTACCCGATATGCTGAATTATGCCCGGGAGTGCCACTCTCATAAGCTATATAAACAAGCCATTCATTATTATGAACAATGCAAGGATCATCCTGAGATACCCTTGGAGAACAGAGTATTCATCCTTCACAAGCTGGCCACCTGCTATGTATACAACAACCAGCCGGAGAAAGAATTGGAGCTTACGCTTGAAGCTTTGAGCATGGATGTCCCTTACCCCGCCTTCAGTTGCCGGATGGGAGAGCATTTCCTGAAATCTGGCAATCTGGAGGCGGCCATATTCTGGTATCGATCAGCTTATTCATCCCCTCCGGGAAAACGGTATAGTTGGTCTCCCATTGACCATGTCTATCACACCTGGCTTCCGCATCAACAACTCTCTCTATGCTATGAGGCGTTGGGAGATACAGCCCAGGCGAAGCATCATCAGCAGTGGGCTGAATTCTATCGTAAGGAATAGGTAGCCGCCCTGTTCATTGTTTCTTAATATTACTTATAAAAGATCAAGCACAAGGAAACCGATGGTTATTATCCATCGGCTTCCTTTTTTATTGGAGCAATTTTTAGCATAGATAGTTCCTATCCAGTTCACCTGTGAGGTTCACAGAGTATTGTGAATTAATCTAAATTAAGAAGCTAGTACGTAACGGGAAGTAAACCAAAGAGAAACAGCAACTCCATCAGACTTACTGGAGGTCTTCCTGCAGCCAAAATAGAGATTAATTGCGGTGAGCGAACAAGGGAGAATTATAATTTATAGTGGGAGGCTATGCTATTGTATAACCCCAATATCCCATACATCACCCCGACGATCGCACTATCAAGGGATGATGCCGTCCGTCAACCTACTGTTCTCCTCCATTGCCCTGGAGGAGCTTGGACTGGCCCATATCATTAACGCTGAAGGGTGGGTATCCATTCACTGCTTCTTATTATTTATAATTGATTCAAATTACAGGAAGCCGATTGTCTTATCAATCAGCTTCCTTTTGTATTTGATCCACTCTTTAACCGTAAATAGGAGTAAATAGGTTCGTATCCGGTTCAACCGTGAGGTTCAAAGAATATTGTGGATTAATACAATTTAAGGAGGTTAACATCTTGTCTACTCCCAATATTCCGAACATCACTCCTACGGTTGCCGTATCGAGGGATGATGTCGTCAACCTATTATTCTCTTCCATTGCCATGGAGCAGCTTGGACTAGCCCATATCATTAACGCAGAAGGGGAAAAGATCCAGTTCTCCCTCGGCACACTGCCGGGAGTTATCATGGATTTGAACATATAATTTACTGACAGGAAGTGATAGTGTTATGGCTTTTTTATCTACAGGACCGATCGAGAATAATCCGGTTGGCGGAGTGAGGCCTACTCAGCAGGTTACCGTGAAAATTGATAACCGTAGCGCTAACACGGCTTCCACAGTATCGATTCAAGGGTATCATTTGAATTCCGGACTACGAGTCCTGTACGTAAGCGAATTACATCATATTGCAGCGAATCAAGTCATTACGAAGAATTATTACGCTGATTTTAATGGTTTTGAATTTACTTTTGTTACACCGGCTGAATCTGAAGACAGCGATCCGGTACAAGTCTCGGTGTGGGGCAAAAGCAGTACAGGCCAACTCGTAACGGCACACCGGTTAGTGTCTGAAGAACTGCTCGGAGAACATAACGGCGGAGGGGCAGGAGCAACAGGACCGACCGGGGCTACCGGCGCTGCTGGGCCTCGTGGTGTGACCGGACCGACTGGGCCAGGGGCTGGAACTACGGGACCCACTGGTGCGACGGGGCCTCGTGGAGCGACCGGTCCAACAGGGCCAGGGGCTGGAGCTACCGGACCCACTGGTGCGACGGGGCCTCGTGGAGCGACCGGTCCGACAGGGCCAGGGGCTGGAACTACGGGACCCACAGGTGCGACGGGGCCTCGCGGGGTGACAGGACCGACCGGGCCAGGGGCTGGAGCTACCGGACCCACTGGTGCGACGGGGCCTCGTGGAGCGACCGGTCCGACAGGGCCAGGGGCTGGAACTACGGGACCCACTGGTGCGACGGGGCCTCGCGGGGTGACAGGTCCGACCGGGCCAGGCGCTGGGGCTACCGGACCCACTGGTGCGACGGGGCCTCGTGGTGTGACAGGTCCGACCGGTTCAGGGGCTGGAGCTACGGGACCCACTGGTGCGACGGGGCCTCGTGGTGTGACAGGGCCGACCGGTTCAGGGGCAGGGGCTACCGGACCCACTGGTGCGACGGGGCCTCGTGGTGTGACAGGGCCGACCGGTTCAGGGGCTGGAGCTACGGGGCCGACCGGAGCTACAGGACCCACCGGACCCACCGGGGCTACCGGCGCCACGGGCGCTACTGGGGCCACGGGCATTACCGGAGCCACAGGCGCTACCGGACCCACGGGCGCTACCGGAGCCACAGGCGCTACCGGACCCACGGGCGTTACCGGACCCACAGGTGCTACCGGAGCCACAGGCGTTACCGGAGCCACGGGCGCTACCGGACCCACGGGTGCTACCGGACCCACGGGCGTTACCGGAGCCACGGGCGTTACCGGAGCCACGGGCGTTACCGGAGCCACGGGTGCTACCGGAGCTACGGGTGCTACTGGCGCTACCGGCGCTACCGGCGCATCAGGAACATTACATCCTCCAATGTTGTACGTAGGAACTAATAATCGCGTATCTGTCATTAACGCCTTATCGAACGAAATCGTTACAAGCTTCGCAATTACCAGTACGAACTTCGATAGTGCGACGGTAGATACACAGCGCCACCTGCTCTATTATTCCAACGCCGGTAACATTATTCAATATAACGAAATGATGAACCAGATTACCGCCACCTATACTGTAGGGGGAACGCCTCGCGGGATGGCCATCAATACCTTTACAAATAAGCTATATGTGGCTAATTCAATCGCTGCATCTACCAATATTTGGGTAATAGATGTTCCCACAGGTACGGTTACAACGGTTGCAGGTGTTACAACCTTTCCTGTAAATATCGATATCAATTCACTGACCAATACTCTGTATGTTTCTTCAAATTATGTTTCGGTCATTGACGGAAATAATAATGCCGTTATCACGACATTTACTGCCGCTACCAGACCGCATGGAATTCTGATCGATCCTATAGGGAATCAGCTATGGGTTTCCCATTATGCAAACCCAGGTATTGTGAATGTTTTTGATGCAACCAGCTTCGCGATTTTAGGAACGGTGACCGTCGGTGCTAATAACACAAATATTGGAGCAAATCTAATAACCAACCGTTTTTATGTAACGAATTACAACGCACCCTATGTTAGTGTCGTAGACGGTAATCCTCCCTATCCTATCGTTGGTACAATTACGGTCGGAGCCAATCAAGACTCTCCTGCTGTGAACCCATACATCACACTACTGCGGAATACCATTCAATCCAATCTGGTCTATGTCAGTGTTGGAGCTACGAGTAGCGTTGCTGTGATCGATCAGAATAGGAATACGCTGCTTGCCACCATTCCGGTAGGAGCCGCCCCCCTTTGGAGCGTTATTGATCCGTTTATGTCCTAATGTAGAGTGAAAATAGTTGAACAGGCCTTGTCTCAGGTAATACAAGGAGAGGTATGCCTAAGGAGTCGCGCACCTCTCCTTTATGTGAGACAAGACTAGGCGCGGGGCGTTGCATCATCAATGGGATGAATTCTACCGAAAATAAGTAAGTGTGGCATCCATTCATTGTTTCTAGATAAATGATTCAAGTTACTGGAAGCTGATCGCTTTATCTATCAGCTTCCTTTTCCATTGTGCCAACTCTTTCACCGTAAATAGGTTTGTATCCGGTTCAACCGTGAGGTTCAAAGAATATTGTGGATTAATCCAACTTAAGGAGGTTAACATCTTGTCCAATCCCAATATTCCAAACATCACTCCTACGATTGCGTTATCAAGGGATGACGTTGTCAATCTTCTATTCTCCTCCATTGCAATGGAGGAGCTGGGACTTGCCCATATCATTAATGCCGAAGGCGAGAAAATCCAATTTGCCCTCGGCACACTGCCGGGGATCAGCGGTCCCCCTGCCACACTGGCTCAGGTACTGGAGGTTAACAGCAGCACCCAGGCCATGCTAGACACCATCTTCCGCCAGGAGATGATGCTCGATTCCAAGCTTAAGACCGCCGCCAACGTTCCGACGCTCGCTGGACCTACCGGCCCTGCCGGACCTACCGGTGCCGCCGGTGCCGTCACCACGGTCAACGGACAGACCGGTGCAGTGGTATTAGACGCTGCAGATGTAGGTGCATTTCCCGAAAATGTGGAGCCTTCTGGTTCCAATCTCAACACCTTCGTAGAAGCCGGTGTTTATAGCTCCAATAATCCCACCGGCCCGGCCCCTCTGAACGGTCCGACGGGAGTAGCGCATCCACCGGTCTGGACCCTGTATGTCTCACAGGTAGGAACCTATGTGCAACAGATCTATATCTCGAACCCTGTCCTTTTGTACCGTAGCAGCCAGAATAGCGGAGCTACCTGGACTCCGTGGATCGAAATTGGACAACGTGGGGCAACCGGCTCTGTAGGGCCGACCGGGGCAGGGGTTACCGGACCTACAGGAATTCCTGGCGCTACCGGCAACACTGGAGTTACTGGCGCTACCGGGGCCACTGGCGCTACCGGGGCTACCGGAGCTACTGGTGCTACTGGTGCTACTGGGGCCACTGGAGCCACCGGCGCTACTGGAGCCACTGGAGCTACAGGCGCTACCGGCGCTACCGGCGCCACTGGCGCCACTGGCGCCACTGGCGCTACCGGCGCTACTGGTGCCACCGGCGCTACTGGTGCCACCGGCGCTACTGGTGCCACCGGCGCTACTGGTGCCACCGGCGCTACTGGTGCCACCGGCGCTACCGGCGCTACCGGTGCTACCGGCGCTACTGGTGCTACTGGTGCTACCGGCGCTACTGGTGCCACCGGCGCTACCGGAGCCACCGGCGCTACCGGAGCCACCGGCGCTACCGGAGCCACTGGAGCCACTGGAGCCACCGGCGTTACTGGAGCCACCGGCGCTACTGGTGCCACCGGCGCTACCGGTGCTACCGGCGCTACTGGTGCTACCGGCGCTACTGGTGCCACCGGCGCTACCGGAGCCACCGGCGCTACCGGAGCCACTGGAGCCACTGGAGCCACCGGCGTTACTGGAGCCACCGGAGCTACTGGTGCCACCGGAGCTACTGGAGCTACCGGAGCCACCGGCGTTACGGGTGCAACAGGAGCTACTGGTGCTACTGGTGCCACTGGCGCTACCGGAGCCACTGGCGTTACTGGAGCCACCGGCGTTACGGGTGCAACAGGAGCTACTGGTGCTACTGGTGCTACTGGTGCTACTGGAGCCACGGGTGCCACCGGAGCCACCGGCGCTACTGGAGTCACCGGCGCTACTGGAGTCACCGGCGCTACTGGGGCCACTGGGGCTACCGGAGCCACCGGGTCTACCGGTACGATGCAATTCCCCAAAGTATATACTGCCACCAACACTGGGCAGGTCGTATACTCCATTAACGCACTTACCAATCAAGTGATCGCTACCTGGCCTCTTAACCAGCCAGGTACGGGTTTAAAAACAGGTTATGGTGCAGCAATTGATACACTTCGTCACAAGCTTTTCTACTCGGATGGATTCAGCGTCGTCAAAGTGGATGAACTGACAGATCAGATAGAAACGGTGTATGTGGTAGGCGCCCAACCACGCGGTATGTCGATTAACACGATTACCAATACGCTTTATGTTACAAATAATACCAATACCAGCAATAATATTTGGGCTATTGATGTAGATACAGGTGCAATCAGCACAATTACGGTTAGTGCAACTGCTGTACAACCAATCCAGGCTGAAGTTAATCCCTTCACTAATAGGGTGTACACATTACAATCTGCAGTACCTGGGATTACTGTTTACGATGCCAGCACCAGTGCCATTGTTCAAACCATTGCACTGACAGGCACCAACCCTCATGGCCTCGTGGTAGACCCTTTCAGAAATAGACTATGGATAACTTATTACGGCTCTAATTATATCAATTCGTATGATCTCACAACAAGTACGATTGAGACCAACATCGTAATTGCTGGTAGTATTAGTAATATATCCGCAAATCTGGTCACTAATCAGTTGTACGCCACTGGCGCGGCAGTCTATGTAATTGATGGAGATAGCAGAACTGTGGTCGCAACGATTAGTACAGGCGGCAACTCAAATGAACTACCTGCCGTTAACCCTTATACGACCCTTGTTGCAAAGTATCCAGCGAATTCCGTATATGCCGCAGTAGGTCAGAGAAATTATTTGGCAGTTATCGATCAAAAAACGAATACTATAGTTTCTACAATCTTAGTGTCGCAAACCCCGCTTTGGACTGCCATAGATCCTTTTGTGAATTAAATGTTGGAAAAGGAATTACTTGAGGAACACATACTCCTCACTAGGAGGCCAGGATGATATCCATTAGCTTGTGCATGATTGTCAAGAACGAGGCGCACACCCTTAACAACTGCCTGGCATCCGTCAAGGGAATCCCTGATGAGATCATCATCGTCGATACAGGCTCGACAGATCAGACCAGGGAAATCGCCAAGGAATGGACGGATCAGGTATATGACTTCTCTTGGACGGATGACTTCTCAGCGGCGCGCAACGCCTCCTTCCAATACGCCACGAAGCAATACATTCTCTGGTTGGATGCGGATGATATCCTGCTGCCTGAGCAGCGGTCGAAGCTTCTGCAATTAAAGGAGACGTTAGCTGATCACGTGGATGCCGTGAGCATGCCATATGAAATCCCGCAGCAGATAGACCGCGGAGTGGTGAGCTACACGGTTCGTATACGACTGGTGAAGCGCGATAAAGGCTTCGGCTGGCAAGGCGTGGTCCACGAGGATCTTGCAACCGACCAGCCTTACCAGTATCTGTCCTCTGACATTAAAGTGACACACACGAAATCAACCAGCGGGACAGCAGCAAGTCCATCACGCCGCAATCTGGATATCTATGAACGCCATCTGGCCAGGGGCTATAAGCTTACGGTCTCGGATCAATTTCACTATGCCAGAGAGTGCCAGCAGCACCATTTGTATGACCAGGCGATCGAATTCTATGAGTTATGTGTGGACCACCCGGATGTCTCGCTGGAGAATCAGATCTTTGCGATGCATAAGCTTGCGACTTGTTATGTCCAGGCGGGCCAACCGCATAAGGAGCTGGAGCTGACGTTAAAAGCGCTGGCCAAGGATGTCCCCTACCCTGCCTTCAGTTGCCGCATGGGGGAACACTTCCTTAAGCAAGGCCATATTGAGGCAGCGATTCATTGGTACAGCACGGCCTATCTTCATCCGATGAAGGAGCGTTACAATGCTTCTGTCGTGGATACAGCCTTTCAGACCTGGCTCCCTCATGAACAGTTGGCTATGTGCTATGAGATGCTTGGCGATGCCAAGCAAGCCGATACGCACAGACAATGGGCCGGATTTTACAAAATGGGGATCACGGAAAAACCTTATAAACTTAGTAAGAGCTCTTCCGGGAATACAGGGTAACTTTGAGGCAATTTATAATGAAAGGAAGCCGACCGTACTTTAGTCAGCTTCCTTATTTTAGTACTATTTTCTAAGTAAGTTACCATTAGTTATAGGGTCAATAGCAGCTCCAGGAGTAATCAAGCTCTGGAGCTGCCTCTTTCTATTATACATCTGCCCGATTATAGTACGCTCTGCCTCTAAATCCACACCAAACTGGTAAGGCTGAATATTTCTATATTAATCAATTAGTATGCTGCTGACTGGAACGAAATACAAATTACGGACAGGAAGTGATGAAGCAATGGCTTTTTTATCCACAGGACCCATCGAGAATAACCCGGTTAGCGGAGTGAGGCCTACTCAGCAGGTTACCGTGAAAATTGATAACCGCAGTGCTGACACGGCTTCCACAGTATCGATTCAGGGATATTATTTAAATGCCGGAACGAGAGTCTTGTATGTAAGTGAATTACATCATATTTCAGCGAATCAAGTGATTACGAGGAATTATTACGCTGATTTTAATGGTTTTGAATTTACCTTTGTTATACCGGAAGCGTCTCAAGACAGCGGTCCGGTGCAAGTGTCGGTGTGGGGCAAGAGCAGTAACGGTCAACTGGTAACGGCACACCGGTTAGTGTCTGAAGAACTGCTCGGAGAACATAACGGCGGAGGGGCTGGACCGACTGGTGCTACGGGACCTCGCGGTGTGACTGGACCGACCGGGCCGGGAGCTGGAGCTACCGGAGCCACTGGCGCGACGGGACCTCGCGGTGTGACCGGACCAACCGGGCCGGGAGCTGGAGCTACAGGGCCCACGGGTGCCACGGGACCTCGCGGGGTGACCGGACCGACCGGGGCGGGAGCTGGAGCTACAGGGCCCACGGGTGCCACGGGACCTCGCGGGGTGACCGGACCGACCGGGCCGGGAGCTGGAGCTACAGGGCCCACGGGTGCCACGGGACCTCGCGGGGTGACCGGACCGACCGGGCCGGGAGCTGGAGCTACAGGGCCCCGTGGAGTGACTGGTCCTACAGGTCCGGGAGCTGGAGCAACGGGTGTTACTGGAGCCACCGGCGTTACTGGAGCCACCGGCGTTACTGGAGCCACCGGCGTTACTGGAGCCACCGGCGTTACTGGAGCCACCGGCCCTACTGGAGCCACCGGCGCTACTGGAGCCACTGGCCCTACTGGAGCCACAGGCGTTACTGGAGCCACCGGCGTTACTGGAGCCACCGGTGTTACTGGAGCCACCGGCGTTACTGGAGCCACCGGCCCTACTGGAGCCACCGGCGTTACTGGAGCCACCGGCCCTACTGGAGCCACCGGCGTTACTGGAGCCGCCGGCCCTACTGGAGCCACTGGCCCTACTGGAGCCACCGGCCCTACTGGAGCCACCGGCGTTACTGGAGCCGCCGGCCCTACTGGAGCCACTGGCCCTACTGGTCCCTCAATAATTAATAATAATGCCCAGTTTTCTCCGACTGGTCCAGTAGCAGCAACTCAAACTGCGACACCATTCACGGTAGATTTTATCAATGGAAATGGGATCCAGCTTGGTGGACCTAACAATACGGAAATTACGATTTTACCCAACAGTTTATATTTTATCGCTTATACAGTCAGACTTACTTATGCACCCGGTACTGCTGATATTAGCAGCTCAGAAGCTCTTCTTTACCTCAATAACAGCCCGGTACACTTATCTGCACTCAACAAATTCGCAGCTCCGGCTGGCGCTCCAGCAGGCCCCACTGCTATTTCCTTAAACAGTAGTGGATTATTGCAAACCGGAAATGCAGCTTCTCAAACCTTGCGATTAGATTGCAGTTTGAGTTCACCGACTACATTAACTACTCGTGCATTTAATGCAAGCTGGTCCAACTTAAGTATCATTCAAATTATGTAACCGATAAAAGTTGAAAATAGATATTGCATTAGCAAGCTCTAATAGAAGCAACTCCTGTAAAGGAGCTGCTTCTATTGTCTTTTTACAAATCCGGCACATCTGCTGAATCCGTAAATAACCTTACCGGATGGCTATCATTCCCCAGCAAGACCGGCAAGTCTGATTTCTTCATATAATTCTCTTCATAATACAGGAACGGAGCATTTTGACTCGGCGTCTAATGGACTTTCTGTTGTTCATCAACCTTTTATAGCCGGTCTCCTGAGCCCACACCAAACCAGTAAACCTGAATAATACTATATTAATCATTTAGTATGCTGCTGACTGGAACGAAATCCAAATCTACCGACAGGAAGTGATAAAGTAATGGCCTTTTTATCAACAGGACCGATCGAGAATAATCCGGTTAGCGGAGTGAGGCCTACCCAGCAGGTTACCGTGAAAATTGATAACCGCAGCTTGGACACGGCTTCCACAATATCGATTCAGGGATATTATTTAAATGCCGGAACGAGAGTCTTGTATGTAAGCGAATTACATCATATTGCAGCGAATCAAGTAATTACGAAGAATTATTACGCGGATTTTAATGGTTTTGAATTTACCTTTGTTACACCGGCTGCGTCTGAAGACAGTGATCCGGTACAAGTCTCGGTATGGGGTAAGAGTAGTACAGGTCAACTGGTAACGGCACACCGGTTAGTGTCTGAAGAACTGCTCGGAGAACATCATGGCGGGGGGACGGGGCCTACTGGAGCAAGGGGTCCGACCGGACCGACCGGACCCGGAGTAGGTGCAACGGGGCCTACCGGTGCGCCGGGTGATCCCGGGCCTACCGGAGCAAGGGGACCAACCGGACCGACCGGATCAGGGGGAGGAGCAACGGGACCCACTGGTGCGCCGGGTGATCCCGGGCCAACCGGACCAACCGGACCAACCGGTGTAGGAGTGACGGGACCTACAGGCCCAACCGGAGCAAGAGGCCCAACCGGGCCTGGCGTAGGAGAGAAGGGACTCACAGGAGCTACGGGAGCTACGGGAGTCACAGGAGCTACGGGAGTCACAGGAGCTAGAGGTGTGACTGGACCGACCGGGGCAGGTGTGACTGGGGCCACGGGAGTGACGGGTGCAACAGGAGTCACAGGAGCTAGAGGTGTGACCGGACCGACCGGGGCAGGTGTGACTGGGGCCACGGGAGTGACGGGTGTCACGGGAGTCACAGGGGCTACAGGCGTAACCGGACCGACTGGTGCTGGAGTGACGGGGGCGACTGGAGCTACTGGAGCTACCGGAGCCACGGGCGCTACCGGAGCTACTGGCGTCACCGGAGCCACAGGCGCTACTGGCGCCACCGGCACTACCGGAGCCACGGGCGCTACTGGCGCTACTGGCGTCACCGGAGCCACTGGCGTTACTGGAGCCACTGGTGCCACTGGCGTCACCGGAGCCACCGGCGCTACTGGAGCCACGGGCGCTACTGGCGCTACTGGCGTCACCGGAGCCACCGGCGCTACTGGCGCCACCGGCGCTACTGGCGCCACCGGCACTACCGGAGCCACGGGCGCTACTGGCGCTACTGGCGTCACCGGAGCCACTGGCGTTACTGGAGCCACTGGTGCCACTGGCGTCACCGGAGCCACCGGCGCTACTGGAGCCACGGGCGTCACCGGCGTTACTGGGGCCACGGGCGCTACAGGTGCTACAGGCCATACCGGACCGACCGGCGCCAGGGGCCATACCGGACCGACCGGACCCACAGGCTCTCCAAGTACAGCACGCCATCTCTTCATTGGAAATAACCTTTCCACTACGTTTGCTGCCAACACACCAGTTGTGTTTAATCAGACGCTTGTCGATAACGGCGCTCCTGATATTATACTTACAGCACAAACTTCGGTTACTCTGCTAAGAGGATACTATTGGATTTCTTGGAATATAAGCGGAGGTCTTGTCGCTGGAGGTACCGTTTTTTCCTTTGCCTTGCGCAAAGGCGTGAACCTAATTGAGGGTGGCAGAGCAGCAACTAGCGTTGCGCCTGATGCTCCGGGTACTTTTTCTATAGGAGCCGATCTAATTGTAGGTGTAACGGGCGCCAGTAATGATATTAATTTATTTAACGATGGTGACAGTGCGGCTTTAACTGCAGTAGCTGGCCGACTGGCAGCCCAAATGTCCATTATGAAAATATCGGATTAACCGCACCTGTATGTGGAATACTGAATTTCGATCCTGATGGAAAACCAGGAAGCAGCCTCTTTTACAGAGGCTGTTTTTCATTTCTGCTTGGAAGTCCGGTCCGTCTGACAAGTCCGGCACATCTGCAGAATCCGCAATTGCCATGGCTGTAGGAATGCCATTCCTTAGCCCATAACCGTAAAGTCTGCTTTTCCAGATAATTCTCACCACAAATATTACTAATGCCTAATATTCTGGAGACAACAGCCATACATATAGTATAAGGAAGGGCGCAATTATGGACTCAGCGGCTAACTTGCATGAGATCTATTCTTGAGGATACATCTGCGATGCCTTATTCCCGGTGTGCTAACTGACGATTAGAGGAGGATATAGATCGTGTCAATGCCCAATATTCCTGACATTACGCCCTTGATTACCCTGACCCGAAGCGAAGTCATTAATATGCTGCTGTCTTCGATTGCGCTGGAGGAGATCGGTCTTTCTCATATCATGAATGCTGAAGGCGAGAAGATCCAGCGAATGCTGAAATTCGATAGCATCTCTCTGGATGAGATCCTCCAGGTGAACCGCAGCGTGGAACGCATGCTTCGCACCATTCTTAAGAATCAAATGATGCTGCAGTTCAAGCTGGAGGATGTGATTGATCTTGCCGCCAAGAATGAGGGCCCGCCTGATGAGCAGGAAGAAGAATAAACGAAGTCATTGCCTGAATTCAGTCACCCGCCTGGAATAGGCCTTACAGCCGTGATGGCTTAGCCAGACCCGTTACATAGCTGTGACGCTGAGGAACGCGCCAAGCACTTCCCTTGGCTCCCGGTGCTGTCAGATATACTCTTGCCTCCTGTGACAGAGAGCACAGACTCCAGTTGCTGAAGCATTCGATAGTGGGTATCCATACGGCACTGCAGGCGGCTTGCCCTCATACTTTCGTGGATAGCGTCATTGCCGGAATCATTCCTCATACTTCTCAAGCAGCTCGGCAAGCTCCTTAATCTGCAGGGACAGCTTCTCCAGGGAACTCGCCAAATCACGTTTGAAGCCCTCATTGCGCAGAGAGATTACGGATGCCGGATTACCGCTGGATTCACCGGAACCGCCCGGATTGGGATATAACCTGCCAGCTTCAGAATCATTCTCATGGTATAACGGAAACCCCTCTTCAATCAGAATCCGTACGATCGTTCCCAGGTGGTAACGTTCTTTCCTTAGCGTCTCAATCCGTTTCAGCAAGTTCAGCGCCTCATATTTGTACATCACGCTATCCCCCTTCTTCACAATAGGCATAAAGAGGGAATAGTAGGTCAGCCAGCGCTTGACGGTGGTCGGCGGCAGCCTCAACATCTGAATCAGTTCCAATTGGCTGTAAGCTCTACTCATCAACCTTCTCCTTTCGTTATCGCATTATCCGGGATGAATGTAGCCTGAAATATCTGCTATTCTAAAATCTATCCACGAAGTTCGTAATTCATGAGGAAAAAATAAAAAAAATCCGTTTTCTTCCATTTTCAAGGACGAACTATCCATCTTGGAACAATGTAAAAGAGACGCCTGCAGAAGCTGAAGGTTCAGCTGCCTGCAGGCGTCTCTTGTTCTTGAATGACTTCCGGCCGCTTCAGAAATCCATTTCCTTAAGCAATTCCCTCGCCTCCGGGTAATCCGGATTGAGAATCAGCGCCTCCTGTAGCGCAGTCTGCGCCAGCTTATGATTGCCGCTGGACAGATAACAGCGTGACAGGTAATAACAAGCCAGGAAGCTTCCAGCTCCCTTGGTGGTCAGATGCTCATTGCGGTCTTCCCCGAGGGCGATACACTTCTGAAAGACCTCCTCCGCCTCCCGGAATAATTCCATCTCGAACAACATTACTCCCTTGGTGTAATAGAGATCTACATAGTCTGGATAGAGCTGAATCGCCAGATCAATTCCCGCTACGGATTCCCGGGTTGGAGAGGTAACCAGCAGAATCGAATATTTCAATTTGTATAGCAGAGAAGGCGGCAGGTATCCCTGATCCATAAATTGAAGGATGGATGAATTCACATATTCGTAGGCCTCGGCGAAGGCTTCTCTGCGGTACAGGACGCTTGCCATATGGTAATCAATCCACGGATCAGGAGAGCCCTGGTTCTTCTCTTGCTGCAGAAGCAGCATGTTACGCTTGTCTTTGTCCCGCAGACTAACGGTTTCATCCAGATAACCATAATGATAGACGGTCACAGGAAGCTGAAAAATCATGGACTGTACTATAGCCCGGTCAGACAGATGAAGCTGCTCGTGTACACTGCCCTGGAAGCGGAATCCGCTCTCCCGACGGAACATTCGTACCTGGTTCATCCCATGCGCCCGCCGCGGGTCCGGCGGATTCTCACCATAATAGCTAAGCAGATGGATACCTCCCAGCAGGATGGTCTCTGCATCCGTCTCCAGTACTTGCCTGACGCTCATGGCGTCACCGCCCTGCACTTCTTCATCGGCGTCCAGCCAGAGCACCCAATCTCCGGTTGCCTGCTCCAGGCTGTAATTGCGGGCTGCCGAGAAATTTTCCTGCCACTTATAGTCATATACCGCCGCGCCAAAGTCTGCCGCAATCTCTTTGGTGCGATCCGTAGAGCCGGTATCCACGATGATGATTTCATCCACAGCCTCCTGAATACTGCGGAGGCAGTTCTCCAGCCACTGCTCCTCGTTGCGAACAATCATGCACAGAGACAGCTTCTTCTGAGTGTTCAACTTCACAGCCCCCCCGTTACATGGTGAACAGCTTATGGATCACATCCGCAGAATACGACAACATCTCTTCCGTGAGGCCGGGATGCAGTCCAATCCAGAAGGAACGGTTCCTGACTGTGTTCGTGTTCGTCAGCGGCCCTACAATCCTGTAGGTGGCGGTGCTGTATTGGAACTGTTCCAGCGAAGGACCGGGAAACAGCAGGCGGGTACCCACGCGGTGTTCTTCGAGACTCTGGATCAGCTCATTACGCCCGATCGGAGAATGCTCTTTCACAGTGAGCGGAAATCCGAGCCAGTTCGGCTCGCTTCCCGGTGTCTCCTCCGGCAAGTGCAGAGCATACTGCAAAGGCTCCAGAGCATGGTATAGAAATTGAAAATGCTCTCTTCTCTTCCGCGAGAATTCAGGAAGCTTATGAAGCTGCGTCAGACCGATCGCCGCATGGAGATCCGCTGCGTGCAGATGGAAGCTCATGGGGATTAAGAGGCTGCTCCCGGCATATCCCCCAGGAGCCCGCCCCATCTCTGCCGGGGCATTCTTATAGGCATGAGGAGATGCGTTGCCGAGGTCGCGCAGGGATTCCACGATCTGCTTAAGTAGCGAGCTTGAGGTGAGCACCGCCCCTCCTTCGCCCATGGTAATCTGCTGTCCCGGGAAGAAGCTAAGGGTCGCCAAATCACCAAAAGATCCGACCGGTTGCCCCCGGTACATAGACCCCAGAGCATCGCCGGCATCCTCAATCAGCCAGAGGCTGTGCCGGTCTGCAAATTGCTTCACATATTCGATATCAAAAGGATTGCCCAGTGTATGAGCCACCATGACAGCCTTGGTCTTCTCAGTGACCGCCTGATCCAGCAGCTCCGTCTCCATGCTGTAAGCCGGAAGCGTCACATCCACAAATACCGGAACCAGTCCATGCTGGAGAATAGGAATAACGGTGCCGGGAAATCTGCTGGCAATCGTAATAACCTCATCACCAGGTTGTAATCTCCTTGCTCCCAGATAAGGAGAGGTGAGGGCAGAAAGTGCCAACCTATTGGCACTCGTCCCGGAGTTCACCAGGAGAGAGGACCGTGTTCCTGTCGTTTTGGCCAATCGCCTCTCAAACCGTGCGGCCTGGTCTCCTTCAGACAGACAATAATCAAGCGACGCATTCACCAGACCCACAAGCTCCTGCTCGTCGAACACTTTTCCGCTTGCAGGAATCATATCAACTCCCGGTCTGAATGAATGCTCGGGCCGTTGCTCCCTGTAATATAGTGCAGACAATTCCATTATTTGATCTCTTCGGATTGAGTTCAAGCCATCCTCTCCTTTGCTGTTTCATTCATTCCCGGTTCTCACGGATATTGTGGCCTTGGGATAATATATGCGGCTAACGGTAACATAGAAATGATTTATCCTAAGGAAATGAGCAAAGGCTTGTCCATTATGTAATGCAATTGTGGATGCGGCGGACTGGTGGATGTCCACTGTGTTACGGGACAGCTGAAGAACCCGGCAATGCTGAGATGAATGCACAGCCAGGTCCCCTGAATCCGCTGCTGAAGGCAGGAATAATATTAACGCTGCCGTGCAGGATTGCCGACAACGGTAGCTCCGGGCACAACATCCTTGGTTACAACCGCTCCAGCCCCTACAACCGCCTGACTGCCGATTTCTATTGGAAGCAGAGATGCGTTATTGCCTATACGGGCACCCCTGCGGATTCGCGGCCCGCGGTGATGACCTTTGCCGCTGGCCATATACTTATCATTGGACATCGAGCAGCAGGGCCCGATGAAGACCTGATCCTCAATCACCGTATCCGCCGTAATATACGAGCTGGTCTGAATCGTTGTCTCTGATCCGATGATGGTATTCGGCTCGACCATAACATTCCTCCCCAGAATCGTATCCTGCCCAATGACAATCTGTTCGCGGATGCTGGCATGATCTGCAATCAGAACACCGCTGCCGATCACGGAACCGGCATACACCGTAACCTGACTGCCGATCCTTACATCAGCTTCAATGAATAAAGCCGGAAGATCTTTGGCAGGTTTCCTGGCCATCTTCCGGTTCGCACCGGGTTTCTTGCCGAGAATCGTCAGATCCCCTATCACTGTTCGATCTCCAATCTGTGTACCCGCTTTGATCACACAGTGGTGACCGATAGTCACCTGGTTGCCGATGACAACCCCCTCTTCCACTACCACATACTCTCCAAGCTCCACATCCTGCCCGATTCTTGCGCTCTCATGAATGCTCAACGCTCATTCTCCTCACATCTGGTTTAGATTGATTGCAGACGTTGATATATTTCAAGTATCCGCCGGCTGTTCTTGACCATATCATGGTGCTGCTCCACATAGGCTCTTCCTCGGATACCAATCTCCGGCAGACAATCCCGTTCTTGCAGCAAATTCTCCAGGACACTCTGAATCGTATCCGGATTGGCACGGATCAGGGGCAGCTCTGCCGGGTATTGCTCTGTCATGTAATCACTGATCCAGCAGATGACCGGTTTGCCAAGCGCCATACTCTCCACGGCCAGAAGGCCATAGCTGCCGATATGCAGCTGATCAATAATCAGATCCGCCTGCTTATAAATTTCCTTGGCCTGCTCATGAGACATTCCCTGAACCAGTTTGAAATCAAAATTGTACTGCTCCTTCAGTGCTTCAATGGCCTTCAGTACAAAGTTAGTCCCCTTGATTCCCGGATGCGATGGCGCATGGACAATCAGCAGCCTCTCGTTCGGCTTCCATTCTTCTTCTACGGTGTAGTGGGTTAAATCAATCATCACCGGAACAACTGATACCTGGGGATAATACTCCTTCACGTATTGCAGAAGCTCTTTATCGGCAACAATGCAATGCTGAACATGGCCAGATACCCGGGAAAGCCGCCGCCTTACGATCTGTTCATTCTGCTTGACAAGCACGTAAGGATTGCTTTTCTTCGCAACCGAATACAATCTGACATCACTACCCCAGTGCTGCATAACTACTGATTTGCCTGCTTGCTGCAGAAGGGGATAGTCCGTCTGATCAAAAGTGATGCTCTGAGCAAAATGAAAATGAAAAAGATCATATTTCGGAATCAGAGCGAGTGTAAATCTTCGTAATCTATCATATATATCAGGACTTCCGAGTTCAGAAGCCAGCCGCCAGAAGTAATCTGAACCATAGCCCAGATAACTTGAGGAATAATCCAGGTAGTGTGCCATCACCCCGTGAGCTTGTAATCCGCGAGTTAAAGTATTCATTTGATTGGCAATTTCCATGGTCCCCTGAAATACACGCAATGAAGCTGTAGGAAACCTGCTATCAGCTTGTAAGTATAAGTCATTTAACACCTTGTTCTCCGGATAATACTCCAACCCTCTCCATAACCAAAGCCAGCTGTTATGACCATCGTCGTGCAGAGCTGACAGCTCTGCACGATACTTATAATAGACTGAAGTGAGGTCTCCCTCCCTATCCCATCTATTCAGTAAGGACTCCACAGCATCCCACTGCCCCGCCCTACTAGCGGCCTCAACTAACGCTTCAATTTCCCTAGTAATGGCTTCATCCCTCCTTCTGCATGCATCCTTGCTAGCAGCACATAAACTTCTCTTATACCGTGATCACCGGTGCCATTTTCCCGCCTTCATGATCTCTGTGGAGAATTCCGTCAGGGGAAGGGTCACTCTGCGACCTTCCAGAGCTGAACGGTAGATAGCGAAAATAGCTTCTAGAGATTTGCTGGCCTCTGGAGCATCGACAACCATTCCTTCTGGCCCATTCTGAATTCTGTCCAGATAAGCTTCATACATTCGCAGCTGCTCATCCCTGTCTGCTTCGAGCCGGCGGAGCTCCTCTTCCGCTATCTGAACACCCCTTACTTCAAATCGTTCAATGCGCTCCAGCTGGTTCCCGCTAATAATCAGCGTGCCTTTCTCTGCGAACAAACGAAGGGAATAGCCGAAATTGCCGGGCCTGGTAACCGTATTGGCTTCAACAAGCCCCTTGGTCCCATTGCGGAAGGATAAGACGGCAAGCGCTACATCCTCAATTTCTTTGCCAGGCTGGAGTTTTTGCAACTCGCCATACGCCCCCTCTACATCTCCCAGGAACCAGAGAAGCAGATCAATGAGATGAATACCCTGGTTCAGCAGCATACCGCCATCCTGGTCCCAGGTTCCTCTCCAGGCGGCCTGACGGAAATAGTCCGGGGTACGACTGATTTCAATTGAAGCCACGCCATAATACAGATCTCCAAGCAGCCCGCTGGTAATGTAGTTTTTGATTCTCAGCATCGGCAAGCGGTAACGCATCTGATGGCAGACCAGCAGATTCAGACCGCGCTGACTGGCCAGCTTAGACAGCAGCCGAGAATCCTCCAGTGTGAGCGCAAGGGGCTTCTCTATAATGACATGCTTACCAGCAATCAGCGCATCCCCAGCCATATCCGCATGATGTCCGCTGGAAGTCGCAATTACAATAACATTTACCTCGGGATGAATCAGTAAATCCGCATAGTCGGGATACATCGCGATCTCATT
Organism: Paenibacillus tritici; assembly: GCF_013204885.1. Taxonomy (GTDB): domain Bacteria; phylum Bacillota; class Bacilli; order Paenibacillales; family Paenibacillaceae; genus Paenibacillus_AQ; species Paenibacillus_AQ tritici. The sequence continues at coordinate 69,525 of NZ_JABMKX010000023.1, forward strand.
TGCAGTATGCCCCGCAGCTTCGGTCAATTGGCCGTGGATAATCTCCATACGCTCTATAGATATATCGCTGATAGCCACAACCCTGGCAGAGCCCAGCCGCGATAGGGTTGCGGCATGCTTCTCTGTAATCCGTCCGCAACCGATAATGCCAATGCCAAGCTTCATGTGATCATTCACTCCTTCCCTGAATAGTTCAGAGCAACCTCCAGGACCTCCTGCTGTTCCACAGCAGACAAGAACGGATGGAGCGGAAGGGCGAAGAGCCGCTCAGATTTGCTCTCTGCAACCGGAAGATCTCCCGGCTTATAGCCGAGCTGCCGGTAGACCTGCTGCAGATGCAGAGGCAGCGGATAATAAGACCCGCTGGCGATGTTGTTAGCCTGCAAGTATGCCATGAAGTCATCTCTCTGTTCATGCTCCACACAATATAGATGATAGACATGAGAATTGCCCTGATACCGGTTCACCGGTGTGCTCAGCCCGCTCTTCCCGTTCAAGCTGTCGTACACCTGCGCAAGAGCGCGGCGTACTCCATTCCAGCCGTCGATATGCTTCAGTCCCCTGCGGAGTACTGCCGCATGAATTTCATCCAGCCTGCTGTTGAAGCCAATCTCTTCATGATAGTATTTCTTCACACTGCCATGATGCCGGAGCTTCCGCAGCCGACCGGCCAATTCTCCGTCCCTTGTCACCAGCATTCCTCCGTCACCGATGGTGGACAGATTCTTGGTTGGAAAGAAGGAGTAGCAGCCGATTCTGCCAATCGTTCCGAGCTTGACTCCGTTATCCTCCGCTCCGAAGGCCTGACAGGCATCTTCAATCAGCTCCAGACCGTATTGTTCAGCCAATACCGAGAACGCCTGCATACCGCAGGATTGGCCAAAGATATGCACCGGCAGAATAGCTTTGGTCTGCGGGGTAATTCTTGCTTCAACGGATGCCGGGTCCAGATTATAAGTCTCTGGATCAATGTCCGCGAAGACCGGTGTTGCTCCAACTCTTGAGATCGCCTCTGCTGTAGCGAAGAAGGTGAACGGCGTCGTAATGACTTCATCTCCCTCACCAATATTAAGTGCCGTCAGGGCCATAACCAATGCATCTGTCCCGTTACCGACAGAGACGGCATAGGGGACCTGCAGATAGGCTGCTGCTTCTTCCTCGAAACGTCTTACCTCTTCGCCAAGAATAAACTGGCCGCGATCCAGTACATCTCCAACTGCACTTAGAATTTCGGATTTCATGGACTGGAATTGTCTGTCGATCTGAATCAGTGAGATCAAGCGATTCACGCTCCTTAAGCGGATGGATTCGGTGTTGAAACGGTGCAGCCTGGCATCCTTCCAGGTTCTTCACTCTCCAAATGGCGCATATGTTATTCATGCATAAATATGGATGTAGGAGGCTGGCAATTATGAACCTTGCGGATTTCCCGGATTTCAGCGGGAAGCATGTTTTTATTACCGGAGGAGCCGGGTTTATCGGCTCCTCACTGATCGGTGCAATTATTGAACATAATAAGGTGACAGTGTATGATAATTTCTCCCGGAATGCATTGAAGTTCAAACCCTACCGCAACCATCCTAATCTGAACATCGTACATGGTGATATTCTCGATCCGGAAGCGCTAAAGACTGCTATTCAGGGCGCGACCCATGTCGTCCATGCCGCAGGCATAGCAGGGATTGATACGGTGATCCGAAATCCCGTGCAGACGATGAAGGTCAATATGATCGGCTCCTCCAACCTGCTGGAAGCAGCGGCCACTCTGGATCACTGTGAGCGCGTAATCTGCTTCAGCACCAGCGAGGTCTTCGGGCAGGTTGCCTTTCGCGCCAACGAGTCCAATGCCACCGTGCTGGGAGCTGTAGGCGAAGCAAGATGGACCTATGCGGTAAGCAAGCTTGCCGAAGAGCATCTAACTTATGCCCACTATAAGGAGTTTGGCTTGCCCACCGTCATTATCCGGCCATTCAATATCTATGGTCCCGGACAAATCGGAGAAGGCGCCATTAAGACGATGATTGAGCTTGCTCTGCAGAACCAGACCATTCAGGTGCATGGCAGCGGGACTCAAATCCGGGCCTGGTGTTATGTCGATGACATGGTTGAAGGCATTATGCGCTGCCTCACGGTAGATGCAGCAGTCGGAGAATCCTTCAACCTGGGTAACGAATCTACCATTATCACTATTTATGGCCTTGCCAATACCATTGTGCGCGTGCTGGGCTCCAAGTCTCCTATTCAGTTCCAGGCGAAGGACACCGTCGATGTCGAACTGCGCATCCCTGAACTTAACAAAGCCAGACAGGTGCTTGGCTTCCAGGCCAAGATCGACCTGGAGGAAGGCATCAAGCTTACAGCCGCCCATATCCGTCAGGGGATGGATAATAATTCTATATGAAGGGGCTTAACACATGAACACTACACACTATGACCGGATATTCATCACCGGCTATTCCAGCTTTATCGGGAGTCATGTATTCAGCCTTCTCAGAGATTCGGGAATGGACGGTCAGGTCATCTTGCTAGGGCGTAAACCGCAGGTCCGTACTTCCGCCTCCTGGCAATACTTAGATCTTACGGAGCCGCAGCCTGCGGGCCTTCCCTACAGCGGCCGTAATCTTCTTATCCATTACGCGGCACAACTGCCCGGCTCTACTTCTGTAGATTATAAGAAGCTGTTCAACAGCGAAGCAGATTTCCTGGAGCGTTGCCGGATTATGCAGATTACAGATGTTGTATATGCCTCTACTGGAGGAGTCTATGGATATTCCGGCAGCAGACGGGAGAGTGATATACCCCATCCGGAAGATCCCTATTCTGCATACAAGTTCGCAATCGAAGAGAATATCGCCTGTCTGTGGCCGCGCAGCCACCTGATTCTGCGTTATTTCTTCCCCTTCGGGGGCGGTCAGAGAATCCCCCGGCTTATTCCGGGGCTGATTCATAAACTTATGGGTGATGAGACGATACGGATAGCCGGAGAGCGCCATGGTCTGGTACTGAATCCCGTCTACATCGCGGATGCTGCTGAAGCATCTGTCTGGTTGATCCGCAATAATCTGCACGGCATCTACAATATCGCTGGCCGCCACAGCCTGACTCTGCTCGAGCTGGTTCAACAGTTATCGAGTGGGCTGAACCGGACACTCAAGCTTGAATATTCTGATGAGCAGGACAGGGAAATGACCGGCTCCGTCGATAAACTGCTATCTATGCACAGTGGCCTGTTATCCACCCCCTGGAACGAAGCCATCCGCCGTACAGTGATATATCATGTGGACCCCTCAGCATCTTTAAGCGAAGGAGCGGTCAGAGATGAAGCAATGGAAAAGTGAGGGCAGCGGTGAGATCAACCGTAGACTCCTGGGAAGCTGCGGAGACAACGTCATCTTCGAAGACGGTGTCCGCATCTTCCACCCTGAGAATGTACACCTTGGCGACAATGTATACATTGGCCACAACACTATTCTTAAAGGTTATTACAAGCACGAACTACGCATTGGTTCACATAGTTGGATAGGTCCCGGCTGCTTCCTGCATGGTGCAGGAGGTCTATATATTGGTGAATACAGCGGAATCGGTCCGGCTGTGCGGATTCATGGAGCCACCCATATCGAAGGAGAGGAACCGGAAGCGCCTATGGTTTTTGCACCACTCACCTTTACTTCCATCCAGATCGAAGAGAACTGCAATATTGGAATCGGGGCAACCATACTGGGCGGAGTGACCATTGGTGCCCATAGCCGGATTGGAGCCGGTGCAGTGGTCAGCCGCACTGTCCCAGCTTATAGTGTTGCTGTAGGTATACCCGCTAAGGTTATTCGGCACCGGAACCAAGGCACGGCTGATACTATGAAATAATATCCCTTTTGGCGGAAGCCATGCCGCTCCTCCAAGAAGGAGCGGCAACGCATGGAGAGATAACTGTCAAGCGATATTCAATGGGTGCGAGGAATCCTGGTCAGGAATGACTATGAAGGGTTCCTCCTATTCTGTTGGCGTTTCTTCCTTGGGCTTAACTTTTCCCTCGAACCATTGGCGATTGTGGAGGATCGCAGCATCAGTCGGACGGAACGTCGCGGCCAGCTCGTTGTGTTCATTCGCCTTTTCGAGATCTCCTAACTTGGAATAGCAAAGGCACATCTGCAGGTGGGGGTACCAGGTGGAGTATGCAGGATAACTGAAGCTCCATTGATTGTCATCCGGCTGAAGCTTGGTGGCCAGGTCATACCAGAATATGGCGTGCTTATATTCTTTATTTACCTGAAAGTTATAACCGATTCGGCTGCAGGCCTCTGGACGGGGTGTACGCGTGAACTGGAACGACTGCAGCAGCGAGGCGAGCTCATTGAAGCTGTCACCGAGCGCGCGGTAGCAGTCACCCTTATTAATGCAGGCATAGAATTTGTCTTCGACCCATCCATCCTTCATCTCAATATTCTTGTCATACGCCTTGATGGCTTCTTCCGGGTGGCCGTTCTCGCGCAGTTCATTCCCGTAATAGAAATAATCGCGGGGGGAGAATACATCTCCCCGTTCAATCCGTGTCTTGTATATGGACAGGTTACGTCCTACAGAATGCTTGATCTTCTTATGGGTGACCGAGATATTCTCGTTGATGATCTTGCCAAAGACATTCAGATATTGGTGAGCCTCTCCCTGCCACTGGAAATTGCGGTCCCGGCGTACCATACGGTTGCGGCGGTACCGCAGAGTAACATTTCCATAAGCGTCTGTCCCAGCGTCATAGAACATAGATACAGAATCTACCGAAGGATCGAGGGTCTCCTTGAGCTTGCGCAGCTTCTCGCGGTCTTCGTCCAGAATGACATCATCCGCATCCAGATACAGCAGGTATTCCTTCGTAGCATGTTTGAAGGACTCCGTACGGGCTTCAGCAAAGCTTCCTGTCCATGGAAAGAAAAATACGCGGTCCGTATAACGCTTAGCAATCTCCACTGTGCTGTCTGTTGAACCGGTATCGATAATATTAATCTCATCCACAATGTCATGGATAGAGTCCAGGCAACGGGCCAGCACCGCTTCTTCATTCTTAACGATCATACACAAGCTGATAGTAATCATATGATTTCCTCCTTGAATTTAAAGTTTGGCAACATGAGAATAAGCAAGCTCATAGCAGTTCCTGGTATCGAAAATCAGTGGCGCAGCGCGAAGGATCATCTCGTAATCGACACTCTGGTGAGCGGTGGAGATCACTACGCAGTCATATTCATTAAGAACCTCTTCGCTCAGAGGCACATGATGGTATTCATGACCGCCTGCTGTGAAGCTCGGAATAAATGGATCGTGATAGTCCACCTCGTACCCCTCGGCTACCATGAGCAGAAACAGGCTGATCGACGGTGATTCCCGCAGATCAGCAATATTGGCTTTGTAAGCCAGCCCGATTTGCAGAATCCTCACCCGGTCGTTCCTGTTACATTCGGCCAGCAATTGCTTGATTCGGCCCATTACATACACAGGCTGCGAGTCGTTGATGCTCTTAGCTAGGTCAATGAACGGCGTCTCCAGCCCTTCCAGATTGGCCTTCCATTTCAAATAGAGCGGATCTACCGGAATGCAGTGGCCTCCAATGCCGGGACCGGGATCATAGCTGGTGAAGCCATAAGGCTTGGTAGCTGCAGCCTCAATAACCTCCCAGACATCAATGCCCATCCCCTCGCAGAGCCTGCCAATCTCATTAATGAAGGAAATATTAATGAAGCGGTAGGTATTCTCCAGCAGCTTGGTCATCTCAGCCGCTTTGGTTGAACTAACCGGTACAATCGTCCGGAAGACCGTCTGATAGAGACCCACGATGCGCTCCAGACAGCCCGTAGTGGCTCCGCTAACCACCTTCGCGATATTCTCCAGTGAATACATCAGGTTGCCCGGATCAATGCGTTCGGGAGAATAGCCTACGAATACATCCTCGCCGACAGTGTATTGATGCTGCTCCAGCAGCGGCACGAATTCCTCCTCAGTAGTTCCTGGATAGGTGGAGCTCTCCACGACAATGAGCTGCTGCGGTCTCAGATGGGGCAGGATAGACTGCATGGCGCCCTTCAAATAGCTGAGATCCGGATCACTGCTCTCCGACAGCGGGGTAGGAACACAGATAATAATCGCTTCCGACTCGCTTACTCTGGAGAAATCACCGGTGTATTCAAAGCTCCCGGACGCATTCAGCCATCCGATTTGGTCATCGCTAATGTCAGAAATATACGATCTTCCCTCGCGCAGCTTTACTAATTTGTCATCGTCCACATCAATACCAATGACATGATAATCCTTCTGATGAAACAACAGAGCCAGTGGAAGACCGACATATCCCAAGCCGACGACCACAATTTTTCGTTTCATAGATGTACTCCTTTCACCAAATTATCCGGCTCGGGTCCGTATATCGGCTCGCCTCAGGACCGGAAGGGCCTTAACCATAGTCAGCATATGTAGTTGTTCCTGAAAGGTGCATTCATTCATGGACTTAGAGGACGAAATTTGCTTAAGGCATAAAAAAAGAACCTGACGATTCTCAGGTTCTTCTCAGCCCTTCAGTTTCAAATTGGAGGAGGTTTGGATATCTGCAATCTGAGCCGTGATCGTTGTCCTTTGAGGCTGGGATAGCTTGGCTTCCGGTTTAAGCGGCGGGGCAGGTTTGTTATTTTTCTTATTCATTTTTGCTTGATTTCCTGGGGCCTTCCTTTTCTTAGGCTTCGGACGCTCGGGCAACTTCAGGCGCTCGAGCAGCTCCGGCTTCCCAGGGGTCTGACGAATAGCAGAGAGGGGCTCAGCTACACTACGGAACAGTGATCTGCCGCCGGCTCTGATACTGCTTACTCTCCGGAAGACCACCGGTTTGCTGTCCTTTGCAGTCTCAGGCTTGGGGATCCCGGTTTCACCTTCGCTCCAATGAAAGAGGAGCCTGGTTTTGGCGATTAACTCATCCAGTTCTTTTTCGACCTGAACCGGAATCAGCCGGCTCGCCTGCTTGAATGCTTCCATCTGATCTAGCGCTTCGCCCACAGCCTTCTTCAACTCTTCAACGACCGGTCCGGAAGTCTCAGGCTTCACTGTTATCCACCTCGTCCAGCAGTCGGCTATTGATGGTGACGTACTGAAGCAGGATCATCTGTCTTCGCGTCAGAGCCTGAAGCACCCGGATGACGGCCCTCTCCAGACGGGACAACCGCCCGGGCGGCTGATACTGCCGCTCTTCCGCCTGCTCGGCAGCAACAGCCTGTAACATGGATGTCAGAGCTGCCAGCAGAATGACGATAGCCCTTTGCTCAACAGCCGCAGCCAGAAATACCGCTTCCGTAATTTTTGGTTTCGTCCGCAATTCCTACACTCCTTTAACAGGTGCACAGATGCTTAATATTATATTTTATGCAGCTTGCTCCCTTAATATATCGGACTTTTCGGATTTCGGACGCCGCGAAAGAATAGGTGGAATAGATACGGCTTGTTCCTTATATATTGATACTATAATAGTTCCGGATCTTGCAGCCGGTCACAGGAGGTGCCCAAGGATGTCCTTGCCTGATTCTCCCGAAATGAAGCCCGGCCAATCAATCACTAAGCGCGAAAGCCTAGCCCTCCTGCTCACTTCCGTGGCCATGAATGAAATCTCTTTGTCCCATATTATCAGTGCGGAAGCAGATGCCATTCAAGCCTTCGTTAAATCCCGTCCGGAGGAATTAAGCTATATGAGCGTTATCCGCATCAACAATACGGCTTCCAGACTGCTTGAAGAAGTCTCGAACGGACAATGGTTAAGCCTAAGCAAGCTGGACCGCATTCTTCGCCTGCTCACAGACGACAACGAGACCTATGGTGAATTCGTTGAACCGGATGAACTGGATGAACTGGGAGAGCTTGATGAATCGAAGGAACCGAAGGAACCGGATGAGGAATAACTGGCGAAATACACACCCTCCTGTGCTTCACTAGTCTAATACCCCTATACACTTCCCCCTATTGAATATCGTCATATAGTATAAGATCCGACCATAAAGGAGGGTCTTATTTGTCTACCCCCAATATCCCCAATATTACTCCATCCATTACCCTGACCAGGGATCAAGTTGTTAATCTCATCATGTCATCCATTGCTATGGAAGAGCTGGGTCTTGCACACCTTATCAATGCCGAAGGTGAAAAGATCCAGTATGCTCTTGGCTCGCTTCCGGGGATCAGCGGACCGCCTGCCACACTGGCACAAGTGCTGGAGGTGAATAACAGCGCAAAATCCATGCTGGATACCATCTTCCGCCAGGAAATGATGCTGGCCTCCAAGCTGAAGACCGCCACCGCCATGACTCCCGTAATTGGGTCTCCCGGGGTTACCGGACCGGCGGGAGCGGACGGAGGCGTCATCAGCGTCAATGGACTGACGGGCGCAGTTCAAGTGGACTCTGCCGAGATAGGGGCTCTGCCCTTAAGCGAAGAGCCCTCTGCTTCTCTCTTGGGATCATTCACCCAGCCTGGTATATATAGCTCCAATGACGATAACGGTGCTGCGCCTCCGGACGGCCCGCAGCCAGTAAGTCATCCGGCGGTCTGGACACTGTATGTCTCCCGTGTAGGGGATTACGTGCAACAGCTCTATATCTCCAACCCTGCCCTGTTCTACCGCAGCAGCCAGGATGGAGGTGTCTCCTGGAACCCTTGGCAACCCTTAGGACTACGCGGCGTTACCGGACCAAGAGGACCTGCGGGACCCGGTGCTGTGGGGCCTTCAGGTGTCAGGGGACCAGCCGGGGTTAGCGGCAGCCGGGGCATTACCGGACCCGGCGGGCCTGAAGGACCAGCAGGCTTCCACGGACCCACAGGCGTCAGAGGACCTGAGGGCTTCACCGGGCCGACTGGGGGCATCGGTTCAACCGGCGCAGCGGGTCAGACCGGTGCCACCGGACTCCGCGGACCCGGTGGTTCAACCGGAGACACAGGGCCGTCCGGGCCCATTGGCCCAAGCGGGGTCATCGGACCAATGGGTGCCACCGGCGGGACAGGCATGGCTGGGCCCAGAGGCAACACCGGCGTCATAGGCACTGCCGGAACTGTCGGCGCTGCCGGAGCTGAAGGGGTTACCGGGCCGACAGGAAATACAGGCCCTACCGGTACCAGAGGGCCGACAGGCCCTACCGGACCTGCCGGAATCACAGGACCTACTGGTGCAACTGGACATACGGGGCTCACCGGACCGACAGGGGTAACAGGAATACAGGGAATCACAGGACCTACTGGCGTTACCGGACCCACCGGCGCAAACGGCTCCGCCGGTGCTATTGGCAAGACAGGTGTTGCCGGGCCGACAGGCAGTATTGCCGGACCTACCGGTGCTACCGGACCCACCGGCGTTACCGGACCCACCGGCGTCACCGGGCCCACTGGCGTTACAGGCATCACCGGCATCACTGGGCCCACCGGCGTTACCGGACCCACCGGCATTACCGGGCCCACCGGCGTTACCGGGCCCACTGGCGTTACTGCCGGGCCCACCGGCGTTACTGGGCCTACCGGCGTTACCGGACCCACCGGCGTTACCGGACCCACCGGCCTTACGGGGCCGACCGGTAGTACTGCCGGGCCCACTGGCGTTACCGGACCCACCGGCATTACCGGGCCGACTGGCATCACCGGACCCACCGGCGTCACCGGACCCACCGGCATCACCGGACCCACCGGCGTTACGGGACCGACAGGCGTTACAGGAGTCGAAGGCCCCTCAGGTGAGGCTATCGCCGCCTACAATGCAGTGTTCCAGCCCCTGGCTATGCCCTTAAGCAGCACAAATTTCCCATTCTCGTTCCTTGAAGCCTTCAATCACAGCAACGGAACCATAACAACAAATGGCAGTCCGGATACGATTAATTTACAGCCGGGCAGCCTCTATTACGTCTCCTTCTTTATCCGCATCAATCTTACTCCGGGCGACGTAGCGGTAACCTCTGTGGAATTATTCTTAACGCTGAATGCTGCAGCACTGCCAGTGGCCATTTTTGGAAGCAGACCGGTGAGTCTGACTGGCACTTCATTGTCCTTCACGCTGGGTTCAAGCGGATTCGTACTAACCGGTGCCGATCCCGAACAAGCACTGCAGCTAATTTCAAACATTGTTCTGGACGGGACCGCTGATGCTCAATCGGATTTCACGGGGTCCAACCTGAGCATTATCCGGCTGGGTTGAACATCCTGATAACAATCATGAAGGGGGTTTAACATTGTCTACACCCAATATTCCAAATATCACCCCGTCAATTACACTGTCTCGGGACGATGTTGTTAATCTGTTGTTCTCTTCCATTGCTATGGAGGAACTGGGTCTGGCACACATTATCAACGCAGAAGGAGAGAAAATACAGTTCGCCCTCGGTACACTGCCGGGATTAAGCGGCCCCCCTGCTACCCTGCAGCAGATTCTGGATGTGAACAGCAGCACACAAGGCATGATGGATACCCTCTTCCGGCAGGAGATGATGCTGGACTCCAAGCTGAGGACCGCTGCGGGCGTTCCGACTCTTCCGGGTCCCACTGGTCCAGCCGGGCCGACAGGTGGGGCCGGAGCCGTAACAAGTGTCAACGGGGAGACCGGAGCCGTTGTACTGGACGCTTCAGACATAGGTGCAATGCCTTATAATGCGGAGCCTTCTAATTCTATTCTGGGCTCATTCATAGCCGCCGGAGTCTATAGCTCTACGAATGAGAATGGTTCCCCGCCCCCAGACAGTCCGCCTTCCGTTCATCCCTCGGTCTGGACTCTATATGTCTCCCGGGTTGGAGCCTATGTCCAGCAGATTTATATCTCGAATCCTTCCCTCTTCTACCGCAGCAGCCCGAACAGCGGAGCCGCTTGGACTCCCTGGATAGACATTGAACAACGCGGTGAAACCGGACCCACCGGGCCGACAGGAGCAGGTGTGACGGGGCCGGCTGGGGCTACCGGACAGCCAGGTGCTCCTGGAACCCCCGGTATAACAGGTCCCAGCGGCCCCACCGGTTCTAGGGGCATGACGGGAGTGCTTGGCCCCACCGGTCTAGACGGAATCACTGGAGGCAGAGGGATCGCAGGACCGGTTGGCGTCACCGGACCCCGGGGAGCCACCGGATCAATTGGGCTTCAAGGCATTACGGGATCAAGGGGGTTCCGGGGCGGTAACGGAGACAAGGGAGCCATAGGAATGCAAGGAGGGGCCGGGCCGATCGGACACACCGGTGTGAAGGGTTCCAGCGGACCAACAGGACCCGCAGGCAACAGGGGAAGCACCGGGCCCAGAGGATTGACAGGGAATCCAGGCAGATCAGGAACAACAGGGCCAACTGGAATACAAGGCATTACCGGTCCGGGGGCGCGCGGCGCCACCGGACTCGCAGGCATTCAGGGCACTACAGGCCCCACCGGTGTTCCGGGAGCAACAGGGGCTACAGGCCATGCCGGTGTAACTGGGCTGGATGGCCATCGGGGCGCTACCGGACCACAAGGAGACAAAGGTATTACCGGCCCAACAGGAATGGGCAGGAGAGGAATTACAGGATCAGAAGGGCCAACCGGGAATCGGGGAATCCCGGGAAGACAAGGTGTTACGGGGATTAGGGGCCTAAGAGGATTACGCGGGCTTCAAGGCAGCCGGGGAAATACGGGGATGGGTGGGATACAAGGCCCTAGCGGACCAAGGAAGCCCGGAGTTCGCGGACCATCAGGTCTGAGAGGAGCCAGCGGCGCAGCCGGACCGGCAGGAGTTCGGGGGACTATCGGGCCAGGGCTTAGGGGTAGTGCGGGTCCAACTGGGATGCGTGGAACTACCGGGTCGGCAGGCCTAACCGGTGTGCGGGGACTCGCTGGACAGACGGGTCCGACGGGGGCTCGGGGAGCCGCCGGGTTAGCCGGACACCGAGGCTCCACCGGCGCTACAGGACCCCATCTCCTATTTGTCAACAATGCATTGTTCCAGCCAGGTGCAGAGATACCGAGAAATACAACAACTATAATTACATTTACTGAAATATTCAGCGACGGCAGCATTTACCTTGATAATACCCAACAGAAGATCGTTCTGGAGCCGGACAGCGTCTACTACATCTCTATATCCTTTCTGATTAATATCTTCTCTCCAGGGGACAATTTCGACATCCGGCTGCTGGAAATTATTACTTTCCTAAATGATACTCAGACCTATGTGTCGCTTGTTGACTCTGCATTATTCGGTCCCGGCAATGCGCCTGCGAACTATACGGCTCTGGCTGGCGGATTAATCCTGACCGGTGCAGACCCCGTTCAAACGATGCAAGTGCAAATCTCGATTTCGCTGGACGGTCAGGCGACTCCTGCATTCACTACTGACCTGTCGGGATTAACCATTTATCAAATCGAATGAGTTCCTAAAACCCAAATATCTCCATAAAAATCAAGCCCTATTTTTATGGGTGTTTCATATAGGCACTTATCCATACCGGATAAGAACGTGCAGGAATACGTTATAACATCCCACCCAATAAGGAGGTTTTTATTTTGTCTACACCTAATATCCCCAATATTTCCCCGACGATTACATTAACACGGGATGATGTGGTGAACCTCTTGTTCTCTTCCATTGCCATGGAAGAGCTGGGTTTAGCACATATTATTAACGCGGAAGGAGAGAAAATTCAGTTCGCCCTCGGTACGCTGCCGGGAATAACCGGACCAGGCGCAACACTGCAACAGATTCTGGATGTAAACAGCAGTACACAAGGTATGCTGGAGACCATCTTCCGGCAGGAAATGATGCTCGACTCGAAGCTGAAGACGGCTGCCGGTGTCCCAACCCTGCTGGGACCCACCGGGCCCACCGGACCCACTGGTGCTGCCGGTGCCGTAACCACAGTCAACGGCCAGGCTGGCACTGTCGTATTGGACGCTGAAGACGTAGGTGCATTTCCCGAGAACGTGGAGCCTTCTGGTTCTAATCTCAACACCTTCATAGAAGCCGGTGTCTATAGCTCCAACAATCCTGCTGGCCCGGCGCCTCTGAACGGACCTCCCGGCGTCACCCATCCCGCGGTCTGGACCTTGTATGTCTCGCAGGTTGGAACTTATGTGCAACAGATCTATATCTCGAATCCTGTCCTCTTCTACCGCAGCAGTCAGAATAGCGGGGCCACCTGGACCCCGTGGATAGAAATTGGACAACGGGGAGCAACAGGGTCCATAGGCCCCACAGGAGCAGGCCCTACCGGACCTACAGGCATCACTGGACCAACAGGTGCTACCGGACCGAGAGGTCTTACCGGAGCTACCGGGATTACGGGTGCTACCGGGTTTACGGGTGCTACCGGGGTAACAGGAGCTACGGGTGCTACGGGTGCTACGGGCGCTACGGGCATTACCGGCGCTACCGGCGCTACCGGAGCCACCGGCGCTACCGGCGCTACCGGCACGACCGGCGCTACCGGCGCTACCGGAGCCACCGGCGTGACTGGCGTTACCGGCGCTACTGGCGCTACCGGCGTTACCGGCGCTACCGGCGCTACCGGCGCTACCGGTGCTACTGGAACCACCGGTGTTACCGGAGCCACCGGCACTACCGGCGCTACCGGGGCCACCGGCGCTACCGGCTATACGGGAGCCACTGGCGCTACCGGCGCTACCGGTGCTACCGGCGTTACCGGCGCTACTGGCGCTACTGGCGTTACCGGCGCTACTGGCGCTACCGGCGTTACCGGCGCTACCGGCGCTACCGGCGCTACCGGTGCTACTGGAACCACCGGGGTTACCGGAGCCACCGGGGTTACCGGAGTCACCGGCGCTACCGGCGCTACTGGCGCTACTGGGGCTACCGGCATTACTGGCGTTACCGGCGCTACCGGTGCTACCGGCATTACCGGCGCTACTGGTGTTACCGGAGCAACCGGTGCTACCGGCATTACTGGCGTTACCGGCGTTACCGGGGCCACCGGCGCTACCGGTGCTACTGGTGCTACTGGCGCTACTGGCGCTACTGGCGCTACCGGCGTTACCGGCGTTACCGGCGTTACCGGCGTTACCGGCGTTACCGGCATTACTGGCGTTACCGGAGCCACTGGCGCTACCGGAGCCACTGGTGCTACTGGCGCCACTGGCGCTACCGGAGCCACCGGAGCCACCGGAGCCACTGGCGCTACCGGGGCCACTGGCGTCACCGGCGCTACCGGCGCTACCGGCGCTACCGGCGCTACCGGGCCTACGGGCGCTACCGGCGTGAACTACAATGCCATGTTCGCACCAACAGGAACTTTAAGTACTACACCAATTACGGTAGTACTGGATCAGCAATTTAATAACAGTGACGGAACAATTACAGTCTCCGGTGGAAATAGCCTTGGTCTACAGCCTAACACCACTTATTACCTGTCCTTTTCATTGAGATTTAGGATAGTTCCAGGTACTGCAGTTGTATCTCAAGGGGTAGTACAGTCCTTCCTGAACACCAACCCTCTTCATATCACCAATGTTGGAAGCAAAGGTGCTGGTAGCGGAACTGCATCAGCCATGACACTGGAATCAAGCGGTATATTCCGGACGGGTACCACCGGACCACAGGCCCTCACTCTGCAGGCAAGCATTACTTTTACCGGAACAGCCGCTACGATTTATCAACCGTGGTCCAATGTGAGCATCTTCCAGATAGAGTAAGCTTCTCAGGCTAGGGATTCCCCTCTTTCGCAAGCTTTTTCTACCGCAGAGAGGGGAGCTTTGTTTAAAGAAACGATGTGAAATCTAATGCACTAGTGAAGGAGGGTTTTCATTGTCTACACCAAATATCCCCAATATTACACCGTCCATTTCATTAACACGGGATGATGTCGTTAATCTGATCTTCTCTTCCATCGCGATGGAAGAGCTGGGTTTGGCACACATTCTTAACGCAGAAGGCGAGAAAATTCAGTATGCCTTGGGCACCCTGCCGGGACTAAGCGGTCCCCCCGCGACACTGGCACAGGTTCTGCAGGTCAACAATAATGTACAATCCATGCTGGACACGATCTTCAAGCAGGAAATGATCCTGGATTCTAAACTTAAGACCGCCGCGAATCTGCCCGTTGTCATCGGACCAAGCGGTCCTTCAGGCCCTACGGGGGCTCCCGGTGGCGCGGTTACCGTCAACGGCCAGGCCGGGGTGGTTATCCTCGATGCTGCAGACGTAGGCGCAGTGCCGCTTAACGAGGAGCCTTCCAATTCGACACTGGGTTCCTTCAATCAACCAGGCGTCTACAGCTCTGATGATCCCAATGGCCAGCCCCCTCCAGACAGTCCGCCGGTCGTTCATCCAGCGGTCTGGACCTTGTATGTCTCTCGGGTAGGGGCATACGTCCAGCAGCTCTATATCTCGAACCCTGCCCTGTATTACCGTAGCAGTCAGAACGGAGGGGGCACCTGGACAGCATGGGAGGAGATCGGGCAGACCGGGGCTACAGGACCTACCGGCCCGACTGGGTTCGGTCCGACTGGAGTTGACGGAAGCATTGGATCAACAGGCATCACTGGAATCACCGGGGCCACGGGGATCAGAGGGGCCACGGGCACTGAAGTGACTGGAATCACCGGAGCCACGGGAATCACTGGCGTTACGGGAGCCACAGGTGCTACGGGGGCTACGGGGGTTACGGGGGTTACCGGCGCTACCGGCGCTACTGGCGCTACCGGATCCACCGGAGCCACTGGCGCGACTGGCGCCACGGGTACTACAGGGGCTACCGGCGTTACTGGCGCTACCGGCGTTACCGGCGCTACCGGCGCTACCGGGGCCACGGGCGCTACCGGCTCTACCGGCGCTACCGGCTCTACCGGCGCGACTGGCGCTACTGGCGCTACTGGCGCTACTGGCGCTACTGGCGCTACCGGCGCTACCGGCGCTACCGGCTCTACCGGCGTTACCGGCAGTACTGGATTTATCGTTCATGGGGTCACTGGGGCTACTGGGGCCACGGGGGCTACTGGCACTACTGGCACTACCGGTGCTACCGGAGCCACTGGCGCTACTGGCGCGACTGGGATCACGGGCGCGACGGGTGTTACTGGCGCTACTGGGGCCACCGGAGCCACGGGAGCTACTGGCGCTACTGGTGCGACTGGTGCGACTGGCGCTACTGGCGCTACTGGTGCAACTGGTGCGACTGGCGTTGGTATAATAGGTGCGACAGGTGCTACCGGAGCCACGGGTGCTACTGGCGCTACTGGTGCTACCGGCATTACCGGGGTTACCGGGGTTACCGGAGCTACAGGTGCGACTGGCATTGGCTTAACGGGCGCTACTGGCGCTACTGGTGCGACTGGCGTTACCGGCGCTACCGGCGCTACTGGCGCTACTGGCGCTACTGGTGCTACCGGCGCGACTGGCGCGACCGGCGCGACTGGTGCTACCGGCGCTACCGGGGCCACTGGCGTTACCGGGGCCACTGGCGCTACCGGCTCTACCGGCTCTATGGGTATAATTCCAATTATCAGGTATGCCATGTTCCAACCCACCGCTCAAAACTTGACTACATCACTTGCAGCGATAACATTTACGTTATTGAATAGTGACGGCGGCGGAAGTATAGCGCTTGCTGCCAATAACCAAACTATTAATTTGACCGTGGGTCGCATCTATCATGTTTCCTATACTATGCGCGTAACGGTGCCCGCGAATCGAGATGTAACAGGCTCTGAAGTTTTTGTATATCTCAATACTACTAGCAACAATGCACGTATAACCTATTTTGGCTCTGAAACAGGCTCCACAACCAGTTCGTGGGATTATACACTTCAATCCTCCGGTTTGGTCAGCGCGACTACCGGGTCAAATGCTCTTAATTTCCAGATAAACGCTACATTAACCGGAACAGGAGCTGCTGCCGCCTTAGATATAAACCTGTCCAACGTAAGCATATACGAAGTAGGATAGTCCCCGCATCAATACAGCACCCCCTCCCGCAGAACAGCAATTTCTGCTCAGGAGGGGGTTGCTGTTATTTCTGTCCCAGCTCATCCATATATCCGGCCAGCCGGTACAATTCATCTGCGATCAGCAGGATGGAAGAGATAATACGCTGCTGTTGCTCCCTGCTCTTCAGCTCTTCTGAATCTGCTGAACTGCCTGGCTTGTCCATATGGGGTCCTGACATTTCTCTTGGAGTGCTGTACATAGGGAAGCCTTCCTCAACCAGAATCCGTACGATGGTACCCAGATGGTACCGGTCCTGCCGGAGTTCACTCACACGCGTCAGAACTTTGAGAGATTCGTATTCAAAGAATTTGCTGTCCCCCCTCTGAACCACAGGGATGAAATGTGTGAAGTATTCGAGCCAGCGCTTGATGGTAGTAGGGGGTAGCTTCAATAACTCGATCACTTCCAATTGAGTATACAGTTTTTTGGTCACCATCATACTACCTCCCATAGTCTTTCAATGTTATACATTAGATATATTCATCTTCCTATCAATAAATGAGTAAAATTACCTATTTATTCAGCAGCCTATCAAACAGCACTGTCAAGGCTGCTTCAAAAGGCTCCGGGCAGAGAACGCAGTCCCTGCATGAGCCTCTTTACGATTCTAGCCGGACGCCACAACCAAATGAGATTTATTGGAATTTAAATTCCAATTTTGTTCAGTTCTTGTCTATGAGGTCTCTCTATAATGGGCTTGACTTGAAACGAAACCATCATGGAGGGATACACAATGGGGAGACTCAGGGCGATTAATGAAAGAAAATGCACGATCGAAAACTGCGATAGAAGGCATTATGCGAAAGGGTTGTGCAAGCAGCACTACTGGCCGGCCTGGAAAGCAGGACAAAAGACCGAATCTGACACGAATCCAAGTTCACATGACCATTCGCAGCAATCTCTCCAGATTGTTCAAGAATTTATTTAATGGCGTAGAAGGTTAAGCCTTTCCTTTGTCGAACTCATTACACTATGATGAATACAAATTCCAGATATTACTTCAAACATTCGATTTTAATCATGTTATATATGTCTTTGCTCCTGGGAATGCACACGGGTTGGCAGCAGATCTTTGCTTCTCCGCAGCAGCCTGGTGCGTCCGGAGGCAAGCTTGATTTGCGCGGCTGGAATCTCAAGAACGCCCACTCGCTGGTCCTTGACGGTGAATGGGCCTTTTATCCGAACCGGTTGGTTACAGAGAGCGATATCCGCTCGGGGATTGCCGGAGCTCCGCTCCTGATTAACGTTCCGGGTAACTGGAAGTCCTCCCTGTCCGGTTCTTCTCTCGGCTACGGAACCTTTGCTCTGCGTATTCTCGTGGATCACCCCCTGGACGAACCCTATTCCTTCTGGGCACAGCAGATCCAGGCCTCTTCAAGGATCGAAGTCAACGGCCAGACGTTCCCGTCAATGGGACAGCCTGCTGCGCACAAGGAGTTATACCGGCCGATGGCTATATCCTATAATGTTGACTACCCCCTGCCTGCGGGTAAGCAGGAGATGCTTGTCCTGATCCAGGCAGCCAATTACGAGCACGGGGAGAAGGGCGGAATCTCTTACTCCATCCGCTTCGGCGCCCAATCCTCCATTCAGAAGGAGCGCTGGTACTCCACGGCTTTTCAGCTAACCACCATCATCATCCTTCTGATCCACGCCCTGTATGTCTGCATTCTGTATGTGCTTGCCAAGAAACAGCGGACCTTGCTGCTGTTTGCTCTTATGCTGATTACGACAGCTCTCTCCATTGCGGCGGACAACGATGTCCTGCTGCTAATTGTGCTGCCGCTGAACTATACGTGGATGTTCAAGATCAGGCTCCTGTCTTATGTGTGGATGGTCTTTTTCATGCTGCTGCTGACCTACAAGTTCTACAGCGCTCAGCCCGTAGGCCGGGCCTTCAAGATCTACAGCTTCCTCCTTGTTCTGTACACTCTCTGCATAGGTGTACTGCCGATTCACATCGTATTGTCCCATGCCACTATTTATTTCAGCCTTTTGTATATGATTCCTCCCTGCTGGATGTTTGTAATATTCGGAATAATGGTATATAAACGAAAAAGGGACGTCAGCTTTCTTACCTTCATTGCTTCCTGTATTGTATCAGGGGTCATATGGGGGAATACGCTGAACGGTGACCGGCAGAACCTACCGTTCTACTCTATTGACATTCTGGCAGCTATTGTCGGGTTCTCCGCCTACGGCCTGAAGCAATATATCCGGCGCTCCGATGAGAACAGAGTGCTCTATGAACAGCTGGTGCAGACGGACAAGCAGAAGGAACGGTTCCTGATCAGCACCTCGCATGAGCTGCGGACGCCGCTGCATGGAATGATCAGCATTGCTGAGACCGAATACGACAAAAGGCGGTCAGCCTACCCTGAGGAAGAATCCGGCGACTTGGAGCTGCTTGTCCGCATCGGACGCCAAATGTCGCAGCTGCTGGATGATCTTATGGATCTGACCCTGCTGCGGGAGAACCGGATGGTTCTTCACCCCGTGCCGTTATCAATCTCAACGATTGCGGCAGGAGTTGCGGACATGCTCCGTTATTTAACGGAAGGCAGAAACCTTACACTTCATGTAAGCGCATCCGAAGCGCTTCCGCCTGTATGGGCCGATGAGAAGCGGCTGATACAGATTCTATTCAACCTGATTCATAATGCTGTGAAATTCACAGCATCCGGCAGTATACGGATATCAGCCGAGGAAACGGACGGCCAGCTTCTGATCAGCGTTGCCGATACCGGTGAAGGCATCGGTGAGGAAGAACTCAGCCGTATCTTCCAGCCCTATGAACAAGCTGGCGGGCCGGACCGGGGCGGCCTGGGTCTGGGCCTGAGCATTACCCGGCACCTCGTGGAGCTGCACGGGGGCAGGCTTACGGTGGAGTCCAGGCCGGGAGAAGGCTCCATCTTCCGTTTCAACCTGCCGCTGGCAGACAGGGCTTTCTTCACGGACGGAAGATCCGGCGAGAACGAAGCAGAGGAATGGCCGGACATTACGCTGAACGCTCAGTCACCCTATTTCCAAGGCAGAGGCGAAGACCCGCTCCCTGCCGCTGCTCCTCTGTTCGCAGCGGCTAAGGAGGAGCAGGATGAAGCTATACTCCACATCCTGGTGGTTGACGATGATCCGGTGAATCTTCGGGTGCTCTCCACCATTTTGCATGAGGATATGTACCGGCTGACCCCGGTGCTGAGCGGTGAAGAGGCACTGAAACGCCTGAGAGAGGAATCCTGGGACCTGTTAATCACGGATGTGATGATGCCGCAGATGTCAGGGTATGAGCTAACCCGGAGAGTCAGGGAGCGCTATTCGGCATCCGAACTGCCGGTGCTGCTGCTGACGGCGCGTGCGCGGCGTGAGGAGATCTATTACGGCTTCCGGCTGGGGGCCAATGATTATGTGACCAAGCCGGTCGATAGCCTGGAATTGAAGTACCGGGTTACGGGGCTGGCGAGGATGAAGCAGAGCATCCAGCACAATCTGCGCCTGGAGATCGCCTACCTCCAGGCGCAGATCCGTCCTCACTTCCTGTTCAATGCGCTGAATTCGATCTCAACGCTCAGTCAAATTGATATCCGCCAGATGCAGGAGCTGATTGATGCCTTCTCCTCCTTCCTGCGCGCCAGCTTCGATCTGATGAATACAGGGAAGCTGGTTCAATTACATCAGGAGCTGTCGCTGGTCGAAGCCTACTTGTATATCGAGCAGGTCCGGTTCGGGGAACGGCTGGAGGTCGTGTGGGAACGGAATTACAGCGGCTTGCTGCTAGTCCCCCCTCTGATCCTGCAGCCGCTTGTGGAGAATGCCGTCCGTCACGGGCTGCTTAGCCTTATCGAGGGAGGCACCCTCATGATCCGCATTGAAGAGCAGGAGGATCATGTCCGGTTCGAGATTCAGGACAACGGCAAAGGCATGGATCAGACTGTAATCGAACGCTTGCTGAAGAAGAACAAAGACACGGACTCCGGGATCGGTATTTGGAATACCAACCGGCGGCTGATCGAACGTTACGGGCAGGGCTTGTCTATCCGGAGCCGTCCCGGCCATGGAACCACCGTCTCCTTTATTGTTCCCGTCCGGTGGATGGAGTGAACCCTTCCTCCACCGGCTATATCCTGTATGAGGAGGTGAGCCAATGCTTCGGGTAGTGCTGATTGATGACGAACGACTTGCTCTGATCCAGTTGGAATCCACACTCAGGGCGCTGGGATCGGCCATTGTAACGGCAACCTATACCAATCCGCTGCTGGCTCTGAACGAAGCATCCGGCTGGGATGCAGATATTATTTTCCTGGATATTGATATGCCCGGAATGAACGGCATGGAGGCTGCGAAGAGGCTGGAGGAGATTTGCCCCGGTTCTGCCCTTGTATTCGTAACCGCCCATAACAGCTTCGCGCTGGAGGCGTTCGAGGCCAGTGCCCAGGATTACCTGCTCAAGCCGGTCCCCAGAGAACGGCTCAGCAGAACCATCCAGAGAATCAGGAACCGCAAAACCGCCATGCACCAAGAAGTCAAAAAAGATTCGTTGCTGATCCGCGGCTTCAATTCTATCCAGTTCGAGCGGGATGGGGTGCCGATCAGGGATTTTCGCTGGCGGACCTCCAAGTCTCAGGAATTGTTCGCTTATCTGCTCTATTACCACGACCGGATCGTCGTCAAGGACAAGCTGGTGGAGCTGCTGTGGCCCGAAATCTCGCTCAAGCGGGCGTCCACCCATCTGTATACGGCGATCTATCAGCTCCGGCAATCGCTGAAGCGGGCGGATATCGGCCTCGTCATCAGCAATGCAAGCGTGGGAGAAGGTTATATGCTGGAGAGCGGGGACGCGCAGATTGATTTTGTCCTGTGGGAAGAAGGCATTGTCTCGCTGGACCCGGTCGGTGATCATAACGCCTCGGTGCATGAAGAGCTGCTGAAGCTCTATACCGGCGATTTCCTGGGCGATTACGATTACCTCTGGGCCGAGAGTGAGCGCCAGCGGCTGAGGAACCTCTCCCTGCAGCATGCCACAGAGCTGGCCGATTATTATACCGCCAAGGAGAATATCACCAAGGCCGTCAACACCTATCAGCGGATTGTGGAGCTTCATCCCTATCATGAGCCGGGCTACCTGGCGCTGATGGAATTCTACAACCGGCTGGGGGAGCTCAGCTTCGTCCAGGAACAATATGAGAAGCTGCGCAGACTTCTGTGGCGGGACCTGCGGCTCACCCCGTCCGCCAAGGTGGAGCGCTGGTATGGGAACTGGAAGCGGCTATACACCTGACATTGTGGAAATTCCCGGGCGGGTAGCCGACATTATCACGTGAATGTGCCGATTGGCAAATCCTGCCCATAATACAACATTCCTCTGTTTATTTCGGCTCTATTTCTAGATTGTTGCACAAAAGGATGCATTTCTCCTCCTCCAAGTGAGCTAGCGGGGATGATTGCTGCAATTTGTGCAACAAGCCTTATGAACACTGGTTATTCTGGGATTCAAGTTGCAAAAAGTACAATATTTCCACGGATGCAGCGTGTGTTTAACCAAATAGAAACGGCTGCGCTGTCCTTCTAAAAGACGGCATAAATGAAACAAAACGGTATGCCTCTTCCCCAACTTGCGGGTTAACGGCATACCGTCTCTTGTTGCTCCCGTATCTCCATCCTAACGGCAGGACCTGCACATGGCGCTGTCCCTTCCTTTCAGTGACAAGCTACGGGGATTGTGAGTCCGCTGACACACCGGTGTACACCGTTTTTGTGCAATAGCTACCCATGCTAGACGAAGCGTCACACTTTTGTAGTACCCATTCCTGTAAACTATAAACGCTCTGCGCCAGGCATCAGCGGCTCATGTAAGCTACGTCGTAATCAGGGAAATCCTCCATCCATTTGGTAATGGTCGCGGGCAGCATGTTGGTACCCGGTACGTTCGTGTAGAACCGGACATAAGGATCACCGCTGCCTTCCACTTCATCGCCTTCCTCCGTGTCAAGTACGGCTGCCCAGTAGCGGCCCTGCTTATCATGCATGATGATGGCTTCGCTCAGGGTATACAGCCCCCGCACGCCGCCCTGTACCACTCTCGCATTCAGACCATCCGAGTCCTTCGACTCATCCAGCTGCTGCATACTGTACAGGAACAGATCGTAGTCCTCCCCTACCACCTTACGGAAGGCCTTGTCCTCCGCAGCCGTCTTGAATACGCCCGTATCCTTCAGGGTGTAGACCACCTCATCGGCAGGCTCTCTGGTGTACTCTCCGGTGTAGGTTACGTCTGCTCCGGCAGAATACACCGGCGAAGGACTGGTTACGTACATCCTGCCGTTAAGCAGATAGAAAAAGACTACCGAGCCGTCCTCTTCCTTATATACGGCCATCCGTTTGCGGACCACCGCCGATTCGTCATACAGCTGGCCGGAATGACCGCCATCGAAGGCATCCAGGGAGAAGACCAGCTTATCGCTCTTCACATTGCTGAATTCAACATACGCCCCATAGAAAGGTGATTTGCTCGCCATGTACCATTCCCCGCTCCAATCGGCCGCCTTAGGCACCTTGAGACTGGCTGCCGCTGTGCTCGTGAGCGCCTCTACCGGCAGCTGCCGGGTACCGTCCGGGTTGCTCCATACCCCGGCGAATCCGGTGCCGGGAATCCACCAGCCCTGGAAATGGCCGGTCTCCTTGCCTTTGGCATCGTATTCATACATATGGGCGATTTTGCCGTTGACATTGCCGGTGAGCCGGATCGTTTGTTTGTATTTGTCATAATAATAGCTGCCGGTCAGCTTGCCGCCGCTCTCCACCTTAATCGACATATGGATCGGTAGATTGCCATTGATCGCCCCCGTCAACGGAACCAGGCCGTTCGTTGCCGGACTTGGGGTTGCCGATGCCGCTCCCACCTGAACCGGCGTAGCCTTCTGTTGCACGGCAGACGCCTCCGCCGCAGGCAGCGCAATAAGTGCGGGCAGCAGCAGGGCAGCCGCCAGCAGTGCACCTATTTTACCTTTGAATTTCACAATGAACCCTCCCTTTCACAGCCATCTACAACAGGAATATTATTATATTACACTGTATGCCGTAAATTACCCGAATATTGTCTGGTTGAGCCGCTGGTTGGGGTAAATAATATCAAGTAGATACTATATATAAGACGCAATATAAGACGCACTTAAGATTTGAACTTGAAGCTTCATCGTCACTGCGGTGAACATTTGGACTTCCGGCCGCTGCCCGCCCCCAGATTTCTTGATTTTGAACCGCTGTTCGCGGGTGAAATCCGGTGACTGCTGATGCTTCCGAAGCGAGCTTTCCTGCGGAAAGCTTTCAGGCGGTCGCTTCCGCTCCTACAGTTCCAAATTCCCCCTCCGCTCCTTTTGCTTTTTGTTAATTTCTTTAGTGCCTCTTATATAGAATGAACTTGAAAGTCTAACTATTCCTCATGCGCCTACTTCTGGCAGTAGTCGGCATAATGAGGTGCATTAATGCTCCTTATTAGATCAATTAGGTAGCGTCAAGAAGTTTGTGTAAGAGAGTAGAAGTACCTCCCCGGGTTACGGGTTGGGGGTGCAGGTGTTTCTGGGGGAGGGGGAACCCCGACTCCCAGAAACTGGATTCATCCGCTATTCTTCATCGGGTGTAGGCACGGAAGGGTAGCGGGATTCAAAGAGCTCAAGGAGCTTCTTTTTAACGGGTTCCATCCCAAAGCCAGGGACGACCCGCTGCGCATGACGTTCATTGTAGTCGAGCATTTCCAGATACACGATTTTCTCTGCCGCATCCATATTCGTCAGACTGTTCATCGGTTTCAGGCGTTTGCGGATTTCCTTGTTCATTCGCTCAATCGGATTCGATGTGTAGATCGCTTTGCGGATGGGCTCCGGGTACTTGTAGA
>NZ_JABMKX010000024.1 GCF_013204885.1 Paenibacillus tritici
CACAGTTTCCCTTTTAAACTCTTCGTTATATCGCTGACGCTGTTCTCCCATGTGAACACCTCCGTTACTTCTATTATCGGTCCGTACGTTAACGGTTGTCCACAGTCTATTCTAGTCGCACTTATGCTCCTCATTGGCTCATTTAGCCTGCGTCCGCTGAATTAAGGTGCACTTATGCTCCCCATTCGCTCATTTAGCCTGCGTCCGCTAAATTAAGGTGCACTTATGCTCCTCATTCGCTCATTTAGCCTGCGTCCGCTGAATTCAGGTGCACGTATGCTCCTCATCGGCTCATTTTGGCCTGCGTCCGCTGAATTCAGGTGCACTTATGCTCCTCATTACTCTCCTTCAATCGCATACGGCAGGAACAGAGGGACTTATCCTTATGTATTATAATCACGCAAACAGCAAAAAAACGGCATCTCTGCCGTTTCTTAAGGGAATGGACTCTCAGGGGCTCGAACCCTGGACAAATAGATTAAGAGTCTACTGCTCTACCAACTGAGCTAAGAGTCCGTATATTGTCTATGTCTGTACATCTACTAGACGATAATCTCTAAGCTGACTGCGCCCGCTCAAAAGTTACTTTCATAGTATACTTTTTAGATCAGGCGCTGTCAACTGTTTATTATTATTTTTCACACTTGGCCGTCAAACGCCGTCTACTCCTTATTCCTCCTGACCATCACAACGTACACCGGGAGTCCGGCCAGTGTGATTCCAATTCCTATAAGCGAGCGCAGCGGATCACTGATGATCGTGCTGGCCAGAATATAGAGGCCTCCTGCTACGCCAAGGACCGGAGTGAACGGATAGAGCGGCACGCGGTAGCGGCCTTTGGCGGGCGGCATCTTGGAACGCAGGATGAATACGCCGAACACACCCATGGTGAAGAAGATCCACAGCACGAATACCAGCAGGTCGGTCAGCGTATTGAAGGTTCCCGAGAAGATATAGATCACCGCCAGCACACTCTGAAACATAAGCGCATTGGCCGGTGTCTGAAACTTCGGATGAATACTGCTGAGTACCCGCGAAAAGGGAATTTGGTTCCTCTCGCCCATCGCCTGCGGCACCCGCGCGGCGGTCATCAGATACCCGTTCAGCGCACCCAGCACGGAGACAATAATACCAGCCGTGATGAACGCTCCGCCGCCGCTGCCGAACAGCGCTTCCGCCGCATCTGCACCGGGTGTCCGGGACGATACGATCTGGTCGTAGGGCAGCGCCTTGAATACCGCAATATTGAACAATACATACACGGCAATCACAAAAATAACCCCGATCGAAATCACCTTTGGCAGCGTTTTGGCCGGATCTTTGATCTCCCCCGCCATATTGGTAACGCTGATCCAGCCGTCATAGGCCCAGAGTGTGCCAAGCACCGCAGCCCCGAAGCCTGCTCCCGCAGCCGATGCACCGATGCCGCCGAAGCCGGGAGCCAGATCCGAGAACAGACCTACGCCCACAATTCCCGCTACCGGAATCAGCTTACCCACCGTTGCCACCGTCTGAATGATACCGCCGAACTTCGTCGCTATGACATTCATCAGCAGAATAAAGGCCAGAATACCCACAGCGAGCAGCTTCTGCTGCCAGGAATTCAGCGGCACAAAATAACCGGAGTAGGTAGCAAACGCAATCGCCAAGGCCGCTACAGAAGCCGGGTAAGAGATCACTGCCTGCACCCAGCCCAGCAGATAGCCGAACACCCCGCCGTACAATTCGCTTAAATAGGTATATAGCCCTCCCGACTTCGGAATAGCCGCAGCGATCTCCGCCACACTCAGCGCCGAAGCCAGTGTGATGATCCCCCCAGCTCCCCAGGCCAGGATACTCATCCATGGGCTTCCGGCGTTATTCAATACAATCCCGGGCTTCAAAAAAATCCCCGAGCCGATAATCATCCCGACCACCAGGGCCAGGGCTTGCAGGAAGGTTACACTTTTGGTTAACGGCTTCGTCTTCATGATGTCATTCATTGTCCTCTCCTATTTGCTCCGATACATTCTTCAACATATTGTAGGATATACCATTACAAAGTTAACAGGCAATGAGATTTGTATGCACGCCAAAAAGGAGCGAATAAATCGCCCCTCTTCCCATAGACTCTATTGCGGAGGGAGAGCTTCCCTTGATCGACCAGCTGCATAATGGCTGCCGCCGTGAATACTTTGGATACCGAGCCGATCCTGAAGGTATCTCTGTTCGCGTCTACCCCCGATCCCGGTGTTCTGCCGGTTACACCATCCCCCTTAGAGATGAGGACCTCCCCGTCCTGAACGGCCGAGACTTCGGCAGCACCGGCTTTCGCCTTAATATCCTCTCTCGCAAAAAACCATCCAGAAACGCCTCGACTTCCTTTGCATCATGAGGGCCATTAAGTCTCTCTCAGGAACTCCCCTTCCTTATAGGCCCGGACGTTATATCTCTGTTATGGTAGAATAATAAAGAAAATTAAACCAACAGGAGAATATATGATGAATCAGCCTAAACGGATACTTATCATTGAGGATGAACAGGATATATCCCGGATTCTCAAGGATTATATTAGCCTTCAAGGCTATGATGTACATATTGCAGACAATGGAATGGATGGACTCCGGCTGGTGGATTCCCTGTCGCCTGACTTCATTATTCTGGATATTATGCTGCCGGATATAAGCGGCATTGAACTGTGCAGACAGCTCCGCGAGAGAACCCATCATCCGATCCTTATTCTGAGCGCCCGCGGCAGTGATACAGATAAAGTACTCGGGCTCGGCTTCGGTGCGGATGATTATATGACCAAGCCCTTCTCCATCAGCGAATTAGTCGCCAGAATTCAGGCTCATCTCCGCAGAAGTGACGGTTTAACCAGCCTTCCCGCTCAGGAGGACCTGCTCTCCCTGGGTGCTATCACCATTGATAAAAAAGCCTATAAAACCACACTGAACGGTCAGGAAATCTCCCTGTCCGCCAAGGAATTCGAACTGCTGTATTATTTGGCCGGGCATAAAAACCAGGTATTCTCCAAGAGCCAGCTGCTCGATCAGATCTGGGGATATACCTCCCAAGGCGACGAGAATACCATCACCGTGTACATCCGCCGGCTGCGTGAGAAGCTCGAAGCGGACCCATCGAACCCGGTCTACATCCGGACGGTATGGGGAGTCGGTTATAAATTCACGCTTGATTAAATTATAGAATGGAGCAGCAGAACTATGTATTGGAGCCGCTGGTTCAAGGCCTGGTTCGCCTCAGCAGTCATATGTATCATTATATTCATCGCCAGCGGAGCATGGATCATCTATACGCTGGCGCACCAGGAGCAGGATGCCCAGCCCTCTTATGTGGTGAATCAGGCACGTGTCCAGGTAAGTGAACTCATGTACCTGCTGGAAGAGCATCATGAAGAGCTGGAGCAGGCTATAGATTCGTCAGTTATCCGGGAAGAACTGCGGGCCTGGAGTCAGCAGCAGAATCTGAGTCTGCTGTATGCAGGTCTCGACGGCACGGTTCTGTTCCATTCTGCTAACCCTCTTCCGTCCGGCAAGGACAAGCTGAATCTTAAGCATGAGCTTCACTACGATGTATACAGCGCCAGGACAGACGGGAACGCCTTCAGACTCGCTTTTCCGGTCATCGACCCTGACTCTGGCAGGCAGGCCGGAAATGCAATCTTTACCCTGTCTGCATCTGATGTTGCTTATCGCCAGGCTTCTTCTTTTCCGGTTACGGCAACGGTATTGATGGCTGCCTCCCTCCTCTTCCTCCTGCTTCTCCTGCTTCAGCTCAGAAACAAAGTGAACCGCAATCTGCTGCAGCCAATCAACCAGCTCAAGGATCATTCCGAAGCTATCCTTAAAGGAAACTATGAACAGAAGGCAGAGCATACCCGGCAGGATGAGATCGGAGAGCTCTACGCGGTATTCGATCAGATGAGAGGCGAAATCATGGAGCTCAGCCTGCAGAGAGAAGCTCAGGATACAGCACAGAAGGAATTAATTACCAATATTTCACATGATCTGAAGACACCGCTCACAGCGGTCAAAGCCTATATCGACGCTATTCAGGATGGAGTGTGCCCTGATCTGCCGTCCGTAATGGAATATATGAATATTATTCAGACGCAAACCAACAAAATGGCAGGATTGGTCGAGGACTTGCTGGTTCATGCTTTAAGGGATTTGGGCCAAATCTCCGTGAACCCGGTGGAGTGCTACAGCAGAGAGATTTTCGAGAATATTCTTAAGCCCATGGGGCCCTATATCCGGACAAGCGGCGTAGAATTTATTGAACCTTCAGAGATTCCCAATGTACTGATCCGCATAGATCCCGTCCGGATGGAGCAGCTTCTGTCCAATCTGATCGCGAATGCCCTAAAGCACACTTCAGCTAATGACTCCATCCGCATAGAGATTTCCAGGCAGCACAATCAGCTCCAGTTAACTATATCCGACACGGGAGAAGGAATTCTGGAGCAGGATATGCCGTTTATCTTCGAGCGGTATTTCCAGGGACGCGCCCCCTCACAATATGCCAAAGGGTTCACAGAAGGGACCGGCCTCGGGCTGTCTATCTGCAAGCACATTATCGAAGCCCATCAGGGGAGCATTTCCTTCAAGAGCCTCAAGCATCAGGGAACGGAGTTCTATCTCACTTTGCCTTTATGCTAAATCGGAATCCGCCTGTAGTACTTTATTAATATCCTGATAAGCTTATTGCAAGATCCCTCTACTATAATTGAAAAAAAAGCACTACTGGAGGGTCCAATACATGACGAAAGCTACCATTATTCAGACTAAAAATCTCTGTAAAACCTATTCCACAGGCAGTGAGCAATTTCATGCCATCCGCAATATTGACCTTAATATCTATCAAGGCGACTTCACGGTCATTATGGGAGATTCCGGATCAGGCAAATCGACCCTGCTGTACCTGCTCAGCGGCCTTGATTCCGTGACGGCAGGGGAGGTTTATTTCCATCAGCAGCGCATGGACACATTCTCTGACAAGGAATTGGCCAGCTTCAGGGCCGGTAAGATCGGCTACATCTATCAGAGCAGCAATCTCGTACCAGACCTGACGCTATTTGAGAATATTGCCTTGCCCGGTTATGTGGCCGGAACGCCCAAGCGGGAGGTGAAGCAGAAGGTTCTGTCGATCATGCAGGCAATGAGCATTGAAGGCCAGCGCTTCCGTCTGCCTGCGGAGGTATCCGGGGGACAGCAGCAACGGGCTGCGATTGCGCGGGCAATCATCAACACGCCGGAGATTATTTTTGCCGATGAGCCGACAGGCAGCCTGAACTATGATCAGGGAGTGGCTGTACTTGATATCCTGACAGAGATGAATGCCGGGGGCCAGTCCATTGTGATGGTCACCCATGATATCAAAGCCGCCTGCCGGGGTAACCGCCTGATCTTTATCCGTGACGGTAAAGTAGGCGGCATGCTGGAATTCAGCTCCTTTACGCCGGATCAGCTGCAGGACAGAGAATCGCTCATCTTCTCTTATATCTCCGAGAGGGGTAATGTCTGATGTCTGCAATAGGGTCTATTTGCCTTGGGAATTTGAGAAGACGCAAGGTTCAGAATGCTCTGATCGGGCTGCTTCTCCTGCTGTCCACGCTGCTGATCAATACGGCGATTACCGTGATCACGAGCTCAGAGAATCTGTATGAGGACTTGCACCGGGAAACCAGGGGCTCCCATGAGCTGTTAAAGCTGACCAAAGGCTTGCATGATCCGCAAAGGGTGCAGGAATGGTGGGCAGGCCAGCAGGGAATAACGGTATCCTCTGTGATGACCTACAAGTCTATGGCCGGGATTATTCATAATGGAGAAGATATCCCTAATCTGTCCTTATACATGATGAGCACGCCGGATCAGCCTTTTGGCACGGATGAGCTCGTGTTCGCCCAAGGCCAGGAAGCCGCACATCCGGAGCCGGGAACGGTCTGGATTCCCACCTCGCTCGCCTACAAATATAATGTTGCTGCCGGGGATACGCTTCAGTTCAAAGCAGGGGATGAACCTCTGCAGCTAAGCGTTTCAGCTGTCGTCATCGACCTGCCGCTGGGAGGTCCCTTCTCAACAACTGCACGCATCTGGATGAACCCTGCGGATTATCAGCAGGATCTGAGCACTGTTTCAGTGAATAACTCCTATCTCATGGGTATCCGTTTCGATGACTACAGCCAGAGTGCCGCTTACTGGGAACAGTTTGAGGAGTTTTTGGGTACTCCTTTTATGGAAGAGAGAACCACCTATGAGGAGATTTCCGCCTTCTATTTCATCATGAATAAAATCATCGGCTTCGTCATGACCTTTCTGGGACTTGTAATGATGCTGGTCGCCCTGTATACAATCGGCTTCACCATTTCAGATGCTATCCTGTCCAACTACAAAACGATCGGGATATTCAAGTCTCTCGGCCTGTCGTCAAGGAAGATTATCTTCACGTATATCCTCCAGTACGGCTTCCTTTCGCTAATTACTATTATACCCGGGCTATTGCTCAGCCGTTTGTTATCCGGAGTCATTATTGAGCTGTCCCTGTCCTTCTTAAAAACAGATCATTCCTCTGTCCATATCTACAGTTCAGATACAGAATTGATTGTAGGGGCCGGGATTCTGCTGCTGATTCTTCTGGTTGTGTGGGTATATGCAGGCAAAGCCCGTTCCATCCAGCCCATGCAGGCCATCCGTTACGGCATGTCTGAGGCAGCCCATAGCCGCATCAACAGAAAGTGGGGGGAAGAACGCAGACGCGGGAAGGAATTCGAAAAGTGGCCGGTGCCTGTAGTCATCGGACTGCGAAATGTGACCAAGAATCTGAAAGGCTCCCTCCTTATGCTCGTACTGACCACCGTAACATCGGCAGTGCTGGTCTTTGGGCTGGTTCTGCTGAACAGTATTTATCAGATGCAGGAGACCTCACCGCTATGGGGGTATGATTCCTCGGATGTGGTTGTCATGGTCACGAATGCAGCGGAATTCGACCACAGCAGTCTTACAGCTGATATCGCATCTGACAGCAGAGTGCTCAATCTGAATTGGGCAGGATATGCGATTGGTGTTGCACCGGCCAGCCGGACACAAGCCTCAGACCCGGCAGGCAGCCGTCCGCAATCGGTCAACATTCCACTGACGGTTGTCGAAGGAAGTATGGATGAAATAGGCCTCGCTTCCATCAGCGGCCGCAATCCGCACAACCGTAATGAAATCTCCATCGGCATTAACATCTCGCGGAAGCTTAACAAAGAAATCGGTGACGTTGTTGAACTCTATATTGAGAAGGAGAAGCATTCCTTCACAGTGACCGGCATCTATCAGTCCATTGCCAACATGTCCAATCAGGCCAGAGTAACCTCAGAGGTGGTTCGCAATCTCTCTGCGGAGACAGGTTATTTGAACTTAAAAGACAGTGCCGATTCCGATGATATTGTGCAACAGCTTAATGATTCATACGGTTCAGATATTCAGGCGGTCAAGCAGCAGACCATGCTGGATTCCGTGTTCAAGGAAGCTACAGCAGTACTTATCATTCCAATGAGCCTGTTAGGCCTGCTGTTCCTGCTCATTACCTGCCTCATTATCTACAGCACCAGCCGTATCCACATCCGCAAGGAGATCAAAACTTACGGGATCTATAAATCAATAGGACTGACTTCAAATACAATCCGCAGCGCTTTAACCTTGGGAATTGCAGCGCTTGCAGCAGCGGGAGCCATTCTGGGGATATTCTGCGGAGTCTATCTTCTGCCAGGCATCCTGAGAGGCCTGCTATCCTCTTACGGGATCGTTAAGCTGCCGCTGCTCATGCAATGGACAGGTATTTCCCTGCTCGCCCTGCTTAGCATTACTGTAGCCGGCTGCGGCTGCTGGTTTGCCTCCAGAATCATCCGCAGCCATTCAGCCCGGATTCTTGTGACGGAGTGACGGATAAGACACTTGCCCGGAACAGCCTGCCGGGCAGGCAAACTTTGGTTATAAACAAACTCTCTATTGCAGCATCCAATCGCTGGAAATATACTTAATCGTGCCGGCTGCCATTGACATGAAGCAAGGCACATGCCTGTCACTGTGAAAGCGCCAATATATTTTCCAGAACCATGCACGGCACTACTAATTTTAAGGAGGCATACTATGCATCACACTCCAGGAACTACCGACTGCTCACCGGCAGAGGTAGGTTATGACGTTTCACGAATTCATGTTTTGCACAACCATTTCCAGAATCTGATCGACGACAAGAAGATTCAGGCCGCCTCTTACTGCGTATCCAGATACGGCAAGACGTTCATGCACGGTGCCATCGGCCCGCTCTCGTTCCGCGAGGAACGGACGGAGCCGCTTTTGCCGACAACGGTTCATAGAATCGCCTCCATTACCAAAGCCATTACCTCAGTGGCGATAGCCAAGCTTGTGGAGGATGGCATTCTCCGGCTGGACCTTCCCGTTGGAACCTTTCTGGAACCGTTTAACGTGGAGCCTTTTAGCAAAATTGATATCTACAGCCTGCTGACCCATACCTCCGGCCTGTTCCCCGACTGCGCGGGTAGCATGATCCCTTATCACAAGTCTTATTGGCAGCTGATCGGTGAGTACTTCGACAAGTATAAGCCTGAGGATGGCGAGCCGGACTGGATCACAGCCGCGCTGAGCTGCGGGGTTAATAAAAAGGTTGGCGAGGAATGGCAATACTGCTCCTTCGGCTTCTGTATCCTCGGTGAGATCATTAAGAAGGTCACTGGCATACCCGCCGAACAGTACATAGAAGAGCAGATTCTGCAGCCGCTCGGCATGAAGGACACGATGTGGGAGCCTACGCCCGAGCTGGCTGCACGCTTCATTATAAGAAACGAAAGTAAAGAAAAGCAGCTTCATGACCTGATCCATGGCATACAGCCTGAAGTCCCTCCGGCAGAGAAGCTGTGGGAGACCGTGTCCAGTACAGGTGGCGGGCTGATCTCTACCCCTGCTGATCTCATCCGGTTCGCCAACATGCTGCTGGGCATGGGAACTCTGGGCGATACCCGGATTGTCGGCCGCAAAGCCGTTGAGAAGCTCACGACCCGCACCCTCTACGGGGTACCCGATTACTGCTGGGGCAATGATGTCAAAGACCGGAGCTATGGCATTGGACTGGATATGCGCCAGGGTCCCGCGTTCTTTTATTCCGAGGGCAGTTATTTTCATGAAGGGGCCGGGGCCTGCTGCATGGTTATCGACCCTGCCGAGCAGCTTACTGCGGTATGGTTCGTGCCGTTCACGGACGATAATTGGTATGCGGAAGGTCTGTTCAATGTAACCAATATCATCTGGTCAGGACTGATCTAATGAACCGCTTCAAGCATAACTGGCTCATCTGCCGCTCGGTAGCGGAGGTAACCTACAAGGAATGGAGTGCCTACCGCACCCATTCCCTGGTGTCTGTCATCGTCGGCCCTGTATATTTCATGGTGCAGTATTTCATCTGGACAGCGGTCTATGGCGGGCAAGCTACACTGGGCGGTATGGATCTCCACCAGATGATCCGCTACTTCGGGGCCACAGCGCTGATTGGTTATCTGATTATGGATTTTGCCGACTGGAACCTGTCGATGCTGGTACGCACCGGCAAATTCCTCACCTTCCATCTGCGGCCGGTGCATCACCGTTCCTTCGCCTTGTACCAGAAGCTCGGGCACCGGGCACTCGGCTTCCTGTTTGAATTTCTGCCTTGTCTATTGATCTTTATTCTTATATTCGGCATTGATATGCGGCCGGCAAGCTTTCCCTGGACTCTGGTGTCAGTGATGCTTGCCTTTCTGATGAATTTCTATGTAAACTACACAATCGGCCTGACTTCCTTCTGGCTGGTGCAGTCGGGCGGAATACGAAGCGCCTTTATGCTGGTGTCGGGGATTTTCTCGGGCGCGCTCATTCCGCTTGATTTCTTCCCGCACTGGCTTCAGGTGACCCAGCTGTTCTTGCCTTTTCAGTACATCGCTTATATGCCTGCCATGGTGTTCACCGGCCATTATTCGCTTGGGGGTCTGGAGTTATCTATTCCTGAA
Source organism: Paenibacillus tritici (assembly GCF_013204885.1). Lineage (GTDB taxonomy): Bacteria > Bacillota > Bacilli > Paenibacillales > Paenibacillaceae > Paenibacillus_AQ > Paenibacillus_AQ tritici. The sequence goes on from NZ_JABMKX010000024.1 coordinate 10,046, forward strand.
GCTGTAGCTATGCAAGGGGTGGCCGTGCTGGTGATGTTCGGGCTCTGTGAGCTTGTTCGCCGCCGGGCGATGAAGCAGTTTACTGCTGTCGGCGCATGAATACCCAGAGGGAAAGGAACTTCTTGATAATATGAAAAGATATGTCGATGTATATAAACAATGCATGTACTCCGCTATACAGACGGCAGCGGCCTACCGGATGAACTTCATCGTCAGCAGTCTGATCACGCTCATCGGCAACATTCTGTTTCCGCTGGTGACGGTGCTGATCTACCGGGCAGGCACAAGCTTTCCCGGCTGGAGCTTATTCGAGGTGCTGTTGATCCAGTCTATCTTTACGATGTCCAGCGGCCTCTCCAGTCTTGTCTTCGGAGGCGTGCTGTGGACAACCATGTCTCATGTGCGTGAGGGCAGCTTCGAGGTCATTCTGCTCAAGCCGCTGAATCCGCTGTTCTACATTGTAGCTACCACCTTCTCTACCGAAAGTGCCGGACTGTTCCTGGGCGGGGCGGCATTATTCATCTTCTCGGTTATGCAGGTAGGCGCTATTTCGGCCTTATCCTGGCTGCAATTCACAGGCATGTTCTTGGCCGGGACGGCTGTGCTGGCCGGATTAGCGCTGATGATGGCGGCGATGTCCTTCAAATGGGTGGGCAATTCGCGGATTTCCGAGCTTGCGGACAGCGTCCTGCATGTCGGCAAGTATCCGCTGCCGATCTTCCCTAAGGCGGTGCAGGCCGTGGCTACGATGATTATTCCTGTGGGGATGGTCGGCTTCCTCCCGGCCTCCGCGCTGCTTGGCCGGGTACAGGCCAGCGATTTCGCCGCGGTTCTGCCTTGCTTTGTATTCATGGGGGCAGGCATTTGGATATACCGGCACATGATCAGATTATACGAGGGGGTTGGCGGCTGATGTCAGTCATTGATGTGAAGCACTTAACGAAGACTTATACAACCTATAAGCGGGGCGCAGGCATGGGACAGACCTTCAGAAGCTTCTTCCGGCGGGAAGAAATCTCGGTCCAGGCCGTGAACGATATCAGCTTTGCCATTGAGCAGGGGGAAATTTGCGGCATGCTGGGTCCCAACGGGGCGGGCAAATCCACCGCGATCAAAATGCTCTGCGGCGCACTCTACCCGACAAGCGGAGAGATTGAGGTGCTCGGTTATTCGCCTGCCCGGGACCGAAAACATTATGTCCGCACCATCGGAGCCGTCTTCGGCCAGAAATCCCAGCTCATCTGGGATATTCCCCCCATCGACAGCTTCAAGATGAACAAGGCCATCTACGGGATCTCCACTCCGGACTTCAATAACCGTCTGGAAGAGCTGACGGCGCTCCTGGATATTGCCGGAGTGATGGAGAAGCCTACCCGGGTACTGTCCCTTGGTGAACGCATGAAATGTGAATTCGTCATGGCTATGCTGCACCAGCCGGAGATCCTGTTCCTGGATGAGCCGACCATCGGGCTGGATGTGATCGCCAAGGTTAAAATCCGCGAGTTCATCCGCCAGATGAACAAGAAGCAGAACATGACCTGTATCCTTACTACTCATGATCTGGAGGATGTAGAGGAGTTAGCCCACCGGGTGATTATCATTAACCATGGCGAGAAGGTCTTTGATGATTCGCTGCAGCGGCTGAAGCTGTTCCTGGGGGAGAAGAAGCGGGTAAGCTTTACTTTTGCAGAGTCCGTTCAGGGCACCGTCTTCGACAACGCCTGCACCCGCGTGGTTGAGCGCCCCTCCGACTTCCAGATTACGCTGGAGGTGGACACGGCACAGATCTCCATCAGTGAATTCATCGAGAATATCTCCCGGAAGCATAGCTTCTCGGACATTTCAGTCAAGGAACTGCCCATCCAGCAGGTGGTTATGAATATTTATGAGACCAAGAAGCAGCCTGAACCGTCACTCTGATCGTGACAGCTCAGGCTGCTTTTTTAATGGAATGATAGAGAGCTACTTCGCAGCTGCCAGTTCTGACGCAAGCTTCTCGGCCCCGTCAAAGATGGAGTAGCTATAGCCCCAGAACTGGTTGAAGTCAATCTTATAAATCGCCTTGTTCTGGATGGCCTTGAGGCTCTGCAGCGACGGATCGGCATAGAAGGCCTTGAGCGTCTGTTCAGGGTCTACACCGCCTGTATACACCGAGATCAGCATGACATCCGGATTGGTAGCGATTAATTGTTCCTTGCTGATCTCACCGGTAACATCAGCGTAGCTGTTAGTCAGTCCCAGCAGCCCCAGCACATCTCCCGCAAAAGTATCGACGTTGCCGCTATAGACAGCAATCGCCCCGTTGCCCGCGTCAGATACGTAAGCAAAGGTCTTTGCTCCTGTTGCTGCCGCCCCATCCTTCAGCTTCTGCGCACGCTCCTTCAACTCAGCGATATATGCCGCAGCCCGTTCCTGCACATCGAAGATTTGACCCAGCTGTTCAATATCCTTGTACAGGCTGTCAAGCGTGGCCCCGGCCAGACTGGTGCTCTGCACGAAGGTTCTGATTCCCAGCTCATTGAGTCCCTCTACCGTCCCCACTCCCCAATCCGCATCTGCGAACAGGCCGCCGCGCCCCAGCACCAGATCCGGGCCTCTGCCTACAACCAGCTCTTTGCTGGCATACTCCTGGGAGATCACAGGAATCTTCATGAATTCCTCCTGAACCGCCGGATCACCGGCACCGTAAAGGGCCGCTACTCCGACCATCTTGTCGGTAAGACCCAGCTTAATCAGCAGCTCGGCTGCGCCCTGGGTATTCGCCACCACCTTGTCAGGAGCCTTGTCGAAGATCTGCGGCTTCGCCTTCCATTCGGTGCCTTCCCCGCTGTTCGTGTGATTCTCGATCGTCAGCGGATATACAGTTTTGGCAGGCTGTGCAGTCTCCGCCGGTGCCGGGCTGCTGGATGCAGGCGCAGCCGTTCCCGCTGCCTCCTTCGTATTGCCTGTGCCTGATGAACAAGCCGCCAACATGAGCGCCATGACCAGCATCACCAGCGGTGACGCGTATCTTTTGAATATTTTCTTCATTCTCTTGGTCCCCTTTTCTGTATGTACGTTTGTGTATCCTGCCAGGAATTTCATGAAGACGGGTAGGTATGCAGGGGATACAACCGTAGAATATAGAAAGTCGGGCTGTATGTCAATGAGAATTATTATCATTGACAATCATTCTCAATGTGGCTTATATTTAAAAATAACTTATATTTAAACTAAAGGAGCCTGCTTATTGTCATGCAAACCGATCTAGCCGTACCCTCACCCCCGAAGCCATCTGTCCTTCATACACGTTACGGATTTATGGCTGTGATAGGCGTCCTGTTCATCCTTACCCTGCTGTCCGCCGGGGCCGCGGTCTCCTTCGGGCAGGTGGATATTCCGGTCTCCCAATCCTACCGGATTCTGCTTCACCACATTACCGGCCTCCAGATCGGAGATGTCCAGGAGCTGACGTCCGGCTCTTTTGTCGATATTATCTGGAAAATCCGCTTCCCCCGTGTCCTGATGGCCCTGTTCATCGGCGCCGGACTTACGCTGTGCGGAACGATTATGCAGGCCGCTGTGCAGAACCCTCTGGCTGATCCATACATACTAGGCATCTCCTCCGGCGCTTCACTGGGCGCAACCTTTGCCATTCTGATCGGCTTCGGCTCCATGGGCCTGCTCGGCCAGACCGGCGTCGCCTTCTGGGCCTTCGCAGGAGCGGTTGGCGCTTCGCTGCTTGTGCTTATGCTGGCCAGCGCAGGCGGCAAAATGACCTCCGTCAAGCTGGTCCTCGCCGGTATGGTGATTAACGCCTTATGTACCGCCTTTGCCAACTTTATTGTATATTTCGCAAGCAACGCTGAAGGCATCAAGACCGTCACCTTCTGGACGATGGGCAGCCTGGCTGCCTCAAGCTGGGACAAGCTCCCGCTGATTGCGATCACGATCCTGCTCGCTGTTATCCTGTTTCTGTCGCAATTCCGCGTCCTGAACGCGATGCTGCTCGGGGATGAAGCTGCGGTCACCCTCGGGATTCATCTGGGGGCATACCGCAGAGTCTACATGATCCTCACCGCGCTGATTACCGGGGTAATGGTCGCCAGCTGCGGAATGATCGGCTTCGTGGGACTCATTATCCCCCATCTGGTCCGCGGGCTGGTCGGCTCCGACCACCGCAGGCTGCTGCCGGCCTCCATCCTGTTCGGTGCCATCTTCATGATCTGGACTGACGTTATTGCCCGGACCATTGTGCCGAATGTAGAGCTGCCGATCGGGATCATTACCGCCTTGATTGGCGCACCGATGTTCATGTACATGCTGATCAGAAAAGGTTATGCATTTGGAGGGAAAAGCTGATGAACCTGAATGTCGAACATCTGAGTGTATCCTTCGGAGAGGCGAACATCGTGCAGGATGTATCTCTGAGAGTGAGCAACAAACAATTCGTAGGCCTGATCGGCCCGAATGGCTGCGGCAAGTCTACGCTGCTCAAAAGTATTTATAAAGTCATCAAGCCGCGCCAGGGGGATGTCTTCCTGTCCGAACTCAATGTGCTGAAGGCTGGCCCGAAGGCCGTGGCCCAAAAGCTGGGCGTAGTCGGCCAGTTCAACGAGCTAAGCTTCGACTTCACCGTGCGGGAGATGATTGCGATGGGCCGGACTCCCCACAAGGGGATGCTGGAGACCGACAATCAGGAGGATGCTGAACTTATCGCCGCCGCCCTTCGTAAGGTCAATCTGGAGGGACATGCTGACCGCAGCTATAATTCCTTATCCGGCGGCGAGAAGCAGCGTGTCATTCTGGCGCGGGTGCTGGCCCAGCAGCCTGAATTCATGATTCTGGATGAGCCGACCAACCATCTGGATATTAAATATCAGCTGCAAATTCTGAATATTGTCAAAAAACTGGACATCGGTATTCTCGCTGCCCTCCATGATCTCACTCTTGCAGCAGAATACTGCGATTACCTATATGTCATGAAAGAAGGCCGGGTGGCCGCCTGCGGGAAGCCCGAGGATATCTTAACGAAGGAATTAATCGGCGAGGTGTTCGATGTCGCCTGCGAGACCTACCGCAACCCGGTAACCGGGGCGCTGGGAATCGCCTATCTGCAGACCCGTTAGCTTGGCCCAGGTGACATACAGCTTCACTGTCACCTTCATTCCAGCAGCTTGTGAAGCTAAGACCGTCTTTCACGCTCTCTCCCATCCGATTTAGTTTTACGGAGGGATTCAGCAGGAAGGCGGCTTTTTTGCTATAGCTTAATTCACATCTAAATGGAGCCAAATACAATTTAATGTTATATAAACTAACATAAATAATAAATATTTTTAATATTTATACATTATAATTGCATAAATATAGATTTATTTTACATATAAGTAAAAATATCATTTTGACATTTATGATTTATGTCACCTATAATTACATTGAATTTAAATTAAAAGGAGGTCACTTATGAATTTCATTCCCAAAAGAAGTCTAAATCTCTTCACCGCCCTGCTTGTTCTCTTCACCCTGTTGTCATTCCCTTCCCTCACGAAGGCTGCCGAGGTCAGCGTCCCCGGGAAGATCATTCCTAATGTCGTAGTGGTAGGCGTCGGCGGAACGATCACCTCCACTTCACCTTCCAGAGAGCTGTTCCAGACTTACGGCACACCGAAGGTACCGATTAAGGATATTATCCAAAGATTACAGCCTGAGCTATCCAAAGTAGCTAATGTCACCAGCACGGAGCTAAGCAATATCAGCTCGGCGCAAACCACCTCCAAGGACTTATACAATCTTACGATTGCTGTGGATAAGGAACTGAGCAATCCTGCTGTCGATGCCGTAGTGGTTACCACCGGCACTAACATCATGGAAGAACTGGCCTACTGGACCGACCTCACCGTCCGCAGTCCGAAGCCCGTTGTCTTCACCGGCTCCATGAGACAATCCAATACCATCTCCTTCGACGGGGAAGCCAATCTGCTGAATGCGATCAGGCTGGCCGCAAGTAAGAAAACGGCCTATTACGGAACAGTGTTGATGATGAACGATGAATTTTTCGCCGCAAGAGAAGTTACCAAGACCGATGCTCTGCGCCTGGATACCTTCGACGGGGGCCGGTACGGCGCTCTGGGGACGGTAGATGAGAACCGGATTCGCGCGGTTCGTGCGCCAGCCCGTGTCAAGGATGCCGGAACCGAAAAGTGGAAGACTCCATTTGATCTCAGCACGATCCAGCCGGAGGATCTGGCTAAGGTTGACGTTGTGTACAGCTACACCGAAGCCTCCGCGACTCCCATCACTGCCTTGGCGGATGAAGGGGTTAAGGGAATTGTAACTGCGGGTCACGGTGCCGGAGGCATCTCCACCGCGCAGCAAGCCGCCCGCACAGCGGCAATTGAGAAGGGCGTCCTGTTCGTAAACGCTACGCGTGCAGGCTCAGGGGCGGTATATGACACCGGGGCCAAAGGAATCATCGGCGCAGGCGATTTACTCCCGCAGAAGGCAAGAATCCTGCTTCAGCTGGGCCTCACCTTCTCCAAGGATCAGGAGCAGATCCGCCAGTGGTTCTCTACCATCGGCATGCCGGATTTCGATATGAGCAAATAGGAAGCCGCGGCTTGAGGAAGTTCCACGCATCATCCACCCTGTATTGAATGACCAAAGACAAGCGGAGGCCGGCGGCCTCCGCTTGCTCGTGTTCTGCCTGCCCGTTAGATCTCAGGCCACATCCTAATACCTCAGCCTCAATTTAGGATAAAATCCTCTCTCCAACATTCCCCAACTTCTGCTATGCTAGTAGAAACCTAAAAGTAGAAGCAGGAGGCGTACATTTGCATGGATGGATTTCAATATGAGCTTACTTCAGAGACTGCCATTAATCTGAAATATGAGTATGGCGGCGAATACTTCACGTTCAGCCTGTACCGGGATGACCGAGGCTGGGTGCTTCATCCTTTTGACGGCATCCTGCTGAGGAATCCGGCGATGTGCACGCTTGTCGCACAGGAGTTGTTCAAGCACAAGCCTTTTCAGGTGATGCTGGCCAAGGAAGGCATTCTCTTCACCGACATCCGTTCCACCGTTAACCTAGATAATGTGAACACTCCGATTGCTGCGCGCAATGAGCGGGAGGTCCAGGGGAACCCGGCCGACGACCTGATGGACTTCGTGCAGCAGCACTCCATTGAAGAGGTCATTGATTACGAATGCAGCCTTGTTGATAACCGCATCTCCTTCTATAGAGAAATCCTGCAGCGGATGTTCATGGATAATCTCGGCCCCTCAGATCCGGAGTTCCAGAAGGTGCAGGATATTGTCCGTATCTACGAACAGACCCTGGATCAGTTATCCAGCCTGAATGGTCCAAGCCTGGACTTCGGGCGGCGCGGCAGATGATAACCTCCTCACGTATGGACGGAGACTCTACTAATCTATTGAAAGGCTGGTTCTAATGACACTTGAGCTAATCAAGGGACAAAAATGCAGCTTAACCAAAGACGCTCCCGGCCTTACCCGGATCATCGTAGGCATGGGCTGGCACAATACACGGCCTGAGGTGGAGTTTGATGGCTCTGCCTTTTTACTTACACCGGCCCAGACGGTCTCTGCAGATGAGGACCTTATTTACTACGGCAATCCCTCAACACCGAACCAATCCGTAACTGTAGTCCTGTCCGATCAAGCGGCTTACGCAGGGCTGACCGACAACATACAAATCGTTGTAGAGCTTAGTCAAATTCCTGCAGCCTATGAGCGGATTGCATTTGCGCTTACGATTTATGAGGCTGAGAAGCGGCAGCAGAATTTCTCGCTGCTACAGGATGCCTATATACGAATGATCAACGCTGCGGATGGAACAGAGCTTGTGCGTTATACGCTGGGTAATGCTTACACTGTGGAGACCGCCATTGTCGCCGGAGAAATCTACAGATACCGGAACGAATGGAAATTCAGCGCTGTAGGTTCCGGGTATGCCGGAGGCTTGGCTGCCTTGTGCAACAGTTATGGGATACAGGTCAATGACATCCCGCTGCCCGCCCCACCCGCCGAACGGATAATTCAAACGCAGCCGTCCCGCCTTGTTCTGCCGGAGCTGCGGTCACGGCCCAAGCCTGCCGGCAGTGTGCCTCCTGTTTCACCAGCAGCGCCAGCCTCACCTCCAGCCCTTCCTTTGAATCCGAATACGAATACCATCCAGCTTAAGAAACGCGGGGAGGTGATCAGCCTCCAGAAAGGGATGGGCTCTCTGGGCGAGATCCTGATTAATCTCAACTGGTTCCAGAAGAAAACCCCGGGCTGGTTCGGAAGCAAAGGTGTCGATCTGGATCTGGGTTGTTTGTTTGAATTAAAAAACGGGCTGAAAGGCACAGTCCAGGCGCTCGGCGAATCCTTCGGCAGCCTGAACCGGCCGCCTTACATCTCCCTGGACGGGGATGACCGTACCGGGTCGATCGCCACGGGTGAGAATCTGCGGATTAACGGTCATTATCTCTCCGAGATCAGCCGGGTGGTGATCTTCGCCTTCATCTATGAAGGGGTCACGAACTGGGCGGAGGCTGACGCCATTGTAACCATCAAGCAGCAGAGCGGTCCGGAAATTGAAGTCCGGCTGGATGAGCATAACAACCATAAGGGCATGTGCGCCATTGCCATGCTCCGCAACCAGCAGGATGAGACCTTCAGCGTGGAGCGGCTGGTAGAGTATTTTGCCGGACATGAGGAGCTGGATCAGCGTTATCACTGGAATCTAAGGTGGGAGGCCGGAAGTAAATAGTATCCGGCCCTATCATCAACAAACAGCCCTTCCCCGTCAGAAGACGGTAGGAAGGGCTGTTTGTGTTAAGGCTACTCTACAGTATGATCCACAGATGCTGCCTGGATATTGCCGAATGCCCAATAGCTCGCCGGGACATCATTCCATTTCTGGACCGCACCCGTCAGCGGAGCGATGCCAAGAGCACGGTTAACGATGGTTACGGCTTCCGCGCGTGTTAAGGTCTGGTTCGGACGGAAGGTGCCATCTTCATAGCCTGTAATGATGCCTGCTTGTGACATTCTATTAATGGCTGCCTGGGCCCAGTGTCCGGCCACATCACTGAAGCTGGCTGCGTTGCCCTGGGCGCCTGGAATCAAGCGGGATAACATGGTCGCCATCTCGGCTCTTGTAATCGTCTGGTTAGGCTTAAAGCTGCCGTCTCCATAACCTTTCATAATGCCGCTTCTGGTCACTTGATCAATTGCATTCGCCGCCCAATGTCCGGCAGTGAGATCAGCGTAAGATACGCCAGAAGTGACTGCGGACTGGGTGAAGGTGCGGGAGATGATGCTGGCGGCTTCCGCCCGGGTGATGCTGTTCCCGGGTCTGAAGGTACCGTCGGCATAACCCGTCATATAAGCCTTCACTGGTACCGCAGGATCTTCTGCCAGAACAACGGTAAATGTACTGAATTTATTGATACTGAATTGAATCCCGGACTTTCCGGTCTGGCCGAACGGTACAATTTCACCCTTGACCAGTTCTTTGGTGCCGTCGCTATGCTCAATGAATACCGCCAGCGCCTTGAGCTGCTCCGCTGTTAACGAAGTGTTGTTAAGCGGCAACACCAGCGTAACCGGGCGGCTCTGCAGGTTGGTCTCTATCGTTACCGGACGGCCCACCAGAGTGACCGCTGCACCGCGGGATACACTTTGCACCTGTGCTTTTGCACGGGCTTCAGCCTCTGTAGTCTGCTGCTGCGTTTTCAATGGAACCAGGTTGAAATAAATATCTGTATCGAATCCAGCCAGCGAGCTGGCCGGCACCTTCACTTCCGCATTAACCGTGAAGATATCCAGTGTGATCTGGTTATCGGCAAGCTGCTTACCGGAAGCTGCCGGAAGGGTCAACCGGGTCTCCGCAACCTCATCATTCTTATCTGGTACGATGATTCTGGCAATACCGGAACCGGCAGCCTTAAGTTCATTGATCGCCCGGATGGCCTGCTCCAATGTGAACGAGATGGCATCCTTTTTCACACCGTTAGCATCCTTCGTACGGCTAATGACAACCGAGGATACTGTGGAGCCTTGGGTTGCACCATTTTCAACGTTCGCATTAATAGTTTCCGTCTGGGGGCTTGGTGTTGCTACCGGACCCGGCGCTACTGGACCCGGCCCTGGACCGCCGCCCGGTGGAGGAGGATCTGTTGGTGTGACCGGTACAGGAACGGTGGAGAAGCTCCAGAGTGTTTTATCCGCAATTCCTGCATAACTGTTGCCTGATTCATCTGTAAATGCACCCGGCTGAATCAGTACATAATAGCTGACGCCTTGCTTAAGCAGACCGCTTGTATTGATGCTGACGGTAGAGCTCGTGATGGTGACAAGCGCCGGGTTACCCGCTGTAATCTTCGTTACAAGCTCATCATTCGCTGCATTCACAAGTTCAATATCTGCAGCCCCGGCTAACACATTCTCATTAAAAGTCAGCGAGAGCGCTGCGGTTGTAGGTATATCAGTTGCATTGGCTGCCGGACTGTATGCTGTTACCAGGGGCGCAGCTGTATCCGGGCCGCTGGTTGTTACAAACCGCCAGGCTGTGATGCCTGCGATGCCCGCGAAGCTGTTGCCTGCGGTGTCTGTAAACGCGCCTTCTGTAATACGTACAAAGTAGCTTGTCCCCTGCTCCAGGTTGTCAGCCGGATTAATCGTTACTGCATGATTCCGAATCGTTACCCTATCTGAATTCGCAGCAATCGTCATGACCGGATGAAGTTCATCTGTGCTGCGGAAAATCTCAATGTTCCCGGCCGCCGCCAGCACATTCTCGCTGAAGGTAAGGACGAGATTAGCGTTAACGGCTACTTCTGTTGCCCATGGCTCCGGAGAATAGGTGCTCACTGTTGGTGAGGTTCTATCCGGTACATCGGTTGTTGTGAAGTTCCAGGTGGTGCTGTCTGCGATACCGTCATAGCTGTTGCCTGCGGTATCTGTAAATGCCCCGGCTCCAATGCACACATAGTAACTTGTCCCGTACTTCAAATCATCCGCAGGATTAATCGTCACTACATTATTCAGGATGCTTACATTCCCGGAAGCAGCGGGAATCGTAGCTACCGGTGCATTATTCACACCATTGTAAATCACAACACTGCCTTCCCCTGCCGTTACATTCTCGCTGAACGTAAGAGTAAGATTAGCGTCTGTCCCTACACCAGCCGCCCCATTGATAGGCGTATAATTGTTTAATATGGGTGCGGTTGTATCAGGCGCAGCCGTAGTTGTGAACTGCCAGGTGGTGCTGTCCGAGATCCCGGCAAAGTAGTTGCCGGATGGATCTGCAAATGCATCTTCCGTAATCTGCACATAGTAGCTTGCACCATATTCCAGATTGTGGGCCGGATTAATCGTTACTACATTATTCAGGATGCTTAAGTCCTGAGCTGATATCGTAGCTGCCGGTAGGTCGGTCGCACTGTTATAGATCACAATACTGCCTTCCCCTGCCATTACATTCTCGCTGAAAGCAAGCTCAAGATTCGTTCCAATAGCTACCTCTGTTGCCCCATTCTTAGGCGAGTATGTGCTTACGATTGGTGCCGTTCTATCTGGCTCACTGGTTGTTGTAAACCGCCAGGTTGTATTGTTCGTGATTCCTGCATAATTGTTACCGGACATATCGCTAAATGCACCGTTCACAATCTGTACATAGTAGCTTGTGCTGTAATCCAGGTCAACCTCCGGATTGATCGTTACCACGTTGCCATCCGTGGTCACACTGTCGGAAGAGACAGGAATAGTCACAGCCAGTTCATTGCTGTCCGCAACACTGCTGTAAATCTCAATGTCGCCTTCACCTTTAATAACATCCTCACTGAAGGTAAGCGTCAGGTTGGCGCCAGTGGCTACCTCCTTAGCTCCATCCTTAGGGGAATAACTGCTCACCACCGGTGGTGTAGTATCCGGCGCATCGGTTGTTGTGAACTGCCAGGTGTCATTGTCTGCGATACCAGTATAATAATTGTCTGACGAATCTTTGAATGCTCCGTCTCCGATGTTCACAAAGTAGGTTGTACTGTATTCGAAATCTTCAAACGGAGCGATGGTTACCACGTTGTCCAGAACAGTAACATCATCAGAATCAACTTGAATTACCGCTACCGGATAATCTTCGTCGGTGCTTTTGTAAATCAGAATACTTCCGCTATCCTTCGTCACAGGCTCATCGAATGTAAGCGTCAGATCCGCGTCAATAGCCACTCCTGTCTCACCCTGCACAGGGGAATAATCGCTTACGGTTGGAGCTGTCGTATCTGCTGCTCCAGCAACTGTCGTAAAGCTCCAGTCACCCGCTGCAATCGCTGCGTTTCCGTTTTCGCTCTCATTGATGAACGCATTTGCGTCCACTGTAACGACATATTTAGTATCTACTTTCAGATCCTGACCGGGATTAATCGTTATGGTATCATTATCTACCGTCACCCTGCTGTCTTCCGCCGGAATCGTTTCAACCGGAGTGGACAAATCCGCAGCCTTGAATATTTGAATGCCAGCTTCCCCACTGGCAGCCGTCACCTTCTGATTGAAGGTCAATACCAGATCTGCATTGATTGCCACATCGGTCTCATCATTGCCTGGAGTCAGACCCATAACCCGCGGAATGTCGGGAACCATATTAGACACAATCATCACGCCCGAGACGCCAACTGCAATAAAACGTTTGTGACTGGGATTGAACCCGATGCCGTTAAGCTTAGCAGTCGTGCCTGTAGTCTCAGGCAGCCAATTCTGCCCCATATCAGCAGTGGAGAACACCTTCCCTCCGTCTCCTGCAGCCATAAATACGCCGTTTCCGAAAGCCGCTCCATTCAGATTCACTTTCGATTCAAGGAGCCTCTCCACGCCTTTCGAACTCTCTGGTGAGATTACAATGATTCCTGATGCACCAACCGCTACGAATATACCGCCGCCAAAGGTGATTCCGTTCAAGTTCAGGTTTGAGTTATCGGTTATTTTGCGGTTTACCTTTTCCCAACCCTTATCTATCGTGTACGTTAACACTGTACCGTTATTGCCAACTGCTACAAACTTGTTGTTGCCATAGGCAATAGCGTTAAGATTAACAGTAACGCCTGGAACGGATGTTTTAACCCAATTGATTCCGCTGTCAACAGAAGTAAATATGCTACCAGAATTGCCGACTGCGACCAATTTCCCATCGCCATATGCGATTGCATTCAGCTTTTCATCTGTGCCCGTAGTTTGGGATGTCCAGTCCACATTATTTGCGGACGTTAGGACTGCCCCATTGTCGCCTACAGCAACATATCCGCCACTTGTGCCTGTATAAATAATATCGTTCAAGTGATCTTCTACACCTGACATACGGTCTGTCCAGGACATAGAGCTGCTTAACGTACCAATGCTTCCTCCTTGACCTACCATAACTATCCCTGTGCCTACAGCTACTGCATTTAGATTAGTGCCGTTTGGCACGGGACTGAGCCTGTCCCAAATTGCCGGATCTGTATCTGTTGAACCAGCATATACAGGAAAAGCTCCAGTCCAAATTAAACTGATCACGAGTAACAACGAGAAATACCTTTTCAATCTCCTGCCCATAAACAATGTATCGCTCCCCCTTATTCAATAATTCCACATAGAAATTTTTCATATCTGCGGTTCATTCTATCAGACAGCTCTAAACAAACTCTTAACAATTCTCGACAAAAACCGTTTCAACAGGACCTAAATAGGGTAATTGTCTCGAAAAAACGAAAACGTCCGGATTTTCTAACGTTTTTTCAAAAAAATTGTCTAAACAAAAAACGCACGGAGCTATCGCTCACATGCGTAATTTTAATCATAATTGACCCTTCCTCTTTAACTTTAACGCTTAACTCTTATCGTTTCTGGCTTCCTCGAAAATCCCCTTGGCAACCAGTATCGCTGATGCGGCACGCGGCCAGCCTGCATAGAAGGCGAGATGAGTTATAGCCTCAATCAATTCTTCTTCGGATAGACCGTTCTCCAGAGCCAGACGGATATGAAAGGGCAACTGCTCGGTAAGTCCACCGGCGACTAGTGCCGATATCGTCAGGAGACTGCGTTCCCGCAGCGATAACTGCTCCCTTCTCCATACCTCCCCGAAGAGCACTTCCTCCGAATAGCGGGCGAACGAAGGAGCAATCTCCCCAAAGGCTTCGAGCGCATTCGATGCAATTTTCGGATGCTTCATTCCAACACCTCCATATTCTTTAATGACATTCATTCAATCATTTGAGCAATGCCATTACCAAACGTCCAATCTTCGAATTCTGTATCGACTAGCACGACGAAGACGTCTTCTTTCCTGATGCCCAGTGCGCCCGACAACGTCTCAGCCAGCTTGCTGTAAAAGCTTCTTTTCTGTTCCTTGCTTCGCCCGGATTTGAGCGTAATTTGAATAAAGAGCAGCCCGTCACTCCGCTCTATGTTTAAGTAATTCGGGCTGTAATAAAATTCGCTTGCTTTATGGGCATGGAATACCTGAAAAAAATCATCTGGCGGCACGTTAAAATGCTCCACGAGAGCGCTCATAATTTCCCGGCTAATGACGGGCAACTGCTGGTCATCATATTTGTTCTCCAAGTAACTGACTCTGACAAAGGGCATGTTCACTTCACTCCTTCTGTGGTGTAACCTCATTGTACTCTCCGTCTTTTATTCTGTATAATTGAATTAAATGATACATAAATTCAAATTAACCGATGGAGATATCTGCTATGGACCTCAAAGAGTTAACTACATTTCAAACCATCCTGCAAGAAGGAAACTTCTCACGAGCCGCTGCCAAACTGAACTACGCACAGTCTACGATCACCAATCAGGTTCAACGTCTGGAGAAGGAACTGGGCATCAAGCTGTTCAAACGGGGCTGGGACTCCGAGCTTACAGCTTCGGGGCGGATATTTGCCGCTGAGATCGGCAGTCTGATTCGGCATTGGAACTATGTTGCGGACCAGGCAAAGGCTCTGCAACAAGAGGAGATCGGAACGCTTAGAATCGGAGGGCTGGAATCGTTGACGGAGCAGGTACTGCCCAAGTCACTGCTGCGGTTCATGGAGCATAAGCCTAAGGTATCCTGCCATTTTGTAATCGGTAACACCGCTTCGCTCTCGCATGCCCTGACTCAGAATCAATTGGATTTCGCCATTTGCGGAGAGCCCGCCGATCTCTCTTCGGTTCACTTTGAACCGTTGTACCATGAGCGGCTCTCCTTTATCGCAGGGAACAACCACCCTTTAGCCGCAAGAGACGAGATCACCTTTGAGGAGTTACTAGGTTATCCAATCTTTGCCGGGGGAGCTACCTGTTTGTATTATTCCCAATTAGCGAAGCATTTCTCCCGCTACACCGATACTCCTTTTCTGCATACCGTAAGTCAAATCTCAGCCATTGCGGGCTTCGTCCGGCAGATCCCTTCCATAGGAGCCGTCCTCGAATCTACGCCATTACCGCCGAATGTGGTGAGACTCCAGGTCACGCTGAAGGACACCGCCATCCCCGTAGGCCTGCTGCAATCACGCAACGATGAGTATCTATCTTCATCCAAGAAGCTTTTGATGCAAATTGTAAAAGAGGAGCTGCTCCACTTTTAGAAATATATACAAAGAAAACAGACAACCCTTTGCAACTGCAGATGGTTGTCTGTTGGATAATAATGTTTTCTTCATTGAAAAATGTGCATTGGTTTAGCTTCTCATTTCAAGCTTTCCTCGCTTCGATCCATTGCAAATGACGCAAAAAGTTCAGTACATCATCCAGCGATTGATAGATGCTATGATCCCTGACTTTCCCCTCATAATCAGTTACCCCAAGTAACGGAAATTGAAGGTGAACGGGATCGAACTCGGTAATCTCCTCAGCCGCATCGGGGTAATTCTCATGGGTATGATTATGAAACTTCATAATTAATGAATGATCCTTGTTATACCAATTGTAGAAAAAAGCCTGTAGATTGCCTCGCTTATCGCCGTGTTCTTCACATTTCAAATAAGAATTCCATCCATTAAGTTTGATGGTGAACTTCGGATTATACGCAGACGGATGATCTTGCGTGACATCTAAAACGATTTCCGGATGTACGTTTTTGATGTTTCCTGGATTTGAGGTGAAAACTTCCTGTGTGAACTCAGCCAAGCAGGCTCTCTTTTCTTTTTAGCAAATAGGTCCATACATCCAAATCAATATCTTCATCAGAAGTAACGAGTTCCCCGGATTCACTCTTATGCATGAAACGTTCAATAGGTCCATACTTTTCTTCGTAAGCACTAAGCTTTTGAGCTATAAACTGTAATTCATCTTCAGACTCTGTCTCTACAGCAGTTTGCATACGTGCTTGATAGGACTCCGCTACCTCACTAATTCTTACAGTCTCACCACTCGGATACTCCAAAATCGAATTGGCAGGAATATCAACATGTTTTCCTGGCTCTGTGCGAGTAACACCGTCGAACCGTCCCTGGGCAATCCAGCGGGAAATCGTCTGATGAGATACTCCCAGCATACGCGCTACTTCCCTGGTAGGATAATGCTTGACCTTGGAGGAGACAGCCTGTGATGAATGCTGAACTTGAGTAAGTTGGTATACGATGTCCTGCTGGCCGACCCGAAATTTCTCAGGGACAAGTAATTCATCATCGGATAACCGTTGAATCTTGATTCCTGAAGCCTCTACAGCATCACACAGCATTTGGTAGGTAATAATATTTTCTCGTAATTGGAGCGAAGAAAAAATATTGCTCGCATATGTCGCTTGACGTTCCCGTACTTCCAAAATATCCTGTATCGCCATACTCATCACCTCTCCCCCATTTTACCATGAAAAATGACATTAAAATAAAAATAGTTCTCAATAAATCAACATTAAATCAACATTTACGTATAGATTATCCCATTGACCATGAAAATACTCTTCAACAGAAAACAAAAAAAGAACGGCATCTGCCGTTCTTCTGTGATGGACTCTCAGGGGCTCGAACCCTGGACAAATAGATTAAGAGTCTACTGCTCTACCAACTGAGCTAAGAGTCCGTATGAAATTGGTGGAGCCAAGGGGGATCGAACCCCTGACCTCATCGCTGCCAGCGATGCGCTCTGGCGTGATGGTCAGGGGCACTGCCCTAAAAGCTATCAAATTTATATTCGCCTTAATTAAACACTTCGACTTGAAATGCACGCCCTTAATGCTGCATCAACTTTCCCACACGTAAACCAAAGCTCTGGCACTGCATGACAAAGAGATTGCAAATGTGAAAGGAAAATTTCATCTTCATTGCCTTCTAACACACCAAATGCTATATCTGAAAAGCAATTCCCTACAAATTCACTCCACTTTTCCAGATCTTCGCAACTAGCTGCGGCAATCAGACATATTCTCATAGCTTCCTCAACTGACAAATTATAATGTGAATCCATTCTATATCTGCGTACAAGAATTCGCAAATCATTGGCAAGCTCACTACTTCTAGATACAGCCGCGACTGCAGATAGCCCGTTCAATGTAGTATACAATTGGGAGCTGTCAACTAGATTAGAAAGTTGATAACTGCTTAATCTCAATGCTTTTGCAGCCATTTCTGCATACTTTAATTCAATATTAAAAATAAAAGCCGAGTTTATTAATGCAACAAATGAAGAAGGTGATACTTTCTCATTACTAAGTTGCAATTCAATAATCTCCATAACTTCAGCAGGCATAATTATTGTGTTATCACTCGTGCCCTCTAGCGGTCCTGGGAAAAACAAATTACCAACCCCAGCAAACAAATTAGAACTACTACCAAAAACTAGGTCGCGTAACTCACCATCTTTGATATGCCCCTCGTAATTCTTAGCTGCAATCAAAATACGACTAAGAAATTCAGCCTTAAGTTGTGATGCAAATGCAAAATCCGGGTTCCATCGAGGCTCTAAACGCATATCAGAAAGTGTTTGAAAATAATACTGTTCTACACGTGTAGAAAGCGCCCATTTACAAAATTGTTGAATATCAATACCTGTAATTAAAAGTTCACGTTGAATCAGCGCGGCTTGTGATAAAGATGCTAATCTTCTATAGAAAGGTGGCTCCCCTGAAAATAGCCTGATTCTTGACAATTCCCCATCCACAAGAATGAACAATGCTGAGAGAAGCTTAAACCCGCTATCACTTTTGTCAACGTCATCATCTCTGATTTGTTTCATAAGTCGAATTATTATTGGTTCAATTTCGGGTTTTTCAGGTAAAATTCGCAATCCGATTTCGACTGCACCTAGTTGTGAGATTTTATCTCCGTATTCTTCTAAAAAACCAAATATACGAATAATTTCTTCGCTCTCCAAGTCCTCAACATCAATCTCCGCTGTTAACTCAGAATGTGATGAGAGAAACAAGCTCCATAGAAAACCATTGTATGAAGTCCATTCAGATAACTGCTGGAAAAGTTGTCTTCCAATCTTTTTAGCATATTCTTTGATAGAGACACTTCCATCATAACATCCTATCAATCGCTCATAGTATCTTCTAGATGAAGGGACGAGGTTAGAAACATTGCATTGCCTGTTTTCAAAATCTTCACGCATCGAACGTGCCATAAGTATCGGTGTATCATCCAGATCACTTCGATAAGCATCCATCTCATCATCATTAAAAGAATGCTCAGAAAGAATACTTCTCCAAGACTCTCGTGCAGTTATCGGTAAATTGACATCAAAAACTAATCTATCAAATGAATCTAACCTAGTAGCTCTGTCATGAGAAAGCTCAGTAAACTGGGGTAAAATGAAAGATTCTTCACCTAAAGAAAGCAAGAAGTACGGTGATTCCTTCTCCCCTTGGTTATAAAATTCTAAATTCCACTCTCTGCCTGAATTGTCTTGTACAGTTATATTCGATTTACCTGAATATATTTTTCGAAAAGCATCATAAAGCTCATAGCGCCGAATTGCAAGCTCAGAGGTAATCATGAGAAAGTAGCTCGCGCTGCCACTGAATTCTCTTGAAAATTGCTGGTGTTCCAGTAAGGATGTGCGTACTATTGGCGGTAGTTTATTTAACATGGACAAAACAATCATTTTCTTAACATGTGGATTTCCCGCCAATTTCTCAGCTAGCTCTTCTGAATTAGACATCTCGATAATTTCATTTATTAACCAGTTTATAATCCAAGTATACAATTCTGGAGACTCTTCTTTAATTGGAATTAGAACCCTTTCCTCCAACCAATCCCAATATGCATTAATAGTGCTGTTGGGGATGTTAGAAGAAGGGGTAAGAAGCATTAGAATAAAAACACCTCTACCCGTTTTAACGAGATTATCGGCAATTTCTTTTTCATAGAATTGGCTCCATCCACGAATGTCCATCAGATCAAATATCCAATTAGAGTATGCTATAACTTTGTTAAGATCTGTTCCCACCCTCCAAAATTTCATTAGCACCTGGAGTAACGTTTTAAAGGTATTATCTAGCCAATTGGCTTCTTTCGGTAATTGAAACCAACTACTCATTCTAACTTGTAAAATACTTTCTCGAATGGCCTTTAGCTCTGCTGTCTCAATAACGACTTCTTCCTTGACAGAAGCAGCAACAAGTGAAGCTTCCAACTCGTTAGTGGCTATCGGTACAAGATAATACCCCGCTCGTCTTAATTTGGTTTTGATCTCCAGCAGTTCGTCAGAATTTATAGTGCCATTGGAAGCCATCATCTCCAGAACATCCACTGTTGATAGAGTTTTCGCCTGTGCCTGACCGTTATCAACATGCTCGTGCTGGTTAAGAAATCTGTCATCAGAAAGAATGGCATCACAATAAGTTGCTAATGAAATCACCCCTACAGTTGGATGATCAGTTATTGATTGCTTATCCCACTCTTTAATGTTCTGTCTTCTACCAATTTTAATTTTTCCATCCTGAATCCGCAAACTTACAACAGATCTTATTCGCTCAATCGATTGACTGACGTCACTGGAGATACTCTCATATGAGATTAGTTCATTTGCTTCTAACACTTCTCTTGTTGATATAATTGCAGTAAAACCAGCAGCTTGAATTTTCCCAAGCATTCCAAGATGCAAAAAATAGTTGACAGCTACATCATCCAAGTAGAGAATAGCACCATTCTTAATTTCAGGCTGATTTGGCCAAGGCTTCTCATGAAACTGTAAATAGGCAGTTGCTCTTTTATGTTCTTCAGCAGTGATTTGCCCCTTTTGTCGTAACTTATCTACAATGATTTGACAACTACTCATTGTAGCTGTGTGTGCAGTCAAATCAGCTTCTTCTTCCATAAGTGAATTAATGCGATGAACTGGTGAAGACCTAACAACAATACGTTGAATATTATCCTGTCTATCCTTTTCAGCTTCTGAAATCAACTTTGCCAGGGAATCACCTATCTGATTTGATAGATCATTATCTATTAATGCACTTTGAACAAACTTCTCCAAAACACCTGTTGCAATCAAATTACTTACTTTATGAGCATCTTTAATCCGACTTGGTTGATGAAATGAGACTTTTTGTTTCTCCTCGAATAACCAGTGCATAGTTGAGTGTGGTAAATATATCGTATTGAAATAGTCAAACACTCTCTCCAAAAGATCCAAAAAACTCAACGTGAGTAAAGCGGTGGCTTCAATAGCAATATTATCCACTTTATCCAAATTCATCGCTTGTCTATTACCATTGTAGGCTGGAATAGTAGATCTACGTCTTGGATCACTCAGAGACAAGTTTACTAGAGCTGGAAAGAGCATGAAATTTATCAATGATCTATTTAGCGAATCAGCTGCAAGAAACTGTGGGATTTCTCCACGTTTTAATAGAAGCAAAGTTTCTGACTCTCTTTGTTCCCAATCAGGTTTACGATCAATTAGGTCTTTTAGAGTCATTGTTTGAATGGGGCCATCTTCACCGGAAAGATCAGCAGCCATCTGTAGCCATTGAGAAATTTTTATATCATTTTCCCATCCAGCAGTAGTTGCTAAAAAGTAAGCAGCAGTTAAAACATTCGCATCATTCACACCTTTTTCTGATGCTGCAAACATTAGATCCTTAGCATAAGGAGAAGTTAAATGATAGGCAAGTTGAGCGGTTTTAATCAACTCATAAGCGCTCCTATCATCTTTTTCCATATATTCATTAGCAACAAAAGCAGTAAGATAGTGCCACTCTCCGAGAGCAATCCCCAGACTAACTTGCAAAGCACGATAATTGCTATCTTTTTTAATATAATTGTTAAGCTTTTCAAACTCAGAACGTGCTTTAAGTAAGTCACCCTCATTATACAATGCCCAACAATACAATAAGTGTAAACTTTTAGATTGTGACAGGAACTCATCATTGGCTTCTATCATTTCAATAAGGCGTTCGGTTTCTTGGGCGTTATATAAAGCGGTTGCTAATCGCTCGGCATCTTGTGTTGAGCGAGTCTTTTGAAAAAGAATATCACCATATTCACAGAGGCTAATCCATTCTTCTTTATTTTCTAGTTCTTCAACAAGACTGTAAAGATCACTTATAGAACCAGTCTGTTTAAATTGAGACTTTCGAATTTCTATTAAATCAGTTCCTTTAATCTCAGCTATGGTATTACGAAGACGAAACTCATCAGCGGGAGAAATCCCTTCATTTAATAGTAAATCCAACTCAGCATTCGCCTTATCAGCAAATCCAGCTTTTGAAAACATATCAATCTGGAGAAATCGAAGTGATTTTCGATCAAAATAAGTCTCAAGTTCTTCAGAGTGTCGTATCACATAATTTGCAATGTCTTCTGGATTTTTTCGAGTAAAAGCGAGCGCAAAGCGAGTTATTGCTGCGTCACGAGTGATACCACCATTCAGAGCAATTTGTCGTTCAATCTCCTGTTCTACCATTATAAGATCTAATTTAATGTCGAACTGTAACCCCAGAGGTACTAGCCCCAGAGAAGTCCTGGGATCGCGTAATTTCTCCTCCAAGCGTTGTCTTCCTTTGGTATAAAACTCCGGTTCAGTCATTTCTAGCCAAATCGCATATTCATCATCCATTTTTCTTGCAGTGGTAAGCTTTAGCACCTCTGCAATTTCAGTAGCTTTGATAAAATTTTCATGTGCAATTCGACGAGCTTTAATAGCATTTTCATCTGATGCTAATGGGAAATTCCTAATATCTATCGGTAGTTGATTAAGCACTGTGGCTCTTAATTCCAAAGGTATCGCACTCGTGAGATATACAATAGCCACCAGATGATAGAGAATTGGCAATTCATCCTTATCTTTATTTGTTAATATGTAAACGATTTCCAATGCATCACTCCAACGTGCAAGTTCAAGCAGATTGGATATAAGGAATACTTTTCCTGATAAATCAAAATCCACTATTTTTATTCCTGCAATATGGGGCCAATTAACCGCCTTTTCAGCTCCTTCATGATGTGAAATAATCATCATTGCTGCTGAACGGGAATCTGGTGAATCAATACCAGCTAAGAGACTTAAAGCTTTTTTCAGTTCACCTTTCTGTGAATAAATAAATGCTTTTGCAATTTCAATTTCCTTACAACTACCCATTCCAATTGCAACTTCAAGATATTCTTCCACCTTAGATATATCATACGTTCGCACCATAAAACGCACACACAAGGCTATTGCTTGACTTTTTAATCCATTACTTCCTCCAATTAGTTCCCCTTCAATTAGTTTTCTTATAAGTACTAGGGAAGAACCCGTTGTATCAAATTCACTAAAATATCGAGATTTCCGAAGTACACCAACCTCATATTTTATTTTTTGGTCGATAAGTTCAAGGGGAAATTGAGAAAAAGAAAATACCCCGGAATTTATTGGCGGGATATCACTAACATGTAATTCTGCTGCAATATCTGAATCTTCTGGTGTATTATCATTAGAAACATAAGCACCAAAATTGAAGAAACCTGGTGTCCTTTTTTCTTCCCAAGGGCGATCACTTGCTCTTGGATCAAATTCAAATCTCCGCAAAGAAAATCCGCTTTTTTTAACTTTTATTATAGAAAAGTTATTAAAATGTCCAGGATTGTCAAACGTAGCTCCAGCAGTAATGTTCCATGCAGCATCTGCTATCTTATCAGGTTTCCTGATACTTCCATGAGTATGGCCAGTCAGAATAAGATCGCATCTTTCGGCTAGATAATCAATTGTGTTTGGACGATTTCCTAAAGCATATCCTGTATGTTCGCTATCATTTAACCATTCGCGCGGATGATGAATGAGAGCAATACACGGTGAATCAGTTGAGTCTCGTTTAAGCTTAAGAAAACCATCGTTTTCCACTGCTTGAATATGAGAGAGTCCTACCCATAATTTAGACCTGTCATCATTATCTATACAAAACCAAGATGAGTTAAAACTTACGAAGCGCATACCATTAACTTCTCTAGCACCAACAAGATATTGCTCATCTTTTAGAATTTTAAAGGGAATAATACCAAACGATTTACAAAAGGATGCAAAATGTTCAAAAGGTTTTAAAATATGAGACGGAACTGGCCACTCCAACCATTTATCGGCAGTCTCTGGATTAGATGGATAAGATAATCCTCTGGTTTCTGTACGATTAACATCATGATTTCCAGCACATAATATTATTTTTGAAGGATCTAGTCTAGTAGCTTCCAGTAATTTTGACAACCATTCACTAGCCTCTACATAATCTTCAGCTGAACCAGCATATCCAATATCTCCAGAAATACATATTATAGTTGGTTGCCATTCGGGTGATTGTTCTTTTATACATTCAAGCAAGTTATTAAGACAAAGAGTACGCATAGCGGTTTTTGACAGGTTTCCTCTTTCAGAGCCAAAATGAAGATCCGATAGGTGTAGAATAACTTGTTCCATAAATAGACCACCTTGCAACTAGTGATTTTTCAAATATTCCTCAAACTACATATTACACCACACTACCTCATCTTTCACAAAAACTATATTACTTATTTAGTCTTCCATCTTCTCAACCTATCATCCAACGACAGCCCATTAATTAACTTAATATTCAGCCTATCTGCAGCCTCTTTCGCCGCCTTCGTAAAATTACTGGTCGTCACAATCCAAGCATCATAACAGCCATGAACCTGCTTACCAGCTTTGAGCCGCAAAACAATGTCATTTCCGACATCCTGTTTCCAGCGCTTGCACTGCACGGCGATTTTATATCCCTCTTTGCCTTTGAGGATCAAATCCACTTCATGATCGCCGGAACCACCGACACGTTGTACGGAATAACCTTGATCCATGTAATATAACTCCATTAACCTCTCAAAATCCGTACCGGACAATGTCCTTACGTCTGCTTTAATAATCTGCGCGTCTGTTAATTTCTTCATGGGTGCCTTAGTCGAAGGACTGTAAGCGTTAGCCTTAGACTTGTTTGAGCTGCTCTGTCTTACACCAGAAGTACGGGCTGTCTTCCTTGCCTTCTTATCTCTCCGACGCTTACGGGTCCAAATGCCGCCGAAAATCTCTCCAAGAATGATAGAGCCAAATAAAATACCAAAGAAAAATCCCCAGTGCAAACCCGGAATGCTAAAGTAAATCCCTAAGCCTCCAAGGATAAACAGTCCTCTTACTAAATAGGCCACCTGCCTACCTTCTGCATAATAAGTTTTGGCCATTATTCTTCCACCTCTTGCTATAATAGGTCTATCTCAAAAGATAAAAGGACTATCTAACCAGAATATTCGACATCCTATTTGATCATTCTTCAATAATTTCTATATTTGGTTATATTATCTCTACTATATCATATTTTTGGTTGGATTTGGCATAGAAAAAACCCTTGAATAAGTCCAAGGGCCTACCACTATCCACCTGTGAGGGTATAACTGCTGAATTAATATATAAGTCTCCACTCTACTCGTTATTTATTTTTAATAGATGTGAAAGCATCTTGCTCGGATCTTCATTCTTAACTTTCGTTCCAGTTAAATAGTTTTCACCTGCGGTCGACAAAAATGAATTGATATCTAGCTTCAGCGTAAGTTCCACTGACTCTCTGTAGACCCTCACGCATTCAATGATGGTGCTAAGCATCATTTTCTTCTTAGCTGTTGAAGCTTTCTTGAATACTTCTCGCCACACGGGAATGTAAGTTTGGAGAGCTTGAATTTCCACTTGCTCTACCTTCTTGGAACGAAGTACTTGTTCCGCAAGTCTTATAGTTTCTTGGATCTTCAATACCTCCTCTTCCTTCTCTTTAATCATTCCATTTAGCAATTCTCTATCAAACTGACTTTGTCCCAATACAACTTTAAGGACCTCATCCTTAAGAGCTTTAATTTCAGAGTTCACTTTACTCTCTAACTTCAGCTGTTTCCGTAAAGCCTTCTCCTCTCCTCCAGAGTTTCGACTTTTTATTTGTTCAATTTGCTCTTTCAAGTCCACAGTTTCCAGTTGATCCAAATAGGTATAAATCTCATCCAGTACTATCCCTTCTAAGCGGATAGGGGAGTGTATCGTTTTCCCGCTACACTTTACTTTTTGAAGTGCCTTACCGGAGCAGCGATACTTTGCCTCACGTTTTACTTTTTCCGTTCCGTCCTTAAGAATATATTTTTTAGTGTTCCATGTTGTTGTAAGGGGATTGCCACAGTGACCACATCACACCAACTGTTACCATGCTTGTAAAGTACCGAATGAACCAGAGTAAATGCATCAAATTTCACACTAAATATTAAGCCCATGTCAGGGGGTATACGAAACGATGCTCTGGAGTAACTCCATGAAAAAAGACTATTCTGCATTAAAACCTGATATTTTCCGAAGCTATCTGCACCAATATATCTAATCATCATGCCAGAACATCCTAACTCGGAAATTTAATCAAATATAACCCTTTAACCTACAAAACATAAAAAAATCGAAAATAGAAACTAAGGCAACTACCACCGTAAGCCACTCAACCCCGCTGTAAGCGGCAAGGGCTAGAGGGAGAACTTCCCCACTATACCGACCATCGAAGGCCCCTTACAACCCCTAAAGAAGAGGCCTAGTATATAGGAGAACCAACCACCACAGAGCCGTTAACCAGCTGCAAAACAAAAAAGAGCCGAACGCCTTGACGCTCGAACTCATATCTAGGAATTATTGATCGATGGATGCAGTGAAGCTATTCGCAAGGTTTGCTCAAGAATGTACCTATAAAGTTGGTGCTGTGTACAAGAAAAGTGGCGCTGATTGCGAAGTAGTTGTAAGTAAAGTAGTCTTTGCAAAAGTACCAGATGATACAACGTACCAGTTACCTTCTATTTGAACAACTGGTTTCGCATCCGCGCCATTGGATACAATAGCTGTGTTAAACCCATTTGCATCGAAAGTTGCAATGACTACATTTGAGATTCCATCACAATCTGCGATCTTGTCATTTAAGGCTGTGAAGGCTGAATCTGGTTTGCCTGTTCTTGGGTCTACTGTATTATCTAGTAAGGTGTAGGCTACAATACTTGTTTGGTACGCTTTTTCTATTGTTGAAGAAGAGACACCATTCGCTACAAGCTGACCAAGTGCTCCTTCTGCAATCTTTAATCCTTTGTTTTGGGTGGAACGATCAGACGTGTTACCTGACCACCGCTGACCAGCTAAAAAGTCCTTAAACTGCTGTTCGTAAACGCCACCTTCATTGTACCGAACCGAACTATACCCCTGTAGGGCAGCATTGACTTTATCCATGACAAACTTATACTCTGATTGGGACTTAGAGCCGTAATCATGCTTACCAAATTGCACTACTATACCTTTCTCAGAGACACTCACTGTAGAACTTGGTCTTCCAGAGGGCACTGCCTCAGCAGGGGTAATCACAGCACTCCCACCACTTGTCCCGCTGGTAATGGTAGCTGTCAAAGTGCTGACGTTCCAACCCACCTGTGCTCCAAATGCTTCACTAACGAAACGAAGTGGCACCATTGTCGAGTTGTTGATCGACTGCGCCTTGACCGTCAAGGTTATCCTGTTGCCGTTGACTGTGGCTATGTTGCTGCCAATTACGATCTTAATGACGGTGCTTCCCCTGGTTGCTGTTACCGTTTGGGTGGCTGTGTTGAAAGCGATCGTAGCTCCAAGCTTTTCAAAGATGGATCTCATTGGCACCATTGTTGCCCCACCAATAACTACAGCTGATTGAGGGAAGTTTTGCATGACCCCGTCAATGACAACCGATGCCTTTTGATAGACACTTGCTACATTGACTGTTTGTGCACTCTTAGCGGCTAATGTTGATCCGGTTGTTGTTAGAATTCCCCCGACAAAAACTATACTAGCGAGTAATAAGGCCCGTCTGTGAACAACTAAACTACCGTTCTTACTGACCATGAAAACGACTCCTGACTATTTATATAATCTTTTTACCTGGAGCAAATTGAATGA
The DNA here is from genome assembly GCF_013204885.1 of Paenibacillus tritici. Taxonomy (GTDB): domain Bacteria; phylum Bacillota; class Bacilli; order Paenibacillales; family Paenibacillaceae; genus Paenibacillus_AQ; species Paenibacillus_AQ tritici. The sequence continues at coordinate 37,409 of NZ_JABMKX010000024.1, forward strand.
TGCAGAGCTAACTCCGTGTTGACTAGAGCGGATAGAAAAACAAGCTAGAAACCCTTCACCTCAGGGATAATTTAAAATGTTGGTGAAGTGTACAAGTATAACGCAGCTGACGCAGAGGTTGTTGTAGGTAAAGGTGACTTCACGAAAGTCCCTGACGAAACCATATACCAAACCCCACCGATTTGAACATATGGCTTAGCATCTAAACCATCAGCAACGATAGCAGTGTTGTAGCCATTTGCATCAAATACAGCACTAAACACATTCGAAATACCATCGCAGTCGGCCATTTTTTCAAACAATGCCTGATAAGCCGAGCGTACTACCGTTGTCCCTGGGTCAACTGTGCCATCAAGTAAGTTGTACGCTATCATACTTGTCTGGTATGCCTTTAAAATAGCAGATTCAGAAACACCATTTGCTACTAGCTCGCCAAGTGCATCTTCTGCCATTTTTAACCCCATGTTCTGATTAGAACGATCTGATGTACTACCAGTCCAACGCTGACCAGCTAGGAAATCTTTGTACTGCTGTTCGAAACGACCACCATCATCATAACGGATAGAAGAATATTCCTTTACTGCTGCAGTGATCTTATCCATAACCGCTTTATACTGCGACTGAGACGTCGACTCGTAATCATGCTTACCATACTGCACTGTGATCCCGTTCTTAGAGATGTTCGAAGATACCGGAGCTGTAGTCGATGGACTTCCCGATAAAACTGTCTCAATCGGGATAACCACTGCTCCTCCACTACCTGATGCTGCACTTGTGATGGTTGCTGTTAAGGTACTTGGGGTCCACGAAACCGTAGCTCCAAGTGCTTCACTCACGAATCTGAGCGGCACCATGGTACTGTTATTGATTGACTGGACTTTGGCAAACATCGTTACCTTGGTCCCGTTGACCGTGGCTACGTTGCTGCCGACCACTATCTTAATGGTGGTTGAACCCTTGACTGCAGTTACCGTTTGGGTAGCTGCGTTGAAACTTAGTGTTGCTCCTAGACGTTCAAAAATGGCTCGCATTGGCACCATTATTACTCCGTTGATAACGACAGCGGATTGGGGGAAGTTTTGTGTTGCGCCGTTAATCACTACGGATGCCTTCTGGTGCTGTTCCGCTGTTACTGCGAGGGTACCCGCCTCCGAGCCATTCTCTTTCGCTGCAACTGTAGAACCTCCAGTAGCCAACATCGAGACGACTAAAGCCGCGCTAAAGGCTGTAGAAAGCACCTGTTTCTTTTGGTGAACCATGACCATACCTCCGATTATATTATGTACTGTATTAAGTAGCTTACTTTGCAGGGATAGAGCCGAGACATATCCAAGTGAGGAAAGAGAGTCCGACTTAAAACCTCTCGGTGTCCACTTCCATGAATATGTCCCTGTGGGCAGTCTGTCGTTTTCCTCAGATTCCTTCATCGTTATGTTTTATATCCCGCATTAACTCCCTAATTGCTTAATGCTTCTCGTTGTTTCAGTAAAACTCCCGCGACATCCATCGCCAGATAACAAACCAGACTTGACCTGTTTTCATAGGCATTGATGGCATCCGGTGGTTTCCATAGGCTTCTAAAGCCTAAACAAAGGGTAAAGAACTTTTTTCTTTCGTGTTAAATTACATATATTTAATTTTTGTTGGATACTCGACCTGTCATTTGTATTATACCTTATTGAAAATGGTTATAAAAGGAGTTTTCTCTTTTGAACGAACATCCCTTAACCATAAGACAGATTATTGGCAAGACCATTAAAGCCATTCGATTACAACAAGACTTAAGTCAGGAAGATCTCGCAGGTCTTTGCTCGGTCGACCGCGCCTACATATCCCTTATCGAAGTTGGCAAGAACGAACCCTCCGTCAGCAAGATCTTTCAGCTTTGTGAAGGACTTCAAACAAAGCCTTCCACCTTTTTCAAAATAGTCGAAGTAGAGTACGAAAATCTAAAAGATGTGCATTCCGATATGGAATAAGCGCTCAGAAGCTATCAGCCGCTCGCTGATAGCTTTTTTCATATTACCTGAGATTCTTCTTCATTTCAGTTGACTATGAGTAACAAATGCTGATTGATCTACAACTTTAGACCCGATTTTCCGATATCTTTATATGTGGATTGATTTTGTTTAGGAGGTTCGCAGTTGTGGGTATAAGGCAGGAGTTTGGACAACGTTGTAAAGAATTAAGAGCACGGTCAGGCATGTCTCAAGAAATGCTTGCTTATCGAGCTGGACTTGATCGAAGCTATATCAGCGGTGTTGAGCGCGGGGAACGCAATATCAGTATTGTCAACCTTGAGAAGATCGCATTTGCGTTTAATGTTTCTATGTCCTACCTATTTGCCGATGAGCGATTCTCTGCAACCCCTGCTTATCAGCAAAAGGACTTTACTATTCCGTTCCTTGAGCGGTTCAAATACTCTCTGGATAGTGAAAAGAAAGTGCTCAGCTTTCAGGTACATGGTTTGTTGACAGCCGCTAATGTCGAATACATGTCGAAAACTTTAAATGGTTTTTATTCCGCTTATGGAAAAGATGAACTCAGTGTCTTAGTCGATCACCGCGAGATGAAAGCGTCTGATGGGGAAATCGCAGTCTACTCGCCCGAAGTGGCGGAAAAAGCAGTTCTGTTTCAGCAAGAGTTAACAATCTATAGCAAGAAGGTTGTTGCCCTGTGCAACTCTAATTACATGGTGCAACAATTAAATCATGTTGCCAAACAAAGTGGCATTCTTGAAAAAGCAACTCATCTATACGATCAAGATAACATCATGGTCTGGAAGGCGTTCGAACTTCTGGAGATCAGTGGCAATCCATTAGTTAAAACAATTAAGTAAGTTCATCCTCTCCGTGTTGAGTATGCTCAATAATAAAACAAAGAAACGGCATCTCTGCCGTTTCTTCTGTAATGGACTCTCAGGGGCTCGAACCCTGGACAAATAGATTAAGAGTCTACTGCTCTACCAACTGAGCTAAGAGTCCATAGTATGGTGGAGAATAGGGGGCTCGAACCCCTGACCTCATCGCTGCCAGCGATGCGCTCTCCCAGCTGAGCTAATTCCCCATACGCTTACATTTTTTCCAATTATTTCAAAATGGTCTTTATTACTTTGTTGGGCAGTGTTTCTAGCCAGCGTGTACTCCCAGCTGAGCTATGGCCCCACAAGCTTGATTTAGAATGACATTATGTATTCTAAAATCCAATTAGAGCAGTGTGTTCTAGTCGCTTATAAATCAATGTGTTTCGTAGGCGACTTCTATATAATACAGAAATTCATCGTTAGTGTCAACCATTTTATGAAATTAATTTGATGGTAACTTGGGACGGCACTCTACACAGGGACTTGACCCCTAAACTCAAGGCAAGTCCCATTCAAGCCGCTACCAGCATGACCCAGCTTTTTATGCGCTTACAAGCCGTCCAGCTCTTCCGTGTTCTTGGAGAGCAGTCCCTTCAGTTCCTTCATGAACATGTTGATGTCCTTGAACTGGCGGTACACGGACGCGAAGCGCACGTAGGCCACCTCGTCTACAGGGTAGAGCTGCTCCATGACCAGCTCGCCGATCTGGCGGCTCTCGATCTCCGCCAGGGCTATGCCGCGCAGACTTTTCTCGACCTCGGATACGATGACCTCCAGACGCTCTACAGGAACGGGACGTTTCTCGCAGGCGCGGATAAGGCCGCGGAGGATTTTGTCCCGGCTGAACTCTTCACGGCTGCCGTCTTTTTTGATCACAATCAGGGGGGTCTCTTCAATCATCTCGAAGGTGGTGAACCGGCGGCTGCACAGCTCGCATTCACGCCTGCGGCGGATCGACTTATTCTCGTTGGCTGGACGCGAATCAAGCACTTTGGTATTGGTGTGATCGCAGTAAGGACATTTCATAAGCTTCTTCACTTCCTCATCTTAAGAATGGATTGTTAATTTCCAGAAATCACCGTTTATTTGTTGTTATGAATATGGCATGTCCGGCACATAATACAGTTACCAACCGATAGGAGGTGAACAGCAATGAGCCAAAACAACAGCTCCAACAACCTGGTAGCTCCAAATTCACGTGGTGCCTTGGAACAACTGAAATATGAAGTTGCCCAAGAACTCGGTATTACCCTCTCCCCAGACGGATACCAAGGCAATAAAACTTCTTACGAAAACGGTTCGATCGGTGGTTACATCACTAAACGTCTTGTAACCCTGGCTGAACAGCAACTGGCAGGTCAGTTCAAATAACCTGCCCAAACGACATAAGCTTGCCTAAGAAGTATCGAACGGCCTCCGGGCCGTTTGATGCTTCTTTTTAACGTGCAGCAGAATAATTAAAGGGTAAAGTGCCTCAGAACTCGCTGTAAAGCTCTGTGTACTGGTCGTAATAATAAATCACACGCTGCACGTAGTGCCGGGTCTCACCGAACGGAATGTCCTTCACCGAAGCTTCCGTTCCGTCCCATTGTCCCGCATCCAGCCAGCTCTGCACTTTGCCTGGTCCGGCGTTGTATGCGGCTATGACCGCAATGCGGTTGCCGTCAAACTGCTTGGACAACGTAGACAAATACCAGGTACCCAGCTCAATGTTCGATGACGGCTCCTCCTTGAGCCGCTCGAGCGACACTTTGGGAAGCTTGGCCTTTTCCAGAGCCCACTTGGCGGTATCCGGCATGAGCTGCATGAGCCCGAGCGCTCCTTTTTTGGATTCGCGTCCGGTCTTATAATTGGTCTCCACTCGAATGATTGACGCTACAAGGAACGGGTCCATCTCATAAGTGAGACTGTGCCGGCGGATCTCTTCTTTATAATGGATCGGATAAAACCACGACATCCAGTGGGTACCCAGGAACAGAATGGCTGTGAAGCCCACGAATAACAACAGCAGTACTCTTTTTTTGCGCAGCCACTTCATCATAGCAGACCCAGCTTGTCCCACAGACCGGCAACCTGCCGCTCCGTAGCTTCGAGATTGCCGCTATTGTCGATTACATGACTGGCTTTCCTGCGTTTCAGCTCAATGTCCATCTGGGATCTAAGCCGGTCCTCCGCCTGTTCAAGCTTCATTCCGTTCCGCTCCATGAGGCGGGCCAGCTGCACCCTCCTGGGAACATACACCACAATGATCTGATCAAATAATGAATCCAGCTCGGACTCATAGAGCAGCGGAATATCCACAATCACCAATCGCTGCGGATCTTCCTGCTCCAGCGTATACATCCGGTCCTTAATTTGCCTGCGGATCGCCGGATGGGTCAGGTTGTTCAAGGTCTTAAGCGCCTCCGGGTCCCGGAAAACGATCTCACCCAGCACCGCCCTGTCCAGTGAACCGTCAGGCTGCAGAATCCGCTCTCCAAATGCCTGCACAGCAGCGGCCAATACCGGATGCCCCGGAAGCATAACCTCTCTGGCGATGACATCCGCATCCACCAGAGCGGCTCCCTTCCGGACAAACATTGCAGACACGGTGCTTTTGCCCGAAGCAATTCCTCCGGTTAAGCCTATAATCATGTACTCACCTCATAATAACTTCATTATACCCATTGCTATTAATAATATCGCCGGCAGAACAGCCGCATGCTTCATCCAGTAGCTGCCGGACAATCTCAGTCCGGTCTTCATCCCCAGCAGCAGAAAGGTTCCGCTGAACAAGGCGATCATCAGCGAGGTTGATAATGCACCGAACCCAAGCAGCGCAGCACCGAGACCGGCGCCGAAGGCATCCAGCGACAACGCTATGCCGAGGATCATGGCTTCCATGGAGGAGATACTCCCGGAAGCATCCATGTCGGCCGAAGACGGTGTGCGGAGGATCTGGATGACCACCCCCAGGTGCCGCAGCTCCAGAGAGAACACGGCCGGCTTTGGCAGCTCTGAATCTGCAAGAGCCGCAGCGGCAGCAGTCTCCTGCATGGCTTCCCGGCCGGAAGTTCCCTCTGCCGCCCCGGGCGCTGATTCTTCCTGCTCTTGTTCCTTCTGCGTCAGCATCTGGAACAAGGACCAGCAGCCCATTAAGACCAGAATAACCGCTCCGATACTGGAAGCGGCATTCGGCGAGACCACCTTGGCCAGCAGTACGCCGACCTGCATCGAACCATAGATGACCACTCCCGAACAGAGCGAGATAATCATAATGGAGAGCAAAGGGATTTTCATTTTACGCAGTCCATATGTAATACCAACACCAAATCCGTCTAAACTTAGAGCAAACGCAAGCAGCAGCAGTGACAACAATGGGCTAAGCACCCGCAATCCCTCCCGTGAAGAACCGGAGCCTGACGGATCATATGATCCGCGCTCCGCTTCGCCATAATCAGCAATCTTCACACATTATATGGGCGGGACGGGCAGTGAGTGCCTGCCATTTGATGTAACATGGATAACTTAAGGTGTAACTTACTCAGAATGGAGCTTCGCAGGCTTCACCGCGGCTGTTGAATCAGCACGGGTAGAGGCTGGCAGCTTGGACAATAATGCGTCCCCCGGCCGCCGACAACACTCTTCTCAATCAGCGTGCCGCAGGTCGCACAAGGCTGATCCTTACGTCCGTATATGCGGTGCTGATCCTGATAGTTCCCGCTCTCTCCCTGGCCGTTGACATACGACTTCACCGAGGAGCCTCCCGCATTCACTGCTTCTGTCAGTGTTGCGACAATGGCATGATGCAGCCTGGCGAGCTGTTCTTCCGAGAGTGACTTCGCAGCTTCCTCAGGGTGAATTCCTGCACGGTGCAGGGACTCATCTACATAAATATTGCCGATCCCGACGATATATTCCTGATTCAGCAGCAGCGGCTTGATCTTGGTGCTGCGCTTCGAGACTATCTCCTTGAACCGGTCCAGTGTGAAGCCCGCGTCTAGCGGCTCCTGTCCCAGCTTGTTCAGCGGCTTCAGCAGCAGATCCTCGCCCGGCTGGAACAGATGCATCGTTCCGAACTGGCGGACATCGGTATAACGCAGCTCCGTACCATCCGTGAAATGGAAAATAACATGCGTATGCTTGTCCAGCACCTCGTCCTTACGGTACATCCCGTAACGGCCTTCCATCCGCAGATGGGAGACCATCACAAGACCATCGAACACGAACCGCAGGAACTTGCCTCTGCGCTCAACCGTTACTACTGTATGGCCTGCCAGCATATGGGCAAAGGCCTGAATATCATCCGGGCGCTGAATAATCCGCGGCAGCCGGACCGTGACATGCTCTATCTGCTTGCCTGTAATTAAATCATTAAGTGTTCTTCTGACTGTTTCGACTTCCGGCAGTTCCGGCATAATGGCTCACCTCCCTTCCATTATACCGGATATACAGCGGATGCGGGGACCCTATTTCGCTTCGTACCAGTTGCTGCCAAAACTTACCTCCGCCTTCAGCGGAACGGATAGCTCCAGCGCACCCGCCATTACCTCCGGCAGGAGCAGCTTCATCTGCTCCAGTTCATCCTCCGGCACCTCGAACACCAGCTCATCGTGCACCTGCAGCAGCATCCGGCTCTTAAGACCGCGCTCATGCAGCGCCTTGTCCATGTGAACCATGGCCAGCTTAATGATATCGGCAGCCGTTCCCTGAATCGGCGTATTCATCGCCGTACGTTCAGCGAATGAACGCAGATTGAAGTTCTTCGCATTGATCTCCGGCAGATAACGGCGGCGCTCCAGCAGTGTAGTGACATACCCCTGCTTGCGGGCCTCCACGACAATATCATCCATATAACGGCGGACGCCCTTGAACACTTCGAAATATTGTTCGATGAACCGGGACGCTTCCTTGCGCGGAATATTCAGGTTCTGTGACAGGCCGTAATCGCTGATGCCATACACAATGCCGAAGTTAACCGCCTTGGCGGAGCGGCGCATATTGCTGTCGACACTGTCCGCTGTGACTCCGAAGACATCCATGGCTGTCTTGGTATGAATGTCCATATCCTCTACAAAAGCATCCTTCATCCGCTCATCACCCGAGATATGCGCCAGCACACGCAGCTCGATCTGCGAGTAATCCGCTGCCAGAATCGACCAGCCCGGTTCGGAAGGCACGAACACCTTGCGAATCTTGCGGCCCTCTTCCAGCCGGATCGGAATATTCTGCAGGTTCGGGAACTGGCTGCTCAGGCGGCCCGTTGCGGCAATGGTCTGCCGGTAGAAGGTATGCACCTTGCCGGTCTCCGGCGAGATTTCCTTCAGCAGGCCTTCCACATAGGTAGATTGCAGCTTGGCAATGGAACGGTATTGCAGAATCAGACGCACGGCGTCATGATAAGGCGCAAGCTTCTCCAGCACCTCAGCATCGGTTGAATACCCGGTTTTTGTCTTCTTCACCACAGGCAGGCCAAGCTTCACGAACAGGATTTCGCCCAGCTGCTTCGGTGAATTGAGATTGAACTCCGTACCGCAGATGGAATAGATCTCGGCCACCAGCCTGGCGATCTGAGCTTCGAATTCTTTGCCCAGCTCCAGGAGATCGTCTCTGTTGACGGCAATTCCCTGCTTCTCCATATCGGCAAGAATCCGAGAGAGCGGCATCTCCAGATCCTGGAACAGTCCGGTCATTCCCGTCTTGTCCAGCTCCTCCTGCTGCTTCTGCACGATCCCAAGCACGGTTGCACTCTTGCGGGCGACATGGTTCCCAAGAATCTCAAGCTCCGGTATTCTATATTTAGCCCCTTTGCCAAACACATCTTCATCCGGCGACAGGCGGGGCAGGCCGTATTTGCTGGTGAGATCATTCAGGTTCTGGCTCGCTTCCGTCGGGTCCAGCAGATAGGCAGCAAGCTGAACATCATTCGCCGCTCCGGCAAAAGCAATCCCGTGCCAATGCAGCGCCAGATCGGCACGGTGCAGGTCATACCCGCTCTTCGGCGCCTGTTCGTCGCCGAGCCAATCCCGCAGCGGCTTCGCTGCGGGACTCTTCAGCAGATCAAACGGCACGAAATAATGCTGCTCCGGCGAAGACAGCCCGAGGCCAATGACCTCCGCACGGTGCGGATTCTCACCATTCGACTCCACATGCAGCGCAGAGATGTCCGGCAAGGCGGCAAGCAGGCCAGCCAGCCCGGCTTCGTCCACAATCGTGATGGTAAGCGTTGCCGCTTCCACCTCTGCGGGATCTGAACCGCTGCTGCCTGCTGCATGGGAATAAGCGCTCAGGGACAGACGTTCGAGCAGGGATTTGAATTCCAGCTTGGCAAGGGCCGGACCGGCCGTATCCGTATGGATTCCGCTGAAGACCATATCCTCCCAGGCATGTTCAAGTGGAACCTCCCTATAGATCGTCGCCAGTTTCTTGCTCATGATGGCGCTGTCTGCGTGCTCCTCCAGCTTCTCCTTCATTTTCCCCTTCAACTCACCGGTTCCAGCCAGTACCCCTTCCACCGATCCGAATTGCTGGAGCAGCTTAAGCGCCGTCTTTTCCCCTACTCCCGGAACTCCGGGAATATTGTCGCTGGCATCGCCCATCAGCCCCTTCAGATCAATAATCTGCTCCGGGGTGAGATCATATTTGTCCCGGATTTGCTGCGGACCGTACAGCTCCACTTCTGTAACGCCCTTGCGCACCAGGGCCACCGTGGTATGCTCGGAAGCCAGCTGCAGCATGTCCTTGTCCCCGGACACAATCATGACCTGACGCCCGGCGGCATCGGCCTCCCGGGAGATCGTGCCGATAATGTCATCGGCCTCATAGCCGCCGATCTCAAACTGCGGAACCCCCAGGCCCTTCAATAATTCCTTCAGCAGCGGGAACTGCTCGGACAGCTCTGGCGGTGTCTTCTGGCGTCCGCCTTTATAATCTTCATAGCCTTCATGCCGGAAGGTAATCTTCCCGGCGTCGAAGGCAACAATCATATGACTCGGTTTGTATTCGTCGATTAAACGCAGGAGCATGGTCGTAAATCCGTATACCGCATTCGTCTGCTGGCCCGCCGTATTCGTCAGCGGGGGCATCGCAAAAAACGCCCGGTAAATGATATTATTTCCATCAATCAGTATCAGCTTGTCCACACTAGCACCTCGCCTTTGTCTTTCTTACTTCTTATATAGTACCATATGCCCTGCACCAAGTTGAAATCGTGTAGCGCAAAAAAAACAAGCCCCCGGGGAAAAAAGGCTTGCTGTCGTAAGCTGTGCTTTTATTGATTCAGATCCGGGCGTTTGCCTGTAACAAGATAGACAACGCTCTCGCCAATATTGGTCGCGTGGTCGGCGATCCGCTCGATATAACGGCCCACCAGGGTCAGCAGCATGGCCTGATTCAGGGACTCCGGCTTCTCAACCATATAGGCATACAGTTCATTGATCATCGCACTGTACAACCCGTCTACCTGATCGTCATCCTGCGCCATTTTGTAGGCCAGATCCGTATTCTCGTCCAGATAAGACTGAATGGCTTCCGTGGTCATTACAGTTACAAGCTCAGCCATCCGCGGAATATCCACCAGCGGCTTGATCAGCTGCTGCCCTTGGATGCGCATTGTCACCTTCGCCACATCCAGTGCCAGATCCCCCATACGCTCAAGGTCACTGGAGATTTTGAAGGCCACAATAATGCGGCGCAGATCCTTCGCTACCGGCTGCTGGGTAATGATCAGGCGTGAGCCGATCTCCATAATCCGGTCTTCCATGGCATTCAGCCGCAGATCGGCTTTGACAATCTCCTGGGCCCTTACGGTATCCAGAGTCTGCAGTGCCAATACCGCACCATCCAGGGCATCCGTTACATGCTCGCCCATCTGGTGCAGCAGCGTGCGCAGCTCTTCCAGATCTTTATCGAATTCTTTTCTGCGAATCATATGGGTAAACGATCCTCCTCCAAAACATATGGTCATCCAAGCATGAACCTAAGCCTCACTTAGCCGAAACGGCCGGAGATATAATCTTCTGTGCGGGAGTCCTTCGGGTTCGAGAACAGCAGTTCTGTATCCGCAGCCTCCACAATTACGCCGTTCAGGAAAAATACGGTGCGGCCCGATACGCGTGCAGCCTGATGCATATTATGCGTGACCATCACAATCGTATACTTATCCCGCAGCTCCTGCACCAGCTCCTCAATCTTCAGTGTGGACACGGGGTCAAGTGCGGAAGTCGCCTCATCCATCAGCAGAATATCCGGCTGTACTGCAAGGGCTCTGGCAATACAGAGACGCTGCTGCTGGCCGCCGGACAGGCTGAGTGCAGACTTCTTGAGGAAATCCTTCACTTCCTCCCAGAGCGCGGATTGGCGCAGGCTTTGCTCCACAATGACATCCAGCTCGGCTTTGCCCTTCACCCCATGGAGGCGCGGACCATAAGCCACATTGTCATAGATCGACTTGGGAAAAGGATTGGGCTGCTGGAACACCATCCCTACCTGCTTGCGCAGACTTTCCACTTCAACCTCGTCGCTGTAAATATTTTTGCCGCCGATGTTCACTTTGCCTTCAATGCGTGTTCCGGGAATCATGTCGTTCATACGGTTAAGGGTACGCAGCAGGGTGGATTTCCCGCAGCCGGAAGGGCCGATAAAAGCAGTTACCTGCTTCTCTGGGATTTGCAAATCCACATTCTTCAGTGCGTGAAACGACTCATAGTAGAGATCAAGCTTCTCTATGTCAATGATGGATTTCATTGGTTTCTGTTGTCTCCTTCTCATCATCTTCGTTCCCCATGATAAGCCTTCAGTGTAAATAGAGCTCCAGAGAATTGTTAACACAATGTAAAATCAAAGCGTGACCAGAAGGATCAATTATCTTGTGATGCTTATATATTATCTTTTTAAGTGACCGGTGTTCTCTTCTTGTTCACAACCAGCTTATATCCTACGCCGCGAATGGAATCAATATGCACGGATTCAGGATCAAGCTCAAGCTTCTTACGCAGCGAGCTGACATGCACATCTACGGTACGCTGCCCCCCGATATAGTCAAAGCCCCAGACTGCATTCATCAGATCATCCCGCGTCAGGACTACGCCCGGCTTCCGGGCCAGATACAGCAGCACTTCAAATTCCTTGGGACGTAGATTGATGCTCTGTCCGCCCAGGGAGACCTCATAACGCTCGGGGTAGATCTCGAGTTGTCCGAGAATAATCGTCGATGAAGACACGGCCGTCTCCGGCGGGGCTTCCTCGGCAATGCCGGAGATCCGCCGCAGCACGGCGCTGACACGGGCCAGCAGCTCCGATACGCCAAATGGCTTGGTAATATAGTCATCGGCCCCGGATTTCAGTCCCCGCACGACATCCTCTTCGGCATTCTTGGCCGTCAGTACAATGACCGGTGTCCGTATGCCTTGTCCGCGCAATTTATCCAGAATGTCAATGCCGTTCATGCCGGGCAGCATAAGATCCAGTACGATCAGGTCAAAAGGTTCTCTAGTCGCACGGTCGTATCCTGCCGTTCCATGATCCTCCACCGTCACTTCATAGCCTTCCTGTGTCAGGTTATACGACAGCAGCCGGGCCAGTGTCGGTTCGTCTTCAATGACAAGCAATCGTTGTGCCATAGGTTCCCCCGTCTTTTCATAGGTTATTAATTTACAAAACTACACATATGCACATCATAGCACCACAATGTTAACTTAGTGTAAAAATACGAATTAAATTAAGCTGATCCCTATCATCCCTATTGATGATCTTCCTGCAATAGCGGCAGTTCCAGGATAAACGAGCTGCCGATGCCAAGATCGCTCTCTACATTAATGGAGCCGCGGTGCAGCTCTACCAGATGCTTGACAATGGATAACCCGAGACCGGTTCCGCCGGAGCTTCTGGAGCGGGCTTTGTCCACCCGGTAAAAGCGTTCAAAGATCCGCGGCAGATCCTTGCGCGGAATTCCCATCCCCGTATCACTGACGGTAAAGCGTACGCTCTCTGTTCCATCCGCCTTCTGAATGTTCATGGCGGTGACTCTTACATTCCCGCCGTCCTGGGTATAGTTGATTGCATTGGAGAGCAGATTCATGAAGATCTGGCGCAGCTTGTCCTCATCTCCCTCAATGAACAGCTCGGCTGGCACATCAGAGCTGAGTGTAATTTTCTTCTTCTCCGCTACCTTACTAAGTGTCTCCAGGACAGAATCGAAGAATTCGATGAGATGGACCGGAGAGCATTCCAGTTGAACGCGTTTGGATTCGATTTTGGACAGCTCCAGGATGTCGCCGATCAGGCGGTTCAGCCGTTCATTCTCGTCGTATATGATCTGCAGGAACGACCGCGCTGTCTTCTCATCCGTAACCCCCCCGCCCAGCAGGGTCTCGGCGAAGCCTTTTACGGCAGCGACAGGGGTCTTCAGCTCGTGGGAGACATTGGCGACGAATTCGCTGCGCATTTTCTCCAGACGGCGGATCTCCGTAACCTCCTGCAACAGGAACAGCATTCCCCGGGAGCAGCCGTCCTGTATCATCGGCACCCCGTCCACACGTACAATCCGCTCCACCGGGTTATAGATGCTGCGCTCCTCATGAATGGGCTCGCCTGCGGATACCCCGTCATCAATCAGCCGGGTAAGCTCATAATGATGCTTGATCTCCTTATAAGAATGCCCGGTCATCTCGCTGTGCTTCACATCGAGCAAGCGTTCGGCCGCCCGGTTAAGCAAGGCGATCTCCCCTTCTGCGTTGATCATCACAATTCCGCCGGTCATGTTATCAAGTACGCTCTGCAAAAGGTCCTCATTATCGCGGATCGTCTTGAGCTGGGCTTGCAGGCTGTCGGCCATCGCGTTGATTGCCGTTGCCAGCTGGCCGATCTCATCCTTGCGCTTCATAGGCACGCGGGCGTCATAGTCCAAATCGGTAATCCGCCGGGCCACTCTGGTGATCTGCTCCAGCGGTGAAGTCATACTGGAGGCTACCTTGTAGCTCACCAGGGTGGCCGCGATAAAGAGCAGCACAAGTCCCCCTGCCATGATCATCCACGCCCGGTTCAACCCTTCCGATACCGTATCCAGACCCATGGACAGCCGAATATATCCGTCGAACCCCTGATCAGACACGACCGCACCGGCAACATACAGCATCTCGCGGTCCAGCGTATCGCTGTAGCGGATCGCATGGCCTATCCCTTCCTTCGCGGCAAGCAGCTCCTCTTCACGGGTGGAATGATTGTCCATATCCAGCGGATTTTTCTCCGAGTCGCCAATCACCCGGCCCTGCTTGGTAATGAAGGTGATCCGTGATCCGGTCAATGAAGAGATCTTCTCTGCCTGTTCGGTATAGTAATTCAAGGCGTCCGGACTGTTGGTGTTGAGGAATGAAAAGGTGCCGGAGAGCAGCTTTATTTCCCGGGACATGTTCTCTTCCAGTACGGAAATATGTGAATCCTTGAACAACTGAGCCATGGTTATTCCGGCCCCGGTCATTGATATCCCTATCAAAGCCATAAGTATGATGGTAAGTCGAATGCGGAATGGTTTCATCAGCAGTAGTCCTCTTCCTTGTCATTATGTCCTTGAGAACACTCTACCTTCATTCTCGTCAAAATACCAGTTCCGGCGGTGATTATCAACGGAGTGTAAAATGGGGTGCATGAGCTTGTTAAGCTAGGTGGGATACAGAGCACGCAGGAGAAATCAAGAATTACGCACGAAAGCACGCGGCCCGATGAGGGTGACGCGTGCTTTGTGTGCTAATTATTTAATTTAAGTGTCTGGACCCCGAACCGCCCGAACTCGGCATAACCGTGCTCCGCTGCTGCGTTAGCCGGACCGCAACCTAGCGCGAACAGGCCGAATTTGGCACCTACCCAGGCTCCTTCGCCTTCCTTCAGTTGGAAAGGAGAGCCTATCTCTGTGTAACTTTCTCCGTCAAGGCTGTACGCCAGACGGCATTCTGCTTCTTCCGAGACCGTAAGCTGAAGATATACAGCATCCGAGTCCAGCTTCACAAAATCATCCGTGAACACACACTCCTGCTCCACTTCTTCCTCCGGGCTTGCCGGCAGGCTCTCGAACCGGCCTAGGCATAGGCCGCCATCCTCACCGGGGAACAGGCTTACATGTACCGCCTTATGCCCCAGCACTACCAGGCCTGCGCGTTCAGACCTGGCGCTGAACTGCGGTGTAATCTGCACCCGGGCCGTGAAGGCAGGCGCGGCGAATTTCTGCATCAGGAGCTGCGGCGCATCATATAACCGCTGCGTGTCCAGCGGTGCGCAGCGGAGCCGGAGTCCCGGACCCGGGTGGCTGGAGACCATCCAGCCGTCCTGCGGATTGGCCTGCCACTGCCATTGCAGCCCCGGACGCCCGTCCGCGAAATCATCGGAGGTCTGGGGAGCCGCCGGCAGAGCTGTCCCTGTGCCGGAAGACTCCGACTTGCACCATTCGGATACCGGATTCCCGGTCAGAGTTCCTGCTGCGGCCTGCCCCATTACCGGCCAGCCGTCAATCCATTCTACGGGCTGCAGATGGACAATCCGCCCGTAAGCCCCCTTGTCCTGGAAATGCAGGAACCAGCTTTCTCCTTCCAGCGTCTCTACCCAGCCGCCCTGATGAGGGCCATTCACCAGGGTATTCCCTTGTTCAAGCACAATCTGCTCCTCGTATGGGCCATAAATGGACTTGGAGCGGAAGGCAGCCTGCCAGCCTGTGGACACACCGCCCGCAGGGGCAAGAATGTAATACCATCCTTCCCTCTTGTACATTTTGGGACCTTCCAGGGTCGGATGATTGATCGTTCCGTCAATAATCAGCCGGCCTTCATCCAGCAGCTCCCTGCCGTCCGGGGTCATCCTGCACACATGCAGAATATGCTTGATTCCGCTGCGGCTCTTCGCGAAGGCGTGGACCAGGTAAGCCTGTCCGTCCTCGTCCCAGAAGGGGCAAGGGTCAATCCAGCCTTTGGCCGCTTTGACCAGATGGGGTGCAGACCACTTCCCGAGCGGGTCCCCGGCCTGCGTCATGAAGATTCCTTCATCCGGCGTACCGAAGAAGATCCAGAACTTCCCGTCATGATGGCGCAGGCTGGGTGCCCATACACCTTTGCCGTGCTGAACCTGGTCATACCCCGGCAGGTCCAGCCTGTCCAGCGCGTGATTGACAATCGTCCAGTTCACCAGGTCACGGGAATGCAGAATCGGCAGTCCAGGCATGTGGTTGAAGCTCGACGCGGTCATATAATAATCATCCCCGGCCCGGATCACATCCGGGTCAGAATAATCTGCATACAGCACCGGGTTGCGGTACCGGCCATTGCCAAGGTCGGATACCCAGGGCGCATTGATTGTCTCCATTGAATAACTCCTTCAGCGCCGGACGCCTACCGCCCGGGCAGTTTATTGTGCCGCCTTTTCCTGTTCCAGCAGCGATGCCCATTGATCCAGCATTTCCTGCGCAGTCAGCTGCTTGGCCATTACCTTCTGGATCAGCGGTTCCACCGATTTCTGCACGTTGGAATAACCCGCCAGGTAATACGGCACATCGGAGAACTTCGTCTCCTGGCTGTTCAGCAGATCGGAGGCCGACTTCATGTAAGGCACGCCCTGCACCCATTCATCACCGGCAGCTTCTGTATTGGCAGGAATTTCGCCATAGAGCTTGCCGTATTTGCTGTTGATATCATGCGACAGGTAGAAGGTCATGAATTTCCAGACCGCATCCTTGTTCTTCGCCGATTTGCTCATTGTCAGCCCCAGCGGCATCAGACCGGGGTGCTCGCGGTAGCCTTTTACACTCTTTGGAAAAGGTACAGCTTCGAACTTCGTATAGTCACCGCCGAAGGCTTTCTCATGGGAGCTGGCCGAGCCTAAGTTATGCACAACGATTCCGGCTTTGCCCGACTGGAAGGTTGCAGCCAGTTCACTCCAGCCTTTATTGAGGTCATCCTCAGGTGTATAGACATTGTAAGCGCCCAGATATTTCTCTACAAATTCAACATTAAGCGGGTCATTAATTGTTGCTTTGCCGTCTGCCGTGAAATAATCGGTAATGCCGGAGTACGCATACATCAGCATTTCGAGCGTATTGGCACTGCCTGCGCCGCCGCGGATACTGAGCCCGTAACGGTCTTTCGATTTATCCGTCAGCTTGGCGGCAGCATCGAAGAATTGGTCCCAGGTATCCGGCAAGGTCAGGCCGGCTTCCTTGAACCAGTCCGGACGTACCCAGAGATTCCAGGTCTGCGAGCTGTATGGCAGCGCATACAATTTACCTTCTGCCGTATCCAGCTTACGGTTACTTGCGATTAGTTCAGGGTTGAGCAGATCCTTGTCCGCCCACTGGTCATAATACGTATCCAGCGGCTCCAGCACCCCCCGGGCCAGCAGATCGGATTTGAAGTCATTCATCACATCCGGCGCCTGATCAGCGGAGATGGCTACGTTAACCTTTTGCTCATAAGCCGCAAGGTCTCCCGGCACGCCCAGATAATCCACATCAATATCCGGATTCTCCTGCTCGAACTGCTTCACGATCTCTTCGAAAAAAGCATTGCGTTCTGTGGTGACGGCTGCCGCCCAGAAGCTGATTTTGGCTTTCTCTCCGCTTGCTGCTTTACCTGCCCCGTTATTCGCCGCTGCCGCGCTGTTGCCCCCGGTATTCCCGCCATTATTTCCTCCGCAGCCGGCCAGCAGCAGCAGCAATGCTGCCGATACTAGCGCCGTGCGTTTCGCTTTGTGTTTCCCCATCATTCTGTGATCCTCCCTAATTGAATTTCTTGTATATATCTCAAAGGACGAACCCGGCGTATTCTGCCCGGCCGTGTCCGTCCTTGCGATACCGGACACTAGCCTTTGACTGCGCCGCCCAGTCCTTCGACCAGATAACGCTGGATGAACATGAAGAGCAGCACGGGCGGAATCAGCCCGATAATACTGCCGGCCGCCAGCGACGCGTACTGGACGCTGAATTCGCCAACCATGAATTTGAGGCCGATCGGGATGGTGAAGCGGTCGGGCGTCGTAATGAACGAGAAGGCGACCAGGAACTCATTCCATACCCCGATGAAAGCGAATGCGCTGGTTGCTACGATTCCCGGAAGCACGATCGGCATAATGATCGCGAAGATAATCCGGAACCGTCCGGCGCCGTCGACCATCGCCGCTTCATCAATTTCCTTCGGTGTCGAGGAGATGAAGCCGCGCATCAGAATCGTGTTGAATGGAACCTGCAGCACGATGTAGAACAAGATGAGCGCATAGGGTGTGTTAATCATCCCGAGATTCTTGAAGATGAGGAAGAGCGGAATAACGAACAGAATGACCGGCATCATCTGGGTCGCCAGCAGAACCAGCATGAAGGCCCCTTTGCCTTTGAACTTGAAGCGGCTCATAGCGTAACCGTTGAGTACAGACAGCACTGTAATCGCCACTACGGACAGCACCGACACGAACACACTATTCATGAAATATTGCGAGAAATTGTTGTCATTCCACACATGCACGAAGTTCTCGAAGGTCGCCGGACTCGGAATGTACCGGACCACGCCGCTAAGTACATCCCCCTCCCGCTTCAGCGAGGTGGAGATGGCCCACAGGAACGGAACCAGCACGAACACCAGTGTCAGGACAAGCGGTATATAGAACAGCAGCCTTGAACCCAGCTTGCGGTGCCATTTGCTATTCATCCTGCATCCCTCCTGACCGGTTCAGTCTAAGGTACAGGACAACGAAGATCATCAGGAACGCGAAGGTGACCACACCAATGGCGGAACCATAACCATAGTTTCCTTCAAGGATGGAAGTCTTCATCATATAAATCGGCAGCGTGGTGGTCATATCCATCGGCCCGCCGTTCGTCATCGTAAAGATCATATCAATGGAGTTGAACTCCCAAATGGCACGCAGCAGCGTTGCGAACACAATACTCTCCTTCAGGAAAGGCAGTGTGATGAAAAAGAGCTTCTTCACGCTCCCTGCACCGTCCACCTCACAGGATTCATACACCTCGTGCGGAATCGTCTGCAGCGCCGCCAGCAGCGTGATCGCGAAGAACGGAATGCCGCGCCACAGCTCGGCGACAATCACAGAACCAAAGACGGTATGGATATTGGCCAGCCAGGCGACCGGCTCAGAGATCAGCCCCACCTTCATCAGGATATCGTTAATGATTCCTATATGCTGGTTGAACATCAGCGACCACAGCATGGTAGTAAGTACACCGGACACCGCCCAGGGAACAAGCACCAGGGAACGGACCAGACCGCGCAGCCTGAACGCCTGGTTCAGCAGCAGTGCGACAACCAGACCGAATACTAGCTGCAGCACTACCTCTATCAGTACCCATTTCACCGTGATCCACAGCGAAGAGTAGAACATATCATCCTGCGTGAATATATTCTTGAAGTTCTCGAGTCCGATGTAACCCGCTTTCTGCAGCCGGGTGAAATCATAGCTTTGCACACTGAGATCGAACACCCTGAAGATCGGGAAGACGAGAAGTCCTGCGATCAGCAGAACTGTCGGTGCGATCAGCAGGTAGGGAAACCAGCGGTCGCCCTTTTTTTTGCGAGCAGATTTAGATTTGACGGTCATTGTCTTGCCGCCGGTTGATTGGGATAATTCCATAACAGCACCTCCACGCTTATCTTAAACCAGCGTGTGAACATGCTGAATACACTATCTTTCGAAGATTGTTTGTTTTCTTTCACTCCTTTGTTTGCTCTAGGAATGCTGCTGGTCCCTGCGGTACTCGGAGGGTGATTTGCCGTAATGCTTCTTGAACAGCACGCTGAAGTATTGGGGGTTGCGGTAACCCACCTGCTCCGACACCTCATAGGATTTGGCATCCGTGGTAGACAGAAGCTCCGCTGCCTTGTCTATACGCAATTGAATGAGGTACTCACTTAAGTTCATGCCTTTATATTTCTTGAAGAGTGTACTCGCGTAAGCGGATGAAATATGGACATGGCCCGCGATGGCGGTCAGGTTCAGCTCCTCCTCATGAAAATGCATCCGCATATACTGCTCCATCTCCTTCAGCAGCGTATGATGGGAATTCTGCGAGTGGCGGATCTCACCGCTGACGAATACCCCTGCCCTGCCGATGATCGGCTTGAGCTGGGCAGCGTTCAGAGCCTCGCTGTAGGAAATGGCGATGCGCTCAATCCCTTCCCGGCAGCTGCCCAGACCGATGCTGACCTGAAGCTTCAGACAGCTCTCCAGCGTCCGGCGGATCTCCTCCAGATGTTCAGTCAGGTGTTCTGCAGTGCCTTCCTGTTCTGCCGGAGCAGGCAGGTTAAAGAGCAGGTTGACCCGGTTGTTATAGACCGCTGAATACCAGTAAGGAAATGGCTCAGACACAAGCTCTGAGCAGATATTGCGGATCGAGAAGAGCAGCAGCTCCGCATTATCCCCCTCTCCGGAGCGGGCGAAGCGGCGGTTGTCCTCCGGCTGAATCACGGCTACCCGGAAGCAGGACTCCGGTGCAGCAATGCCGAGATTATCCAGTTCCTTCCGCGCCCACTCCGGGTTGGCGCAGCCCTCGAACAGCTCTGCGAAGAACTTGTTCTGGACCAGTGCCTGGCTCTTCCGGGCGGTCTCGGCCCCTCGCTTCTCGGCCAGCAGCGTGCTGGCGGCAGAAGCAACCGCATTTAGAATCACTTCATTATCCTCATATTTCAGAATGTAATCGGCGGCCTGCAGCCGCAGCGCCTGCTTGGCATACGAGAAGTCATCGTAGCCGGTCAGGAAGACAACCTTGGTTCCCGGATAATCCGTGTTAATGCGTTCAGCCAGCTGCAGCCCGTCCAAAAAAGGCATCTGGATATCGGTCAGCACCAGATCCGGCCGCAGCTCCTCCATCCGCTTCAGCGCTTCCTCCCCGTCGGCGGCTGTGCCCGCTACCTCAATGCCGGCCTGCTCCCAGCGGATATTGCGCCGCAGGCCTTCCCGGATCCACATATCATCATCCACAATAAGCAGTTTAATCATGGAAATCTCCTTCCTTCTGCACCCGGGGCAGCTGTACCGTGACCCGGGTAAACTTCATCTCTTCGCTGTCAAGGACAAGGCCGTAGAGCAGCCCGTATTGCAGCACCAGCCGGCGGTGGGCATTCCACAGTCCGAAGCTCAGCGCATTGTCGCCTGTGCTGTCCGCCTGCAGTGAACTGCGCAGCTGCGCAAGCCGCTCAGGGCTGATGCCTTGTCCGTTATCATAAATCTCCAGCACTGCAGCAGCCTCATCTGCATAACCCGTTATCGTCACCATTCCTTTGCCGCGCTTGTTCTTAATGCCGTGATAGACGGCATTCTCCACGATAGGCTGCAGTGTCAGCTTCGGAATGCGCAGCGGCAGCAGCTCTTCATCCACTTGGATGGTATAATCGAAATCCTGGTTATACCGGATGTTCAGAATCAGCAGGTAGCTGCGCACATGCTCAATCTCTTCGGCGACTGTAATCAGCTCGGCGCCTTTGCTGATGCCGATGCGGAAATACCGGGTCAGCGCTCCCACCATCACAGAGGCCCGTTCCCGCTCCTCCAAATCAATCAGATGCTTAATGGAACCAAGCGTATTGTAGAGAAAATGCGGCTGAATCTGCGCCTGCAGCGCCCGCATTTCGGCCTTACGCTTCTGCTCCTGCTCCTCACGCACCTCATTCAGCAGCTGCTCCACCGAAGCGGAGAGCCGGGTCAGTCCGGTAGCCAGGACACCGATTTCATTGCGCTGGTCAATCTGGAAGCTGACACTGAAATCCCCGCGCTCGAACCGCTTCACCTGTTTGGATAGGTACCGGATCGGATTGCTCAGATTACGCGCTGCCAGCGTCGCGGCTGCCAGGGCCAGCACGAGAATAACCAGCGTGACCGCCAGTACGATCCACTGAATCCGCGACGCACCTGCGAGAATATCTTTCTCCGGCACGATTGCCGCCAGCACCCAGCCGTTCAGCGGCAGTGTCTGATAGGCAACATCCAGCTTCTGGCCAGCCGTACTGTCCACGGCAAGGCTGCCGTTCCCGCCTGCCAGCTGCCGCAATTCAGCAATTGTGCCCGGCTTCACCTCATAATCCGCCTTCAGCGATTTGGAGAACAGCTCCCCGTCCGGGCTGATCAGCGCCAGCGCGCCGTTCGGGCTAATCTGCACATTCTGCATAATTTCCAGGAAGTAGCTTTCACGCAAATTGATCAGCACAATTCCGCTGGAGGAGGAAGTCGGCGTGCCGATCATTTTGAAGCTGCTGAGCACCCGCCTGTCCTCCACCGTATCGAAGATGGCATCTTTGTGGCTGTTCAGCCAATAGTAGTCTTTATCGGAATGGTTGTACCGTTCCTGCCACGCCGGAAGATCTATCGAGACACTCCGGGGCACATATTCCTGCTGGAGGTTGAAGGTACGGCCGTTATTGAAGGCAACATAGATAGAATCGACTATGGCATTATAGGAGTGGTATACGCTCTCAAGACGGTTATGCAGTTCAATAATGTCATTGAATTTCTGCGGGGTGTCTCCCTGATCATTTACGGACAGCAGATTACGCAGCGAGGTCGTATCCTCCAGATTCACCAGCTGTTCAAAGATCGTCATAAATTTGTCATCCAGAAACAAAGCGGTCTGATAGGTCGTATCAGCCAGCGAATACAGCGAGTTCTTGCGGAGCTGGTCACTGGCGGACCAGTAGGAGAATGAGCCTGTTGCAATAACGGACAGAATCATGACCGGCAGGAAGGTAATCAGCAATTTGGTCTGTATGGGCTTATCGAGAAAATAACGTTTCATGGACTCTTCCTCTCCCCTGTCTCGCAAGCACAGCGGATGATAGTGCCTACTGATGCAAATGTAAGGGCTTTAATAAAGAATGAGTCTAGCACAGAACCGGGCGATTGGAAACAAAACTTATCACCTGAATCCATGGGGAAGTACTACCAATCCTGTGTATGTATCCCATCGTCCAGAAGTATTCCGGGAAGGATGAAATGGTTCGCAGGGAGAGGGGGAGTCCCGGCAATAACGCTAAAAAACCGCTAACGATAACATATGGCTGCATATTACACCATAGTTCTTCGTTAACGGGCATTGTGATTTTAAAATATAGAATTTCATATTCATCCGGTTACTTCTGAAATCCTGCCCAATATGCAACATTCTCCTCATTAGCTCGGCCCAAAACCAAAAGTGTTGCACAAAAAGCAGCTTTTCACTATCTTCAGGCGGATCTGCGGAATAATTCCTGCAATCCATGCAACAATCCTCCCGCACACCCAGGCAACTAGGGATCGAAGCTGCAACAAATGCAACATTTATGGCCGCAGGCTTACTTGAGATCCTTCAGTCTGCCAGCATTATTCCATCCGTCGGGGAGTCTTTAGAAATCATTTTTCTTCCGCTAACTCCCCAGCAGTTGACCGGTATACTCAGACTTATTTGCGCCACTATACTGAACGCTACTGATCCTTCCAGCGCTGCACACTTAGTGTCACTGTCTGCGCTCCGCCTGCCGGTGTAAGCGTACGGTTGGCAATTTCCGCGCCGCTGGATGTAGTCTCTACCGTGCCCCAGCTTCCGCGCGTCAGCTTATACGTCACGGCGGTACCTGCCGGAAGATTCAAGGTGACAGAATAGACACCATCACTGCCACGAGTCAGCAGGTAAGCTGAGTCTGCCGCATTCCAACTGTTGAATGATCCCGTCAGATAGACCGGGGCATTCGACGGAGTGGACCCCGGAATGCTTACCCGGAAGGTCACGCTGTCTGCCTGAGGTTCACCCGTGGTTAAGCTCCCCCCTGCGAGACTGGAGCTGCCGGTACCAAAATGATAATTGTTGCCGCCATTGCTATCCCAGGTGCCGCTGCCGTTATTGAAAGCTGCGGTCAGACCTGTGGCGCTGCCCAGCGGAATGGTAATGGACTTGTAGCCGGTGAAGTCCGAAGCCTGCATCTGCACGCCCGGTGAAGTCGTCCAGACCGTTGCCCCATCCAGCTTGTAATGGATATAGGCGTTGCTGAACGCCGTATTCTTGTAATAGATTGTCGCAGTGTTGCCCGCCGGAGTGGCGGTTGGCACAGGGGTTGCCGTTGGCGCTACGCTCGGTGTAGCTGTTGGCGCTACCGTTGGAGCTACAGTCGGTGTTGCAGTCGGCGATGCAGTTGGTGTAGCTGTTGGAGTTGCAATAGGCGTTGCACTTGGTTTAACTGTTGGTGCCACCGTGGGCGTTGCGCTAGGCGCAACTGTCGGTGTTGTGCTCGGCATTACCGTTGGTGTTGCACTCGGCTTAGCCGTTGGCGTCGCCCCAGGCGTCACGGTCGGTGTCGCCGTTGGCGCA
This sequence comes from Paenibacillus tritici, assembly GCF_013204885.1. Classification (GTDB taxonomy): domain Bacteria; phylum Bacillota; class Bacilli; order Paenibacillales; family Paenibacillaceae; genus Paenibacillus_AQ; species Paenibacillus_AQ tritici. Next base: position 61,564 of record NZ_JABMKX010000024.1, read on the forward strand.
GCCGGAGCGCCCGGCAGGATTTTACCTGCCCCGCTATAGGTCCAGGTGCCGGTGCCGAACAGGTAATTGCTGCCGCCGTTGCTGTCCCAGGTCCCGCTGCCGTTATTGAAGCAGGCTTCGAGCTGGGTGGCTGCGCCGGTGTTAATGGTGATTTTGTTATAGCCTGCCACTTCCGATGCCGGAATCACTACGCCTGGTGCAGTCGTCCATGTCCCCCCAGCCGGGCGGTAATGGATGTAAGGAGTAGAATAACCCTGCTTATAGTAGATCGTAACATTATTGCCTGCCGGGGTGGTGGCAGCTGCTGCGGCACTGAAGCCGGAGAAGTTGCCGGACGCATCATAGGCTTTAACTCTGTATTCGTATGCAGTACTGGCTGACAAGCCGCTGTCTGTATATGAGGTAGAGGCAGTTGTTCCAATTTTGACACCATTGCGGTAGATCTCATAGCCTGTAACACGGATATTATCTGTAGCGGCATCCCATGCCAGCCCGATAGAGGAAGCATTAACCACCGTAGCCTGAAGATTGGCCGGGACAGCCGGAGCTTCGGTATCCGGGACAGCGGGCACATCGGTGATGAACGGATGCGTTCCTTCAATAGTGCCTTGCATACTTTCCGTATACTTGCCGTTCGCCAGCGTATATTTTCCGGCACCGACATAGACCTGCTGGATATCGTTTTTGGTGACGTTGCCTTTGGCATCCTTGGCTTCAATATAGTAGTCTAACAGCTGATCGCGGTAATCGGAGATGTAGGAGAAATACAGATTCCCGATATCCGTGGCCGGAACCTTCTGCATGATCGTCTTGCTGCTTGGCTGCCAGTCTACACCGTTAATATCCGCGCTCAGGTCACGGACATTCATCGGGTATTCCGTCCACGCACCGACTTTGACGGGATCAATGCCGGGTACACCGGCTGCAGCCAGACCTGCGGGATCATATACTTTGAAGGTATTATCCGCTGCATCTGCCGTCTTATCGCGGTGAGCCCGGACCTTAACCTTGATCTCACTGATCCCGCTCGTATCGAACGCATACGTATAAATGGCAAAAGCATTATTGTAATGCTGAAGAGTCCAGCCTTCTGCCTTGCTGACATTGGCACTGCCCGGATTGTACGGGTAGCGCTGCGGCCACCAGACGGAAGGGCCGGTTTTGTCTTTGGCCTGCTTCTGTGATACATAGGGCTTGGAGAAATAGAGCGATTGATTGAAGGACAACGCCGGCTTCACACTGTCATCCACATTCTCATCATAATAGCCGAATCCCGAGTCCATCGCAGGAAGCAGGAAATACCAGGCCAGCTCAGCGGGATTGGCACCTCCTGCGTAATCATTCGCGGCGTTCCCCTTCACAGGATAGGAGAGCATCCACGGATTCAACTGATTGCCCTCGTAGGTCACCTCCCGGTCCAGCGGATTCCCCGGCTTCCAATAATTCGGATGCTCATCCAGCCAGATCTGCTCAGCCGTCTTGGCATAATTCAGAGAAGCCTGGAGCAGGGCAAAGTTCCGCTCAAGATAATGATAGCCCTTCTCGAAGGAGACGGTCATACCTTCCTGGACACCCGCCAGATTCTTCTTCGGAGCGTACGTGGTCCCGTTCGCCTGATTAAAGGCCGCGAACTGGCCTTTCCAGATCCCAAACGGCAGATGCCAATGGTACCAGGTCGGATCGGAGGACGAATCCCGGGTATCGATCCAGGAGCCGTCCTGTACATGAACCACATCACTAGCTGCTGGTGTGTTGCTGCGCAGATACTCATCAATCCCCATTCCAGTCACACCGCTGCTTGCATAGGTGACATTCCCGGCATTACGCCAAGTCTCCTCGGAGCCGGCCCGGCCCGAAGAATTATCCCCGTCATGGGCCACGACAAAAATCTGCTTCTGCGCGACCAGATTCTCATACGGCTTAAGCACATCTGCTTTTACCTGGCCCAGGTATCCTTCCTCCCAGGACTGCGCCTGGGCGACTGGTACGCCGACCACCCTGGATTCAGCCCCGGTTGCCGGATCTACATAACGGACCCAATGGGCCGTGGAGGCAAAAGGATATTTGTTATAGACCACCTGCTGCTCATTGAACATCGGTTCACTTACCCAGTCCCCGAATGTACTGACATTCTGCAGATCACTGCGGTTAGGCGGTGAGACCATCGTATCTGTGCCTGGACTGTCCAGCAGCGGATAATCCTTAAGTGTGCGGGAGAAGTGGTTATTGCCGATCACGGACCACTGGATGCCGAGCTTGTTCAGCACCGGGATGATCCGCTCCGAGAACCCCAGCTCTGTCGGGAAAAACCCCTTCGATGACTTATAGCTGCTGCCAAGGAAATACGGCTGGGCCATTGATGCTCCATGATAGATCATATCCTTGAGCAAATAATCGTTGCCGACCAGCGGTCCCATCGAATGATGCCCGGAGAAATGAATCAGGTCGAGCATGTTGTCGCCGCCCGTGGTTTGGAGCTGATTCACGGCATTCTTCCACGGAGTTCCCCAGGCAGGATTATTGTATCCGCTTACATTACCTTGTTGAATAATACTGTTCACATTGTTCACTACAGACCCCGACATGGTAACATGCATTTGCGCCTGGGGATGATTACTGTTCAGCGCATTCGCTACACTCCAGGGCCAGGTTAAATACGCGCCGGTCTTGGCGTGATGCGAATAATAGGAGACCAGATCATCGTGGGGCATTGGAGATCCATTCGGCAGATAATAGGGATATCCCGAGGGCGGATTCTGCTTCAGCTGGATAACTTCTCCATCGTAGGTATAGCGGATCGGGCTGCCTACAGGTGTTGAATTGTAAGTGTTCAGGTCATAGTAGGCCCAGAAATTCGGCATATGATTATGGTAGACATGCGTAGCAGCAATATCTGCCGAGACAGGAGACAATACTGCCGGAATGCTCAGAAGCCCGCCCAGGAGCAGGGCTGTAATTTTGCGCAGGGAGGTAGATTTCTTGGTCATTAGTCAACTCCTTCTCATCAGGTTCATTCTTCTTCGTTAAAAAACGGGGGCGCCGGACATTCATCCTGCGCCCCCTCTAGCTGCTTACTGATCCTTCCAGCGCTGCACACTTAGTGTCACTGTCTGCGCTCCGCCTGCCGGCGTAAGCGTCCGGTTGGCAATTTCCGCGCCGCTGGATGTAGTCTCTACCGTGCCCCAGCTTCCGCGCGTCAGCTTATACGTCACGGCGGTGCCTGCCGGAAGATTCAAGGTGACAGAATAGACACCATCACTGCCACGAGTCAGCAGGTAAGCTGAGTCTGCCGCATTCCAGCTGTTGAACGATCCGGTCAGATAGACAGGTGCATTCGCCGGAGTGGACCCCGGAACGCTGACGCGGAAGGTCACGCTGTCTGCCTGAGGTTCGCCGGAGGTCAAGCTCCCCCCCACCAGGCTGGAGCTGCCGGTGCCAAAATGATAATTGTTGCCGCCATTGCTATCCCAGGTGCCGCTGCCGTTATTGAAAGCTGCGGTCAGACCTGTGGCGCTGCCCAGCGGAACGGTAATGGACTTGTAGCCGGTGAAGTCCGAGGCCTGCATCTGCACGCCTGGTGAAGTCGTCCAGACCGTTGCCCCATCCAGCTTGTAATGGATATAGGAATTACTGAACGCCGTATTCTTGTAATAGATGGTCGCAGTGTTGCCCGCCGGAGTGGCGGTTGGCACAGGTGTTGCCGTTGGCGCTACGGTTGGTGTTACTGTTGGTGTTGCGGTCGGTGTTGCGGTCGGCGCCACGGTTGGTGTCGCTGTTGGTGCTACGGTTGGTGTTGCAGTCGGCGATGCCGTTGGCGTTACCGGGCCACCTGCCTGGATATTGCCTGTAGGCGTGTAGGTCCAGGTGCCGGTACCGAACAGATAATTGCTGCCGCCATTGCTATCCCAGGTGCCGCTGCCGTTATTGAAGCAGGCTTCGAGCTGGGTGGCTGCGCCGATGTTAATAGTGATTTTGTTGTAGCCTGCTACCTCGGCGGCCGGAATGGCCACACCCGGAGATGTCGTCCAAGTCCCGCCCACCGGGCGGTAATGAATGTACGGATTGGTGTAACCCTGCTTGTAGTATATCGTTACACTGTTCCCGGCTGGTGTGAGAATCAGTGCGGCCGCGCTGAGTGCCGACAGATTGGCGGCAGCGTCATACGCTTTTACCGTATAAGAATAATTAGTGCTGCCGGATAATCCGCTATCGGTATACGATGTAGTCGCAGAGGTTCCGATCTTGACTCCATTGCGGTAAATCTCATACCCTGTAACTCCGACATTATCCGTGGAGGCCGACCAGGACACAAGTGCACTGGAGGCATTCTGGACCGTAGCCGTTACATTCTCCGGAACAGTCGGAGCCTTCGTATCAACGATGGACTGAGTCTTGGAGTAGATTTTGGCCGAATTGGCGCCCAGGGTAACTGTAATTTGCTTACCGGTGACACCGCCTGCCTGCACCGTTACAGTATCGGAGGGGTTCAACTGGTTAATCAGAACCGTACCTGCGGTAAGCGTGCTTTCGGCGCGCAGCGGCAGCGTTACCGTCTGTGATCCGCCGGATGCATTACTGAATGCGGAGATGACCTCCTGGCCCACGTTAGTGCCACTGTCAATCCGGCGCGAGAACGCGTACAGATTCTGGGCGGACCACATTTCACGCTGGGTGCCGGTGCGGAGCGCCGGATTGTTCTTGCGGATCTCATTCAGCTTGGCTACATGCTTGAAGGTACTTGCATTCTCATTGAAATAATTCTCCAGCACATTACCGCTTGCATCCCGCTTCACCATCGACCAGCGGTTCCACGTATCAGCGATGCCGCCCGTCATGATCTGTCCGTTGCCGTTGCCCTTGTTCTGCTCCGTTCCCTGGAACACTACCGGTGTTCCGCGCACGGTGAAAATAAAGGACAAGGCATTCTGCAGCTTCTCTACACTGCCCCCGGCTTCTGTCAGGAAGCGGTTGCGGTCATGATTGTCGATGAAGGTAACCATATGGTTGGCATTGCCTCCGTAGTAGGAGTCTTGAGCCAGGGTGCCTTTAATATTGGCGTCAAAAGACTGTCCGTACGCGAAGCTGTTCAGCACAGAGAAGAACAGCGGGAAGTCCAGCATTCCCCACTCCTTATTGGTACCGACCCAGCGGGAGACGAATTCGGCATTGCCGTCAAAGTTCTCCCCGAAGGTATTCACGCCCAGCAAGTTCTGAAGTTCGCCGATATCTGTCGGCTTGATCAGCTTGGCCGCATCGACACGGGCACCGTCTGCCCCCGTATAGTCGAACCAGCCTTTAATGGAGCTGAAGATGGCCTGCTTGGCGGCAGGAACATCGAAGTCGATATCATCCAGACCACCCAGATCATGATTCTCCAGATAATCCTGGGCCCACTGATCGTACCGTCCATCGGCAAGTGACCAGTTAATATCCCCGTTATGGTGATACCAGGCCGGATTATTGAACGGAGCAGCCGGCTGCAGGGACGGGATATCATAATAGGCCTGAGTGCCGAGCATGTAATCGCCGATGTGGTTGGGAACGACATCAATAATTACCTTGATCCCGAGTGCATGTGCAGAATCTACCAGCTCCTTCAGCTTCTCTTTGGTGCCGAAGTAAGGATTGGCCGCATTGGGATCTTTTACATTATAGCCGTGGTAGGCCGTGTTCTTACCTGTGCCGTTGTTCTCGCGGTTGGTCATCTGCGGCTCGGCTACCGGTGAGATCCAGATCGCAGTATAGCCCATATTATGAATATACGGGAGCTTGTCAATGACCCCCTGCCAGTCGCCGCCCTTCATGTAACGGAAATCCTCCTCAGAGTTCTCCCCGTAGCGGATGGCTGCTCCTGTGGCATTATTGGAAGTGTTTCCGTCATGGAAGCGGTCAACCATAATCTGATAGATAGTGTCATTCTCGGTTACTGTACCAATACTTGCTGCTTCAGCCTTGGCCGGGGGCAGGACGAACATGCTCATCGTGATCGACAGTACAATAGATGTGATTAGAACGGGAACTAGCCAACGTGTACGTTTACTTTTCATTCCTCATCTCCCTCTCATAAAAAACGGATGCAACACACTTTCAGCAAGGAATAAGCTGCCGTCAATAGCTCCAATCTTTGCATTGCAGGGAAACCGGTTTCCCCACTAAAAATTAACATGTCCCTGTATGCGCTGTCAAGACATATAATTTATAACTTCCACAAGCCGCATCCTATATGGGCTGCCGACTCTGCAATACATAGAACAATCATTATTCAGCACAGCTTTATACCTGTTTGTGCTTTTCAGGAAGCTGTTGCCTCCAGAAAATATAATGTTAGACTGATAAAAAGAAATGCTGCGTATAAGGGGACTGAGATTTATGATGAACCCATCCATTCTGAGGGACGGATTAAGAATCATCTCTTCATGTAAACAAGAAACAGGGGATATTTGGCAGGCTCACTTTGGTGCTGCCGCTATCGGCAGTTATTTTTTTGTTAGAACGAATAATCCGGCTCCAGAGCTTGCCCGACTTGTAGCTTTGCAGACCGAAGCGATGATCCAAAGGATTCTTGGGGAGAACGGCATACAGCATCGTGCCGCTTGTGACGAGCAAATTGCTGTAACTGCCATACTTGAGGCCCTTGATACAACGATTGATCAGTTACACTGGGTCGGTCATAATGTGATTTACAGCGCATCGTGTCTGCTGGCCATTCATGAACTTAAGGGCTGGGGAAGTGCGGAGGATCTTGCAGGAATAACCGATCTTATCCGCTCGTTTGAGCGGACAATTCCGGGGCGGTCATGGATTGGGTTCTCTGCTTCCGAAGTGAAGAGGATGGAGGTTACAGACGAGGACGGCTTTCCGGTTATATCGAATCCCGGTGAGCTTTCTTCGCTTGTCCTGGAAGAACTGGCTGATTTCCCTGTCATTTACCGGGCAGAAGCACATCATGATCTGATGGGTCATATGCTGACTTTCTCCCACGCGTTAAACATCCTGTATGACCTTGGCCATGTCTCCTTTTTCCAAAGAGGATTACCGCCTCTGATGAAATTGATTAAAGTTCTGCGCCACAGCCGTAACCTTGTACCTGGAGAACCCATCAAGCTGGTTTCACCTGTCGATCATTTGCCCCTGAAGCCGGCTGAGCGTGCGGACGTACTGCCGACCGACATTAAGTTTTGGGAAAAGGACTATAGCGGGCAGGATTGGGATTATGGTCACGTGTTTAAATTCACCCACAGCTTCTATGACCATTTACAACGTGTCGAGCATAAGAAAGAATCCTATATTGAACAATTCCGCTATACGCTAATTCAATAAGCATCTTATATTTAAAAACAGCGTCAGTCTATGGACTTTACTCGTCCATGACTGACGCTGTTTCTTGGTTTGTTTGAGGTCCTGTTACTTAAACACCGGCTCCCGGAACTGGGCCAGCTTGGCGGCGGAATCCTTCTCCACATCGGCATGCAGGCTGTTACCGTGGGCATCCATGGTCACAATTGCTGCGAACCCTTCCACCTGTAAATGCCACATCGCCTCGGGTATGCCGAATTCCATGAAGTCTACCGCATTAACCTTCTTGATACATTCTGCATAATACTGCGCCGCACCGCCAATAGCATTGAGATAGACGCCGCCGTGTTCGCCTAATGCCTTGAGGGTCTTGGGGCCCATACCGCCTTTGCCGATTACGGCACGGATACCGAACTTCTTAATAATATCCCCCTGATACGGCTCCTCGCGGATGCTGGTTGTCGGTCCGGCCGCCTTCACATGCCAGCCCTCGTCATCCTTCAGCATAACCGGACCGCAGTGATAGATGACGGCCCCGTTCAGATCCACCGGAGTGTCATGATCCATCAGATATTTGTGCAGCGCATCGCGGCCGGTATGCATCTCGCCGGAGAGGATCACCACATCACCGACACGCAGGCTGCGGATGTCCTCCTCGCTGATCGGTGTGCTCAGGCGGACTTCACGCGAGCCGCCTGAGCCGGTGGAAGCTGCCGCAGTCGGTTCGGAGGCCGCTCCATGTCCCGGAACAGCCGGTTCGGAAGCTGCTTCACCCGTACCGGATACAATGGCCGGTGCCGCAGGAATCGTCGCATCCTCTGGAACAATACCGGAGGCTGCCCGGTCTGCGGCAGCTATACCCACCGGTTCCGCTACAGGCTGCGGCGCCTGTTCTCCTTCCACCGATATTCCGGTGCCGCTCTCATAGAGCCATTCCTTAATGTCTCCGGTGGCCGGATGAACCAGAATCCCCTGGCGGCGGAAGGCCCAGCAATTGTAGGCCACCGAGACGAAGAAGCTGGCCGGGAGCCGGTTCATGACCCCGATTTTGCAGCCCAGCAGCGTAACCTCACCGCCGAAGCCCATCGTGCCGATCCCCAGCTTATTGGCATTCTCCATAATGTAATCTTCCAGCTTGCCCAGATCTGCGTTGGTGTTCACATCCTCTACCTTGCGGAACAGCTGCTTCTTAGCCAGCTCGTAGCCGGTGGTACGGTCGCCGCCAATGCCTACTCCAATGAAGCCCGCACTACAGCCCTGGCCCTGCGCCTGGTATACGGCATGCAGAATACATTTGCGGATACCGTCAAGATCGCGTCCGGCTTTGCCTAGTCCCTCAAGCTCTGCCGGGAGACTGTACTGAATATTCTTATTCTCGCAGCCGCCGCCCTTCAGGATCAGCCGGACATCTATGCCTTCTTCCTCCCACTGCTCAAAATGAATCACCGGAGTGCCTGCCCCCAGATTGTCCCCGCTGTTCTCGCCGGTAAGCGAATCTACGGAATTGGGCCGCAGCTTACCGTTCTTCGTAGCACGGATAATCGCACTATGAATATCCTTCTTCATCTCTATCTGATTCACGCCCACCGGCGTATGAATAATAAAAGTCGGCATCCCTGTATCCTGGCAGATCGGCGATACTTGATGCTCAGCCATGCCGATATTCTGGGCGATGGTGGTTAGTGCCAGCCCGGAGCGGGTTGCGCGGTCTTCCAGCGCCCGGCCTTTGGCAACCGCCCGGCGCACATCCCCCGGCAAATTCGTGGAGGTCTCTACGATCAGATTATAAATGCTCTCTTCAAAATGCTGCATCTTCATTCAGTCTCCTCTCCATCTGGTTCAAGCTGCCCTAACTCTGGTACAATTAGTTACTATAATATCATATTAGGACGCTCATGAAAGGGGTTACTTCAAAATTGAACTTCCATTTCTCAGCATATCTCTACCGGCTGCAATATATCCAGCGCTGGAGCCTTATGCGCAGCACCGCCCCGGAGAACGTAGCGCAGCATTCGTTCCAGGTCGCCCTTCTGGCGCACATGCTGTGCACCATCGGCAATGCCTGCTTCGGTCGTTCGCTGAACGCCGACCGCGCATCCGCGATGGCGCTGTTCCACGACGCCACCGAGGTCTTCACCGGCGACATCGCCACGCCGGTGAAGCACAACAACCCGCAGCTGCTGTCCAGCTTCCGCGAGATGGAGCAGGTGGCTGCCGACCGGCTGGCCGCCATGATCCCGCCGGAGCTGAGCGCAGTCTATGCACCGCTCCTGCAGCCGCAGACCAGCCCGCCCGGCTCCGAGGATGCCGGACTGCTCCGCTACGTCAAGGCGGCGGATGTGCTGGACGCTTACCTCAAATGCGTCTGGGAAGTCGCCGCAGGCAACCGCGAATTTGCCGCCGCCAAAGAGCAGACCGCAGACAGGCTGCATGCTCTGGCAATGCCGGAGATGGAGTATTTCCTTGCCCACATGGCACCGGGCTTCGAGATGTCCCTGGACGAGCTGTCTTCAAGCGTGAGCCGGGGACAGTCCGCCGGACAGCCCGATTCTGTAGAGTGAATGGAATACAGCATTTGCTTTGCGTGGGCTGATATCCTTACAGTGAACAATGCTGATGCCTTGTGCCCCTCTTACGCAAGCGGTACCTCATTTTCTTCATATGCCTGCTTTCTGGCTGTATCCCGTGTTAGCCATGAGGAGCACTGCTAATACTCTTCATTACTATTGTGTTCGGTTATTCTGTGAAAACACTTCTGGCACAACCTGCGATAAACGCACGGCCTACGTGGCACGTCCAGTCCATTTTGTTCGGTTTTTTGATTACATTCTGTCTACGCGGTGCACCCAGTCCAATTGTGTTCGGTTTTTCGATTACATTCGACCGTACGCCCTCGCGCCAGTACATTGTGTTCGGTTTTCCGATTACATTTGACCTTACGCCCTCGCGCCAGTCCAATTGTGTTCGGTTTTTCGATTACATTCGGCCTACGTGGCGCTCCCAGTCCAATTGTGTTCGGTTTTCCGCACACATCCGGCCCATGCACCTTCGCGCAGCACAATGTGTTTGGTTTTTTCGCACACATCCGGCCATCTATCTTCGCGTCAGCACAATGTGTTCCGTTTTTCGCTTACATTCGGCCATATGTCTTCACGATAGAAGGAGAAGTCGGCGCGAGAAGCCCTGTAATCTTTAGATTATGCAAATAACCCGCCTCACGGCGGGTTATTTGCGTCCGGTCAGTTTCGTCAGTCTGGTCAATCCAGTCCGTTACTCCAGACTACATCCATCCAATTCTTTTCGGCTAAGTCAAGCAAACCGGCTCGGACAGGATGTCCCAGTCCTTGAACACTGGCTCCAGCCCTTGCAAGCGCAGCATCCCGGCGATCTCCTCCACACTGCGGTTGTCCGAGATTTCGAACTGCGGGGTTCCGCCCTCCAAGGAATGTCCGCCCACCTCGGTGGATACTCCTGCCGACATCTTCGTGATGCCGAGATGGACCAAATGATCGCGCAGAGCCGCCGGCTCCCGGGTGGACAGTGAAATCCCGGAACGCGGCAGAAACAGACGGTACGCCAGGATAATCTGCACCAGTGCACGGTCAGTCACATCACTTGCGGGATTGAATTCCCCCAGGTACGGCCGGAACCTTGGAATGGAGAATCCGATTTCGCATTCCGGGTACTTATCCTGCAAGTACCTGGCGTGCAGCGCAGTGGCCAGAGCCTCCTGGCGCCATTCGTACATGCCGAGCAAGGCTCCGATATTGACCGAACGGAAGCCGGCAAGGCAGCCCCGCTCCGGCGCGTCCAGACGGTTGCGGTACACCCGCTTCGGACCCTTCACATGCAGCTCGCGGTAAGTCTCCTGGTGATAGACCTCCTGGTAGAGCGTCAGACCGTCTACGCCTGCCCCTCTCAGTTCAGCATATTCTTCCGTAGAGAGCGGGTTCACTTCAATGCTGACGGAAGAGAAATAACCGCGAAGCACCTCGGCGCAATCCCTTACGTAGCTGGCCGGGCTGTCCATGCGGGATTCCCCGGTGAGGATCAGAATATGGCGCAGGCCTGTGGCCGCGATCGTCTCCGCTTCGCGGGCAACCTCTTCCAGCGTGAGTTTTTTGCGCGGAAAATCATAAATGGAGCTGAAGCTGCAATAGGTACAATGATTCACACAGTAATCAGCGAGATACATCGGTGTAAATAATTGCATCACATGACCGAAATGTGCACGTGTCAATCTCTGCGCCTTCTGTGCCATCTCTTCCAGATAAGGCTCCGCTGCCGGTGACAGCAAAGCCATCAGCCCTTCTTCATCGACCCGCTCTGCACGAAGCGCGCGCTTCACATCCTCCGCCGTATAGCGGTTCCACAGCATCCCGTAAGGAAGCTGCTCCAGCCGGGTCATCGTTTCATAAAAGCTCATGCCCTTCTCCCCCTCCCCATTCCATCCATCAGGCCAGAAATCCGGTCAGCGGCGAAGAGGCCGCGGCGGTCTCCTCCACCGGCCCCAGTCCGGCCAGGTAGGCCTTGCGTCCGGCGGATACGGCCTCGCAGAAGGCCTCTGCCATCAGCAGAGGGTCCTTCGCGGTGGCAATGGCAGTGTTCAGCAGAACACCCGCTGCGCCCATCTCCATCGCCTCCGCTGCCTCTGATGGCCTGCCGATTCCGGCATCCACAATGACAGGCAGATCTGTTTCCGAGATCAGAATGCGGATCAGCTCCTTCGTCTGCAGTCCCCGGTTAGAGCCGATCGGCGCTCCCAGCGGCATAACGGCTGCGGCCCCGGCCGCCTTCAGCCGGAGCGCGGCAGACAGATCCGGGCTCATGTAAGGAAGAACCACGAAGCCCTCTGCGGCCAGAATCTCCGTAGCCCTGATCGTCTCGATATTATCGGGCAGCAAATATTTCTGATCATTGATCACCTCGATCTTCACCCAATTGCCCAGGCCTGCCGACCTTGCCAGGCGGGCAATCCGCACCGCTTCTTCTGCGGTACGCGCACCGGAGGTGTTAGGCAGCAGGGTCATATGGGAAGGAATATGGCTGACAATATTCTCCTTGCTCTGCGGGTCTACCCGGCGCAGGGCCACTGTAATAACCTGCGAGCCTGAACGCGCAATGACCTCGGGAATAAGGGTGTTTCGGCTGTATTTTCCGGTGCCTATGAACAGTCTGCTGGTTAAAGTCACTCCGCCAATCATCAAAGGGTCTTGCATCATACCGCCTCCTGGATAAGTTATCGCCTGTATCTAAACCGCCAATCTGCCTGCCTGCTTGCTCGTCCGCTTCTCCTCTGCCCGCTATCCCTAACCTCCGCCTACAAAATGAACCAGCTCCACCCGGTCCCCTTCGTTCAGCAGCGTATCCCCGTAAGCCTCTCTGCCGGCAAGCTCACCGTTCAGTTCGACAATCACCAGCTTACCGGCCCACTCCGGCCGGGCCAGCAGATCAGCCAGCGTCCGGCAGCTCTCTTCATACCGCTGCGCGGTCCCGTTCACGGTCAAATTCATGCCTGTTCACCTCCTCCACCCGGTGCTGGGACTGTATTCAGTGCTTCAGCCTGCGCCGCAGCCTGATGAACGGCTGCCCTGTAGGCCCGGGCCGCAGCCGCAGGGTCCGGGGCCCCGCAGATCCCGGACATGACAGCAATTCCTGCAGCTCCCTTAGCGAGAACAGCCCCGGCATTGCCCGGTGTAATTCCTCCAAGCGCAATCAGCGGAATACGGCTCCAGCGGACGGCCTCCGCCAGCTGCTCCAGGCCCCGTTCCTGCTGCCCGGGTTTGCAGGCAGTCGGGAACACATGCCCATACAGGCAGAAGTCCGCCCCCTGCCGCCCGGCTTCCGCCGCTTCCTCCCGCGAATGTACCGACCTGCCCAGGCGCAGGCCTGGTGCGATCCCGCGCACTCCGGCTGGCGGCAGGCTGTGCCAGGCTAACTGGGCTCCGGCAGCCCCTACGGCTAACGCGACATCGACCCGGTCATTAATGACCAGCTTCGCCGGTGGAATTCCGGCTTGGAGCAGCATCCCCGCTGCCGCCAGCAGCTCCAGGGCGGACAGGGATTTTTCCCGGAGATGGATATAATCCACCATAGGATGTACTGCCGCAGCCAGCTCGGCCAGCGCCTCAGGATGGAGCCGCCCGTCTGAGATGACATGAAGTTCGTGCAACGCCTTCGCCCCTCTCCTCCGCTCCATTCTCCATAAACACACAAACACAAAAAAGACCGCCCCCATAAGGAAGCAGTCTGGAATATAAGCAGGGATACCGGCTGGCCGGAACCCCCGCTGCATTATTCGTTTCTCCACTTCCCTACGCTGGTATAACCCAGATCAGGTTCAAAGGGTCCGAGCAGATCTGCCCGTCTCAGCCTTGCGGCTCCCCTAGTGATCGTTCTATGCTATTGTATGTTCATGCCTTTTGTATATTAGCATATTATTCCTGTGAAAGCTATCATCCGTTGACGACCTCGCCGCCGTTCACATGTATAACCTGTCCGCTCACGTAAGAAGAATCGTCAGAGGCCAGATACACATAAGCCGGTGCCAGCTCTTCGGGCTGTCCCGGGCGCTTCATCGGCTGGGTGGCGCCGAACTCACTGACCTTCTTCGCGTCAAACGTTGACGGAATTAGCGGTGTCCAGATCGGGCCCGGTGCAACGGCATTTACACGGATGCCTTGTTCCGCAAGATTCATCGACAGGGAACGGGTGAAGCTGAGAATCGCTCCCTTGGTGGACGAATAGTCCAGCAGCTGCGGGCTACCGCGATACGCCGTGATGGAGGTGGTGTTGATGATCGTGGAGCCTTTTTTGAGATGAGGCATCGCTGCCTTGGTCAGATAGAACATGGAGAATATATTCGTCCGGAACGTACGCTCCAGCTGCTCGGCTGTAATGTCCTCGATCTTGTCCTGCGGATGCTGCTCAGCGGCGTTATTGATCAGGATATCCAGCTTGCCGAGCCCCTCCACGGTTTTATTAATCAACTCCTGACAGAAGGCCTCCACCCCGATGTCGCCGGAGATTAGAATGCACTTTCTGCCCTCCTGCTCCACCTGGCGTTTGGTCTCTTCCGCATCCTCATGCTCGTTCAGATAAGAGATCACAACGTCTGCACCCTCTTTGGCAAAATGAACGGCAACTGCACGCCCGATCCCGCTGTCGCCTCCCGTAATGAGCGCAGCCTTACCCAGCAGCTTGCCTGCTGCCTTGTAAGCCGGTGTCTCAAACTCCGGAAGCGGATTCATCTCACTTTCAATTCCGGGCTGCTGATCCTGTACCTGCGGAGGCAGGGTTTTGGTAGGCTGATTACTTGTGTCTGGCATAATCCATTCTCCTTTCGCGGTTCACAATAATGTTGAACTCATTCTTGTTAGCATGGCTTAAGGTCTGGTGTTTATGCATCCTGGTAGTTTGCCTGAATTGCTTTACGTTATGTTACTTACCACACTCGGGAGCCAGCCAAACAACAAATCTTCATTCAATGCTTCCCATACTCTTACGTCATTCTCTCCTGAGAGCCGGATAGCCGAACGATAGTACGGTAAGTAAGGAACGTTGCCAAAAAGAACATTATCTATACCCGGTTGGGGTTCTATCTTAAGCTTGAAATAGATTCAGTTTGTATCAAGATCAAAGCTAAATTAGGAGGTAACACAAAATGAGCGCAAGACTCACTTTATCCCCGGCAACCTTAGACGATGTAGATTACATCGTTGATATCACTACCAGCCCCTCCCTCTGGCCCTTCGAGGAGATCATTCCAACCGATAAGGAAGCCGTCAAGAAGGAGGTAGCGGAGAAAATCAACAGTGACTGGCACAAGCAATACGTCATCAGGCTGAATGACCCCGAGAACACCCCCATAGGGGAACTGAGTATCCACTGGTATGTCCAAGAGCGCGACAGCTGGGAGCTGGGCTACTCCCTCTTTCCCGAATACCGGGGACAGGGATATTGTACAGAGGCTGCACAGATAGCCTTGAAGTTTGCTTTTGAAGAGTGGAAGGCTCATAGAGTGGTTGCCATGTGTAATGAATTCAATACGGCTTCATCCCGGGTGCTGGACAGGTTAGGCATGGTCCGCGAAGGCGTATTCCGGGAGGAATTATTCTGGCAGGACAAGTGGGTGAATCAATACTTCTACGCGATACTGGACCGGGAGTACCGGGTGATTTCCGGGAAATAGACGGGTGAACGAATGTCTAACAAATGGGAACAGCTCCCGATCACATTCCATACAACAAAAAGCCCCGGAAGCCGAAGCCTCCAGAGCTATTTAATAACTATCCCCGGATAATCTGACCGGGCAGCAGCTTAAATAATCGTGTTGTACACCATGAAAAAGATCATGACTACCAGCGAAAGCATGAGCAGCATACTCATGGTACGGATTTTGGACGTCTCGGCAGAGACATCGCGGTTCTCTCTCATCCCAGCCGCAGCGAGGCGCAAAGGCTTACTCATGATCCCTCCGAAGGCGAACATGGCCAGCAGCAGCACAGTAACGATGATCATCCAGGGCACTGAATATTCACCCTTAGTCATCATGTAGCCGCCGGTCAGCAACTGGATCACAAGCCCGTATTGGGCAAACCGGTTAAACCCGCCAATAGCACTCAGGGTACCTTCCTTGGCCGGAGCAGATAACTTGGCTGTCCCGCTCAGAATAAACGGCAGCACGAGATAAAAACCGAGCGCCAGTGTCCCGATCATATGCAGAAAAAAGAAAATGTGACCCATCGTAATCTCCTCCAATTCGAATGTTACAAGGTAACTACAGAAGTTACTGCACGGACAGAATCAGCGGATTTATCCAGTGCCGCCTTCTCTTCCGCCGTAAGCTCCAGTTCAAAGATTCTCTCGATGCCCTCCGCACCCAGCAGTGCAGGAATTCCCATGAACAAGTTATCGTAGCCGTATTCACCCTCAAGCAGAGCGATGACCGGAAGGATACGTTTCTTGTCCTTGAGAATGGCTTCCGTCATCTGAACCAGTGAGGCGGCAGGAGCATAATAAGCGCTGCCATTACCCAGCAGGCTGACAATTTCGCCGCCGCCGACACGGGCACGCTGCACAATCTCGGCGATTCGTTCTGCCGGAATCAGGGTGTCGATCGGAATGCCGCCTACGCTGGAATAACGCACTAACGGCACCATATCATCTCCATGGCCGCCAAGCACGAATCCGCGTACGTCTTCCACCGACACATTAAGCTCCTGGGCGATGAATGTACAGTAACGGGCCGTATCCAGCACACCGGATTGTCCAATGACGCGGTTCTTGGGAAAACCGAGCGCATGGTACGCCACATACGTCATAGCATCCACCGGATTGCTCAGAATGATCACAATGGACTCCGGAGCAACACGCTTCACATTCTCACAGACCGACTTCACGATACCCGCATTCGTGTTGACCAGATCATCACGGCTCATGCCGGGCTTCCGTGCAATTCCTGCCGTAATGATGACAATATCCGAGCCTGCTGCATCCTCATAGCTGGAGGTCCCGGTGATCTGAGCATCGAATTTCTGCACAGGCCCCGCTTCCAGCATATCCAGCGCCTTGCCTTTGGTCGGGTTCTCAAGCTGCGGAATATCGAGCAGCACCACATTGCCAAGCTCCTTCTGAGCGAGCATAAGCGCTGTAGTTGCACCCGTGAATCCGGCACCTACGACAGTGATTTTTGAGCGTTTGATGGCCATAGTACCCCTCCCTCCGAATATAATGCTGACCTTGAAGCGGCCTGACGCAAGTATAAGCTACACAGATGTGCAGCTTATACTTGTCGTGCTATCCGTCCTGGCCTAATTACAGATGGTTGATGATCTCGTCGGCAAAAGCAGAGCATTTAAGCTCTGTCGCGCCTTCCATCTGGCGGGCAAAGTCATAAGTAACCGTCTTATTGTTAATCGCCGTGCTCATTCCCTTGTAGATCAGGTCAGCAGCTTCCTGCCAGCCCAGATGCTCAAGCAGCATTACGCCAGAGAGGATCACGGAGCCCGGATTCACAACATCCTTGTCTGCATACTTCGGTGCTGTACCGTGAGTAGCTTCAAAAATAGCATGTCCCGTAATATAGTTGATGTTCGCTCCCGGAGCGATACCGATACCGCCGATCTGGGCAGCCAGCGCGTCGGAGAGATAGTCCCCGTTCAGGTTCAGCGTCGCAATGACATCGAAATCGGTCGGGCGTGTCAAGACCTGCTGCAGCGCGATGTCTGCGATAGCGTCTTTGACGATTACTTTGCCTGCTGCTTCAGCTTCCTTCTGGGCAGCGTTAGCCGCAGCCTCACCGTCGCGTTCTTTGATGACATCATACTGGTTCCAGGTGAAGACCTTGTCGCCGAACTCCTGTTCAGCCACTTCGTAGCCCCAGTTCTTGAATGCACCCTCGGTGAATTTCATGATATTGCCTTTGTGTACCAGTGTAACGCTCTTGCGTCCGTGCTTGATGGCATATTCTACTGCGGAGCGGACAAGGCGCTTCGAGCCTTCCTCGGATACAGGCTTGATGCCGATACCGGATGTCTCCGGGAAGCGGATCTTGTTAACGCCCATTTCCTTCTGCAGGAATTCGATAACCTTCTTCACTTCGGCGGAGCCTTCCTGATACTCAATACCGGCATAGATATCTTCTGTGTTCTCACGGAAAATAACCATATCGACCAGCTCAGGATGCTTCACCGGAGAAGGAACACCGTCGAAGTAACGCACGGGGCGCAGACATACATACAAGTCTAGCTCCTGGCGCAGCGCCACGTTCAGAGAACGGATACCTCCGCCAATTGGAGTGGTCAGCGGGCCTTTGATAGCCACGATATACTCGCGGATAGCTTCCAGCGTGTCGTTCGGCAGCCATTCACCATATGTATTGAAGGCTTTCTCGCCGGCAAAAACTTCGTACCACGCAATCTTTTTCTCACCGCCGTAGGCTCTCTCTACAGCTGCATCCAGCACCCGCTTGGAGGCTTTCCAAATGTCACGGCCTGTACCGTCACCCTCGATGAATGGAATGATCGGATGATCCGGAACCAGCAGCTTGCCATCTTCGATTGTAATTTGTTCGCCTTCTGTGGGCAGATCGTATTGTTCCAGTTTCAACATTTGTGGGAATTCCTCCTAAAAGTATGATGTACAAGCATTAATATAGTTCATTGTACTAAAGGGGTGGAGCAGCCCGCAAGGGCTGCCCTGTTATCGTTCGTCCACAGGGACATACTTCATGTCGGACATGCCTGTATATTCCGCACGCGGACGGATGATACGGTTGTCTTCATACTGCTCCAGAATATGGGCCGTCCAGCCCGATGTCCGGCTGATCGCAAAGATCGGGGTGAACAGCTCCCGTTCAATCCCCAGCTGTGTGTAGACCGAAGCTGAATAGAAGTCCACGTTCGGCTTCAGGCCCTTTTGGCTGGTAATCAGCTCTTCCACCTTGACCGACATATCATACAGACTGGTGTCATTCTTCATGGTTCCCAGCTCGCTGGACATCTTCATGAGATGCTTGGCGCGCGGATCGCCATTCTTGTATACCCGGTGACCGAAGCCCATAATCTTCTCACGGCGCTCCAGCTTGCCTTGAATATACGGTTCAACCGCATCCAGGCTGCCGATCTCCTCCAGCATCTTCATCACGGCTTCATTCGCCCCGCCATGCAGCGGTCCCTTAAGCGCGCCGATGGCCGAAGTAACGCCGGAATAGATGTCAGACAGGGTAGCAACCGTTACCCGTCCTGCAAAAGTCGAAGCATTCAGCTCATGATCGGCATGAAGCACCAGCGCCGTGTCCAGCGCCTTCACCGATACAGCATCCGGCTGTTCTCCCCACAGCATGTAGAGGAAGTTCTCGGCGATGGTTAAGCCTTCCTTGGGTGCCACCGGCTCCAGACCTTTGCGGATGCGGGCCAGTGCGGCGACTACGGTTGGAATCTGCGCCTGAAGCTTGAGCGCCTTGGTCTGGTTCGCTTCGCGGCTCATGTCGTCAGCAGCCTCATCATACAGGGCCAGACTGGATACGGCTGAGCGCAGGGCGGCCATGGTGTTGGCTTCTTTGGGATACAGCTTCATCTGAGTGAGCACCTGCTCCGGGATGGGAGCATATGAGCTGAGGTCACGCCGCAGAGCTTCAAGCTCCGGCACCGTCGGCAGACTGCCGAACCACAGCAAATAAGCGGTCTCCTCAAACGTGGCATTATCCGCAAGGTCGTCAATATCATAGCCGCGGTAAGTGAGCACTCCATCCACAATAGAGCTGATCGAGGAGGTCGTTGCAACAATGCCTTCAAGTCCTTTAGTAGCTGTCATAGTCTCTCTCCTTTGCCAACAAGGGTATATAGTGCCGCTTCAAAGCTCATGTAAACATTTACATTTTCAAATATTTCAACTCTCTGAAAAAACGCATCAGGACTGGCTGTGGAGATTGCAACTAAATTTCTGCTGTTTATCCTTTAATTATCATACCGGATTTTGACGGTTATGTGAACAACGTGGAAGCTATGAAGGGGATCAAATGATTTTATCGGAGAGATAGAAAAAAACGAACGCAATAACTGTTTCATGATTACGCTTCCAGGTTACAGACAAGGCCGCAATCTGCCTTTTGTGCCGCTTCTAGTCTTTTCATATTCCCTATGAATATACATAAGACGAGCAGTGATTCCCGGCAATCCGTCAGAGTGGGAGGGACCGAAGATCGACACACTTGTGCTTAAAAGAATGCTGCGCGGCCTATGGGTCGTGCTTGCTGCCGCAATGATCCTGCTGGCTGTATATGTATTGCTGCCGCTCCTGTATCCTCTGCTGCTCGCCTGGATGCTGGCTTATCTTATGCATCCCCTGGTGCTGATCTTGAAGGGAATGAAGCTTCCCGGCTGGCTGGCCGTCTCCCTCTCGCTGCTGTTCTATATGGGCGGCACGGTCCTTGTCCTGACTGCCCTGATCACGCGGCTCGTAAAAGAGCTGATCGGCCTGCTCCAGACCTTCGATCTGCATACCGACCAATGGCGGGAGCTGCTGCTGTCCTTAAGCCGCAATGCCAGCATTCAGAATATCATTAACCAAATCAACCAATTTTACCACGATAACCCGGGCTATCATGCCACCATTGACAGCAATATCAGCAGAACAACAGAAACCGTAGGCCAAGCCATGACGCAGATGATCACGGGATTCTTCAATTTCATTCTGAAGCTGATCTCCTCGCTGCCAAGCCTGGGCACCATTCTGATTGTGATCGTGCTGGCCGCCTTCTTCCTCAGCACCGGCTGGGAACGGCATAACGCCAGGCTGACTTCCCTGCTCCCTGCTCCGCTGCTGAGGCCGGTGTCGGAGATCTGGAAGAATCTGCGTAAGGCGCTGTTCGGATATCTCCGTGCCCAGGTGGTGCTGATCTCCGTAACTGCGGTGATTGTAATTATCGGGCTTTTGCTACTGGGAGTTCACTCCGCCTTCGCCATCGGTCTGACCATCGGCATCGTTGATCTCATTCCTTATCTGGGGGTCGGTATCGTGATCCTGCCTTGGGCACTATATTCCTATATGACAGGGAACATGGCTCTGGCGATCGGCCTGCTGGTGCTGTACGGCATCATTCTGATCACCCGCCAGGTGCTGGAGCCCAAGGTGCTCGCCAGCAGTATCGGAGTCGATCCGCTCGCCATGCTGATCGGCATGTTCGCCGGGCTCCAGCTCTTCGGCATGCTCGGCCTGATTCTCGGCCCGGTGCTGCTCGTTATTCTGGATGCGTTCGCCCGCGCCGGTGTGTTCCGCGCCCTGCGCAGCTATATTCTTAGCGGCAGGCTGCATTAGGGCGGGGTGCGTGCTTCAAAGAGAGGGCGCGTACATCGGAGTAACGCGTGGCTCGCGGGATTGCGCGGTGCGGTTGCAATGGGGTTTGCACGGCTAAGATCGGGATTGGCGTGGGGCGGCTACAGTGGGGTTTATGCGGCTACAGTTGGGAATGGTGCGGCTACACTGGAGTTGGCACGCTTTTTAAAACTAATTTACTTCTGTAACAGTATTGCGGGGGCTATCCATCCCATCAACACACCTATGGATGCGATTTGTTGCCGCCGCTTCCCCTCCCGGCCACTTCCGGCTGAATCAGAGGGATTTATCCCTTTCATTTCCTCATGTCGCCCACTTTCGGCTGAATCAGAGGGATTTATCCCTTTCGTTTTCTAATATAGCCCACTTTCGGCTGCACCAGAGGGATTTATCCCTTTCATTTCCTCATATAGCTCACTTTCGGCTGGATCAGAGGGATTTATCCCTTTCATTTTCTCATGCCGCCCACTTTCGGCCAATCCAGGTGCACTTCTGCTCCTCCTTCCCGCCTGCCGCCCACTTCCGGCCCATCCAGGTGCACTTCTGCTCCTCATTTCAGCCTGCCGCACACTTTCGTCCCATCAAGGTGTACTTCTGCTCCTCTTTCCCGCCTGCCGCACACTTCCAGCCGATTAAGGTGCACTTCTGCTCCTCACCGTCACTTATCCGCGCGATCTCCGGTCCAAGCACAGAAAGCGCCCAGCCGCACAACTGCAGCCGAACGCTTTCACACACTTCTCTTTCCTATGTTTCTTACAGCGCTCCCCTGCTCTACCTGCGGTAGAAGGTGAACGTCCCGTTTTTCATTTTCTTCTCGATCCATTTCAGCAGAAAAACCCGGTACAGCGGCCGGGTCAGCGGAAACACCAGGGTAAAGCCGATCAGATCCGTAACGAATCCCGGCAGAATCAGCAGAAGGCCGCCAAAAAAGATACATAAGCCGTCCAGCATCGTCCGTCCCGGCACCCGTCCCTCCTGCATATGTGTTTTGCTGTCCTGCAGCACTTTTTTGCCCTCGAACCGCATCATTAGCAAACCGATCACCGAAGTGGCCAGCATGATCAGCAGTGTCTTGGGCGCTCCAAGAAGACTTGAGACATAGATGAAACCGAATAATTCCACGGCCGGGACTGCAAAAAGTGCGGCCCACAGCCATTTGTTCCTGATCATACTGCTCCTCCTTCTTCTTCCATTAACGCTATTCTTCCTGTAACGCAGCCAGGATAGCAACGAACAGCTCAGGCTGTGCCCGGTCGATCCGCACAGGCTTCCATTCCCCGTTCAGCCAGACATGGCTCGTCGATCCGCTGACCAGAAGCTCGCCGGGGAGAGTGCCGCTGTCCGCCGGATGCGCCTTAACGGTCCCGGACTCTTCGCCTTCACTGCCTGCCGCCACACGGCGGATTTCATATTCATAGACAACCCTCAGAGCCGAGAAGGTCGTTAACCGCGCATACACGGTGATAAGATCATCATATCGCGCCGGGCTTTTAAATTGCAAATCTGCAGAGGTTACAGGCAACAATAGCCCCAGGCTCTCCAGCCTCCGGTAGTCGAAGCCCAGCTCGCGGAACATCTCCGTCCGGCCGCACTCAAACCAGATCAAATAATTGGCATGATAGACCACGCCCATCTGATCTGTCTCCTGATAACGCACACGCAGGGAGGTACTGTGCCAGCGGCTGGTCCACCCCGGTTGATGTGGATTCATATTTATGCTCCTCTCTCTCAAAGTTTCATCGTCAATCATCAGACAGCTACGCGCTGACACCGCCGGATGCCGACTTCAGCGGCAGCTTGCGCCGCGAGCTTCGGGCGACATAGAACAAGAGGGCCGCCCCCGCTGCCGCACTCAGCATACACGACAGGTTCATTAGGCCAACACCGCCCTGATTCAGCAGCATTCCGTTCAGCAGATTCCCGAGAATGCCGGCTAAGCCGGAGAATACGATGTTGAATACACTTTGCCCGGTCGCCTGCATCTCCGCCGAGGTAATCTTCGATACATATTCAACCGCTGCAATATAGAAAAAGCCGAAGGAAAGGCCATGAAGCACCTGCACCCCGATCATTACCGAAGGGTATGGGAAGGCCACCTGAATCCCCCAGCGCAGCACATAGATCGTTGCGCCGAGCAGCAGCGTCCGCTCCATCCCCAGTCTGCGGATCACTTTGGAGGCGAAGAACATGGAAGGCACATTGGTAATCGACGCCAGAAACAGGGCGATTCCGGCAGTGCCGGTCGATCCCCCGACAGACTGGAAAGCAATGACAAAATACGTGCCAAACGCCGTCATGGTCTGGTTGACCAGGAAGCTCCCGCCCAAAAAAGCCAGAAAGATGCGGTTGCCCAGCAGTTTTTTGACGCCCTGGGAGAAGGACTGGCTCATCATGTGATTCTCCTCGGCCTGCTTAGGCAGGGTGAAGGCGATCACCACCGCAATGCTGTTAAGCAGCAAGAACGGCAGCCAGATCGTCGATACGGAGAATTTGGACACATACTGTCCCCCCGCAATGGCCCCTACGGCAGCGCCTATGCTCATCATCATCCGGATGCTGCCGTAAGTCGCTCCGGCTCTGTTCGCGGCTGCTATGGCGTAGGAGTCGGCAATAGGCGCCTGTGTGGAGGAGAAGATCGTGGACACGGTATACACCAGCATCAGCACAATGAAATACTCCGAGCGGTACATTACAGCGAGCACAGCCGGAACCGCTACACTCAGAATAAGCACCAGCCGCGCCTGGTTATATCTGTCGGACACCATTCCCCATAAGGGCTGGACGCAGATTGCGATCAGGGTTCCTATAGCCATCAGCACGCCGATCTGGCTGACTTCAAGTCCGTTCGATTTCAGCAGCAGCGACAGATAAGAGCCGAAGGAGCCCCCGGCCAGTCCCAGAAACAGATAGAACCCGCGCAGCTTTGTTATTTTTTCCATGGGGATTACAAGTCCTCTCTCATTCTTTTTAACAGAATACCCAACCTTCCTGGCCAAGTGCTGCATTTAATAGAGCAAAACCTATTAAGGCGGTGGACAAGTGGGCCAAATCAATAGATTGAAACGGAGCAAACCCTGTCTAACGGATAAACTCAATACGGGTAGAGCCGCCCATTCCGGCTTCGGCTGGACCTCCAGTAATTGGAGCGGTTATGCGATCTCCGGCAAAAAGGGCACCTACCGGCGGATATCCGCCGACTGGATCGTCCCTTATGTAAAGCCAACAGTAAAAGCTACGTTCTCCTCGGCCTGGATCGGCATCGACGGCTTCAAGAACAGCAGTCTGATTCAGACCGGAACCGGCCACGAATCGGTAAACGGGAAGGTCCGCTATTATGCCTGGTGGGAAATCCTTCCTGCCTCGGAGACTGTTATTCCCTTGCCGGTATCTCCCGGTGACCACATGCGGGCTTCCATCGTCAAGCTCAGTCCCGGCAAATGGTGCATCACCCTGCGCAACCTCAGCAAGTGCTGGGTATTCCGCACCGTACAGCGCTATAACGGGCCGCAAAGCTCCGCCGAATGGATTGTGGAGGCTCCGCAGATTGGCTTCGATATTGCACCGCTGGCCAAAATCTCTCCGGTCTGCTTCACCTGCTGCCGGATCAACGGACGCAGCCCCGGACTTAAAGCCTCCGACGGCGGCATTATGATCCAGAATAATGTCCTGCTGGCACTGCCTTCAGCCCCGCGCTCCTGCGGAGATGCCTTCTCGGTCAGACGGCTCTATCCCAAAAGCCAGCCCGCCGGAAAGTCCAGAAAAACTGCCGCCAGGTAAAAACGGCTACGCCGTCCCCTTAAAGGACGGCATTCGCTTAAAAAGCCTGATCATCCCGCTTCCCGTAAAAACCCTCAATCCAATATATACAATAGCAGCATTTACATCAACCTGCAGTAATACCCATCCACAAAATATCTACTTAAAACATACAATTTCATCTATTTAAAAATCAAAGAGCAGCGGCATGAGGCACCGCTGCTCTTATCTATCTATTAAATTCATGCTGCAGAGCATTCTTCCAAATCCTAGTCGGCTGGAATCGTGTCTACCTTCACCAGGTTAGTGGAACCGGAACGTCCAAGCGGGATACCTGCAGTAATCACTACAAGATCGCCTGCTTTGACCAGACCGGAAGCTTTACCGCCGTTAAGGGCAGTTTCCAGCAATTCGTCAGTGGAATGAGCTTCAGGACCGAATACAGGAGTTACGCCCCATACCAGCGCCAGCTGACGCATTGTTCTTTCCTGGGTAGTTACAGCAATGATCTGTGATTTCGGACGGTATTTGGAAACCACGCGTGCCGTGTGGCCCGTTACTGTCGAAGAAATGATCGCCTTGGCATTCAGGTCCAGAGCGGAAATCGCTACGGATTGGCTGATCGCTTCAGTTACAGTAGTTTCTTGAGCAATCTGCTGCTTCATGAAGATCTCACGGTGGTTCAGGGCAGATTCCGCTTTCTCAGCGATGCGGGACATGGTCAGTACGGATTCTACCGGATATTTCCCGGCAGCCGTTTCACCGGACAGCATGATTGCATCTGTTCCGTCGAAGATTGCGTTCGCTACGTCACTCGCTTCAGCGCGGGTAGGACGCGGGTTGCGCTGCATGGAATCCAGCATTTGGGTAGCTGTGATTACCGGTTTGCCAGCGATGTTACATTTCTGAATCATCAGCTTCTGCGCCAAAGGCACATCTTCAGCAGGAATCTCTACACCCAGGTCGCCACGGGCAACCATGAGGCCGTCGGAAGCCGCCAGAATCTCATCCAGGTTATCGACACCTTCCTGGTTCTCGATCTTGGAGATGATCTGAATGTGGGAAGCATCGTGCTTCGCAAGCAATTCACGGATTTCCTTAACGTCGCTGGCTTTGCGGACGAAAGAAGCGGCAATAAAATCAATGTCCTGTCCGATCCCAAAAATGATATCGCTGGTGTCTTTTTCCGTAATACCCGGCAGGGAGATGGAAACTCCTGGTACGTTAACGCCCTTCTTGCTCTTGATAGTACCGCCGTTAACAATACGGGTCTTGATTTCGGTGCCTTGAATGTCAACAACAGTAAGGCCGATCAGGCCGTCGTCGATCAGGATGGTTGATCCCACTTGAACATCATTAGGAAGGTCGCTGTAGGTGATGGAGATACGGTTTTGGTCGCCAAGGATCTCTTCCGTAGTCAATGTCAGATACTCGTCCTGTACCAGTTCAATCGGTTCAACTTCCAGCTTGCCTGTACGAATCTCAGGTCCTTTGGTATCGAGCAGGATGGCAACAGTCTTGCCAAGTTCCTTGGAAGCTTGACGGATCGTGTTGATCCGGGCTCCATGCTCATCAAAATCACCGTGGGAGAAATTCAGACGGGCCACATTCATACCAGCCAAAATCAATTTTTTGATATTCTCCAACGATTCACTTGCAGGTCCGATCGTACATACAATTTTACTTTTCCGCATTAGGTTTTCCTCCGTTTTTTCGTTCTCTCTGTCTCACTTTTTCCAACTACAAAATCTACTATAAGGTTCGCTCTCTGTATAGGAACTTTATCACATGTAAAGACATGCACGTTTTGTTGCGCCCTTATGAATATTACTGCAAGTTGAAGACAAAATCAATGTTAGTGCCTGTTTTTGCTGTAAATTAAAGTCGAATAATATTAGGATTGCCCTTAAAACAAAAATCATCCCGCAAGAAGCACAGGATGATTAGAGTGGGAAAAAATGTATAATAGGTCCTGTCCCACTTATGGACTGGAATAAGCTGGGATATGTCGAAAAGTGCAAACCAGCGGTATCGTCTAAGCAGTCCTTACCCTGAGGTTAGGCTAGCGTTCATTCTACAATCTGCACTTCTTCCTGATCGGAATCCTGCTCCAGTACCGACTCGGAAAACTCGCCGATCTTGCGGAATTTCAGGTAACGGTCTTCCTTAAGCTCTGCTGCATCCATGACGGAGATCTCCTCCAGGTGACGCCAAAGCGCATCCTTAACCGCCTCCGCTGTCGATTCATAATTACGGTGCGCGCCGCCTCTGGGTTCAGCAATAATCTCCTCGATCACTTGCATCTCCAGCAGATCCGTCGCCGTAATCTTCATGGCCTCCGCTGCCTGCTCCGCCTTGGTGGCATCCTTCCAGAGAATAGACGCCGCGCCATTGGGAGAGATCGCAGAATAAATCGCATTCTCCAGCATCAGGACCCGGTTGCCTACGGCCATCGCCAAGGCTCCGCCGCTGCCGCCCTCGCCTATAATCACACAGATAACCGGTACGGCAAGCTGCGACATCTCGAACAGGTTGCGGGCGATCGCCTCCGATTGTCCGCGTTCCTCTGCGGTATTGCCGGGATAAGCGCCTTTGGTATCAACAAAGGTTATGATCGGACGGCCGAACTTCTCCGCCTGCTTCATCAGGCGCAGTGACTTGCGGAAGCCTTCCGGGTGCGCACTGCCGAAGAAGCGCAGAATGTTCTCTTTAGTATCTTTGCCGCGCTGTTGTCCGATGACCGTGACCGGCCGGCCGTTCAGCTTGGCAATCCCGCCGACTACAGCCAGATCATCACCGTACAGGCGGTCGCCATGCAGCTCTATGAAATCCGTGAAGATAAGCCCGATCAGATCCAGCGAGGTCGGGCGCACATGATGACGGGCCAGATGCATCTTCTGGGCCGGGGATATATTGGAATAGATTTCATTCTCCAGCTCGCTGTAGCGTTCCTCAAGCCGGGCTACCTCATCGCTGAAATCTATGCCCTTCTCTTCGCCGAACTGCTTCAATTCGGCGATTTTTTTGCGCATTTCTACCAGAGGCATTTCAAAAGGCATCTCTCCTGCCAACCTAAAATCCCCCTTTCACATCATGCAGCTCCAGCAGCTTGGTCAACGTGGAGCGCATTTCCTTACGGTGCACGACCAGATCCAGCTGTCCGTGCTGCAGATTGAATTCTGCCGTCTGGAAATCCTCGGGCAGCTTCTGGCGGATCGTCTGCTCAATGACAATCCGTCCCGCAAAGCCGAATACCGCTCCCGGCTCGGCAATAATAATATCACCCAGGCTGGCGAAACTCGCCGATACCCCGCCTGTGGTCGGATCAGTAATTATGGAAATATACAGGCCACCCGCTTCACTGAACCGGGCCAGCGCTGCACTTGTCTTCGCCATCTGCATCAGACTGAGAATGCTCTCCTGCATTCTGGCTCCGCCGGATGTGGAGAATATCAGCATCGGAAGTCTTCGTTCCGTAGCTTCTTCAACCGCTCTTGTAATCTTCTCGCCAACCACGGACCCCATGCTGCCGGTGAAGAACTCAAAGTTCATCACGGCAACAATAACCGGATGTCCGCCGATGCTTCCCTGGCCGGTGATGACGGCTTCAACCTGTCCAGTTTTGGACTGCTGCTGTTCCAGCTTGGAGGCATAGCCGGGGAATTTCAGCGGATCAACGGAAGCCATCTCGCTGTCGAATTCAATGAACCCTTCCGGGTCCAGCGTCATCGCAATCCGTTCCGATGCATTCAGGCGCATATGATAGCCGCAGGACGGGCATATTTTCAAGTTCTTCTCCAGTTCCTTGCTGTACTGGATCGTTCCGCATTTGTTGCATTTGTTCATGAGGCCCTCGGGAATCTCACGTTTGGGGCGCTCGCCTTCCGCCGGTCCGCCGCTTCGCTCCAGACGTTCTGAAGGAATGATCGCGTACTTCCGTTTTTTCTGAAATAAATCTTTGAACAAGGGTCGCACCTCTTCAGCCGTTTATTTGCGTAAATAGCAGCTTGCCGCTGTCATGAATACTCTTATCTCTCTAAAGTTGTACTCTCATGGATGCAGAATCAGATTCAGGACCTCCTGCACTTCTTCAAGCTCTCCCGAAGGAACCAGAATCTCAAACTGCTGCTTGGACATATTGATTGGACGGCATTTGATCAGAAATCCTTCTTCCGTAAGCTTCCTCTGGATCATCTCCGCCACTTTGGCGGTCGGCGCTATATAGATTACCGTCCACATGCCCTGCAAGGCCTCCCTAATCTCGAATCCAGCCGTATCCTGAATATAATGAAATTATGATAACACAGTTTTCTTTTTTCCCGCAAGCAAGCCCGGCAGGAAGGAGGCATGACCGGAAGGCCGTACAGAGCGAATGCCGGAAGAGCGGTTATTCCGTCCCCGTAACATGCGGATATACCTTCGCACCCTCATGCCGGTGGGCGATTCGGGCTGAAGCTGCAGCCGCTATTCCGGACACAAGATCATCCAGAAAGACATGTATGCTTTCCTTATCATCATTCAATTTGCCGATAATTCCAAGCTTTATTTTATCCAGATAGCCAAAACCGGTCAGTCCGATCATTCCGTACACGCTCGTGATGCCCAGGGCCAGAGTCTCGTCCGCCCCGTAGAGCGATTCATCCGCTTCCATAACGGCCTGAAGCGGCTGGGGCAACAGCTTCTTCTCCGCCAGCTCATCCAGCGCAATCCCCGTCATCAGCGTATACTGCACCTCTCTTTTGTTCAGCACCGACTTGACACTGGTCAGGCACTCATCCTCAGTCAGATCCGGGTAATAGACCGATTGCAGAGTATAGACGATCTCCGCAATAGAAGCAAGCGACACTCCCCGGCGCTCCAGCAGATTCTCTGCCATTTGATAGGACATCCTGTTCCTCCCCTTTCCGCACGGGACCATGTCCCGCTATATAAACTGAACTTAAGAAGGTTGACTGGCAGATTCCCAAGTTCACTCTATTGGTTCCCTAATGTATGCGGAAAAGGGCGGAGATGTGCTAACTTTAAATCTAAGAAAATAGGTTTAAGCTTGATAACTTCTCAGAATCCTGCCAAGCATGCAACATTTCCCTCAATGAATCGGGGCAAGTCTACAATTGTTGCACAAAAGGCAGCATTCTGGCTCTTCCAAGCGGCTTATTGGAGCAATTCCTGCAATTCATGCAACACTTCTCCGTCCACCCGGTGATCTATGGATCAAAGCTGCAAAATGTACAACATTCACGTCTGCCGGGCTTGCCGGGCTGCCTTGCTTGCCGAGAAGTCTCCGCACTGCCCCCAGCGAATCACGTGTAAGCTACCACAGCAATTGATCCGCAACTTATTAGATTGTTGTCTTAAATACATTACACGAATCAGTCCTCCGGCTGCGGTCACAGCATGCTAAAGCGGATACCTGAAGTTGATACGTAGTCCCGTCCCGCTGCTTCACAGGGAATACATACCCTTAAGCGCACAGCAGCTCCGCTCCTACTTGATCCGGACGGTCCCGGCTCCCAGCATACCTTCGATGGCTGCGAACAGCTCCTCTGAAGGCTCGATCCGGTAGCTGTCGCTGAGCGCCAGCACCTTCTGGTTGCGCTCGTAGAACAGCAGCGTGGCTGCGGGTCCCGGGTGGGTCTGCAGCAGCGCCTGAAGGCGCGGCAGCAGACCCTTCAGCTCGGCACCCGGCGTGATCTTGATGAAGACACGCCCGGTGCTCTCCGCTGAGCTTGCTGCGCGCTCAGCAGAACCCGGCTGCCCCGGGCGCAGCGGGGCAGGGCTGTCCGGCCGCGCGGCTGACGCGGCCGGGGCCCCAGGCGCGGCCTGCGCAGCGGCCGCGTCAGCGCGCGCACCGGGCGGCTGTGCCGCCGGTGTGCGCGTGCCTGGTGCAGCGGCGGCGCCAGCTGCACCGCCGGGC
>NZ_JABMKX010000025.1 GCF_013204885.1 Paenibacillus tritici
ATGTTTGGTGGCGATAGCGGAGGGGTTCCACGCGTACCCATCCCGAACACGACCGTTAAGCCCTCCAGCGCCGATGGTACTTGGACCGAAGGGTCCTGGGAGAGTAGGACGTTGCCAAGCAGATCAAGCCATTGTTGAGCAATCGACAGTGGCTTTTTTGCGTGCGGGCAGGGCTGTGGAAAAGCTGTGGATAGATTTCAGCAAGTACAGAAAAATTACGCACATGTGGATACTATTTCAGGAACGAATCTATCCCCGGAAAACGGGGGATAACGCATAATTCAGGGGACGAGTCAAGAAAAAACATAAGTAATACACCGATTTTGTGGATAAAAAGTGAATAATGTGGATAGATAATTGCTATTCGTGGATAACTCGTTTTTGCCGGAAAGAAACTCTTTCCGGTTTTTTATGTTGTTGTATAAAAGCTGTGGATAACTTGGGTATTAAAGCTGATTCGAGGCGCCTTGTTAGCTTCCGGACGATTTGCTTGTTATACTCTCTAATAAGCAATAATTGTCGCGATTTCTATGAAATATTAACGGGGTGAGCAGAATGGAAATTAGGAAATTACGGAACGAAGAATTTGAGGAAAGCTTGAGCTTGTCCGAATATGCTTTTCAGTACAAGGTAACCGGGGAAGACCGGGTACGCGCCAGGGAGAAATTTAAGCCGGACCAGATATGGGGGCTTTTTGAAGGGGAAGGAATAGGTGCACAATTGACCCTTCTTCCGCTACAGGCATATATCCAGGGCAGACCCGTTTCCATGGGGGGAATTGCGGGTGTCGCTACTTGGCCGGAGAACCGCCGGCAGGGGTATGTGGCCCATCTGCTGACCCATGCGCTGAAGACAATGAATGAAGCCGGTCAAACGTTGTCCTTTTTGCATCCGTTCCTGATTCCTTTTTACCGTAAATTTGGCTGGGAGATCTACTGTGAATATAAGAAGTACACCATTCCTGTAGGGAAGTTCCCGCATAAGACGGAGATCCAAGGCGCGGTAAAGCGCGGGACAGCTGATATTGCAGTATTTCAGCAGTTGTATGATACATTTGCCATGCGGTATAACGGCACGCTCCTGCGCCCTGAGCAATGGTGGAAGGAAAGAGTGCTCGATGAGGATACGCACACAGGTGTGTTTTATTCGGAGCAGGGTGAACCGGAAGGATATGTGCTGTATAAAATAGTGAACCAAGAGCTGATCATAGATGAATTTATCTATGTGAATGAACTGGCCCGCCAAGGCTTGTGGACCTTCCTTGCCAACCATGACTCCATGATTACGGCAGCACAGCTGAAGCTGGTGCCGTCTGATGATATTCTTCCCTTTCTGCTTCCCGATCCGCGTGTGGCACAGGAGAATTATCCTTACTTCATGGCGCGTATCGTGAA
Source organism: Paenibacillus tritici (assembly GCF_013204885.1). Classification (GTDB taxonomy): domain Bacteria; phylum Bacillota; class Bacilli; order Paenibacillales; family Paenibacillaceae; genus Paenibacillus_AQ; species Paenibacillus_AQ tritici. Next base: position 1,395 of record NZ_JABMKX010000025.1, read on the forward strand.
TGCTAAGGCTTTTGTGGAGAACATGACGTTTAAGGTGCCGGGCAGCGTTCAGGATCGTGTGCTATATATTGAAGATACACATGCGCCCTGGAATAACGGGTTATGGCGGTGGACGGTATCGGAACACGGGAAGGTATCGCTTACTCAGATCGAAGGAGACCGGGCAGACGCAGACCTTGTATGCGGTATCGGAACACTTACCATGCTCCTGATGGGCTATAAACGTCCGCTGGAGACAGCCAGGTACGGACAATTAGCCGGGACCGCTGAAGCTGTAGAATGGCTGGAAGCGCTGATTCCGCAGGCGGAAACGGCATTATTCGATTTTTTCTGACAGTGCTATCCTATACATATCGTATGGGCCCAGTGATCTATTAAGACACCATGGAATACAATGCCGCCAATAAGTAAAAAATAAGCGTAACCCCTTGGAATTCAGTGAGAATATGTTATAATATGAAAAAGTCAAAGAAAGTCAAAGTCAACGCAGGCCGATTAGCATCGTTCTCAAGAATGTAACAATTAGACGAAAAGGGTAGTGCGAAGGTGATTGCAGCCGATTCTTACGCTATGGCCCGGTTTAAATTCTTAAGAGCATGTCTCTGACGGCAGGCGGTGGCGCACCACAAATTTTACCAAGGCTTACACACTGGAGGATGAGTGATGCGTAATATCTCCGATATTATTGAACAATATCTGAAGAATATTTTGCATGAAAGTCCCGAAGGTACGGTGGAAATTCAGCGCAATGATCTGGCGGACCAGTTCTCGTGTGTGCCGTCGCAGATCAATTACGTTATCAGTACACGCTTTACTTTGGAAAAGGGATATGTGGTGGAGAGCAAACGCGGCGGAGGCGGATATATCCGGATTCAGCGCTATGAGCTGCCTCAGAATGTGGCCTTGTATGCACATCTGAACTCCACGATAGGGAATGATATTGACCAGAATTCTGCCGAAGGACTGATTTATCAGTTGGAGGAGGCCCGTTTCCTCTCCAAACGTGAAGCGTGTCTGATGCGATCCGCGGTTTCCCGGGAATGCCTGACGGTTAATCTGCCGTACCGGGATGAGATTCGTGCCAAGCTTATGAAGGCTATGTTAATCTCTTTATTAGGCAAATAATTTGTCAACATGTAAGGAGGGACACCGCTCATGCAATGCCAGGAATGCGGCGTCAAACCGGCTACACTCCATTTCACGAAGATTGTGAACGGGGAGAAGACAGAATTTCATATTTGCGAAAGCTGTGCGCGGGAGAAGGGGGAACTCATCCCTGGTACTTCCGGAGGTTTCTCCATTCACAGCCTGCTCTCCGGGCTGCTTGATCTGGAGAGCGCAGGCAAGGGCAAGTCAGCAGCTGCACAGTCTGTGCAAGGGCTGCAGTGTGAGAACTGCGGTATGACCTATTCACAGTTCAGCAAGCTTGGACGGTTTGGGTGCAGCTCTTGCTACAAGTATTTCGACAGCACACTGGACCCGCTCTTCAGACGGGTACATGGAAGTACGGCTCATGTCGGCAAGCTTCCCAGACGGGCCGGTGCACAGATCATGTGCAAACGCCAAATTGATGAGCTGAAGCAGGAATTGCAGCAGAGTATCGTGCAGGAAGAGTTCGAAACTGCAGCAGAGCTGAGGGATCGGATCCGCAAGCTTGAAAAAGAAATGCCACAAGAGTAAAGTCTTTGATATATAGGGGGGATTGGACATGTCAAGTCTCCGGTTTACCGAACAAGCACTTAGTGACTGGATGCGCTGCGGCGGCAGTCATTCTGAGATTGTAATCAGCAGCCGTATGCGAATCGCCCGTAATCTGGAGCATCTGCCCTTCCCGCTGCTCGCCTCAAGAGAGCAGTCCGAAGAGGTGCTGGACCTGCTTGCTCCTGTTTTTCAGGGTGAAGCTTCTGCAGATTTCGGCAGCTTTGAGCTGCTGAGACTGGATGAGCTGGATGAGCTGGATAAAAAGGTACTGGTCGAGAAGCATCTCATCAGTCCTAATCTGGCGGATGATTCCAAAGGCGGAGCAGTCATTCTTAATGAGGACGAGTCGGTCAGCATTATGATTAATGAGGAGGATCATCTCCGCATTCAATGCCTGTTTCCCGGACTGCAGGTCAGAGAAGCCTGGGTAAGGGCAACTGCCATCGACGATATTTTTGAGGCTGCTGTCAATTATGCCTTTGATGACCGCAGAGGTTACCTGACCAGTTGTCCCACCAATGTGGGCACAGGACTCAGAGCTTCGGTAATGGTTCATTTGCCGGCGCTGGTCATGACCCATCAGATTAACCGGATTTTGTCCGCAGTCAATCAGGTTGGACTTACCGTTAGAGGAATTTATGGTGAAGGCAGCGAAGCAGTAGGGAATATCTTTCAGATCTCCAATCAGATTACGCTCGGACAGACCGAGAATGAGATCATCGAGAATCTTCACAGCGTAGTTACCCAGATTATAGAGCATGAACGGAATGCACGTGAACGCCTGCTGGTCGATTCCGCACTGCGGATTACGGACCGCATCAAACGTTCCTACGGAATTCTGTCCTACGCGGCAGTGATGGAGCTTAAGGAGTCCGCACAGCGGCTCTCCGATCTGCGGCTTGGTGTAGACCTTGGAATTCTGGAAGGGCCGTCGATTTCAGTGCTCAATGAGCTGAATGTCAAGACCCAGCCTGGTTTTCTGCAAAAGCTGTTCGGTGACGAGCTGTCTTCTACCGAACGTGATATGTACCGGGCGAAGCTGCTCCGGGAGACATTGGGATCACAACATTAATTATAGATATATATTATCCGTGGAGGTGCAGGAGATATGATGTTTGGAAGATTTACGGAACGCGCACAAAAGGTGCTGGCGCTGGCGCAGGAAGAAGCCGTACGTTTGGGACACAACAACATTGGGACAGAACATATTTTGCTCGGACTGATTCGTGAGGGAGACGGCATTGCCGCGAAGGCACTGATCGGACTCGGTCTGGGTCTGGAGAAAATTCAGGATGAAGTGGAAACACTGATTGGCAGAGGTCAGGAGCAGCCGACCAACATCGCGTATACTCCTCGTGCCAAAAAAGTCATCGAGCTGTCCATGGACGAGGCCCGCAAGCTGGGGCATACGTATGTGGGAACAGAGCATATCCTGCTCGGTCTGATCCGTGAAGGAGAGGGCGTAGCAGCCCGCGTACTGAACAATCTCGGCATCAGCCTGAATAAGGCCCGTCAACAGGTACTGCAGCTTCTGGGCAGCAGTGAAGCCACCTCCAGCCATAGCGGCGCTCCGGTCAACGTAAGCACGCCAACACTGGATGGCCTGGCCCGTGACCTGACAGCCTATGCCAAGGACGGCAACCTTGACCCTGTAATCGGCCGCAGCAAGGAAATCGAACGTGTCATTCAAGTGCTGAGCCGCCGTACCAAGAATAATCCGGTGCTGATTGGTGAGCCGGGGGTTGGTAAAACAGCTATTGCTGAAGGCCTGGCCCAAAAGATTATCAACAATGAAATTCCGGAAACGTTGCGCGACAAGCGTGTCATGACCCTTGATATGGGTTCTGTAGTGGCCGGTACGAAATATCGCGGTGAGTTCGAGGACCGCCTCAAAAAAATCATGGATGAGATTCGTCAGGCAGGCAATATCGTGCTCTTCATTGATGAGCTGCACACTCTGATCGGAGCTGGCGGTGCGGAAGGTGCAATTGATGCTTCCAATATCCTGAAGCCTGCTCTGGCCCGTGGCGAGCTGCAGTGCATCGGTGCGACAACCCTTGATGAATACCGTAAATATATTGAGAAAGACGCTGCGCTGGAACGCCGCTTCCAGCCTATCACAGTCGATCAGCCTTCCCCGGAAGAAGCTGTACAGATTCTGTTCGGTCTCCGTGACCGTTATGAAGCCCATCACCGGGTGAAGATTACGGATGAAGCAATTGTGGAAGCAGTGAAGCTGTCTGACCGCTATATCCCGGACCGGTTCCTGCCGGACAAAGCGATTGACCTGATTGATGAAGCAGGCTCCAAGGTAAGACTGAACTCTTACACGATCCCGCCGAATCTGAAGGAACTCGAAATGCGTCTGGATGATATCCGCAAGGAGAAGGATTCCGCCGTACAGAGCCAGGAATTCGAGAAGGCTGCTGCGCTTCGCGACACCGAGCAGAAGATTCGTGAAGAGCTGGATACCACGAAGAACCAGTGGAAAGAAAAGCAGGGCCGTACCGACTCCCAGGTTACACCTGAGGATATCGCGCAGGTGGTTGCCAGCTGGACCGGCATTCCGGTCAGCAAGCTGAAGGAAGAAGAGACGGACCGTCTGCTGAACATGGAGTCCTTGCTTCATGAACGTGTAATTGGACAAGATGAAGCCGTTAAGGCTGTCAGCCGGGCACTCCGCCGGGCGCGTGCGGGTCTGAAGGACCCGAAACGTCCGATGGGCTCCTTTATCTTCCTCGGACCAACCGGGGTGGGTAAAACCGAGCTGGCACGGGCGCTTGCCGAAGCTATGTTCGGTGATGAGAATGCGGTAATCCGCATTGATATGTCGGAATACATGGAGAAGCACTCCACCTCGCGTCTGGTTGGGGCTCCTCCAGGATATGTAGGATATGAAGAAGGCGGACAGCTTACGGAGAAGGTACGCCGCAAACCGTATTCCGTTGTCCTGCTGGATGAGATTGAGAAGGCTCACCCTGAAGTGTTCAACATTCTGCTGCAGGTGCTGGAAGACGGCCGTCTGACCGATTCCAAAGGCCGCGTGGTCGATTTCCGCAATACGCTGATTATCCTGACCTCGAACGTAGGGGCACAGGCGATCAAGAAGAATTCGACGCTTGGATTCACTGCAGTTCAAGATGCGGGCGCTGATTACAGCAACATGAAGGGCAAGGTTATGGAAGAGCTGAAGAAGAGCTTCCGTCCCGAGTTCCTGAACCGGATCGACGAGATCATTGTCTTCCACTCCCTGGATGAGAAGCATATCGCCGAGATCGTTACCCTGATGTCCGAGGAGCTGCGCAAGCGTCTGCGTGAGCATGATGTAGACTTCCTGCTTACGGATGCGGCCAAAGCGTTCCTGGCCAAAGAAGGCTATGACCCGGCCTTCGGTGCCCGTCCGCTCCGCCGGGCGATTCAGAAGCACATCGAGGACCGTCTGTCCGAAGAGCTGCTGAAGGGCAACATCAAGAAGGGCGATTCCCTCAACATTGATGAGGTGAACGGTGAACTGGTCGTAACCACTGTAGAAGCACCATCTGAAGTCTCCCTGGAGAAAACCGTTGAAACTGAGTAATTCTTGCGTAAAATGAAACAAAGCTCCCGTTCCTCCGTATAGAGGGGCGGGAGCTTTATTTGGCTTCCGGAGAAGACGCAAATGAAAAGTAGATCTTAAGTGTCCTTCCGTTAAGTGTGCAGAAATGGTAAACTTTGAATAAGAGAAAAATATCCGCAATTTTAGTAAGTTCGGACGGTAAGGAGCGCACATGGCAAAACCAAAAACAAAATTTTTCTGTACCGAATGCGGGTACGAATCACCGAAATGGTTCGGGAAGTGCCCGGGGTGCCAGGAATGGAACTCGATGGTAGAGGAAACGGAAAGCGTCGTCAAAACACAAGGCATGAATGCACCTATTTTTCAGAGTAAAGAAAAGGCGCAGTCGATCATAAATATAGAAAGTGACAAGGAGCCGCGGATTCTGACGGGCATCGGTGAGCTTAACCGCGTGCTTGGCGGCGGAATTGTGCCCGGCTCGCTGGTGCTGGTCGGAGGCGATCCCGGAATCGGCAAATCGACGCTGCTGCTGCAGACCTCACATGCCCTGACCACTCAGGGGCTTCGCGTGTTGTATATCTCGGGGGAAGAATCCGTGCGGCAGACCAAGCTGCGGGCCGACCGCCTCGGAGCGCTGTCTGCGGAATTGTATGTTCTATGTGAGACGAATATGGAGAGCATTGAAGAAGCCATTGAGCAGATTAACCCGCAGTTTCTGGTCATTGACTCCATCCAGACTGTATTTATGCCGGAAGTAACCAGTGCGCCGGGCAGCGTGGCACAGGTACGGGAATGTACGACAAGATTCATGCGAATCGCCAAGATCCGGGGGATTGCCACAGTACTTGTAGGGCATGTAACCAAGGAAGGGGCGATTGCCGGCCCGCGTATGCTTGAGCATATGGTGGATTGTGTCCTCTACTTTGAAGGAGAACGGCATCATACGTACCGTTTGCTGCGGGCGGTGAAGAACCGGTTTGGCTCCACCAATGAGATCGGCATCTTTGAAATGGGGGAGGTCGGGCTAACCGAGGTGGAGAACCCGTCAGAGCTGTTCCTCTCGGAGCGTCCGCTTGGAGTGGCCGGTTCAGCGGTAGTAGCCAGCATGGAAGGCACGAGACCTGTACTTGTAGAATTACAGGCACTGGTAGCCTCGACACATTTCCCTTCACCCCGCAGAATGTGCACAGGTATGGATCATCAGAGAATGGCGCTGATTATTGCTGTACTGGAGAAGCGGATGGGCATGTTCCTGCAGAATCAGGATGCTTACCTCAATGTAGCGGGAGGAGTGAAGCTGGATGAGCCGGCGGTAGATTTGGCTGTCGCCATCAGTATCGCTTCCAGCTTCCGGGATTTCCCGACCAAGCCTTATGATGTGTTCTTCGGCGAGGTAGGGCTTACCGGTGAGGTGAGGGGGGTATCACGCGCAGAAATGCGGGTGAAAGAGGCGGCCAAGCTTGGCTTCCGGCGGGTCATTATGCCCGAGAAGAGCATGAAAGGCTGGAAGCATCCGCAGGATATTCAGATTATTGGCGTCAGCACAGTAGCACAGGCACTAGCGGTCGCGTTAGATTAGGGGGCACAGGGACGATGAAAGAACATAATCCATTAGATAATATGAATGATCTGCTTAGAATGGCCGCACCGGGAACACCTTTCCGGGAGGGGCTGGAGAATGTGCTCCGCGCGAAGACCGGGGCACTGATCGTTGTCGGATATAGTCCGGAGGTGATGGAGGTTGTCGATGGCGGATTCTCCATTAACTGCGATTTTTCACCCAATTATTTATATGAGCTGGCCAAAATGGACGGGGCCATCATTCTGAGCGAGGATCTGAAGCGGATTCTGTACGCCAATACTCAGCTCATTCCCGATTCCTCTATCTCGTCCATTGAGACAGGAATCCGGCACCGGACGGCTGAACGTGTAGCCAAACAGACCGGCAAACTGGTAGTTTCCATTTCCCAGCGCCGTAATATTATTACTCTGTATCAAGGCTCCATCCGTTACGCCCTCAAGGAAATCGGTTCGATTCTGGCCAAAGCCAACCAGGCGATTCAGACCCTCGAGAAGTACAGAGCCGTTCTGACACAAGGGCTGACCAACCTGTCCGCTTCCGAATACGAAGGGATTGTAACTGTAGCAGAGGTCGTCGGCGTGATCCAGCGGGTGGAAATGGTGCTGCGGATCAAAATGGAAATTAAGCGATACATCAACGAGCTTGGCAATGAAGGCCGCCTGATCAGCATGCAGATGGAAGAACTGGTGGGAAATACAGAGGAAGAAGCATGGCTCCTGTACAGAGACTATGCAAGAGTGGAGCAAGAGGACAAGATCCGCGAGATCATTGCCGGACTGAAGCGCAGCACGGATGATGAGCTGATGGATGACAATCATATTGCCCGTCTGCTCGGCTATTCCTCGACAGCCATTTCGTCCGAAGAAGCTGTGACCCCGCGCGGTTACCGTCTGCTCAACAAGATCCCAAGACTGCCGAATGTGATCATTCACAATCTGGTGGAACGCTTCGAAAGACTGCCTAATCTGTTGACGGCAAGCATTGCTGAACTCGATGAAGTGGACGGCATTGGCGAGGTCCGGGCACGCAATATTCAGGACGGACTGAAGCGGCTCCAGAAACAAGTTCTTATTGACAGACAAATGTAAATAACATACAATCACGTAATATTGCAAACCAAAGCAGTACAAGTAGGAAAATTGAGGTGAAGAAATGATACAAAAATCAATTCCAAGTCTGTTTACGATCGGTAATCTGATGCTTGGAATGTTTGGTATCATGATGGCGTTTGACGGCAAACTGAGCATGGCCGCTATCATGGTGATTATCGCGATGCTGCTCGATGGTCTGGATGGCCGCGTGGCCCGTGCGCTCAAATGTGAGAGTGAATTCGGCAAGGAGCTGGATTCCTTATCCGATGTAGTTTCCTTCGGAGTGGCTCCGGCGATTATTATGTATTTGACCAGTCTGCAGGACTTGAATTCTGCACTGGGATGGACGATTACAGCGATTTTCCCTGTATTCGGAGCACTGCGTCTGGCCCGGTTCAATGTCCGCCCGGGGATTCCGGGATATTTCGTAGGATTGCCTATACCTGCTGCGGGTGGGGTTCTTGCCACACTGGCGCTTTTCCATAAAGACGTATCTGCACCCTTTATGATTGTGGCTACACTACTGCTCTCTTATCTGATGGTCAGTACCGTGAAATACCCCAATTTCAAAAAGATCGGCCTGCCCAAAAAAGCGGTCGTAGGCGCGCCTTTAGTGATAGTGATTGCTGTAGCCGTTGCTGTAGTATTTCCTGAACAGATTGCCAAGCTGATCTTCGGCCTGCTTGCGCTGTATGCTTTATATGGCTTCAGGCAGAGTCTGGGGCTGCTGAAGGCCCGCCGTCAGCGCCGCCGCAGAAGACGATCGGAAGACAAGGTATATCATTCCAAGAACGGCTAGGTATCAGTGCAGCACTAATTCCATTCATAGACCGATAAGCAAAAGGCATTGCCTTTCCTGAACCAGGAGAGTGCAATGCCTTTTTGCTGCGTATTGCTGAACGGATGAAGGAGGACACTGGCCGTCTGCTTAGGATAAATTGAACAATCCGAGTGTGGCGCATTTCTGCGATTCCTTGGACACTACCTCGTCCATATTGATCGCAAGCAAATTGCAGAGCGCAGACATATAGAACAGCTCGCGGCCCAGCTCTGAGCCAATGACCTCCCGGCAGTTCTCGCACAGCTCCCCTTCAAGATGGGTGCCGGCAAGCTCTTTGGCTTGTTCCAGCCCCAGTGTCGGTTCATAGACCTGCTTGGTTGCATGCAGTTGAATGCAGCCGCATTCGGTAATGGATTTGACGACAGCCCGGTTGACGGAAGCGCTGCTCTGTCCGTTCTTGGACATTACATCCAGAAGACTACGGTGACGGAGCAGCAGTTCGGAGACTTGATCCTGAAAGGCCTGTAAACTTGGTGCGCTCATTAACCATTCACCCCTGGGTTCGTAATTGAGTTCATTATATGTCAGGGGCTCCCTTATTTTCAACCAGCAATAGCAGTTTCGGCAGCGGATATGGACACAGAAATGGTAGTCCGCAGAAAAAATAACGTACCTCCGGATTATTGTCCTAAAAATTGGAACATACTGGTGAAGTATAGATGAATTGTGGATGAATAATAAGGAGGTGCGAGGTTATGTGGAAAAAGATTGTTCTGATGCTTGCCGGGTGTTGTGGAGCCTGGTCCGGTTATTCGCTATATCGCGCGGCAGAAAGAGGGTTCCCGGGAGGGATGGGGAAGCTGGAGGATAGTTTGCCTATGGAAGGAAGCGTTTTGTTTGCGGTGCTGGGTGCCATTATTTTTTTGATTGCGGGGACTTTATGCGCGGATTGGGCGATTTCTAAACTGCGTGAGGCGGTAGAGTATTGTTCGCGTATGCCGATGAGTGAGTTCGCTGCAGGCGCAGCGGGGCTTACTGGAGGTCTGCTGCTGTCTCTGCTGCTGTATCCCGCTATGGCCTGGCTTGGCAAGGCAGGAGAGCTGCTGCAGGTAGCTGCAACGCTTGCCCTGGGGTACCTGGGTCTTCGGGTAGGGCTGGAGAAGAAGGAAGAGCTGGCTTCGCTCTGGACTACCGGACGCTGGGCACGTGCTGCCGAACCGGAGGGCCGGGGAACACAGGAGCACAAGATTCTCGACACCAGCGTTATCATTGACGGACGGATTGCCGACATCTGCAAAACAGGCTTTATCGAAGGCACGATTGTTATCCCTGAGTTCGTACTGGAGGAATTGCAGCATATTGCCGATTCCTCGGATCTGCTGAAGCGTAACCGCGGACGCAGAGGGCTGGATATCCTCAACAAGATTCAGAAAGAGCTGGACGTCAAGGTACTGATCTATGAAGGAGATTTCGAGGAAATCTCCGAGGTGGACAGCAAGCTGGTCAAGCTGGCTAAAGTGCTGCACGGCAAGGTCGTCACCAATGACTTCAATCTCAACAAGGTATGTGAACTTCAAGGGGTGTCGGTGCTGAACATCAATGACTTGGCCAATGCAGTGAAGCCGGTGGTGCTTCCGGGCGAAGAGATCATTGTTCAAGTGATCAAGGACGGCAAAGAACATGGACAAGGTGTAGCCTATCTCGATGATGGCACGATGATTGTGGTGGAAGGCGGCCGGGATTATATCGGCACTACGATGGAGGTGCTGGTGACAAGCGTCCTGCAGACATCGGCAGGCCGGATGATTTTTGCCAAGCCCAAGCTTCTGGAAAAAGCGCAATAAGTACCCGTTAGCCTTCCGGCGGGACCTTGAAGGCTTGGAAATGCCAGTCAAACACGTTATGATGGGAGTATACGTGAAAGACAGGAGCCAAAAGCATGTCAAACAGTGTGGGTGTCGTTATCGTAGCGGCAGGCCGAGGAACCCGGATGGGGACGGCAGAGAGCAAGCAATACTTGCTGCTCCAGGGCAAACCGATTATCGTACATACCCTGGAGGTATTCCAGCGGCATGACCTTATCTCTGAGATTGTGCTTGTCACCGGTGAAGAGGATGTGGAGCGCTGCCGGCAATGGGTACAAGCCTACAAGCTGGATAAAGTGGCTGCAGTCATTCCCGGAGGAACGGAGCGCCAGCATTCGGTACGCCGTGGACTGGGAGAACTTACGACCACCTGGGTCATGGTGCATGACGGGGTCCGGCCATTCGTACAAGGCAGTGAGATTGAGGCTTGCTTTGAACGGGCTCAATCGGCCGGAGCAGCGGTGCTGGCAGTACCGGTAAAGGATACGATCAAGCAGGTGGACAGTGAGGGCAAGGTGCTGTCTACGCCGGATCGGCGAAGTCTGTGGGCGATTCAGACCCCGCAGACTTTTCGTTTGTCCGATCTGCGCTCCGCCTATGAGGAGGCAGAGCGGGACGGCTTCCTCGGTACAGATGATTCCAGTCTGGCGGAACGCAGCGGCATTACCGTTTCGGTTGTAGAGGGAAGCTACAGGAATATTAAGATCACAACACCGGAGGACCTGGATTTCGCTGAATTCACAGTAAGAAGCAGGGGAGAGGAACACACATGATTGCTGTAGGACAAGGGTTCGATGTACATCAACTGGTTGAGGGAAGGCCGTGTATTATCGGCGGGGTGACCATTCCTTATGAGAAAGGGCTGCTGGGGCATTCCGATGCGGATGTGCTGCTGCATGCTGTTAGCGATGCTATACTGGGGGCGCTGGGCCTTGGGGATATCGGCAGACATTTCCCGGATACGGACCCGGCCTTCAAGGATGCGGACAGCCTGAAGCTGCTGGAGCAGGTATGGGCGCTTGCACGCGAGCGGGGATACCGGCTGGGGAATATTGACTCGACCATCATTGCGCAGAAACCCAAAATGGCGCCTTATATCCCGCAGATGACGGAGGTTATTGCCCGTGCGCTTGAAGCGGATCTGTCGAAGGTGAATGTCAAAGCGACAACGACCGAGCAGCTTGGCTTTGCCGGACGCGGTGAAGGAATTGCCGCGCAATCTATTGTCTGTCTGCTCCAAGATGTGATATCATCGTGAGATGGTTTTAGCTTAAGAAACAGCCTAATTTCAACCAATATGAAGCGGAGGGAAACCCATGGCGGATCAAGTTCGGGTGCGTTACGCACCGAGCCCTACGGGACATTTACATATCGGAAATGCCAGAACAGCCTTGTTCAACTATCTGTTCGCCCGTAATCTGGGCGGCAAATTCATTATCCGGATCGAAGATACGGATCTCAAGCGCAATATAGCAGAAGGTGAAGAAAGCCAGCTGAAGTACTTGAAGTGGCTGGGAATAGATTGGGATGAAAGTGTGGATGTAGGAGGCGAATATGGCCCTTACCGACAGACAGAGCGTCTGGACCTTTACCGTGTCTATTGGCAGGATCTGCTGGACCGCGGTCTAGCTTACCGCTGCTATTGCACGGAAGAAGAGCTGGAAGCAGAACGTGAGGAACAGACGGCACGCGGCGAGACTCCGCGCTATTCCGGCAGACACCGTAATTTGACCGAAGAGCAGCGCCTTAGCTTTGAAGCAGAAGGGCGTGTTGCCAGCATTCGTTTTCTCGTTCCGGAAGACCGTACTTATACCTTCAATGATATCGTTAAGGGCAGCATTTCCTTCAATACCAAAGAGATGGGCGACTTCGTCATCGTGAAGAAAGACGGCATTCCGACGTATAACTTCGCAGTAGCGGTTGATGATCATCTGATGGCCATCTCCCACGTGCTGCGCGGAGAAGACCATATCTCCAATACGCCGCGTCAGCTCATGATCTATGAAGCTTTGGGCTGGGAAGCTCCGTTGTTCGGCCATATGACGCTAATTGTCGGGGACGACCATAAGAAGCTAAGCAAACGGAATGAGTCGATCATTCAGTTTATTGAGCAGTATGACCAGCTGGGCTATCTGCCGGAGGCACTCTTCAACTTCATCACCCTGCTGGGCTGGTCGCCGGAAGGTGAGGAGGAGATCTTCACGAAGGAAGAGCTGATCTCGATCTTTACAGCAAACCGTCTGTCGAAGAGCCCGGCGGTGTTTGATACGAACAAGCTGGCACATCTCAATAACCATTACATCAAGCATGCCGATCCCAAGCGGATCGCGGCACTTGCTATTCCTCATCTGCAAAAGGCGGGACGGCTGCCGGAAGCTCTGAGTGCGGAGCAGCAGATCTGGGCAGAGAGCCTGGTTGCGCTGTATCAGGAGCAGATGAACGCTGCTTCAGATATTGTAGGACTGTCCGACCTCTTCTTCCGCAGTCACCTGGAACTGGAGACAGAAGCAGCCCAGGTGCTTGCCGAAGCCCAGGTTCCTGAGGTTCTCTCCGCTTTTCTGGCTAAAGTGGAAGCGGCCGAGGACTTCAGCGCGGCCAATATGGCAGTGCTGATCAAGGAAGTACAGAAGGAAACCGGGCACAAAGGCAAAGCGCTGTTTATGCCGATTCGTGTCGCTCTTACCGGACAGATGCATGGCCGTGATCTGAATGCGACCCTTGCGCTGCTTGGCCGGGAACGGGTAATCGAACGTCTGAAGTCGCAGATCAAAGGCGCATAAACAGAAGCAGGCAAGGGCAGAGCCCCTTGTCAGTTCAGCGGCTTTTCGCTAAGATAGAAGAATATAATAATAGCTGGGATCAGGAAAAGTAAGCGTATAAGGGCAATTGCCAGAGAGAATAACCGCTGAGGGAGATTTCCCTTGCAGGCTGGGAGTTATTCATTTGTCTGCCGCTGAAGATGCACCTGTGAGCTGCAGGGTTGAAAGTCTCTAACCGGAGGCTGTAGACTGTGCCGGGAACGTCGCCGTTACAGACGCCAAGAGGAACACCAGAGCATGGGCCGTGAAGTGAACGGCATCCATGTATACGAATGTTCAAGCAGAGTGGGACCGCGGTTAAACGTCTCTGCAGCTATAGGCTGCAGGGGCGTTTTTTGTTGAAAAGTCAGAGAAGAGGGGAACCGTGATGTTTAAACATATCAAGTCGGACATTCAGGCCGTATTCGACAACGATCCCGCCGCCCGCAGCAGGTTCGAGGTTATCTTCACCTACGCAGGGCTTCACGCTATCTGGGCGCACCGGACGGCCCACTCTTTTTATAAACGCCGCTGGTTTACACTGGCCCGCATCGTCTCCCAGATCAGCAGGTTCATGACCGGGGTGGAGATTCATCCGGGCGCGGTGATCGGCAGCAGACTGTTTATTGACCATGGAATGGGTATTGTCATTGGGGAGACCTGCGAGATAGGCGATGATGTCATTATCTATCAGGGGGTCACGCTTGGCGGAACCGGGAAAGAGAAGGGCAAACGTCATCCTACCGTCGGCAACAATGTCGTGATCGGCTCTGGTGCGAAAGTACTGGGTTCCTTCACAATCGGTGATAATTGCAATATCGGCTCCAACTCCGTCGTTCTGCGCGAAGTGCCCAGCAACAGTACGGTAGTCGGCAATCCCGGGCGTGTGGTCAAACGTAACGGAGAACGCGTATCCGACCGGCTGGATCATACCAAGATGCCCGATCCGCTGATTGATTCCCTGCGTTTCCTGCAGAAGGAGATCGAAGAGCTCAGGGAACAGATGGGTGCGGAAGACAAGCAGAAGAAGGAACAGCGGCGGCTGGAAAGCCAGCAATATATCGGCGATTACGAAATTTAAGCTTACCGGTATTTCAGAATCCGGGGACAATAGAAAGGGTTGGGACAAGAATGGCTTTGCAAATTTATAACACGATGAGTCGCAGTAAAGAAGTATTTGTACCGCAGGAGCCGGGTAAGGTGAAAATGTACGTATGCGGACCCACAGTCTACGGCTATATGCATATCGGTAATGCCCGGCCGATTATCGTCTTTGACATGGTGCGCAACTATCTGGAGGCACTCGGCAATGAGGTACGTTATCTGACGAATTTCACCGATGTGGATGATAAAATGATCCGCAAAGCGGAGGAGATGAACATCACCGTAGCTGAGGTTGCAGATATGTTCATTGCCGCCTATCAGGAGGATCTGGCCGGACTTGGCGTGAAGCCGGCAACGATGAATCCGCGGGTGACGGACAGTATGGACACAATTATCGGATTCATCAAAGAGCTTGAAGAGAAAGGTTATGCGTATGAGAACGGTGGAGATGTGTATTACCGTACCGGCAAATTTTCCAATTACGGCAAGCTGTCCGGCCAGAATCTGGAGGAGCTGCGCTTCGGTATCCGGGTTGAGGTAGATTCCCGCAAAGAGAACCAGGAGGATTTCGTACTCTGGAAGGCTGCCAAGCCGGGTGAGGTGCACTGGTCCAGTCCATGGGGAGAGGGACGTCCCGGCTGGCATATTGAATGCTCGGCGATGGTGCGCGAATATTTGGGCAAGACTATTGATATCCATGGCGGCGGAGAGGATCTGAAATTCCCGCATCATGAATGCGAGTGTGCCCAGACCGAGGCGCTGACGGGCCAGCCGCTGTCGAATTACTGGATGCATAATGCATTTCTGAACATCGGCGACGAGAAAATGTCAAAATCACTGGGGAACGGTCTGCTGGTGAAGGATATCAGTGCGCGCTTCAAGCAGGGAGCTATCCGCTACTTCATGCTGTCCAGCCATTACCGCAATCCGCTCAATTTCACCGAGGAAGCACTGCAGTCTGCCGAGAAAAGCGTAGATCGTATCGCTCTGGCCGAAGGCAATGTGAAGCACCGCCTTGAGCTGGGTAAAGAGGAGGCGGCGGGTGAAGCAAGTCCGCAGATTACGGAACGGCTCGCGGCTATCCTGGGCAGCTTTCATGCCCGGATGCAGGACGATTTCAATACACCGGATGCGATCACCGCTGTGTTTGACTGGGTGAGTCTGGCGAACCTCACACTTGCTGATAATCATGCGCTTAATGCTGATTTAACAGCACTGCTGAAGGCTTTTGCCGAGATGAATTCGGTATTGCGCCTTACGGCGGAAGCCGAAGAAGAGGTAGCAAGTGAAGAGGTGGAGCGTCTGATTGCTGAACGTGCAGAAGCGCGCAAGAATAAGAATTGGAGCCGGTCCGATGCCATCCGTGATGAGCTGAATGCTCTGGGGATTCTGCTGGAGGATACTCCGCAGGGAATGCGGTGGCGGCGTAAATGAGCGGAACGTTTGATCTGAACAGCGTCTGGTTCCCGTACGAACCCTCCAAGCCGGCCCATCTGTTGTCACCGATCGTACTTGCGTATGCAGGCGATGCCGTCTATGAGGTTGCCGTGCGGCAATATCTGATCTCGCTGCCTAATCTGCGCCCCAATCATTTGCACCGCTCGGCAACCGGGCTGGTCTCTGCCAAAGCGCAGAGCACCATTCTTGCACACCTTGATCCGGTGCTTACGGAGGAAGAGAAGGATGTGGTAAGACGGGGGCGCAATGCGAAGTCCGGCACGATTCCCAAAAACGCGGATGTGCTGGAGTACCGCCACGCGACTGCTTTTGAATGCCTGATCGGGCATTTGTATTACACCGGACAGCAGGCGAGAATCCAGGAGCTTGTTCACAGCAGCATCGAATACATGTTGAACCGGACCAAGTGAGCATACAGAACAGGAGATAAAACAATGGAAGAATTGAGAACAGAAGAGGAAATACTGGCAGGCAAGCATTCTGTGCTTGAAGCCCTTAGAGCCGGACGGACACTGAACAAGATATGGATCGCTGAAACCGCGCAAAAGCATCTGACTGCACCTATCGTAGCTGAAGCGCGCAAGGCGGGAATTGTGATCCAGCATGTAGACAAGCGGAAGCTGGACCAGCTCGCACCGGGAGTGCAGCATCAAGGGGTGGTTGCGCAGGCGGCACCGTTCGCCTATACGGAGGTTGCTGATATTCTGGCAATTGCTGAAGCCAAGGGAGAACCGCCGTTTCTGCTTTTGCTGGATGAAATTGAAGATCCGCACAACCTGGGGTCTATCCTGCGTACGGCTGATTGTACGGGTGTGCATGGAGTCATTGTGCCGAAGCGCCGCTCTGCACAGATCACGGCAACTGTATCCAAGACCTCTGCCGGCGCAGTCGAATATGTGCCCGTAGCGCGCGTAACGAATCTTGGGCAGACCATTGACCGGCTGAAGGAGCTGGGGGTCTGGGTGGTAGGAACCGATGTGGACACCGATCAGAATCTGTTCGGATCGGATATTGTCACCGGACCGGTAGCAGTGGTTATCGGTAATGAGAACAAGGGAATGGGCCGCCTGATCCGTGAGAAATGCGATGTGCTGCTGAAGCTGCCGATGGCCGGAAGAATTAACTCGCTTAATGCTTCGGTTGCAGCCGGTGTAATCATGTACGAGGTACTCCGCCGCCGCCAAGAACAGGGATAATGATGGCGGACTGGCGCGATATCCTGCTCGTGGACGGGTACAATATGATCGGCGGCTGGCCGGAGCTTGCGGCATTATCGCAGACCGGCATGCAGGAGGCGCGCGACCGGCTGCTCGATATGCTGGCCGATTATCAGGCGTTCTCCGGGCTGCGCGTCATTGCCGTATTCGATGCCTACCGTGTGCCGGGACTGGGGCGGTCTTTTGTACAAGGGAAAGTCCAGGTCTTCTTCACCAAGGAGAAGGAAACCGCAGATGAGTGCATCGAACGGCTGGTTGGAGAATTCACGCACCGCCGCAGACAGATCTCGGTTGCAACCAGTGATTTTGTGGAGCAGCATGTCATTTTTGCCCAGGGAGCTCTCAGAATCTCAGCCAGGGAACTGAGACTTGCGATTGAAGAGAACCAGAAGCAGGTGAAGAAAGCCATCGAACCGGGAAGCATAAGCTCCACCCGTCACTCGCTGGAAGACAAACTGCCTCCCGAGACGCGCAAGCGGCTGGAGGACTGGCGGAGACAGTAAGGACGCGAAAGCAGCAGACTCCCGTCGAAAAATGCCATAATATGTTATTGAAGATTGTTTTTGGACAATTCCGGTTGACGGTGTAAGGTAACATAATATATACTGTTCCTATATTTCGAGAAGTAACGATGTGTCTTGCGTTGCAGCCGGGGGGATTCTTGGTGAGTGTCGACCTCAAGGAAATAATGCTGTCCGAGTATGATTTCATAAGTGATGAAGAAATTGTCGAGATCTTCCGTGGTGGCGACAGTGGCGCATTAGAGCATTTGATTAACAAGTACCGCAATTTCGTGCGTGCCAAGGCTCGTTCCTATTTTTTGATCGGGGCAGATCGTGAAGATATTGTGCAGGAAGGCATGATTGGCCTATACAAGGCGATTCGTGACTTCAAGGGTGACAAGCTGTCATCATTCAAGGCCTTTGCCGAGCTGTGCATCACCCGTCAGATTATAACCGCCATTAAGACGGCTACCCGCCAGAAGCATATTCCGCTGAATTCTTATGTCTCGCTTGACAAGCCCATCTATGATGAGGATTCCGACCGGACACTGATGGATGTGATATGCGGAACGCAGGTGCTTGACCCGGAAGAGCTGATTATCAACCAGGAGGAGTTCATCGGACTGGAAGATAAGATGGCTGAGATTCTGAGTGATCTGGAACGCAAGGTTCTGATGCTCTATCTGGACGGACGTTCCTATCAGGAGATTGCCGAGGATTTGAAGCGGCATGTGAAGTCCATTGACAATGCACTGCAGCGAGTGAAACGGAAATTGGAAAGATATCTGGAAGTGCGTGACAATTAATGATATAATGAACTAGGAAGGCTCGGGACTCGAGTCTTTTTTTAGTGTCGCTACATTTTGATGTGATGAATTTCTGATTTATGAAGCATTGGCTGGCAGCAGGTTTATACCATGGCGGAATGCACCATAATGATATGGAAGACAGCGAGTGGCATAAGGAAGAAGCTAGAGCAAAGATGATGGTTGTTACACGGCTACAGCACCCGGAAATACCCAGTGCGATGGGGGAAACTTTCGTTGACACAGACATTGATATTATGCTAAAGTGTTTTAGGTAGGCCTAAATTCGCGGCTTTTTTTTGAATCAATATCTACGTCTTCTAATTTAACCGTTAGAAGTACGTCTTCGGGAGGTGCACATCATGCGGGTAATTATCACTTTGGCTTGTACAAGTTGCAAACAAAGAAACTATGCAACAACCAAAAACAAGCGAAATCACCCCGACCGCTTGGAGATGAAGAAATTTTGCAAGTTTTGTAACGAGCAAACTCCTCATCGCGAAACCAGATAGTCTTTGGAGGTGTAGTCGGCGTGAAACGTAGTTTCAAGTCTTTGTTTTCCTTTTTCACTGAGAGCTGGAGTGAACTCAAAAAGGTTCGCTGGCCTAGCCGTAAAGAATTGAAGAACTATACATTGATCGTTCTCGGTACAATCGTAGTTATTTCTCTTTACTTCTGGGTTCTGGACATCGGTATTTCCGCTGTGATTGAAGCGATTATTTAGAGAGGTCCCAGGTGGCTTGATATGGAAAAAAGATGGTATGTCGTTCATACCTATTCCGGGTATGAGAATAAGGTCAAGGCCAATTTGGAAAAACGCGTTGAGTCCATGGGCATGGAAGACAAAATATTCCGCGTTCTTGTTCCTATGGAAGAAGAGCTGGTAAACAAGGATGGCAAGAAAAAAACTGTCATGCGCAAAGTTTACCCTGGTTACGTTTTGGTCGAAATGGTTCAGACGGATGATTCCTGGTATGTAGTCCGCAATACGCCGGGCGTTACCGGATTTGTCGGTTCAACTGGTTCAGGGTCCAAGCCTACTGCACTGCTCCCTGAAGAAGTTGAACAAATTCTGAAGCATATGGGCATGGTTGAACCTAAAGCGAAGATTGATTTCGAAATTAAGGAATCCGTACGTATTATGGTCGGTCCATTTGCGAATTTTGTGGGCTCTGTGGAAGAGATTTTGGCAGACAAGAGCAAGATCAAGGTACATGTCAACATGTTTGGACGGGAAACCCCAGTCGAGTTGGATTTCACTCAAGTGGAGAAGATATAACAAGCACAAGGGTTTCTTGTGGGAGAATGCTGTATAGCATTCGAATACCACTATTTACGCAAGGAGGTGTCACTCATGGCTAAAAAAGTTATTAAAATGGTGAAACTGCAGATTCCTGCAGGGAAAGCGAATCCAGCGCCTCCAGTAGGTCCGGCGTTAGGTCAAGCAGGTGTCAACATCATGGCATTCTGTAAGGAATTCAACGCTCGTACTGCCGACCAGGCTGGCCTGATCATCCCGGTTGAAATTACAGTATTTGAAGACCGTTCCTTTACCTTCATCACCAAAACTCCTCCGGCTGCTGTTCTGCTTCGCATCGCTGCGAAAGTAGAAAAAGGATCCGGTGAACCAAACAAGAAAAAAGTAGCGAAGCTGGGCCGCGCAGCGGTTCGTGAAATCGCTGAAACAAAAATGCCCGATCTGAACGCTGCATCTGTTGAAGCTGCAATGCGTATGGTTGAAGGTACTGCCCGCAGTATGGGAATCACAATCGAAGACTAATATGTATTCGATGAACCGGTCATTCATGACCGCAATATGTGGGAGGAATTTCCGCTAACACCACAAAGGAGGAACATTTTCATGGCTAAACATGGTAAGAAATACATGGAATCTGCTAAGCTGATCGACAGCGAAGCGACTTACGAGCCTTCAGAAGCTGTAGAGCTTGTGAAAAAGGCAGCAACTGCCAAATTCGACGAAACCGTTGAAGCAGCAGTTCGTCTGGGTGTAGACCCGCGTAAACAAGACCAAGCAGTTCGTGGTGTTGTTGTCCTGCCTCACGGCACAGGCAAAACTCAACGCGTGCTTGTATTTGCAAAAGGTGAAAAAGCGAAGGAAGCAGAAGCTGCTGGCGCTGATTTTGTTGGTGATGCTGATATGATCAACAAGATTCAACAGGGCTGGTTTGAATTCGATGTCTGCGTAGCTACACCTGATATGATGAGCGAAGTCGGTAAACTGGGTCGTCTGCTCGGTGGTAAGGGCCTCATGCCTAACCCTAAAGCAGGTACAGTTACTTTCGACGTTACCAAGGCTGTTCAAGAAATCAAAGCCGGTAAAATCGAATACCGTCTCGATAAAGCGGGCCAAATTCACGCGCCAATCGGCAAAGTGTCTTTCAACGCTGAACAACTGAACGAGAACCTTAAAGCTCTCATGGACGCTCTGAACCGTGCGAAACCGGCTGCTGCCAAAGGTGTTTACCTTAAAGGCGTTGCTATTTCGTCCACAATGGGACCTAGTGCTCGTGTGAACGCTACTGCTTTCAGATAATTAAGGGTTGACTCTTCGAGTTATCTTTGATAATCTGTAACAGTTGTGAACATTAAGGTGATCAATCTTGAATTTGAATATGCTTACCGTAGACAGTAGGTGCCGTAGGGCTTAATTTCCTACCGAGGTGTTGTGATAGAAACAAAAAGTGCCAGGCTCGCCTGATCAACTTTCCGTTTTATCAAGCCTTCGTGAATCTGCGGAGGCTTTTCTAATGCCTGCGTAGGAACGGCGCAGTTTCTCCGGAAGAAACGCCGTGACATAAATTTTCAGGAGGTGTATACCATTGGCAAATGCAAAAGTAATCCAAGCTAAACAGGATGCGGTTGATGTTGTTACCGGCAAACTGCAAAACAGTATCTCTACTGTAGTAGCAGACTACCGCGGATTGAACGTATCGCAAGTAACCGAACTGCGTAAGCAGCTTCGTGAGGCTGGCGTTGAATTTCAAGTCCTGAAGAACACATTGCTTCGCCGTGCAACTGCGGCGGCTGAATTGACTGATCTGGACGCTGTCCTGACTGGTCCTACAGCTATCGCTTTCAGTGAGACTGATGCGGTAATAGCAGCCAAGATTCTGAATGACTTCGCTAAGAAGAACGACGCTCTGAAACTTAAAGGCGGCGTAGTAGAAGGTCGCGTGATCGACGCTGACCAGCTCAAAGCACTGGCTGAGCTTCCTTCCCGCGAAGGTTTGCTGTCCATGCTGCTTAGCGTGCTTCAGGCTCCAATGCGCAACTTCGCGCTTGCAGTTAAAGCTGTTGCTGAGAAAGAAGAACAAAGCGCGTAAGCCTTTGCTTCTAGCTTCATAATCAATACCACAAACCAATTCAAATATAATGGAGGTTCAATCATGAGCAAAGAAACAATCCTGGAAGAAATCAAAGGCATGAGCGTATTGGAACTGAACGACCTGGTTAAAGCAATCGAAGAAGAATTCGGCGTAACTGCAGCAGCTCCAGTAGCAGCTGGCGGCGCTGTAGCAGCTGTTGAAGAAGAGCAATCCGAATTCGACGTAATTTTGACAAGCGCTGGCGCTTCCAAAATCAACGTTATCAAAATCGTTCGCGAAATCACAGGTCTTGGCTTGAAAGAAGCTAAAGACGTTGTAGACAACGCTCCAAAAGCAATCAAAGAAAAAGTAAGCAAAGAAGAAGCCGAAGCTACCAAAGCAAAATTGGAAGAAGCAGGCGCAGCTGTAGAAGTAAAATAAGTTGATTCCATAGGTACTGCCCCGGGGCAGAAGTGATTCTCTCCGGTTCTTGCAACCCCCTTGAACTTGTTCAAGGGGGTTGCTCTATAAGGGAAGCCCTTATAAGATGGGTCTAGTACAATGTGAAAGGGAGGATTGTATGTCGCAGCATTATTACTCGCAGCAGCCGGAAGCGCGTCATGACAGACGCAGCATCGATACGGAACTGAGAGGCAAAAGCCTCCGCTTTACAAGCGACGCTGGTGTTTTTTCCAAAGGTGATATTGATTATGGCAGCCGTGTTCTAATCGAGGCGATGGTCATCCCGGATGGTGCGGGGGTACTGGACGTGGGCTGTGGTTATGGCCCCATAGGGATTAGTGCGGCGTATCTAGCTCCCAAGGGACATGTGACGATGATAGACATCAACAGCCGTGCGGTAGAGCTTGCCCGCGAGAATGCGCAGCATAATGGAATCCGCAATGTTACGGTTATGCAAAGTGATGTGCTGTCCGCAGTACAGGGGCGTAAATTCGATGTGATTCTTACCAACCCGCCGATACGTGCCGGCAAGGCAGTGGTGCATCAGATCTTTGAACAGGCGTATGATCATTTGCATGAGGGTGGAAGTCTGTGGATTGTCATCCAGAAGAAGCAGGGAGCGCCGTCGGCGGTTGCCAAGCTGGAGAGCTTGTTCCCGGTGGTGGAAGAAGTGGGGAAAGACAAGGGCTATCGGATTATAAGAGCGCAGAAATAAATAATATTACTTATTGACATGCATTGCCCACAGTGGTATTATTATAAAATGTCAGTATTAAGATAGGCTCCATGTCTTTAGTTTGCTGAAATGTCAAGTGATATATTGTCGCCCGGTAAGCGCATGCCGCACGGCAGGTTTTTGCGAATTCCGTTCTCTATGTTCCTGTCACGGCGAAGGTCGCCGGGACAATAGATAATAGCGCATGAACTGTAGCCTGGTGACGTATAATACGCACGTTTTGGGCAAATCTATTGGATAAGGAGTATTTTGGCCGTGGATAGATGTGCTCTTTTTTCGAAAGATTTCGATAAGGGGCTTTTCTGTATTTATGGCTGAATCCTTGTGGTATGGTTCCATTATACGGGTCCAAACAAGGGTTCGCAATCAATTTTTAAGTGAGTAGACATGAGGGGTGAGTAAAGTTGGCAGGACATCTTGTTCAGTATGGTCGACGCACTCGGCGGAGCTATGCGAGAATTAACGAGGTACTCGAGGTCCCGAACCTGATCGAGATCCAACAAAAATCTTATGATTGGTTTTTGGAGGAAGGATTGCGGGAAATGTTCCAGGACATCTCGCCGATCCAGGATTTCACAGGGAATTTGGTGCTAGAGTTCATTGATTACAGCCTGGGTGAACCGAAATACACGGTTGACGACGCTAAAGAGCGGGACGTAACATATGCTGCTCCTCTGCGTGTGAAGGTGCGTCTCATCAATAAGGAGACCGGTGAGGTTAAAGAGCAGGAAGTGTTCATGGGAGATTTCCCTCTGATGACGGAAACCGGCACCTTTATTATCAATGGTGCAGAACGGGTTATTGTCAGCCAGTTGGTTCGCTCTCCAAGCGTCTATTTCAGCACAAAAGTGGATAAGAACGGCAAAAAAACTTACACCGCCACAGTAATTCCGAATCGCGGAGCCTGGCTGGAGCTGGAGACCGACGCTAAGGACATCATGTATGTCCGTATCGACCGGACTCGTAAGATCCCAGTTACGGTGCTCTTGCGTGCTCTGGGCTTCGGCAGTGATGCTGAAATTCTGGAACTGCTTGGCAATGATGAATATATTCGCAATACGCTGGATAAAGACAACACGGATTCCACGGAGAAGGCGCTTATCGAAATCTACGAGCGTCTGCGTCCGGGCGAACCCCCTACACTTGACAATGCCAAGAGCCTTCTGGTCGCGCGTTTCTTCGATCCGAAGCGTTATGATCTGGCCAATGTAGGCCGTTACAAAATTAACAAAAAGCTGCATATCAAGAATCGTCTGTTCAATCAGCGTCTGGCACAGCCTTTGGTTGATGAGTCTACAGGAGAAATCCTGGCAGAATCCGGTCAAATGGTAGACCGCCGCCTGCTTGATGAGCTGATTCCTTACTTTGAGAAAAATGTGGCTGCCAAAAACTACCGTGTAACCGGCGGGGTGATGGACAGTGAAGATATTCCGCTTCAGACCATTGACGTATTCTCGCCAATCGAAGAAGGCCGGATCATCAAGCTGATTGCCAATGGTAACATTGACAAATCGGTTAAGCATATTACTCAGGCTGATATTATATCCTCAATCAGCTACTTTATTAATCTGCTGCACGGTATCGGCAACACGGACGATATTGACCACTTGGGTAACCGCCGTCTGCGTTCTGTTGGCGAACTGCTGCAGAACCAGTTCCGTATCGGTTTGTCGCGTATGGAGCGCGTTGTCCGTGAGAGAATGTCGATCCAGGATGCCAACGCGATTACACCGCAGGCGCTGATCAACATCCGTCCGGTTATCGCGTCCATCAAAGAGTTCTTCGGCAGTTCGCAGCTGTCCCAGTTCATGGATCAGACGAACCCGCTTGCTGAGCTGACACACAAACGCCGTCTGTCTGCACTCGGACCCGGCGGTCTGACGCGTGAACGCGCGGGCTTCGAAGTCCGCGACGTCCATCATAGCCACTACGGCCGTATGTGTCCTATCGAGACTCCAGAAGGCCCGAATATCGGTTTGATCAACTCCTTGTCCACCTTTGCCCGCATCAATGAATACGGCTTTATCGAAGCTCCGTATCGTTGGGTGGATCCGAAGACCGGCAAGGTTACGGAACAAATCGATTATCTGACTGCTGATGAAGAAGATAACTATGTAGTAGCACAGGCGAACGTATTGATTGATGAGCATGGCTCCTTTAAGGAAGATCAGGTTATCGTCCGTTATAACAAGGATTCAGACAACATCACTACGATGCCAAGTAACCGTGTAGACTACATGGACGTTTCTCCAAAACAGGTTGTATCTGTCGCTACGGCGCTCATTCCGTTCCTTGAGAACGATGACTCCAACCGCGCACTGATGGGATCGAACATGCAGCGTCAGGCCGTTCCGCTTCTCATTCCGAAGGCTCCGCTCGTAGGAACGGGGATGGAACACAAGTCTGCGAAAGACTCCGGTGTATGTATTGTCTCCAAATATGACGGTATTATCGAACGCTCCTCTGCCAATGAAATCTGGCTGCGCCGTGTTGAGGCAGTTGAAGGCAAAGAAGTCAAAGGCGATATCGTTAAATATAAATTACACAAATTCATGCGTTCTAACCAGGGTACCTGTATTAATCAGCGTCCACTGGCCAAGCGCGGTGACATCGTCAAAAAAGGTGATATCCTGGCAGACGGACCTTCCACAGAAATGGGCGAACTTGCGCTTGGCCGCAACGTAGTCGTTGCATTCATGACTTGGGAAGGCTACAACTACGAGGATGCGATCCTGCTGAGTGAGAAGCTGGTGAAGGAAGATGTATACACTTCGATTCACATCGAAGAATACGAATCTGAAGCCCGTGATACGAAGCTCGGACCTGAAGAGATCACACGTGATATTCCTAACGTCGGTGAAGAGGCGCTCCGTAATCTGGATGAGCGCGGAATCATCCGGATCGGTGCGGAAATCAATGCCGGTGACATACTGGTAGGTAAGGTTACTCCGAAGGGTGTAACTGAGCTGACTGCTGAAGAGCGCCTGCTGCATGCGATCTTTGGTGAGAAGGCCCGCGAAGTTCGTGATACCTCCCTGCGCGTTCCGCATGGTAGTGATGGTATTATCGTTGATGTTAAAGTGTTCACCCGCGAGAACGGCGATGAGCTGCCTCCTGGCGTGAATCAACTGGTTCGTGTCTACATTGCCCAGAAGCGTAAGATTTCTGAAGGTGACAAGATGGCCGGACGTCACGGTAACAAGGGTGTCGTTGCCCGTATCCTGCCTGAAGAAGACATGCCGTTCCTTCCGGATGGCACGCCGGTACAGGTTGTCCTGAACCCGCTGGGCGTTCCTTCCCGTATGAACATCGGACAGGTGCTGGAAGTCCATATCGGTATGGCTGCACTGCGTCTGGGTATCCACGTGGCTACTCCGGTATTCGACGGAGCCCGTGAGTATGACGTATTCGATACGATGGAAGAAGCCGGTATGCAGCGTAATGGTAAGACTGTGCTGTATGACGGACGTACAGGCGAACGCTTCGAACGTGAAGTTACAGTTGGTGTCATGCACATGATCAAGCTGGCGCACATGGTTGACGATAAGATTCATGCCCGTTCTACAGGTCCTTACTCTCTCGTTACACAACAGCCACTGGGCGGTAAAGCTCAGTTCGGCGGACAGCGTTTCGGGGAGATGGAAGTGTGGGCGCTTGAAGCTTACGGTGCGGCTTATACACTGCAGGAGATTCTGACTGTGAAATCCGATGATGTGGTCGGCCGTGTCAAAACGTACGAATCCATTGTCAAAGGCGAAAACGTTCCAGAACCGGGTGTTCCGGAATCGTTCAAGGTATTGATCAAGGAACTGCAGTCACTTGGTATGGATGTCAAAATCCTTAGCGGTGACGAGCAGGAGATCGAGATGAAGGAACTGGACGATGAGGACGAGACGTCAAGCGACAAGCTGAGCCTCAATTTGGAAGGCACTGAAGTCGGCATAGAGTAGTACACCAGCAAGCCACTAATTTCATTACACAAAGGACCCGCCCTCTGTTGACGTAAGCGTCAAGAGAGGGCTGTGGTACTAAATCAGGATATAGGTTAAGGAGGGTTGCTCCTTGTTGGACGTTAACAATTTTGAATTTATGAAAATCGGGCTCGCTTCCCCGGAAAAAATTCGTTCTTGGTCCCGCGGAGAAGTAAAAAAACCGGAGACCATTAACTATCGTACTTTGAAACCGGAAAAAGAGGGTCTTTTTTGCGAACGTATTTTCGGACCGCAGAAGGACTGGGAATGTCATTGTGGTAAATACAAACGCGTCCGTTATAAAGGCGTTGTGTGCGACCGCTGCGGCGTAGAAGTTACCCGCGCTAAAGTCCGCCGCGAACGTATGGGCCACATCGAATTGGCAGCTCCGGTATCTCATATCTGGTATTTCAAAGGTATTCCTAGCCGCATGGGTCTGGCACTGGATATGTCTCCTAGATCGCTCGAAGAGATTATCTACTTTGCATCTTATGTTGTAACCGATCCGGGGGAAACTCCGCTGGAGAAGAAACAACTGCTGTCCGAGAAAGAATACCGCAGCTACCGTGAGAAGTACGGCTACGGATTCCAGGCCGGTATGGGTGCGGAAGCTGTTAAAAAGCTGCTGCAGGATATCGACATTGATAAAGAGCTGGAATTCCTCAAAGAAGAGCTGCGTACGGCTCAAGGCCAGCGCCGCAACCGGGCGATCAAACGCCTGGAAGTTATTGAAGCCTTCCGCAACTCCGGCAACAAGCCTGACTGGATGATCATGGATGTACTCCCGGTTATACCTCCGGAGCTTCGTCCAATGGTTCAGCTCGATGGCGGCCGTTTTGCTACGTCTGACCTTAATGACCTGTACCGCCGTGTAATTAACCGGAACAACCGTCTGAAAAGACTGCTGGACCTCGGCGCTCCTGACATTATCGTTCAGAATGAGAAACGGATGCTTCAGGAGGCTGTGGATGCACTGATTGATAACGGCCGCCGCGGCCGTCCTGTAACAGGACCTGGTAACCGTCCGCTCAAATCCCTCAGCCACATGCTGAAAGGTAAACAGGGACGTTTCCGCCAGAACTTGCTCGGTAAGCGTGTTGACTATTCAGGACGTTCTGTTATCGTCGTAGGACCTTACCTGAAGATGTACCAATGCGGTCTTCCGAAGAAGATGGCACTGGAACTGTTCAAACCGTTTGTAATGAAAGAATTGGTGAATAAAGGGCTAGCCCACAACATAAAGAGCGCGAAGCGTAAGGTAGAGCGCGTAAGTCCAGAAGTATGGGATGTGCTTGAAGAAGTAATCAGAGAGCATCCGGTTCTGCTGAACCGTGCCCCTACGCTGCACAGACTGGGTATCCAGGCGTTTGAACCGATTCTGGTAGAAGGTCACGCGATCCGTCTTCACCCGCTCGTATGTACGGCTTACAATGCCGACTTTGACGGTGACCAGATGGCGGTGCACGTTCCACTATCCGCAGAAGCTCAAGCAGAAGCCCGTATTCTCATGCTGGCATCCGGTAACATCCTGAACCCTAAAGATGGCAAGCCGGTAGTTACTCCTTCCCAGGATATGGTCCTTGGTACGTTCTACTTGACCATGGACAACAAGGAAGAAAAGGGTACTGGGATGATCCTGCGTACCGTGAACGAGGCAGTCTCCGCCTATCAGCGTGGAACGGCCGGTCTGCATGCACGTGTAGCTATTCCTGTTAAGGCTCTGGGCAAAACCTGCTTTACAGAAGCACAGCAAGGTGCAATGCTGATCACTACTGTGGGTAAGATTATCTTCAACGAAATCTATCCAAGCAGCTTCCCGTATATCAATGAAGCTACCAAAACCAACCTGCTGCAGGGTACACCTGAGAAGTATTTCATCTATGAAAAGGGCGCGGATATCCGTGAACTGATCATGGCTGCTCCTGAAGCCAGTGCCGTAGGTAAGGAATATCTGGGTCTCATTATCGCCCGCTGTTTCGAAACCTACCACACTACGAAGACTTCGGTGATTCTGGACAAAATTAAGCAGCTCGGCTTTACGTACTCCACACGTTCCGGTGTTACAGTTGCCGTATCGGATGTTATCGTGCCTGAGGAGAAAGCTACAATTCTTAAGGAATCCGAAGCTAAGGTTGATGTTGTGGCGAACCAATACCGCCGCGGTCTGATCACCAATGATGAGCGGTATGACCGTGTTATCGAAATTTGGTCAAAGACTAAGGATGATCTTACCAATGTGCTGCTTAAGTCGATGGACCGCTTCAATTCCATCATGCTCATGGTTGACTCCAAAGCGCGTGGTAACAAATCGCAGATCACCCAGCTCGGTGGTATGCGTGGACTGATGGCTACACCTTCAGGCCGAATCTTTGAATTGCCAATCAAAGCAAACTTCCGTGAAGGTCTGACCGTCCTCGAGTACTTTATCTCCACTCACGGAGCGCGTAAAGGTCTGGCCGATACAGCGCTGCGTACAGCGGATTCCGGGTACTTGACACGCCGTCTGGTCGATGTGGCGCAGGATGTCATTGTCCGCGAAGAAGATTGCGGTACCGATAAAGGCTTCACTGTCAGCCGGATTCAGGATGGCAAGGAAGTTATTGAGGATCTCTATGACCGTATTGAAGGCCGTTATTCCTTCGAGACTGTCCGTCATCCGGAGACCAAGGAAATCCTTGTTCACCGTAACGATCTGATTGACTCGGATAAGGCTGAAGAGATTGTCAACGCTGGTGTTACCAAGCTGCAGATCCGCTCTGTACTGAGCTGCCGTGCCCGTCACGGTGTCTGCAAGAAGTGCTACGGACGTAACCTGGCAACAGGCAAATTCGTGGAAATCGGTGAAGCTGTCGGTATTATTGCCGCACAATCAATCGGTGAACCGGGAACACAGCTTACCATGCGTACGTTCCATACCGGTGGTGTAGCCGGAGACGATATCACGCAAGGTTTGCCGCGTATCCAGGAGCTGTTTGAAGCCCGTAACCCTAAAGGCCAGGCGACAATCAGTGAGATTGACGGGGTAGTCAAGGAAATCCGTGAAACCAAGGACCGTCGTGAAATCGAAGTCCAGGGTGAAGCAGAGTCCAAGACGTATTCCATCACTTACGGCTCCCGTCTGCGTGTCAGCGAAGGGCAGGAGATTGAAGCTGGCGATGAGCTGACAGACGGTTCTATTGACCCTAAAGAAATGCTGCGTATCAAAGGGATCCGTGGGGTACAGAACTACATTCTGCAAGAAGTACAGCGTGTATACCGTAACCAGGGCGTTGAAATCAATGATAAGCACATTGAAGTTATGATTAAGCAGATGCTGCGCAAAATCCGGATTATCGATGCTGGAGATACCAGTCTCCTGCCTGGTGCTTTTGCGGATATTCATGAATATGAGGCAGCTAACAAGGAAGCTATTCTTGCTGGTAAAGAACCTGCAGTCGCCAAACCGGTTCTGCTTGGTATCACGAAGGCTTCCCTGGAGACAGACTCCTTCTTGTCTGCGGCTTCTTTCCAGGAAACTACCCGCGTCTTGACGGATGCAGCGATTAAGGGTAAAGTGGATAAGCTCTTGGGTCTGAAAGAAAATGTTATTATCGGTAAGCTGATTCCTGCAGGTACAGGCATGAATCGTTATCGTAATGTGAAGCTGAGCGATCCGAATGAAGAAAGCAAGCAAGCCGCTTTAGAAACGGTTCCAGCTGAATAATTGAATAATCATGGCATGGCATTGCTCGCGTCACGTAATCATCTTGCGTGACGCAGCTGTCTGCTATGAATATTAATAAATTTATTGTCGTTTTTCTTGACATCATGTGCTGTGGATGCTAATATGTCTAAGGTGCGTGAGTAGTCTTGTCATTCTTATTCAGTGGAGGTAATGGTTTTCATGACTGATGATAGAGGGTTACAGGATGCTCAGGTCAAGATCGGTTCCAAGCAAACCGTCAAGGCGGTGGAGTTGGGCCAAGCCGCAGAAGTCTATGTGGCAGAGGACGGAGATCAACGGCTTACTTCCAGAATTGTAATGCTTTGCAACAAACAAGGCGTGAAGGTCACTTATGTGGACACGATGCTGAATTTGGGCAAGGCCTGCGGTATAGAAGTTGGTGCTGCGATGGCAGCCGTCTTAAAACAATAGCAACAAGAGAACGTTTTTGTACCGGGGTACACTTCGGCAGCAAGGACTTTTCATTTGTCTTTTTATGAACCACCTGGGTCTGTGGACTTAGCGGTCATGAATTGACTATCATTTCAGGAAGGGGGTGGCACAACATGCCAACTATTAATCAACTGGTTCGTAAAGGCCGTCAAGCCAAAATCGAAAAATCTAAATCTCCCGCTCTTCAAAAAGGGTTCAACGCCCTCAAGCGTGAGGCTACAAATTTGAGCGCTCCGCAGAAACGCGGTGTGTGCACTCGTGTAGGCACAATGACTCCACGTAAACCAAACTCAGCACTTCGTAAGTATGCCCGTGTTCGTCTGACGAACCGTCTTGAGGTGACTGCTTACATTCCGGGTATCGGACACAACCTTCAAGAGCACAGTGTAGTATTGCTGCGCGGAGGTAAAGTTAAGGACCTTGCAGGAGTTCGTTATCACATCGTTCGTGGTGCACTGGATACTGCAGGTGTTGCTAACCGGATGCAGGCTCGCTCCAAGTATGGTGCGAAACGTCCTAAAGCCAAGAAATAAGATAAGCCTATTTGAATAATAACCATTTAAGAAAGGGGGATATCCATGCCACGCAAAGGTCCAGTTACTAAGAGAGATGTATTGCCAGATCCATTGTATAATAGCAAGTTGGTTACTCGTTTGATCAACCGTATTATGCTGGGTGGTAAAAGAGGTGTCGCTCAAAGCATTTTGTACAATTCATTCAAGTTGATTCAGGAACGTACAGGTAAAGAGCCGATGGAAGTTTTTGAAGCTGCTATCAAGAATATCATGCCTGTATTGGAAGTTAAAGCTCGTCGTGTCGGCGGTGCTAACTACCAGGTACCTATCGAGGTTAAACCTGAAAGACGTACAGCTTTGGGATTACGTTGGCTTGTAAACTACTCACGCAACCGCGGTGAGAAGACTATGGAAGAGCGTTTGGCGGCTGAGATTATCGATGCTTCCAACAACACAGGCGCTTCCGTTAAGAAACGTGAAGATACACACAAAATGGCTGAAGCGAACAAAGCGTTTGCTCACTACCGCTGGTAGGATTACAGTCGTTCAAATAACTTCTATTTTGAAAGGAGATCCATTTCATGGCAAGAGAGTTCTCCTTAAAAAATACACGTAATATCGGGATCATGGCACATATTGATGCTGGTAAGACTACTACCACTGAGCGGATTCTTTTCTATTCAGGCCGTACGCACAAAATCGGTGAAGTTCACGAGGGTGCTGCTACAATGGACTGGATGGAGCAAGAGCAGGAGCGCGGAATTACGATTACTTCCGCTGCTACCACCGCTGCCTGGAAGGGTAACCGCGTTAATATCATTGATACCCCAGGACACGTTGACTTCACCGTTGAAGTTGAACGTTCCTTGCGTGTATTGGATGGGGCAGTAGGCGTATTCAGCGCCAAAGAAGGCGTTGAACCTCAGTCCGAGACTGTTTGGAGACAAGCTGACCGTTATAGTGTACCGCGGATCGCTTATGTCAACAAAATGGATATCATCGGCGCTGATTTTCTTAATGTAATTCAGTCTATGCGTGAGCGTTTGATGGCGAATGCAGTTGCTATTCAATTGCCGATCGGCGCAGAAAATGACTTCATTGGTATTATTGACCTGATTGAGCAAAAAGCTCATATGTTTAAAGACGATTTGGGTCAAAACATTGAAGTAACAGATATTCCTGCTGAGTATCTTGAGCAAGTTGAAGGACTTCGTCTCGAGTTGATCGAGAAGGTTGCCGAACTTGATGAAGAGCTTACTATGAAGTATCTTGAAGGTGAAGAAATTACAATTCCGGAAATCAAAGCTGCATTGCGCAAAGGCGTATGTGAAGTTAAGATTTTCCCTGTAATTGTTGGATCCTCCTACCGCAACAAAGGGGTTCAACTTATGTTGGACGCTGTTGTTGATTACTTGCCTTCACCTCTTGATGTTCCAGCTATTGTGGGTCATCATGATGATGGAACTGAAGGGGTTCGCCATTCTTCGGATGAAGAGCCGTTCTCAGCTTTGGCATTTAAAATCATGACAGACCCTTATGTAGGTAAGCTTACGTTCTTCCGTGTTTACTCTGGTGTTCTGGAGTCCGGATCGTACGTAGTGAATGCTACTAAGAACAAACGTGAGCGTATCGGTCGTATTCTACAAATGCACGCGAACAGCCGCCAAGAGATTTCCATTGTGTACTCTGGTGATATCGCTGCAGCTGTAGGATTGAAAGATACAAGCACGGGCGATACTCTGTGTGATGAGAAGAATCCAATTATTTTGGAATCCATGAACTTCCCTGATCCGGTTATCGAAATTGCAGTAGAACCAAAAACCAAAGCTGACCAAGATAAGCTCGGCGTTGCTCTCGGAAAGTTGACCGAAGAAGATCCAACTCTTCGTGCTCATACTGATGAAGAAACAGGCCAAACGATCTTGGCAGGTATGGGCGAGCTTCACTTGGATATTATTATTGATCGTATGCGCCGTGAATTCCACGTTGAGACTAACGTTGGTAAACCGCAGGTAGCATATCGTGAAACATTCAATGCGCCTGCTCGCGTCGAAGGTAAATTCGTTCGTCAATCCGGCGGACGCGGTCAATACGGTCACGTATGGGTTGAATTCGAACCTCTCGAGGCTGGTACTGGCAACCAATTCGAAAGTAAGGTAGTCGGCGGTTCTGTACCTAGAGAATATGTCGCTCCTGCACTTGCGGGTATTGAAGAAGCTATGAAAAATGGTGTCATCGCAGGCTTCCCGCTTGTTGATGTTAAAGCCACTATCGTAGATGGTTCTTATCATGATGTTGACTCCAATGAAATGGCGTTTAAAGTTGCCGGATCATTGGCGCTTAAGGCTGCAAAAGACAAGTGTAAACCTGTCCTGCTTGAGCCAATCATGAAAGTGGAAGTAACTGTTCCTGAGGAGTACATGGGCGATGTTATGGGAATGCTTAGTTCCCGTCGCGGTAAGATTGAAGGTATGGACTCCCGTGGTGGAGCTCAGATTATTCGGTCTAAGGTGCCTCTCTCCGAAATGTTCGGTTACTCTACAACACTTCGTTCCGGTACTCAAGGGCGCGGCGTATTCTCAATGGAGCTTTCTCACTATGAAGAAGTTCCAAGAAGTATTGCAGAAGAAATCGCAGCCAAGAACAAAGGCGGAGAATAATTTAAAGTTTTTAACTTGCCGTCCGGGTATATCACATCAGTCACCTAAGAATTACATGTAGGCGGGCGGCTCAAATATAAGGAACCCCACAATAAGGAGGAACTGTTCAAATGGCAAAGGCAAAGTTTGAACGTAACAAACCGCACGTTAACATCGGTACTATTGGTCACGTCGACCATGGTAAAACAACTCTGACTGCTGCAATCACTACTGTATTGTCCAAAAAATACGGTGGCGCTGCTGTAGCATTCGACCAAATTGATAAGGCTCCTGAAGAACGCGAACGTGGTATCACTATCTCCACTGCTCACGTTGAATATGAAACTCCTAACCGTCACTACGCTCACGTAGACTGCCCTGGACACGCCGACTATGTTAAAAACATGATCACTGGCGCAGCGCAAATGGACGGAGCTATCCTGGTTGTATCCGCAGCTGACGGCCCTATGCCACAGACTCGCGAGCACATCCTGCTGTCCCGTCAAGTAGGTGTTCCTTACATCGTCGTATTCCTGAACAAATGCGACATGGTTGAAGACGAAGAGTTGCTTGAACTGGTTGAAATGGAAGTTCGCGACTTGCTGAGCGAATACGACTTCCCAGGCGATGATACTCCAATCGTTCGTGGATCTGCTCGTGAAGCTCTGCAGAACCCTGATGGCGAGTATGCACAGAAGATCGTTGAAATGTTCGAAACGATCGACACATACATCCCTCTTCCAGAACGTCAGACTGACAAGCCTTTCTTGATGCCTGTCGAAGATGTATTCTCCATCACTGGCCGCGGTACTGTGGCAACTGGTCGCGTAGAACGCGGAACAGTTAAAGTCGGAGAAGAAATCGAAATCGTTGGTATTCACGAAGAAACTAAGAAGTCCGTAGTTACTGGCGTGGAAATGTTCCGTAAATTGCTTGACTCCGCTCAAGCTGGCGACAACATCGGCGCACTGCTTCGTGGTGTTGACCGTAACATGATCGAGCGTGGCCAAGTATTGGCTAAGCCGAACTCCGTTAAGCCACACACTGAGTTCACTGCTCAGATCTACGTTCTGACTAAAGAAGAAGGCGGACGTCACAAACCATTCTTCACTGGTTACCGTCCACAGTTCTACTTCCGTACAACTGACGTAACTGGCATCATCAACCTGCCAGAAGGTACTGAAATGGTTATGCCTGGTGACAACATCACTGTAACCGTTCAACTGATCTCCCCAATCGCTATTGAAGAAGGTACTAAATTCTCCATTCGCGAAGGCGGCCGTACAGTTGGTGCCGGTTCCGTAGCTTCCATCCAGAAGTAATTCGGATTCTATCCGTTAGGATAGACTGGAATACATTCAAGGCCTCTTCTTTGAAGGGGCCTTGTTTTATGTTGGCACAGGCCACAAAGACCGCTGCTCCAGAAGAGTAACGGTCTTTTGTATTTTTAAATTAAATGATTTAGATTTCCTTCGCATAATCCGCACTAGGCAACTTGGATAATACCACATGCAGACTGGATGGGGATGAGCTATTGTTCGTATAGGCAAAGGACTCATCACCGGTGATATAAATGGTTTCCCCTTGGACCAAAGAGAATTCTTCTTCATTAACGTGAATGACTCCGTCTCCATGGAGGGCCAGGATATATACATCGGCGCCCGGATGCTTGTGAACAGGCAGCTTCTGCCCCGGCATGAAATTAAGCACGAATACAACACTTTCACCTTTTTGGAAAATGATTTTTTTCGTAAAGCGCTCCTCTTGATATTGTATTACCTCAGCTATGTTTTTCTTTTCCATTATCCATTCCCTGCTTTCTATAAATTAGTTTTGTTTAAAGCTTCACTTCGTACTCACAATGCTCATGACCTGTAACATTACATTTGATCTCTTTCACGGATACCCTGCGGCCAAGAATTTTGCACAGCGCGCCCTCAATAATAGCTCCCTCTAGATCACATACCATCTTCTCATCCTCAAGAGAGGGTAATCCTTTGCAGAAGCAGTCATCAACGGCAATATTAATCCTGCGTTCATCAGAATGGACAATCCGGGGAATCCCTATTTTGAGCTCCTCAAAAATATGCAGCAGCTCTTCAATAGACTGGACAGGCAAGCTCTCGCCGATCTTCCTGCCAATGGTGACAGTAGTTCCCTTTCCGCCTAACGGCAATCCCTGATTCATACCAATCAAACGTATGGTCCGAAAAAGCTCAAGGGGGACCATGTTCCCCAGAGTAGTTCTATCCATCTGGCGCATATCCTCGAAAGTGTATTGCAGCAAGTGCGTCAACTCCTTTTCTCTCTGTAAATCTATTGTATAGAACATGAGCAGGTTAATCCTTGATACAGATCAAGTTTTTAATAGGATTGTGCGCACAGTCACCCGGTGGACTTCAGAACCTTGATATGTTGGAAGGAGGAGTAGGAAGGGATGAAGGATGATGAATTGTAATACATGCAGCTCTCATGCCTGTGTACGTCAGGTTCCGGTATTCCGGAGCTTGTCTGACGAAGAATTAGTTATAATAGAATCTATTACAGAATCTCATGATTATAAAAAAGGCAGCCAGGTATGCAGAGAAGGGGAGCCGTCTGAAGCCTTGTTTGTGGTGAAGAGCGGACTCATCAAATTAACGAAGAACAGTAAAGAAGGGAAGCAGCATATTGTCCGTTTTCTTTTCCCGGGGGATTATTTCGGTCAGTTTGCCTTGCTTCACAATAAAAATAATGACGTAACGGCGGAGATTATTGAGAGCGGAGTGGTGTGCCGGATGCACCGTAAAGACTTCATTCCTCTGCTGGAGCAAAATGCGGGTCTTGCGTTCAGCTTCCTGATGTCTGTAAGTGAGCAGCTTCATCTGGCAGAGGAGTCTGCAGGGGCTATGCATATGTTTGAAGTGGAGAAACGGCTAGCCCGGCTTCTGGTCTACTTGTATACGCGGAATCTAAATACCCCGGCTGTTACTGTGCAGGCCTTGAGACAATCCGTAGATTTGCCGTCTGCGCAAAAAGAAGTGGCTGCGATGATCGGTACAACCGCCGAAACGCTCAGCCGCAAGCTGAACAAGCTGGAAGCTCTGAAGATTATTGCGATGCATAAAAGAACGGTGAATATTCTGGAGATGGAAGCTCTGATTCAGATTGCAGAGATTAGAGATTAATTGATATCGCTTGAAAGCATCTTTTTCAACGAAAAGGGTGCTTTTTTAATTATATTTCGGAAAAATCTCATTTGTTTCGCAAATGCTCTTGCAATATAGCCGCCTATTATATATAATAATAAATGTTGTTCTGAGACGTTGCGATGATGTGAGAGGTTACTGACACACCCGGCCCCTTTGCCATGAGGTCGACGTCAGAAAATTTTCACGGAGTATGTCCGATAATAAATTGGGCGATAGAAGGAGGGACTAAAATGGCAAAGCAAAAAATTCGTATTCGCTTGAAAGCATACGACCACAGAATTCTTGATCAATCCGCAGAGAAGATCGTTGAAACAGCAAAACGTTCGGGTGCTGGTGTATCCGGGCCGATCCCGCTGCCAACTGAGAAGCAAATCATTACCATTCTCCGTGCGGTACACAAGTACAAGGATTCCCGTGAACAGTTTGAGCAACGGACTCACAAACGTTTGATCGATATTGTGAACCCAACACCACAAACTGTGGATGCCTTGATGCGCTTGGATCTACCGTCCGGTGTAGATATCGAAATCAAATTGTAATTCATCATTAAGCAACTAGGAAAAGAAAAGAGGTGTCAACATTGAAAGGTATCTTAGGAAAAAAACTCGGTATGACTCAAGTGTTTACTCCAGAAGGTAACGTAATTGCAGTTTCTGTTATCGAAGCTGGACCTTGTGTGGTACTGCAAAAGAAAGACCTGAATATCGACGGATATGAAGCAGTGCAGTTGGGCTTTTCCGACAAAAAGGAAAGTCGCTCCAACAAGCCTGAACAGGGTCACGCCAAAAAGGCAAATGCAACACCTAAGCGCTACGTTCGCGAAATTCGCGGTGTTGACCTCGGGTCACTCGAGGTTGGACAAGAGCTTAAGGCTGACATCTTCGCTGAAGGCGAATTTGTTGACGTAACAGGTACTTCGAAGGGTAAAGGCTTCCAGGGTAACATCAAACGCTGGGGACAAAGCCGCGGACCAATGGCACACGGATCGCGTTACCACAGAAGACCGGGCTCAATGGGTTCCATCCAGGCTAACCGTGTTCCTAAGGGCAAACGCCTGCCAGGACATATGGGTCACACGACCGTAACGGTTCAAAAGCTTGAAATCATCCGAGTTGACGTAGAACGTAATGTACTGCTGGTTAAAGGCGCTATTCCAGGTCCTAAGAACAGCTTCGTGAAAGTTAAACAAACCGTTAAGAAATAATTACTGAAGAAAGGAGGAACATGAAATGCCAAAAGTAACACTTTTCAATACTAGTGGTAACGAAGTTGGCGAAGTTGAACTGAGTGATTCAGTTTTCGGTATTGAACCGAACGTACATGTGCTGCATGAAGCTGCACTTATGCAAAGAGCTTCCCTTCGTCGTGGTACACACAAAGTAAAAGGGCGCTCTGAAGTGCGTGGCGGCGGACGTAAGCCTTGGAAACAAAAAGGTACAGGTCGTGCTCGTCAAGGCTCCATTCGTTCTCCACAATGGAAAGGCGGCGGCGTAGTCTTCGGACCAACTCCACGCAGCTATTCCTGGAAATTGCCTAAGAAGGTTCGCCGGTTGGCCATCAAATCCGCGTTGTCCTCAAAAGTACTTGAGAATGACATTATCGTATTGGATAGCTTGACTATGAATGCTCCGAAGACGAAAGAATTCGCAGCTATTCTGAACAACCTTAAAGTGGGCAGCAAAGCCCTGATCGTAGCTCCTAGCTATGATGATAACGTAGCACTTTCCGCTCGTAACATCCCTGGGGTGAAATTCGTAGCAGCTGACGGCATCAATGTTCTTGACGTACTGACGTACGACAAACTGATCATCACTAAAGAAGCAGTTCTGAAGGTAGAGGAGGTGTTCGCGTAATGAAAGATCCTCGTGATATAATCAAGCGTCCAGTGATTACGGAACGCACATCCGAATACATGAGCGAACTGAAGTACGCTTTTGAAGTGGATATCCGTGCTAACAAGACCGAAATCAAAAAAGCTGTCGAGGCTATTTTTAAAGTTAAAGTTGTTAGTGTGAACACAATGCGCGTACCTGGTAAACTGAAGCGTTACGGCAAATATTCCGGTTACACTCCGGAGTGGAAAAAAGCCATCGTTAAGCTTAGCCCGGACAGCAAGCCGCTTGAATTCTTTGAAGCGGTAGAATAATACTCTTAAAGTAAGGAGGAAACTATAGTGCCAATCAAAAAGTACAAACCGACCTCTCCGGCAAGACGCAACATGTCTGTGTCTACGTTTGAAGAAATTACAACAAACCAGCCAGAGAAATCGTTGCTCGCTCCGCTGTTCAAACATGCGGGACGTAACAACCAAGGTAAAATTACGGTTCGTCACCACGGCGGCGGACACAAACGTAAATACCGCATTATCGACTTCAAACGGACTAAAGACGGCATACCAGGTAGCGTTGCTACAATCGAGTATGACCCGAACCGTACTTCCAATATTGCTTTGATCCACTATGCTGATGGAGAGAAACGTTATATCATCGCTCCTAAAGGCCTTAAAGTTGGGGATAAAGTTGAGTCTGGCCCTGCTGCAGACATCAAAATTGGTAACAGCCTTCCGCTGATCAACATCCCGGTAGGTACAGTTATCCACAACATCGAGCTGAAACCTGGCAAAGGCGGACAACTGGTTCGTGCTGCTGGTACAGAAGCTCAGTTGCTTGGTAAAGAAGATAAATATGTATCCGTTCGTTTGAACTCCGGTGAAGTTCGCAGAATCCTCAGCGTATGCCGTGCAACTATCGGTGCCGTAGGTAACGGAGATCATGAATTGATCAAGATTGGTAAAGCCGGACGCAGCCGCTGGCTCGGACGTCGTCCTGAAGTACGCGGTGTTGTCATGAACCCTAACGATCACCCACACGGTGGTGGTGAAGGCCGCGCTCCAATCGGACGGAAATCGCCAATGTCACCTTGGGGCAAACCAACCCTTGGCTACAAAACGCGTAAGAAAAACAAAGCTTCTGATAAATACATCGTTCGTCGCCGCACAAAATAAGACGCTTCAGGCAAGTTAGCTAAGCGCGAAGCGTCGATTCGCGGTTTGAAGAACCGGATGAAGGGAGGATTCACACATGGGTCGCAGTTTAAAAAAGGGGCCGTTCATTGATGGCTACCTGCTGAAAAAAGTTGAGGACTTGAACGAGACAGACAAGAAAGTTGTAGTAAAAACCTGGTCCCGTCGCTCAACCATTTTCCCTCAGTTTATCGGACATACGTTTGGTGTATATGACGGCCGCAAACACGTGCCTGTATACGTAACAGAAGATATGGTAGGTCACAAGTTGGGCGAGTTCGCGCCAACACGTACTTACAAAGGCCACGCGGGTGACGATAAGAAAACCAGAAGATAAATAACGTCTTCGTTTGAGAGGAGGGAAAACAATGGAAGCAAAAGCACATGCAAGATCGGTGCGGATTTCCGCTCGTAAAGCGAAACTGGTTGTTGACTTGATTCGCGGCAAGCAAGTGGGGGAAGCAATTGCAATTCTTCGCCACACTCCGAAGTCCGCTTCTCCGGTTGTTGAGAAGCTACTGAACTCGGCGATTGCGAACGCTGAGCATAACTACTCTTTGGACGTGAACAGCTTATTCGTAAGCGAAGTTTTCGTTAACCAGGGTCCTACAATGAAACGTTTCCGTCCGCGCGCCATGGGCCGTGCAAGCCGGATCAATAAACGTACCAGCCACATTACTTTGGTGGTATCTGAGAAATAAGGAGGGATAACACGTGGGTCAAAAGGTAAATCCAGTCGGACTCCGAGTCGGTATTATTCGCGATTGGGAATCAAAATGGTATGCAGGCAAAGATTTCGGTACTCTTTTAATGGAAGACGTCAAAATCCGGGAATACCTTAAAGGCAAGTTGAAAGATTCCTCTGTTTCCCGCATCGAGATCGAAAGAGCGGCAAGCCGAGTGAACGTTACAATTCACACTGCTAAGCCAGGTATGGTAATTGGTAAAGGCGGAGCAGAAGTAGAAGTACTTCGCAGCGCAGTTACAACTATCGCCGGCGGCAAAAAAGTACACATCAATATCAATGAAATTAAACACCCTGAACTGGATGCTATTCTTGTTGCTGAAAGCATTGCACAACAGCTGGAACGTCGCGTATCGTTCCGTCGTGCTCTGAAACAAGCAATTCAAAGAACTATGCGTTCCGGCGCAAAGGGAATTAAAACTCAGGTTGGCGGACGTCTTGGCGGCGCTGAGATTGCCCGTTCAGAAGGTTATAGCGAAGGAACAGTTCCACTTCATACGCTTCGTGCTGATATCGATTACGGAACAGCTGAAGCACATACAACTTACGGCCTGATCGGCGTAAAAGTATGGATCTACCGTGGAGAAGTTCTTCCCCCAGCTAAGAAACATGCTGCTCAGGAAGGAGGCAACTAATCATGTTGGTACCAAAGCGCGTTAAACACCGCAAGCAACAACGCGGTCACATGAAGGGTATGGCAAAAGGCGGAACCGAACTGAACTTCGGCGAATATGGTTTGCAGGCCCTGGAACCATCTTGGATCACTAACCGTCAGATCGAAGCTGCCCGTATTGCAATGACACGTTACATCAAACGTGGCGGACAGGTTTGGATCAAGATTTTCCCGGATAAGCCAATTACTCAGAAGCCTCTCGAGGTTCGTATGGGTAGTGGTAAAGGTAACGTTGAGAAATGGGTAGCTGTAGTTAAACCGGGTAAGATTATGTTCGAACTCGGAGGCGTGTCGGAAGAAATCGCTCGTGAAGCGATGCGTCTTGCCGCTCACAAGCTGCCTGTAAAGACTAAGTTTGTGAAACGTGAAGAATTGGGTGGTGAAGCAAATGAAAGCTAATGAACTTCGCAACTTAACCACTGCTGAGATTGAACAGAAGATCGCCGGATTCAAGGAAGAACTTTTCAATCTCCGTTTTCAATTGGCAACAGGCCAACTGGATAACCCTACTCGGATTCGTGATGTGCGTAAGGAAATAGCTCGTGCTAAAACCGTTATCCATCAAAGAGTACTTGGGATTAGTTAAGTGACGACGGATGCTTAATCCGTAATCAGGAAGGAGGCTAATTATGAGCGAAGAGCGTAATGCACGTAAAGTGTTGATCGGTAAAGTAGTCAGCGACAAAATGGATAAAACCATCGTAATTGCTGTTGAAACCTATAAAAAGCACAGTCTGTATCACAAACGCATCAAGTCCACGAAGAAATTCAAGGCACATGATGAAGAGAATGTAGCTAAGATTGGTGATGTCGTGAAAGTCATGGAAACTCGTCCATTGTCGAAGGACAAACGGTGGAGACTGGTTGAAGTGGTAGAAAAAGCGGTAATCATCTAAGATAAGAGCTGATCCCTTTCCGGAAGGAGGAAATTAATAATGATTCAACCATTTACACGTTTGCATGTGGCTGACAACTCTGGTGCGAAGGAACTGATGTGTATCCGCGTACTGGGTGGTACTGGACGCCGTACAGCAGCAATCGGCGATTTGATCGTTTGTTCCGTTAAACAAGCAACACCAGGCGGCGTTGTCAAAAAAGGTGATGTTGTTAGAGCGGTAGTTGTTCGTACGAAACGTTCTGTACGCCGTAAAGATGGATCTTACATCGCATTCGACGAAAATGCAGCTGTTGTTGTTAAAGACGACAGAAGCCCGCGCGGAACACGTATCTTCGGACCAGTTGCTCGCGAACTTCGCGACAAGGACTACATGAAGATCGTTTCCTTGGCACCGGAAGTAATCTAATAAAAACCCGAATCATACTCGGGTGTGCTTGATAAGGTCAGTTA
This sequence comes from Paenibacillus tritici, assembly GCF_013204885.1. Lineage (GTDB taxonomy): Bacteria > Bacillota > Bacilli > Paenibacillales > Paenibacillaceae > Paenibacillus_AQ > Paenibacillus_AQ tritici. The sequence continues at coordinate 44,641 of NZ_JABMKX010000025.1, forward strand.
TAGGAGGTGTAATTAAATGCCTAGAGTGAAAAAAGTTCTGGAATCCCACAACAACAAACTGCACGTGAAAAAAGATGATGTGGTACTTGTGATCAGCGGGAAAGACAAAGGTAAAAAAGGCCGTGTCATCGCTGCTTATCCTCGTGAAAACCGCGTCCTGGTAGAAGGCGTGAACATGGTGAAGAAACACCAGAAGCCTAACCAGTTGAATCCGCAAGGCGGAATCATTGAGCAGGAAGCTTCGATCCATGTGTCCAACGTAATGCACATTGATCCGAAGAGCGGGAAAGTTACGCGTATCGGTTACAAAGTACTAGATAACGGTAAGAAGGTTCGGGTAGCAAAAAGATCCGGAGAGATTATCGACTAATACAGTCCTAATGAAAGGAGGTAAATCTTCATGGCAGCAAGAATGAAAGAACGTTTTCTGAATGAAATTACACCTGCTCTGATGCAGAAGTTTAACTATACTACTGTTATGCAAGTGCCTAAGATCGAGAAGATCGTCATCAACATGGGTGTGGGTGACGCTGTTCAAAACTCCAAAGTACTTGATGCTGCAGTAAATGACATGCAATTGATCACTGGTCAAAAGCCAGTTATCACTAAAGCAAAAAAATCCATCGCCGGTTTCAAACTGCGCGAAAATATGCCGATCGGGGTTAAAGTAACACTGCGCGGCGAGCGTATGTATTACTTCCTGGATAAATTGATCAACGTAACGCTTCCACGCGTACGTGACTTCCGTGGTATTTCCAGCAAAGCCTTTGATGGCCGTGGTAACTACACACTGGGGCTTAAAGAGCAATTGATCTTCCCGGAAATCGAATATGACAAAGTGGATAAGGTACGCGGTATGGACATCGTTATCGTAACGACTGCAAAGACGGACGAGGAATCCCGTGAGCTGCTGAATCAGCTGGGAATGCCTTTCACAAAATAAGAATCATCCATTTCTCCGAAAATGTTTAGGAGGTGTCAGTCTAAGTGGCAAAGACTTCAATGAAAGTTAAACAACAACGCGAGCCTAAGTTCAAAGTACGTGCATATACACGTTGCGAGCGTTGCGGTCGTCCACATTCGGTACTGCAAAAGTTCAAAATTTGCAGAATTTGTTTCCGTGAATTAGCTTATAAAGGCCAGATTCCTGGCGTGAAAAAAGCAAGTTGGTAAGAAGTTTATAAACGGGAAGGAGGTTTACACACATGACTATGTCTGATCCTATTGCAGATATGCTTACTCGTATTCGTAACGCCAACACTGTGCGTCACGAGACAGTAGAAATGCCTGCTTCTACTATGAAAAAACAAATCGCGGACATCTTGAAGCGTGAGGGTTTCATCCGTGATGCTGAATTCGTTGAAGATAGCAAACAAGGGATTATCCGTATTTTCCTGAAATACGGCCCGAACCAGGAGCGCGTTATCTCCGGTCTGAAAAGAATCAGTAAACCAGGTCTTCGCGTATACACGAAGAGCAATGAAGTGCCTCGTGTACTCGGTGGTCTGGGAATCGCGATTATCTCCACATCTAAGGGAGTTATGACCGACAAGGAAGCTCGTCAATCAAAATCCGGCGGAGAAGTTGTCTGCTACATTTGGTAATAAACGTCACAAGATAAGGAGGTGCAACACATGTCTCGTATTGGTCGCAAACCAATCGCAGTACCTAGCGGTGTAGATGTCACTTTGGACAACACCGTTATTACAGTAAAAGGTCCTAAAGGCACTTTGACTCGTGAGCTTCATAAAGACATGAAGATTACAGTTGAAAATAACGAAATCACTGTTGTTCGCCCGTCGGACAACAAATTGCATCGTTCACTTCACGGCACAACCCGCTCCGTTGTCAACAACATGGTGAGTGGTGTGACTGAAGGTTTCTCGAAATCTCTGGAGCTGGTTGGGGTCGGATATCGTGCAAGCAAATCCGGAGATAAAATCGTACTGAACGTTGGTTACTCCCACCCGGTTGAAATTACACCGGAAGCGGGTATCGAGTTCGATGTTCCTGCGAACACGAAGATCATCGTTAGAGGTATTGATAAAGAACGCGTAGGCGCTTATGCTGCCAAAATCCGTTCTGTACGTGAACCAGAGCCTTACAAAGGTAAAGGTATCAAATATGAAGGCGAGCGTATCATCCGCAAGGAAGGTAAAGCTGGTAAGAAGAAATAACCAGCTCTACCTTAATTGTAAGATACCCCGTGCATCTTAAAGTGAAGCTGTTTACGGCAAACTGAAGGGAGTGAAAGGGAAGTCATGATTACAAAAGAGGATAAAAACAAGGCTCGTCTCAAAAGACACCTGCGTGTTCGTAAGAAGATCCAGGGTACTACTGAGCGCCCGCGTTTGAATGTGTTCCGTTCTTCGAAACACATCTACGCTCAACTGATTGATGATGTGACAGGCGTTACTATCGTAGCTGCCTCCACACTGGATAAAGAATTGAGTGCTACAATCGGAAATGGCGGCAGCGTTGAAGCTGCAAGCAAAGTGGGTCAATTGATCGCTGAGCGTGCCAAGGAAAAGGGTTATGCAGTGGTTGTATTTGACCGCGGTGGATACTTGTACCATGGACGGATTCAGGCTCTGGCTAGCGCAGCTCGCGAAGCTGGTCTTGAATTCTAGAATATTTCTAAAAGGAGGTTAACGACTTGCGTGTAGATCCGAACAGTTTAGAACTGACAGAAAGAGTTGTACACATTAACCGTGTTGCAAAAGTTGTAAAAGGCGGACGCCGTTTCAGCTTTAGTGCACTTGTTGTTGTGGGCGACGGCAACGGCTACGTTGGTGCTGGTATCGGTAAAGCCGGCGAAGTTCCGGATGCCATCCGTAAAGGCATTGAAGACGCCAAGAAAAACCTGATCCACATTCCAATCGTAGGAACTTCGATTCCTCACTTGGTTACTGGGCATTTCGGCGCAGGACGCGTTCTGCTGAAGCCAGCATCCGAAGGTACCGGCGTTATCGCTGGTGGACCAGTTCGTGCGGTGCTTGAATTGGCAGGCGTTGGCGACATCTTGACAAAATCTTTGGGTTCTTCGAATTCCATGAACATGGTCAATGCTACTTTAGAGGGTCTTTCCCGTCTGAAGCGCATTGAAGAGGTCGCGAAGCTTCGCGGCAAATCTGTCGAAGAATTACGCGGTTAAGGAGGGGAACGTCAATGGCAAAATTGCAAATTACCCTCGTACGCAGTGTAATTGGACGTCCAGAAACACAACGTGTTACTGTTAAGACGCTCGGCCTGCGCAAAACCAACTCGTCCGTGGTTCACAACGACACTCCTGCAATTCGCGGAATGATCAACAAAGTGAGCCACTTGCTGTCCGTTACTGAAATTGAAGGCTAATAGCCTCGTATAAATTAACAAACATAAGGAGGTGCAAACGATGAAGTTACATGAACTTGCTCCAGCTCCTGGATCACGGAAAGAACGCAACCGCGTTGGTCGTGGACCAAGTAGCGGTAATGGTAAAACTTCGGGCCGCGGTCACAAAGGTCAAAACTCCCGTTCCGGCGGTGGTGTGCGTCCAGGCTTCGAGGGTGGACAAAACCCACTCTATCGTCGTCTGCCTAAACGTGGTTTCGTCAATCCTACCCGTAAAGAGTACGCGATTGTGAACCTGGAAGATCTGAACAGCTTTGCAGAAGGAACAGAAGTAACTCCTGAGCTTTTGCTTGAAACTGGTGTTGTCAGCAACACTAAGAGCGGCATTAAGATTCTCGGCAATGGTGAACTAGCTGTTAAATTAACTGTCAAAGCAAATAAGTTCTCTCAATCTGCGGTAGAGAAAATCGAAGCTGCCGGCGGTAAAACCGAGGTGATCTAATGTTCAAGACGCTTAAGAATATATGGCATGTTGAAGATTTGCGCAAAAAGATCCTGTTTACCCTGTTCGTTCTGATCATTTACCGCATCGGTTCGTTTGTACCGGTTCCCGGTGTGAACAAAGAAGTACTGGAATCAACAAATCAGGGCGGAGACGCTTTGATGGGTCTTTTGAACACCTTCTCGGGCGGAGCGCTCAAAAACTTCTCGATTTTTGCGATCAGTATTTACCCGTACATTACGGCTTCCATCATAGTGCAATTGCTCTCGATGGATGTTGTCCCTAAGTTTGCCGAATGGGCGAAGCAAGGGGAGCACGGTAAGAAACAACTGGCGCAAATTACGCGTTACGGCACTGTAGTGCTAGGTTTGATTCAAGCGTTTGCCACATCTATCGGGTTTAACCGGATTTATGGCACTGAGATGATTCCAAATGCAACCTTTGCGGATTACCTGCTTATTGCGATCATATTGACGGCGGGTACATCGTTCTTGATGTGGTTAGGTGAACAGATCACTGAAAAGGGTATAGGAAACGGGATTTCGATCCTGATTTTTGCGGGAATCGTCGCCGCCTTTCCGGGATATATCACAACTACGGCTCAATCAAGTTTCATTCAGCCGGATCAGATGTTCCTGAATATTCTTAAAGTCGTTATTGTACTGATCGTGGTTGTTGCGATTATTGTCGGGGTTATCTTTGTTCAACAAGGTATCCGTAAGATTCCTGTACAATATGCCAAACGCGTAGTCGGTAACAAAATGTACGGTGGACAGAATACGCACATTCCGCTTAAAATTAATGCGGCTGGTGTAATTCCGGTTATCTTCGCCGTTTCACTGCTTCAATTCCCGATCGTTATATCGAGTTTCTGGTCAACCCATGGCTGGGCTAAATGGGTAACAGCCAATCTGGATCATACAAAGCCGCTCGGAATGCTGCTATACGTAGTCATGATCATCGGATTTACGTTCTTCTATACGTTTGTCCAGATGAACCCGCAGCAAATGGCTGACAATATGAAAAAGAATGGCGGATACATTCCCGGTATTCGTCCAGGCAAGGCTACAGAGAAATATCTGACTAGAGTAATGTCGCGTTTGACTATGTCCGGTGCGCTGTTCCTGTCACTCATTTCTGTGCTGCCAGTATTGTTTGGAACGTTATCCGGTTTGCCTAAGCAAGTACAGATCGGCGGTACTGCACTGCTGATCGTAATCGGTGTTGCATTGGATACGATGAAGCAGATCGAGAGCCAATTGATCAAACGCCATTACAAAGGCTTCATCAATAAATAGGCGATAGGTTCCGGTGAAGTACCTGGGTTCTTAGACTTCCCGGTACCTATTGTGCTGTTTCTTGCTTGGTGGCGAACTTTTGGGGGGAGAAGAGAATCGTGAACATTTTATTCATGGGCCCTCCTGGGGCAGGCAAGGGAACACAGGCCGCTGTTGTAGTGAAGGAGCTTGGCATTCCGCATATTTCGACAGGAGATGCATTCCGCTTGGCAATCAAGCAGGGTACTCCGGTTGGATTGAAGGCTAAATCTTACATTGATCAAGGCTTGCTTGTACCTGATGATGTGACTATTGGAATCGTTGAAGAACGGCTGCAGCAGTCCGATTGCGAAAAAGGTTTCTTATTGGATGGTTTTCCAAGAACCCTTTCGCAAGCGGAAGCGCTGGGAGAAATCCTCAGCCGGCTTGGGACTTCACTGGATCATGTGATCAACTTGAATGTGGACCGCGGACTGCTGATGGCGCGTCTTACCGGACGCCGGATCTGCACAGTATGCGGAACATCCTACCATTTGATTTTCAACCCGCCGAAGCAAGAAGGCATCTGCGACATTGATGGCGGTGAATTGTATCAGCGTCCGGATGATAACGAAGAGAGCGTAGGCAAGCGTCTGGATGAGTATGATAACAAGACAGCGCCGCTGCTTGCATTTTATGACGATAAAGGTCTTTTGCGTCAGGTAAACGGAGAAAACGAAATCAATGTCGTTTCTTCTGAAATCGTATCTTTATTGCGGGGTTAATGTAATGATCATTTGTAAATCCGAACAGGAACTTGTCTTTATGAGGGAAGCTGGTCGAATTGTTGCCGAGAGTCACCGCCGTATAGCTGAGGCTATTGAGCCAGGCATTACGACCGGAGAGCTCGACAGAATCGCCGATCAATACATCCGCAGTCAGGGTGCTGTGCCGTCTTTCAAAGGCTACAACGGTTTTCCTGCCAGCATTTGCGCTTCAGTCAACGAACAATTGGTGCATGGATTTCCTGGGAAACGCAAACTGGTAGAAGGCGACATCGTTACGCTGGATATCGGTGCAGAGTACCGCGGTTATCACGGTGATTCCGCCTGGACTTACGGGGTGGGTAGTATTTCCGAAGAGGCTCAGCGTCTGCTGGATGTCACGGAAGGCTCCCTGTACGCTGGACTGGCGTTGGTCAAACCGGATGTGCGCTTGTTTACAATCTCCCATGCAATCCAGCAGTATATTGAGGACGCCGGCTTCTCCGTTGTCCGAGAGTATGTTGGCCATGGCATTGGGGCAGAACTGCATGAAGAACCGCAAATTCCGAATTATGGCATAGCTGACCGCGGACCTCGACTGAAGCCGGGTATGGTACTCGCGATTGAGCCGATGGTTAACGCAGGAGACAGATATGTCAGAACGCTGGAAGATAACTGGACTGTCGTTACGGTAGACGGGTCACTGTGCGCTCACTTTGAGCATACAGTTGCAGTTACACCGGACGGCATGGAGATTTTCACAAAACTGAATGCGTAGGTGATCTTCACGTGAATACTGGGACCAGCCCGCAGATAGGTCAAATTGTGAGAATTCTCAAAGGCAAGGATGCCGGAGAGGCTGCCGTTGTTATCGCAGTTGTGGATAGCAGGTTTGTATATATTGCTGACGGGGACAAACGTAAGTTTGACAGCCCAAAGAAGAAGAATATTCAGCACCTGGAGCTCATACCCTTCATCAGCAGTGAGATTGTAGACAGTTTGGAAGAAACCGGCCGGGTAACCAACGGAAAGCTGCGGTTCGCAGTCATGAAGTATGGAAGACCCGCTGGAAAAAGTGCTAATGAGAGAGGAGACTAACTGTGGCTAAGGAAGACGTCATTGAGGTAGAAGGAACGGTCATCGAGCCGTTGCCTAACGCAACGTTTAAGGTTGAGCTTGAGAATGGTCATCAGATACTTGCCCATGTGTCCGGGAAATTGCGGATGCACTTTATCCGTATTCTTACCGGAGACAAAGTGGTCGTGCAGTTATCGCCTTATGATTTATCAAAAGGCCGTATAACTTACCGTAAATAGATGGGAACTACAACAAAAGTTTTGCTTCGCAAAACTTTGAGGAGGTAATTAACATGAAGGTAAGACCTTCTGTAAAGCCCATTTGCGAAAAATGCAAAGTCATCCGCCGCAAAGGGACTGTTATGGTAATTTGCGAAAATCCGAAACACAAACAAAAACAAGGTTAAGAAGGGGGTGTAGCGTAAAATGGCTCGTATAGCTGGAGTGGATTTGCCACGTGATAAGCGCGTTGAGATCGCCTTGACTTATATTTTCGGAATCGGTAAAACGACTTCCCAGAAAATTCTTAATGAAACAGGCATTGACGTTAACACACGTGTCCGTGATTTGACGGAAGATGAAGTCAGCAAACTGCGTGAAACGATCGACAAGCAGGTTAAGGTTGAAGGTGACCTTCGTCGTGAAATTTCCTTGAATATTAAACGTCTTACTGAGATCGGCTGTTACCGCGGTGTTCGTCACCGTCGTGGATTGCCTGTTCGCGGTCAACGTACCAAAACCAATGCTCGTACCCGTAAAGGCCCGCGTCGTACTGTAGCAAACAAAAAGAAATAAGAAGAGGTGATAAGAGACAATGGCTAAACCGAAAAAAGTCGTACGTACGAAACGTCGCGACCGGAAAAATATCGAGTCTGGCGTGGCACATATCCGTTCCACGTTCAATAACACTATCGTTACGATCACGGACCCTCACGGAAATGCAATTTCCTGGGCAAGCTCCGGCGGTCAAGGATTCAAAGGTTCCCGTAAATCGACTCCATTTGCAGCGCAGATGGCAGCCGAAACTGCTGCTAAGGCAGCTATGGAACACGGCATGAAGTCCGTTGAAGTTATGGTTAAAGGACCGGGCGCGGGCCGCGAAGCAGCCATCCGTTCCCTTCAGGCCGCTGGTCTTGAAGTAAACCTCATTAAAGACGTTACTCCGGTTCCTCACAATGGATGCCGTCCGCCGAAGCGTCGCCGCGTTTAGTATAATCAGAATTGTGATTGTGGTATAATTCTGACGCATCTGCTAATAATAGGTGTTTAGGCATACTACATGATACACCTGATGGGGTGACTGTTTCATATAGGAGCGACGTTTGAAGGAGGGGTACACTCGTGATAGAAATCGAAAAGCCGAAGATTGAGACCGTAGAAGCCAATGATGATGGAACCTATGGGAAATTCGTAGTTGAACCGCTGGAACGTGGATATGGCACGACTCTGGGGAACTCCCTTCGCCGGATTCTGCTTTCCTCCCTTCCGGGAGCCGCAGTGACTTCGGTCCAAATTGACGGCGTTCTGCATGAGTTCTCGACCGTTCCCGGCGTAATGGAAGATGTGACGGAAATCATCCTGAACCTTAAAGCTCTGTCTCTGAAGATTCATTCGGACGAAGAGAAAGTGTTCGAGATTGATGCTGAAGGAGAAGGCATCGTTACCGCAGGTGATATCCGTGCGGACAGCGATGTTGAGATCCTGAACCCGGATCTTCATATTGCAACGCTGGGACCTGGCGCGAGACTGCACATGCGCATTTTTGCAGGCCGTGGTCGCGGCTACGTCCAAGCGGACCGGAACAAACGCGACGATCAGCCAATTGGTGTAATTCCAGTTGACTCCATCTACACTCCTATTTCCCGCGTGAATTATGGTATTGATAATACCCGTGTTGGTCAAGTGACTAACTACGACAAATTGACGCTTGAAATTTGGACGGATGGTAGCATCAGACCGGAAGAAGCCGTTAGCCTTGGAGCCAAAATTTTGAACGAGCACCTCGTTCTGTTCGTAGGTCTTACGGATGAAGCGAAAGACGCCGAAATTATGGTTGAAAAAGAAGAAGACAAAAAAGAAAAAGTACTTGAGATGACTATCGAGGAGCTTGATCTTTCTGTCCGTTCCTACAACTGCCTCAAACGTGCCGGTATTAATACCGTGCAAGAGCTGACTACGAAAACTGAAGAAGATATGATGAAGGTTCGTAACCTGGGCCGCAAATCTTTGGAAGAGGTTCAAGAGAAGCTAGAGGAACTTGGTTTGGGACTTCGTACAGAAGAATAATACCCGGAGTTCTTGAGACTTGAGTGAAGGAGGGAAAACAAATGGCATACCAAAAATTGGGCCGTGATTCCAGCGCGCGCAAAGCACTATTCCGCGATATGGTAACGGATCTGTTCCTATACGAACGTATCCAGACAACAGAAGCCAAAGCGAAGGAAGTTCGTTCCATCGCTGAGAAACTGATCACTAAAGCGAAAAAGGGCGATCTTCATGCTCGCCGTCAAGTAGCTGCATTTGTTCGTCGTGAGACTGTAGATGGTGAACAAGATGCAATCCAAAAATTGTTCTCTGATATTGCTCCACGTTACACAGAGCGTCCAGGCGGATACACTCGTATCCTGAAGCTGGGACCTCGCCGTGGCGATGCTGCGCCTATGGTTTATCTTGAACTTGTAGACCGCGCGTAGTTTCACAAGCCATGATTTCCGGATGTACGCATTACGTATTTAACGTTATTGTACTGCAGGGCATATTACCCTGCTGTGCAATTAACCGCGGGAATCACCTTGTATAGAGTAGAAGGAGCTCCCGCCGGGGCTCTTTTTTTTGAGAATAATTCAAGTATATGGACCCACAGGAGAATGAAATGCGCAATCTATTGATGAAAGTCAATTATGACGGTACCCATTATGATGGCTTTCAGACCCAGCCTAAGGGCAATACGATTCAGGACAAGCTGGAGCATGCCATTCTTCATCTGACCGGCGAGACGCTCAAAATAACGGGCTCAGGACGGACTGATGCAGGGGTGCACGCTTATGGCCAACCTTTTAACTTCATAACCTCCTCCCAGATTCCGCTGGAACGCTGGTGTCTGGCTCTGAATGCCAGGCTCCCGCAGGATATCGTGGTTACCGAGGCTTCGGAGGTTCCGCTCTCGTTCCACTCCCGCAGAGGGGCGAAGCGTAAAACCTACCGGTACACGATTAACGGCAACCGGTTCCCGGACCCGTTCCAGCGGCGCTGGCAGCATCATCATCCGATGAAGCTGAATATTCCTGCGATGGAAGAGGGGTTGGCAGGGCTGCTGGGCACCCATGATTACACTTCGTTTGCATCCAGGAAGTCTACCAAGACTTCGCATGTGCGGACTATATTCGAAGCATATCTTGAGGTGGACCGCAGTATGTGCCGTCCTGGCTCTTCTGATCAGGGAGTAATTCATACCTATATTACAGGCAGCGGCTTTCTGCAGCATATGGTACGCATAATTATGGGCACGCTGATGCAAGTCGGACAAGGCAAGATCAGCGCGGACCGAATTCCTGTAATTCTTGCAGCATGTGACCGCGCAGCTGCCGGACCTACGGCTGTGTCTAAAGGTTTGGCACTCTGGAGTGTGGAATATGACGAGAATGAGAGTTAAACGTTCAGTACACTATTTTTTTCTGAAAAATAGCGTTGGAATAGTTAAAAATCACTTGCACTTGTCATGTTTATGCTGTAATATAAAAGTTGTGTTTTCTTGATGGCTATCCCACAGCCCCGATCAAGGAAATGCCAAACAAACAAGCTTTTTTTAACTCACATAATTGTAATCCAATGAGAAACAAGATATACGAAACAGATGATTTTCGTACGAGAACAAGGAGGAAACATTCATGCGTACCACCTATATGGCGAAGCCGAACGAAGTTGAACGCAATTGGCACATTATTGATGCCGAAGGCAAAACACTTGGCCGTTTGGCAAGCGAAGCCGCTGCTCTGATCCGTGGCAAACACAAACCGCAATTCACTCCACATGTTGATACTGGAGACTTCGTAATTGTTATCAACGCTGAGAAGATTCACCTGACCGGTAAGAAAATGCAAAACAAGAAATACTACCGTCACTCGATGCACCCAGGTGGCTTGAAGGTTACCGTTGCCGAAGAACTGCTCAAGACTAGACCTGAGCGTATGATTGAATTCGCAGTTCATGGTATGATTCCTAAGACTCGTCAAGGAAATCACATGAAGCTGAGACTCAAAGTATATGCAGGCGCTGAACATCCACATGCAGCACAAAAACCTGAAGTTTACGAACTTCGCGGATAAGAATAGAGGAGGACAGTTTCATGGCACAAGTACAATACTATGGGACAGGTCGTCGTAAACATTCGGTAGCACGTGTTCGCCTTGTACCGGGTGAAGGACGCATTGTCATTAACAAACGTGAGATGGACGAATACTTCGGTGTTGAAACATTGAAGATGATCGTAAGACAACCTTTGAACCTGACTGAAACTCTGGGCAACTACGATGTAATCGTTCTTGCACACGGTGGCGGCATTTCCGGTCAAGCTGGCGCAATCCGTCACGGGATCTCCCGTGCATTGCTCAAAGTAGACCCTGAATATCGCGGTGCGCTGAAGAAAGCCGGCTTCCTGACTCGTGACCCACGTATGAAGGAACGTAAGAAATACGGCCTCAAAGCCGCTCGTCGTGCTCCACAGTTCTCGAAACGTTAAGATTCCCTTGTTATCAAGGATTTCAAGCTCCTGGCCTTTATGGTCAGGAGCTTTTTATGTGTTTGGCGGTGTGTTCAAAATCGAATGAAAAAAGGCCCATGCAATCGCGCATGGGCTTTCATTTTGAAGTCTATGACAGACAGGGCTGCCGCGTCAGAGGAATCTCCGTACTGTGCTTTGATCTGCTTCAAGAATCTGTTCGATATCCCTCATCTGCAATACAAAGTTTCTTTTGGACCAACCATATCGGTACACCAGCTGGTGAAGTTGCAGGGTGAGTTCCCCATCAAAACAGATCAAGTCCCCTCTCGATGCAGATTCAAGTTCAAGATTCTTCAATGCATCTAGCTCTATTTCCTCAAACCTTTCTTCCATAGGTACAATCCATTCATGCTGAGTGGACAAAGTATTGTGATCAAGACAGACAATAAGCTGATCAGGACCATCCAAGGTGCTGTGGGGATCATAATAAGCAAAGATTACAGGCTCATCTATATTATGATTGGGTTCCACATGCTTTTCTTTAATTGAAGGTGACTGATATTCTTCTCTCTTTCCAGGCAACATCTCTCCCTCGTACTCACGGCGTAGAATTTGATCAAAGCGTATTTTTGCCATATCTCTGGATACACCAAAAACCTTTGAAATCTGCTGAATAGCGATATTGTAATTTCCTGATAAACTATAGGATTGAAGCATGAAAAAGGGCATGGTGGCATAAAGAACAAACTTTTCTGCGTCCTCTTCTTGTGCTTTGATGAATGGAATTGGCAGTACCATTTGATTTCCGGCGTGCCTCAGCATATGACATAGCTCATGCAAGAAATCGAACCGCTGCTTCATGGGTGTAGTCCGGTTGTCCAATAATACACAGCGTATACCTGACTTGGATTCGTAAGCGCGGCTTTGAATAGGGGCATAATCTATATGAATATTCAGCTCAGCCGATAGCCTTGGAATAGTGATGTCTTCAGGTTGCAGAATAGAATGCTTTATATAGAGCTTTTCTACGAATTGCTCCAAATGTGTTTTTGTATAGTGGATAAACATAAAAAAACCTCCTTAACAAGAATGTATGTTCGTATGTATAGATATGAGGAATCAGCTCTTGGCTGAAACCACGAGTATTCCCTGCTTTTAGTGGGTATCCGAAGAGTCTGATTTTTTCTTTTCGAGATCTTTGATGAATTGCCAGAAGGTTAACATTTCGCGTTTACGCTCCTCGGGTGCATCCAGATAATCTTTGAAAAACAACCCATGTTCCGGATTTTTTAGAAAAGCCTCAAATTCGGACATTTCAGAAGTTAGGGGAGCAGCCCCTTCCTCACTCGTTCCGTATGCCAAACGCTCCAATTCTTCGGTAGTTATACCTAATGTACGACAAACTTTAAGGACATTATCTACAGAAGCTCCTCCAACACCCCGCATTAGGATCGACCTCAGCGTAGTATAAGGAATTCCCGCCTTTTCTGAAAAAGCCTTCGTGTTCAGGCCTGTTTCCTCGATTAACCTCTTTAAGACTTCAGCCCGTTGCACATACAGTCCTCCCTAAAATCATCAGTGTATACGCTACTTCGTATTCTTAAGTTTATTGTAGAAGGTTTGAATGCAATTGTAAATATGCATTTTCGTATTATTGCGGATATAAGGCTTGACTTAATGCGAAATTGAGCATAATATGATTAAAAAATACGAAATTGAGTATATCTAAATTGATTTTTGATAGAGGGGGAATAAACATGTGGTGTATAGAGCAGGAAGAAGTGGAACATCTGGATTCAAATGGTGTGCAAAAACTGCTTCCAGAATATCAAATTTCATTAAAGAGTGTAGAGCAATTATATGGAAGCGCAGATGCGGATGACAAGAAGGTAATCGCCGGAATGGTCAGTGACTGCAAATATGTTATTGAGTGGCTGAGCAGTGGACGGCGGCCGGGGAACACGCGGGGAATTGAACGGCGGGCAGGCTATGAACGGGAAATTCTTTTAGAACCTGTGCGTATGCAGAACTTTACCGCCAGGTTCAATGCAGTCCCTTCTGAAGGACTCACTGAGGATCAACGTTTTCAATTGGAATATGTATTGGGGCTGTTAAGCAGGAGGGAGAAGGAGTGTTACATGCTGGCAAAAGGTGAAGGATTCTCGCATGTGGCTATTGCTGATATGCTCCAGATTTCGGCCGGCAGTGTAAGTGAGTATATTCAGCGGGCACAAAAAAAGGTCAGTTCTGTAACAGATGAGTTTATGTCTCTTATCTAAAATTAGCTTTTTAAATTAAATAATGGGTTTGTCTAGTGAAAGCCCCTAATAAATAGAAAGATAAATAACGACGCTCATTCTGCTGATGCCGGAGGGGGAGGTGACTGCAAAGATGGTGAAGCCGTTAGGGGCAAACTGCTGCTTTGAAAAAGAGTTCTAGAGATTGGGGAGGGGCGCAGTGACAATTACTTTATTAATCATGGCGATTCAAAAGTTTCTGAAAGAGCAGTTGGCAGATGACATGCTGCCCGTACCACCAGTTCTGCTGGGATATCTACCGCAGAGTAATGCCGGGAAGCCTGTATATCCGGTAATTATGATTCGCCCGGCTGAAGGTGAGGGAGATTCAGGTCAAGGGCAAATCCAAATTAAACTACAGTTCGGAACTCAATCCGAAGATGACACAGGATTAATTGATTTGCTTAATATGATGGAGCGGGTACGTATCCTGCTTTTGCGCAAGAGAGTACTTGAATCCAAATTCGTCATGGACGGCAGTTGGAAAGTGAAACTTAACGAGGAGCATCCTGCAGATGACTGGGGAGGCGAACTTGTAACAACATGGGCATTGCCCGAAATTAGACAGGAGGCACAACAATGAGATTCATTAAAAATAAAGACAATCTCCAAAATGAGCAGGAGCCGGCACGGATCTATTTAGGTCCAAACCTGCGCGGCGGGCGGCTGCTGCAATCTACCGTGTTTCGTTCGGGTATTCCTGCCTATTTGTTGCCGCTGCTGGAAGAACAGCCGGATGTGGCAGAACTGATTATACCGGTTGAACAAATGACGGCAGTGCAGGAACGCATTGTTCAAGCCGGAACAGCTGAATATGCAGTATATCAAAGACTTTTAGGGAAGGGGATTTAAAATATGGCTTTTAAACATGGTGTAACAATTATTGAACAATCGACTTCGGTTCTGGCTCCGACAAAAGCGACAAGCGGTATTCCTTTTGCGGTAGGAACGGCTCCGGTGCATTTGGCTAATGCGGCTGTACCGGTGAATACTCCAGTACTTGTATATAGTTACGCAGAAGCAGTGGCTGCTTTCGGATACAGTGAGGACTGGTCAAAATATACGCTGAGCGAATTAATATATTCTCATTTTGCGTTGTACGAGAAAGCCCCTATGATTCTGGTCAATGTGCTTGATCCGACCACGCATAAGACAACGGTTGCCCCTGCAACGGCTGCTGTAACTAACCGTACTGCAGTCCTTCAGGAAGAAGGAGTACTGCTGCCAACACTCATTGTTAAATCTTCAGATGGTACATCAACTTACGTATCCGGCAAGGATTATTCAGCTGCTTTTGACGAGAGCGGCCATGTGATGATCACAACAAAGCCTTCTGGTGCTATCGCGGTCAATGTGAATCAACTGACGATCGGTTATGACAAGCTTAATCCGGATGCTGTAGAGGCTGAGGATGTTATTGGGGGCGTGAGCGTCTCTGGGGAATATACCGGTTTCGAACTGGTCCATCAAGCTTACCCGCGGTTTGGTATTCTTCCGGATCTGCTGCTGGCTCCAGGCTGGTCACACTTGTCTGCAGTTGCCGCAGTAATGAAGGCGAAAGCGGGAAATATCAACGGGAATTTCAAGGCGATAGCGCTGACGGATATTGATCCGTCCCAGCCGTATACAGATGCCGGTACGTGGAAAGCGGACAACAGCTACACGGGTCCTCTTCAAATTGCATCTTATCCGATGCTGACTCTGGGGGAGAAGAAATATCATTTCTCTACTCAGCTCGCAGGACTTATCGCAGCGACCGATGCCAATAACGGCGGTATTCCTTTTGTATCACCGTCTAACAAGTCCTTGCAAGCGGATGGGACGGTGCTCTCTGATGGGATAGGCCAGTTCCTGGGGATTGATCAGGCAAGCTTCCTTAACAGCACGGGGATTGTAACGGCACTTAACCTTGGAACGAGCGGCTGGAAGAGCTGGGGCAATCATACGGCTGCCTATCCTGGTGCAACAGACCCCAAAGACAGCTTTATTCCGGTTCGCCGCATGTTTAACTGGATTGGCAACAGTCTGATTTTGACCTACATGCAGAAGGTGGATGATCCAATGAACAAGCGGCTGGTTGCCGCAGTTACCGATTCGGTGAACATCTGGCTGAATGGGCTGACGGCTTCCGGAGCACTGCTGGGCGGACGGGTAGACTTCAATGAGTCCGAGAACCCGGTGGAGGAGCTGATGGCCGGCAAGGTTACCTTCCATCTGCATATCACACCACCGGGACCGGCACAGGAGATTTCATTCCTGCTTGAATACGACACAACATACTTAGCTGCGCTGGTAGCGTAAAAGGAGGAGCAAATTATGCCTAAAAGATCTGAAAGAGTTATTGATTATTCAGTGTACTTGAATGCCGTCGATTACCTGGGAACAGCAACCGCGACCTTGCCGGAAATTACTTACCTGGTAGATACAATTAAAGGGGGCGGGATTGCCGGTGAAATGGCGGCGCCTTCTCCAGGATACACGGGAGCGATGAGTCTGGCGCTCAAATGGCGTACGATTGAAAACGCAGCGGCCTCTCTTCTGGCGCCGAAGGTCCATACGCTGGATCTCCGGGCTTCGATTCAGACCTTTGACACGGCAACAAGTGAATATCGTGAGGTGCCCTTCAAGGTAACCGTCCGTGCAAGACCGCTCGGCTTGACACTCGGTAATCTGGAGACTGGAGCAGCCATGGATACTACCAACAACTTCTCGGTCAACTATTTGAAGGTCACTCTGGATGGTGTCCAGGTGCTGGAAATTGATAAATATAACTACATCCATAAGGTACACGATGTCGATTACCTCGCGGCTACCAAAGAGAATCTGGGTCTATAAGGAGAATGCACAATGGGAACAAAAGAACTGGAGGAGACTGGAGCGGAAGTATATACTTTCGCCCGGCCGGTAACATTTGAGGGCGATACTGTTGAAAGCCTGAGTATCAATTTTGACAAGCTGACGGGTGAGGACATTCTGGTCTGTGACCGGCAGTATCAGATGGAGTCGGCGCGGCAATCCGGCGGGGAATTGATTAAGGAGACCAATAAAGCTTATCAGGCTTATATTGTAGCGAAGGCAGCCGGTGTTCATGTTGGACTAATCCGGGTCCTGCCTGCTAAGGATTTCACAAAACTGACCTTACAGGCACAAAGTTTTTTGCTGCTGTAGGCTGCGGAGACGGCGATGGGATCAAAGACATCGCCGTCTCTTTGGCCATGCTTACCCATACTCCTATTCCTTATTTTCTTGCTTTGCCTTTGGAGGATCTGGGGGATTGGGTAGAGAGGGTGTCGAGGATGAAGGGAAGGAGGTAGCTTATGGCAGGAACAGGCAGTCCAAGCGGAAGTATTAATGAGATTATTGTCCGGCTGAATGTATTGGTGAATCCTGATTTCCGGCGCTCTGTCGGGGAAGCGGAACAGCATATTGAGGATCTGGACCGGGTTCTTAGGGAACTGGCGAGCAGAGGGTACTTTGATGTACTGCGCAGAGAGGCTGAGGATGCAGATGACAGCATAGAGGAGGTAGGCGATAATGCCGGTAAACTCGGTGACAGACTTAAGGATGCATTCAATGAAGTAGATTTCTCCATGCTGCAAAAAGCGGTTGAACCCTTAAAAGCCGTATGGACGGCTGTGAATGATTCTGCTGGGGCAATGGCGCAGCTTCAGGCATCAACCGGATTAACCGCCGCTGAAATGAGCGGAATGAAAGAAATCTCCGATAGCCTGTACAGTCAGAATTACGGTAAAAACTTCGAGGATATCGGTGACGCGGTTGGAACGGTGAAGCAAGTTCTGGGCCAAACCGGAGATGAGCTGGAGAAGACCACCCAGACCGCCATGACGTATCGTGATGTTTTTAAGGGAGATATATCTGACTCTGTACAAGCCGTTGACGCGATGATGCAAAAATTCGGCATCTCTTCAGAACAGGCCTATAATCTGATGGCCCAAGGTGCGCAGAAGGGGATGAATACATCCGGCGGGCTTCTAAATGCCGTAGAGAAGTACAGCGCTGACTTCAAAAAGATGGGGTATTCTGCTGACGAGATGTTTGAGTTGTTGAGCTCTGGCATGGACAATGGGGCGGACTCCATTGATGGCGTTGCCGGTATTATGAAGAAATTCGGATCCACGGTGAAAGAGGGCTCGGATTCTGCAAAGGCCGCTATTTACGAGCTCTTTGCTCCTAAGCAGCTGGATCAGTTCAGTGCTGCACTTATCAGTGGCGGGACGAAGTCGAAAGAATTTGCTGAATTGGTAAAGGCTGCAGGAAAAAAAGGGGCCGTTGCTCTTGTTGGCGATCTGAAGGCGGGGGGAGACTCGGCTAACAAAGCAATGCTTCAACTGCAAAAGACGCTGGGCAACGGTGATGCCATCTTCAAAGGGATGGCGGACGGAACCGTCACCGGCAAGGAAGCCATGAATCAGGTTATTCAGAAATTAAAGGCTATTAAAGATCCGGCTCATCAAGCGGCTCTTGCCGGTGCCTTGTTCGGGTCTCAATTTGAGGAAATAGGAAACAAAGCGGTGTTGTCGCTGGGCCAGACGCGGCATCAGTTTGATATGACCCGGCAGACGATGGATGAAGTGTCTGCGATTAAGGATAATACGCTAACCGAACAGTTTGCAGCCATAGGGCGGGAGTTGATGTCCGGTCTAGTAGTCCCTCTGGGAGAGAGCGTGATGCCGGCACTTCAGGGGCTGACTAGCTGGGCGTCAGACAACAAAGAAGCATTGATGGTCATCGGTCTTGCAGCGCCTACCGCAGTATTGGCTACCAAGGCAGTGAAGATTGTTCAGGAGTTCTCCACGATCATTAAGGCGGCCAGCGGGGCCAGCGGAGCGGCTGGAGGATTTGCGGGGGCACTGGGACTGCTGACGAATCCCGTAGGTCTCGCTGTTGCCGGTGTGGGGCTGGTCACAGCAGGGGTCATAGCCTTCAAAAAGCATCAGGAGGATGCACGCCAGGAGCTTCTGAATATGGGAGGTACACTGGAGGAATCCTATGCTAATTATTCAGGGATTGAGGAAGCCAGTACCAAAACTCAAGGCTTGATTACCGAATATGACCGGTTGGCGAGGAAAATTAAGGACGTCAAAACCCCCGCTGCAGAATTGGCAGAAGCCAGACGAAAACAGAAGGATGTAGAGCAAAAGTTAATTGATATGAATCCGGGTATTCTGTCTGCTGAAGATTTGAAAAGTGGAAGATTTAGCGATCAGCTTGGGCTTGTAGGAAATCTGGCCAAAGCCCGTGAGGAGATAGGCAGACGAGAGTTAGAGCATGATGCACTCTCAGCACAGGCTAAATTGCCTGATTTGGAGGATGAATACACAGCATCGACCGAAAAACTCGCCAAGCAGAACGCTGAATATGAGACTAATAAGGTTAAATTTCAAGATTATCGTGAGTACGTGAATCAGCTTGATGAGATTTGGGATGGAAAGGGAAGCGAAAAGGAGAAAGTAGCACAGATAGATGCATTAAGAGATAAAATCAATAAAGCTCAAGGTACAAATTACGATGTTTCCGGCGGGTGGGCTATTGAGTCGATCAGAAGAGATTATGAAAAATATATGAATTCCTTCGATGACCAAAACGCTAAAATCAAAGAAACCGAGGGTGACATAAACAAAGCAGAAAATAGCATGTTAACTTATTACAATTCCCAAAAAAAATTAATTGAGCTTAATCTCGGCGGAACCTTGGAAGAACAAGTAGCAAAGTACAAGGATATGTCCGTTGTTCAAAAAGAACAGATTGATCAAGCAATATATAAAGTGGGGAATCTCACCAGTGAGCTGGACAAAGTTCCTGCCGAAAAGATGGTTAATATTATGGTCTTATGGCAGCAAACCGGACAGGTTCCAAACTGGAAACTTACAAAGGAAGAGTGGGGCGAAGTCCATAAGTCCATTGAAACCAATGGTACACCCAATTCCCGCACTAAAGCTGGCCAAAAAATGAATTACTTGGCGCAACATGATCCGGGTTTTGAGGGGTACGCTGAAGGCGGTATCGCATACGTTCCCTCTATTTTTGGTGAGGCTGGTCCTGAAATCGCCATTCCCTTGAACCGCAAGCCCCGGTCGAGGTCTTTGCTTGAGAAGGCAAATGATTTAATGGGGTATAATAATAATTCTGTTAACAATGGGGATATTCATGTAACCTGGGCGCCAAATATCAACCTTCAAGGTGGGGATAAATCTGTGGTCGAACAGCTTAGAGACGCTTTACGGCAGACAGAGGATGGTTTTGAACGCCGCTTCCAAGCGATGCTCCAGCAGCAGAGGCGGGTGAGCTTCCAATGATCTACCGGACTGTGCAAGGAGATATGTGGGATGGAATTGCTTTTAAGCTATATGGTGACGCGAAGTTCATGACTCTGCTTCTGAATGCTAACCCGGCACATGCGGCAGTCAGTGTGTTCTCCAGCAATATTGTTCTGAATGTCCCGGAGTTGCCGGCGGATACCTCCAGCTCATTGCCTCCTTGGCGAAGGGAGTGAACCGGATGGAATTAATGCAGGACGCACGCAGAGCAGTACTGGAGCTTCGGTATAACGGGAAGGATGTCACGCTCGATATTGCCAAGTCTTTAACTGACTTTCAATACAATGATGCTGCCTCCGGTTCCCTGGATGATCTTACTGTATCGCTGGAGGACCGGGAGCGCAATTGGCAGGGACCTTGGGCGCCTATTGAAGGAGACCGGCTCACTGCCTCCATCCGAACTGTCAATTGGGGGAAGCCGGGGGAGATCAAGAAGCTGCCGCTGGGAAGCTTTGAGGTGGACAGTATTGACTTTAACGGTCCCCCTGACACGATATCCATTAAGGCGGTTTCACTCCCCATCACCTCCGAGATTCGGATGCAACGCAGCTCGCGCAGCTGGGAGAAAACGAATCTGAAAACGGTAGCCGCTCAAGTTGCCAAACGCGCTAACCTGAAATTAATTTATGAGGCACAGGACAATCCTTCTTATGAACGTCTGGAGCAGTCGGAGATGTCGGACCTGGGCTTTTTGCTGGACACGGCTACTCAGGAGGGCATCGCCATTAAAGTATCCGGTGGAAACCTGGTTCTTTTTGATGAAATGGAGTATGAACAAAAGCCTGCGATCGCAACGATTGTGCGCGGGGAGGCGAATGTGACAGGGTACAGCTTTGCCCTAAATACTGCATACGCAGCTTTCCGGGCCTGTACGGTTGCGTATACGCCTTCCCAGGGCAAAGAGTCTCTCAAGGCTACTTACACACCAGAGGGCGCGCCGAAGGGGGGGCCTGTGCTTAAGATCAATGAGCAGGTTGATAGCCAGGCAGATGCCTTGCGGCTAGCCCGCAAAAAGTTGCGGGAACGCAATAAAGAAGGCGGAAAAGGCACCCTGACCCTCATGGGAGATATGCGGATGGCGACAGGGTTAACCATTAACATCAAGGGCTGGCAGCGCTTTGACGGGAAATACATCATAGAATCCGCCAGACATTCGATTGGAAGTAGCGGTTACACAACCAGTCTGGAAATTCGCAAAGTATTGGGGTGGTAGAGTTGATTTTTATTGGCAGGGTATCCACAACAAATTTGGCGGCGGGAAGTGTCAGGGTTTCTTTTGCAGACCGGGATGATATGGTTTCTGGCGAATTGCCGGTTCTCACGCCGGGCGGTTGGGGAAGGGGCAATGCGATACCGTTGCCGGGTGAGAGAGTGCTGTGCGTTTTTTTGGATAACGGGCGTTCGGCAGGGTTTTGCTTGGGAACGTACTTTGAAGAAGACGATCAGCCTACAGGCAGCATGGATCAGCGGGGGGTATGGTTTGAGGATGGCAGTTATGTCTATTATGACCGTTCCGCCAAAAGACTGAATGTTAAAGGTGGGGGCGGGGTGCGGATCGAGGGAGATCTGACGGTCACAGGCAAGGTGTCGGCCAGCGCATTTAACGATGGAGGGGGAGGCGGAAGCGGATGAGCAGTACGGGGAAGCAGAACCAGGGACAAGAATACAAAATGAACAAGATTGGCAGCTTAGGACCGGTCGTTTTTGTCGTGGCCGAGGGGGCGATTCGCACCATAGATGAATTCAAGCGCAGCAGCTCCAGCCGGTGGGCACAGCATGAAATCATCGGCAAGAAGCCCAAAAAGGAATTTCTGGGACCGGGGGCAGATTCGGTGTCGTTCTCTGTTCACTTCTCGGCGGCGCTGGGTCTTAATCCGCGGAAAGAGCTTGACAGGCTTACCGAGCTGGACCGTGCGGGCAAAGCGATGCCGTTAATCATAGGACGTAAGAATGTGGGGGTTGGACTGTGGGTGATCAGCGGCTTGTCCCAGGATTGGAACCGGCTGGACAGCATCGGCAATGTGATAGACGCACAGGTCACGATCTCACTTGAGGAGTATGTGAAATGATGTATACCGTAGATATGACGCAGCCCACCCGGATCAACTTCAGTCCGGTAACGGTAGAGGAAGAGGTCGCTCAAAATATTCGTATGATTCTTGCTACTCCTTGGGGCAGCGCTCCCTTAGCCCGGGAGGTTGGCGTGGACTACTCGATTATTGATGAACCTGCCTTCATCGCTGAATCCCGCCTGACTGCAGAAATCATCGCAGCTATTACAGAACAGGAACCGCGGGCTATGGTAGCCGATGTTTCTTTTCCCAAGGTTATAGAAGATTCACTTAACGGCAGTGTGGCAGTTGTAGTGAAATATACTCTGGCAGAGGAGGAATAAGAATTGGAATATGCTGAATTACCGGAAATTCTCTTTGCGGAAGAAGATGCAGCAGCCATTCAGCAGAATGTGATCACTGTATATGAAGGCCTCGCTGGCCGCACCCTGCAGCCCGCCGATCCGGTGCGGCTCTTTTTGTCTTCGCTCGCAGCGGTCATTATCCAGCAGAAGGTGCTTATCAATCAGACGGCAAAAGGGAATTTGTTGCGCTATGCTTCCGGGACACTCCTGGATCATATGGGAGCTTTTCAAGGTTCGAAGCGGTTAAAGGCGTCGGCAGCTATCGTAACCCTTAAGTTTGTTTTATCCATTCCCCTGGCTTCAGCGACTTCGATTCCTGCGGGAACGCGCGTTGGGGTGCAGGGCGGCAATGGTTCAATCTATTTTACAACTACTGAGTATCTGGAAATTCCGGCGGGAGAGACTGCGGGGATAGTAGCTGCACAATGTTCTGACTCCGGAACGGTAGGAAACGGGTTTTTGCCCGGACAGATTAATGTTCAGATGGACCCTTTGCCTTTTGTTCAATCTATAACCAATTTGACAGTTAGCTCCGGTGGAGCCGCTGCAGAGACGGATGAAGCTTTTAAGGAGCGTATCCGCCTTGCACCGGAATCTTATTCAACGGCTGGTCCACAGGGAGCTTATGAATTCTGGGCCAAGTCCGCGTCCTCTGCAGTTATGGATGTTCATGCCTACTCTCCGGCACCAGGCCGTGTAACTGTTGTTCCCTTACTTGCAGAGGGACAGATTCCCGGCGAGGATGTCCTGAATTCTATCGCCGAGACCTTGGAAGACAGGGGGATCCGGCCACTGACAGATCTGGTAAGCGTGAGTGCTCCACAACCGGTAAGCTTTAATACCGCAGTAACCTATTATATTAGCCGCAGCCGGGCTGCAGAGGTGCCGGCTATCCAGGCAGCGGTGTCGGCGGCAGTGGCTGCTTACCAGCTATGGCAGCGTTCGAAGCTGGGCCGGGATATTAACCCATCGGAGTTGATTGCCCGCATCATGGCTGCCGGGGCACTGCGGGTGGTGGCGTCAGCACCTGTCTATACGGCTCTGTCTGCTACCCAGATTGCACAGAGCGGCACAACGACAATCACTTATGGAGGGTTGGCAGATGATTAAGATTCAGACCGTAAGCCTGGTTGATCTGCTGCCTGTTCCGATTCGTAATGATCCTGCTATGGCCGCGGCTGCGGCTGCACTGGATATACAGCTGCAAGAGACATATCGTATGATTGCCGGCCTGGACATATTCAGGCGGTCAGCCGAGTGGACCAATGAGGAGACAGATGAACTGGCGTGGCAATTCAGCCCGCCGTATTATGATCCGGATCTGCCTTTGGAGCAGAAACGGCTGCTGATCCAAAATGCCATTCCATTTCACAGGCACAAAGGTACAGCCGGAGCGGTAGAGGATCTGATTGCGATCTTGTTTGGCCAGGGAGCTGTCGAAGAATGGTGGCAGTATGGCGGTGACCCGCATCATTTCCGGGTGGTCACCAATAATGCTGATGTGACGGCGGAGCGGGCGCAGGAGTTCATTGCCGCCGTTGATGCGGTCAAACGGCTGTCAGCTGTGCTGGACAGCGTCACCATTTCACAAGCGGAGCAGCTGCCTTTTTACTTCGGCGGCTTTCTACATTTCGGGGAACACATTACAATTTAGGGAGGGAAACATGTGGCAGTATTTGGAGGCATGACATTAACGAATAAAGGATTGGTACTGCAAGGAAAAGCGCAGGCGGGAGTACAGCTCAATTACACCAGGATCGCGATTGGCGACGGATCGCTTAGTGGACAATCGGTACCCGCACTTAACGCGCTGATATCCCCCAAGAAAAGCTTGCCGGTTGCCCGTCTTCAGATGCAACCGCCTAACAAAGTGATTATCGGTACAACGCTTTCTAACGCCGATGTGACCACAGGCTTTTATTTTCGGGAGGTTGGGGTCTTTGCTCAAGACCCGGATGCCGGGGAGATCCTGTACGCCTATGCCAATGCAGGAGTGACAGCGGATTATATCGCGCCCGGCGGCGGAACAGATATCATTGAGAAGGCTTTTGACTGCATCGTTGTCGTTGGGACGGCGGCCAATATTACAGCGAGCATTGATGACTCACTGATTTTTGCATTACAAAAGGATCTGGATGCCGTATCAGCGTCGAAGGTGGATAAAATATCCGGCAAGGGTCTGTCCGCCAATGACTACACAACGACTGAGAAGAATAAGCTGGCGGGTATCACTGCGGGAGCAGGCGGCGCCGGATCTGCATCAGACGCGGTTATAGGCAACCGGACGATCTCTGATACCACAGCTCCGGCAGGAGACACCGGCACGATTACATCCCTGTTCGGCGGGTTGGCCAACATGATCAAATCCATTACAGGTAAATCCTCATGGCGGACGGCTCCGGTCACAACCCTGGAGGCAGCCAAGGTCCATGCAGATGATGCCGTACGACATCTTACTGCGGCGGAGCGGACGGCGTGGAATGCTAAGGAGACAACGGCTGGAGCGCAGACTAAGGCAGACGCGGCTCAGGCTGCTGCAGCAACGGACGCAACCACGAAAGCGAACGCTGCCCAGGCAGCGGCTGCGACGGATGCTACTGCCAAGGCTAATACCGTGCAGGCCAATGTAACGAGCCATACGGCAAATACAACAGTTCATATCACCGCAGGAGAGCGGACGGCGTGGAACGGCAAGGCATCTACGACTGCGGCCACGACCAGTGCACCGGGGCTGATGGCCGCAGCAGATAAGGCGAAGCTGGATGGAGTGGCCGCCGGGGCCAACAACTACACACATCCAGCTGCACATCCACCGTCTATCATTGTGCAAGATGCGAATAACCGATTTGTTACTGATGCAGAAAAAAATACATGGAATGCTAAAGCATCGACAACAACCGCAACCGCCAGCACAGCTGGTCTCATGTCT
The DNA here is from genome assembly GCF_013204885.1 of Paenibacillus tritici. Taxonomy (GTDB): domain Bacteria; phylum Bacillota; class Bacilli; order Paenibacillales; family Paenibacillaceae; genus Paenibacillus_AQ; species Paenibacillus_AQ tritici. The sequence goes on from NZ_JABMKX010000025.1 coordinate 70,272, forward strand.
GCTGCTGACAAAACGTTACTGAATAATAACACAGGATTTGGTACCACGTCTGGCATAGCCACTGCATACACCATTACTCTTAGCCCAGCACCTACGGCGCTGGTGGCAGGACTAAAGTTTAGTTTCATATCACATATTACAAGCGGTGCTAATCCTACCTTAAACCCTAATGCGCTGGGAGCCAAACCCATCAAAAAGCCAAACGGTAACGCTGCCACGCTTGCTCTAAACGGAGTGTACACAGTTGTGTATGATGGAACGGCTTTTCAATTACAGGGTGAAGGGGGTGAGTATGGTACTGCAACTGCTGGGGATGTTTTGAAAGGCAAAACTATTGGTACAGAGAACGGAGTTATACCAGGGAAATTATCCTTATCTCCTCCTGGCATAGAATGGCTAGTGCAAGAGGTAACTTCTCCTTATCGCTGGTACTCAGTATGCTACGGTAACGGCATGTTTGTTGCTGTTGGAGAAAATGCAGTAATGAAGAGTCGGGATGGTATTAATTGGAATATCACAGTTTCAACCTACAACTTTGAATCCGTTGGTTACGGAAACGGAATGTTCGTTGCCGTTGCAAAAGAAGGTTTTAACGGACAAGTATTGACAAGTATAGATGGTATTAATTGGACTATTCAAGCTACCCATTCTTCGAGATTGGAGTCAGTTTGCTACGGAAATGGCCTATTCGTTGTTGTAGGGGATAGAGTAGTGATGACCAGCAGGGATAGTTTTAATTGGAAATCAGTCATTCGACCAGATGATGATTGGCGCCATGTTTGCTACGGAAATGGACTATTCGTTGCTGTAGGGTATGATTTCTATCATCCAGGAAAACAAGTTATGACCAGTAACGATGGTATCAACTGGACGCTAAGAAATAGTGTGGAAGGTACTTATTGGTATGGGGTGTGTTACGGAAATGGATTGTTTGTAGCTGTAGGGTATAACGGAGAAATGAATGGCAATCAGGTCATGACTTCTCCAGACGGCATTAACTGGACTTCGAGAGTAAGCGCAGAAGATAACTCTTGGAATTCCGTGTGTTATGCAAGTGGATTGTTTGTAGCTGTAGCTGCAGGATCATCTAGTCATGTGATGACCTCACCAGATGGTAAGGATTGGACTGTTAGAGATGTAGATTATAGGCAAAGTTGGTACTCAGTATGCTATGGAAACGGAACGCTTGTTGCTGTTTCAAATTTGAGTTATCTAAATCAAGTTATGACATCCACTTCAAATGAAAGAATCAGTAATTATATCGTTACCATGGATAAATTCAAAGAAAGTATATCTAATACGCTAATTGATGTTGGCTCCAATTTTTCCACTCCAAATGATTCTAATAACATGCTCATAGACAACATACGTTCGTTGCCTATGGTACGGGCTGGAGCAATATGGGAACTTCAAACAACCCCGACTATTGGATCCTGGAAGTCCGTTTGTTACGGGAACGGCATATTCGTCATAGTAAATGGAGCTTACAACGGATCAACAACTTCTGTTCTATCTTCCACAGATGGTATCAACTGGACAGAATCTACTATGACTCAAGCCTCATGGAGTTCCATTTGTCATGGGAAAGGCTTGTTTGTTGCAGTAGGGCGTTACAACATTGCAACTTCCCCGGATGGTATCAACTGGACCGTTAGGAACAGTCCAGACAGCTTCTGGGATTCTGTTTGTTTTGGTAATGGTAGATTCGTGGCGGTTGGTTCTAGCTCTGATTCTGACATATATGGTGCAACTTCCACAGACGGTATAAACTGGACAGTAATTGATATCCCTGAAGCTGATTGGAGCTCTGTTTGTTATGGTAACGGTATATTTGTCGCTGTTCAGAATGTTGGCGCTGGAATAATTGCAACATCGTCTAACGGTATTAATTGGGCAACACATACCGCCCCCATTTCTTCTAACTCTATTTGTTATGGAAACGGGTTGTTTGTTGCACCAATTGCTTATAATAATCATTTTATTTTCACTTCAATTGATGGAATTAATTGGGATAAACACGAACTAAATATTTCAGAGGCCTGGGACTCTGTTTGTTACGGAAGTGGGCTTTTTGTTGCAGTTAGAAGGTCCTTTACAAATAGAGTGATGACGTCTCAAAATGGTATTAATTGGACTGAAAGAAGTTCACCTGGTGATGGTAGATGGGGATCTGTTTGTTATGGAAACAACAGGTTCGTTGCTGTAGCAGATTCCGGTACAAGCAGAGTCATGATATCTAGGAGAGTAGACTAACTAAGTATATCCGACACTACAGAGACGTTTATTTTGCCCTCGGATCCCTGGGGGCTATTTGATTTTAGGGAGAGGGGAATGGACATTAACAATCTCTATACGCCGTTATAAAGATACCTCCAAGGAAATTCAGGAGGAGATCCAGAACAACAGATTTGCTGAATTTTTAATTTATGATCGGGGTGCAGACAATGGGGGGCACTGATATCGTGCTGTTAATTGCATATGGTATTTCATTCGTATGTGCGCTGCTGCTGATGGCCGCGCTTTTTTTGTATTTCCGGAAAAGGTTCCGGGCGAGAGTGGTCAGCCTGTTCATGCTGGCCACATCCTTTTTCCTGGGTGCTTATACCTTCAAAATGGCTATCGCCTTTTGGATTCGGGTTTCGAACATCTCAGGCGGAAATGCTGTGAATACTGCACTGAAGTCCATGTCCTGGACAGTGGCTCAAACTGGCACCACACTAGGCTTGGTGATTTTAACATTGCTTATGTATACTCGGCGGCAGGATCTGTTTATGGTTATTCCATCGGTCCTGGAAAAGGAAGAGAATCGCGATGTTGACGCTTGAACAAAGAGAGCTTAAATCATAGTTCCGGTTAAATGGATTGTATCTCCGGCAACAGTTATGACTTTTACAGGGTGATGACGATTGAAAACTCTCTCATCCCTCCATCCAAAACTTTCGCCCAAAATGGATAAAACTGTTGTGCATCCGCTCCACATGCCTTATACTATTCCATATAAGAATAGTTGGAATTAGCGGAAGCCAGATGTTTATGAAATATCCGGATGGAGGAAACTGAGATGAACCTGCTCGAGAAAGAGGATTTAATCAAAGTCAAAGCGGAAGAGCTGGAGAATGCTACTCCCGAGGAGATTATCCGCTGGGCGGTGGAGACTTTTCCGAATATAACCTTTGCCTGCAGTTTTGGAGCGGAGGATGTGGTGCTGGTGGATATGATCCAGAAGGTGAGTCCCTCGACAGATGTGTTCTATCTGGACACGGATTATCATTTCAAGGAAACCTATGAGACTAGAGATATCATGGCCGAGAAGTACGGCATGGAGTTCGTACGTGTGTCTCCACAGATTACGGTAGAAGAGCAGGCGCTTCAGTACGGGGAGGCTCTATGGAACAGTGATCCGAATCAGTGCTGCGCCATCCGTAAGGTTGAACCGCTGACCCGCATTCTCTCACAATACGACGCTTGGATTACCGGCATCCGCCGTGATCAGGCACCTACACGGGCCAATTCCAAAAAGGTGGAATACGACAACAAATTTGGACTGGTCAAGTTCAATCCGATTGCCAGCTGGACTACAGAGGATGTATGGAATTATATCCGCGAGAATGAGGTAGTGTATAATCCGCTTCATGACCGCAATTTCCCGAGCATCGGCTGTGAACAGTGCACCCGGGCAGTTATGCCTGGTGAAGATCCGCGTGCCGGAAGATGGTCCGGGTCGGATAAGACAGAATGCGGACTGCATAAATAAGGTACCAGCTCTACAATACCAGAACTACCAGCACTGCACAGGCATTGATACAGGAGGAGAGAATAAGGATGACTTCAATACTTCCTCATGGAGGAACACTGATTCAGCGCATCGCCGCCGGAGAGCAGAGAGAAGCACTGCTGGAGCAGGCTTCAGCCCATACATCAATTGCACTTAATACTTGGACTTTATCGGATCTGGACCTGATCGGTGTAGGGGCATTCTCGCCGCTTACCGGATTCTTGAACGAAGAGGATTATCATTCTGTAGTTACAAGCATGCGGCTGGCTGACGGTACCGTGTGGAGTATTCCGGTTACGCTGGCTGTAGGCGAAGAGCAGGCGTCATCTCTTGCCGTAGGGGACAGAGTTTCACTGATTGGCGAGGAAGACGGTGTTGTCTACGGATTACTTGATATTGAGAGTATCTATACGGTAGATCAGCAGCTTGAAGCTCAGAATGTGTTCAGAACAACCGATCCCGCGCATCCGGGTGTCAGCAAGCTGCTGGCCCGGCCGGCCACTTACGTAGGCGGACCCATAACTGTGCTCAATCGCCCGCAGCCGGAGAAATTCGCTGAGTTCTATTTTGACCCCGCTGTGACGCGCCAGATCTTCGCAGAGAAGGGCTGGAGAACGGTTGTAGGCTTTCAGACGCGTAATCCGGTACATCGGGCCCATGAGTATATCCAGAAGTGCGCTATGGAGGTTGTAGACGCTCTTTTCCTGAATCCGCTGGTGGGTGAGACTAAATCGGACGATGTTCCGGCCAATGTGCGGATGAAGAGTTATCTCGCGCTGCTGGAGAATTATTATCCGGAGAACCGTACATTTCTCGGGGTGTTTCCGGCGGCTATGCGATATGCAGGACCGCGTGAAGCGATTTTCCATGCGATGGTGCGCAAGAACTACGGGTGTACACACTTTATTGTCGGACGCGACCATGCCGGTGTAGGAGATTACTATGGCACGTATGAAGCGCAGGAGATTTTTGCTAATTTCACCGCTGAGGAGCTCGGCATTACGCCGCTATTCTTCGAGCACAGCTTCTTCTGTGTGAAATGCGGGAATATGGCCTCCAGCAAAACCTGCCCGCATCCGGGCGACCAGCATTTGACGCTATCGGGTACGAAGGTACGTGCGCTGCTGCGTGACGGTCAGTGCCCGCCTCCAGAATTCACGCGTCCTGAGGTGGCGCAGATTCTGATTGAAGGCATGTCTTCAGAAGTCTCCGTATAGTCTGGAACAGCCAGTACTATTTGGCCCTCTTGTCCCATATAGATGAGTAGAATCTATCGGGACGAGGGGGTCTTTGTTATGTCTGGAGGGCAGCGGCGTAAATTCTCGGTCTGGATCTCTTGGAGCAGCATCAAAAAAAGCTTCCTAGGCGCTATACTACTCGCTGTGATGATCGGTATCATCGCATATGATATGCCGACTGCCAGGACAGTCAACTATTGGAGCCTGCCGCTGTCCGGCAAGGTCATTGCCATTGATGCAGGCCACGGCGGGCCGGATGGTGGGGCGGTGAGCCGGTCGGGTCTGATTGAGAAGGAGATCAATCTCGCTGTATCGCTGTACTTGCGTGATTATCTGCAGCAGGCAGGGGCAATCGTGGTCATGACCCGGGAAGGGGATTATGATCTCGCCCAGGACAACACCAAAGGGTACGCAAAGCGCAAGACAGAGGACCTGAAGCAGCGGGTGCGGAGCATTGAGGAGAAGGGGGCGGATCTATTCATCAGCGTACATATGAACAGTATTCCTTCCAACCGCTGGAGCGGGGCGCAGACCTTCTATTATCCAAGCAACGAGGGGAACAAGGCATTGGCCGAACGGGTGCAGGATGAACTTCGGGCAACGCTTGAGAATACAGACCGGGTGGCGAAGACCGCGAACACCATTTATTTGTTAAAAGTCTTAAAGATGCCATCCGTGTTAGTGGAGGTAGGCTTCCTGTCCCATCCTCAGGAGTCCTTGCTGCTTGGGGATGATGTGTATCAGCGGAAGGTCGCTACCAGCATCTACCGGGGAATTCTGCGGTACAGCACGGAGCAGCCATAGAACCAAGGGATTAGGGCAGGGACTACTCTTCCCCCGGAGGGTAATGCTATAATAGATGCAAATACCGGGGCTTACCGCCGGACAGAAACAGAGGTGCTTCCATGCTGACCAGGGAACAAATTCAGGAACTTTTGCAGCCGCTCACAGACCCGGAATCCGGAAAAAGCCTTGTTGAATTGCAGCTAATCCGCGACATCATGGTCAAAGAAGACCGGATATCGTTATCCATCGTGTGTCTTGACTCCGATGAGAAGAAGCGCATGGAGCTGGAACAGCAGGTGCGTGATCTGCTTACGGAGGGCGGGGCTGAGAATATTCACATCCGCCTGCGTGATGCCACCGATTATGAACGTGCTATGTTCCGCGGAGAGGGCGAAGACGGCGAGCCGGATTCCGAACAAGGGGAGAAGCTCAAAGGACACGCAGCGGGCCTTGAGGGGCATGAGCTGATCAATGAGAACTCAGGTGTGAACTTTATTGCTATTGCCAGCGGTAAGGGGGGAGTCGGGAAATCTACGGTCACCGTGAATCTTGCCGTAGCACTAGCCCGGAAAGGCAAAAAAGTCGGCCTGATTGATGCTGACATCTACGGCTTCAGTATCCCGGATATGATGGGGATTGAAGAGGGACCGGTCGTCGATGAAGGAACTATTATTCCGGTAGAACGTTTTGGAGTGAAGGTCATGTCCATGGGCTTCTTTATCCGTGAGAATAGTCCGGTGATCTGGAGAGGGCCGATGCTGGGCAAAATGCTGCGTCAGTTCTTCGCCGATGTGGGTTGGGGCGAGCTTGATTATCTACTGCTGGATCTGCCTCCGGGTACGGGGGATGTGGCGCTCGATGTACATCAGATGCTGCCGCACAGCAAAGAGATCATTGTAACTACTCCTCATGCAACGGCTGCCTTTGTGGCTGCGAGAGCAGGCTCAATGGCTCTGCAGACGGAGCATGAAATCCTTGGGGTCATCGAGAACATGGCTTATTACGAATGCTCCTCCTGCGGCAAAAAGGATTATATCTTCGGACGCGGCGGCGGAGCCCGTCTGGCTGAAACGCTGCATACAGAGCTGCTGGCCCAGGTGCCGCTGGGTGCACCGGATAACCATATCTCCGAGCCGGACTTCTCACCGTCGGTCTATAAGGCGGAGACAGCCACCGGAATGTTATTCGCAGAAATTGCAGACAAGCTGATTGCCAAATACGAGCAATAAACATTCCGCGATGCGCATGCAAAAATAAGGCCTGCCCCATTCCTGGGGCAAGGCCTTATTTGAATTACGAACCAGATCCTGAACCGGAATCGTCTCCGCCTTCCTGTTTTTCTCCTCCGCCTTCTTTTTCCTCCCCGCCGCCTTCGCCTTTTCCTGCATCCTTTTTCTCAACCTTGGGCTGCAGCTCATCCTGAACTACACTTTTGAGCAGAGTAAGGACTTCCATACGGAACAGCGGATTTTGCATAGCCTCCTGCATAATGGTCATGGACTGTTTGCGGTAATCCGGAGTCTTAGTAAGATCGAGGAACATTTTCATCATTTCGGGCGATTTCATGATTTCTCCAACAGACTTCTGATAAGTGGGGTCCTTGATCAATTGAAGATGCAGTTCCTTGCTCTCTTTATTAATCGCTTTGGCGAAATCCCCGGCAAATTGCGGGTCGGTCATGATTTTTTCGATTTCCTTCTGATACTCGGGTGCTGTAAGAGTATCCTTAACGGCAATCCTAATCTGCTCTGTCGTCTGCATAGGCATCATTTTCATGCTTATCCCGCCGCTGCCGCCGCCACCCTCATCTGAGCTGGGGGTAGACAGGGCTTCCTCTACAGCCTTTTTACCTTCGTCGCTCTTTAATATATCTACAACCATCGTCTTCATTTCCTTATATCCGCCCTGTCCACCGGAAGAAGAACTGCTCTGTTCGCCTCCGCAGGCGGTTAACGTGATCGCCAAGCCGAGTGCCAAGCCTCCAGACCATAGAGCCCTCCATTTCATTGGCGCTGCCCTCCTTTATTAGAATCAATGATTGTAGTATGCCGCCCGCAGGTACATTTATGTTGAAGAGTAATGGTTTTTTGACGGTAACCTTGGTAAAATAAATCTGACACGGGGAGGTGAAGGCGCTGAGCTTAAGAAAATGGTTTTATTTGTTCTGGACCACGCTTTTGATCGGTGCAGGCGGGGCCGTGATTGCCGGTCTTGCTCTGCAGATAGTGAATGGCGGAATTCAATTTAAAAGCACCGCCGACTTTTTCCTCTACGCCCTGATTCTTCTTGGCTACGGAGCGCTTGTTAGCGTATATGCCCAGCTCGGATTCTTCGCTTATCTTATTCTCAACTATACGGGCATCGGCGTATTTCCGCGTAAGGCTTGGCGATACATACAACTGGTGCTTGCAGTGCTTGCGCTGCTGGAGCTGATGTTCCTCCGCACCTTTGTCAGCGGGGACCGGAGTGTGGGTTCAGATCTGACGCTGGGCGTGGCTATTCTGCTGACAGCCCTTATGGTATCCTGGTTCAAAATACGCAGCACGAATGCATCAGCCTGGGTCCCCACCTTTTTCTTCATGACAGCCATCACAATAGTGGAGATTATCGGCGTCCTCCGCATTGGCGTGGACAGCGCTACCGTATTTATTCTTGTCCCGCTTATCGCCTGTAATGCCTTCCAGATTCTGATGCTGCACCGTATTCTGAAACCGGCCTCACTCTGAAATTATGAATAAAGCCAAAACCCCACCCCTCTGGATCTAACCAGGGAGGCGGGGTTTTGGCTTTGCTGATGTGAAGAGGTTAAAATGAAGCCCAAGAGGTTAATCTTAAAGAACAGAGTGGAGGAGGGAATATATGAACATCAAGCGCTATATGATAAAAGACACAAATGAAACACGCCTGAAGGACCTCGATCCGGATGAACTGGGTGAATTCAAATCCAAAGAAGAAGCAGAAGCCAAAACAGAGAAGCTGAAGGAACGGCTGGTGAAGCTGCAGGATATCCTGTTTGCCCAAAAGAAGCATTCGCTGCTGGTGATCCTGCAAGGAATGGATTCAAGCGGAAAAGACGGCACAGTTAAGCATATTTTCTCCGGCGTCAATCCGCAAGGCTTCATCGTTACCAGCTTTAAGAAGCCGTCACTGGAGGAGGAAGCTCACGATTTCCTGTGGAGAGTCCATATGAAGACCCCGCCCAAAGGCTATATAGCGGCGTTCAACCGGTCGCATTATGAGGATGTGCTGGTGCCCCGGGTGCATGGCAGTCTGAGTAAAGAAGATGCCAAGCGGCGTTTCCGCTACATCCGCCAGTTTGAGGAGATGCTGGCGGAGGAGGGGACAACGGTAATTAAGCTCTTTTTGCATATCTCCAAGGAGAAGCAGCTCGAGAAAATCCAGGAGCGGCTTGACGATCCGGCGAAGCATTGGAAATTCGATGCCAGTGATCTGCAGGAACGCGAATACTGGGACGATTATCAACAGGCGTACGAGGATGTTTTCCGCGAGAGCAGTATAGACAAAGCCCCGTGGTACTGGATTCCTGCGAATCACCGCTGGTATCGCAACTATCTGGCGCTGAAGATTGTGGTTAAGACACTGGAGGGGCTTGACCTGAGTTACCCGAAGCTGAACACTCCAACTCCGGATATTTCCCAGCTCATCTCGCCGCGCCACTAAATATTCCTTAAGCGTTGTTACATTCCGGCTGCGTCTTCCAGGCCATCATCGAGCCAGGCTGAATCGCGGACTTCCTTACCGCTTGCATTGCTTTGGCTGATCAGCTCAGATACGGTAACGAACTCATACCCTTGGCTGCGAAGCTTATCAATAATCTGAGGCAGAGCTTCATGCGTTTGTTTGCAGGAGTCGCTGGCATGCAGCAGCACAATATCGCCGGGATGGGCCTTACTCGTTACACGGTTTACGATATTGTCCACACCGATGTTCTTCCAGTCCAGTGAGTCCGTGTCCCATTGAATGACTTTATAGCCCAGATCGGTGGCAACCTGCAGTACTCTTTTGTCAAAATCGCCGTTAGGCATTCTGATCAGATTAGGCTGTGAACCTGTGAGCTCCGTCAAAACCGTATGCGCAGTGCTGATCTGTGTGCGGATCTCTTCATTGCTTAGCGTGCTGTAATTCACATGCTTATGACCATGGCTGCCGATCTCATATCCGGCGTCTTTGATGCTGGTAACGATCTCAGGATGTGTCTTGCTCCAGGGGGAGGACAGGAAGAATGTCGCCTTATCCACCTTTTTGTCTTCCAGCACCTTCAGAATCGGCTCGGGCCTTTTTTCTCCCCAGCTGATATCGAAGGTTAAGGCAATCAGCTTCTTTTCCGTCGGCACACTGTAAATGGCGGAAGGGGCTGCTTCAGAGAACACGGTGATGTTGCCCCTTTCCACATACACGACGCCGGCGGTAAGAAGCGCAGCAGCAAAGATGTAAAGGAACCGTTTTATCTTTTTGCCGCTAAATACATAAAAAGAATTCATAAAGTCGCGCTCCTCTCCCATGCGAAATGCTTGTTTGTTCTAAATGTATGCTCGTACAGGACGCTTATGACCTCAGATATGAATCAATCGAGACGAAATACAAAATAGACGTAGTCCCATTCAGGAGGTAAGCATGTTATCTTTTAATACATTTATTAAGGATCTAAGGACAATTCGCGCAGCACTGCTGCTGGCTACCCTGCTATTCATAGCTGGAGGAGTGATGGGTTGGATCGGCACGGGAAGTCTTCAAGAGCTGCTGAATGAGCAATTGAAGGGAATCAGTCAGATTAGCGGGGACCTTAGGGAGTCGTCTAACCCGCAGTGGAGCTTTTTTGTCTTCATCTTTCTGAACAATAGCATCAAAAGCGTCGTAATCATATTTCTGGGGGCGTTATTCGGTCTCTTGCCTGCCATATTCCTATTAATTAACGGTGCGGTTATTGGTTATCTGATTCATTTGTCCGCGATACAGGGACAGGATCTGTTCACGCTGATTGTAAAAGGACTGCTGCCGCATGGAATTATTGAGATTCCGGCAATCATCATTGCCTGCGCTTTTGGGATAGCGTTTGGGAGTAAGGTATGGTCTACGCTCTTGGCGGCAATCACACGGAGTGAGAGAAGGGCAGTGGTATGGCCGGCCTTTATGCGCCAGACTTTGACCGCTTCCTTCTGGATTGTTATTCTCCTGTTCGTTGCAGCCATTATTGAGAGCACAATAACATTTTCGCTTTTATCATAAAATCCTTGGGAATTGTGCATAACATTAAAGCCGAAACATTTGGGTCTATTTCCAGGTTGAATGAAGAGAGGCCATAACTGGAATTTTCTTATGATTATGGTTATAGATTCAGTACTCCGGTTAATCTAGTGTAAGCACTTCAATAAAGAGCTTCCCACATCAAATGGCAGTCTTCGCGTTAAATGATAAGGCATTTGATGATTTTGAATAACTATGAATTTCATGAAGGAGGCCAAGCATATGTTGGGAATGTTATTCAATGAGAAGGAATGCAAGGAGCTGGACTATGTATTGCGCAAAGAACTGGATGAAATGCTATTGGATATGAGTGACCAGCGATTAGACCAGAACATTAGACAGGCTATTGCCAATCGATATAAAACGGTATTCCGGATGTATGCGCGTTTTGCTCCCCAGAAAGAGTTGTCCAAGTATGCTTGGGGTGGACGTTCTTCTCAGTTCAAACATTAAGTTGTGAGCGGGATGAAATCCGGATAAATAAAATGAATTGAATAGCTTGACGAAAAGGGAGCCGACATGATACATTATATCTCGCGCTCCTTTTAATTGTTTTAAGAGAAGCCGCAGGCAAGAAATAATGAAAATAAACTTTTTCAAAAAAAAGCTTGCCAAACAACGAAACACTATGATATATTATGAAGGTCGCCGCTGAGATGCGGTGAAGAGCTAAAATGAGACATTGATCTTTGAAAACTGAACAACGAGTGAGTGGGAAATCACGAAAGTGAATTCCAAAAAAGAGAATGTAAATTCTCGTCAGATGTTTCAAAATGAGCAATCGCTCTTTTCAATACTAATTGGAGAGTTTGATCCTGGCTCAGGACGAACGCTGGCGGCATGCCTAATACATGCAAGTCGA
>NZ_JABMKX010000026.1 GCF_013204885.1 Paenibacillus tritici
TAGGTTGGAGGTGGAAGTGCAGCAATGCATGGAGCTGACCAATACTAATCGGTCGAGGGCTTATCCAAATACACTAACACACAAATTCGTTTCGGATTCAGTTTTCAGGCGATCAAGCCTGATGTATATTCCCTGATAGCTCAGTTGGTAGAGCACTCGACTGTTAATCGAGTTGTCACAGGTTCGAGTCCTGTTCGGGGAGCCATATGGAGAGGTGTCCGAGTTTGGCCGAAGGAGCACGATTGGAAATCGTGTAGGCGCCACAAGCGTCTCGAGGGTTCGAATCCCTCTCTCTCCGTAGCAATACTTTTTATACAGCATGGCTCGTTGGTCAAGGGGTTAAGACACCTCCCTTTCACGGAGGTAACATGGGTTCGAATCCCATACGAGTCACCATTTTTTTGGAACTGATACATGGAGGCTTAGCTCAGCTGGGAGAGCATCTGCCTTACAAGCAGAGGGTCGGGGGTTCGAACCCCTCAGCCTCCACCATCTATGATTTAACTGAATAGATCTTTACCAATGACGCGGGGTGGAGCAGCCCGGTAGCTCGTCGGGCTCATAACCCGAAGGCCGCAGGTTCAAATCCTGCCCCCGCAATTGTTTTGGAACCGTGGTGTAGTTGGCCTAACATGCCTGCCTGTCACGCAGGAGATCGCGGGTTCGAATCCCGTCGGTTCCGCCATTTTAATGGCTTAAGGGATGAGAATTCCCTGGGTTCGTTGAAGCATAGGCATCGTAAGGAATACTTCGCAATCTCGTAACGAAGTGAAGAGTATCCCGTCGGTTCCGCCATCTTTATCTTTATGAAATAACTTATATGGCTCGGTAGCTCAGTCGGTAGAGCAAAGGACTGAAAATCCTTGTGTCGGGGGTTCGATTCCCTCCCGCGCCACCATACACAATTTAATATGCCGGTGTAGCTCAATTGGTAGAGCAACTGACTTGTAATCAGTAGGTTGGGGGTTCAAGTCCTCTCGCCGGCACCATCCCGTGGAGGCTTAGCGAAGTGGCCAAACGCATCAGACTGTAAATCTGCTCACGTACGTGTTCGGTGGTTCGAATCCATCAGCCTCCACCATTTTTAGGGGCATAGTTTAAAGGTAGAACAACGGTCTCCAAAACCGTTGGTGTGGGTTCAATTCCTGCTGCCCCTGCCAAGTAATTTCCTATAAAAGCTTAATATGGCGACCGTGGCGAAGGGGTTAACGCACCGGATTGTGGTTCCGGCATTCGTGGGTTCGAGACCCATCGGTCGCCCCATTTCTTTTATAAGAATTATAAGGCATATCATTCAAAAAGCTTAATATGGCGACTGTGGCGAAGGGGTTAACGCACCGGATTGTGGTTCCGGCATTCGTGGGTTCGAGACCCATCAGTCGCCCCATTTTTATTCAACAACTTATTGGGGATTAGCCAAGCGGTAAGGCAACGGACTTTGACTCCGTCATTCATAGGTTCGATTCCTATATCCCCAGCCATTATATGCGGACGTGGCTCAGCGGTAGAGCATCGCCTTGCCAAGGCGAGGGTCGCGGGTTCGATTCCCGTCGTCCGCTCCATTATTTTGGTGCCATAGCCAAGTGGTAAGGCAAAGCTCTGCAAAAGCTTTATCCCCAGTTCAAATCTGGGTGGCACCTCCATTTTTATTTTTGAACTAATCAATGAATACGCCGGCGTGGCGGAATGGCAGACGCGCTCGACTCAAAATCGAGTGGGAAACCGTGGAGGTTCGAGTCCTCTCGCCGGTATTATATTAAAGCTAAGAGTCCATCAGATACATTATCTGGTGGACTTTTTTTGCGTTCTTGCCCATATAGCTGGCGGCCAAGGAGCCACCGAATTATCAATTTGGAATTTGGATTCAAAGATCACCAAATGATGATATACTTGATCTATTATAAATGATAATGATAATCAAAATCATAATATTGGGATGATATATATTAGAGTGATAATAATTTAGATTTATAAATTAGAAATAAGTGAGATGAGGGAGTGCGGGTTGGTGCAAGAAAAAGCAGAGGTAAGCCAGATGGTTACACCAGAGATCATTGATACGATGGCCCGTATATGGGCACGTTCGATCATTACTTTAATAGATGTGCGTGTTCAGAATATAGTATCCCAATACCCCTTGGAACATTACAAAATGCCTAGTAGCATGTTTATCTATGCATGTGGAGGAGAAGCGCAAATTCAACTGAATGAAACCGCATTTGGTATAGAACGTTTCGGTTTGGTTCACGGCGGGAAGGGGAGCCTGCTTAGCATTTCGCCTACAGGAGAGAGTGTGAGGACCTTTATGGTGTTTTATAAAGCAGAATCACCTCTTTTTCTCAAAAGGTATCTGCAGCAATTACTGGATCAGGTGAATCCATTTGTTCAACAGTATGGTTATACGCCAAGTAACCCCATCTTGGTCCTCGATTTGTTCCAACAGATGATGAATGCCTGGAACGGCGGCAAGGCGATGAATCAGTTGCAGGCCAAAAGTTTTCTATATCAATTGATTCATGGGGTGTACAGAGATTTTGAGGAGGGTGAGGTCCGGTATCTCCAGCCAGATCCATCCCTTTCTACGAAGGTGTATCTTGATAAACATTATAGAGAGCCGATTATGTTTAAAGAAATTGCCGATATGTTTGGAATTAGCGGCGGGCAATTGACGCGGCTCTTCAAAAAGAAGGAAGGGATGAGCTTACAGGAGTACCTCATTCAGAGGAGGATAGAAGCTGCCTGCCATGGCTTAAAGAATACAGAAGCAACCATTAAAGAAATCGCAGCAGGAACCGGCTTTGTGGATGAGAAGAACCTGTTTCGGATGTTTAAGAAGTATTACAAAATGACGCCGAGTGATTACCGGAAAATAAACGCACTATCTATGCAGGTTGATGGTATTGATAATGATTCTCATATTCATTACAATGAGAGGGAACTGGCGAATCTGGTCAAGTCTCATAGAGATGGGGAATCAAGCATGTTTGGACAAGTTAGAAGTAAAGAAATGCTCTTTGCGGCGGCGATGAGCTTGATGCTGTTGTTAACGGCATGTACGTCGGGGACGCCAGTGAATAACAGGGGAACGGTGAATCCGCCCGCAGAGACACAACAGTCGAAGCAAACGGAAGTACCGGAGACGAAAGCTTCCGAAGCAGCCTCGCAGACCAGAACGATATCCACAGTAAAAGGTGATGTTGAGGTACCTAGCAACCCTCAGCGTGTTGTAGTCGATTATCTGGTTGGTGATGTGGTGGCTTTAGGTGTAACTCCACTAGGTGTTGCGAGAGCGACAAGGGGGGAGACAGAGGCTGTATATTCTAACCAGATTAAAGATTCTGTTAACATAAAGATGGAGCCGGAAGATGTGATGAGTCTTGAGCCTGATTTAATCATCTTAGCCTGGGGCGAAGAGAATTATGATGATCTATCCAAAATTGCTCCAACCATTTATGTTCCTTATGGTGATATGACTACAGAAGAGCGAATCCGTTTTATGGGCGATATTTTGAATAAGCCGGAGGAGGCTGAGGCTGTGTTGAATGCTTATGCGAGCAAAATTGAAGAAGCGAAGCTGGCTTTTACAAATGCAGGCCTTTCAGACAAGACAGTGACTCTAGGAGAATTCAGTGATAAAAGTAGCTCCGTCGCTGGAGCCAAACATGCAGTGGGTGTGCTTATCTATAATGAACTTCAAATGAAGGCACCGCCAAAAGTCCAATCTGATATCATTGCTGCAGATAAATATTGGGGAGAAGTCTCTATGGAGGCTCTGCCTGCTTACATGGGGGATTACTTGATCGCTTTAGGAGATACGGAAGTTCCTGCTGATCAGGCAATCTGGAAATTGCTACCGGCTGTGCAACAAAATCGGATCGTAATGGTGGGTTCATCGCTATCTTGGTCCACTGATATAATGACTTCCAGTGCATTGATAGATCATATTGTGAATCAATTGCTGGCATTAGCGAAATAAGGGGATTGGGAAATATAATGACAAACAAGCCTCAACAAAAACGCCGCGGGGCGATTAAATTCACCATGTATATGGTGGTAGGGCTTGGGTTAACGGTTCTCATATCGGCGGCGTCGATTAGCTTCGGCGCCGCCGATATGAGGTTAGCAACTGCATGGGAGGCTATTTTCCGATTTGATCCAACACTCACTGAGCATCAAATTATTCAGACCCTGCGTCTTCCGCGTACCGTAGCTGATTTGATTGTCGGATGCAGCCTTGCAGTTTGTGGTGCGATCATGCAGGGGACGACGCGCAATCCGCTGGCCGACTCCGGACTGATGGGGATCAGCTCTGGGGCAGCCTTCGCAATTGCATGCTGCCTGGCCTTCATGCCGGGTTATTCGTATGGGCAGATGATGCTGTTGGCTTGTCTGGGGGCAGCGCTCGCCACCGGGATCACTTACTTCGTTGCGTCACTAGGCAAGCGAGGGATGACGCCCCAGCGGCTGGTACTGGCAGGTTTGTCCATTTCCATGCTGTTTGGCGCGCTCAGTCAGTATTTAGCGATCAATTACAATCTGGGGAGAGCATTGGCGTTCTGGACATCAGGAAGTACAGCGGGGGCCAAGTGGGAGGAATTACTGATCATCTCTCCGCTGTTTGTTAGTGGTGTTCTGTTGGCTCTGGCGTTATCTCCTTCTGTTACCCTGCTCAGTTTGGGGGATGAGGTGGCAAGTGGACTTGGTATCCGCAGCGGACTGGTCAAAGGGTTATCGACGATTGTTGTGCTCGTGCTGACCGGACTGGCTGTTGTTGTGGTTGGCCCGATTGGTTTTGTGGGTCTGATTACACCGCATATGGTGCGATATATGGTGGGTGTCGACTACCGGTACATTATTCCGGCAGCTGCGATATATGGTGCGTTGTTGACGGTATCAGCCGATCTGGCTGGCCGCTTGATCAATAAGCCATTCGAAACACCGATTGGTATTATATTTTCTATCATTGGGGTGCCGTACTTCCTCTTCCTGGCTCGCAGGCAAAGGAGGGAATTTGAATGATCAGGCAGCGTTATACGGTGCAACGGGGAATCATCGTCAATGTAGTGCTACTGGTGCTTATCTTTATGTTTGCGGTCATTAGCATGAATTCAGGCAAGATGAATCTTTCACCGCTGGAAGTGCTGAATGTTCTCCTGGGAAATGGTACCGACAAGCAAAATCTGATTGTGTTTGATTTTCGAATGCCACGAATCGTATTGTCGATCTTGGTAGGTCTGGGAATGGGAGCGGCAGGGGTCGTGATGCAGAGTTTGCTGCGCAATGATATGGCTAGTCCGGGAACACTGGGGATTAGTTCGGGATCAGGCTTGTTTGTCCTGTTGTTCGTCGTATTCATCGCATCGACAGGAAGGAGTTCCTTTGTTGCTCTGCCACTGCTGGCTTTGGTTGGCGGACTGCTCGCGGCGGGCTTGATCTTCTTATTGTCGTATCGCCGTGGCCGGGACATCTCGCCCATCGGCTTGATCTTAACCGGGGTTGCGCTCGGAAGCGGATATGGGGCGCTGACCACCTTCCTGACCCTCAAGCTGGATGATTCGCAGATGAACTTTATGCTGAACTGGCTGGCTGGGAGTCTGTGGGGCGATGATTGGCGTTATATTTCCATACTGGCACCATTGGTTTTGATTATACTCGGTTATATTTTCTACAAGTCTCGCATGCTGAATGTTCTCCATCTGGGCAATCAGACAGCAGAAGGGCTGGGTCTTGCCGTGAAGCGGCAGTTCTTGGGGTTGTCGATCGCTGCTGTTGCTTTATCCTCTGGCAGTGTGGCTGTAGGCGGAAGCTTCTTCTTCGTGGGCTTGATCGCTCCTCACATGGCAAGAAAACTGGTCGGACCCGATCACAAAATGCTCGTTCCGGCTGCCAGCCTGACCGGGGGATTAATCGTGGTGCTTGCGGATACGATTACGCGCACGGTTAGCCTTGGAGGAGATGTGCCGACGGGAATCATCATTACGGTCATCAGTGTTCCGTACTTTCTGTATCTGCTGGCGAAGGCTAACTAGGAGGACATCATGGATAGTATTACAGCGCAACAACTCGATATTGCCTATAATGACACGCTTATTGTACAAGAACTGGATTTACAGATTCCGCGCGGACAGATTACCTCGATTATTGGTCCCAATGGATGCGGTAAATCAACCATACTTAAGGCAGTAGGCCGGTTGCTCAAGACGGAAAATGGTGCGGTCTATCTGAATGGAGCTGATATCGGTACGCTGACCACCAAGGAAGTGGCCAAGCAGATGGCGATTCTGCCCCAGACACCGACTGCACCGAGCGGATTGACGGTTGGCCAATTAGTCGCCTATGGGCGTTTCCCTCATCAACGGGGCTTCGGCAAGCTCTCCAAAGAGGATAAGCATGTCGTCACCTGGGCCTTATCGGTTACACAGCTTACTGCGTTTGAGCATCGTGAGGTGGATACACTATCTGGCGGTCAGCGTCAGCGCGTATGGATTGCGATGGCGCTCGCCCAGCAGACTGATCTGATCCTGCTGGATGAACCGACCACCTATCTGGACCTGGCGCATCAGCTTGAAGTGCTGGAGCTGCTATTTGAACTGAATCGAAGTCAGCAGGTGACGATTGTGATGGTGCTGCATGACCTGAATCTGGCAGCACGCTTCTCCGACTACATGGTGGCAATCCGTGAGGGCCAAGTGGTGGAGCATGGCTCGCCAGAGCGCGTAATGACGGTACAGACGCTGCGTGAGGTGTTTGCCATTGATGCCGAAATTATGCTTGAACCACGAACAGGACGACCGGTGTATGTGACGTACGAGCTGTTGCGTGATCATCGTTGATAAAAACATGAAAACCCGCGAAAAACCTTTATTTCACAAGGCTTTTCGCGGGTTTTTGACTCCTCTTCTGCGAAAAAACCTGCGAGACTTTACCTCACTGATTCTCTTCAAACAACGGTGAAATATACGTTCTAATTAATTCGATTCGGTCCTTCGCACGCGGCATGAAACGGGAAGCAATCGCAACTACCATTTTCTTCGCGGGATTTACGAAAATCACATTTCCGCCGTCGCCCAAAGCCGCATAACAACCTAATCCCTCATTGCTAACAATCCACCATAAATATCCGTACGGTAAATCTCCCCATCGGCTGCTTTCTTGGGTGCTGTCTTTGATCCATGTTGAGGATAGAATTTGTCTGCCGTTCCAGCATCCTTGATTTAAGTACATTTGGCCGATTTTTGCCATATCCATGGCGGTTAAGGCAAGCCCCCAACCGGCAGTATGGGTGCCTATAGGGTCCATCATCCAACCGCTTACATGTTTATTTTTGAGGAAAGCCAAATAATCTTCTTTGCAATGGATCATTGCACTGGCGGGTGCTTTAATGCCAAGCGGTTCAAACAGATGATCGGTGGCAAAATGAAGTACAGATTGGCCTGTTGCATGGGTGAGGATTCCCGACAGGACCTGTATGCCGATTGTGGAATACTTGAATTCTCCAGGATTGTCTTTGCCACCCAACAAGTCCATCGCAGCTTTGGTCCAATCCCCGCTGGTATAGACCTTTGTATAGGGCTCCGATTTGTATTTATACGGTGCGGTCATTGTCAGCATATTTTTAATTGTGATATCCTGTATCGTTTTTTCGCCGCGCTTGATCGTGTAATCCGGAAAAAATTCCAATACATTCTGATCTATGCTTTTAATAAAGCCTTGATCTATGGCAATGCCGATAAGTGCAGAAATAATGCTCTTGGTCACGGATGCAACATGGATTGTATCGTAAGCGGTGTAGCCGTCAAAATAGCTTTCATATACCTTTTCGCTGCCGATCAGTACTACAATACCAGCAATATTGCCATAGTCTGTTTTAATCAGATTCTCGAAATTTTCAATTCTGTTATTCACCCTTGTTCTCCTTCGAAATATAAGTACATCGATGTCTGTGAAAAGCGTATGATGATATAAAATTTTTTGCAAGCGATAAAAAAACCCGCACACCCCCTATACTAAAGAGGAGGTGTGCGGGTTTTGTCATACAGATGCTTTGCCTTATGGCAGCAGGTTTCCGGCAGCGCGGTAAATCTCGTACCATTCCTGGCGGCTGAAGGAATAGAATGAAATGATTTATAATTCTTCGGCATAAAATGCTTTGGAGACTGCCTCTGTGGCTTTATCAATAAAAGCTGCAACTTTACCTGGGCTTTCCTTCAGACCGCTGCTCACCCACTTTTTAATAATGGCTATACTGCCATGAGCGGCAAACGTATACCAGGACTCAAACAATTGTGGATCATAATATTTTAATTCCTGCTTCCATCGCTCAATGGTTAAATCGTGACTGATATAAAGGATTCTTTCTAATAATTCTTTATCGCCATGCTCTGAGAACAGAACCTCACATATCGTTTTATTCGCTTTTATATATTTACATAATTCATAAGATAGCTTTTGAGGGTTTGAAGAACTAATCCCAACTTGCTTAATTTCTTCGTAAAGATCATTTTCGATCATTGCAAGAAGCTCAAACTGATTCGCATAGTGTGAATAAAAGGTGTTGCGATTAATATTTGCTTCTCTGCAAATGTCGGTTACTGTAATTTTATTGATAGACTGTTCTGTCAAAAGCTTCAACAAGCTTTCTTTTATAACCATTTTTGTATACCTCACTCTGTGATCTGTTTTTTTGTCTGACATATTATCCTCCCAAATTTAAAATAATGAAATAATAAATGAACAAATCTAATGTGATTTGTATGATAACTAACAGAAGTCAAACGAACAGCCTGTTGTTTTACTAACACAGTGATATTATAATTTATTTGAACATTCGATTCAAATTAAACTAAATGGAGGGAAAAAATGAGTGATATAACTGTAGTGCCTGTATGGATTATTCAAGACATTATCGTCTTAATAGCTGCTGTTCTAATGGTTTTCTATATCCTTGATAAAGAAACACATCCTAAAACGGTTCTACTGCAATTTATAGGTTTTGTGTTTTTTTACGCAGCCGTTTTTGAAATTACTGCGTCATCGCTTGGGGAAGGTTTCTACGCATATGGGCGGAGTATTTTAATGTTATTTAATATACCGATTACTGTCCCTATTATTGAGTTTCTGATCATTTATTCCACTTTGCGTGTTCTAAAGTCTATAAATATACCATCATGGACGAAACCATTTATTACGGGATTAAGCGCTATGGTGTTTGACTTTTCATTGGACCCGGTGGCCGTTAAACAGGTATTTCAGACCATGGAAGGAAGCATTGCAAGATGGACTTATTATCCGCTGGCCGGTGAACCTCAAATCTATGGGGAACCAGTGATGAATTTTACAGGATGGATTTATATAGCGGGGTATTGGACAGTCTTTATTCTAATTGGGGAATGGTGGCATAAAAAGAAAGGCTACAGTAAATCCGTTGGTTACATCTATCCGTTTCTGGCGGCCATTGCGTCATTGGCTTGTATGTTCTCACCTTTATCTAACTTTTTTAACTATATGGGGCCGTTCTTCGAAAGAACCTCTAATATGCAATGGGTGAATTTGATTGCACTTTCTGTAATTACAATCGGAGTTTTAGCATTAGCTTTCCTAAAGTTCTGGGACCGGAAGGTTATTTATTCAATCACTCCCAAAAAAGATTTTCCGATCATGTTTACTTTCTTGGGGTTCCCACTGGTTAATACAATATTTTGCCTGATAGGAGGTTTCACGGAAGTATTGTGGCTGGTCGTTCTGGCTCAGATCTTATTAATGTTAGCCTGGATTGGAATTTATAAGATGGGTAAAAAAGCAAGTCCGATCGCGAAGTAGTTAAAGAAAACACCGCCAGACTTTAGACCTCTTTCGTCTAAAGCCAGCGGTGTTTTCTTGGAAGCTCCAGTCCTAAATGCGTATAACCAATCTAACCTTGCTTCTTCGTTATGGCAGCACATTTCCGGCAGCGCGGTAAATCTCGTACCATTCCTGGCGGCTGAGGGTAATGTCAGAGGCTTTGGCGATATCGAGCAGACGGGCCGTGTTGGTAGTGCCGACAATCGGCTGCATACGGGCCGGATGGCGAAGCAGCCAGGCGATAGCGATAGCCGTATCGGCTACACCCTTGTCCGCAGCGAGACGGTCAATTACTTCATTGACCTTGGGGAATCTCTCGTTGCCGAGGAATACACCTTCAAAGAATCCATGCTGGAACGGGGACCAAGGCTGGATGGTCATGTCATGCAGACGGCTGTATTCCAGGATGCCTCCGTCATGGACTACAGAACCGGCGTTGGTCATATTGACATTGAAGCCGGAGTCAATCATGCCGGTAACCATAATGCTGAGCTGAAGCTGATTGAAGAGCAGGGGCTGCTTAACGTTCTTCTTCAGCAATTCAATCTGCAACGGGTTCTGGTTGCTCACCCCAAAGTGCTTGACCAGACCTCTGCGCTCCAGATCATCGAAGGCTTCCGCTACTTCCTCCGGCTCCATCAGCGTGTCAGGGCGGTGAAGGAGAAGTACATCGACATAATCGGTCTGTAACCGCTTCAGGCTGTTCTCAACCGAAGTTACAATATGCTCTTTGGAGAAGTCGAAGAAGCCGTTGCGGATACCGCATTTGGCCTGAATCATCATCCGGTCCCGCATGCCGGGATTGGCAGCCAGAACGTTGCCGAACACTTCTTCAGCTTTACCGCCGGCATAAATGTCAGCATGGTCAAAAAAGTCTATGCCAACTTCAAGAGCGCTATGAATGTGTACTTCGGCCTCTTTTGGCGATAAATCTGCAATCCGCATACAGCCTAGTGAAATCTCAGCCACTTCAAGTGCACCATTAGCCACGTTAATTCTTTTTACCATTAATTATTCACTCCTTCAATGAAAGTACTGTCTTCAGCTTAGACCTTAGAGTTAGGTGTAAGTCAATAGAATTATAGAGAGCCTTTTCATAGAAACGGATCAGTGGTATTTTATAAGTGAAGCCAGCAAAGCTTTACCCGGAAAGGAGTTATACTGATGGGATACAGCATCAAAACCATAGCACAAAAAAGTGGACTGAGCCAATATACGCTGCGTTACTACGAACGGGAGGGCGTATTGCCGGTTGTGGCAAGGGATGTTAACGGCAACCGGTGTTTCGATGATGAGGATCTGGAGCTGATTTCGTTAATTTGCTGTCTCAAGGATACCGGAATGGCGATTGCCGATATTAAGCAATTCATTGCTCTTTCGAAGGAAGGCAGCGATGCGTTGTCCGACCAATGCAGGTTACTGCAGGAGCATAAACAGCATATAGAGGAGAAGATTCAGTTCTTTCAGAGCTTTGCCCAGAAAATAGATCATAAAATCGCTTATTTCTCCTCCTTGGCGAATGAGGCAAAAGCAGCAAATTCCTGATTCCTGGCCTGTCTCATGAGAAACGCTGGCGGTATTCCCGCGGCGATAACCCTTCCAGCTTCATGAAGCTGGAGCTGAAATAAGAGGCCTGGTTGAAGCCGACCTCCTCGGCAATCCGGGCGATAGGGAAGCTGGTCTGCATAAGCAGCAGCTTGCTCTGGCCGATCCGGTAGCGGAGCAGATACTCCATGGGCGAACAGCCATATTCCTTGTTCATACAGCGGGCGATATAGACCGGATGAAAGTTAAGGCTGTCTCCCAGCATGGCTGTAGTGATCTCTTCACGGTAGTGGGCACGGAGATAAGAAGCAGCCTGCTCGGCACATACAGTAGACTGGGAGCTGCGGTGCTCCGGGTTCACAGAGGCGGCCAGGTGCTGCAGAATATCCTGGAAGAGAATCTGCTGGCTGAAACGGACGGCTTCGAGGTGAGCGGTGTCCTGCAGTTGCTCCAGCCGGGTCAATACCTCATATACCTTGTCCGGCTGAAGCAGGGTGACAAACTGCGATAACAGCAGATGAAATGAGCTGATATTGAAGAATGAGGCAGGAAGCTCTCCTGCAGATTCGTTGGGATTACCGGAATCCGGTCCGGCTACGGATAATGGAGGTGAGTCATGGAAGGTCTGGAAGTGAAGCCAATAGTAGGAGGTCTCCTCCTTGCAGCCTCCGGTTCCGAAGTGGTGGCAGTCCGGGCGCAGAATTAAGGCATCGCCTTCCTTCACGACGAACCGCTGATCCTCTTCGCCGATATATAAGCTGCCTTGCCGGACTACCAGCAGATCAAATACCTTGATATGCTGGCGGCTCCGGTGCTGATAGCCGGGCTGGCAGTGATTGAAGCCGCTGGCAATGTAATGCGGCAGGGGAGGGATACGGAATAGAAGCGGATTCATTAGGATGGCCTCCTGAAGCATGGTTTAGATAATGAAAGTTTAGATTGGAGAATTAGTACATTTTCCCGAGTATATCACCTATAATTTAATTCAAGCAAGTTTAAATCGCAAATCTGCCCTCTCTGTGGCCTATACAGATCTTTACCCCCGGATGCTGCTCTGATCAAGAGCGCATTCCGGGGCTTATTTGCGTTCAGCTGCAGTTACTGCACAAAAGTATGATATGTGCACAGCCCAGTTGGCAATAAAATACAGGAATAGCCGGAAGCTTCACTATTCAGCCGCAGGCCACAGCTTCTATACTGGGGTCATCCATTGGACGAAGCCATAAGGGCCATCAAGGGCGGAGGCTTCGGACCGGTACCGCGGCAACTTATATAGGCATAGGAGGAGAGTGAAGGCTTTGAGACACCGCAAACGCAAGTCCGGTATACTGCTCGTCACCCAGCTTCCATTGAAGGGAACGGGCGGGCTATCGCCGCAGATCGTGTCCGGCACCCGTAAGGGAAGGAAGAAGGGCTTTTGGCATGAGCTGGTCCATAACCGGGTGCTGTTCCTGATGCTGCTGCCCACACTGCTGTTTTTCCTGGTTAATTCGTATTTTCCGATGGTCGGGGTGTATTATGCATTCACGCAATTTGACTTCAATTCCGGGCTGTTCAACGCTCCCTTTGTGGGGCTGAAGAACTTTGAATTCCTCTGGAGATCCGGGACGCTGGTGAAGCTGACGCTCAATACGATCGGCTACAACCTGGCCTTCATCCTGCTGGGGAACGTGCTGGCGATTGTCTGTGCTATTCTGCTCAGTGAGCTGCGGGTGAAATGGTTCAAGAAGCTGACCCAATCGGTGATGTTCCTGCCGTATTTCGTCTCGTTCGTTATACTGAGTGTTATCGTCTACAACGTGTTCAATTATGATAACGGTTTCCTCAATACGCTGCTGTCGCAATTCGGGGCGAATCCTGTAGATGTCTACAATAATCCGGTCATCTGGATTTTGCTGATTATTCTCTTTTATCTGTGGAAAAATCTCGGCTACAGCATGGTGATCTACCTGGCATCCATCACGGGCATCAGCGAGGAATATTATGAAGCGGCCAAAATCGACGGAGCGCATATCTTTCAGCGGATCTGGTATATCACGGTGCCGATGCTGAAATCGACTTTTGTCATGCTGCTGCTGTTCTCGCTGGGAAGTATTATGAAGGGTCAATTTGACCTCTTTTACCAGCTGATCGGCAATAACGGGGTGCTGTACAATACAACAGATATTCTGGATACGTATGTGTTCCGCTCGCTGAAGGTGACCTTCGATGTCGGGATGGCTACTGCGGCCGGTCTGTATCAATCGCTGTTCGGCTTCTTCCTGATCATGACGGTCAACTATATTATCCGTAAAATAAATGACGATTACGCGTTGTTCTAGAAGGTGCTGAACTTGACGCGGAAGGAGAAGAAGAGCATGACTATCAAAGACGATCATTATACCCGGCTATTGCAGGGAGTGGCCTACACGGTTATTATCCTGGGCTCGCTGGCCTGTCTGATTCCGTTCCTGCTGATCATTTCCGCCTCCCTGACGGCCAATGATTCCATTATCAAGGACGGTTATCATTTCATACCGGCGCAGTTCTCGCTGGAGGGCTACAAGACGGTATTCACATTCCCCGATGAGGTGCTGCGGGCGTATGGGGTGACGCTGTTTACTACGGTGATAGGGACGACGCTGGGGCTGTTTTTTATGACTATGGCTGGTTATGTGCTGGCCCGTAAGGATTTCAAATACCGCAATACCTTCTCCTTCTATATTTACTTCACGACCCTGTTCGGCGGGGGGCTGGTGCCCTGGTACATTATGATCACCAAATACCTGCATCTGACGGACTCTTACGGGGCGCTGATCTTTCCGGGGCTGATGACGCCGTTCCTCATTATTCTGATGAAGAATTTCATCCGTTCGGCTGTTCCGGAGGAGCTGTTCGAATCGGCCAAGATGGACGGGGCGGGGGATTTCAAAATATACTGGCGCATTGTGCTGCAGCTCTCGATGCCCGGCATCGCTACTGTAGGTCTGTTCCTGGCTCTGGCTTACTGGAATGACTGGTTCTCCTCCTCACTGTTCATCAATGATCCGCATAAATATCAGCTGCAGTTCCACTTGTACAATGTAATTAACTCGGCATCCTTCATCGCTAATATGGGCGCGGGTACCGGGGTCAGCCTGGGCAGTGATCTGCCTACGGAATCTACCAAGATGGCGATGGCCATTGTAGTTACGGGTCCGATTCTGTTCCTGTATCCGTTTATTCAGCGTTATTTCGTGAAGGGGCTGACAATCGGGGCGGTAAAAGGTTAGAACCATCTGACAGAATGTACCCTTACCGTATATCTGTTATTTCGGCTAACATAGAGTTACATGCCAGGGCGGGGAAGTATAGGCTCACAAAACTTTTAGGAGGGTTCATTTATGAGAAAGAAAGCAGGCAGAAAATCTCTGGTAACGCTTACAACAGGCGTGCTCGCTCTATCGCTTCTGGCGGGATGCGGCGGGGGCAACAGTAATGGAAGCACCGGCAGCACCGGGACGGACAGCAACCCCGGCACTGCGGCCGCAACACAGGGGGCTGCAGCCACAGGAGCGGATACCGGTATCGACACCTCGAAGAAGGTGGAGCTGCAATTCTACATGCTCGGCGATGCTCCGAAGGATCTTCCGGCGATTCAGGCTGAGATCAACAAGATGGCCCAGGAAGAGCTGAATGCTACCGTGAAGTTCAACTACACCAGCTGGACGGACTGGGATCAGAAATATAAGCTGCTGCTGTCCTCCGGCCAGGCGATTGATTTGATTTTTACCGCGGACTGGACTCAATATCAATCCTATGCGAAGCGCGGTGCCTTCCTGGCACTGGATGATCTGCTCCCTAAGGCGGCTCCCGAGCTGCAACAATTCGTTCCTGCGCCGATGTGGGAGGA
Organism: Paenibacillus tritici; assembly: GCF_013204885.1. Taxonomy (GTDB): domain Bacteria; phylum Bacillota; class Bacilli; order Paenibacillales; family Paenibacillaceae; genus Paenibacillus_AQ; species Paenibacillus_AQ tritici. The sequence goes on from NZ_JABMKX010000026.1 coordinate 15,257, forward strand.
TGTGAAGGTGGACGGTAAAATCTACACGGTTCCTGCCACCTTCAAAGAATATGTAACGAACGGCTTTGTCTACCGCGAGGATCTGCGCAAGAAATATAATCTTCCGGAGCCCAAGGACTTGGCCAGCTATGAGGCCTATATGGACGGCATCGCCAAAAATGAGCCGGATATGATGACGATGTCACTGAACAGTGATGTGGGCAATAACCTGCACTATATCTATACGGAGCTGCATAAAATGATCGGCGCTCTGCCGTACGGCATGGGTGTGAAGTATGATTCACCTACGACGGTATACTCCTACTGGGGTTCCGATGAGCAAAAAGAAGAGCTCCAAATGATGAAGCGCTGGGCAGACAAAGGCTTCATTCCGAAGAACGTGCTGAACATCAAGGATACGATGCAGGACCCGGTTACTTCAGGTAAAGCGGCCAGTATGTTCGGGGATAACCCTAACCGCTTCAATGATATGAAGATGAAGATCAGCACCACCCATCCGGATTGGGAGCTGGCGTACTCTCCCTTCGGCTTAACCACCGGTTATGCTACACCTGTACATCCGATTCATAACGGGTTCGCTATTCCCAAGAGCAGCAAAAACCCGGAAAGAGCGCTGGCCTTCTATCAGAAGATGGTTCTGGATAAACGGTATAACCAGCTGACGCAATACGGAATTGAAGGCAAGAACTACACTGTAGAGGATGGGTATTACAAGCTGGTCGGCACCAGTACATCGAATGGCTTCACTCGTGAGGGTATGAACGGCTGGGCGTGGAGAAACCCGGAATTCATGCTGTTGGATAAGGGCTTCGACGGGGTGAAGGCCATCTTTGATGAGCTGGACAAAATCCAGAAGCCGGATTTGTTCCTAGGCTTCGCCGAAGACTACACCTCCTATCAGGCGGAGAAGGCCGCGCTGGAGCAGGTTGAGAAGCAGTACCTGTTCCCTCTGGAAGCCGGACTCGTGGATGATGTGGATAAGGGCCTGGAGACCTTCATGCAGAAGGCCAAGCAGGCTGGCCTGGAGAAGATCCAGACGGAGTGGACGAAGCAGTGGGAAGCTTATGTAAAGTAGAGGTGGTGCCCCGGAAGCCGTATGGCTTTTGGGGCTTTTTGCTGTGGCGGGCGCGCTTGGGGCGCAGGTTGGTGCTTGGGCGCTTGGGTGGACGCTCCGAAAACGGAATGATGTTCCGATCGCTGTTGTGTCCGGATTTTTTGATTTTACCTTAGCGGTGAAAATCCGGACACAAAGGCGAACGCTCCGCTTCTCCACATTCATTCCGTTTTCTCCGCTGTTTAAGCGCTCGGCGCAACGAGACCTCAGCCGCGGAGGCCGCGTCAGCCCTAAGGCCTCCGGGGCAGGAGGGGAGAGCAGAAGCCCGTCTCCATGTATCTGGAGACGGGCTAGTGTTCCACACACAGCAACTGCAAGGCAAAGCGAACAGCAGGCTTGGTGTTCCACCAAAGCAAGGTCAAGGGCCAAGGCAAGGCAAAGGATGGCTTGGTGTTCCACCAAAGCAACCTTAGTTCATCCGCGCACTCTTTAACCGCCGGTAATCCGTAGGCGTCGTGCCGAAGCTGCGCTTGAACATCCGGTGCAGGTAAGAGCTGCTGGTGAAGCCGCAGCGCTCGGCAATCGCGGTTACGGGCAGGTCGGTGTTCTCCAGCAGGACGCAGACCTCCCGCATCCGCACCTCCAGAATGACATCGACGATGCTGTTCAGGGTCTGCTGCTTGTAGAGGCGGCTGACGTAGATGGGAGACATATTCAGCTCATCGGCGATCTGGTTAAGGCTAAGGTGGGGTTTCATGTAATCCTCGTTGATCTTGGCGTTAATCTGGCAGATCAGATCATGCTGCTTGGCGTTTTTTTTACCGGCGAGCTGCTCCTGCAAGGTATGGAAGAGGGTAGAGAAGGCCTCCTCCAGCTCGGCAAGGGTCTCAACGGATTCCAGACCAGGCAGCTCGTGAAGTCCATCGTATTGTAAGCGGTTACGTGTCTGTACGGTATTCACAAGCTCCCGGACGGTCACGCTGAGTCTGGATACGGTTAGCTGAACGGTCTGGAAGGGGAAGGCTTCCGTCTCCCGGATGATGCTGCTGAACTGCTCGGCGGCGTCATCCAGCTTACCGCTCAGCAGCGCGTCGGCCAGCTTCTTCTCTTTATCGGCGGGATAATGATAAGTGCTGGACTCCAGCGCACAGATGTCCTGGGCCTTAATGATACAGCCATGTCCATAGAACAGGCGGTGATTCGACGCCTCACGGACCTGCTTATAGAGCTGGTGAAGCTGAGTGGCGTTACGGTCAATATGACTATAGGTTAGTGTAAGGCTCAGCTTCAGATAATCGGAGCAGGCCTGCTGAATCTGCCGGAGCAGCGCCTCAATCAGGCCGGTATCCGTGTATTCCACGGGATCGACTATATTCAGCAGCACCAGGATGCCGTCATCGTTCATATCCACAGTCTCGACGCGGTAGGTCTGGCCGCAAATCTCCGAAGCGATGTTCATAATGGCAAACTTCGAGGCCAGCAGGTAGGAGGAACGGGCTTCCCTGAACGCCTGGTAATGATCAATCCGGAGCAGAATCAGGCGGTAATCATTATTGAAGGTGAAGTGAATCCCGAGCTGGCGCAGCTTCTCCACCTGCTGCATGGACTGCAGGGGCTTCAGGCCAAGAATCAGGTCGCGCAGTGTATTTTGCCGGATCATGAACATGCTGTCGCGTTTCTCTGTTTCGAGAATATTCATCTCGCTGACAATCCGGTCAATCGGCAGATAGAGGCTTCTGGACATAATCCAGGAGAGACCGATACCGGCCACCAGAACAAGGGCTGCAATGAGCAGGGTGGTGTTGCGGATAGTGTTGGTCTGCTGCGTAATGATTTCATAGGGTGTAATCCGTACATATTGCCAGCTTAGGTCATCCGGTGCCGTATACGAGATCAGCGAGTTCACGCCTCCGAAGGGAGCGATGAAATAACCGGCTTCTTTGCCTTTGATCCGCTGTTCAATGAATCCGGCCTCTTCTGGAGTGAGTTCCTGCTGCTTCAGGCTGTTGCTGGACAGGAAGGCGCCCTGATCGTCCAAAATGTAAGTGGAGCTGGTTGAATCCGCGGGACTGGCGATTTCTTTGTTGATCCATGGGGCTGAAATATTGACGATAACCGCCGAATTAATGGCCCGGTCCCAGCCGATGGCATCCAGACACAGGAAGGTGTAAGCACGCACCTGATCATTCTCCTGCGCCCCATTGGAATATACTCTGGGAATCGGAGTGAACGCTCTGTAGTTCTGATAATGGCTCAGGATATCCAGAATGGAGGTGTCCACCAGCTCCTGCTCGGTAAATACACCGTTCTGGCCATGGGAGGAAGCGATATACAGCTGCCCGCCCTTGGGATTATATACATAAATAGATTCGATATATGGCATGGAGCTCAGATAGTTGCCCAGCTCGGACATGGCCGCTGTGACATCATAGATATCGGGCTTGTCATAGAACACAATTTTGGAGATGGTGCTGTTACGGTAAATTTGAAAAGAAAGCGATTGCGCAGCATCGGTCATGTTGACGACTTCCCTGCTGGTCTGCGTGAGGTTGCCAAGATCCGACTGGAAGGTCTGCTTCTTCTCGACGCCGATATAGTAGTTGTAATAGATGATGGTGGAGACAAGGAAGGTTAAGGAGACGCAAAGCGTAATGCTAATTAATAATCTGCTGTATAGTGCCCGTTGGTTGCCGATCTTGTTCAGTCTCATCTCAAGTAGCCCCCCTGACTTACTGTCTGTTCATGCAGGTACTGTTCTCATCCGAATTGTTCATAGTACGATTATAAGCTTCAAGCTATGAACAGGACAGTGGAACAAGATAACATCAGTGAACAGACCGGGCCGCCGGGCAGTGAACAAATGCAAGATTGGTGTACAAAAGCTACCAGAGCGGGGGATGGCTCTATCTATCCTACATGACTCTGCTTTGAATACGGAAGGTGCGCGGGGAGAGGCCGATCTCTCTTTTGAACATATTGCAGAACTGGGCATCATTGACGAATCCGGCCGCCGCAGAGACCTCGGATATGTGCATTTGGCTGTGGAGCAGGAGCGACTTGGCATAATCCAGGCGTTTTAGTAAAAGATAACGGTGTGGCGAATGCTGAAATCTCTCCTTGAACAGATGCCTGAAGCGATCGTAGCTGTAACCGGACATCTCTGCCAGGGAGGCTACCGAAAGCTTGTGACGGTAATGCTCGTTCATATAATTCAGCACATACTGCATCTGATCCTCTGCCGGGGAATGGAAGTCCGAGGCGCTCAGCAGCCGCTGCAGATAGACGGTAATTTCGCTCATCTGCAGATTCAGCAGCTCGGTGAACCCGTCGCGCTTGCGCTTGAATTCTGCATTCATCCGCTGCAGGGTCTGAAGGACGGTATGCTCCTTATCATCGTCAAAAACACCGGACAGCGAGTTGATCACCGGATTCCCGCAGTGAAAACCGACGAACAGCACCTCCGGGCTGGGCTGGTGATTCTCGTCATGCTTGAAGCCCGCCGGAATCAGGGCAAAGGTAGAGGGCCGGAAATGATAGCTGCGCTGACCGATGCTGCAGGTTCCCTGACCCTGAATGTAATACACAAGCTCGAAGCATTCATGCTGATGCGGGGGGATATACGTACCTGCCTCGTGCTCTGCATTTACAATATATAGGACACGATCCATGATGAGCCTCCATTCCTGGTCATTTAGCCGAATCGTACAAAAAGTTGACCGAAAATATATAAATATTTATGTTTTCATTTGATATGATCTTATCAATAAAACCGAAGATTCTCAACTGGACTGGCCATCTTGTTCGGATATTTCACGGTTTTTTGACGAAATGTAACATGAAATGTTTGGTTTTCAGAGTAAAATGCTAATTTTCAGAATTTCAACATTCAGTTATTCATGGTACCCGATTGGATGGGACCAACAAAACGTGTAACTGGGATTTTATGCTACTTCACAGGGTTGATCCATTACAAACAGGGGTGTGAACTTAAGAGATGAACAAGAAAATGCTCACTTTATTGCTGCTGGCGGTTATGGTACTGGTCACTGCATGCGGAAACAGCAAGTCCGGTAATGGAAATACAGCCACTCCAGGTACGAATGCGGAAGGCGGAGGCGCGACTGCGGGGGACAAGCTCAAGGTTGTGCTGCTGATTCCGGGGACACTGGGGGACAAGTCGTTTTTTGATGCGGCGAACAATGGTCTGCAAAAAGTGAAAAGCGAGCTTGGCGCGGAAACCAAAGTGGTGGAAATGGGCGCGGACAAGACGAAATGGGAGCCGACGTTCAATGATATCGCTGCCGAGGATTGGGATGTTGTCATCTCGGGCGGCTCGGAAATTACGGAAATGTTCAATGCGACCGCAGAAGCCAATCCGGATAAAAAATTCATCAACTACGACACTGACATTGAAGAAGCACCTGAAAATATGTACAACATGTCCTATTCGACCAATGAGGTATCGTTCCTGGCCGGAGCGGCAGCGGCATTGGCTACCCAGTCCGATATGGCTAATGCCAACAAGGACAACGTAATCGGATTCCTGGGCGGAATGGACATCCCCGGGATCAATGCTTTCCTGGTGGGGTACATCCAGGGAGCACAATATGTTGATCCTGAGGTGAAGGTAGCGGTATCCTATGCCGGAGATTTCGTGAACCCGGCCAAGGGCAAGGAATTGTCGCTGATCCAGTACAACTCCGGGGTGGATATTATTTTCAACGTAGCCGGGGGTACGGGACTGGGCATCTTCGATGCTGCGAAGGAAAAAAGTAAATATGCGATTGGCGTCGATTCTGACCAGGCCATGCTGCTGAAGGATACAGATAGTGTGAAAGCGAACCTGATCGTTACCTCTGCGATCAAAAAGATCGACTCCGCCATCCTTGGCGCAGTGAAGAAGCTGCAAGACGGGACACTGGAGATGGGCAAACGTGATGTGCTTGGCTTCGTCGAAGACGGCGTGGGCATTGCCGAGAATGAGATCTACAAGGAAGCGTTCCCGGCAGAGCTGCAGACCAAGATTGAAGAAGTGAAGCAGAAGCTGATCAATAAGGAAATTAAGGTGGATAATGCTATGGGCATGGAAACCTCTGAAGTCGAAGCGATCCGTAATGCTGTTAAACCTTAAGGACATGAATAGAATTTTGGCTTGAATAAAATATTTGGCTTGAATGGAAACAGGCAGTCTGCAGATGGAGGCTCTTCTCTTAGGAAGGGCTTCCGCTGCCTATTTTTGCAGATCACCCAAGTTGAAAGGCGATGATGACCCATGGCAAATGCTCTGCTGGAAATGCGGGGAATCACCAAAGTATATCCGAACGGCGTAGTAGCCAACAAGGACGTTGAATTCTCCCTGCGTGAGGGGGAGATCCATGCGATTGCGGGTGAGAACGGAGCCGGTAAATCGACTCTGATGAAGATTATGTTCGGCATGGAGTCGCCCAGTGAAGGCGAGCTCTACATCCGGGGGGAACAGGTGAAGCTGCAGTCCCCGCAGGACGCGATTGACCGCGGCATCGGTATGGTCCATCAGCATTTCATGCTGGTGCCTTCTTTTACAGTGGCCGAGAATATGGTGCTGGGCATGGAGCCGCGCAAAGGGGTGGGCTTCAATGTTGGTGAAGCTGTACGTCTGACGGAGGCCACGGCGCGTAAATATAACCTCGCGGTGAATGCCAAGGCCAAGGTGGAGGACTTAAGCGTCGGCATGAAGCAGAAGGTGGAGATTCTGAAGGCACTGGTGCGCGGGGCCAAAATCCTCATTCTTGACGAGCCTACAGCCGTGCTGACTCCGCAGGAGACGGAGGAGCTGTTCCGCGAGCTTCAGCAGCTGAAGGAGCAAGGGCACACGATTGTGTTCATCTCGCACAAGCTGAAGGAGGTCAAGGCGATCTGTGACCGGATCACCATCATGCGCGGCGGCAGAAGCGAAGGGGTCTTCGAGACCCGTGAAGTGACCGAGCAGGAAATCTCACGGCTGATGGTCGGCCGGGATGTTGTGCTGAAGTACGACAAGAGCACTATACCTCATGGCAAGCCGGTGCTTACGGTAGACAGGCTGAATGTATCCGACAGTCAGGGCAAAGCGCTGCTCTCGGAGATCAGCTTCTCGGTCCGTGAAGGACAGATCGTCGGCATTGCCGGCGTGGAGGGGAACGGACAGACTCAGCTTATTGAAGCGCTGACCGGCGGTCTCCGCGGTGTTACCGGCAGCGGATCGGTACGGGTGAAGGGGGAGGAGATCCGCGAGCTGGATATTCTGGATATCCGTAACCTGGGAGTCTCTTATATCCCTGAGGACCGGATGCGTCAAGGCTCGGCCGGAGAGGCCAGCATTGCCGACAACCTGATCTCTACGCGGTACCGCCAGAAGGATATGAATAAGGGGCCTTTTCTTCACGGTTCCAAAATCGCCGCGCTGGCCTCAGCCCTGGTGGAGGAATTCAAAGTGCGCTGCTCCGGTCCGCAGCAGCCGATTGGGATGCTGTCCGGCGGCAACATGCAGAAGGTGGTCGTGGCCAGGGAATGCTCAACGAATCCGCAGCTGCTGATCGCGGAGCAGCCGACCCGGGGTGTCGATATCGGGGCTGCCCAGTTCATCCATCAGAAGCTGCTGGAGCTGCGTTCGGGGAATTGTGCCACCCTGCTGGTATCGGCGGATCTGAATGAAATTCTGGAACTGAGCGACAGTCTTCTTGTCATGTATGAGGGTCAGATCGTGGCATATTTCGATCATCCTTCGGCTGTCAGTGAGGAAGAGCTGGGGCTCTATATGCTGGGGATCAACCGGCAGGACAAAGAGCAGACCGGGAGGGCCGTAAATCATGTTTAGAGTAAAATATTTCGAGGCAATCCGGACGGCAGCAGTCATTATCATTGCACTGGTTATCGCGTTCCTGGTCATCTCGCTGGTCAGTGACCACCCGGTGAAGACGATAGGCATCTTCCTCTGGGAGCCGTTGTCCACGAAGGGGCATATCGGGAATGTCATTGAGATGGCTATTCCGCTGATGTTCACCGGACTTGCCGTCTCCCTGCTGTTCCGGGCCAATATGTTCAACCTGGGGGCGGAAGGGATCTTCTACTTCTCCGGTGTTGTGACCACGGTACTGGCGATTCATCTTAGCCTGAACAGCTGGCTGCATCCGCTGGTGGCGATCCTCGCCGGCTCGATTGTGGGAGCGCTGCTCTCAGCCATTCCCGGCATTCTCAAGGCGAAGTGGAATGCCAACGAACTGGTGACTTCGCTGATGTTCAATAATATTCTGTTTGGGGTGGGGCTGTACCTGCTTAACTATCATCTGCGGGATGCCAAGGCCTTCGCCAATGTATCTTTTAAATTCGAGAAGACGGCACAGCTGAGCAAGCTGTTCACAGGTACACGGATTCATACCGGACTTATTATCGTACTGGTGCTTATTGTGCTGGCCCACCTGTTCCTCTACCGGACCAAGTGGGGGTATGAGCTGCGTATGACCGGGGTCAACCGGGAATTCGCCCGTTATTCAGGCATGAAGACAGCCAAGGTCATCATTATGGTCCATCTGATTGCCGGGTTCATTGCCGGTATGGGCGGCTCGGTGGAAGTGCTTGGGATGTACAGCCGGTTTCAATGGACCTCCTTGCCGGGCTACGGTATGGATGGTGCGCTGGTGGCCATGCTGGCCAAGAATAATCCGCTCTCTGTCATTGTCTCGGCGCTCTTCCTGGCCTATATCCGTATAGGCGCCGACATGATGGCGCGCCTGTCCGATGTGCCGTCCGAGATGATCTCGATCATTCAGGCTGTAATTATCCTGTTGATCTCTGCGGAGCAGTTCCTTAAGTTCTGGAAGAACCGCATGCTGCTGAAGGAGGCGAAGGAAGCATGAACAGTCTGCTGAATGTCATTCTGACGACGGATTTTGCCTTCTCTGTACTGCGTGTGACTACGCCGATTCTGTTCGCAGCGCTGGGGGCGCTCATCTCGAACCGTGCAGGAATCATCAATATCGGGATGGAAGGGATTATGCTGGTCTCGGCGCTGGCCGGGGTCATTGTGAGCGCGTATACGCAAAGTGCCTGGGTCGGGCTGCTGGGCGCAGTATTATCGGGGACGCTTATTGCCGGGATTCTGGCTTTCTTTACCTTGAAATTCAAGACCCACATCATTCTCGGCGGTGTGGCGATCAATATGTTCGCTTCAGGGGGAACGGTGTTTATTCTGTATCTGCTCAGCGGGGACAAGGGTTCCTCCACCTCCCTGGCGAGTAAAGTGCTGCCGAGTATAGAGATTCCGCTCCTGAGGGATATTCCGGTGCTGGGGCCGATTCTGTCGGGACACCATATTCTGACGTATTTCTCTATCCTGTCTGTACTTGTGGTCTATTATCTGCTGAACCGTACGCCGCTGGGGCTGCGTATCCGCTCGGTGGGTGAGAATCCCCATGCGGCCCAGTCCGTCGGAGTCAGTGTGGTGCGTATCCAGTACAGTGCGCTGCTGCTCAGCGGCTTCTTTGCCAGTCTGGGCGGAGCTTATATGTCGATGGGGTATTTGTCACTGTTCACCCGTGATATGATTGCCGGCCGGGGCTGGATCGCGATTGCTGCAGAGTCCATGGGCCGGAGTACAACTGTAGGTACAGCGCTGACCTCCTTGCTGTTCGGGGCAGCTGATGCGCTCTCCAATGCTCTGCAGGTGCTGAAGATTCCGGCTGAGCTGATTGCTACGCTTCCTTATGTGGCAACGGTGATCGGTCTGATCATCTACGCGGTCTCAGAGACGCGGAAGAAGAACAGGAAGCTGAAGACGACGGCTAAATAAACGAAATATATTAGAAAGTCCAAATTCACCGCAGTGACGATGAAGCTTCAAGTTCAAAAATTAAGTGCGTCTTTTATATAGCTTTTCACATGACTAATCTAAGGGAGCGACGACGATGCCAACACCTATCATAATTGACTGCGATCCGGGGCATGATGACGCGATTGCCATTCTGCTTGCGCTGGCCCATCCAGGAGAGCTGGAGATCCGGGGCATTACCACGGTTGGCGGCAACCAGATTCTGGACAAAATCACCGATAATGCACTGAAGATCCTCAGCTTTGTAAATGCGGATATTCCCGTGGCCAAGGGAGCGGCAGAGCCGCTGCTCGGCAAGCTGGTTACCGGAGAGGAAGCCCACGGGGAGTCCGGCATGGACGGCCCGGCGCTTCCGGCGAGCAAGTTCAAGCCGGTGGAACAGGGAGCGGTGGAATTCATGCTGGATATTATCCGGTCTTCTGAAGAGAAGATTACCCTGGTGCCTACAGCTCCGCTGACGAATATCGCCCTCTTGATCACCGCTTATCCTGAGGTGAAGGACAGAATCGAGAAGATCTCACTGATGGGTGGCGGGCTGGCTTACGGCAATGTGACCCGGACGGCGGAATTCAATATTTATGTGGACCCGGAGGCGGCGCGGATTGTTTTTGAATCCGGGATTCCCATTGTGATGAGCGGACTGGATGTGACGGATAAAGCGGCTATATTCGAAGAGGAGATCCAGGAGCTGAAGACGCGTGGACCCGTATCCGTAATGGTCGGAGAGCTGCTGGATTTCTATTCGATCTATGGCAAAAAGATGGGCTTTGTCGGCAACGCGCTGCATGACCCGTGTGCGATTGCCTGGCTGCTGCATCCGGAGCTGTTTGAATCCGAGCACCTGCATGTTACCGTGGAGACCGAGGGCAAGCTGACCCGGGGAATGACCGTTGCCGACCGGCGCAAGAAGCCCGAGTTGCCTGCCAATACGGAGGTGCTGCTCGGCGTAGATCGTGAAGCCTTCATCAAGCTGCTGTATGATTCACTTGACCGGTTAGACCGGGAGCTTGAATCTTCAGCGGGAGCATTGTAGGAGATGGCAGGCTGGGAACGTCTGCAGGAGACGGTACGGTTCGAGCTGCAGCAGCGGATCGAGGAAGGCTGCCAGCCAGGCAATCTGGTTGAGAAGCTGGCCGCTGCCGGCGATGATGAGCAGAAGCTCATGGAGGTCTACCGGGAGCTGATGGCCCTTCCCGTGGCGGAGGACTTCCCTTACGAGGAGCCTTCGGATCTGGCGTCGATCAGACGGCTGCGTCCCGAAGGTCCGCGTAAGCTTGCGGTGGACTGGACGCCGGACCAGTGGCGGGACAGGTTCTATGGAGCCTGGCTTGGCCGGAGTGTCGGCTGTGCGCTGGGCAAGCCGCTGGAATACTGGGATTATCTGTACGGGAAGGACGGCCGTACCGGCTGGGAGAACATCGAGCTGTGGTTTCGGGGTGCCGATGCCTGGCCGATTACAGGGTATACACCCGAGTTCTCCACCGCCCGGGAGGAATATGGTCTGGGCTTAAGCGACTGGTCCTTCACCAGTACACGCGAGAAGATCAGCTACATGGAGAGTGACGACGATATCCGTTATACGGTTCTTGGCCTGATGCTGCTGGAGCAAAAAGGGCTGGACTGGGATTCCTGGGATATCGGCAAGCTGTGGCACGGGCATCTGACCTACGCCCAGGTCTGTACGGCGGAGACCCAGGCCTATATGAACTTTGCCGGGGAGACCTCCCATCTGCACGGGGAGAAGCCGGAGGATTGGCCGCTGCGGCAGGAGCGGGTGCGGATGCATCTGAATCCGTACCGGGAATGGATCGGTGCAGCCATCCGTGCGGACGGCCTGGCTTATGGAGTGGCCGGCCGCCCCGAGCTGGCGGCAGAGCTGGGCTGGCGGGATGCGTCCTTCTCGCATGTGAAGAACGGAATCTACGGCGAAATGTTCAATGCCGCGATGATCTCTGCTGCGTTCGCGGGCCTCGGCAATGAAGAGATTGTAGAGATCGGGCTGAGCGAGATCCCGCAGACCAGCAGGCTGACCCGGGATGTGCGGCGGGGTATGGAGATCGCGCAGCAGGCTCGCAGTGAGCGGGAGCTGGTCAGCACACTATGGAACGAGTTCAGTCATTATGACCCGGTGCATACGAACAACAACGCAGCGATCGTGGCAGCTTCGCTAATATACGGCGGCGATGACTTCGAGAAAGCCGTAGTTACCTCGGTATCAGCCGGGATGGATACCGACTGCAACGGGGCCACGGTCGGCTCCATCATGGGAGCGAAGCTGGGCGCTGCCCGGCTTCCCGCCAGCTGGACCGCACCGCTGAACGACCTGCTGTATGCGGATCTGCCGGGCTTCCACCCGATTCCCATCTCTGAGGTCGCGGAGCGGAGCTATCAGGTGTTCCTGAAGCTACGGGCGGAGCTTGGAGAAGAGCAACAGGGTTAATACAGATACTAATTATATTTGAGCGCTTTTTTAAGTCGCCTCGCACCAGCTGTTTTCAGGGGAAAACAGCTGGTGCGATTGGGCGGCTTTTTTGTCGTCTGGGAAGTTATTACCTTCACTTGTTCTGGATGATATACAGTTGGGGGATAAGTGCTCAGACGCATCTAGAGTGAGGAGCCTAAATGGTATGCGAAAAACCGAACACAATTGGATTGGGTACGCCACGTAAGCCAAATGTAATCGAAAAACCGAATACAATTGGACTGGGTGCACCGCGTAAGCCAAATGTAATCGGAAAATCGAACACAATGTGCTGTTGTTAAGGTAAGTGGGCTGTATATAGGCCAATGTCACAACTGGAAATGTCAAAAAGCAAAAAGAAGCGGAGGGGAAATTTGGAACTGTAGGAGCGGTAGCGACCGTCTTTATATTTGGATTTCTCCCGCGAGGAGTGGTTTCCATCATGAAATCCAAATATAACAGCGGCCGGAAGTCCAAGTGTTCACCGCAGTGATGACCAAGCTTGAGTTTTAAGTTAACATTCACATGATTCAACTTGTATGTTAGCATTACTTGTAATTCAATTACTTACCAAATTTTGATTATGGAGATAGGAGCGGAGCTCATGCTAAAAGTCATGATTGTGGATGATGAACCCTGGGTTCTGGAAGGACTTAGAACGATGGTGGACTGGGAGAAATCCGGGTTCGAGGTATGCGCCGAAGCGCTTAACGCCGGGGATGCTCTCCGGCTGATCCGGGAGCACAGGCCGGATATGCTGCTTACGGATATTAATCTTCCGGTGATGAGCGGCCTGGAGCTGATCGCAGCGGTGAAGGAAGTGCTGGACCCGCCGCCCCGGTTCGTTATTCTGAGCGGGTATGATGATTTCAACTATGCCCGGACTGCGCTGCGCCATAAGGTGGACGGCTACCTGCTGAAGCCGGTCGATGAGGAGGAGATTGAGGAGCTCCTGGGGAAGATCAGAGCTATTATTCAAAATGAAACCGCTTCCAGATTAGAGGGGCGCAAGAAGCATAACCTCCTGGTACATAATCTGATCAGCCGCTGCCTCCAGGGGGAATGGAATGAGGAGCTGGAGCGCGCAGCCTACAGTCTGCTGGGACTTCAGCCTGATACGGAGCTGCAGTGCATTCTTGCTGCTGCCATTTCAGGCACGGTGGGCCTGAACGAAGGAAATACCGAAGGATTCCCTGGGGATCTCGGGTATGTATTTCAAGACCCGGCGGGAAGGGCCGGACTCCTTGTAAGGTCTGACGGACTATCCTCTGAGGCGCTTGAGGCGGCAGCCGTCCAAGTGCAGAGGGTGCAGTCTGAGAAGCTGGGGGTGCCGGTAGCTGTAATGATCAGCGGCCGAAGGACAGGTCTGCGCTCCATCCAGGAGCTGTACGCCCAGACCCTGGAGGTCTGGGGCCTCAAATACCGGAAGGAGCAGGGCGGGATTTTCTATTACAACGATTTGAGAACCGCCCGCCTGTCTCCCGAATCCGCAGGAGGACACTTTACGCGTGTGCTGGATGAGGTGAAGGAGGGAGGGCCTGAGCAGATCCGGGCTGCTGTCAGGGATGCTTTTGCTGCCATGACTGCGAAGCGGGTGACTATAGACGCCGCCCGGGCAGAGGTCGCCCATCTGGAGATTACCTTGTGCCGGAGCATCGCTGAAATGCAGGGAGATCCCGATACGATTATGAGCGCCATGCGTCTGGAATACGGCAATCTGGGCGGCCTTGCGGATTATTACAAGCTGAGCCTGTATGTGGATAAGCTCTGCCAGGAGACAGCGCTCTATCTGGCTCAGCTGCGGGCAGGCAACGAAGGGAACACCATCTATAATGTGATCCAGTACGTGGACCTTGAATTCCGCAGCAAGCTGCAGCTTCAGGATCTCGCCAGGCAGTTTCATATGAATTCGGCCTACCTGGGCCAGCTGTTCCGCAAGGAGACGGGCCGCAGCTTCAGCGATTATCTGAATGAGAAGCGGATCGAAGCGGCCAAGGGTCTGCTGAAGCGCACCCAGCTCAAAATATCGGATATCGCGGTGCAGGTGGGCTTTTCCAATACGGATTATTTCATCGACAAGTTCAAGGGTAAAGTGGGCTCATCCCCTTCGGTGTACAAGAATGCCCATAAGAATAAGCAGCTCTAAGTGGAAACGGCTTTGCCGTCGAAGGTTACTCAGATACTGTGCGGGGACCCCGAAATCTTAAGAAAGCCGGGTGTGAGGGATGGCTACAAGAAGGGTGAAATTCGGCACCATCATCAATGATATTCCGCTTAGCTACAAGTTCTATCTCATCTACATTGTGGGAGTGCTCCTGCCGATCATGGTGCTGAATCTTGTGTTCCTGGACCGGATCACGGATCTCATCAAATCGAGAGAGCAGCAGAATCTGGAGATCTCCATGGAGCGGGCGCGCAAGGATATTCATGATTTTATTGAAGGGGGGGTGTCTGTCGGCTACACGCTGGCTGCGGATAAGAACCTGTACGAGATGCTGGACCGGACGTATACGGACTCTATCGAATTCTATAGCATGTTCAACGAACAGCTGAGAGACCGGATGAACAGTTATATGCCGGTGAACAACCAGCTCGAACGGATCAGCATATACACCAATAACCAGACGGTTGTGTCTGGAGGGAATTATCAGGTTATGAACGATAAGGTATGGTTCAGTGACTGGTACCGGCAGGCGAAGAAGGCCAGCACCCAGGTCTATGTTACCGCTTACCGCACCACGGAGAATAAGAATCTGGCCTCCTCCACCCCTACGCTGAGTGTGATCGAGACGATGGATAATTACCGCAGTCTGAACACCTATGAGAAAGTGCTGCGGATTGATCTGGACCTTAACGAAATCTATGACATTATTGTCCGGGAAAGAGATTACCTGAGCCTCTATCTGATCAACGGGGAGGACAAGATTGTGATGTCAGCGGACAGTGGCTATCAGCATATTACTAATGATCCCTATCCGGTATTCGATCAATGGGGCGACAGCCGGGATGATAGCGAGAATGTGCGGGTAATGGCCGTAGGCACGGCGAACTATCTCAAGGGCTGGCGGATTGTCGGAATTACGCAAGGGGAGCGGATCTCCCAGGCGATCCTGGATATCCGGCTATATGCGGCGGGCTTGGCGACAACGCTTACCCTGCTGACCAGCGGATTCATATACATGATGCTGCGCTCCTACAACTACCGGGTGAAACGCCTGTCCCGGCATATGCAGAAGGTGACGAATGAGAAGTTCGAGCTGATCGCCATTGATGAGGGCCGGGATGAGATCGGCGGGCTGATCCGCAACTTCAACCGGATGACCTCCAGAATCCATTCGCTGATCAACGATGTGTACAAGCTGGAGATCCAAAGCAAGAACCTGGAGATGGAGCGCGTCAGGGCGGAGCTGAACTTCCTGCAGAGCCAGATGAACCCTCATTTTCTGTTCAATACGCTGAATGCGATTCTGGTGGTATGTACCAAGAACAAATATAACGATGTCACCGATATTGTGAAAAGCCTGTCGAGGCTGCTGCGCAGACTGCTGAGCTGGAAGGAAGACCTGGTGTCCGTGCGCGAGGAGATCGCATTCATCGACATGTATCTCAAGATTGAGAAATTCAGGTTCCGGGATAAATTCGATTATACGTTCGAGATTGATGAGCAATCCCTGAATTATAAAATCCCGAAGCTGAGTATGCAGCCGCTGGTTGAGAATTCCTGCAAGCACGGCCTGCAGACCATTGAGGGGCTGGGTGTGATCAAGGTTGCTGCAGCCGTTCTGGATAACCGGCTGCAGATTACGGTATCTGACAACGGTAAAGGCATGGAACCCGAGAAGCTGAAGGAATTAATGTTTGCCGTGCGCAAGGAGGATTACTCCGGAGCGAACATCGGTATCCGCAATGTATACCGTAGACTGGAGCTCAATTACGCGGATCAGGTACGCTTCGAGATCTCCAGCACGCCGGGTCAGGGAACCGTGGTGACCTTCGGCATTCCCCTGAGGCTGCTTGAGACGACTCATTCCCCGGAAAGCGAGGTATAGACCATGAAATACAAAGTATTATTGATTGATGACGAGCCGAGCGCTCTTGAAGGTATGGAGATGTGGATTGACTGGCAGGAGCTGGGCTTCGAGCTGTGCGGAACCTGCGGCAATGGCCGGGAGGGGCTGCAGCTGATGAAGCAGCTGCAGCCGGATCTGGTCATTACCGATATCCATATGCCGCTGATGAATGGCCTGGAGATGATCGGGGAATGGCGTCAGGAGGAGACGGATTCCATTAAGTTCGTCATTCTGAGCGGCTACAGTGAATTTGAATATGCCCGCACAGCAATCAGCTACGGGATTAACCACTACCTGCTGAAGCCGGTCTTCCCGGAGGAAGCGACCGAGGAGCTGCGGGAGATCCGCCTGGAGCTGGAGCAGGAGGCGAACCGCAGAAGGATTCATGAGACAGCCTCCGGGGAAGAGGCGGCCGCCTTAATCAAAGGGCTGTTGTACGGGAGGCAGGGAGACCCGGAGCTTATGGATCTGCTGGAGACGCTGCCCGGCTTCCGGGAGAGCGTGGCCTGGAATATCTGCCTGATCCAGACGGTCCCGGAGCTATGTCCAGAGGTGCGCTGCAAGGCAGTCTCTCTGCTGGCCGGATGTAAGGCAGCCGTGACCATGGATCTGGAGGCGGGGCTGCTCGGAATCGTATACGGAATGACTACAGGCAGGGGGGAGGACGGCGGAATCACGGAGGCGCTGGATATCCTGCTGCAGGAATATGGCAGAGCGAACATTCATATCGCCGTGGGAACACAAGAGAACTCCTTGCTGTGCATAGAGGACAGCTATCATAGAGCCAAAGAGACCTTGCTGCATTTCTTCTATGAACCGGAAGGGGCGGGAATTCTGGCTTACAACGGGGTGCAGGGCAAGCCCTTCAGCTATCATTATGATCATATCGGGCTGATGGATGCCCTGCTGGATTGCGTGAATCTCCTGGACGCGGACGGCTACCGCAAGGCACTCGAAGCGGCGGCACGAAGCTTCCGGGAACAGCTGGTGGCGCCGGAGGTGGTGCGCAAATTCGTTATCCATCTCATGTACCGGATATTCGGAGTCGCGCCCGGAGCGGAATCCGCAGGCGAAGGACACGGGACAGCCTCCAGCCTTGAAGTCTCAGAGATTCAGCAGACGATGACCCCGCTGAGCGGGCTGCTCAGCCGCTTATTGTCCTGCGGGGAGAAGGCGATAGATCTGTTGGTGCGCGAGCAGAATTATAAGTCGCATGGGATTGTCCGGGAGATTAACCAGTACATCGGGGAGCATTACCAGGAGAGCCTGAGCATCCAGAAGCTGGCCGAGATCTTCTTCCTGCATCCGGTATACCTGGGGCAATTACTGATTAAGAAGAACGGGATAACCTTCAATGAGCAGCTGCATCATCTGCGGATTCAGGCTGCGGCCGTGCTGCTGCGCGAGAGCAAGCTGAAGCTATCAGAGATTGCCGAACGTGTGGGTTATGCCAACTACGGGCAATTTCTGAAACGCTTTGAGAAGGAGATGCACATGGGTCCGAATGAGTACCGCCATGCCAAGTTCTAAACTTTTCAGGGGTATACCTTTAGTTCGGTCGTATTTTAAGAGACGGTTCACCTCTATAATTCATTTGTGTAAGTGCTTACAAATTAAAGAAAATACACTATGGAGGTGCTTTATGGGGGGCAAGTTGAAAGTTACGTACAAGTATTCCCTGATTGCTCTGTTATCCCTTAGCTTCACACTGTCAGGCTGCGGGGGCAACAATGCTGCTACTACAGGCAAAGCTAAGGAGCCAGCATCCACAGAATCTGCTTCAGCTAACACGGGAGGAAAGATTGAACCATTTAAAGTAAGTGCATTTATCGGTGTAGCCGGGCAACAGCCGACACCGGATAACAAGATTTACAAGAAGATCAAGGAAGAAACCGGAGCCAGCTTCGATATGGAATTCTTAGCAGGCGACATTAACCAGAAGCTGGGCGTCATGATTGCCGGCCAGGATTATCCGGATCTTATGACCGGGAGCACCAAACTTACCGCAGCAGGAGCTTATATCCCGCTCGAAGACCTGATTGAAGAGCATGCGCCAAATTTGAAAGCGCATTATGCAGACTACTGGAACATGATGAAGGACCCGAACGACGGGCATATCTATATCCTGCCTAACTACGGCGTATACAACGGTAAGGTCAACAGTTCATGGTATTCGGGACCTGCCTTCTGGATTCAAAAAGCAGTCCTTAAGGAATTCAATTATCCGAAGGTGAAGACTCTGGATCAGTATTTTGACCTGATCGAGCAATATAAAGCCAAATATCCGAAAATTGACGGCAGCCCGACCATCGGGTTTGAAATTCTGAACTATGACTGGAAGAACTGGGGTCTGTTCAACGCTCCGCAGCATCTGATCGGACATCCGAATGATGGCGGCGTAGTTGTGAAGGACGGCGTGGCAGAGGTTTTTGCGAACAAGGACTATGCCAAAAAGTACTATCAGAAGCTGAATGAGATGAATGAAAAAGGGATTATCGACAAAGAAACCTTCGTACAGAATTACGACCAGTATATGGCAAAGCTGTCCAGCGGCACCGTCCTGGGGATGTTCGACCAGCACTGGAATTTCAATGCGGCTGAGGATTCACTGACGACCCAAAATAAAATTGAACGCACGTATGTAGGTCTTCCGCTTGTATACGAAGAGTCGACCAAGGACCACTACCGCGATCTTGCGGTGCTTAACCTTAACAACGGCTTCGGTATCAGCATTAATGCCAAAGATCCGGTGAAGATCATCAAGCTGCTGGACACGCTGATCCAGGAAGACTGGCAGAAGCTGTTCTCATGGGGTGTGGAAGGCGAGGATTATATCGTTGAGAACGGCAGATTCATGAGAACCCAGGAACAGCGTGATAATGCAGCCGATGCTACGTGGCAGCTTGGCAACAAAGCGAAATCGCTGTTTGAGTATCTGCCCAAAACAGAAGGAAGCTACAGCGACGGCAACTCAACGGATGCTGCTGCACAGCCTGAAGAATACAAAGCGGGTCTGAAGCCGTTCGATAAGGAAGTCCTTGATGCCTATGGCTTCAACTCCTATGTAGACTTCTTCAGCGAACCGCCTGCTAACCCGGTCTATTATCCTGCCTGGTCCATCGACCTGATTGAAGGCTCGGATGCCAAAATCGCCAACACCAAGCTGAATGAGCTCCAGACCAAGTTCCTGCCAAAAGCCATCCTTGCCAAGCCGGCTGAATTCGATTCCGTCTGGGCCGATTATACCGGACAGATCGAGAAGGCCAATGTGAAGGCTTACGAAGACAAGATCAATGAGCAGATTAAGTGGAGAATTGAGAACTGGAGTAAATAACGGAAGGTCTGGTACAGGGCATAAGGTGGAGGGCCGGACTGGCCTTCCACTTACCTTAATATGATGGAGTAGGAGACAACGAATATGGATGAGACCCTAGAAATAGATACTGTCGTCCGGCGTCCGAAGAAGAACAGGAAGAAAAAAAAGCAGCCGATTACCTGGCGCTTGATTAAGAATCAGAGGCAGCTTATCTGGATGTCTGTGCCTTTGATGCTCTACATTATTCTCTTTGCCTATGTTCCCGTTTGGGGCTGGACCATGGCGTTCCAGAACTACAAGCCGGCCAAGTCCTTCGGCGAGCAGGAATGGGTAGGACTGAAGCAGTTCAAGTTTTTGTTCACCGATGATAACTTCATTCGTGTACTGCGCAATACGCTGGCCATGGGGGTTATCAATCTGATTCTCGGCTTTGTTACCGCCATCGTGCTGGCACTGCTGCTTAATGAAATCAAGAAAGTATTCTGGAAAAGAACCGTGCAGACGATCTCCTATCTGCCCCATTTTTTATCGTGGATTATCGTTACCGGAATCGTGGCCACTTCGCTGTCCATCAATGACGGGATTGTAAATATCGTACTGATGAAGCTGCATCTGATTAAAGAGCCGATTCTGTGGCTCAGTGAAGGCAAGTATTTCTGGGGAATCGTAGGGGCTTCGCATGTGTGGAAGGAAGTGGGCTGGAACACTATTATTTATCTGGCGGCCATCGCTTCCATTGATCCTGCCCTGTATGAAGCTGCCGAGATTGACGGTGCGAACCGTTACAAGAAGATGATGTATGTAACCCTGCCCGGCATCAAGGCAACCATTGTAATTCTGATGATTATGTCCATAGGACATGTCCTGGAAGCAGGCTTTGAAGTGCAGTACCTGCTTGGCAACGGACTTGTAGTAGACTGGGCCGAAACGATAGATATTTTCGTGCTTAAATACGGGCTTGCCCAAGGGAATTATTCACTCGCAACAGCTGGAGGTATATTCAAAACGGTTGTCAGCGTAACATTGCTGCTTATGGCTAACGGGATTTCCAAGCGGCTTGGGGAAGAGAGGTTGTTATAATGGCGGATAACCGGCAGATTAGCCCCGGGCATAGAGCAGGCTTTACAGCGAAAAAGAACCTGGGCACCGGCAGACTTGAACCGTTCCTGTTCACTTCCTTCAATACGGTCTTCATGGTCTGTCTGGTGATTGTGACTTTATATCCATTCATCAATACGATAGCTGTATCATTCAATGAAGGAAATGATACGATCCGCGGCGGCATCTACTTATGGCCGAGACAATGGACCGTTCAGAATTACAAAGCGATCTTTGCTACCGGAACCATATTTGATGCATTCCTGGTTTCAGTAGCCCGTACAGTGATTTCTACGTTACTTAATATTTTTCTGACCACCATGCTGGCTTATACCTTAAGCCGCAGGGAGTACGTATTCCGTAAGTTTATTACTGTAGTCTTCGTGCTTACGATGTATTTCAGCGCCGGTCTGATCCCGAACTATTTCCTGATTAAGGACCTTAATCTGTTGAACAGCTTCTGGGTCTATATCATTCCTTCGATGATCAGCGCCTTCAATATGATCGTTATCCGCACTTATATCGGGACTATACCGGAGAGCCTGATGGAATCAGCCAGAATTGACGGCGCCGGGGATTTCAAAATATTCATGCGGGTAGTCTTCCCGCTCTGTAAGCCAGTCCTGGCAACCATTGCACTGTTTGTGGCTGTCGGAGCCTGGAATGCCTGGTTTGACGCCTTTATCTACACCTCTTCCAAGCAGCATCTGAGTACTCTGCAGTATGAGCTGATGAAGCTGCTGTCTTCAACGATGAACTCCAACGGTAACCCTAACGTGTCCAATGGGGTGGGGATGGATCAGGATTCAGCCAGGGCGATGGTGACGCCGCTGTCGATCCGCGCAGCAATTACGGTTGTGGCTTCCGTACCTATACTGCTGGTGTACCCGTTCATGCAGAAGTACTTCGTAGTGGGCCTCAATGTCGGCAGTGTCAAAGAATAAGACGCTTGCCTTATAGCCGGGTTTTGGCCGGGAATTGCTTATATTTTAACTGAAAAAGGGTGCTGTCCTATCAGGGGCGGCGCCCTTTTTGGTTGGATGAAAGCTTTATAGGCACAACGTTGTTTGGTTTCCTCCTGGACTGTAGAATAATCCCAATCGGCTCCGAGCATCCTTATAATGCCTTCTGCTTTTAACAGTCTTTATAGAACTTTTTGAAAAAAGTAATGACACAGCGCAAGAAATACCTTATTATTTAAAGAGATTTTTAATGAAACAGATTTTAAATAATTATAGTACAATAGGCCCCGAGGGTAAGCGGGGAAGTCTGGGCAGTGGGTAGAGGAGGGCTTCGTATTCTTTCGCTGAGTCAGGTTAGTAAAAGCTTCATGCTGAAGGACGGCCCTTATACGGCTGTTGATCAGGTATCGCTTGCAGTGAAGGCCGGTGCCATCCACGGTATTATCGGGGCAAGCGGCGCGGGTAAGTCGACACTCCTGCGGCTGATGAATCTGCTGGAGCGGCCCGACACCGGGACTGTTACTGTAGACGGCAAGCGGCTTACGGAGCTGCGGGACAAGGCGCTGCGCGAGCAGCGGCAGAGAATCGGCATGATCTTCCAGCATTTCAATCTGGTAGGCAATGCCACCGTCAGCCGGAATGTAGCCATTCCGCTGGAGCTTGCCGGAGTCCCGCGTGCCGGGCGGATGAAGCGGGTTATGGAATGTCTGCATTTTGTCGGGCTTGCAGACAAAGCCGGGCAATATCCGGCCCAGCTCAGCGGCGGGCAACGCCAGCGGGTGGCTATTGCCCGGGCGCTGGCGAACAGTCCGAAGCTGCTGCTGTGCGACGAGCCGACCTCTGCGCTTGATCCGGGGACCACGGCGGATATTCTGGGCGTGCTCCGCCATATCAATGCTTCGCTCGGTGTAACCATAGTCATCGTTACCCATGAGCTGGACGTAGTGCGGAGCATCTGCTCAGAGGTATCTGTCATGGAGGGCGGACGGATCGTGGATTCCTTTTCCCGGGAGGAGGGCGGATTTCTTCCGCCTGGAACGCATTCAGGTTCCTTCCGGGAGCGGATTACGGGCAGAACGGGGGAACCCTATGTTTGAGAGCATGCTGAAATACCAGGATCAGATGTGGCAGTCGATCGGAGAGACCTTTGTCATGGTCGGAATCTCCATAGGTGCTGCGCTGCTGCTGGGGCTTCCGCTGGGGACCCTGCTGTATTTTTGCCGCAAAGGCCAGTTATATGAGAATAGAAATCTGTCACTCGTGCTGAACAGCATGGTCAATGTAATCCGTTCATTTCCGTTCCTGCTGCTGGTGGTTGCACTGATTCCGTTCACCCGGCTGGTGGTGGGTACTGCGATTGGCACCCTGGCGGCAACCGTGCCGCTGTCGATCGTCGCCATTGCCTATTATTCACGGCTGGTGGAGCAGTCTCTGCTGGAGGTGCCCAGAGGAACAATTGAAGCGGCATTGTCGATGGGCGCCTCGAAGCCGGGGATTATCTTCAAGTTTCTGTATGTAGAAGCCCGGTCGGGACTGGTGCTGGGATTGACTGCGTCTACGATCAGCTTCATTTCTTTTTCAACCGTCATGGGGGTTGTCGGCGGCGGCGGGGTTGGAGATTTCGCCATCCGTTACGGATACCAGCGCTTCGAGACAGAAGTGATGGTCTACGCCATACTCGTGATGATTGTGCTGGTGCAGCTCATCCAATTCACAGGAAGCACAGTGGCCAGACTGCTGGATAAGCGCTAAACAAACTATATAATAATGGGGGCTTGGGATAAATCATGAAGAAGGCGATGACTGTAAGGACCGCAACGGGGAAGAGAACAGGAAAAAGAATGGTAACCACCTTCGCGCTAACACTGCTTGTATTAACACTGGCGCTTGCGGGCTGCGGCAACAGCAAAGAAGCTGAGGAGACACCGGCAGCTACCAGCACCGGACCTGTGAAGATCAAAGTAGCCTCGCTGATTCCGCCAATGACGGATATCCTCGAACTTGTGAAGCCGGTTCTGAAGGAAGAAGGCGTGGATATGGAGATCGTGGTGCTGTCCGATAATGTGCAGCCGAACGAGGCGCTGGCGAACAAAGAGGTGGACGCGAACTTCTTCCAGCATGTCCCGTACATGGAACAATTCAATGCCAGCAAAGGGGCAAAGCTGGTGCCTGTTCAACCTGTATACGATGCCATCTATGGCGGGTACTCCAAGAAGTTCAAGGCCATCGCTGATCTGCCTGAGGGTGCTACCCTCGTAATGGCGAATGATCCCTCCAACATTGGGCGCTCCCTGCAAATGTTCGCAGATGCCGGATTGATTACGCTGAAGGAAGGGGTAGGGATTCAGGCTACGCAGGCCGATATTACCGGCAATCCCAAGAACTATAAGTTCGAGGAAGTCGATCTGCTGATGCTGGCCCGGATGCTGGATGATGCCGATCTGGTCGCCATGACTCCGGCCTATGCCAGTCCGCTGGGCCTGACTCCCAAGAAGGATGCGCTGATCACCGAGCGTGAGGATTCGGCATTCACCATTACACTCGTTGCCCGTGAGGACAACAAGGATTCCGAAGTGATCCAGAAGCTGGCCAAGGCCATCAGCGGTCCGGAAGTGAAGAAGTTCCTTGAGGACAATTATGCGGACATAGCGCTGCCTGCTTTTAAATAGTAGATACACGAATTAAATTTTATATAAAAGGGTAAGGGGCTGTCCCAAAAGCTTTGGGATAGCCCTATGTTTTTAAGAAGGATCAACGTGAGCGTCTGGGTGAACGCTGCGCGAACGGACCGTTGTTCCAATCACTGTGGTCTCCAGATTTTTTTCATTCCCCTTAGCGGTGAAAATCCGGAGACCAAGGCGACCGCTGCCGCTTTTCCACAATCAGTCCGTCCTCTCCGCTGTTTAAGCGGAAAAAGGTTCTTCACATCTTTCTAAAATCACAAAAGGAAACCAGGTTTCTTTTGTACATTCAATAGTTTGCTTGCTCGCCCATAATCTATTAAAGCAAACAGCAATGGACCAAAAACAGAAAGCAGCGATTCTCCAATAACGGGAATCGCTGCTTTTTTAACGTTTGAATTTCAGCCCTATAGAGGAGTTACAGGAAAGCGCTGACGGGATAGGCCACCTCATACTGGGCGGATTCGATCCAGGTGCCCGTAGTGAAATCCCGTCCCCGGACAAGCACCTTATCGGTATAAACTTCTACATAGAAGCCCTGGCTGCCGCTCTTATGTTCATCCCGATCCGTCCAGAGGTAGGCTACAGAAGCGGCATTGAACATCGTGGCTGTCTGTCCGTTGCCGGGATACATGGTATTGCTGACTTCCAGCTCCCAGTGGGTATGCCCGGTGAACAGCAGGGTCTGCGGGTGCCGCGATAGAATAGAGCGCAGTTCCTGATCCTGAGTCACTCCGTACCACTCCTGAGACTCCAGCGAACCGGCTACGGTATCCTTCAGCGGCTGGTGAAGGAAGACGAAGGCGGGCCGATCATGCAGTGGTACTGTACCAAGATCCAGCTCCATTGGCCCGCCAAGCTCCGTGTTGTCCGGGGCGCTCTCCCCAAGCTTCCGGTCCAGCCACTGGAGCTGCCCGCCGGATAAATGGCAGAACGTCTGCAGCCCTTCCTCAGTACCCAGGAAGATGAAATGATACCCGCCGATCCAGTGATCATGATAAGGACCTGGCATCCCCATGCGGGAAGTATACATCGCAAGACGGGAATCCCAATGGCCGAGGCCGACGTCATGGTTGCCCAGGGTGTAACGAATCTGCGGCAGTGAGGCCTGATGCTGTTCAAGAATACGCTGGACCTCCTCATACTCCTCCGGGAAGCCATTGTTCGTAATATCTCCAATATGCATGATGCCGCTGCTGCCCTGTGCGTGTAAGGCCAAATCCTGCAATGCCCGCCCGAAGTTCTGGTTGTACTCGTGTTCCGGATCGGCGGTGACATGGGTATCGGTGATAATCTGGAACGTCAGCAGCGGATCTTGTCCGCCTGGTGTGCCTGATGTCTTCATCTGTAAGAAACTCCTCCTTAATGTAATGATTCCGGCCACAATGATGGTCCTCATAGGAGAGGGAAGAGAGTCAGCCGCTCTTCAAATCATAACGCCAAGCTCCGCATAAGACGACACCACACAATCTGCATCCGGCAAAAGACTGCGGACAGACTGTGCATTAGCCGTCTGCACGTTTCCTGCAGTGTCAGCAGGTCCACCGGCATCAGCCTGCCCGTTTCCGTCAGCGTCTGCCGTGGCGGTAACCCGGCTCTCAGCCACCGCCGGGCTGCCGCCAGCCGCCTGTCCGGCGGTCATCCCGCCGGCAATCCCAATGGCTACAGCAGCACCAGCCGCCTTAGCCATCCGCATATCTCCGTTCGTATCGCCGATGACGGCGGCTTCAGCCGGAGATACCCCGAGCCGCTGGCAGGCCAGCAGCGCCATGTCGGGGAAGGGCTTGCCCCGCTCCACCTGATCCGTGCCGATCACGGCGGTGAAATACTGGCGGATGCCCATCCAGCGGAGGTGACTCTCGGCCGCAGCCGTTTCATCGGCAGTCACTACAGCCAGCGGAATACCCTGCGCAGCGCACTCTTCCAGAAAAGGCACCAGACCGGAAAGAGGGCGGACCGGACGGCTCCGCTCCAGCATGGCATCTGCCGCCTGGCGGCAGGAATCCACCAGCACCACCGCTTCCGCCCAGGATAGGCCGAGCAGATAACCCTGCCAGGACAGAATGGCATACAGATCGCTCATCGTACCCATAGCGAGGGGGCCGTTACGGTCATAATCTGTAATCCTCCCCTCAGCATCATGAACCGTTCCCAGCAGGGAGGCCAGATGCTGCATGGGGAACCTCAGGCCGCGCTGCTCAAGCTGACGGTTGAACTGGGTGAGGAAGCATTCGCCCCAGCTTCCCCAGAGGGAGATGAACTGCAGCAGTGTTCCGTCCTTGTCGAACAGAATGGCGGATACAGGATAGTTCCCTTGCGGAGTGATAAGCTCAGTCATGCTGCATTCCCCTTTGCCTTTCACGATTTTTTCGTTTATTTCAGCTTATCCAGAGCCGCCTGCGCCGTTTGCTGCGCTTCCTTCAGCGCCTCGGCTGCCGGGATATTCTCGATCTGCACCTTATCCGCTGCGATGGTCAGGGCATCATTAATTTTGCCGCCGGTCGGGTCCTGGAAGGGGGCCGAGGCGTGAGCTGCCTGCTGCAGCGGAATTTTGATCTGCGGATTGCTCTCACTGAAGGTGACGAATGCCGGATCTTCCAGCGCAGACTGGCGGACGCTAATATATCCGGTGTGGATGGACCAGAACGCGGTATTCTCGGAGCTTGTGAAGTAGGCCAGCCATTTCATCGCTGCCTGCTTCTGGGCGTCTCCGGCTTGGGCAGGAATACCGGCCATACTCGCCCCGGCGACAGGTTTGGCTTCGCCGGCTCCGGCCCAGCCCGGTTGCTCCATAGCGGAGACGACGCTGAAATCAAGGTCGCCCTGGTCGCCGCTGGAGCCGGTGTATCCGGCCGCCTGGCCTTTCATCACATCGTCAATCGTCTTGTACCAGTACTCCCAGCCTTGTCCGCCGGAGTGGATACGCATGATCTTGTCGTCATGAATCGACTTGCGGAAGAACTCCCAGGTGTCGATCCACTCCGGGGAATCAATCGTGACCTTGGTGCCGTCCTCACTAAGAATACTGCCTCCTTTGCTGAGAGCGGCATCAACCATATTGCCGGGGCCCCACATCGGTTCCCAGCCGTAGAAGGTGGTTTTGCCGCCTTCGGAGACGGTCATCTTTTTCGCGGCCGCAGCGAGGTCTTCCCAGGTCTTAATCTGGCTGGCGTCTATGCCGCTTTTCGCAAAAGCATCCTTACGGTAGTACATCACCTGGGTCGATCCATACATCGGGAGGAAATACTGCTTGCCGTCCACCTGGCCCTGGTTCAGGAAGGTCTGGACGAAATCCTCTTTATTGAAGTCCGGCTGCCCGGCAATCAGCTCATCCATCGGGGCGTAATAACCCTTGCGCGCCCAAGCGATATTGGAGGAGAGGACCACCGCCGGGACCTGCCCGGCAGCAATCGCTGCCTGAAGCTTCTGTTCGGTCTCTGTATAATCCCCCTGCACGATCCCCTTGACAATAACCTCCTGCTGGGAGGCGTTGAATTTCTGAATGAGCGATTCCATATTTTCACCCAGCTTGCCGCCGAGCCCATACCAGAATTCAATCGTGACCGGTGCGCCTCCTGCCGGAGCGGCATTGGCAGCAGGGACTGCTGCTGCGCCGTCTGCTGCTGTAACCTCACCCGAAGCAGCATTCCCGCCGCAAGCGGTGAGTACGGAGAGACCGGCGATCATGGATACTGCGGACAACCTTTTGAATACGTTCATCATCATTCTCCTCTGGGGTTTAAGTTAGGTTTCAGCCTTTGCTTGAGCCTGCGGTCATGTTGACACTTTGCATAATCGTCCTTTGGGCCAGCAGGAAGACCAGGAGCAACGGGGCGATGGTGAAGGCGCTGGCGGCCATGATGAGCGGCCATTTCAGTCCGTATGCACCTCCTTCCACGAAGAAGCTGCGCAGACCGGCCGAGACCAGCTGCAGGCTGGGGTCCTTCGTAATGAGCATCGGCCAGAAATAATTATTGTACTGGTCAATGAAGGTAATCAGCGCCAGCACGGCGAACGATGATCTGGTGACGGGCACCAGTACGGTCCATAGAATCCGCATATGCGAGGCACCGTCCACTTCACCGGCCTCCACCAGCTCATGCGAGACCTGGAGGAAGGCTTGCCGGATCAGAAAGATGGCGAAGATACTCACAGAGTTGGAGAGAATCAGTCCCGCATAAGAGTTCAGCAGATGAAGCTCGGACAGGATCAGGTAGCCCGGCAGGTAGACTGCTGTAGCGGGAACCATATAACCGAACAGAATCACTCCGGCAAAAACGCCCTTCAGGCGGAATTTCATATGCGTCAGCGCATAAGCCATCATCCCGGAATTGATGATCTGCAGGATGACAATGGAGCCTGCGACAAAGATACTGTTACCCATATATCTGGCGAACGGAGCCTCGTTCCAGGCTGCGGCGAAGTTCCCCCACAGAGGCACCTCGGGCCAGAGAGTGGGCGGGGAGCGCCAGATTTCATCATTGGTTTTGAGGGCGCTGGTGACCATCCAGTAGAACGGAAAGGCCATCAAGAGAGCCAGTGCGGCGAACAAAATCTGGCGGGCCAGCCCGCCGAGAGATGAGAGCATACGCAAAGCGGTGAGACCTCCTTGTGAATAATGAAGCTTCTATTGATAATGAGTAGTGCGCTTGCTGATGCTGAATGAGAAGACAGACAGCAGCATACAGAGGAAGATCAGGACAACCGCTACAGATGAAGCTTCGCCGATCTGGAAGGATTCAAAGGCGGACTGATAATACAGATACAGCAGCGTACGGGTGGAACCAGACGGACCGCCTTGGGTCAGCACATTGATCTGGTCATAGGCCTGAAGCGCCGAGATCAGTTGAACCACGAACAGGAAGAGAGTGGTTGGCGAGATAAGCGGCAGCGTGATCCGCAGGAACTTCTGCAACGGACTTGCCCCGTCTAGATCCCCGGCTTCCAGCAGATCAGAGGGCACATTCCGCAGCGCCACCAGATAGAAGATCATTGCCCAGCCTACCGATTTCCAGATGGTCACCAGCAGGACGCCGGTTAATGCCCATTTGGGGTCTTGCAGCCAGCCGATAGACTCCAGGCCGAAGAAATTTAGTACAGCATTCGCAAGCCCGGCTTCAGGCTGATAAATCCAGGACCAGACGATCGAGACTGCTACGGTTGGCGTCACCCAGGGCGAGAACAGCAGCACCTGATAGAGGGCGGAGCCTTTCAGCTTGCGGTTCATTAGGAGGGCGAGCCCTAGTCCCAGCAGGATCACTGGCAGCACACTGCCGATACAGAAGAGCGCAGTGACTTTGAGCGCCTTGTAAAAAGCCGGGTTACTGAGCAGATCGGTATAATTCTGCAAGCCGACAAAGGTTTTCTCCGGGCTCATGAAATCCCATTCCGTGAAGCTGAGATACAGCACATACAGCAGCGGTGCGAGCCAGAACACAGCGAACGGGACCATGGCCGGCAGGGTGAACAGCACGGGCTTCAAGCCGCCGATAAACTTTGAACGTGTCATTTTCGTCCGGATTCCCCATTCCATTCACATTGTTTGATGCGATATAATGCAGAGGCCAGTTCCTCTGTTCAAAAAAAATTGTACACTCAACAAGCAGACCTATGGTCAAGCGGGAGTAAAGCCGAGTCGGAATTTGTGTAAAATTTGTAGAATGACTGCCTTAAAGCTTCAGTATTGTGTAATGTAGAGGGAACGATTCTATCCGAAAATGAGGTGCCACCTGATGAAGCAGGCCGCATTTGGCGGGGACAAGCCGCATCGTTCACCCCGGGAGCAACTGCTCGGCCCGATGATTGATGCCATAGCGCAGACGATGGATTTATATGGAGCGAATTATTCCTTCGGACAGCTGTACGGGGTGATGTTCTTTGAGGACAAGCCGATGACGCTGGAGGAAATGAAGCAGGTAATGAATATGAGCAAAAGCAACATGAGCTACGGTGTCCGCTCCCTGATCGCCTCCCGGATGGTAACGAAGCTGCCGGAGAAGCGTGAGCGGAAGGAGCTGTACACAGCGGAGACGGACTTCTTCCAGGCCTTCCGCAACTTCTTCACCCTGAAGCTTCAGCGGGAGATCGATGTGATGCAGGAAGCCATGGGGGCAGCAATGCCCGCGCTGGAGGCGCTGGCCCGCGCGGAGGACACTCCCGAAGAGGAGCGGCAGACCTGCCTCCGGGATCTGGAGAAGCTGAAACATGCGGCTGAATATTATGTTTGGCTGCAGCGCTTCGTGTCAGGACTTGCGGAAGGGGAGATCTTCGGCGGGGAGTTGCCGGGTGGAGGGGCGGAATATCAGCTATGACCAATCAAATTTTGATCGTTGATGATGAGACGGATATTATTAAGCTGCTGCAAGATTATTTTGAGATCAATGGTTATCAGGTCTTAACCGCACGAAGTGGAACGGAGGCTTTGCAAAAGGTAGCGTATAGTCCAGACATTATTTTATTGGATATTAATATGCAGGAGATTAATGGTCTTGAAGTGTGCGCCCGCATACGGGATTATGTATCCTGCCCTATTATATTCTTAACCGCCAAAATAGAAGAAATTGATAAAATCAATGGCTTTCGTGCCGGTGGTGATGATTATATCGTGAAGCCCTTCAGCATTGACGAGCTTGGAGCGAGGGTGGAGGCACATCTGCGCCGCGAGCAGAGACAGTCCATTAAGACACAAACCAAATTTTCAGAGGATTTAGTAATAGACTATTCTTCCAGAATGGTTTACTGCAAAGGATGTCCAATATCTTTTGCCAAGAAAGAATTTGGGATCATTGAATTATTATCCATGAACAGCGGTCAAGTATTTGATAAGGAACATATTTTTGAAAGGGTCTGGGGCCTGGAGCATGAAGGAGACAGCGCCGTTGTTGCAGAGCATATCAGAAGAATCCGGGTTAAGTTCACTGAGGTTAGTGATCATGTATACATTTCAACAGTATGGGGTGTGGGCTATAAATGGGTAGGTTAAGACAAGGTTTTCGTAACTTATCCATCAGGGTGACATTTATGATCTATATGCTTATATTTGTACTTATTGCCGGACTCCTTAGTGTGATTACCATTACTGGGGTAGGCCAGATACGTAATAATATGTTCCTGAAGTATAATGCGTCTTACACCTCAGCGGATATCGAGAACCCGGCAATTATCTATAATATGAAGGACTTCAATACAGACTATTCGTATAAAGATCAACAAATTATTAAGTTATGCAGTTTTCTGGACTCCTGGTCCATTTTGATATTTTTTGGGTTGGCTACCTTGTTGGCCTCCTGGTTGTTTTACCATAATAAGCTCAAACAACCGATTAGGACTTTGCGCGAGGCTTCTCAAAAAATATCCGGCAACGACTTGAACTTTCATATTCCGCAAGCTAGTGAAGATGAGATGGGACAGCTATGCGGGTCTTTCGAGCGCATGAGAGCCGCGCTGGAGGATAATAACCGTCAGATGTGGCGATCCATAGAGGATAGAAAACAGTTAAATGCAGCTTTTTCACATGATTTGCGGACACCACTGACAGTACTAAGAGGTTACGCGGATTTTTTAAATAAATATCTGCCAGAAGATAAAATAAGCAAAGAGAAGCTGCTGGATACGATATCAACCATGAGTACACATATATTACGGCTGGAGAACTACGTGCAAATTATGGGCGAGGCCCAAAAACTCGACGATATCTCGGTAGCATGGACCAAAGTAGAGGTTTCCGTTTTTTTGGAACAACTAAGCAGTTTAGCTGAATTTCTGGCACGGGAACAGTCACTGGAACTTTCATTTGAAAATCATATATCTGAACCATCTTTGTATTTGGATACAGGAATGGTTACCAGGATATACGAAAACCTGATTGCCAATTCCCTTCGTTATGCGAGTCAGACGATTTCTGTCCGATTTGAAATGGATGAGGGATTCTTTTCGATTACAGTCAGTGATGATGGCAAAGGGTTCTCAAGCCAGGATCTGAAGCTCGCTACCACTCCGTTTTATACTAGCAGGACGGAAGCTGAGGAGAGCCATTACGGCATGGGGTTGAATATTTGCAAGGTACTGGCTGAGAAGCTGGGGGGCGGTATTCAGCTAACAAACCACAAGTCAGGCGGCGCCTGTGTGAAAGTATGGATAATGCTGCACCAAAGTTGATAAAAAATAGATATTTATTGGATATCCTTTCCTAGAGAACAACCTGGGGGAGGATATTTTTGTATCCATATATAAAGGGAGGCGCCGATATGATTCTGCAAGGGAAGAAATTGTGCAAATATTATGGCACTGGAGAGAGTCAAGTGAAGGCCATTCATGATGTGGATTTCGCTGTGGCAAAAGGGGAGTTTATTTCTATTGTCGGGCAGTCGGGTGCTGGAAAAAGCACATTAATGCACATTATTGGCGGCTTAGATGCACCTACTAGCGGTGAGGTCATCATCAATGGGACTTCTATTTATACAATGCCAATGAGTCCATTAGCCGTATTTCGCCGCCGCCAGATCGGATTTGTGTTTCAGGCTTTTAATTTGGTACCCTCACTTAATGTGTGGGAGAACATCATTTTACCCATCGGGCTGGATGGAAAGAAGGCAGAGGTTAGCTATATTGAAGATATATTAAATACTTTGGGGATCTATGAAAAACGGACCAGTCTGCCCACAGTATTGTCTGGCGGGCAGCAGCAAAGGGTAGCAATCGCACGCGCTTTGGCAGCCAGACCGGCTATTGTACTCGCAGATGAACCCACAGGAAATCTGGATAGCCGTTCCAGTAACAACGTGTTGGATCTGCTGCGTTTATCGGTTGAGAAATACAATCAGACTTTGATTGTTGTAACGCATAATGACGAAGTGGCGAAGCTTGCAGACCGGACGGTTCGGGTAGTAGACGGTTCCATTGCAGCAGAGGTAGAACAATGAAAAATAGGATTTCGGTTCACCAGGTATCCCTAAAAAATTTACGTCATCACAAAAGCAGGACAGTATTGACTGTAGGTACAGTTGCTTTAGCTGTAGCCCTGATTTTTGTAGTGCTGACTTATTTCTATTCCGATGACCAGCGGAGTAAACGGGAAGCGACTAATGAACTAGGTGCCTATCATGTGCAATATGAGCATCTGTCACCGAAGCAGCAAGAAGAAATTGTGAATAATCCCAAGATCCAAAAACATTATCTTTCCTATAACAGTAAAAATGTTAAATCCGGCTTATTTGAAAAACTGAATA
The DNA here is from genome assembly GCF_013204885.1 of Paenibacillus tritici. Lineage (GTDB taxonomy): Bacteria > Bacillota > Bacilli > Paenibacillales > Paenibacillaceae > Paenibacillus_AQ > Paenibacillus_AQ tritici. The sequence continues at coordinate 48,971 of NZ_JABMKX010000026.1, forward strand.
TTAATATGGCTATAGGTTATATGGAAGGAATTAATGCAGGGCTGATTCAATTAAGGGAAGGAAGAGCCCCGGTAACGGACGACGAAATGGTACTGGATAAGTGGGTCATAGAGGAAATGGGTTTTCCCTCCAAGCTGGGAGAAGTAATACCCTTAGATTTACAAATTAAGAGTACAGGGAAAACGGAATATATAACAAAAAGTTTTAAGCTGGTGGGCATTGTTGATGATATAGCTGTACGTAAGGCGGCTAGGGCCGGCCTAATGTTTATTTCCAAAACCCTCTCCCAGCGTTATAGTCCTGATCCGGATATTGTTATATTTGCTCTTTTAAATTCGGACTTCAATGCCACATCAACGGCACACAAAATTGGTGAGGGAGCTAAGTTACAAGAAGATCAAATCCAAATCAATGAGCGTTATAGCGGCGCATATGAGCAGAATCCTGTATCTATTCTGAAAGCAGCCATAATTGTATTTGTAATTTTAATTAGTGCAGCCATGGTTATTTATAATATTTTCAATATATATCTATCCGAGCAGATCCGTTTATTCGGGATGATGAAAGCGATAGGAATGACTCCTAAGCAACTACGGAGCATGATACTTACAGAAGGGCTTATTATTTCACTGGCGGGCAGCTCCATGGGTCTTCTGTTGGGGGGAGGGGGAAGCACGGCATTCATTCCCTTCTTAGGAAATATGGCTAGTGGAAACTCCGCATTATATGTTGAATTGTCCCCTTATATTGCTTGTGCTGTTTTTGTTATGGGTCTGATTCTCGTTATGCTATCTGTTTATATGCCTGCTAGAAAAGTAGGAAGCCTTACAGAGATTGCAGCGATTCGTTATAATCCGGCTGGACCCCTGGGAAAGAGAAGCCTCGACACCAAGAGCAAATTGAAAAATTCAATTAGCGGGTTCTCCCTGGTGTCGGCACAGCTTATTCGATATCGTAAACGTACCTGGGTAACTGTAATATCCATTACGCTGACGGGTTTTATTTTTGTGGTCACAGGGAGTATCTTCAGTAGTATGAATATTGATAATATGGCTGGAAGTATGGTGCCTGGAGACTATAAACTAAGTGCTGCTAACCTTGACTCTGACGAACAACTCGATTTGTTGAACGATAAGGTTATGCAGCAAGTGAAGACTATGCCTGGGGTCACAACTGTATTGACCGAAATGTATGATGTATTAATTTATAACAAGCAGGATGCAAACCTTCATCTCAAGGACTTGGCAAGTATGAAAAACCCGGATATTCGAACGGATATCTATGCTTACGATGACGCCTTAATGACAAGTACACTCAAAAGGCTTGGGAAAGATGATTCTATGCTTACAGAACTGAGAAGTGGCGATAATCTCATTGCGGTCGCGGAAGATGGAGGGTACCAAGTGGGAGACAAAATACGATTGGCAAAGTTTGGCGAAGGACAGAAAGAACGTGTATTCACTATTGTTGGTGTATTGCCCAACTATGTTACGTATAAAGGTAATTCTTCAGATGGAGGAGTTCTTATTGCCCATCAGGACCTGTTTAAACGATTGGATCTGGATCAGCGTATCAAGCAGGTTAGCGTTCAAGTTAATGAAGGACAACAAGGGGAAGTGGAACGGAACTTAAAAGGCATTGCAACTGCTGATCGAAGAATAACATTCACTTCGTTCCAGGAGACTTATCAGGAGTTCAATGGAATGAAGAAAGTACTCCAGTTGGCGGCTAATAGCCTTACTTCAGCATTGCTGATTATCAGTATATTTAACTTAATTAATTCTAATTTGACCAGTATGTATGCCAGGAAGCGGGAAATTAGTTTAGTTGAAGCCATTGGCATGTCACGGAGTCAACTAACCATGCAGCTAGGCAGTGAAGGTTTCATTGTCATTCTGTTCAGCTTGTTAATCACCTTTTCATTGGGGATACCTGCCGGATACTTTGGCGTGGGAATGTTCAAGCAATCAGCCAGCTATGTTCAGTATCAATTGCCAATGGCAGCCATGCTGACCCTGGTATGCGCCTATTGTACAGTTCAAGTGGTGACTACCTTCTATATGCAGTGGCGCCTCAGCAAGGAGAGCCTAATGGAACGAATCCGGTTTAGTGAATAAATGAGGGAAAGCAAATAACTGAATTTTATAGGAGGACTATAACTGTGCATCAGTATAAAGTGAAATTTACAAAACCTTGCTACGGTTGCTTAATTGTATTCATCTTGATTGCACTTTCCTTAACAGCATGCGGAACGAACAAGGGAGAAGGTATTGCTCCTGAGTATAATGGCGTAAAGTACACAGGACAAGGTACTTTGGAAACAAAAGTTAATGTGGTTATTTACAATGAAGATGAGGTTCTATTTCTGCAGACGGTTAAGGTTATTGATGATCACCCTACAGTGTGGAAAGCACTTCAGGCCATCTCAGACCATGCTGAACAGGGGATGACAATCGAAAAGGATCAGAAAGGACAAATAGTTAAGGTGGATGAGATAGAGAATAATCAAACTAACCAATGGAAGCTATTTATAAACAACGTCATTGAAGATGGAGATATAACGAATATAGGAATTAATGAGGAGCAGCCGCTGACATTGAGATACACAGCAGATTCTTAGAGTATAATGTGATTTTAGCAACAGAGAGAAGGAGGATGCTGCATGAAGCAGAAATCGAAAGTCAATTCGGTATACGCAGTAGGGACTGCGCTATTATTTGTTTACTTATTTTGGGGAGGTACCTATGTCGGCATGAAGATTGCCATCGAGACGATGCCGCCTTTTCTGATGGCAGGTGTCCGCTTTTTTGCGGCGGGTGTGGTGCTGTATATTATTGCAAGATTAAGCGGGGCGAAGTGTCCAGCCGGGCGTGAATGGCGGTCCTCTGCTATTGTTGGCGCATTGCTGCTGCTTGGGGGCAACGGGGTGGTGGCCTGGTCAGAGCAAAGAGTCTCTTCATCCATCGCTTCATTAATCGTGGCCGCCGTTCCTGTCTGGATGATGCTGATGGGCTGGTTTGGCCGAGGCGGCAAACGTCCGACTGCCGGTGTCATCGCCGGAATTGTACTTGGACTCCTCGGCATCGCCGTACTGGTCTTCCAGCCGGGGAAGGGGGAGACGGGCACTGCTACCGATCTGTTCGGAATTATTACCGTGCTGGCAGCTTCCATCAGCTGGGCCGTAGGGTCGATGTACTCCCGAAGCGCGGCCATGCCGGGTTCACCCTTGATGGCGACAGCGGCGCAGATGCTAACAGGAGGCGCGCTGCTGGTGATATTCTCTTATTTTACCGGCGACTGGTCCACACTTAATATCTCCGGCATTTCTATGCGATCGTATCTGGCTCTGGCCTACCTGATCACATTCGGCTCCATTGTTGGTTACACGGCCTACATCTGGTTGCTTAAGAATGCTGACGCTGCACTCGTCTCCACTTACGCCTTCGTTAATCCGGTAGTGGCGGTGCTGCTTGGCTGGCTGCTGGTTGGTGAACAGCTTACCTTGAACACCCTGATCGCTGCTGTCATCATTATCGGGGCTGTGGTTTTGGTGACTGTTTTTCGCGGCAAGCCAGAGCGGGCGGATACTCAAGCAGCGCTTGATATACAAGGGCAGCAGCAGTAAGTACACTTAGAGCCTGGGAACAGCCGCCTGTAGTCGTGCAAGCGTCCCCGACTAAGGTCCAGTACATAAAACCGTCCACAGTCTGTTTTGAAAATCTGAGGATTGCCCTAGAATAAGGATATAAGAAAGAGATCAGCGAAAGGCGGTGATAAACAATGCAAAGAAACAAAGGTAACGGAATTGCGATTGCGCTGATTATAATCGGAGCGGTCATGCTGCTAGGGATTCTGCCTCATCTGATCCACGGCATCTTCGGCATCTTGTTCCCGGCAGTACTGGTGGTTCTCGGATACTACGGAATTAAGAGCGGACGCAAGATTATCGGCTGGGTGGTAATGTTCATCGGGATCATGACCCTGATATCCAAGCTTTCCTGGATTATTGGTCCACTGCTTGGTGTGGCTCTGGTAGTATGGGGCATCTCGGTGCTGAAGGGCAGACAAAGCAGAACATACTAATTGTTACATTTCATACTTATTAAAAGGCAGGGAGGGAGCAGGAAATCATGAGTGTTTTTCGCAGAATGAGGGATATCACCGTAGCCAACCTGAATGAACGTCTGGAGCAGAGCCAAGATCCCGTGAAGCTGATTGATCAATTTCTACATTCAACCCGTGAAGAGATCGGGGAGGCCGAACGGCTGTACCAGCAGTACGCTTCCCATACGAAGCAATTGCAGCAGCAGGTGAATCAGGCAACCGCCATGAGGAACAAACGTGAAGAGCAGGCGCTCCTCGCACTCAAGGCAGGCGAAGACCATCTGGCCAAGCTGGCACTGCAGGAGAAAATTATCCACGAAGAAAAGCTGGAGCAATACAGCGGGCTGCTGGAAACCAGCCAGCAATCACTTTTTGAGCTTGAAACCCAGCTGAATGAACTCAAAATCGAGTATCAGACGGTATACAGCAAACGCCAGTTCTATGCAGCACGGATGGAGTCACTGCGGCTTCAGCAGCGCATGAATCAAAGAGCCGGTGCTTACGGCGGCGGCGGGGATGTTCCCAAGATGTTCGGCCGTCTGGAAGACAAGATGACCGACTGGGAGCTTGAAGCCAAAAGCCTGAGCGACCTGCGCCGGATGGGACAGGAATATGCGGTGCAGGCTGGAGAGACAGTGGCAACCGTGCTCGAAAGAGAAATGGCCCGTCTAAAGGAGAAGCTGAACAATGATGGCAGAAAGGAGTAGTAGTATGACCCGATTGTATCGTTCAACAAGAGACAAAGTAATGACAGGGCTGGCAGGCGGATTGTCCGAGACTCTCGGCATCGACTCTACACTGTTCAGAATTCTGCTGGTGGTCAGTATTCCATTTAGCGGAGGAGCCACAATCCTGGTATATCTTATCGCAGCAATGGTAATTCCCAAAGAACCTACCCAGTATAACCCGTTCGGTCCCGGACCTGGTGCGCCGGGCGGTCCATACGGTGGCCCTTACGCCGGCGGACCTGAGTATCACCGCGGACCACAGGGACCCCACCAAGGTCCTCAAGGATATGGCCCATATGGCGGGCAGCCGGGCTACAATCCCGGTTATGACAAGGCTAGCACTCACGCGGCTCCAGATTCCGGTCTGGATGCCATGATGAAGGATATTGAGAAGAAGGCCCTGCAAAAAGAAGTGGAAGAGCTCAAACAAAAACTGTCTAAATACGAGAAGGGAGAAGTGTAAATCATGGGAGTATTCAAACGGATTAAAGATATGACTAAAGCGTCGGTAAATGATATGTTGGATAAGGTAGAGGACCCGATTGTGATGCTTAATCAATACCTGCGCGATATGGAGGCTGAGATCCATGAGGCTGAAGTAACGGTAGCGAAGCAAATGGCTAATGAACGCCGGATGAAACAGCGTGTGGATGAAGCCGCTAAGGTATCCGGACAACGCGCAGCACAGGCTGAGCTTGCACTCAAGAACGGGCAGGAAGAAGTTACCCGTAAGCTGCTGGAGGAGAAGATCTACTTCGATCAGAAGTTTACCGAATACGGCGAGCTTCATGCACAGGCTGAAGTTCAGGCCAAGGAACTGGTGCAGCAGCTTCATGATATGAAGGATGAGTTCTACAAGCTGCGCAACAAACGGAATGAACTGGTGTCCCGCGCCCAAATGGCCAAAGCCAAGAAGCAAATGTCCCAGATCAGCAGCGTACATTCCATCGAGAGCGGAAGTGCATCCCTTGGATTCCACCGTATGGAAGAAAAGATCATGCAGCTCGAAGCGGAAGCAGATGTGATGCGCGCTCCGTATAGCCCTTCGGCAACCGCATATGCTAAGCCGGTAGACCACGAGAAGGAACTGAAAGTGGAAGAACAGCTCGCAGCCTTGAAGAGCAAGCTGAATTCCACTCCGGCAGCCCCTCCCCTGAACAAAAAAGAACAATAATCCCTGTTCCTAAAGAACAGCCGGATATGATATGCTGATTAAGGTAAAGCCATACGGTATGGATTCTCCATACCGGTATGGCTTTTGTAGCGGATGCGGCAAAACTTAAAGGAGGTGCGAAATGGATAAACGGAACCGTTTGATTGCCATTGGATTGATCGGTGTAGGCTGCTTGATGATATTTGGCAAATGGATCGGCTTCTTCTCCATTGTCGCGCTCCTGTTCCTGCTGCTGGGAATCCACCGGACGACATCGGGGAAGGTGAAGCAAGGCTATAAGCTCCTGGGAATCGGAGCAGTGCTGCTGCTGTTGGACCATCTGCTGCTGGTGCTTGGCATCTGCCTGATTTCGCTGGGGATGTTCTTTGTCAAATCCAAACGAATGCAGCGCAAGGCGGGGTTTACGCAGAAGCAAAGCTTTTCTTCCCGATTCGACTGGGATCTCTCGCCCTGGGTCATGCGCAGCCTCAGCGCCTGGCATGTGCTGGGTGAGGCCGATGTGGATCTTTCACTGGCCATGGCGGAAGAGCAAGAGACGATAATGCTGTTCCAGGGTATTTTTGGCGATGTGGATATTCTGCTGTCTGAGGATTATGGGGTGGAGATTGAGGCGTTCGTGCTGTTCGGCTCGATTGAGTCCGGCAGTAACCGTGATACAGGGATGCTGAACCGGCTGAACTGGAGATCCCCCAACTACGACAGCTGTGAGCATAAAGTGAAATTTAACATTTCTTATCTGATGGGAGATCTGGACATTCGGGTACCTTAAAGGGTATGTTAGGGCAGAGAGAAGGGAGGGCTCCCGCATGGGTAAAAAAAATAGCAATATGGTAACGCGCAGTATGGGCGAGGGGGCTCTGTTCTCTTTGTTCATGCTGCTCGTTATTACATATATTATGTATACATATGGATTATTACAGCCGTTTGAGAACTGGCGGGTAGGTCTGAGAACCGCAATGACGCTGATTCTGCTGCCGATGGCCTTCGGCATCGGGTATGGCTTCTATCAGGGCTTCCGCAGCAAGCGCAAGCTGGAATTGTTGCGGGCAACGCTGGTAGCCTGGGAGAAGGGCAATCTTAACCCGGCCATGCCGGACCTCGGCAGCGATGAGCTGGGGCGGCTTGGGGAACAGCTGGGGCGGATCAGCGGCAAGTGGGAGAATCAGGTGAACACGCTGCAGCGGCTCTCCACCAATAACGCGAAGCTTGCCGAGCAGGCGCGGGTTACAGCAATCATGGAGGAGCGGCAGCGGTTGGCACGTGAGCTGCATGACGCGGTATCACAGCAGCTGTTCGCCATCTCTATGACGGCAACGGCTGTAGGCCGGACGCTGGAGAAGGACTTCGATAAGGCACAGCGGCAAATTGCGCTGATCGAAGAGATGTCCGCTGTCGCCCAGTCGGAGATGCGGGCACTCCTGCTGCACCTGAGACCGGTATACCTGGAAGGCAAGGGGCTGGAGGAAGGGCTGCAGGAGCTGATCAAGGAACTGAAGATCAAGGTTCCGATTGATATTGTGTTCGAGATGGATCAGGGAGTGCAGCTGCTGAAGGGCGTTGAGAATCATTTGTTCCGTATTGTGCAGGAGGCGATCTCCAATACGCTGCGCCATGCCAAAGCGGAGAAGATGGAGATCCGCCTGCACCGCCGGGGCGATACTGTCCGGCTGACGCTGCGCGATGACGGAATCGGCTTCGAGATGGATGACAGCAAGCAGACATCCTACGGGCTGTCGAATATGCAGGAGCGGATCACAGAGATCGGGGGCTCGATCCAGTTCATCACCGCCCCCGGCAAAGGAATGCGCATCGACATTACCGTACCGGTAGTCAATGAATAGGAGGGCAGGTGTAACCATGGAGATAGATGAAGCGGAAGCAATTAAGGTCCTGCTTGTAGACGATCATGAGATGGTCCGGATCGGACTTGCAGCGGTGCTTGGCACCGAGGATGGAATTGAAGTCGTAGGTGAAGCCGGAAGCGGCGAAGAGGGCATCCGGCTGGCCCAGGAATATACACCGGATGTGGTGCTGATGGATCTGGTGATGGACGGGATGGACGGGATCGAGACGACAAGACAGCTGCTGAAACTGTACCCGGACTGTAAGGTTATTGTACTGACCAGTTATCTGGATGATGAAAAGATGTATCCGGTTATTGAAGCCGGGGCGTTCAGTTACCTGCTCAAAACCTCACGGGCAAGCGAAGTCGCAGATGCGATCCGGGCGGCTGCAAGAGGCCAGTCAGTGCTAGAGTCACAGGTAGCTTCCAAGATGATGAACCGGTTCCGTTCCAATGCAAGAGGAGAAGCGCCGGCTTACAAAGAGCTTACCGAACGCGAGATGGAAGTATTGAAGCTGTTAGCTCAGGGCAAATCCAACCAGGATATTGCCGATCAATTAATTATCGGAATCAAGACCGTGAAATTCCATGTCACGAATGTTCTCGCCAAGCTGGGTGTCGAAGACCGGACCCAGGCGGCTATTTATGCATATAAGAATGGACTGGCGGAATAAGCTTCCGTCTATGGACGCAGATGAGCACTTTCAAGAGAACCACCCCGCCGCAGGACCGGGGCAGTTCTCTTGAAAGTGTTTTTGCGTGGGGAAAGCTCAGGAAGTATATCCTTCTCTCAAGTTGGATATCCTGTCTAGTAGATTACTAGAACGGATTGAGAGGGAGATGCGAAGTGGGGAATAAAGGACAGAGCAAAGTGATACGGGTACTGGCGGGAATATGCATGCTGGCACTGCTGCTGAGCGGGTTCCGCAGCGGGGAACCGGCAGGAAAAAACGGCGTACAGAGTACAACTGTTCCTGCTCCTGCCGGTATTCTGGACGCTGCCGGAGAGCTTCAGGAATCCCTTGCTCTTCTGACTACACTAGGTACTCAGGCTTCTGCTCTAGGGGCTCCGCTCCGGCTCGTATTGAAATGGCAGGGGGAATACAGCGGCGGGGATCGGGCTGAGGCTGCAGCTGCAGCGCAGAGCCTGGCTACGCGGCTTGGGCTTGGTGAGCTCAGCGGCACGGATGAAGACGGGCACCTGACCTGGCGTTCCTCTGCGCGGCTCCCTGGAGATTCGCAGATCTCCCTGTTCTGGAGTGAGCTTGGCGGCGGACGCAGCTACTCTATTGTCACCCTGGAGACGGCGGATCTTCTGGGCTCGCCGGAGCTGCCGGCCGCAGCGGCTGACGCCGGACGGATCATGCTGCAGGCCGGGATCGCAGCAGAGTGGAATGCTTCGCTCCAGGCACCAGCCAAGGAGCAGGGCGCTTCGCAGGCTGCGTTCCTGGCTACAGAGCAGACCTTGGCTGCGCAGCTCCCCGGTATTCTTGCGGAAGAGAATTACGCAGACGTAACTACAACCAGCCGTTCCTACAGTGTGCCGGGCCTTTCGCGTACGGTCAGCAGCGGAAGCCACAGCTTGGCATTGCAGCTGGCAGTGCATAAGAACGTCAAGGAAGACAGGAACCGGCTGACTATCGGAATGCCGCTGATCACGGTCGAGTACTGATAGAATACAGGTATTATAAGCCGGATTCGATGAAAGCATAAGAAAGAGTAATGGAAAATTGCGAAATCCCGAGAAAAACTGTCAGGAATGTGATGGCATCCTCAGTGCAATTATGATAAAATGACATCACGCCTATAGTCGTATGTTGTCTAATATAGGCGCCTGAGAATGAATGTCAACTATATTACATACAGAGAGATGAGGAGCCATGGCTGAAAATCAAACCCTTGATGCACTGCATACACCCGGTGCTGTATTCTTTATCTTCGGGGCAACCGGAGATCTGGCCCGGCGTAAGCTTTTCCCGGCGATTTACAGTTTGTACCGTGAAGGCAAGCTGACCCATGATTTTGCGGTAATTGGCGTGGCTCGGCGTCCCCGTACCCAGGATGAATTCCGGGAAGATGTGAAGGAATCTATCCGCGAGTTCTGCCGTTATCAGGCAGGAGATGCTGCGGAATGGAACGAGTTCGTACAGCATTTTGAATACAAGTCACTCGACATCAACAATATCGACGGCTTCCGTGAGCTGAATGAGCAGACGGAGGTACTCGAAGAGAAATTCAATATTCCGGGCAACCGGATGTTCTATCTGGCGCTCGCACCGGAGCTGTTCGGCAGTGTCTCCTTCAACCTGAAGGCAGGCGGTATGCTGCAGGCCAGAGGCTGGAACCGTCTGGTAATCGAGAAGCCGTTCGGCTATAATCTTGAATCCGCTGAGGAGCTGAACGAGCAGATCCGCCAGGTATTTAAGGAAGAGGAGATTTACCGGATTGACCATTACCTGGGCAAGGAAATGGTTCAGAATATTGAAGTCATCCGGTTCGCCAATGCCTTCTTCGAGCCGCTGTGGAACAACAAGCATATCGCCAACATTCAGATCACACTCGGCGAAACTGTGGGTGTAGAAGAACGCGGCGGGTATTACGACCATGCGGGTGCTCTGCGCGATATGGGCCAGAACCATATTTTGCAGCTGCTGACGATGATCGCTATGGAGCCGCCTAGCCGTCTGCTGGCTGAAGATATCCGTGACGAGAAAGTGAAGGTACTGCGTTCGCTGCGTCCGTATGCTTCGGCTGAAGAAGTACGCGAGAATGTAGTTCGCGGCCAGTACACACAGGGTCTCTATAAGGGCAAGACACTTCCGGCTTACCGCCAGGAAGACAAAGTAGACCCGGAATCCAATACAGAGACGTATTTCGCGGCCCGTGTATTCGTTGACAACTTCCGCTGGGCCGGTGTTCCGTTCTATATCCGTACCGGCAAACGTCTGCCTGTGAAGACCACGGAAGTGGTTGTAGAGTTCAAAGGAATGCCGACCAACGTTTATCTGGGTCAAAAGCATAATCTGGAGCCCAATCTGCTCGTTATCCGTGTCAATCCGATGGAAGGCATCTACGTGAAGATCAACGCGAAGAAGCCGGGCTCGGAATCCGAGATTCAGCCGCTGGCCATGGATTTCTGCCAGAGCTGCATGATCGGCATTAACTCGCCGGAAGCTTATGAGCGTCTGCTGCATGATGCTGCGCGCGGCGACTCCACCTACTTCACCCGCTGGGATGAAGTATCCTCGGCCTGGTCCTTCGTGGACCGGATCGCCAAGGCGTGGAAGGAAGAGAGCAATGATCTGGCTTCCTATCCTGCCGGATCCTGGGGTCCGGTTGAAGCGGACCAGCTGCTTGCCGGAGAAGGCTTCCACTGGTGGCCGGTCAACGGCCAGGACGAAGACAATGTGGTCTGGCAGGTTAACCGCTAGATCCTGAATAGAGTACCGATGAAGATCCCCTTGCATATTGCTGCAGGGGGATCTTTTGTACAATATTACAAGATATTTGACTTGGAGCGCTTTTTTGTAGATAATGTTCGCCGGATTTTGCTATACTGAGAAGGATGCTTTCACAATAAAGATTTCTAAGCCTAGCGCTATAGATGATCCTATATACGGTACGATAAGGAAATGTAAGATGAATCCCTGCTGAAAGGATCTGAACCTATGAGTAGCAGTCCGATTTGATGGAATCCGGCAATTGGAGCAGAAGCATGAATTTATATATGAAGGGATATGTGCAATGAACAAGGCAACGGATCACAAGCTTCAGAATGAAGTAGACAAACGCAGAACCTTTGCGATTATTTCCCACCCGGATGCGGGTAAAACAACCCTGACCGAGAAACTGCTGCTCTTCGGGGGCGCCATTCGTCTGGCAGGTACCGTCAAAGCCCGTAAGGCAAGCAAGCACGCAACCAGTGACTGGATGGAAATTGAGAAGCAGCGCGGGATCTCCGTTACCTCCTCCGTAATGCAGTTTGATTACCTGGACCACCGGGTGAACATTCTGGATACCCCGGGTCACCAGGATTTCAGTGAAGATACCTACCGGACATTAACAGCCGCCGACAGCGCAGTCATGCTGATTGACGTAGCCAAGGGTGTGGAGACTCAGACAATTAAGCTGTTCCAGGTCTGTGCCAAACGCGGAATTCCGATTTTTACCTTCATCAACAAGCTGGACCGTGAAGGCCGTAGCCCGTTCGACCTGATGGAGGAGCTGGAGAATGTGCTGGGTATCCGCTCTGTACCGATGAACTGGCCGATTGGTATGGGCCGGGAGCTATGCGGCGTATATGACCGGATGAAGAATCAGGTGGAATTGTTCCAGGGCGACGACCACTCTGTCATCAGGGTGCAAAAGGTAGAGAGCTACCGCGACCCGATTATCCGCGAGATGGCCGGAGAGTACCTGCATGATCAGCTATGCGCGGATCTGGAGCTGCTGGACGTAGCGGGCGATCCTTTTGACTATGAGAAAGTACTTCGCGGGGAGATTACTCCGGTATTCTTCGGCAGTGCGATCAATAACTTCGGCGTGCAGACGTTCCTCGACAACTTCCTGGAGCTGGCACCGAAGCCTGAACCACGCCGTAGTACCGCGGGTGCCGTGGAACCGACGAATGAGAAGTTCACCGGCTATGTGTTCAAAATCCAGGCTAACATGAATCCCGCACACCGCGACCGTATTGCCTTCCTGCGTATCGTGTCGGGCAAGTTCGAGCGTGGGATGAGCGTGAAGCATGTGCGTGCCGGCAAAGACATCAAGCTGTCCCAGCCGCAGCAGTTCCTGGCCCAGGACCGGGATATCGTCGAAGAGGCGTATCCGGGGGATATTATCGGTCTGTTTGATCCGGGGATTTTCCGGATTGGAGACACGCTGAGTCAGGCGGGGGATATCGAATTCGATGAGCTGCCAACCTTCTCGCCGGAGATTTTCTCCAAAGTAACCATTAAGAATGCGCTGAAGTCGAAGCAGTTCCAGAAGGGGATTGACCAGTTGACTGAAGAGGGTATGATTCAGGTGTTCCGCACCGTGAATTTCGATGATATCCTTCTGGGGGTTGTCGGGCAGCTGCAATTCGAGGTATTCGAGTACCGGATGAAGGGTGAATACGGCGTAGATGTACAACTGCAGCGGATGAGCTACCAGTTCGCACGCTGGATCGTGGATGATGAGAATAAGCCGGATGCAAGCAAGTTCCGGATCAACTCTACCCTGGTTACGGACAAGAAGGGGAACTACGTGGTGCTGTTCGAGAACGAATACGCTATGCGTACGGCCATGGAGAAGAATCCGACGGCGAAATTCCTCGAAACTGCGCCTTGATTTGTACTGCTGAAGTAGAATAAGCGGAAGAGCTTGTTCCACGGCTGGCTATCAAAAAACCTCCGCCCAACATGTGCAAGCAGCATGGTGGCAGCGGAGGTTTTTGGCGGAATGCCCCTCACTTACGAGGTGATGGACCCTGGGGTTAGCTTGTCAAGATGCCGGTGCAGCATGGAGAGGACGCGGTCCTGCTTGGCAGGATCGAGATCCTTCCAGATCATTTCAAAGACAACACCCAGTCCGGGAAGCGCGGCTTCCGGCCCGTCCACGGAGTTCTCAATGACCTCCCGCAGACCTTCTTCGGACTGACCGTGCACTTTGTGAACGATGGCCTGGCGTAAATCAAGCGTAACTGGCATAATCGGCCTCCTTGAATTTGTGGTTAGCACTTATTATAAGGTGCCCTGCGGCAGCGCTGATAATTCAAGTTTATAATGGCTTATGCTATACTGTGTGAAATGCGAAATGCGGACGGGAGGTACAAGGGCAATGGCCAAAAAACAATATGCCGTCATCGGAATGGGACGCTTCGGTTCCAGTGTAGCCAAGGCGCTCAGCGGGATGGGCTTTGAGGTGCTGGCAATTGATGCGGATGAGCAGCGTACCCAGGAAATCTCCAATATTGTGACTCATGCCGTATCTGCGGATTCCACCGATGAGGAGGCCCTGCGTGCGCTTGGCATCCGTAACTTCGATGTAGTGGTGGTTGCCATTGGCGAAGATATTCAGGCCAGCATTCTAACCACGCTGATTCTGAAGGATCTGGGAGTGCCGGCAATACTGGCCAAAGCCAAGAGTGAGCTGCACGGCAAGGTACTGGGCAAAATTGGAGCGGACAAGGTCATCTATCCTGAACGGGATATGGGGATGCGGGTAGCACACCATCTTGCTTCACCGAACATCCTTGATTATATAGAGCTGTCCCCGGACTACAGCATTCTGGATATGAGAGTCTCCGGGCCGATGCTGGGTAAGAATCTGCAGGAGCTTAACATACGCGCCAAATACGGCTGCAATGTGATGGCCATCCGCCGGGGCGAAGAAATGAATATTTCCCCGAGAGCAGAGGACCGCCTGACTGAAGGCGACGTCCTGGTTATTGTCGGACGGAAGGACAACCTGACCAAGCTGGAAATGGCTTATCAATAGGAATCTGTAACGAACAGAAAGGTAGGACCTCATGGAAATTATGTCGCCGCAAAATACGAGGGTGAAGGAATGGGCCGGGCTGCAGGAGAAGAAACACCGCGACAGATCCGGCAAATATATTGTGGAGGGCATTCATCTGGTGCATGAGGCGCTGCAGGCCGAAGCGGATGTAGAGTGCCTGGCCTTCGACCTTGATAAAGGAATGCCGTCTGAGCTGAAGCCCCTGCTGCAGGCTGTTCAGGGTATGGAGGTGATCGGTGTATCGGCGGCGGTGATTGCGAAGTGCAGCAGCACGAATACGCCGCAGCCGGTGTTTGCGGTGGTCCGCAAGGAGCAGCAGGGCGTAGAGGCCATTCTGGCGAAGCCGGACAGCCTGGTTGTGGTGCTTGACGGGGTTCAGGACCCCGGCAATGTAGGGACGATTATCCGCAGCGCCGATGCGGCAGGTGCGGACGGTGTGATCCTCGGCCAAGGCTGCGCCGATCTCTTCAACCCGAAGACCATACGCTCCACGATGGGCTCCATGTTCCATCTACCGGTAGTGGAGGGAGAGCTTGGCACGATTCTGCCACAGGCACGGGAGCGTGGTGCGCTGCTGGTCAGCACTTCGCTGACAGGTGAAGATTCCTGCTACACCCATGATTTTCACGGCAGCCAGTGGCTGCTGATCGGCAGCGAAGGCCGGGGCATCTCACCGGAGACGGCAGCCCTGGTGGACAAGAGCATCATCATCCCGATGGCCGGCCGCGCCGAATCGCTGAATGCGGCGATGGCGGCAACGATTTTGTTGTTTGAGGGGATGCGGCAGCGGGGGATTGGGCGGGGATAAGGCAGAATTCGTTCTAATTGACGCAGCCGGAATCATAATGAGCCCAGTACCTTTACGGTACTGGGCTCATGTTTTACATAAAACGTATTCTGAAAGTGATCTTTAACATTTCGTATATGCAATAACAGTTATGTTACAGATCAGGAGTTCAGACGCTTGTAATTGTCATTGGAAATGCTGACTAATGCGGTATACAACGGCCGGACGTTGAATTTCTTGCCAAATTCAAATTTATAGGATGAAGTCTGCAGATTGTTGGTTTTGTGATAAGGTGAGGTTATGTAGTGAAGGGTAAGTTCACAATCATCGAAGCCGGTGCCTCCTGTCTCCATAGTGACCTCATAAATGGAGTTAAGATGGATCGAAGCGACACGGGTTTTCTTCCCGGTAACGCCCTGGTGGTCAATCAGAATCAATCGGTCATCCGTAATAATAAAAGCGTCGCGGATCAGCTTGAAGCCCATCCGGATTTCTTCCTGCGGCATCAGATAAGCGCCGTATTGATTCATTAATTCGGGAATAGATACCTCTGAGTAATTACCCAGCAAACCGCCAAACAAGTTAGCCATTATTTCCCCTCCTGATTGTAGACCCCATAATAAATGTACTGTAGCTGTACTCTTCTGATATTCACCGCCGTTCGACAATATCCTGCATTTTCCTTTTTGACGATTTAGGGAACAGCCGCATGTTGTTGTAATTCACTCCCAATTATCCACAACAAAACTGATACAAGCGCCGTCTATACTAGAGACTGACAAATCTTTACTGAGGAGCGTGGACTAAGAATGCTTAAAAAGATAGCTATAACCCTTCTATTGACGGCGATGGTATTCAGTACAAACGTTGGGGGTCAACCGCTTCACAAGGCGCAAGCCGCAGGTGCAACCACTACGAAGGTGCAGACAGCCGACCAACTATATCCGATTGAAGTTGACGGGAAATACGGCTTCATCAACGGCAAAGGTAAGATAGTCATCGAGGCTGTGTACGACGAAGTCGGATATTCAGGAGTAAACGGAGGGACGGTATATGTCGAGGATCATGCGGCTAAAAAGCAATATTATTTCAGCTCGGCAGGCAGCAAGCTGTTCGAATACAAGCTGAGGGATGCCGGTATTCTTTATAATGACCGTGCGCTCTATATGAAGCAGGCTCAGATCGCTGGCGGAGTCAAGGTGACCCGGTATGGATATATCGACAGCCAGGGCAAAGTGGCTATACAGCCGGTCTACACCCGTGCGTTTAATTTCTCCGAAGGCTTGGCGTCGGTCAATATGGGCAAGGCATCCGGGTACATTAACAAGAAGGGCGAGCTGGTCATTCCGTACCGGTATAGCTCGACATCCGATTTCTCTGAAAGCATGGCGGCCGTAATGCTTGCGTTCGGCGGCAAATACGGCTATATCGACACTACCGGTAAGCTGCGCGTTCCACCGCGGTATGATTACGCCACCCCGTTCTCTGATGGAGCGGCTGTTGTTAGTGAGAACGGCAAATACGGGTACATCGACAAAAACGGCAAGTACCTGATCAAACCGCAGTTCAGTATGGCGCAGCCGTTCTCGGAAGGACTGGCGTTCGTTGAGCGCAATGGAGCCACCTTCTACATCAACAAGAAGGGCGTCAAGGTCATCCAGGGCTTTACCGCCGGAGGCTTGTTCAAAGGAGGCCTTGCTCCGGCTAGCCCGGGTCAAAGGTACGGCTATATCAATACATCCGGCCGCTTCGTGATTAAGCCGCAATTGTATTGGGCCGACGCTTTTAACGGCGAATTGGCGGTAATCAGCTTGCTCGTTCCGAATTCGCGAGAGGAAATCAGAGGGTATATGAACCGTAGCGGAACGATCGTCTGGCCGCCGGCTTCCGAGCTTCCGGGCGGAGTGACAAAACTGCCGTAAGGCAGAACAACCGAGGCGGTATTTCAGCGGCGTATTGCAGATTGTACTCATTCTGAGTTGCAGTATGCTTTTTGTTGCGTAACTTCAAGCTAATCACTCCGCCCTCCAATAGACTCTGACGCAGTTTTTGGCTTGCGTTTCAAGTGACGGTAGTCAGTCCCTGTTCCGTTGCATTCTCTACGTATACTTTTTATTTGCAGCGCAGATAATGTTAAAAAGTATATTCGGATTCTATCATCCAACGGAGGGATTAGATTGTCATATAATGAGGTGTTTGAACTTCATGTGCAGTTACTCTCAATCTATGAAAAAAACAGAAAGACCCCAAGTCCCTATCAGCAGGAAATCAATTATTACAAGAGGCAGTATTATATTGCCCAAGATAATGTGCAACGGATATTCGTATTGAATCAGTTAATCAACCTTCATGAGAAGTGTAGAGTAGCACAAATAAAGTGGTGTTCAGAAGAGTATTTTAATACTTCTTTGAGCGATTAGTAAAATAATAGTTGCATGTTCCTAAATATCATGATATATTATAAAAGTTGCTGATGACGAGCTAATCGACACCAACAACGAGCTTGATCTTTGAAAACTGAACAACGAGTGAGTATCGGAAATCACTTCGGTGAGATCCAAAAATGATGAATTTCACAGCGTCTTGACGCTTTAGAAATCTCATCGTAGAGAATGTAAATTCTCGTCAGATGTTTCAAAATGAGCAATCGCTCTTTCTAATACTAATTGGAGAGTTTGATCCTGGCTCAGGACGAACGCTGGCGGCATGCCTAATACATGCAAGTCG
>NZ_JABMKX010000027.1 GCF_013204885.1 Paenibacillus tritici
TGGTGGCGATAGCGGAGGGGTTCCACGCGTACCCATCCCGAACACGACCGTTAAGCCCTCCAGCGCCGATGGTACTTGGACCGAAGGGTCCTGGGAGAGTAGGACGTTGCCAAGCACATGAGCTATTGTCGAATTTTCGACAGTAGCTTTTTTGTATGCTTTTTTATATAAAAGCGGGAAGAAATGCAGTGAATTTAGATAAAAACGCTTACAAACGAGTGACATTTTTGTTACCGACGAGTCGGTGGTTCCAAGTATAATAGAAAAGTGCAATTAATAAGCAAAAGCCTTAATACGAATGAACTACGTATAAATTCTAATTTAGGATTTTCTTGCGTCTTTAGATGCATGGTAGAGGTAAGGAGGATTTAAGGTATGAAGCGAACTCAACCTTTGTGGATATTAGTTATTCTTTGTATAGTCGGAGTAATGCTGGCGGGTTGCGGGGCGAAAGAGCCGGCTTGGGATACTTTTAACGGTGCGCTCAATGAGAAGGACTTTCCTGTCCCCAAAGAAGCAAGCTCTCCCGACAGGACAACGACAAACGTAGCGATGGACTATGTACGGTACTCACTGCCCGGGTTGAAAGAAAAGAAAGGCGTGCCGGACCCTTATCTGGAGGCCATCAAGGCGTGGGGATGGGAGGAGCAGGAGCAGAATGCTAATGATTCTGACGATAGTGGCAGCTCCCGTGTTTTTCAGAAGGAAGGGCTTATTGTACATCTAACTGTGCATGACGACTATTTCATCGTGATGATCCCGAAGGAAAAGAAGGTCACAACCAAAAGCCTGAAGAACAGATAAAAAATCGCCGTCCGGTTATGGATGGCGATTTTTTGGTGTGGAAATCACTGCATTCATAGCACTATGTATAGCTTGCCCGGATTACTGGGCGTAATAGGAAGCATCTGCCGCATTGAATCTCAGCATCCCGTCTTTGGCGGCTCTGTTCAAGCGCAGAAGGGTATAAAGGCGGGGCAGCAGCAGCCACAGGTGACAGATCGCTAAGGATACAGTGAACGCAGGCGGAGCCCAGACGATGAAGAGTGCGGCAATACAAAGGCCGATCCAGAGATTATGCAGCTGTACTGAGCGGAAGATGCCATAGTTGATGTATTGGTCAGGCATGTAACCGGGCCAGGGCAGGCGCAGGGACATTCGCCAGCGTTTGGCGATGGGATGTCCGGAAATCAGCAGCACAGAGCGTGAGATAACATATTGAATCCACAGCATGACAGGACCGGCTATGATCATGAACAGGATACTTAGCCAGGACAAGAATATACTTTCGAGCACAAGGCATACAAAGGGAAGGGCAATATAGACCCGCAGCAGGAATGCTGTAATAGTAATTTTTTTGATAAGCTTGTATTGATAGAATGTTGCGGCACCTTTTGTGTTTGGTTCCATAAAGGAATTTCAGACCTCCTCCCAAGTTCTCTTGTTATTAATATCGGCGTATTCCTGTGTTTTGTTAAACAACGGGATCAGATTCACCGAATCGGCATTCGTCGAATATATATATTTCAGGCTATGAAGGATTAGGAAAAAACTATGAAAAGGTTTAAAATGATAGAAGGTGTACCATACTGATCTTAAAAGAGTCAAGGTGGGATGATTATGGAACAGCAAACGGGTCAGGCCTGCATTATCTGCGGGCAAGAAAAGGAAGAAGGCATTGTGATTGTCTCGCATTTCATCTGTGAGGATTGTGAGAGTGAGATGGTGCGTACTGAAGCGGAAGATGCCAAGTACCGCTTTTTCATTGGCCGCATGAAGAAGATCAATCTGCAGAAGAATGCTTGATGCAGGAAGTGCAGGAAATGTTACCAGAAAGCATATAAAGAGCGGGCGGTGGATCTGTGTCGCGTTGGCTGCAAATTAAAGGTTCCTTTTAACGGCTTCTCCGCCCTGACCGGGTGAGGGGAGCCGTTTTATTGTTTCGGTAATACTTTGCGCGGAAGTAATAGGCGTTTGGGTGTATTTGCGTTAAAATAGAAGGTAACCCCCAGGGAAGGAAGAACAAATGGACAAGCTACAGCCTGGCAGGGCACCTGTATACGAAATGCTGGAACAATATAGACATAAGGGTAATATATCTTATCATGTGCCGGGTCACAAGAACGGTGAGGCTTACCGGAGGACAACGGGTGCAGACAGTGCCGGTTATCTCACGGAAGTGATGCGTTATGATGTGACGGAAATTACCGGGACGGATGATCTTCATCATCCTGAAGGGGTGATACGGGAAGCGCAGGAGCTGGCAGCGGATTGTTACGGCGCGGAGGAGAGTTATATGCTGGTGGGCGGCAGTACAGCCGGCAATCTGGCTCTGATCCTGACAGTCTGTCCTGAACCCGGGAGGCTGCTCATTCTGCAGCGCAATGTCCACAAGTCTGTCATTCACGGACTAATGCTGGCAGGAGCACGTGCGGTGTTCCTGGAGCCCCAGATTGATCTGGGCAGCGGTCTTGCGGTTGCACCGTCTCCTGAGACGGTGCAGGCTGCCCTGGCAGCTTACCCTGAGGCTGCCGGAGTCCTGGTTACTATGCCGAATTACTACGGCATGGGCAGTGACCTTGCGCCCCTGGCACGGGCCTGTCACAGCAGCGGCGTACCGCTGCTGGTGGATGAGGCGCACGGGGCGCATTACGGGCAGCACCCGGCGCTTCCGGCCGGGGCGCTTGCCGGGGGCGCGGACGGCGTGGTGCAGTCCACGCATAAGATGCTGACGGCGCTGACGATGGGCGCCATGCTGCATGTGCAAGGGCCATGGCTGGACCGCGCGCTGCTGCGGCAGCGCCTGGCCATGGTGCAGAGCTCCAGCCCATCCTACCCCGTGATGGCTTCGCTCGATCTGGCCCGGCGCCTGCTGCACAGCCAGGGCGCCGGTGCCTTCACGGCGGGGCTCGCCGCCGTGGATGTCCTGCGGCGCGGCCTGGCTTCGCTGCCGCGCTTCGGGCTGCTGCAGCCGGCGGGGCCGCTGCAGCCTCTCTGCGGCGATGCTGGCGCCGCAGGGGAAGTTACGCCGCCGCTGTGCGGGGCGGCGTACGAGACCCAGGACCCCTTCAAGGCGGTCATTTATGACGCCGCCGGGGTCCTGGGGGGCTTCGAGCTGCAGCGCAGGCTCGAAGAGAGGGGGATCGTGCCGGAGATGAGCGACGACCGGCACGTGGTCCTGGCCTTCAGCCTCGGCTCGAAGGCAGAGGATGCAGCCCTGCTGCTGGAGGCGCTGCGGGACATTGCAGCGCAGACCTCCAGCGGGTTGCCGCAGATAAGCGGCACCGAAGCCGTCTCAGATGCTGCAACAAGCGCTGCCCCCTATGCCGGAGATTCATCATTCTCCGGCATAGGGACCGCATTACTGGGCGCATCATATAATAACAGCAGTAAGGGGATTCTATCCTCTTCCGGCAATAATTCCACGTGGAACATTCCTGAACTCCCGCTGATATCGGCTCCGGTTGCGTTCTCTACGAAGCCGGTTGCAGCTAGTGAGACAGAGAGTATAGCACTTGAGGCAAGTACAGGCAGGATGGCGGCAGAGATGGTCATTCCGTATCCGCCGGGCATCCCGCTGCTGTACCCTGGTGAGTTAATTACAGAGTCCGTATGCGGCAGGCTGGTCCGTCTCCGCGAAGGCGGGGCTAAATTCCAGGCCTGTGCCGATCCCGCCTTACAGCAGATTAAGGTATACAACATTCAGAAGGGCGGAGAAGTATAAGTGAAGCGAGAAG
Organism: Paenibacillus tritici; assembly: GCF_013204885.1. Classification (GTDB taxonomy): domain Bacteria; phylum Bacillota; class Bacilli; order Paenibacillales; family Paenibacillaceae; genus Paenibacillus_AQ; species Paenibacillus_AQ tritici. The sequence goes on from NZ_JABMKX010000027.1 coordinate 3,738, forward strand.
GTTTCTTCATTACTCTGGAAGGAGGCGACGGCTCCGGTAAAACAACTGTACTCGGCAGAGTTGCAGCCTATCTGCAGAATCATTCCATGCCTTATCTGATCACCCGCGAACCAGGCGGGGTTGATATCGCCGAGAAGATCCGCTCTATTATTCTGGACCCGGCGCATACGGCTATGGATGCGCGGACAGAAGCACTGTTATACGCGGCAGCAAGAAGCCAGCATCTGGCCGAGGTGGTCGAGCCTGCATTGCAGGAGGGGATTACCGTACTCTGCGACCGTTTTGTAGATAGCAGTCTGGTCTACCAGGGGTATGCAAGAGGGCTGGGTATTGAAGAGGTGTGGGGAATTAACCGGTTTGCGACTGGCGGAAGAATGCCGGATCTTACCTTCTATCTGGATGTAGATCCCGAGGTGGGCCTGTCCCGGATCGCTGCCAATCAGGGCAGGGAAGTGAACCGGCTGGATCTGGAGAACCTTGAATTTCATCAGAAGGTACAGGCGGGCTATAAGCTAGTGGTGGACTCTGATCCGCAGCGGATTGTAGTCCTTGATGCGGGCCGTCCCATCCATATGGTAGAGCAGGACATTGTATCTGTACTGAAGGACAGGATATTAAAGGATTTCTAAGATGTTTTGTCTAATAAACAATAGAGGTATAATGATTAAACACAGATCTTCAGCGGGTTAGCTGCTGACAGATGCTCTGTGATCACAAACCATGCAGGAGGGGATACGAAGATGAATTTGATCATTGCAATTATCCAGGATAAAGACAGCAACCGGCTATCCAGTGAACTGGTGAAAGCTAATTTCCGCGCAACCAAGCTGGCAAGTACAGGCGGGTTTCTCCGTGCAGGCAACACTACCTTTCTGATCGGGGTAGATGATATTCAGGTGGATGCGGTACTTAGTGTAATCCGCAACAGCTGCAAAGTGCGCGAGCAACTGGTCACTCCTGTAACGCCTATGAGCGGTACGACTGATTCCTATTTGCCGCTTCCTGTAGAAGTGCAGGTTGGCGGAGCTACTGTATTCGTACTTCCCGTCGATCGTTTCGAGCATTATTGAGCATAATGAGCAATACACTATTGAGGCGGTAGATATCCTTGAAGATCAATCCGGGCTACAGGCCCTTAAAAAGTGAATTATTGCCCACGGATGCTGAGAGACGGCCCGTTGAGCAAAAAAACTTCACCGATGTATTTCAACAGCAAAGCCAGCAGAAAACCATAGATGAGCTGAACCGCCAGATCAAAGATATCCAGCAGCAGGGCGACCGGCTCTCCAAATCCATGACTGTACGCGAACTGTCAATCTACCGCAACATGATCAAGCGGTTCCTGGAGGAGACAGCACGCCGTGGAGTGATCCTGAAGGATACCAAAGGCTGGGACCGGCGGGGCCGCGGCAAACGCTACAAGCTGCTGGATGAGATTGATGCCGCGCTGCTGAACATGGCCGATGATTTGCTGGACAGTGAGCAGGGACGGATTGATCTCCTGGGACGGGTTGGAGAGATCCGCGGGCTGCTGATTAATCTTTCTTTCTGACAAACTTGGAGGAACATATGTCTTTTCATGAACTATTAGGCCAGGAGGATGCCAAGCGGCTGCTTCAGAATGCCCTGCGTAAGGATGCTGTAAGCCATGCCTATCTATTCACCGGGCCGGCAGGCAGCGGGCAGGTGAAGATGGCGTTGACGTTCGCTCAAGCGATATTCTGCACGACGAGCCAGGATGATGCCTGCGGGGAGTGCCTGGAATGCCGCAAGGTGCAGCATGGCAATCATCCTGATTTGACATTACTGCGTCCCGATGGGGCGAGTATCAAGATCGACCAGATTCGTGAACTTCAGCGTGTTTTTTCCTACCGCTCGGAAGGGATTAACCCGAAGGTTTATATTATAGAAGGAGCGGACAAAATGACGGTGCAAGCCGCCAATAGTCTGCTGAAATTCCTGGAGGAGCCGCCAGCCCCGGCGGTAGGTATTCTCATTTCGGATAACAGCAGCTCCCTGCTTCCGACGATTCAGTCCAGAACCCAGCGCATTCCGTTCAGCCCGCTGCATCCGGATATTATGCTTCAGGCGTTGTCCGGAGAAGGAGTTCCGGTGCCGCTGGCGCGGTGTGCAGTATCACTGACTGCCGGTCTTGACGGCTGCAGGGAACTTTTGGCACAGAATTGGTTTGCAGAAATGAGAAATCTAGTGTTACAATTAGCGAAGGAGTCTCTGGGCAAGGGCAGCTCCGCGGTGGCAACCGCAGGACCCAAGCTGTTCAAGACAGGACTTGGTGAACATTTGGATATTCTCTTCAGCATGTTCCACTTATGGTTCAAAGATATGCTGTACTTCCTGTACCGAAAGCACGAAAGTATCGTTTTCATAGATCAGTTAGACTTTATTTCCAAGGCTGCCCGTCAGCGGAGTACGGAACAATGGGTGGCTTACATGGAATTCGCGGCGGAGAGCAAGCGGAAGCTTCGTTCCAATGCCAATGCCCAGCTTTGTCTGGAGCAGTTCTTAATCCGACTGGAAAGCTAAAGGTTCGGGTTATTTATGATACATCCTCCGGATACATCCTTAGCGCCTGGAAGTACGGGTTTAGCGGACGAGGAAGGACAAGCATGAATCATTAGGGAAGCAGTCTTGCTTAAGGGTTCCTTTTACCGTCAAACAAGGGGGTTAATTTTTGTACAGCGTAGTAGGTGTCCGCTTCAAAAAAGCGGGTAAAATATATTATTTTGATCCACTTGATTTCCCGATTGAACGCGATCAATGCGTTATTGTCGAGACAGCAAGAGGGGTCGAATACGGTAAGGTTGTCGTAGGCAAAAAAGAGGTGCAGGAAGCAGATGTTGTACTGCCGCTCAAGAAAGTCATGCGTATTGCCGGTGAAACCGACGCGCGTGTGGTGGAAGAGAACAAAGGTGCAGCTAAGGATGCTTTTACCACCTGTTTAAATAAAATCCGCGATCATGGCCTCAAAATGAAGCTGGTCGATGTGGAGTTTACGTTTGACCGCAACAAGATCATTTTTTATTTCACGGCTGAGGGCCGCGTGGATTTCCGCGAGCTGGTTAAGGATCTGGCGAGTATCTTCCGTACACGTATTGAGCTGCGGCAGATTGGGGTTCGTGATGAGGCCAAGATGCTGGGAGGGCTTGGACCTTGCGGGCGTGTACTCTGCTGCTCCTCCTGGCTGGGCGATTTCGAGCCGGTGTCGATCAAGATGGCCAAGGACCAGAACCTCTCGCTGAATCCGACCAAGATCTCGGGATTGTGCGGAAGACTCATGTGTTGTCTGAAATTTGAGCATGATAATTATGAGAGCACGAAGGAAGAAATGCCGGCAGTAGGCAAAATCGTCGTAACCTCACTGGGTGACGGCAAAGTAGTGGGTATCAATGCCGGAAGCCGCACGGTCCATGTGCAGCTGTTTGAAGTGGGCAAAGTTAAAGAACTTCCAATGGATGATGTTGTCGTCAAGTAAACCATTATAAGGTTACTTTCGGGGTGGAAACTTGGAGAAGAAAAATATATTTGCACACATGCAGGAGATGGAAGCGCAGATGGATGAGATGCGCACCACACTGGGAGATTGGAAACAGACGGTCAAAGAGCTGATGGAAGCCAATCAGAAGCTTAGTTTGGAGAACGAGCAGCTGCGAATAATATTGAAAAGGGAAGCACCTTTGGATAAGGCCGCGCTTTCTGCGGAGGCGGAGGCAATACTTGCTGCCGAAGGGAAGGAAGAGGTCGTCGGGGAAGGCTATGATAATCTGGCCCGGCTGTATCACGAAGGCTTTCACATCTGTAATGTCTACTTTGGGCATTTACGGACGGAAGGCGATTGTCTGTTCTGCCTTTCTTTTCTTAATAAATGAGGATATCCAGCCGTAGGAGATTGTCGCCTACGGTTTTTTTGAATGTAGAGAAGGCTATGCTTCCGGAGCAAGTTTTGTTTCGAAGGACGTTCAGATTGAAGCATAGGCTCAACAAAACTTTTAGGAGAATACAATGACCCATTCATATAATGATACACCGGTGCCCTTACATGGAGCGGAACGGATTGATGATCTGTTGACCCATGATCTGAGAATTATTCAAAGTGATGAAGTATTCAGCTTCTCGATGGATGCCGTGCTGCTGGCACGGTTCGCCAGTGTACCGCCGCGCGGCAGAGTGCTTGATCTGTGTACGGGCAACGGGGTCATCCCCATGCTGCTGACTACACGGACGAAGGCTTCTATTGAAGGCATCGAGATTCAGCCCCGTCTGGCTGACATGGCCCGGCGCAGTGTGTCGCTTAACGGGCTGGAGGAGCGGGTACAGATTCATGAGGGCGATCTGCGGGAGCTGCATCACACTGCAGGCTATGGCGTATACGATGCTATAACCGTTAATCCCCCTTATATGCCGCTTAACGGGAGCGATCTGAAGCTGAACTCCCATCAGGCTATGGCCCGTCATGAAATCGGCTGCACGCTGGAGGAGGTCATCCAGGCCTGTGTCCGGCTTGTCCGTACCGGAGGCAAGGTTAGTATGGTACATAAGCCGCAGCGTCTGGTGGATATCATCAGTCTGATGCGTAAGCACCGGCTGGAGCCGAAGCTGATCCGCTTTGTCCATCCCCGTGCCCATCTGGAGGCCAACATGGTGTTGATTGAGGCAGCGCGGGACGGGAAGGCGGAGGTGCGTTTACAACCCCCTTTAATCGTATATAATGAGGACAATCAATACTGCCCTGAGATTATGGATATCTATTACGGAAATAAAGAGGATACCAGCCAATGACAATACAATGCCAAAGCAGCTTTCAAAATAACAATGACGGAGCGAAGCCGGAAGGATGCGGAAGTCTGTACCTGGTGGCTACCCCCATCGGCAACCTGGAGGATATGACGTACCGTGCGGTACGTACGCTTAAGGAATGCGATATTATTGCCGCAGAGGATACGAGACAGACGCGTAAATTACTGAGCCATTTTGAAATTACACCCTCGATGCTGTTCAGTTACCATGAGCATAATAAGGCGGCGAGCGGGCCTGAACTGATACGCTATATAATAGAAGGTAAAAATCTGGCGCTGGTCAGCGATGCCGGTCTGCCGGCCATTTCCGACCCTGGTGCTGATCTGGTAGCGCTGGCTGTAAGCCATCAAATTCCGGTCATTCCGATTCCTGGGGCGAATGCGGCGCTGTCCGCTTTGATTGCCTCCGGCTTGCCTACTGGGAGCTTTACGTTTATGGGATTCCTGCCCAGAGAACGTAAGGATATACGAGCGGTCTTAGCGCCACTCCGCTTCGCGCAGGGCACGCTGCTCTTCTATGAGTCACCGCACCGTGTTGCCAAGACGCTGGTTCATCTGCAGGAGGCCTTCGGCAACCGCCGGGTCACGCTGGCCCGTGAGCTGACGAAACGGTATGAAGAGTTTCTGCGCGGAACGATTGAAGAATGCTGTGCCTGGCTGGAGGAGCATCCCCCGCTTGGTGAATATGTGATCGTGCTTGAGGGAGAAAGTAAAGAGGAGGCTGAACTGGCGGAATCGTCCTGGTGGCGTGAGCTGAGTGTTGAAGACCATGTGACCCACTATGAAAATTCAGGCCTGACGCGTAAAGATGCGATGAAAAAAGCAGCATCTGACCGCGGATTAGCCAAACGTGATATTTATAACGCTTTGCTGGAGCGGGAGTAAGCGGCTAGCCAAAAAATAAATGTATTCAGTACACTTATATGGATTGAATTATTCCTTATATTAGGTTTAAATGTAGTTTATACATTTATTTATATGGAAAATGGCTGTTTTATAGGATTTATATGTATATAAGTGTATGTAATACAATTAGAATGATCAGGCGGATGTTTTAGCATTAAATAACTGCACAGAATACAATTATCCAAATTTTCCAACAACAATTACCCAGTTTATGCACCTTTCTGAGCGCCCGAGTCACGAACCCGCTCTAACGTAAAGCGATTCCCGCAGGGAGAGCGTGTCTCAGCACAAAAGAAACACAACAGCCAGTAACCAGCACGCTCAAAAGTCACTAACCCGCTCTAACGTAAAGCGATTCCCGCAGGGAGAGCGCTCTACGCTCCGGCGTTACCCGGGAGGGCAGCCGCGCAGCCGCCATTGGCAACCTGCCAATGGCGGAGTCCCTCGCATGACAAGGCCCTGAGGACGCTCCTTCAGGGAGTCCGAGAAGGGCCGGTCCGCCGCCGAACCCTGCTTCCTTCCGCCCCAGCTGCAGAGATTCACCAAGCTTCCGGGTGTCCAGAGGGCCGGGGCCCTTGGGGCCCTCCCTGTAGGGAGGGTTTGGGAGGGTAAATCGCACAAAAAAATACCTCCCGCGCGAACGGGAGGCCAAGGAGATATAAAAAGGTTAGAATTAACAAATTGATGATTCCTATTATACCCTATTTATTTTAGTTTGTCACAGGGGTAGGGATGGCAGAAATACATTCATGACAAACAATTTTACCTTTGAAGTAAGTTACATTCTCGGCATTGCCGCAGAAAATGCAGGCAGGCTCGTATTTTTTCAACATGATCCGCTCACCGTCCACGTAAATTTCGAGCGCATCTTTTTCTCCAATGCCAAGTGTGCGACGCAATTCAATTGGAATAACGACCCGTCCAAGCTCATCTACCTTACGTACAATTCCTGTTGATTTCATCATTACAATCGTTGCTCCTCTCAATGTTCAAAAGCGTCATTATTCGACATTCTTCACTGTTTTATGATATTTATAATACCAACCATTCCCAAAACAGTCAACCTTTTTTGTGGCTAATTTTAAGAAATCTTTTCAGACAACATTTATTCCGCTATCAATCAGGGAAATCGCTTCAAAAATCTTATTAAGTTATTTGTCGATTTGTCAGTACTTTAATCGCTAATATTCGACAAAGAGTGACAAAATGCATTATAAAACAAGAAAAGGAGATGAGCTCATGAAGCAACCTCTGTCAGAAGAGAAGGTATTTAAGGACCCGGTTCACAATTACATTCACGTGCAGGACACAATTATCTGGAGGCTGATTAATACCAGGGAATTCCAGCGCCTGCGACGCATCCGGCAGCTTGGCACCTCTTATTTAACCTTTCATGGAGCAGAGCATAGCCGATTCTCCCATTCTTTGGGCGTATATGAAATTACCAGGAGGATTATTTCCCAGTTTGAACGGAGCGGCTACAAAGACTGGATGCCTGAGGAACGGCTGCTTACCCTTTGCGCGGCGCTGCTGCATGATCTGGGGCATGGCCCGTTCTCCCATTCTATAGAAGAAGCTTTTGAAATGGATCATGAAGACTGGACCTGCCGCATCATTCTGGAGGATACAGAGATTACGGCTATTCTGCGTGATGTAGCTGAAGACTTCCCTGACAAAGTAGCTTCGGTCATCTCCAAAACCTATGAGCATGAGATCGTTGTCAATTTGGTGTCAGGGCCGCTGGATGCGGACCGGATGGATTACCTGCTGCGGGATGCGTATTATACAGGGGTTAACTACGGAACTATCGACATTGACCGGATTCTGCGGATGCTGCGCCCTTATGACGGCCGGGTTGTGGTGAAAGAATCCGGGATGCATGCCATTGAGGATTACCTGATGTCACGGTACCAGATGTATTGGCAGGTGTATTTCCACCCGGTAACCCGCAGCTCCGAGATTATTCTGCGTCAGATTCTCCGCAGGGCCAAGGAGCTGGTGCAGCAGGAGTATACTTTCCGGTTCATGATCGAACCCTTAAGTGATTTGTTCCGCGGAGACGTAACGGTTGAGCAGTATCTGCTGCTGGATGAGGCATTAATGCAAACGGCGTTTATGCAATGGACACTTGAGGAGGATGAACTCCTGAGCGACTTGTGCAGCCGTTTTATTCATCGTAAACTGTATAAATATGTGGAAATGGAGCATCTGGATACTGAGACGATTGACGAAATCCGCCGCGGTTTTGCCGGTGCCGGACTGCGTCCCGATTATGACCTGGAAATTGATTTTCCAACGGATCTTCCTTATGATGTATTCCGTCCGGGAGACGGCTTCGACAGCAAACAGATTCTGCTTCTGGACCGGCATGACAAGCTGCGGGAAATCTCCGAGGTCTCGGATATCGTACGCTCGATCAGCGGGATTCACCGCGGCAGATACCATCTGTATTTTCCGCAGGACAGGCTGCAGAAAGCCCTTCCACAGCTGCCGCGCTCCATCGCCGATATTTTTGCCAAATAAACAGATAAAGCTTGGAATTCCTATAGAACCTGAGGCAGAAAGGATGTAATGTCATGCAGCTATTCGACACACATACCCATTTGGATGCTCCACAATTCGACGAAGACCGCGAAGAGGTTATTGCCAGGGCGCTTGCGTCCGGAGTCAGCAAAATGATCAACATTGGCTTTAACCGGGAAACGATACCGACTACGATGCAGCTTGCTGAGAAATATGATTATATCTATGCCGCAGTCGGCTGGCATCCCCAGGATGCGATCACTATGAAGGACGGAGATCTGGAGTGGATCGCCTCACTGTGCAGTCACCCCAAGGTGGTTGCCATCGGTGAGATCGGACTGGATTATTATTGGGACACCTCCCCCAAGGATGTGCAGCATGAAGTATTCCGCAAGCAAATCGGGCTGGCGCGGGAGCTGAAGATGCCGATCTGTATCCATAACCGGGATGCCCACGAGGATGTTATCCGTATACTCCGGGAGGAAAAGGCAGGCGAGGTGGGGGGCGTAATGCACTCCTTCTCCGGCAGCTGGGAGAGTGCCAAAATGTGTCTCGATCTCGGGTTCCACCTTTCTTTTGGAGGACCGATTACGTTCAAGAATGCCAGGGTGCCCAAAGAGGTGCTTGCCCAGACTCCGCTGGACCGGCTATTGATCGAAACAGACTCCCCATATTTGACTCCGCACCCGTTCCGGGGCAAGCGAAATGAGACCGCTCATGTGAGACTGGTAGCAGAGGCTGCTGCGGAAATAAAAGGGATTGATTTACAGGAATTAGCGGAAATAACGTACGCGAACGCACTGGAACGATTTGGAATAGTCTGAGAATGCGAGTAAAAGCGGTGAAAAATGAAGTATAGCGGATATATTAAACTTTTTTGATCGAAAAACGGCTGAATATTACAATATTTTAATCATTTTTTTACGTAAACGTGGTTGAATCGTCCTTTACAACATGTATCAAAACAGGATATCATCTTTTCAGTGCAGTGAGCTGTTGTAACTGTGACAGTCACTTTTTCATGGATCGTCTCGCTGAGTCTCCGGACGGAGAACGGGGGAACCAATAATGCTCTGCCGCATGAACGTATGAGAGTACAACACAGAATTGCCGCAGACTTTATTTGATTTCTTTACGTGGTCTTTGGGGTGAATTTGAGGGCAACCGCCGTGAGCGGGTGACCTGAGATAGGGCGTCTCTCTTATGCCCGAACCCGACAGCTAACCCCGTAAGCGCAAGTAAGAGAGGAAACCTCGTGCATAAACATTCCCGCGTTTTCGACACCGGAGAAGCCACGAAAGAGTCCTCTGTGAACTCTTTTTTGGGCTTTTTTTGTTGCGAATAATGCGGATGTTCCCGGCATACTGTTATATAACAGTTGTCCGGAGTAACTATGCCGAGCAGGCGATCCATGAGCAGGAGACGCTGAAGCAATGCGGGCGTATCCTGTTGCAATCTCAAACCTAGTTTCGTCAGAAGTGATACAGTCACCTTGAACTACTTGGACGACGGGGCTATGTAAGGAGGATGGAGAGAGTGGGCGTATTCCAACCAGAAGTATCCCATGATTCGCAATCATCCAGCAGGTCTTTCGCATTACGGTGGAAGCAGGTAAATCCCCGGATAGTTGTGCTTGCAGGTGTGGTATCTATTGTTATCGCACTGTTAATTCTGCTGTACGTACACGGTCAGAGCAAAAAGGAAATTATTCTAGTAATAGACGGACAGGTACAGACACTGGAAACGCGGGAAACGCTGCTCGGTGATGTGCTGGCTAAGAAACAGATATCGCTGCAGGCGCATGATGAATTATCTATTGGCCTTGGGGATGAAATAAAAGACGGCGACCGTGTTGTGATCAACACTGCGCAGAAGTTCGCTCTTACCGTAGATGGAAAGACACAGACATTATTTACGACCGAGGATACTATTGGTCAGGCCATTGGCAAACTGGGCATCAGCCTGGAAGGTTTAGACAAGATATACCCTTCGTTAGACACCGCAGTATCTGCCGACATGGAAATCAAAATTGTCCGGATTAACAAGCAAGTGGTTCAGCGGGCAACAAATTTACCATTCCGGGTAATCAAGACAGCAGACCCCTCTTTAACCAAAGGAACCGTAAGAGTGGCACAGGCAGGTAAGCCGGGCGTAATGATTCAGCACATCGAGAAGACCTATCAAGATGGTGAGCTGGCATCCATGCGCATGATCGGTAAGAAAGTGCAGACGATCACCAAGGATAAAGTAATTGCCGTGGGGACCAAACCGCTTCCTAAGCCTGTTGTAGTCGCTGCTATACAAACCTCCAAACCTAAAGCAACCTCCAAATCAACCAAAGTCAGCGCAAAGACCAGCAATGTAACCAGCAAGGCTGGCGTGGATTTCCAGTATAAAAGAATGATTAAGAACGTATCCATGACAGCATATTCTTCACAAGAACCGGGTATCGGAACACGTACGGCCTCGGGCACACGTGTAACGGAAGGCCGCACCATAGCAGTTGATCCGAACGTTATACCGATTGGCTGGTGGGTGTACATTGAGGGATTAGGGTTTCGCCGAGCAGAGGATACCGGCGGTGCCATCAAAGGCAACAAGGTGGATGTCTATTACGATTCACTGAACCATGCCCGTAATTTCGGCCGTAAGTCGCGGACACTCTACGTGATCGGACCTGTGAAGCCGGAGCTGAACTAAACGCAAAGTCTTTTGCAAATTAGCGGTCAATAAGATATAGTGGGGGAAGCACTTACGAAACTTAGGAGAGCTTCCGCTCATCACTTATACATTCTTTAGCCAAAAAGAAGGGGAGCGAATCCCCTTTTTTTTACGTTCTGAAGTAAGGAGTAAAATTATTTATGATCAAAGAATTGATTGTGGTTGAAGGAAAAAGCGATACCGTAGCGGTGAAGCGGGCCGTGGAGGCAGATACGATCGAAACCGGGGGCTCGGCCGTGGACCGCAAGGTCATTGCCAAGATTGCACTAGCCATGGAGCGCAGGGGAGTAATCATACTTACAGACCCCGATCATGCCGGAGAGCGAATCCGCAAAATTGTCGCTGCCAAGGTACCTGGATGCAAACATGCGTTCATCCCGGAGAAGGATGCTACCCGTAAGGGTGACATTGGCGTAGAGAATGCCTCGCCTGAGGCTATACGCCATGCGCTGGAGCATGTGCATACTTCCTTTGAGGGGGCCCCGGCCATCATCGGGCTGGACGAGCTTATAGCTGCCGGACTGATGGTGCATCCCCGGGCCGCTGAGCGCAGAATGCTTCTTGGCAACCTGCTCGGTATCGGTTATTGCAATGGCAAGCAGCTGTACAAACGTCTGGCGATGTTCGGCATTACACACGAAGAGTTCACGCGGGCTCTCGCCCAAATTGATCAGGGAGGCATCACTTCATGAGCGGCAATGAGAATATCTCATCCCCAACAAGAACCAAAGCGATAATTCAGCGTTACAAATTTTCCTTCAAAAAAAGCCTGGGCCAGAACTTTCTGATTGATCAGAATATTCTGGACAAAATAGTGGATGCAGCCGGTCTCGACAGTACGGCTGGTGCCCTTGAGATTGGCCCGGGTATCGGTGCATTGACGGAACGGCTGGCAATGACGGCCGGAGCAGTCACTGCGGTGGAGATTGACCGCAGACTGATCCCTATCCTCAGGGATGTGCTATCGCCCTATTCCCATGTGAAGATCCGCAATGACGATGTGCTGAAGGTGAATCTGCAGGAGCTGTTCGCTGAGGATTTCGCGGGTATGGACCGGGTCAGCGTAGTAGCTAACCTGCCGTATTATGTGACAACACCTATTCTCATGAAGCTGCTGGAAGAGAAGCTGCCGCTTGATAACATCGTGGTCATGATCCAGAAGGAGGTTGCCGAACGTATGGCAGCGTCTCCGGGCGGCAAGGAATACGGGAGTCTGAGTATTGCCGTCCAGTATTACAGCGAGCCTGAGCTGGTCTGTATGGTGCCGCGCACGGTGTTCATCCCGCAGCCGAATGTGGAGTCTGCCGTTATCCGCCTGAAGGTCAGAGAACGTCCTCCGGTGGAGGTCGCCGACGAGAAGCATTTCTTCGGTGTCGTTCAGGCCTCCTTCACCCAGCGGCGCAAGACGATTGCCAATAATCTCAAAGCCCGCTTCTTCCCGGAGGAAGGGCGTGAGCGTCTGGAGGCGCTGCTCGCTGAAGCGGGTATCGAACCCTCCCGCCGCGGGGAGACGCTTAGCATTGAGGAATATGCGCGGCTCAGTGCGGTTCTTCTGGCGGCCGGGATCGAATAGAATACAATAATCCCTCCGGCTGGATGAACCAACCGGGGCCTTTGCCCATAACATGGGGTAGAGGTGGTGTTGTAATGAATCTAGGAGACTTGGTCATTCGTAAATCCTATGGCGGCGATGTGACCTTCCGGGTAGACAATATATTGCAGAATAGAGCTGTTATCAAAGGGACGGAGTTCCGTCTGCTGGCGGATTCTCCGCTGGATGATCTGGTGCAGGTACCGCCTACACAGGTTACCGAGCGGGGTCAGCGCGCGCAGATCAAAGCAACAGAGTCATTAACCTGGCTGCGCAGAGACCGGCAGGAGCAGAGCCAGCGCAGTGGAGAGAGTGTATCCGGGTCCACCGGGACCTGGGGCCAATCTCCCAAGGAAGCGGCTTATTTTGAAGTGCCGGGTAAAGTGCTGCATCTGGATGGAGATGCGCTCTATCTGAAGAAGAGCCTGAGTCTCTACGAGCAGCTGCGCATACCGGCGGAGGGGCATCATGTCCATGAATCCAAAATGGCGGAGACGCTGTACCGTCTGCTGCCCAGTGTACGTCCCGATATCGTAGTGATTACCGGCCATGATGGAGTACTTAAGCAACAGCAGAACTATGATCTGTATAGTCTGAGCAGCTATAAAAACTCACAGAATTTCGTTGCAGCCATCCGGGTAGCCCGTGAATATGAGCGGAATTTCGATGCCCTGACGATTGTAGCCGGAGCCTGCCAGTCGCACTTCGAGGCACTCCTCGGGACAGGGGCCAACTTCGCCAGCTCGCCGGGCCGCATCCTCATTCATGCTCTGGACCCGGTGTATGTGGCTGCCAAGGCCTCATTCACCTCCATCCGGGATACGGTGAACTTAAGCGATACCCTTAGCCATACGATCAGCGGTAATCAGGGGATGGGCGGAATTGAGACACGCGGCAGCTTCCGCATCGGAATGCCTCAGCTGCAGAATCTTGCTACACTGAAGGTAGCACCCTCGGTGCTGTAAACTGAAGCAGGGAGCAAACAGGCGGGCGAACAGGGTAAGCACTCGTGCTTACCCTGTTTTTGCTTGAAGCTAAGAATGTATAGGTGTCACATGATTACCGCTAACAAGGTGCTTAAGCCGGGACTTCCAGCCTCTAAAAAAATTCCGTTGACAACTTTTTTGTCATCATCTATAATTATTTATTTAATTTGACAATGGTTCAATAAGGTTGTATAATGGACAAGGAAAGAGGTGGTCCGTCAGGAATGGCTAATAATGCGCTGTTGGAAATTAAACGCAGTCTCGAAGCTCACGTCGGTCATAAGATCACGTTGCGGGCTAACGGTGGCCGTCGCAAGACTGTTGAACGCACCGGTGTCCTGGAAGAAACGTACCCTTCTGTATTTATTGTCAAACTTGATCAGGAGCAGCAGACCTTCAAGCGAGTCTCCTATAGCTATGCCGATATACTTACTGAATCTGTGGAAATCACAGTTACCGAAGACGATGGGCAGATGCGGATTATGTATATCAAAGCTTAGCGTCACGGACAGTCTCCCTGCTGGGGGGCTGTTTTTTGCATTCCAGTAATATTTGCTGCGCTTCTGAAATCCTCTGCATGACACCTGCCCCTTGGCCGCATACTACATAGGCAGTACGTTTATCATCCAATAGCATAAAGGGAGGAATCCGTAATGAGCCGCAGAAGACGTAGCATGATGTCTGAGGAATTGAAGACGGAGCTGGCTAAGGAGCTTGGGTTCTACGAAACAGTAGAGCAGGAGGGCTGGGGCGGAATCCGGGCGGTCGATGCCGGAAATATGGTCAAGCGGGCCATTCAGTTGGCGGAACAGGCTGCGCGCAAATCGTAATAGCTTAAGGCGCCCATGTCGGCGCCGTACCGGGTATCGCCTGCTGGCGGTACCTTTTTCTGAATAACGGAATGGAGCCGAAAAACGGCATAAGGGCGGTTCTGCTTTTGATAATGGACTTCACTGCCAGTTTCTCATATAATATGTTAAGTTGTTTTTTACGGGAAAAGGTGAGGGTGGGTGAACGCCTTGAAGATGTATGAGAAAGCGCCAGCCAAAATAAATTTGATGCTGGATGTGCTGCATAAGCGTGCTGACGGATTTCATGAAGTGGAAATGATAATGACGATGGTCGATCTGGCTGATCGTCTGGAGCTGTCGGAGATGAAGCGGGATTCCATTATTATCTCAAGCCAGGCCGGTTATATTCCGCTGGACGAGAAGAATCTGGCCTTCCAGGCTGCAAGACTGATCAAGGACCGGTATAACGTAAGAAGCGGTGTACATATCCATCTGGACAAAAGAATTCCGGTCGCTGCCGGCCTTGCCGGCGGCAGCAGTGACGCCGCGGCTACGCTGCGCGGCCTGAACCGGCTCTGGCGCCTCGGGATCCCGGTGCAGGAGCTTCAGGAACTGGGCGCCGAGCTGGGCTCGGATGTCCCGTTCTGCGTCACTGGAGGCACTGCCCTGGCTACGGGCAGGGGAGAACGGCTGACTAGTATCGCAAGTCCGCCGCAATGCTGGGTCATCCTGGCCAAGCCGCCGATCAATGTATCGACGGCTGAGGTGTACGGACGCGTACGCGCGAATAACATTGCGGTCCATCCGTCCGCGCTCCGGATGCAGCAGGCTATCGAGGCCGGCGACTTCGCGGCCGTCTGTGCGGGCCTGGGCAACGTGCTGGAGGATGTGACGCTTAAGCTGCATCCTGAAGTGCAGCAGCTTAAAGAAGCGATGCTGAAGCTGGGTGCGGACGGCGTGCTCATGTCCGGCAGCGGACCGACGGTATTCGGCCTTGTCTCCAAGCAGTCCAAGGTGGCGAGAATCTATAACGGGCTGCGAGGATTCTGCAAGGAAGTCTATGCCGTTCGTTCGCTAAGCTAAGCGATTCCTCGGTTTACGCTTGTATAAATCCGTACAATAATGATATTATTCATAATAATATTCGGTTTTGGCGAGGAGTAATCAGTGAAGAAACTTAAACGAAGCCAACGATTAGTTGACATGACCCAATTTTTACTGGAGAAGCCGCATGATCTGCTGCCGCTGTCCACCTTTGCGGAGCGGTACGGTGCGGCGAAGTCATCCGTCAGCGAGGATCTGGCTATTATAAAAGAGGTATTTGAAGGCGAAGGGATGGGCGAGCTGCAGACGCTGGCCGGAGCGGCAGGCGGAGTCCGGTATATTCCGCGGATGCCGATGGACATGGCTCTTGCCTTCGTGAACCGGCTGTGCGGGCAGCTTGAACAGAGCGACCGGATTCTGCCGGGCGGTTATCTGTATATGTCCGATCTGCTGGGTCTGCCGTCCCTGATGGAGCAGGCCGGCAAAATCATTGCCACCGCCTTCCACGGGGTGGAGATCGACGTTGTGATGACGGTGGAGACCAAGGGTATTCCGCTTGCTTATGCAACGGCTGCACAGCTGGGTCTGCCGGTTGTACTGGTACGCCGCGACCATCAGGTAACGGAGGGTTCAGCCGTAAGCATCAACTATGTATCGGGATCGCATAAGAGTATCCATACGATGTCGCTGTCCAGACGGGCACTGCGTGAGAAATCCCGGGTGCTGATTGTGGATGACTTCATGAAGGCGGGCGGTACGGTACGGGGGATGGTCGATCTGCTCGGTGAATTCAATGCTGAGGTTGCCGGTGTTGGTGTGCTCGTAGAGTCCGGTGCCGTGGAGAATGAAGAGCGGCTGCTGCACGATTATGTATCTCTTGTGAAGCTGACTGAAGTTGACTCCAAGGTGCGGCGGATTTCGGCGTTTCCGGGCAACTATTTTTCCTCCCCAAAGGGCGATTAGACCGGGGTATAAAAAGCGGCGTATAATGTCGAAACCGTGAGGATTCTTAAGATAACTCCACGAAATCTGTCGAAAATAGAGATTATGCAAAAATAATCTTCTTAATCAGGCATTATTTGGAATGAAAAAGAAGGAATTCGCTTTGCTGTGTGGAATTATACACCAAGTCTCTGATGGAAAAAGGTGGTGAACACACACATGCAAATTACGGATGTCAGACTCCGCCGCGTCAACTCTGAGGGGAGAATGAAAGCAATCGCATCCATTACAATCGATAACGAGTTTGTTGTTCATGACATTCGCGTCATCGACGGGAATAACGGGATGTTTGTTGCAATGCCCAGCAAGCGTACACCTGACGGAGAATTCCGCGATATCGCACACCCGATTTCTTCGGGAACGCGCGAGAAGATTCAATCTGCGGTTCTGGCCGAGTACGAACGTGCCGCTACGGAAGAAGAAGAAGTCATTGAAGAGGGAGCTTAAGCTGTGAAGCGCTGACTCTCTGGGACTTGCTGCCTCCCCAGGGCAGTAATCGACCATACCGTTTTATATGTTTCGGGGTGCCCGCAAAGTACCTGGGTCAGCCTTGGAGCCAAAGCCCCACTTTGTGGGGGGATTTTATTGGGGTTCGAAGAAAAGGGAACCATGCCTTCATGGTTCTCTTTTCTTTTTGCCCGGAATGAGATATATTCAGTAGTGAGTTCAAGAAGTGGGAGGTTGGCATTCTTGAAAAGAATGGCTGTTGTACTTGCTGCAGGTCAAGGCAAGCGCATGAAATCTAAATTATACAAAGTACTGCACCCTGTCTGCGGTAAACCGATGGTAGGGCACGTGCTTGATACAGTGAAAGCGACCGGATGCCAGCGTACAGTAGTTGTCGTAGGACACGGCGCAGAGAAGGTTAAGTCCTATGTAGGCCAGGAGGCCGAATATGTGCTGCAGGATGTCCAGCTTGGAACCGGGCATGCTGTTAAACAGGCCAAAGATCTGCTTGGCGGGGAAGAAGGAACCACGATTGTAATCTGCGGAGATACGCCGCTGGTGATGCCGGAGACGCTGGAAGGGCTGATGGCGCTGCATGAAACGCAGAACGCTGCTGCAACCGTCCTTACTGCTGTTATGGAGCAGCCTGCCGGATACGGCCGGATTATCCGTGGTGAAGATGGCGGAGTGCTGAAGATTGTGGAACAGAAGGACTGCACGGAGAGTGAAGCTGCGGTTCATGAGATCAATACAGGTACGTATTGCTTCGATAACGCGAAGCTCTTTGCTGCTCTGGAGAAGGTAACGAATACCAATAATCAGCAGGAATATTACTTAACGGATGTTATCGGCATCCTCCGGGCACAGGGCGATATCGTTCTGGGTTATCAGGCCCATGATGCTGCAGAGTCTATTGGAGTGAATGACCGCCTGGCGTTGTCTGAAGCCGAAGGCTACATGCGTCAGCGGATCAACCGCAGACATATGCTCAGCGGAGTAACTATAATTGACCCGGCCTCCACTTATATCGGAGCAGATGTTGTCATTGGAGCAGATACGGTCTTATATCCGGGAACGGTGCTCAAAGGCAAGACAGTGATCGGCGAGGATTGTGTGATCGGACCTGCAAGTGAAATTGAAGACTGCATGATTATGGACGGTGCTGCCGTTAAGCAGTCGGTTCTGAATCAGGCTAAGGTCGGCGCACGGGCTTCCGTTGGGCCTTTTGCATATTTGCGTCCGGGTGCCGTGCTTGGCCAGGAGGTCAAGATCGGCGACTTCGTAGAGATCAAGAATGCTACGATCGGCGACGGCTCCAAAGTATCTCATTTAAGTTATGTCGGTGATGCTGAGATCGGCAAGAATGTTAATATCGGCTGCGGCGCCATCACTGTTAATTATGACGGCTACAATAAGTCCAAGACGGAGATCGGTGACGATGCCTTCATCGGCAGCAACGTGAACCTCGTGGCTCCGGTCACTGTAGGCAAAGGCGCATTTGTTGTCGCCGGCTCCACCATCACGCGTTCAGTTTCAGAGAACGATCTGGCGATTGCCAGAGCAAGACAGGAGAACAAGCCGGGTTATGCGGAGAAGATCCGCTCCCGTGCCAAGGCGAAGAAAGACCAGCACAGTCCATCGTAAAAGCTTGCAAGCCAAAGCTCCGGACGGACTTTGCACATCCGCGCCGGTGCTTTGGCAAGTTAAATTCCGTCACGGAGGGTTTATATTTTATGACTTATTGCGATTCCAAACTAAAGATTTTCACCTGCAACTCCAATCCCAAGCTTGCCAGTCAAATTGCCGATTATATCGGCATTCCGATGGGTGAGTCCCATACGACCAGCTTCAGTGACGGAGAGATTCAGGTTAAGCTGTCGGAAAGCGTTCGGGGCTGTCATGTATACATTGTACAGTCTACCTGCGGACCGGTTAACGACAATCTGATGGAGCTTCTGGTTATGGTAGATGCGCTTAAGCGTGCGTCTGCGAAGAGCATCAATGTCGTGATTCCCTACTACGGTTATGCCCGCCAAGACCGTAAGGCCCGTTCCCGTGATCCGATTACGGCCAAGCTGGTAGCGAACCTGATTGAAAAAGCAGGTGCACACCGCGTCATTACCATGGACCTTCATGCGATGCAGATTCAAGGCTTCTTCGATATTCCTGTCGATCATCTGCTGGGTGTGCCGATTCTGGCCCAATACTTCCGTTCCAAGCAAATTCAGAATCCGGTTGTCGTGTCTCCGGATCATGGCGGTGTTGTGCGGGCAAGAAAGCTTGCCGACTTCCTTAACGCCCCGCTGGCGATTATCGACAAGCGCCGTCCTGAACCGAACGTTAGTGAGGTCATGAATATCATCGGTAACATTGAAGGCAAGACAGCGATTCTGATTGATGATATTATCGACACCGCAGGAACGATCGTCCTTGGGGCCAATGCTCTAATGGAAGGCGGCGTGAAGGAAGTCTACGCCTGCTGTACACATCCTGTATTGTCCGGTCCTGCACATGAACGTCTGGAGAACTCTCCAATCAAAGAAATTATCGTGACGGATACCATTCCAATCCGCAGCAGCAATCCGACATCCAAGCTCAAAGTGCTGTCCGTAGCTCCGCTTATGGGCGAAGCTATTATTCGTGTGCATGAGGAGCTGTCGATCAGCAAGCTGTTCGAAATCGAATAAGCTGCCGGTTATAGCACAAAAAGGGTTACACCTCCGTGAAGCGGAAGATGTAACCCTTATCGGCGTGATGCAGGAACCAAGGTCAAGGACTTCAGTATCCCGGGCGGGAGATGAAGGTGAAGAGGCTGCGGTTGTACAGCGTCCCCTGCAGCTCTACGAAGCCTTCGTCAACCGCTGTAATCACACCGATGTCTACGTGCGCGTTCCCCCTATAGACTTCAACAGGTACAGCATATTGAATATGGTACTGGAAGTGGCGCTGCAGTGTTAAAATATCGCCCTGATGTGGCATGATTCATCACCTGTCTGTGGAGTATAAACTTATTGTACCAAAAACGGAACCCCTCTGCTGGGCGTACCGGGTGGAAAGGATAAACCCTACTTATGAAATGGATTGTTGGACTCGGGAATCCCGGACCGCAATACGCGAAGACCAAACATAATGTCGGCTTCATGGCACTGGATGAGCTTGCATCCAGAAACGGAATCGCCTTCAATCAGAATAAATGCAAATCGGTGATCGGTGAAGGGATGATCGGCGGTGTCAAGACCGTACTGATCAAACCCATGACCTTCATGAACCTGTCCGGGGAAGCGGTACGCGCCTATATGGATTATTATAAGGTGAAGCTGGAAGATATGATTGTTGTCTATGATGATCTGGATACGGAGCTGGGCAAGATCAGGCTGCGTTATCAGGGAAGCGCCGGCGGGCACAACGGCATTAAGTCAATCATTCAGCACACGGGCACCCAGAGCTTCAACCGGGTGCGGATGGGTATATCCCGTCCGGAGCCGGGCTTCGCCATCGTGGATTATGTGCTGTCCACCTTCGCCAAGAAGGATGGGGACAAGCTGCACAGCATGATAATGGATACTTGTGATGCTGTGGAATTCAGCCTGCAGCATACCTTCGAACAGACCATGGCCAAATTCAACGGCTAATGGCAAGGGAAGAATTCAGGACTTTAGGCTAAAGCCATTCTGGACCGGGCATACTGGAGGTATATACTACCTTCAGGAGGCATATAGATGGCAATACACTATGTTTGCAGGCACTGCCGGACATTCTTAGGAAGCATTGGCAGAAGTGATATCACAGAGATGCAGCTGGGGCTGCATTCCTTGACCCCTGCGGAGCGCAGAGATATAATAGCGTATGATTCAGAAGGCGAGATTACGGTGAAGGTGACCTGCGATTACTGCAAGCAGGCGCTGGAGAACAATCCCGAACTCAGCCTGCTGGCCAGTCCGCTTCAGTAAGGTGGAAGCGCCTGTCTCTATCGTCATCCGCAAGCCTTAGCCTTATCCGCTGAGGCTTGTTTTCGATTCCAATTATAATAGGTGAGGGCGGCATGGCCGCGCTCAGCCTGTTTAGTAAGAGAGGTGCACCTGTTGTTACAAGGTCTTATAGAAGCTTTTTCCAAGGAACCCGATTTTCAGTCTGTCACCCGTGGTATCGCTGCAGGGATGAAGGAACAGCTCATCTCCGGCTTATCCGGATCGGCCAGACAAATGATGCTGGCTGCCCTGCATGAAGAGACGCAGCGTCCGCTGCTGGTAGTAACCCATAATATGTTCTCGGCCCAGAAGATGGCCGAGGATTTGCAGGAAGCGCTTTCTCCGGAACAGGTGCTGCTCTATCCGGCCAATGAGCTGGTGGCTGCTGAAGCCGCCGTCTCCAGTCCCGAGACTCTCGCCCAGCGGATTGATGTATTGACACGCTGTGCCAAGGGCTTCCGGGGAATTGTGGTTGTTCCATACTCCGGCGTCCGCAGGCTGCTCCCTGCCCCCCATGTCATGGCCGAAGCCCAGCTCACGGTATCGCAGGACGGTACGCTTGCCCTGGATGACTTCCTCATGTCCATGATTGAGATGGGCTATGAGCGGGTGGAGCGTGTAGAGAACAGCGGCGAGCTCAGTGTGCGCGGCGGTATTATTGATTTCTATCCTATGACCTCTCCACTGGCTTACCGGGTGGAGCTGTTTGATGATGAGGTAGACTCCATCCGTACCTTCGATCCTATGGATCAGCGCTCTATTGATAAGGTCCGCAGTGTGAAGATTACACCGGCTAAGGAGATTATCGCCGATCAGCTCCGTCAGGATGCGGCTTCTACCGCTGCGTCAGCGATGCTGGAGCGGCAATTAGAGAAAATGAGCGATCGCCAGGCCAAGCTTCGCCTGCGGGAGGAAATGGGCCGGGAGCTGGAAATGCTCCGTCAGGGCACGTATTTCCCGGAAATCTATAAATATATCAGTCTGCTCTACCCTGAGCGGTCTTATCTGTATGATTATATGGCAGAGGATACTTTGCTGGTTCTAGATGAGCCGGCAAGACTTCTGGAAACCGCCAAGCAATTGGAGCGGGATGAGTCAGAATGGAATCTGCATTTGCTGCAGAATGGCAAAACACTGCCCGAACTCCACCTCTCTGTCGAGAGCGATGTCATTATGTACCAGCGTCCGTTCCAGACCTTGTTTATGTCGATTTTTCTGCGCCAGGTTCCGCATATTCAGCCGCAGAATATTCTGGGCTTCATCAGCCGGGGCATGCAGGATTTCCACGGCCAGATGAATGTGCTGAAATCCGAAATGGAGCGCTGGCACAAGTCCGGCGTGAAGGTGATTATGCTCGCGAACGGCGAGGAACGGATGGAACGTATCCGCCGGGTGCTGGATGACTACGGTATTGAAGAGCCGACGATCCTTCAGGGCAACTTGGGCTCCGGCTTCGAGCTTCCTTCGATTCATCTGGCGGTCATCACTGAAGGTGAGATGTTCTCGCAGAAGCAGCGCAAGGCGCGGAAGGTCTCCAAGGGCATTGATAATGCCGAACGGATTAAGAGCTATACAGAGCTGAAGATTGGCGATTATGTGGTTCACCAGAATCACGGGATCGGCAAGTACATGGGCATCGGAACGCTTGAGGTCAGCGGCATTCACCGCGACTACATGCATATCCTCTATGCGGGTGGCGACAAGCTCTCCGTTCCGATTGAACAGATTGACCTGATCCAGAAGTATGTCGGCTCGGAAGATAAGGAGCCGAAGGTATACAAGCTGGGCGGCAATGAATGGACACGGGTGACCAGCAAGGTACGAAGCTCTGTGCAGGATATCGCCGATGACCTGATCAAGCTGTATGCTGAACGCCAGAGCGCACTTGGCTATGGCTTCGAAAAGGATACGCAGGAGCAGCGTGAATTCGAAGAGATGTTCCCGTATGAGGAGACCCGCGACCAGCTGCGGGCGATTGAAGAGATTAAGAAGGACATGGAGCAGAACCGTCCGATGGACCGGCTGCTCTGCGGGGATGTCGGATATGGCAAGACGGAGGTGGCCATCCGGGCCGCTTTCAAATCAGCGATTGAGGGCAAGCAGGTGGCGGTACTCGTGCCGACGACCATTCTGGCGCAGCAGCACTACGAGACCTTCCGCGAGCGCTTCGCCAATTATCCGCTGAATATCCAGGTTCTGAGCCGTTTCCGCAGCCGCAAGGAGCAGAATGAGACGATTAAGGGAGTACGGCAGGGTACGGTGGATGTGGTCATCGGTACACACCGGCTGCTGTCGCAGGACCTGGTGTTCAAGGACCTCGGCCTCCTGATTGTTGATGAAGAGCAGCGGTTCGGCGTGACCCATAAGGAGAAGCTGAAGAAGCTGAAGACCAATGTCGATGTATTGACTCTGACGGCAACACCGATTCCCCGCACCTTGCATATGTCGATGCTCGGAGTGCGTGACTTGTCGGTTATTGAGACTCCACCGGAGAACCGCTTTCCCGTACAGACGTATGTCGTTGAGCACAGCCAGACGCTTACCCGGGAAGCGGTCGAGCGCGAGCTTGCCAGGGGCGGGCAGGTCTACTATCTATACAACCGCGTGCAGGGCATTCAGGAAATGGCTGCGCAGATCTCCATGCTGGTGCCGGAGGCAAGAGTGGGGATCGGCCATGGACAGATGTCGGAGTCAGAGCTTGAGAAGACAATTCTCGACTTCCTGGACGGAGAATATGATGTGCTGGTCAGCACGAGTATTATAGAGACTGGTGTCGATATTCCTAACGTTAACACGCTTATTGTGCATGATGCCGACAAAATGGGGCTGTCCCAGCTGTATCAGCTGCGCGGACGCGTAGGCCGTTCTAACCGGATTGCCTATGCCTACTTCACCTACCAGCGGGATAAAGTACTGACCGAGGTAGCAGAGAAGCGTCTGCAATCCATTAAGGAATTCACAGAGCTCGGGTCGGGCTTCAAAATTGCCATGCGCGATCTCTCCATCCGCGGAGCAGGCAATCTGCTCGGGGCAGAGCAGCACGGCTTCATTGCTTCTGTCGGCTTCGATCTGTATTCGCAGATGCTGGCGGAAGAAATCCGCAAACGCAAGGTAAGTGTGCTTGGCGAGGAGGATACTTCGCTGAAGCAGGGGAATACGGTCATTGATTTGTCGATTGACGCGTATCTCCCGTCCGAGTATATTTACGACAGTATCCAGAAAATTGAAATTTACAAAAAAGTCGCTGCTGTGGCTTCCTTCGAGGATGCGTCAGAGCTTGAGGATGAGCTGCTGGACCGGTTCGGCGAATTGCCGGAGTCGGTTATCAATCTGCTCTCTGTGGCCCGGCTGAAGGTATACGGCAAGCTGTACGGTATGGAGTCGATGGTCCGGCGCGGGGATGAAGCTCTGCTTAATTTCCATGAGGGCAGTATCGGGGCCCTGGATACGGCCAAGCTCGCCAAAGTTGGAAATGGCTTTGAAAGGCGTGTACAATTTGATAAGGATGCTAAAGCAACGATCCGTATCAAAGTGAAGGATTTAGGTGACAAGGAGCTGCTGGATGTGCTGGAACAATTCCTGTCGGCAGCCAAACAGTCTTTAAAATCGAAGGGAGAATTACACAATGTCGTTAAATAAAAAAACCTGGAAGGTGCTGCTGGTCTCGCTGGCTGCGGCTGTATCCTTCTCCATGCTTGCCGGCTGCGGCAATAAAGATAGCGAAAAGGCAGTGGCAACTTATAAGGGCGGTACGATTACCGAGAAGGAATTCAATCTGGACACGCGCGTGATGAAGTTCCTGTCTCCCGAGCAGGCGCAGTATCTGGAGATCGATATGTTCAAGGAGTCGATCCTGAAGCAGGAGGTTGCCTTTGAACACCTGGCCGGACAAGCCTCGGAAGAAGCAAAGAAAGCAGCCGAGAAAGAAGTCGATACTCAGATTGATACGATCAAGGGCCAACTGGGCGACAAGTACAAAAGCACGCTGAAGGATCAGGATCTAAGCGAGTCTGACCTGCGGACGTATATGCAGCGCGTACTCACCGTTTATCAGGACATGCTGCTGAAGGTAACGGACGAGCAGGTGAAATCGCAGTATGAAGCCACCAAGGCTGACTATACAGTAGCTACACTGCGTCATGTGCTGGTTGGCCTGACTGATAGTGCCGGTAAGGAGCGTACCGATGCCGATGCGCTGAAGCGCGCCCAGGAAGCGAAAGCGAAGCTGGAAGGCGGAGCGGATTTTGCTGCGGTGGCGAAGGAATATTCGGATGATCCCGGCTCCAAGGATACCGGCGGGGAATATAAGGACAAGCCTCTGGCGAATTATGTTGCAGAGTTCAAGGCTGCCGCCCAGACCCTGCCGCTGAATAAGATCAGTGATCCGATCAAGACCAGCTTCGGGTATCATGTAATGAAGGTTGAAGCCCGTAAGGATACAACGTTCGACACGCTGACTGCCGAGCAGCTTAAGGCTGTTAAGAACTCTGCGGCTTCTGCAAGCCTGGAGACCTTCCTCGAGAAGAATCTGGACAGCCTGGAGATTAAGATTAATCTGCCGAAAAGCTCAGCCGCACCTGCTGAATCAGGAGCAACAGCTACACCGGCTCCGGGCGCTGACACCCCAGCCGCCACAGAAGTGCCAGCTGCTACCGAAGCAGCCAAATAGGTCAAATTGGACAAGCCGCCTGATGCGCCAAGCATCAAGGCGGCTTGTTTGTCGTAGTGGGGCAATCCAGCCCCTGCCCTGCCGGGTATAGAAATCAGAATTTGTGTTTATAACTGGAAGGAAACCGGTCAGGTGTTCTTATTTTTGCATGAACTATTTTATGCGGCCCGGGGATGTATAAGGAACTGGGAAGAGATGAATACTATGGTCAGATATTACGATAAATCACTGGGATTAACCATTCCCATATTGGACAGTAGTTGGACCATACTTCTTAAGAAAGCGGGGCAACATGTGAAATGAAAGCTACTGGTATTGTAAGACGTATTGATGACCTCGGACGAGTGGTTATCCCCAAAGAGATTAGACGTACCTTGCGGATTCGCGAGGGGGACCCCCTGGAAATTTTTGTTGACCGTGACGGCGAGGTTATATTGAAGAAATATTCACCGATCGGTGAATTGGGCGATTTCGCCAAGGAATACGCAGAATCGCTGTATGAAGGAACAGGGCATATTACCATGATTACGGACCGGGACAGCTTCATCGCGCTCGCCGGCGGCTCCAAGAAGGATTATCTGGAGAAACAGGTGGGTGTGCTGCTGGAGAAGGTAATGGAGAGCCGTAAGACGGTGCTTGAGACTAACGGAGGCAGCTATGACATCAGCAAGGACCACACGGAACTGTTATCCAGCTATGTGGCAGCACCTATTATCTCAGGCGGAGACCCTATCGGCTGCGTAGTGCTGCTGAATAAGGATGATTCGGTAAAAATGGCCCAGATGGAAGTAAAAATGGCGGAGACAGCCGCAGCTTTCCTGGGTAAACAAATGGAGCAGTAGCATACATGCGTAAGAGAGCCCCGCTTTTCCTTTGGTTACGATAACCATGGGGAATGGCGGGTTTTTGCCGTCATTTACACTTCCATGCCCGGATAAGTTATAATATAGAAATTCGTTCTATGAAGATTCACATTCTATATTATGGCAGTTATAGCTGTAGAAGCAGGTAGATCATGACATCAAACAAGCAAGGCTCGAAGCTGCTGCAAGGCGCCTTCATTCTTAGCGCAGCGGCTATATTCTCCAAACTGATCGGTACGCTGCAAAAGATACCGCTGCAGAATCTCGGCGGCGACGCCGCGTTTGGCATCTACAATACGGTCTATCCGCTGTATACCATCCTGGTCACTGTAGCAATGCTGGGACTGCCTGCGGCCATCTCCCGGTTCGTGGCCGAGGCTTCGGCGGCGCAGGATGAGCAGAAGGGGCGGCGCGTGCTGCTGCTGTCCGCTTGTATTACGGCTGTCAGCGGCCTGGTGCTCGGGGTCCTGGTCTACACCGGAGCGCCGCTCATTGCGGTATGGGTGGGCAGCTCCCACATTATCCCGGCTCTGCGAAGCAGCGCTTGGGGACTGGCGGTAGTGCCGCTGATGGCGGCTCTGCGCGGATATTTCCAGGGCCTGCACAATATGATGCCGACAGCAGTGTCGCAGGTGGTGGAGCAGTCGGTACGCGTGGCAGTTATGATCTCGCTCCTGTTATATCTTAGTGCTGCCGGTGCGGACGCGGCAGGCATTGCCGCCGGTGCGCTGCTTGGCCCTGCCGGAGGCGGGCTGGCAGGCCTTGCAGTGATGCTGCTGTATTGGCGCAGTCACCGCCATCGCAGCGGGCAGCGGGACCTGTTACTCCAGGCCCCGCTGCTTAAGAGCAGAGAAGGCTTGGCTGCAGCCCGCCCTGAACAGGGTGTACCCGCCCGTCAGCTGCTGGCCTACGGACTGCCGGTGATGCTGGGTGCGCTGGCCGTTCCGTTAATCGGGCTGGTCGATGTCTTCACGGTTCCCCGCCTGCTGGCAGGAAGCGGGAGCAGCGGGACAGCGGCGATGGCCCAGTTCGGCATCTATAACCGCGGGCTGCCGCTCGTGCAGATCGTAACGATGCTGGCGACCTCGCTCTCGGTCGTATTCATTCCGGCGCTGGCCGAAGCGAAATACCAGCGGGATGAGGCCCTCATCCGCTCGCGCATCACGCTGTCGCTGCGCTGGTTCTGGCTCCTGGGGCTGGCCGCGTCCGTAGGCCTGGCCGTTCTGGCAGAGCCGGTGAACACGGCTCTGTACGGTGACGCTGCCGGCAGCAGCACGATGACCTGGCTGGCCTTCACCGCCGCCGGCGGCACGGTCAGCATCATCTCCGCTGCGCTGCTGCAGGGCCTTGGCGCCGTGCGTGCGCCGGCGCTGACCCTCCTGGCCGCCGCTGCGCTGAAGGCGGCCCTTAACCTGCTGCTGGTGCCGCAGCAGGGCATTACCGGTGCGGCCATCGCCGGCGTGGCCGCACATCTCTTCGCAGCAGCGCTGAACGTGCTGCTGCTCTACCGGCAGGGCTATCTGCGGCTTCGCTTCGCAGATGCCCTGCTGAAGCCCGCGGCGCTGCTCGCGGGCCTCGGGCTGGCCGCCGCAGCCGTGAGCCTCGGCGCAGGCAGGGCGGCAGACGCCGCCGGCTTCGGCGGCGGGCGGACCGCGGCCCTGGCGCAGAGCCTGCTCGGCGTGCTTGCAGGCTGCGCCGTCTTCGCCATCGGCGCAGTAGCGCTGCGGCTGCTCAGTGAGAGCGAGCTGCGCCAGCTTCCGGGCTTCGGCCCCCGGCTGGCGGACAAGCTGAAGAAGCTGCGCCTGTTCCCTTAAGGCGCTTATTCATAGTACATAGCGCAGCCGCCTGTTACAGCAGGAAGCGGCTGCCTGGAAGGAGTTGACCAGAATGGCTGCAACACTAACTGTCGTCGGCCTGGGCTCCGGTAATCCGGACCGGCTGACCCTGGGCATCATCAAAAAGCTGCAAGCGGCCTCCGCCGTATACGTGCGGACCGCCGAGCATCCTGTCATGGCTGCTCTGGCTGAGCTTGAGATTTCCTCGGAGTCCTTCGACGGACTGTATGAATCGTTATCTTCCTTCCCTGAGGTCTACGAAGCCATTACGGCAACGCTCATTGAGAAGGCAGCGGCAGCTCCGCAAGGCACGGAGATCGTCTACGCCGTACCCGGGCATCCGATGGTTGCCGAATCCGCCGTTTCTCTGCTGCGCCAGCGCTGCCCGGAGGCAGGCATCGAGCTGAATATTCTCGGCGGCGAGAGCTTCCTCGACGAAGCGTTCGTCCGTCTGGGCTTTGATCCGATCGAAGGCTTTCAGCTCCTGGATGCTTCCGGCATCCGCAGCTCCCAGCTCCACCCTGAGCTGCATACCCTGATCGGACAGGTCTATGACAGCTTCACCGCTTCTGAAACCAAGCTCTGCCTGATGGAGCTGTATCCGCCGGAATATGAGGTGGTTGTTGGACATGCGCTTGGTGTAGAGGGGGAAGAGCAGATTCTCCGTGTACCTCTGTACGAGCTGGACCGGCTGGAGGGCTACGGCAATCTTTCGCTGGTGTATGTTCCGATCAACCATGCCGAGGATGCACGGGTACGCACGTTTGCCCGTCTGCATGAGATTGTCGATATTTTGCGGAGCCCGGAGGGCTGTCCCTGGGACCGGGAGCAGACGCATGAGTCTCTGCGTAAGAACCTGATCGAAGAGACCTATGAGGTGCTCGAAACGATTGACGAGGATGATCCGGACCATATGAAGGAAGAACTGGGCGACCTGCTGCTTCAGATTATGCTTCATTCCCAGATGGAAGAAGAGCTGGGTACATTCAGTGTCTACGATGTTATTGAGGGACTCAATGAGAAGCTGCTGTTCCGCCATCCGCATGTATTCGGTGATCATGTTGCCGGCAATGCCGAGGAGGCGCTGCAGAACTGGGAAGGGATGAAGGCCGAGGAGAAGCGGCGCAAAGGCGTGAAGCCTGAAGCCCTGTCCGCACTCAGCGGGGTTCCGAAGGATCTGCCGGCCCTGATGAAGGCTTACAAGCTGCAGAAAAAAGCATCCAAGGTGGGATTCGACTGGGATAACACCGGCGATGTCCTGGCGAAGATCCGCGAGGAGGTCGATGAGCTTCAGGAAGCGATTGAGACGGGACAGTCTGCCGAGGAGCAGATGCTGGAGCTGGGTGATCTGCTGTTCGCGGCCACGAATATCGCCCGTTTCATCGGAGCGGACCCTGAAGAAGCACTGACCCGTACCAACCGCAAGTTTGTCGCCCGGTTCCAGTATATTGAGCAGCGTCTGCGGGATAAGGGCATCCGGGTGGAGGACAGCCATCTGGAAGAGATGGAGACTCTATGGCAGGAAGCCAAGGCGGAAGAGCGGAAGCAGTAGATTCTATAATTATAGCTTTTGCGGTATATACCAACGGTTTCGCGGCAATGCTGTGATTACGGCGCGAATCTCTGATTTGAAATGCAAAGAGAGGTTTATAATGTTATAGTGCTATAAGCCCCCATAACCTACGCAAGATGTTACTTTTTCAAAAAAAACGGCGGATCGTGGCAGGAATTGAGGGCGGAATCAAGAATATCATAAAGACGAAATGACGATTTGCGGTTATTTTTCCGGCAAACCTGATTTTCATTTATTTTTTTGTATCCTAGGAGGAACTTCAAATTATGAACAAGACAGATCTGGTAAACAACATTTCCGAGAAAAGCGGATTGGCCAAAAAAGACGTAGAAGCCGTACTCAACGGAGTTCTGAGCGAAATTACAGAAGCTCTCGCAGGCGGAGACAAAGTCCAACTGATTGGCTTCGGTACCTTTGAAACACGCAAACGTTCCGGCCGCACCGGCCGTAACCCGCAATCGGGCACACCTATTGAAATCCCTGAATCCACTGTACCGGCCTTCAAGGCGGGCAACAAGCTCAAAGAAGCCGTTAACTAAATGCGTCTGGACAAGTTCCTGAAGGTTTCCCGACTGATCAAGCGCCGTACCGTGGCCAAGGATGTGTCCGAACAGGGCCGGGTATTGATCAATGGCCGGGAATCCAAACCAAGCAGCACCGTGAAGATCGGTGACGAGATTACAGTGCAGTTCGGTCAAAAGCTTGTAACGGTCAAAGTCGAAAAGCTGGTGGAAACCACCCGCAAGGACGAGGCCGCCGGGATGTACACACTGCTCCGCGAGGAACCGGTTGCCAAAAGCACGGGACTCGACTGGTAAGCAGATCATTGAACCGCAGGATAGAAGAGGTATTCCATTAAGCCGTGATCCGGCTGACTGGGATACCTCTTCTTGCATATTCCTGTTCTATACCCTGTCCCTCCTTCATAGATTAGAACCAAGAAGGAGGGGTACATGCTATGATCGAGCCAGCCAAAGTCAACAAACAGCATGATCTGCACATGCGCAGCCGCAAGCAGATTGAGCTTACCGGTGTGCAGAATGTGGAGAGCTTTGACAGTGAGGAGTTTCTGCTGCGTACAGAACTCGGCCATCTTACCATTCGGGGAACTCATTTACATATCAAGAATTTAAGTCTGGAGAATGGAATTCTGTCGCTTGAAGGCAATGTTCATTCCCTGATTTATCTGGACCCCGGTACGCAAGGCAAAAATAAAGGGATTCTCCGCAAGCTGTTTAAATGAATCCTTCCGTACAATGGATCACCCTATTCTATATGATACTGGCTGGCACAGCCATGGGACTGGCCTATGACAGCTACCGGGTGCTGTCGCTGAAGCTGAGATTCCCCCGTTGGCTGAATGCGCTGCTCGATCTGCTGTATTGGATAGGGTCGGCCCTGCTCGTCTTCCGCATGCTTTATGCCGGAAATCAGGGGCAATTGAGGTTTTATGTCATTCTCGGACTTTTTCTAGGTGTATGGATCTATTTTTTGATCTTCAGTATTACGGTGCAGCGATTTGTGGTAATGTTAATTCAGTCAGTTCAGTATATGTGCAGGCTGCTAGGGCGGTTTATTATAATAGTCATTGGAGGTCCGATTCTCTGGCTGTGGCGCCTTATCAAGGGAACGCTGCTGCTGCTTGGCCGGATTCTTCTGTATATTTTTAAGCTGCTGCTGCGTCTAACCAAGCCAATCTGGGTACTTCCTGTAAGGTGGGTCTCTCCGCATCTGTCCAGGTTCTATCATAGCGCCCGGATCGCGAGGATCACCGAATGGATATCAGGGTGGCGGAAACGCGAACCTTGAACTGGGAACTGGGGGTAAGCTGAATGAACAGATTCTCTGCGGAAGAGAAGAATAGTAACCACAATGCTTCGGCCGCAGGCGCGAAGAGAAGAAAGTTTATCTGGATACTTGTTATGGCCGTATTCTTCGGCTGGGCGGGGTTCACTTTCTTTG
This sequence comes from Paenibacillus tritici, assembly GCF_013204885.1. Classification (GTDB taxonomy): domain Bacteria; phylum Bacillota; class Bacilli; order Paenibacillales; family Paenibacillaceae; genus Paenibacillus_AQ; species Paenibacillus_AQ tritici. Next base: position 35,433 of record NZ_JABMKX010000027.1, read on the forward strand.
CCCAGAGCGCAGCTATTGCCGACAAGAGCGAACAGCTCGCCCGCAAGACTGAGAGCAACGAGAGTGTAACGGCTTCACTCAACCAACTGAGATATGAAGTCTCGCGTTTGAATGATGATGAGTATATCGGACAATTAGCGCGTAAATGGTACAATATGTATCCAGCAGGCGAATTACCTATCCGTACAGAGCAATCCGGGCAATAAAAGCAAGCGAAAAGAGGCTTACGCTCTGTTGCCTTGGTAAGTTCTTTACTGTATAATCAAATCACCGCAGACAGGATGGACATCATATTCGTCTGTATATTTTTAAGGGAGGATCATTTTATTCTATGGCAATTGAAGTGGGCACCAAGTTAGAGGGCAAGGTGACAGGCATCACGCATTTCGGAGCATTTGTGGATCTGTCAGGAGGTGTCACAGGTCTCGTTCACATCTCGGAGATCGCCGATAACTACGTCAAGGATGTCAACGATCATTTGAAGATTGCGGATGTAGTAACCGTTAAGGTGATCAATGTTGACAAGGACGGCAAGATCGGACTTTCCATTAAGCAAGCCGTTGATAAGCCGGCATCGGAAGTACGTCCCCCCAGAGCTCCAAGACCTGAACGTCCAAGCGGTGGAGACCGTTTCGGCGGTGGTGGCGGCAGTGGCGGAGGCGGCGGTGGATTCAATCGTGAACGGGGTGGGCGTCCATTCAAGCCTGCAGCCGGTAAACCTTCATTCGAGGATAAAATGTCACGCTTCCTGAAAGACAGCGAAGAACGGATATCTTCGATCAAGAAGAACACAGAAGGAAAGCGCGGCGGCCGTGGAGCCAAGCGCGTATAATCTGAGTTTTGCACATCATAAATAACCGCTGGGGCTAAATGCCCTTGCGGTTTTTTTGTACAAATATAAGAACTTATATGTTTGTTTTTGAAGTCTATCCGCTTGCGCCGTCTACGGTGGCAGGCTGTTTTTGTCGGCTGCTAACAAATTGCCGACAGCATCCAAGCCATTCTCACATAACTCTAGGGCAATCGCTGACGAATGTCCGCAGGGGCAGTGCCGGCAACCGGCAGCGTCACCGCTCCCGTCCCCGGCTGATCTTGTACCCCGCAAGGGATAAGAAGACTTTTCCACAGAATGTCGGGACAGGCTTTTTTGTCGGAATATTTTTACAGTTTGCTCTCCGTTTCTGACAAACTTTCTTAGAACCCCCGCTATATAATGAGAACCATAAATTCTAAACGGGTGGTGCAGGGGAATGAGTAAAAGCAATGTGGTGAATTTGCCGGAGTGGACAAGAGCTGGAAGCAAAGACAAGATTCAGAAAGAAGCTTGGGGCACGCGTCTGAAGGCGTGGGGGTCGAAGCAGCCGGCTGTCCAGTTGCTTGTGGTCAAGAAGTGGGCGCTGCTCCTGAGTATAATGGGCTTTTTGCTGGGACGGGCCATGATATTGGACGAGCTTACACCATTTGCTGCTGCTTATTTCGCCGTCATTGTATTTATGCGCCGGGACACCATGCTGCCTGTGGCTGCGGCCATTCTGCTCGGAAGTCTCTTCACACCGTTTCCGGGTGCCATCGTGGTTGCTGCGGAGCTGATCATTTTTTATCTGATCTATAAAGGGCTGGAGAGCTTCCAGCGGGTGGATCTATCCTATGCCCCGCTTATGGTGTTCGTAGCTTCTTTTATGGTGGGACTGTTCCAGGTCGTAATCGGACCTTCAATCACCTGGTATCCATTGATGATGGCATTGATTGATGCCTTACTCGGGTTTGTACTGACGCTTGTATTCCTGCAGGCGATTCCGTTATTCACTTATAAGCAAAAGAGCAGGGTGCTCCGCAATGAGGAGGTACTCTGTCTGATCATCCTGCTGGCATCTGTAATGACCGGGCTCGTAGGCTGGACCATCAACGGATTCTCCCTGGAGCATATCTTATCGCGGTTCCTGATTCTGCTCTTCGCCCTGGCCGGGGGAGCGCCGCTTGGGGCAGCGGTTGGTGTAGTGACGGGCCTGATTCTCAGTCTGGCCGATATAGGAGCCATTTATCAAATGAGCCTCCTGGCCTTCTCCGGGATGCTGGCAGGCATGATGCAGTCCGGACGCAAAGGGGCGGTCTCCATCGGAATGCTGCTGGGTTCAACGATACTGTCTGTCTATTTCATGGGACCGGGCGATGTCATGAACTCCACCTGGGAGACCTGCGCAGCCGTGATGTTGTTTCTTCTAACACCTAAGGGTATTATTACTGCCATTGCCAAATATGTACCGGGGACAGCAGATCACAGCCGTTCCCAACATGAATATGCCCGAAGGGTGCGGGATATTACAGCAGACCGGGTGACCCAGTTCTCGCAGGTATTCCAGCAGCTCTCCAGCAGCTTCGGACAGATTCCCCGTGCCGGGGAGGCGGGGAAAAGTGACCGCGAGATGGAGGATTTCATGAATACGGTAACAGAAGGAGCCTGCTCCGGCTGCATCCGGCGTACCCATTGCTGGGATGCCAAGTTCTATCAGACCTACAGGTATATGACCGACATGATGACTACGGTGGAGGAGTGCCCGGACATTACCGCTGCCCAGCTCCCGCCGGAATGGAGCAGGATCTGCGGCAGAACGGGGGAGGTTCTTGATGTAATGAAGGGCCAATATGAGCTCTACCAGCATGATATGCGCTGGAAGCGGCAAATATACGACAGCCGCCAATTTGTCGCTGAGCAGCTCTCCGGTGTCTCGCAGGTCATGGAGGATCTGGCGAAGGAGATCAAGCGGGAAGGGCAGGCGATGTACCGCCAGGAGAGCCAGATCCGGGAAGCACTGGAGAAGCTGGGCTTATCCATTCACACCATTGAGATTCTGAGCCTTGATCCCGGCCGGGTAGAGATTGAAGTGGTACATGCCTATACCCGGGGCTTCGACGAGTGCCGCAAAATGATCGCTCCGCTGCTCTCCGATATTCTGGAAGAGAACATCGCGGTTGTGAGTGAGACGGCCGTCCATCCCCGCGAGGGCTTGTCGATGGTGACGTTTGGTTCGGCCAAGGCCTATGAGATTAATACCGGCGTAGCCGCGGCGGGGATGGGAGGCGACATGCTGTCAGGGGACAGCTTCAGCACGATGGAGCTGGGCAATGGTACCTTTGCCGTATCCATCAGTGATGGAATGGGCAATGGGGAGCGGGCCCGGATGGAGAGCAGCGCTGCATTATCCATGCTGGAGAAGCTGCTGCAATCGGGCATGGATGAGAAGCTGGCGGTGAAATCCGTGAATTCGATTCTGCTGCTGCGCTCCCCGGATGAATTCTACGCTACAGTGGACATGGCGCTGATCGACCAGTATTCGGCGCAGACGATCTTCATGAAGATTGCCTCTGCACCGAGCTTCATCCGGCGGGGCAGCGAAGTGATTCCCGTGACGGCCAGCAATCTGCCGATTGGAATCATCAAAGATATCGAGGTAGATCTGGTCACCATACAGCTGCGCCCCGGCGATATTCTCATTATGATGACCGATGGTATTTATGATGCGCCGGGATATGCCGTTAATAAGGAGATATGGATGAAACGCCTGATCCAGGAGCTGGAGGGTGATGATCCGCAGGATATGGCGGACAGCCTGCTTGAGAAGGTGATCAGCTACCAGGGGAATGAGATCCATGATGATATGACCATCGTCGTCAGCCGCGTGGATCATTATCACCCGGAATGGTCCAGCCTGCATATCTCCGGCGTGGGCCGGATGGAACGCCCGCGTACGGTTAGCTAACGTAGCTGGGATATGCTTACCGGGCAGCACTTGAGTCTAATTCTGATTAAGCTGGAAATGTTGTACGAAATGCAGCCTGCCCGCCTCCGTTTCAACCGGCGCAGGCTCAGCGGTAAGAGGTTAGATTTGAATTTCATAGTAAAAGAAACGGAACGGAGAGAGATTTTGGAGCCGTAGAAGTGTTAGCGTTCGCCTTTGTCTTCCGATTTCAACCGCAACTGCGGTCTCAAATCAGGAAATTGGAAGACAACAGCGATCGGAAGTCCACAATTCTTGCAGAGACTCATTTTTACGATATCTTTCAGATCTATTTTTAAAGCGTTAGGCGGCGTTTGAAATCTCTCAACCTTGGATATGCTAGTAACTAGATACAAGGCAAAGGGAGGAACGGTCATGAAGCAAATTCTGCTCATAACGGACGGTTGTTCAAATGTGGGGGAAAGTCCGGTGCTGGCGGCAGCGCATGCCCGCCAGGAGGGCATCACTGTTAATGTCGTTGGGGTTGTGGATTACGGGACCATCGGTGAGCTGGGAAGCCGGGAGATTGCCGACATTGCAAGGTCGGGGGGCGGGATCAGCCGGATCGTGGGAACACCGCAGCTGGCACAGACTATTCAGATGATGACACGCAAGACTGTCGTTCAGACCATTCAGCAGGCGGTTAATAAAGAGGTACAGAAAATTCTCGGCGAGAGCTCGCTGGCAGAGCTGCCGCCGCAGCAGCGTTCACAGGTGGTAACGGTCGTGGATGAGCTGACCGAGACCTCGCCGCTGCGCATAGCGTTATTAATTGACGCAAGCGCCAGCATGAAGCCGAAGCTGGGCGCGGTGGAGGGTGCCATCCGTGATCTGGCGCTCAGCCTGGAGGCAAGGGAAGGGCGCAGCGAGATCGCCGTATTCCATTTTCCCGGACGCTCCAGCAGTGAGGATGCCATGCTGGATATGGACTGGACACGGAATGTATCCGAGGTCCGCTCCCTCTTCTCCAGACTGAAGATGCGGGGGGCTACTCCGACCGGACCGGCTATTTTCAAGGTGCTGGAACATTATCGTTGTGATAGACTGGAGGAATATCGCGGGGATCTTCCAGGCGAAGAGGACAAGGCACAAGAAGGGATGATTGGTGGGTATGTCGTCTAATCCACCCTATCCGGCAGGCACTGTGATCACCGGCAAATGGCGGGGGAACCGTTATGTCGTGGAACGGGTGCTGGGGAAAGGGGCAAACGGAACCGTATATCTGGTACAGCGGGAAGGCCGGCGGGAGCGGTATGCCCTCAAGATCGGATACGATACGCTTGAGCTGCAATCAGAGATTAACGTGCTGACCTCCCTGCAGTCCAGCCGTAAGCGCAATGAGCACCGCGCCCGCAAAGAATCGCCGTTGTCTTCTTACCTGCTGGAATCGGACGACTTCAAGGATCGGGAGCATACTCCTTTTTATGTGATGCGTTATGTAGAAGGAAGACCGCTGCACCATTTCCTGTCCAGGAACGGTCCGTCCTGGCTGGGGCTGGTCGGGATGAAGCTTCTGGAGAAGCTGCAGATCCTGCATGAGTGCGGCTTCGTATTCGGCGATCTGAAGCCGGAGAATGTAATGGTATCCAGCTACGGGGAAGCGGAGCTGATTGATTACGGCGGGGCAAGCCCCATCGGGCGCAGTGTGAAGCAGTTCACCGAATGGCATGACCGCGGGTTCTGGAATGCCGGCAGCCGGACAGGCGATCAGAACTATGATCTGTTTGCTTTTGCCGTCCTGTGCCTGCGGCTGCTTAATGAAGAAGGGTTGAAGGCCGCCGCCCAGCAGCTGCCGCAGACCAGAAGCATAGAGGAGCTGCTGAAGCTGGCCAGAGAGCTGCCGGACAAGAAGCTGTCTTCTTGGCTGTGCCTAGCGCTCAAAGGCGGGTTCCCCGGTACTGCGCAGGCTGCGGAGATTTGGAGAAGCCATATCTACAGGGGGCGGAAGTCGGTAAAAGAGACCATGGCAACCCCGCGCTGGCTCAAAAATGCCTTTGCGCTGTCTTTATTTCTGCTGGCCTTTACATTATACTGGGTATTCCGTTTCTGATATTGTACATAATCACCAAGATGCTGATATTCACAAGCAGGCCGTGCTAGGGATGGCAGGAAAGGAAGCCGCATATGGAGCACATGAAAGAACTGGTGGAATCCGTACTGGAGGCTGCGGCCGAATATGAGCTGTGGCAGCCCCATGACACCATTGTAGTCGCAGTTTCCGGAGGGCCGGACTCTGTGGCTCTTTTGCGTATTCTGCATGAGATATCCCTGACCCGGATGCCGCTGTCGCTGATCTGCGCCCATGTCAATCATGGCTTCAGAGCAGAATCGGCAGAAGAAGCGGAGCTGGTCAGGGGCCTGGCGGCAAGCTTGGGAATCCCCTTCGAGCTGGCCGAATTCGATATTCCGTCCATCCTCAAGGAGAGCGGGCTTGGCCCGGAAGGGACAGCACGGGAGAAGCGCTACGGGTTCCTGATCGAAACCGCACATCGTTACAAGGCACGTTCTGTGGCGCTGGCCCATCATGCAGACGATCAGGCCGAGACGGTGCTTATGCGGCTGCTGCGGGGGAGCGGACCATCGGGCCTTGCGGGAATGCGCTGGAAACGGACTGAAAAAAAGGTGGAACTCATCCGCCCCTTCCTGCGTATTAACAAAACAGCTCTTGTCGGCCTATGCCAGAATGAAGGATTTGCTTATGCGGAGGACGCGACCAACCTTCTGACGAAATATAAGCGGAATGCCATCAGGCTGGAAGTGCTGCCTATGCTGGAACAGCATAATCCGAGAGTGAAGCAATCGCTTCTGCAGCTGGCTGAAATTGCTTCGGCGGAAGATGAATATATGGAGGCGAATGCGGCAAAATGCTTTGATGAGCTGGTTTTCACCGAGCATGGAAAATACACCTTGAAGAGAGCTGCCTTTGCGGCCATACCCTCCGCTTTACAACGGCGTTTGATTAAACTAATATTAAATTATCTGTCGGCGGATTCATCATCCATGGATTTTCCCAAGATTGAAGCGGTGCGCCGGGGAACGCTGCAGGAATACCCTACCGTATGGACTTTGGACCTGGGTAGCGGTTACGTCTGCGTGCGGCAATACGATACTATTTTGTTCTCGTCCAAGCCCTTGATTCGGCAGGTGAGTTATACATACCGGCTGTCTTTGACTGAGCCCCGTATTAAGCTTGGGGAGATAGGAAAAGTTATGACGATGAGGATGCTTGCGAGAGAAGTCTTTTCTGCACAGGAGGAGGATTCCGGGAAAAGCTCTGCCTGGTTTGACGGCGACGCTCTTGTTCTGCCGCTGACCATTCGTTCCCGATTGCCTGGAGATACCATAAGGGTTATGGGATTAAACGGAAGCAAAAAGGTAAAAGATATTTACATTGATGATAAAATACCTTCTTCCGAACGCTCTGCAATTCCCCTCGTTTGTGATGGTTCGGGCAATATCATCTGGATTCCGGGCGTAAGACGCTCGATGCATGCCGCAGTTGGGCGGCACACGGCCACTGTTCTGCTCCTGACCCTGGAGGATTTGAAGCAGGGTGAAGAATCGTAATGGCCGAAGTAAGTCTTTCATAGTATATCTTAGGAGGTTCGCAAGTTGCAGAATGATATTCAGGAAATCTTGATCAGCGAAGAAGAGATTCAACAAAGAATCAGGGAGCTTGGCGCCCAGCTGAGCAAGGAATATGCAGGCCGCACACCTTTAGTGATCTGTGTACTCAAAGGTGCGTTTATCTTTATGGCGGATCTGGTTAAAGTGATTACAGTACCCGTTGAAATGGATTTCATGGCGGTATCCAGCTACGGCGGTACAACCAAATCATCCGGCGTAGTCAAAATCATCAAGGACCTGGACACATCGGTTGAAGGCCGTGATGTTCTGATTGTCGAGGATATTATCGACAGTGGCCTTACACTCAGCTATCTGATTGAGATGCTGCAGGGGCGGAATGCCGCTTCTGTCAACGTAGTCACTCTGTTCGACAAGCCTTCAGGCCGCGCAGTCAATCTTGAAGCCGAATACACCGGCTTTGTGATTCCTGATGCATTCCTCGTAGGCTATGGACTGGACTATGCCGAGCTGTACCGGAACCTACCTTATGTCGGTGTACTGAAGCCTGAGATTTATACCAAATGAATGAATCGACAGCCTTAGATCCACGGATCACTTTTCTGGATTTCCTGACAATTTGAGGAGTCCGGTCAGGCTATGGTACAATAACTTGAGCGTTGCGAGAGGAGGTAGGGGATGAATCGGTTCATCCGTAATTCTGGTTTTTATTTGATTTTATTTTTAGTCGTGGTGGGTATAGTCCAATTTGTAAGCAATGGCAATGAATCCGCCGATTTCCCTAGATATGACGAGTTACGGCAGGAGATCAAGGACAACAATGTGAAGAGCATGACGGTTCAGTTTGAGGGGAATGCATTTCTGGTTACAGGCGAATATAGAGAGCTGCCACCCGAGACTAAATCGAAGAATTTCTCCACTTATGTTCCTCCTACAGACGCGGCCCTCGATGAACTTATAAAAGCCAGCGAGGACAACGGCGTCGAACTATCGCAGAAGAAGATGGAAGGCGACAGCATCTGGCTGACATTCCTGTCTTCCATGATTCCACTGGTTATTATGTTCATCCTGTTCTTCTTCCTGTTCAATAATGCCCAGGGCGGCGGCGGCAAGGTTATGAACTTCGGCAAGAGCAAGGCCCGGCTATATAATGAAGAGAAGAAGAAGATCAGCTTCGAGGATGTTGCAGGAGCTGACGAAGAGAAGCAAGAGCTGGTGGAGGTCGTTGAATTCCTCAAGGACCCGCGTAAATTCGCAGCTGTTGGTGCACGTATTCCTAAAGGGGTACTCCTTGTGGGCCCTCCGGGAACAGGTAAAACCTTGCTCGCCCGTGCAGTTGCAGGTGAGGCAGGTGTTCCATTCTTCAGCATCTCCGGTTCTGACTTCGTGGAAATGTTCGTCGGTGTCGGCGCATCCCGCGTACGTGACCTGTTTGAGAATGCGAAGAAGAATGCACCTTGTATCATCTTTATCGACGAAATCGATGCTGTCGGACGTCAGCGCGGCGCAGGACTTGGCGGCGGACATGACGAACGTGAACAGACGCTTAACCAATTGCTCGTTGAAATGGACGGCTTTGGCGGCAACGAAGGTATTATCATTGTCGCGGCTACCAACCGCGCAGACATATTAGACCCGGCGTTACTCCGTCCAGGCCGTTTCGACCGTCAGATTACGGTTGACCGTCCGGATGTGAAGGGCCGTGAAGCTGTACTGAAGGTTCACTCCCGCAACAAACCGCTGACCAAGGATGTTAGGCTTGACGTTATCGCCAAGCGTACCACCGGCTTCACCGGTGCGGATCTGGAGAACCTGCTGAACGAAGCAGCGCTGCTTGCTGCACGCCGTAACCGCAAGGACATTACGATGCGTGAAGTCGATGAAGCGATTGACCGTGTCATCGTCGGTACAGAGAAGCGCAGCCGCGTAATCAGCGACCGCGAGAAGCGTATTGTCGCTTACCACGAAGCAGGTCATACCATTGCCGGCTACTTCCTGGAACATGCCGATATGGTGCATAAGGTTACTATTATCCCGCGCGGCCGCGCCGGCGGATATGTCATTATGCTTCCTAAGGAAGACCGTATGATCGTTACCAAGCAGGAACTTCTGGATAAGGTTACCGGATTGCTTGGCGGACGTGTTGCTGAAGAACTGTTCATTGGCGAAATCGGCACGGGTGCATATAGTGACTTCCAGCAGGCTACGCGTATTGTACGTGCGATGATTATGGAATATGGAATGAGCGATAAGCTTGGACCCTTGCAGTTCGGTGCAACCCAAGGACAGGTCTTCCTGGGCCGTGATATCGGACATGAACAGAACTACAGTGATTCCATCGCTTACGAGATTGACCAGGAAATGCAGAACCTTATCCGCAGCAGCTATGAACGCTGCAGAGAGCTGCTGACCAAATATTCCAAAGAAATGCACTTAATCGCGAACACCCTGCTTGAGAAGGAGACGCTGGAGCTTGATCAGATCAGAGAATTGATTGAGCAGGGCTACCTGAGCGAGGATGGCAAGACGGAGGATGGCGAAGCTGTAGCGCATGAAGCAGGCGAGCCTGTAATCGACTCCATCGGTGATGTGCGTGTGCGGATTCAAGGCAAGACAGATGAGGAATCCCCATTAGATCTGTCGAAGGATATTCCGAATAAGCCGGAGCCTGAAGAAGGTAACGGACCGGATGACGGGAATAAGGGCGGCGGAAGCCTGACTTAGGCCTTGTAACAGGATACGTTGTAATGTAGTCCGGAGAACCATTGGTTCTCCGGACTTTTCTTTTCTGCTATGCGGGGTGCAGGGGGCATGGCATGAGAATTTCACCCGTCCGGTTACATTGACAGGGGGTGGAACGTTGTGTACATTAGTGAATAAATATTAAATAATATCATTTAATAGGATGCTGAATATAAGGATGATTCATAAAGTGCAACATATAGATCCTTATATTTGAACATAAGGGGGAGAATGACCGTGGAAGCTCTGGCGCTTGAGCGCAAACAGGAACAGAATCGTGAACTTCGTGTGCGCCTTGAACAGCTCAAAAAAGAACGGAATGCAATTATTCTGGCTCATTATTATCAGCGTGATGAAATTCAGGAAGTGGCGGATTTCCGGGGGGACTCTTTTTTGCTGGCCCAAAAGGCTGCGGAGACAGAGGCCGATGTGATCGTATTCTGTGGCGTTCATTTCATGGGGGAAAGTGCCAAGATTCTTGCGCCGAACAAGACGGTTCTTATTCCCGATGAACGCGCCGGTTGTCCGATGGCGGACATGGTTAATGTGGATGGCCTGCGCAAGCTAAAGGCTCAGCATCCGAATGCCAAAGTAGTTACTTATATCAATTCTTCGGCAGAGATCAAGGCGGAGACTGATATTTGCTGCACCTCGGCCAATGCGGTTAAAGTGATCGAATCCCTCGATGCAGAAGAAATCATCTGGGTACCCGATAAGAATCTGGGCCAATATGTTCAGGACCAGACCGGCAAGAAGATGATTATCTGGGAAGGGTATTGTAATACTCATGACATGCTCACCGTCAAGGATGTTATGGAGATGAAGGCCAAGTATCCGGAAGCGGAATTTGTAGTTCATCCGGAGTGCCGCCCGGAAGTGGTGGCCATGGGTGATTATGTAGGCAGCACAACCTCGATTCTAGAATATTGCCGGAAATCGGACCGCCGGCAGTTTATTGTGGGCACAGAGGATGGAACCGGGTACCAGCTCCGTTTGGACAGTCCGGATAAAGAATTTCATTTTGCCACCAAGTTCCTGGTTTGCCCTAATATGAAAGTGAATAATCTGAAGAAGCTGGTAAAATGCCTGGAGACGATGAAGCCGCAGATCTATGTACCGCCTGCAGTCGCCGACAAAGCCAGAACATCCCTAGAGCGCATGCTACAAGTCCGGTAGCATGCGCTACTCTTTCGTTGAAACAGGTGAAAAGCGGTCATGATTCCACAGTATTTGGTTGATTTCGATCTTCAGGATCTCCCTGTAGTTAAGACAGACTGCCTCGTAATTGGTTCAGGCATTGCCGGATTGTTCACAGCGATCAAGGCCAGCGAGGACCGGAAGGTTATTATGATTACGAAGAAGACCGTAATGGAGAGTAACACGCGGTATGCCCAGGGCGGGATTGCTGCGGTCTTCTCAGAGGAGGATTCTCCGGTGTATCACCGCCAGGATACCCTGATGGCCGGAGCAGGGCTGAATTCCTCTGCGGCGGTTGATGTCCTGGTCAATGAAGGACCCGAGGGTGTCCGCGAACTGATCCGGCTCGGCACTATATTCGATAAAGAGAATGGCGAGCTGGCTTTAACCCAAGAGGGTGCGCATAGCCACCGCCGTATTTTACATGCAAACGGGGATGCTACAGGATATGAGATTGTCCGTGCCTTGGCCGAGCAGGCTGCTCAGCATGAGAATATTGAGACCTGGGATGACCATTATGTGATTGACCTGATCACTGAAGGCGGAGTCTGTGTAGGAGCGCTGGTACAGCGGCCTGGCGGCGGGCGCTTGTTCCTGCAGGCGGGTGCAACCGTTCTGTGCTCCGGCGGAGCAGGACAGCTGTATCGTTACACCACCAACCCTGAAGTGGCTACCGGAGATGGCGTAGCCATTGCCTACCGTGCCGGTGCCGATATCCGGGATATGGAATTCATTCAGTTTCATCCGACAGCTCTAAGCTATCCTGGCGCTCCGCGCTTTCTGATCTCGGAGGCTGTGCGGGGAGAAGGGGCCGTGCTGCGCAATATTAATGGTGAGCGCTTCATGGAGCGTTACCACGAGCTGCTGGAGCTGGCGCCGCGGGATATTGTTGCCCGTGCCATCGTCAGCGAGATGGAATTGACGAAGTCCACCTTTGTCTATCTTGATATTACGCATGAATCAGCGGATATGGTGAAACACCGCTTCCCGACCATTTATGAGACCTGTATGAGTTATGGACTGGATATTACAAGTGACTGGATTCCGGTGGCTCCTGCTGCGCATTATATGATGGGGGGCGTGAAGACGGATCTGAACGGGGAAAGTACCGTGTCCCGCCTGTTCGCCTGCGGTGAGGTATCGTCTACTGGAGTGCAGGGGGCCAACCGGCTGGCCAGTAATTCACTGTCGGAAGCGATTGTGTTCGGCCGCCGGATTATTGAACGGATCCGCCAGCTTCCGCCTCTGGAACAGGGTACAGTATCCGTAGCCTATAATCAGGGAAGGCTGGAATCGCCGACACAGGCTATTGTAGAGCGGCGGCTGAAGCTCCAGAAGGTTATGGTGCGTTACGCCGGATTGCGGCGGAATCGGGACATGCTGACCAAAGGCCTCGATGAGTTGAAACGCCAGCTGCCGATTTTTAATGCGGTGCTGACAAGACGGGAAGAATACGAGTTCGCCAATATGCTGACATGTTGTCTGCTGATCACTGAATCGGCCCTGGCACGGGAGGAGAGCCGTGGTGCGCATTACCGTGAGGATTATCCGCTGCGTAGTGACTCACAGTGGCAGAAGCATCTGCTCCAGATTCGCGAACTTGGAATAGTGGAGGAATTAAGTGATGATGTTTAACGGGTATAATGAAGAGCTGCTTCAGGCTATTAAGGGCTGGCTGCAGGAGGATGTCGGGTCGGGAGATATTACTACCCGCACAACCATACCGGCAGGACATGAGTCGAAGGGAATTATCCATGCCAAAGAGGATGGGATTATTTGTGGAATTCCCGTGGCTGAGCTGGTGTTCGAAGTAGTTGATCCTACGCTTGAATTCACGGCTCTGGTGCAGGAAGGACAACATGTGTCCAGGGGAACAGTGATTGCTGAGGTAGAGGGAAGCACCCATGCCATTCTTACCGGCGAACGGCTTGCACTGAATTTGATGCAGCGGTTATCCGGTGTGGCGTCACGCACGGCTTCTTTTGTAGAACAGCTTCAGGGACTGAGCGCACGCCTGGTGGATACCCGCAAGACCACGCCGGGCCACCGCATGCTGGAGAAATATGCTGTCCGCATAGGCGGCGGAGCCAACCACCGTTACGGCCTGTATGATGCGGTAATGATTAAGGATAATCATATCAAGGGGGCTGGAGGCATCCGTCAGGCGGTAGGGCGTGCCCGTGCCAACATTCCTCACACTATGACGATTGAAGTGGAGACGGAGAGTCTGGAGCAGGTAGAGGAAGCGCTTGCTGCCGGAGCGGACATCATTATGCTGGACAACATGTCCCCCGAGCTGATGAAGGAAGCCGTGAGAAGAATCAGAACCAAAGCGAAGCATGTCAAAATCGAGGCCTCCGGCAATGTATCGCTGGAAACGGTCCGGGGCATTGCAGAATCAGGCGTAGATGTCATTTCCGTAGGACGGCTTACCTATTCCTTCGCGAGTCTCGATATTAGTCTCGATCTGAACGGCAAGAAGGAGGAAACCCTCTGATGATACTTGTCGTCGATATCGGCAATACGAACATCGTGCTGGGAGTGTACCGGGGACGGGAGCTGCTGCATCATTTCCGGCTGAGTACTGCGCGCCAATCCACCGTGGATGAGTATGGGGTGATGATTCATAACCTGTTCAATATGTCGAACCTGTCGTTCAAAGAGGTGGAGGGGGTCATTATCTCCTCGGTTGTTCCACCGCTGGTTCAGGTCATTGTGGAGATGTGTGTCAAATTTATCGGCAAAGAGCCGCTCCTTGTAGGACCCGGCATCAAAACCGGGCTTAACCTGCGTTATGAGAATCCGCGCGAAGTCGGGGCGGACCGGATTGTGAATGCCGTTGCGGCTATTGAGCAGTATAAATGCCCGCTTGTAGTTGTTGATTTCGGTACGGCAACCACCTTCGACTGCATTGATGCCGGGGCCAATTATCTGGGCGGTGCGATCGTGCCCGGCCTGGGGATTTCCACGGAGGCCTTATACCAACGGGCATCCAAGCTGCCCCGGATCGAGCTGGAGAAGCCCAAAAAGGTCATCGGGCGCAATACCGTCCATGCGATGCAGGCAGGTATTATTTTTGGCTATGCCGGCCAGGTCGAGGGAATTGTAAGACGCATCAAGCTGGAGATGAACGCTCCTGTGCTCAAGGTCATTGCTACCGGAGGTCTTGCCTCGCTGATTGCCAGTGAGACCGAGTGTATTGATGAAGTGAATCCGATGCTGACGCTTGAAGGTTTACGCATTATTTACAACCGCAATAAATAATCATAAGGATGACCATATACAGAACAGAGAGATAGGAGGAGTATGCACCCAATGGAAAAAAAGAAGGACCGGCTGATCCGGGGAACAGCCATGAACGGAAGAGTAAGAGCGTTCGCTGTCCGCACCACAGAACTCGTCGACGAATTGCGGCGCAGACATGATACGTATCCGACCGCTACAGCAGCGCTCGGCCGTACCGTAACTGCCGCAGCCATCATGGGGGCCATGCTCAAGGGCAAAGAGAAGCTGGCGATTATGGTCAAAGGGAACGGCCCGATCGGGCAGATTACGGCTGAATCCAACGCCCTGGGGGAAGTGCGCGGTTATGTGCATAATCCGCATGTTCATCTGCCCAGCAACAGTATGGGTAAGCTGGATGTTGCAGGGGCAGTAGGGACGGAAGGCTTCATTGATGTCAGCAAGGATCTGGGAATGAAGGAACCCTACCGTGGCAGTGTGCCTATCGTATCGGGAGAGCTGGGTGAGGACTTCACCTACTATTTTGCCCTCTCGGAACAGACTCCTGCCGCCGTGGGACTGGGTGTCTTGGTGGAGACAGATAATTCGGTAAGAGTGGCCGGGGGATTTATTATCCAGCTGCTGCCCGGCCTGACCGATGAGCAGATTACTGAGGTGGAGCAGGCGGTTGGAGCCATGCCTTCTGTAACTTCCGTGCTGGACCAGGGGCTTGAGCCTGAAGAGATGCTGCGGCTGCTGCTGCCGGATGCGGTGATTCTGGATGAACTTGAGATCCGTTTCGTATGCCAATGCTCACGGGAGCGGATCGAACAGACCCTGGTGAGTCTGGGGGAGCATGAACTGGAACGGCTGATTGAAGAAGATGATACGGCCGAAGTTGTCTGCCATTACTGTAATGAGAGATATGTATTCAACAAGGATGAACTGCAGGTAATCCTGGATCAAGCGAAATCGTAGGGCTATGAGATGGTGACAAGACAGGAGCGCGCGCTGCGCAATGCCGTTATAGTACTGGCCGTTGCAACCTTGATGCTGGGGGGCCTTTTATTCTGGAGTCTGCGTGCTATGGCGATCCTCAAAGGAGAGGCAGCCGAAGGGGAAGCTTCGGATGTCGCTGCTGCCGGAGGACAGCCGGTCACGGATCAGGAATGGATGGAGGAACTCCAGAAAAAGCATGGGGATGAGGTGCTGCTGAGCATGCTTAACCATATCGTGGTGGGCAAGGAGGCCGCAGCTCTGGGAATTACGGTGACGGAGGAAGAGATTGAGCGGGAACTGAAGCGTGGAATGTCCGGTTACAGCTCAGAAGAGCAGTATTATAATCAGATGCAGTCTGAGCTGGGAATGTCCCGTCAGGAGCTGCGTGAGGAGACGGCATACCGGCTGACGCTCCAGGCCATAGCTACTGCCGGGATTACAGTCAGTGAATCTGAAATTGATGATTATCTGGAGCAGAATGCCGAGAGATTCACCCCCAGGAAGCAGATGCAGCTCTCTTTAATCCAAACAGCCACCTATGACGAGGCCGGTACAGTTATGGACCGTCTGGAGAAGGGCGAGGAATTCGCAGAGCTGGCCAGGGAAGTCTCCATCGACGAGGAGAGCCGCCAGCACGGCGGCAAAATCGGAACGGTGGAGGAGAAGGACCCCTTCTGGCCGGAGGAGCTGCTGAAGACAGCGGCGGGGCTTGAAGCCGGCGATATAGCAGGACCGCTGCAGATGGACGGCGGATATGCGGTGATCCGTCTGGAGAAGCTGATTGATCCTGGCAAGGTGGATCAGGAGGAGCTGCGCGGGATGATCCGCCAGCAGCTCAGGCTTGAGCAGGCAGCGCCTCTGCAGCAGGTGGAGCGTGATTTGCGGGCCAAATATGATACAGCAATATATATTGACAACAGCCTGCAAGATTGATAATATGAAATTAAATACAAAACCTACTGATTTAGTCGGGAATATTACGCGGTACAATTACAACTGTTAGTTACCCTGGCTGGGGGCTACGGTATTATATGCTGATAGCATCTGTCATAAGTTCCGCACCCTAATTCATATATCATCTCAAGGAGGTTTTTACTCATGGCTAAAGTCGTCAATAGCGTTACAGATTTGATCGGTGGCACACCGCTCGTCCGTCTGAACCGGATCGTTCCGGAAGGCTCTGCAGAGATCTTTCTGAAGCTGGAATACCAAAATCCGGGTTCGAGTGTTAAGGACCGCATCGCAATCAGCATTGTAGAAGAGGCAGAGAAAGAAGGCCTGCTGAAGCCCGGTGGCACCATTGTAGAAGCGACCAGCGGCAATACAGGGATTGGCCTGGCGCTTGTTGCTGCTGCCAAAGGCTACAAGGCCCTTATTGTTATGCCGGAGACCATGAGCCTTGAACGCCGCAATCTGCTGCGCGCTTATGGCGCTGAGCTGGTATTGACTCCGGGGTCGGAAGGAATGAACGGTGCGGTCAAGAAGGCTGAGCAGATTCTGAGCGAGAATCCGGACTATTTCCTTGCGGACCAGTTCAAGAACAAAGCTAACGTGAAGATCCATCGTGAGACTACAGGACCGGAGATTGTTGAGGCGATTGAATCTGTCGGCGGCCCGCTGGATGCATTCATTGCTGGCGTAGGTACAGGCGGAACGATCAGCGGCGCAGGAGAAGTGCTGAAGAATCAATATCCGGGTGTGAAGATCTATGCCGTAGAACCGGCCGCTTCACCGATTCTGGCCGGAGGCAAACCGGGTCCGCACAAGATTCAGGGGATCGGCGCTAACTTTGTCCCTGAAATTCTTGATCAGAATATCTATGATGAGATCATCCATGTTGAGAATGATGAAGCTTTTGAAACGGCCCGCCGTGTAGCCAAAGAAGAAGGCGTGCTGTCCGGTATTTCCTCCGGTGCGGCTGTATTCGCTGCACTCAAAGTAGCGAAGGAACTGGGCGCAGGCAAAAAAATCGTGGTCATCATTCCAAGTAACGGCGAACGTTACCTGAGTACTCCGCTCTATAATTTTGAAGTCTAATTGCTGGGAATCAGCTGTTCAGAAGAGTCTGCCCTATCCGCTTCTACAGGGATACGGCAGGCTCTTTTTTCGAAATATAAGATGTTATAGGTTGCACACGATAACTTATCCTTCTATTTCCCGCTGAAACGGTGCCGTCCTATACAGGACGGCAAAGCCGTTTCCACTTGGATAATACACATTTATACGGTTCACGGGCTTTTCAAAGTAACCTATGTACAGTATACTGACAGGCAATATACTATCGCGATGGGCGGGCGAATACGTGGAGATCTTAACGGCTTGGCAGGAGTGGGAGCAGTGGGGAGAGGCAGGCGGGGCCTGGAGTGTCCTTCCCCTGATCCTGAAGAAACGGCAGGACAGCAAGGGATTACCCCGCAGCTGGAAGAAGGCCTGGGAGCAGGCCTCCCCTTATTCGGTTGTACTTGAGAGTGGTAAGGGCGGGCGCTACACCTATTTGGGCCTGCACCCTGTCTCCATCCTTGAAGGCAGAGGCGACAGCGCGGAGGGCTATACTCCCTCAGGCAGATCAAAGGGAGAGACACAAGCTGCCGTATTGGACGGACCGCCGCTGGAAGTACTGCAGGAATGGATGAGCGAGTATGTATCCCCCCGCCTGCACCTTCCCGGCCTGCCGCCGTTCACCGGCGGCTGCATTGGATTCCTTGGTTATGATGTAGCCCGATCCCTGGAGAAGCTGCCGTCGCTCGCCAGGAATCATCCGGAATTCCCGGATTATCTGTTCATGAGGCTGGAGGAAGTGTGGATCTACGATCATCACGAGGAGATGCTCTATTGTGCCGTTCATGTTCCTGTCCCGGATACAGCAATCGGTAACCCGGAAGCGCTTAGGACCTTATACAAGGCTGCTGTGAACCGTGCAGAGCGTATGCTGGAGCAATGGAGTCACATCCATGCTTCTGCGGAGCCGGAAGAAGCCGTCACCGCAAGGTATGCTGAACTTACCCGCAGGGTGGAGGCTGAGACGGATATCACCGGTGAGTGGTCTGGCATGAGCTCAGACTTCTCTGCACAGCAGTTCCAGCAGGCTGTGGCGAAGGTCCAGGAATACATCCGTGCCGGAGATGTCTTCCAGGTGAACCTCTCGCTGCGCCAGGAGGCGCAGCTGAATTCCCCGCCGGAGGATGTTTACGAATGGCTGCGCAGACTCAACCCGTCCCCGTACATGGGGCTGCTGCGCACGCCCGGCTTCGCCCTCTCCAGCGCTTCGCCGGAGCTGCTGGTGAAGCTGCACGGGGACAAGGTCAGTGCCCGCCCCATTGCCGGTACCCGGCGCCGGGGCCATACTCCCGCGGAGGACGCCGCCATGGAGGCGGAGCTGCGCGGGAGCGAGAAGGAGATCGCCGAGCATATCATGCTTGTCGATCTGGAGCGCAGCGACATCGGCCGTGTCGCTGCCTACGGAACGGTCAGCGTGCCGGAGCTGCTGACCGTGGAGCGATACTCGCATGTGATGCATCTCGTCTCGCAGGTCGAGGGCATCGTGGCACCTGATAAGGATGCCTACGACGTTATTGCCGCCTTATTCCCCGGCGGCACCATCACGGGCGCGCCTAAGGTGCGCACGATGGAGATCATTGAAGAGCTGGAGCCGGTCCGCCGGGGTCCATACACGGGATCCATGGGCTGGATTGACTATAACGGCAATATGGAATTAAATATAATCATACGTACGCTTGCAGTGAAGGACGGAATGGGCTATATCCAGACGGGTGCGGGGATCGTGATTGATTCGGACCCGTATCGGGAGTACCGGGAATGCCACAACAAAGCCAAAGCGGTAGTGAAGGCAATTCTCTGCAGTGAACGTGAGCAGGAATTACGGGCTACCCTCGGCAACGAAGGAGGAAGCGGTTTATGATCTTGGTCATTGATAATTATGATTCCTTTACGTATAACCTGGTGCAATATCTGGGGGAGCTGGGGGAAGAGGTTAAGGTAGCGCGCAACGATGAGATCACTATTCAGGAGATTGAGCAGCTGGCTCCGGATCATATCCTGATCTCCCCGGGACCCTGCACACCGAATGAGGCAGGCATCAGCCTTGCGCTGCTGCAGCATTTCAAAGGTATCATTCCGATCTTTGGCGTGTGCCTCGGGCACCAGGCTATCGGACAAGCGTTCGGCGGCAATGTAATCCGTGCAGAACGCCTGATGCATGGCAAAACCTCGCCGATCCACCATAACGGCACCTCCGTATTTGAAGGACTGGAGTCTCCATTTACGGCAACACGTTATCATTCTCTGATCGTTGAACGGGAGAGTCTGCCGGATTGCCTGGAGATTACCGCTGAGACGGCCGAAGGCGAGATCATGGCCCTGCGGCATAAGGAATACCCGATCGAAGGGGTCCAGTTCCACCCTGAGTCGATTATTACAGATCACGGGCACACCATGCTGCGCAATTTCCTGAAACGGAGAGCCGGAGAGCCCGCATGAAATATATAGGACTTAACAACAAAGCAGTTGACGCCAAAGACGCCGTGGTCTCCGCTCTGGATCACGGCTTTTTGTACGGGATGGGCCTGTTCGAGACCTTCCGCACCTATGGAGGAGAGCCCTTCCTGCTGCAGCGCCATCTGAGCAGAATGGCCGAAGGCTGCGGGCAACTGGGCATTCCTTTTGAACAGGAGGTACAGGGGCTGCGGGAATGGATTCAACTTGTCATGGACAGGAATGAGCTTAGTGATGCCTATATCCGTTACACCGTTACGGCCGGTGAGGATATTCTGGGACTGCCTTCGGGAAGCTATAAGCAGCCTAATCATCTGCTGTACATCAAAGCCCTGCCGGTTATACCTCCCTCTCTATACAGCGAAGGCAAAGAGCTGCAGCTGCTGAATCACCGGCGCAATACTCCGGAAGGACCCGTACGGCTCAAATCGCTGCACTATATGAATAACATTTTGGCGAAGCGCGAATTGTCGGGATACCCGTCTGCGGCCAGAGGGGCTGAGGGGCTGATGCTGACGGCACAAGGCGACATCGCCGAAGGTATTGTGAGCAATATTTTTTTCATAAAAGAGAACAGGCTCTATACTCCGGACATTGCTACCGGGATTCTACCGGGGATTACCCGGGAAATGGTGCTGGAGCTGGCTGCGTCAGCAGGCCTTCATTCCGAGCAGGGCTTCTACCGTATGGAGCAGCTGGAGGCTGCTGACGAAATCTTCCTCACCAATTCGGTCCAGGAGATCGTACCGGTAACGGCGCTCTGGAACGGGGACCGGCGGATAACGATCAGCAGCGGACGCTGCGGGGAACGGACAGAGGCAATGATCAGGCTGTACAGAGAAAGGACGGGGATGCTGAAATGAAGCCGGTAATCTATCAACGGAGCTACCGCTGCGGAAGCAGTGAACTGGTGTTGGGCAGGAGAACCCTGATTATGGGTATTCTCAATGTGACGCCGGACTCCTTCTCTGACGGGGGGCTGTGGACAGATCCGGGTAGAGCGGTAGAGCACGCACTGCAAATGGCGGCCGAGGGTGCAGACATCATTGATATAGGCGGGGAATCCACGCGTCCGGGTCATCAGCCGGTAGGTGCGGAGGAGGAATTAGCCCGTGTATTGCCTGTGATCGAGAGCATCCACCGGGCCGCCCCGCATCTTCCGTTATCTATAGATACCTACAAGGCGGAAGTCGCCCGCCAGGCGGTTAAGGCCGGTGCGCATATCATCAATGATGTCTGGGGAGCCAAAGCAGATCCGCAGATGGCAGCCGTGGCCGCGCAGGCAGACTGTCCCATAATTCTGATGCATAACCGTCATAACCGCGATTATAAGGATTTGATCGGCGATATAACGGAGGATCTGACCGGGAGCATTAACCTGGCGCTGGCGGCTGGAGTGTCACCGGGCAATATTATTTTGGACCCGGGAATCGGGTTTGCCAAGGACCATACAGAGAATCTCCAGGTAATGACGGGCCTAACGGCACTGACGGAGCTGGGGTACCCGCTGCTGCTGGCCACTTCGCGCAAAAAGTTCATCCGTACCACACTCGGCCTGCCGGCAGAGGATGTCATTGAAGGCACGGCAGCAACCGTCGCTTTCGGGATTGCCCAGGGCTGCCAGATGGTACGGGTCCATGACATTTCTTCGATTAAACGTACGGTAGAGATGTGTGACGCTATGCTCTATGCCGGATCACCTGTGGTGCGCGAATAGACTATATTTTTCAAGAGAAGGCAGGGACCCTTAATGGATAAAATGAAGCTGCACCGCATGGAATATTACGGTTATCACGGAGTCTTCGAAGAGGAACGCAGGCTGGGCCAGCGGTATTATATCGACTTGGAGCTGGAGCTTGATCTGCAGGGAGCTGGACTCAGCGATGATCTGGAACAAACCGTGAATTATGCCGAAGTTCATGTCCTGGTCAAAACAATTGTCGAAACAAAGTCCTTCAAGCTGATTGAAGCTTTGGCGGAACATATTGCATCCGCGTTACTGGACACTTATACTGTTATCAATGCAGTAACGGTCCAAGTGACCAAGCCGCATCCTCCGTTTGATATTCATTTCCAGGGAGTCACTGTAGAACTGCGCCGGACGAGAAAGTGAGACAGACTTTATGAGCAGACCTTCCACCTCTGAGGCATCAGAGGCTTATATTGCTTTAGGGGCCAACCTGGGTGACCGTCAAGGCACCTTGAGAGAAGCCTTGCACCGGCTGGAGATGCATGAAGAGATTGAAGTTGTGCGCACCTCCCCTGTCTATGAGACAGTGCCTGTCGGTTATCTGGACCAGCCTCAGTTTCTTAACATGGCGGCTGTCCTGCGTACCACACTGGCGCCTGAGGTACTGCTTCAGGTGATGCTGGAGACAGAGAATCAGTTAGGCCGTGTCCGTGATATCCGTTATGGACCGAGAACGGTAGATTTGGATTTGCTGTGGGTAGAGGGAATGACCCTGGATACGCCGGATTTAACGCTGCCTCATCCCAGGATGCTGGAGCGGGCGTTTGTCCTTCTGCCGCTGAGCGACATCATTACACAGAACGAAGAGTCTTCCGGATTCCGTGGGTTAATTACAACAGCGCTGCAAGACATAGACGGAAAGGAAGGAATTCGCTTGTGGACAACAAACGTATGGGAATGCGGGTCAGAGCATTCCGGAAGCTGAAGGGCTACACTCAGCAGGAGCTGGCGGATTCTGTCGGAATATCACTTGCTGTGCTTGGGGCAGTAGAGCGGGGCAACAGACGTTTGGAAGATCAAATTTTAAATAAAATTGCGGACTTTCTTGAAATAACGGTTGAGGAATTGGCCCATCCGGCACCATGACAGGGACAGAACGATACACAATCTATTGGGGGAAGTGATGGGACATGCTGAAGATCGGTGATATTGAAATGAAAAACCAGGTTGTGCTGGCACCTATGGCCGGCGTCTGCAACCCAGCGTTTCGCCTGATTGCCAAGGAATTCGGGACCGGACTGGTCTGTGCGGAGATGGTCAGCGGCAAAGCTATTGTGCATGGCAATGCGCGTACCCGGGAGATGTTGTTTGTAGATGAGCGCGAGAAGCCGCTGAGTCTGCAGATTTTTGGCGGAGACCGGGAATCGCTGGTGGCTGCTGCCATCATTGTCGACAAAGAGACGAACGCCGATATCATCGACATCAATATGGGCTGTCCGGTGCCAAAGGTGACGAAATGTGATGCCGGGGCGCGCTGGCTGCTGAATCCGGACAAAATCTACGAGATGGTATCCGCTGTAGTGGATGCTGTCGATAAACCGGTGACCGTGAAGATGCGGATCGGCTGGGACAGCGAGCATATCTTCGTTGAAGAGAACGCTCGTGCGGTGGAACGGGCCGGAGGCCAGGCGGTCAGCGTACACGGGCGGACCCGTGAGCAGCTTTACACAGGGCGTGCCGACTGGAATTATATCCGCATGGCGAAGCAGGCCGTATCTATTCCGGTCATCGGCAACGGCGATGTGAATACACCGGAGGATGCGCGGGCCATGCTGGACCAGACCGGCTGCGACGGTGTGATGATCGGACGGGGCGCGCTGGGTAACCCTTGGATGCTGTACCGGACGATTCAATATTTGAGTACGGGTGAGCTGAAGCCTGAGCCAAGCGCTGAAGAGAAGATCAAGGTGGCTATTCTTCATATGGACCGTCTGATTGACCTGCGTGGTGAAGCAGTGGCTGTCCGCGAGATGCGCAAGCACCTGGCCTGGTATTTGAAAGGCTTTAAGGCGGCGGCCCGCGTGAAGGACATTATTATGGAAGAAACGAAGCGTGATGAGATGGTGCGGATTTTGAATGATTTTGTCGGTCAGCTTAAGCAGGATGAGGAGCAGGAAGGCGCGGATAGTGCCCTTTTCGCCGTGTGATCCCCACAATCTGCTGGAAATAAGCCCCGTTCCTGTGTGCTTTATTGAGTATCGCTAAACATTATATGGGGCGTCATTGACATTTTGTAGCGGTTCCAATATAATTTCACAGTATAAAATCGCCGTTACAGCAGGAGCAATGGTGAAGGAGGGTTCTGATCCCTCCGGATTCGCATATAGTATGGTGTTTTCAATAAATGTATACGACAGGAGAATCGGTTGAGATGAGCGATAAAGAAGTCATCCTTACACCGGACGGACTTAAGCGTCTGGAAGAAGAACTGGAGACCCTCAAATCCGTTAAACGCCGCGAGGTAGCGGAACGTATCAAAGTGGCCATCGGCTATGGTGATATCAGTGAAAACTCGGAATATGAAGATGCGAAGAATGAACAGGCCTTCATTGAGGGACGGGTTCTTACTTTGGAGAAGATGCTCCGCAATGCGCGTATCATTAACAGTGATGAGATTGTGACAGATGTGGTCAGCATCGGAGTGACTGTGAACGTTGAAGACATGGAGTATGGCGACGTGATGGAGTACACCATTGTGGGTACTGCTGAATCCGATCCGCTCAATAATAAAATTTCCAATGAGAGCCCTGTAGGCAGAGCGATCATGGGCAAGAAGATTGGTACGATTGTGGATGTTAGTGTCCCTGCAGGCGTCATTCAATATAAAATTCTTGATATCAAAATGAAGTAAGATGGTTCCGAAAGCTTCCTTAGGGGAGCTTTTTTCAAAAGATATGAATGCCAGCCGTAAAATATGGGTGAACACATACAGCTTATATTTTGTACCGGAACGGACTGTCCTCAGGTTGGGCGGAGCCGTTTCTTCTTTTGTATACGTGAGTAAGAGAGGATGAAGAACATGACGGAAGAAATCAACAACATGGAAACTACAGAGAATGAATTAAGTGAATTGCTGCAGATCCGCCGGGGTAAGCTGGACGAGCTCCGTGCACTCGGGATCGACCCGTTCGGCAAGAAGTATGAGCGTACGGCTGCTGCCGGCGATCTTCTGGCCAAATATGACGGACAGACCAAAGAAGAGCTGGACGAGCTGGCGCTGGAAGTAAGTGTGGCCGGGCGTATTATGGCTAAACGGGTAATGGGCAAAGCAAGCTTCTCGCACATCCAGGACCTTAGCGGCAAAATCCAGATCTATGTGCGTCAGGACAGTATTCCTGAGTCCCAGTACGCAGCATTCACGATCCTCGACCTTGGCGATATCGTCGGTATCCGGGGAACCCTGTTCAAGACCAAGACCGGTGAGACCTCTATTAAAGTGGATAACCTTGAGGTGCTGTCCAAGTCCCTGCTTCCGCTTCCCGAGAAATATCATGGGCTGAAGGATGTGGAGCTCCGCTACCGTCAGCGTTATGTAGACCTGATTATTAACCCTGAGGTTCAGCAGACCTTCATTATGCGTTCGCGGATTATCCAGTCGATGCGCCGTTATCTGGACTCGCTGGGCTATCTTGAGGTAGAGACTCCTACACTGCACTCGATTGCAGGCGGAGCAGCAGCCCGTCCGTTTATTACCCACCACAATACACTGGACATGCAGCTCTATATGCGGATTGCCATCGAGTTGCACCTGAAGCGTCTGATTGTCGGCGGTTTGGAGAAGGTCTATGAGATCGGCCGCGTCTACCGTAACGAAGGCATCTCCACGCGCCATAATCCGGAATTCACGATGATTGAGCTGTATGAAGCGTATGCGGATTACAAGGACATTATGCATCTGACCGAGAGCCTGATCGCTCACATCGCCGGAGAGGTACTTGGCTCCCAGGTGATTAACTATCAAGGGCAGGAAGTCGATCTGTCTCCGGGCTGGCGCCGCGTCACGATGGTGGACGCTGTCAAGGAAGTAACCGGAGTAGACTTCGGAGTTCATATGACGAATGAAGAGGCACAGGCTTTGGCTAAGGAACACCGGGTACCGGTGGAGAAGCACATGACCTTCGGACATATTCTTAATGCGTTCTTCGAGCAGTTCGTGGAAGAGACCCTGATCCAGCCGACATTCGTAATGGGACATCCGGTAGAGATTTCACCGCTTGCCAAAAAGAACGAAGAGGACCCGCGCTTCACTGACCGCTTCGAGCTGTTTATTGTAGCCCGCGAGCATGCCAATGCTTTCAGTGAGCTGAATGATCCGATTGACCAGCGTCAGCGCTTCGAGGCCCAGATTCATGAGAAAGAGCAAGGCAATGATGAAGCCCATGAGATGGATGATGATTTCATCCGTGCGCTGGAGTACGGTATGCCGCCTACGGGGGGCCTTGGAATCGGCGTAGACCGTCTGATCATGCTGCTTACCAATTCCGCGTCTATCCGTGACGTATTGTTGTTCCCCCATATGCGTAACAAAGATTAATTTCAATTATGAATCCAGACCCTATATTCAAGGGAACTGCTCCGGCAGTTTCCTTGGCAGTCTGGTGGACATCTATAACAGACTTGTTTCAAAATAATACTTGCAATGAATCTCTATCCATGATATATTCTATTTCTGGCCGCGAAACATCAACGCCGAGCTCGAACAAGAAGTTGAAAAAAGAGCTTGCATTGATCGGTTGGATGTGATATATTATAAGAGTTGCTGGTGACGCGGTAAGCGACGCTGACAACGAGCTTGATCTTTGAAAACTGAACAACGAGTGAGTATCGGAAATCACGAAAGTGACTTCCAAAATGAGAATGTAAATTCTCGTCAGATGTTTCAAAATGAGCAATCGCTCTTTCTAAATAC
>NZ_JABMKX010000028.1 GCF_013204885.1 Paenibacillus tritici
AATAGCGGATGAATCCAGTTTCTGGGAGTCGGGGTTCCCCCTCCCCCAGAAACACCTGCACCCCCAACCCGTAACCCGGGGAGGTACTTCTACTCTCTTACACAAACTTCTTGACGCTACCCTGGTGGGTGAAATGAGGTGTATAAGTGCTCTTTAATTTGCCGGAGAGAGTTGGGTGGGTGAAATAAGGTGCATAAATGCACCTTGGCACGCCCTGGCCCCACCCCACCGCGCCCCCTGCCCAACGTGCTACCCGTCCCACCGCGCTACCCGCCCTACCGCGCTACCCGCCCTACCGCGCTACCCGCCCCACCGCGCTACCCGCCCACCGCGCAACCCGCCCCACCAATATGCCGGAAGCAGCCAGGTATATGAAAGGATGTGCCAAGCCGAAATATGAGCCCCTAAATACGAAATCTGGGACCTATCACGGAGGGACTAAAACGCATACAATAAGTACACAGAGATGAAAACGCTTCACAATAAAGATAGGTATTCTGGAGGTCCATACGATGGAGAACAAACGAAGCACCAAGCCTGGTCCGGGAATCGGACCGCTTATTCCGGCCACAATCGAAACCGGTTCAGGTCGCAAGAATTCACTGTGGAAAAGGTTTGTAGCCCAGCGTCATCTGCAGACGATGGCCCTGCTCGGCGTAGCCTGGATGGTCATCTTTAACTACATTCCAATCTATGGCTTGATTATTTCCTTCAAGGAATATAACATCGTCAAGTCGATTGCCGAAGCCCCGTGGGTCGGTCTGGAGCATTTCCGGGAGCTGTTCGCTGACGATGATCTGCCGAATGTCATCCGCAATACGCTCGGCATCAGCTTGATCAAGCTGCTTATCGGGTTCCCGCTGCCGATTATATTCGCACTGTTTCTCAATGAGGTCCGTTCCATCCGGTATAAGAAAGCGATTCAGACGATCTCTTATCTGCCGCATTTCCTGTCCTGGGTCGTGCTTGGCGGCATCCTGGCCACCTGGCTGGCCGATGTAGGGATTATTAACAATATTCTGCTTGCCCTGAATCTGATCGACCAGCCGATCACTTACCTGGCGGAACCTAGTTACTTCTGGACCATCATCATTACCTCGGACATTTGGAAGGAGCTTGGCTGGTCAGCGATTATCTATCTCGCGGCGATCGCAGGTGTCTCTCCCGAAATGTATGAGGCGGCTACGATTGACGGGGCGGGACGTTTTCAGAAAATGTGGTTTGTCACACTTCCAGCAATCCGGGCAACGATCAGCATTCTGTTCGTGCTGGCAGTCAGCGGTGTACTGAACTCCAACTTCGACCAGATTCTGGTCCTGCGCAATTCACTGAACGACAGTACTTCTAACGTAATTGATTACTACATCTATCAGACAGGTATTATCTCTAACCGCTTCTCCTATTCTGCGGCGGTCACCCTGGTCAAAGCGGTCATTGCACTGATTCTGCTGCTGATTGCCAATCAGGTATCCAAAAAAATCAACGACACGTCGCTGTTCTAGGACAAGGAGGACCTATATATGTTTGCTCTCAAACGTAAAACCAAAGGCGAGGCTATCTTCGATATTGTCAACAACCTGGTGATGCTCTGCGTGTGCTTCCTGACGCTGTATCCGATCTGGTATGTGCTGGTCAACGCCTTCAATGACGGCAATGATGCCATGCTGGGCGGAATCTACTGGTGGCCGCGGATGATCACCCTGAAGAATTTTGAAGCAGTCTTCGCAAGTCCGGGGATTATGCTGGCGATGGGGATTACGGTTGCCAAGACGGTCATCGGTGTGGCTGTCCATGTCTTCTTCACCGCGATGGTAGCTTATGCGTTATCCCGCAGGGATCTGGTCGGCGGCAAAATTTACATTCTAATCGGTACGATTACCCTGTTCTTCAACGGCGGTCTGATTCCGACCTTCCTGCTGAACCGCGATCTTCATCTGCTCGATAACTTCCTGGTCTATATCATTCCTGTCATGTTCAGTTTCTTCGATCTCATCATCTTCATGACCTTTTTCCGGGAAATTCCCGACGGTCTGGATGAGGCGGCGCGGATAGACGGAGCCAACGACTGGTCCATCCTCCTGCGGATCGTGCTTCCGGTATCCATGCCGGTTATTGCGACCATTGCGCTGTTCCATGGCGTATATCAGTGGAATGATTATTTTGCCGGTATCATCTATGTCAACAATGTGGATCTGCAGCCGATTCAGACCTATCTGTTCCGGGTCGTGGCCCAGTCCAGTTCCAATACCATGATGACCGCTGTTCAAGGCAGCGCAGCAACGAGAACGGTCACTTCGCAGTCTATCAAGCTGGCAACAATGGTAGTGACAACGCTGCCTATCGTGTTCGTCTATCCATTCCTGCAGCGTTACTTCGTCAAAGGCATGATGATCGGCTCGATCAAAGGCTAAACAGCCAAACCACAGGTAACTCCTCCAGCGCCCGGGTGTCTTAAGGGCTACGGGGTTGAGCTTATAATTAATTTTCTCTAGAAAAGGGGTAAACAAATGGGCATGAAACATAAGCCAAAGAAAATGGTCCTGCTGCTCTTGGGACTAATGCTGACCTTCTCTGCAGCGGGCTGTTCCAGCAATAATAATGCCGCAAGCGGAAATAAGGGGAATGACAAGCCGGCCAACACCGAAGCTACTACGGCACCGGCGACTGACACCACAGCCACAACAGCACCGGCAGCTTCAGCTGATGAACCGGGCTGGAAAAGCGACACTTCACCGATTACGTTTGACTGGTATCTGAACTTTGCCTGGTTCCCGAATAAATGGGGTGTAGACCCGACTTCGCAATATATTACCAAGAAGACCGGCGTTAATCTTAACTTTATCGTTCCGGCAGGTAATGAGAATGAGAAGCTGAACACGCTGATTGCTTCCGGCAAGCTGCCGGACTTCATCACACTCGGCTATTGGGAAGATGCCATTAAGAAAATGGTCGAAGGCGAGCTGGTGCTTCCGCTGAACAAGCTGGCTGAAGAATACGACCCGTATTTCTTCAAAGTGTCCGATAAAGACAAACTGGGCTGGTACACCCAGCCGGACGGCAATGTATACGGCTATCCTAACTCCTCCTCTTCTCCTGCAGATTACGAGAAATACGGCGATACCTATGTATCGAACCAGACCTTCGTAGTCCGCAAGGATATCTATGAAGCAATCGGCAGCCCGGATATGCGTACGCCTGAAGGATTCCTCGCTGCGCTGAAGGCGGCACAGGAGAAATTCCCTCAGGTCAACGGCCAGCCGCTGATTCCGCTGGGTCTGCATGAGTTCACTGAGAACGGCAATGACTCGCTGGAAGGCTACATTCAGAACTTCCTGGCAATTCCTTGGGAAAAAGACGGCAAGGTGTATGACCGCGAGACAGATCCTGAATATGTACGCTGGATGAAGACTCTCCGTCAGGCGAATCAGGACGGACTCTTGGCGAAGGACATCTTCATTGACAAACGTGCACAAATGGAAGAAAAGATCGTGCAGGGCCGCTACTTCGCTATGCTGTACCAGCGGACTGACTTTGCTTCCCAGCTCGGAACGATTTCGCAGAAGAATCCCGATCAGGTCTATATTGCTGTAGACGGACCGGCCAACACTAAGATGGACCCGCCTGAACTGAACGGCCCTGGGATCTCCGGCTGGACGGTAACGCTGATCTCCAAGGATGTTAAGGATAAAGCACGTGCGATTAAATTCCTCAGCTATCTGAACAGTGAGGAAGGCAACAAGGATCTTTATCTGGGCGAAAAGGGTGTCAGCTATGATACAATTGACGGCAAGGACCAGTTCCTTCCCGAAGCGCTTAAGCTGATGAACACGGACCGTGCAGCATTTGATAAGCAATTCGGCTCCTCGTTCACGTTCTGGATGATGCAGAATACGAATATTACGGACCAATGGAAACCGGAATCGGTTGAGCCTTACAAACAACTGGAAGACTGGACCAAAGGCAAGTCGATTAATACTTCCGAATTCCAGCTGATCGACCCTACCGGCAACTCGCCGGAAGGCATTGTCGCCACCAAGCTGAAACAGCTGCGCGGCAAAACGATGCCGAAGCTGCTTATGGCAGATTCCGATGCGGAATTTGATAAGATCTGGAGCGAATATCTGACCAAAAAAGAAAAAGAAGGCCAAGCGACCTTCGATGCTTACCGTCAGACGAAATATGAAGAAAACAAGAAAAAGCTAGGAATGTAGCTTTCTATACCGGACCCAATTGCCCGCCGTCCGCGGGCTTTTGGGTTATTTTAAAGTTGGGCGGCAGAAAGGTAACGGAGAGGTGAGCATGCGCGAGCGTACAGGAGCATTATGGAATTCTTTCCGCTATTGGTGGGGGCGGAGGTCACTGCAAAGCCGGCTGATTGCGGCCTATATCTTCATTATTCTGGGCCCCAGCCTGCTGGTGTCCTTCTATTCGTATAAGGCAATCAACAATACCTATATGCGGGATTCCATCGAGAAGAACAGCTATCTGCTGCAGATGGAGAAGCTCTATGTGCTCAACCAGATTGAAGCGATGGCACGGGTAGCCCAGATGGCATCTTCGGATAAAGGGGTGGAGAGCTATCTCGTCAGTGAAGACGATCCCACACTTGGGGAACTGATTGATTTCAATACAACCACCTATGTGAGCTTGAGCCAGATGCAGTTCAATAATCCGAATATAGAGCATTTGCGGCTTTTTTCCGCCAGCAGGAATGTGCATGAGCTGTGGCCGGTGATCTTCCGTGAGGACCGGGTATCCATGGAGCCGTGGTTTCAAAAGGCACTGCAGCGGGAGGGGGAGCACTTCTGGTCCTTTCAAAAGACCGATCCCGACCTCATGAGGCGCTATTCCGGGGAAGTGGAGCCTGGCCCCGCCAAGGTCTCCCTGCTGAAAGAGATCAGCATTCCTAAAGGCCACCATGTCGGAATGGTTCAGGTGGATATGCTGCTGAGCAAGTTCGTGCCCAAGGCGTATACGTCTGTACAGGATAATGAATCCCAGATGATGCTCGCTGATGCGGAGCTGAATCTGTTTACCCGGACGGACCACTCTGTCTTGCCGGAGAATGCGGGATTGGCTGCGGCCATCAAAGACAGGCTGGCGGTATTCCGCAAGACTGGTGAATGGGAGATGGAATATAAGGAGAACGGGAATTCCTTCATGTTAATTCAGGCGCCGCTGGAGCAGATTGACGCCTCGCTGGTCACGGTGGTCTCGATGAAGGGCTTAATGATGGATATTTCGCGGACGCGGAATCTGATAATCGGGGTGAACATCGGCTTTATTTTCCTGGTGACGGCCATTGCTTATGTGCTGAACGCATTTATTCTGAAGAATCTCCGCCGCCTGACCGAAACGATGAAAAAAGTGCGCCGGGGCGAGCCGTATGGCAGTATCCGGGTTAGCGGGGGCGGTGAGGTCGGTGAGCTGGCACATCATTTCTCCAAGCTGATGAACACCATCAATACGCTGGTCGCGCAGGCGGTGCATAAGCAGGCGTTGTCCAAGGAAGCGGAGCTGCGGACCCTGCATAATCAGATTGACGCCCATTTCCTCTATAATACGCTGGAGAATATCAAAATGCTGGCGGAAATTGAGAATCAGCGGACGATCTCAGATGCTCTGACCCGGCTCGGCGGTATGATGCGGTATAATTTCAAGTGGACCGGTGAATATGTGAAGCTGAGAGACGAGATCCGTCACATTCAGAATTACGTAGAGGTAATGAATATAAGGTTCGAACACACGATTCAGTTGGAGCTTAATATTGACAGCACTTATCTGGAAGTGGAGGTGCTTAAGATGTCACTGCAGCCGATTGTTGAGAACAGCGTGAAGCATGCCTGGAACGCAGAAGGGGTGGAGCTCACGGACCGGATTGTACGAATTGATCTTACGGAGGCCGAAGGTGATATCTTCATTGTCGTCCGCGATAATGGTCTGGGGCTGACCCCGGAGCGGCTGACCCAGCTGCATGAAGGGATTTATGCGAAGGAGGAACCGGGGGCGGACCCTTCCGGGACCAGCAGAGGCGGATATAAGGCGGGAGGCGTCGGGCTGCGTAATGTGCATCAGCGCCTGCAGCTATTCTACGGTGAGGCCTATGGACTGGAAGTGCAGAGCGAAGCAGGGAAATGGACCGCTGTGTACATGTCTCTGCCCAAAGTTCTATTAACGGGGGATAACCAGCGATGACGAATCTGATGATTGTAGATGATGAAAAGATGATCCGCCAAGGCCTGAAGGTGATGATCGAACGGGAATATCCGGCTCTCTACAGTATATCAATGGCAGGAAACGGTGCCGAAGCACTGGAGCAGTACAGGCAGCAGCGGCAAGATGTGATTATAACCGATATCCGGATGCCGATCATGGACGGAATTACGCTGCTGGAACGGCTGTCTGCGGAGGCAGGACCGGGAGAGGCGCCGGCTGTCATTATCCTCAGCGGACATGATGACTTTGAATATGCCAAAAGCGCGATCCGCTACCGCGTCAAGGATTATCTGCTGAAGCCGATCCGCCGCGAGGAGCTGTTCGAGATTCTTGAACGGATTGCCAGGGAGGAGGCGGACCGGGAGTCCAGCAGCCACAAGCAGAAGCAGGAAGCAGAGGGCTACCGCCGTGAGCTGCGGGCTGCCCGCCTGCGGGGACTTCTGATGCAGCAGGAGGCGGAAGTATCGGCTGCACAGCAGGAGGAGCTTGCGGGGCTTGCGGTGCCTTTTACCATAGGCGTATTGAGCTATTATCACAGCGACGGCGTACGGATGAAGGCCGGGGATGTGCAGGGGCTGCTGGAGCAGCTCATAGGACCACTGGAGCAGAAATTCACAGAGATCCTGACGGATGGAGACGGGAAGCTGGTGCTGGTTGGCAGCGGAGAGAGCTTCCTGGAGCTGGCAAGGAAGGCCGAAGCGAAGGAGCTTAAGCGGCTGCTGCTCGGAATCAGCAGTGAGAGCCGCAGTGCGGAGCAGTTCCGTACAGGTTACCTCGAAGCCTGCCGGGCGCTGCAGTATACGTTCCTGTCCCCTCAGGCCAGCTTCGTGGACTATTCGGATATTCAGGCCGGGCGCCTGAGCTTCCCTACCCCGGAAGAGGAGCTGCGCAAGCTGCTTAATATGCTGGGGACCGGGCGGGAGAAGGAGATTAAGGCGCTGCTTGGCGTTATTTTTCAGACTGAGCATCTGCTTAATCTGGATCTGGCTTACCTGGAGAACGTAGGGCGGAGTATCAATGAACGCGTGCTCGATGAGGTATTCCGTGTGCATGGTGAGGCTTCGGTGGAAGTCTTGAAGCTCTACCGCCTGGTGGGCAATCTGCACAACTTCCGCCATTTCCACGACTATTACCGTGCGCTGGAGCATTTGCTCCTGAGCGTGAACGATTATATTATAGGAATCAAGTCTGCCCATACCGAACATGCCGACATGGAGGAAGCGCTGGCTTATATCGAAGCGAATTATACCCGTCCGCTGAACATGGCTATGGTCAGTAATTATGTCTCCCTGAACTATTCTTATTTCAGTGAAGCGTTCAAGGCTTATACCGGAGAGAGCTTCGTGCTGTATCTCAAAAAAGTCCGCATTCGCCACGCCAAAGAGCTGCTGGCCGATAACCGGGTCAAGCTGGCCGGTGTCTCGGAGGCTGTCGGCTTTGAGAACAGCAAGCAATTCGCGCGGGTATTCCGGGAGCTGGAGGGCATCTCTCCCGGCGAGTTCCGGGCGAAGCTGCTGATGGGTCGATATCCCGGCCAGGCCGAGGATAAAGAGTCTTAGGGACCGGCAGCGGCCGAAAGTCCAAATGTTCACCGCAGTGACGATGAAGCTTCAAGTTCCACACTTAGGTGCGTCTTATATTAGGTAGTGAGTCTTATTTAGGTTGAATGGAAGGTCTGGAGGTAGGAACATGGAAGAAGTACAAGGAACACTGATTACAGTAGAGACACTTGCCGAAGATTTCCGGAGACTGGGCGTGCAGGAAGGAATGACGGTGCTGCTGCATTCTTCCTTCAAATCCCTGGGGCAGTGGGTAGCGGGGGGACCGGTTGCTGTGATCCTGGCGCTGGAGCAGGTGCTGGGGAAAGTAGGCACACTGGTGATGCCGACGCAATCCGCGGATCTGACCGATCCGTCAGGCTGGAGCAATCCGCCGGTGCCGGAGGCCTGGTGGCCGGACATCCGCGAGTATATGCCTGCGTACGACCCGGACCTGACCCCGCTGAGAGGCATGGGGATTATTCCGGATTGCTTCCGCAAGCAGCAGGGCGTCCGGCGCAGCGGACATCCGATTGATTCTTTTGCCGCCTGGGGGAAGCACCGGGATCTCATCATTGACGGGCATGGTCTGGAGTATGCCTTCGGTGAGCAGTCTCCGCTGGCCCGGATCTATGAGCTGGGGGGAAGCGTGCTGCTGCTGGGTGTAGACCATCTGAATAACACCTCGCTGCATCTGGCGGAATACCGGGCGGACTATGACGGGAAGCAGGAGGTCATGGCAGCCGCGCCGATGATGGTAGATGGTATCAGGCAATGGGTGGAATTCAGTGACTACAACTGGAACTCGGATGATTTTGCGGAGCTTGGTCTGGACTTCGGCAAGGAGACCGGGCTTATTGCCACGGGCCTGGTGGCTGGTTCAAGGGCACAGCTGATCCCGCAGCGGGAGATTGTAGATTATGCGGTGAAGTGGCTGGAACGCAGACGCACATGAGACTTACGGCATCATGAGTTATGATGGATAGAGCAAAGAGAGAGATCGTCTTGAGGGGAGAAGGGTTTCATGACTACAACAACAATATACATTACCCGGCACGGGCAGACCGAATGGAATGTGCAGAAGCGGATGCAGGGCCATCAGGATTCGGAGCTTACGCCGCTTGGGGTGCAGCAGGCAGAGTGGCTGAGCCGGGGCCTGCAGGGTGTTCATCTGGACGCGGTATATGCCAGCTCCAGTACCCGGGCGCTGCGGACTGCAGAGATAATCCGGGGAGAGCGGACGCTGCTGCTAACCGCCTGCGATGAATTCAAAGAGATCGGCATGGGCGTCTGGGAGGGCCGGGATTCCGCGGAGCTGGAGCTTCAGTATCCGGAGCAGCACCTGTTCTTCTGGGGCGACCCGGAGCAGTTCAGTGTCGAGGGCAGCGAGACCTTCGCTGCGGTGCAGGAACGTGCGCTCCGCAAGCTGCGGGAGATTATAGATCTCCACGCAGGCGGCACGGTACTCATTGTGACGCATACGGTAGTGATTAAGGTGTTGATGGCTTATTTTGAAGACCGGGCGATGAATAAGCTGTGGGATCTGCCCTACATCTATCCCACCTGTCTATGCAGGATTGATATTACGGACGGTGTCCCCGAGATTGTGCTGCATGGCGACACCAGTCATTATGAGACCAGTGAGAACGGGATGGAATCCTGAGCCTGAGCGGTCGGAATTCTTGGCTTCATAGGGTGTGATGCTTAGGAATGACTAGTGTGATAGGCGAGTGATAGGTGATAAGGCGATAGGTGATAGGGAACAGGGTTGTAGGCGATGTGCAGTAGGTGACGGGTGATAAGCAACGGCAACAAGGCGATGTGCAAGGCGGGCATCGCCTGTTCGGTGTGTCATGCACACCGTCTTATTGCGGTACGCCCGTGAATAGTGGCTAGCAGTAATAGAGGTTCGAAGCTCTGACGAGTGGTACACGGGCGAAATCCTGCCCAAAGTGCAACAATGTGGCTCAGGCCAACCGGAACCAACCGGAACCAGTCGTAACTAGTCCCAACTGACTTATAGTCTAAGTGTGTCTTGTCTATACAGATATATTGCCCGTTAGAGTAGCATCCCTGCGCAGCCGGGTGGTCTCCTCCAGCACAGACAGGTCGCCGTCCAGCGTCTTCAGGCCGGGCAGGCGCAGGGCCACTCCGGCGTACAGAGCCGGAAGAATGCCTGCGGCAAGCAAAAGAACAGAGATCCCGTACAGCTCAGCCACCGCACCGCCTGCCAAGGCACCGAGCGGCGACAGGCTCCCGCCAATCAGGAAGCGGACCGAATTCACCCGTCCCTGGAGATGGCCGGGGACCAGCCGCCCGTGCAGGGAGGAGCTTAAGGAGCTGAAGAAGGGCCCCATTAGTCCGGCGGCAAATACGGCGAACAAGGCGAAGGAATAGCTGGGGATGAAGCCCCACAGCATCGTGATGATGCCCGATAGCCCCAGGCTTCCGAGCATCACAGCGCGCCGCTTCCGGATCTCACCCATGAGGGAGATTGTACCAAGCCCGGTGAGGTATCCGAGCGCAGAAGCTGTGGACAGTGTGCCCACAGCTGCCGCATCGCGGTGCAGCACTTCACGGACATAAGGGACCATCATGGTCCAGATGGCCATGGAGCTGAGATTGCTGACTGCGGCCATCATCATGATCGTCAGCATGGCGGGGAACTGCCGGTAGAACGAGAAGCCTTCGGCTACCTCCCGGAGATAGCTGGAGACCGAGAAGGCAGCAGCGGGGCCTGCCGCCGCTTGCTTGCCCATCCGGGGCAGCCACAGCAGCATTGCAATCGCAGCCGTATAACAGACCACGTTGACCCCGAGGGCCGGCAAGGCTCCGCTGGCTGCGGTCAGTATGCCCGCAAGCGCCGGACCCAGCAGCGCGGCGGCACCTTTGCAGCCGTCGATGATGGCGAAGGCGCGCATCAGCTTGCCGGTGCCGGCAACGCCGGGAATGACGGCCATTGCCGTTGGCATGAACAGTGCGGAGCAGGCCCCGCTCAGACTGGCGGCGGCGAATAATTGCCAGAGCTGCAAGTGACCGGCGAGGCCCATACCCAGCGGCAGCAGGAGGGCGAGCAGACGCAGGGCTGCCAGGCAGGCCATGAACCGCACACGGGGCAGCCGGTCAGACAGCGGGGAGCCGAGGAGGCGAAGCACCTGCTCAGGAAGCATGGAGCTGAGGGCAAGAGCGCCCATCGCCAGCTTGGAGCCGGTCAGCTCATAGACCAGCCATTCCATCGCCAGCAGCCCAAAAGCATCGCCGAAAGCGCTCAGTGAAACGGTAGACAACAATCCGTAATAGCTGCGTTTATGCATGACCCTCACCCCTTCAGGTAGTCTCCAATTTGTCCCGGCAAAGCATTCAGTGCCTCCAGGCGCAGACTGTAGGAGGTGCTTTTGCCGCTGCTATGAACGATGACCAGACCCGCTGCCCGCAGCGCGATCAGATGGTAGTGGATGGTGCTTTTGGACAAGCCTACCGCCTTCACAATCTCCGTGAAATTGAGCTGGCTGCCGGTAAGCTGCCGGAGAATGAACAACCGGGTCTCGTCCGATAACGCCCGGGTTAGCCGCAGCAGCGCAGCAGCAGGCCGTCCTTCTTCCGGAGGAAGCGCATCGCAGGAATAGCTGGTGAACATGAATTCATTATAGAGAGACGAAATAACCAAAGGGCGTGCATGATACTGAGGCGTAAGAATGACCTGCTTCAGGGTCTCCGACGGATAGAGCCGCATCCCTTCGGTGGCTTGCTCATAAATCTCCATATCATTCGTGCCATCCAGCAGCGCCGCTCTTCCCTTGGCCTCCTGCTCCAGCCCTTCTATAATAGCCGGGTCTATGCTGCTGAAATACCCGTCATTCCATGCCCGGATCACTTCAGCGGCGGAGTCCCGCAGCCCGGCAAGATTCGAGGGAACGCTCTGTCCGAAACGGCCGGAAATGTCATACAGCTCTCCCGCAGACAGCGACTCGAACCAGTTCAGGAATCCCCCTGCCGTGCGGTCTCCGGGACAACTCCAGATGTAAGGAGACAGACTGAAATTATCAGTGAGCTTCAAGACTTCTTTCATTCGCTGGAGCATTACAGGGGCGAACCGGGTCTGCACCTGGCGGACCCAGGGAGTCCCGGCGTCCATGGCATTATGGTTCTGCTTGCCGATAAAAGCATTTAGGCTGGTGAGGCACTCATAGATTGGCGCGAAGTCTAAGGTCACTTTGTAATCCATAGGGTTTCCTGCTTTCTGAAGAAAATGATTTTTGTTCTATAGTTATAGAACTTAATATATGTTTTATAATAAACGAACTAAATTGCATTATCAATAGCGAAGATTCTTGACTCCACTATTTTTTGATGGGCCTGTCACAAAACACAGCATTTTTCAGTTATACCAAGCAGAGAGAGGAGAGGAAGCTGTGGATAAAGCAGAAGTCAGCCGGATGAATACCCGCCCCGAATCAGAACAGGCGAAGGAGCTGGCGGTGGAGCAGACGGTCTTGCAGGTCCAGCAGGGTGATGTGCAGGCATACACCGTAATCATCAGACATTTTCAGCGGCCGATCTATCTGTACTGCTATTACCTGCTGGGCAACCGGGAGGAAGCGGAGGATGCGGCGCAGGATATTTTCATCAGGGCACTGGAGCGGCTGGAGCAGTATTCGGCAAAAGTCTCATTCTCAGCTTGGCTGTACACCATCGCACGCAACCATTGTATGGACCAGATCAAACTCAGGAGTAAGGGCTTCAGGCTGCTCTCCATCTACCGGAAGCATCAGCAGCAGGCGGAGCCGGCCGAAGGTTCACGATATACAGAGGTTGTTCACGGCCTGCTGGAGAGGCTGAGCATGGAGGAGCGGCAGATTCTGCTGTTGCGGGCGCTGGAGGAGCATAGCTTTGAGGAGATAGGGATCATTATGGATATGAATACCGGGACCGTCCGCAAAAAATATGAACGGCTGCGCAAAAAGCTCGGACGCCGCCAAAACAATGGAGGGATAATCGCCCATGAACCAAACTAAGCAGGAGGAAGCTGAATTGGAGCGGATCGGCCGGATGATCCGGGAGACCCCGGTTCGGGTAGATTTGGAAGAACGCATCATGAGCTTGGCGAATGGCGGGCAACCGTCAGGAACAAAGGCAGAAGCTCCAAGACTAACCAGAACAGGCAGGGTGCTGCGGAAAAGCACGGGTATTGCGGCGGCTGTGCTGCTGCTGTTCCTGCTGATTACGAGTACAGAATGGATTTCGCCTACGCTGGCGGCTTCCATTAAGCAGATTCCGGGGATGGATTCCATCTTCAGACTTGCCGGGGATTTGGGGCTGCGGAATGCGGGCGAGCAGGGACTGGCGGCAGTACCTGAGCTAAGCGATACCCATGACGGGCTGACGCTCACTGTGCCTGAAGTGCTGTATGACGGAATTCGTGTATCCCTGGGGATTGAGCGCCATACGGGTGTGGAGAAGTTCCGGCAAGGAGATATTAGTGATCTCATGACAGATATAAAGCTGTCGATTAACGGTGAAGACATCAATAGCTATGGTCCGCTTGGCAGCGGCGGGGGCGGTTCATTCGGCCCGTTCATACTGCGCGGCAAGGATACGGATTCCCGAATCATTCAATTTACGGATTTGCAGAATCAGGGGGGACGGGCCTTCCCGGATGCTTTTGAGCTTACGCTGACTGTAGGTGTACAGGGGATACGGGAGCCTTTTGTGATGAAGCTGCCTGTGGTCAAGAAGACCTACCATAATATTATCGCAGAGCCGATCATCCGCAGCAGCTCAGGTATGACCTTCTCGCTGGAGACCCTGGAGCTTACGCCGATTACGACGCGGATCACCACCCGGGTTGAAAATCCTGCGGATCAGCCTGTCCAATCCGGTAAGGATTACTTGGGCTATGATCTTGTGGATGATCAGGGCAACGTATTGCGGGAGATCAACGGAGGAACCGGCTGGAATGCAGCAGGGGGAAATATCATGGTTGCGGCGGCCCTGTTTGAACCGCTGGAGCATCAGAGCAGCCATATTACGGTCAAGCCCTTCCGGACCTTGTCTATTGACCAGGAGGGAAACAGGGAGAAGGAGTATGTCCCCGAATTTGCAGTAGTAGTGCCTGTATCGGTGTCACTTCCAGTGCCAATGCCGAAGAAGTGAGGAAGCCGGTCTTATTGCGGAAGTTATCGTGCGAAGTCCTATGATTCTGATCTAATATTCGCAAAAAAAGGCGGTTCCCGCAGCGCATTACGCGCCGTGGGAACCGCCTTTTCATTGAAGATGAAACTTGCTCATTCTATAACGCTGCAATGTTTGTTAATGAAATGTTAGTTAATGAATTGAAGAGACTTCAGGGTCTTCTCCAGCATCGTAGCTGCTTCCGCACGGGTAGCCAGCTTCGCCGGAGCAAACGCACCGTCAGGGGTTCCCTGAATGATGCCTGCGGAGGCTATTTCTGCTACCGCTGCCCTGGACCAGGCCGGGATGCTTGAGGCATCGCGGAATTTAGCCAGTACGGCCGGATCGGCCGTCAGGGTCTGGCCGGTGAACTTCATGGCTTTGGACAGTACCGCCGCCATCTCCTGGCGGGTGATCGGGCTGCCTGGCTTGAAGCTGCCGTCTGTATATCCGGTTATTAGGCCTGCTGCGGCTGCCGTCTGAACAGCATCAGCATACCATGCGCCTGCCTTCACATCACTGAAGGTGGTTCCGCTGCTTGCCGGGGCAAGCCCAAGCGAGCGGGTCATCAGCGCTGCGAATTCTGCCCGGGTAATCGACTGCGCAGGCGAGAACGCGGTGTTGCTGGTGCCGGTAATAATCAGCTTGGAGGCCAGCAGGTTAATGGAAGATTGTGCCCAGTGTCCCGTGGTGTCACTGAAGCTCTTAGCGGATTGTACCACCGTGTAATAGCTGTTGCTGTTGCGCTTAAGCGTTACTACCGTATTTCCGTCTGCCGGGACCCCGAAGACAGAAGGTACGAAGGATAGCTTGCCGGTGGCCGGGTCATAGGATATACCCGTTGCACTTTGGGAATTCAGCGCCCCGGTTGCAGTTAGCGTGCGCTTCACATAGGTGCTGCCGAAGTGGTTCAGCGGTACACTCTTGCCGCCCGCCTGGGCGGTGATGCTGAACTCAATGACAGGTGCGGCTATTGTGACAGTACCGTTCAGTGCTGCAATAGCCTTCTTCAGACCATCCAGTGTAGCGGTATCTGCTTGAAGCAGCGATACGGTAACGGTGAAGTCGCTGGTGCCTAGCTGTGCAGCCAGCGCAGTTCCGTTAATCAGGCTCAGCGGGAGCGAGTATGATGCTCCGCCGGTAGAGGTGAACGTAATTACTGTGTTCCGGTTGGCTGCAGTCTGCTGAACCAGTACGCTGCCTGGCAGCACAACCTGGGCACCGCCTGCTGAAGCTGTAAGCGGAATAATCAGCTCACTGGTGCCAGCAGGCATTGCGGCGAGCCGTGCAGTCAGATCGGCTGCAGTAATCGTCGTTACCAGCGGACCCGCTGGTGCGGTAGCTGTCGGGACCGCCGTCGGTGCTGCGGTTCCCGATGGCAGCGTTGTTCCCGGAT
This sequence comes from Paenibacillus tritici, assembly GCF_013204885.1. Lineage (GTDB taxonomy): Bacteria > Bacillota > Bacilli > Paenibacillales > Paenibacillaceae > Paenibacillus_AQ > Paenibacillus_AQ tritici. The sequence goes on from NZ_JABMKX010000028.1 coordinate 15,322, forward strand.
TTCCACCCGGATCAGCGCTTGGTGCCGGCGTTGGAGTCGGCGTTGGCGTTGGCGTTGCACCCTTCAGATCGGTAATCCGGCCCTCGATGCTGGAAGTCACCGGCTTATGCTTTTTCAGATAGGCCAGCAGGACTTCAAAATCGGGCAGCCCCAGCTCATAATAACGCCCGTCTGCCTTGGCCGAGGCCAGTGCGCGGTAGAAGTCCCCGCCGCCTGCCATGAAGGAGTTCGTGGACAGGAGGTAATAGGCCTTAGGATCAATTGGTAGGTAGGAACCGTCAGGCTGTTTGATCTCTACGGAGATAATCCGTTCCCCGGTCTGAGTGACCTTACCGGTTAATGAATCAATAACCTCCGGCTTTTTGGTAGAGTCATAGGTATATTTCATCCCGGAGACATGGGCGAACCGGCCCTGGTCGGAGGCAAGGCCGCTGACCGAGTTCTCCAGGGAAGAGATAATCTCCGCACCTGTGACTTTAAGTGCTGCAAGTCCGTTGCCGAACGGCAGTGTGGTCAGCACTTCACCCATGGTGATGTCGCCTACATTGATGGCTTCGCGGATACCGCCGCCGTTCTGGATGGCAACAACGCCCTTGATAGAAGCAAGGTCAGAGGCGGAGACAAAGCCTGGCATCAGCTCCGTGACTTTCTCCGCGATACTGTCGGCAATCATATTACCGATCGGTGTTTCCTGCTTACGGACCACACGCTGCGAGTTAAGGTGAGTGTAGAGATCCACATTAGAGTAGCCTACAACCGTATTCCGGACCGTTGCCAGTTCGGCATCAATCGGGGCCAGGATTTTTTTGGCTGCGGCATCTTCACCGAACAGGTTCACATCCAGCAATTTTCCCTGGTATGTCTTAATCTCACCATTCTTGTCGAAGGTAACGTCAAGCTCACCCAGAAACTGGCTGTATTCACCAGTCTGCACAATCAGGACCTTCTTGTCTGTACCCGCATTTACAATTGGGGTTGGCGGGTTGTCCACCTTCGTATGGGAATGTCCGCCGACAATAATGTCGATACCCGGAACGGCCTTGGCCAGCTCCTGATCCACAGTGTAGCCCAGATGGGTGACGGCGATAATCTTGTTAATGCCCTGGGCTTCCAGTGCCTCAACTGTCCGCTTCGCGCTTTCTACATGATCTTTGAAAATAATTTTGTCGCCCGGTGACGCGAGACCGACGGTATCTTCAGTAGTTAAGCCGAAAATCCCGATCTTCTCGCCATATACGTCCTTAATGACCGAAGGATAAATATTGCCGTCCTTGGCTGTACTCTTGGACTCATCTGTCTCAAGGATACCGGTCATCTCATGATAGAGATCGGCAAGCTCGCTATTCTTCGTAGTGAAGTCGATATTGGAGCTGGCGAACGGGAATTTGGCAGCCGTAACGAAATTCCGCAGAATCTCCGGATTCTCCTTATTCATGTCGAACTCATGGTTGCCGAAGGTCATGGCGTCATAACCGATGTTATTCATGAACTTGATGTCTGCCTGACCCTTGAACTGGTTGAAATACAGGGTGCCGGAGAAGACGTCACCAGCATCCAGCAGCACCGTATTGCCTGTCCGCTCGCTGCTGATAGCCGAGGTCCGCTTGGTTACATTCTCCAGATGGCTGTGTGTATCATTGGTATGCAGGACCCGCAGATTGAAATCTGTAGTACCGAAGTCAATTTGAGCGAGCAGCGGATCATGGTCACTTATGCGGATACCTTCTGGATCAAATACTGTATCCTTCGGATAATCTCCCGGATCTGCGAAATCGGCGTTAATATGCACGATATCGAGCTTGCTGGCAGTGGCCAGCTTGTGGTTAACGAGGATGTGATCCAGCGTCTGGGAGTTGCCCTGGAATACATAGGAGTAACGTTCATTCAGCGGCAGGGTATTTACGAGATTCGTAAGCGCACTGCCCTTAAGGATATTCAGCGTGTCTGAGAACTGGAAGTCATTCAGATCGCCGAGTACGACCAGATTAGCATCCGGATTCTTCTGGAGCACATCCTTAGCGAAGCTGCCAACTACCTGGGCGATCTTGGCCCGCTGCACTTCAGTGGTGAAGGCCGGAGGCTGAACGGAACCGAACAGATAGTTGTCGCTGCTCTTGGAATTGAAGTGATTGGCAATGACGATAATCTCTTTACCCTCGAAGATGAATTCGGCAGCCAGCGGCTTGCGCGACTCCTTGAAGGCTTCATTTCCCGGATCAATGCGCCCAGGGTTCAGGCTGAGGCCGGAACCGGGACTATAGCTTACAGAATCCGTGGCTGTACCGGGTGTGCCTGGCTTCAGTGAGACACGGTTCTTGTTGTACAGGAAGCCCGAGCGGATATTGCCGTCTGGAACGCCGCCGTCCTGATTGTTCTGCGGTGCGATGTCCGTGTAAGCATAGTCAGATGCACCGCCGTCAATAGCCCTAATGGCAGCAATCAGCACGTTGTAGTTCTCGCTGGCATCCGTTCCGCCTTTGCCGGTTCCATCATTATCCTGTACTTCCGTCAGGCCAATAATGTCCGGTGTCTTGAGATTGACCACAATGTCCTTGGCTACGTTGGCGATTTTGGCAGAATCATTATGCTGGGAGAAGTTCTCAATGTTAAAAGAAGCAATGTTCAGCTTGTCCGGTTCTCCGGAAGAAAGGGAGGTGACTTCCCTCTTCAGCTTGCTTGGGGAGACATCCGGCAGGCCGCCTGTTTCTGTAGAAACAAGGAATTTGCCGAAATCATAGGTCAGAATACCGGTGATATTGCCGGTGAACTGCTGGCCTGTAGTGAGTACCGGAGCAGTCTTCACCGAGAGAATCAGGCGCTGCGGGTTAAAGTCAGCACCCGTCAGTACCAGTCCGCCGGCAGCGGAACTCACTTCAGTCGCGTTGCCTGTACCATTGACGGTTACTACCGGAATCTCAAAGGTACTGCTGGAAGCATAGTAGACTGCAGGGCCAACGGTTGTCGGCTTAGCAATCTCCAGCCGCATGCCTTCCAGACTCTCATAGAAGTCGATGGCATCGGAGGCCGGCTCGAACTTGGCCGGATTCATACCATCATCGTCAATCACAGCCGTTGGAATGAGGCGTCCCCCGGTGCCGAGCAGGGTGGGAGCCGGAAGCGGATTACCGCTGCTGACAACCGTGGTTTGGCTGGCAGTAATCTGAGTGGTGGACAATTGCCCGGAGCGGCCGAATTCCTTCACTACACCGTCTATCGTGACCGCATCGCCTGGTTTAACGGCGCGGCTTCTTCCTTTGTGATAGATTTGGATAGCTTCGGAGGTCTTGATATCCGTATCCATATCAGCAGCTGCGGATTGTATATAGAAGCTGTCCGCATCCTTGATATAGGTAACAATACCTTTGACATTCACGACCATAGTGTCAACGTAAGGTGAGGTGTGTCCTGCACCCTGAATCTGATTAATCTTCAGACCTGTCTGTGCAGGGACAACACTGTATTCAAAAGTGGATGTTGGACCTTTCTCCAAACCGGGTAATGAGGAGTAGGCTGTAATAGTAAGAGAGGTATAACCGGAATTCACAGTAATGGGGGTATTATATAATTGGTCTGTCACTTCTGCGCTAGTGCTCTTGTTGGCGTAGACGCTGTAGTATACGCTTGCCGTTACGGGGGTACTTAAAGTAATAGTAGATCCTGTGCCGATCTTGGTGCCCGAAGCAGGCGACGCGGTAACCGGGGGTGCCTGAGTGATCGCGGTGTCTGCTGCTATAACCGGCTCTGCCGAGGCCAGGCCTGAGCCTGCTGATAATCCCGGGAATATCCCGGATAATAGCAATGCTGCCGCCAAGAATAGACTGAGCGGCTTCCTGCATTGTGAAGAAAGTTTCATGTGAGTATACCTCCCCATAAAATATCATTCGTACTCTATTATAATAGAGATAATATGAATCTAGCGCAATTTTTCGGAAAAATTTGTTAAGTGCGCATAAAAAAATAGTGAAAAGTAATGAAATATATAAATGTTTAATATGTTTTACACGAAATTTATTATGTTTTCTGAAAAACATGTAAACTACATGTTATTTATATGCTAATAAACGGCGCTTCCCCTCCTAATTGGGGGCTGGGCCGCTTATTTGTTGTTTGCGCATAGAGTTGAGGTTAAGCGGCAGTCTTTGAATCACCGGATTGACGAGCCTGAATTGTATGCGCAAACATGTTTTTGAAGGCACAACTCCCGCATGAAAATGAGCATTGGGTGGTGTGGAGGCACGTGAGTGAAGTGTAGGCGAAAAACCGAACACATTGGGTGGTGTGGAGGCACGTGAACGAAAATGTAGGTGAAAAACCGAACACATTGGGTGTTGTGGAGGCGGGAAGGTGTGTGGGCTGGATGAAGCCCGAAGTGAACAAAAGGGGCACTAATGCCCCTTAATTCGCCTGGTGCCCCAAAAGTGGGCGGATGAGTAGCCGGTGGTGTTAAGGTGAGATTACTTGTGTTCGATCCACTCAGCCCCGCCCATATAAGGCCGCAGCGCCTGCGGGATATAGAGCGTTCCGTCCTCCTGCTGGTGGTTCTCCAGCAGCGGAATCAGAATGCGGGGAGTGGCCACCGCAGTGTTGTTAAGGGTATGGCAATATTGCAGCCGCCCGTCTTCATCGCGGTAACGGATGCCTGAGCGGCGGGCCTGGAAGTCGAGCAGGTTGGAAGCCGAATGCGTCTCCCCATAAGCTTCTCTGCTGGGCATCCAGGTCTCGATGTCATACTGCTTATGGGTCTTCATCGCCATGTCGCCGCTACAGACAGCGACTACCCGGTAAGGCAGCTCCAGCAGCTGCAGAATATGCTCTGCATTGCCGAGAATCTCCTGGAGCATCTGCTCCGACTCAGCGGGGTCGTTGCGGCACATTACCACCTGTTCAATCTTCGAGAACTGGTGTACCCGGTACAGCCCGCGCACATCGCGGCCGGCCGAGCCTACCTCGCGGCGGAAGCAAGCCGACATCCCGGCCAGCCGCAGCGGCTGCTCAAGCTCCAGCGTCTCATCGCTGTAGAGCGAGACCAGCGACACCTCCGAGGTGCCGGCCAGCCAGCGCTTCTCTCCCGTCAGCTCGTAGGTCTGATCCATGCCGCCGGGGAAGAATCCGGTCCGCTCCAAGGCCTCCGGCCGGACGATCACCGGCACATCCATGACGGTGAAGCCGCGCTGCATCAGCACATCCAGGGCCAGCCGCTGCACAGCGAGGTGCAGCAGCAGACCGGCTCCCTTCAGCACATAGCTGCGGGGGCCGCCGGCCTTGACGCCGCGCGGAAGGTCGAGGATGTCGTGCAGCTCTCCGAGCTCGACATGGTCCCGCGCGCGGAAGCCGAATACCGGCGGCGTGCCGTACCGCCGCAGCTCCACGTTCGCGCTATCATCCGGCCCGATCGGCGTATCGGCCGATACAGGATTCGGCGCGAGCAGCAGCAGCTCCCCGCAGCGGCGCTCCGCCTCCAGCAGCTCGGCCTCAAGCTTCGTCAACTCGCCATTAAGCGTCCGCACCTGCGCCTTGGCCTGTTCTCCGCCTTCGGCGTCGCCCTGGCGCAGCCGCCGCTCGACCTCTTTGGTCAGCGCGTTCCGCTCCGCCCGGCGCTGTTCGGTCTCCCGGCGGGCCAGCCGCCGCCGGTCATCCCATGCCAGCAGCTCCGCAAGCGGGAACTCCAGCCTTTTCCACTCTGCCGTCTTCCGTACAATGTCCTCATTCTCCCTGATCCAATTCATGTCCAGCATGCCGCATCCGCTCCTTCTTGGGGTTAAAAAAATGCAAAAAACGCCCTCATCCATGGGACGAGGAGCGTCAGCTCGCGGTGCCACCCAGGTTGACCTCATTCACGTTAAGCAACTCTAATGCACGGAATAAGGCCCTCTTTGGTCTTCGCGGTAACGGGCGAAACCCGGTAAACTTAGGGAACAGGGAGCTGCTCCGGTCGCAGACGCCTCGCGGTTGGATGCCGTTCATTGGCCTGGTCGGGATATAGGTTTGCCGTTTATTATAACCAGAGCAGCGCCGGGTTGCAAGTATAATTGAGGTTTGACAAAATTCCTTGTACTCTGCTAGGATTATTACTAATTTGAAGTATCAGTGTCCGGTGCAGCAGCCCGGCATATCCTATAATAGCGGACGGAAGAGGTGCGGAAATGGCCAAAATAGTAGTAATCAACGGAACGCCATCCCTGGTGTCCCGGATCAATGCCGTGATTGAATATGCAGAGAATGGTCTGCGGGAGCGCGGGTTTGAAGTGGAGCGTATTAATGTAGCGGAGCTTCCGGCGGAGGATCTGATCCACACCAAATTTGAGAGCGAAGCCATCGTCAAGGCGAACGGTCTCGTAGCCGAAGCCGATGCGGTAATCGTAGTCAGTCCGGTGTACAAAGCGTCCTATACCGGAGTGCTGAAGACCTTCCTGGATCTGGTTCCGCAAAAAGGGCTGGCCGGCAAAATCGTTCTGCCGCTCTTCATGGGCGGAAGCCTCGCGCATCTGCTCGCCATTGACTATGCGCTGAAGCCGGTACTATCCGTGCTGGGCGCCCGCTATATTCTTGGCGGAGTCTATGCGGTAGACTCCCAGGCTGTCCGTAACGACCAGGGAGTGGTCGAGCTGGCGGAAGAACTTAAGCTGCGCCTGAACAGCGTGCTGGAGGAGCTGGCGGAAGAGACCGAGCATAAGGTGGCACGTAAGGCAGGGCAATCAACAGCCGTAGAATAACGTTAGGCTGCTGCCTCCATCTGCCCGGTACAATCAAAAGGCACTACACTACCCGAATGCGGGAGTGTAGTGCCTTTTTGTATGTGAATGTTATACCCCTTGAAAGCACAGCTCCGGCTCCCACAGTACAACCATATCGCCCGCCAGGCTCGCCGGAATATCAATAATCCGCTGGTTGCTGCTTCCCCGGTAGGAGAGGGTGAGGTCTTTGAGTTCTTCGACAAACCGGCCGTCGATCACCACCTGGCATAAGGCCAGCAGCTTCCATTCCGCTGAACCGGGGGAAGCGGTAAGCTCCTCGTACGTATAGCCGGTGTAGATCCAGACCGGGAAGCCCGGCAGCTTGGCCCGCAGCTCGTGAATGAACGCTGCCGCTTCCTCTGCCGAGAAAAAAGGGTCCCCGCCCGCGAGCGTCAACCCGTCCAGCAGCGGATTGCCCGCGATCTCTTCTATAATCTCCTGCTGCCGCTCCGGGGTGAAGACCTCTCCGTAGTTAAAGTTCCAGGTCTTCGGATTGAAGCAGCCTGGGCAGCGGTGGCGGCACCCGCTGAAGAAGAGGACGGCCCGCAGGCCTTCCCCCTCATTGATCGACTCCGGGTAATATCCGCAGATGTTCATAGATGCTTAACGCGGTCCCGGACTTCGGCTTGCTTGGCAGCGTTGAAGCGGGTCTGATAGTCGCCGGTCAAATATCCGGTTACCCGGCGCAGACGGCGGATATGTGTAGTATCCTCATGCGCATTGCAGGTAGGGCAATTCGTACCGATTACACCTTCATAGCCGCAGCCGGAGCAGCGGTCGATCGGGTGGTTGATGCTGAAGTAGCTGATGTCCTGCTCCAGCGCGTATTTGATGATTTTGACGAAGGCTGCAGGGTTGCTCCGGGCATTACCGTTCAGCTCTACATAAGAGATCGCTCCGGCGTTGCAATATTCATGGAAAGGGGCTTCCAGGCTAATCTTCTTGGCTGCGCTCAGTTCATGATAGACCGGGATATGAAAAGAGTTCGTATAGTATTCACGGTTGGTTACACCCGGGATCGAGCCAAGAACCTTGCGGTCAATCTTGGTGAACTTGCCGGAGAGCCCTTCGGCCGGGGTGGCGAACAAGGTAATGTTCAGATTAAGCTCCTCGCTCTTGCGGTCGCAATATTCACGCATGTGGCGGACGATGGCTACAGCCTTGGCATGGATCTCCATATCTTCGCCATGATGCTTGCCGTACATGGCCTTCATGCATTCCGCCATCCCGATGAAGCCCAGCGACAGGCTGCCATGCTTCAGCAGTTCACCGACACTGTCATCGGGGGCAAGCTGCTCGCCGCCTTCCCAGACGCCTTCGCGCATCATGAAATCGGAGGCTTTGGCCTTCTGCGCAGCCTGAATACGGAAACGGTGCAGCAGGCCTTCCAGCGCCACATCCATATAGTGATTCAGGTCTCCGATAAATCCTTCTTCATCAGCGGCCAGGCGCCGGCCGGTCACGGTTCCGTAAGTAAGACCCAGGCGCACAAGGTTGATCGTATTGAAGGACAGATTACCTTTGCCGGAGCAATGGTTGCGTCCGAAGCGGTCGCCGAGAACGCGGGTCCGGCAGCCCATTGTAGCAAATTCGGTATCCGGGTCCGCCGGATCATAGTATTGCATGTTCAGCGGAGCGTCCAGATTGGCGAAGTTCGGATACAATCTGCGTGCAGAGCACTCTGCGGCCTTCAGGAACAGCTCATAGTTGGGATCGCCCGGCTGCTGGTTGACGCCTTGCTTACATTTGAAAATCTGAATCGGGAACACCGGCGTCTCCCCGCTGCCAAGTCCGTTCATCGTGGCCGTCAGCAGGGAGCTGATCACAAGCTGGCCCTCCGGTGAGGTGCAGGTCCCGTAGTTGATGCTGGTGAATGGAATCTGGCCGCCGGAGCGGCTGGACATTGTATTCAGGTTATGTACCATACTCTCTGCTGCCTGGAGTGTCTCGCTCTCCGTCTCCTTCAGGGCGAAACGGAAGGCGCGCGGATACTGCTCTGCCAGATCGGTGCGGCTCATTGTGATCTCGCCAAGCTCCGCTACTACTGCCTTTTCCTCGAAATATTCCACGCCCTTGCGGAACAGCTTCGCGAAGGACTTGGTGACATAAGGGGCCAGGTCATAGTCCAGCTTGTTGGCAGATACGCCGCCGTACTGGGCATTCTGCTGGGACTGGAAAATAATCGCCACCAGCGACATCGCCGTCATAATCGAGTTGGGAGGACGCACGCTGCCGTTGCCGGTATTGAAGCCTTCGCGCAGAAGCCGTTCGAACGGAATGAAGATGCAGTTCGTGGTTCCGATGGCATATTGATCCAGGTCGTGTACATAAACGACATTATCAAGAGAAGCCTGCACGAGCTGCGGCGGCATGGTGAAGTTGCGGGCATACCACTTGGAATATTCACTGCCGAATTTGCTCATTTTGCCGGAGAAGCTCTCCCCGTTCAAATTGGCGTTCTCGCGCAGCAGATCCAGATCCCGGCTGTCGATAATATCCCGTCCCAGATGAATGACCTCTTCCAAAAGAACCTCCTGTGCAGCTTGTCCTTCGTTATAACGTTTCTCCAGCAGCGTCATTATATAGCTCTCTCCTCTCGTATTGTAAGCGTCAATCTCTATCTGTAGTCTGTCAGGACGTCAGTAAAAAAAGCATCTCCGGCCGGAAAGGCGGGAAATGCCCGAATGCGTAACGCAGAGCCGATACCTGAAGACGATAAACGTATCGTCCTCAGGTATCGGCAGCCTCTGGCCCGGATAACGGGAGGCTAACTCTGCCCGTGCTTGGCCGCATACGGACACCTCGCCTGTTCCTCGCAGGAGTCGTAGCGGTGCCACCGAAACAGGCAGGTCTCCTGGCTTCCGGCATAGCCTCAGGCGCCTTCCCGGGGAGCATATTCCGCTCCTTAGTGGCAGTTGGCCGGAGGGTGTAGCTCCAGGAGCGCAGGGCACCTTGGAGCAGCCGGTTACAGTGGCGGGACCGCAGCGGTTTTGCACCGCGTTTCCCTATTAAGTCTCCTCTCCATTGAGAGAGTGAAACACCTGTTTCTACTATATTTTGTTACTGTTTAATAAACGTAACTCAATATATTGTGTTTGTAAATGTTTTTTTGTAATCCCGCACGGGGAGCGGGTTCCGCGCTTTTACTCACAGCTGATCCACAGTTAGTCCACAGGTAATCCACAACTTTCCTATTAATTCGGCCGAAATGATTCATAAAATCTCCGAAAATACGCCACAAAGAATCCATAAATAGAGTGCGTCTAATCCTCGCAATTCGTCTGGAAAGATAGAATAGAAGAAAGGGGGATTGGCGATTTGTGGGCGGGCCGGTGAAGGGGTACAATAGGAGGGAAGGCCAGCATGCGATGATCAGGTTAGGCATACCACATATTCAGGAGGGATGTCACAATGGCAATTGGCGAAGTGACCGTTATTCCAATCGGCACAGGCAGCACCAGTCTCAGCAGCTATGTGGCCGACATGCAGCGTGTGCTGCAGACGGTGGAGGGAATTACCTATGAGCTTACTTCCATGGGGACGATTATTGAAGGGCCGGTCGGGCGGATTCTGGCTGCGGTAGAAGCGCTGCATGAATCGCCCTTTACCTCAGGAGCACAGAGAGTCTCCACATCCCTTAAGATGGATGACCGCCGTGACAAGCCTTCCACGAGCCGCAGCAAGCTGGAAGCGGTGGAACGCAAGCTGCAAGGAGAGTAACCCATATAGTATCTAATCAGAATCACCGATAAGGAGCGGATTCTTCATGACAGAAGCAGCACAGCAGATCGGAATTCAAATGTATACACTGCGCGACCAGACGGAGCACGATTTCCTCGGCACACTGGCCAAGGTTGCAGAGATGGGGTACCAGGCCGTGGAATTCGCCGGTTATTTCGGTGTATCTGCAGCGGAACTGCGCCGTAAGCTGGATGAACTTGGCCTGGCCGCCCCTTCGGCGCATGTAGGCCTGGACTTCAGCAGTCTGGATAAGATGGAACAGGCCTTAGCCAAAGAGATTGAATATGCGGTTGAGCTTGGACTGCAATATATAATCACCCCGTCGGCACCGCTTCCTCCGAACCCTACTATGGAGGATGTAACGAGGGTCATTCCATTCCTGGAGAAGGCCTCCGAGATGGTCCGGGCAGCAGGAATGCAATACGGCTATCACAACCATGATTATGAATTCGCAGAGGTAGACGGCAAGGCAGTCATTGATATCTGGCTGGAGCAGATTCCTGCGGAGCATATGCTGGCAGAGTTTGATCTGGGGTGGGTATACAGAGGCGGAGCCCGGCCTGTTGATTATGTCTCACGGTACGCCGGACGTGTTCAGCTGGTCCATATTAAGGACTTCGGAGCAGACCATGAGGAGACAGATCTCGGCAAAGGCCAGGTTGATTTCCAGAGCGTCTTCGAGATCGCGGAGCAGAGCGGAATTCTCTACTATATTGTAGAGCAGGAGGCCTACGAGGTATCTTCACTTGCAAGCGCTAAGCTCGCGCTGGATTATTTCCGCGGGCTGGGGCTGATGAAGGGTTAATATAATGCAACAGCTTTCAGCGGAAAAGGGCTTGCGTTTTCCGCTGGAAGAGTTATAATATTTTTTGTTTGGCAGATGCAAATGTCTGTAAGCTGGTGTAGCTCAGGGGTAGAGCAACGCACTCGTAATGCGTAGGCCGGGGGTTCAATTCCCTTCACCAGCATTCTTTTAAAGCCGATAGTGGCGCAGGTTCCGGTTTTTTGGAACTGCGCCTTTTTTTTCTATACAGGCAACAAAGTCTAATATTCTTCAAACTTTATAACAAACATTCCAATATAGTATAGTGTTAAGCATATGGTTGGATGCTAGGAGGCGAGAGTCTTATATGGGAAACCGGACATTCCTGAGTGTTACCAGTGCCGATACAGATTGGATTGATTATGAGAATACAGCTTTCGAGACGAATAATTTTCTCGCTCCAGTATGGTTTTGTCTGGTCAGCCAAGACCAGTTCCAGCGCTATAGCAGGCAGCTTATGCAAGCTTGGAGCAAGATTCAACCCCATATGGACCAACCGGATGTGGAGGATTTGCCGGAGTGGAAGCAGTTCTCCGAGGCCTTCCAATGGCAGATTCCATGGGCGGATGCTGCGGAGCAGTTACGCCTGAGTGTACCCGGCACGCTGGCCCGTTTCCCCTCGCTTGCCACTCCTGTACAGGAGTGGCTGGAGACCTTATCGACCCATGTACAGCGTTATTCATCTGCCGTTATTCATCTGGAGCTTTCGCAATATTTCTCGTTCACGGGCGATCCCGCCCTGTATCTGAGAGACATTCAAGAGTACGTTACCCTCTGGCAGTCGCCGCATCCCTCGCAGGAGAAGGTCTGGCAGGGAGCAGCCGATAACTTCTATATGCTGAATGGGGAGCATTTGCCATGGAGAGAACGTGCGGCAGCTCAACCGGAGCAAGCTGCGGATATTCAGCCAGCACAGTCCGTTCCTCCGGCATCCGGGAAGCGCCAGTCCAAATGGCGGCAGGAGCTCTACATCTGGTTGCTTGCGATTCTATCCGCAGCCCTCTTTTTTACCGTCTATATCAAGACCTCCAGTGGTTGGTTGGCGGTGCTCTGCTTCTTCATCCCCTCTCTGTGTATCGTTTGGTGGAATATAATTAACGGTCGTAAACAAACCTCCCGTCATCAGCTCGAAGCGGCTGGGACCTTGAAGAGGAACAGTCCCCCTTCTGATGCTGTGCTCAGGATTGAGTATTTCGCTGGGCATTCCCCTATTGGGGTGGATGGCATGGAGACCGGTCCTTCGGAGGATAAAGCGTTACCGGATCTTATCCCTTGGCTGCAAATCCTGCAAGCGACGGTGCTTTCATCTCATGTGGTTGAGCTCATCATCTCTGCTAACCATTCACCAGTCTCTACCTTACCAATTCATTTGAAGCTGGATGAACAGCTGGATGCCAAGGATATCGTATCAGCGGTTAACGCGATGGTGCTGGCTCATGACAAAACATTCGTATGATTACATTCACTGACTGGCTTGGTCGCATCGCCCTGGTCGTTAGTACACCAGGACTGAGACTGGAAGGCCAAGAAGATAGCGACCCATCTGCGTTCATTCTCAAAATGAATGAGGACGCCGCCGTCTTGCCATGCGCCATTTTCTCTAGCGTACCCGCCGGCGTTGCCTTGATTCATATGAATATTATGAACTCCGCGTCCGGGAGTGAAGCCGAAATACTTATCGGGCTTCTCCTCTTCCGGCCCCCAAGGCTCGCCGAATACGTACAGGGTTGCATCCTGTTCCTGTGCCTCCTTGAGATAAGAGGTGATTTTGTCATACAGATTGTTGTGGGGGTCGCTGTCTTCGGTTTCATTCGGGTTCGTATTAGGCAGAGCTACCATCTTGTTAGGGATCACCAGGTTCCCCCGGATATAATCAAGGGCAAGATTCCGGTTGTCCCTGGTTATCTCCGTGAAGCCGGATTCAAGTGTGAGCCAACGCGCCGTTTCATCTGACTTGAAATCTTCCCCTACATAATAAAGCACCTGATTGGCTGTGTCTTCCGGTAAATGCTTTGCTTTCTCGCTGGATTGGATGTTGATCGCTAATCTATACTTTTGGATGAAGTCATCTTCAGCCAGTACCTCAATATGATTGTTTTTGTCACCTAGCTTATATATAGTTTCTTCATTGGATAGTTTGCATTTTAATACGCCGTAACCACGATTGAACCCGTTACCCATCCTTCATCAGTCCTCCTTCATAACCCTTATTCTTTCCTTGGGAGGCTATAGTAATGCATCAGAGGAGGCAAGCTATATTATGAAATGTCTGACCATTCGACAGCCGTGGGCAACCCTGATTGCGCTGGGTGAAAAGCAAATTGAAACCCGCTCCTGGCGGACGTCCTACCGGGGGACATTGGCCATTCATGCCGGGATGCAGGTGAATAAGGCCATTTGCAGGACAGAGCCTTATCAGTCCTTGCTCGCCCGTCACGGGTTCACTGCCGACAACCTGCCGGTTGGAAGAATTGTGGCGACCAGCCGTCTTGCGGATTGCTGTGAGGTTACGCTTCAGCAGGTACAGCAGGGCTGGCCGGGCGGAAATGAATATATATTCGGCAATTATACAGAAGGCAGGTTCGCCTGGAAGCTGGAGGAGGTTGTTCCGCTGGTACATCCTATACCTGCCAAAGGACGCTTAGGGTTCTGGGAGTATCCTGTTCTTGAAGAGGAGGATTGACTCCGCCCCGTGTCACAGGGAATAATAATTTTCATCAAAATCCGTGGTTAGCTGGTATAATTGGGATATTCGGCGGGAAATCTTCCTATATATAAGGATAGCGGGCTCTGTGGCGGTAAGCCGCTGAAGCCGGAGCAGAAATGCCGGGAAGGAGCGTATGCATAATAGATGGGTAGCCTTCTTATTGCATGGCTTTGTATGCTTTGTTTGTTTATTGTGTTTAAGGATCAGGTAAGTCGTAGGATTCTGTATCCTGTAGCTTTTGCGGTTATTTGTGGTACGTTAGGTTACTGGACGGTGTTAATGTAATTGGCATCCGGGGTTCGCTCGATTCAAAAGTCCTGCCGCTTGCGGCAGGACTTCTTTGGTTACCAAATTGCAATCCTCTTCTCCATCCCCAGGTAGCTGCGCATATGCAGGGTGGCTTGGGCGGCAATCACATCATCCAGCAGCAGCATCCGCTCATGATAACCCCTGCAGACGAATTTGGCTTCCACCCCAATCTCCAGCCGCTGCTGTTCATAGACCCTCAGACCACGGGCCCGCATCCCGGCACGGACCTCCCGCAGATCGGCAGTTGCAGCATGGACGGCACTCTGAATCACCAACAGATAAGGCGCGGGCGTGCGCAGCTCCGATGACATCACGGAAGCATCACGTTCAAAGGCGGATATAATAAGCGGCAGCAAAATATAGGATTTGACCAGCAGGTTGTCCTGGCTCTCTGCTCTCTGCATCCCTCTCAACCCCTTGGCAAGAACATATATTCGCATTGTAACTCAAAGTGCAAAGAATAATCAACGAAATTTATAAACTCAGGCTAATTATGTGATATAATTCACAATAAAATATACAGAATTATTTTATATTAAAATTGAAATAATAAAGATTAAAAAAAATCAGTTCAAAGGAGAATGGCCATGAGTCATGAAGGAAGTCTCCGCCGCGGTTTGGTATTCGGGTTCATTCTAAGTGTTCCGCTCTGGGTGTCGATCATTGGCTGGGTTCAGCTGCTGGGGGTTGCTTAAACGAGTGTTGTCCATAATTGGGTGACACCTGTTTTTTTGGTTTATAGTAATCCATAAATAGGTAATATTACATACCGAAAGGAATAGACTGTAATTAAATATACAAATAGAATGATAAATAGGACATATGTATCAAATTTTAATAATAAAAATTAATATAATTATAGAGGATAAGCTGAAAGTGCAGCGGTTAGGGTTTGATTTCTTGGATTTTTTCGGCAGGCTCAGAAAAGGGTAGTGAGGCCTTAACCCTTGGGGGACAAGGGGTTGTAGAGAATTATTTTCGAGGGAGTAGCTAAAAAATATATTGGAAAAGGATTGACAATAGGACTGGAGACCGGATAAACTGAAATTAGTACAAAAGTAACAAATGTCATAGACTCAACAACGATAATACATAAGCAACTCTCAATTTCATATCGAAATCATGTACAAACGCAAACCGTATCGAAAGAGCGGGACGCAAAGTCAGGAATCTACCGCCCCTTAAGTTGAGGCTAAGGTCGTCCGGCCGCCGTGAAGCTAACCCTTCTTGGCGGTCTTTTTTTGTTATAGTTATGCGGCAGATTCATAGAATAGTTAATAGTTAAATAGGAGGTGTGGACTATTGAGAACTAGAGTGCGGAGAACAGCCGCTGTCTTTCTGGCGGGTATCATGACCTTATCTAGCGCCTTTTCTTGGGGGACAGAGGTAAGGGCAGCTTCGGGTGTGCCTTATAACCCTACAGCGGTTTTGGGAGTTGCAGGCAATTTTAATGCTTTTCTATTCGGAGATTTCGCACAAGGTAATGATCAGATTGAAGGCCGCCTAGCAGCAGCGGGGGATATTACTCTCTCCGGTGGGTACGGAGTGGCCAGGGCATACAGGAATTCAACACCTACGGATGTTCTCGTCGCCGGCAGGAAATTTATACATTCGGGCAGTGGAGAAATCTACGGGAACGTGGTCTATGGGGACAGCATTTCAGCCAATGAGCCTAGCGTTAACATCAAGGGCACGAAGAAGCAGGGCAGCCCGATTGATTTTGCAGCAGAGAGGCAGTATCTGATCTCGCGTTCCGCAGAATACGGGGCATTGTCCAGTACCAATGAGGTTGGTAATAACCATTACGGAGGACTTACCATCATTGCACCGGACCGCTTCAATGTGGTTCATCTGGATGCTGCTACGCTGGCAACTACAAATCATATTCAATTTAACATTGCCGGGAATGCCACATTGATTATTAATATAAGCGGATCTACAGTCAATGTACCAAGCTTTGCAATGAATAACGGCAGAGCAAGCCAGGTATTGTTCAATTTCTACGAAGCGACTAAGGTGAATATCGCGTATACATCCTTTTTCGGGACGATACTCGCGCCTAACGCGGATGTCCATTATTCCGGAGCGGAGCTGTACGGGACTCTAATTGCACAATCTTTTAGCGGCGGAGTAGAGATGCACCTTGGAATGTACCAGGGAGAGGGACCACCGCCTAGTCCAACGCCGACAGTAACGCCAACGCCTAGCCCAACACCGACGGTAACACCAACACCGACAGTGAAGCCGACACCGACGGTAACACCGACACCAACAGTGAAACCTACGCCGACGGTAACACCGACACCGACAGTGAAGCCTACGCCGACGGTAAAACCGACACCAACAGTGAAACCTACGCCGACGGTAACACCGACACCAACAGTGAAGCCTACGCCGACGGTAACACCGACACCAACAGTGAAGCCTACGCCGACGGTAAAACCGTCACCGACACCTAAGTGCACCCCAACACCAACACCGACAGTGAAGCCAACGCCAACACCAACAGTGAAGCCGACGCCAACACCGACGGTGAAGCCAACGCCAACACCGACGGTGAAGCCGACGCCAACACCGACGGCAGTACCAACACCTACGCCAACGGCAGTACCGACACCAACACCGACGGCAGTACCAACACCAACGCCAACGGCAGTACCGACACCAACACCGACGGCAGTACCAACACCAACGCCAACTGCCGAGCCGACACCAACACCGACGGTAGAGCCAACACCGACACCAACGGAAGCGCCGACACCGACGCCGACGGCAGTACCAACACCGACGCCGACGCCAACGCCGACGGAAGAGCCAACACCAACGCCGACGGCAGTACCGACACCGACGCCGACGGCAGAGCCGACACCAACGCCAACACCAACGGTAGAGCCGACACCGACACCGACGGTAGAGCCAACACCGACACCGACGGCAGTGTCAACACCAACACCAACGGCAGTACCAACACCGACGCCGACGGCAGTACCAACACCAGAGCCGACGCCAACGCCGACGGTAGAGCCAACACCAACGCCGACTGCCGAGCCGACACCGACGCCAACGGCAGTACCGACACCAACACCGACGGCAGTACCAACACCAACGCCAACGGCAGAGCCAACACTAACGCCGACACCAACACCGACGGTAGAGCCAACACCGACACCAACTGCAGCACCGACACCGACGCCGACGGCAGTACCAACACCAGAGCCGACACCAACGCCGACGGTAGAGCCAACACCAACGCCGACGGCAGCACCAACGCCAACACCGACGGCAGAGCCAACACCGACGTCGACGGCAGCGCCGACACCAACACCGACGCCGACGGCAGAGCCGACACCAACGCCAACGGCAGCACCGACACCGACGCCGACGGCAGAGCCGACACCAACACCAACGGCAGCACCGACACCAGAGCCGACACCAACACCGACGGCAGCACCGACACCAACGCCGACGGTAGAGCCAACACCAACGGCAGAGCCAACACCGACGCCAACGGCAGTACCAACACCAACGCCAACGGTAGAGCCAACGCCGACGGCAGTACCGACACCAACACCGACGGTAGAGCCAACACCGACGCCAACGACAGAGCCAACGCCGACACCAGATCCAACATCGACGCCAACGCCGACACCAGACCCAACGTCGACGCCAACGCCGACACCAGATCCAACATCGACGCCAACGCCGACACCAGATCCAACATCGACGCCAACGCCGACACCAGATCCAACATCGACGCCAACGCCGACACCAGATCCAACATCGACGCCAACGCCGACACCAGATCCAACGTCGACGCCAACGCCGACACCAGATCCAACATCGACGCCAACGCCGACACCAGATCCAACGTCGACGCCAACGCCGACACCAGATCCAACGTCGACGCCAACGCCGACACCAGATCCAACATCGACACCAACGCCGACACCAGATCCAACATCGACGCCAACGCCGACACCAGATCCAACACCGGCATCGACACCAGTACCTACATCGCCGCCATTTAGTTTCCCTCCAGTGCCAACGCCGACTCCGATTATCGGATTCATCGTAAGCAATGATGTGGCTATTGATGAGGTGGCTATTGATGAAGATCCGCTGCCGCTAGGACCTGTAGCAACTCCAGCAGCAACGCTGGCACCAACACCAGCGCCGACACCGGCTGTAGCGGTTGCTCCAGTAGCCGCGACACCGGAGCCAACTCCTTCAGCGGTACCGACGGATGTAATCATTGTTGATGAGGAAGTTCCTCTAGGCGGTGTGCCTGCGGATGGAGTTCTGCCGAAGACGGGTGAATCCAGCCCTGCGCCATATTATTTTGCCGGTTTAGCTCTTGCTGGTCTGGGCTTGATTCTTAGAAGAACTGCCAGAAACGGCAAACGCAAGTGAGTGACCCGAACTGAGATTAATACAAAGCAATGACCCAGTATTTTGACAAGAGCTGCTTTCGGAGAGGACGTTCTCCTGGAAGCAGCTCTTTGCTGTTGTTTAGGAGATTTTAATTTTCGTCTGTGTGCGAAAACAAACATGTTTCAAGGCACAACTCCAGCATGAAAATGTGCAGCGCGCCTAAAAACAGAACGTCGTCTGTTCATCTATTTAACAAATTTTAACGGAAAACCGAACACAATTGGATTGGATACGCCGCGTAGGCCGAATGTAATCGGAAAACCGAACACAATTGGACTGTGAGCGCCGCGTAGGCCGAATGTAATCGAAAAACCGAATACAATTGGACTGTGAGCGCCAAGTAAGCCGAATGTAATCGAAAAACCGAACACAATTGGACTGGTAGCGCTGCCTAGGCCGTGCGTTTATCGCAGTGCCAGACGTATTTTCACAGAAAAACCGAACACAACATGCTGGCGAGAAGGTGAGTAGGCAAATGTATGTGAAAAACCGAATCCAATAGGATACAGAGAAAAGCCAGCCTGCTATAGGGAGCGGCCAGCAGCTAATAGGTGGATTTTGTCCAACTGCTGATGAATAAATTAATCCCGGCGGGACAGCAGATGGATAAACAGCACTTAAATCATCTCAAGTCAGTAAAAATGGGCCAAACTAACAACAGCAGATGCTGTTTTTCCACTTGCTTGCCTGTAACCGTCAGAAATGGATGAATTAAAGTACGTTTGTCCACTTGCTTGTCGGAAGAGCTTTGAAGAGTCGTGAAGAGTCTTGAAGAGCCTTGAGGAGCCTTATAGAGTAAGGGGGATTTGCTGAGTATGCGGAGAGGGAAGGCTTACGGGGGCTGCGGGCTGTATTTTTAGTTAACTTCATCCCGTGCTATACTAGGCTCAAATTAATCATAAGCAAGAGATCACATTCCTGAAATGGAGTGTTTGCTTACTGAAGGGGGAACGTTTATGTGGATGCTTTACCTGCTCGCGGTGCTGATTGTGGCTGCCGGAGGCGTGGGATATGCCGGTTATTATTTTTATGGAGTAGCCATTAAGCGCGCGCCCAAGGAATTCCTGGCGAAGACTCCCGATCTGAAGGTCGATCCGCCGGTAGCCGGTGCTTCGTGGGGTGAAGGGGCGGAGTGGGTGTCACGGCAGAGCTTCCGCACGGTGGAGCTGGTTTCGGAGGATGGCCTGAAGCTGCGGGGATATTACCTCGGATCTGAGCGGGCAGCAGGCCGGACTGTAATTATAGCCCATGGATATTCCGGTAAAGCCAAGGACATGGGGGCCTCCGCCAAAAACTATTATGACAATCTGGGATACAACGTACTGCTGCCTGATGCCAGGGGACATGGGGATAGTGAAGGGGATTACATCGGCTTCGGGTGGCCGGAGCGCCGTGATTATCTGAAGTGGATTGAATTTGTCCTGCAGGAGACCGGTCCGGCCGCGCAGATTGTGCTGCATGGCGTATCTATGGGTGGAGCCACGGTGCTGATGACTGCCGGTGAGGAGCTTCCTCCGCAGGTCAAGGCCGTTGTCGCCGATTGTGGTTATACCTCGGTTGAGGCACAGTTGTCCTACCAATTGCGGCGGATGTATCATCTGCCAAGCTTCCCGTTTGTGCCGAGTGCCAGTCTGGTGACCCGGATGAAGGCCGGTTATTCCTTCGGTGAAGCGTCTGCGCTGAATCAGGTACGCAAGGCCCGGGTGCCGATTCTGTTCATCCACGGAGATGCGGATACCTTTGTGCCTTTTGCTATGATGAATGAGCTGTATGAGGCCTGCCAGAGCCCGAAGGAGAAGCTGGTGGTGCATGGAGCGGGGCATGGTCTTGCCTATGATACGGATAAAAGCACATACATCCGCACAGTAGGCGAATTCGTGGAACGTTATGTACACAGCCCGGTAGCGGCTGAATTCATCTGATACAAGCCCCAGAACGTAGACGCGCCCGATATCCGTAAGTAACGGTTATCGGGCGCTAATTATGTTCCACACATGGAGCCTTTCCCCAGAACAGGGAAGCAGCACGCCATGTCTTATCGGTATATTAATCCCCCGCCGTCTGTGAGCAAGACGGGTGTCGTTATTCCTTGTTATTTCCAGCAGCCGTGTGGCGAGAATAATCCTTCCAATACGACAAAAGCCCTACCTCTCTTTTGTCCTTGCGGCTCCGTGGCCGCGCCAGTGTGAATCGGAATGCTATGTTCGAATTTAATCTCATAAAAGGGATAAGTACTGCAAGAAAACGTAAGATATTGTGTCCAAACCGCCGATAATATAGACAAGTGATTCATCGGCCTGACATCTTCTTGATGGGGATAAACATACTCGAAAACAAATATTATTTTATTATAGCATGGACTTTATATAAATGCAAATGAATATTGGGCTGAGACCGGGACGGAAATGAGGGGACAGATGAGACTATACAGAAGCTTTTTGAGGAATCAGATCCGGAACTATATATTCGGCTCTACAGTAGCTGTGCTGGCAGTAGGGAGTTTGCTTATGTTATCTTCCCTGGAGATCAGCCGCGTGGAGTTTTTGCGACTGCTGCTTGTGCTTGTTGTTTCCTTTATGATCATGGCAGCTATAGAGATTACTGTCTTTCTTAAACAGATCAGGCCCATAAGGACCGCATTGTATGAAGAGAACATTACACTATCCATGCTCGAAGAAGCCTATCTGCATACGCACCAGCTGCCCAAACGGGCCATTCAGCGGATTATGGGGCCGCATCTGCTCGGATTATCTCTGCCGGCGCTCCTCCTGACGTTCTGGATGATTTACAATGGCTGGGTTACGTTCCCGTATGTCTATCTGGTGCTGGCTACCTGTTGTGCGGTGCTTGTAGCATGTATGCACGCGCTGATTGAATTCTTCCTGACCTGCACCGCCATTATTCCGCTGATCAAAGAATTCAGAAACCTTGCACTGGAGCGGTATGGCGTGGATTTTTCCCTGGAGGGCCATGTGTTTGTGCCCATTCGTCCCAAATTTCTGGTCAGCTGTATGCTGATCGGCACCTTCCCGCTGTTTCTGTTTATTATGGCCACACACATCCGCCTGAACGGCGATGGGGATTCTATAGTCGTAGTCGGACTTCAGAGCTACTGGGCCTGGGCGGGGATGGTGCTGCTGATCGGTACGTTGTTCTCCTCCATCGCGGCATGGCTGCTCACCAAAAGTGTTCAGCATCCGATTAATGAGCTGTATCAAGCGATGAACCAGGTGAAGGACGGACACCTTGTTCAGGTGCAGGATGAGTATTCTGATGAATTCTCCAAGCTGGTAGCAGGCTTCAATATGATGGTCCGCGGGCTGCAGGCCCGGGAGCAACAGAGCCGGCAGCTGCTGGACAGCTACTTCTCCACCCTCGCAGTGGCACTGGATGCCCGGGACTCTTATACGGCCGGACACTCGCTCCGGGTAGCTGAGTATTCGGTTATTATTGGACAGCTGGCCGGACTGAGGGGTCAGGAACTTGATGATCTGCGGAAGTCTGCCCTGCTGCATGATATTGGCAAGATCGGGGTGAGAGACAGTATCCTGTTCAAGGAAGAAGCCCTTACGGATGAGGAATTCCTCCAGATTCAGAGTCATACTATGCTGGGGGAGAATATTCTGCGGCAGATTGAACCGGCAGAGAAGATGGCACCCTATCTGGGCGGGGTCCGCTCTCACCATGAGCGTTATGACGGCCGGGGCTACCCGGACGGTCTTGCCGGTACGAATATTCCGTTGCACGGCCGGATTATCGCTGTGGCGGATGCATATGATGCGATGACGTCCGACCGGCCTTACCGTAAAGGGATGGATCATGAACGGGCGCTGAGCATACTGGAGCAGGGCAGGGGCAGTCAATGGGACCCTGAATTCGCCGGATTATTCCTTGCTTACTTCGGACGGAAGCCGGAATCCCGCAAAGACGGTTATCCCGCTTAAATAGGATAAAGGTGCCGGGACAGCGGTAATCTTAATAAATGGGTTGTCAGCAAAGCGGCCGCTATCCAGTTTATGGAGGTTCGCTTCGCTTTCCCGTGCCTATTTTGTGAACTGCCGTTGAAATACGACAATTAACGACCACATTCATTGAAGGATTGAAGACGGACCGTTATAATTATTAAGTCTGGATTTTAATTAAAAAATAAGGGAGATTTCTATGAAACGCGCAGATGTGCTGCTGATTTCTATTGTTCTGATTGCTGCGCTCGCTTTTCTGGTGCCGAGATGGCTGTCTAATGATGCAGATAAGGGTGGGCCGGGCAAGGAACTCACGGCCAATATAACAGTAGATGGAAAGTTATTCAAAACGATAACACTTACCAAAGAAGAGCAGACTATTGAAGTCCGTACGGAGCGGGGCTATAACATTCTGAAGGTGTATGATTACGGGGTTGAGATGTTCGATGCGGATTGCCCCGATAAGGTGTGCCTTGGCTTCGGATTCATCACTCTGCCCAAGCAGACCATTGTCTGCCTTCCGCACCGGGTGTTAGTGGAGATCGCAAGTGCGGCCGGGGAGGATGAAGTAGATGCCTATGTCCAGTAGTGAATCGGCCACAGCGCTGAAGCGGACCGTCATTATTGCCATATTTGCCGCGGTTGCCGTGGTGCTGAGTATTGTGGAGGCGCAGATCCCGCTCGCAGGAGTGGGACTGATGCCCGGGGCGAAGCTGGGCTTTGCCAATATTATGATTTTGACCTGCATTTACTTTTTGCGCGCACGCGATGTGTTTGTACTGGTTATCCTGAAGACGCTGCTGACCGCCTTCCTGCTCGGGACGCTGTCCAGCCTGCTGTTCAGCCTGTTCGGCTCACTGTTCAGCTTCATCGTTATGTACGCGCTGGTGAAGCTGGGCCGCAAAAAATTCAGTGTCATCGGCGTCAGCATTGCCGGCGGCCTGGCCCACAATACGGGCCAGCTGCTGGCGGCCTCATTCGTGTTCAATTCAACCAGTATCTTCTATTATCTGCCGATTCTGCTGATTACCGGGATTGTTACGGGGATTGCTGTCGGCTTCGCTGTCCGGTACGTGGTAGACTCGTTATCCAAAATCTCCTTGTTTGAAGAGTTCCTGAACGGACCGGGTCATTAGCTGCGGAAGGATGAGTAACATGAATCAAGCGAACATAGAGACAAAGTCCGGTACGGAACCGGCAGTGATTGTACTTGAGGGAGTATCCTTCGGCTATGATCCGGAGCATCCGATTCTCCATGATATCAACGTGTCTATCCCGCAGGGCCAGTGGTTGAGTATTGTAGGGCCCAACGGCTGCGGGAAATCGACACTGGTTAAGCTTCTGAATGCGCTGCTCCCGAAGAGTGCCGGCCTCATCTCTGTCTGCGGACATACACTGCAGGAAGAGACAATCCAGTCCATCCGGCAATGCATCGGGATGGTATTTCAGAATCCCGATAACCAGTTCATCGGGCAGACGGTAGAGGAAGACATCCTCTTCGGCCTGGAAGGCCTGTGCCTGCCCTATGAAGAGATGAAGGAGCGGCTGGATTACTATACCGGGAAGCTCGGCATCGACCATCTGCTGTCCAAGCATCCCGGGGAGCTGTCGGGCGGACAGAAGCAGCGTGTAGCCATCGCCTCGATCCTTGCTATGAAGCCAGGCATCGTCATCTTCGACGAGGCCTCTTCCATGTTGGACGAAGGCAGCCGCGACGAGCTTATGGGTATTCTGCGGGATATGCAGGCAGAGGGAAGCTATACGATTCTGCTGATTACCCATGATGCCGATGAGATTCTGGCATCGGACCGTGTGCTGGCCCTGCATGGCGGAAGCATAGCGGCGGATGTATCGCCTGCGGAGCTGTTCCGGGATGCTGAGCTGCTGGAACGATGCCATTTGCGGGAGCCCTACACCTGGCGTCTTGCCCGCGAACTGCAGAGCCGGGGAATTACGGTGGACGTACCCGCCAGCGAAAAGGAGCTTATAGACACACTATGGCCATACAACTACAGCAAGTAAGCTACACGTATGCCGACCGCAGCATGTGGAGGCAGACGGCGCTGCACGGGATTAATCTGAATATTGCCAAGGGGTCGCTGACGGGGATTGCCGGAGCAACGGGCTCCGGCAAATCTACCCTGCTCCAGCTGTTCAACGGCATCCTCAAGCCGACGGAAGGCACGGTGCAGGTGCTGGATGTAACCATAACAGCAGGGGAGAAATCCCCGAAGCTGCTTCCGCTGCGCCGGAGGGTGGGCCTGGTCTTCCAATTCCCGGAGCAGCAGATGTTCGAGGATACGGTGGAGAAGGATATCTGCTTCGGGCCGCTTAACTTCGGCTTCACGCTGGAGGAGGCCAAGGAGCGGGCACGGAAAGCGATGACCGACATGGGGCTGGATCTTGCCCTGCTGGAGCGGAATCCCTTCCGCCTTAGCGGAGGGCAGATGCGCAAGGCCGCCATTGCTTCGGTGCTGGCGATGGACCCGGACATCGTTGTGCTGGATGAGCCCACAGCGACGCTGGACCCGGTCAGCCGCGCGGAGCTGATCGCGCTGCTGGAGCGGCTGTGCCGCGAGCAGGGCCGGACGATCATCATCGTGACGCACCGGATGGATGAGCTGCTGCCGTATGCCGACAGCTGGGCCCTGCTCAAGGGAGGCGAGCTCGCCTTCCAGGGCAGCGGCCAAGAGCTGGCCGCTGATCCGGCGATTCTGGAGCGCTGCGGACTGACCATTCCGCAGTCTCTCCGGTACTGGCAGGCCGTCTCGACGCGCTTCGGCCTGGGCACAGAGAAGCCGCTCCTGACGGCAGAGGCCCTTGCGGAACGGATCGCTGCCGTGCTCGAAGAGCGTAAGAATGCCGCCGGAACGGAAGAAATGGGGAGTGGCCATGAATGAGCGTCTGCTGCTGGGACGCAGCATTGATACGGGCTCCTGGGTCCATAAGCTGGACCCCCGGTCCAAAATCACCGGGATGCTGCTCTACGTAGCTATCATCCTGCTATCTACTTCCTGGATGGCGATGGGGCTGCTCGCAGTGTTCTCCCTCCTTGTGATGGCGACGACCCGCATCCCGCTTAAATATTTCATTAAGGCTGCGAAGCCTCTGCGTTATCTGATGTTATTCATCTTCATCGTCCAAGCACTGTCCGTGAAGAGCGGGGATGTGCTGTGGTCGCTGGGCTCCTTCTCACTGTATGAGGGGGGCTTGCGGCTCGGGGCATTTTCGGTGATCCGCATGTTGTTCCTGCTGACCTTCACGGCTCTGCTGACCTTCACCACGACCCCGGGCAAGCTGAACCAGGGACTCGAAGGGGTACTCGCTCCGTTCAAGAAGCTGGGGCTGTCCCCGGACCGGATCACGCTGATGATCAGCATTGCGCTGAGATTCATCCCGACGATCCTGGATGAGGCGCAGATTATCCTGAAGGCGCAGGCCTCGCGGGGCGCCGATCTGAAGGAACTGCCCCTGAAGGAGAAGGCGCGGATGCTTGTCTCGCTGCTGGTTCCGGTCATCGCCAGCGCTTTCCGGCGGGCCCAGGACCTTGTGTATTCCATGGAAGCCCGGGGCTTCCGCATGGATGCGCCGCGCAGCCGGTATCACCGCCTCAGGTGGGGCGCGGCGGATACGCTTTTTGTTGCTATGTTCATTGCTCTCGGAATTGCAGTAGCATTATTGTAAGACATTTAGGAGGATACGGAAATGGCACGTTATTTTAATGGTAAAGAGGTTGAATTATTGGCGCCTGCGGGAACCTTCGAGATCTTCAAGGCGGTTATAGAATCGAAGTGTGATGCGGTGTATTTCGGCGGTCCGGTGCTGAATATGAGAATGATGCGCAAGGGCTACAACCTGAGTCATGAGGAGATTATCGAGGCTGTATCTATCGCCCACAAGCTGGATAAAAAAGTATACGTTACCGTAAACAATCTGTTCAGCGAAGAAGATGTGGAAGAGGCCAGAGAGTACCTGCAGTTTCTGGACGGCGCCCGTCCGGATGCGCTGATCGTGCAGGATATGGCGGTGCTGGAGCTGATCCGCGGGATGGAGCTGAGTGTTCCGGTTCACGCTTCGGTTATGATGAATGTGCATAATCTGGAGATGATCCACGCACTGAAGGAGCTTGGCGTCAGCCGGGTCGTTACCTCGCGTGAGATGGATCTGCAGACAGCGAAGCTGCTTGGACGCCAGAGCGGAATGGAGCTGGAATATTTCATCCATGGTGATATGTGTTCGGTGCACGGGGCGAACTGCTATTTCAGCTCCCAGGTGTTCGGGATGAGCAGCAACCGGGGCAAATGCATGAAGCCTTGCCGCTGGGATTACCGGATCAAGCGTGACGGCTACATCTTCCCTGCGGAATATCCGCTGGCGGTGAAGGATATGTTCATGTATGAGCATCTTCCGGAGCTGATCGAATCGGGCATTACCTCCTTCAAAATCGAAGGCCGGATGCGCGATAAAGAATTCATGGTGATGCTGTCCAACAGCTACGGCGATGCGATTGACCGTTATATTGATGATCCGCTGGGCTTTGACCGTACCTTGGATTCCAAAGAGCTGTACAACAACCGCAAACGTGATTTCTCGACCGCTTATGCTTTTGGCAGACCGGGGTTGACCAATATTAACCGCCGCTATGAAGGGACAGGCAAGTTCTATAGCACCGGCAAAGTGTTCAGTACGCCGACTGCAGAACGTGAGCTGTCCGGGGAACGGGTAATGGAGCTGCGCAAGCGTCTGGCTGAAGATAAGCGCAGTAAGCAGATCAAGCCTGAGCTGGCCGTGCGCGTGAATAATATGCAGCAGGCGCGTCTCGTCCTGGAGATGGGGGTAGATAGCTTGTATCTGCCGGGTGATGTGTTTGAGCCGGACCGTCCTTTTACGAAGCAGGATATTAAGGAGCTTGGAGCAATAAAAGGCCTGACCAAGCTGTATCTGGGCATGCCGCGCATGATGACGGAGCTGCATTTTGACCAATATGATCATTTGCTGAACGGGGAGAGGCTGCCGATTGACGGCCTGATGATTACCAACCTGGGCGCGATCCGCCGCTACCGCGGAACCGGTTATCCGATGATTGGCGATGCCAGCTTGAATGTGTACAACCACTTGTCTGCCGGATTGTATGCCGGACTCGGACTTACGAAGCTTACGGTCTCACCGGAGATGACTCTGGAGCATTTCGCCTCCTTCACCTCGCGCAGTGAGCTGCCGCTGGAGGTTGTGGTGCACGGAACGCCGGCGCTGATGTATATGGAGCATGATCTGTATGAGAACACCGAGGTGATGGAGCCGATCGGGGAAGAAGACAACCAGTTTGTCCGCAATAGTGTGCTGGTGCTCAAAACGGATAAGGGCGAGAACCCGGTCTACCGTGACCAATACGGCCGCTGCCACCTGCTGTTTGCCAAAGAGCTGTGTTATCTGCCGATGCTTGGGGAGATGATGGGACTGGGTATTGCCAGCTTCCGTATTGAAGGGGCCACATACAGCACGGAAGAGCTGCGTACGATCATTGCTGCTTACCAGGCGGCGATTCACGGAACGAAGCTGGAGGATGATCTGCTGGGCGGACTGAAGCCGTTATATGCGGGATACACCCTGGGCTCACTGCAATTTAACTGAACATAATTCAATTTTAAAATAATGCGGTGACAGGTTATAATAAGGTCATATTGTGCAATTATAAGTTATTTTTTTCACAAACCTATGAATTAATTAGTAGAGAGTATCCGATTTGTGGATTCGCATCTTGGATGACCGGCAATGGAAAGCGAGGGAACCTTCATGGAACAGAGCAATATCATTGGAAGAGAAGCGGTAGCCGCCAAAAGAAAGCAGTACTTCTACCCGTGTACCGCACATTTTTACCGGGATGCTCCGCAATTGGTACGCGGCAGTATGCAATACGTCTACGACGAGAACGGTAAAGAATATACGGATTTCTTCGCCGGGGTATCGGTTGTCGCCTGCGGTCACTGTAATCCGGCGATTACTTCCCGCACGATAGAGCAGCTACAACAGCTGCAGCACACCTCAACGGTCTATCTGACTCAGCCGAATGTAGAGCTGGCGGAACGCCTGGAGGGTCTGCTGCCGGGCGCTCTGCGCCGGACGTTCTTCGTCAACAGCGGCTCGGAGGCGAATGAAGGGGCGTTGCTGCTGGCCCGGATGCACACCGGACGCAAAGGCTTCATTGCCCTGGAAGCGGGCCTGCATGGCCGGACCAATCTCACCATGAGCGTGACCGGTCTGCAAATGTGGAGAACCGATGCCTATCTGGATGAAGATGTGACGTTCATTCAGCGCCCGTATCATCCGGAGATGACGCTGGAGGAGGCCGCTGCGCAGTCGATCGAGAGTCTGAAGGCTGTTCTCGCCGAGAAGGGGGATACCATCGCCGCGATGATCGTGGAGCCGATTCAGGGGAATGGCGGGATGATTATGCCTGCACTGTCTTATTTCCGTGAGGTGAAGGCGCTGCTTGAGCCGTATGGCATCCTGCTGATCGACGATGAGATTCAGACCGGCTATGGCCGTACCGGAGCTATGTTTGCGATGGAGCATTATGGCATAGTTCCGGACATTATCAGCATGGCGAAAGCGCTGGGTAACGGAGTGCCTGTCGCTGCATTTTCCACTACGGATGAGATTGCGGCTTCGCTTAATAAGCCTTCGGCCTCGACGTTCGGAGGGAACCCTGTCTCTGCGGCTACGGCGCTGGCTGTGCTGGATTATATCCGTGATGAGCGGCTGCCGGAGCGTGCGGCTGAGCTGGGCGGACGGCTGAAGGCGGGTCTGCTGCTGCTTCATGAGCGTTATCCGGCTGTGATCACCGATGTACGGGGAACCGGATTCATGCTGGGTGCCGAGCTGGCCGGCTCAGAGACAGAGGATGCTGCTGTGCGGACAGACCATGTGCTGGAAGAGATGAAGGACCGCGGATACCTGATCGGCAAAAACGGCATAGGCCGCAACGTGCTCGCCTTCCAGCCGCCGCTCGTTGTGACTGCTGAGAATATCGACGCCATGCTTGCTGCCCTGAACGAAGTGCTGCAAGCGATCCACTGAAGAAAGAGGCATAACATTATGGTACTCATTAATGCTTTTAAGCATACGGCACTTAAATTGAAAATGTTCAGCGAGCTTGTGATGTTCTCCCATACGCTTTTTTCGCTCCCTTTTGCCATCATCTCGATGGTGTGGGCGGCAGGAGGCTGGCCTTCGGGCCATATGATGTTATGGGGACTGATTGCACTCATCGGTGCACGCAACGGAGCCAATGCCTTCAACCGTCTGGTGGACCGCACCTTTGACGGCAACAATCCGCGTACCGCCCACCGGCATCTGCCGCAGCGTCTGCTCGCCGAGAAGGAAGTCATCCTGTTCATCATCATTAACTATGCGCTGTTTATTGTGGCTTCCGGGATGCTGAACCTGCTCTGCCTGCTGCTGTCGCCGGTAGCTATCGTCCTGATCTCATCCTACTCCTATACGAAGCGCTTCACCTTCCTCAGCCATCTGTACCTGGGGTTTGTGATTGCTTCGGCCCCTATCGGCGCCTGGTTTGCAGTCACGGGGAACATCGCCTTCACCCCATTCGTGATCGGAACCGTGGTGATGCTCTGGATTGCCGGCTTCGACATCATCTACGGGACCCAGGACATTGAGTTTGACCGGAAAAACGGTCTATGGTCCATTCCGAGCTTCTTCGGTCTGGAGAATGCGCTACGGATCTCCAAGGGGCTGCATTTCATTATGATTATGCTGCTGCTGTTCCTGTACCTCTGGCGTGATCTGGGCTGGATGTATCTGGTCGGCATCGGGCTGGCCACCGTCCTGCTCATGACGGAACACAAGATTATTAAGCCTGCTAACCGCAAGATGATGAAGGTGGCTTCTTATAATTTGAATCAGGTGATCAGTATGGTGATATTGCTGTGTACGCTGATTGATTATTTTTACGTTAATTAGGTGGTGGGGGGAAGGAGGTTGGGAAGCTGCACTGCGCGGAATGTTTGGACTTCCGGTCGCTGTTAACTTCGGATTCCCTGATTAGAACCGCAGGCCGCGGTAGGAATCCGAAGTTAAAGGCGAACGCTGACGCTCCTCCAGTTCCAAAATTCCTCTCCGTTCCGTCCTAACCCCCCCCCAGGCAAGATTAACTTCAAAAAAAGACAACAGGCCTGCCCAGCGGGGCGGGCGGCAAAAAGCGCGATAAGCTTAGGCTTCGCGCTTTTCTTCATGGCTTCGAGCAAGGGCAGACCTTAAGAGCGCCCCTAAAGGGCGACTCCTCAAGAGTAAATCCAAAAGCAAACCCAAAAGCAAACCCAAAAGCGGGGCAAATGCAAACTACGAGCAACCCCCAACCCCAACCCCAACCCCAACCCCAACCCCAACCCCAACCCCAACCCCAACCCCAACCCCAACCCCAACCCCAGAGCGACCTGATCCCGACCCCCCATTGCTAAACATACTCACGTTCGCTTGTTTAGCGGGGCTACCACCAACTAAAGTTTAAGCTATTTCACTTTGTGCAGTAGAAGCTGGTGTAATTCCCCCGAAAAGCACATCTATTGTATTCTGTGCAGTAGAATTTGCTCGAAGAGGGTATTTTGGGCCGAAGTTCTGAAATCAACTGTATGAAATGCAATAGAATGGGTTGTAGCTCGAGATTATGCGAATTCTAATGTACAGAATACATTCAAGGAACGGAAAAACTCAGTAAAATAGCTACTTTATTGTAAACTCACTCACGTTCGCTGCGCTGCGTTCGCTTATATAGTGGGTAGATGCGATATGAGTGGCGATGTGAGCGGATAAGTGTATTTCGTACAACTAAAAGGCGGCCAGAAGGCAGATTTCGTATGATACATGCATTCTGTACAACTAAAAATGCTGAAAAGTAGCTTTTGTGGGCATTCCAGCCTAAATAGGTGTACAGAGTGCAGTTATAACAATTGCTGCATAGTTATGGACGACTTTAGTTGTAGGAAATACAGTTAGTCGGCCAATGAGGTAAATAAGTTCAGGGAACAAAAAAACGAGCCCTACTCAGGCTCGTTTACTTAAAATGTGTGAATACATATAACGTGGAGGATGGAGTGTACCGTATGCGCTAATACAGCAGTGTGGAGCGTACCTGTATGCACTAATACAGCAGCGTCATGCGTGCAGCATCATGATACAGCAGGGTTAGTTAACTGAACCAATGAAGCTGCACAGACCTTTGCACGGAAGCTGGAGAATGGCTTCACGATGGCGGCAGCAGCAGACTGAGCCAGGCAGCCCCACTGACGGCCTCAGCGCAGGGCAGTGTATCGCTGGCCTATTATCTCTGGCCGTAGTATCGCTGCCCGTAACCCCCTCAGCCCGGCGGCTCAGTGGTCGCGGCCGGCGAAGTATCGCAGCAGGGTCTCCAGATCGGCGTGCGCCGGGAAGCTGGAGAGCTGCTGCACGATGGCATCAGCCTGGGCCAGATAGTCCTGGCTGACGGCCTCAGAGCGGGCCAGGGCATCGCTGCCTTTGATCAGCTCCAACACATGCGCTACATCCCCAGCAGAAGAGGCTGGGCCTATCCTGCGGATGACCGGAGCAAGCTCGGCGTCCTTCAGAGCAATAAGTACAGGCAAGGTAACCTGCCCCTGGCGCAGATCACTGCCAGCCGGCTTGCCCAACACATCCGCCGATTGAGTGAAGTCAAGAATGTCATCCTGAATCTGGAATGACATCCCCAGCGCCTCACCGAAATCGTAGAGGAGCTGGGCGATCTCATCGGTGCTCTCTGCCGATAGAGCGCCTACCTTCAGACAGGTAGCCATGAGCAGAGCTGTTTTGTTACGGGACTTCTCCAGATATTGCTCCAGCGTAAGGTCATAGTCGAAGACATGCTCCATTTGCTGATATTCACCCAGGCATAGCTGGGCCGTGGCCACAGAGGACAGGTCGTGAACATAACGGTCCTTATCCCCCGAATACTTGCTAAGCAGCTCAATTACGCGGGCGGACATATAATTGCCGATATGCACAGCAGATTGAATGCCGGTCTTGGTGTGCAGTGCAGGCTCGCCCCGCCGCAGCTCGGCGTTGTCAATAATATCATCATGAATCAATGAGGCAACGTGGATAAATTCAGCCGCAGCCGATAATTGCAGTGTTCTGCGCCCGGCAGGCTTACGCCCGAAGCGGCTCCCTACAATGACCATCAGCGGGCGAAGGCGCTTGCCGCCGGAGCCTGTCAGCTCGAGAATACTCTGCGCCAGCTGCGATTTCTTGGGCACATCCTTATCGCGGGTCACCAGATTCTTAATTTCATGGTTAATTTCATTCAGGTCAATATTCAAGGATTCATGCAGCTTCATCGTTTGTGTTCCCACCTGTCAAATGGCTTTGCTGGTACGGCTTCGTTGTCTGCGCTCCTGAATGAGGAATTCATCAAACTCCCGGGCCGGATTATGTTCCGTGAACTCTCCATTTGAACGTGCTATCTGCATTTTTTTGATCGAGGGTGCCATATACGCCACCAGATCCAGCTCCCGGCATTTCACTGCAAACTGCAAATAGAAGCTGTATAGATAATCTCCATCCAAAATGTTGCGGGTCAGGTCAGGATGATGTGGGACACATTCCATATGGCGCTGTGCGGCCACGGTAAGAATGGTATAAATACCTAGCAAATGGACTTTGCGGTCATATTCCAGATCATGGCGTTCCACTACCGAGAGCAACTGCTCGCATTCTGCCGGAGAGAGAGACAACTGAATTCCGGCGATCTGGGACATTTCAGCCTGAAGCAACCGGAACGTATCTTCCATGAGTTTTTGGTTCACAAGCTTCTCTCCTTCTGTCGGTTTTGCCGGAAGCAACCATAGCCCTGATTATCCCTACAAAACCATTTTGTTGAAAATCCGCACACAACTGTACTTTCACCTTGTTAAACAAGGAGAGTAATGTGTCCTAGGGACACATTACTCTTAAGAATATCCTATTCAGCTTGCAGCAGCGCAGCATGAGCATACGCCGCTGTTATTAATAAAGTTACTTCTTATACACAAGATACCCGTTTCCTCAGTCGGTATACAGATACCAGCGCCGGACGAGTGGGATCTTCTTCCACTGCTTCTTGAGCCAAGGAAGAACATAGTAGTCCAGACCGAACACGCTGCCGGAGCCGCCGATGCAGGCAATAGCTGCCGCAACATACCAGAGCATTTCTGTTGCTGCCATCTTGGTAGTCCAGATCATGACTGCCATTCCTATAGTAGCCAGGGCAGAGATTGCTGTGAACAAACCAACGATCAGCATAACACCGAAGAGAATTTCGGCACATACCATGCCGATTTGGAACCATTTCGCCAGGAAGGTGTAAGAACCATCCGGGTTGTAGAACATAAGATCCATGAACCAGTTGGAAATATCGTAAATGAAGCCTGGAACCGGGAGAGCCGATACAGCTTCTTTGGCAGTGGATACTGCGGAAGCGGCAGATTGGGCATCTACGGTTGTTTTGACGGCATCAACAGCTACACTGGCAGCTGAAGTGGCGTCTGCATAAGGAGCAGCAGGAATCAGGAAAATCTTATTCGGATCGACCCAGATCTTGCGGATCTTTTCTATACCTTCATATAACCACATTCCCCCCAGAAGCATACGGAGAGGGACGAGCCAGAAGTTCGGCGAGCGCTTGGAGAAGTATCCGCCCACGAAGCTCTTGCGGTTCTCAACATGGAAGAACTCGTGCATCATGTAAGTCCAGACTTTGTTGAAGCCTACAACCTGGGACAGATAGAACATATTGATGAAATGTTTGGACAACATAGCCATGAAGCCGGTCAGCATGAAGAACTTGCCCGGAAGACCAACGTTCGCTACACCGTAGCGGCTGCCGATCGAAACCATGGTGCCGTGGAATCCTGGTTTGTATGCTTTTTTGGGCGTACCTTTGATATCGGCAGTAATATTGCCCGCGATAACCGGAGCCGCCTGTTCAGCATTCTCAACCATTTGTGGAACAGGACGCTCTTCGCCTTCAGGGATGAAGAAGATGTTATCCCCTACAACGTATACGTTCTTATGGTCAACACTCTCAAGGTGTTCATTGGTAACAATACGTTTGCGGCCTTGCTGTTGAACATCAAGACTGCCAACGATTTCGGAGCCTTCAACACCGGCTGTCCAGACGATCGTCTGAGCATCCACGATGTTTTTCTCGCCGAGGGCTACAGAACCTGTGCCTACTTCGGTGATTTTGGCGCCTGTAACAATTTCTACATTCATCTTGCGCAGGCGGGCTTCGGCTTTCTGGATCAGCTTCTCCGGAAGGATCGGCAGAATCTTCGGCGCCATATCAGCCACAATCAGTCTTACTTCAGAAGGATCAATGAAGAATTCCTTGCACAGCTCCTCGCGTTGCTCAGCCATTTCACCTACGAGCTCGACGCCGGTGAAGCCGGCACCGATGATTACGAAGGTCAGCATGGAACGGCGGACTGCCGCATTCTTTTCCTTCGCAGCTTTGGTGTACATGTCGCGGATCTGACGCTTCAGGGCCACTGCATCATCATAAGACCAGAAGGAGAAGGTGTTCTCTTCAGCTCCCGGGATTCCGAAGAAGGTTGGCTTGCTTCCTGTGCCGATTACCAGGTAATCGTAAGCATAGGTGGCTTTGTCGGACTTCAGCTTCTTGTTCTTGAAATCAATGTTGCTGATTTCGTCCAGAACAACATCTACCTTCAGGCCGGCAAAAATTTTCTTCAAGTCAATTTTGATCGAATCCTCTGGTGCGCGATTCGCAGAAACCTCATGCAGCTCAGTCAAAAGAGTGTGGTATGGATTTCGGTCGATCAGTTTAATTTCTACATCTTTGTCGTTCTTAAATTTCTTTGCCAGTTTCTTAGCCGTGAGTACGCCGCCGTAGCCGCCGCCCAAAATGACTATTTTCTTCAAGAGAAACTCACCTCATTCATCTGATTAGCTGCAAAAGGTAGCGAATAATTATTTCGCGCCTTCGAGCGCTTTTTGTGCAAGTGTGAAATATTCACCAACGTGGATAGATACGCCGGAGATAGCATCTGTTTTGCCTTCAGCATCCAGGGTAGGAGCTACGCCTTTATTCTCAAGGAAATACTTCTCGGCCAGTGCAATTTCTTCGTGCCATTCAGCAGCAGCACCGCCGGCTTTCATTCCGTATTTGCCGTCTACAGAATATTGTTTCTTATCATCGCCTGCAGCATTCACACCGCTGAAATTAACAGCGACAACATTACCGTTAGCCACAGTAAGAGCTACAGTGGACTTCCAGCCGGATTTCGCATCCATTTCGCCTTCTGCAGTATATCCGCCGTCTTTGTATTGACCAGCTTCAGCAGGACCGGCAGCAAGTGCAGCCTGTGCAGCGCCAACGAAATCACTAACGTGTACGGATACGCCGGAGATCGCATCTGTTTTGCCTTCAGCATCTACTGTAAGGGCTGCAGGATCTTGTTTTTCAATCAGGAAAGCTTCAGCTTTAGCTGCCTGTTCATGCCATTCGGACTTCGCACCGCCGATTTTAACCAAACCGTAGTTGCCGTCTTCGGACACTTTTTTCTTCAAATCGCCAGCTTTTTTTACATTGAAAGCATTCCAGTCAGCTTTGGTGATTTTGCCGCCTTCTACAGTCAACAATGTGAATGTCTGCCAGCCGGTTTCCGGGTCAGCATCCACTGTTCCGTAGTAAGTTCCGTCCTGGTATTTGCCTGTCTCAGCTGCAGGAGCAGCAGTTGCCTCAGCGGCAGGAGCAGTGGTTGCAGCAGCAGGTGCGGTAGTTGGAGCAGCATTGCCCGAGTTGTTGTTGCCGCAGCCTGCAAGCAAGGTGCCAAGTACCAGGGCGCTCGACAAGATTACAGAAGCTTTTTTCATTTTGATATGACCTCCAAGAAAATAGTTTAAAATATATATATTAAAATGTAAAACATTTTAATAGCTATGGAAGTGATAAAAATCACTTTATAAATGATGAATGTCACACTCAACTCGGTCTTAAGTCCCTTATTGTAGCAGGCATACGACATATATCGGCAGACAATAAGAAAAAATTTAATCATCACGTTTGTTGTTCGATGGCATTTTAGCACAAGCCGGGCAATACACATGTGAAAATAATCACTTAAATGATAAATAAATTTACCTCTGAATTATATCAAATTTGAAAAGAGTTGAATAGCTGTTTTAAAAGACTATTATGTGACAAAGTATGACTTTTTGTGCATCCGTTGCTCGGGATAGGGGTCTGGCTATCGGAAGGCCTGCTCCCGGTCACACGATTCAGGGAAAAGTCATGAGGGTAATAGTTCACTAAGAATTATAAGCATCTGCCAGACTATAATCAGACAACTAAGGAGATGATCTTGTAATGGATAACAATGTAATCAAAGGCAAGTGGCTGCAGTTCAAAGGTGAGGCCAAGAAGCAATGGGGCAAGCTGACGGACGACGATCTGGATGTTATTGACGGTGAAAAAGACAAGCTGGTAGGCAAACTGCAGGAACGTTACGGCCATTCCAAGGATGAAGCCGAAGCGGAATACCATAAATGGGAGCAGTCCCACCGCAGCTAAATAGAAGAGAAGCAAAAGGCGTGGCAGGGCCGGACACCCCGGACTCCTGCCCTACAGGAAGAGCGTAAATCCCAGTGATTTGCGCTCTTCTTCTGTCTGCCGGCATGTCGAAGACTATCCCATACATATACATAACATATACATATGCAATAGCTCCGTGGCTTCATGTTTTCATTCCTCTATATATGATACTATAAATGATATCGGTGTTATCTTATTTTCGCTGCAGGAGTGAAGCCATGGAATATGTCAAAATCTTTTTTGTGAATACCGCCTTACTGATCACACTGTCCTATCTGGCAAATTTAATATACAAATATACCGTAACCTATGCTTCTGAGCCTGTGAAAAAAGTGAGCTGGGTCCTGCTTGCGATCTTCGCCGGTTGGATCAGCACCTTTTTCGGCTACCGGCTGGATGAGCATGTGATTTTTGACCTGCGGTTTGTGCCGCTGATTATCTCGACACTGGCCTACCCGCAGCCGCTGGTTCTGATTATTATCGGTGTCTTGACCGGGCTGACCAGGCTGACCTTCGGAGTTACTGAAGCGGCGCTGGTAGGAGTGCTGAACTTATCAATCCTGGGCTTCATATGTGCCGGTCTGAGCCTCTGGGTACAGCGTTCGGCTGCCTCGATGATGTATAAGGGACTGATTACGATCCTGGTTGTAAATGTAGTGAATGTGCTGAACATCGCTGTATTTGGGGTCATTCCCGCACAGGAATACATAATGAAAATTATGCCGGTTACCTTTCCCGCAGGCCTGGTTCTAAGTGCCCTGTTTGCGCTGATCATCCGCGACTTCCATCTGGATCTGATGCGTACCGGACAGATTGTAAGAGCCAATGAGCTGTTATCTGAACAGACGGAGGAGCTGCATAAGAATAAAATCGTGCTGGAGGAGAGAGCCAAGCAGCTGATGCTCGCCTCCCAGTTCAAGTCCGAATTCCTGGCTAATATGTCTCATGAATTAAGAACGCCGCTGAACAGCATCATCAACCTGTCCCAATTAATTGAAGAAAGCGATGAATCACGGAGTGTGGAGGAGCTGTCCGAATACGGCGGGATTATTCACCGCTCGGGTGAAGACCTGCTGTCGCTGATCAACGATATTCTGGATCTGTCCAAGGTGGAGGCCGGGAAGCTGGATGTCATTATGGAGGACTTGAATGTCAGCGAGGTGCCGGATCTGCTCCTTCAGCACTTCAGCGTAGTAGCCAAACAGAAGCAGCTTACCTTCAGCGTCTCCATGGATGAAGAGGTCCCGGCGGTGATACACACAGATCCCCAGCGGGTACAGCAAATCCTCCGCAATCTGCTCTCGAATGCCTTCAAGTTCACAATGGCCGGCAGCGTCTCCATGAATATCTGCGTGGTGGAACGGCAGGAGGGGCCTGCTTCACGGAGGTGGATTGCCTTTGAGGTGCAGGATACCGGGATTGGTATTCCTCCGGAGAAGCATGATCTGATCTTTGAAGCCTTTGAACAGGCGGATACGAATGTCAGCCGCAAGTACGGCGGTACGGGGCTGGGCTTATCCATCAGCAACGATCTGGCCAGGCTGCTCGGGGGCTTCATCACCTTGCATAGCCGGGAAGGCCAGGGAAGTGTATTTGCCCTACATTTGCCGCTGGATTCAGGGGTTTCGGTATAAACCGGCGGCTCCAACTTTATTTGTGATTTCGGTGTATTGACAGGAATCTGGTGCGGAGTAGAATGAAGCAAAAGCCGCATCAAAGGAGAGTCACCACCCCATGAACATCATGAGAAGCAGGCCGCTGCGGAACCGTCCCAAGGATCTGCGCAAGGCCTCTGTACACCGCAAGAATCTGCAGATCGCAACCTTTGAGGGGATACCGTCCACTATATTCCAGGTGCTGCTGCAAGGCCAGTTTCTTACAGGCTTTCTGTTATACCTGGGTGCCAGCTCCAGTCAGATCGGGTTCGTTCTGGCGCTCACTACGCTGGTGAATGTCGCACAGATTGGTGTAGCGTTCCTGATCCAGAAGCTGCCGAGCCGCAAGTGGGCGATGGTTACTTTCATCGGCCTGCATAGACTGCTCTGGGGGTCTACGGGGCTGGTCCCGTTTGTTTTTCCGCAAGAGCACTGGGTTACCGCCTTCATCGTTATGTATACCATTGCCTTCATTGCCAACACCGCTGGCGGTGTGCTGTGGAACTCGGTCATCAGTGATCTGGTGCCTGCACGGGTCAGAGGCCGTTATTTCGGCATCCGCAATACGTTTCTGAACGCGCTGGGAAGCCTGGTGATGTACGGGGGCGGGATTATTCTGGACCGTTATCCGGGCGGACACGGGTTCCTTATTTTATATATTGTCGTATGGATTTTCTCCGTCTCTAATATCGTGGTGTTCTTCTTCTACCCTGATGTGCCGTTCGAGAAATCTGAAGAGAAAGACTTCCTGCCGATGCTCAGGAAGCCGCTTCAGGACAGGCTGTTCATGAAGTCTACGCTGTTCCTGTCCGCGTGGCTGCTGCTGCAGAATCTGACCGTGCCGCTGTATTCCTATGTCATGCTGCAGCTCCTGCATATCAATTACGAGAAGCTGTCTTTGCTGAATGTCTCGCAGACGGTGTTCATGATGGGCAGCTTCTATATATGGGGGAACCTGAATGCAAGGCACAGCAACAAGAAGCTGCTGCTCTGGACATTGCCGATTATCGCGGTCTCTTCCCTGATGTGGGGTCTGTTGTCCGTGCTGCCGATGCTGCCGGTATTGTTCGCGGCTCATATTGTTTTTGGCGTGGGTGTGGGCGGCTTCAACCAGCTCGCCTTCAACTTCATTATCGGGGATACGCCGAAGCGGGAACGGCCGATGTATATGGCTATGTATGCGGCGCTCACCGGTCTTGCGGCCTTCTTCGGTCCGCTGCTGGGGGGCCGTATCTACGAATGGATTAAGGATTGGCCCGGCTGGATGCAGATCTACGGTATGCAGCTTGTAGTAGGTATGCTTATGATTACCTTGGCCTTGCTGCTGGGACGCCGTATTCTGCGGGATGAATAGAATTGCGGGAGGAATATAAGGAGGCGATCCGGTGACAAGAATTGCGCTGGTACTGGGAGCTACTGGTCTGGTTGGCCGTGCGCTGACAGAGGATCTGCTAAGCGAGGGGAAATGGGATGAGGTTCGTGTACTGGTCCGCCGCCCGCTTGCGCTTACGCACCCTAAGCTGAGACAAATCCAGGTCGATTGGGACCGGCTGGAGCAATATAGCGGGCAATTCTCTGGCGTCTATGCAGTGTTCTGCTGTCTGGGGACGACAATTAAGCAGGCAGGCTCACAGAAGCAGTTCGAGCGGGTGGATCTGGAGTATCCGCTTGCCGCTGCGGCGCTGGCCAGAGCCCAGAATGTGAAGCAGTTCCTCGCGGTGTCCTCTATGGGCGCCAGCACCAAATCGAGAAGCTTCTACAGCCGCACCAAGGGGCGGATCGAGGAAGGCCTGATTGCCGCCGGATTCCACGGTCTGCATCTGTTCCGGCCCTCCCTGCTGCTCGGTGACCGGGAGGAATTCCGGCTGGGTGAACGTGTGGCTGCCGTGCTGATGAAGGGGCTGGATTTCGCCATGGTCGGCCAAGCGGCGAAGTACCGGGCGATTCCGGCTGCCAGGGTCGCCCGGGCGATGATGAATATTGCTCTCGCCGATACAGGCGGCGTTCATATCTATACCAATGAAGTCATTCATGTGATCGGCAAGCATTAAGGTGACAACCAGGGTTTGCAATACACAGACCTCAGGACTTACAATTAGACATACCATTAGAATGTACATGCGGTCCACAGGCCGCGTACAGCAGGCAGGAGGAGTCAGATATGAGTAAAAAACAGGTAGCTACAAACAAAGCCCCGGGGGCAATCGGCCCCTACAGCCAGGCAATTATTGCCGGCAACTGGGTCTACACCTCAGGCCAGCTCGGAATGGACCCGGAGACAGCGGTGCTGCCCGGCAGTGTGCAGGAGCAGGCACGCCAGTCACTCAGCAATGTGAAGGCTATTCTGGAAGAGGCTGGAGCCACGCTTGATCATGTGGTCAAGACCACTGTGTATCTGAAGGACATGAACGACTTCGCGGCGGTCAACGAGGTGTACAGCACCTTCTTTAAAGAGCCTTACCCGGCCCGCAGTGCCGTCGAGGTTGCCCGTCTGCCCAAGGATGCGCTCGTTGAGATCGAAGCGGTAGCACGCAAGAAATAAGATTCAGGCCGGATTCATCCGGCATAGCGAAATCCCCCGCACCTGAAGTTCGAGTGCGGGGGATTTTTTGTTCAAATATTCAACTATAAGAAATTATATGTTGCACACGATAACTTATCCTTCTATTTCTCGCTGAAACGAACGCCGTCCTTTAAGAGGACGGCGAAGCCGTTTCTGCTTGATAAATGCTCAAGATTAGTAACTGCTTCTGGTACGGCGCGGGGTGAGCAGCAGCCAGATGCTGTAGAGCAGGAGAAGTCCGGCGGCAATCAGCCCGGTGAAGAATATAGATTCTGTATCCTTGTGTTCGAGCGCAATGGCGATATACGCCCAGACGAAGACGAGCGGATAGATGCTGTCCCGGTACGGATAGCTGACCAGAACTGCCAGTACGGTGCCGACGCAGAGCATGATGACAGCCCATAGCGAGGCGCTGAGTCCGAAGCCGTCCCAGTTGTTCTTCACCAGCACGACGCTGACATTGACGATGGTGGCTACAGAGATCCAGCCGAGGTAAATGCTGAAGGGCAGCTTAACCAGCCATGTCTCGCCTGTAGTTGGATCTGCAATACTGCGGGTGCGGCGGTAGATGACAATCAGGGAGATCAGCAAAAGCAGCATGACGACCAGGGACAGCTCGATATACAGGTAATGCCAGAGCAGCAGCCAGCCCATATTGAAAATACAGCTCAGCATGAACCAGATGCCTATCCGCTGTACAGAGTCCCTGCCTCCGGTATCGCTGCGGAACTGATAAATAATGAACCCGGCCAGCAGCAGATAGATCAGGGACCAGATAGAAAAAGCATATCCGGCCGGGGTGAGATCGGTGTGATACCTGTCCGAAATCTCACCGGTGCTGTTCCCTCCGAGCGGCAGGGTCACCGAGAGGGTATTGACGGCAATCACACCGAGGAATAGCAGCAGATTTCCCCACTTATAAGGATTAGTTCTAGTCATAGGATCACTCCCCCAACTTCATTATTGTAATGCGTTCTTAAGCCTGGTCTATATTGAATATACCCGCATTGGCAGTAATTAAGACTATTTCGGCGAAAAAATGACCAACAGGTCATAAGATTTGCGGATAGTATTCCTGAGCCCCGGGGTAATATGTAGTCATGAAGAGCCATTAGCGATAGCGAAGGGGGATAAGAAACATGGAGAGCAGTGAGGCGATACGCCCGGAGAAGATGGGACCGCTGGTGATGAAGGAGACCTGGAATACGCCGGGCAGCGTCGTATCCTGGGAGCGTTCTGAGAATGTCTATATTGTCCGCGGGGAATGCGCCGGGTTGGTCTTTCTCTTTTTGAGCGACGATATGTTCCGGATGAAAGTCTTCCATGGCCAGGTGCCGGATCTGACCACCTCGGAGGCGGTGCTGAAGGAGTGTTGTATCCCGCATCTGTTCCCGGTGGAGGAGACTGCAGAGCAGCTCATCTTCACCACCAGTGCCATCCGGCTGGTTATTGAGAAGACCTCGTTCCTGCTCCGTGTGGAGAACACCTCCGGCAAGGTGATTATGCAGCAGAATCTGGCGAGCTGGAATCCCCGCGGGGCAAGTCATGCGGAGTATGATATGCAGCCGGACTCGCATTTCTATGGACTGGGTGAGAAATCAAGCTTCCTGGATAAGCGCGGGGAGCGTTATACGAACTGGAATACCGATGTGTTCGCCCCGCATCTGCCGGAGATTGAAGCGCTCTATGAGTCGATTCCGCTGATTATTCACATGCACGGCGACCTCTCCTACGGGCTGTTTCTGGATAACACGGGCCGGAGCGATTTCGACATGCGTTCGCATGGCGTCGCTTTTACCATTGGCTGCTCGACAGGGGATTACGACATTTATTTCATTAATGGTCCGGAGATGAAGGATGTTGTCCGAAGATATACCACACTTACCGGCCGGATCGCGCTTCCTCCGAAATGGGCGATCGGTTACCACCAGTCGCGCTACAGTTACATGAATCAGCAGGAGGTGCTGCAGCTTGCCCGTACCTTCCGCGAGAAGAATATCCCGTGTGATGTCATTTATCTGGATATTCACTATATGGATGAGTACCGCGTGTTCACCTTCGACCCCGTCAACTTCCCTGATCCGCAGACCATGATCTCGGAGCTTCGGGAGCTGGGGGTGCGGATTGTACCCATTGTTGATCCCGGCGTCAAAAAAGACCCGAAATACGAGGTGTATAAGCAAGGTGTGCTGGAGAAGCATTTCTGCCGCCGCCTGGAGGGCGAGATTTTCTTCGGGGAGGTGTGGCCGGGCATCAGCGCCTTTCCCGACTTCAGCGACAGCCGGACGGCCGAGTGGTGGGGGGATCTGCATCAATACTACACCGATCTCGGGATTGAGGGCATCTGGAACGATATGAACGAGCCTGCGGTCTTCAATGAGACCAAGACGATGGACCTCGATGTGATGCATTTCAACAACGGGCGGCCGGTTACCCATGAGGAATACCATAACCTGTACGGGATGATGATGTCCAAAGCCACCTATGAGGGCCTGGCTGAGCATATGGGGGGCGAACGGCCTTTTGTGCTGACCAGGGCCGGGTATGCGGGCATCCAGCGGTATGCGGCCGTGTGGACCGGAGATAACCGCAGCTTCTGGGAGCATATGGCGATGGCTATGCCGATGGTGCTGAACATGGGGCTGTCGGGGCTGGCCTTCGCCGGACCGGATATCGGCGGATTCGCTCACCATACCTCGGCACAGCTCTTGGTGCGCTGGACGCAGATGGGTGTGTTTTTCCCTTATTGCCGTAATCATTCCTCCATCGGAACGCTGCGCCAGGAGCCGTGGTCCTTCGGGGAAGAGGTGGAAGGGATTCTGCGCGAATTCATCGGACTCAGGTACCGCTGGATGCCGCATTTGTATAATCTGTTTCATGAAGCGGAAGTGAGCGGGCTGCCGGTCATCCGTCCGTTAGTGCTTGAATATCCGCGTGACCCGCATGTGACCAACCTGTGCGACCAGTTCCTGCTGGGCGACAATGTGCTGATCGCCCCCGTCTACCGCCCGGATACGGATCACCGCTCAGTCTACCTGCCGGAAGGCTGCTGGCTTGATTATTGGGACGGGGAGATCCATGAAGGCGGCCGTCATATTCTGGCGGCTGCGCCGCTGCACATTATGCCGATGTACGTGAAGGCCGGCAGCTTCGTAGCCGAAGGCCCGTTGAGACAGTATGCGCTGGAGGACACGGAGGAGATGGTCATCTTCCATCTCTACGGGGCGGA
This sequence comes from Paenibacillus tritici, assembly GCF_013204885.1. Taxonomy (GTDB): domain Bacteria; phylum Bacillota; class Bacilli; order Paenibacillales; family Paenibacillaceae; genus Paenibacillus_AQ; species Paenibacillus_AQ tritici. The sequence goes on from NZ_JABMKX010000028.1 coordinate 60,099, forward strand.
AGCGTCTACCGGGTTCTCCGCAGCCTTCAAGCTGTATGAAGATGACGGCCATAGCTTCGGCTATCGTCAGGGCCAGTATACGGAGATTGCCGTGCAGGCCGAGGGCGGGGACGGAGTGCTGGAGCTGAAGTGGGCCTACGGGGTGCATCATTACAAGCCGCGCAGAGAGAAGCTGCGGTTCGCGCTCTGTTACCCGTTCTTCACCGTTGCTGCGGTGGAGGGTCTGACGGAGATCTCCCTGGAGCAGCTGAATGAGGGAAGAACCGGCTGGGCCCGTAACGGCAAGAACGGCGCGATTATCGTGCAGGTGGAGGATGCGGCAGATGGCGGAGAGCTGCGGATTCAGGCGGATGCGGAGAGGAAGTAGGGCTGGGATAGCAGGCAGCAAAGAACCATCTTCGCCTTTCAGGGGAAGGGATGGTTCTTTGGGCTGTCTGGGAGAGGCTTGCTTGTGCTGGCGGAGAGGAGACCCGTCAGCGAATAGAAATAGCAGTTGGATTTTCTCCACTTGCTGGTTGATGAAGGGCGCTATATGAAACAGCAGGTGGAAAAAGTACACTTAATTCTCTGCATATCTGCCGTAACAGGAAGAGTGGGCTGGAGTAAGTGTCGTTTAACCATTTAATTTCCTCAAATAGCTGAAAGTGGACAATTTAAGATACGATTTTCTAAGCCTGTTGATTACCCAAAATAAGGTAGCAAAAAGGCCGCTGATTCGTTAAAGTGTTTGTACCCCTACAAACATACGAAACGAGGCGACCTCATGAAAAAGTCTACTTCAATAT
>NZ_JABMKX010000029.1 GCF_013204885.1 Paenibacillus tritici
CAGTGCACTTTCGGGTAAAATAGGCATTGGTAGGGTTCCTCCTTAGTGGTTTCGCAATCCTGAGGATACCCTACTTTTTTGTTGCCTGACTAGGCTCCAAATACTGGTACACAACTTATTTCACGCCATCCTTCTGGCGGATTCAAATGGATTTATACCTCTCATTCCCGCCTACCGCCCACTTCTGGCGGATTCTGAGGGATTTATACTGATTTATACCTCTCATTCCTGTCTACCGTCCACTTCTGGCTGATTCAGAGGGATTTATACCTCCGGCTCCCTCCGACTACCCACTCACGGGAGGGAGGCATCCGGCATAATAAGGTGCACTACTACTCTTCATTTACTCACTTAGCCCGTGGCTGCTAAATTGAGGTGCACTATTGCTCCTCATTAGCTCATTTAGCCCGTGGCCGCTAAATTGAGGTGCACTATTGCTCCTCGTTGGCTCACTTAGCCCGTGTCCGCTGAATTCAGGTGTACTAGTGCTCTTCATTTGCTCATTTAGCCTGTGTCCGCTGAATTCAGGTGCACTACTACTCTTCATTTACTCACTTAGCCCGTGGCTGCTAAATTGAGGTGCACTATTGCTCCTCATTAGCTCATTTAGCCTGTGTCCGCTGAATTCAGGTGCACTACTACTCCTCATTTACTCACTTGGCCCGTGTCCGCTGAATTCAGGTGCACTATTGCTCCTCATTGGCTCATTTCCCCAGTCCAGTAAATTCAGGTGCACTACTGCTCCTTATTCGCTCATTTCCGCACGTCCAGTGAATTCAGGCGCACTAACTAGTTAGATCCAGAGATATTCTCACTACTCACAACAAAAAAACCACACCCGCCAGCTCCGCTGAAGGATGCAGTCTCATATTTCACGCCCGCATTCTCTCTTTCTTATGCCCGCTATCTCTCTTATCGTCTGCCCGCTTATGGCCCGCTAAAGAGCCGTTAATTGCATTCTAGTTAGCCGCTTCTCCTTACACGCTGATCTTCTCTGCCTCCTCAAGCTGCTGCAGCAGCCCGATCTGATGCAGATGATTCAGCAGCTGCTGGTAATGGTCGGCTTTCTTTTGGACGGTGAGGACCAGCAGCCGGAACTGGTCGGTATCCTGGCCCGACTTCTCCAGAATCCGCAGCAGATCGCCGTTGATCTGATCGACATCCTCCATGCTGCTCTCCTGGGACTCCTGGATTTTCTCCAGATGCTCGAATACCTGCTCTTCAGCGACAACAATCTCATTCATATAGACCGTGGACTCGCCGATCTTGGCAGTGGTCTCATTCATGGCGAGCATCCCGTCACCGGACTTGTTGTGCAGCTGCTCCATCACGCTGGTCATTCCGGAAAGCGAGCCCATGATCTCCTTCACGTGGCTGCGGGTGCTGTCCGCCAGCTTGCGGATTTCAGTAGAGACGACGGCGAAGCCGCGTCCATGCTCTCCGGCCCGCGCCGCCTCAATCGCTGCGTTCAGCGATAACAGATTCGTCTGCTCAGCGATATCCGTGATGATCTTCGCCAGCTGTTCAATGCTATGGAAATGCTGCCGCAGATCCTCATTCAAGGCTACGAATTCAGTGAAGACTGCCGAAGCCTTCTGCATTTCCGCAGAGATCTGAATATTGGCTTCCTTGGCAAATTCGATTTTATTGGAGGAATAAGACAGGCTGCCGTACATTTCATTAATCAGATTCTCGGTCTGTCCGCTGTTGTCCTTCAAATGCTCCAGCAGCTTCTGGGTCCCGCCAATTTGACCGATCAGCTCTCCGCCGCCTGCCCGCAACGCTTCGAACTCTTCAACCATCCGGGCTTCTTCTTTCAGGATTTCTCCGGTTTCATGGCGGAGCTGCTCTGCCAAGGCATAGGCATGTTCCCCGTAGGACACAGCGCCGGAAGCAGAAGCAGGCGACCTGCTGCCATCCATGCCAGCTAGAGGTACAGATGCGTTAGCCCCTGCTCCTCCTACTGTGATCTTTCCATTTGCCATAACCGTCCCCGTAGCTGCGGCCATATCCTTAGCCGCGATCTCGCGCTCTGCCATGCCCCTCTCTCTTGACCCGCTTTCATTGCTCTGACCGTTACTGTAACTATGAATATCTCCGGCAGAGGTGTTTTTCCCCCAAGAAGTGCGCAATTTACTTATCCACTGCATCATATGTAAGCTCTCCCTTATTCAACCAGCAGCAGAATCATCGTCTGATTGGCATGTCTGTTATAATATTGTTCTCCGAAGCTGATGAAGCCTGTAGTATTGCCGCAGAATCTGAGCATCGCCATGTCAAAAGCCCCCCAAAGACCATCCCGTGTAAACAGCTGATCCCGCAGCGTACAGTTAATGTTAAGCACAAAGGAAGGCTTATACGGACTGCCGCCAAGCGTCTCCTCCAGTACGGCAAGCGGGTCGGCTGAACTCAGCACCTCCACATAAGTACTAGACATGACCTGGCTGTAAAAGGTGACAGCACCGTCCGGATGGACCGCCATCGGGGAGGCTATGATCAGATCATCTTCATATCTTTTGCCCAGGGGGTTACTCAGAAAATGTTCTGCCAGCTCCTCCTCCGGCACGCCCAGCACACGCGCATATTCCCCGGCGGCAGGCCGGCCGTTGAAGGAATATACCGTTCTGCCGAAGACATCGGCTTCCGTCACCAGCAGTGTCTTCCCGGTCCGGACATAAATATTCTCTTTGACCAGGGCTGTACGGGCAGACATATTGAAATAAATCCCCAGATTCCTCACCCGGCGGGTGCCCATATACAGATAAGTCTCGCCGCCCTCATCATCCGCCGCACTGCCGCCGATCACCTTGAACTGCGGGTCCATAAAATACAGCGAGGAGAGGATCATCTCCTCCATCCCACCCTTACCGTCACACAGGAGCAGCAGAAAAGCGTTCGCATTGCCCTCGACTTTGCGGTAAGCCGCATCCAGTGCACTTGCGCTAAGCACAGGCGGATGCAGAATCTCTACGATATCTGCCAGATCCGCTTCGTATTCGAACCCTGTAATTACGCCGCTGCGGTAGCCCTGCGGAGTGTATTCCCCTTTGGTTGAGCACAATACCGCCCGGGAGGGAGCATGGAAGGACAATTCCCGGACGGCCGCAGCCGAAGCGAACAGCACCAGTCCACTGTTCCCGTCCAGTTCCTCCAGATGGCGTCTGGCTTCATTCAAGGTGTTAAAAGATACAGCTATCATTATGTATATCAACCTTCCTTTGCGGATTGCGCCTCCGCACACTGTTACTGAAAAATTAAGCTTTAATTTTCAATACCTTCTTATGGTAAAACCAGAACAGGGTTCATTGTCTGTGAAAAATGTCGCAATTACGTCTGTGGCTTGTCCCACGGCACGAGGTTGAGCCCTTCCGGTAAAGATTGTATCATGAACATATCATTGCAATGTTAACGAGGCCGTAACCATCACGTGATTGTATAGAAAGGAGGACTCGGCACATGACCTATTCACAACGTTCCACCCACCCTGCCGCCGCATCGGATTACACTTATCTTGAATATCAGATCGGTATTGCACAGGATGAGTTGTCAGCGGCTGTACAGGCACAAGACAAACCACGCGCGGAAGCCATCCGGGCGAAGCTGGCTGAACTCGAAGACAAGCTTGCGCTGCTTGAGGATTAAGCTTCATGTGATCAAGATCATCAACAATGGGAGGATGGCTGTCAATGGCGATGCGCGGATATTACTTTGCGATGGAGGACACCCTGGTGGAGCAAGTTGCAGCAGGCAATACCTCACTTACAAGTTTGAACATAGACGATTATCCCGGCCTGGATATCGATAGAACCTGGGAGGCGATTCATTACCTGCTCTGCGGAGATATTTCAGATGGAGCGGCACCGTTAGGCTACGTGGTTCCGCTGACATCTGACAATGGCCTTGAATTCGGCTCATTCGGGGCATTTTATCTGCGGGCCGGGCAAGTGGCCGAAGCGCTTCAGGCTATATCCGGGCTGGATGAAGCGCAGCTCCGCCAGCGGTATGATTTCCCGGCCATGGTCAAGGACGAGGTGTATCCTCTTGAGCCTGGCTCGGTTACAGATGAGGATGGGCCTGCCTTTTTCGCCTACCTGCTTCAGTTTTTCAACGAAATCAAGCATTTCTACAGCCGGACTGCAGCCGCCGGTAAAGGGGTAATCTTCTATATTTTCTGAAATAAGTTTCTGTCAGGCTGTATTTCATGCAACAAAAGAAGCTATCCCTGTCATTCCTGACAGCGGGATAGCTTCTTTTTGCAACCTGCTTCTTTAGAAACTTATCTCCTTCAACACTCTACACCCGCAGCTTCGGTTAACCCAGCTTCACCAGGCTGTAGTTCTTTTTGCCTTTGCGGACGATGATGAATTTGCCGCCGATGGCCTGCTCAGCGGTAATCTCCGTCTCCAGCTCGTTCACACGCTCCCCGTTGATGGAAATCGCGCCTTTGGTGATGTCCTCACGCGCCTGGCGTTTGGACGGCTCAATCCCCAGCTCCACCAGCCAGTCCACAATGTTCTTCGATTCCTTGCCGGCGGTGAAGGTCGGCATTTCCTTGAAGCCTTCCTCGATTTCATCGGCGGTCAGCGAGCGGATATCCCCGCTGAACAGCGCGGCACTGATCCGCTTGGCCTGCTCCAGCAGCTCCTCGCTGTGCACGAAGCGGGTCATCTCTTCGGCCAGCGTTCTCTGGGCCTCGCGTTTATGCGGCTCCATCGCCACCTTCTCCTCCAGCGCCTCGATTTCCTCCTTGCTCAGGAAGGTGAAGTATTTCAGGTATTTCACCACATCGCGGTCATCGGTGTTCGCCCAGAACTGGTAGAACTCGTAAGGGGTAGTCTGCTTCGGATCAAGCCAGATCGCGCCGCCGGCGGTTTTGCCGAACTTGGTACCGTCTGCCTTAAGCATCAGCGGGATGGTCAGGCCGAAGGCTTTGGCTTCGTTGCCTTCTTTTTTACGGATCAGATCCAGGCCGCTGGTGATATTGCCCCATTGGTCGGAACCGCCGACCTGAAGCTGCACATCCTCATGCTGGTACAGGTGCAGGTAGTCAATCGACTGCAGGATCTGGTAGGAGAACTCGGTGAACGAGATCCCGCTGTCCAGACGGCTTGCGACTACATCCTTGGCGAGCATCGTATTGATGCTGAAGTTTTTGCCGAAATCACGCAGGAATTCAATGACATTCATATCCTTGGTCCAGTCGTAGTTGTTGACCAGCCGGACCTGGTTGTCGTCCCCTGCCTGGAAGAGCTTCTTCATCTGGGCCGTCAGCGCATCCACATTCTCCTGCACCTGCTCCAGCGTCTGCAGGGAGCGTTCGCTCTGGCGTCCGCTCGGATCGCCGATGGTTCCCGTAGCACCTCCGATCAGAATCACAGGACGGTGACCGGCCAGCTGGAAGCGCCGAAGCACCATGAAGGGAATCAGGTGACCGATATGCATGCTGTTGCCTGTAGGGTCCACGCCGCAATACAGCGAGACTGCCTTACTATCCGTTAATTCACGCAGTCCGTCCGCATCTGTCTGCTGATTAATGGCGTCGCGCCACAATAGCTCGTCGATAATGTTCAACATGTACAGCCCCTTTTTGGTTTGTTTTTGGATATCCTTTGGTATTCGTTGACTGAGCAGTGAGTATACCCGTATCAGCCACAGAGGCCGGAAGCAGCACATTCCAACAAAAAAATCGCCCCTTGTCTATTCAGACACAGGGACGATTAGAATTAACCGTGTTACCACCCAAATTGCACAGACCTCATACTGTATCAGGTCCGTACCACTCTTAGGCGAGTTATCGTTCGCTTAGCTCCGCTTGGCATTACCCAAGATACTCCCGAGGCGTAATTCGCAGTCCGCTTGTGTGTACCGGGTTCCATCAACCCCCGGCTCTCTGGGAACAGGGACAAGTCTGCTACTGGCTCGTTCAACGTATACCAACTATAAGATTACAGAAAGTATAGCCGCTTCATAAAATGTTGTCAATGCAGAGGCGGCACCGCAGTTCACCTGCCTGCTCCAGGCGGAGAAAAATTTGCACAGCCGGAAATCCGTGATACATTATTAGGGAAAAACAATTGTTCCCATGATCACATTACCATAGGTAAAGGAGTGTCAGACTCATATGAAAAGTATCGCTGTCTTCTGCGGTTCGAGTGACGGAGCCTTACCCGTATATAAAGAATATGCGGTTCAACTGGGCAAGGAGCTTGCCGCCCGCAACCTCACACTGATCTACGGCGGAGCCACCGTCGGCCTGATGGGGGCCATTGCAGATAGCGTCATGCAGGCGGGGGGACGCGTGATCGGGGTGCTGCCGCATTTTCTCAAGCAACGGGAAATTGAGCATAAGCAGCTCACGGAACTGATCATGGTCGACTCTATGCACGAGCGGAAACTCAAGATGTCTGAGCTTGCCGACGGCTTCATTGCCATGCCGGGCGGACCGGGCACCATGGAGGAGTATTTCGAGATCTTCACTTGGGCGCAGCTCGGCCTGCATCAGAAGCCTTGCGGACTGCTCAATGTGAATCATTATTATGATCCGCTGATTGCCCTGTTCGGCAACATGGCTAAGGACAAGTTCATGCAGGAGAAACATCATTCCATCATGCTGAACGATACGACTCCTGAGGGAATTCTGCGGCAGTTCGCGGACTATACCCCTCCTCCGGTGAAGCAATATCTGACCGAAGAGCGTACCTGATCAGCCGCCGCCATAATCCCGTTATCACTACCTGCAGACCGCAGCTATCGTTCCGTAGACTGCCCGCCCCTGCCAGAAAGAGGTCATTCACATGTCGTTGTCTGCTTATTCCGGTTACGATGCTCTGGGGCTTGCCGCCCTTGTCAAAGCACGTGAAGTCTCCCCCCGTGAGCTTGTAGAGTCAGCCTTCACCCGGATGGATGAAATCAACCCGCTGCTGAATGCGGTGGTGCGCACCCGCCGGGAGGCCGCGCTGAAGGAAGCCGATGAGATGCCTGCCGATCCCGCAGACCGATCCCGTCCGTTCGCCGGTGTCCCCTTCCTGCTGAAGGATATCTCCCAGGCGATCGGCGGAGAACCGCTGACTTCGGGCGCCCTGCTCATGAAGAACCATATTGCGAAGCGTGACTCCAACTATGTAGCCCGTATCCGGCGGGGCGGCTTCATTCCGCTGGGACATACGAACACCCCGGAATTCGGCCTCAAAAATATCACCGAGCCCCTGCTCCACGGCCCGGCGCGCAACCCCTGGAATCCCGCCTATTCGCCCGGCGGCTCCAGCGGCGGAGCGGCGGCGGCGGTTGCCGCAGGGATCGTCCCGGCCGCCGGAGCCAGTGACGGAGGCGGCTCGATCCGCATTCCGGCCTCCTTCACCGGCCTGTTCGGGCTGAAGCCGACGCGCGGGCGCACACCGGTAGGGCCGGGAATCGGCCGCCAGTGGCAAGGCGCGTCGATTGATTTCGCCCTGACACGGTCTGTGCGTGACAGTGCCGCGATGCTTGATCTGCTGCAGGTGGTGCAGCCGGAAGCTGCTTTTCAGACCCCGCTGTATCCGGGCGTCTATCTGGAGGATCTGCTGAAGCCTGCACAGCGCAAGCTGCGGATCGCATTCACCACGGCGTCGCCGGTGGGAACACCGGTATCCGCCGAGGCGGTACAAGCGGTGCTGAAGACCGTGCAATGGCTGGAATCCGAGGGCTATGAGGTCGAAGAGAAGCTGAGTCCGGTCAACGGAGTCCGGCTGATGGATAACTACTACACGATGAACGCCGGAGAAGTCTCCGCGATGTTCCTGTCGCTGGAGAGCGGCATGGGCCGTCCGATTGCGGCGGATGAAGTGGATATTGTCACCTGGGTGCTGGCCGAAGCCGGCAAGCAGGTCTCGGCGGCAGAATTCGTGCATAGCCTGCACGAATGGGATGTGGCTGCTGCGCAGATGGCAGCGCTGATGGACCGCTTCGATCTGTACATCACACCAGCCAATGCGGATTCCGCACCAAGGATCGGGGAACTGACGCAGAACGCGTCCCAGACAGAGGAGCTGCTGCAAGTCAGCGGACTGCCCAAGGACGCGCAGCGGCGGATGATCTACGAGATGTTCGAGCCCAGCCTGACCTACACCCCGTTCACTCAGCTTGCCAATCTGACCGGCCAGCCGGCCATGAGCGTGCCGTTACATCTTACAGCAGAGGGGATGCCGATCGGCGTTCAGGTCATGGCCTCCAAGGGACGCGAGGACCTGCTGCTCCAGCTGGCCGCCTGCCTGGAGCAATCCGGGCTGTGGGTGGGGATGAAGGGGAATCCAGGCTTTGCCTGATAGCTGTCAGCTTCTCATGCATGGCATCCGACTGCTTCTTGATGCTGTCCGCCGATATCCAGTTTCCTGAAGGCTCATACACCTGCATACTGAAGCTGCTCCAGCCCATATAAGGCTTCTGCGCCAGCTCCTTGTCCGCTGCCTCCGCTACATTCTGCCCGGTTCCCGCAAGTCCGGCCTGTGCCGCTGTCATGATCAGCATCAGCAGACACAAGCCGATTCTCTTACCCAGTGACTTCAACTCCCCCAGCTCCCCTCGGCAAATTATAAAGCGCTTTCTTTCGAGAAGATCATAGGCCGTTGCCGCCCCCTTGGATAGGTACATCTGCGGTGTTCAGCGTACAGCTCCCCCTGCCCATGGGGGACAAAACTCAGCCGGGCATCCAGATTCCCTGCAGTTATTACTCCTTGTGACGGTGAATGGCGTTCGGGGATTAGTTGGATTTTCTCCACTTCCTAAGTCCTCACGGATAGCCTTACCGATTTTAGTTGGATTTTCTCCACCTAATTTTTCCTCTTCCCTCGCTTTTCTCCGATCCGGGTGGCAGCAAGTGCTGTTTCTCCAACTAATCTACCGTATACAGAGATTTCTGCGTTATTAGATGCCGTTTTTCCACTTAGCTGCCCTCTGCCCTTCTCTTCTATACGGTTGGGCCAAACAGAAAGGGTCTGCTGCGGAGAGGACATTGGCACAATCTGCGCTACTTCAAGCAACACAAAAACCGCCTGAAATCAGACGGTTAACAAATGTGAAATTCACGGCTCATTCGGACGGATTCCCCATCATCCGCGGCCGCACTTCGTTAACGGCTTCCAGCAGTCGGCCGCAGGTGGAGATCAGCTGATCAATCTCCTCGCCCCCCACCTTATCAATAATCTCGGACAGCACATCCGAGTAGCGGTCCATTCTGCTGCCGAATACCGCCTGGCCTTTGGCCGACAGGCAGATATAGATGACCCTGCGGTCGGTTTCGGACATTATACGTTCAATGTAGCCCTTCTCTTCCAGCGTGCTGACCATTTGTGAAGCGGTCGGCCGGCTGACCTGCATCAGCTCACTTAACCGGGAGACCATCAGGCCGCGGCACGGTCCTCCCTGTTCCTGTTCATCCGCCTCCTGTTGCTTCATGGCTGCATGAATGACAAACATCGTGACGAATTCTCCATGCGGGATAGAGTCCATGCCCTGCTGACGGGGGCTTAGGCGTTTTATATTTTCCAGTGTGATAAGCAGCTGCCTCTCCCGGCTGTCCTGAATACTCATAAGACACCTCCGATCTATATCATTAGATTACTTACCTAACATGTGAAAATCAATACAAACCGCGATTCTCCGCTGACAAAAAATAAAAATATTGTGATGTTCAAAATATTTGTGTATTATACATAAAAGGTAGTTTGGCTACCTAATTAGAATATCATACTATGCCAAACTATAATACGTACAGGATCAAAGGAGAATACCCTGCCATGGAGCATCTCACGCAAAAAAAGAAAGTAACCATTATGGTCGCCTTAATGGCGGCGATGTTCTTCGCGGCGATCAATCAGACGATTGTCAGCACCGCGATGCCCCGGATTATTGCCATTCTGGGCGGAATTGAGCATTACACCTGGGTAATCACCATCTATATGCTGACCTCCACCATTGCGACGGTGCTGGTCGGTAAGTTATCCGATATCTACGGCCGCAAGCCCTTCCTGCTCGGCGGGATCGTTATTTTCATCATCGGGGCCTTCCTGTCGGGCTTGTCCGACAACATCTACCAGATGATCACCTACCGCGGGATACAGGGCGTCGGCGGCGGGATTCTGATGTCGGCCACCGTCACTGCCGTAGGTGACCTGTTCGCTCCCCGGGAAAGGGCGAAGTGGACGGGAATTATGATGGCCATCTTCGGATTCTCCAGCGTAATCGGGCCTACCCTGGGCGGATTCATGGTCGATCATATGAATTGGCGCTGGATCTTCTGGATCTTCCTGCCGCTCGGTATTGTAGCGTTCGTTATGATCTTGAGAATGTTCCCGAAAAGCACGCGCGCCGCTTCCGAAACGATTGACTATGCGGGTTCCATCTTCCTGTCCCTCAGCATCGTCGCCCTGCTGCTCGGCTTCTCCTGGGCAGGCACCAAATATGCCTGGAGTTCACCGGAGATTCTCGGACTGTTCGCGGCAGCCCTTATTGGCGCAGTCATTCTGATATGGATAGAGCGCAAAGCCAAGAGCCCGGTGCTGCCGCTCTCCCTGTTCAAGAATTCGATTGTCACCATCTCGATGATTATCGGGTTCCTGATGAATGCGGGCATGATGGGCGCCATGATCTATCTGCCGTTCTTCGTGCAGGGGGTTGAGGGCGTGTCGCCGACCAACTCCGGCTTCATCAACATGCCGATGTCGCTGATGATGATTGTGCTCAGCACACTGGCCGGCCGCTGGATCTCCAAATCCGGCAAATACAAGCGTTATGCCATGATCGGTATGCCGTTCATGGTCGCCGCCATGATTATGATGGCCTTCATGAACAGCATCGTCATGGCTGTAGCCAGCATGGTTGTGTTCGGGATCGGCCTCGGGCTGGCCATGCCGGTATTCACGCTGACCGTACAGAACGCCGTGGTTCCGCAGATGCTGGGCGTGGCTACCGCTACCAACACCCTGTTCCGCAACCTTGGCGGAACCATCGGGATTGCCGTTATGGGTACCGTGATGAACACCACACTTACGCATAAGCTGGAATCTGCGGTGGCCTCAGGCCAAGGCCCTGACCTGTCCAAGCTTGATCCTGAAGCCGGTAAGCAGCTTACAGCCTTCATGAACCCGCAGCTGCTGCTCGACCAGCCTAAGCTGAAGGAGCTGCATACCTCACTGCCGGAGCAGATCCGGCCGCTCTTCAATCAATTGATTGAGATGGTGCGCGGAGCGCTGAGCGACTCCCTGACGGTAGTGTTCCTGAGCGGTACTGCGCTGCTCGTTATTGCAGCCGTGCTTGTTCTGTTCCTGAAGGAGATTCCGCTGCGTTCCAGCGAATCCAAGACAGTAGCTGCTGCGGAAGAAGCCGGTGCAGGAAGCAAGCTGCGGAAGAAGACTGCGCCTGCCGGGCGTTAACAGATTCACAAGCTAATCCTTATAAACAACAAAGAGATGTCCCGGAACAGCTTCAAGCTGCGGGACATCTCTTTTAGTATAAATGCTTAAAACTACTGTTCAGTTATCATTCTGCTCGCTGTTCAACTGCTCGAAATATTCGTACACCCCGTTCAGCAGCTCGCTTAAGGTCTCGCTCCGTTCTTTGCCGAGATGATCAATCATCCCCCGGAAGGTCTCCCGGGATTTCGCCACCGCCATATCCGCAAGATGCGCTCCCTTGTCCGTTAGCGTAATGTCGCTGATTCTGCGGTCCTGGCTATCCGGCGTGCGGACAGCGTACCCTTGGGCAATCAGGCTGTTCACCATCTGCGTGACCGTGGGAGAAGTCACCTTGAGGAGCTTGCTGATATCGGACACCGTCCGCCCCTTGCCCCCTTCCTGCTCCATGCCCTTCTTGATCGAGACCAGCACACGGATTTCACTCGGCTTCAGCCCCCAGAGCGTCGTCTTGCGCCAATTCATCCGGGCAAACTGCTGAAAGGCCTCCATTAAATCATCAATATGTTCATATTTATCTTCGTTCATCGGTACACCCCATAAGCTTTATTGACATAAGTATAGCCCAAAACAGCCCCAACCCTCCACTCAGGAGACGGCTCCGCCCTATCTAATCCTCTTCCAGAAAAGTCGCATTGAATTTGCGCAGCAGCTCGCCGAAGGAATCCCCCTCTTCATCCGACCAGTTCATCAGCAGCTTGCCCATAATTTCCTGCCGTACCTGCCGGTTCTCGTCCAGAATCTCCCCGCCAAGCTCTGTAATCTGCAGCAAATAAGCCCGGCCGTCCTCAGGGTCCGGTATCCGGGTGATATACCCCTTGTTCTCCAGCGCGGCAGCTTGTCTGCTGACAGTCGATATATCCAGCTGGAATTCATCGGAGATGACCTTTACCCCTGCGGTTCCGTTATTAAAAGCAATCTGATGCAGCAGCAGATAGGCCGCACGGTCGAGATTGCCGATTTTTTTGTACGTGGTAAGCGAAGTCAGACGGCGGACAAGAACCGCCATTTCCAGCTCTATCGTCTCAATTGAACGTTTCTCCATGCAGTCCCATCCCCTTCTCTTTCTTCATTGACATCAATCACTCCACTTGTATAATACAAGTATATACTTTCATTATGCAACTTATTTGTGCATGAGATACTTTTCAGGGGGAACCTATACTATGAAAGCCCATGAGTTCATGATCCGCCAGGTCTACAAGGTCAAGCAGGAAGACACGGTACGGACTTTTATCGAGAAATGTATTGCTCACCGGATCAGCGGCATGCCTGTAGTCAATGACCGGAACGAGATTGTCGCCTATTTGAGTGACGGAGATATTATGCGCTATATCGGCAGGCATGAGGATCTGATTGTGGATTCTTTTTTCCAGATCAACGTGTTTGTCGGGGATAATGATGAGTTCGAGGAACGGACGCGCAAGCTGCTGAGCCTGAACGTCATGGCCATCGCCAAGAAGAAGGTAATCACCGTACATTCGGAGGAAGATATTGAGCGGGTCGCAACCATTCTCGGCAAAAAGCAGATCAAAAAAGTTCCCGTGGAGCGGAACCGTGTGCTGGTCGGCATTATCAGCCGCGGCGATGTCATCCGCCATTCCTTCAAGGCGCTGCTCTAGCCCAGGCCCCGCCTGCGGGACAGCTTTAGCAGCTCTAGCAGCTTTAGCAGCGCTGCCCGCTGCTGCGGCTGAAGCGTCTCCGCCACCGCATGAACACCACCCTTATATCCTCACCCGCCTCTCTCCTTAGGCCAGTTGCGGCACCTTGCTTTTTGTGTCATTGTTGAAGCAGCTGTAGTCTGCTCAGCAGGTGAAGTATATTCATAAGGAGAGAACCGTCTGTGCTGCTTATTCATGAAGTTATTGCCAATCCCAAAGCCAGGGAAATCTATCTCACCATAAGAAAACACGGTACCGTCTCCAAACAAAGTCTGCTGGACGAAAGCGGACTGACCATAAGCACGTTAACACGAATACTGGACGAACTGCTGTCTATGGAGCTGCTGATTGATGTCGGCTTCGGCGAATCTACCGGGGGCCGCCGTCCTATCCTCTATGAGACCAACCCGGCCTATGCCTATCTGCTGGGGCTGGAGATCTCCCGGACCCGCGCTAAGCTGTTATTGATGGACTTTCATCTGCAGCTGCTGGGCGAATATACCTGGAATATGGATGCCGGGCTTACCCCGGAGCATCTGATGGAATCCCTTCAGGAAGAGGCGCAGCGCATGCTGGCCTCAGTCTCCCTTGACTTTAGCCGGGTCGCCGGACTTGGCATTGGTGCCGTCGGTCCGCTGGACCGCAGAGCCGGAGTGATTCTGAATCCGGCGCGGTTCGCGGCCCCGGGCTGGTCGCAGGTACCTATTAAGGAGGAGCTGGAACAGCGGCTGGGTGTGCCGGTATATCTGGATAATGGAGCCAACACGGCCCTGCTCGGCGAATATTGGGCCAGCAGCAACCGGATGCAGCATCATCTGCTCTACCTCCATGCCGGAATCGGCCTGCGCTCCGCCATCATGAATGATGGACGGCTGCTCTATGGCATGATTGATACCGAGGGAGCTGTCGGGCAGATGATCATTGAAGGCTCCGGTCTGCCGCCGCATATTCCCGGCGGCAACGCCGGGGCATGGGAGAGCTACGTGTCCGTCCAGACCCTGGAGAGACAGGCGCGCGATGCGTGGCGGCTGGGCAGCAGCGGGCTGCTCCACGGCCTGGCAGAGAGTGCGGAGCAGCTGGAGTTCGCTCATTTGATAGAAGCGCTCCAGGCCCGCGACCCTGTGGTGGTCCGGTTATTCAATGAGATGGCCGTCTACTGCGGTATCGGGCTGGCGAATCTGATCAATATCCTTCACCCCGAGGAGGTCATCCTCGGCGGCCCGCTGTTCCTCGCGGCAGAGGATTTCTATCAGGAGGCGACCCGGATCGCCCTTGAGCGGACCTATTACCGCGAGCAGTATAATGTCCGCTTCACCCGCAGCAGACTGCGTGAACGCTCCGTGGCAGCGGGTGCTTGCGCTATGGTGCTGCAGGAGCTGACGAATTAGGGAACAGGGGCTGACCCGATAGCCGTGAGAAGGCTTGGGTCAGCCCCTGTTGTTATTTCCGCAGGAGTGACTTAATTCGTTTCCGCCTAATCCTTATAAAGATAGAATGATCCAGTCCGCATACAAATAAATGTGTAATCTGGAAGGAGAACGAATGTGTGACTACCAAGAGTAACCTGTTAGCTGTTTGGATAATGTTTGGTGTATTCCTATTGCTGTTTATCCTGAATTTCGGCATCCACAGTGACAATCCTATGCCAACAGCCAGAATGTGGCTTCTGCTCGGCGTGTGGGCATTCCTCATCAGTTTGGTATTGCTTATTAAGAACAAGCTGCCCCTGAAGCGGCAGATCCTGATCTCTCTACTGTTAGCCCTTGCTGTCGCTGCGGCCTATATTAACCTATCTCTTTTCTCCATGATAGAAGTAAGCATCATCACTCTATTTGCATCGCTGGCTGTGTTTAGTACTTTCAACAGATATAACAGCTTAAAGCTTGTCTTCTTGAATACTGCAAGTAAGAAATCAGTAGCAGTGAGTCTGCTCACCGGTATTGCGGTAGGCGTCCTTCTGGGGATCATCAACTTAATGCTGAGCGGCAGCAGCCTGGACGGTTACAGCATCAGGCTGGCCTATTTCAAAGTCGCACTCAGTCCGGCCATTTATGAAGAAATCGCTTTGCGCGCCTTGTTCTATGCCCTCTGCCTCTCTATGCTACACGGCAAAATCGAAACCAGAGCCCAGAAATTCACTGTCTGGTTCATGATGATTATCCCGCATGTGCTAGTACATACTCCGGACAGCTTCATTAATGGGGGCATTATTCCAGGGATCGTCACTATACTTATGTATGTCATATTGTTCGGTCTGCCCTTTGCTGTGCTGCAAAGGAAGCGGGATCTGACCTCCGCTATGCTCGCCCACGGGATTGTGGACGTCATCCGGTTCTGCTTCATGGGTCTTCCATACTAGTGTGGGTCAGGGATCTTACCGAAGCAACAAATACAAGGCAGCCGCTTCCCGGTAAGGGATAACTGCTGCCTTGCTGTTGTTTAAGGGACTTAGCCCCGGAGCATAGGTGCCGAAGATAATCCGAAGCGGACAAAGGCATAGCGGTCCTGATAGACATGGTCTCCGGCTCCAGGTCTTTGTTGGTCCAGCCGGGCTTATCCTTGAAGCTGCCCGGACCTACCTTGTAGACCTCACCTTGAATATGATGATGCGGCCGAGCAGATTGCGGCAGCTGCCGGTCAGTTCCAGCCGTATCCGGTTCTCTCCTGCATGCAGCAGCCCGAAATACCTGCGGTATACGGCTCTTCCGAATTCCAGCTCGAAGGACCACGGCAGCCTGCTTCTGGCGAACTGCGGCTCATCCGTGAAGATGCCCGGCAGGGCCATCTCCACCGGATAACGGAACGGCGGCTTCTCCCAGGCGAGCATCTTCTGCTGATAGGCAATGCCTTTGGCCGGAACCTCACCGTCCGCGAAGCCGCTGGGCCAGCCGTTCTCATCATAGAACCAGGCGTTCATGCCCAGCTCCCGGCTCTTCACAATCGAGAGGCGGATCGCCTCCATCCAGGCTTAGCCCATATACGGGGTCTGTAGTCCGCTGCGGGCGTGCATGAAGAACCCGCCGATCCCGGCTGCATGCATCTCTTCGATCTGCCGCTTCAGCTCGGCCGGCTCCAGCTTGTCATTCCAGGACCAGAGCGGTGCAGACCGGTATTCTGCCGCAGGATTGGCCAGCTTCTCCCACAGCTTGCTCAACGCCCGTCCTCAGCCCTTCAGGCAGTAGCTGATCAGATCGTCCACATGGGCCGTAGCCAGGCATTCAATTGTATCCGCAGAGCCGTAGTAGATTTTGACCTCACCGTTATCCTCCAGAATCATCCCGCCCGGAAAAATAACATGATTGCGGAAGCCCCCGTCAATCTCATAATCCGTCTCCGGTGCCAGCAGCGGCTGCCTGGCCATGCCGATAATCTTACGCGGATCTTCCAGATCCAGCAGCATGATGCCAGCGGTATACCGTTTCTTCCAGGTAGGCTCCCAGCCGTGCTTGCCTCTTGCCGGGTCGATATCCACCGCATGGAAGGTGGTCAGCCAGCCCTTGTCCGTTCTGACCGGAGGCGCAGCCGGACCGACCTTGTCATTGGCGAACGGCACCTGCTCGACAGCAAGCAGCAGGCTGGAATTCCCCCAATATCTGAGATCCGGGGACTCAGAGATCCACGCATCGAAGCGGTCCTGCCCCCCGCGGCTGTATACGGTGAAGGGACGCTCCAGCCGGACATAACGGCCGCCGATTGTCTCCGGGAACAGCACCATATTGCGCAAATCCGGTGTGGACAGGCTGAGCACCTCGAAATGCTCCAGATCATCGGTCACGGCAATCCCGCCGCGGATGCCATGCTTCGTATCGACGGCAAAGCACATATAGCAGCGTCCGCCGATCACCGTCAGGCGCGGGTCGTAGGCGCGGATAATCTCTTCGTCATGCATTTTGAATACCGGCTTCGGGCCGGCTGTCCAGGTCACCCCGTCATCACTGTATGCAATGCCGAGATCGGTCGTATGATGCGGCTCAATCGTCTGTTCGTCCAGCGAGCCGTAATCGTTGCGGAAGATCATCACGTATTTGCCGTTAAATTTCGTTACACCGGCATTGAATACCAGTGCGGTAGGGTAAGGGACCTTGGATGCATCCAGCACCGGATTCCCCGGATAGCGCTGAATGAACGGGGCGGATTGCAGAATAGCAGGAACCTGTAATGTCATGGGGTGTACCTCCTTGAATATAGTTAAGCTCATACAGCATCAGCAGGCATCTACCCTTTGAGGGAACCCGCCGTCATCTGCATAAAGGACTTGTTGGCAAACAGATAGGCGACGAGAATCGGCAGGATGGATAAGCAGGCGCCTGCCATCATGTAGTGGGTCTGGGATGCCGCCGATATCCCGTATTTCAGGTTCGCCAGGCCAACGGTCAGCGTCTGCAGCTCCGGCTTGGTCATGGTGAATACCAGCGGCAGCAGATATTCATTCCATGCGCCCCGGAAGGTGAATAAGGCGCCTACGCCGAGTCCCGGTCCCAGCAGCGGCAGTATGATTCTCCAGAAGGTCCGGCCCAGCGAACTGCCGTCAATCAGCGCGGCTTCATCCAGCTCTCTGGGAATCCCCTTCATGAAGCTGAGCAGAATGAAGAAGATGGAAGCATGCGCGGAGATCAGGATCAGAATGACCCCCCAGAGGCTGCTGTGCAGATGAAGCTTGACCATCAGATCGAATTGCGGACGCAGCACTACCGCCCCCACGGCAACGAACATGGTGAAGGACTGCAGGCCGATATATATTTTTTTGCCGACAAAATCCATCCGGTCCACCACATAAGCCGCCATGGATGAGACCAGCAATGTGCCGACCACCGCCGACAGGGAGATGATCAGGCTGTTCAGGGTGTACCTGGAGAAGTTCGCCTGCTCCCAGGCTTCGGAATAGTTGGAGATATGCCAGCTGCTTGGCAGGAAGGTTGCTCCGGTAGTCAGCTCGGCATTCGTCTTGAAGGAGCCCAGTATCGTAATCACGACCGGAATCAGGGTTATACAAGCAAAAGCCAGCAAAAATATCCAGAGCACAGTGTTGCCCAGTATGGTTCTTATTCTCATCTCGCGTCTCTCCTCAATCGGTCTGATTCATTCGTCTGGATGCATAGAAATAAATGAGTGAAATCATCCCTACGATTAGCGCGGACACGAAGGCGACCGCACTGCCATATCCGAACTCCTGCACCTGAACCGCCGCACTGCCGCCGCCGACAGGGAAGAATAATTTGTATAAGTACAGGAACATCACCTCAGTCTTGCCTACCGGACCGCCTTCGGTCAGGACCATGATACTCTCGTAGCCCTTCAAGGCTGTAATAATTGCCAGCATGATGACCATCTGCATGACCGGACCCAGCATCGGCAGCGTTACATAGCGGAACTGCTGGATTCTGCCTGCCCCGTCCAGAGAAGAGGCCTCATACACATCTTCAGGAATATTCTGCAGACCGGCGAGGAAGAGCAGCATATAGTTTCCGACCGCCCCCCACGCTGCCACGAGAATGACGGTGAGCATCGCATACTTCGGCCCCAGCCAGTCAACGCCGGTGTCCGACAGATTGAACTTGATCAGGAACTGATTCAGAATTCCGTTATAGGAGTTGAATATGGTGAAGAAGACTACGGCCATAACAGCTGTACTGATAACGGTCGGCATGAAAAAAATCCCCCGCAGCAATTGTCTGCCCCGCAGCCCGCGGTTCAGAATAGCGGCCAGCAGCAGAGCCAGCGGAATGGTAATCAGCAGCTTGCCGCCTGCGTAGATGAACGTATTCACAACCGAATCCCAGAACTGGGTGTCCTTCAGGATGCGACTGAAGTTGTCCAGCCCGGTAAACCGGGCGGCTCCATAACCCTTATAGTCATAGAACATGTAACGGAACGCCCAGGCAATCGGATAGATTCCGAGTACAAGTGTCAGCAAGGCACTTGGAAAGATAAAGCTGTATGAGAATAAGGCATTTTTTGTTTTATTCATAGGGTCTTTCCGGCTCCTTTCCCTTGCGGTCAGGGCAGAAGGATGGAGAAGACTTCTTCCCCATCCCCGCTGCCCTGACCTGTATCTGTATGCTCAATCGCTATTATTTGGCGAACTTGCCGCCCAGGCTGGCCGGATCGAAGCTGGCATCGGGCTCAGCTTTTACACCGTCATTCTGAATTGCGCTGTCCAGCGCTGTATTGTAACGTTTGTTGAGGTCAGCGATAATCGCCTTCAGATCGCCGCCGTTGAGCATGTACTTGAAGAAGGCGTCATCCGATTTCATGCCCTCGGGAGCAACCGCCGGATAGACCGGCCATACCCCGTCATACTTGTTCGGCAGGAACCCTTCAATACCGCTTACATCCGGCGTTTTGGCTACCGAGCTAACCGATGGAACCATGGAGATACCGAAGCCTTTTTCCTGATAATCCGTCAGCACCTGATCGTCATACATGAACTGCATGAACTTCCATGCCGCTTCCTTATTCTCCGATTTGGAGCTCAGACCCAGCCATTGGCCGCCGAGGAAGCCGGAAGCGCCCTTCACATTGCCGTCGATCGTAGGAGCCGGTGCGGCTGCCCAGTCAATTTTGGCCGGGAACTGATTCTTGTAGACGCCCGGCTCGGAGGAGTAGGACAGATACATCCCGATCTTGCCTTCCGCGAACTGTGCCCGCAGCGGATCGATATCCAGGGATTCTACGCCCGGAAGCATGCTGCCGTCATCCTTAATCTGCTTGAACGCATTGATAATAGGCTCGAAGCCGCTGAAGTCGTACCGTGCGGTCTTGAAGTCATACCCGAAGCCGCCGAAGCCGCTCAACTCCGCAATGACCCGCGAAGAACGCGCGAACGCACTGCCGGGACTCTTGAAATTCTGTGCAAAGCCGTAAGCGCCGTCCGCCTTGCCCGCTTCCGTCAGCTTCTTGGCTGTATCCACCAGCTCCTGCAGGGTAGTCGGCGGATGCTCAATGCCTGCTTTGGCGAACAGGTCCTTGTTGTACACCAGACGCATTGTTGTTCCGTAGTTCGGCAGACTGTAACGTTTACCTTCGAATTCGTTCAGATCCGGCATAGCCGGGAACTTCGTCTTCAGCTCATCGGTGAGGAATTCATCAATAGGAGCGAGGAAGCCTTTTTTGTAGAACGTCTGGATGGTATTCTCCTTCACCCGGATCACATCCGGCGCATCCGAGGTCTGGAAGGACAAATCCAGCGCCGTATCGAAGTCGTCGCCCTTAACGACCAGCTCCACCTCAATTCCGTCGGTGTTGGTTTCGTTGAACTTGGCAACCTGTTCTTTCACAAATTCGGCATCATGGCGGTCGCCCGTCCAGTAGCTGATTTTAGTCTTTGCCCCTGAACCTGAACCGCCTGTTCCTGCATCTCCTGTGCCTTCTGCTGCATTGTTACCGTTGCCGCAGGCTGCCAGGCCAAGTGCCAGAACCAGGCTTACAGAGGTCATAAGCGTACGCTTCATCATTGGTAGTGCCCCCTTATTTATCGCTGCTGAAATTAACTTACAACCTGATTATAGAATGAGCAGCGCTTACACATAAGGCGGGTAAGCCCACATTGAGGGCAGGTTTTTGCGGGAGTTGCCAGAGCTGCTGACAGGCTGAAGCCCCTGAAGCGTCCCTGTACACAAAAGGGAGCGAATCCCCGCCACGGCGGAAATCCCTCCCTTGTCCCTCTTAATCTTTGCCCAGGTAATGCAGTTTGAACTCCGACGGGGTCATGCCCGTGTACTTCTTGAACACCTCGCTGAAGTACCGCCTGTGCTCATAACCAAGATCGAGGGCGATCTCCTGCACCTGCAGGCCGTCAATCAGCATCGTCTTGGCCTTCTCCATCTTCTCATGCATCACATACTGCTGGAACGAGACCCCTTGCACCTTCTTGAACAGATTGGAAAAATAGCCCTGGCTGAGGCTGATCTGCCTCGCGACCTGCTCCAGCGACAGACTGGTGTTCAGATGATCCCGGATATACGCCTTGGCCTGCTGAATAATCCGCGTGGATTCTACGGAGCGCGCTTCCTCCACCAGGGAGCAGGCCGCCCGGCACAGGTGGTCAAGCAGACCGCGGATATCCTGCAGGGACGGATGTATGCGGTTCCTCATCACTTCAATGCTGCGCTCCAGCGGCTCTACCTGCTCATACGGGAACTGCTCCAGCATAACGCGGCAGATCCGGAAGCTCAGCTCATAGCCCACGCTTTCAACATAACGCGGCTCGGGCAGCAGCTCATTGTCCAGCAGCTCTGCGAACAGCTGATCCAGCACCTGCAGGCTTTTGCCGCTATTCCCGGAACGCAGGGCGAACAGCAGCTCCTGCTCGGCGGCTGCGGAATAGCTGTGAAGCGCGAGCGGCTTATTCTCGATATCGCCGTAGTTGTACACACCGTTGCCGCCGGTATAGAAATGATACCCCAGTGCGCTGAGCGCCTGCCTGTATGCCGTTGCCAGTTCATGTATCGAAGATACGCCCAGCCCCATGCCGACCGAAAGTGTATTGCGCGAGAATTGGCTTACGTTCATGCAGCAGGCCTCCGTGATCCGCACGGCGGTGTCCGGGTCTGAGCCGTTGATAATGCAGACATAGCGGTCGGTATCTTCACGGATGATCACTCCGCGGGTCCAGGCGGTAATGGTCTCTTCGAGAATATTATGCAGGCTGAACCGCAGCAGCTCGATCTCCTGTACAGGCTGACCCATAAGCTTCTCCGCGAAGTGATCAATCTCGGCAACAAACACGAAGAAATCATGCTGCGCAAGGGGGATATCCAGATAAGCCCATCTGGACCGGGCATCTGCCTCCGTCGTCTGATGATGCAGCAGGAAGGTCAGGTATTCCTGGCGCAGGATGGGCATGCTTTCTTTGATTTTGGATTCCATCACGGCAAGCCTGGCCGCCTTCTGCCGCTCTTGCAGACACTGCTCCTTCGCCTTCAGCACCACATTCACAATCTCATCCAGGGAAAAGGGCTTCTTCACGAAATCAAGCGCACCCAGACGGATCGCTTCCTGGGCATAGGAGAACTCGGAATAGGCACTAAGAATAATAATCTTGCAGTCCGGCAGAAAATCCAGTATCGCCCGGGTCATCTGCAGCCCGTCCATTCTCGGCATGCGGATATCGGTCAGCACAATGTCGGGCCGGGTCTCACGGATCAACCGCAGCCCCTCTTCTCCGTCCAGCGCGGTGCCGGAGACATCAATGCCGTGCTCCTGCCAGGCCGGCTTGCGGGAGATCATCTCCACTACACTTCTGATATCGTCGATAATACACAGCTTGAACCTGTCCAGCTCCTGTTCCATCTTTATCTCTCCTCCCCCAGCGGAATCCATAGATCCGTCCGCGCTCCCTTGCCCGGTGCTCCGTCTATTTCCATGCGGGCGTCAGCCCCGTAATACAACGCCAGCCGGTGCCTGATGTTGAACAGGGCGTAGCCTTTTTGGGACAAGGGTGCAGTGTTCATGCCCTGCTTCACGCTCGCGGCATCCAGTCCCCGCCCATTGTCCTCAAGGCAAATATGCAGCATGCCCTGCTCTCTGCCCACCGTAATGTCAATTCTTCCACCCCCGGACCGGTCGCTGAAGCCGTGCTGGATGCTGTTCTCCACAACCGGCTGCAGCATGATCTTCGGAATCTGGCAGGCCAGCAGCTCTTCATCCTCCACGCTTACGGTATATTCAAACAGATCCTCATAACATTTCTGCTGAATCGCAAAATACTGCCGGACATGGGACAGCTCATCCTCCAGCGGGATCAGATCCTTGCCTCCGCTGAGGCCGATCTGGAACATCTGCGACAGCGCCAGAATCATCTCATTCACATCGTCGTTCTCGCCCATGACCGATTTGCAGTAGATCGTATTCAGCGTATTATACAGAAAGTGCGGCTCCATCTGCGCCGTAAGCGCACGGAGCTCCGCCTGCCGCTTGTCCTTCTCCTTGGATTTCACATCCTCGATCAGCGTCTTGATCTCCGACATCATCCGGTTGAACTGGAAGCCTACCTGGGCGATCTCATCCTCGTATCTGCTCTCATACACTACGCTGAGCTGGTTCTCCTCTACCCTGCGCATCAGCCGCCGTAGCTTGAACAGCGGCTTCAGCAGGGCTGAAGTCAGCTGATTGGAGATCAGCCAGGTGGTCAGCAGAAAGACGCCGATTACATACAGCGTTGTACGCTGCACCCGCTGCAGCTTACCCAGCAGCTGGTCCCGCGACTGCATGCCGGAGATAATCCAGTCCGGTGAGACTGCCGATCTTTTGTAATTCACCAGGTACTCCTTGCCGTCATAGGGGTAGGTATGCTCCTGCCCGGACGCCTCTTCCCCGTCCTCCGCCATCATGGGCCTCCAAGGGAACTTGCCGCGGAACGGCCAGCGGGATTCTACCACCGCATCCCCTTCGCCGCTCAGCAGGTAATAATTCCGGCCAAGCGGCTCTCCGCCCTGATTCAGCAGGCCGTCAATCCGGCTCTCCTTGATGTTGACCACAATATACACATTGCTGATCGGTGTATACGGATATTCATAGATTCCCCGGACCACGAACGAGATCACCCGCTGGTCGCCGGTGAACAACCGGTCATAATGCCCTTTGGCCCAATAGCCGCCCGGCTGCTCCTTGCTGAGATCATATAATTCCGAGCCGTAGAACGAACTATCCTGCGCGCGGATCTGCGTGGTGGAATAGAAGTCGCCAATCGGCGTAACAATCAGCACATTCTCGATAATCGGCTGATTGAACGTTGCCTGGGAGAGCACATATTGCAGCTCCGACAGATGCACATAGTAATTCGACACTTCATGGCTGAACACATCAATCATCATCTTCCGGTAGGCATCGCTCAGCATCAGGGACTGCACGGACAAGGCTACATCGTTCAGCCGGGAATCGAGCAGCTGGGTAGTTTTGCTTACCGTCTCCTGGCTGCCGGCATAGGCATTATCCTCAATCTCCTGGGCGGCTGTCCAATAAGAGAAGCTGCCCATCGCACCAATTGATAGCGTTATCAGAACAATAAAAGAAAACAGAATCCTCTGTTTGATTGATATCCGGTAATACCTGCCTGCGAGCTGCCGCCAGACTTGCCCGCAATAGGCTATGAATGTATTCATATTCTACCCTTCCTCCGCTTCGTCTCTCTGACCTGCCTAATCACACCGGAGACTTACAGCACTTGTCCCTTGTACAATACGGCGCGTCCCCGCCCGGCGTCAAGAGTAACGGATGCTGAGAGGTGTATGCTGTAACCCATCATAACTTTCTTAAATGAAGGTCCAAGAACATTTAGTGGAAATAGTACACCTAATTTCATGCTGCCAAGCGATCATATACAATTAGATGGATAAACGACACTTATTCAAGACAATTGTCCCGAAGTAGGCCAATCCAAGGAAACTAAATGTATTTTTCCAACTAATTCAGGAGAATAGTCAATTTCAAGGAAATTAAATGATCTTTTTCCACTTAATCTCCGCCAGTCGAACTGGAGCGGTAAAATTAATAATAGCAGCAGGCCCCCCGGTTACCAGAGGGCCTGCTGCTTAGTACAATCCTTTCCATCAACGCTCTGCGGATGGCTACAGCCGCCCACCCTGAAGCGCTGCCTTCAGCCTGCCGCCGAAACGGCTTCCCAGCAGCTCGTAGCCTTCGGCTCCCGGATGCAGGCCATCCGTGAGCAGGTGCCCGTCTTCCGGGCCGAACCATTCGAGGCCGTCCAGGTAATGCAGATGGCGGTCTCCCCGCTGATGCAGCAGCTTCACTGTCTCTGCGATCTGCCGCCGCATCAGCGGCAGGGTGAACCCGAGCTTGTTCTCCTCCGTCTCCCGCTCCGTCCCGTAGATCGGAGAGATGACGGCCAGCGGCGTCTCCTTGTGCTTCTCACGGATGGTCTCCAGCATGCCGATCAGCAGCGGCTTGAACATCCGCGGGCTGGAGGCGGCTGCACCGTATATATTGACTCCGACGCACAAGGTAATCAGTTCAGCCGGCAAGTCCCGGATCAGCCGGCCCGCCATCGGCTCCATCAGGCAGTTGCCGGAGAAGCCGAGATTGGTCAGATGATAGCCGCACTTCCCGGCGGCAATGACCGGCCAGGTGCGTGAAGGGCTGGACGCTGCCACACACTGGGTGATGGAGCTTCCATAGGTGATCCACCTTGGCCGTTGATCCGGCAGTGGTTCAGCAGCCGCCTCAGCTTCGATCTGCAAGCCGCTTAGCGTCATGCCGGTATTCTGCGGCAGATAGATGTCCAGCTCCTTCCTTCCGGGAGGAAGCCCGGTGAACAAGGCTTCCGTGCCGCCCGCCGCAAGCCGGAGCGTCTGGTGCAGCACCCCGCCGCTGAGACAATCCAGCGCGGCAGCCTCCGCAAGCGGACTGAACGACAAGGCCAGCGCCTTGGAGCCGGTGGCCAGCCGCAGCCGGATACCGGAGCAGATCTCCGCCTTGCCCCCGATCCCGTCCGGCGGATACAACTCGTAATCCCGGTAAGGAATACGCCAGGGCTTGATCCCCTCCCCCCGGTGCTCCAGTGAAACTGCGCCGTGAAACCATTCATCTGTCAGCGGAAGGCTCTTCAATGCCCTTCCCCTGCTTCCCTGCGGTCCGCACCGGTACCCGGAATGAAGTTCTCCCCCAGCCACACATCCTGATCCAGCAGCCGCTGCTGAAGCTCAGGGATCGAGATGCTGCGGGAATCCGCGCCATCCCGGAGCGCCAGCGATGCTGCCGTCCCGCAGGCCTGGCCCATCGAGAAGCAGTTCGGCATCACCCGCAGGGAGCCCTGAACCGCCCGGTCCGAGGACACGGAGCGCCCGGCCACCCACAGATTGCGGATGCCTGCGGGAAGCATGACCCTGTAAGGCACGCCGTGGGAGACGCCCGGCGGCAGATGATTGAAGGTCATATCACTCTTGCTGGTAGCCAGGTGGATATCAATATAATAGGCATTGCGGGCAATATCATCCGGGAAGGAACGCGCCGCAATGAAGTCGTCCACGGTCAGCATATAATCGCCCTGAATCCGCCGCGTCTCCCGGATGCCAAGCTGCTCCCCGCTCGCCACCAGATGTGCCGCCCCGAAGCCCGGCACATACTTCCGGAAGAATTCCAGCTGCCGCAGCACGGTCCGGCGGCCTTCGATGGCTCCGCGCGTAAGCTCCTCGGCCTTCGTTCCGTCTACCCCGAACACATGGCCGAAGTTGACCCCGACCAGATAATCACTCACCCAGGCCAGGCCGGAAATAGACTTGCGGCCTTCCGGGAGCGCCCCTTCAGCCATAGCCTGCTCAACCGTCCGGTGCAATTGCCCCGTATCTCCGGTTTCTTCCAGGAACCGGCTGAACTCCCTGCGGTCCACATTCGCCAGCAGATAACACATGCTGCCCGGCTGAAGCTCCCCTTCCCCGCCGCCTTTCTGGAACGGAACGCCCGACAGGGCAGCGATGTCCCCGTCACCCGTGCAGTCGATAATATACCGGCAGCGGATGAAGGACCGCCCTGTTTTGTTAACAATAATCACGCCCTCGACACTCTGCCCATCCGGGGACAGCAACACATCATAGACAAAGGTATGGAACAGCGGGGTCACACCGCTCTCAAGAATGGCATCGTCATAGACGCGCTTAAGCACTTCAGGATCAATCGGCACCCAGTCCAGCATTTCGCGGTATTCCTCCTGATAGCCGGGCCCGCAGGCCTGCTTCATCCGCTCCATCAGCTTCAGGCCGAGGCCGCGGATAATCGGCTTGACCTTGTCCGTGTAGGGACAGAAGGCAGGCACAAGCGCTACAGTCCCCATGCCGCCCAGATAACCCCGCTGCTCTACGATCATCGTGCTTGCACCGCCTTCGGCAGCCGCGATGGCGGCGGCAATCCCTGCCGCTCCCCCGCCGATCACCAGCACATCCACCTCGCGGGAGACCGGCACCTCTGCCGCCGGCAGCGTTATATGTCCGTAACTCATATCTCCGTGATTCATAATCGCCCTCCTTGTATGTCCGGTTTAGTTATTCAGTCCCCTGCTCCAGACACAGCCGGAGCAGATCATCTACATGCGCAGTCGCCAGACACTCCACCGTATCCGCAGCACCGTAATACATTTTGACCTCCCCGGAATCCTCCAGGATCATCCCGCCGGGAAAAATCACATCGTTGCGGAACCCGCCCGAGGTCTCATACAGCGCCTCCGGTGCCAGCAGCGGTGCTGCCGCCCGGCCGATAATCCGGCTGGGATCTTGAAGGTCAAGCAGCATAATCCCGGCGGTATAGCGCTTCTTCCAGCTGTCCTCCCAGCCGTTCTTGCCCCGGCTGCGGTCAAGATCCACGGCATGGAATGTGGTCAGCCAGCCCTTGTCCGTCTTGACCGGCGGGGCACCGGGCCCCACCTTGTCATTGGCATACGCCACATGCTCTACAGCCAGCAGCAGCTTGTGATTCCCCCAATACTTCAGGTCCGGGGAATCACTCATCCACATATCGAAGCGGTCCAGTCCGCCCCGGCTGTAGACCGGCAGCGGACGCTCCAGCCTGACGTATCTGCCGCCGATCTTCTCCGGGAACAGCACCATATTGCGGTTATCCGGCAGCGACAGGCTCAGCACCTCGAAGGAGTGGAAATCGTCCGTCACGGCGATCCCGCCGCGCAGGCCGTGAAGCGTATCAACCGCGAAGCACAGATAGCAGCGTTCACCAATCACGGTCAGGCGCGGATCATATACCCGGACCACTTCCTCATCATGCCAGGACCAGCAGGGCTCCGGCTGGACCTCCCAGCTTACTCCGTCATCGCTGAAGGCGAGTCCCAGATTCGTTGTATGGTGGGGGGCGACGATCCCCTTGCCCTCATCCCCATAGTCATTGCGGAAGACCATTACATATCTGCCCTTGAATTTCGCCACACCGGCGTTGAAGACCATGGCCGGCCCGTACGGGACATCCGCAGGCTTCAGAATGGGGTTCAGCGGATGCCGGACTATCACCGGACTTGAGGTAAGTGTTCCTATCGTCAGATCGTTCATCATGGAAGTTTCTCCTTTGCATATACAAGATTAGAGCTACCCTTTCACCGAACCGGCTGTAACCTGGATGAAGGTCTTATTGGCCAGAATATACGCCAGCAGCATCGGCAGAATGGACAGGCAGGCACCGGCCATCATCAGATGAATCTGCATCGCGGCCGAGGAGCCGTAGCGGAGATTCGCCAGCCCGACAGTCAGCGTCTGCAGCTTCGGATTGGTCATGGTGAACACCAGCGGCAGGATATATTCGTTCCACGAATGGCGGAAGGCGAATAGTCCGGCAACGCCCAGTCCTGGAGTCAGGAGCGGCAGAATGATGCGGAAGAAGGTGCGGATGAAGCCGGAGCCGTCGACCATAGCTGCTTCATCGAGTTCCCGGGGGATTGCTTTGAAGAAGCCCTGCAGCATGAAAAAGGTGCTGGAATGGGCGCTCACCAGAATCAGAATAACCCCCCACAGCGTGGTATTCAGATGCAGGGCAACCATCAGATCGAACTGCGGGCGCAGCACAATCGCACCCACCGAGATGAACATCATGGAGGCCTGCACCGTTACAAATATCCGTTTGCCGGGGAAATTACGCCGGTCCACCACATAGGCAGCCATCGACGCTACCAGCAGCGTCCCCACCGTAACCATCACACTCATAAAAGCACTATTCCAGGTATAGCGGGCAAAGTTGGCCTGCTTCCAGGCTTCCGCATAGTTGGCGAATTGCAGCTTCGCCGGAAGCAGGCTGCCGCCGGTCATCATTTCCGCCCCGGTCTTCAGCGATCCGGTCAGCGTCATCAGCAGCGGAAACAAGGTCAGGAGCGCCGTTGCCAGCAGGAACAGCCACATAAGCGCCCGGACCGCAATTCTTCCGGCATGGCCGGATGGCCGGAGCGCCGTCTGCGGCCGTCCGGCCGGCTGCTTGGATATCACATGTTCGTTCATATCAATAAACCTCCTAATACACCTTGTTCATTTTGCGGCTGAAGAAGAAATACAATCCGGTAACCGCGCCGACAATCACGGCGGATGCGAAGCCCACGGCACTGCCGTAGCCCAGCTGCTGCGCTACCGGTGAACCGGTGGATACAGGGAACAACAGCTTATACAGATAGAGGTACATCACTTCGGTTTTGCCGATCGGTCCGCCTTCTGTAATGACCATGATGCTCTCATAGCCCTTCAGGGAAGCGATAATCGCCAGCATAATGACCATCTGGGCAACCGGAGCCAGCATCGGAAGCGTGATATTCCAGAAGCGTCTTCCGGCGTTCGCTCCGTCAATGGCCGCGCTCTCGTACAAATCCTGCGGAATACTCTGCAGCCCGGCGAGGAAGAGCAGCATGTAGTTGCCGACCGCACCCCAGACCGCCACGATAATAACTGTCATCATCGCATGCTTCGGACCAAGCCAGTCAATCGGCTGGGAGACCAGATGCAGCTTCATCAGAACCGTGTTAACCATCCCGTTATAGGAATTGAAGATGTTATAAAAAACAACGGAGATCACCGCCGTACTGATCACAGTCGGCATGAAATAGATACCCCGGAGCAGATTAGAACCGCGCAGTCTGCCATTAAGAATGACAGCCAGCAGCAGGGACAGCGGCAGGGTCAGCAGCAGCTTGCCTCCGGCAAAGACGAAGGTATTGCGGACTGACTCCCAGAACAAGCCATCCCGCAGCAGCCTGCTGAAATTGTCCAGCCCGATGAACAATGCCTCGCCATATCCGGCATAATCATAGAACATATAGCGCAGCATCCAGAATAAAGGATAGATGCCAAGGGTAATCGTCAGAATAATGCTCGGCGCAAGGAACAGGGAGTTCTCCCCAAGCCTTCTCCATTTGTAAATCATGCGTTGTCCTCCTTCGGGGATAGCAAAGGGGCTGCGCCGGGAATCCCGTACTAGCCCCTTCCTAACCTGTTATTCTCCCTGCGGTTTCAGCGGATCAAAGGCAGCATTTGGCGTAACGGTAACCTCGCCCTTCTCCACTGCTTTGGTCAAGGCGGCATTGTATCTTGTGTTCAAATCCTCAGTAATGGCCTTGGCGTCTCCGCCTGCAAGGATATATTTGAAGAAAGCATCCGCATAGGTAGAGCCCTCTGGAGTAACGCTTGGCACTGCAGGCCAGAGTGAGTCATGCTCGCCGACCAGGAACCCTTCCATGCCGTTAATTTCCGGGTTCTTAGCCTGTTCTACAATGGTTGGCACTACGGCAATCCCGAAGCCCTTCTCATGATACGTCTTCAGAATATCGTCACCGTACATGTATTGCATGAATTTCCAGGCCGCCTCCTGATGTGCTGATTTGGCACTGATGCCGAGCCAGGTACCGGCGGACACAATTTCAGAGGTTCCTTTAATCTGGCCATCCAGTGTTGGAGCCAGGGCACCCGCCCAGTTGATTTCAGTCGGGAACTGGTCCTGATACACCCCCGGCTCTGTCGAGAAGGAGAGGTACATCCCGATTTTGCCTGCCGCAAACTGGGCGCGCAGCGGGTCGATGTCCAGTGTCTCTGCACCTGGCAGGATGCTGCCGTCTTCATACATCTGCTTGAAGTACTCGATGGTCTGGGAGTAAGGCGCGAAATCAAACTGGCCTGTCTTCAGGTCAAAGCCGAGTCCCTGATAGCCGCTCAAGGAGAGAATCTCGCGGATTGAACGGTCAAAAGCCGACTTCGGACTTTTGAAGTTCAGCGCGAAGCCATACACACCCTCTCCTTTGCCCTGCTCGGTAATTTTCTTGGCATCATCGACCATTTCCTGCAGCGATACCGGAGGATTCGCAATCCCCGCTTTGGCAAAGAGGTCCTTGTTATAGATCAGGCGCAGGGTGAGGCCGGTATTCGCCAAGGAGTATACCTTGCCGTCAATCCGGTTGACATTGTCGATAATTACGCTGCCAAATTTGGTTTTCATGTCATCGGTAAGATAACCGTCAATCGGTGCAAGATATCCTTTTTTGACAAATTCGGCTGTATTGCCGCTCTTCAGGCGGAGCAGATCCGGTGCCTGATTGCTGGTAAAAGCGATATCGACGCTCTGCGCGTAGTTCTCGGACATCACCGTCAGCTCGACCTGGATATTCTCGCCGTTCGTCTCATTGAACTTGTTGATCAGCTCTTTGATATATTCCTGGTCATGACGGTCGTCCGTCCAGTATTTAAGCTGTACAGGCTCGCTTGCGGCAGTGTTGCCGCCAGCAGCGGCCGTTGCGGCGGGAGCTGCCGTGCCCGCTTCAGGCGCTTCAGTTGCCGCCCCCGTGTTGTTGTTCCCGCCGCAGCCGGCGATTCCGGCGGCCAGCATGAGGCTTAAGCTGAGACCCAACCATTTTTTCTGCATACATTCTACCCCTTTGATTAACATTTGTATTGTGAGCTCGTTCTCATTATAAGCCCCCTCCCCCGCAAAAGGAGTGCGGCAGACTCACTCTCTAGGGACAGAAATCCATGGTTCTTATCTGCTGGATGTTCCTTGTCCGGTCAGGTTCCCGTTCTCATCGTAGTTCCGGATATACGCCAGCAATTCTGCAAAATTAACCCACGATATCCCCACCTTCTGATCTGCTGCGCCATAAGACATGATTAAATCATCGCCCAAGACAATGCCTCCGGTCGTAAACAGGCAGGGTGTCGGGTAATCCTCCGGCATTTCCCAATCCCGCTCTGCATACATCAGACGGTCGGAGCACCGGTGTATAACAGCCGGGAAATCATTATCCTGCTCCCTGAGGATCATGAAGGATTGCGTATACCCGAACTGTATATTTTTCTTCGCGTGATAGGATACCAGCCATTCTCTATTCCCCAAGGCTACCGGCGGCCAGCTTGCGCCCACCCGGTTCTCCTCCCAATCAAAGACCGGATAAGCCAGTAGCCTGTGCGCCGCTTTGGGCGAGGCCAAATCCGCTATGGATTCCGCTGCTGCCAGATAAATCGAGGGCTTCCCCGCCTGCTCTCCCCCTTCAAAGGGAAGGACATTCATCGGCCGGTGCAGCATCAGATATTGCATTTTACCGGCAATCCTCATTTTCCGGGGAAATAAGAACACATCGCGGTTATCGCTGATATGCCCCTCGGTAAGCGGACCCACATACTGAAAAGCGCTTTCATACTCACCCTGCTTCAACTTATCCAGATTCAGCTTGTAGAGCACACTGACTGTGTCATTAGCCCGCGCCGATTGAATGAACGGGTCTGTCTCATCTCCGGTAAAGATCCAGTCCGGAACATATTCAAACCGCGTCTGTACCGGAGGCTGCTGGCTGCTGAGCCAATAGGGGCCGGGGGGAAACGCCCGGCAGGCCACCGTGACGTATAGCTCCTCTTCGATATAAAAGATACGCGGGTCCTCCACACAGCCGTTGGCATAATTCCGCACTTCATTTCCGTATATATCCGTGATGTACAGTTCGTGCTCCTCATACCCCAGCGCAGGCGCCAGTGCGGGTGTTGAAAAGTCTGCCTCCCAGGTTTCTCCCGCATCCCTGCTGCTCGCATAACCCAGAAAAATCGGATAGGGATCATGACAGCCCTCTCTTCTTTTGTGCTGCCATGGCCCGGTGGCCCGGAACAGCATATGGATTTCATCAGAATCAGGGTCTTTAATAATAGCCGGATTCAGAACCATTTTATCCGCCCAATCACAGCCGGGTACAGGCTCAAGCGCCGGTTTGTCCAAATAGCGGAATTTCGGTTTCATCATTTCATATTTCCTCCCGTTTAACATCATAGAATAAGAGCTTTTGCCGTTTTTCAGGAATCACCTTATCATACGAAACTCCTGATTTCAAAAGCCTTTTGCCATAAAATCAGCTGCTGGACTAAAACAGTAAGATCCGTCAAATCAAAAAGGAAGATCCATCATTCCCGCCTGGCCGGCCAGCGGTTATGATAATTTCTGCAGGTGAAATCAGGCATTAGGAGGCGTACTATGAACCGGGAAAAGGTGTATGATATTGTCATTTACGGCGGAACCGCTGCAGGAATTACAGCTGCGGTCCAAGCTGCAAAAATGGGCAAATCTGTGGTAGTGATCGAGCAGGGACAGCGCATAGGGGGCCTTACCAGCGGAGGTCTGGGAGATACGGATGTGGGGATGAAGCAGGCGGTCGGCGGTCTGTCCCTGGAGTTCTACCAGCGGGTAGCCCGGAAATATAATGAAGACGGGGCACGCTGGCTGTTCGAACCCAAAGTGGCGCTCGAAGTACTGCAGGACCTCGTGCTCGAACACCCTATCGAGGTTGTCTGCGGAGACAGGCTTGAGCTTCAGGACGGGGTGGCCAGACAAGACACCACAATCACTTCTATCCGCATGGAATCGGGGAACATCTATAGGGGCAGGATGTTTATTGATGCTACGTATGAAGGCGATCTGATGGGCAAATCAGGCGTATCCTATACTGTCGGCCGGGAGCCGAATTCAGCCTATGGCGAGACGCTTAACGGTATTCAGCCCGGCGACGAGCTGAACGAGCTTCCAGCCGGTATTGATCCCTATATCATAAAAGGAGTACCTTCAAGCGGCTTGCTCCCGCGTGTCAATGCTACCCGCGGCGGCGGTATCGGTGACGGTGACAACAAGCTTCAGGCGTATAACTTCCGCATGTGCCTGACGGACAATCCCGGCAACCGCCTGGAGCTCGGGAAGCCTGAGGGATATAACGAGGCCGATTATGAAATTCTGTTCCGGGCCATTGAGCAGGGGCAGCGCTCCCGTTTCTTTAAATTAAACCGGGTTACTGCAGAGAAGACGGATTCCAACAACAATAGCGGCATTTCTACGGATTACAACGGAATGAACCATAGCTATGCAGAGGCGGATTATCCGGCAAGAGAAGCCATGTGGGAGGCCCACCGCATCTATCAGCAAGGTTATGTCTGGACCCTGCAGAATCATCCGCGGGTGCCGGAGGACATCCGGGCGGTCTACAAGCCGTGGGGGCTGCCGCTTGATGAATTCACGGACAGCGGCCACTGGACACCCCAGTTATATATCAGGGAATCCCGCAGGATGATCGGCGATTATGTGGTTACGGAGCATGATGTCAGACTGGACAATCCGGTTCTGGATTCCATCGGCATGGGCTCCTTCGCCATGGACTCGCACCATACCCAATACTATGTGAACGAAGACGGCCATGTAAGCACAGAGGGCGGATTCTATGTGAGATTGGCTGCACCTTACCCGATAAGCTACCGGGCGGTTGTACCGAAACGGACGGAGTGCACCAATCTGATCGTACCGGTATGTGTATCTGCTACTCATGCCGCCTACGGCTCAATCCGCATGGAACCGGTATTTATGATCCTGGGGCAATCGGCTGCGGCTGCAGCCGCGCTGGCGCTTGACGCGGACGGGATTGTTCAGAATGTAGAGGTGGAGAAGCTGCATTCCATCCTTCTTCAAGAAAATCAGGTTTTGTATACAGACGTCTAATCTGTGCATCCACTCGGATGGAACCGGAACCCGAATCTGCGCCGGTATTCTCCCGGGGAATAATCAAAGTGTCCGCGGAACATCCGGCAGAAGTGGGCATAGCTCTGGAAGCCCGTTTTGTCGGCAATCTGTTCAAGCGTTAGGTCACTGTACAGCACCTGCTGCTGTGCAAGCTTCAGTCTGACGCGAATACAGTAGGCGAACATAGATTGGCCAAAAGAAACCTTGAACAGATAGGAGCAGCGGGACACACTTAACCCGGCGGAGGCCGATATCTGCTCCAGGCTAAGCGGTTCATGGGCATGCTTGTCTATGAATAACTTAAGCTTGTACGCGGTGTCCTCTCCCTTGGTACGCGGATTGACCCCAATCACATGCTCCAGGGTCAGGCAAAATGTTCTCAGAAGATAGTCCATGATCTCGTCCAGGTTTTGCATCATTTTTCTCTTCTCGCTGATGATATGCTTCCATAACGTAAGCACCGTATCGTCAAAACCGATATTCGTTTTTACCGGCAGGCTTGTGTTGGCCCACCACAAGTCCAGCCATTCCCCCTTGCCGGCCAGGAAATAGTCCGAAGCAGGCTGAATCTCACCCGAGGCTGGTACGCTTCGGGGCTGAACGCTCAGTTCGTAGGGCTGGCCGGGAGGATAGATGAGCAGGTCTCCAGGGATGATGGTCTCGTAATTCCCCGCCACCAGCGCCCGGCAGGTTCCTTCTGCCTGAAACCGGAACAGATAGTAGGTCAGCCCCTCTTCGTACTTCACGGAGTGGGGCTTCGTGTGTGCGAAATAGTTAGCATACATGACACCGGAACGATGCGGCTCTGACTTCATCATCGGTAAGGCTTCTCCTCCGGCCGGTCAGGATGATAGCCCGCCCTGAATTCCGAAGGCGTCTGCCCGGTGATTTTCTTGAACATTTCGCTGAAATACCGCCGCTCCTGGTAACCCGCTGCAAGGGCGACCTCCTGCACAGGCATCCCCTCGATCAGCAGCGCTTTGGCCTTCTGGATCTTCTCCGTAGTCACGTACTGGGTAACAGTCATACCGGTCACCTTCTTGAAAAGACTGGAATAGTAGCTCACGCTGAGATGGACGTGAGCAGCACAATCCCCCACCGTTATATCCTCAGAGAGATGGCTCTGGATATAATCGAGTGAGGCATAGATGACCTTCTGCCCTTCGGACAGGCTGTTCTTGCGCACCAGTGCGGCCCCTTCCACGCATAACTCCAGCAGCTGCCGCTGCAGAGAGGCCAGCGGCAGTCCGGCTGTCCCCTGAACAGTCCTGAACCTCTGGATCAGCGGCTGGATATCCGCATACGGAATCAGCTCATAGAAGCTCCGGATCGCCGAAGCAGCCAGCTCATCGTACAGGCTGAGCAGATAATCCGGATTCTGCCGGGAGACAAGACTCTGAAGGCCTGTCGAGATATCCTCCAGAATGGCCGCTGCCTTGCCGGCATTGCCCGAGCGCAGCGCCAGCAGCAGCTCGTCCTTGTATTCCAGGGACAGCGGCTCCTGGCTGCCGGCCGGGAGAATATCGTCATAGCGGATGGCTGCATTGCCTTCCGTGAACAGATGATAGGCCAGCGCCCGGTTGGCCTGCAGATAGGAATCGGGCAGCTCACTTGTCTCCTCCACTCTGCCCCCGACCCCGACCGAGACGGTGAATTTGGTGTAGCGTTCAATATTCCGGCAGCAGCGTTCGGCAATCTCCACCGCACTGACCGTGCTGCAGTCATTCATAACCGCCAGATAGCGGTTATGTCTGGCGCGGAAGACTACGCAGCGTACATGCTCGGCAATCGTCTCCTGTGTGATATTGAGCAGCGAGAAGCGGATCAGCTCCACCTCGCGGATGCACAGCTCGGCTGCCCGCTCCTGAAAGTGATCAATCTCAAGCAGCATGACCACGAATCCTAGCGGATTCAGATCAATATTCAGGAATTCCCAGCGGGCCGCCGCCTGCTCCCAGGCTGTACGGTGGCTGACCAGCAGGGCGAAATATTCCTGCCGCAGCACCGGCAGACTCTCCCGCAATCGGTTCTCCATCTCCCGCAGGGTAAGCAGCTTCGAGTGTTCTTCCATAATTTCCGCCTTCGCCCGCAGCACCGTCTTCATAATATCCTCTTCGGTAAACGGCTTGACGACAAAGTCAAAAGCGCCAAGCTGGACGGCCTGCTGCGCATATTCAAAATCGGCATAGCCGCTAATCAGAATCACTTTACAATCCCGGTGGCGTTCCAGCACGGCCCGCAGCATGGAGAGTCCATCCATTCTCGGCATCCGTATATCCGTAATGACAAGATCCGGGCGCAGCTCCGAGATGATGTCCAGCCCAGCCTCCCCGTTGGCTGCCGTACCCGCCACCCGGATACCCTGCTCCGCCCAGTTCATGCAGGTGAGTCCTGCAACTACGCTTTTGATATCGTCTATAATGCACAAGCTGATCACACCCTTATCGTCCATCCTGATGCTCCTCTCTCTTGGGTAAAGATAGGATGACCGCCGTTCCCCTGCCCGGCCCGCTGTCCACCCGGAACACCGCGCTGTCCCCGTAATAGAGCTGCAGCCTGCGGATCAGATTGGACACGGCATACCCCTTCTCCGATTCCCGCCAGAACAGCGCCCGGACCTGATCCTCCTCCATCCCGGTTCCGTTGTCGCGGACCGTAATACACCAGCGTTCCCCCTCGTCCAATACCTCTATATCAATCACTCCGCCGCTTTCCAGATCACGGAAGCCATGCAGAATGCTGTTCTCCACCAGCGGCTGAAGCAGAATGCGCGGAAGAGGGAGTGTATTCAGCGCTTCATCCTCTACGTAGATTTCATAACGGAATAACCCTTCATAGCAGCTGCACTGCAGCTCCAGATACTGGCCGACATGCTCCAGCTCCTTGGACAGCGTGGTGATCTCCTGCCCTTTATTCAGCCCCAGCTGAAACAGCCGGGACAGCGACACTACCATCCGCTGCGACTGCTCCACCTGCTTCAGATTCAGCTTCCAGTAGATCGTATTCAGCGTGTTGTAGAGGAAATGGGGGTCCATCTGCGCCGACAGCGCCTTGATCTCCGCCGAGCGTTTATGTGTCTCCGCCTCGGTGACTTCGCCGATCAGCACTACAATCTGCTCCAGCATCCGGTTGAACCGGATACCGACCTGAGCCAGCTCGTCCCCGCTGCTGCTCTCGAACCGGGCGCTCAGATCGTTGCTTTCCACCTTTTTCATGACCTTCATCAGACCTTGAAGGGGCCTCAGCAGATAACGGGTAAATGCGCCGGATACCATCATCGTAACTGTAAAGGCAGCGAGGGCTACCACTACAAGCATCCACTTGACATAGATCATATCCTTCAGCACGCTGGCTTTGGACTGGATCGTGGTCATCGTCCAATCCGCAATGCCCAGATGGGCATAGTTCAGCAGGTAGGATTCACCGCCCAGCCTGAACGTATTGCTGAGATCCCGGCTGCTGCTGATCATACCGCCCAGATGACTGCCCTCCAGCGCCTGCCGGACCAGCGGATCTTTCACAGAATACACGGGCTCCCCTGAAGCGTTCAGCAGGAAGCTGTGCCCCCCGCCGCCGGTACCTCCGCTTACCAGCTTGCGGAAGCCGTCTTCGCGGATATTGACTACGATATACACACCGCTGACCGGAGTATCGAATATGGGCTCCAGGATCAGTGAGATCACCCGGTCCTTACCGGAGAACAGCATATCCTCATGTCCCTCAACCCACAGGTTCTTCTTCTCCTGTTCAATGCGCTCATACAGAAACGTATCCTTGAACTCCGTCAGCCGGTTGCGGTTCATTGACGACGGGTAGAACTCCCCGATCGGCGTGGACACATAGATGGACTGAATCAGCGGCTCGGCAATCCGCGCCTGCGAGAAAACGTTATCAAGATCATTCAGGTGGGTATAATATCTGCCTGTGTCCCCGGAGACGACATCCCTCATCATATCGTGAAAAGGCTGGCTGATCATAAAGGTCATCATGATCAGGGTCAGCTTGTTCAGCTTCTCGTCGATGATCTGTGCCGATTTGACGACGGTATCCTGGGTGAGCTTCAGCGCATTCTTCTCCAGGATCGCTGCGGAGATGGAATAGGACAGCCCTCCGGTCATCAGCACAGAGAGGAGAATCACGGCCAGGAATGCGGTTTTTAATTTACTGCGGAACGATTGCTTCCGGAAATAGTCCAATTTCTTCACGCCTTCCCGTGTACATGCCTGTTCTTTCGATTATGTCATCCGGACCCGGGGCCGGGCAATAAGCCGCTTAAGATATAGTGAAATCACCGTATGCGGAGCATGGATTTACCGTATGTACAATCCAAAAAGCCTGCTTGAATTCCGGCATCCTCCCGGCTTCAAACAGGCTCTTGTACGATTTATGATTCCGGCTTACTGTGCTTCAGCAAGGCCAATATGTTATTGAGCAGATGCACCTTGCGGATGGGCTTGATAATGATGGAGGCAAACTGCGCTTTGGTCTCCTCGTCCAGATTCGTCCCCAGGGGGGCAAGCAGAATGACGGGCAGCTTCCTGCCCGGAGCAAGCTGGCGCATATGCTTGGCAAGCTCTGTGGCTTCTGTCCCGGCGATATCCTTGTCCATAAGGATTAGATCATAGTCGTTATTGGCCGCCACAAGCTCCAGGGCCTCTCCGGCAGTACGGGCAGAATTCACAGCCACACTCCAGTCCTCAAGTACCGAAGAGATGACCTGCAGACTGGTCAGATTATCATCCACAACCAGGATCTTAATGGCATCAAGCACATCCTTCTCGAAGGGAATCGAGGGCAGGCTTGTATACTTCTCCAGATATAGTGTGACTTCCAGCCTGGTCCCTGTCCCTTCCTCGCTTTCGGCAGAGATCTCTCCCCCCATCAGCTCCACCAGCTGTCTGCAGATGGCCAGCCCCAGTCCGGTACCTCCGTAATGATGCAGCTCGCTGTTCTGGTGAACCTGGGTATATTTGTTGAACAGCCGCTTCAGCTTGTCCTGCGCTATCCCTATCCCGGAATCCTGAACCCTGATCCTAATTCCGACCTCTTCCCCGCGCACAGGCAAGGATTTCAGCTCAATCAGGATCTCCCCGGCGTGGGTGAACTTCAGGGCGTTGCTTACGATATTCATGATGATCTGGCGTATCTTGGGGGCATCTCCCAGAACATATAGTGGAATCTCCGAATCCACATTCAGAATAACCTCCAGGTTTTTCTCAAAAGCCTTGGTGGAGAACAGATAGACGCTCTCTTCCAGGGCGGTGATAATATCGAACGGTTCTTTTTCAATGAACAGCTTGCCCGCTTCCATCTTGCTGAAATCCAGAACATCGTTCAGGAATTGCAGCAGCTTGGCATTACTCGATTCAATGATCTCCATGTAATACCGCTGTTCCTCGTTCATATCAGTCGTCATCATCAGATCCGTCATGCTGATAATGCCGTTCATGGGGGTGCGGATTTCATGGCTGAGCATGGCGAACAGATCCAATTTCGATTGGCTCCGCTGCTCTACAGCTTCATACTTCCGTTCCAAATTCATAATATAGGTGAAAAAATAAGCCATTGCGCTTAAGATGTCCAGGTCTTCCTTCGTATGACTCCCGGCCGCAGGGTCCATCAGGCAGATCGTCCCGAGCGATTCGCCATCCTCAGTGATCAGGGGAACGCCAATGAATGAATGCACTCCCCGGGTGTGTATGAAGCCGAGCGCAGGGGACGCGGGCTGTGTATGCGTATCAGCGACCAGTAACGGCTTATTGTTATTCAGAGTGATCAGACTGCAAATAGGATCAAAAAACGCAGAGCCATCCGTATCCGGCGCCGTCAGCTCTTCCCGGTTGAACACCCGCAGCAGGGGATCTGAGCTTACACCATACACCGAAATCAGAATCGTGTTGGACTTGAAAAGTTGGCTTAGCAGCTCTATCATCCGGTCTGCGGCATCCTCTAAATTACGTATTACCGGACTACGGGTATTCGTATTCTCCATCTTCGTACCAGAACCTCATTTCCCAAGCCTAAATATGTAACGATAGACTTGACTGGTCCTTATCATAACAGAAAAAACAAGATAATATAACGCAGTAAGCCCCTCCCAGCCGGGAAGGGGCTTATTATATATTTGTAAGCAGCTTCATTACTCCCGCAGGGACCCTGTAGTCCGCTTCGCTCCGGTGTGGGCCTGCTGCACTTTATTGATCAGATGCTTGTACCGCTCCTGATCCTCCGCTGAAGCAAGCGGCCGGAACTGCTCGAATAATCTTACGGAGCGGATGACATAGGCCACACTGCAGAGAGCCGCCGAAGCCTCCAGACTCTCGAATAGGTAAGCCAGCCCCTGCTCTGCTCTCTCCGTGTGCAGATAATACACCGCCAGCTCATAGAGCAATACCGGATAGTTATCCGGGATATCCGCATCGGAAGCCGCTTGCCCCAAGACCATTCCTTCCTGCGCCAGCAACGGCTGGAAGCGGCTGATCAGGCTATCTGTATCCCAGTGGAAGCGGTTAGCCGCTTGAACGGCCTTAAGCAGCCCGTCCAGCAGCCCCAGCTCAGGGGTGCCGATATATTTCCCATATTCAGGGAGGACTTCAAGTTCACCGCACATCAGACGGTATAGACACGCATAGACTATACCAAGCTTCGTGAACTGTTCTTTGATCTGCCGGACCTCTTCCGATTCCTCCACAATCCAGTCCATGTCGGAGTACATGCCTACATAATCAAGCGCCTGCTTATATTCCCCGGATTCCTCACATACCTTGGACTGGAGCCAGTAGGAATATAGGATATAGAAGCACAGAGGCCTCTGCGCTTCCTTTATCTCCTTATGTTTTCTGGTTTTGTAATACCTTAGCTCGTACTGGATAGAGGTCTTATGATGCAGCTCCCGGGCCAGTATTCCGGCCTTATCCCAGTGCCGCAAAGAGATGTAGATGTCCGCGAGCTGCTGTATTGCACCCAATTGGTCGAGTTCCTCCAGGCGCTCCACGAAACACTCGAACCGGGTGGCTGCGCGGAAGTCCGCTTCGGGGCTCTGGCCAATTCTGATCTTGAACAACCGGTACTGGCAGAGGGCCAGCCGTTCTGAATGCTGATACTTCTCACTGTCAGCTACCCCCTCATAGAGCAGAGCTGCTGCTTCAAGCTTGCCTTGCCCGTAGAATTCTTCTGCCGTATCGAACAGCAGCGGAGCATATGTAATATTATCCATAATGATAAGAACAACCTGCCGGATACAGTCCAGCTTGTGAAGCTCCGCACAGCGGTGCAGGAAGGGTCCGAGCCGCCGCCAGTCAGGTGTGGAATGAACGACACATTCATCTATATATAGCTCATAAAATGTTCCTTCAGGAAGCCCCATCCCGGCGGTAATC
Source organism: Paenibacillus tritici (assembly GCF_013204885.1). Taxonomy (GTDB): domain Bacteria; phylum Bacillota; class Bacilli; order Paenibacillales; family Paenibacillaceae; genus Paenibacillus_AQ; species Paenibacillus_AQ tritici. The sequence goes on from NZ_JABMKX010000029.1 coordinate 41,944, forward strand.
CGGTCAAGCTGCTGCATGGCAATAGGACGGTTGCCATTAATAATGCTGCTCAGTGTTCCCGAATTGACACCGGATAGCCCTGCAAACTGATTGATGGTATAGCTCTCTTTTTTCAGAAAAGCAGCCAGTTCTGCTTGAATTGTAGACTTGTGTTGCAAACCAATACCGCCCCTCGAGAACCAGATATTCTAGTAAAAACCCAGATATTCCTATATAATAAGTCCCTTAATTAGACAGGTCAATCGAGTTTGAACGGTTCAAAAGAGGTTGACAAAACCGGAATAAATGTTATATATCCCCATTTCCGCCTGGCTGCAAAAATATTTTGCAACATTTCCGGCCCAGCAACGTTTATTAGGGTATAACCAAGTTTGAGAATGTTCCGGCAGGGTAAATACATCTTATAGACTTATGCCGTGTTACTATTACGCCAAGGGGGAAATTCATAATGCTAAAGAACAAAAATGTCTATCTGTTTCCTGTACTGGTCCTGTTGTTCCTCTCCCTCGTAACTACGGCAAGCACAACCATGAAGACCGCTGACGCCAAGAGCAGCAGCCTCCAGCACCTGAGTGTGTACATCCATTCCATTGATACCCTGAAGGGTCAGACGACTCTCACCGGGGACGAGATTGAATGGTACGAAGGAGCTGCCGCCGATGCAGTTTTTGCACAGCGTGAGCCTGAATCTGCAGCCGAAATCGGCGGTGCTCCTGACGGCTACTACATTGTGAATGACAGCGACTCGCTGAGTACCTATACCGTAGCTCCGGATGCCAAGGTGACCATGCAGATCTATGACCGCACAGGCAAGCTTGAAGAGCTGGATATCAACTGGAACGAAGCGCTGAGCCTGCAGCAGTTCATTCATGAATTTGCCCGGACTGAGGTATTCGATCTAAGCCAGTCTCCTTATCACCTTACTCTTAAGGATGGACAAATCGTATCTATCGTGCAGCAGTATACTCCATAACGAAGATACAAGATTACTAGCATTCATACGCCTTCTACAAGCCACAGTCTGATGCCGTTAGCAGCAGTTGTGGCTTTTTTGCGCCTGTAGCAGGCTGCTTCATTCTAACCTTTTCACACATATTCAATCCTATCACTATTTACCGTTAAGCCCTTTATATATAAGCTTATACATAGGATTCATACCTTGCATCAACCCTACAGAACCCATAGGAATGAGGATAAAAAAGTGACTATTACACCCAAGCCGCAGCAAGCCGCCCGGACTCCGGGCACGCCGATGTATCAGGAATACCGTATGAACCAGGTCTCCGTATCCGATCCCTATATCGTCAACGCATTCGCCAAGGAGATAGAGTATCTTACCAGCTATGATCCCGACCGCCTGCTGGCCGGCTTCCGTGAGAACCGGGGACTGCCGGAGAAGGGCGAGAGATATCCGGGGTGGGAGAATACGGAGATCCGCGGCCATACGCTGGGCCACTATCTGTCGGCGTTGTCCCAGGCTTATGCCAGCACCCGGGATGACGCACTTGCGCTCCGGCTGAGATACCTTCTGGAGGAGCTGGCGTTGTGCCAGCATGAGAGCGGTTACCTCTCCGCATTCGGGGAGCAGCTGTTCGATAATATCGAGAACAAGCAGCCCGCCTGGGTTCCCTGGTACACGATGCACAAGATCATCGCCGGACTCACCGCCGCTTATACCGCTACCGGCAGCAAGACCGCTTATACTTTGGCGGATAAGCTGGGCGATTGGGTCAGCCGCCGCACGGCTTCCTGGTCGGAGGAGGTCCATCAGCGCGTATTATCCGTGGAATATGGCGGAATGAATGACTGCCTCTACGAGCTGTATAAGCTCACCGGGAAAGCTGAACACTTAAACGCCGCCCATAGCTTTGACGAGCTGACTTTATTCACCCCTGTCCATGAGGGCAAGGACATCCTCAAAGGCAAACACGCCAATACCACGATTCCGAAGTTTCTTGGTGCGCTGAACCGTTACCGGACGCTTGGGGACAGCGAGGTTTTTTACCTGGAGGCCGCGAAGCAGTTCTGGGACATGGTGGTCCATCATCACAGCTACATCACCGGCGGCAACAGCGAATGGGAGCATTTCGGCGACCCGGATATGCTGGACCGGGAGCGCTCCAACTTCACAGCGGAGACCTGTAACACCTACAACATGCTCAAGCTGACCCGCGAGCTGTTCAAAATCACTGGGGACTCCCGTTATGCCAGCTTTTACGAGAATACGTACCTGAATGCAATCGTCTCGTCACAGCATCCGCATACCGGGATGACAATGTATTTCCAGCCTATGGCGACTGGCTATTTCAAGGTGTACAGCTCCCCGTTCGAGCATTTCTGGTGTTGTACGGGTACAGGCATGGAGAGCTTCACCAAGCTGAACGACAGCCTGTACTTCCATGATGCATCCAGCATTGTGGTCAACCAGTATCTTAGCTCTACCCTGAATTCTGCCGAACATGGCCTGAAGCTGTCACAGTCAGCGGATCTGCCTTATAGTGATCGTGTACAATTCACTGTATCGGTGCTGCAGCCGCAGGTTCATTCGCTCGCGCTGAAGCTTCGTCTGCCGGATTGGCTAGCCGGTGAGCCTGAGCTTCTCTTGAACGGACAGCCTGTGAATACAGAGGTCAGCGGAAATTATATCATTCTTAGTAAAATATGGGCAGACGGCGATACGCTTCAGCTCCGGCTGCCGATGAAGCTTGCCTCCTTCAATCTGCCGGATGCCCCCCAGGTGGTTGCCTTCAAATACGGGCCGGTGGTGCTGAGCGCAGCTCTGGGCCAGACCGATCTGTCCGTATCTGCAACGGGCGTTGCGGTCAGTGTTCCGACCCGGAACCTGCTGGTTAAGGATTTCATCACTACGGTGAACGAAGCTCCGGAGGCTTGGCTGGAGCAGCTTGAGGGCCGCATGGTCCGGCTGGAGCAGGATGAGCTGGCTTTTGCGCTGCGGGGGACGGATGAGGATGACCGGCTGGTCTTCACTCCACATTATAAGCAGCATAGTGAGCGGTACGGCATCTATTGGCGGCTGGTGGAAGCCGATTCGGCTGAGCTGCAGCAGCATATTTTACAGGGCAAAATCCGGCAGCGTATGCAGGACGCCACTCTGGACAGCCTGCCTGTCGGCAATGACCAATATGAGCTGGAGCATGGCATTGAGGGAGAGAATACCTCTGTAGCTACCTGGGATGGTTACAATATCCGCAAAGCGGAGACAGGCGGCTGGTTCAGCTACCGGATGAAGGTCGCGCCCCGTACGGACAACTATCTCTCGGTGACTTATTTCTCAGGAAATAACGGGAAGGAAATTGCCATCTATGTGGATGGTGAGCGGATCGCGTCCGAAATCCTGTATACGGATGAAGCCCGCAGCTTCTACAACCGGAGTTATCTGATCCCGGCTGAAGCCATTGGCGCCAAAACAGAGGTAGAAGTCAAATTCGTTGTTCCGGGCCGGGAGAACGGTATATTCGACCTGCTGCGCATGATGACCGGTTATGATCACAACGCCGGGCTGAGACAGCTTGCCTTCAGCGAAGGAACGCTGTCCACTTCCTTTACTGGCGGAGTAACGGCTTACACCCTAACTGTTCCGCAAGACACCCGCCAAGTACAGTTGAACGTTACCCCCCAGCATCAGAATGCCCTGGTCTATGCTGACGGCATATTAATCGAGGATTCGCTCCCGCGCACGATCAGACTGCTGCATGATTATACCGGGCTGAAGCTCACAGTTAAGGCCGAGGATCATCTTACGGAGCAGGAATACAAGGTTACTATAATCAAGGTATAATCGTAGTCACCACGCTGAATACCGTCCTTCCCCTGCTGCCGGCGGCGGGAAGAACGGGTGACTGCGGCGGGGGAAGGACGGGCGCTGTGGCGGGGGAAAGTCCGGGACTGCGGACGCTTTTCGAAGCTGGCCTGCTTAGTTGTTAGAAGGAGAGGAGGTTCCCAATGGATCAACGGGTTGCACAGCTATGACCACCAGCGAAGGGTTCATCGTGCTGTTTCTTGAGCTTATTCTGGGTTTTCAGATCATGTATTTTTTCAACTCGGTGTTAGGTAAGCCGGCCCACAAGCGCAAGGAGTGGATGTGTTTTGTCGTTTACGGAATCCTTGGTTACCTTTATTTATCTGTTCCCGATTCTTTTGTGGTCTCTTCGCTTCTGGTGACATCCGCCATCTTCAGTCTGTCTCTAGTCTTCAAGGCGGAACTCAAAACGAAGATTATATTTACCGTGCTCTACGCGGTATTAATGTCTATTGCGAATATGATTTCGGTCTATTGCTTCTATATGCTGGACTTGGTTGATACCGCCAGTCTTACTGTAGCGGACGAAGAGAATACGTTCCTGTTATTCCAGGCCAATCTGCTTAGCTTCATGATCATGTTAGCCGTTATCCAGATCATCCGGCTGATCGCCACACGCAGGAGCTTCCCCTTGCCTTATCGTTCCTACATCCTATTAATCCTTATTCCTCTCATCAGCATCTACCAGCTTAATGTACTCACATTCTACACGGAGATGAACATCCATTACTTTATTTCCGCGATCGGGTTTCTATGGATCAACGTGATGATCATCTATATTTTGAATACGATGGTTGATAAATTTCAATTCAAGCTTGAGAATACCCGTCTGGAGCAGCAGATGAACGAGCAGGAAGCCAGTTACGACCAGACGGTACGCAGCTTCCAATCGGTCAATCGTATCATCCACGACACCAACCAGCAGTACCTCTATATCGAGGAGTGCCTCAAGCGGGAGGACCCGGCGGCTGCGCTGGAGCATATCCGAACGACGTTACATAAAGTTGAAGAGGCATAGACCGTAATGACTTATCTGCCCTACCCGGCAAGCTGCCGGATGATGCGATACAGGCAATCCTTAGACGAATGGTTGTTTAGGGATTGCTTTTGGCGTTTCAGGGTGTATTCGTATTCCTCCCGCCTCCTCTCTTGTATGCTGAACTATAGCCCAGATGAGTCCGCTACAGGGTGCCGAGGAGGAAGTTAGAGTGAAGAGAATTCGTGCAGCAGTAATGAGTGTTATGCTTATAACCATCCTTCAACCCATGAACCAGGCTTCAGCACAGCCCCTTAAGAATACGGCAACGGAGAAGGCCCGCAAGCTGGCATCGACGATTGTTTCCGACTATGGAGTAACCGGCTTACAGTATGCCATTATGGACAGCGGAACCCTTGTATTATCCGGCAGCACAGGTGTCCGTGACCGGGCCAGCCAATCTCCCGTTACAAAGGATACCATGTTCGGCATCGGCTCAGTGAGCAAAATGTATGTAACGGCTGCAGTGATGATGCTGGCGGATGCGGGCAAAGTGGATATTGATCAGCCGCTCATCACTTATATCAAGGATTTCAGCATGGCAGAGGAGCGGTATAAGGACATTACGCCGCGTATGCTGATGAATCACTCCTCAGGTCTTTACGGCAGTCATTATGCCAACAGCATCCTGTTCGATGACCATGACACCGGCAACCGGGATGAATTATTAATGAGGCTGCAATCGGAGCGCCTGAAGTCGAAACCGGGTGAATATTCGGTGTATTGCAACGATGGCTTCCAGCTGCTGGAGCTCCTGGTTGAACGGGTTAGCGGCTTAAGCTATACCGGATTTCTGGATCAGAAGATCAACCAGCCGCTGATTTTCGCCTCCACCCAAACGCCGCTCAGCACCTTTGACAGAGCACAATTAGCCAAAACCTATTACCCTGGAATACCACAGGCTTTGCCCGTGGAGAATACCAATGTCATTGGTGCCGGCGGGCTATACTCAACGGCTGAAGAGCTGGCTGCGTTCGGAGAAGTATTGACCGGGAGCCGGCCCGATGTGTTATCCGGGCAATCGGCCGCCGCCATGCAAAGCGCAGAATATAGAAAAGGCATCTGGGTACCAGAGGAAACCAACAGCGTGAACTATGGCCTGGGCTGGGATGCCGTCCGCCTGACCCCGTTCGATCAATATGGCATCCAGGCTTTGTCCAAAGGCGGGGATACCGTTATGTATCATGCTGCTCTGACTACACTGCCTGAACATCATATTTCGATGGCTGTCCTGTCCTCGAACGGAAATTCGCTGTATAACAGTGTTTTTGCCACCAACGTTCTATTGGCCTATCTGCAGGACACCGGCAAGACCGGCAAGCTGATCCCGAGTCCTGTCTTCGAACCTTCCATCAAGGTCAAGATGCCGGCGGACCAGCTTGCGTATGCCGGATTATACGGCACAGTGGGCACAACGCTGAAGGTGGAGATCAAGAATGGGGAGATCTCGCTTCCCGCCCTCGAAGGGGGCGTTATCCCTCCACAAGCCTATGTGTATACAGGCCAAGGACAATTCACCAACAAGGATGGTACCGTGACGATAAGCTTTGAGAAACAGTCCAACGGACATATCTATTTTAAGCTGAAGGCCTATGTGGAACTGCCCGGCATTGGGTATACGTCTGTGGTCGCCTATGAATATCAGAAGCTGGACGCCAATCCTCTAGCGCCGGCCACCAGAGCTGCGTGGGAGACAAGAAACCATAAAAGCTACTACGGATTGGATGAAAAAATCAACTCCCTGCTCTATCTCACCCCTGAAGACCTAATCTATACTATCGCTGTTGACAGTAAGAACGGCTATGCCTCAGGCACCCGAATTGTGGATGAACATACCGCCGTCAATGTTGCTGAAATTCCGGCGATGAGCGGAAGAGATGCCTTCGATCTGAGCTTCCATACTGTGAACAAGCAAGAGTATCTGACGATAGACGGGCAGTCCTACCTCAGTGAAGATGCCATCCACCCGATCTACGGCGGAAATGCCTCGATCTGTACGATTGCGGATAGCGGTCATGCTGTATGGTTCAAGATTGATGCCAAATCGGCTGCTTCAGCCATGAGCGTAGAGGCTCCGGCCAGCGGAGGGGTTATCGTGTACGATGACCAAGGTGCGATGGTGTACTCCTCAATCGTGAATAAGGATACATCATCGGTAATCCTCCCGGAAGGCGGAACGATTGTGTTCGGCGGCAAGGCAGGAGACAGGTTCCAGATTCATCTGAACCCATATCATAAAGGCTTGAACTAACAGAGCTTGCAGCTACTCCTTGCTTCTGCCCAGGCGCTCCGTTACGATAAACAGGATGAAGGCCAGAATATAAGGAGACACATACATGACTGCATTCAAGCTGCTTGTGGATAAGCCTGTCACGCTGGAGATGACCGGCAAGTTTGTTGCCCCCTCTGCGGAGTGGATTCACCTGAGCCGGATTTTGCAGGACTATGAGCTTATCGTCATGACAGAAGGCGTGCTCTACCTCGCGGGGGACAACCAGCAATTCGTGGTCTCCAAAGGCGAATATCTGCTGCTCCCGCCGCTTACCAGACAATACGGAACCAAGTCCTCGGACTGTAGCTTCTATTGGCTGCATTTTCAAGCTGCGGGCGGCGCTCAGACTACAGATCTCCCTCCGCAGACCTCCGGGCAGGAAGAATACGTAATCCATCTGCCCCAATACGGGACCCTGCGGAATGCGGAGAAGCTCATTGTGATGATGAAGCAGCTTCAGGATTCGGTCCGGAGCTATAATCAGACGGCGCTGAGCAACTATATGTCCACCGTCATTCTGTGCGAGCTGTACAACCAGACCCTGCATACCGGTGCCGATCCGTTCAAAAGAACGAAGCAGGAGCAGCTCTACCATGATATCGTGGACTACATCAAATGGAGCCGCAGCGAGCATATCAAGGTCTCCCAGATCGCCGCCTATTTCGGCTACAACGAGAAGTATCTCTCCCATCTGTTCACCGTAATCTCCGGGATCTCCCTGAAGCAGTATATTCTGCAGCAAAAGATGGAGCTGGCGAAATTCCTGCTGACCGACACCAATCAGAATGTCAGTGAAGTCTCGCAGCAGCTCGGCTATAAGGATTGCCATAATTTCATGAAATCGTTCAAAAAAATCGTCGGCCTCACCCCCACCGAGTTCCGCAATGCTTATGCCAAACGCCTGCTGTTCTATGAGTGAGGGTTGTTCCTCCTCCCGCTTCCTCCGCAGCCTCCTTAGAGAGAGTACTTTTCTCTGAGAACGGCTGTGGAGATTTTTTTTGGAGCATAATGAACTTTTAGGGCTGCCAGGGACTCTTATCTATGAAAAGGGGTGAGAAGATGAATATAAGCCGTCTTGTCAGAGCGGCCCAGCGAGGCAACAAAGAAGCATTATTAGAACTAATCCTAGCCGAACAGGACGCTTATTATCGCCTGGCCTATAGCTACATGAAGAATGAGCATGATGCGATGGATGTGATGGAAGACATGATTGTCACGCTGTATGAGAAGCTGGAGCAGTTGAAGAAGCGTGAAGCCTTCTACAGCTGGAGCAAGACCATTCTCGTCAACCGCTGCAAAGCGGTCCTCCGCTCACAGAACCGGTTCGTTGCCCTGGAGGAGGACGGGCCGCCGGAGCCTGCACTTGAGGCCTGGACTGCAGATAACCCCTATCGTTATACGGAGTCTGAACTGGACATGTCGCTGCTGCTCGCTCATCTGAATCCGCGGCAGCGGGAAGCGATTGAACTCCGCTACGTTCACGATCTGTCGTATCAGACGATTGCCGATATCACCGATGCACCGGTAGGCACCATCAAGTCGAGAATTTCGCAAGGGATACAGAAACTAAAAGCTATGATCGGAGGGGACCGTTATGAGAACGATCGAGGAGAGACTACAGGAGCATCAGCAGACCAGGACGCCATCAGAACTTGAGGGCAGACTGCGTAAGGCACTGGAGCAGGCACCTGCCAGACAGCCAAGATCACGGATTAGAAGAGCAAGAACATGGGTCGCCGCTTCGGCTGCCGCACTCCTGCTGACTGTAGGCGTGTATCAATATCCTGCCTTAGCTTATTACGGCGGGAAGCTGTTCAGTCAAAGCGAGCTGAATACTGTGAATTTCGCTCAAGTGGTTAAGGAGGGTTACGGACAAGCGGTCAACCAGAGCAAGACACTTAAGGACGGGACCATCTTCACTATCAAAGCTGTGATTGCAGACGACAATAACCTGCTGATGCATTACAGTATACAGCGCCCGCCAGGCTTGGTGTTTGATGAGACGGGCTTCTCCAATTACTCCTTCAATAATATTAAAGGCTTGTTTACTGACTCTGATCCTACCGGAGGCGGCGGAGATTACAGCCCGGACAAGACCCGGTTCGAGGGTGTATACAAATTTGAGCCGGTCAGCCCTTTTTCCAAAAAATTGACCGTGAATCTCAATGCAAAGCTGACAAGCGGAGAAATAGTCCATTTCCCTATCTCCTTCAAATATGACCCGAACCTTGCCATGAAAAGCCTGCTCGTTGCAGATATTGACCAGGCTGTGCCGGTGGACGAAGGGAAAGTCTTCTATGATTCCATAACAGCCTCACCCACCTCAACCATCGTAAAGGGACATTACGAAATGGATAATGGGGAAATTCCAAGATTTCCGGCAGCAACCAAGCTTTATGTGAATGGGACTGAAGTGAATATGTGGTCGATGCGCTCAGGCCTGAATGAGAAAACGAAAGCCTTGGAGTTTCAAATTGAATTCGATGTGCTCCCGACAGACAAGCTGCAAACCGTTGAGCTGGTGCTCGATAATTTTATCGGATACCAGACCGTAGAGCAGCCTATCTCCCTGGCCTCACCCTCAGACCGCTCCGTTCCGGTCGGCAACGAGAAGCTGTGGATTCGCAGTGTCACCAAGACTGCTGAGGGCTATGATATCGTGATCGCCGGGAAGCAGTTCACGATGCTGGACAAGGACACTCTGGCTGTTCAGGCCGCAGGAGCCGCCGTCCCCGTCACCTCTATATCCGATTTTCGTTCATGGGACTTGAAGAACGGTAATATCCTGTGGGAACGTACCTATTCCTTCCAGACCACGGATAAGCCGCAGTTCCTGCTGATGGATGGCTTCGACTATATTAAGTTCTATAGACAAACTGTTCCAGTTCCATTAGGGGATGCGAAGCACTAGCATCATGAAGATATGGAGCACTGGCCCAATTGATGATATGAAGCACTAGCCCAGGAATAATGTGCCGCCGTCCCGCCGCTTACGCATAGCTGTGGGTATATAGGAAGGGGACGCTGAAAGGGTTAACCGCCAGCATTTTAGCTTATTCTGTTCTGTATAGGCAGGTTTGCAAATGTTGTACGTTTTGCAACTTAGGCCGATAGATAGTGTGCACTTTAGAGAATTGTTGCAGGAAATGCATGAATAGTCCCGCCATGCGGGTAAATGCCGCAGGAATGCTGACTTTCGTGCAACAATTTCTGATTAGCGGCCATATCACGAAGGGAAGGTTGCAATTTGTGCAGCAATCCTCCATACAGTATAAAGAATCCCGCTCCCCTGATAGGGTTGCGGGATCTTCGGCGTTGCGGCGGGTCAGTTCACGGCGGGTATTGTCGGTCACGGGGAGACACTGTAGGGTTCACAGAGGGCTACTAGTAGAGCATCAGAATTTATACAGTAGATTGAATCAGTAAGATCGAACCACCTACTATTGTGTTCGGTTTTTCGCATACATTGACCCAATTACCTTCGCGCCAGCATAATGTGCACGGTTTTTCTGTGAAAATACGTCTGGCACTGCGATAAACGCACGGCCTACGCAGCGCTCCCAATCCAATTGTGTTCGGTTTTTCGATTACATTCGGCCTACGTGGCGCTCCCAGTCCCATTGTGTTCGGTTTTTCGTTTACATTCGGCCTACGTGGCGCTCACAGTCCAATTGTGTTCGGTTTTTCGTTTACATTCGGCCTACCCGGCGCTCCCAGTCCAATTGTGTTCGGTTTTTCGATTACATTTGGCCTACGCGGTGCACCCAGTCCAATTGTGTTCGATTTTTCGCATACATCTGGTCCAATGACTTCACTTTTATAGTCCTTCAGGCCTCATCGCGCCCACTCACCTTTTTAAATCTGACGCTGTACTAGTCGGGCTCGGGCGTCATAGCGCCGGAGCATGTGACCCGGCACGCTGCATCCCGCTCTCTTTCCCCCAGGTCTGTACTCCCCCCGCCAGCCTACTCCCCGCCGTCCTTCACCGGCACCCCGAAATCAGGAGTCCCGTCCCCGTTCCACCGCAGGCGCTGGGCACGGGTGTGGCGGTTCGGGTCATAGAGCGGATCTCCGGTAATTTCCTTATAACTCCGGGCATGGTAGATCAGCACATCCTCACCGTTCTCATCTACCGTGAAGCTGTTATGTCCCGGACCGTATTGCCCGTTCTCTTCACTGGTCTTGAAGACCGGCTCAGGATGCTTGGTCCAGGAGGCCGCGTCCAGCAGATCACTGTCCTCCGATGCGGTGAGCAGCCCCATACAATAATTGTGGTCGGTGGCGCTTGCCGAGAAGCTCATGAAGATCCGGCCGTTCCGCTTCAACACCGCAGCACCTTCATTCACCTTGAAGCCGATAATCTCCCACGGATACTCCGGGGTAGAGATCATCGTCTGCGGACCCTTCAGCGTCCAGCCGTTCTCCATGGCTGAGATATAGAGGTTGGAGTTCCCGTCGATACCGGGGTCTTTTTGCGCCCATACATAATATTGTACTCCCTTATGTTCAAACGAGGTCGCATCCAGTGCAAAGGATTCCCAGGCCGTTCTCACCTGCCCCTTCTCCACCCACTCGCCCTCCAGCGGATTCGCCGAAGTATTCTCCAGGGCGAACATGCGGTGGTCGAACAGCCCCTCCTTCGTTTCCGTGGTCCGGGCGGCCGCGAAGTAAATATACCATTTACCGTCGATGTAATGAATTTCGGGAGCCCAGATATTGGCGCTGAGCGGGCCGCTCTCGTATTTGCGCCAGACTACGACTGGTGTTGCTTCTCTCAGCCCTTCAAGCGTTGCAGCTCTGCGTACCTCAATCCGGTCGTATTCCGGCACGGAAGCTGTGTAATAGTAATAACCGTCTGAGTGCTTGTATACCCAAGGGTCTGCACGCTGTTCTACTAGGGGGTTATTGTACTCTCTATTTGTATTCATTATGGTTTCTCCTTTGGTCTTATATCTGTTATCCCTTTACGCCCGAGATGGCTACAGATTCAATAATTTGCTTCTGGAATACCAGGAAGATGATCAGCATCGGCAGCAGGGCAATAATTGAAGCTGCCATAATTAGCGGATAGTCCGTCTGGATCGCATAGGTTGCATTGAAGTTGGCGATTACCAGCTGAAGGGTCTGCTTCTCCGGTGAATTCAGGTAGATAATCGGAGACAGGTAGTCATTCCAGATTCCCATGAACCACAGGATCAGCTGTGCAGCTACTGCCGGTTTGATCAGCGGGAAGGTGATCGAGCTGTACAGGCGGAAATACGAGCTTCCGTCGATTTTGGCCGCTTCAATAATAGCATTCGGCACACTGCTCAGGTACTGCCGCAGGAAGAAGATCATCACGATATTCCCGAACAGGCCCGGAACGATCAGCGGCAGCAGGGTGTCAATCCAGCCCAGCTTGGAGAACATGAAGAATTGCGGAATCATGACCGCCGGATACGGGATCATCAGCGAAGACAGCATCAGCAGGAAGATCTTGTTTTTACCGGGAAACCGCAATTTGGAAAAGGAAAACGCCGCCAGACTGGAGGTGAATGTCCCTACAATCGTTACTGTCACTGCGATAATCAAGCTGTTCCTGATCCCGCTCAGCAGCGGACCCGCCTCCCAAATCTCACTGTATTTATCGAAATGGAACGGATTCGGAATCCACACCGGAGGCAGGGCAAACACATCCTGCTTATCCTTGAATGAGGTGGACAGCATCCAGAGCAGCGGGCCGATCATGAACACCGCGCCTATGGATAGTAGGACAAATATAATGGTATGGGTAATTCTTCTTCTGCTCGTCATAGTTATGGTCTCCTTCCTCTTCAGTTAATCGACATCGAACGATTGCTTCTCGTTCATTCGGAATTGGATAAGAGTCACGACAAATATGAACACGCCGAGGAATACCGCCATTGCGGAAGCATAACCCATCTGGAAATTGCCGAACGCCTTCTGCCAAATGTAGAATACTACGGATGCCGAAGCATATTCCGGACCGCCTGTCGGGGTCATGATGTTCATCTCGGTGAAGATTTGTGATCCTCCAATAATATTGGTAACGATGATGAAAAAGGTTACGGGGCGCACCATCGGCCAGGTAATATGCCGGAAGGACTGGAAGCCGTTCGCCCCATCCAGCTCTGCCGCTTCATAATAGGAGCGGGAGACACTTTGCAGCGCCGCCAAATAGAGCAGCATCGTATAGCCGAGTCCCTTCCATACCGCCATAATAATCAGCGCAGGCTTGACCGTATATTTATTCGCCATCCAGTTCGGTCCGCTGATGCCGAACAGATCGAGGAACTGGTTGACGAGACCGTAGTCACCGTTATAGGCCCAGTTCCACATAATGGATACTGCTGCCAGTGAAGATATAACCGGAACATAATAGATCACCCGGAAGGCCGTAGTCCCGGGCACCCCCCGGTTAAGGCCCAGGGCGAGCAGCAGTGCCAGCGTAATGCCGATAGGAATGCCCAGCATCATGAACAAGGTATTGAATAAGGCTTTGTGGAACAGCTCATCTGACCAAAGATCCGCGAAATTGCTCAGCCCGATCACATTCATCTGTCCGAGTCCATCCCAATCCGTAAATGAGCCATAGATGGAGTAAATCATCGGGTATAGTGTAAAAATCAACAATCCCAGCAGCGGAGGCAGGATAAACAGAAATCCGTAGATTTTCTCCTTGCGGTAGAGATTGGACTTAGCATTCATAAGAATCACCTCAAATTCGGATAGTTCAGCAACAAAGTGATGCCGGTCCGCTGTTACAGGAGACCAAACATCACTTTAATGCTGGATAAGTACTATGTGATAGCGCTTATTTCTTGGATTTCGCCTCTTGCTCTACCGCTTTGTCCAGCAGCTTCTGCATCTTCGGCTGTTCCGATTTCACATACTCTTCCGGGGTAACTTTGCCGTCAAGGACCGGCTGGATGTCGGTGTAGAACAGGTTATACCATTCCGCATTGTACGTATAATGGCCAGGCAGCACGCGTCCGTACTCATTCACTACCTGCAGGAATTCTTCTTTGTTAGCCGGTTTGGTGCTTGTATCTGCGGCCCATTCTGTAGCCATGTCAATCAGGTTAGGAATTTGCACTTTTGCCTTCACAAGCGCTTCCATCCCGTCCTTGGAGGCGGTCAGATAGTTGATCAGCTCTACGGCCTCGTCCGGGTGTTTGGTTTTGGCAGAAGCACCGATCCCGAGTGAGCCGGTCCATGTAGCCGATTTGCCGGTGGAGCCTGCAGGATACGGAATCAGATCATAATCAAACGGCAGAGTCTCATAAGTGCTCATATCCCACGGGCCCACAGGGAAGAAGGCCATTTCGCCTTTCATCCAGCGCTGGTAGGTATCCAGAGTCTGCGCTTGTTCCGTGGATGGTGTAATCCCGTATTTAAGCTGCATGTCGGTGAAGAATTGCAGGGCTTCGATGAACTTCGGATCATCAATGGTGACCTTGGTCTTGGTAGCATCCAGCCAGTCCGCGCCGTTGCTCCAGACTAAGGAAGGCAATGCCCACTGCACGTTGAAGCCTGCGCCGAATTGGTCCAGCTTGCCGTCCCCGTCTTTATCAATGGTCAGCTGCTGGGCGACTTTGATGAATTCATCCCAGGTATACGGTTTGTCTTTGTCCGGCAGAGGTACACCCGCAGCTTCGAACATGGTCTTGTTATAGCCGAGTGCGAATGGGCCTACGTCCTTGGGCATTCCGTACAGATTACCTTGTCCGGCCATGGTGCCGTCATAACGGTACAGATCCACGCCATATTTCCAGATGTTGTTCAAGTCGATGTTAGGATTATTCTCTACATGGCTGGTAAGATCGAGCAGCACGCCGCTGTTCACATAGGCCTTCAAGTCACCGGATTCAAAATAGAAGACATCCGGCACGCTGTTGCCTGTAATAGAGGCCTTCAGCTTGGTAGCATATTGATCTGCCGCAGTCACGACAATCTTCACCTTGACGTTCGGATGGTCGGCTTCAAATTTCTTCACAACGCCTTCATAGGCCTTCTGCTCGTCGGTTCCTCCGCGGAACATGAAGGTAAGATTCTTGGTCTCCTTGGAATCCTTCTTCCCGGCATTTGCCGTGGCTTCGCCTCCGCTATTGCCTCCGGACGATGTTTTGTTGTTCCCGCCGCAGCCTGTAAGTACAACCGATACCATCAGAACCAACGACAGCAGTGTGAACCAGCCCTTTTTCTTTAACACTGTAACCCCTCCTAGGATTTGCTCAACCATTAGAATGTACATGCTATATAGAAGAACCAAGAAACCCCGCTGAGGCCTGTTAGTTCAAGCTACCGCTTTCAAGCAATATATTTCACACTTTAATTGAATGATTGAAAAACAATTGAATGTATTCGCTTACAGGTATAAAATAGCATATATAAAGAACCCTGTAAACATAAAAGTATAAATCTATTTAAAAATATACAAACTAAAGGTAGAATTTGATCTTATTTCTGAAAAAAATCATTGATTATTGACCTTTTTACACAATATTAATTTATATTATTATAAAGTAAATAGTCCTTATACTATATTTTTAGCTTAAATTTAATCGAATTCTACAAATAAAGGCTGAATGCTTTCCTTTTAGGATTGATTAGTTTATAATTTTGTAAAATAGTTTCTTTTCTAATGACCTCACTGGAAGAAGGTACCCTAAATATGATTTATATCAAAGATCTGATGAGCGGGATTGATATCTTCAAGGCGCTCAGCTCCGAGATCCGCATCCAGATTCTTGAGCTGCTGGCGACTAATCAGGCCCTTAATCTCAACGAAATTGCCAAGAAGCTGAATCTCAGCAATGGGGCTATTACGATGCATATCAAGAAGCTGGAGGAGAGCGGCTTAATCGAGATTAATACCGCAGTAGGCAAGCACGGAATTCAGAAGGTCTGCTACCTGAACAAGGATAAGCTGATGGTGGATCTGCGGAGCAAGGATGTTGACAATCTGTACGAGGTCGAGATTCAGGTAGGCCATTACAGCAATTATCAGGCGGTTCCCACCTGCGGACTGGCCACCAAGGACAGCATCATCGGCGACTTCGACGAGCCGCGTTATTTCGCCGATCCCCAGCGGATTGATTCCGAGATTATCTGGATGGCGGAAGGCTTCCTGGAGTACCGTATCCCTAACTATCTCAAAGCCAACCAGACCTTCCGGGAGATTCAGTTCTCCATGGAGATTGGCTCCGAGGCTCCAGGATTCAACGACAATTATCCTTCTGATCTGTACTTCTATGTGAACGGAATCGAGATCGGCTTCTGGACCAGCCCCGGGGACTTCGGCGATGCGCGCGGCACCTTCAATCCCGACTGGTGGCCTCCCCACCTTAACCAGTATGGAATGCTGAAGCTGATCCGGATCAATAAGGAGGGCAGCTTCATTGACGGCTGCCGGATCTCCGACATTACCCTTGACGACATCAAGCTGGATTACAAAAGCGAGCTGACCTTCCGCATTGCCGTCACCGACAAACCGGTGAACAAGCGCGGCTTGACGATCTACGGCAAGCATTTCGGCAATTACAGCCAGGATCTGCTGGCGCGCGTGCTCTACAATGTACATGAGGTTGAAGATCCGGCCGGCCGTGTGACCACGGCGGGGGCGGCAGATTGAACGTTTAGAACTGACAGCCGATTGACCGTTTTAACTGTCAGCCGCTTCCCTGCCGCCGCTGACATAAACTCGAAGTATAATTGTCCCTTCTGTAACCCACACTAACGAATGTCTTTCAAACTACCGTGAGGGAGTGTTTCGAATGCGTGAAGGGATGATACCCGCCGTACTGGGGACCGTTGTAACTGCTTCGAGTGCAGCTTTTCTGGGGAGCAGATATAAGATCGCTGCAACTGGCATTCTTGGATTTGGTCTGGCGCATATTGTACTCGGCACCATCGACTTGTTCGAACACAGGTAAGCAGCTTGGAAGATGGCCGGTCCGTATCTTTCAGATACGGGCTGGTTTGCTATGTCATTTAAACAGGAACGGCTTCACACCTGCCTGCTTACGCGGTGCCCCCAGTCCCATTGTGTTCGGTTTTTCGATTACATTCAGCCTACGTGGCGCTCCCGGTCTCATTGTGTTCAGTTTAATACGAAAATAAAAGTATCGGAAAATGCGCCGCAGACTGGATTTTGACAAAAAAAGACCCACCGCCCCAAAATAACGTTTCGTTTTTTTTGAAAAAGGAGAGACTATTGGATAGGATTTAATTGCACGCTATATCCTAACTGCTGGATATATTGCACGTACCGATCCAACGGGTTTTTCTTGGACGTCTCATCGCCTAGTGAGACGTCTATTTCTTGGTATAACCTTTTCTCCCGCATCAGGGCATGGAGGATTCGAATCAGCAAATGTGCGGTGGCGACGTTTGCTTTTTTATCTCCCCGTCTCTTACGTATTCGTCGAAAGAATTGGCCGATCCGGTTCGAGGAGCGAGAGTTCGCCCAAGCCGCCTGACACAAGGCCCCTTTCAGATGCTTGTTCCCTTGCATCGTTTTTGACTTTCTTCGCTTTCCAGCGCTTTCGTTGTTCCCTGGACACACCCCCGCCCATGAAGCAAACTGCGCATCACTCGGGAACATTTCCGCGACATGCGGCCCCACTTCGGCAAAGATGGTCACGGCAGACGTCCGCTCAATTCCTGGAATGGAGTCAATTTGTTCAATCACCTCCAGGTACGGTTCTGCCTTCGCCTCGATTCGAGCTTCCAGTTCCGTGATCCGTTTCTCCAAATAGACCAAGTGGTCCCAGTGGTCTCGAATCATCTCCCGATGATGACGGCGCAACTTGCCATTGAGCGCGCCCTAGCAACTGCGGAACTTTCTTTTTTAAACGGGTTTTGACCAGGTTTTTAACGGTCACTTCGTCTACGACCTCGCCGTCCATGATCTTCTGGAGCAGGCCCCGTCCCGAAACCCCATATAGATCGGACATAA